>NZ_JAHUXA010000010.1 GCF_019218745.1 Enterobacter sp. ENT03
GAATTACGTATGTTCACTCCAGAGACTTGGTATTCATTTAGCGTCCGAGGACGTTTAAGAATCCATGTCCTTGAGTGCCCACACAGATTGTCTGATAAATTGTTAAAGAGCAGTTGCGACGCGCTTTGGCGCTGTGTCGCGAGGTCCCGTATATTACGTTTTCCCCGTTCAGAGTCAAGCGATTATTTTGCTTTTCTCTGCCGGTCATTCCCGGAGGAAGACCTCCTGACCCGGTGGCCTGTAAGCCGTTGTTCCGTGTCAGTGGAGGCGCATTATAGGGAGTTATTCCGGGCTGACAACCCCTAATTTCAAAAAATTTATCAACCGTCTCTTTTTTGGTCGAAATCGTTCTGGACCGGCAGTTTTTCGAGCATTCTGAAGCCGTAACGCTGCAAAACGGGCAATAACTGTACAGCTTCAGGCGTGGCCTCCATACAAAATGCGATATTTTCATCCGCAGATTTTGCGTCCGGCGCGTCATGCTCTAATAACCAGGCTGTGCGGCGAGCAATAGCAGCCCCGGAATCCACCAGTCGCGTGCCATCCGGTAATACCTGCAGCAGCTCTTCGCGCAGTAGCGGGAAATGCGTACAACCTAACACCACGGTATCCGGCGGCTCTGGCATCCGCAGCCACGGGCGCAGAATACGCTTCAGGTTTTCAAGCGGAACCGGCTGACCGTGCAGCTTTGCCTCAGCCAGTTCGACCAGCTCCGACGATCCCAGCATCTCTATATGGCATTCATTTGCGAAACGCTGGATGAGTTCATGCGTATAAGGACGCTTTACCGTACCGCGCGTGGCCAGTAAACCCACGATGCCATTGGCCGTCAGTCGCGCCGCAGGTTTGATGGCGGGAACAACGCCCACAACCGGGAACTGAAACTTTTCACGCAGAGCAGGAAGGGAAACTGTGCTGGCGGTATTGCAGGCAATGACAGCCATAGCCAGGGGGTAGCGCGCCTGAACGGCAGAGACAATGTTCAGCACTCGCTCGACGATAAAGGTTTCGCTTTTTTCCCCATAAGGAAAAGCGACGTTATCGAAAGCATAAATGTAATGCAGATCCGGCAGCAATTGCCGGATCTCATCATAGACCGATAACCCACCGACGCCGGAGTCAAACACCAGCACGGTAGGTTTGAGGTCAGAAGGTGTAGCTGCCAGACAAGTTGTATTCTCGCCCTGCAGTTTGATAGCCATAAACTGTCTCGTAATCTTTATCGAACAGGTTAGCTATTTTACCACGAACTGTCAGGTGTGAGGTGACAGGATATGAAACGGCCACATCCCACAGGCTTACACCGCCCATTTTCACACGTTCTGTCGAATAGGTATTCGGATCTACGGCTACGTCATAGCGAGTGCCTAAATAACGGTAAGCCAGGTTCCAGTCGAGATCCCAAACCTGCCAGTCAAGTTGATATTTAACCTGCTGCTTAGAGCGGCGGGCCAACACTTCGTTAGTTTTCGCATTGCGTGGATCAACATAATCATAGGAAATCTGATGCGCTACCGGACCGGTGTCGAACTGTGCCGTGGCCTCGACGCCTTTGATGCGGGCTTCGTTCACATTGTAGAAGCGATAATTAGCGTCATAGCCGATCAGGTTATCAATGTCGTTACGATAACCCGTCACACGCCAGTTCACCGGGCCTGTTAAGCCTTCAAAACCGCCTTCCCACTGTTTGCTCTCTTCAGGCTTAAGGTTCGGGTTACCATAATTTTCGCTGTGGATCTGACTCATGGTCGGTGCTTTGTAAGCAGTACCATAAGACCCGAGAATGCGATAACCCTCGACGAACTCCCAGGCAGCGCTGGTTTGCCAGGTGCTATGATTGCCAAAGTTGGAGTTATCATCATTACGGGCAGCGGCTTCCAGCGTGACACTATTAAGCTGCTGCATAGCCGAAAGGAACACACCGGTGTTGTGCTGATCGTAACCATTTGTCATCGATCCCGTACCGGCTTCAGTTTTTTGCTTCTGCCAATCCAGGCCCGCGCCAATATTACCGTGGCCAACTTCAACCGTATTCAGCCACTGAGCGGTGTACTGCTTCACATCGTCAGTCGTTGCAGAAGAAGAATAGCGACCTTTGGTCGGATCATAGTTCTGATCTTTGCTGCGACCGTAACCAGCTACCAGCTGAGATTTGAAAATGCCCTGGTTATAACGCAATCCTGTATCCCAGTTCTGGCTATAGAGTTGGCGAGTATCCGGCCGTCCATCGATCATGAAGTTTGCATCATAGTGATCATAACCGTCATACGCTGAGCGATTGTCATAACCGAAGCCACGGAAGAAACCGCTCACGCTATCGCTAATCTGCTGCTCCACCGAACCATACAGCGATTTACTCATAAAACCGTCACGGTCCGGCTGGCGCGGTGCATCTTTTGCACCAATATCAAAACCGCGGGTATAGGTGTAGTTACCTGCCATCGTGATTTTGGTTTTATCCAATACCTGCTGGAAGGAACCCTCATAGGATTGATAACCCTTCGATCCGACTCCCGCCGTAATTTCTGCGCCCGGCTTATCACGGCCAGTAATGATGTTGATCACTCCGCCTATCGCGTCGGAACCATACAACGCCGAACGAGGGCCCCGGATATACTCGATGCGCTGAATCAATGAAGTAGGAATTTGACTCAGATCGGGAACGTTACTGATACCCGCGTTGTTCAGAGGAATGCCATCAATCAACACCAACACATGGCGGGATTCAGTGCCGCGAATAAAGGTAGAAGAAGTCGCCCCCAAACCGCCGCTTTGCGCGATGTCCACACCAGGCAGACGTGACATAATTTCAACAACGCTTTTTGACTGCCAGCGATCAATATCTTCCCGCGTCACCACTGACGTGGGTGCCAGAACGGTATTAGCAGGTTGCTCAAAACGGTTTGCAGTCACCACCAACGAGTCAGCGCTACCCTGCGCCCAGCCCGAAAATGCCGTGACGGACAATACCGTCAACAGCGATACTTTTTTAATCATTGTTAAAGCATCCATAAAATAAGAAGGATGCCGCAGGCTTCATCTATAGCACGCGATGATGAAACCAAATGCGACGTGATCCCGGCAGGTCTTCGGGCTCGAAGTACAACAGATGATGACTTCCCACCTTACGGCAGTGTCTGCTTTCGCTATCACCTTTAACTTCTTACCGCTGCGCGTCAGCTCCAGATTTGCACTGGATTCCCTTTTAACTCAGGAGACCGGAAACCGGATGCTACATTTAGTTACATATAGATGTCCAGACTGCTAATTAAGAAATCCAAAAACGCCAGGGCTGGACAATACGCGCACAATCCCTACAATCCCCGCGTAATTCCTTCTTACTCAGGACGCACCATGACCCCAGAACACCTCCCGACAGAACAGTACGACGCGCAACTGGCTGAAAAAGTCGTCCGACTGCAAAGTATGATGACGCCCTTTGCCGCGCCGCTTCCGGAGGTGTTCCGTTCCCCGGTCAGCCATTACCGCATGCGTGCCGAATTCCGCATCTGGCATGACGGTGACGACCTGTATCACATCATCTTCGACCAGCAGACGAAAAACCGTATTCGCGTCGACAGCTTCCCGGCGGCCAGCGAACTGATTAACCATCTGATGCGCGCCATGATGGACGGGGTACGGCAAACGCCGGTGCTGCGCCATAAGCTGTTCCAGATCGATTATCTCACCACCCTCAGCAACCAGGCCGTGGTGTCGCTGCTCTACCATAAGAAGCTGGATGATGCCTGGCGCGAGCAGGCCGAAGCCCTGCGCGATGCGCTACGGGCGCAAAACCTGAACGTGCACATTATTGGTCGCGCCACTAAAACGAAAATCGCGCTGGATCAGGATTACATCGACGAGCGGCTGCCCGTCGCCGGTAAAGAGATGATCTATCGTCAGGTGGAGAACAGCTTCACGCAGCCCAATGCGGCGATGAATATTCAGATGCTGGAATGGGCGCTGAACGCCACCAAAAATTCGACGGGGGATTTGCTGGAGCTGTACTGCGGAAATGGCAACTTCTCGCTGGCACTGGCGCGTAACTTCGACCGCGTACTGGCGACGGAAATTGCCAAGCCATCGGTGGCGGCCGCGCAATATAACATTGCCGCAAACCACATCGATAACGTGCAGATTATCCGCATGGCGGCAGAAGAGTTTACCCAGGCGATGAACGGCGTGCGGGAATTTAACCGCCTGCAGGGTATCGATTTGAAAAGCTATCAGTGCGAGACAATTTTCGTCGATCCCCCGCGGAGCGGGCTGGACAGCGAAACTGAAAAGATGGTGCAGGCGTATCCGCGCATTCTGTACATTTCCTGCAATCCGGAAACCTTATGTAAGAATCTCGAAACGCTGAGCCAGACGCACAACGTTGAACGTCTGGCCCTGTTCGATCAGTTCCCGTACACCCACCATATGGAATGCGGCGTACTCTTGACCCGTAAGTAAGCGGCTTATTCCGGCAATTCATGCCTGCGGTTACGCAGGCGATAGCCGATCCAGAATACCAGCGCCACGGAGAGTACCGCAGGCACAAAGTTAGAGCCGATAGCCGGATACTCTGCGCGCACCACGGCGCTGTAAAGCAGCACGCCAAGAATGAAACACGCTGCCGCCACACCCGGTAAACCCACTGGCATCGTACGGTTCTGATAACGCTGATGCAGACAGTACACCGTCAGCACCAGCGCGATAATCGGGAAGATGGAAAACGGCACTACAGAACTGAAAATAGCGGTAAAGGCGCCATTGATGGATAAGCCAGCGAGCAGCGCCAGCAGCAACGTACCTTTATCTAGACCTGACTGTTTCATTACTCATCCTTCACTCTGCGGGTTGTTGCGAAACCTTCTCTTGTTCACGGCGATACCAGTAATACGCGCCTTTGGAAATCATCCGCAGCTGTAATACCAGTCGCTCTTCTAATTGCCGACGTTGTTCCACGCCAATATCTAAGGCTTCAGCGCCAGCGTTAAAGACGATAGTGACCATCGCATCGGCCTGTGCCTCGGTAAACGCCCGCGGCATATGGTTTTCGAGTTCGAGATAGTCGGCAAGTTCCGCAATAAAGTGCTGGATTTCACGCGCCACAGCAGCACGGAACGCGGCCGACGTGCCAGAGCGTTCCCGCAATAACAGGCGGAAAGCATTGGGATTATTGCCGATAAATTCCATAAAGGTGGACACCGAGGTGCGGATCACGCTGCCGCCTTTGGCGATACGCTGGCGCGCCTGGCGCATCAACTGGCGCAGCATCAGCCCGCTCTCATCCACCATGGTCAGACCAAGTTCATCCACATCGCGGAAATGACGATAAAATGATGTCGGCGCAATACCCGCCTCGCGCGCCACTTCGCGCAGGCTGAGGCTGGCAAAACTACGCTCAGCGCTTAATTGACTAAATGCCGCTTCTACCAGCGAACGCCGGGTGCGTTCTTTTTGTTGCGCTCTAACGCCCATCACGATGTCTGAATCCTTCCAAAGGCCCGATGGCACTATACCAGACAATAAAACTAATCGGTTTACATTGCTTTGTGAATGATTGTTTACGGGCAGTTTGTGCTTTGCCTTCGCAAAAAAGCACAACGATAATTGGGTTAAAGCGAGGCAAATGTTATCATTGTGTTTATTTTGTGTATAAAAACAGGTGAGTAATACCATGTCACATTCCTGGGATTACGATGCAATAGTGATAGGTTCCGGCCCCGGCGGCGAAGGCGCGGCAATGGGTCTGGTTAAGCAAGGAGCTCGGGTCGCGGTTATTGAACGCTACCACAACGTCGGCGGCGGCTGTACGCACTGGGGGACCATCCCTTCCAAAGCGCTTCGCCATGCCGTCAGTCGTATTATCGAATTCAATCAAAACCCGCTCTACAGTGATCACTCCCGCCTTCTTCGCTCCTCTTTTGCCGACATCCTCAATCATGCCGACAGCGTGATTAACCAGCAGACCCGCATGCGTCAGGGCTTTTATGAACGCAATCATTGCGAGATTTTGCAGGGCAACGCGCACTTTGTGGACGATCATACGCTGGCGCTGGAGTGCCCGGATGGCTCAGTGGAAACGCTGACCGCCGAAAAATTCGTGATTGCCTGCGGTTCGCGCCCGTACCATCCGGCGGACGTCGATTTTTCTCATCCGCGCGTCTACGACAGCGACTCTATCCTCAGCCTCCAGCATGAACCGCGCCATGTGATCATCTATGGTGCCGGGGTGATTGGCTGTGAATATGCATCGATCTTCCGGGGAATGGACGTCAAAGTTGATCTGATCAACACCCGCGACCGCTTGCTGGCCTTCCTCGATCAGGAGATGTCCGACTCACTTTCCTATCACTTCTGGAATAACGGCGTGGTTATTCGCCACAACGAAGAGTACGAACGCATCGAAGGCATGGATGACGGGGTGATCATGCACCTGAAATCCGGCAAAAAACTCAAGGCGGATTGCCTGCTGTATGCGAATGGCCGTACCGGTAACGTGGACTCGCTGGCGCTGGAAAACATCGGCTTACAGGCGGATGGCCGCGGCCTGTTGAAAGTGAACAGCATGTACCAGACGGCGTTGCCGCACGTGTATGCGGTCGGCGATGTGATCGGCTACCCGAGCCTGGCTTCTGCCGCTTACGATCAGGGACGTATCGCCGCCCAGGCGCTGGTCAAAGGCGAAGCCAGTGCGCATCTGGTGGAAGACATTCCTACCGGCATCTATACCATCCCGGAAATCAGTTCGGTGGGAAAAACAGAACAGCAGCTCACCGCCATGAAGGTGCCTTACGAAGTGGGCCGTGCGCAGTTTAAACACCTGGCACGGGCGCAGATCGTCGGCATGAGCGTTGGCACGCTGAAAATTCTATTCCACCGCGAGACGAAAGAAATTCTGGGGATCCACTGCTTCGGGGAGCGCGCTGCCGAAATTATTCATATCGGCCAGGCGATTATGGAGCAGAAAGGTGGCGGTAACACGATTGAGTACTTTGTTAACACCACCTTTAACTACCCGACCATGGCGGAAGCCTATCGGGTAGCGGCGCTGAACGGCTTAAACCGCCTGTTTTAATACGCGGTCAAAGTGGCCATCCATAGTCGTACGGATGGCCTCTGCCAGCTGCTCATAGCGGCTGCGCAGCGGCGAGCCTGGGCGATAAACCAGCCCAACGGTACGACGCGGCTCTGGTTTAATGCACGGCAGATAGACCACGCCGTCACGCTTGCGCTCTGGCGGTACTGACAGCGCCGGCAGCAGGGTAATACCACTTCCCGCCGCCACCATATTACGCAGCGTTTCCAGACTGGTGGCGCGAAAATGCGTATCTTCATCGGCCCCGGCTTCAAAGCAGAAACCCATCGCCTGATCGCGCAGACAGTGTCCGTCTTCCAGCATCAACAGCTTTTCACCTGCCAGATCGCCCATCGGTACACGATCGCGGTTCGCCCACGGGTGATCTTCGTAGATCGCCAGCAGCATCGGTTCGTCAAAAAGCGGGACTTCAATAAAAGCCTCGCTCTCTTTAACCAGCGCGAGGATCGCGCAATCGAGCTTGCCGCTGTCCAGTTGCGTCAGCAACTGATGCGTCTGGGCTTCGTGCAGATACATTTCCAGTTTCGGGAAGGTCTGGTGCAACAGTGGAATAATCTGCGGCAGCAGATACGGCCCTACGGTGGGGATCAGGCCAATGTGCAGCGGACCGGACATAGCCTCGCCCTGCTGACTGGCCATTTCTTTAAGCACTTTGACTTCACGCAGCACCGTGCGCGCCTGATCCACCAGCAGCAGACCGGATTGGGTAAAGAGTACTTTGCGGCTGGTGCGCTCCAGAAGCATGACGCCAAGCTCATCTTCCAGCTTACGGATCTGGCCGCTCAGCGTAGGCTGGCTGACATGGCAGGCGTCTGCCGCGCGGCGAAAGTGACGGTGTTCAGCTAACGCAACCAGATATTCAAGATCGCGAATATTCATTCTTCATCCTCCGACGCCATGATAGCCCATGGCGATAGATAGAATAGCAATGAACGATTATCCCTATCAAGCTCTCTGTACAATAATTAGCAGTAGAAACGAGGCGGCATCTCAAAAATCCCTTGAAGCCACTCGCCTTGTTTTGAAATAACTAAAGCCAACGTGAACTATTTAGCGGACCTCTGTGTCCGCTTTTTTTTGCCTGTCACAATGCCGGTAAAGGTAACAAATATAGGGGGCATACCCAGAAGTCGGTGATGTCATCACCCTGGAGGAAGAGGTTAAAGGTACAGAAACTGTGCTGAAGACGTTCACCATCACAGAAGAGATGCTTAAGCTCACATAAGCCGTTACCAAAACCAGAACCCCGCCGTTGGCGGGGTTCTTTTTTATTTTTATGCCAGTCGCGCCCGGGCACCGGCAATGGCACTTGCCACCTGCGTCGGTGACACCCCGCCTTTCGCCGCGCGCTTATCAAGGCAGGACTGTAGCGACAGGATCGGATACACATCCTCACCTATCACGCTGCTGAATTTCTGCAGATCCGCAAGCGCCAGATCTTCCAGCGGTTTACCTTGCGCAATGGCTTCCACGACCGCCTCACCGACAATATGGTGCGCTTCACGGAACGGCACGCCTTTAGCAACCAGATAATCCGCCAGTTCGGTGGCATTGGCGTAGCCCTGCTGCGCCGCTTCCTGACAGCGTGGACGTTTCACCTGAATACCGTCCAGCACCAGCGTTGCCATGTGCAGGCAATCCAGCCAGGTGTCCAGCGCGTCGAACAGCCCTTCTTTGTCTTCCTGCATATCTTTGTTATACGCCAGCGGCAGCCCTTTCAGGGTCATCATCATGCCGGTCAGCGCGCCCTGTACACGGCCACATTTGCCGCGGATCAGCTCCAGCGCATCCGGGTTTTTCTTCTGTGGCATTAAGGACGAGCCGGACGTAACACGATCGGACAGTTCAACAAAACCCGCTTCACCGGTGTTAAAGAAGATCAGATCTTCAGCGAAACGCGACAGATGCACCATGCCGATAGAGGCGTCGGACAGCAGCTCCAGCACGTGATCGCGATCCGATACGCTGTCGAGGCTGTTACGGGTCGCCGACGCAAAGCCCAGCCAGCCGGCCAGCTGTTCACGGTCGATTTCATACGCTGTGCCTGCCAGCGCGCCGCAGCCTAACGGGCTGACGTCCATCCGCTTGAGCGCATCCTGTAAACGACTTTCATCACGGGCCAGCATCTCAACATAGGCCAGGCACCAGTGGGCAAAGGTCACCGGCTGCGCACGTTGCAGGTGCGTGTAGCCCGGCATCACCGCATCCTGGTTCGCCTGCGCGGTTTCCACCAGCGCAGACTGCAACTGCCGGTTCGCGCCGAGCAGCTCGCTCACCTGCTCTTTGCACCACAATTTCAGATCGGTCGCCACCTGGTCATTACGGCTACGCCCGGTATGCAGTTTTTTACCCAGCGCGCCCACTTTGTCGATGAGCTTGCCTTCCACCCAGCTATGAATATCTTCGGCATCGCTGGTAAGGATTTGCTGCGGATCGAGGCGTACCTCTTCCAGCAGGATCGTCAGCGCTTCTTCGAGTTGCTGCTGTTCCTGCGCCGTCAGCACGCCGACCGTTACCAGCGCCTTAGACCAGGCCACAGAGCCAACAATATCCTGCTCCGCCAGGCGGTAGTCAAAGCGCAAAGAGTCGTTGAACTGTTTGAACCGTTGATCCGCTGCCTGAGTAAAACGCCCGCCCCAAAGTGCCATAACATTCTTCCTTTCTTCGTGATTTTGCGCCGGGTGGCGCGTTGCTTACCCGGCCTACAGGTTAAAACGGTTTGTAGGCCGGATAAGCGCAGCGCCATCCGGCAATGTATTAAATCTTACGCCAGAATACGGGTGCCAATCGGCGTGCCATTGAACAGCGCCGGAAGTTGTTCCGCATGACGCCATGACGCGATGTCCACCGGACGGCCCAGCGTGCGGGCGGCATCCAGCGCGGCGTTCACTTTCACGATCATGCCGTCGGTAATAATCCCCTGGTCGATCAGCTGCTCGGCTTTCGCCGCGGTCATTTCCGCAATGCGCTGACCTTTACCGTCAAGAATACCGCTCACATCAGACAGCAGGATCAAATCCGCGCCCAGCGTCGCCGCCAGCGCGGTAGCCGCCTGGTCTGCGTTGACGTTCATTAACTGCCCGTCGTCGGTCACGCCAATTGAGCTGACTACCGGCAGGAAACCGCCGTCCAGCAGAGTGTTGATAAGTTTCGGCGAGCCAGGTTTAGCGTGGCCCACGTGGCCCAGTTCTTCGTCGAGCTGCGTCACGCTCACGCTGTCGCCATCGCCGAGGTACAGGCCAACTGAGGCGATATGGTGTTTCTTCGCCCATGCCAGCAGCGTCTTGTTAGCGGTACCCGCCAGCGCGCCGGTGATAATGTCGATCTGATCGGCTGGCGTGACGCGCAGACCATTTTTCTTGGTGACCGGCAGGTTAAGCTGCTTCATCAGCTCATCCACCACGCAGCCGCCGCCGTGCACGATCACCAGCGGGCGCTGATGGGACTCACGATAATTCACCAGCGCCGTAAACAGGCGCTCCAGCGCTTCTTCGCTATCCAGCAGTACGCCACCCAGCTTGATAATTAATGGATTCATCATTGCACCCTTAAATAAGAGACTGCGTTTCAGCATAGCCGAAACGAATGTTTGCACACTGCACTGCCTGCGCCGCCGCACCTTTCAGCAGGTTATCTTCGGTCGCCACCACGATGAGATGCTGATCCGACACCGCGAAACCAATGTCGCAGAACGGCAGGCCCACCACGTTTTTCAGCGCCGGGACGCCTTTGTCATACAGACGCACCAGCGGTTTATCCGCATACGCCTGCTGAAAAGCCTGAGCGATCTGCGCGCTGTCGACGCCAGGTTTCAGGCGGCAGGTGATGGTTTCCAGAATGCCACGCGGGAAGTTGCCCAGATGCGGCGTAAAGATCACCTCTGCGCCCAGATGAGTGGTGATTTCCGGGTGATGACGGTGATTAAACACGCCATAAGGTTGCAGGCTCACTTCACAAAAACTGTTCGAGATGGCCGCCTTACGCCCCGCACCGCTGACGCCGCTGGTGGCGTTGATCACCGGCCACTGGGAAAGATCCAGCAGCCCGGCGTCGATCAACGGCTTCAGAGACAATTGCGCCGCCGTTGGATAACAGCCCGGCACGGCGATCAAATTGGCGTCTTTCAGCTTATCGGCATTCCACTCCGCCAGGCCATAGACCGCTTTTTCCAGCAGATCCGGATGCTGATGGGTGAAACCATAATATTTTTCGTAGAACCCGGCATCGTTAACGCGGAACGCGCCGGAGAGGTCGAACACCACGCAGCCCGCCGCCAGAAACTGCGGCGCAAGGTCATGGCTGACTTCATGGGCGGTGGCCAGAAACACCACATCCACGCCGTCGGTGAACTCGCTGATGTCGGACATCGGCTGTAAAGGCAGATCAACAATGCCTTTCAGCTGCGGATGCAAATCGGAGATGCGCTTTCCCGCATCATTGCTTTGCGCTGACACGGTCAAAGCGGTTATGTTCATATGAGGATGGCGATTCACGTAGCTTACAAGCTCAGCGCCCGCATAACCGCTAGCGCCCACAATCAGCGTATTCAACATCGGGTTCCTTTACGATCAACGTTAATGTATTTTTATTCACATTTACTGCATGAATATTGATACTATCACGACCTAAGGTGTGTCAACAATGAAAATGAGTCTACCGCCGTTTATCGAGATTTACCGCGCCCTGATAGCCACACCGTCTATCAGTGCAACGGAAGAAGCGCTGGATCAGAGTAATGCGACTTTAATCAATCTGCTGGGCGGCTGGTTTGGCGATCTCGGGTTTAAAGTGGACATCCAGCCGGTTCCCGGCACACGCAATAAATTCAATATGCTCGCCAGCGCGGGCCAGGGATCGGGCGGTTTACTGTTAACCGGTCACACCGATACCGTGCCGTTTGACGATGGTCGCTGGACGCGGGATCCCTTTACCCTCACCGAGCATGACAACAAACTTTACGGCCTCGGCACTGCCGACATGAAAGGCTTTTTTGCCTTCATTCTTGATGCGCTGCGTGACGTGGATGTGACGACGCTTAAAAAGCCGCTCTACGTACTGGCAACCGCCGATGAAGAAACCAGCATGGCAGGCGCGCGTTACTTCGCAGAACACGCGGAGATCCGCCCGGACTGCGCCATTATCGGTGAGCCGACATCATTGCAACCGGTACGCGCCCACAAAGGGCACATCTCGAATGCCATCCGCATTCTCGGTCAGTCCGGTCACTCCAGCGATCCGGCACGCGGCGTCAACGCTATCGAACTGATGCACGAGTCCATCGGCCATATCCTGCAACTGCGCGACACGCTGAAAGAACGCTATCACTTTGACGCCTTTACCGTGCCTTATCCGACGCTCAACCTCGGCCATATTCACGGCGGTGACGCGGCGAACCGCATTTGCGCCTGCTGTGAACTGCATATGGATATTCGTCCGTTGCCGGGCATGACGCTTAACGATCTGGAAGGACTGCTCAATGAAGCGCTGGCACCGGTAAGCGAGCGCTGGCCGGGTCGCGTCAATATCGCCGAACTGCATCCGCCGATCCCCGGCTACGAATGCCCGCCGGATCACCAGCTGGTCGAGGTCGTGGAAAAACTGCTCGGCACGCAAACCGAGGTGGTGAACTACTGCACCGAAGCGCCGTTTATTCAGACGCTGTGCCCGACGCTGGTGTTAGGCCCCGGCTCGATTAATCAGGCTCACCAGCCGGATGAATATCTGGAAACGCGCTTTATTAAGCCAACCCGGGAGCTCATCACCCAGGTTGTGCATCACTTCTGCTGGCATTAATTTCTTCCCCTCACCTGCGGGTGAGGGGTGATTTTTGTCACATTCCCATAAGCTTTACTTATCAGCATCGACGCCCGTTAACTTTCATAAATTCTCGTCATTTATTCGTTTGCTGAACCGTTTTCGCAGCAATTGACGCAAGGGGTTTTACGTGGCTTTATAAAAGACGACTACAAAACAATGTCCGAAAGATTTCGAATCACAGCAAGGCGGCAAACGCACACATCCCAGGGAGCTTACATAAGTAAGTGACCTGGGTGGGTGACAAATCTGTCTGGAACAGATTTGAACGCTGCTGGCAGCGGCCCGTAAGGGCGAGGCTCATGGATGAGCCGAGTAACATGCAGCCAACGCCGCTGTGGTTTGAAAGATACAGGACATTTACAAAATGAGATGGGGTGTCTGGGTTAACATGAACGAACAATATTCCGCTTTGCGTAGTAATGTCAGTATGCTCGGCAAGCTACTGGGAGATACCATCAAGGACGCACTGGGAGAGAACATTCTCGACCGCGTTGAAACGATCCGTAAGCTCTCAAAATCCTCCCGTGCAGGTAACGAAGCCGACCGCCAGGAACTGCTCACCACCTTGCAGAACCTGTCCAACGATGAGCTGTTACCCGTGGCCCGCGCCTTCAGCCAGTTCCTGAACCTGGCGAATACCGCCGAGCAATACCACAGCATATCGCCAAAAGGCGAAGGGGCCAGCAATCCGGAAATCATCGCCCGCACCCTCAGAAAGCTGAAAGACCAGCCCGAACTCAATGAAGACACCATCAAGAAAGCCGTGGAGTCCCTGTCGCTGGAGCTGGTGCTGACCGCCCATCCGACAGAAATCACCCGCCGCACGCTGATCCACAAAATGGTGGAAGTGAATAACTGCTTAAAGCAGCTTGATAACAAAGACATTGCCGATTACGAGCGTAACCAGCTGATGCGCCGCCTGCGCCAGTTGATCGCCCAGTCGTGGCATACGGACGAAATCCGTAAACATCGCCCAAGCCCGGTGGACGAAGCCAAATGGGGCTTTGCCGTGGTGGAAAACAGCCTGTGGGAAGGCGTCCCGAATTACCTGCGCGAGCTGAACGAACAGCTGGAAGAAAACCTCGGCTATAAGCTGCCGGTGGATTTTGTCCCGGTACGCTTCACCTCGTGGATGGGCGGCGATCGCGACGGCAACCCGAACGTCACCGCCGACATTACCCGTCACGTCCTGCTGCTGAGCCGCTGGAAAGCCACCGATCTGTTCCTGAAAGATATTCAGGTGCTGATCTCTGAACTGTCGATGGTGGAATGCACCGACGAACTGCGTGAAAGGGTCGGCAGCGAAGGCGCGCAGGAGCCGTACCGCTATCTGCTAAAAGGGCTGCGCAGCCAGCTGATGGCTACTCAGGCCTGGCTTGAAGCCCGTCTGAAAGGCCAGCGCCTGCCGAAACCCGCGGGCCTGCTGACCAATAACGAACAGCTGTGGGATCCGCTGTACGCCTGCTATAAATCGTTGCAGGCCTGCGGCATGTCCATCATCGCGAACGGCGAACTGCTCGACACCCTGCGCCGCGTCAAATGCTTTGGCGTACCGCTGGTGCGTATTGATGTGCGCCAGGAAAGCACCCGCCATACCGAAGCGCTGGGCGAACTGACCCGCTACCTCGGCATCGGTGATTATGAAAGCTGGTCAGAGGCCGACAAACAGGCGTTCCTGATCCGCGAACTGAATTCCAAACGTCCACTGCTGCCGCGTAACTGGGAGCCAAGCGACGACACCCGTGAAGTGTTTAATACCTGCAAAGCGATCGTCGATGCGCCGCAAGGATCCGTCGCCGCCTATGTGATCTCGATGGCGAAAACGCCGTCTGACGTGCTGGCCGTGCATTTGCTGCTGAAAGAAGCGGGTATCGGCTTCGCGCTGCCGGTGGCGCCGCTGTTTGAAACCCTCGACGACCTCAACAACGCCAATGACGTCATGACCCAGTTGCTGAACATCGACTGGTATCGCGGCTTCATTCAGGGCAAACAGATGGTGATGATTGGCTATTCCGACTCCGCGAAAGATGCGGGCGTGATGGCGGCCTCCTGGGCGCAATATCAGGCACAGGACGCGCTGATCAAAACCTGCGAAAAAGCGGGCATCGCGCTGACGCTGTTCCACGGACGCGGTGGTTCCATTGGTCGCGGCGGCGCACCGGCACACGCGGCGCTGCTCTCGCAACCGCCGGGCAGCCTGAAAGGCGGCCTGCGCGTGACCGAACAGGGCGAGATGATCCGCTTTAAATACGGCCTGCCGGACATCACCATCAGCAGCCTGTCACTCTATACTGGCGCGATCCTCGAAGCGAACCTGCTGCCACCGCCGGAGCCGAAAGACGCCTGGCGCCATATCATGGACGAGCTGTCTGACATCTCCTGCGACATGTACCGTGGCTATGTGCGCGAAAACGAAAGCTTTGTGCCCTATTTCCGTTCGGCGACGCCGGAGCAGGAACTCGGCAAACTGCCGCTGGGTTCACGCCCGGCCAAACGTCGCCCGACCGGCGGCGTCGAATCGCTGCGCGCTATTCCGTGGATCTTCGCCTGGACGCAGAACCGCTTAATGCTCCCCGCCTGGCTGGGCGCAGGCGCGGCGCTGCAAAAAGTGGTGGAAGACGGCAAGCAGAGCGAGCTGGAAGCCATGTGTCGTGACTGGCCGTTCTTCTCTACCCGTCTGGGAATGCTGGAAATGGTCTTTTCGAAAGCCGACCTGTGGCTGGCGGAATATTACGATCAGCGTCTGGTTAAACCGGAGCTGTGGACGCTGGGCAGCGAACTGCGTGATCAGCTGGAAGCAGACATCAAAGTGGTGCTGGATATTGCCAACGATTCGCACCTGATGGCCGACCTGCCGTGGATTGCCGAGTCTATCCAGTTGCGTAACATCTATACCGATCCGCTCAACGTTCTGCAGGCCGAACTGCTGCACCGTTCGCGTCAGGCGGAAGAAGCAGGTAAAGAAGCGGATCCGTGCGTGGAACAGGCGCTGATGGTCACCATCGCCGGCGTCGCTGCCGGTATGCGTAACACCGGCTAATCTGCACGACATCCCCGCCCGGTGGCACAATGCTGCCGGGCTGCGCGATAACAGGTAAAACATGCATCATGACATCACTCGTCTGTTGACGAGGCTGCTTAATGGTCCTCTTCCTTTACAGCATATCCGTTTTACCGGTACGAGCGGCACGGTGCCCGAGCTGGCGTATCGCGTCGATTTTCCGCGTCTGGAAATTGTGCTGGAAGGCCAGGTAGACGACGGTGGCGTTACTGGCGCATCAACAAGGCTGGCAGAACATGATGTGCTGTTTATACCTGCGGGCGGCTGGAATCAGCCGCGCTGGCAGTCGCCTGTCACCACACTCAGTATTTTGTTCGGCAAGCAGCAACTGGGATTTAGCGTGCAGCACTGGGATGGTGCAACGCTGCAAAATCTTGCCAAAGAGCATGTCGCCCGGCGTGGCCCGCGTATTGGCTCGTTTCTGTTGCAGTCGCTGGTAGAGATGCAGATGCAGCCTCACGAACAGCAGACCGCACGAATGATTGTATTAAGTCTGTTAAGCCACTGCGCCGATCTGCTGGGTAGCCAGATCCAGACCGCATCGCGTAGTCAGGCGCTTTTCGACGCCGTTCGAAGTTATATTGATGAAAACTATGCCGCGCCGCTGACGCGGGAATCTGTCGCCCAGGCGTTTTATATTTCCCCCAACTACCTGTCGCATCTGTTTCAAAAAACCGGCGCGATTGGTTTTAACGAATATCTCAACCATACCCGGCTGGAACACGCGAAAGCGCTACTGAAAAACTATGATTTAAAAGTGAAAGAAGTGGCCCACACCTGCGGGTTTGTTGACAGTAACTACTTTTGCCGCTTGTTTCGTAAAAATACCGAGCGCTCCCCTTCCGAATACCGCCGGCAGTACCACAGCCAGCTAACCGAAAAGCCGCTTACGGAAGAATAAGCTGCGTTTGCTGCGGCGCAGAGAGCAACCTGCGCACCGCCCCCATCACCTTTTGCGGCTCACGTAAAAAGGTATGGATGCCGGACTGCACGCTGCGGCAATGAGAAAAGCGTTCTGCGCCAGCCAGATCAATATCGGTGATCAGCAGCACCACCTCCGCCCGGCAGATCTCGTCTTCACTGAGGGCATTTTCAGTACCCAGCGCGCCCTGGGTTTCAATTTTGATCTGCCATTTTTCCTGCTGGCAAAGCTTTTCAAGCCGTTCCGCTGCCATATAAGTGTGGGCGACGCCGCTGACGCAGGCCGTGACCGCTACCAGATACCGCGCTTTTGTCACCATGATCGTTACCCCCCAACCGTGACCTGCAGGCCAGCGCGTTCGGCCATGCGGCAGACACGGGCAATGTCAGCGTCGGTGGGTGGGGACGTCTCAGCCATCGCCCAGCGCTGCCCCAGAAGCCGGTATTTTGGTTCGCCATACTGATGAAAAGGCAGCAAATGCACGACGTTAATACCTGTCAACACTATTGCTGCCAGCGCCTGCGCGACATTATCGTCGCTCAAGGTAAACCCCGGGATGAGAGGTAAACGAGGGATCACCGTTACGCCCTCGGCCACCAGCCGCCTGAAATTTTCCCGTACGCGGGGCTGGTTCATGTTCACCACCTGCGCCGCCCGATCGGCTGCCATAATTTTCAGGTCAAATAATACCTCGTTGCACTCCCGCGCCAGACGCAGTAAACGCTCTGTGGGGGCGTCGCCTGCCGTTTCAATCGCCGTGTGCACGCCGTAATGACGCAGGCGGGCCAGAAAACGCGTGGCGAAAACGGCCTGCATCAGCACTTCGCCGCCGGACAGCGTCACCCCGCCACCGGAAGCCCGAAAGAAGACGTCATCCTTCATCACCTCGCGCTCCAGCGCATCCAGCGTGACATCACGCCCGATACGCCTGAACGCGCCGGACGGGCATTGGTCAGCATCCTGGAGACAGGGGCCGCAGTGCAGACATTTGCTTTCGCGCCGCACGGTTTCGATGCGCGGGGAGATCGACTCCGGATTCGCGCACCACGGACAGGTATGCGGGCAGCCTTTAAAAAACACCACCGTGCGAATGCCCTGCCCGTCGTTGAGTGAGTAACGCTGAATATCGAATATCCGCGCTACCCCGGCGCGGCTTTCCGTTATCTCCGTCACGTCACAGCTGATGCGCGGTGCGGCGAATGATGTCATCCTGGATCTCCTGGGACAGCTCCACAAAAAACGCGCTGTATCCGGCGACGCGCACCACCAGCCCGGCAAAATCCTGTGGCCGCTGCTGTGCCTCGCGCAGAGTTTCCGCATTCAGGACGTTAAACTGGATATGCTGCAGTTTAAGCTGGGTAAACGCGCGCAAAAAATCCGCCAGCTTATGCAAACCGCCCTGTCCCTCAAGCGTAGCTGGCGTAAATTTCACATTCAGCAACGTCCCATTCGACAACAGCATATTGTCCAGCTTACTGACCGATTTCAGCACTGCCGTTGGGCCGTTTACGTCCTGCCCCAACATCGGTGACAGGCCGCCATCCGCCAGTTGCTCCCCGGCCAGGCGACCGCCCGGCGTCGCGCCAACCACCGAGCCGAGCGGCACGTGCGCAGAAACCGTATAGGAGCCAGGCGTGAAAATGCCGCCGCGAGGATTGCGGTACTTCTCCACTTCCTTACAGTAAAAACGCAGCAGATCGGCGCTGATGTTGTCGACTTCATCGACATCATTGCCGTATTTTTCAAAGCGGTTGATCAGTCTGGCGCGTATTTTTTCCCCCTCTGCGGTAGCAAAGTTCGCCTTCAGTACCGCCATCAGTTCGTCAAAACTCAGACGCTGCTGCTCAAATACCAGCCCTTTTAGCGCATATAAGGCGTCGCTGAGATTCGCGATGCCAATACCCTGTACGCCTGAAAAGTTATAACGCGCGCCGCCATCCGTTATGTCTTTGCCGTTATGCAGACAATCGCTGATAAACGATGACAGCAGCGGCACTGGTGCCCGATCCCGATGGCCAATATCACAAATGTTGCTGCCCTCCACCATCAACCGGATGTAATGGCTGATGTTGCTACGGATCCTTTCCAACAGGCTTGTCCAGGTTAGGGTGGGCTGGTTTTCGCTTTCGTAGAGGGTAATTTCCATTACTTTGAGCAAGTTAAACATCGCGATGTCATGCAGCCCGTAGGTTTTGCCAGGAATGGACAGCTCCACGCAGCCGACCACCGCGTAATCACGGGCATCCTCCAGCGACACGCCGCGATTCAAAAAGGCGGGCACCACCACTTCATCGTTAAAGATCTGCGGAATACCCGTGCCGAGGCGGATGGTTTCGGCGGTTTTCAGTAAAAAAGATCGGTCGATCAGCTCATTCACCCGGACGCCAAGATTAGGCTGCGGTAGCTGCACGCGCTGATAAGCCTCCAGACACAGCGAGGACAATGCATTCACTGCGCTGCGTCCGGTATCCGTCAGCCCACCGAGCAGCGCGGTATAGCCAGTGGGGAAACCCGCAAAGTAGCGTGCGCTGCTGGCGGAGCGCAGCAATACCACGTCGTTACATTTGATCCACAGCGAGGCCAGAAGCTCCTGTAAAAACGCTGCATCATCGCCCTGTGCCAGCGACGCCTGGTAAAACGGCAGCATGTACTGGTCGAAGCGGCCCAGCGACAGCGAGCTGGCATTCGATTCGTATTGCAAAATGATGTTCATAAACCAGAACAGCTGGCACGCCTGCCAGAAGTTCTCCGGGGGATGCACGGCGTTGTGCCGGGCGTTTGCCGCAATGGTCAATAATTCCTCGCGACGACGGGCGCATTCACACTTCGCCGCCATCTCATCGGCAAGATGCGCATATCTCAAAATATGCCGCGCAGATGCCTCCAGCAGTAACAGCGCCGCCTGATAAAAGGTATTTCCGGGAGCCTGCGCACAGAGCGTCTGCAACTGTGCCACCCGTGCGGCGAGGCCATTTTTCAGTAAATCAGGGTAATCAATGATGATATGCCCCTGTCCTTTATCGGTCTGGTTGACGCTGAAAATCTGTGTTGCCACCGCCTCTTTGACCTCAGCGGTCATCTGGCCGTTAATAAAATCTTTCATTGAGCGCGCTGCCCAGTACGGGTAAAGCTCGTTACGGTAGATGCGCTTGTCGTTATCGCTGATGGCAAAGCGATCCTGTGGACGTGTCGGGAAATCATCCAGCTCGTCCAGCAGCCAGTACGGATCCATTTCCGGCGAAACGATGCCTGCCCGCGGTTTTACCGTGCGGTTACCGGCAATCAGTTCATCATCACGGATCGCAATTTCAACGTGATCGAGGATCCAGGCAGTGGCTTTTGCCCGTCGCAGCATGACCGGCTCGCCTTCGGTTTGCTGGTGGCTGGCGGTGTACAACAGCGCACGTTCAAGGGAGATCTCTCGGGGTTGACTGAAAAGCGCCGCTTTCAGGCGCTGGATACGATTCGTCATGCAGAACCTCCATAAAGACGTAACATCCCGCTCCTCTGAGCGGGAAAGATGATCAGGCGATGTGCGCCAGATGCGCGTCAATTTTGTTCATGATGGCGTCTGCACGTTTTACCGCATCGCTGATATTCACCCGCACGATGGTTTTGCCCGCAAAGCGCTCTTCAAATTTGATGCCAATGTCTTTGGTCAGAATGACAATATCCGCCCCGGCGATGTCGCTGGCCGTCAATTCATTCTCCAGCCCAATCGAGCCCTGGGTTTCGACTTTGACGTCCCAGCCTTTGGCTTTTGCCGCCCCTTCCAGCGCTTCTGCCGCCATGTAGGTGTGCGCGACGCCCGACGGGCACGCCGTTACCGCGATTATCCTGGTCATGCTCTGTTCCCTCTGTTAGTTAATTTCGAAATCCAGATCCAGGTCGTCCTGCTCGCTCACTGGCGGCTGGCGTTTATGCGCCAGACTTTTAAGCAGATTGACGCACAGGGCGGTAATGACCGCACCGACGGCGACCGACGCGATATAACCCACCTTGCCCTCAACCACCGGCAGCACAATCAGACCGCCCCATCCGGCGTAACACTCCGCGCCCAGCACCGCAGCGGTGGCCGCGCCACAGGCAGAACCCAGCATAATGGAGGGGATAACACGCAGCGGATCGGCGGCCGCAAAGGGGATGGCACCTTCGGTAACGCCCACGCAGCCCATCACCAGCGCGGCCTTACCCGCTTCGCGCTCTTCCGATGAGTACATTTTCCGGTTCAGCAGCGTTGCCAGCCCCAGCCCAAGCGGGGGAATGCAAATGGCCACGGCAGCAATCGCCACGACGGTGTAAACCCCCTGCGCTACGCAGATCAACATGAATGCATAGGCCACTTTGTTAACCGGCCCACCCATGTCAAACGCCAGCATCAGCCCCATAATAATGGCCAGCACAATGATGCTGCCCTGCTGCATTCCCTGTAGCCAGCTGGTCAGACTGGCGGTCAACGCGCCAACCGGTTCGCCCAGGCCCCACATCATTACGCCAGCGGTAATAAAGGTGCCGATTATCGGGATCACGAAAATAGGCATCACCGAGCGCAGTACTTTCGCAACCGGCACTTTTTTCAGATAATAGACCACGATGCCGCCAATCAGCCCGGCGATAATGGCCCCAAAGAAACCCGCGCCAAAGCTGTTACCCACCCATGCGCCGATGGCACAGGGGGCCAGCGCGGCGCGCTCGGCAATGGAGTAACCGATATAGGCCGCCAAAAAAGGCACCATTAACGTCAGTCCGGCGACGCCAATATCAAACAGCTTTTTCAGGTTTGGATCGCTTAAGGGGTCCGGCACCGCGCCTTTGCCATACAACATGACAGACACCGCCAGTAAAATGCCGCCCGCCACCACAAACGGGATCATATGTGACACACCGGTCATTAAATGCTAACGGGTGTTTTTCAGGATCTGTATCAGCTCTTTCATCAGTCAGTCGCCCCAGGGCCGCTTGCCCATGTCCACATGGAAGTTGTGGCAACAATAGGCAATCCCGTGACCGTCAGACAGTGGACAAAAAGGCCATTTACTGGACTTTTGTAATATGAACGGAAAAATGCGATCCGCCTCATAAGTTAAGTTTTGCGAGGGGAATTCCAAAAGTAATGCAACATGTGAGGCAACGCCCACTTTCATACAGATGTTACATTTGTCCAGTTTTTGGCAGAAATGTCACATAGCGCCTTTTCCTCCTTCGCTTTTATGCTGGACGCCTCATATTGATTCAGGAGAAGGGCAATGGCTCTGGTGGTGGAATTTGTCTGTGAGTTGTCAAATGGCGTCCATGCACGCCCGGCAAGCCAGGTTGAAACACTGTGTAATACCTTCCAGTCACACATCGAATGGCACAACCTGCGTACTGGCGCGACAGGCGATGCCAAAAGCGCGCTGGCCTTAATCAGCACCGATACGCTGTCGGGTGATGCCTGCCAAGTGGTGATCAGCGGCAGCGACGAACTGGCCGCACACCAGCGACTTAGTCAGTGGTTTAAACAAGAGTTTGCGCACTGCGATGCGCCACTCACCGCGCCGGTCGACACCGCAGAGTGTGTGCTTCCTGAATCTTTAACGCGCCTGAATCCCGCGCTTTTCCGTGCCCGTCCAGTATGCTCAGGCAGCGCCGGAGGTATGCTGCTGCGCCTTCGCGCGCTCGATCTCAATGAACTGAGTGCATTACCGACCTCACGCGGTGCGGAAGTGGAACAGGCCGCCCTCGAAAATGGGCTGAATTTATTAAGCAGACATCTCGATTTTCGTTTGCTGGACAGCGATGGCACCAGCCGCGCGATCCTCGAAGCCCACCGCTCGCTCGCCAGCGATACCACGTTGCGTCAGCATGTGTTGCAGGGCATCGCGGACGGAATGAGCTGCGCAGAGGCAATTGTGCAAAGTGCAGCGCATTTTTGCGCCCAGTTTTCCCGCTCTGCCAGCGCGTATTTGCAGGAGCGAACGCTGGATGTGCGCGATGTCTGCTTTCAGCTTTTGCAGCTGATTTACGGCGAACAGCGCTTTCCCGCGCCGGGTCAGTTGACGCAACCCACAATTTGCATGGCACATGAACTTACGCCGGGTCAGTTTCTTGAACTGGATAAAACGCTGCTTAAAGGCTTATTGCTGGAAAGCGGCGGTACCACGTCCCACACGGTGATCCTTGCCCGCTCGTTTGCAATTCCGACGTTAGTGGGCGTAGAGATTAACGCCCTGGCCGCGTTTGAAAACACACCCGTGTATATCGACGGTAACGCCGGGGCGATAGTGGTTACACCCGACGACACCGTGATCCGCTACTACCAGCAGGAAGCACGGGTCGCCGATGCGTTGCGTCAGCAGCAAAGCGTCTGGCTCACGCGCTCGGGGCGCAGTGCTGACGGCATTGGTATGGAAGTGGCGGCCAACATCGCCCATGCCGTGGAAGCGGAGGCGGCATTTGCGCAGGGCGCGGAAGGGATTGGGCTATTTCGTACCGAAATGCTGTATATGGATCGCAGCAGCGCGCCCTCTGAAGACGAACTCTACAATATTTTCTGCGCAGCGCTGGCGGGTGCTGATGGACGTAGCATTATTGTGCGCACCATGGATATTGGCGGCGATAAGCCTGTGGATTACCTGTCTATTCCTGCCGAAAATAATCCGTTTCTCGGCTACCGGGCGGTACGTATTTACGCAGAATACGCCACGCTGTTTAACACGCAGCTGCGCGCGATCCTGCGCGCCTCCGCCCACGGGAAACTCAAAATCATGATCCCGATGATCTCCTCCATGGAAGAGATCCTGTGGGTGAAAGAAAAACTCGCGGAGGCGAAACAGCAGCTGCGCCACGAGCAAATCCCCTTCGATGAAAAAATTCCTTTCGGCATCATGCTGGAAGTGCCGTCGGTGATGTTCATCATCGACCAGTGCTGCGAAGAGGTGGATTTCTTTAGCATCGGCAGCAACGACCTGACACAGTATTTGCTGGCCGTGGATCGTGATAACGCCAAAGTGACCCGGCATTACAATAGTCTGAATCCGGCGTTTCTACGGGCGCTTGATTTTGCCGTGCAGGCCGTGCATCGCCAGGGAAAATGGATTGGGCTGTGTGGCGAACTGGGCGCAAAAGGCTCGGTATTACCGCTGCTGGTCGGGCTGGGACTGGATGAGATCAGTATGAGCGCGCCGTCGGTGCCCGCCACCAAAGCACGGCTGGCGCAGCTCGACAGCCGCGCCTGTCGGCAATTACTCAACCAGGCGATGCAGTGCCGCACCTCGCTGGAAGTGGAGCATCTGCTGGCACAGTTCCGCATGGCGCAACAGGATGCGCCGCTGATCAGCACCGCCTGCATTACGCTCGATAGCGACTGGCGCAGCAAAGAAGAAGTCATCAAGGGGATGACGGATAACCTGCTGCTGGCGGGTCGCTGTCGTTATCCCCGGAAGCTGGAAGCCGATCTCTGGGCGCGCGAGGCGGTATTTTCTACCGGCCTTGGCTTTAGTTTCGCCATTCCACACAGTAAATCTGAGCACATTGAGCAATCGACCATCAGCGTCGCCAGACTTAACGCGCCGGTACGCTGGGGTGAAGAGGAGGCGCAGTTCGTTATTATGCTGACGCTGAACAAACATGCCGCAGGCGACCAGCATATGCGTATTTTTTCGCGTCTGGCACGGCGCATTATGCACGACGACTTCCGCAGTGCGCTGGTCAGCGCGACGTCAGCACAGGCGATAGCCGGGCTACTGCAACGTGAACTGGAACTGTAATTAACCGAGGAAATGTTATGGAACTCTATCTGGACACCGCCAATGTGGCCGAAGTCGAACGTCTGGCGCGCATTTATCCGCTGGCGGGCGTGACCACCAATCCGAGCATTATCGCCGCCGGTCAGCAACCGTTGCAGGACGTGTTGCCGCGCCTGCAACAGGCCATCGGCCCGGACGGTACGCTGTTTGCCCAGGTGATGAGCCGCACGGCAGAGGGCATGGTGGCAGACGCCCGACGCCTCAATGACATGGTGCCGGGTATCATCGTCAAAGTTCCGGTCACCGCCGAAGGGCTGGCGGCCATCAAAATATTAAAAAAAGCGGGCATTGTGACGCTGGGCACCGCGGTGTATAGCGCGGCGCAGGGTCTGCTGGCGGCGCTGGCGGGGGCGAAATACGTCGCGCCCTACGTTAATCGCGTGGATGCACAGGGCGGCGACGGCATCCGCATGGTGCAGGAGCTGCAAAGCCTGCTCGAAATGCATGCCCCCGACAGCATGGTGCTGGCCGCCAGTTTTAAAACGCCACGCCAGGCGCTCGACTGTCTGCTGACCGGATGTCAGGCAATTACGCTACCCTTAGAGGTAGCGCAACAGATGCTCGGTACGCCAGCCGTCGAGGCGGCGATAGCGAAATTCGAGCAGGACTGGCAAAACGCCTTTGGCACGTTAACGCTGTAAAGGAGACAACGATGGACCACATTATTCAGTCACCGGGTAAATACATTCAGGGTGCTGATGTGCTCACCCGTCTGGGAGACTATCTGAAACCGCTGGCGGAAAGCTGGCTGGTGGTCGGTGATAAATTCGTTCTGGGCTTCGCGCAGGAGACGCTGGAAAAAAGCTTTGATGACGCCGATCTGAGTGTCGATATTGTTCCCTTCGGCGGCGAATGCTCACAAACGGAAATCGACCGTCTGCGCGCGCTGGCTGAAGAGGCAGACTGCACGGCGGTGCTGGGTATTGGCGGCGGTAAAACGCTGGATACCGCTAAAGCGCTGGCGTATTACATGCATCTGCCGGTGGCGATTGCGCCGACCATCGCCTCAACCGATGCGCCGTGCAGTGCGCTGTCGGTGATTTACACCGAGGCCGGTGAATTTGAACGTTATCTGATGCTGCCGAAAAACCCGGATCTGGTGATTGTCGATACCAAAGTGGTGGCGGGCGCGCCTGCGCGTCTGCTGGCTGCCGGGATCGGCGATGCGCTGGCGACCTGGTTTGAAGCGCGCGCCTGCGCCCGCAGCGGGGCGACGACCATGGCGGGCGGCCAGTGCACCCAGGCGGCGCTGGCGCTGGCCGAGCTGTGTTACAACACGCTGTTGGAACAGGGTGAAAAAGCGATGCTGGCCGCCGAACAGCATGTGGTTACCGCGGCGCTGGAGCGCGTGGTGGAAGCCAATACCTATCTCAGCGGTGTCGGCTTTGAAAGCGGCGGGCTGGCGGCAGCCCATGCGGTGCATAATGGTCTGACGGCGATCCCGGACGCGCATCATTTCTATCACGGTGAAAAAGTCGCGTTCGGTACGCTGACGCAGTTGGTGCTAGAAAATGCCTCGGTTGAGGAGATAGAAACCGTGGCGTCACTGTGCCACAGCGTCGGTTTGCCGATTACCCTCGCCCAGCTGGACATTAAAACCGATATTCCGGCGAAAATGCGGCGCGTGGCGGAGACGGCCTGTGCAGCAGGGGAAACCATTCACAATATGCCGGGCGGCGCTACGCCTGATGAAGTGTACGCCGCGCTGATCGTCGCCGATCAGTACGGTCAGCGTTTCCTCGAAGAGTGGGAATAAACCGTTGCCGGATGCATAACGCCGGCTAACGCTCCCACTTCACATCACCTTCGTGCTATTCACGAGGGTGATGTGAAATACTCCTTTTATAATATTCACGCTTTAAATATATTCCTGTCTGCTTTTCCCACTTCAGATCTTATTAAGGTTTAGTCGCTATATTTAGCGCCACTAATAAAGACAGGTCGATAACATGCAATCTACACACATCCAGTCCAGGCCCGCTTTTAGCGGAAAAGCCCTCGGCTGGGCACTCCTTTACTTTTGGTTTTTCTCTTCATTATTGCAGGTCATTATTTATGTGACCGGTTATAGCGGCTTCAACGGTCTGCGCGACTCGCTGCTGTTTAGCTCGTTATGGTTGATCCCGGTACTCGTGTTCCCGAAACACATCCGCCTTATCGCCGCTATCATCGGCGTGGCGCTGTGGGCCGCCTCACTGTCGGCGCTCAGCTATTACCTCATTTATGGCCAGGAATTCTCGCAGAGCGTGCTGTTCGTTATCTTCGAATCCAACGCCAACGAAGCTGGCGAATATCTGAGGCAATATTTTAATCTGAAGATTATTCTTGTCGCGCTGGTCTATACCGCGGTCGCCATTCTGTTGTGGACGCGCCTGCGCCCGGTTTATATTCCTTCGCCCTGGCGCTACCTGGTATCCTTTGCCCTGCTGTACGGCCTGATTTTGCATCCTGTTGTGGTCAATTCAGTGATCCACCATAAACCCATTAAGAACACGCTCGATGGCCTTGCCTCACGTATGGAACCGGCGGCCCCCTGGCAGTTTATCTCCGGGTATTATCAGTATCGTCAGCAGCTTAACTCGTTGAACAGCTTGCTCAACAAGAACGATGCGCTGCCGCCGTTGGCTCACTTTAAAGATAACTCCGGCGATGCCCCGCGCACGCTGGTGCTGGTTATCGGTGAATCCACCCAACGTGGGCGCATGAGTCTGTACGGTTATCCGCGCGACACGACGCCGGCGTTGGACGCGCTGCATAAAACCGATCCGCAGCTGACCGTGTTCAATAACGTCGTGACTTCACGTCCGTACACCATTGAGATCCTCCAGCAGGCGCTGACCTTCGCTAACGAAAAGAACCCGGATCTGTATCTGACGAAACCGTCGCTGATGAACATGATGAAACAGGCGGGATATAAAACCTTCTGGATCACTAACCAGCAGACGATGACCGCCCGTAATACCATGCTGACGGTGTTTTCGAAGCAAACCGATAAGCAGTTCTACATGAACCAGCAGCGGACCCAAAGTGCACGGGAATATGACAGCAATGTTCTCGCGCCTTTTAAACAGGTGCTGGCTGACCCGGCGCCGAAGAAGTTCATCATCGTGCATCTGCTGGGTACGCATATAAAGTACAAGTTCCGCTACCCTGAAAATGAGGGTAAGTTCGACGACAAAACCGATAATGTCCCGGCGGGTCTGAGCGATGAAGAGCGGGAGTCGTATAACGATTACGACAATGCCAACCTGTACAATGACTCAGTGATTGCCAGTCTGATTAAGGATTACAAGGCGACCGATCCGAACGGCTTCCTGCTCTACTTCTCCGATCATGGCGAAGAGGTGTATGACACGCCGCCGCATAAAACGCAGGGGCGTAACGAAGACAACCCGACGCGTCATATGTATACGATCCCGTTCCTGCTGTGGACATCAGAAAAATGGCAGGCAGCGCATCCGCGTGATTTCTCAGCAGATGTCGATCGTAAGTACAGTAGCTCTGAACTTATTCACACCTGGTCTGATTTAGCGGGGTTAACCTACGATGGCTACGATCCGACGCGCTCCCTGATCAACCCACAGTTTAAAGAGATAACGCGCTGGATTGGCAACCCGTACAAGAAAAATGCCCTGATTGATTACGATACCTTGCCGTATGGCGATCAAACCGGCAATCAGTGATATGCATTCTGCCGGGCAGTGATGCCCGGCGTTTTGATTACAGCGCCGGGCGAACGCCCAGCGTATGGCAAATGGCGTAGCTCATTTCGGCGCGGTTCAGCGTGTAGAAGTGAAAATCCTTCACCCCTTCGCGGCTTAAAATCTTCACCATGTCCATGGCGATATTCGCGCCTACCAGCTTGCGGGTTTCGGCATCATCATCCAGTCCGTTGAACATCTGTGACATCCACGCCGGAATACGCACGTTGGTCATGTCGGCAAATTTTTTCGCCTGCTTAAAGTTAGAGACTGGCAAAATGCCCGGAATAATTTCCACGTCGATGCCGGTCGAGGCGCAGCGGTCGCGGAAACGCAGGTAGCTTTCCACATCAAAGAAAAACTGCGTAATGGCGCGGTTAGCCCCGGCGTCGATTTTGCGTTTCAGGTTCAGCAGATCCGCCTGCGCGCTTTTCGCTTCCGGGTGAACTTCCGGGTAGGCGGCAACGGAAATATCAAAATCGGCGACCTCTTTTAACAGCGCAACCAGATCGGTGGCGTACATATCCGGCTTACCGCCGCCCGGCGGCAGATCGCCGCGCAGCGCCACGATATGACGGATGCCGTTGTTCCAGTAATCCTGGGCGATGGTACGCAGCTCGTCGCGCGTCGCGTCAATACAGGTCAGATGGGGAGCGGCTTCCAGGCCGGTTTTATCTTTGATGCCTTTAATAATGCTGTGCGTGCGGTCGCGCTCGCCAGAGTTGGCGCCATAAGTCACGGAGACAAATTTTGGCTTCAGGCTGCTCAGGCGATCGATGGACTGCCATAAAGTCTGTTCCATTTCACTGGTGCGCGGCGGGAAAAACTCAAAAGATACATTAATTTGCCCCTGCACTTCTGCCAGGCTCTGATTCAGGGCTTCCCGCTGGTTGGCGTGAAAAAAGCTCATACCTTACCTCATCAATCGCGTGTCGTTGTTTATTGTAATGTGAACTTCTATACGTTTAGACGTCCAGATGTAAAAATGACGGAAAAGCGATTTGGCGTCAACAGAATTATCATTAATCTGGGTGAGGAATGTTCAGGGAAGATGAAAAAAATTCAGGATGGAAAGCCCCCTCACTGTGGCAGTGAGGGGGATAAACACTACAGCAACTGTGCCAGACGATTAATGTCTGACTGGATGGCCCCGGCGGTGACATCGCGCCCCGCACCAGGCCCGCGGATCACCAGCGGGTTATCGCGATACCAGCGGCTTTCGATGGCAAACACGTTGTCGCACGGCAGCAGGGCCGCCAGCGGGTGCTCAGGGCGTACCGCTTCCACACCCACGCGCGCTTTACCGTTGGCATTGAAGCGCGCCACGTAACGCAGCACAAGGCCCATTTCCCGCGCCGCTTCCAGCCGCTGCACCATCTGGTCGTTCAGTTCATCGCCGTTCTCAAAGAAGTGATCCACCGATCCCTCTTCACAGCCTTGTGGCACCAGCGACTCCACGCGCACCTGATCCGGCTCGATGTCATAACCCGCTTCACGGGCGAGGATCACCAGCTTACGCATCACATCTTTACCGGAGAGATCGACGCGCGGATCCGGCTCGGTCAGCCCCTGCTGCCAGGCCTGATCCACCAGCTCCGTAAAGGGCACGGTGCCGTCAAACTGCAGGAACAGCCAGGAGAGCGTACCGGAGAAAATCCCGCTGATGGCGAGAATGGAGTCGCCGCTGTCGATCAGATCGCGCACGGTATGGTTCACCGGTAAGCCCGCGCCCACGGTGGCGTTATACAGCCAGTGACGGCCCGTTTTTTCGAAGGCGTCGTAGATCTGGCGGTATTTATGGCTGGTGCTTGCCCCGGCCAGTTTATTGGCGCTGATGACGTGGAAACCGTGGCTGGCGAAATCCAGATACTGATCGGCCAGCTGTTCGCTGGCAGTCACGTCCAGCACCACTAAGTCATCATAGGGATGGGCGCGCATCCACAGGAACAGCGACTCCTCATCCTGCTCGACGGCTTCATCATTGAAGAACGCCAGCGCGCGACTGGCATCCAGCCCGTCATAGCTCAGCAGGCTGCGGCGGCTGTCCACCACGCCTGCCAGCACAAATTCAAAACCGGTACGCGCCGACAGCGCGCCCTGCTCGCGGGCAAACAGCTCCAGCCAGCGCGAGCCGATATTGCCTTTGCCAAACAGCACCAGGCCGATACGTTTTTCCGCGCGGAACAGCGACTGGTGCAGGCCCTGGATCAGGCTTTCCGTCGGCCCGGCGCGCAGCACGGCCACCAGGCTGATGCTATCGTCGGACTGCCAGATAAACTCCACCGGCTGCCCCTTTAACTGCTGCCAGAAGCGATGGCTGTGCAGCGGATTACGGCATACGCCCGCCCCCACCAGCGCCACCAGCGCCAGTCCCTGACGCAGACGCAGTTCGCCCGTCAGCCCGGCGTCCTGTAGTAGCTTGAGCGCACTGTCGACCACTTCCGAGGTGTAGCAAAGTTGCAGCAGGTTGCGATCGTTATGAATGCCGACCGCCAGCGGACGCAGCTGCGCGCGCTTGAGGATCAGATCCACCTCTTTATGCGCCAGCGCGAAATCCTGGCTCGCCGGGACCTGGAACTCGATCAGGCAGACGTCATCATGACTGGTGACAATGCGCGCTCCGGTGCCGGACGCCAGCACGCGCTCAATGCGCGTGGAGCCTTGCTCCGGGTTGTAGCTGCAACGCAGTTGCAGATCGATGTCGCTGGCAGAAACCGGCTGTAACGTTCGGGCGTGGAGCACCGGCGCGGCCAGACGGGCCAGTTCGCTCGCTTCATCCAGGCGCAGCAGCGGCAGCAGGCAGGCATCTTTCACTTTACGCGGGTCGGCGCTGTACACCCCGGCCACGTCGCTCCAGATGGTCACGCGGGACACGCCGCCCAGCGCGCCGATTTGCGTCGCCGAATAGTCAGAGCCGTTACGGCCCAGCAGCACGGTTTCCCCGGCGTCGTTGCGGCAGATAAAGCCCGTCACCACGGTACGTTTATTTGGATGCTGTACCAGCAGTTGCTGCAACAGCGGATAGGATAAGCCTTCATTTACCTGCGGCTGCGGGCCGCGCTCGGCGCGCAGGAAATCGCGCGCATCCAGCCACGCGGATTCCATGCCCTGTAAATTGAGCACGGCAGACATCAGGCGCGCAGACCAGATTTCACCGTGCCCCACCACTTCCGCATAGACCGCGTCGGTGATGCCGCGATCGAGCAGCGCCGCCAGGCGCTCCAGATCGTGAATAAAGGCCTGGGTGAGCGTGTCGGCCATATCCGCAGGCAGCAGGCCGCTGATCAGATCGCTTTGATAGCGACGTAGCGCCTGTTGAACCTGATGCGCAGAGAGTCTGTCGGTCTGGCTTAACTTCAGCCAGCTGATCAGTTGGTTGGTGGTGCTGCCCGCCGCCGAGACGACCATCATGTCGCCAGGCTGCGAATATTCCGCCATGATACCCGCCACGCGCAGGTAACATTTCACGTCAGCCAGACTACTCCCACCAAACTTATGCAGTTGACGACCCTTCGTCCCTGCCTGCGCAATCACACTCATGTTTACCCCTTGTTTGCTGCCCGGAAGCCATTTTCCAGGTCGGCAATTAAATCTTCGCCATCTTCGATGCCGGTGGAAATACGCAGCAGCGTTTCGGAAATGCCCGCCGCGGCCCGCGCTTCTGGTGCCATGCCTGCGTGTGTCATGGTGGCGGCGTGAGAGATCAAACTTTCAACTCCCCCTAACGACTCCGCCAGCGTAAACAGTGACAGCCCGCTTAAGAAACGACGTAATGTTTGTTCATCGCCATCCAGTTCAAAACTGAGCATGGCGCCAAATCCTTTTTGCTGACGTGCAGCAATCTCGTGGCCCTGATTATCCGGCAACGACGGGTGATACAGTTTTTTCACCAGCGGCTGCGTTTTAAGGAAATCCACAATTCCCTGGGCATTGCGTTGCGCCACTTCCATACGCGGCGACAAGGTACGCAGTCCGCGCAGCAGCAGATAGCTGTCAAAGGCGCTGCCGGTGACGCCGATATTATTCGCCCACCATGCCAGTTCGGTGACGGTCGCCTCGTCTTTGGCAATCACCACGCCCGCTACCACGTCGGAATGGCCGTTCAGATATTTAGTGCATGAATGTAAAACCAGATCGGCACCCAGCGCCAGCGGGTTCTGCAACGCCGGGCTTAAGAAGGTGTTATCCACCACGCTTACGGCACCGGCTTCACGTGCCAGCTGACAGATTTTCGCAATATCCACGACGCGCAACAATGGGTTGCTTGGACTTTCCACCAGTACCAGTTTCGGTTTTTCGGCCAGCGCCGATTTTAATGCCTGCTCGTCCCCCTGATCGACAAATAAAACGCGATAACAGCCGCGTTTTGCCAGACTGTCGAACAGACGGTAGCTGCCGCCGTAGCAATCGTGCGGTGCCACCAGCAGATCGCCGGGCTTCAGGAAAACGGTAGTCACCAGGTGGATCGCCGACATGCCGGTATTGGTCATCACCGCGCCTGCACCGCCTTCCAGCTCGGCCAGCGCGCGTTGCACGACATCGCGCGTCGGGTTACCGCGGCGGGAGTAGTCATGGGCACGTGGTTCGTTGAATCCGGTGAAATTATAGGTGCTGGAGAGATGAATCGGCGGGACAACGCAGCCGTACTGCTCGTCATCATTCAATCCGCTACGCACTGCGATGGTGGCCTGTTTACGCGTCATGGGAAGGCTTCCTGGCTTAAGGGATGAAAAGTCAGCCATCAGAATAGCATTGTAATTATGGACGTCAATACATCTGGACATCTAAACTTCTTTGCGTATAGATTGAGCAAATGCATAATAGCCGTTAAAATTATATGCGTTAGCGCATGGCCGCCGATTCGATACTCCGTGTCACGGTGTCGTCTCTACGGTAAACTACGCGAGATTACGGTGCGGTACCTGCGTTTGATCAGGTTTCGACCTTTTACTAATGACTGAGAGGATTAAAGGTATCTCATGGCTGAATGGAGCGGCGAATATATCAGCCCATACGCTGAGCACGGTAAGAAGAGTGAGCAAGTAAAAAAAATTACGGTTTCCATTCCTCTGAAGGTGTTAAAAATCCTCACCGATGAACGTACTCGTCGTCAGGTGAACAACCTGCGTCACGCCACTAACAGTGAACTGCTGTGTGAAGCGTTCCTGCATGCCTTTACCGGTCAGCCTTTGCCGAACGATGAAGACCTGCGTAAAGAGCGCAGCGATGAGATCCCGGAAGCGGCGAAGATCATCATGCGTGAACTGGGTATCGACCCGGATACGTGGGAATACTGATAAAGAGCGGCGCTGGTATCATGGCCGCCTTTTTAGTTATATAACAAGGATGTAATGTCATGAGACATGGCTTATTGCTTTGCGCTCTGTTGATTACTGCCCCCGTTTTTGCCTGGCAACCCCAAACCGGCGACCTCATCTTTCAGATTTCTCATTCATCCCAAAGCCAGGCTATTCAACTTGCGACCCATTCGGACTACAGCCATATGGGTATGATCGTTATTCGCGCTAAAAAACCCTATGTTTTTGAAGCCATTGGCCCGGTGGTCTACACCCCACTCCCGCAGTGGATTTCACGGGGCGAAGGTAGCAAGTACATCGTCAGACGCGTAAGCGATGGTCTTTCAGAGTTCAGAGTCGCAGCAGCAAAAACTGGCGCATACCGCAACACGCTATCTCGGCATACCTTACGATCTGACTTTTTCCTGGAGTGATAAACGCCAGTATTGTTCAGAAGTCGTATGGAAGGTGTATCAGAACGCCCTGGAAATGCGCGTCGGTAAACTGCAAAAGCTTAAGGATTTCGATCTCACTCATCCTGTGGTGCAAAGCAAACTCAAAGAGCGCTACGGTAAAAATATTCCGCTTGATGAAACCGTTGTCTCCCCGCAGGCCATTTTTGATGCATCACAGTTGGAAACTGTCGCTAAAGAGTGGCCGCTGGTTTCCTGGTGACCAACGATGAACAAACGCCTTATTACTTTAATGGCAACATTGCTATGTGGTTGCTCGACGTATCCACAGACAGTAACGCCCGCCAGGACGAATCAGCAGCCTTCACCGGAACATCAAATATTTATCGTCAGCCACGGCTGGCACACCGGGATTATCGTCTCTGCGCGCGACGTCAACCTCATCCTGCCGCAGCTAAAGACGCGTTTTATGCAAACACAGTGGTATGAAATTGGCTGGGGAGATAAAGACTTTTACCAGGCGCAGGAGATCACCACCCAACTCACCTTACGGGCCATGTTCTGGTCATCCGGGGCGGTCATGCACGTTGTCGCCTTTTCCAACGCGCCTGAGCGCTACTTTTCCGCCAGCGATGTCCAGTCCCGGTTCATTAACAACAGCCAGTACAGTGGGCTAATGCGCTACATTGGCCGCAGCTTCGCCCGTGACGACGCTGGCGATCTTATTCCGTTAAAAAAGGGAATTTATGGTGACAGCCAGTTCTATGTCGCAAATGGTCGTTATGGCATTCTGAATACATGCAACAAGTGGACTGCCAAAGGGATGCAAAGCGCCGGAATAGCGATAAATCCGATGCTAAAACTCACGGCGGGAAGTGTCATGCGCGCAGTGCAGGCCAATACGACCTGCCTGAATAAGACCTGTTTTCTAATGAGCCAGTCACCAGATTGACCAGCCAAAGGCTGGCCTCCGGCGAGAGACAGGATACCTCTCACCAATCCCGCTAAACTTGCGCATGTCAACAAAGAAGCCGCCTGAAAGACGACGGGTATATAAAGATGAAAAGAGGCGGGATTACTCCCGCCTCTTCCCGAACCGTTCATACTCTCACCACGTTACTTACTAATACCATTGAATTTATTCAGCGTTTCTTCCATTTTGAGCGTTTCTTTACGGTTCAATGGATAGAAATAAATCAGAATGACCGCCGCCAAAAACAGGCATAAAGCCGGTATGAGATTCGCCATCGTATAAATATTTTCCTGCACAACGCTGGTTTGCACCGCGCCGCCCGTTGACGAGGATTGATAACCAATAATGGCCAGCATAAAATCGCCAATGGCCCCTGCGCACGCCTGACCAATCTTGCGGGCAAAGAAGTTCACACCATAAACGGTGCCATCCTCACGATCACCGGTGACATACTGGTGATAATCACAGACATCAGTCATAAACGCCCAAATCATCAGGTTGAATAACCCTGCCCCCAGTGTCGCCAGAAACAGGAAAACCAAATAGACTTTCGCGTCCGTAATATGGATGAAGTACATCAGTAGATACATCATCACCGCAAAGAGTAACGCACCTACGCTGGCCTCTTTTTTACCAAACCGCGTCGTAAGCCAGGATGCCGATGGGGCCAGCAAAATCAGGGAGCCAAAGGTAAACAGCAACGCGACAGACATTGCCTCTTTATTGTGGAAGTAGTCATTAAACAGGTAAGTCATATTGGTGCCGGAAAGCCCCTGATTAATCACGATAAGCAGATCCACAACAACTAAAACAATCAGTGCTTTATTACGTAACAACCCCTTCAGCAGCACCGAAACGGGCATGCTCTCTTTTCTCTCCACGCGCACGCGTTCTGTCGTTAACTGGCAGGTCAACGTTAAGAAGATAAAGCCCAACACTGCGCAACCAATGGCGATCCAGAAGAAGTGCTGCCCGGAAATCACCTGGCTTCCATCCACCAGGGTGGTGTACATCAGGATAGGAATAAAAAAGCCGGTTGCCCCGCCGCCGATTGCTGACCCTACGCTGCGGTAAGTCGAGAGTGACACACGATCTTCCGGGTTTGAGCTAATCGCCGCAGACATAGCGCCATAAGGAATACTCACAGTCGATAACAGTGAACCGTAAATAAAATAGGAGCAGCAGACGTAGATAATTTTCGCCGTATACGAAAAATCATGCACAAATGGCAGGAACAGGACGACTGCAATGATACAGAACGGATACTTCATGCGACGCACCCAAGGATTAAAACGCCCATGAACCGTCAACTTAGAGGTATCACATAAGCGCCCTACGCCAACATCGACAAACGCATCAAAGAGTTTGGTCACAAAATAGAGTGAGCCGACAATAACGCCGGAAATGCCGAGTACATTAGTGTAATAAATCATTAAAAAACTATTAACCAACCCAAGAATAAAACAGGTTCCCAGGTCACCACACAAATAACCAATTTTATCTCTGAATCCGAAAGGCCTGACAGCAATGCTGTTATTGCTTCCGGTCATAGTTCCATCATTAGACATGATGTCAACCCCTTGACCATATTGTGCACGCAAATTATGTGGACATCCTGAAATACACCGACATGTTGAGTATTAACACTCAGAAGTTATAACCAATACCAACACGATAACGAGTCTGGCGATCGGATGTGGTTGTCGTGTTATAACCCGAGGAGACGTTACCGACCTCAACAAAAGGAACCCAAGAACCAAACTTATGGGCTACGCGGAAGTTATATTCATAATCCTCTTTTTTGTTGTTATACAAATCTTCGCTATCGGCGATCTTATAAATACCGTTTAGTTCAAACATCCAGTTGTTGAGGTTATAACCGAGCCATACTTCAGGGCGATAGACCATACGGTCATCTTTACCGTCAGCATTTCTGCGCATGTACTCCTGACGATAGCGGAACGCAGTCCACCAGGAGTCATTGATATTGTACTGTACGCGAAGATAAGGCTTATAAATTGTGATGTTATCGCCTGTTTCGACTGCGATACCTGGTTGCCAGATGAAGTCCTGCCAAGTGAACTGGTAGCTTGCCGTATACTCGTTACCGTTACTTTCCATATTGTTCCACGCATCATTAGATTGCGAATCATCGGAACGTGAAATGGCTTCGACTGCCACGCCAAAACCCGTGGCAAAACGGTGAGACATATAAACACGATCATAGTTACGCCCATCGTCATAATATTCATGACGATAATCGACATAACCCGCGTGTGCGGCCGCAGATAATAATGGAATAAGTAATAGCGCCAATTTGAATTTCATAACCATCCCTCTTTAATACACAATTAGCTCCCCTGAAAAGGAGAAAGTGAAGCGAGTCTATAAATAATTTTCAACTTCTCAAAAAGTGTATTTAAGCAAGAGCGATAAAACCTTCTTGATTTTGCCAAAAAAAAGAAATAAATGGCAAAAACGTGAAGATGAAAATGATGAAGATCACCAGAAGAAACATTTTATTGATAAAACAAAAATAGTGTTTCATTGAGGGTATGCTTCAGGTTGCATATGCGTTGGCTCGGCTCGGTCTTTGGCCTCAGCCCTCCAGAGTCAGCGCCGTTCAACACGCGAATCCTTTTTGTCCTGCAACTTGAAAGACGACGGGTATAGTTATTAAAATAAATTATTTATTCAACAAACAAATTAATATTTCAATTCTGAATTACAGAAGCAAAAAAAAAAGCGCCTTTCGGCGCTTTTTTTCTGACAGCGGATACTTATTTGCTGCTGCCTGGCAGGCTGAAGCGCTTGTTAAAGCGGTCAACACGGCCACCGGTAGCAACGTCACGCTGCTTGCCAGTATAGAACGGGTGGCACTGGCCACACACGTCCAGGTTCAGATCGTGACCCACAGTAGAGCGGATTTTGATCACATTACCGCAAGAACAGTTTGCAGTAATTTCAGAATAATTCGGGTGAATACCTTTTTTCATGGGAGAAACCTCAGTTTAAGGCCGCGTCGCTCTTCCAGCCCTAACGCCAGACACCACGCGATGTTTAAAGTAGTTACGTTCTCTTTGACGCGATCAAAACACATCAAAGGCGGCGAATCATACAGAAAATAACCAGCACATGCAAACTGATCCGCGTCCGGCTCTTCTAATGTGTATACTAACCCGCCAGTTTTCAAGTCAGGATGATTCAATGCCCGTCGCTCACGTAGCCCTGCCCGTCCCGCTACCCCGTACGTTTGACTACCGTCTGCCAGAAGGCGCTGCGGTCAACGCGGGGTGTCGCGTGCGCGTGCCATTTGGTAAGCAGGAGCGGGTCGGCATTGTGGTTTCCGTCAGCGAGAAAAGCGAACTGCCGCTGGACGAATTGAAAAGCGTCGTCGAAGTGCTGGACACCGATCCCGTGTTTACCCCCTCCGTCTGGCGATTGTTGCTGTGGGCTGCCGATTATTATCATCATCCGCTGGGGGATGTGCTGTTTCACGCGCTGCCGATCCTGCTGCGTCAGGGTAAGCCCGCCAGCGTCGCCCCGCTGTGGTTCTGGTACGCCACCGAGCAGGGCCAGGCGGTGGACATCAACAGCCTGAAACGATCGCCAAAGCAGCAGCAGGCACTGGCCGCGCTGCGCCAGGGGAAAATCTGGCGGCATCAGGTACAGGATCTGGAATTTAACGATGCAGCCTTGCAGGCCCTGCGCGCCAAAGGCTTGAGCGATCTCAATAGCGAAGCCCCGGCCCTGACCGACTGGCGGGAAAATTATGCCATTCCCGGCGAGCGGCTGCGCCTGAACACCGAGCAGGCTACCGCCGTGGGCGCCATTCACAGCGAGTCTGACACCTTTTCCGCCTGGCTGCTGGCGGGCGTTACTGGCTCCGGTAAAACGGAAGTCTATTTAAGCGTGCTGGAAAATATCCTCGCCCAGGGCAAGCAAGCGCTGGTGATGGTGCCGGAAATTGGCCTGACGCCGCAGACCATCGCGCGTTTTCGCGAGCGGTTTAACGCGCCGGTGGAAGTGCTGCACTCCGGGCTTAACGACAGCGAACGTCTGAGCGCCTGGTTGAAAGCGAAAAATGGCGAGGCGGCGATTGTTATCGGCACCCGTTCGTCGCTGTTCACGCCGTTTAAAAACCTCGGCGTCATTGTCATCGACGAAGAGCACGACAGCTCGTATAAACAGCAGGAAGGCTGGCGCTATCACGCCCGCGATCTGGCGGTCTACCGCGCCCACAGCGAACAAATCCCGATTATTTTAGGCTCGGCCACTCCTGCATTGGAAACGCTGCACAATGTGCGGCAGCGCAAATACCGCATGCTGCGCCTGACGCGCCGGGCCGGTAATGCACGCCCGGCCACGCAGCATGTCCTCGATTTAAAAGGGCAGCAACTCCAGGCGGGGCTGGCACCCGCGCTGATCGCCCGTATCCGTCAGCATGTGCAGGCGGATAATCAGGTGATCCTGTTCCTGAACCGCCGGGGTTTTGCGCCGGCGCTCCTGTGCCATGATTGTGGCTGGACGGCGGAGTGCCCGCGCTGCGATCACTATTACACGCTGCATCAGGCGCAGCGCCAGTTACGCTGCCACCACTGCGACAGTCAGCGCCCGGTACCGCGCCAGTGCCCCTCCTGCGGCTCCACACACATGATGCCGGTGGGTCTGGGTACCGAGCAGCTTGAACAGGCTTTAGCGCCTTTCTTCCCCGGCGTGCCCCTGTCGCGTATCGATCGTGACACCACCAGCCGCAAAGGCGCGCTGGAGCAGCATCTGGCAGAAGTGCATCGCGGGGGCGCGCGGATCTTAATCGGCACGCAGATGCTGGCGAAAGGGCACCATTTCCCGGACGTAACGCTGGTGGCGTTGCTGGACGTTGACGGCGCGCTGTTCTCCGCCGATTTTCGCGCCGCCGAGCGCTTTGCCCAGCTCTATACCCAGGTGTCTGGTCGTGCTGGTCGCGCGGGCAAGCAGGGCGAAGTGGTACTGCAAACGCACCATCCGGAACATCCTTTATTACAGACCCTGCTGCATAAAGGCTACGACGCCTTTGCGGATCAGGCGCTTGCTGAGCGGCAGACGCTGCAACTGCCGCCGTGGACCAGCCACGTGATCATTCGTGCTGAAGATCATAACAACGAGCAGGCGCCGGTTTTCCTGCAACAGCTGCGCAATCTGCTACACGCCAGCCCGTTGCTGGACAACAACACCTGGATTTTAGGGCCGGTGCCCGCACTCGCGCCAAAGCGTGGCGGTCGCTATCGCTGGCAGCTGCTGTTGCAGCACCCTTCACGCGTTCGCCTGCAACATCTTATTAGCGGCGCGCTGGTGCTCATTAATACCCTGCCGGAAGCGCGCAAGGTGAAGTGGGTGCTGGATGTCGATCCCATCGAAGGTTAAGGTTGCGAGGCGGATCGTAAAATTCAACACCCGTCACACTTTTCATGAAAATACTGTAACCGAAACGAGTAACTATCTGATAAAAATGTGTCTGATGTCAGACACAGAGGATGTGGCTGCGCCTGCGTCGGCATGCGAGGAGAAAGTGGTGAAGGCTAAGAAAGAGGTTGCTGCAGCGACCATGAAAGACGTTGCCGAGAAAGCGAAGGTCTCTACGGCAACGGTGTCCCGTGCGTTAATGAATCCGGATAAAGTCTCGCAATCGACCCGCAACCGGGTAGAACAGGCCGCCCTTGAAGTGGGCTACTATCCGCAGGCGATGGGGCGCAACGTGAAGCGCAATGAGTCGCGTACTATCCTGGTCATCGTGCCGGACATCTGCGATCCATTTTTTAGCGAAATCATCCGCGGCATTGAAGTGACGGCGGCGGAACAGGGTTATCTGGTGCTGATCGGCGACTGCGCTCATCAGAATCAGCAGGAAAAAACCTTTATCGACCTGATTATTACCAAGCAGATCGACGGTATGCTGCTGCTCGGCTCGCGCCTGCCGTTTGACGCCAGTATCGAAGAACAGCGTAATTTGCCGCCGATGGTAATGGCGAACGAATTCGCCCCTGAGCTGGAACTGCCGACGGTGCACATCGATAACCTGACTGCGGCCTTTGATGCGGTGAATTATCTGCGTGAACAGGGCCACAAGCTGATCGGCTGTATTGCCGGGCCGGAGGAGATGCCGCTGTGCCATTATCGTTTGCAGGGCTATGTGCAGGCGCTGCGTCGCACCGGGATCACCGTTGACCCGCACTATATTGCGCGCGGCAACTTTACCTTTGAAGCGGGCAGCACGGCGATGGAGCAACTGCTGGCGCTGCCAAAACCGCCCACCGCGGTGTTCTGTCACAGCGATGTGATGGCGCTGGGGGCGTTATCCTGTGCAAAACGGCATGGCCTGAAAATTCCCGACGATCTGTCTATTATTGGTTTCGACAATATTTCGCTCGCCCAGTTTTGCGATCCGCCACTGACCACCGTGTCGCAACCCCGCTTCAAAATCGGGCGGGAAGCGATGCTGCTTTTACTGGATCAGCTGCACGGGCAAAACGTCAGCAGCGGTTCGCGGCTGCTGGACTGCGAGTTAATCATCCGTGGGACGACACAAGCCATTACCTAAGTAATTGGCTTTAAGACTCCCACTTCTGGTCAAAGCCCCGTCGCTTAAGTAACATGACGGACTGACAAACGAATAATTACAGCGAAACGATAGTGGCACAACGAGATTATGTACGCCGCAGCCAGTCGGCTCCTTCGCGGCGAAAAAAGAGCACGTCAAAGAAAAAACAACGTAGCCCATCTGTTGTATCGCCCGCCATGGTCGCCATTGCGGCCGCTGTGCTGGTGGCATTTATCGGTGGTCTGTATTTTATTACGCACCATAAGAAAGAAGATGCAGAGACGCTGCAAAATCAGAAGGTTGCGGGGAACGGGCTGCCGCCGAAACCGGAAGAGCGCTGGCGCTATATTAAAGAGCTGGAAAGCCGTAAGCCTGGCGTACGCGCACCGACAGAACCTTCTGCCGGTGGCGAAGTGATGAACCCAAACCAGCTGACGAATGAACAGCGTCAGTTGCTGGAGCAGATGCAGGCGGATATGCGCCAGCAGCCTACACAGCTCAACGAAGTACCGTGGAATGAACAAACGGCGGAACAGCGGCAGCAAACCCTGCAACGTCAGCGTCAGGCGCAACAGCAGGTACAGCTACGTCAACAGCAACAGCAGCAGCAACAGCAGACGTACACGCAGCCCGTGCAGCAGCCGAGAACGCAGCCGCGCGTGACGGAACAGCCGTATCAGCAGCCGCGCACGGTGCAAACCGCCCCCGCGCAGCCAAAGCAGGTACAGCAGCCGAAGCAGACCGCGTCCCAGCAGCCTTATCAGGATCTGCTGCAAACGCCTGCGCATACCGATGCCGCGCCGCCAAAAGAACAGGCAGCGCCGATCACGCGTGAGCCAGAAGCGCCAAAGAAAACGGCAGAGAAAAAAGACGATCGTCGCTGGATGGTACAGTGCGGTTCCTTTAAAGGCACAGAGCAGGCTGAAACAGTACGCGCGCAGCTGGCGTTTGAAGGTTTTGACTCCCGCATCACCACCAATAATGGCTGGAATCGCGTGGTCATCGGGCCGATCAAAGGCAAAGATAATACCGACGGCACCCTTAACCGCTTGAAGATGGCGGGCCACTCAAACTGTATTCGTCTCGCCTCCGGGGGTTGAAACCCCCAAAATCCCCCCCATCTATAATTGCATTCAGCCCCGTACACTGTGCGGGGCTTCTAATCCGTTTATGCAACAAGGGGTCTGCTCGTGACAACAATCGTAAGTGTACGCCGTAACGGCCAGGTGGTAATTGCTGGCGACGGCCAGGCCACGCTGGGCAACACCGTAATGAAAGGCAACGTGAAAAAAGTGCGTCGTCTGTACAACGACAAAGTGATCGCCGGTTTTGCAGGCGGCACTGCCGATGCCTTCACGCTGTTTGAACTGTTTGAACGTAAGCTGGAAATGCACCAGGGTCATCTGGTGAAAGCCGCCGTTGAGCTGGCAAAAGACTGGCGCACCGACCGCATGCTGCGCAAGCTCGAAGCATTGCTGGCCGTGGCGGATGAAAATGCGTCGCTGATCATCACCGGTAATGGCGATGTGGTACAGCCGGAAAACGATCTGATTGCTATCGGATCCGGTGGGCCGTACGCCCAGGCCGCCGCCCGCGCACTGCTGGAAAATACCGATCTTAGCGCGCGCGACATTGCTGAGAAGGCGTTGGGCATTGCAGGCGACATCTGCATTTACACCAACCACTTCCATACCATCGAAGAATTGTCCTCTAAGGCGTAAGGATCTCTAATGTCTGAAATGACCCCACGCGAAATTGTCAGCGAACTGAATAAACACATCATTGGCCAGGATAACGCCAAGCGTTCCGTGGCCATTGCCCTGCGTAACCGCTGGCGTCGTATGCAGCTCGATGAAGAGTTGCGCCACGAAGTTACCCCGAAAAATATTCTGATGATCGGCCCGACCGGTGTCGGTAAAACCGAAATCGCCCGTCGTCTGGCGAAGCTGGCGAACGCGCCGTTCATCAAAGTGGAAGCGACCAAGTTCACCGAAGTGGGCTATGTAGGTAAAGAAGTGGATTCTATCATCCGCGATCTGACCGACGCCGCGATCAAAATGGTACGCAGCAACTCCATTGAAAAACATCGCTACCGTGCGGAAGAAATGGCGGAAGAGCGCATTCTTGACGTGCTGATCCCGCCGGCGAAAAACAACTGGGGCCAGCCTGAGCAGCCGCAGGAGCCGTCCGCCGCGCGCCAGTCCTTCCGCAAAAAGCTGCGTGAAGGCGAGCTGGACGATAAAGAAATCGAAATCAACCTCTCTGCCGCGCCGATGGGCGTTGAAATCATGGCCCCTCCGGGCATGGAAGAGATGACCAGCCAGTTGCAGTCCATGTTCCAGAACCTGGGCGGGCAGAAGCAGAAGCCGCGTAAACTGAAAATCAAAGAAGCGATGAAGCTGCTGATTGAAGAAGAAGCGGCGAAGCTGGTGAACCCGGAAGAGCTGAAGCAGGACGCTATCGATGCTGTTGAGCAGCACGGTATCGTGTTTATCGATGAGATCGATAAAATCTGTAAGCGCGGCGAATCCAACGGACCGGACGTTTCCCGTGAAGGCGTACAGCGCGATCTGCTGCCGCTGGTGGAAGGCTGTACCGTTTCCACGAAACACGGCATGGTGAAGACCGACCACATTCTGTTTATCGCCTCTGGCGCATTCCAGGTAGCGAAACCGTCGGATCTGATCCCGGAATTGCAGGGTCGTCTGCCGATCCGCGTTGAATTGCAGGCGCTGACCACGGAAGACTTCGAGCGCATTCTGACTGAGCCAAACGCGTCAGTTACCGTGCAGTACAAAGCGCTGATGGCGACCGAAGGCGTGAACATCGACTTTACCGAAGATGGTATCAAGCGCATTGCGCAGGCTGCCTGGCAGGTAAACGAAACCACAGAAAACATCGGTGCCCGTCGCCTGCATACCGTGCTTGAGCGTTTGATGGAAGATATTTCCTACGACGCCAGCGATCGCAATGGTGAATCCATCACTATTGATGCGGCTTATGTGAGCAAACACCTGGATGAGCTGGTTGCAGATGAAGATTTGAGCCGTTTTATCTTATAATCGCGCACATTGCACTTTCATCACTATCGATGGGGCTGAATAGCCCCATTTTTTATTGGCTAAAAACTATGACTGACTCGCGCCCATTGAGCCGCACCCAGGCCTGGCTGGAAAGCCTGCGTCCCAAAACTCTCCCGCTGGCCTTTGCCGCCATTGTGGTCGGCACGACGCTGGCCTGGTGGCAGGGACATTTCGATCCGCTGGTTGCCGTGCTGGCGCTTATCACCGCCGGACTCCTGCAAATCCTCTCCAATCTGGCGAACGATTACGGCGATGCGGTGAAAGGCAGCGATAAACCCGACCGTATCGGGCCGCTGCGCGGTATGCAAAAGGGCGCGATCACCCAGGCGCAGATGAAACGCGCACTGCTCGTGACGGTGATCCTGAGCTGCGTGTCCGGGCTGGCACTGGTGGCGGTGGCGTATCAGACGCTGGCGGATTTTGTCGGCTTCCTGGCGCTGGGCGGCCTGTCGATTCTGGCGGCCATCACCTATACCGTCGGGCGTCGTCCGTATGGCTACATTGGGCTGGGTGATATTTCCGTGCTGCTGTTCTTTGGCTGGCTAAGCGTGATGGGGAGCTGGTATTTACAGGCGCACACCCTGGTGCCGGTGCTGTTTCTGCCCGCCACGGCCTGTGGCCTGCTGGCGACGGCGGTGCTGAACATCAATAATCTGCGCGACATTAACAGCGACCGTGAAAACGGTAAGAACACGCTGGTGGTGCGTCTGGGGCCGATCACCGCCCGCCGCTATCACGCCTGCCTGCTGGCGGGTGCCTGGCTGTGTCTGGCGCTGTTCAACCTGATTTCACTGCAAAGCGTGTGGGGCTGGCTGTTTGTGCTCGCCACGCCGGTGCTGGTGAAACAGGCGCGTTATGTCCTGCGGGAAACCGACGCCAGCGCGATGCCGCCGATGCTGGAACGTACCGTTAAAGCCGCACTTTTGACTAACCTGTTGTTTGTATGCGGAATAGTGCTGAGCCAGACGTCATTTTAACTGACAAATATCAATTAACATTTGATGATTTTGCCAACAGCGCGTTATGCGCGATATACTGACAGCTCTCGCGGCAACTGAACGTAAATCCTATGAAATATGATACTTCTGAGCTTTGTGACATCTACCAGGAAGATGTCAACGTCGTGGAACCGCTGTTCTCCAACTTTGGTGGACGGTCGTCTTTTGGCGGACAAATCATCACGGTCAAATGTTTCGAGGACAACGGGTTGCTGTATGATCTGCTCGAACAGAATGGTCGTGGGCGCGTTTTGCTGATTGATGGCGGCGGTTCGGTACGTCGTGCGTTAATCGATGCGGAACTGGGACGCCTTGCCTTACAGAACGAATGGGAAGGCATTGTGGTCTACGGCGCAGTACGCCAGGTGGATGATCTTGTAGAGCTGGACATCGGCATTCAGGCAGTCGCCGCTATTCCGGTAGGCGCTACCGCTGAAGGGGTTGGCGAAAGCGACATCCGCGTTAATTTCGGCGGTGTGACCTTCTTCTCCGGCGACCATCTCTATGCCGACAACACCGGCATTATCCTTTCCGAAGATCCGCTGGATATTGAGTAAATGAAAAAGGCCATCGTTACGACCGATGGCCTTTAATTTCAGGTGTTATCATTCGTCTCATAGTAAACGATACGTAATTCATATTTCTTATCGGATGATGTAGTAAAGACACTCAGGATGGCATTGTCATCTGGATAATTATCTATAAAGCTCTCAAGTTGCCCTAACCTCAAGTCAATTTCAGATATTGGGATCTCTTTAAAAATAAGCTCGCTTTTTTGAAGACCGTTTACTTCCTGTGCATGTGCAATAAAATACCATTTATCTGAAACGCGTGGAGCTTTCTTTAATGGTCCTGGCGTCAATAATATATAGCGAAAGTAATCATGTTGTGTATATTCTTCATCTACAAATACTCTTGTCATAGAATAAAAATAGAAGAGTGGGAGTGATACCATGAAAAAAAAAGCTAATATCAACCTGAATTTTTTCATGAGAAAATCTCTCTTATCCACTCTGGGTTTGCCATTGGACTTATCGTACTCATAAATGCTGGCAAGTGCCCTGTATAAGGCTGACACTTAACTTTGTTATCTATAGGATCCGGGAATAGGAGAGGAAAAACACTTTTATTTTTAAATTGCCCAACGGGGCCATAGTAGTCCCAGATACGATAAGCTTTCTCTTTAGGGCAAATATCAAGGAATGGGGTATAATCCGTACAATCTACAGCCTGATAGAAACCAAAAAGATTTGAGACCAGATCCTCAGCGCTAAAACCGCTATCTGTTACTAGAACATAAGGCCAAAAATCTTGTAAGGTTTCAAATCGCCGGGAAGTACCCATGAATATCGACAGCGCCACTCCTTTCAAATCGCGATCATTCAATCCTCTGCGTACTAAAAATCGCCGGTATATACCCGTGACAGCATTGATACCATAGATGCCTTTTTTCATATCCTGATAATAGTTGACTTCAAAGTATTGATTATTACCCCCACAAGGCATTTCCATTTGATGCCAAAGTCTTTCTGCACCAGAGGGGTTTGCATGTCCTAAATCAATCCAACCTAAGTTTTCCGTATAGATTAACCCCGACCTAATCTCCCGCGTGATATATCGATCCGTATTATCAATAATGTCCGCCCTCTTTGTCATTTCACATTCCTTGAGAAATTAAAGAGTTCATACTACTACTGTAAAATTAAAAAAAGCATCCTAGGATGCTTTTTTTAATGATGATAAATCAGACTTCTTCCATGCGGCCTAACAGCGCCTGCAGACGATCCTGCCAGCCAGACTGTTGTTCTCTCAGCTCGTGGTTTTCACGCTCCAGCTGCTCGCGGGAGTGCTGTGCGGACTGCATTTCCTGTGACAGCGAGTTGTTCTTCTCTTTCAGCTCTTCGATTTCCATCTGCAGCAGGGTGATGGTATCAATCGCCTGCTGTACTTTCGCTTCCAGCTTCTCAAACACTTCTAATGACATAGTCATACCTCTCCTGAATTCCGATTTGCAAGGCGACGCCCGTATCAACGCGCACTCTATCCCCCCGATTGTATGGAGCGACCACGCGTGTGTCCAGCGACAACCCTTGTAGATCGCGCTTTGCAACACTTTTAAGCATAGACCTGGTGCGTTTGGCGAAACTACCCCTAAATTGTTAACGACTTCGTTAATGAAATGATTCAGCTCACGTTTCGCATTGCTGTTAAAACGCGCTTTATAGCGCGAAAACGCTCATTTTATTGACGGAGCACACACATTTCGATTTCGATATTTCTCGTTTTTGCTCGTTAACGATAAATTAACACCATGTCTACAGGACATCGTGGCGGTCACTGCGTCGCGTAAACAATAAACATTAAACTCTTCAGGATCCGATTATGAGTCAAACATCAACCTTGAAAGGCCAGTGCATCGCCGAATTTCTCGGAACCGGGTTGTTGATTTTCTTCGGTGTCGGGTGTGTTGCAGCGCTGAAGGTGGCCGGTGCCACTTTTGGGCAGTGGGAAATCAGTATTATCTGGGGTTTGGGCGTGGCGATGGCCATCTACCTGACCGCAGGGGTTTCCGGAGCACATCTTAATCCGGCGGTAACCATTGCGTTATGGCGATTTGCCTGTTTCGACGGGCATAAAGTTATTCCTTACATTGTTTCTCAATTTGCCGGGGCTTTTTGCGCGGCTGCTATCGTTTACGGGCTTTATTACAATCTTTTCATCGACTTCGAGCAAACGCATCAGATGGTGCGTGGCAGTGTCGAAAGTTTGGATCTGGCAGGCATCTTCTCAACTTATCCAAATCCACATATCAATTTTGTGCAGGCTTTCGCGGTTGAAATGGTGATTACCGCTATTCTGATGGGCGTGATCATGGCGCTGGGCGATGATGGTAACGGCATCCCGCGCGGTCCGCTGGCACCGCTGTTAATCGGCCTGCTCATTGCAGTGATTGGTGCCTCTATGGGGCCGCTGACCGGCTTTGCGATGAACCCGGCGCGCGATCTGGGTCCAAAAACCTTCGCCTGGCTTGCTGGCTGGGGCGACGTCGCCTTTACCGGCGGCAAAGATATTCCTTACTTCCTGGTGCCGCTGTTTGGGCCAATTGTCGGCGCGTCGCTGGGTGCGTTTGGCTATCGTAAGCTGATTGGCCGCCATCTCCCCTGCGATACCTGCGTAGTGGAAGACGAGAAGGCCACGGCCAGCACCACTGCACAACAAAAAGCTTCGCTGTAATGTGACTACGGGACAACATACTTATGACTGACAAAAAATATATCGTTGCGGTTGACCAGGGAACCACCAGCTCCCGTGCCGTTGTAATGGATCACGACGCCAATATCATCAGTGTCGCGCAGCGCGAATTCGAACAAATTTATCCTAAGCCGGGCTGGGTTGAGCATGACCCGATGGAGATCTGGGCGAGCCAGAGCTCGACGCTGGTAGAAGTGCTGGCGAAAGCCGACATCAATGCCGATCAGGTTGCCGCCATCGGGATCACCAACCAGCGCGAAACCGCTATCGTGTGGGATAAAGAGACCGGTAAACCGATTTATAACGCCATCGTCTGGCAGTGCCGCCGCACGTCCGACATCTGCGAGCATTTAAAACGTGATGGTCTGGAAGATTACGTGCGTCAAACCACCGGCCTGGTGATTGACCCGTACTTCTCCGGCACCAAAGTGAAGTGGATCCTTGACCACGTGGAAGGCTCCCGCGAGCGCGCTAAACGCGGTGAACTGCTGTTCGGCACCGTGGATACCTGGCTTATCTGGAAAATGACTCAGGGACGCGTACATGTTACGGATTACACCAACGCCTCGCGTACCATGCTGTTCAACATTCACACGCTGGAATGGGACGCCAAAATGCTGGAAGTGCTGGATATTCCGCGCGAAATGCTGCCGGAAGTCCGCAAGTCTTCTGAGGTGTACGGCCAGACCAACGTTGGCGGTAAAGGTGGCACGCGTATTCCTATCGCCGGTATCGCCGGTGACCAGCAGGCGGCGCTGTTCGGCCAGCTGTGCGTCAAAGAAGGGATGGCGAAAAACACCTACGGCACCGGCTGCTTTATGTTGATGAACACCGGCGAAAAAGCGGTGGCGTCCGAGCATGGCCTGCTGACCACCATCGCCTGCGGCCCACGCGGCGAAGTAAACTACGCGCTGGAAGGCGCAGTGTTCATGGCGGGTGCCTCCATCCAATGGCTGCGCGATGAAGTGAAGCTGATCAGCGATGCTTTCGACTCTGAATATTTTGCCACCAAAGTGAAGGACACCAACGGCGTGTATGTCGTGCCGGCCTTTACCGGTCTGGGCGCCCCTTACTGGGACCCGTATGCTCGCGGCGCAATCTTCGGCCTGACCCGTGGCGTGAACTCCAACCACATCATCCGTGCGACGCTGGAATCCATCGCCTATCAAACCCGCGATGTGCTGGAAGCGATGCAGGCCGACTCCGGTATTCGTCTGCACGCCCTGCGCGTGGACGGCGGCGCGGTCGCTAACAACTTCCTGATGCAGTTCCAGTCCGATATTCTTGGCACCCGCGTGGAGCGTCCGGAAGTGCGTGAAGTTACGGCACTGGGCGCCGCCTATCTGGCGGGTCTGGCAGTGGGCTTCTGGCAGAATCTGGATGAGCTACAGGAAAAAGCGGTGATTGAGCGTGAATTCCGTCCGGGTATCGAAACCACCGAACGTAACTATCGCTACAGCGGCTGGAAGAAAGCGGTGAAACGCGCCATGGCGTGGGAAGATCGCGAAGAATAATTCTCCCCTCCCCCTAACCCTCTCCCCATGGGAGAGGGGATCATTTGCTGCCCCGCTCTTGTCCTTCTCCCTCTCCCCAGGGAGAGGGCCGGGGTGAGGGTGGTATCTCCTCTCTCTGTGTTAAACTTCAGGCAATTTCTTTTTTAAACGAGTCTGTGATGAAACGAGAACTTGCCATCGAATTTTCCCGCGTAACCGAAGCTGCCGCGCTGGCGGGCTATAAATGGCTGGGCCGGGGCGACAAAAACGTTGCCGATGGTGCAGCGGTCCACGCCATGCGCATCATGCTCAATCAGGTCAATATCGACGGCACCATCGTGATTGGCGAAGGCGAAATCGACGAAGCGCCGATGCTCTACATCGGTGAAAAAGTCGGTACCGGTAAAGGCGATGCGGTGGATATTGCCGTGGATCCTATCGAAGGCACCCGCATGACGGCGATGGGCCAGGCCAATGCGCTGGCCGTGCTGGCCGTCGGCGATAAAGGCACGTTCCTGAACGCGCCTGACATGTACATGGAAAAGCTGATCGTCGGGCCTGGCGCGAAAGGCGCCATCGATTTGCATCTGTCGCTCGAGCAAAACCTGCGTAACGTCGCCGCCGCGTTGCAAAAGCCGCTTTCTGAGTTGACGGTCACTATTCTGGCGAAACCGCGCCACGATGCGGTGATCGCGGAGATGCAAACGCTCGGCGTGCGGGTGTTCGCCATTCCCGATGGCGATGTGGCCGCGTCTATTCTCACCTGTATGCCTGACAGCGAAGTTGACGTGTTGTACGGCATCGGCGGCGCGCCGGAAGGCGTAGTGTCGGCGGCGGTTATTCGTGCGCTCGACGGCGATATGCAGGGCCGCCTGCTGGCGCGTCATACGGTGAAAGGCGACAGCGAAGAAAATCGCCGCATTGGTGAGCAGGAACTGGCGCGTTGTAAAGCGATGGGTATCGAAGCAAACACCGTGCTGCGTCTGGATGATATGGCGCATAACGACAACGTGATTTTCTCCGCTACCGGGATCACCAAAGGCGATCTGCTGGACGGCATCACCCGCAAGGGCAATATGGCGACCACCGAAACGCTGCTCATTCGCGGCAAATCGCGCACCATTCGCCGCATCAAATCCATTCATTATCTGGATCGTAAAGACGTCGACGTGCAGCGACATATTCTCTGAAATCATTTGATCAAATGAGCTTTCCGGCCCGCACGGGCTGGAAATGTCAGGGTTGAGGAACGAAGATAAGGCATCGCATCAGAACAGGAGAAGATCATGGCGGATTGGGTAACAGGAAAAGTCGTAAAGGTTGAATTCTGGACCGATGCGCTGTTTAGTCTCACCCTTCATGCCCCCGTTAATCCCTTCACCGCCGGTCAGTTTGCCAAGCTGGGGCTGGAAATTGACGGCGAGCGCGTACAGCGCGCCTACTCTTACGTGAATGCCCCCTCCGATCCCAATCTCGAGTTCTATCTGGTCACCGTGCCGGAAGGCAAACTCAGCCCGCGCCTGGCGGCGCTGAAACCCGACGATGAAGTGTTAATCGTTGCTGAAGCCGCCGGATTCTTTGTGCTTGATGAAGTGCCGGACTGCGACACCCTGTGGATGCTGGCGACGGGCACGGCGATTGGTCCTTATCTGTCGATGTTGCAGGAAGGAAAAGGACTGGAGCGCTTCAAAAATCTGGTGCTGGTGCATGCCGCACGTTATGCCGCGGATCTCAGCTATCTGCCGTTAATGCTGGAGCTGCAAAAACGCTACGAAGGGAAACTGCATATTCAGACGGTGGTCAGCCGGGAAACGGTCTCCGGCTCGTTGCATGGTCGTGTGCCGGCGCTGATTGAAAGCGGTGAACTGGAAAAAGCGGTGGGACTGCCGATGGATACCGCGACCAGCCATGTGATGCTGTGCGGTAATCCGCAGATGGTGCGTGATACCCAGCAGTTACTGAAAGATACCCGGCAGATGACCAAACATTTGCGTCGCCGTCCGGGTCACATGACCGCTGAGCATTACTGGTAATCAGCGATACTTCACGTCCAGCGTGTCTTTGCCGAATTTATTCTCGCCCTGGGTGCCCACAAACGCGCCCAGCTCGATCAAGAGCATCACCATGATCAGGGTCGGAATAAAACGTCCGACCGCCCAGACCCAGACGCCGCCCAGCACTGCCCAGTTACCGGCCAGTAAGATCCACGCCACGACCATCAATAACGCCCACAGGCCGGATTTGTTGCGGTCATGCAACCGTTTGACGGTCACGCATGCTGTCGGCCATATCAGGCACACCAGCATAAAGGCGGCCATTTGCAGATCCACCAGCCCGTTACCGGCAAGCGAGAACAGTAATATCATGGCCAGCGCCCAAAGCACGATCCAGATCCAGAAGTCACGACGCCCAATACGTCCTTTAAATGAGAATAACCACTGCTGTATGGTCATGTAAGGTTCCTTATAATCGTAGTGCCGCGTAGTTTACCCTGGTCGGCTGCGTTTTTGACAAGCGGGACGGTTATCGTTTTAATCGGCAACACATTGCACAGAGGACGATGTTGATGAAGATATGGAATTTACGGGTTTGCCTGTTGCTTTCCCTGCTGCTGACCAGCATGGCTGGCCGCGCCGTGGATGCGCCACTGGCGGCAACCGCCCCTTATCTGGTCGCGGGCGCCCCCACGTTCGACCTCTCTATCAGCGCGTTCCGGGAAAAATTTAATACTGCCAACCCAGGTCTTACGCTGAACGAGTTTCGCGCTATTGATTCGCGTACCGATCGCACCAGCCTGACGCGAGCCGCCAGCAAGATTAACGATAATCTCTATGCTTCTACCGCGCTGGAACGGGGAACACTGAAGATCAAATCGATGCAGATCACCTGGTTGCCCATTCGCGGACCGGACCAAAAAGCCTCCAAAGCGAAAGCGCAGGAATATATGGCCGCGGTGCTGCGCGTTTTCAACCCGGTACTGACCAGTTCGCAATGTCTGCAAAAACTGCAAAAAATCCTCTCCCGTGGCAAAGGCAAAGCCTATTACGCCGAAACAGAGGGCGCATTACGCTATGTTGTGGCAGATAACGGTGAAAAGGGGCTGACCTTCGCTGTTGAACCGATTAAGCTGGCGTTATCCGAGACCCCCGCCGACAACAATAAATGACAAAAAGCAAAGCCTTTGAGGGGATGAATCTCTATACTGTTCACAGACCATGCTGCCCTGAACGGCAGCCATATTCCTTGATTCGCTTAATGCGTGGAGAATGAAAATGCGACATCCTTTAGTGATGGGTAACTGGAAACTGAACGGCAACCGCCACATGGTAAATGAGCTGATTGCTAACCTGCGTACCGAGCTGGCTGGCGTGACCGGTTGTGGCGTGGCCATTGCGCCGCCGGACCTGTACCTGGATCTGGCGAAACATGCCGCAGACGGTAGCCACCTCATCCTCGGCGCGCAGAACGTCGACGTTAACCTGTCTGGCGCCTTCACCGGTGAAACCTCCGCCGCAATGCTGAAAGACATCGGTGCAAAATACATCATCATCGGCCACTCTGAGCGTCGTACTTACCACGCCGAATCCGATGAGTTCATCGCTAAAAAATTCGCTGTGTTGAAAGAACAGGGTCTGATCCCGGTATTGTGCATCGGTGAAACCGAAGCGGAAAACGAAGCGGGTAAAACGGAAGAAGTCTGTGCACGTCAGATCGACGCGGTGCTGAAAACCCAGGGTGCTGCTGCTTTTGAAGGCGCTGTGATTGCCTACGAACCGGTCTGGGCTATCGGTACTGGCAAATCCGCGACCCCTGCGCAGGCTCAGGCGGTACACAAATTCATCCGCGACCACATCGCTAAAGTGGATGCGAACGTGGCTGAGCAGGTCATCATCCAGTACGGCGGTTCTGTTAACGATAAAAACGCCGCCGAGCTGTTCGCTCAGCCGGACATCGACGGCGCACTGGTTGGCGGCGCTTCTCTGAAAGCTGACGCGTTCGCCGTGATCGTGAAAGCCGCAGAAGCAGCTAAACAAGCGTAAAAAAACTTTGCGGCGGGTGGCGCTTCGCTAACCCGCCCTGCGGTTCTGTAAGCCCGGTAAGCGCCAGCGCCACCGGGCTTTTTTACAGCCGTCCCAGAATACTGAACCACGCATAATCCAGCGGTAACAACACCAGATACGTGGCGATCGCCAGCGCCAGGCACAGCAGCATCCCCGCCCGCGCCGGTACTTTCCCCAGCGCCATCGCCACCACAATAGGCGACGCCTGATACGGCAGCAGCGGCGTTGAATACCCCAGCACCTGGATCATGATCACCGACAGCAGCGGGAAGCCCGTCGCATCAGCGAAACTCTGCGCCAGCGTGGTGTACAGCGCCGGTACGCCGTTAGCGGTCATAATAAAGTTTAACGCCGTGGTGATGCCGGTCAGGGCAAGAAAACTGGTGAAAGGATTATCGGGGTCGAGGGGCATCACGTGCAGCAGCGCGCCGCCCACGGCGCTGCCGATGCCGGTCTGGGTCACCGTGATCGCAAGCCCCAGGATCCCCGCCACATAGATACAGGTGCGCATATTCACGCCGCTGGAAAACTCGTCGCCGGTGATGAAGCCGACGCGCGGCAACAGGGTGACACACGCCGCCGCCAGCCCGGTCCACGCCGGGCCGATACCGTGCCAGCTTTCGCTCACCCACATGATCAGCACCACAGCCAGCAGCCAGGCGAGACGTTTTTCCTCCCGGCTCATTGGTCCGGCGGGAGTGAGATCGCGCGGCGCATGGGGTTTACCAGGAAACAGCCAGCAAATCAGCCCGATCAGCACCAGGCCTTTCAGCAGGCCGAGTACCGGCGTGTGCAGCAGCAGATACGGCAGATAGTTAAGATGAATGCCGTAAGAGCCTTCCGCCGCCCCGCTCATCACCAGGTTCGGCACGTTGGCGGGCAGAATAGTCGCCGACAGCTGGAAGGTGCCGAAGCCCACCGCCAGCGCCAGTCCGTACCAGGCGCGCGTGCCGTCGTTGATCCCGGCCCGCGCCGCCATCGCCGCAACAATCGGCATCAGCAGTGCGATACGCCCCATGTTCGACGGCATGACAAACGCCAGCGCGTAGCTCAGCAGTACCACGCTGCCGACCATCAATGGCCAGGAGTCGGTGAGTCTGGCCGACAGCGCCCTCGCCGCACGATCCGCCAGCCCGGTTTTGCGGATCGCCACGCCGAGCACAAATCCGCTGAACACCAGCCAGAAGGCCGAAGAGGCGAAGCCGCCAAAAATGACCTCCGGCGGCGCGATTTTTGCCACCATCGCCGCTGCAAAAAACAGCAGCGCGGTAATAAACTCCGGCAGCAGTGACGTCGCCCAGAGCAAAATGGTCACGCCAACAATCAGCGACGGAAGAAAAAGCGGGTGGGTAAACCAGAGCGACATGCCTGTCTCCTGACGATTTTTTCAGCAAGTCTACGGCGACAACCCTGCCCCGTAAACGCTAAATATTTGCGGGTTTATTTTAAGATGGCGCACGCATGGTCCTGAATTTCCTCGGCGGAGGCGCGGTTAAGCAACAGCAGGTTGCGCCCGGTCGCCAGCAGAACAAAGGAGCCGTCCGCCTGTTTCACCATCGCCAGCCCGTAGCGGCCCATGTGCTCACGCGCATCGGGCACCTCTTCCGCCAGCATTAAAAACGGGCTGCGCTTCACCAGTTCATTTTCCGTGACGCGACGGGCCAGATAATCATGTCCACGCAATCCACCAGGGAACGGCAACCAGCGGCTGCTGATGGCGGCGCTGTGTTCATTCAGCAACGTGCGAATATCGGGCCGCAAACAAGAGATATGAATATGAAAATGATCCTGAGTGCGTCCACTACGGGCGTTGATCGCCAGCGACACCGCCTCATCGGGAACCGGCGCGCCCCGGCGTTCGCTCATAAACCGCCGCGCGCTCCACGCCTGCCAGAAAAAGTTCGGTGTTTGCGGCTCCAGCAACAGCGGGCTTTCGGTGCCATTGATCTTGTACGTGGGCATCAACAGGTACTGCAACGGGCCGTTACGATCTTTGAATACCACATAGCCGCTGCTGAGATTCACCTCAGCGCAGGGTTGCTGATGGGGGATGCACTGTTCAGTGACGATCTGCCGCAGTGCATTGGGATTACCGGCCTGTCGCCACAGCCAGAGGCCTGTAACGGCAGCCAGAATAAGAATAAACAACAGAAGGAGAAGATAGCGAAGTCGTTTCATCGGATCCCATAACCCTTTTTCTGTATCGGGTGCGTACTGCACCCGATACATGTTAACGATGAAGGGATGCTGCCATTCTTACCCAGGTATGTCGACGCCCACGAACTGCCATGGAGAGGGTATATACCGCCTGAGGATCGGCCATGCCCGCCACGCCCGCATCGCCAAAGTTAACCATATCCGCGCCACAGCGTTTACTGGCAAGGCCGATAAGACGCACCGTTTCAGCGTCGGCCCCCTCCTGGCTACTGCTGATCGTGGCGATCGCCAGCGCTCCGGCCTCACGCACGGCTGCGATAGCCTGTTCAACCCGTCCTTCAGACGCACCACGGCAGCTGGCAGGCGCAGGGATCATCACGCCATCAGCACCGGTTGCAGCGTACTGCGCATATTCCTGCGACGGCGCTAACCCTGAGGCGTAAAATTTCGCGACGAGGATCATTTTGTCGGTTCGCGCACGCAGCTGCGTGATCGCCTCGCACACCCGCGACGCAGTAACGCCGGGCTTATCATAAGCCGTCAGACAGAAGAAATCGGCATCAGCAACATGAGCAAAATTTCCCGCATTCCAGGCGCATGGATTTCCTGCGGCATCATCCGCCAGCACTTCCAGGCTGACTCCCGTCAGGCGTCCAGTGAGCTGTTTCAGATGGCGGAAATTATCACACCCCTGAATGACCTGGGTATGACAGTCCATTCCTTTTATCAGTAACAGATCGGCACCAAACGCGCTTAGCAGTTCGCCATTCGTCACCTCGCTGTAGAGCGGCGTCGCGCCTGCCGCCACTTCCACCATAATTACCCGCCCCTCAGACGCTTTGATTGCGGCTTTTAGCGCGGCCCCGCTGACGGGCTGACAAAAATCACTGGTGCGACAATTTAATAAACGCTGCATATGCATATCCTTATGACAGGCTAATAAGTGACGGCGACGGCTGATGAAAGGCGCGCTCCAGTATTTCCAGGTTGGTGAACGCGTCCTGCTCACTGACATAATTCGCCGTCCCCTCAGTCAGCGTGGCGTAAATCGCATCGTACACCCGGCCATAATCACCCTTCACAGCGGGAAGCTGTTCGGTATGGCTGTGGCCTTCGTCGTCGATATAGTCCAGTAACGCGCACTGCTGATCCGCGGCAAAATCAGGATGGTCAGGCATGATGCCGTTTTTCAGGCAGGTCTCCTGCTGATCGATCTGATAGCACACCACGCTTCCTTTGGTGCCATGCACAATAAACCGCGGATACGGTACTTTTACGAGGTGGCTGGTTTTAATGATGGCTTTCAGATCGCCATAAAATAGCTGTGCTTCGAAGGTATCGTCCGGGTTGCCCGGCTGTCGTAAATGGCGCAGATGATAAGCCACCTGCTGCGGGCGGCCAAAAAGCGAGAGGATCTGATCCAACGTATGGACGCCAAGGCCATAAAATGCGCCTTCAAACACCGATCCAGGCTGTGGCGCAGCGTCCGGGCGGAAATAATCAAAGTGGCTTTCAACTTCAATAATTTTCCCCAGTTTGCCGCTTTCAATAGCCTGTTTTATGGTCAAAAAACAGCTGTCAAAACGGCGGTTTTGATAGGGCGTCACCAGCAGGTTTTTCTCCCGCGCCAACGCGAATAAGATTTTTGCTTCTTCCAGCGTGGGCGTAAATGGCTTTTCTACCAGAACGTTTTTGCCGTGCTCCAGGCAGAGCTTCGCATAATAAAAGTGGCTGTCTGGCGGTGTGCAGACGGTGACTAACGTGACCTGCGGATCGTTTAAAATCGTCTCTACACAATCGGTAAATTCAATGCCCTGATATTGCGTGAGCTTTTCTTTTTGCGGATCACGAACGTTGTCAAAAATATAGCTGACCTTAAATTTATCTTTTCGTGCCAGCACATAGGGTAAATGATAACGGGTGGCACTTTTGCCAAAACCAATAAATGCATTATTTATCACAATAATTCTCCATTACATTTTAAAATATTGCAGCGTATCCAGCACCGCAGATTTGCCATCCAGCTTGCTGAAATAACCTTTATCCAGTAATCCAACGGCACAATGCTGATTAATCTGCTGGCAAATACTCTCCTGCATATAAGCCAGTTGCGGGCCTAACAGGATCAGATCGGCTTTCTGATATTCGTCCTGTAAACGCCCCATGTTGATGGCAAAAATAGTGAACGGATAATTTTCTGCCTGCGCATACTGGCTCATTTTTTTCGCCATAATGGAGGTGGACATTCCCTCATTGCACATCAGGATAATCGTTTTAGGCTGTGAAAATACCGGAGCCGATAAATCCGCCTCCACGACAGGATTTATCATTTCATCCACCTGTTTTTTTGTTTGTGCCGCCATAAGCGTTTTTTCATAGGCGACGAGGAATGGCAAATAGATCATTACCCCCAGAACAAGTAAACCAATTTGCAAAATAACATTACGCAGATCGCCGCCAGAACCCAGCCATCCAGAAATCAGGGGTGGAACCGACCAGGGAACAAAAGCCACAATCTTTGAAACCATCCCCCATTGCGTGGCGAAATAAGCAATGACAAAACTGATCTGCGGGTAAATGACAAAGGGGATCATCATTAACGGGTTATACAGCACCGGAAAACCGAAAATGACCGGTTCATTGATATTGAAAATACCCGGCGCAAGTACGGTTCTGGCGAACTTCTTATGACTGGACATTTTGCTGCGCAGTAACAGCGCAATCAGTAACGCCAGCGTGGTGCCGGTGCCGCCCATATGTCCGTACAGATCGCGAAACGGCAGCACAATAATATGCGGGGGAATATCGCCTTTCGCGAAGGCTGCCATATTCTCCTGCATCGCCACCAACAGCGGCGGTTCCAGTATCGGATTAATAATGCCGGAAGGATGAATGCCGAGAGAAAACAGCAGATTAGTCAGGGTGGTCAGCACCAGAAAGCCGGGCAGATTAGTGGTTAAATGTACCAGCGGTGCCTGAATCGCGTCCTGAATAATCTCGTTGATCTCTTTATGAAAAATACCCTGTACAGCCACAGCAAGAACCGCAAAGGCGAGTACCGTCAGGATGATGGAAAACATTGACTGAAAGGATTGCGCCACCATCGGTGGAACATCATCGCCTAATCTGATCTGCAAGCGCTTATTATGCGAGATCCATAAAAACAGGTTGGTGGATAATACAGCGGTCAGAATCGCGACAAATACCCCGCCAGCATTGGTGGCAGCAAACGAGATAACGCCGTTAATGGCGACCGGCGTTTCACCGTTTACGGGCAGGAGTGATAATTGCAACGGCATAAGCACCAGGAATGCCGCCAGCGATACCATCGCGGGAATGATCGGCGTCATAAACTTACGTTTGGTCGCAATATTCCAGGAAATAAGCACTACCAGCATCAATGATAAAATATTCATCGTACCATTGAGGATGCGATCACCAATATGCCGTATAGAGATCAGGGTATCGCCAGATAACCAGGAGGCTAACATTCCCTTCGGATCTAAAAAAACATAGTTCACCATAATGAACAGCCCGGCGAGCACCAGAAAAGGCACGGTGATAATAAAGCTATCCCGTAAACTTCGCAGGTGAATTTCGGATGCCAGTTTCTGCGACACGCGGGTAATGCGCGCCAGGAGATGTTCTCCACGCATAATATTTTCCTTATTTGAACTATGAAATAAGGGACAGCGCATGCTCAATAACCGCCAGCGCATTTACTCTGCCAAAATCTACAGGGCGGATCGCCGCCACCGGCACAGTCCCTTGCGTTCGCGTGCGGATGGAATCCAGTAAATAACCAATTTGCGGTCCCACCATAATAACATCGGCTTCATGGTAACGGCCTTCCAGCGCGGATTCGGGTATTGCCCATGCGTGAATAGCCAGGCCCTGTTTTTTAGCCAGCTCATTCATTTTATTACACAGAAAACCCGTAGACATACCTTCATTACAAACCAGCAGTATTTCTTTCATCAGTAGCATCCTTACTCAGGTTTTTATATTTTACTTTCCTGCATCGCAAGTAATCGCTCATAAAACATCAGGAACGGGAGATACAGTAAAACGCCTAAGACGATTAATATAAGTTGTAAAATCACATTGCGATAATCACCGCCGCTGGCAAGGTAGCCAGAAATCAGCGGCGGCACGGACCAGGGAATATAAACCACAATTTTACTCACCCATCCCAGCACGGTGGCGTAGTAAGCAATGATATAGAGAATCGCCGGTACAAAAGTAAAAGGCAGCATCAATAACGGACTGAAGATAATCGGGAAGCCAAAGATCACTGGCTCGTTAATATTAAACAGCGTTGTCGGGATCACGGTCCGCGAAAAAGAGCGATGTTCACTGCGGCGGCTTTTGATAAACACGGCGATGAGAAGGCAAAGCGTCATTCCCGTGCCGCCCATACGACCATATAAATCGCTGAAGGGTCGTACAATGATATTCGGGATGTCCCGGCCCGCCGCCCACGCATCCATATTTTGCTGCATGGCGACCAGTAAAGGGGGATCCAGCACAGCGCCAGTAATACCGCCGGGGTTTATCCCCAGCGAGAACAAAAAGTTGTTAATAATATCCAGTACCAGAAAGCCCGGTAGACTGGTGGTTAAGCCAAGCAGGGGCTTCTGGATCAAGGTGTTGATTAAATCCTGCAGTTCCAGGCCAAACATCTGCACCATTGCCCATGACGCGAAGGCAAAAACCAGTACCGTGATCATAACGGCAAACAGGGTGTTAAACGACTGAATAACGGCGGGAGGTACGTTACCCTCAATGCGTATTTGCAGACGTCGGTTCTTACTGATCCCGATAAAAAGCTCGGTGGCCAGTGCACCGCCAATCAGCGCCACAAATGTACCGCTCGTTCCCAGTAAAGCATAAGGTGCCGCGCCTTTAATACTCATCAGTTCGCCGCCGTCCAGCACAGGAAATGTATTAATAACGGGCAGTAAAACAAATACGCAACTCACGGTAACTAATGAAGCCATCAGGGGATTAATAAACTGGCGATTACGCGCCAGATTAAAGCTAAAAAGAATACCAATCAGTAATCCCAGGATATTCATGGTCCCATTAACGACTTTCTCGCCAATGCCCTGCCAGTTACGCAGCACGGCATCCTCTGTAAACCCTGACAGGATGCCGCCCGGATTAATAATGACGTTATTAATAAGTATCATCATGCCGGATAACACAAGGAAAGGTATTAATGTAATAAATGAATCGCGCATGGAACGCAGATGAACTTGCGAGCCCATCCACTGCGCCAGGAACATCATTTTCTTAAGGGCAACCTCTTTCATATTATTTTCCCTGCCAGATATGAAATAGCTCGTCGTTAATATATTCATACAATGTATATATAAAAAGTACGAGCGAAAACGTATTGCCCATGCAGAATCAAACTCCGCCAAAATAAAGTCAAGATCTTTAATTTAAAAGTAGTCTACTTTTAAATTAAATGAGATCTGGATATTGATTTCGCCAGCGGGATATAATGCCCGCCACCGCGGGAAAGGAGATTGGTTTTGCGTAGATACATTCAAATAGCAAATATAATTAAAGAAAGAATAATGTCTCGTGAATATATTGTGGGGGAGAAAATCCCCTATGGACACCAGCTTTGCGAAGAGTTCTCATGCAGTAAAATCACACTGAATAACGCGCTCGATATTCTGGTCAGCGAGGGGTTTATCACCCGCCAGCGGGGGCTGGGCACCATCGTAAAAACCGCGTCCCCGCAACATCTGCCGGTTCCGGGTAAACTTAGCCCGCCGATTCAGGGGGTGAGCCGCTTACATGAATCGCAGGGAATTGAAGTTCGCAGTCATCTTCTGGAATTTGAAATCGCACTGCCGCCCACAACGGTAGCAACACAGCTCGCCATGACGGTCGATCAATATGCGTGGCATTTCAAACGGGTGCGGTATGTTGATAATAATCCGCTTTCAATAGAAGAAACCTGGATACCAGTGAGGATCTTACCCGACTTCACCCGGCAGGATGCGCTGGGCTCGGTGTATCAGTTTGTGGAAAAATCACTGCGCAAGGTGCCGTGCAGTTCTCATACACAGTTCTATTCCCTGCCTAGTGATGATGAAGCGCAGGCGTGGCTGGCCCTTGAAGCAAACGAACCTATCAGCGTCACGCTCTCCGTGACTTATCTGAATGACGGTCAGCCGTTCGAGTATTGCACCAGCCACTACCATTATCAGCGTTTTAACTACAACGCCATTGTGCAGCGCAGTTAGTCGCGCTTACTGATCTGGTCGAAGGTCCCGCCGTTAGAGAAGTGTTCTTTCTGCGCTTTCGCCCAGCCGCCGAACTCTTCATCAATGGTGAACAGTTTCAGTTTCGGGAACACGCTGTCGTATTTCTTCGCCACCTCGGCGTTACGCGGACGGTAGAAATTTTTCGCTGCGATCTCCTGACCTTCCGGTGAGTAGAGATACTTCAGATAGGCTTCGGCCACCGTTTTGGTGTCTTTCTTCTCGACCACTTTGTCGACCACGGAAACGGTCGGCTCGGCCAGAATGGATTCGCTCGGGGTGACGATTTCAAACTTGTCTTTGCCCAGCTCATTGGTCGCCAGCAGCGCTTCGTTTTCCCAGGCAATCAGCACGTCGCCGATACCGCGCTCCACAAAGGTGTTGGTCGCGCCGCGTGCGCCGGAATCCAGCACTTCAACGTTTTTAAACAGCGACTTTACGAAGTCCTGCGCTTTAGCCTGATCGTTGTTGTTGTGATGCAGAGCGTAGCCCCATGCCGCCAGATAGTTCCAGCGTGCGCCGCCGGAGCTTTTCGGGTTCGGCGTGATCACCGACACGCCTGGTTTGATCAGATCATTCCAGTCGTGAATTTGTTTCGGGTTGCCTTTACGCACCAGGAAAACAATGGTGGAGGTGTACGGCGCGGAGTTATCCGGCAGGCGCTTGATCCAGTTTTTGTCGATACGACCACGTTCCGCAATCGCATCCACGTCATAAGCCAGTGCCAGCGTCACCACATCGGCTTCAATGCCGTTGATCACGGATGTGGCCTGTTTACCCGACCCGCCGTGCGACTGGCGGATCACGACGTTATCGCCGGTTTCCTGTTTCCAGTGAGCACTGAACGCTTTGTTGTACTGATCGTACAACTCACGCGTTGGATCGTAAGACACGTTTAATAACTGAATATCCTTCGCCAGAACACTGCCGGATGCCAGCAGTAAAGTTAATCCCACGCCCCATTTGTTCATTGCTCACTCTCATATGCTGTTGTGTTGTGATGAAAGCAGCGTGCCAGAAAGCGAACCAATGATTAAAGAATAAAAAAAGATTGGCTATAACTATCCAGAATATAACAGGGGCTGAAAGCGCGTTGCCCGCGCCTGTTAGTCCATTATCTCCGGCGGGTTATCGTGAATAAAGGCGACGGCGTCCTGCAACAAGATGGAGGTGTGCGGCAAGATGCCCACTTTATCCATAAAGGCATGCACCATGCCGTTGTAGCGGATGAACGTCACCTCGCCGCCTGCCTGGCGCGTTTTATCGACAAAGGCTTCCACTTGCAGGCGTAAAGGATCAAATTCACCGCAGCAAATCAGTAATGGCGGCAACTGAGCCAGCAGTGCAGGCGCGGCGAAAAGAGGTGAAATAAAGGGCTGACAGCACGCGTTGTCCCCGGCATACCACTGCGCGACCTGCCCCATTGAGCCATAAAAATCATTGAGATAAGCGTCTATAAGCGCTTTATGTTCACGCGCCGGATACTGCGAGGTATCCGCCAGCGTCGCATCACGGCTTAGCGAGGTTGCCGGATAAAACCCGATGAGGCGCGAGAGATATTTCGTTCCCAGCGTGACATCCAGCAAACCGGTCGCGAGGCTCAGGTTGCCGCCTGCGGAATCGCCGGCAATGGTAATATTCGTCCGATCAATACCATATTCGTCTCCCTGCTGATGCACCCAGCGCAGGGCGGTGTAGCAGTCCAGCAAAGCCCCCGGCCAGGGGATTTCGGGGGCCAGCGCATAATCAACCGAAACCACCACGACATCGCCAAGATCCGCCAGTGCGCGGCAGGGATACTCGACATTATCCAGCGAGCCGCCAAAAAAACCGCCACCATGCAGGAACAGCACCACGGGTAGCGGCCCCTGGCTATCGGTGCAGCGATAAATACGCACATTGACATGACCGTCGATAATTTTATTGCTCACGGTCAGAGGGCGGGTACGAATGTCCTTTGCGGGCCAGCCCATGGCGTCCCGCAACGACAGCAAATCCCCGCCTGCTGGCGTGTGGCCTGCCATCGCCTGAAGTTCTTCTACTGCCTGTGGATGTAAGGTTTGCGCCAGTGAAGCGTACTGTACATAGTCACGCATAATTTTTAACGCCTTTTAAATAACGGTTAGCGAGATACCCGGCATGAAGTAATGCCGTGGCGATAAACAGCCAGCCATACACGTTAATCGGAAATAACAGATCGCTGCGGCTTCCCTGCGCCTGGATCATACGAATGATCCAGGGATGGAGAAATACGCCAAAGTTAATGCCGATGAGCAGAATGGAAGAGGCCACTGTTTGCGTCGCTGGCGTACTGATGGCCGCGGCACAATTAAAGAAATGCGGAATAATAAAGGCGAAAACAAACCCGGCCGCCAGGATCAGGATGGCTGTCAGCGCGAGGCTGGAAGAAAGCGTTAACAGGATCAGTGCGATGCCAATAACCAGTAACGACAGCGGCAGAATAGCCGGTCCAAGCTTTTTGCTGGCTTTACCAAAAAGTAATCCGCCAGGAAACGAAATAACCGTGGATAGCGTGATCAGCAGGCTGGCCCATGCCGCATCACCATAACCAATAAAGGTCATAACCGTCGCCAGTTTGAAAATCAAAATCATATAACCGGCGAAGATGTAAAACAGATACAGCGCATAGGCGGGAATGCGCCAGTTAATACGCCACGTCGTCGCCACCGCGTCCGCCTGCGGTGCATTACAGGTTGCCGGAATATGAATGCTAAATAATATGAGCGGGATCAGCGCCATAAAATAAATGATGAAAACACTGTGCCAGCCATAATGAATCAGCACGCTGATTAGCAGCGTCATAAGCGCGCTGCCGAAGGCGGAAACCGCCCCCTGGAAGCCTAATAACGTGCTCCGTTCATCGCCAGAAAAATACTGGCAAATCAGGCTGTAGGAGAGCGAATTGAACAGCCCAATCCCGCATCCCAGCGCAAAACGCGAACTCAGTAGTAGCCAGTAACTGTTGCTGAATATCGGCATACACCCCGCCACCAGCGCCAGCAGTAGCCCGGCGATCACCGTTTTTTTATCGCCAAAACGGCGGACAAAAAATGGCGCCAGAATGACCAACAGCAGAATACCGAAATTCGTCACCGAGACGGTCAGTTCAATATCGGCGAGCGTACGTTGCGGAAATGCCTGGGCCATCAGCGGGATCGCCGCGGCGACTGCCGGGCCAGACATATTAATTAGTGAGACAGATAAGAGTGATGTTTTAAAAAGCCTGCGCTGTTGCTGCTGCATATTTCCGCCCTGAGCCTGTGCCCGAATTCATTGGCGGCAGAATAATTGGCCTGTGGAAGTGCAGAAAGGCGATTTTTTAGCGAAAAAAAGGGCAAATAATACTTTTGATGGCGCGCTCACATCTCCGGCTGACGTCGCGATTTGCGGTACTGCAACGGCGTCATACCAAACGCCTGCTTAAAATAGTTTACGAAAGATTTGAAGTTCGGAAATCCGCTGCGCTCAGCCACAATTTGCACACGCAGATTGCTGTCAAACAGCATCGTCATCGCCGCATTCAGTCTTACGGATACCAGATATTGATGGAACGTTTTGCCGACATGCTGCTTAAACAGGTGGGAAAACCAGGTTTCTGAAATATAAAAATGTCGCGCAACCGCCGCGCTGGTAAGCCGTTCATGGAAATGACTGTCGATCCACGCCGTCACCCTGACAATTTTCTCGCAAGGATTACTGTTCTGATACTGGTATTTATTTTTGTCATCAGAAAAGGCGTACACCAGCCAGTACAGGAGTTGATAAACCATCGAACTGAGCAGGAGCGTGTCGCAGGCTGAGGGAGGTGCAGAGGCGGTAATCTCCGCTGCGCGGTTAAGCAGATGCTGTAACTTGCGATAGGCTTTGCGCTGAAGCGGCGTAAAGTGCGCCGGACTATTCAGATCGAAAATTAGCGTGTCCAGCCCTGGCACCACATTTTGCAAAAACTGATACGGAAAAATGACCGTCAGCCCCTGCGCCTGCCGCTCCGGAGAGGTTTCTACCGCATGAACTTCATTAGGATTTACGATCAGGATTTGACCGGATGACGTCGCATACGCGCGGCCATTGATCTCAAAGCGGGCAATGGAACCACTGAGGGTATAACTCAGCTCAAGGGATTTGTGCCAGTGACGGGCGACCGGGTCGGATTTACCCGCGTGCCAGATAAAATGCGCAAGCGTCTGGGCATCGGTGGCAATTATTTCGTGTCGATAGGGCGCAGACATTCGCAGTCCTCGCGTTAATTAACAAAACGGGCACGTGAGCGCGCCCGTTTCGTCTCTGCGCCATTAATACAGTTTTTTCGCGCAGTCCAGCCAGTCGCCTTTGAACGGACGCTTCATGTTCTCGATAGCGTCAACGATGTCGTGGTGCACCATTTTTTCGTTCTGGATACCGACGCAACGTCCGCCGTGGCCCTGCAACAGCAGCTCGATGGCGTAGCTGCCCATACGGGAAGCAAGGATACGGTCGTAAGGCACCGGTGAACCGCCACGCTGAATGTGACCCAGCACCGTAGCGCGGGTTTCACGCTGCGTTTCTTCTTCGATGTATTTCGCCAGTTCATCGATGTCGCAGATGTGCTCGGTGATCGCCACGATGGCGTGTTTTTTACCTTTCGCGATACCGGCTTTGATTTCGTTCACCAGGTCTTCACGATTGAATTCCACTTCCGGCAGCACGATGAACTCGCAGCCGCCTGCGATAGCCGCAGCCAGCGTCAGGTCGCCGCAGTAACGGCCCATGACTTCAACGATAGAGATACGCTGGTGAGAAGAAGAGGTGTCACGCAGACGGTCGATCGCTTCTACGACCGTATGCAGCGCGGTGAAGTAACCGATGGTGTAGTCAGTACCCGCCACGTCGTTATCGATGGTGCCTGGCAGACCGATGCACGGGAAGCCCATTTCAGTCAGGCGTTTCGCGCCCATGTAAGAGCCGTCGCCGCCGATAACGACCAGTGCGTCGATACCGCGTTTTTTCATGTTTTCGATAGCCACCGCGCGGATGTGCTCTTCACGGAATTCCGGGAAGCGTGCGGAGCCCAGGAAAGTGCCGCCACGGTTGATCATGTCGGACACGCTGTAACGGTCGAGCTGCACCATACGATCTTCGTAAAGACCCAGGTAACCGTCATAAATACCACAAACTTCCAGGCCTTCTGTTAATGCCGCACGGACGACGCCACGAATTGCAGCGTTCATGCCCGGCGCATCACCGCCACTTGTCAACACACCGATTTTCTTAATCATGACTACCTCTGAACTTTGGAATGCAAAATGAATTCTGTTGCCCGAAGCGACTCCCCCGAAGGAGTGAACAACGATGTTGCGAATAGTATATCAATATCTCTGTGCTGAATTGATTCAGGTCAGGCGAAATGGCGCTAACTTCTGTACAAAAAAGTGGCCTGACTCACTCTTTTACAACCGATCACAAAGCATTGATTGACGTACCCTTTTCCTGGGGCACTACCGAACAAGGATCCTGATGGATGATGACATCTGAGCCTGGGAAGCGTTGCAAAATCGCCTGCTCAACCTGTTCAGCCACCAAATGCGCCTGAACAAGGGGAAGATTGTCATCCATTTCCAAATGAATCTGTATAAAGCGGGTCGGCCCTGACTGCCGCGTGCGAAGGTCGTGCGCGCCGCTGACCCCAGGCCAGCGAGTGACGATTTCGAATATTTCCTGACGTTCGATGTCAGGCAACGCCCGATCCAGCAATGACTGGACCGCTTCATAGCCCATGCGTAGCGCGCTGTACAATATATAAACACCAATACCTAATGCAAATAACGCATCGGCACGATGCCAGCCATACCAGGACAGGCCAAGGGCAATGAGAATAGCGCCATTCATCATAACATCAGACTGATAATGAAGCATATCCGCCCGTACCGCCTGGCTTTGGGTTTTTCTTACTACCCAGCGCTGAAAGGTGACGAGAATAATCGTACTCAGCAACGCAATCACCGTGACGATCACCCCAATCCCTGGCGCATTCAGCGGTTCCGGGCGCGCCAGATGCTGTATGCCGGTCAAAAACAGGAACAGCGCCGAGCCGGAAATAAACATACTTTGCGCCAGCGCGGCCAGCGATTCGGCCTTACCGTGACCAAATGTGTGCTCGTCATCCGCAGGTTGTAAGGAGTAACGCACCACCAGCAGGTTAGTAAGAGAGGCCGCAATATCGACCAGCGAATCCACCAGCGCCGCCAGAATACTGACCGAACCGGTGTGCCACCACGCGACGATTTTGATCAGTAATAACAGGCTGGCGAGGATCGTCGCCGCGACCGCCGCCCGGCTAACCAGCCTTCCATAAGATTGATTCATAGAGACTCCTGCAGAATGCAGAAACCAGTATAACGGATGTAAAAAGCCTCATTGTGATGAAAAGGCACATCGTAAAGCGTGAAATTGCCGGTTCAGCGGGGATCGGGGGGTAAATTTCAGGCAAAAAAAACCCCCACATCATGTGGGGGAAGACAGGGATGGTGTCTATGGCAAGGAAAACAGGGTGTTACTGATTACTACTGTGACTGCTGCTACTCGATAACTTCAGCGACGAACTTTGCTGCATTCGCGCGACATCGCGCAGTTGTTCCATTCGCTGATCGTGTTTCTTGTGTAAAACCGCTTGCTGCTCCGGCGTTAGCAGGTGGTACATCTGGTTACGAACCCTGGCCATTTCGACCTGGCGAGCAACCTGTTCCTGCGCCATTTTTTCTGCCTGAGCGCGTACAGCGCTTTCATCAAATTTTTGTGCGGTGACAAGGTCATGCATTGTCTCCACGTCGCTCACATTCACCGGCGGCTGATCGTGCCGTGCCCGCTGCATGAGATCGCGTAACTGCTGTCGCTGATGTTCGGTTAAACTAATTCCATCAAACATGGTGCTCTGGCTGCTACGCTGAGTAAGTCCCTCTGTCGGATGCCAGTTGCCGCCTGTTACATCTGCAGTTGCCTGGCTGGCTGCACTGAATGCCAGGCTTGAGGCCATGACGGCAGCGGTAACATTGCGCATCACTTACTCCCAAAATCTTTTGTTTCGCGATTCAACGAGAGCCAGTGTACGGTTCAGGCTGAAAACTAGCGTCAGGGGGTGTAAAACAACGTAAAGTCATGGATTAGCGCGCCTTGATGACGTAATTTCTGCCTCGGAGGTATTTAAACAATGAATAAAATCCTGTTAGTTGATGATGACCGAGAGCTTACATCCCTGTTGAAGGAACTGCTCGACATGGAAGGTTTTGACGTGTTGGTTGCCCATGACGGGGAACAAGCGCTTGACCTCCTTGACGACAGTATCGATTTACTTTTGCTCGACGTGATGATGCCGAAGAAAAACGGTATTGATACACTTAAAGAGCTTCGTCAGACACACCAGACGCCCGTTATTATGTTGACTGCACGCGGCAGCGAACTCGATCGCGTACTCGGCCTTGAGCTGGGCGCAGACGATTATCTGCCTAAACCTTTCAATGACCGCGAGCTGGTTGCGCGCATCCGCGCCATCCTGCGCCGTTCACACTGGAGCGAGCAGCAGCAAAACAGCGATAACGGTTCCCCTACTTTAGAAGTCGACGCCTTAAGCCTCAATCCAGGCCGTCAGGAAGCCAGCTTTGATGGTCAGTCGCTGGAACTTACCGGCACCGAATTCACGCTGCTTTATCTGCTGGCGCAACATCTGGGCCAGGTCGTTTCCCGTGAACATCTGAGCCAGGAAGTGCTGGGTAAGCGCTTAACGCCGTTCGATCGCGCCATCGATATGCACATTTCCAACCTGCGCCGTAAATTGCCGGAACGCAAAGACGGACACCCGTGGTTTAAAACCCTGCGCGGTCGCGGCTATCTGATGGTTTCCGCTTCATGATTGGAAGTTTGACTGCACGCATCTTTGCCATTTTTTGGTTAACGCTGGCACTGGTGTTGATGCTGGTACTGATGGTGCCGAAGCTGGACTCCCGTCAGATGACGGAGTTGCTCGACAGCGAACAGCGCCAGGGCGTGATGATCGAACAGCATGTCGAAGCGGAACTGGCCAATGACCCGCCGAACGACCTGATGTGGTGGCGCAGATTATTCCGCGCGATCGACAAATGGGCGCCGCCGGGACAACGCCTGTTGCTGGTGACCAGCGAAGGCCGCGTGATTGGCGCAGAACGTAGCGAAATGCAGATCATCCGTAACTTCATCGGGCAGGCGGATAATGCCGACCACCCGCAGAAGAAAAAGTACGGTCGGGTAGAGCTGGTAGGGCCATTTTCCATCAGGGATGGGGAAGATAATTACCAGCTCTATCTCATTCGTCCGGCCAGCAGCTCGCAGTCAGACTTTATTAACCTGCTTTTTGACCGCCCGTTATTACTGCTGATTGTCACCATGCTGATCAGCTCGCCGTTGCTGTTATGGCTGGCGTGGAGTCTCGCCAAACCGGCACGTAAGCTGAAGAACGCCGCAGATGAAGTAGCACAGGGTAACCTGCGCCAGCATCCGGAACTGGAAGCCGGGCCGCAGGAATTTCTCGCCGCCGGGGCCAGCTTTAACCAGATGGTGACGGCCCTTGAACGCATGATGACCTCGCAGCAACGTCTGCTTTCTGATATTTCGCACGAGCTGCGTACCCCACTGACGCGCCTGCAACTGGGCACCGCCCTGCTGCGCCGCCGTAGCGGTGAAAGCAAAGAACTGGAGCGCATCGAAACCGAAGCGCAGCGGCTCGACAGCATGATCAACGACCTGCTGGTGATGTCGCGCAATCAGCAGAAAAACGCGCTGGTCAGCGAAACCATGAAAGCGAATCAGCTGTGGAGCGAGGTGCTGGACAACGCCGCCTTTGAAGCCGAACAGATGGGTAAGACGCTGACGGTGACATTCCCGCCGGGGCCATGGCCGTTGTACGGTAACCCGAACGCGCTGGAAAGCGCGCTGGAAAACATCGTGCGCAATGCGCTGCGGTATTCTCACACGCAGATTGAAGTCGGATTTGCCGTGGATAAAGACGGCATCACCATTAACGTGGATGATGACGGTCCGGGCGTCAGCCCGGCAGATCGCGAGCAGATTTTCCGGCCGTTCTACCGTACTGACGAGGCCCGCGACCGCGAGTCCGGCGGCACGGGGCTGGGGCTGGCAATTGTTGAAACCGCCATCCAACAGCATCGCGGCTGGGTGAAGGCGGACGACAGTCCGTTAGGCGGCCTGCGCCTGACCATCTGGCTGCCGCTGTATAGCAAACGGGCCTGACCCCTCACCCCGGCCCTCTCCCCACTCACCGGGAGAGGGTTTGGCTGAGGGGGCAACGCCTGCTACCCGCGCAAACGCCGCGAACTGTCTTCGATCCTGCCGCTAATACGCCGTTTCTGCATCGTTCTTGCCCAGCTTACCGACAGCCCTGCCGCTGACAGCAAACGATGATACTGCTCATCATCGAACGGAGTATGCCAGGCAATCACCCCTGCCTCGTGGACGCTAATATCGCTGCAACGGGATACCAGCTCCAGCGGCGCATCGCTAAACACCTGCCCGCCCGCCACAATACGGTACAGCCAGCCGGTGTGACCGCGATCCTGCATCAGCGTCGCCATATTCGGGATGCCGAAGTGGAAGTTAAGTTTGAAGCACGGCGAGCGCGGCTGCGTCACCTGGATCAGCGCGTCGCCCCAGCGGAAGATGTCGCCGATGTACACGTTCTTTTCCGTCAGCCCGACGGTCGACAGATTCTCGCCAAACGCCGGGGCGACAAACAGCGCCGCCTGCTCCGGGAAATCCCGCGCCCACTGGGCGTAATGCTCGCGCGGATAGTGGCATAACGCCCGGTCCGGGCCGCCGTGGATCTTTTTCTCCGCCTGCTGGTCATCCTTCAGACCGCGATCTGTCAGCGTCAGTTCGCCATCTACCTGCACTTTCGCAATGGCGCTCGGGCGGCTGCCCGGATAATCGCGCACCTTGCCGGAAAACACCTCCATCGGATATTGCATATCGTCTCCCTTTGTCATGATCCCACAGCTGTTCAGGCTCGCCGGAAAAGCCGCGAAATACAATATTTTTGCGGCGTCAGCGCGCAAAAAAAGTACATCACCGGCGTGAAAGGGATCAAGCCGTGCTATCACTTAGCTAACTTCTGAAACACCATTTCACATTCAAGGAGCCAACAACATGTCCAGTGCAGCGCGTTTTACCGGCGTCTGGTGCCCGGCCATTACGCCGATGGAAACCGACGGCAAGATCGATCTCAACGGGCTACGCCAGCATCTCGCCCGCCTGACCGACGCCAAACTCGATGTCATTTTACTGATGGGCAGCATCGGCGAATTCGCTTCTTTTACGCTGGAGGAGCGGTTGCTCCTGATCCGCGAAGCGCGGGCCATGTCGTCATTGCCGATGGTGGTGAATGTCTCCTCCACCTGCGTGAGCGACATACTGCGCCTGGCGCAGGCGTCATATGTAGCGGGTTACGAGGCGGTGATGATCCTGCCGCCCTACTACTACGGCCAGACATCTGCGCAACTGCTTAGCTACTACCGCGCACTCGGGCAGCAGCTGGCGGGCAAATGGTTCGCCTATAACTTTCCGGCGCGTACCGGCTGCGATCTGACGCCGGAACTTATCGCCACGCTGGCGGCGGAATTCCCGGACTTCGCGGGCATTAAAGACACGGTGGATTGCCAGTCGCACACCCGCACGATGATCCTCGCCACCCAGGCGGTGAGGGATGATTTCGCCGTACTTTCCGGCTATGACGAGTATTTTATTCCCAACAAACTGGCGGGCGGTGCCGGGGTGATTTCCGGGCTGAATAACATTGTGCCGGAACTGTTTGTGCAGGCCCGCGAGGCTTTTGCTTACGGCGATCTGCAAAGATTACAGCAAGTTCAGCAGGAAATAGGTCGACTGTCGGCGATCTACGCCATCGGCGATGATTTCGTCACCACCATCAAAACCGTGGTGTCCCGCAAGTTTGGTTACTGCGGGACGACATCCCGTAACGCAGGCGGCACGCTGAGCGACGCGCAGACGCGGGCGATCGACGAGGTTTTCGGTCTGTAGCGGGCAAAAAAAAGCCCCCGTCGGCTGACCGACAGGGGCTGGATACGTTCACCAGGCGGTGATCAGGACTTATTTTTTAGCTGCGAAACGTGCCGCGGCTTCGTCCCAGTTAACCACTTCCCAGAACGCCTTGATGTAATCCGGGCGTTTGTTCTGGTATTTCAGGTAGTAAGCATGTTCCCACACGTCCAGGCCGATGATCGGGAAGCCGGATACGCCAGAGATCGCTTCACCCATCAGCGGGCTGTCCTGGTTGGCAGTAGACACTACAGCCAGTTTGTCGCCTTTCAGTACCAGCCACGCCCAGCCGGAGCCGAAACGGGTGGCAGCAGCTTTCTCGAACTCTTCTTTGAATTTCTCAACAGAGCCGAAATCACGTTCGATAGCCGCTTTCAGGTCGCCCTGCAGGGTGGTACCGGTTTTCAGGCCTTTCCAGAACAGGCTGTGGTTAGCGTGACCACCTGCGTTGTTACGCAGTACGGTTTTTTTGTCTGCTGGCAGCTGATCCAGTTTGGTGATCAGCTCTTCAACCGGCAGGTTAGCGAATTCAGGCAGACTTTCCAGCGCTGCGTTAGCGTTGTTTACATAGGTCTGGTGGTGTTTGGTGTGATGGATTTCCATCGTCTGCTTATCGAAATGCGGTTCTAAAGCGTCGTATGCGTATGGCAGGGATGGCAGTGTATAACTCATATTCATCTCCATTATTGTCGGGCGGCTGAAGTGTTAACGCCGCGTAAGCAGTTGGTTCATTATAGTTAATTAAGTGGTATTGAAAATGTTTATCAATGCCGTACTTTCCGTGTGGTTATAACTTTTCGTTATGACACTGTCAATTTTTGCGCTAAGCGCTGCCGCCACTGGCTCGGCGTCGCGCCCGTTTCGCGGGTGAAAACCACCGAGAAATAGTTGCTGTCTTCGAAGCCGCAGCACATGGCGATTTCGCCGATCAGCAGCTCCGTGTGTTGCAGCAGATACTGGGCGTGGCAGATGCGCAGCTGCCGCAGATAGTTGTTGATGGTCATGCCGGTCTGGGTGCGGAACTGCTGGCGCAGTGCGCGTTCGCTGCACTGGTTTTGCTCGCAGAACGCCTCCAGCGCAAAGGCCCGGTTCAGGCTGCCTGCCAGCGCCGTGAGGAGCCTGTCGAGCAGCGCCTCGCTGGCGGTGGCCGACAGATTATCCGTGGCGTAGCGATGCCGTCTGAGCGTCAGGATCAGCTGCGCGAACAGCGCCTCCGCCAGCGGGTTCGCCAGCTCATCGGTTCGGGCGCTCTCCTGCTCCAGTTGCGTGATCACCTGTCGCGCCTGCGTCATACCCGTGCTGCCAAGCCGCCAGTGGGGCGATGCCGCACCGCCCTGCAACCCCGGAATATGCGCCGACCAGTCGAGCGCCAGCGTCAGGCGTTCCGGGCAGTAGATGATGTTTTGCAGCACGAGGTCATTGACCGAGGCGTACGAATGACGATCTTCCGCGCGAATATAAAACAGATCGCCGCGGGTGATGCGATAAGGCCGGTCGTTCAGAATGTGCAGCCCGTTGCCGCGCCACACCAGCACCAGTTCATTAAACTCGTGGGAGTGTTCCGCAAAGACGTTTTGCGGGTAGCGATCTGCCACCGCCACCGCTTGTGCGGTACGGGCAAAAAAGTCGGCTTTACGGAGAATTAGCTGGCCTGCCACAGGGTCACCTCAACAGCGATTAACCTTTCATTAGTAGCTGTTTTCTGGCGAAAATACGGTGATAAGACTCTCGTTACGGGCAGCTACTGCAACAGGGTATCGCGTCCCTGGCGAATATCACGCGGCGACCAGTCAAATTCGCGGCGGAAAAGCGTCGAAAAGTGGTTACTGTCGCCGAAACCGCAGCGAAAGGCGATGTCGGTAACGCTGTGGTCACTGTGGCGCAGCAAATGACGCGCTTTGATCAGCCGCAGGCGGTTCAGATAGCGCTGCGGCGTCATGCCGGTGTACTGCTTAAGCTGACGGTGCAGGGTGCGCAGCGACAGCGAGAACTGATCCGCCAGCGACTCCCAGCATACGTCCTCCGCAAAGTGATCTTCCAGCCATGACATCAGCTGATTCAGGCGCGCGTCATTATTCGCCGCCCCTTCCATCTGACTGCTGCGGCGCAGCAGGACCAGCAACTGCATAAAGAGGATCTCACGGTTCGCCAGCGACGCCATGTCGTTACCCTCCTCCGCCGTTTCCATCTGCCCGACAATCTGCCGTATCTGTTGCAGCACGCCCTGATTCACGCGCCAGTGTGACGGGTAGTGGCCGTCCTGCTCCTGAGGCAACAACTGGTTTAAGCCGGATAAGAACTGGAAAGCGTCCGGCGAACGATACAGCACATTGGTCAGGCACAGATTATCGGTGTGCTCATAGAGATGCCGATCATGATCGGCGCACAAAGCATACCGTACCGCCGCTGATGGTGTAGGGCTGACCATTGAAGACATGAATGCCGGTGCCGTGCTCAACGATCACAATCTCATGAAAATCATGATGATGTTCCGGGAACGCCGCCTGGGGCAGCCGGGGTTCGATAGCAACAGGCGTATAACCTGATGGAAAAAAGTCCACGCTGTGTAATACGGTCATAGTTACCCCTGTCGATGAGAAACGTTCTCAATATAGTAATTAACGCCCTCGGTTCTCACCTTGAATTTTTGACAGCAAAGCGCGCAAAGCCTGTCGATTTTTCAAGAAACTGTCGGAAAGTTCAGGAAATGCGGCGGCGGTCACAGCCCCTGAAAAGTCGCTGATAAACGCAAACTGTGAACTCTCTCACGTTCATCTTTGGTTTCTTGCCAGCGGCGGTTTGGGCCTGTCACTGGCAAGAAGGTGATCCTGCTGGCCCTTTTTTAGACTGACGGCAATGACTCACCAGAGGATCGCTCCATGACTTTTCGCCATTGCGTCGCTGTCGATTTAGGCGCATCAAGCGGCCGCGTAATGCTCGCCCGCTTCGACGTTGAGCCGCGCACCCTTACGCTTCGCGAAATCCATCGCTTCAGTAACTGCCTGCAAAAAATTGACGGCGTCGAGTGCTGGGACATCGACAGCCTGGAAGCGGAAATCCGCTGCGGGCTGGATAAAGTCTGTCAGCAGGGCATCGCCATCGACAGTATCGGCATTGATACCTGGGGCGTGGATTACGTGCTGATTGATGCGCAGGGCGAGCGCGTCGGCCAGCCGGTTTCCTACCGCGACGGCCGTACCGATGGCGTGATGGCGCAGGCCATAGCGCAACGGGGTAAAGCCGATATTTATCGCCGCAGCGGCATTCAGTTTTTACCCTTTAACACGCTTTACCAGTTTAAAGCGCTTGGTGAACAGCAGCCGGACCTGACGGCGCGCGTCGCCCATGCCCTGCTGATCCCCGACTATTTCAGCTTCCGGCTGACCGGCAAGCTCAACTGGGAATACACCAACGCCACCACCACGCAACTGGTGAACATTCACACCGACAACTGGGACGAGACGCTGCTCGACTGGGCGGGCGTGCCCGCCGCCTGGTTCGGCACGCCAACGCATCCGGGTAATGTGATCGGTCACTGGGCTGGCGTGCCGGTGGTCGCCGTCGCCAGCCATGACACCGCCAGCGCAGTGATCGCCGCGCCGCTGGCCGGAAAAGACGCGGCTTATTTATCCTCCGGCACCTGGTCGCTGATGGGCTTTGAAAGCAAAACGCCTTACACCAGCGATGAGGCACTGGCCGCCAACATCACCAACGAAGGCGGCGCAGAAGGCCGTTATCGCGTGCTGAAAAACATCATGGGTCTGTGGCTGCTGCAACGGGTACTGAAAGAGCAGAACGTCAGCGATTTGCCGGATCTGATTGCCCGCACCGCGACCCTGCCCGCCTGCCGTTTCGTGATCAACCCGAACGACGATCGCTTTATCAACCCGGAAAACATGAGCCGCGAAGTGCAGGCCGCCTGCCGGGAAAACGGCCAGCCCGTACCGCACACCACCGCCGAACTGGCGCGCTGCATTTTTGACAGCCTGGCGCTGCTGTATGCCGATGTACTGCGTGAGCTGGCGCAGCTTCGCGGCAAGCCGTTCAGCCAGCTGCATATCGTCGGCGGCGGCTGCCAGAACCAGTTGCTCAACCAGCTTTGCGCCGATGCCTGTGGCATCACCGTCGTCGCAGGCCCTGTTGAAGCCTCGACGCTTGGCAACATCGGCGTGCAGTTAATGACGCTGGACGAGCTAACCAGCGTCGACGCGTTCCGTGAGGTGGTGGCGTCCAGTTACGCCCTCACCACCTATGCCCCTCATCCTGATAATGAAATTGCTCGCTATGTTGCGCAGTTTCAGCAAAAACGACCCACAAAGGAGCTTTGCGCATGACCACTCATCTTGAACAAGCCTGGGAACTGGCAAAACAACGCTTCGCCGCGGTAGGCATTGATGTCGAGGCGGCGCTGAGCCAGCTCGATCGCCTGCCGGTGTCCATGCACTGCTGGCAGGGCGATGACGTCGCCGGGTTTGAAAACCCGCAGGGCGGTCTGACGGGCGGCATTCAGGCGACCGGTAACTATCCGGGCAAGGCGCGCAATGCGGCTGAGTTACGCGCCGATCTGGAGCAGGCGCTGAGTCTGATCCCAGGCCCCAAACGGCTGAATCTGCACGCTATCTATCTGGAATCCGACGAACCGGTGGCGCGCAATGCCATCAAGCCGGAACACTTCGCAAACTGGGTGAAATGGGCAAAAGAGCATCAGCTGGGGCTGGATTTCAATCCGTCATGTTTCTCGCATCCGCTGTCAGCCGATGGTTTTACGCTGTCCCACGCTAACGATGAGATCCGCCAGTTCTGGATCGACCATGTGAAAGCCTGCCGTCGCGTGTCGGCGTATTTCGGCGAGCAACTGGGCACGCCGTCGGTGATGAACATCTGGATCCCGGACGGCATGAAAGATGTCACCGTTGACCGCCTCGCGCCGCGTCGACGCCTGGTCGCCGCGCTGGACGACGCGCTGAGCGAGAAGCTGAGCCTGGCGCATCACATTGATGCGGTAGAGAGCAAGCTGTTCGGCATCGGTGCCGAGAGCTATACCGTCGGCTCTAACGAGTTTTACATGGGCTATGCCACCAGCCGTCAGACCGCGCTGTGCCTGGACGCCGGTCACTTCCACCCGACCGAAGTCATCTCCGACAAAATCTCCGCCGCCATGCTCTATGTGCCGCACCTGCTGCTGCACGTCAGCCGCCCGGTGCGCTGGGACAGCGATCACGTGGTGCTGCTGGATGACGAAACCCAGGCCATCGCCAGCGAGATTGTCCGCCATAACCTGTTCGACCGCGTACACATTGGCCTCGATTTCTTTGATGCCTCCATCAACCGCATCGCCGCCTGGGTGATCGGCACCCGCAACATGAAAAAAGCCCTGCTGCGCGCCCTGCTGGAGCCAACCGATGAGCTGCGCCGTCTGGAAGCGAGCGGCGATTACACCGCGCGACTGGCGCTGCTGGAAGAGCAGAAATCGCTGCCGTGGCAGGCGGTGTGGGAAATGTATTGTCAGCGCAACGACACGCCGGTCGGCAGCCAGTGGCTCGACAGCGTGCGGGCGTATGAGAAAACCGTGTTAGCGGAACGAAGCTGAGGGCCACCCTCACCCCGCCCTCTCCCTGAGGGAGAGGGCGAAAGGTAAGTCCGAACTCGATCAGTCCCCTCTCCCCATGGGAGAGGGTTAGGGTGAGGGGAAACGTACCCTCGCCACATTTACAGGAATACAAAGACTATGCAGAACATCACCAACGCCTGGTTTGTCCAGGGGATGATCAAAGCCACCACCGACGCCTGGCTGAAAGGCTGGGACGAGCGTAACGGCGGCAACCTGACGCTGCGCCTGGATGAGGCCGACATCGCCTCTTTTACCGCGGATTTCCATAAAACACCGCGCTATATCACGCTGAGCCAGCCAATGCCGTTGCTGGCTAACACACCCTTTATCGTCACCGGTTCCGGTAAATTCTTCCGTAACGTGCAGCTCGATCCCACCGCTAACCTCGGCATCGTTAAAGTGGACAGCGATGGCGCGGGTTACCACATTCTCTGGGGCCTGACCAACGACGCGGTGCCAACCTCCGAATTGCCCGCGCACTTCCTGTCACACTGTGAGCGCATCAAAGCGACCCAGGGTCGCGATCGCGTGATCATGCACTGCCACGCCACAAATCTTATCGCCCTGACCTACGTGCTGGAAAACAGCGCCGACTTTATTACCCGCAAACTGTGGGAAGGCAGCACCGAATGTCTGGTGGTGTTCCCGGACGGCGTCGGCATTCTGCCGTGGATGGTGCCGGGCACCGACGAAATCGGCCAGGCGACCGCCGCGGAAATGACGAAACATTCGCTGGTGCTGTGGCCGTTCCACGGCGTCTTTGGTAGCGGCCCGACGCTGGATGAAGCCTTTGGCCTGATTGACACCGCCGAAAAATCCGCTGAAGTGCTGGTGAAGGTGTACTCGATGGGCGGCATGAAACAGACCATCACCCAGCAGGAGTTAATCGCCCTCGGCAAGCGCTTTGGCGTAACGCCGATGCAGTCCGCTTTAGATTTGTACAAATAACAACATCGCGCCCCGCTCACGCAGACGGGGCGAATACCACCTGCCATCCCTACAAAACTCACTCGTGGAGTACAAGCAATGAAAATTAAAGCAAGCTTAATCCTCACCGTTGCTGCACTAGCGTTGTCCGGTTCCGCATTAGCAGAAGTCAAAATCGCCCTGGTAGCAAAATCCCTGGGCAATGGTTTTTTCGAAGCAGCAAACGTCGGCGCGCAGGAGGCCGCCAAAGAGTTAGGTGATGTAAAAGTGATTTATACCGGCCCGACCACCACCACCGCCGAAGCGCAGATCGAAGTGCTGAACGGCTTGATCGCCCAGGGGGTGGATGCGATCGCCATCTCCGCCAACGATCCTGACGCCGTCGTACCGGTGCTGAAAAAAGCGATGCAGCGCGGTATCAAAGTCGTCTCCTGGGATTCCGGCGTGGCGAAAGCCGGTCGCCAGATCCACCTGAACCCGTCGAACAATGCGCTGATTGGCGAAACCAACGTTAAGCTCGCCGCCGACGCGCTGAAAGCGCTGAACGTCGAGAAAGGCGATGTGGCGATCTTAAGCGCCACGCCGACCTCCGCGAACCAGAACACCTGGATTGCGGAAATGAAAAAAGTGCTGCCGAAATATCCGTCCGTCAATCTGGTGACCACTGCTTATGGCGACGATCTGTCTGACAAGAGCTACCGCGAAGCGGTCGGCCTGCTGAAAACGTACCCGGATCTGAAAGTGATCGTCTCGCCCTCCTCGGTTGGCATCGTGGCGGCTGCGCAGGCGGTGAAAGATCAGGGCAAAATCGGCAAAGTGTACGTAACCGGTCTGGGCCTGCCGTCTGAAATGGCGGGCGCGGTGAAATCCGGCGCGACGAAAAGTTTTGCCATCTGGAACCCGATTGACCTGGGCTATGCCGCCACTTACCTGGCGGATGATTTAGTGAAAGGCAGCGCCACCAAAACCGAGGCCAGCATGGGCAAACTCGGCAAGGTGAAACTGGATGCAGACGGCAGCGGCGCGATGGCTGAGCCGTTCGTCTACGATGCCAGCAATATTGATAAGTTCTCGAAGATCTTTTGATGCGGTTTGTAGGCCGGATAAGCGTAGCGCCATCCGGCAAAAGGCGGGTGGCGCTGCCGCTTACCCGCCCTACAAATTCCCCTGACCAGGAGAACTATCATGACCCCATTGCTACAGCTTTCCGGCATCACCAAGGTTTTCCCTGGTGTGCGCGCCCTTGAGAACGTGCAGCTTGATCTCTGGCCCGGCAAAGTCACCGCCCTGATCGGTGAAAACGGCGCGGGCAAGTCAACGCTGGTCAAAGTGATGACCGGCATCTATCAGCCTGAAGAAGGCGAGATCCTCTACAAAGCCATTCCGATTAACCTGCCGGGGCCGGAAGCGGCGCACAAAGTCGGCATTACCGCGATCCATCAGGAAACCGTGCTGTTCGACGAACTGTCGGTGACGGAAAACATTTTTGTCGGTCAGTATCTGCATAAAGGCTTCCTGAAGAAGCTGGACTGGCCCGCCATGCACCAGAAAGCGCAGGCCATTCTGACCCGCCTGGAAGTGCAGATCGATCCGCGGGCGACGCTGAAAACCCTGAGTATTGCCCAGCGTCATATGGTCGCCATCGCCCGTGCGCTCTCCTTTGACGCGCAGGTGGTGATCCTTGATGAACCCACCGCCGCCCTGTCGCAGCACGAAATTCTGGAGTTTTATCAGATCGTTGAACGCCTGAAGCAGGAAGGCAAAGCGATCATGTTTATCTCACACAAGTTCGATGAAATCTTCGAGCTGGCGGATCACTACACCATTTTGCGCGACGGGGTGTACGTCGGCTCCGGCGCAATGAGCGACATCACCGAAGAGCGCATGGTGGCGATGATGGTAGGCCGCGCCATTACCCAGACCTACCCGAAAGTGGCCTGCGAGCCGGGCGACACGGTGCTGGAGGTCAACGATCTCTGCCACCCTACCGAATTCGCGCACATCAATTTTTCCCTGCGCAAAGGGGAAATTCTTGGCTTTTACGGGCTGGTGGGCGCGGGGCGAACCGAACTGATGCAGGCGCTCTCCGGCGTGTCGCGTCCGTCGTCCGGCGAGATCGTGCTGAACGGCAAAACGGTGCAGTTCCACCAGCCTGCCGATGCCATCAACGCCGGTATCGTCTGCGTGCCGGAAGAGCGCCAGAAACAGGGGGCGATCATCGAACTGCCCATTGCCCAGAACATCAGTCTGCCGCAGCTCAGCAAGCTTAATCCCAACGGTGTGCTGAACGACGCCAGGGAGTGGGCGCTGGCGGACGACTACGCTCGTCGCTTGCAGGTGAAAGCTTTTAGCTGGAAACAGCCGGTGGAAACCCTCTCCGGCGGCAACCAGCAGAAAGTGGTGATCGGCAAATGGCTCGCCACCCATCCGGACGTGATCATCCTTGATGAACCCACCAAAGGCATCGACATCGGCTCCAAAGCTGCCGTGCACCAGTTTATGTCCGAGCTGGTCGGGCAAGGCCTGGCGGTGATCATGGTGTCGTCAGAGTTGCCGGAAGTGATGGGCATGGCCGACCGCATTATCGTCATGCATGAAGGGCTGATGGTCGCAGAATACCGCGCCGGCGAAGCCACGGCAGAAACCATCGTCAGCGCCGCCAGCGGTGCGGGTCAGGAGGCAGCATAATGTGGCAACACCTGCTTAAAAACCGTGAAGCGCTGCTGGCGGCGGTGATCGTGCTGATGGTCGCGGCCATCGGCAGCCGCGTACCGTCGTTTATCGCTCCCGCCAATCTGGTGGAGATTTTCAATGACACCGCCATCCTGGTGATCCTCGCGCTCGGTCAGATGATGGTGCTGCTGACCAAAGGCATTGATTTGTCGATGGCGGCAAATCTGGCGCTGACCGGCATGATCGTCGCCCTGCTCAACTTCCACTATCCGGCCATTCCCGTCTGGGCGTTACTGCTGCTGGCCACCGGGCTGGGGCTGGTAATGGGCATCATTAACGGCCTGCTGGTGTGGAAAATGGGTATTCCGGCGATTGTGGTGACCCTTGGCACCATGAGCATCTACCGCGGCATTATTTTTCTGCTCTCCGACGGCGGCTGGATCAACTCTCACCAGATGAGCAGTGATTTTCTCGGCCTGCCGCGCGCTGCCGTGCTGGGGCTGCCGCTGCTGAGCTGGTGCGCCGTCGCCGCGCTGTTGCTGGTGGGCTACTTCCTGCGCTACAGCCGCACCGGACGTGCGCTCTACACCGCAGGCGGCAACGCCACCGCCGCGTATTACACCGGCATCAACGCTGGCAAGATGCAGTTCGTCAGCTTCTGCTTATCCGGGGCGCTGGCCGGTTTCTGCGGCTATCTGTGGATCTCCCGTTTCGCCGTGGCCTATGTCGATGTGGCGAATGGTTTCGAGTTACAGGTGGTCGCCGCCTGCGTCATCGGCGGCATCAGCACCATGGGCGGCACCGGGCGCGTGCTCGGCTGTCTGTTCGGCGCGCTGTTTCTGGGCGTCATCAACAATGCGCTGCCAGTGATCGGCATCTCGCCCTTCTGGCAGATGGCAATTTCCGGGGCGGTGATCGTCATTGCGGTACTGCTGAACGAGCGCGGCAACACGCGCAAAGGGCGGCTGATCCTGCGCGACGCCGCACTGGCGCGTCAGAAACAGGCGGTGAAAGCATGAGCAAAATAATGACCATTGACGAGATGAATACCAGGCCCGCTACCACACCCTGGCTGAAACGCCTGCTGTGCTGGGAGGGATTTTTACTGGCAGTGACGGCGGCGGTCTTTATCGCCAATGCCCTCGCGTCGCCCTACTTCCTCAACATCTGGAACCTGTCGGACGCCACCTTCAACTTTACGGAAAAGGCGATCATCGTGCTGCCGATGGCAATGCTGATCATCGCCCGTGAAATTGACCTGTCCGTCGCCTCGACCATCGCCCTCAGCTCCACGGTAATGGGATTCTGCGCTCAGGCGGGGGTCGATACACCGCTGCTGGTGTGCGTCGGGCTGGGCGTCGGTCTGCTGTGCGGGCTGTTCAATGGCGTGCTGGTGACGCGCTTTAACTTGTCCTCCATCGTCATCACCATCGGCACCATGAGCCTCTACCGCGGCATCACTTACATTTTGCTCGGCGATCAGGCGCTGAATGCGTATCCGGAAAGTTTTGCCTGGTTCGGTCAGGGCTATGTGTGGGGCGCGCTGTCCTTTGAGTTTGCCCTGTTCATCGTGCTGGCGGGTGTGTTTGCTTTCGTATTGCACCGCACCAACTTTGGCCGCCGGACCTACGCCATCGGCAATAACCCGACGGGTGCCTGGTATTCCGGCATCAATGTGAAACGTCACAACCTGGTGCTGTTTGCGCTGGTGGGCCTGATGGCGGGGCTGGCCTCGGTGCTGCTCACCTCGCGCCTCGGCAGTACGCGCCCGACTATCGCCACCGGCTGGGAGCTGGCGGTGGTGACCATGGCGGTGCTCGGCGGCGTCAATATTCTCGGCGGCTCCGGCAGCATGGTCGGCGTAATTATTGCTGCCTTCCTGATGGGGCTGGTCACCTTTGGCCTCAGCCTGCTTAACGTGCCGGGCATCGTGATGTCGATCATCATCGGCGCAATGCTGATTGTGGTGATTTCCCTGCCGATTATTACGCGACGGATTATGCAGCGAAGACGAATTTAATAGCCGGGTGGCACTGCGTTTACCTGGCCTACGATGTAGGCCCGTGCAAGCGCAGCGCCGCCGGGCATAAAAAATCACAGCACTCTAAGGAGATTTATCATGAGCTTTATGTTGGCACTTCCCAAAATCAGCCTGCATGGCGCGGGGGCAATCGGCGACATGGTTAACCTGGTCGCGGGCAAAGCATGGGGTAAGGCGTTGATCGTTACCGACGGGCAGCTGGTAAAGCTGGGCCTGCTGGACAGCCTGTTTACCGCGCTGGACGCGCATGAAATGTCTTACCATCTGTTCGATGAAGTCTTTCCGAACCCGACCGAAGCACTGGTGCAGGCAGGTTTTGCCGCCTACCAGGATGCTGAATGCGATTACCTGATCGCCTTTGGCGGCGGCAGCCCCATTGATACCGCGAAAGCGATAAAAATCCTCACCGCTAACCCCGGCCCGTCCACCGCCTATTCCGGCGTCGGGAAAGTGAAAAATCCGGGCGTGCCGCTGGTCGCCATCAACACCACGGCTGGCACCGCCGCCGAGATGACCAGCAACGCGGTGATCATCGATTCTGAGCGTCAGGTGAAAGAGGTGATTATCGATGCCAACATTATTCCCGATATTGCCGTTGACGATGCCAGTGTGATGCTGGCGATCCCGGCCCCCGTCACCGCCGCGACCGGCATGGATGCACTGACCCACGCGGTGGAAGCCTATGTTTCCCTCGGCGCGCACCCGCTCACCGATGCCAACGCGCTGGAAGCCATCCGCCTGATCACGCAATGGCTGCCGAAAGCCGTAGATGACGGGCATAACCTCGAAGCCCGCGAGCAGATGGCCTTCGGGCAGTATCTGGCGGGGATGGCGTTTAACAGCGCCGGACTGGGGCTGGTGCACGCGCTGGCGCATCAGCCGGGGGCGACGCACAACCTGCCGCACGGCGTCTGTAACGCCATTCTGCTGCCGATCATCGAAAACTTTAACCGCCCCAACGCCGTGGCGCGTTTTGCCCGCGTGGCACAGGCGATGGGCGTCGACACGCGCGGCATGAGCGATGAGCTCGCCAGCGAAGAAGCCATTATCGCCATTCGCGCACTGAGCGCTCGCGTCGGTATTCCGTCCGGCTTCAGCCAGTTGGGCGTCACCAAAGACGACATAGAAGGCTGGCTGGATAAAGCCCTCGCCGATCCCTGCGCGCCGTGCAACCCGCGCACCGCCAGCCGCGATGAAGTGCGTGAGCTGTATCTGGAGGCATTATGATCCGCAAAGCCTTTGTGATGCAGGTTAATCCTGAGGCCCACGAGGAGTACGAGCGCCGCCATAATCCCATCTGGCCGGAGCTGGAGTCGGTGCTGAAAGATCACGGTGCGCACCATTACGCGATTTACCTCGATAAAACACGCAACCTGCTGTTTGCCACCATCGAGATCGAATCCGAAGAGCGCTGGAACGCCGTCGCCAGCACGGAAGTGTGCCAGCGCTGGTGGGAATACATGTCCAGCGTGATGCCATCAAACCCGGACCACAGCCCGGTCAGCAGCGAACTGAAAGAAGTGTTTTATCTGGCGTAAGGTTTGTTATTCCTCCTCCTGCCAGGAGGAGGAAATCAGCACGCTGTCAGGCGTCATTTTTCCTGGTCAGTCGTTTTTCAAGCTGCTCAAGTTGTTTCAGTTCAAGATGGTCGGCCTCACGGGCATCCGCCGTTTTTCTGTGGTTATCAAACAAGGTATAACGTTCATGCGCCAGGCACCCCTGACCGTAAGGGGTGTACGGGACGATCAGGCTATCCGTTTCTGGTTTTGCCTACTTTCGTATAGAGCGGTGGCATGGTGTACGTATTCGCTCGATTTCGGACACAGAAACTCTGTAGTCCTGTAATCCGAAGGATCGCCAATAACCGTTTGGTTAATCCAAGCGGCCCCCTTTAACGCTGGCGAAGGACTTAGAGCAGAAATCGAAAGCGCAGCAGCAGAGTACCGGCGAGATGCTGAAAGCCGCATTCAGCGAGCACGAGAAGTCTGTCAGAGCGGAACTGAGCGAAAGCGAGAAGAGAATCAGCGCCGCCATCCTCGACCACGACCGGAAGCTGTCCTCAGCCATGAGCCAGCGCACGAAAGGGATGCTGCGCATGGTCAGCCAGACGTGGCTGACCATCGTGCTGGTCTCCGCGCTGTCGATAGCCGTCAGCTCGGCCATTCTGTGGTGGCAGGGGAACCGGATAATCGAGAACTACACGACCATCCGGAAGCAGAAGAACACGCAGGCCATACTGTCAGAGAGGAACAGCGGCGTACAGCTCACGACCTGCGGAGAGCAGGGACGCCGCTGCGTGAGGGTGAACCCGCAAGCGGGGACATTCGGAGAGGATTCGAGCTGGATGATACTGGCGGGGAAATAGCACATGACGGAGCTGGAAAAACAGTTGCTGAGCGCATTAGAGCAGCTACAGCAGGACTACTCGAAAAGGCTGGACGAGTGGGAGAACGCCTTCGCGGAATGGCGGACAATGTCTGGACTTATGCAACGGGAGAACGCGGCGCTGAGCGAGCGCGTCACGGGCTTGAGCAGGCAGATACAGAGTTTGAGCGAGCAGCTGCGCCGGTTGTCGTGAGGCTGAGCGGGATAGAGGCGCACCGGGAGCAGGAGCGAGCGGCGCAGCATCAGAAAGCGCTGGAGCTGGAGCGATCGCAGCGACAGCGGACGTATGACGGTCCATCGCTGGGGTAAAGATCAGCCCTAGTGGCTGATCTTTGTTAATAAGACAAAGTTTTCATTATGGAGACAATACGATCTTCTCCACGTAAACCTGTAGAATTTATTAATGCCTTATCTATTTTTTCGCTAACGAGGAAGTAAAGCATTTCCATATTATTCATATATAGAGTGTTGTATAGCTGAGGGGAAATTGTTCTTAGTTTTCTTGCTGCTAACGCTGCTGTTTGAACTTTTCCGTAAAGAGAAGCGGCGGTAACTATTACGAAGCTGTATCTATTTAGCTGAACCATAACTTCATTCTTAAACCCGAATGAATTAACAACGATGATAGATAGGGTGTTTGCGATTGCCATTTTTGTTAATCGGCTGCTTCGATAGTTAGCCAGGTATTTAGTTAGCTTAACGTCAAGTGATTTTATCTGGCTGTCGCTTACGTATTTGAGTTCATCTTCAATGTACATTCTAATTATGTCAGCGATGATGTCTTTTCGCTTATATACTTCATATATGCACTTAATAAATCGTTGGTCTTCAGTTGATAGTTCTTTACAGACATCCTTATACTTATCGAAAAGGCATGAACTATACCATGAAGCTCGTTCTACCCCTGAACGTACATCTTCTAGAGTGCTACCACTGCTTTGCATGACTCCTTTCACTGCTCGGTCAAGTGCTACGGCTGCACTTCTGTCTGTTTCTAATTTGAATTTTACTATTGAAGATATAAACATTGTCGGTTTTCCTTTCCTATGTTAAATATTGCAATAGATGTTCTATATCAGGAGGATTTAACCTTGAAAAAATGGATTTTATCTATTATCTCTCTTTTTCTTTCTTTTGTTGTATTGGTTGTCTTGGTTTTTGAGTTTTCATTCCGGTTTTTGACGGCTGATAGTGTCATTGATTTTATGAATAGGTTGGGTTTCTTAGGTGTTGGGCCTTTATTTGACTCATGGGTTGTTTTTTTAGTTTTACTGTCCCTTTTAGTGTCTTTAGTTGTTGCTGGTGTTGTGTTCTATAAATTAAACAGGGCTGAGAAATGAGTATGTTTTCATCCTTTTTTAAGGAAATACTAGAAGACTTGACTGTTTATGCAGTGGTTGTACTTCTTTTTGTTTTTTACTATCTCGTTGTTCCTGATTATTGGTTTTTGTGTTCCTTGCTAACAATCTTAATTTTTGCGGCTGTTAAGATTTTGCGGGCATATAAAAAATAGAGTTAAATATGATGAGTAATTATTCTTCCCATGTGTATGACATATGAGAAATATATTGTGTCTTTTTATGGGAAGTAAATGAAAGCGAAGGATCTTCTTGAGACCCTTTTGGTGTAAGCGTAATCTCATGCCCTGTAAACGAAAAAACCACCCGGCAAGGTGGTTTTTCGAAGGTTCGCAAGAGTTGACGCTCTTTTGAACCGCGGTAACTGGCTTGGAGGTATCTATGAAGTCCCTGCAAGGATATTAAATAAAGGGGAGCAGTGGCAGAAAAGAGCCAACGCCTTCATTTTCATCATTCCATTCTCCGTACAAATCAGGAAATGACCAATGAAGGTTGGTCTTTTCCATATACCGTAACTGGTTCTTCTTCCTGATAAAAAATCTAATTATTAATCAGTTTACGATATGATATGCCTGTCAGGCAGGTTCGCATCTGCACTGAAAACGAGTTGCCTGGGCAAGCACAGCGCAGCCTAATCCCCAGCAAAGAGAGAAATCTTATGCTCAGAATAAATCGTATTTTTAGTGAGAGGAATAATGGCCAAAACGTCAAAATCAGAGGGAAACCCAAACAGTGAAGTAAATCAGCATGCTGACATTTCTGTAAGCACGGTAATGAGCGAACCTTTAAAGCTTGTCAGATTCATATTCGCTTTCGAGGCATCAGCTCGTTGCACAACCAACTCTGCCGCAGTAAAACCCGTTACTGCGAAAAACAATTTATTCTGTACCTCGGCAAAAAGTAGCCCCTTCTCTTTTTCATTTGCACGATAACCTTCCGACAGGGCGAATAAATCGCGGATTTTTTGATAAAAGCGAAGCTCGGATGAGCGTATATCGCGTATGCGCTCCAGTAACTCGTCAAAATAGTCCCATTTGGGATCTTTAAGACGTTCGTCATCCATGGCGAAGCCTTTGAGCATATATTCACCCAGCGTACGCGTTGCCCATTGACGATACTGGACCGCTCTTGGAGAACGTACCCGGTAGCCGATAGCAATAATCATGGGCAACGAGTAGTGCGTAAGCTGACGCTTAATATCACGCGCGCCCTCACTTTGAACTGTCAAGTAATCCTTGACGGTTGCCTCCGGACTCAACTCACCGTCAGTAAAAATGTTCTTAATATCTACGGCACCGTTCTTACCCCCACCTCCCCCGTCTCCAGATTGATATGGAAATTACGCGCCGGGTTGCCGTGCAGGTAAGTGTTGATCACCGAAAAAAGCGTACCGATGCGAAGCCGGAAAATATCCTCAAACGCGCTGTGCGGGGTGATCTGTAAATCGGCGGGCGATAAACCGCTCGCCAGCGCGCCCGTCAGCAGCTGGTATTGGCGCAGACGGTCGGCGGAAATATCCTGTAGGGCCAGTTCATCCGCATTGCGTAACCGGTAAACATCCACCGCCAGATCGAAACCGTTCCAGCGGGCAAAGTCCTGCCGATTTAAACCCGCCCGTTGGGCCAGCGCCTGCGCTTTTTTCCGCGCCTTTTCCCAGGCCGCACCGCTTTTTTTGCCATCGTATTCGCCTTTATTGAGTTGACTGATGATCAGCATCTCCTCGCCGTTCAGCGTAAACAGCATCTGGCGCAGATCCTCCGGCCACTCCTCCGGCAGAAAACGCAGGCGGGCGAGCTCGGTGATATGCCAGTTGGTGAAGGCATAGTAGCTGTCGGCCTCCAGAATGGCGCGGTTCCACAGGTGCGGAGAGTGCGTGGCATTGAGGTGATCCCACTCCTGCTGATAGTGCTCAAACAGTTCGTTAAAGCGCGGAACCTCTTTGACGATCACCGTTTGCACGTCGATCTGCGTCGGGCTGGAAAAATTCAGGATTTTATAGGCCGGGACGTAGGCCGCCAGCGACGGGGCCTGAATGTTGAACAGCAGGCTGCCATCGGCATAACGTCGCACACCGGTATCGTTAAAATGCATATGCCCGCCGACATGCACGCCAATCCCGGTTTTTGCCAGCGCGTGGCTGGTGTCTTCATGCGGTGCGCGGGCAAGCTGGAATTTGCCTTTACCAAAAATCGCTTCCAGATCCTGGGCCGCGCCGTTATCAAATTCCACCATCGGGAAGTGGCTGAAGGTGATGAGCGTTTTGTTGAGCGCTTTTGCCCGCTGCGCCACATCCGCCATCCAGGCAACGGTCTGCTGTTTGTGGGTCAGCATGGTGTTGTATCCGGCATCGCCGGAACCTGAAAATTGCGGGTTTGCTGCATCCGCGCCCGCTTTTGGCAGATAGACATTAGCATCCACCGCCATCAGCCACAGGCCCGGAACCGGCTCCACCAGATAACTGCTGTCAGCGACGGTAAAACACGGGCCATAGCCCGGCTTTTTATAGATCCCGCCCGTTCCCTGCGCACAGATTTCATACTGCCGCTGGCTGAAATCACTGGCCTTCAGCGCCGCCTGATAACGGTAATTCTCCATGCCATAACGCGAGTACGGCGTTTCCCAGTACACGTCTTGTGGCGAGGGGTTGATGCCAAACCCGCCCATCGCCGCCATGATTTCCTGATAGCCGCTGCTGGCCATCTCTTCACTGCAAATCGTTGGCAGTTCGGCGTCAGTTTTTATCACCGCCGTTGCGCCCTGATAACCTTTGCACTCCTGCGCACCCCGGCTGAAAATGCGCTGAATTTTACCCCCTTCGCCAAGAAAATCCTCCTCACCGCCGGGCACGGTAAACGGGCGGTTCGGATCGTGATTGCCGGGGGTGGCAAAAAAGCGCATACCGTATTTTTGCTCATATTCATGCAGCAGTTTTACCAGCCCGCGCACGTGGTATGGCTGACCGTCGTCGCTGAAATCGCCCGGCAGTGCCACCCATTTAATACCCTTCTGCCCGGCATCATCCAGCGCGGCGCGCAGCGCAAAATAGTTCTCATTGAACAGCCGCGTGGAGGTCAGTTGCGCATACATCGTGCGGATAATGGCGGGCTTGCCGGGTTTGCTGTTTTTCAGGCCGCTAAAGGCCTGATCCGCAAATTCGCCGTACACATCGTGAAAGTGAATATCGGGCATAAAGGCGACACGGTACTGATAGGTTTCCGCCGCCGGTGACGTGCCGCTGGCGATCAGCAGCAAAGACGCGCCCAACCTGAGTAACCTTTTCATATATCCTCCGGATGCAGTTCAAGCCGCCAGCTGACAGGCGTGCCGGGCGGTACGTCACCGTCCCCAGGCTGCGCGGGGGTTTCTGCCAGGGTGATTTTTTGACACGAACCCGCCACCTCCGGCGCGGTATCCGCCCGTGGTTGCAGGCCGGGATTCCAGCCGCGTAAGACCAGCGCCTCGCCCTGCTGGGCTTTTTTCAACGTGCTGAAATGCAGGGCGCAGTCCCAGGTAAGCAGGCTGTAATGCGCGGGAAAGCGCATGCCGTGCGGATTGGTGCGAAAACGTGACCAGCCCGAATCCAGATAGCCGCTGGCCGGGGTGCGCCAGTGCTCCACCGCGCGCCAGAAATCCTCACTCTGCCCCTGCGCCATCGGCAGCACGGCAAAATGAAAATGCAGCATTCCCTGAATTTGCGAGTCGGGCGACGGCAGCACCATGCCCGACGCGCGCCCTGGCCGCCAGGGAAGATCCGGCAGACCGAGCCAGCCGACGCTGCGAAACAGCGTGAGGGCGATAACCCCCGTCTGTTCCGCCGGGAGCTCATATTCCCGTAACCCCGCCGTCACCACCGCCAGCCCGCGCGCGTCATTGTGCAGCATCACCAGGCTTTGCATCGGCCACAGCGAAGCGGGCGCTTCGGTCCAGTTTTCCGCCTGCCAGCGTTGCAGCGCGGCGGGCCGGTTTTCGCGTTTGATCAGGCCAAAGGGTTGATCGGCAAAGTGGAACGTCTGCGCGATGCCCACCGGGATCTCCACCTGTAAGCGGTGATCGCGCAGGGTATTGTTGACCGCAATGGCGACGTCGAGCCACGGGGCGTCATGGGGCATCGTCACCGTCATCGTCACGTCCAGCAGGCCGTTGCACGTATGCGCCTGACGCGCCGTGGCATCGGCCGGGGCCGGGATCAACCAGCGCAGCGTCAGGGTATCGTTTAACGGCCCGCGCTCGCCGTGCACCTCCTGCAAACTGCCGTCGCTGGTGACGCGCCAGTCCTCTTGCGGCGGCGAATAGTTGTAGTTATCCCCGGCGTCGCCACCGTCCACCAGCCGCAGCACCTGCGGGTAACGCTGCTGGCTGCGTTTATCGATAAGCGTCAGCTGGTCGCCGTCGATCTCCAGCCGCAGCCACGGGTTTTCCAGCGCGCGCAGGGGTTCACAGGTCTGGTCAAAGCCCGCGGGCTGCCCCTCCTGCAAATAGAGCGTGCGATAGCCGCAGGCGGGCAACGCCTGTGCCGCCAGCACAATTTCACATTGACGATACCAGGTCGTAGTCGTGCTGTTCGCCAGTTCCTGCACGATGATCGACATATCCTGCGGGGTGTCCCGCAGCAGTTGCCAGCGGCAAGGGGTGCCGTCTTCCTCAACGAGGCGAAAATCCTCATGTGGGGTGTAAAGCGTCAGCGTCACCTGCGCATCCCGGACGTGGGGCAGCGGATTAAAGAGAATGATTTTTTTGCCGTCCTGCCGGGCGGTGATCCCTTCAGCGAGCATCTTCATATTCAGCTCAAAGAGCTGCTGCGCGCTTTCCAGCCCGTCCGTTAACCGCGCTTTCACCATGCTGTTGACGCGATCGGCGTTACAGCCGCCGATGCTGTCATGGGCATGGGATTTCATCGCCTCACGCCAGATCGTCTCCAGCGCCTGCTGCGGATAGGGCAGCCCAAGCTGCCTGTTCACCGCCAGCAGCGGCTCCAGCGTCTGGCTGACGAACTGCTCCAGCCGGGCGTTGAGCAGCTTGATGTCCATGCGCGTGGAAAAAATACCGCGATGAATACGCATATATTTCGGGCTGAGCAGCTCGCCCTGGAATTCGGGCAGCGGTTTTTCACCGTCGCGCAGCCCGGCAAAAAAGGCGCTGAAGCTGCTGCGGATAAAGCGGTAATCCTGCTGACAGGTATTAAGCCGATCCAGCATCGCCGGGACGGCATATTCGAAAGGCGACTGATCGTTACCGTTCGGCAGCAACAGCGCGTCGGTGCGTGAAAAGCGCGCCTGTTTTTCGAGGATGGCGGGCAGCACACGCCCCGCCTGCTCTGCGTCGTCCGGCAGCCATTTGGCGCAGCCGTATCCCCACGGCAGCACGGCGGTGGTGACGCGACTGCCGCCCTGCGCCAGCCAGCTGAATTCGCTGCTGGCAACATCGTGCTCGCACCAGCCGCGCCAGATCACCGCCGCGTCGATGGCGAATTCCTGTAAAAACAGCGGCAGTTGCGCGCTCTGCCCGAAGGAGTCCGGCACGTAGCCCACCGGCATCGCCCGGCCTCCCCACGCCTCGCAGTCGGCTTTGCCCAGCAGCAAGTTGCGCGTGATGGATTCCGCGCCCACCACCAGAAAATCCGTCTGCGTATACCACGGGCCGATGAGAATGCGCCCCTGATGGATCAGCGTCTGTAGCCGGTCGCGCTGTTCCGGGGCGACGCGCAGATAGTCCTCCAGCACCACCGTTTGCCCGTCCAGCACAAAAGGGCCGAGGGTGGTGTCCTGCTCCAGGCGATTGAGCAAGTCATGCATAAAGTAATAAAGCACCATGCGCGAGTCGTTCTCGGTGAAATACCATTCGCGATCCCAGTGGGTGTGCTGAATTAAATGTACGGTCTTCATTACGAGTACCTTTAACGTATATTCGGGCGAGGCTTAGCGACCGGCTTTAAATGTCGGCGCGGCGGCAACGGATTTATTTTCCGCGTCGTTTTCACTGCGAAAGACCAGCAAGGAGCCGACGGCAATAATCGCCGCGCCGGTGGCAATCGACAGCACGTATACCGGCCAGTGACTTACCGCCAGCCAGCCATAAAAGCCGGAGATCGGCGCATGGTTGACCGCCCCCAGCCCGACGGCCATCGCCGCGCCAGTGGCCGATCCGACGACGTTAATAATGATGATTTTCGGGTTGGCGAGGGCAAAGGGGATCGCCCCTTCCGAGACGCCGATAAGCCCCATCAGCGTTGACGCTTTGCCGGCTTCTCGCAGGGATTCCGGAAAGCGCTTCGCCCACAGCAGCGTGGCAACGCCCAGGCCAATGGGCGGCACGATAATCGCCACTTGCGCGGCGGTATTGGGATCGTAAATACCCGAGGCCAGCAGCGCCATCGCCGTGGTCACCGCCGCTTTGTTGACCGGCCCGCCGAGATCGAAGCCGACCATGCCGCCGACCACCGCCGCGAGGATAATTTTGTTCGCGCCGGACATCGCCAGCAGCCAGTTTTCCATGCCGTGATTGAGCGCCGCCAGCGGCGTGCCGATGATAAACGCCATCACTAAACAGGTGAGCAGCGTGCCGCCCACCGGCAGGATAAATATCGGCCCGGCAGAGGCTAAGGCTTTAGGTAAACGCACCCGGCGGGTCAGGGCGCGCACGATATAGCCTGCGACAAAGCCCGCCGCCAGCGCACCCAGAAAACCGGTACCCAGATTGCTGGCGAGTAACCCGCCGACCATACCGGGGGCCAGCCCTGGCTTATTGGCTATCGCAAAGCTGATGTAGCCCGCCACCACCGGCAGCATCAGCGACAGTGCCATGCCGCCAAAACCGTCAAATTTATGCAGTAGTTGCACCACCAGGCTCGCCGCCTCGCCGTGGCTGGCATCCCAGATATTATCAATGCCATATAGAGAGGCGCCGATACGCGCGATGCCCATGATCACCGCCCCGGCGATGACAAATGGCAGCATCCAGGAGACGCCGGTCATGATGGCGTTTTTGATTTCGGTGCCCGCTGACGGGCCGCTTCCGCCGTTGAACTTAGCCATGAGCGTGCTCCTGCTCCAGGGCGTCAAATACCGCATCGCCAAACTTGATGGGATCTGAGACGCTGCACTCCAGCTTGATCATGCCGTCGAAGCGCGCTTTGTCGGTAATGGCGACATCCGCGGCGATGATCACCCCATCCGCCCGTGCCAGATCGTCTTCGGTAATCGCATTTTCGATCCCCATGCTGCCCTGGGTTTCGACTTTGATTTCATGACCGCGCTGACGCCCGGTTAGCTCAAGCGCTTCGGCTGCCATATAGGTATGAGCAATGCCTGTCGGGCAGGCGGCGACGCAAACAATAAACATAGAAACTCCTTACAGGGTCAGATTGAGGCAATAAAAAAAGCACAATGGCGAAGGCGCGCATTGTGCTTTGAGGGGAAACCAATAACCGAAACGCGGCGTCGTCCGACGCGCCGCTGGCGTGATGACAGGCCATCCGCTGGTGCAGGCTGGAAATACGGAACAGGAAGGCCAGCTCGTGACGTTTACGGCTGTGCAGGCGGGCGGCGTAGCCCATGCGGTGAGACATTTTTATTAACGGCGCGGCGGGGCGATAAACTGACGCGCAGAGTTTTCCGGCGCTTGACCATAATTGCGCCCAGCCGACGACGGTATTTTCATCCAGCGCATCATGAATTACGGCGTCATCTTTTTCGAGGGAAGGAACAGACGTAAACCAGCAAATTTTACGCAGCCATGCACGAACAGCGCTATCGCAAAATAGCCCTGTCATCATGCACTGTAATAGCCGCTGAATATTATTCACTGACATCTTCCACCGTTAAAATATCAGCGGAGTATAGGCCAGCGAATTAAATGCGAATGTGATTGTTCACACAGTAAACGGCGTTAACTATTGCGTTTAACGCCGTTTATTTACCGTTCCGCGACGCGGCCCACCATGCGACCAAACATCGGTTTGCCGGTGAGCGTAAAGGCGGAGAGGATCGTCACCACCAGCACGATGCTGCCGAGGATCAGATAGGTGTCCTGGAAACCAATCCGGTCATACATATTCCCCGCAAAGGCTGACAGAAAAATCGCCGCCATCTGTTTGGCAAAGTTAAAGCCAATCAGGTAGATCGTGGCAGACAGACGGGTGTCGAACACGCCCGTGATGTATTTAAATGCGCCCACCAGCAGGAACGGCACTTCCAGCGCATGCAGCATTTTCAGCGCCACCACTTCCACCACGGTGGTGGCAAAGGCGGAGCCGATAATTCGCGTAGCCATGATCGCCCCGGCAATCAGCAGGGTATTTTTCGCGCCGATGCGGTTAATGATCCACGGCGAGCAGAACATGATGATGGCGTTGCACATTTCTCCGGCGGTGGTTGCAAAACCAAAGGCCTGCGTACCCGCCTGCGGAGTGGCAAAGAAGGATTTAAAGAAGGTGGCAAATTGCTGATCGAACACGTCATACACGCAGGCAACGCCAATCACGTAAAAGATGAACATCCACATTCTGCGCTGGCGGAACAGGCTGAAGACCATTTTCGCGCTGATTTGCGGCTGGTTAGCGCCCAGCGCATTCATCACCTGCGCGGTCTGGTTTTGCTGTGGTCGGGCGATAAACAGTAACAGCATCAGCACCAGCGCCGCCGCCGAGCCCATCCAGAACACCCATTCCGGGTTGACGCTGAACAGCATCCCCGCCGTCGAGGCGCACAGCCCCCAGCCGAGGCAGCCGAACATCCGCGCTTTGCCGTACTCAAAATGGCTGTTGCGACTGACGCGCTCCACGTAGGCTTCAATCGCGCCGGAGCCTGCCGAGAAAACAAAGCCGATATACACCCCGCCGCTCAGCGCCCCCAGCCAGATATTGGTTTTCAGCAGCGGCGCGAAAACGTAGAGGAAAAAGGGCGCAAATAAAAACAGCAGCACCGAGATCACCCACAGCAGGTTTTTCTTCAGGCCGAGCTTATCGGAGATCACCCCCAGCACCGGTTGAAAGGCGATGGCAAACAGCGAAACGCAGGAGAAGACGATGCCGGTTTCCGTTTTGGTCAGGCCGATAATGTCGGACAGCCAAATGGGCAGAAACGGAAAACAGGTCGCCATGATGAAGAAATAGAGGAATACGAACAGGCCAAAAATCCAGAAATTAGGGTTATTTTTATGGGTAGAGTCGGTGGTATTCATGTTAATCCCTCAGCTACGGGCCGCGTGGCGGCCCTGCACGATCATACGCGTTCGAAACCAATCAGAATGGCGCTTTCCGGATCGAGAACCGGTAAGGCCAGACCCGCCACTTTCAGCCATTCACCGCTGACGGTTTGCTCTGTTGTCATCCATGCCGGGAGTTTGCGCATGGTATGGCCGCCCGCCCCGGTCAGCTGAATGTTGGGATCGTCCAGCAGCGTGATGCGATAACGCGCCCCGCTCTCCAGACCCGGCACCCGCAACGGCATCATCAGGCTGTAATCCGGCATCGCTAACTGGCTGACCAGGAACAGCCCTTGCTGCTTATCCTGGCTGACCACCCCCAGCACCTGGGTCGTGGCGTCCGGCATGTCTACGCGCCAGTGCGTGCCGGAATGGATCAGACCCCGCCACTGCTTATAGAGCGCCGCGTAATGGCGATAGCCTGCACGTTCCTCTTCCCCGGCGCACACCGGATCCAGCTCCAGCCCCATATGGCCGAACAGCGCCGTCAGGCCGCGGAACGCGATGCTGTGCTGGCGGAAAGTGGCGTGGCAGTGACGATTGCCGATGTGCGCGCCCATCACTTCCGGCGGGAAGAAATAGCTCATGCCGCGCTGGATCGTATTACGCTCCAGCGCATCGTTGTTATCGGACGCCCAGAAACGGTGGCAGCGGGTCAGCACTTCGTAATCAATACGCCCGCCGCCGGAGGCGCAGGATTCAAATTCCACGTGCGGGAAGCGGCTGCGCAGCGCGTCGAGCAGACGGTAATACTGGCGGGTTTGCGCGTCGGCGGCGGCTTTGCCCTGATGGCCTGGCTGCACCAGCTCGCGGTTCATGTCCCACTTCACATAGTCGATGTCGTGCTCGCCCAGCAACCAGCTCATGCGTTCCAGCAGATAATCGAAGGCTTGCGGAATGTTCAGGTTCAGCACCAGCTGATGACGGCCAGTGGCCTGCGGATAACCCGGCAGCGCCAGCACCCAGTCCGGATGGGCGCGATAGAGATCGGCGTTGGGGTTAATCATCTCCGGCTCGACCCAGATGCCGAACTCCATGCCGAGATGCTTAACGTGATCGATAACCGGCTTCAGGCCGTCGGGGTATTTTTGCTCGTCGAGATACCAGTCTCCCAGCGCCGCGCGGTCGTCGTTGCGGCCTTTGAACCAGCCATCATCAATAATAAAACGCTCAACGCCAAGCGCCGCCGCCTCGTCGGCCATCTGCATGATATAGGCCGGCGAGTGGTTGAAATAGATGCCTTCCCAGGTGTTGAGGTGCACCGGTCGCGGCTTGTCCTGCGGGAAGCGGATCAGCTCCTCGCGCAGGAAACGGTGGTACTGCTGACTCATGCCATTCAGACCGGCTACCGAATAGCTGGCGTACAGCCACGGCGTCCACAGGGTATCGCCCTCGGCAAGCGCCATCTCTCCCGGCAGATAGAGCGCTTCCGCCTGCAAATAGCGGCGGCCATCGGTTTTCACTTCGCAGCGCATACGGTGATTACCGCTCCAGCCGAGATGCGCCCCCCACACGTCGCCCTGCATTTCGCTGAAGGCGGGGCTGCCGACGATCAGCGCCGGGAAATGTTCGTGTGAACTGCGCCCGCGGCGGCTTTCCAGCACAAAGCTGTCGTGTGAGAGTGTGGTGCGGTGCGGCTGGAATTCGCGGATCCAGCGGCCATGGAACGCCATCACCTCCTGCGCGCGCTCGGCGATCGGCAATGTCACCGCCAGGCGATCCACCTGCCAGTCGCCCGCGCGGTTATTGGTCAGTCCGTGGCGGATTTTCAGCACGCCGCTCGCCGACAGCGCGATCTCGCTGCGCAGTTGCAGGCCCGCCTGCGTGTCTTCGCTGATGATAATCAGCGTCTGGTCATGCTGTTCGACCTGCGTGGTGGTAAACACCGGGGAACCGTCCAGCCCGCTGCGATGGCCTTCGATACCCGGCGAGCCAAACAGACCGTGACCCAGCTCCGCCATCAGCGTGACCGGGGCATCGACATCCAGTTTGCCATTGGCCACCGGGCGCTCAAGGCTGGCCGCATCCTGCGGCGAAAAGTCGGCAAGATGCGCGCCCCAGTAGAGAATTTCGGCGAACGGCCGGGTTTTGATCACCACATCCACCGTGGCGCTTTGCAGGCGTAAAATCGACGTTTCCATGCATCATCTCCTGAGTGTTGATGATGTCATCGTTGATCCGAAACGTTTCGGATGCCAACCAAAACGATTCGGATTTGTGATCGGCGTGGGAATTTAGCGTAAAGAAAGCTGTGTCAGGCGGTGACACCCGGACGGAATTCCGGCTGCCACAGCACCTGTAATGTGGCGAGATCTTCACCGGCAATCAGCCGCCGCACCATACCGGCGATCTGACGGCCCACGCCCTGGCGGGTGGACTGGATCACCGCCGCCACGTCCACCTCGACAATGCTGTCAGCAGGCAAACCGTCGTAGACAATCAGCGCGATGCGATTGTCGCCGGTCAGACGCCCGGCATGTGCCAGCGCCATCGCCGCGCCGTCGCCGTGGGTGTTGCAGTCGGTGATGATGGCGGTAGGCGGCTGCGGCAACGCCAGCAGTTCACGGGTGGCGTTATACCCTGCGCGACGCGACGGCGGCATGACGCGCAGCCACTCGCGGGAAAGGCCGCTTTCATTGAGCGCGTTGAGATAGCCGTTTCGCCGCTGGGTGATAAAAGCCTGAGTATTATTTTCCCCCAGCAGCGCAATGCGCTGATGCCCCTGGTCGATCAAATGGCGAGTGGCACGCCAGGTACCGGCATGGTTATCGAAATCAAACCAGGCGTAAGGCTCGGAGAGCTGGCTGCGGCCCAGCGCCAGAAAAGGAAAACGCGCGGCCTGTAACTGCTCAAGACGCGGGTCGTTATCCAGCGTATGGGCGACGATCAGCGCATCCACGCGGCGGCTCTGCACCATGCGCATGTAGCTGTGCTTGTCTGCCAGATCGTCATCGGCAATCAGCAGCAGATCGATTTCATGCTGCGCCAGTTCGTGGCTGATCTCCCCCACCATATCCATGAAAACGCTGTTGTTGAGCGGCACGGGATGCACCGGAAACACCAGTCCGACGGCGTCGATTTTGCCCATTTTCAGGCGGCGGGCGAAGGTATTGGGACGATACCCCCGGCGCTGCGCTTCAGCCTCCACGCGGGCGCGCGTTTCCTGCGAAACATCGTCATAACCGTTCAGAGCGCGGCTGACCGTTGTCACCGACAGGCCCAGTTCTTTGGCGATAGCTTTTAACGACATAATTTTCCGTGTCAGAGGCTGATGAATGCCGCTAGTGTCCCGCAACGTTATCGGGTCGTCCAGCCTCAAAACCGCTGACATAAAAAATGCCTGCGGGTGAAGGCAGGCATTTTGACGGTTCTCGCTTCAGACAAATTTAGAAATAGTATTTGAAGCGCACACGGGCACCGTAACGATCATCATCGTCGGAGCGATGCTCCGCACTCTCATCGCTGTCGAGGATGGAGTAATACGCCCCCAGATAGATATTAAAGTTCTGCATATTCATTACGTTCGGGATTTGATAAGAGGCGTGAACAGTATGAATATCGTAGGTGCCTTCATCGTTGATAAAGCAGTTCTCATCGCGGCAGATGATGCCGGCATAATCATCAATTTTGTTATGCGCATAGATGTAGCCCAGTTCAAAGCGCTTCCACAGCACGTTAGCCGCCGCCGTGAAATCCTGCTCTTCGTCGGCATCCATATACGCGGCGTTCAGGTTAGCGACAATGCCGTTATCCGGGTCATTTTTCAGCCCGTTCCAGGTCATGGTTAAGCCATAACCGGTACGATTGGACTGATCGACAAATTTGCCTGTATGATCGTCGGTATAACCGTAGGCGTTATTAACCACGTTGCTTTCCATCGCTGCAGCGACAGAGAACGCATCTTGCGACCAGGCGATAACCGGACGCATGTAAATGACGTTTTTCTCATGTTCCACATCGCGGCCATGATAACCGTCTTCGTTAAACAGCGAGGTACCGTTTTCCAGCAGGGAGTTCAGCTCGAAATACCAGTTATCAATCTGTTTGCTGACCAGGAAGTTGCCGCCCGCATCAGAACGACCACGGCCTTCTTTCATCATATAGATGTAGCCACTGCCATCGTCATACAGATCGTTGGCGGTGTTACCAGAGTGCTCAACAAAGGTATCCTGGTTCAGCGGGAACATATCGTAGGCTTCGAAACGACCCATTTTCACCGCCCAGTCGTCTTTCTGACCGAAGAAGAACATGGCGTCATCCAGGTCCATGGTGCCCGTCATATCTGCCAGCGGCTCGGCACGGAAACCGGCGAAATAGCCGTTATCTAAAGTGCGATTACCTTCAAATCCCACTTTAATACGACCGTTCAAATCCCACTGTTCATTGGTCGGGTCATTCTGGAGATCGGCATTGGTCATGGCGACTAAGCCATGGTTACTTTCAGCATCCATGTTGAATTCAACATCACCATAGATTTTCAGATCGCCATACCCTGCCAGAGACAATGCTGGTGATGTCGCATTTTTACGGACTTCCTCTTTAGAGGCTTCGACGGCTTCAACACGAATACTGCCTTGTGCCGCTTTGACCTCTTTGATTTCCGCTGCCTGTTTAACTTTAAGCTGCTGAACCTGATTTTCTGCCGCCGCCGCACGGTTTTCCGCGGCGGCCAGACGCGCTTCAAGCTGTTGTAAACGCTGCTCAATACTGCTGTTACTGGTTTTTGCCCAACCGGAACCCGCACACATACTTAATCCTATTGCCACTGCCAGGATTCTTTTCTTCATTATTTACATTCCTTGAAATAAAGTAGAGTTCGGTGTCGCTGTAATAAGCGATGCCTTGATGTCAAAATAATTACGATGAATGATATTTTGTATTTATTGATTTAAACGAAACATAAAAACTCCGCTTTACCTCAGGGCGTTCACGTTTTGTATTAATATCAATGCAGGTGAAAAAAATAATATGATCACATCAGGGTGATGTAAACGCTTACAATATAAGGATCGTGAGCGAGATAACATAAGTACCAGATTTGGAAATCTGTGTTTTATTAAATCATAAATATGCCGGATGAATTATGGCTATTTACCGATAAAATTAGCGGAATCAATAATATTTTTATATATAAATTAAAATAAGGCATAACTCTTACATGCTGTTGTATTTGTCGTTTTAATAATCAGGACGGGATGAATAATATGATTATTAAATGTGCCCCACCTCGCAAATTTACCTTTCACCTGTAAGAAATATGTCATGCCTGACGGACATATCCCTGCTCAGCGCACCGCCCACCGCCGCTTACAATCGCGTGAACGAGATCAACGGAGTGACAAGATGGCGCAACTCACAGCAGACAACATCAACCTTAATATCAGCGGTAACAGCGCCTATTCCGTGCTGAAACAGCTGGCGGATATGGCGGAAAAACAGGGATTCATCAGCGATCGCAACGCATTTTTACAAACCCTCCTGCTGCGCGAAAAGCTGCACTCGACGGGCTTTGGCGCAGGCATTGCGGTGCCGCACGGCAAAAGCGCCTGTGTCACGCAGCCGTTCGTACTGTTTGCCCGTAAAGCGCAGGGCGTTGACTGGCAGGCCAGCGATGATGAACCCGTGCATTGTTGGATATGCCTCGGCGTGCCGCAGGCCGGAGAAGAAGATCAGGTGAAAATGATCGGCACCCTGTGCCGCAAACTCATTCATGCGGATTTTATCACGCAGCTCAAACAGGGCGGCATGGGCGACATTCTCTCGCTGCTTAATCAGACCCTGAGTGAATAAGGAGCTTTTCATGGAGACATCGTTACGCCTGGTGGCGATCACCAACTGCCCCGCAGGCATTGCGCATACCTATATGGTGGCCGAGGCGCTGGAGCAGAAAGCCCGCGCCCTCGGGTACAGCATACAGGTGGAAACGCAGGGGGCCAGCGGCGTGGAAAATCGCCTCAGCGATGAAGCGATACGTACGGCGGATTACGTCATTCTTGCCACCGGGCGCGGCCTGAGCGCCGAGGATCGCGCGCGCTTCGCCGGTAAGCGGGTCTATCAGCTCCCTATTTCGCAGGCGCTGAAAAATATCGACCAGATCTTTACCGACTTACCCGCGCAATCGCAGCTGTTCGCGGCGGATAGCAACGTGAAACTGGGTAAACAGGACGTCCAGCACGGCAGCGTCATGAGTCACTTAATGGCCGGGGTTTCCGCCGCCCTGCCGTTTGTGATTGGCGGCGGTATTCTGGTCGCCATTGCCAATATGCTGGTGCAGATGGGGCTGCCGTATACCGATATGGCGAAAAGCGCGCCCTCTTTTACCTGGGTGGTGGAGTCCATCGGCTATCTCGGCTTTACCTTTATGATCCCGGTGATGGGCGCGTATATTGCCGCGTCCATTGCCGATAAACCCGCCTTCGCGCCAGCCTTTCTGGTCTGCTACCTGGCGAATGATAAAGCGCTGCTGGGCACGCAGTCCGGCGCCGGTTTTCTTGGCGCGGTGGTGCTGGGGCTGGCGATAGGCTATTTCGTGCTGTGGTTTCGCAAAGTGAAGCTCGGCAAGGCGTTGCAGCCACTGCTCGGCTCGATGCTCATCCCCTTTGTGACGCTGCTGGTTTTCGGCGTGCTGACCTATTACGTGGTCGGCCCGGTGATGTCCGACATCATGGGCGGTCTGCTGCATTTCCTGAATACTATTCCGCCGTCAATGAAGCTCGGTGCGGCCTTTCTGGTGGGCGCGATGCTGGCGTTCGACATGGGCGGCCCGATCAACAAAACCGCGTGGTTCTTCTGCTTTTCACTGCTGGAAAAACACATTTATGACTGGTACGCCATCGTCGGCGTAGTGGCGCTAATGCCGCCCGTCGCGGCGGGCATTGCCACTTATCTGGCCCCTAAGCTGTTTACCGCACAGGAAAAAGCTGCCGCCAGCAGCGCCATCGTGGTGGGCGCAACCGTCGCCACGGAACCCGCTATTCCCTATGCGCTGGCCGCGCCGCTGCCGATGATCACCGCCAATACGCTCTCCGGCGGCATTACCGGCATGCTGGTGATCGGCTTCGGGCTGCAACGCCTCGCGCCGGGGCTGGGGGTTTTTGATCCGCTGATTGGCCTGATGTCACCGGCGGGCTCCTTTTATCTGGTGCTGGGATGCGGCCTGATGATGAATATCGTGCTGATTATTGTCCTGAAAGGATGGTGGCTGAAACGCAAAGCCACCCAACAGGAGGTGACCTGTGAACACTGAATTACTGAAAAGCCTGTGTGAAGCCAGCGCAGTCAGCGGTGACGAGCAGGACGTGCGCGCGTTGCTGATCGCCGCGCTTGCGCCGCACGTCGATGAAATCGCGTTTGACGGGCTGGGCAGCGTGATTGCCCGCAAAGGCACGCGCGGGCCGAAGGTCGCTGTGGTCGGTCATATGGATGAAGTCGGTTTTATGGTGACGCACATCAGCGAACAGGGATTTATCCGCTTCGAGACCATCGGCAGCTGGTGGAGCCAGTCGATGCTCAATCATTGCGTCACTGTCCGTACCCGCCACGGCGAGAAAATCCCCGGCGTGATCGGCTCCGTTGCGCCCCACGCGCTGTCGGAAAAACAGAAGCAGCAGCCGTTAACCTTTGACGAAATGTTCATTGATATTGGCGCGGCAAGCGGCGATGAGGTGAAAAGCCGCGGCGTTGCCATTGGCGATTTTATCTGCCCGCAGGCGAATTTTGCCCGCTGGGGCGACGACAAAATCGTTGGTAAAGCGCTGGATAATCGCGCGGGCTGCGCGCTGATGGTGGAGTTACTTACCAGCGTGGATAACCCGGACATCACGCTGTACGGCGTCGGCAGCGTCGAAGAAGAAGTCGGCCTGCGCGGGGCGCAAACCTCGGCGGAGCGTATCAGGCCGGATATGGTGATCGTTCTCGATACCGCGGTGGCGGGGGATGTGCCGGGGATCGACAGCATAAAATACCCGCTGCGGCTGGGAGATGGCCCGGCGATGATGCTGTTCGATAAGCGCTATTTCCCGAATCAGAAACTGGTGAGCATGGTCAGGGCGTGCGCTGTCCACAGCGACACGCCGCTACAGTGCTGCACCATGAAAACCGGGGCGACGGATGGCGGGCGTTATAACGTGATGGGCGGCGGGCGACCCGTGGTGGCGCTCTGTCTGCCAACACGTTATCTCCATGCCACCAGCGGCATGATCTCCGCCCGGGATTATGCCGCCACGCTGACGCTGGTGCGCGATCTGCTGTTATCGCTTACTGCCGAAAACGTCCGCGCGCTGACGGATTTTTACTGAGATCGCCTGATGCTCAACGAACGCCAGCTCGCCGTGCTGGAACATCTGGAAAACCAGCCGCTGACGCTGGCAGAACTGGCGCGCCGGGCGGGCGTATCAACGCGCACGCTGTTGCGTGATGTGGATTATCTTAACCTGACGCTTAGCGGCAAAGCGCGTATCACCACCGGTAACGGCCTCTGCCAGCTGGAGATTTTCGATCGTGGCAGCTATTTCAGGCTGTTGCAGCGCCACGACAACGACGATCGTCTGCTGGCGGAACTGTTGCTCAACGCCGTTACCACCCGCCGCGGGCTGGCAGAAGCACTGAACCTGCCGGAAACCTGGATAGCCGATAAGCTGGCGCGTCTGAAACAGCGCTATGCAAAGCGCTTTACGATTGCCGCACGCCCCGGGGCGGGCTATTTCATTGCTGAGCCGGAAGTAAAACGGGTGCTTATTCTCGCCAGCCTGCTGAAAAAAGATCCCGGTCTGCTGGCGCTGCGTAGCCATTTTCCCGCGGCGGACGAGGCGGTTGTCCTTGCCGAGTACCCCGATATTCACGGCGATTATCTGGGCTGCGTGATCCAGGCGGTGTATGCCCTGCGTCACCAGCTCGAGGCTCCACTGCCGATCCGCGTCAGCGATGCGCTCGTTTCTTGCGTGAAAGGGATGGGCCTGTCGCTGCGCCCGCCTGCGCTGCAAACCCTGACCGCCATTCTGGAGATGCTGCAATCCCGCGCCCGTAAAGTCACACCGCAGCGCATCGCGGCATTACTGGAAAAAGTTCGCGATAACCATCCGCCCGCCATTATCGACGCGACGCTTATCGACAATCTGACCGGACATTTACTTCGCTGTGCGGCCACGCCGGTATGGCTGACGGAGAGCCGGCAGCACAGTCTTAACCCTCTTAAAACCGCCTGGCCCGCCGCTTTTGATATGAGCATTCGCTTTATCGCCCTGCTGCGCGACCAGCTGGACGTGCCGGTATTCGACAGCGATCTTATCGGCCTCTATTTTGCCTGTAGCCTTGAACGTCATCAGACCGAACGCCAGCCGGTGATCCTGCTGTCCGATCAGAATGCGATTGCCACCATCAACAAAATGGCCATTGAGCGCGAAGTGCTGAACTGCCGGGTGGTTATCGCGCGCAGCCTGAGTGACGTCCATGAACTGATGCTGACACTGTCGCCGGTGTGCGTCATCAATAACAGCCATTTCCGTCCTGACGACAGCCTTAAAAACTGTGTGACCCTCAAAAACATGATCGCGCCTGCGGGCATCGCACAAATAAAAGATGCGGTGGAAACCGCTTTTATCCGCCATAACCTCACCCGGCTGTTTCCGGCGCAGGGCAGTTTTCATTATGCGAATACCCCCTCGCAACACTGGGGTGAGATCATAAAGGCCGTGTGCCGCCAGCTCAGCGCGACGGGGCTGATTAGCCATGATGAGGCGGTGCGGCTGTGTGAACGTGAACAGGAGGGCGAGAATTTGATCGTCAATCAGCTCGCCATCCCCCACTGCTGGAGCGACGATCGGGCGGCGTTTTGCGGCTATTTTATTACGCTGAATCATCCGGTGATCATCAATCACGAGCCGGTGGCGCATATGCTCATCGCCTGTGCGAGTGCAACGGCGCGGCAGGAGCTAAAAATTTTCAGTTTTGTGGCAAGCGTGATGCATCGTTATCCGGCACAGCGGATCGCGGCATTAGCGGGGTATGACGATTTTATGGCGTTGATGCAGGCGTAATGCGGGGCGGGAAGCCTGTCCCCGCTCAGCAGAGCAGGGACAGCAGCGTTGAAGACTTATTTGTTCAGTTCTGCGGTCATGTGGATCAGGTTGCCGTTGTAGGCTTCGGTGATTTTGTAAGACGATGCACCAGCCTGTTCTGCTTTCGCGGCGATCTGCGCTTCGGCACCGGACAGGGTGCTGTCAGTTACGGACACTGACTGGGCAGCGAAAGAACCAAATGATGCGGTAAGCGCGATAACTGCAACGAAAGTTTTGATGTTTTTCATGATGTCTATCCTTCAGGTTATTTGTTGAGATAAGGCGTGTCGCCTTGATGTGATAAATAGTAGACCTGTTTATCCCCAACGAATAGCGGAAGGATTTGCCGATAAACTTCAAAATTTTTGATTTACTTTTAAAGGCCTTTTACGCGCTGCGGATGGGTGTAAATCGTCGCCCGCCCCGGTTTACAAAAACCCACCAGCGTCAGGTTGCAGCGTTCCGCGACGTCTACCGCCAGGGTCGTCGCGGCGGAAACGGCAAACAGGATTTCGACGCCGCACATGGCGGATTTCTGCACCATCTCATAGCTGGCACGACTGGAAACCAGCGCCGCGCCCGGCAGCCAGCGTGCGCCTTCCTGCGCCCGACGCCCGAGCAGTTTGTCCAGCGCCACATGGCGACCCACATCTTCATGCCCGCCCGCCAGCTCGCCGGACGGCAGCAGCCAGGCCGCCGCATGCGTACAACCGGTGAGTTTGCCTACCGGCTGGAAATCTGTCAGATGGCGCAGGGCGTCGTCCAGCAAGGCAAGATCAAAAGTCTGGGTAAACGGCAGCGGCGCGACCGGTTTGCCGATGTCATTGAGCTGCTCCACGCCGCACACGCCGCAGCCAGTCCGTCCGGCCAGCGCCCGACGGCGCTCTTTCAGCCCCATAAAGCGGCGGCTGGAAAGTTCGATTTGCACTTCCAGGCCGTTGCATACCGGCACGACGTCCATGCCGTAGATCTCGTTCGGCGCGTCAATAATTCCTTCCGACAGTGAAAAGCCGAGGGCAAACTGCGGCAGATCTTTGGGCGAGGCCATCATCACCACGTGGGAGATGCCGTTGTAAACCAGCGCGACGGGCACTTCTTCTGCCAGCACGTCAGGCTGCGATTGATGCAAATCTTCACGCTTCCACAGCGCGACGGAACGGGATCCGATGAGAGCAGTCACAATTTCCTCTTCATTCACGGCACATATTGTTCACTAATTGTTAACCAAGCAGGAACAGGCCTAATGACAATGTGGTATTCTTCTGGTATTCCCCGCCGGAAAGCAGGGGATCTCATAATTCTGAACCTTTGCGGCGCCAGCCGCAAAGTATAACTACACGAGTAAATGTCGAAATAACGAAGGAGTGACCATGCAGGTCAGCAGAAGGCAGTTCTTTAAGATCTGCGCTGGCGGTATGGCAGGCACGACGGCAGCAGCGCTGGGCTTTGCCCCTGGCGTAGCGCTGGCGGAAACGCGGCAGTACAAACTGCTGCGTACCCGTGAAACCCGAAACACCTGCACATATTGCTCTGTCGGCTGTGGGCTGTTGATGTACAGCCTCGGTGACGGCGCGAAAAACGCAAAAGCGTCCATTTTCCATATCGAAGGCGACCCGGATCACCCGGTTAACCGTGGCGCATTGTGCCCGAAAGGGGCCGGTCTGGTGGACTTTATCCACTCTGAATCACGCCTGAAATATCCGGAATATCGCGCGCCAGGTTCTGATAAATGGCAGCGTATCAGCTGGGATGAGGCGTTTGATCGCATCGCTAAGCTGATGAAAGAAGATCGTGATGCCAACTATATTGCGAAAAACGCAGAAGGCACCACCGTCAACCGCTGGCTCTCGACCGGTATGCTTTGCGCATCCGCCGCCAGCAACGAAACCGGCTATTTATCCCAGAAATTTACCCGCGCACTCGGCATGTTAGCCGTCGACAACCAGGCGCGTGTCTGACACGGACCAACGGTAGCAAGTCTTGCTCCAACATTTGGTCGCGGTGCGATGACCAACCACTGGGTCGACATGAAGAACGCCAACCTCATCGTGGTGATGGGTGGGAATGCGGCTGAAGCACATCCGGTGGGATTCCGCTGGGCGATGGAAGCCAAAATCCATAATGGCGCGAAGCTGATTGTGATTGATCCGCGCTTTACGCGCACGGCCTCGGTCGCTGATTTCTATGCGCCGATCCGCCCCGGTACTGACATTGCCTTCCTGTCAGGCGTGATCCTGTACCTGCTCACCAACGAAAAATACAACCGCGAATATACCGAGGCCTATACCAACGCCAGCCTGATCGTGCGTGAAGATTTCGGCTTCGACGATGGCCTGTTTACCGGTTATGACGCGGACAAACGCCAGTACGACCGGGCGACGTGGAACTACGAGCTGGATGAGCGCGGCTTTGCAAAACGCGACACCACGCTGACGCACCCGCGCTGCGTGTGGAACATGATGAAGAAACACGTCTCCCGCTACACGCCGGACGTGGTTGAAAACATCTGTGGTACGCCAAAAGCCGACTTCCTGAAAGTCTGCGAATACATTGCGGAAACCAGCGTTCACGATAAGACCGCCTCGTTCCTGTATGCCCTCGGCTGGACGCAACACTCCGTCGGTGCGCAGAACATTCGTACGATGGCGATGATCCAGTTGCTGCTCGGCAACATGGGGATGGCAGGCGGCGGCGTTAACGCCCTGCGCGGTCACTCCAACATTCAGGGTCTGACCGACCTCGGCCTGCTGACGCAAAGCCTGCCGGGTTATATGACGCTGCCGAATGACAAACAGGCCGATCTGCAAACCTATCTGGCGGGTAACACCACCAAACCGCTGCTGGAAAATCAGGTCAACTACTGGAGCAACTACCCGAAATTCTTCGTCTCGCTGATGAAAGCCTTCTATGGCGACAAAGCGACGGCAGAGAACAACTGGGGCTTTGACTGGTTGCCGAAGTGGGACAAAGGCTACGACGTACTGCAATATTTCGAGATGATGAACGAGGGCAAGGTCAACGGCTATCTTTGCCAGGGCTTTAACCCGGTCGCCTCTTTCCCGAATAAAAACAAAGTGATCGCGTCGCTGTCGAAACTGAAATTCCTGGTGACTATCGATCCGCTGAACACCGAGACGTCTACTTTCTGGCAGAACCACGGTGAGCAGAACGACGTGGATCCGTCCACCATCCAGACCGAAGTGTTCCGTCTGCCGTCCACCTGCTTCGCGGAAGAAAACGGCTCTATCGTTAACTCCGGTCGCTGGCTGCAATGGCACTGGAAAGGTGCGGATGCCCCCGGCGAAGCGCTGAACGACGGCGAGATCCTGGCGGGTATTTTCATGCGTCTGCGCAAGATGTACGCCGCAGAAGGCGGAGCGAATCCGGAACAGGTGCTGAACATGTCCTGGAACTACCTGACGCCGGAAAACCCGTCGGCGGAAGAAGTGGCCATGGAAACCAACGGCAAAGCGCTGGCGGATATTATCGATCCGGTCAGCGGCGATGTGCTGGCGAAAAAAGGCAATCAGCTGAGTTCCTTTGCGCACCTGCGCGACGATGGCACCACCTCCAGTGGTTGCTGGATCTTCGCCGGGAGCTGGACGCCGGATGGCAACCAGATGGCGCGTCGCGATAACGCCGATCCGTCAGGCCTTGGCAATACGCTGGGCTGGGCATGGGCGTGGCCGCTGAACCGCCGCATCCTGTATAACCGCGCCTCCGCTGATCCGCAGGGTAAACCCTGGGATCCGAAACGCCAGCTGTTGTCTTACGCCAACGGTAAGTGGGTCGGGGCCGATATTCCGGACTACAACACCGCGCCGCCAGGCAGCGATGTCGGGCCGTTTATCATGCTGCAGGAAGGTGTAGGTCGCCTGTTTGCCATTGATAAAATGGCTGAAGGTCCGTTCCCGGAACACTACGAGCCGTTCGAAACGCCGCTGGGTACTAACCCGCTGCACCCGAACGTTATTTCTAACCCGGCCGCCCGTATCTTTAAAGGCGATGCGGATGCGTTAGGAAAAGCGGATAAGTTCCCGTATGTCGGCACCACGTATCGCCTGACCGAGCATTTCCACTACTGGACCAAACACGCATTGCTAAACGCCATTGCGCAGCCGGAACAGTTCGTGGAGATCGGCGAAAAACTGGCGGGCAAGCTGGGCATCACCCAGGGCGATACCGTGCGCGTCTCCTCTAACCGTGGCTATATCAAAGCCAAGGCGGTGGTGACGAAACGTATTCGTACCCTGAACGTGAACGGTCAGCAGGTTGATACCATCGGTATCCCGATCCACTGGGGTTATCAGGGCGTGGCGAAGAAAGGCTTTATCGCCAACACGCTGACGCCGTTTGTCGGTGATGCAAACACGCAAACGCCGGAGTTTAAGGCGTTCCTGGTGAACGTGGAAAAGGTGTAACGGAGACGACTCATGGCTTATCAATCGCAAGACATTATCCGTCGTTCCGCGACTAACGGTTTCACCCCCGCGCCTCAGGCGCGGGATCACCAGCTGGAAGTGGCGAAGCTCATCGACGTCACCACCTGTATCGGCTGTAAAGCCTGTCAGGTGGCCTGTTCTGAGTGGAACGACATCCGTGATGAAGTCGGACATAACGTCGGGGTGTATGACAACCCGGCGGATCTGACCGCTAAATCCTGGACGGTGATGCGTTTCTCGGAAGTGGAACAAAACGACAAACTGGAGTGGCTGATCCGCAAGGACGGCTGTATGCACTGCGCCGATCCTGGCTGTCTGAAGGCCTGCCCGTCTGAAGGGGCAATCATTCAGTACGCTAACGGCATCGTCGATTTCCAGTCGGAACAGTGTATCGGCTGCGGCTACTGCATTGCGGGCTGCCCGTTTGATGTACCGCGCATGAACCCGGACGACAACCGCGTCTACAAATGCACCCTGTGCGTGGACCGCGTAACGGTCGGCCAGGAGCCAGCGTGCGTGAAAACTTGTCCGACCGGGGCTATCCACTTTGGCTCTAAAGAGGATATGAAGAACCTCGCCGGTGAGCGTGTGGCCGAACTGAAAACGCGCGGCTACGACAATGCAGGCCTGTACGATCCGGCAGGCGTTGGCGGGACGCACGTGATGTACGTGCTGCACCACGCTGATAAACCGAATCTTTATCATGGCCTGCCGGAAAACCCGGAAATCAGCGCCACGGTGAAATTCTGGAAAGGCATCTGGAAACCGCTCGCGGCTGTCGGCTTTGCGGCAACCTTCGCGGCCAGTATCTTCCACTACGTCGGTGTCGGTCCGAACCGCGCAGAGGAAGAGGACGACAATCTGCATGAAGAGAAAGACGAGGTGCGCAAATGAGAAAACGTGACACCATCGTGCGCTACACCGCGCCGGAACGCATCAACCACTGGGTCACCGCCTTCTGCTTCGTGCTGGCGTCGGTGAGCGGGCTGGGCTTTTTCTTCCCGTCCTTCAACTGGCTGATGCACATTCTCGGTACGCCGCAGCTGGCGCGCATTCTGCACCCCTTTGTCGGTGTGGTGATGTTTGCCTCGTTCATCATTATGTTTTTCCGCTACTGGCATCATAACCTCATCAATCGCGACGATATTTTCTGGGCGAAGAACATTCGCAAGATCATCGTCAACGACGAGGTGGGCGATACCGGGCGTTATAATTTCGGCCAGAAATGCGTGTTCTGGGCGGCGATTATTTTGCTGGTGTTGCTGCTGGTTAGCGGTGTGATTATCTGGCGTCCGTACTTCGCGCCGGTCTTCTCAATCCCGGTGATCCGCTTTGCCCTAATGCTGCATTCATTTGCCGCAGTAGGGTTAATTGTGGTTATCATGGTGCATATCTACGCCGCCCTATGGGTTAAAGGCACCATAACCGCGATGGTGGAAGGCTGGGTAACCAGCTCGTGGGCAAAGAAACATCACCCGCGCTGGTACCGTGAAGTCCGCCAGAAAGAGGATAAGTCACCTGAATGAGTATTCGCATAATTCCGCAAGATGAGCTGGAAAAGAGCGAGAAACGCGCGGCGGATATGATCCCGCCGCTGCTTTTCCCCAGACTCAAAAACCTCTATAACCGCCGTGCTGAGCGGCTGCGTCAACTGGCGGAAAGCAATCCGCTTGGCGATTATCTGCGCTTTGCCGCGCTGATCGCCCACGCGCAGGAAGTGGTGTTATACGACCATCCGTTACAGATGGATCTCACCACCCGCATCAAAGAAGCCAACGACCAGAGTAAACCGCCGCTGGACATTCATGTCCTGCCGCGCGATGCGCACTGGCAGAAGCTGCTGCATTCGCTGATCGCCGAACTGAAACCGGAGATGAGCGGCACGGCGCTGGCGGTCATAGAGAACCTGGAAAAAGCATCGTCCCAGGAACTTGAGGCGATGGCCAGCGCGCTGTTTGCCACGGATTTTGCGTCAGTGAGCAGCGATAAAGCGCCGTTTATCTGGGCAGCGTTATCGCTGTACTGGGCGCAGATGGCCAGCCTGATCCCCGGCAAAGCCCGCGCGGAATATGGCGAACAACGTCAGTTCTGTCCGGTATGCGGCTCGATTCCGGTTTCCAGTATGGTGCATATCGGTACCACTCAAGGGCTGCGTTATCTGCACTGCAACCTGTGTGAAACCGAGTGGCACGTGGTCCGCGTGAAGTGCAGCAACTGCGAGCAAACACGCGATCTGCATTACTGGTCGCTGGACAGCGAACAGTCGGCCATCAAAACCGAAACCTGCGGCGATTGCGGAACTTACCTGAAAATTCTTTATCAGGAAAAAGACCCGAACGTTGAGCCGGTGGCAGACGATCTGGCCTCGCTGGTGCTGGACGCGCGTATGGAGCAGGAGGGCTTTGCCCGCAGCTCCATTAACCCGTTCCTGTTCCCTGGTGAAGGTGAGTAATGAAAGAGGTGAACCGGGCGAGCTCGCTTGCCCGGTTTTCAGCGCGCCAGGCCAAAACCCGCGCGGGTTAGAGCTTTAATATTTGTTTTTCGCATTGGGCTATCTTTACCCAGCGATAAATCAAAGCTGTTGATTACGCGGACGTATTCTGGTTTTAAATCATCGGGAACATGACGATAACCGCCTTTAATATAGTCGTAGACGATTTCTTTTTTTAACTCGTGACTTAAATCTTCCAGGTTGTTCTTACTGAAAACCAGACCAAAATCGACGGGAACCACGTTCCCCTTTGCCGTTTTTAAAAAATTGTCGGGTTTAGGATCGGCAATGAAAAAACCTTGGTTGTACATCTCTTTCACGCCAGCAAGGGTTTCTGAAAAACCAGGCCGCGTGCCGTGCAAAAACGGCATTTTTATCCCGCCATCAATCATTGTCGCAACCAGTTCGCTGCCACCGGTTTTTTTATTGTATTCGTTGCATAGCGTTACTTCATGCTGCGCTTTATGGGGATCAAAAAATTTCATTTCCTTGATGACATAATCGCCATCCCGGTACACAACGCCCCTTGCGCCGCTGCCGATAAGTGCTTTGCTACTATCAGTAAGCGCTTTGCTGCTGCCGATCGCTTCATTTTTTATTAATAACTTTTCAGCATTGTTCTGCCACAGGCCGATCTGGTTATTAATAAATGATTCACTTTTCAAGGAGGTGACTTTTTTAAGCGTATCAACTAACCGGGAAACCCCTTCATAGTTTATGTTCTTCCCGCACACACTCTTACCAAAAATAAAACCAGCTTCACCGTTATTAAATTTGTAATGCGTGTTCGCTATTTTTATCAGCTTGTTGAAAGATTTTTCAGATAACGCAGCGTTGTGCTCTTTTTTATGGATAGCACTTTGCAGGGTATCAGTATTTACGTTAATTCTGGAGCGATTAATAGTAAACATAATATATCCACATTATTATTTGGGTATCATAATGACTATTTTACTCATTCGTGCCGGTTGGGTTTTGCTCGTTCATCCACAGCTTAATGGTGTGCAAATGCACCATGACGGCATTATATTGCGTGTCGCTGTCGATTTTATGATTACCAAACGCGCTGAATTTTTCACCGGCAATAGGCTGTTGCAGCAGTGCCTTAAATGCGCTTTTATCTTCTTCAATATGATTATAGTCAGAAAGATATTGCAGATTAGTGGTAACCGATCTGATCTTATTGGTCGCATTAACTTCCGTCATGTTTGAACAGCCGAGAATGGTATCCAGATGCGCAAGTAATTCATTTTTCTTTATGGTTACCTGTTCTGGCGATTTCATATGATTAATAATTTCATCAGGTAGTCCAAGCTTACCCCCAGCACCCATCTGCGTAGCGATCTTTAAATCTTGAGCAGGGATCTGGTTGCCTTCACTGACAGACCGCCAGGAGGATTGTTTTTTACTTTCCAGTTCGACCATCATATTATTATATTTACTGGATTTTTGTAGATCATAAACATGATTTGAGTTATTAATACTTTTCAACTTTTTCGCGATTTGGGTTTGAACTTTATTAACATCAAAAGAATCCTTCATCGCTAATTCATATCTGGCATCGATATTTCTTAGCAAATGTGCTTTAACATAGGTCAGGGCGCCCATACTTTATCTCCATAATTATACCGAATAATACGCTATAATATTACAAAGCAGACAAGCTCCTATAAATTAACTTTTATATTAGCAACAATCAAAAACGGCCATGAATCGAAAAGATTAATTGGCTACATCCTGATTTTTGGCGCGATTCATCATGCAGCGCTCGTTTCAGATAAATTAATGAGCGCAACCCGGTCCATTGGCACACCGGGTTGTGGATACTCAGAGCCTAATGACCAGGCTTTTACTCTTCCTCGTTGCCGCCCTCTTTATCGTCACCAAAGCATTCGAATTGCAACTGGACGCGGGATTTTGTGAGGCGCTTTCAGAAAGCGTAATCCCCTGAGAACCTGGCGTTTACAACGGTTATCCACCCCGCTATAAGACTGTTTATACATACAGTTAATGGAGAGGGTAAAGTATGGTGCTCGAAAAAGGCATTGCGGGGTTAGTTGACGCCTTTATCGCTGATGGACGTCCATCTTCACGGGACCAACATATTGATGACCGGCGTGCAGGATATGTTGCCAGCACAGCGCTGGCGGGCGAAACCGAAACGCGCGTTAGGGTAGAAGATATTGAGCTTGACGCTATGACGTTTCGCGTCGTTTCGCCCTTAAATGCCGTCGGTTCGCTACCTTGTGTAATTTATTATCATGGAGGATGTTTTGTCAGCGGCGGATTTACCACCCACGATAACCAGTTACGCCAGCTGGCTTACTTTAGTCAATGCCGTGTCATTGCTATGCAGTATCGGCTGGCGCCTGAGCATATTTTCCCGGCGGCGCATGACGACGCGGAAAAAGGAGCAAACCTTGTCTGGCACTACGCCGGGCGCTTAGGCATTGATAAGCATAAAATTACCCTCGCGGGTGACAGTGCAGGAGGCCACCTTGCACTGGTAACGGCGTTACGCCTGAAAGCCGCGCAGCAATGGCAACCCGCTCAGTTGATGTTGATCTACCCTATGCTTGATGCGACCGCGCATTATGAAAGCTATACGCGAAATGGCCAGGATTACGTCATTACCCGAGACACACTGTTGAGCGGTTATGAAATGTATCTGCTCCATACCGATCGCATGCATCCGGAAGCCAGTCCCCTGTGGCGGGATGATTTCCAGGGCCTGCCACCGGTACACATTATTACCGCTGAATTCGATCCTTTATGTGACGAAGGGGAAGCCTTGTACCAGCGTATGACAAAGCAAGGAGTGTCCTGTACTGCACAACGCTACCTCGGCGTGAACCATGGATTCTTCCAGCTCGGTGGAATAAGCCAGGCTGCGCAAAATGCGATGCGCGACGTGGCCTGGCGTGTCGGTCGCCTCTAAAAAATATGGAAAAAGCGCACCTGAGTGTAGTGCGCTGAGTGCACCAGGCTGAAAGCAGCAGATTTAGCGAACAAACCCGGTTCAAAATCGAGCGTCAGCAATATTTTGGACGAGCGCAGAGCGCTTACGGCGCGGCATATCACCGCCCCTGCAGAACGTTTCACACGGCCTGCAAGGGCGTCATCGGCTTAGCCCTACTCTTCCTCGTTACCGCCCTCTTCCAGCGGCCCGAAAGGTTTGGCGGGCAGGACGATATAGATGCCTTCAAAAATCGCCCCCGCTTTATCGTCGCCGAAGAGTTCGACCTGCAACTGGACGCGGGATTTACGGCCACGGGCCAGACGATCCAGATCGCCGCTGAGGGAGCCTAAATCCGCGACGGCGCTCGGGCGGCCGCTGATTGGCTGGCTGTAGCGAATATGCGCATCCGCCAGAATAATGGTGCCGCCCAGATGACGCTCGCGCAGCATCAGCCAGATTAAGCCCCAGCCGGTGAGCGTGGCCAGCGAGAACAGACTGCCGGCAAATAGCGTGTTGTGCGGATTCTGATTGCCCGTCTCGGGCATGGTGGTGATAAATTTTTGCCCGGTGTACTGCTGAATACGCACGCCCATTTTTTCGCTGAGCGGAATATGCTCATACCAGGCCTGCTGTAACTGACCGCACCAGTCGCCGCGATGCAGAATGTCATCGAGCGAGGCGACGGGTTTTACCATCAAAAAATGGCGTAACGGGGTGGTCTGCGGCGCGGTGATCTCGCCCTCGTTCACAAAGCCGAGCTTGGCGAAAAACTCCACCGCGTCTTCCCGGGCGCTACAGGTGACGCGCTTTACGCCTTCCTGACGGGCTACGGATTCCAGCGTCATCGCCATCAACGTGCCAAGGCCTTTGTCCTGCACGCTGGGATGTACCGCCATAAAGCGGATCGAGGCTTCATTATCGGCATTGATGTAGAGCCGTCCGACGGCCACCAGCTTGCCGTCCTCGTCCATAACCATCTGATGATGCGCCATCGCATCCCAGGCATCGCGCTCGGAGCCGCGCGGCTGATGCAGCGGCTTACGCAACATTTCCCAGCGAAAGGCGTAATAACGTTCTAATTCTTCTTCTGTCTGCGGTACGCGTAGGTGATACATAGCGGTATTCTCTCTTGTTGACCGGGGCAACACCGCACGCTGGCTCATACCTGGAGCCAGAACGTCACGGGGCCGTCATTCACCAGCGAAACCTGCATATCGGCAGCGAATCGTCCGGTTTGCGTCACCATATCGAGGCTGCGGCAACGCGACACGAAATAGTCATACAGTGCTTCGGCACGCTCAGGTTCAGCGCCTTTTGAGAACCCCGGACGCATGCCACGGCTGGTATCGGCCGCCAGGGTGAACTGCGACACCACCAGCACGCTGCCACCCGCCTGTTTCACGTTGAGGTTCATTTTGCCGTCAGCATCGCTAAAAATACGATAGCCCAACACCCGTTCGCACAGGCGGTCGGCTTTCTGCTCGTCGTCATCTTTTTCGACCCCTAATAACACCAAAAGGCCTGGGCCGATTTCGCCCGTCACTTCATCCTCCACGCTGACGCTGGCGCGGGTAACTCGTTGAATCAATGCGATCATGGTTGGTCTGCGTGCTCTTCTTGTGCGGCTTCTTTGAGTCTGCGGTATTCCCCGAGAGTGACAGTTATTTCCGCGCCAAGCAAGACGATACACCACGTCCAGTAGACCCAGAGGAACAAAATCGGCACCACAGCCAGCACGCCGTAAATCAGCTGATAAGAGGGGAACATGGTGATGTAGAGGGCGAACGCTTTTTTGCCCAGTTCAAATAACAGGGCGGCCACCAGCGCGCCAACCACCGCATCGCGGTTCGGTACCCGCGTGGTCGGCACGATGCTGTACAGCAGCCAGAACGACAGCCAGGACAAGATCAGCGGGAAAATCCGTAGTACATCGTCAATCACGCTATCGAGATCGCTGACCCAGCGCAGAGAGAGCAAATAGGAGCTGATCGCCAGGCTCGCGCCCGCCAGCAGCGGCCCCAGCGTCAGGATCATCCAGTACACCGCAAAGGAGTAAATTTTCGGGCGTATTCGCTTGCTGCGCCAGATGACATTAAGTGCGCTATCAATGGCATACATCAATAACAATGAGGTGACGATCAGCCCGCACGCGCCTACCGCCGTCATTTTGCTGGAGTTCGCGACAAACTGTTCGATGTAACGCTGGATCACATCCCCCGTGGCGGGCATGAAATTCGCAAACACAAAGTGCCGTAGCTGGATGCTGACGTCGGTAAACATGGGAAACGCGGCGAAAAGCGCGAAAATCACCGCCACCAGCGGCACCAGCGACAGCAGCGACACATAGGCGAGGTTCCCCGCCAGCGTCGTCATATTGTCTTCATCAATACGCTGCCAGAGCAATTTGAGCCAGGCGACCACCGGTCGGCTGTGATGCCTGGCTTTATGATGAACGGTTTTTAACATAACTGCTTCGCAAAATAGGTCGGGATAGTGTCTTTGCCTGTCACCAGAATAGAGGTGATCCCCAGCTGATTCGCACCCTCTATATTATCGGCGTTATCGTCAAAAAAGACCGTATCGGCAGCACTGAATCCTTCAGCCTGTAGCACCGCCTGATAAATTCGCGCTTCCGGTTTACGCATCCCCATATCCTGGGAGAGATAAATTTGATCGGCGGCAGCGTGAATTTCCGGGTATTCATCCGGCCAGAAGGTGGTGTGCAGGCGGTTAGTATTGGACAGCACGACCACCCGGTGCCCCTGATCGCGCAATTTATGCATGATGTCGATCACCTCCGGGCGCAGGGCAACGAATACCGCCTGCCAGCCGTGGGAAAACTGCTCGTAGCTGAGCGGCAGATCCAGTTCATGGCACAGCGCCTCGGCAAAGGCTTCGTCGGTGATCTCCCCGCGCTCATGCTGATGGAAGGCCTCACCCATCGTAAAGCTCTGCTTTAGTGTCGCCAGCGGCACACGGCTGAAATCGCTCCATGTACCCAGTACCCGATTGAAGTCAATATCAACAATCACGTTACCTAAATCAAAGATATAGAGCATTTCCCTCTCCTTATCAGCCGTGGAAGGATAACTGTAGCGGGAAATGAAGAGAGTGAACAGTCGGCGGTGTAAGGGCTGTATGCGGAAGTAGCGTATGACTCACAAAACGGGCAGACAGTCAGGTTTCACCTGTATATTCTCTCTTAAGCTCTTCACTTTTACGCTATTCATCGCGATCACACTCTTTTATGGGACCATAGAATGGAAACGAAACTCCCTATAAATATCAAAGATCTACTTTCGAAGCGAACGGTAGAAAGCGAACGCATCGAATATAAAAGTGGATGGAATCCGGAATCTGTACTGCACAGCATTTGCGCTTTTGCTAATGATTTTCATAACCTCGGCGGTGGCTACATTGTTATTGGCATCGAAGAGCAACACGGCCAGCCCATCCTGCCACCCGCTGGATTAAAATCGGATCAAATAGACAGGCTCCAGAAAGAACTGCTCAACCTGGGCCACGCTGCCATCGTTCCGGCTTACCACCCTTTAAGTGCTGTCTATCGTTATATGGATAAAGACATTCTGGTGCTGTGGGTACCGGGAGGAGAATCACGGCCTTATAAATCGAAAACCACCTTATCCGATAAAAAAAATGAATGGGCGTGGTATATCCGAAAACATACCAGTACAAAAAAAGCGACCACGGATGAAGAACATGAATTAATGGGGCTAGCTGCGTCGGTTCCTTTTGACGATCGTTATCGTTTAGCAGCCTCTATGCAGGATTTATCGCCCCGACTGATTCAGGAATATTTAACGTCCATTGGCAGCGAGCTCGCTGCCGGGCACGAAGCATTGAGCCTTGATGACATTAGTCGCAGAATGAATATTGCTGGCGGGCCTGTTGAGTCGCTATGCCCTAAAAACGTTGGACTGTTGTTTTTTAATGAGCATCCGGCGCGCTTTTTCCCTGCCACGCAAATAGATGTTGTTTATTTTCCTGATGGCCCGGCAGGTGATCGTTTTGAGGAAAAAATCTTCTCCGGTCCGCTGGATAAAATTACGCGAGACGCATTAAGTTACATAAATCGAAATTACATCAAAGAGATAGTCGTTAAACACGCCGATAAACCCGAGGCCGAGCGTTTCTGGAATTTCCCACTAGCGGCAATTGAAGAAGCGGTAGTCAATGCGGTCTATCATCGCTCATATGAAATACGTGAACCTGTTGAGATCCGCATCACAGCCGAAGAGTTGATGGTATTAAGTTTCCCCGGCCCCGATCGATCAATTCGCTTGCCTGAACTGCAACAAGGGCGGGCCGTTAGCCGCCGCTACCGGAATCGTCGCATTGGTGAATTTTTGAAAGAGCTGGATCTGACGGAAGGGCGTTCAACAGGCGTTCCGAAAATATTACGAGCAATGAACAAAAACGGTTCACCACCTCCTGTCTTTGATACTGATGAAGAGCGCACTTTTTTCCTGACGCGTTTGAGTGTGCACCCCAATGCACTGACCCCGGAAGTTACCCCGGAAGTCACCCCGGAAGTTACCCCGGAAGTTACCCCGGAAGTCACCCCGGAAGAGAGAGTATGTCGAGCACTGGAAGGAGAAATGACGCGAGCACAGTTGCAGCAGGCATTGGGTCTTAAAGATACAGAATATTTCCGGACGAAATTTCTCCTGCCTGCTTTAAACGCCGGTCTGGTGGCTATGACCATCCCCGACAAACCCCGCAGCAGCAAGCAACGCTACACCCTGACAGTCGCTGGAAAAAAACGGATTAGTTAACGCTCAAAACGGCAGTCGCGTACTGTCGCGTGGCACGATCTCAAATCCGGCGTCGACGATGTCGCCCTTCCAGCTGCGGTCGGCGCTCATACGCAGCATCATTTCCGCGGTGCGGGCGGCAATAACGCTGGCGTTGAGATTCACGCTGGAGAGCGTGACCGGCGACAGCCATGCGCTGGAGGGGAAATCCCCGTAGCCCAGAATGCTCAGCTTTTCGGGTACGGCGATGCCACGGCTGTGCGCTTCCATCAGCAGTGCAGTGGCAATGGAATCGCTGGTACAAAAAATGCCGTCCAGCCCGCGCGCTTTGACCAGCGTCGGGACGAGGATTTCCCGGCTGGCCTGCCAGATATTTTCCGCACGGGGAATATCTACCAGCAGCGCGGTTTTACCCTGCTCTTTCAGCGCGCGACTAAAACCGGCGAAACGAATACGCGCCCGAATATCGTCATCAAAGCGGGTGGTAAAATACGCCAGCTCCTGGCAGCCAGCATCGAGCAGAAAACGTGCCGCCGCATAGCCAATTTCCGTGTGATTATTGCCGACCCGCGCCGGGAAAGCGCCGCCATCCACCTGCCACATCTGCACCACCGGCACACCGCTGTTACGCAGCATTTTCAGCGTCGAAGGCTTATGGTCTGCCCCGGCAATGGCAATCACTGCGGGTGACCATTGCAGAATCGAACGGATCTGTTCTTCTTCTTTATCGAGGCTGTGATCGTGGGAGGCGATGGACAACTGAAACCCCTGCACGCTCACCGTGGATTCAATGCGCTGCACCACATGGCTAAAAAAACTGTTCGCCAGCGACGGCAGCACCATTGCCATATTGCTGCTCTGCCCGCCGGTAAACTGGCTGGCGATTTTGTTATGCACGTAACCCAGGCTGTCGATAGCCGACTGGATTTTTTTGCCGGTTTTTTCCGACACGCGATCGGGCTGGCGGATATAAAGCGAAACCGTGGAGGGCGAGACGCCAGCCTTCGCGGCGACATCATCAAGTTTTACGATTTGGCGTGATCTCTGGCGCATTCCACTCCCGTTTTATTATTCCGTGTTAACAGCCACATCAGCAGCAACGCCCCGGCCCAGACGGCGGCAAGCCACCAGCCGAAACTCGCTGGTATCCCCGTTTTCGCGGCAAGGCCGAGGGGGGATAACGTCATAAATATACTGATTAAAACGGCCATCATCATAACACTTGAGGGGATGGCGTAACGCCATTTTTCCATCGGTATTCTGGCGGGTGCCACCGCTAGCTCAACCCAGCCTGCAGGCCGCAGATACCCCATCAGCAGCAGTATCGTCAGTTCAATGATGAACAGTAGCCCCATCACGTGGATATAGTGCAGAGGAATGAGTTTTTGCACGCCGCTGAAGGTATAGATCGCATAAACAACAATATGAAAAACAAGCACTATTTTCGCCGCCCGCGCCGGGACGTTGCGCGTTAAAAATCCCGCTAACACCAGGGTGATGATTGGGATGTTATAAAAGCCGGTAAAGCGGCGCATCAAATCAAAGATGCCGTTCGGCGTATGCAGCAATAACGGGGCCATCACAATGGATACCAGCGAAAACACCAGCGAAGCGATTTTCCCCACCCGCACCAGTTTTGCTTCATCCTGACAGCCAGTGAGCGGGCCATAGAGATCGATAACAAACAGCGTGGCGCTGGCGTTGATAATCGAATTGAAATGGCTGATCACCGTGCCGAAAATGGCGGCGGTAAACATGCCCGTCAGCCACCACGGCAACAGCGCTTTTACCAGCGCCGGATACGCATAATCCGCATTGCTGAACACCGGGCCAAACAGGTTGAAAGCAATCAGTCCCGGCAGCACCATCACCAGCGGCACCAGCAGTTTGATACTGCCCGCCAGCAGCACGCCCTTCTGACTTTCCGCGAGGGACGACGCCCCTAACGTGCGTTGAATGATCATCTGATTGGTGCACCAATAGAACATATTGGCGCACAGCATCCCGGTAAATACCGTGCTGAACGGCACGGATGCAGTTTCACTGCCGATGGCGTTCAGTTGCTCCGGGTGACTCAGCAGGCGCGTTGCCCCGCTGATAAAGGCACCGTCGCCCAGGGCGAACAGCCCCAACACGGGGATCAGCAATGCGGCGATCAGTAAAATCACGCCGCTGATGGTGTCGGAGATTGCCACCGCTTTCAACCCGCCCAGGGTAGCATACAGGCCACCAATCGCCCCCATCGCCAGTGCTGGCAGCGCGATGGCGCTCCAGGCGGATAGATTAAAAAAAGCCTGCAAATCAAAGATTTCATTCATGGTGATCGCGCCAAGATAGAGGCTGCACGGGTTCGCCATCACCGCATAGCCCACCAGCAGCATAATGCTCACCATCCGCCGGGTCGTCCGATCAAAGCGCGTTTCCAGAAATTGCGGCAGCGTGGTCAGTCCGCGACGCAAAAAGCGCGGCAGAAAAAACAACGCCATAATGATGGTCGCCACTGCGGCGGTGCTTTCCCAGGCCATGCCGCTAATATCAAAGCGATATGCATTGCCGTTCAGCCCCACAAGTTGTTCCGCCGAGAGGTTGGACAGCAGCAGCGATCCGGCAATGAAATAGCCTGATAATCCCCGCCCGGCGAGAAAAAACCCCTCCACGCCCGCTTCTGAAATACCTTTGGTTTTACGATATGAATATAGCGCTACGAAAATTAAGAAAAGTAAAAACGACGCGACAGAAAATAGCATCTGCATAACACCACCCTCCCTGATCATGCTGTGCCATTACTATTCCACAGCCTTTCCCCGACAAATAACGACAATAGGCGGAAAATTTGAGCTGGCCTGTCAAAAACCATACTCACGGTGAGGTAATTGCGGGGGCTATCACAAAACAGCGCTAAGCCATCTTGAATATCGTAGCGCTACGATATTACCGTATAAAGAAACCAATACCGGAGTACTTACATGATGTTCAACACAGATCGCTTACCACGCCGTGAGATCGGTGAACTCCGCAGCCAGCGCTGGTACGCCCCCGATACCATCCGGGCGTTTGCCCACCGCCAGCGCACACAACAAATGGGATTTGGCCGGGACGAGTTTCTTGGCAAACCGGTCATCGGCATTATCAATACCTGGAGCGACATGAGCGCCTGCCATGCGCATTTGCGCGAGCGGGCTGAAGCCGTGAAGCGTGGCGTCTGGGCGGCGGGCGGTTTTCCGGTCGAGCTGCCCGCGCTGTCGATGGGTGAAGTGATGGTCAAGCCCACCACCATGCTGTACCGCAATTTTCTGGCGATGGAAACGGAAGAGCTGCTGCGCCAGCATCCGATAGACGGCGTGGTGCTGCTCGGCGGCTGTGATAAATCCACACCCGGACTGCTGATGGGCGCGCTGTCGATGGATCTGCCGCTGATCTTCTGCCCCGCAGGGCCGATGACCACCGGCAAATGGCGCGGCCAGAATACCGGCGCGGGGACGCATACCAAGAAATACTGGGATCAACTGCGCCTCGGCGCCATTACGCCGCACGACTGGGTGGAGCTGGAAGGGGCGATGACGCGCTCCATCGGCACCTGCAACACCATGGGCACCGCGTCGACCATGACCTCTATAGCCGACGCCATGGGTTTTACGCTGCCGGGAGCCAGCTCCATTCCGGCAGCAGACAGCCGTCATCCGCAAATGGCGGCGCAGTGCGGCCAGGCTATAGTCGATATGGTGTGGTACGACCATAAACCGTCCCGCTGGCTGACCAAAAATAATTTTCTGAACGGCATCGTCGCGTATATGGCGCTGGGCGGCTCCACCAATGCGGCGATCCACCTCATTGCCATGGCGAACCGCGCCGCTATTCCGCTGACGCTCGCTGATATGGAAGCCATTGCCCGCCAGGTACCGGTGCTCGCTAACCTGTTCCCGTCGGGAAAATACCTGATGGACGATTTTTTCTTTGCGGGCGGTCTGCTGGCACAACTGAGAAAGCTCGCCGCTTTCTTGCATCCGCAGGCGCGGGGCGTGACCAACCAGCCGGTCAGCGCCTGGCTCGAACAGGCGCACTGCTACGACGATGACGTGATCCGCGATCTTACCAACCCGGTGATACCGCTGTCGCAGGGCTGCGCGCTGACCGTGCTGCACGGCAATTTATGCCCGAATGGCGCGGTAATGAAATCCTCCGCCGCCAGCCCGCAGCTGCGCAAGCATACCGGCCCGGCACTGGTGTTCGACAGCCATCAGGCGCTGTCAGATCAGATCGACGACCCCGATCTGGCGGTCACCAAAGATACGGTGATTATCCTGCGCAATGCCGGGCCGGTGGGCGCGCCGGGAATGCCCGAATGGGGCAATCTGCCGATCCCCAAAAAGCTGCTGCGCGAGGGCGTAACCGACATGATGCGTATTTCCGACGCGCGGATGTCCGGCACCCATTACGGCACCTGCATTCTGCACGTTGCGCCGGAAGCCGCGGTCGGCGGGCCGCTGGCGCTGGTGCGTACCGGGGATCGGGTAGCGCTCGATATTGAGGCGGGCACGCTCAATATGCTGGTGGACGACGACGAGCTCGCCCGCCGCCGCGCCGAACTTATCCCGCAGCACACTGTTTTTGCACGCTCCTGGGCGGCGCTCTACCAACAGCACGTCACCCAGGCGAATGAAGGCTGCGATTTCGATTTTCTGCAATCCGGCGGCGATGTCGCTGAACCGCCCATTTTTTAAGGAACCCTGATGAACCCTTTTAAACACGCCGTGCTTTCAGGCCAGCGCCTGCTCGGCACCTGGATGATGACCAGCAGCGATACCGTCGCCGAAGCGATGGCAACGGTCGGATTCGATTTTCTGGTGCTGGATCAGGAACATGTCGCCGTGGATACGCTGGATGCTATCCGCATTGACCGGGCAATCCGCAGCATCAGCGCCACCACCACGCCGCTCTACCGCCTCGCGGGTAACGATGTGGTGTTGATCAAACGCGCACTCGATGGCGGCGCGACGTCGCTGATGATCCCTTTTATCAACACGCCGGAAGAGGCGCAAAAAGCCGTGGAATCCGCGTATTACCCGCCGTATGGCAAACGCGGATTCGCCGCCATGCACCGCGCTTCCGGCTGGGGCGGCAATGCGCAGTTCGTGCAGGAGGCGCGGGACGAACTGTGTCTGATCCTGCAACTGGAAACGCCGGAAGCCATCGCCAGTATCGACGCCATTAATGAGGTGGACGGCATTACCGGCTTCTTTATCGGACCGGGCGATTTGTCATCGGCGATGGGGCACCCCGGTAATCCGTCGCACCCGGAGGTGCAGGCGATGATTAAACGCGGGCTGGAGGCGTGCCAGCGCCTCGGCAAACCCTGCGGTATCGTCGGCGGCAATCCGGACCTGGTGAATAAGTATCAGCAGATGGGCTTTAACTTTGTGGCACTGGCCTCGGACATGAGTTTTATGCTGGCGCGCGCAAAAGAGCAGCTGGCGGCCATTCGCGGGGAAAATCTCACCCTGCGCGGCGGCGAGGTGTACTGATGACCCGGCTTATCGAATGTAAATACGGCGATATGCATATCGCCGTCGCGCCAGCGCTGGGCGGTGCGCTTGCCTGGCTACGCTGGCGCGGGCAAGAGATCTTGCGCCCTCTCGATCCTCATGGCGTACAGCGCGCCAACATGTGTGGCAGTTATCCGCTCATCCCCTGGTCTAATCGCATCGCCGACGGGCGCTTCGTCTTTGATGACCAGCCTTTTCAGGTAACGCGCAACGTGCCGGATAACCCGCACGCGCTGCACGGCATCGGCTGGCAGCAGGCCTGGGAGGTGGTAAGCGCGAGTGAAACGCAGATTGATCTTGCGCTCACCTGCCCGGCCTCTGCGTGCTGGCCGTGGCCATGGCGGGCCAGCCAACGTTTTGCGCTGACCGAAAATGGCCTCACCGTGACGCTGACGTATCACAATCTCGTGGATCACGCCGTGCCCGCCGGACTGGGCTTTCACCCGTTTTTTGCCGATGCCGCCCGCAGCGAAGTCATGTTTCGCGCCGCCCACGTCTGGCTGAACGATGACACCAGCCTGCCGGCTGAGGACGTCGCCGTGCCGCCCGTATGGGACTACACCCATTTTAAAACGCCACTCCCCGGCTCGGTAGATAACTGCTTTACCGGCTGGAGCGGCGAGGCAACCGTGCGCTGGCCGCAGCGCGACATCCGCGCCACCTTGCACAGCAATACGCCGAATCTGGTGTTTTTTATCCCCGGCGACGGGCGCAATGTGGCGGCTATCGAACCCGTCAGCCATATCAACGACGCCATTAACCGCTTCCCGGCAGGCAGCAGCGACCAGGCGATGGATCGCATCACGCCCGGCGGCACGCTGACACTCAGCATGACGATAAGGATGTCTGAAGATGGACGTACTTTTTGACTATCACGGCGAGCTGCCGGAGTGCCCGACTTGGGATGCCGACAGCCAGACGCTGTATTGGACCGATATTCTGCGCCAGGAAATTCATCACTATCAGCCGCAAAGCGGTACACACGGCGTGATGCACTTTACCGAAGAAGTGGGCTGCTTCGCCCTGCGCGAGCGTGGCGGGTTGATTGTGGCGCTGCGTTCCGCCATCTGGCTGACCGAAGGCGAAGGCAGGCTGACGCAAAAAGTCTGCGATAACCCGAACAACCCACAACTGGCACGCTTTAACGACGGTGGCACTGACCGGCAAGGGCGCTTTTATGCGGGCACCTATTGGGGGCCGCGCGATTACAACGGCGCGTTGCTCTGCCGGGTGGACGCTGAGCTGCAAACCACAGTGTTGCAGTGCGACATCCTCGGCGCGAACGGGCTGGCGTTTTCCCCGGACGGGAAATGGATGTACACCAGCGACACACCGAACCATGTTATTTACCGCACGCCGCTGGACGCGCAGGGTGATCCAGGCCAGCGCGAGGTGTGGAAAACCTTCCCACGCGGCCACGGCAGGCCGGACGGTGCAGCCGTAGATATGGAAGGCTGCTACTGGAGTGCACTGTTTGACGGCTGGCGCATCGCGCGCTTTTCACCCCAGGGGGACGTGCTGGAAGAGCACACCCTACCCGTGCGTTGCCCGACGATGGTCTGTTTCGGCGGCCCGAATATGAAAACCTTATTTATTACGACTACCCGCGAAAATATATCTGACGAGGAAATAAAAGCCCATCCGCTTTCTGGCGCAATATTTACTCTCCCGATTTCTGTCCCCGGAATGACGAAATTAAAATTTAAAGAGAACTGAAAAATGAAAACAATTGGTTTTATCGGGCTTGGCCTGATGGGCGATGCTATGTCCAAAAACATTGTCGCTAAATTTAACGGCACGGTGCTGGTCTTTGATATTAATCAGGATGCGGTTAACCGACTGGTATTAAGTGGCGCACAACAGGCAGATTCGGTGATAGATATTGCCCGCCGTGCGGACGTAATTATCAGTATGGTTCCGCGATCGGAGCATGTGCGTGATGTTTATCAGCAGATGCTGCCGTATTTACACCAGGGGCAAATCACCATTGATATGTCCACCATCGACCCTGGAGTGTCGATTGATATTTCAAAAAAAGTGAAAAAAACCGGTGCAATAATGCTGGACGCCCCGGTGGTGAAATCCGTTCCCGCCGCGCAAAAGGGTGAACTGGGGATTTATATTGGCGGTGACAAAGCGACGTGGGAACAGGTTTCTCCGATCCTGGCGATGATGGGCAATAACCAGATCCACATGGGCGAGAATGGACGCGGACTGGTAATGAAGATGGTGCACAACCTGCTGGTGGCGGGCATTCAGAACAGCGTTAATGAGATGCTGACCGTGGCGGAACACTACGACATCAACAAAGTGGATTTTCATAAAGCGATCTCTTTTGGTGGGGCCACTAACTGGTATCTCGACAGCAAAATTAACAGCCTGATGGCCGAAGACTACCGTGCCGCGTTTTCGCTTCAGAATATGGCGAAAGACGTCACCATTATGAAAGCCATGCTGATTGAATCTGGCTTGTATTTACCCGGCGTCAACGTTGTAAAAAATGTCTATGACCAGGGAATGGAAGAGGGCCTCGGCGGGGAAGATTTTTCCGCCACGCTGAAAGTCGTTAAAAAAAGTGCCAGCAAATAATGGGGAGTCATGAAGATGAAAGACGTAATTTATAAAAGCCTGAAAGAAAAAGTGGTCGTTATTACCGGCGGAGCCAGCGGTATTGGTGAGGAATATGTGCGCGCCTTTGTGGATCAGGGTGCGCAGGTGGCCTTTCTCGATTTTGACGCCAACGCCGGGGAAAAACTGGCGGCGGAACTCGGCTGCTATTTTTTATTTTGCGACGTGACAAATATTTCACAGCTTAAAACGTGCTTCGAAAACATTATCGGCAAATTAGGCGACGTCGATATTTTAATTAATAACGCGGGCAGTGACGATCACCACACTATTGATGATTTAACCGAAGACTATTTCAACAACCGTATTAATGTGAATTTGCGCCATCATCTGTTCGCCATTCAAGCGGTGATTCCCGGCATGGCGCGCAAAGGCAGCGGCAGCATTATCAATATGGGCTCGATCAACTGGATGCGCGGGCGTCCGGGACGAGTGTGCTATTCCCTGTCGAAAGCGGCTATTCACGGTTTTACCCGTACGCTGGCGCAGGAGCTGGGGCCGCGCGGCATCCGGGTGAACAGCCTGGTGCCGGGGGCGATCCGCACCGCGAAGCAGGACGCGATGTGGGCGAAACTCGATCCAGCGGCGGTGAATCAGTTTGTCGAATTACAGGCGCTGAAATTCCGTCTCGACGGCACGCACTGTGCGCGGCTGGCGCTGTTTCTGGCGTCCGACGAATCCTGCGGCTGCACCGGGCAGGACTTTATTGTCGATGCGGGATTGTCGCTGAACTAAGGGGCAGATATGGACTTCTTTACCTTACTCACCCCTGATGGCGTGACGCTGGAAACCAGCGCGATCCTGATCGTGGTCGCGGTGATGTTTCTTTACACCTTCGTCGGCATTTGCGCGGGCTTTGGCGGCGGGCTGACCGCCATGCCGCTGATCACGATGGTGCTGCCGTTAAAAATGGCCGCGCCGATGTCGGTGATGGTCGGCACAGCAACGGCGCTTTACGCCACCTGGCTGTCGCGCAAGGAAACCGACTGGAAATCCGCGCTGGTGCTGATTGCGTTTTCGCTGGCGGGCATTCCGGTGGGGCTGTATGCCCTGTCGTACCTGCCCGACCACATTATGAAAATTGGCCTCGGCGGTTTTATTATTCTCTATTCGTTCTACAGCCTGTTTATTCCGCGCCTGCCGGTGTACGACAAGCGCTGGATCGCAGCACCTATGGGTGCGGTTGCCGGGGCGCTGGGCGCGGCATTTTCCACCAACGGGCCGCCGGTGGTGATGTACGGCATGCTGCGTAATCTGGCTCCCGCCGCTTTTCGCGGTACGCTGAACGCCTTTTTTACGGCGAACAATATCGCCATTATCGGCGGGCTGGCCACCAGCGGTATTCTGACCATTTCCACCGTCAAGCTGGTGATGTTTTGTATCCCGACTATGATCCTCGGCTCGCTGGTCGGGCAGTACGTTCATAAGCGGATTTCGGTGAAGGTGTTCCGCATCATGGTGTTTTTACTGCTGATTGCGTCAGGCGCGATGCTGATAAAAGGCGCGCTGGGTATATCGGCGCTGACCACCCTGCTCCCGGCGTTTGGGATGCTGGCGCTGTTGCACCTGGCGTTTGGCAAGAAAGTTGCGGCGATCCGCGCGGCGGATGAAGCACAAAAAGTGCAATAATCAACAAGCGCACCGAAGAGTGTAATTGAACAAGGATATTCCAAAACTCGATAAACACCCTTATGGGTAATATCTATAAGGGTGTTTAGTTTTAGCGCTTCTTAATTAATGCTGTCAAATATACTAAGATTGCGACTATCAATAGTGATGATACACATAAAAATAGAAAGTAATATTTGTCCCACGTATCACCAGGTATAACGTCCGTATACATTCTAATGAGGCTGTACACTTTAACCTCTGGCATCAACGCATATATCAGTACTAACACCACTGTAAACAGCAATGCTTCTCCAATCCATAGTAGTGCGTAGTGTATTGGCTTCATTAGTACACCTGTATTGTACCAAACGCTGTTAATGAGGCTGTTACCTGGATTGTGGGTGTACTGAGTAAAAGATTACGTAACAACATAAAATCGGATAAGCTAAGTAGTGTAATACAACCTTCACTAATCCCTTTATATCCTGCCGGATGTAGCCTAAAGTGCCCTCTCTCCACCTGACCAATAAATGTTAGATCATCAATCTGTGAATCTTGTCTGTATAGGGCAAACCATAGTGATCTATCCGAACCAGAAGCAAACGACGCAAAAGTATCCCTTAACGCCGTAAGTAAGCCACCAGTCCCGCGCGTAACTATATAATACACTCCTGGAGGTAGCGGGCCGATTGATGGGATGGCTATATCATTAGCATTGTTACGTGATGATCCTGTACCAGAATAGGCAGGAAAAAAACCAATGCCAGGGCAACTGAGATTACTCAACTGATTGCCATTCAAATAGAAAGTGCACCGAATCATCGATCATTCCAGCTATCTGAGTAAATAATATTACCATCACAATGTTTCCATGTGATTTTCTCATACCGTAATGAAACGCTTTCTAAGTGATTATGTTTTTCAGTTGCTGGATTTTTACAATCATGCATCAATGGGCAAATAGAGATTACTTTAACGTTTTCGAGTAACATATTAAAGTATTCTTCCTCTTGCCCGCCATGGTTGATTTTATACCATTTAATCTCCACTTTTTTTAGCGTTTGCCCTTGCGCTACCGCTTTATAAATGTATGGGCTTGACGAATCAAATTCTTTTTGAAAAGTTAATGGAGCATGTAATCGCGTCCCAGTGATCTTACCGGTACTGTTATCAGTGGGTAAATGTAATCCATGACTGAAACCGAAGACTTCGATACTTCCTTCACGGTCTTTAACATCAACTGCACCCTTAATATCAGCACCGCCATCGTCCTGCATCCATAAATATGCCGGAATTGCCATTTTAAACATCCTTTTCACTGTTGTTCATTTAAATGGCATTATAAAAGGAGCCTGTGTATTACAAATTGATAAATTCCGAAAATAATCAGGCTTTATAATTAAAAAAATATAAAGCCTTTACGAATAATTATCATAAAGCGCACCTTTGGTGCGCCTGCTACATCTCATCGTCCGGCGAGGCCAGAATCAATTCAATCTGCTTATTCTTCAGTAGACTGTGTAGCGCCTGAGGCGGGGTTTTATCGGTGAACAGTGCGGTCGCCTGGGTGACGTTGCCGATCTCCACGGCGGCGGAGGCGGTGAATTTGGTGTGATCCACCGCCACCAGGATTTGCCGGGCGTGGGTCATCATGGCGCGGGCGACGCTGGCTTCATTGACGTCAAACTCCAGCAAGGTGCCGTCATTTTCAATCGCGCCGAGACTGGTGATCAGGTAATCCGCCCGAAACCCTTCCACAAACGACACCGCGTGTGGGCCGATGATACCGCTGTTGTGCGGTCGCAGCGTGCCGCCAGGCACCATCACTTCAAAACGGGTATTTTTGTAGAGAATATGTGCCACCCGCAGGCTGTTGGTGATGATGCGCAGGTGATTGTGATTCAGCAGCGCCCGCGCAATATGTTCCACCGTGGTGCCAATGGTAATGAAAATGGTCGACCCGTCGGGGATGTAATCGGCGATGGCTTCGGCGATGGCTTTTTTCTCGGCGGTCAGCGAGATTTCCCGCTCCTCAAACGCCGTGTTGACCACGCTCGACGCGCGGCCAGCGCCGCCGTGATGGCGGGTGATCAGTCCCTGCTCGCTAAGTTTGCGAATATCACGCCGTACCGTCTGCGTAGAGACATCCAGCAACTGCGCCAGTTCATCAATGTTCATGTAACCGCGTTCTGCGATCAACGCCAGCAGTTGATCGTGGCGCGGATTGCCGGTCAGCTCGGTGGCACTCATGCGTTTCCCTCGTAACCTCATCGTTAATGGGTCATTTTATACATAAAGTGACAAAAAAGACCGGACTTGATCACAATCAGGAATGCCGTCCCGTCCACCGGGGCGGGTGCATTTGAGCGCTGCTACGCCGCTGGCGAAACGAACGGCATCGTTAATGGGCTGCTGTTGCGCAAGGCTGAACGCCAGCGCGCCGTGAAAGACGTCTCCCGCGCCGGTGGTATCGACGACGTTCACGCGAAAACCCGGCTGATGTCTGAAGTCGGCTCCGTCGAACCAGTAACAGCCCTGCGCGCCGCAGGTGACGTAGACCTGTCCATTTGTGAGCGCTTTCGCATAATACAAACCCTCAAGCGGATCTTCATGTCCGGAGAAACGGCGCAGCCCCGGCGCAGAAAACGCGGCGTGATCGCACAGCGCCACTAAATCACCAATCCCCTGCGGCGTCACGTCTGCGTCCAGCACCGTCATCACTCCGGCTTTTTTCGCCAGCGTAAAAGCGCGTTTCGCCCCGTCATGCCAGCGCACATCCGCCAGCACCACGTCCCACTGTGAAAAATCCAGCGCGTCCAGCCAGTCGGCGTCGGGCGGCAGATCCGGGCCAGGATAGTTAATAATGATCCGCTCGCCCTGCGCATCCACCAGCACGGCAGACTGCGAGGAACTGGCGTTTTTGACGCGCCGACAAAAGCGGGTATTTACCCCCAGGGACTCCAGTTCCGCGAGAAGCTTGTCGCCAGTAGCGTCATCGCCGGTGCGGCCAATAAAGTCCACCTGCGCCCCCAGTTTTGCCGCCGCCACTGCCGCCGTAGCTGCCGGACCGCCACCCACTTCCCGATAGTGATGTGCCACATATTTGCCTCCCTCCGTGGGCAGCGCTTCAACATTGTAGATCCGGTCCATAACGGTTATGCCGACGCAAACAATACGCACCATGGTCATTCCTTAAACGAGTAACGATGCCGCCATTTTAATTTTCTGAATTGTTAAAAGAGTGACGGCTGTCAATTTTTTGACCATAAATTACAAATACGATCAAAAACAGACACAAAAGAGCACGATGAACGACATAATCTGACAACCAGTAACGACAGGAGAGTGAAATGGCCAGCATTGCGTTTATTGGATTAGGGCAGATGGGCGCGCCGATGGCGACAAACCTGCTGAAGAAAGGACATCACGTCTGGGCGTTTGATGTGGATCCGGCGTCAATGGAGAGCGTGATCCGCGAAGGCGCGGTAGGGTGCAGCTCTCCGGCACAGGCGGCGGAGTTTGCCGAGTTCGTCATCACTATGCTGCCAAACGGCGATCTGGTGCGTCAGGTGCTGTTCGGCGACGGCGGCATCTGCGAAACCCTCTCCACCCGCGCGCTGGTGATCGACATGTCCACCATTCATCCGTTACAGACCGATGCCCTGATCCGCGATATGCAGGCAAAAGGTTTTCAGATGATGGATGCCCCGGTGGGACGCACTTCCGATCACGCGGTGGCCGGTACATTGCTGTTACTGGCCGGCGGCACGGCTGCGCAGGTAGAGCGCGCCAGCCCAGTACTGCTGGCGATGGGCAGTGAGCTTATCAACGCGGGCGGGCCGGGGATGGGCATCCGCGTGAAGCTTATCAACAACTACATGAGCATCGCCCTGAACGCCCTCTCCGCTGAAGCCGCAGTGCTGTGCGAAGCGCTGGGCCTGTCGTTTGACGTGGCGCTCCAGGTGATGAGCGGCACCCCGGCGGGCAAAGGGCATTTCACTACGTCATGGCCGAACAAGGTGCTGAAAGGCGATCTTTCCCCGGCCTTTATGATCGACCTCGCCCATAAGGATCTGGGGATCGCCCTCGACGTGGCCACTCAGTTGCATGTGCCAATGCCGCTCGGCGCGGCGTCGCGTGAAGTCTATAACCAGGCGCGTGCCGCCGGACGCGGTCGTCAGGACTGGACCGCCATCTTAGAGCAGGCCCGCATCAGCGCTGGCCTCACTCCTCTCGTATCCCAGTAATGCTGTAAAAGGACTGAAGTATGACGACTTACACGCTTAAAGACATTACCCGACCCTCCGGCGGCTTTGCGATGCTGGCCGTTGACCAACGCGAAGCGATGCGCCTGATGTTCGCGGCAGCCGGTGCGCCACAGCCGGTAGCCGATGGAGTGCTGACGGATTTCAAAGTTAATGCCGCCAGAACCTTATCCCCCTTTGCATCGGCGATCCTCGTCGATCAGCAGTTCTGTTACCGCCAGGTGGTGGAGCAGCAGGCGATCGCGCCATCCTGCGGGATGATCGTCGCCGCCGATGCGTTTATTCCCGGCAACGGTATTCCGGTGGACAGCGTAATCATCGATAAGACGGTCGATCCGCAGGCGGTGAAACGCGACGGCGCAAAAGCGCTGAAACTGCTGGTGCTGTGGCGCCGTGATGAAGACGCCGATCAGCGTCTGGCAATGGTGCGGGAATTTAATCAGCTGTGCCATGCCAACGGCCTGCTCAGCATCATTGAACCGGTGGTACGCCCGCCGCGCCGTGGCGATAAATTCGATCGCGAGCAGGCGATTATTGATGCGGCGAAAGAACTGGGCGACAGCGGCGCCGATCTCTACAAAGTGGAAATGCCGCTGTGCGGCAAAGGCGATACGCCGACGCTGCTCGCCGCGTCCCAACGGCTGAACGATCACATCGCCATGCCGTGGGTGATCCTCTCGTCCGGCGTCGATGAAAAACTCTTCCCCCGCGCCGTGCGGGTGGCGATGAGCGCGGGCGCGTCCGGTTTTCTGGCGGGTCGCGCGGTGTGGTCGTCGGTGGTCGGGCTGCCGGACACTGCACTGATGCTGCGGGATGTCGCCGCGCCTAAGCTGCAACGCTTAGGGGACATTGTTGACGAGATGATGGCGGCGCGCTGAGGAGAGACACATGAAATGGTTTAACACGCTAAGCCACAACCGCTGGCTGGAACAGGAAACGGACCGCATTTTCGACTTCGGCAAAAAAGCCGTGGTGCCGACCGGTTTCGGCTGGCTGGGCAATACCGGTCAGGTCAAAACGGATGTGGGCACCCACCTGTGGATCACCGCCCGCATGCTGCATGTGTACGCCGTGGCCGCCGGAATGGGCCGCCCCGGTGCCTATGAACTGGTGGATCACGGCATTAACGCGCTGAACGGCGCGCTGCGCGATAAGCAGTACGGCGGCTGGTACGCCTGCGTCAATGACGAAGGGGTGATGGATGCCTCCAAGCAGGGTTATCAGCATTTCTTTGTGCTGCTGGGCGCGGCGAGCGCGGTGACCACCGGACATCCTGGCGCGCGGGCGTTACTGGATGATGCCATTGCGGTGATCGAGCGCTATTTCTGGAGCGAAACGGAGCAAATGTGCCTCGAGTCCTGGGATGAAGCCTTCAGCCAGACCGAAGCGTACCGTGGCGGCAACGCCAATATGCACGCGGTGGAAGCCTTTCTGATTGTTTATGACGTTACCCAGGATCGCAAATGGCTCAACCGGGCGCTGCGCATCGCCTCGGTGATTATTCATGACGTCGCCAGAAAGAGTGAGTACCGCGTCAACGAGCATTTCGACACCCAGTGGAACCCGATCCGCGATTACAACAAAGACAATCCCGCCCACCGCTTCCGCGCCTATGGCGGCACGCCCGGCCACTGGATCGAATGGGGTCGTCTGATGCTGCATCTGCGCGCCGCGCTGGAAGCCCGCGGTGAGACGCCACCCGACTGGTTACTGGAAGACGCGAAAGGCCTGTTCCACGCCACGATCCGCGACGCCTGGGCACCGGATGGCGCAGATGGTTTTGTCTATTCCGTCGGCTGGGACGGCAAGCCGATTGTGCGCGAGCGCGTGCGCTGGCCGATCGTCGAAGCGATGGGCACCGCTTACGCCCTGTGGAGCGTCACGGGCGACGCGCAGTACGAAGCCTGGTATCAGAAATGGTGGGATTACTGCATGAAATATCTCATCGACTACGAAAACGGTTCGTGGTGGCAGGAGCTGGATACGGATAACAAGGTCACCACCAAAGTGTGGGACGGCAAGCAGGACATTTATCACCTGCTGCATTGTCTGGTGATCCCTCGCCTGCCGCTGGCTCCCGGCCTCGCTCCTGCGGTCGCCGCCGGGCTGCTGGATTGCAACGCTAAATAAACAATAAAACCGACAGAGGTCATTATGCGTACCCTACACCCTGACTTATCTGCTCTGGCGCTGACCACCAGCCCGGGCGGCTTTTCTTTAACCTACCAGCAGCGGTTGATCCTGCGTCATACGCCGGACGCCGCCTGTTTATGGACCGGCGCAGGCACGGCGGATATTGAGATGTTCCGCGGCAACTTCAGCATTCAGGATCGGCTCAATGAAAAAATCGCCCTGACGGATGTCACTGTTCAGGCCCATGACGCGGGCTGGACGGTGCGCTTCGGGCGCGGCGATGCGGTGAGCGCGACGCTGAAAATCGGCGTCGATGACGCGGGGCGTCTGCAACTGACGCTGCAAAACGATGACGCGGCCCATAACCGCATCTGGCTGCGGCTGGCGGCCAATCCTGAGGATCATATTTACGGCTGCGGCGAGCAGTTTTCGTATTTCGATCTGCGCGGCAAACCCTTCCCGCTGTGGACCAGCGAGCAGGGCGTGGGCCGCAATAAGCAAACGCTGGTCACCTGGCAGGCAGACTGCAAAGAGAATGCGGGCGGCGATTATTACTGGACCTTCTTCCCGCAGCCGACCTTTGTCAGTACGCAGAAGTATTACTGCCACGTGGACAACAGCTGCTATATGAATTTCGATTTCAGCGCGCCGGAGTATCACGAACTGGCGATCTGGGAAAATCAGGCCACGCTGCGTTTCGAGTGCGCGCCCACCTACATTCAGCTGCTGGAAAAACTCACCGCGCTGCTGGGCCGTCAGCCGGAGCTGCCGGACTGGGTGTATGACGGCGTGACGCTCGGCATTCAGGGCGGTACGGACGTGTGCCAGCAAAAGCTCGACACCATGCGCAACGGCGGCGTGAAGGTGAACGGCATCTGGGCGCAGGACTGGTCCGGCATCCGCATGACGTCCTTTGGCAAGCGCGTGATGTGGAACTGGAAATGGGACAGCAATAACTATCCGCAGCTGGATTCCCGCCTCGCGCAGTGGAAGGAAGAAGGCGTGCAGTTCCTCTCCTATATCAATCCTTATGTCGCCAGCGACCGCGAACTGTGCGCGGAGGCGGCGCGCCTCGGCTATCTGGCGAAAGATCGCGACGGCAATGATTATCTGGTGGAGTTCGGCGAGTTTTACGGCGGCGTGGTGGATCTGACCAACCCTGCCGCCTATGACTGGTTCAAAAATATCATTAAGCAGAACATGATCGCGCTGGGCTGCGGCGGCTGGATGGCCGACTTTGGCGAATACCTGCCGACCGATACCGTGCTGCATAACGGCGTCAGCGCGGAGATCATGCATAACGCCTGGCCTGCGCTGTGGGCGAAGTGCAACTACGAGGCGTTGCAGGAGAGCGGCAAACTCGGCGAGATCCTGTTCTTTATGCGCGCGGGCGGCACCGGCAGCCAGAAATATTCCACCATGATGTGGGCCGGGGATCAGAACGTTGACTGGAGTCTGGACGACGGGCTGGCGTCAGTGGTGCCTGCGGCGCTGTCGCTGGCGATGACCGGTCACGGCTTACATCACAGTGACATCGGCGGTTATACCACGCTGTTCGACATGAAACGCAGCAAAGAACTGTTGCTGCGCTGGTGCGATTTCAGCGCTTTCACGCCGATGATGCGCACCCACGAGGGCAACCGACCCGGCGATAACTGGCAGTTTGATGGCGACGCGGAAACCATCGCCCATTTCGCCCGCATGACCACCGTCTTCACCACTCTGAAACCTTATATCAAAGCCGCCGTGGCGCAGAATGCGAAAAGCGGCCTGCCGGTGATGCGTCCGCTGTTCCTGCACTACGAAGACGACGCGCGTTGCTATGCGCTGAAGTATCAGTATCTGTTTGGCCGCGATCTGCTGGTCGCGCCGGTACATGAGCAGGGATGTAAAACCTGGACGCTCTATCTGCCGCCGGATGCGTGGGTCAACCTGTGGACCGGGGAAACCTGTGGCGGGGGCGATATTACCGTGGACGCGCCATTAGGTAAGCCGCCGGTATTTTATCGCGCCGACAGTGAGTGGGCCGCGCTGTTTTGTACGTTACGCGCGCTCTGAACCGCATCCTGCGAGGAACGATCATGAGTCAGTCTACCGATCCGGCAACCCTGCGGTTGCCGTTTAAAGAGAAGCTCGCCTATGGCATGGGCGATCTCGGCTCCAATATCCTGCTGGATATTGGCACGCTCTATTTACTGAAGTTCTATACGGATGTGCTCGGTCTGCCGGGAACTTACGGCGGCATTATCTTTTTGATCGCCAAGTTCTTTACCGCCTTCACCGATATGGGCACCGGCATCATGCTGGATTCACGGCGTAAGATCGGGCCGAAGGGCAAGTTCCGCCCGTTCGTGCTTTATGCCGCGTTTCCGGTGACGCTGCTGGCCATCGCCAACTTTGTCGGCACGCCGTTTGAGATCACCGGCAAGACGGTGATGGCGACGGTGCTGTTTATGCTGTACGGCCTGTTCTTCAGCATGATGAACTGCTCTTACGGCGCGATGGTCCCGGCGATCACCAAAAACCCGGACGAGCGTGCGTCGCTGGCGGCGTGGCGTCAGGGCGGCGCGACGCTGGGGCTGCTGCTGTGTACCGTGGGCTTTGTGCCGGTAATGAACCTGGTGGAAGATAATCCGCAGCTGGGCTATATCTTCGCGGCGACGCTGTTTTCAGTGTTTGGTCTGCTGTTTATGTGGCTGTGCTATCGCGGCGTCACTGAGCGTTACGTTGAGGCACCACCAGCGCACGCCGCACAAAAACCGGGCCTGTTGCAGTCATTCCGCGCCATTGCCGGTAACCGTCCGCTGTTTATTCTCTGTATTGCCAACCTGTGCACCCTCGGCGCGTTTAACGTCAAACTCGCCATTCAGGTCTATTACACCCAGTACGTGTTAAACGATCCCATTTTACTGTCGTATATGGGCTTTTTCAGCATGGGCTGCATTTTCGTCGGCGTATTTATGATGCCCGGCGCGGTCAGGCGTTTCGGCAAGAAGAAGGTCTATATCGGTGGACTGCTGATTTGGGTGGCGGGCGACGTGCTGAACTACTTCTTCGGCGGCGGTTCGGTGAGCTTTGTGGCGTTCTCCTGCCTGGCGTTTTTCGGTTCAGCCTTTGTGAACAGCCTCAATTGGGCGCTGGTGTCCGATACCGTGGAATACGGCGAATGGCGCACCGGGGTGCGATCGGAAGGGACGGTGTACACCGGCTTTACCTTCTTTCGCAAAGTGTCCCAGGCGCTGGCGGGCTTTTTCCCCGGCCTGATGCTGACGCAAATCGGCTACATCCCTAACGTCGTGCAGTCGGCCGATACGCAGGAAGGCCTGCGCCAGCTGATCTTTATCTGGCCCTGCGCGCTGGCGGTGGTGACGATTATCGCCATGGGCCTGTTCTATAACCTCAACGAAAAAATGTATGTCCGTATCGTTGCCGAAATAGAAAGCCGTAAGCAGATGGCGTAATGCAACAGACGATGACGCCCTGCGGGGCGTCATGAGGAACGATTATGACGACCCATGATCCGTTAACCCTGAAACTGAGCCTGCGTGAAAAAGTCGCCTATGGAATGGGTGATTTTGGCTCCAATTTAATGTTGTGTATCGGCACCCTGTATTTACTCAAGTTTTATACCGATGAGTTAGGGATGCCCGCCTTTTACGGTGGGCTCATCTTCCTGGTGGCGAAGTTTTTCACCGCCTTCACCGATATGCTGACCGGCGTGCTGCTGGATTCGCGGCGCAACATTGGCGCGCAGGGCAAATTCAGGCCGTTTATTCTGTACGCCGCGTTCCCGGTGGCGCTGGTGGCCAGCGCGCAGTTTATGGCGAATGACTTTACCCTGACGGTGAAAACCGCTATCGCCACCGGGCTGTTTATGCTGTTCGGGCTGTGCTACAGCCTGATGAACTGTTCATACGGCGCGATGGTACCGGCGATCACCAAAAATCCGCAGGAGCGCGCGCATCTGGCGGCGTGGCGTCAGGGCGGCGCGACGGTCGGACTTTTGCTGTGTACGGTGGGTTTTATGCCGATCCAGGCACTGTTCACCGGCAGGCCCGCACTTGGCTATCAGGTGGCGGCGCTGGTGTTTGTCATCGGTGGCCTGTTCTGCATGTGGTGGTGCTACCGCGGCGTGAAGGAGCGCTATGTCGAGGTCACGCCCGATCATCATAAACCGGGCATCATGAACTCCTTCTGCGCGATTTTCCGCAATCCGCCGTTGCTGGTGTTGTGCATTGCGAATCTGTGTACGCTGGCGGCCTTCAATATCAAACTCGCCATCCAGGTCTATTACACCCAGTACGTGCTCAACGATATTCATCTGCTGTCGTGGATGGGATTTTTCAGTATGGGCTGCATTCTGGTCGGCGTGTTTCTGGTGCCGGGCGTGGTTAAGCGCTTCGGCAAAAAGCAGGTGTATCTGGGCGGCCTGATGCTGTGGGCGGTGGGCGATGTGCTGAATTTCGTCTGGGGCAGCAGTTCGCTGCTGTTTGTGTTGTTCTCTTGCATGGCCTTTTTCGGCACGGCGTTTGTGAACAGCCTGAACTGGGCGCTGGTGCCGGATACGGTAGATTATGGCGAGTGGAAAACCGGGATCCGCGCCGAAGGGTCGGTTTACACCGGGTATACCTTTTCGCGCAAAATCTCCGCCGCGCTGGCGGGTTTTCTGCCGGGCATCATGCTGACGCAAATCGGTTATATCCCGAACGCCATTCAGAGCGCCGGTACGCTGCTCGGCCTGCGACAGCTGATCTTTCTCTGGCCTTGCGCGCTGGCCATTATCGCCGCAATCACCATGGGGCTGTTTTACAAACTCAATGAGCAACGCTTTGCGATGATTATTGCGGAGATCGGGGAGCGGAAAAAACAGGGCGCAGACGGCGCGAGGTTCGCACAAGGGGAAACACCCGCGGTAAAGGCGTAGAACGGAAATAAAAAAGCCCCGTCTTCACAGACGGGGTGATGGCTTTACACGCGATTTATTTGTTTAGTTTTTTTGCCGCAGTATTGAGCTGCTTGATGCTTTTTTCGGGCGTCGGCAGATGTTCCGGCATCGTGCCACCCAGATCCTGGATGGTTTGACGCACTTTTTTACCGACATCAAAGTGGGTCTGATTTGCATGCTGTTTTGTGCAGACGCGATCGCGACGTAATTTTTCATCCGTCTGCGTGGCGCGAAAGAGGTTTGCGGCAAGCTCCGTCGCCCCCATATGATCGAGGATGCGCTGGCTCTTTTTTAATCCTTTATGTTCGTGGATCGCCTTCTGATCCATGCCGCCATACAGTCCCTGATAGCCGTGGTTCTGGAAGACGGCGAAATCTAAAGTCGTTTCGACGCCCGCCTGCTGCGCGGTTTCAACCAGTTGCTTGTTATGCTCTTTTAACTCATTGCGTAAAAAAAGCCGCTTTTCATCCTCGCGAAGCTGTTTGAATGCGGCATCGTCGGCTAACTCCTGTCTGCGGGTTTGCAACGCAAAGTAGGTTTGACCTGCGGCAACCACAGGTTTGGTGGGATCGCCATTCTGCACCACCAGGTAACAGGCATAGCGGGAAAGCCTGACATCTTTAATTTCCCTGTGTGCACCTGATCCAATCTGGACCATTTCGAGGACATCCTCGAAATGGTCATCCCTTACATGCCCGCTATTGAGACAAGCCTCTTGTGCTCGCTTAAGGACCGGAGAAAAATGTCGATACTCGGAGTACTCCAGTAAGCGTGAAAGATCGCGTGCTGACCAAAACTCGCTGCCACTGTCGCTTATTTGTTTAAGCTGCTCGAAGGGTTGATGATGTTCGTCCATAACTCATCCTTTTCCTGTTTGTCATTGAATGGAAGTGTTGAACCGGTCTGTTCAACAGAAGCAGCATAACGCTGGCAGAGAGCATAAAAAAAGCCCCGTCTTCGCAGACGGGGCTTCGTTTTTAGTACGAAATCGGCTTACGCGTCTTTCGGACCGCGCATCGCGCGTTTACGGTCGTTTTCGGTCAGGTGACGTTTACGAATACGAACCGACGTCGGGGTAACTTCTACCAGTTCGTCGTCATCGATAAACTCAAGCGCCTGCTCCAGAGACATCTTCAACGGCGGAACCAGCGTGGTTGCTTCGTCAGTACCAGAAGCACGCATGTTGGTCAGCTTCTTACCGGTCAGACAGTTCACTGTCAGATCGTTAGAACGGCTGTGAATACCGATGATCTGGCCTTCGTACACTTCTGCACCGTGACCCAGGAACAGCTTACCGCGATCCTGCAGGCTGAACAGCGCAAACGCGACTGCTTTACCCTGACCGTTGGAGATCAGCACGCCGTTCTGGCGCTGGCCGATTTCACCCGGTTTAACATCATCGTAGTGGCTGAAGGTGGAGTACAGCAGACCGGTACCGGAGGTCATGGTCATGAACTCGGTACGGAAGCCGATCAGGCCACGAGCTGGGATCAGGTAATCCAGACGAATACGGCCTTTGCCGTCAGGGATCATGTCTTTGACATCGCCCTTACGCTCGCCCATTGCCTGCATTACCGCGCCCTGGTGCTGTTCTTCGATGTCCAGCGTCACGTTTTCGAACGGCTCTTGCAGACGGCCATCGATCATACGGTTGATAACTTTCGGACGGGAAACCGCCAGCTCAAAGCCTTCACGACGCATGTTTTCGATAAGCACGGACAGGTGCAGTTCGCCACGACCGGATACACGGAACGCATCCGCATCTTCAGTTTCTTCAACGCGCAGTGCCACGTTGTGCACCAGCTCTTTGTTCAGGCGGTCAAGGATCTGACGAGAGGTAACGAATTTACCTTCTTTGCCACAGAACGGAGAGGTGTTGACGTTGAAGAACATGGTTACTGTCGGTTCATCAACAGACAGCGCCGGCAACGCTTCGACATTCTGCGGATCGCAGATGGTGTCGGAGATGTTCAGTTCGCCCAGACCGGTGATGGCGATGATGTCGCCCGCTTCAGCTTCAGTGGCTTCGATACGTTCCAGACCGAGGTGGCCCAGGACTTTACCCACTTTACCGTTACGCGTTTTACCTTCGCTGTCGATAATGGTCACTTGCTGGTTCGGTTTCACCTTGCCGCGTTTGATGCGGCCGATGCCGATAACACCAACATAGTTGTTGTAATCCAGCTGGGAGATTTGCATCTGCAACGGACCATCAAGGTCAACGTTCGGTGCAGGTACATGGTCAACAATCGCCTGGTACAGCGGGGTCATGTCTTCCGCCATATCAGTGTGATCGTTACCGGCGATACCCATCAGTGCAGATGCATAGATGATAGGGAAATCGAGCTGCTCGTCAGTCGCGTCGAGGTTAACGAACAGGTCAAATACCTGATCAACAACCCAGTCCGGACGCGCGCCAGGACGGTCAACTTTGTTAATAACAACAATCGGCTTCAGGCCGTGTGCAAACGCTTTTTTGGTAACAAAGCGAGTCTGCGGCATTGGGCCATCCATTGCGTCAACCACCAGCAGCACGGAGTCTACCATGGACATAACACGTTCAACTTCACCACCGAAGTCGGCGTGACCCGGGGTATCAACGATGTTGATACGGTAGTCATTCCATTTAATAGCGGTGTTTTTAGCGAGGATGGTAATCCCACGCTCTTTCTCCAAATCGTTGGAGTCCATCACGCGTTCGGTAGCTTCAGCACGTTCGTTACTGAAAGTACCGGATTGCTGCAGGAGCTTGTCAACCAGGGTAGTTTTACCGTGGTCAACGTGAGCAATGATGGCGATGTTACGCAAATTTTCGATCACAACTTTGCCTCAGGCATTAGAAATAGCGCGTTATTGTACACGTATTAATCGCAGTACAGAACAGGATCACAAAGATCTCTTACAAACAATACGGAAAGTAAGGCTTTGTGATCGCTTTCACGGCGCGGTAAAGGGGTGCCTTAACGAAAATTGCACCAATATAGTGCTTCATGTTCATCCCGAAGCACTATACTGGTGCAATGTTTCCATCGTGGTGCAGCCCTTTTGCACTATGACATGCATGATAACGCCTTTTGGGGGTGTTTTAAAAGTTGGCACAGATTTCGCTTTGTATATTTCAGAGCAACAATGCCAATTATAAGCAGTGTTTTCTGACCTCGTTACCACGACGACTATGACAAAATCCGGGAGAGTTAAGTATGTCCGCTGAACACGTTTTGACGATGCTGAATGAACATGAAGTGAAGTTTGTTGATTTGCGCTTCACCGATACTAAAGGTAAAGAGCAGCACGTCACTATCCCGTCCCATCAGGTTAATGCCGAATTCTTCGAAGAAGGCAAAATGTTTGATGGCTCCTCGATTGGTGGCTGGAAAGGTATCAATGAATCCGACATGGTGTTGATGCCTGACGCGACTACCGCTGTTATTGACCCGTTCTACGAAGAAACCACCCTGATCATCCGCTGCGACATCCTGGAACCAGGCACGCTGCAGGGCTATGACCGTGACCCGCGTTCCATCGCTAAACGCGCTGAAGAGTACCTGCGTTCTACCGGGATTGCCGACACCGTACTGTTCGGGCCAGAACCCGAATTCTTCCTGTTCGACGATATCCGCTTCGGCAGCTCCATCTCCGGTTCTCACGTGGCTATCGATGACATCGAAGGCGCATGGAACACCGGCACCAAATACGAAGGCGGTAACAAAGGTCACCGTCCGGCAGTAAAAGGCGGTTACTTCCCGGTTCCACCGGTCGACTCCGCACAGGATCTGCGCTCCACCATGTGTCTGGTGATGGAAGAGATGGGCCTGGTCGTTGAAGCTCACCACCACGAAGTGGCCACCGCCGGTCAGAACGAAGTGGCAACCCGCTTCAATACCATGACCAAAAAAGCGGATGAAATTCAGATCTACAAATATGTGGTGCACAACGTCGCACACCGCTTCGGTAAAACCGCGACCTTTATGCCGAAACCAATGTTCGGTGATAACGGCTCCGGTATGCACTGCCACATGTCCCTGTCCAAGAACGGCACCAACCTGTTCTCTGGCGACAAATATGCCGGTCTGTCTGAACAGGCTCTGTTCTACATCGGAGGCGTGATCAAGCACGCGAAAGCGATCAACGCCCTGGCGAACCCGACCACCAACTCTTACAAGCGTCTGGTCCCGGGTTACGAAGCACCGGTTATGCTGGCTTACTCTGCCCGTAACCGTTCTGCCTCTATCCGTATTCCGGTTGTTGCTTCACCGAAAGCGCGTCGTATCGAAGTGCGCTTCCCGGATCCAGCGGCTAACCCGTACCTGTGCTTCGCTGCACTGCTGATGGCCGGCCTTGACGGTATCAAGAACAAAATCCACCCAGGCGAAGCGATGGACAAAAACCTGTATGACCTGCCGCCGGAAGAAGCTGCAGAGATCCCACAGGTTGCAGGTTCTCTGGAAGAAGCACTGAATGCGCTGGACGCAGACCGTGAGTTCCTGACCGCAGGCGGCGTATTCACTAACGACGCGATCGATGCTTACATCGCTCTGCGTACCGAAGAAAACGACCGTGTGCGCATGACGCCGCACCCGGTAGAGTTTGAACTGTATTACAGCGTTTAATTATTAAGACTCGGTGAATTTCTTGTCGCAGCAAGGCGGCAACTGAGTGAATCCCCGGGAGCATAGGTAACTATGTGACCGGGGTGAGCGAAGGCAGCCAACACAGCTGCGGCGAGAAAGACGCCAGAGAATTTTTTGTTGCCGTGGAACTTTAGCCCATCTCAGGATGGGCTTTTTTCTCCACGCCAGGCGCATATTTGCGAACAATTCACCGACTTACACTTATAATGCACTGTATTGGTGCACACTAAGGAGACTGCTGAATGGCAACAGGCGTGGTGCCCGATGCTGGGCAGATCCTCAATTCTCTGATCAACAGTATTTTGCTGGTCGATGATGACCTGGCAATTCACTATGCGAATCCGGCCGCACAACAGTTGCTGGCCCAAAGTTCACGCAAGCTATTTGGCACGCCGTTACCCGAGCTACTGAGTTATTTTTCGCTGAATATTGGCCTGATGCAGGAAAGTTTGCAGGCCGGACAAGGCTTTACTGATAACGAAGTGACGCTGGTGATCGATGGCCGCTCACATATTCTTTCCCTGACAGCGCAACGCCTGCCAGAAGGTCTGATCCTGCTGGAGATGGCGCCAATGGATAATCAGCGACGCCTGAGCCAGGAGCAGTTACAGCACGCCCAGCAGATCGCCGCTCGCGACCTGGTACGTGGTCTGGCTCATGAAATTAAAAATCCGCTGGGCGGTTTACGCGGCGCAGCGCAGTTGCTCAGCAAAGCGCTGCCTGACCCGTCGCTGATGGAATACACCAAAGTCATTATTGAACAGGCAGACCGGCTACGAAATCTGGTGGACCGCCTGTTAGGTCCACAGCAGCCGGGCATGCACGTCACGGAAAGTATCCATAAGGTGGCGGAGCGCGTGGTGAATCTGGTGTCGATGGAGTTGCCGGAAAACGTCACTCTGGTACGCGATTATGATCCCAGCCTGCCTGAATTACCGCACGATCCCGACCAGATAGAGCAAGTTTTACTGAATATTGTGCGCAATGCCCTGCAGGCGCTTGGCCCTGACGGGGGCGCGATTGTGCTGCGCACCCGGACGGCCTTCCAGCTGACCTTGCACGGCGTGCGCTATCGCCTCGCCGCCCGCATTGATGTTGAAGATAACGGGCCGGGCATACCGTCGCATTTGCAGGACACGCTGTTTTACCCGATGGTCAGCGGCCGTGAAGGCGGTACCGGGCTTGGGCTATCCATTGCCCGCAATTTGATTGATCAACACTCCGGCAAAATTGAATTCACCAGTTGGCCAGGACATACCGAATTCTCGGTGTTCCTGCCTATTCGGAAGTAGAGGTATTTATGCAGCGAGGGATAGTCTGGATCGTTGATGACGATAGCTCCATCCGCTGGGTGCTGGAACGCGCGCTCACCGGGGCTGGCTTGACTTGTACGACCTTTGAAAGTGGCAATGAAGTGCTTGATGCACTGACCACAAAAACCCCGGATGTCCTGTTGTCGGATATTCGAATGCCCGGAATGGATGGTCTCGCCCTGCTCAAACAGATCAAACAACGGCATCCCATGCTCCCGGTCATCATAATGACGGCGCACTCCGATCTGGATGCGGCGGTCAGCGCCTATCAGCAAGGGGCGTTTGATTACCTGCCGAAACCCTTTGATATTGATGAGGCCGTGGCGCTGGTTGAACGGGCGATCAGCCATTATCAGGAACAGCAGCAGCCGCGCAATGTGCCGGTCTTCGGCCCGACTACCGATATTATTGGCGAAGCGCCGGCGATGCAGGACGTGTTCCGCATTATTGGCCGTTTGTCGCGCTCATCCATCAGCGTGCTGATTAACGGTGAGTCCGGGACCGGTAAAGAGCTGGTTGCCCATGCTCTGCATCGCCACAGCCCACGCGTGAAAGCACCGTTTATCGCGCTGAATATGGCGGCCATCCCCAAGGATTTGATCGAATCCGAACTCTTTGGTCATGAGAAAGGTGCCTTTACCGGGGCAAATACCATTCGTCAGGGGCGCTTTGAGCAGGCCGATGGCGGCACGTTATTTCTCGATGAGATAGGCGACATGCCGCTGGATGTACAGACCCGCTTACTGCGCGTGCTGGCAGACGGGCAGTTCTACCGCGTCGGGGGGTTCGCGCCGGTCAAAGTCGATGTGCGTATTATCGCCGCCACGCACCAGAATCTGGAGCTGCGCGTGCAGGAAGGAAAATTCCGCGAGGATTTATTCCATCGCCTGAACGTGATCCGCGTGCATCTGCCGCCGCTGCGCGAACGTCGGGAAGATATTCCGCGTCTGGCGCGTCATTTCTTACAGGTCGCCGCCCGCGAGCTGGGTGTGGAAGCCAAGCAACTGCATCCAGAAACGGAAGCCGCCCTGACGCGCGTGGCCTGGCCGGGTAACGTGCGGCAATTAGAAAATACCTGTCGCTGGCTGACGGTGATGGCAGCAGGACAGGAAGTGCTGATTCAGGATCTGCCGGGAGAGCTGTTCGAAAGCACTATTCCCGACAGCCCATCGCAGACGCTGCCTGATAACTGGGCCACGCTGCTGGCGCAATGGGCCGATCGCGCGCTGCGTTCCGGTCATCAAAACCTGCTATCGGAAGCACAGCCGGAGATGGAGCGCACGCTGCTCACCACGGCATTGCGCCATACGCAGGGGCATAAACAGGAAGCTGCCCGCCTGCTCGGCTGGGGTCGTAATACCCTCACGCGCAAGCTGAAAGAGCTCGGTATGGAATGATTTTCGGCGTGTATGTAAAGATGGCTTCATAGCCGCAAATTGCTGCTATTTTGAGCTTTACTGTGCGGATGAGATGAGTATGATCGGGCGCGTTTATGCGGGAGAGAGATCATGCTGGGATCATTAATTCATTTTGTATCAAGCGGCGCAGACGTCACCGCTGCAGCCAGCCAGACGCCCCATACGGCAATCGCGGCCGTGCTGTGCGCGGCGCTGGTCGGGCTGCTCAGTTAAACCGTATCCCCTCCTGGCGAGGGGATACGCTTATATGACGCGTGAAAACTGCTGCATTCGCGCTTTCTGACGCAGATAGGCATCGAAGCACATGCAGATGTTGCGGATCAACAGACGGCCCTTGGGCGTCACCTGAATCCCCTTTTCATCCACATCCACCAGCCCGTCTTTCGCCAGCGGTGCGAGCAGTTTTAAATCCTCAGCAAAATAGTCCTGGAAATCTACATCCCATGCGCGTTCGACGGCGGCGTATTCCAGGCGGAAATTGCAGATCAGCGCTTTGATGACATCGCGGCGGATACAGTCGTCACGGGTGAGCGCGATGCCACGCCACAGGGCGTTACCGGTTTCATCGACCTGCTGATAGTAGCGCTTCAGCTCTTTCTGGTTTTGCGCATAGCTGTCGCCAATCATGCTGATGGCCGAGACGCCAAAGCCAAGCAGATCGGTATCGCCCTGCGTGGTATAACCCTGGAAGTTGCGGTGCAGCACGCCTTCACGCTGCGCCACGGCCAGCTCGTCATCCGGGCGGGCAAAGTGGTCCATACCAATAAATTGATAGCCTGAATCAGTCAGCGATGAAATCGTCGCCTGCAGAATATCCAGTTTCTGCTGCGCGGTCGGCAGATCCGCATCTTTGATTTTGCGCTGGGCGGCGAAGAGCGTTGGTAAATGCGCGTAGTTGAACACGCTCAGGCGATCAGGGCTGAGCTCCGCCACGCGTTTGAGTGTGAAGGCAAAGCTTTCCGGCGTCTGCTTCGGCAGGCCATAAATCAGATCGATATTGGTCGAGGTAAAGCCGATGTCGCGCGCGCGTTTGATCAGCGCAAAGATAAATTCTTCATCCTGCTCACGGTTTACCAGGCGCTGCACTTCTTTGTTGAAGTCCTGCACGCCCATGCTCAGGCGGTTAAAGCCTTCGTGACGCAGGTGGTCGAGCACATCAAGTTCGATTTCACGCGGATCAACTTCAATAGAGATTTCGGCATCCGCATTAAAGCTGAACTGCGAACGCAGGATCTGCATCAGGCGGCTGATCTGGGCTTTATTAAGATAGGTTGGCGTACCGCCACCCCAGTGCAACTGGCTGACGTGACGCCCGGCAAACAGCGGCGCACGGTGGATAATTTCCTGCTCCAGCGCATCCAGGTATTGATCGGCTTTATGCTGCTGGCGGGTGACAATTTTATTGCAGCCACAGAAATAGCAGAGCTTGTGGCAAAACGGAATATGGACATACAGCGACAGCGGGCGCTCGGGATAGCGGGTGACAGCCTCCAGAAACTGCGGTTCACCGTAGGATTCGGCGAACTCCAGCGCGGTCGGGTATGACGTATAACGCGGCCCGGAATAGTTATATTTCTGGATCAGGGCCAGATCCCAGTCGATTAACTGCGAAGACATGCTCACTCCTTCCGGTAATGCCGTCGGCGTGTCCGGCGGCCAGGCCTGAGCCCCTGGCGGGTCATCAGCCGGTTGCGCAGCCGTTTTTGCTGCTGCGACAACCGGCGTAGTTTAACGAATAACCACGCCAGATAACATATAACCGGAAGGGTTAATAGCAGGACAGGTAAGCCCATGCAGTAACCGTTAGTTGCCACCCTTGAGCAGGCGCATCATATCTTCCTTTTTGTCTTCCTCTTCGTCGTCTTCATCATCGTCGTAGGAAAGACCCAGCTGCTGCATCAGCTCATCAATTCTGTCCAGCTTAGCATCCACCCACGCCTGATCTTCACTGCTCAGGGTATCGCCATCTTCAAGACGTTCCAGCAGCGCATCCAGGCGCTCATCCGTTTCCAGCATGTCCAGTTCAGCCTGCGGTGAAAGCATAGGTTTCTCGCTTTTAGGTTTTTGCTGACGCGCTACCGGGGCGGCGGTTTGGCTGACGCCTAACGGTACCGGAGTTTTACTGCCAATACGGGGATCTTTCTGTTTGTTCTGACCGCGGGAGCCGGAGGCGCTGTCGCTGCCTGACGCACGGCTGCCTGCCGCATTGCCGCTGTGCTTCTTCTGGCGCTTGCGATCGCGAGATTCCTGATTGATTTCATCGCGGGTTTTACGACGCGATTTTGCGGGGCCATTGCCACGCGGAGCCGACGAAGGTTTATTCATAGTGTTTGGTCTTAAGCCGTTTTATTCAGTATAGAATTGCGGCGGAATCTAGCAGAAAGCAAGCAAAGAAAAAAGGCGACAGAGTCATCTGTCGCCTTTTTTCTTGACCCACCACCCGAAACGGGCTGAACCATCCGTGTTTGCTCGCAACCTGCCCTGTCTATCCTTTAGCGGTAAACCGTCCCTGATTAAATCCCTGTCCCTGTAAAACGTCTCCAGACGTTCATTATCCTTAAAATCCCGGTCTTCGCCTCCTGGCGCTCCAGACCCCTCATCCGTAAGTCGCTATCCTGTGGCGTCCTCGCCTTTGCACACTACTTTACCTTGTTGACGCAAACTCACAAGCATGTAACACGCTGTAAGCCGTGCTTTCGGAAAATTCCATACAACCAAAACGTTAAATTTCAATTGCTTATATAAAAATCACTCTGCAACTATTCCTAAATGTCCCATAACGCCTGTGGCTAATGTCTTACAAAATGAAGGGCTAATTGTGCCCCGTGGCGAGAAAACCAGCCTTTTCCTGGCGTTCAGGTATAATCCCCCAAAGCTTTATTTATGGAGACGACCGCTTTGACTAAATTGAATTATCATCAGACGCATTTTGTGATCAGTGCGCCTGATATTCGCCACTTGCCAGCCGATACCGGAATTGAAGTGGCCTTTGCAGGCCGTTCCAACGCAGGCAAATCTAGCGCGCTGAATACCCTGACTAACCAAAAGAGTCTGGCGCGTACATCCAAAACCCCCGGCCGTACCCAGCTTATCAACCTCTTTGAAGTGTCCGATGGCAAGCGCCTGGTGGACTTACCGGGCTATGGCTACGCCGAAGTGCCGGAAGAGATGAAAATCAAATGGCAGCGCGCGCTGGGCGAATACCTGGAAAAACGTCAGTGTTTGCAGGGCGTGGTGATCCTGATGGATATTCGCCATCCGTTAAAGGATCTCGATCAGCAGATGATCCTGTGGGCCGTGGAGAGCGATATTCAGGTGCTGGTCTTGCTGACCAAAGCAGACAAGCTGGCGAGCGGCGCGCGTAAGGCGCAGATCAAAATGGTACGTGATGCTGTAATGGCGTTTAACGGTGATGTGCAGGTAGAAGCTTTCTCTTCTCTGAAAAAGATTGGCGTTGATAAGCTAAGTGAAAAGCTGGATATCTGGTTTAACGGCGTGCCAACCGCAGAAGATAGCGCAGAATAAGAACAGGCGCGGCAGGCCGCTGCGCTGTGTTTTTTTACCCGTTTGCACAATAAAAAACGCCCCAGTCATTACTGACTGGGGCGGCTAAAATATTCAGCCAAATCCGATTACGTGAAGTAAAAGGTCTGAAAGATAGAACATCTTACCTCTGTACCCTACGTCGTTAACTCTACTCTTTTTTCAGACGGACACAAAGTGCTTTTTGTAATTTTTTTTCATTCTTTACATAGCGAATTCTAATGATTGTCACAAAACGTGCGGCGTTATGTTGCTTACTTACATAAACACCGCGTTATTCAGTGAACCCTTAGTGCGCCTGATCCCAGTTTTCACCGCTCCCGACTTCCACCAGCAACGGCACATCCAGTGTGGTGCTGTTTTCCATTAGCTCATGGATCTTTTTAGATACCGCCTCGACGTCATCTTTGTGCACTTCGAACACCAGTTCATCGTGAACCTGCATGATCATGCGCACGCGCGGTTTTTCCGTTTCTAACCAGCGATCGACGGCAATCATCGCCCGTTTGATGATGTCTGCGGCAGTGCCCTGCATCGGCGCGTTAATCGCCGCACGTTCAGCACCAGCACGGCGCGCGCCATTGCTGGATTTGATGTCCGGCAAATAGAGACGACGCCCGTCCAGCGTTTCCACGTAACCCTGCTCTTTGGCCTGTGCGCGGGTACGTTCCATGTATTCCTGCACGCCCGGGTAGCGCTCAAAATACAGGTCCATATACTTCTGCGATTCGCGGCGCGGAATATTGAGCTGGCGGGACAAGCCGAAGGCGCTCATCCCGTAGATCAAACCAAAGTTAATGGCTTTGGCGCTGCGGCGCTGTTCATTGGATACGCTTTCCAGCGGCACCCCGAACACTTCTGCCGCGGTCGCGCGGTGAATATCTTTCCCTTCCGCAAAGGCTGACAACAGGCCTTTATCGCGCGACAGATGCGCCATAATGCGCAGCTCGATTTGCGAGTAGTCGGCAGAGACAATCAGGTAATCTTCCGGCGCGATAAATGCCTGACGGATACGCCGCCCTTCCTCGTTGCGCACCGGGATGTTCTGCAGGTTTGGATCGGTCGAGGACAGCCTGCCCGTCGCGGTCACCGCCTGATGATAAGAGGTGTGTACGCGGCCGGTTTTAGGGTTAATCATCAGCGGCAGCTTGTCGGTGTAGGTTGATTTCAGCTTCGACAGCCCGCGATGCTCAAGAATGATTTTCGGCAGCGGGTAGTCCAACGCCAGCTCTTCCAGCACTTCTTCAGACGTAGACGGCGCACCGCCCGGCGTTTTCTTCAGCGGCTTAATACCCTGTTTTTCGAACAGGATGGTCTGCAGCTGCTTGGTGGAGGCCAGGTTAAACGGCTCGCCAGCAATGTCGTGAGCAATTTTCTCAAGCTCCGCCAGACGCAGCGTGATTTCGCCGGAATGCTTGTGCAGTACCGCCGGATCGATTTTTACGCCGTTGCGCTCAATGCGCGACAGCACTGGCACCAGCGGCATTTCGATATTGTTGAAAATATTCAGTGGACCGGCGTGCTGTTGTAGCTTCGGCCACATTTTCAGATGCAGTTGCAGCGTGACGTCAGCATCTTCAGCGGCGTAGCGACCGGCCTGCTCCAGATCGATCTGATTAAAGGTCAGCTGGTTTTTGCCTTTACCGGCAATCTGCTCAAAAGTGATAGTGGTGTGCTTCAGCCAGCGATCGGCGAGGGTATCCATATCATGTCGCCCCACCACGCTGTCCAGAATGTATGATTCCAGCATGGTATCGAAAGCGATGCCGCGCAGCTCAATACCGTAATTTTGCAGGATCCCACGGTCGAATTTCAGGTTTTGCCCGACCTTCAGCACCTTTTCATCTTCCAGCAGCGGCGTCAGCAGCTCAAGCGCGCGTTCACGGGCGATTTGCTCCGGCGCATCCAGATAGTCATGGGCAACGGGAATGTAAATCGCAACGCCGGGTTCCACTGCAAAAGAGAGTCCCACCAGATTAGCGCTGACGTTTTCCAGGCTGTCGGTTTCGGTATCAAAGGCGAGAACCGGTGCTTTTTGCAGACGCGGGATCCAGGCTTTTAATGTCTCCTCGTCGAGAATGGTCAGATAATTATCCGGGGAGAGCACGGTAGCGGGCTCATCGTCTTCTTCGACAACGACGGCGGCTTCAAACGGTCTGGCCGGGGATTTAGCGCCTCTGACCTGCAACCATTTCCCGGCTTCCAGATCGGCCGTCCAGCGTTTGAATTCGTATTTCTGGAACATCGCCATCAGCTCTTCAACGGCGGGTGCCTGGACTTCAAGCTTGTCACAGGTAAGTTCCAGCTCGACGTCCGTTTTGATGGTGGCCAGCTGATAAGAGAGGTATGCCACCTCTTTGTTTTGTTCCAGTTTCGCGGCCATGGTTTTTGCGCCACGGAATGAGAGAGCGGCAATTTTATCCGACTCGGCATACAGCGTATCCAGCCCGCCCAGGCCCTGTAACAACGCTTGAGCGGTTTTCTCACCCACGCCTGGCACACCCGGAATGTTATCCGAGGAATCACCCATCAGGGCGAGGAAGTCGATAATCAGCTCCGGCGGTACGCCGTATTTGTTCACCACCTCTTCCGGACCAAGAATAGTATTGCTCATGGTATTGATCAGCGTGATCCCTGGCGTGACCAGCTGCGCCATGTCTTTATCACCGGTGCTGATCAGCACCGGGCGGCCCATTTTTTCGGCTTCACGCGCCAGGGTGCCGATGACGTCATCGGCTTCAACACCAGACACCGCCATTAACGGCAGGCCCATTGCTTTTACCATCGCATGCAGCGGTTCGATTTGCGCACGCAGATCGTCCGGCATCGGCGGTCGGTGAGATTTGTAATGTTCAAACAACTCGTCGCGGAAGGTCTTGCCCTTGGCATCAAACACCACAGCAGCATGCGTCGGCTGGTACTGAAGGATCAGGCTTCTGAGCATATTCAGCACACCGTACATCGCACCGGTTGGTTCACCGGCGCTGTTAGTCAGCGGCGGAAATGCATGGTAAGCGCGATAAAGGTAAGACGAGCCGTCAACAAGGATAAGTGGGTTTTCTGGGATCTGAACCATGATGTCCGTGCCTGTTTATTAAATTATGGTTAAAGGATGCCACAGACCGGCGCAAACTTCAGTTTTTCGCCGAATTTGCAGTAAAAGATTTGTGGATCCACGGGATCGCTCGCAACGTTATTCTGTGGATAAGTTTGTGAATTATTTCTTGCGCTCTGGATAATTGTGCTTTTCAAACATTCGTTCTTTTAAAAATATCTTTTATATTCAATAAAATGTAAGCATTAATAAGATCGTTATTGCGGATCGATGACAATTTACTCCATGTGGATATAAGCATTTGCTCTGAGCGCAGATCGGGCCAATGGGTTGTAAAAGGAGGGAATGATCGTAAAACGCGGCGTTAGCAGGAAAAGGACAACGCCGATCGATGACCGGCGCTGTTAAAACTTACTTCAGCGAAACGAGGTGCTTAACGGTATCAGCATATTGCTGGACAAAAACGTCCATATTGCTGGTATCCATACCCTGCGGATTGAGTTGATATTTACCGTTAACGAACATGGCCGGTACGCCCTGCAGTTGCAGATCGGCGGCGGCTTTCTCCTGCTGTGCAACCAGCGATTTCACCACGAAGCTGTTTAACGCAGCATCGTAATCTTCGCCTTTCACGCCTGCATCGACAAACACTTTACGAATATCAGCAACGTTCTGCACAGTCTGGGTTTTCTGTACCGCTTCGAACATAGGGGCTGTGATTTTATCTTCCACGCCCAGCGCCATCGCGACAGCCCATGCCTGTGTTAAATCCTTGCCCAGCGGGCCGAGGAATTCCACATGATATTTGGTCATTTTGGTGCCTTCCGGCAGCGTTTTCTTCACGGCATCAGAGATGTGCCACACGCGTTCAAAATCGTAGCAGTGCGGGCAATAGAACGAGAAAAACTCCAGAACCTGAGGCTCTCCGGCTACGGGTTTATCAAGGGTCGTATATTGCTTGCCATCGGTGAACTGCGCAGCGGAAGCGCTGAATGCCAGTATCATTCCTGCCAGCGCCAGCCAAATCTTCTTCATGTTAATGCTCTCCTGGATGTTTCACGTTAATACATGGGGGTTAATTGCAGAGGCGGCTCACGAAGAACCTTAACCTGCTCAATAAAAGTCATGGTTTGCTGATGCCAGTAATCTTCCCCTGTCAGCCACGGGAAGTTTCTGGGGAACGCGGGGTCTCCCCAACGTCTGATGAGCCACGCCAGGTAATAGACCTGCCGCATGGCGCGTAATGGCTCAATAAGTGCCAGTTCGTCAGTATTGAACTCACTGAACTCTTCATAGGCTTCAATGATCATTTCCAGCTGCATGCGCTGTTCGGCTTTATCGCCGTTAAGCAGCATCCACAGATCCTGTATTGCCGGGCCGTTGCGCGCGTCATCTAAATCAACAAACAGCGGGCCATCACGCCACAGAATATTGCCGGCATGACAGTCTCCGTGCAGACGCAGCTGGGTAAAGCGGTTATGCCATTGCCCCATGACTTCGTCGATCAGCGTATCAGTAGCGCGCAGGAAAGCGTCTTTAAGCCCGGAGGGGATCAACGCGGCGTTTTCAAAAACGGCACGAGGTTCAAGCAGGTATTCATTAACGCCGATTTCCGGGCGGAAGGCAAAACACGTTTTGCGCCCGGTCTGGTGCAGTCGGCCCAGATAGCGGCCAACCCATTCCATTTGATCGAGGCTGTCGGACTCAAACTGCCGACCACCGAGGCTGGGAAAGACAGCATAATAAAAACCCTGATGGGTGAGCAGTGTCTGACCGTTAAACGAAATGGGGGCAGCAACAGGAACCTCATCGCTCAGCAGTGCCTCTGCAAACTGGTGCTCTTCGCGGATTTGATCCGCAGACCAGCGCTGAGGACGGTAGAATTTCACCACAAAGCGGCGACGATCTTCATCCTGGAACTGATAGACACGGTTTTCATAGCTGTTAAGCGGGGTGAGACCAGAATCAACCCGGATCCCCTGCGCGAACAGCGCATCCATGATGGTATCCGGGTGTAGCGTCTGGAAAGTAAAAGCGTTTTCGGTCATCCCAAGTTCCGGAAATTACGGCGAATGACTCAGAATATCATTTTGTGGCGATTTCGGTGGCGCCGCTTACAAGCTTTTACTCTTTAATTACGCCACGCGCGCGCAGCAGGGCGGTTTTGAAATCCTCTTCGTAATCTTTCTGGATCCCCGGGATCACCGCATCTTTCGCAGAATCGCGCATTTTAAGTTGGTAGATCAGAATATCGTCAGAAAGGTCAGCAAGTTCGCCTTCAAAACCTGACTCCTGCGCAAGTTTCTGCAAAAATTGCATCAGGTTAAGTTCCGGCTCTTTTTGCCAGGCTGGCTGGAGGAGTTCAATGACTTCGTTCAGGCGTTTACATTTCATGCTCAGTGCTCCTTACTTTTGATTAAAGACACGTTAGCAGGGTCAAACCCACAATAAAAGAGGCGATATTGGTGAATCAGTCTGAGGCTATCACCGGCGTTGTGCTGGCGGGCGGTAAAGCCACGCGCATGGGCGGCAAAGATAAGGGATTACTGGAGCTTAACGGCCAGCCGTTATGGCAGCATGTTGCCGGTAAACTGGCCGGGCAGGTAGATACTGTGGTCATCAGCGCTAACAGGAATCTGGCGGTTTATCAGGCAAGCGGTTATCCGGTCATTCAGGATTCATTGCCTGATTTTCCTGGCCCGCTGGCGGGAATGCTTGCCGTCATGCAGCAGGTGAACAGCGAGTGGTTTCTGTTTTGCCCTTGTGATACGCCAACCATTCCTGAGGATCTGGCAACGCGGCTGCGGGCCGGTCTTAACAGTGCGCCTGCCGTATGGGTATTCGATGGCGAGCGCGATCATCCGGCTATTGCGCTGATGCACCGGCAACTTGTCCCTTTCCTGACAGACTATCTGGCATCCGGCGAACGGCGCGTGATGGTGGCTTTGCGTCAGGCCGGGGGAAAAGCGGTAGATTGCAGCGACATAAAATCTGCTTTTATTAACGTCAACACGCCAGAAGATCTGGCCCGCAGGCAGGAACATCAATGATACCTTTACTGGCGATTGCCGCCTGGAGCGGGAGCGGTAAAACGACGCTACTGAAAGCGCTGATCCCCATCTTGTGTGCCAGAGGAGTACGTCCGGGGATCATCAAACACACGCACCACAATATGGATGTCGATAAACCCGGTAAAGACAGCTATGAACTGCGAAAGGCGGGCGCAGCGCAAACGCTGGTTGCCAGCCAGCAACGCTGGGCGCTCATGACCGAGACACCAGAAGAACCGGCGCTGGATCTGGCGTATCTCGCCAGCCGTATGGACAGCAGTAAGCTTGATATTATTCTGGTAGAGGGTTTTAAGTATGAGCCCACAGCAAAAATCGTTCTTTTCCGTAGTACTGCCGGTCACGATGTTGATGAACTGACGCTTGATGAGCATGTGGTTGCTGTTGCCAGCGATATTGCGTTAAACGTGAACATCCCTACGCTGGATTTGAATGATGTTGAGGCAATTGCAGACTTTATTCTGGCATGGATGAAAGGCTGAGATCGCCTTCATATTCATTTTTGAAACACAACGCAAAAAGGCCATCCGTGAGGATGGCCTTTCGCTTGATTTGATGCCTGGCAGTTCCCTACTCTCGCATGGGGAGACCCCACACTACCATCGGCGCTACGGCGTTTCACTTCTGAGTTCGGCATGGGGTCAGGTGGGACCGCCGCGCTAGTGCCGCCAGGCAAA
>NZ_JAHUXA010000011.1 GCF_019218745.1 Enterobacter sp. ENT03
AGTCCACTGCATAAATCTACGTCACAGGCTGCAAGCCTGAGGCCGGGTACGGCATGTGGACTGCATGGCAGAAAGAACCGGCCGGTTCTTTGTGCACGGGAAGCATAATACAAGGCCGGGTAAGGCGTAAGCCGCCACCCGGCAATAAATCCTTATTTCACCGTTCGGCCCTTATAAAGGCCAGTGCTCTGTTCACCGGGATCAGCACCCACGCTTGCGGCGTGCTTCACGCCCGTTACAGGTCACTACCGCGGACATTGCGCGTGCCGGGCCTACAGGGTTACGGTGGGCGCAAACCGTTTGAGCGCCAGCGCCGCTGCGCCCTGCGCGCCGTTAAATGCCGATGAAGAAGCGGCAATAAATCGCACGGCATCGTGCGGTAACGGACGGCGAAGATGGGCGCGCGTTGCCGCAATCAGCGCGTCACGCGGGAAGGCGGCCATGTCCATCACGCCGCCGCCCAGCATCACCGCATCGGGATCGAACAGATTAATCGTGGTGGCGATAGCCCGTGCGGCATGCTCCAGTAATGCCTGGGTAAACGGCGCATCGCTGGCATGGATAAAGAGATCGCCTATGTCGTAGTCCCGCGGCTGTTGTTCGTACCAGCGTGTTAACGCGAGGCCGGAGCAGACCGTTTCCAGACAGCCTGCGTTGCCGCAACCGCAGCGTAACAGCCGGTCTCCCTGCGGAATATGGCCCAGTTCACCCGCAACACCGTGTGCGCCAGTCCACGGCGCGCCGTTAAGCCAGATCGCAAAGCCCATTCCGGTGCCCAGATAAGCGCCCAGCACTTCCCTGTCCTGCAAACCGTTGACCTGGACATCCCAGGAGAGTTGCAAATTGACGTCACGGGAGAATTCCACCGGGCAACCGAGCGCGGCTTCGAGTTTACCGGCCAGGCCATTAACATCGCTGGCGGTCAGCGGCAGATTCGGCGTGGAAATAATCGTGCGTTTGTCTTTGCCGACCAGTGCCGGAAAACCCATCACCAGACCATGACACTGCGCGTGAAACTGATAAAGCTGCTGGGTAAGCAGGGCGCCGATGCCAGCCACCACGCCATCGGCAATCACCTCTGCGGTGCGGCGCTTCTCGCAGTGCAGCACGTTGCCACTGATTGATTGCAGGCAGAAGCGGATATGGGTTGCGCCCATATCCACTCCCGCCACGACGTTATGCCGTTCGCGCATGAGGGGAGCCCTCGTTTTTCGCCGCCATGATCTGGGCGGTCATCAGGGTCCAGGCGTCGGCAATATTATCGGCGTGGTTAAATAACCCGGAGGTGCCGACGATAAAGACATCGGCGCCCGCTGCCATTAACTGCGCGTAGGTGGCCTGGTTGCAGGAACCGTCGATTTCGATTTCAAAGTGCAGTCCTTCGCGCTCGCGCCAGGCTTTCAGTTCGCCGATTTTACCCAGCATTTCCGGGATAAACGGCTGCCCGGCAAAGCCGGGATCAACCGTCATCACGGTGATTTTATCTGCTTTATGGACATAGTATTTCAGCGCCTCCACCGGGGTTTCCGGATTAAGGATCAACCCGACTTTCATACCGAGGCGGCGGATCTCGTCGATCAAGCGGAAAGCCTGGCCGTTGATGGTTTCAGGATGCAAGGTGATGTAATCCGCTCCGGCGCGAGCCAGGGGGGCGATGTGATCCTGCGGGCGGGTGACCATCAGGTGACAGTCCAGCGGCTTGCTGGCGAGTTTCTTCACCTGGCTGACAAAGAACGGCGACAGGGTCAGATTGGGCACAAAGTGACCGTCCATAATGTCGATATGAAAGTAGTCCGCGTGGCTGTCTATAAACTCGATCTGCTCTTTAAACTTCAACAGATCCATGCACATCAAAGAGGGGGAGATTTTCATTGCAGACTCCTTACTTGCTAATCAACCGGTCGAGCGCGACAGCGGCAATAATCAGCCCGCCCATCACCACAAGCTGGTAGTAGGTTTGTACCTGAAGGATATTTAGCCCGTTATTGATGGTGCCGATAATCAGGCCGCCAATAACGACTGAGAAGATACGGCCCTTGCCGCCGAAGAAACTGGTGCCGCCGATGATGGCGCTGGCGATGGCGTAGGTTTCAAAGCCCATGCCCGCAAGGGGTTCGGCAGCACCGAGACGCGCGGTAGAAACCACCCCCGCCAGCCCCGCGCAGATACCAGAAATAATAAACACCACCAGGATGTGAAACTTGACGTCGATACCGGAGTAATAGGCCGAATTCTTGTTGCCACCGAGGGCGTAAATATTGCGTCCGAGCCGCAGACGGGTGGTTAAGAACCACAGCAGCAGCGCCACCGAAAGTGAAAAAATCACCGGCACAGGTATGCCGATCACGCTGGCGGCAAAGAAATTCACAAAATCAAAAGAGAAGCCGTAGACCGAATTGGCGTCGGAAATCACCAGCGTGATGCCACGGAAAATGGCGTTGGTGCCAAGCGTGATAATAAACGGGTGCAAGCCGGTCCAGTTTACCAGGCAGCCGTTAATCGCCCCCAGCGCGCCGCCGACCAGCACGCCGCCAATTAACGCCGCGAGGATCGGATCAATTCCTGCAAGCATCAGTTTGGCGGTGACCATACCGGAAAGCGCGAGGATCGCCCCCACCGACAGGTCTATGCCCGCCACAAGAATGGCAAAGAATTCCCCCATGCCGATCAGCACCGTCACCGAACTTTGCACGAGGATCTGCGTGATGTTATTGGTGGTGAGAAAGTATTCCGGCGACAGCGAGCCGAAGATCACCACGATGATCGCAAGAATAAAGAAGGTGCCGTATTTATCCCAGAAAAGGGCGAAATTAAACGGTTTTTTCTCACTCATGTCGCTTTTCACTCCTGGGGTAATGCCCATGTCATGATCTCCTCTTCGCTCATGTCGTCGCGATTGCTCAGGATTTTCGTCAATCGCCCTTCGCAGAACACGGCGATACGGTCACAGACGGCGATAATTTCAGGCAGTTCAGATGACACCATCAGGATGACTTTTCCCTGATCGGCCAGCCCACGCATCACTTTGTAAATTTCAGCTTTGGCACCCACGTCAATCCCGCGCGTTGGCTCATCGAAAATAATCACTTCCGGCTGGCAGCACAGCCATTTAGAAATCAGAACCTTTTGCTGATTGCCGCCGGACAGTTCGCCAATATTCTGGTCAACAGAGTGGCATTTCAGTCCCAGCATGACGCGCTGCGCTTCGGCAATTTTTCGTTCTTCGGATTCATCAAACCGCCCCATCGCGCCTTTGTAGCCACCGCGTTTCAGGCCGTGACTGACGGCGATATTCTGCGCAATAGAAAAGTTCGGAAAGAAGCCATTCTCCCGGCGGCTTTCGGTGATGTAAGCCATACCTTTTTTCAGCGCGTCGAGCGGCGATGTGGGGGAGATCTCCTTACCATTAAGATAAATTTGCCCGGCCGCGCGTTTATCCACGCCGAATAAGCAGTTCATCAGCTCCGTGCGCCCGGATCCCACCAGCCCCGCAAACCCGAGTATTTCGCCGCGATTGACGCTAAACGAGATGTCGCGCACCCGCTTTTTGTCGCGGCTGGTGACGTTTTTCACTTCAAAAACGGTATCGTGCTCAATGTTGCCGGTACTTTCCTTCATGGCGTTAAAGCGATTTTGCAGTTCTCGCCCCACCATCAACCGTACTATGTCGTCGGCGGAAACCTCGCTGACGAGGCCGGTGGCTACGCTACTGCCGTCTTTCATCACCGTGTAGCGGTCACAGATACGGCGAATTTCTGCCAGCTTGTGCGAAATATAAACAATCGCCGTGCCTTCTTTGCGCAGCTGATTCATGATCAGAAAAAGATAATCCACCTCTTTATTGGTCAGCGATGAGGTAGGTTCATCCATAATAATGACTCTGGCATCAAGCATTAATGTTTTAGCGATTTCGAGCATTTGTTTATGGCTGATGGAAAGATTGGCTACCTTTTCGTCTAAATCAATTTTTAAACCGACACGTAATAACATCATTGCCGCGCGTACCCGCATTTCACGCCAGTCAATAATATTCACACCGCACACACTTTTGGTGGGGTGTCGGCCAATATATAAATTCTCCAGCACGGTTAATTCATCAATGACGCTCAGTTCCTGATAAATAATTCCGATGCCAAGCTTCGCTGCAAGTTTATGGTCAAGCTTGTCATAGTTAATATTATTGACAGTAATAGTGCCGCGGGTCGGCTCATGGATACCGGATAATACTTTCATGAGCGTAGATTTACCGGCACCATTTTCACCAAGTAACGCATGAATTTCGTGGGTGTAAATAGTTAAATCAACCGACTTTAATGCGTGAACCGGTCCAAAAGATTTGCCGATCCCCGCCATCGATATATATGGCGCGACCATAAATCACCTTATTGTCCAGGCCGGATAAGCGTAAGCGTTATCCGGCATACTTACCGGATCACTTCGTAACCAGAATCGAATCGACCAGCGTAAACTGCGGGGCGTTATCCAGCGGGATCACCTTGCCGGTTTTCGCCGCGGCAATCAGCAGTTGCAGGCCGGTGGCGCCAATGTTGGCCGGGTTTTGCGCCACGGTGGCCGTCATCTGGCCACTGTCCACCATTTTACGGGCTTCCGGAATACCATCGGTGCCGACGACCAGCACCTTGCCGGTTTTACCCGCATTGGCGACGGCTTGCGCCACGCCCATGGCCATGGTGTCGTTAGCACAGTAAAAGGCTTTCAGGTTCGGATTGCGTTGCAGCACGTTGGTCGCAACATCCAGGGCTTTAATGCGATCCCAGTCGGCGGGCTGGCTGGCAACCAACTGAATTTGTTTCGCTTTTTTGAAGGCCTCTGTGGCGCCATTGCGGCGCGCTTCACCAGACGCATTCCCCGCTTTGCCTTCAATAATGGCGACATCGCCGCCGGCCGTCCCCAGCCTTTCGATAATGAACTCTGCGCCTTTTGCGCCTACCGCGACGTTATCGGTCGTGACGAAAGCTTCAACGTTACCACCTGCTTTTTTCAGGTTATCCATATCGATTTTTTCATCGAGATTAACCAGATAAATACCTTTCTTCCAGGCACTGGCGACAGGCATGACCAGGTTTACCGATGACAGCGGGGCAAAAGCGATACCTTTATATTTTTTATTGCTCAGGTCTTCGAAGAGTTGTAATTGCGACTGGAAATCCCCTTCCGAGGGCGATGCAAAAATATCGACACTGACGCCCTGTTTTTTTGCTTCGTCTTCAATTCCTTTTTTCATATCCACCCAGAACGGATTAGATAATGTTTTTAATACCACAGCATAGTCGGCGGCAGCGAAGGCGCTACTGGAGATCATTAAACCTACGGCGGCGCCGCTGAATAGTTTCAGAAGTTTATTCATAGCAGTGTTCTCATAGTAGGGGGGATGCGGTTGATCCCGGTATAGTTAGAACAACCGCTTATTTTTTTTACTTCATCGGTCACGGCGGAAAAAATCAACAATAGCGCCGGTCTTTTCCATATTTAAGGTTGCCTGTTTACTATCTTGCTGGGCAACGGAAACAAAAAAAGCATCTAATAATGTTAATTGTAATATTCTTGCTGAAGCATTTCTGCCCAGCAAGGGAGTCTCTGGTGCTGGCGAACAAATAATGAAATCAGCCAGTTTTGCTATCGGCGAATGGTAGCTGTGCGTAATACAAATAATTTTCGCACCATTTTTTTTCGCCAGCTCAACGGCGGCTTTTAAATCGCCGGTGCGTCCGGAATGCGACACGACCAGCACGACATCTCCTTCCTGGAGTAAGGCGGCGGACATCATCATGATGTGCGCATCCTGATAAGCATGGCAGCGTACACCGATGCGTAGCAGCTTGTGATGGATGTCGGCGCAGATGGCGTTAGATCCGCCGACACCATACAGATCGCGCTGTTTTGCCTTAAAGAAAAAGCGCGCTGCACGGTGGATTTCATCGACGTTAACTATCGACTGACCTTCCATAATGGTGCGCAAGGTAATATTGAAAACCTTGTTTACGACGTCCTGTGGCGCTTCATCAAACGACAATTCAGCGGGCAACACCTGTTCAGACTGCGAGAAATAATTAATCAGAGTGCTACGCAGGTTACGAAAGCCACTGAAACCGAGCAGCTTTGAAACCTTTACAATCATGGCTTCCGATACCATCAGGGCTTCGGCGACATCTTTAATCGCCGGGGCTTCACTAAGATTTCCCGGCGTCAGCAACCATTCCACGATGCGACTTTCATTTTCCGTCATCCCTTCCTGCTTCATGCGCAGATAGGGTGCGATGCCGATGCCGTTAGGGCGTCCCTGATCAAACTCTGACTCACTCATGGCGTTCTCTTGTCCATAACAATGAAGACGACACTATATCACCACATCCTGAGCGGGAAATATGCTGGATACTTCACAAAAATATTAAATTCATAAAGTTTTGTGTTTGGTGAAGTATGCTTGTAAAACACTCAATTTAGTTTTCTATTTTATATTTTAAAATCAATCATTTAATAATGTTTGGCGCGGGGTTTCTGGCGAAGGTGGTGCGCTGTACGATAAAAAACGACATTGCTTTGTGAAATTCGGCGGTGTAGAACAGGGCTAATCCCGGTGTTTTTGTGGTTTTATTCAACAGTTAACCGGTCAAAAATCACAAAAATCACCGGGACCGTAAAGTTTGCTCATTTAAAAGGCGATATAGATGAAGGTGATAGCATTAGGTTGTGATCATGTGGGCTTTATCCTGAAAGCGGAGATAGCGGCGCACCTTGCAGGGCGGGGCATTGCGGTGATGGATAAAGGCACCTGGTCAACGGAACGCACGGATTATCCACGTTTTGCCAGCGCGGTGGCTGAAGCTGTGCTGAGGGGAGAGGCAGACGGCGGCATTCTAATGTGTGGTACGGGGGTGGGGATTTCTATTACGGCCAATAAATATCCCGGCATTCGTGCCGTGGTGTGCAGCGAACCTTACTCCGCGCAGCTTTCGCGAGCCCATAACAACACCAATATTCTGGCATTCGGCTCGCGGGTGGTGGGACTGGAACTGGCAAAAATGATCGTTGATTGCTGGCTGGATACGGAATTTGAAGGCGGCCGCCACCAGAACCGCGTCGAGGCCATTGCTGCCGTGGAAAAGCAGCAACGGATTTAAGCGGGCGGTTAGTACATTTCCAGCTGGGTACCCCGCGGCAGCGCCAGCAGGCGTTCGCCGCAGGTGAGAAGAAGATCGATGCCCAGCGGGATGGCGTGCAGGCGATCGGCCAGCGCATGAACGATGCAGGCGGGCAGTTGCGGCGCGATCATGCGCTCCTCATAAATGCCTTGCCCGGTCAGGCGCAGCATACGGCCACCGCTGAGTCCGGCAACCTGAACGATCAACGTGATGCGGGTGGCAGGTTGCGCGGCGGCAGCGGCGAAAAGAGCGTCCAGTTCGGTGGCGCTGAGGGCGTCATCCGCCAGCGCCAGCGTGGCTAACTGGGGCTGTTCTGTCAGTGCCGCACGGGTATGCAGGCGCAGGTTCTGGATCACGAAATCGTTATGCAGCGGGGCTGACAGCCACACCGGGGTGTCGGGATCGGCCAGCGTCAGCAGGGCGCTGTTGGTTGCCAGATTGAGGGGCTGCCAGCCATGCTTCAATTGGTGCAGGGCGACGATGACGCCCGGCTCACTCATGGCTTTTAATAAACGACGAAAACTGTGCTGCGCGTCCTGCACGTGATTATTCAGGGTAGTCGTGGAAGGCATTCAGTGCTCCATAGTGAATTCGATCATGTCGGCGCGGTTGAGACTCACGGAGTACTCCGTCGCGTTTTCTTCGCCGGCACGGTGATTATGGGTCCGTACACACAGCAACGGCGCCATGTTAGGGATTTCCAGCAGGTTGCTCTCTTTCGCTTTGGCCTGGCGGGCGCTGATCCGCGTCCGGATGCGGGTGAGCGTCAGGCCAAGTTTTGCCTGCAAAAAATCATGCAGCGAGCCGCTGGAGAAGGTTTGCAGCGTCGGCCACAGGGCCAGATCGGCAAAATAGTGATCGATAAGGCACAGCGGGGTGCCATTGACCCGGCGCAGCGTGCGCAGGTGGATCACGTTCTCGCCCTCCTTAATGCCAAGCGCTTGCGCGATATGGTCAGAGGCCGGGCGCAACACCGCCAGCAGCTTTTCGCTGGTCGGATGGCTGCCCTGATCGAGCAGATTCTGACTAAAACGCGCCTGGGCGTTCAGCGGGTAGTCGAACGGACGTATCAGCAAACGTGTCGTGCCGTGGGTCGGGTTGGACATGGTCATCATCATCAACGCTCCGGATGCAGGGCTTACGCAAAATACGCGCGCCTTGATTCCGCAACAGCGCACGTGATGCTGTCAGAGTGGCAAGGAAGTGTGACGTTTCGGTTAACGGGAGATGACGGAATAATGAAGCTGGCAGACGGGAAGGTGCGGGCGGGAGTCGCAGTCTCTCCCGCCGCCGGGGATCAGTTCTTTTTCACGAACTCAGATTTCAGTTTCATCGGGCCAAAGCCGTCGATTTTGCAGTCAATATTATGATCGCCTTCCACCAGACGGATGTTCTTCACTTTAGTGCCGATTTTCAGCATTGAAGAACTGCCTTTCACTTTCAGGTCTTTCACGACCGTCACGCTGTCGCCATCGGCCAGCAGATTGCCGTTAGCATCTTTAACGATCAGCGTGTCGCTGTCATCAGATGCGCTGGCGTCGTTCCACTCGTTCGCGCATTCCGGGCAGATATACATGCCGTTGTCTTCATAGGTGTATTCAGAATTGCATTTTGGGCAGTGGGGAAGTTGCATGATGTTTCCTCAATAAGAAGGCTAATGGGGGTGGAAGTCCGTCCACCGAAAAATGGCAGGCTGCCAAAAAGGTCGAAGATTGTACACCAAATCCTTACTCTTGTCGGTGCTATTCTTTTTTCACTAAAAGTGACCCAGTTGACACACCCTGTCAGGCAGTTAAGCCATGCTTAACAAGTGAGGTGTACGGATGCATGTATAGCGGCTAATTTTCATTATTGTCAGGCGGAAATTGCCACTCAGAACCAATTCATATATGGTGAGATCACGCATCCGGCGTTATTAAAAAGCAGCTTTCGGCACCCGCTCTGTCTTCTGTCGAAGTCGGCGCATTACCTCTCAATTTGGGTGGGTAAATAAATGAAGATATATCCTGGTTATTCTCAAAACGGGTCTACGCGCTGTCACTTTAGTTTCTGTGAGACATAAAGTAACTCGCTGATCTGCTTCATAAATTAGAATTTTTATACTGAGTCTTGTCAGGTAGTTATCTTTTTTCAGATATTTTTCCACGCGTAATTAAAAAAGCCGACACTACATTAAACAAACCGCTCGGCTAAATAAAAGTTATAAAAATTTGCGTTAAGGAAAGACTTTTATCATGCACACACAGACAATTTTCGAATTAAGCCAGGAAGCAGAAAGGTTGTTGCAGCTTTCCCTGCATAATCTTCATTCGTTAAAAACGATGCCCGTGGCACCGCTTGATGATGCACTGATTACCGATATTAACAACGCTTCTAATGTTCATCCTTTGCATTTCAGCGCGCGTGGTATTGACGCCCAGCAGGCGACCCTGAGCAACGAATTGCGCAAAATTACCCGTCTGGAGATGGTGCTCGCTATCGTCGGTACCATGAAGGCCGGTAAATCCACCACTATTAACGCCATCGTCGGTACGGAAGTGTTGCCTAACCGCAACCGCCCGATGACCGCACTGCCGACACTGATCCGCCATACGCCAGGGCAGAAAGAGCCGGTGCTGCATTTTTCCCACGTCGGCCCTATCGATACGCTGACCCAGCAGTTGCAAATGCGGCTGTTTGGCGTCGATCGCGACAAGCTGGCGCAGAAGCTGGAAATTGATAAGGACATGCAGACGCTGCTGGACCGCATCCGGCAGGGCGATGCCTTTGATAAGCACTATCTGGGCGCGCAGCCGATCTTTCACTGCCTGAAAAGCCTTAATGATCTGGTGCGCCTCTCTAAAGCGCTGGATGTCGATTTCCCGTTTTCTTCTTATACCGCGCTGGAGCATATTCCGGTGATTGAGGTGGAGTTTGTGCACCTCGCCGGGCTGGAAAAAAACATGGGTCAGTTGACGTTGCTGGATACGCCGGGGCCGAACGAAGCCGGTCAGCCGCATTTGCAGCAGATGCTGAAAGAGCAGCTGGCGCGCGCCTCGGCGGTGCTGGCGGTGATGGATTACACCCAGTTAAAGTCCATTTCCGATGAAGAAGTGCGTCAGGCGATTGCTGCTGTCGGCAAGTCGGTGCCGCTGTTTGCGCTGGTGAATAAGTTCGATCAGAAAGATCGCAACAGCGATGATGCCGATCAGGTGCGAACGTTGATCGCCGGTACGCTGATGAAAGGGCAGATTTCACCGACGCAGATTTTCCCGGTTTCCTCAATGTGGGGGTATCTGGCCAACCGCGCGCGGCATGAGCTGACTCATCGCGGCAAACTGCCCGATCCTGAAGAACAACGCTGGGTACAGGACTTCGCCGAAGCGGCCCTCGGTCGCCGCTGGCGGCTGACCGACCTGGATGACAGTGCGCATATTCAGCACGCCGCCGAGCTGCTGTGGGAAGACTCGCTGTTTGAACAGCCGATCCACAAATTGCTGCACGCCGCCCATGCCAATGCCTCGCTGTACGCGCTGCGTTCCGCTTCACACAAGCTGCTCAATTATGCCCAGAGCGCCCGCGAGTACCTGGATTTTCGCTATCAGGGGCTGACCGTGGCGCTGGAAAAGCTGGAGCAGAACATCGCCCGGCTGGAAGAGGACACCCGGCTACTGCACGCTTGCCAGGAGCAGGTCAGCGACGAAGTGAATCATGAAGTGGAGGACGCGCTGGCCGCCGCCGATCTGTTCATCAATGCCGAGCAGACGACGATTATCAGCGAGATCGACCACTATTTTATCAACAGCACTCGCTCAGCCGAGGCGGGGCTTATCGATGCCGACGAGGAGTTTGGCGTCGGCAAACTGGTGCTGGACGATGAAAGCCAGGCGCAGGTGGCATTAAGCAAAATCCGCTCGGCCTGCGAGGTGATTTTGCTGGCGGCGCAGGATCGCATCAGCCGGGAGCTGGCCCAGCGTTTCGATCAGCTCGAGTACACCCTGACGCGCGCATTAAACGATGCGATGCGCCCGATTGAAACCCGTATAAAAGAAGAACTGAGCCACGCCGGTTTTCGCGCCCGCATCAGTTTACCGGCGTTTCAGGCCAGTACGCTGAACTTCAACACCCGGCAGCTGTTCGTCGATGCTATCGCCACCGAAGATATTCCCGCCGGGCAGTCGCGGGTCAGCGGCGTGCGTGACAGCATGTCGCGCTGGCTGAACAATCCCGGCTGGGGCTGGAATGATTTTGTCGTCACCCGCACCCGCTACGTGATTGACGTCGCCTCGCTGCATCAGAACTTAGTGAATCACGTGGCACATTTTTGCGCGCAGATCCGTAAAGCGCTGGCGGCGCAGGTGGATGTCTCTGTGAGCGCCGGGATGGCGACCTTTTTTGCTGAGTTTTCTCACAGTTTGTCAGGATTACAGGAAAGCCTGCGTGACAGCCTGGCTATTCGCCAGCAGAATGAATCGACCACGATGGCGCTGCGTCAGCACCTCCGGCAATGCATCACCACAGCGAACTGGATCCACGAAGATGCTCGTCTGCTGCGCGATGATATTCAAACCCTGTTTGCGGCAGATCAACCATGAAAAACCGACTTCTTGACGGACCCGGGCAGACGCTGGAGTGCATCCAGCCAAAATTTATTGTCGATCTGGTACAGGGCATTGATGCCCCTCGTCATGCGCAGATCGTGCCGCAGCAGCAGGTCTTCCGCGAGCGGCTGACGCAGGAGATCATGACCCAGACGCAACTGCGTCCGTGGGCGATGTCCGGCATGTACCATGAGAACGACGCGCTACGTCTCGGGCTGGTGGAGAAACTCGCCAGCATGTTTGATCCGGGCCAGCTGGCGCTGGCGCGCATCACCCAGCGGCTGACGGTGTTGCAACAAAACGTCGAACGCCGTCCGGGGCTGACTGCCGCGCTGCAAAAACAGTATGACGATCTGCTGGCGCATTTCAGTCTGCGTGCCGCCTCGAAAGAAAAAGCCCTGACCCAGCGCGGGCTGATGGTGCAGGCCGGATTACACAGTGAGCAGATTTTTACCCGCTGGCGCGCCGGAAAATATGACGGCTGGTCGCTGGCCGGGCGCTGTTTCATCGCGCTGGAAGAGCTGCGCTGGGGGCCGTTTGGCGATGCCTGTCGTTTGACCCGCCCGGAAGTCTCCAGTCTGCTGAAAGACAATCTGCGTATTATGGCCGCCGACTTTATGGCGCAGGGGATTGGCGCATCGCCGGCGACCCGTCATTTCTATCATCAATGGTTAACCACGCCGTCCACGCCGGGTCTGATGGACAATAAAGATCTGCTGGGCTGGATGGGGGACTGGTGCGATGCCGATCGTCATCCGGTGTGCTGGTCGGTGACGCAAAACTGGCAAACGGTGGCGCTGGGTATGCCGCGACTCTGTTCTGCAACGCGCCTGGCAACGGCGCTGGTGGAAGAAGTGTTTAGCGAGGGTATGTAATTCCCCTCCCGCCAGGCGAGAGGGGAAGAATACGTTAGTGATGCAACGACTCCGCCGCTTTTTCCTGCTCAACCGCTGCCGACTGCTGCGGATTACCATAACGCTTCGCATACAGCGCCGTAATGATCGGCACCAGAATCGCCGTCACAATCACACTGGCTGCCACCAGCGCCGTGGCCGATGCCGCAACCGGTTCGAATGCCGGGTTAATCTGCGCGATAATCACCGGGTTTGCCACCGCCGCACCTGCTGCTGATGACGCTGCTACCCCCGCCGTACCGTTACCCCCGCCAATCCAGCGGTCTGCCAGGATAAGCGGAATACCGGTAATGATAATGACCGCCACGCCCAGGAAGATCCCCAGCAGGCCCGTATTCATGATCACATTCAGGTTGATGGTGTTACCCAGCGCGAAGCCGAAGAAGGGGATCAGCACCGGAGTGGCTTTGCTGAAGAACGCACGGAAATCGTGATCAAGGTTGCCGAGGGCAAAACCAATCAGGAACGGCAGGACCGCGCCAATGAAATGATGCGGTTCAAACGAGGCCAGACCGGCAGAACCGAGGATCACCATGGTCATCAGCGGACCGGATTCCAGCGACATCAACACGAAAGCGCCAGACTCTTCTTTGGTGCCGTACTGGTTCATCAGGCTGGCGTACAGCCCGCCGTTGGTCATGTCCATCGCCGAGACGATAGCCAGTACCGACAGCCCGGCAAAGAAGCCCGCTTCAATGCCGTGTTCCGGAATAAAGGTGGCGGCAATCATTGCCACAATCCATGCGACGGCAATTTTTGTGAGCACTAACGTACCGGATTTGCGCAATACCGTGCCGGTGGCGCGTAAATCAATGGAAGCGCCAATACAAAAGAACCACACCGCCAGAATAGGTACGGTACCGGTAATCATTCCTTTAGTGAATGAACCAAAATAAGCACCGGTATCCGGTGCCAGGGTATTTAAAATGGCACCCAGCAGCAGGGGAACCAGCATCATCCCGCCGGGGATGCGTTCGATCGTGGCCTTGATTTTCATTGATGATCCTCACGCTTCATCGCGCCATGCACGGCAGAGAAGCTAAAAAATGTAAAATTAATAAATTCAATAAGATAATTCGCTGATGAGCCGGTTTGTGCTCATCGCGGGGATCGCGTTATATGCCGACAGGTGCCGCCAGTGCTTTCCTCTTAACGTGTGCCTGGCGCTATCATGCGATCATCGGAATATTGATTCAATGAAAACGAAACAGTGTTTTAGTTATGTAGATCACATATTTCACGTAAAGTTTCTTAATGGCTCCAGATATTAAAAAGCCTGTAAATGAGATGTAAAAAGAAGGTGTTGTTTGGCAGGGAAGAAAGAGGTTTGAGGATCACCTTAATCCCAGAAAAAATGGGGATTTGTCAGCAATTGGTAAATATGTGTGAAGTTGATCACCGTTTTAAACCCTGTTAGGGTTACGAGGTCATTAACTGCCCGAACAGGCGTCAACAGGTTTGGCTGTCCAGACTTTAGCCAGCTTACGTAACCAAACCTGCTACGCTTGATATATAAGAACGCAACCACCCGACAACCATTTAATGCGCAGTGTAATGACGACCGTTTTTACGCTTTCGTTGGCTGTGCGTTCAGGGCAAAGTCCATGAGGATAAAGGATGTTAAAAAGGAAAAAAGTAAAGCCAATTACGCTGGGTGACGTGACCATTATTGATGATGGGAAACTTCGCAAAGCGATCACCGCCGCATCGCTGGGTAATGCGATGGAGTGGTTTGATTTCGGTGTTTATGGGTTTGTTGCGTATGCGCTCGGTAAGGTCTTCTTCCCGGATGCCAACCCCAGCGTACAGATGATTGCTGCGCTGGCGACCTTCTCTGTTCCCTTCCTTATTCGCCCGCTGGGCGGATTGTTCTTCGGCATGTTAGGCGATAAGTATGGCCGTCAGAAAATACTCGCCATGACGATTGTCATCATGTCCGTCAGTACCTTCTGTATAGGTCTGATCCCGTCTTATGCCTCTATAGGTATCTGGGCGCCGATCCTGCTGCTGCTGTGTAAAATGGCGCAGGGGTTCTCGGTCGGTGGCGAGTACACCGGGGCGTCGATCTTTGTGGCGGAGTACTCCCCTGACCGTAAGCGTGGCTTTATGGGCAGCTGGCTGGACTTCGGTTCTATTGCCGGTTTTGTGCTCGGCGCGGGCGTAGTGGTGCTGATCTCAACGGTAATTGGTGAAGAGAACTTCCTCGACTGGGGCTGGCGTCTGCCGTTCTTCCTGGCGCTGCCGCTGGGTCTGATTGGTCTGTATCTGCGTCATGCGTTAGAAGAGACGCCGGCATTCCAGCAGCATGTCGATAAGCTGGAGCAGGGCGATCGTGAAGGGTTGCAGGACGGGCCGAAAGTCTCGTTTAAAGAGATTGCGACCAAGCACTGGCGCAGTCTGCTGGCCTGTATTGGTCTGGTGATCTCCACCAACGTGACCTACTACATGCTGCTGACCTATATGCCAAGCTACCTGTCGCATAACCTGCATTATTCCGAAGATCATGGCGTGCTGATTATCATCGCTATCATGATCGGTATGTTGTTTGTGCAGCCGGTGATGGGCCTGCTGAGTGACCGCTTTGGCCGTCGTCCGTTTATCATTCTGGGCAGCGTGGCGCTGTTCTCGCTGGCGATCCCGGCGTTCATTATGATCAACAGTAATATCATCGGGCTGATTTTTGCTGGTCTGCTGATGCTGGCGGTGATCCTGAACTGCTTCACCGGCGTCATGGCCTCATCGTTACCCGCGATGTTCCCGACGCATATCCGTTTCAGTGCGCTGGCGAGTGCCTTTAATATTTCGGTGTTGATCGCGGGTCTGACGCCAACGCTGGCCGCGTGGCTGGTGGAAAGCTCAGAGAACCTGATGATGCCGGCCTATTATCTGATGGTGGTAGCGGTGATTGGTTTCATTACCGGTATTACTATGAAAGAGACGGCGAATCGCCCACTGCGCGGCGCGACGCCTGCTGCATCGGACATTCAGGAAGCCCGTGAGATCCTGCGTGAGCATCACGATAATATCGAACAGAAAATCGAAGATATTGATCAAGAGATCGCCGAGCTTCAGGAGAAGCGTACCCGTCTGGCGCAGCAGCATCCGCGTATAGACGAGTAACGTCTTTTTCCGCCCTCTTCTGTGGAAGAGGGCGGATGATCAACATCCCGCCGCAATAACATCCCCGTTCGCACTTACCGGTATCACCGTTAAACACAGCACCGCCGCAAACAGCGTAATCGCGATCCCACCGACGATTTTCAGCAATGATGACCAGAGCAGGGGTTACGCCGCGTTAAGGTAGCGGGTTAACTGGCGCTGATGGTAGCGCGCCAGCAGCAAGACCGTGGTCAGCGCGCCCAGCAAGGCGCAGAACATGTCTGACTGGGTATCCCACGGATCGCCCTGGGTGCCGAGGAAATCGTCTGCGCCCTGGCCCATCGCCAGCGCCGCCCACCATTCGATCAGCTCATACATGGCGCTGATCGCCAGCGCAATGCAGCACACCACAAAGCCGAGCATTTTACGCCCGCGCACAAAGGCGCCGCGCACCAGGATCTCCCGCGCCGCCAGCGCAGGCACCAGCCCCTGGAAAAAGTGACCGAGTTTGTCATACGGGTTACGGCTGAGTCCCAGCCACGCCTGCACCTCAAAGCCAATCGGTACTTTCGCGTAAGTGTACATACCCCCGACCATCAGAATAATGGCGTGGAAAAAAATCAGCGTATACAGCAGCGGCGTCAGGGGATAACGCGCATGGGTGGCCCACAGCAGCGGCACGAGGATCAGCACCGGCGTGACTTCCATCAGCCAGGTAATTTTATCGCCGGCGTAAATACCGGTGTAGACAACAATCAGCGCAAGCAGCAGGGCAGCGAGTTTTAAGCGTGAGGATGGCATGGGTTTTCATCCGAATGAAAACCTTAACTATTGACCGGAACGGCGGCGGAAACAACCTGAAAATAACAGGGGCCGTGGCCGGCCCCTGGGGATACATCAGAACGATTTGTTTAAACGCAGGCTGAAGGTGTGCGCCTGGTAAGTATCGCTGGCCTGCACGTCGTAACGGGCTTCGAGCGTCAGGTCATGGGCGCTGTACAGCGTAGAGCCAACTGCCAGCCCTGCCATGTCCTTCACCGGTGATGCGCCTTTGGTGGTGAACTGGGTTTCACCCAGGGTATCCGCCACGTAGGAAGCATGGTTGCTCATGCGGCGGTTATCGTATTGATGGATCCAGGAGAGCTGCGCGAACGGCGTCAGCGCACCCAGACGGGTATCAAACGTTTTCTGCACGCGAGCACCAATATCACTGATCACCGACTTGGAGTGCGATGCATCCACGTCCAGCGCCATGCCGTTGCCACCGCTTTCCTTATAGTCATCAATATGCTGATAGCTGTAAGCCAGCGCGGCCAGCGGCGTGACCACCACCTGCGCAGGCAGCGTCAGCGGATAACCGACTTCACTTTGCAGCGTGACGGACTGACCGTTGAATTTGCCCTTCGCCGTGCCGGAGAAGCCGGTGAAATCTGCGCGACGTACCGAGTCATAGTTCTGACGGTTCACCGCGGCAGACAGGTTCAGGAACCACGGATTGCCGGTATAAGCTGCATAACCGATCACCCCGTAGTTATCCGCGGTGGAGGTGTTGCCGCTGAGGTTATCTTTGCCGTGCACCGAGGTATTGCTGTAGTTCATGGCCGCACCCACACGCCAGGCGTCGCCAAGGGCGCGATCGGCACCGAGGACCAGCCCGCCGAATTTCGCACTATAACCGCTCACGTCGTCGGTACTGTCCTGACGGGCATAACCGCCGAACGGCTGGCCCCAGACGATCCAGTTGCTGTAGTCATCACCGGTGGAAACGCCGCTGGCACCCGCGGTTTGCGGATTGCGAACGGTATCCATGTGATTACCCACCACTGACATCGCTGAACTATTGGCCACGCCGGTTGCGGTGCTGGCGCTGATGCTTTGCCCGGTGGACAGACGCTCACCGACGCGGTTCGCTTCCTGTTCACCGTCAATGGCCAGCGAGGCGTTATACAGCTCAAGCAGCTGTGGGGAGATGCCGGAGTAATTTGCCAGACCGCCCAGCGATGCTGTGGCATTAGGCGTGGTCGCCCAGGCCGGAGCCTCTGGCTGCGGTTCCGCTGGTGGGGTAACGATCACAGGCGGCGTAACGATGACTGGCGGCGTTTCAACCGGCGGGGCGATCACGACCGGTGGCGTGGTCGGGGTCGTCACCGGCGGCGTAACGACCACCGGAGGCGTCACCACGACCGGCGGTGTCTCAACAGGTGGCGTCACGACTGGCGGCGTTACGACGACCGGCGGGGTTTTCAGCGTCAATACCAGCGCGCTGTTTGTACCGTCAGTGTATGTCGAGCCTTTCACCGTGCCGTCATAGCCCGCCGCGGTGTAATTCAGTGATTCGGCGTTGTAGTTCGTGTTAGTGGCGTTCGCATCGATCACCACATAACGCTGACCGGGTGCAAACTGATAGGTGTTGCCTGTACGCGCGAGGGAGATGCTGGAACCTGCATCAACCGTGGCAGCACCGGTGACATTCAGGCGACCATAGCTGCTGTCAGTGGCTTTATCGCCAGTGGCAATGGCGTCATCAGCCACGCCGAGGATCAGCGCACCGGCAGTGTTCTGGTGGTAATCACCGCTGATTGTCAGCGGGGCGTTCACCTGCAGGCTCGCGGCGTCGTTCACCACCGTGCCTTTGGTCATGATGTTGTCATTGAGCAGCAGAGCGCCGGAGCGGAAGAACACATCGCTGGCGCTCTCAATATTACCGATGCCGTTGGTGCCGGTCAGCACGCCCACGTTATTGCCCGTGCCGCCGAAAATATCCAGCGAGGTGCCGTTATCCGAGCGGATGTTACCCTTGATCACGCCGCTGTTGGTCAGCACCATACCGGAGCCGTTATTGCCCGAGGCATAGATCGCATAATTCCCACCAGTGATGGCGCCGTTATTAATCAAATTAAGCGTGGCGGTATTATTTTGATAGTTGTAGCTGTAGATCCCATAGAGGGGGCTACTGATTTCACCGTTATTAATGATCACGCTACTTGCGTTATTGTTAATACCCGCATTATTTTGGTTATACACACCGACAACCGCACCCGTAATGTTGCCGCTATTGGTCAGCGTTTTGATATACCCGGCATTCAGGATGCCATAAGCCGCGCCCTGGACAACACCTTCATTATTAAGCGTATTGATTAAATTCTGGTTATTGATCCCGGCGCTGTCATAGCCATAGCCATTGTTTGTGTTACTGGTAATAATCGTACCGGTGTTATGTAAGGTATCGATAACACCCTTATTATAAACTGCGGAATTATAATATGAGTGATTTGTAGCATTGTTATTACTGATCGTTCCGGCGTTATTCAGCGTGCCAATAGTGCCTTCATTCACCAGCGCATAAGACTGTGAACTAAAGTTTGAGCCATCGTTAGTTATTGAGCCGTTGTTATTCAACGTATCAACCGTAATACCCTGCATAACACCCAGTGCAGTACCGGTAGTGCTAACGGCAGAGCCCTGATCGGTAATAATTACCTGATTATAGGTGTTCGCAATCTGCACATCGGACTGCTGAGTGCTAATGATGTAATCACTCGAAATAGCGAGTGCGTGTGGTGCCAGCAGTCCTTGCGCGGAGGTTAAAGCAACCAGCAAAGAGCCTTGCTGGCAGAGACGTGATTTGTTCATGGTGTACCGTTGCGGTGTCGCGCTGTTTGTAAATAGAATGTGCAGGTGTTAACAATATTCAGATTAATCTGAATTTGGTTCCGGCGCAGAATACACACTTTGTTGCTAAAAAAACAATAAGCGGTGCTTAATTATTTATCGGCTGACATGTCGCTTTCTTTACTATTTAACTTAAGTCAATATCGGGCGGTCCGGGAAATGTGCATGAATCGTCGTAATAATCAATGGGTGTTATTGATTAGCATCATTTTATTGTTGAGCGGGTGTATTACTTCCGATCGACGGGAAAGCGCGGGCACATTTGCAAAAAAAAATGGGCTGGAGGCAAAAGATTTCGTTACAACCTGGATCCCGTTACGTGGCTGGCAACGTATCACCCCGCCGGTGACCCGTTTACGGGTGTATATCGAAGGGGATGGTTTTGCCTGGGTGAACCGCACGCGCCCGTCTGACGATCCCACGCCGCGTAACCCGGTGGGCCTGCAACTGGCAGCGGCGGATCCGTCAGCGAATGTGCTCTATCTGGCGCGGCCCTGTCAGTTTATTGGCCCGCCACTGCCCGCGCCCTGCCAGCCTGGCGTCTGGACCGATCAGCGTTTTTCCGCCGCGGTAGTGGAAGCGATGGACGCGGCATTAAGCCAGGTAAAAACCCAGTATCCGCAGGCGGAGTTTGAGCTGGTGGGTTATTCCGGCGGCGGGAATATCGCCGCGCTGCTGGCGGCCCGCAGGCAGGATGTACGCGCATTGCGCACGGTGGCGGGCAATCTGGATGTGGCTTATGTGAATGAGTTGCATCATGTTACGCCGATGCCGGATGCGCAGAGCGCCATCAATGTCGCCCCGTCGCTCAAAAACCTGCCGCAGATCCATTACAGCGGTGCCAGCGACAGCACCGTTCCGCCCGCTGTGGCTGTGCGTTTTCGTCAGGCGACGGGTCCACGCTGTACACAGGTGGTCGTGATCCCCGGCATGGATCACGGCGGAGACTGGGCAGCGGTGTGGCCGGAATTGCTGGGGAGGAAGGTGGGGTGTATCGGGAATGGCGATTAGCAGGAAAGGAATTAGCGGGATAAACAGCGCGATCGTTTTTTAAACGCCTTTGCGAGGCGCGCCGCAATCCGTACTGCTGTTTCCGCTTGCCGTCGATCGCGTCTGGCAGTAGCATCTTCCCGCACCTGCAAAATCAGGTGCCGGGATTGACCTCCTGAATTCTCTTGTTGGCGACATTGTTTTTTAATCGCACAGGAGTTGACCCGTTATGGTTGCTGTTCCCGATCAGTTTTTCCCTTTACTTACCATTCCCTTCACCGCAGACACGGATTTCACCGTGCTGGCGGATCACTGCGAGCATTTCGCCGAAGCGCTGATAGAAAGCGACGAGCCGGCGCTGCGCCTCGCCATGTGCGGGCGGCTCAATGCTTGTCTGACGCTGCTGCTACCCACCCTCAATGACGTTATTCCGCCACATCTGGTCCTTCAACTCACGGTGGATACCCCACCTGCGGAACCGCCGCGTTTTGAACCTGAATCTGACCTGCTGTGTGAATACTGCCTGACGTTAACGCGCGTACTGAACAGCCAGTCGCTGCCGCCGGATATGGAGAAAACCCTGGCCGGATTGCTGTGTGAACTGGTGTGGTATTTCGCCGACATTATGAAAGCGCCGCGTTGGGTGAAAGGTACAGAAGCGTAGCCAGCCGTAAAATCTTGCCGGGTTCATGTAGGCCCGGCAAGCCTGCGCCGCCGGGCAAGCAGAAGCTGAACAGGTAAGCTGTAATGACATTGACATTACAGTTGCTGTATAATTACTGTTCAGGCAGCTTGCGGAGGAAACATTATGCCAGCGACTCGCAGCGTTTCTGTTAAACGCGAAACACTAAATTTACGTATCAAGCCCGCCGAGCGCGAGCTTATCGATCGTGCGGCGAAAGCCAGGGGGAAGAACCGGACGGATTTTGTCCTTGATGCTGCCCGTGCCGCCGCCGAAGAAGCGCTGATTGAACAGCGCATTATCATGACCGACCCTGAAGCGTATCAGGAATTTATCATTCGCCTGGATCAGGCTCCTTCTCCGAATGCGGCACTGCGAAAAACCATGCAAACGCCCGCCCCATGGGAGCAGAAAAAATGATCACTGGCCCTGAGCCACTCCACGCCGGACACGAACTGTCTGCGTTCTGTTGCGGTGTGGAAGCTATGGATAACTGGCTGAAACAGCGGGCGATGAAAAACCAGCTCACCGGTGCATCGCGGACTTTTGTCTGTTGCGAAGATGCAGACGTAAAGGCGTATTACTCACTGGCATCCAGTGCGGTAGCTACACATGATGCACCCGGACGCTTCCGGCGTAATATGCCCGATCCAATCCCGGTAGTGGTTCTGGGACGTCTGGCAGTGGATAAGTCATGGCATGGCAAAGGATTGGGGCGGGCGCTGGTTCGTGATGCAGGATTAAGGGTTATTCAGGTTGCGGAACTCATCGGTATTCGTGGGATGTTGGTCCATGCACTCTCCGATGACGCAAGAGCGTTTTACCTGCGAACAGGCTTTGAGCCATCGCCGATTGATCCGATGATGATGATGGTGACGTTAGGGGATTTAGTGGAGAGCTTAACGCTAAAGGGTGAATGAAAGCGATCAACGGAAGTATAAAAAGCAAAAAACCCGCCATAGGCGGGTTCTTCTAAATAGTGGTGCCGGACTCGGAATCGTAATTTTTATTAAATATATGAAATAAATGTAAAATAATCATAATAACCTTAACTGTACCAACAAATGTACCATCAATTTATAAGTGTGATTTCAAATAAAGTCAATTATATTCAATTGGTTATGACAACATACCCTGCCAAACCTCACTGAGCAATCTTCAAGTCTGGACTGATTGTTCCGCTGCTTTTCCCTGCTCTATTCAATAGATTACCGTCACCAAATCCGATATGTTTACTCATAACATATCAAAGCGATAAGTAAAGCCAGAAGGATAGATGCCACATGACCAAAGCGGAGATCGCCAGCGCTGTTAATGAATGGTTCAACATTGAAAACTACAGCGTCCTGCAAAATTTGACAGTAGAACAGCTTTTCCAAGAGATAGAGAACAGGATTGTCGTCTATCGTATGGAACAATACCGGGCTGAGCTATCACCTGAAAATCTTCGCAGGCATCAGAAATATTACGAAGAGCTGATTGAAGGCAAGGTCGTGTTTGGTGATGTTTTCGGGGGGCCAGAAAAAAGACTGTCTTCCAGCTATGCCGTCAAGCCTGTAACACACCAAGGGCTATGGGAGATGGCGGGTTATGTGGCTGCTTTCGATAAATACGTTAACCCGGAAGGAAAACCCCTACCTCATATGGAAGTCTCGCATTATCTGAAGGAAGCTGGGGCAAACAACGAAGGGCTGATGCTGGTTCAAATTAATCTGGCAGAAACGTCACCCGAAGAAATCATCAATCACCTGAAGGTCATGGTTCCTGAGTGGAAAGAACAACTACAGGCTCCTGAGCCTCCAGCCAGAGATTTTCGCTTTGGGGTCAGCAACCTTAAGAGAATACTCGATTACAACATCATTCCCATCATGGATTTGCTGTTCTGGGCGCAGGATGAAGAGGTCAGGATTGGTATGCCGCAACTGACCAGCTTTTTATACCCTGATGAGTTCAAGGACGGTATCCGTGATGTTGATAAGGTGAAATCAACAGATCATCCGCTGGCAGTAAAATATCTGACAAAGCTTGCTCACTATCGGTCTTTTGTCGATTTTACATATAGATATGATGACAGAAGGCACTGGAAGGTTCAGGATCTGATCAGAGAGGAACTTGGTAAGGATGAGCAATCCGGTCAGGACTGATCTTCCAAGAGGCGGTGTGCTGCGCAATGCAAATATCGCCTATATACTCGTGATACTTCAAATTGCATGTTGCTCTTGCAGCATTGTCCCCACAAGGCTTGGCACACGTCACTGACCAAACATGCATCTTCAAGTTTATCGTGTATATTCACCTAAGCTGAACATACCCTGTTTTTTCTCTTTCAAAAATCTGCGTAAAAAACTTCTTCTCGAACGTCCCTCTTAAATCACAAGAAAAACCCATACAATTATCTCATCGAACAACACAGGAGATAAATATGGTTCAAATCAAAACAGATAAACATCCCAAGCTCATTCGTTTACCTGAGGTAATGAACAGAACTGGATTCGGGAAGACATGGATATATGAGCTTATTAAAGCGGGTTGCTTTCCCGCACAGATAAAAACAGGTGTAAGAGCAATCGCCTTTATTGAAAGTGAGGTGGATGCGTGGATTGAACGAGCTATTCAGACATCACGAAAACAAGCAGTTTAACAAATATTATCTATATAATGATCTAAGGAGGTTTTATGTAAACATAAGAAAATAAAACTGTTGTAAATAATATCCCTTACCAAAATCATACAGATTTCTGTAGGGGGACGTTCACTTAAAAATAAAGAAGGAAATAAAAATGAGTAAAGCAATAACAGAAGTCCATGAAATCAAAGTTTACAATGAACCTACCAGATTATTCCTTGTAAAGTCATTTTATTGCTATGAGCTTTATATCAGTAATATGCAGGAGTACATGGGCGATAGATTTGTTAAAATGGTTGAAGACAGAATATATATGGATGATGTTTTTGACAAGGTAATAGAAAACAGTAAGGAAGGATTTAATAAGTTTCTTAAGGAGTGTAAAAGCTCAGGCTCTCTCAGAGATGTTTTATTCGATGAGGTCAAAGTAAATCTGAGACATATGCATAACGTTATTTTTAACTCAAACTAATGGTCATGTGATCAGTATATGGCCCCGCAAGGGGCTAATAATCAACTCAATAAAGGAACATTTAAATGAATGATAATATTGCAATATCAGTAAGTCTGCTATGTGAGCAAACACCTGAAGTATTCTGCACCATCCAAGCAAGCGTCAGTACGTTCATTGCGCTATGTGGGTATTCAGCAGAGGAAGTAATGGATGATGAAAACCTGACAGACGCACTGAACAGATATGTTAATAACGAGCTTGTCAGTGAAATGGATTTAAGATACGGATCAGTGATCATTAATCTGGTTTATAAAAAGTAGTTATCTGTTTATCCCTATTTCGGGGATAAATAAAATAAGTCAAACAAATATGTAAAAATGAGGATTAATTATGTCTAAAGAAACTGTAGTAACAAATAAGTCTACACAGATGTTCCTTGATCTTGCTATAAGATCATTGGAGGCAAGCTGGAAGCTTTTTCAGGAAGTGAATGGAGATGGAGACGCTAATGACTATCTTGATGATCCTGATTTCATGAGTCCATTTATTATGAACATCATTGACCATATTCAGAATAACTTTGAGAGATTTACAACCCAAGAAGGTGATAGTGGGAGTATTAATGAAGTTAACTTCGAGCAGATTGCTGTTGTGTTGGTGTGCCATTCAGAACGATTCAGGAAATGAGTTCTAAAAGTTGCCCCGCAAGGGGCTAACTAAAAAACAGTAAATAAAAACAGGAGCCAAAAATGATTGATGAATTTCATGTGATGTATATGTATAAAAAAATCCAAGCAGAAGCTGCTACTACCGACATCAAAACACTGGAACAGCTTTTGAAGAAGTTCCGCAAAGTTGTTGCGGAGCGTCGGGAAGAATGCTATCACGAGATTGGTGAGAAGAAGGCACAAAAGCTAAGGGCAGAAAGATTACAACGGTTGCTTAAGAAAATGGAGCGTGATCGTGTATCACCCCATGAGTTATAAAATAAAACCACCATATTGGTAATATACTGCCAGTATGGTAGTTTTATTTTAGATGGAAAATTTTCGGCACTTTGTCGCTGATGCATTAAAATCAGAAGATATACCAGAAAGTTGTTCAAGACTCTGTTCAACAGAACGTTGGAACTCAAGAGCAGCTTCTGTACGCTGTTTTATGACGAGAGCGAAGAGTTCATCAGGTGTTTTTTCTAATAAAGTTTTTCTGTAGAGCATGGATTCCTGAACCTTCTCAAGGCTCTTGGATGCAAGAGCCGATGCATGGCTAATAGGATTAAGTTCTTCAATAAATTTTTCAAACAGTGATTTTTTCTTTCGGTCTAATCTAAGGAGATCAGTGTGCGCAGATTTAAATTCTTTTGCTTCAATCAAGGGGGAGCCATTGGTTCTTAATCTGCGATATTCATCTCTGTATTCAGACATCGTTGGATATTTTTTTAATGCTTTGATGGTGTTCAGATACTGAATTAAATCATTATTGTCTAATTTTACTTTTCTCATATATACCTCGTAAATAAAATGGTGAATATATTTATATTACGAGATATAGTGTAAGTGTCAAATATAACCGGGAAATAAGAATGATAATATTCAGATGAAAACTATATTCTTTCTTCTTGATCGACATCTTCAGGATAATCATAAAAAATGTTATCTTCTGAAACAGAGTCCCAGTCAATATCTTCTTCGGGAGTAGAAAGTAAAGGTTTATCATCTTCTTTATCGATGGGTTTTTCTGCATTGTTTGTAAGCACCGTATCTTTATAAACGGTGACGAATACGCCTTCTATACCTTCACTGGTCGTTCTCAGCGACTTCTTAACATATTCTTTCCTTGTGGCATTTAATGTTCTGTACTGGCCTTTCAGAAAGAGATTTGCGTTTATCATGGTATGCTTCCCTTCTTTGACCAGAATCCCTTTATTTATTAGCTTATTCCAGCATTTACATACGTTAGATTTGCTCATATTAAGCTCTTCTGCGAGTGCCGACTGAGATATACTGGCAATGAGGTTTCCATGCTGCATGAGTTTACATAAGCGGATCATTATTGTGTATTCTGCACCAGACATATTTTTTCCGAGTTTTTCCAGATTATCAAGAAAAGCATGAACATAGGCTATTCCCGGTTGAATATCAGAACTTCTCTCTTTTTTTACATTCACGGTTATTTTATCTTTTTTGTTTCTGTTATAAAAACTGTAAATTTCCAGTTTCTGTTTGTCTGTAAAATGATTTCTGTTGATATATTCTTCCACTTCTTCACTGCTGGAGGTCATTATTGTATTGTAATCAATGCTCATCGGTTATCCTTTTATTGTTTTTATGTTTATTCTATATAATGCAGGATATACTTTTGTCAAAAATAAATGTGAAAAAAGGAAAAATAATACACTTTTGCGAAATAGCGTTCACTTCTTTCTGGGAGTTTTAACTATAAAAAAGTTTCCACAGAAGAAACTTTGGTTTCCGTACAGGAAACTTCGGTTTCCACAGAAGAAACTTAAATTTCCGTACAGGAAACTTTTTCCGTGAAATCTCTTTTAAATATAATAGGTTACGCCTCCTTAATACTATAATATGTTTAATAACCTTAACGGGGAGTGTGCCGGTTAAATGGCACCGTCTATTTTTCTGCTTTGTTTTTACTTGATGTTATGGACAGCAAGTGATTGTTTTATACAATCACGACGCGCTGCTGATTTTTTAGTAAATATACAATTGTTTTTCCTCTACGTTATAGCGGCTACGCCGCAATTCTTTATGGATAAATCCATCATTAACAGGGATGAACCCTGTTTCAGCAATGTGATTGTTTTGGACAATCACGAAGTGCTACTGTGGATATTGTTTTTCTATAAACTTAAGGATAAATGCTATATATCGAAAAAGGATCTGATCTTTGGTAAAAGGATCCTTCCCATATTACAATTAAATAATGGAAAATGTGTTAGCCATTAAATCCCATTGGATATCAGCGTCAGGGCGTAGCCGTGCGGCAGCACATGAGCGTTAGCTCATAAGATAAATATCTTTTCAAAAGAGAGTAATAAACAGGCAGTAAACCTGTTCTGAAGGGTAAGTTAAATTGGATTTTCTTTAACAGGAAATGGTATTTTTATATAAGATAAGGAGGAGTATACAATGAAAGCTATAAAAATAATAAACATCTTTAAAGCGAAAGAAAACATTCCCTTTATGACCTGTTTGATCACCAGCATGGAGGTAAATGAAAAAGGAATAAACCTCACGCTGGAAAACGGTGAAAACATTTGCATTAAAGATTACGGTTATTACTTCCTGTCAGAAGCCGACGGTGATTTGGACAGGGAGAAAATGGTAAACAGCTATCGAAGGTTAATTTCTGAACTCGGCCAGATGAGTGAAGAAACGATAACATCATTAATGCCCTAAGCTGAATACGTCATCATTGTTGATTTTGTCGTTGGTTTTTATAACTTCATGACAAACATCGCTTTTAAGTCAAATTGCAAATCGGTTAGTATTGCATCAACTAAAACACAAAAATGACAAGGAAAAGGATCGTCAATACAACAATGAACTGACCCCGGAAGTGCTGGCAACAATGGATCAATCACCGTTTACGGCGGAACAACTGTCCGGGATGAATGATGAAACGCGGGCGCTCATCTCTGACCAGCAAGAATATTGTCGCCAGCATCCTGTTAATGCCATACACCGTATTCCCCCTTCTTCACAAAGCAGCACTTCATGTCGGTAGTGCTGCTTCATTTCTAATCCTCTCCTACATCCAGCCAAAGCACATCAGCATTGGCTAGCCATCGCTCACAATCAGATATATCAATTGATAAAAAAGATCGATATAAGATTATTGATAGCTTTAAGCGATTGATAACAGTTTATCGATCGGTTTTTCAATTGCTTTAATCGATCGATGGGTTATTTTTGATAGTTTGTAACTATCATTTGTTTTTTATCGATCGATTTAAACGATATGACGAACAACAAGAATAATTCAATTCTATCAATTGGTTAAACAGACTGTTTGTGGATCGGGTGCGACCCGCTTCGGAATAGGAGCTTTTTTCCTTTCAATCCTGCCACGAACAGTCAGTTCGTTAACATTGATGGGATATGAAGATGAAAAAAATCTTACTTATGGCAGGCGCTGCTCTGGTTCTGGCGGGGTGTGGTGAGAAAGGCGACTTTGAGAAAGCGATCAATGCGAAGATTGGTCAATCAAAAACCTGTTTCTCACTGCGAAACAACGATGTCACATTCCCAATCCAGCTCTCTAAACCGCGCTTCGATGAAACAGGCACTGGAACAGGATCTGTGATCCTCGACGGCCTCGTAGAACAGGGCTTAATGGCTTTTGTAAAAGGCTGGGATAACAATACGCTTGGGATAACAGATGAAGGTAAACAAGCCAAAATCTGGGATGCCAAAGAAGGTGTTTGTGTTGGTCGCCGCGTTGTTGATGAAGTGAAGGAATGGACTGAGCCGGGCAACGGCAATCAGAAAGTTGTCCGCGTCACCTATACATGGAAATTAACTGATGTTCCATCATGGGTGGACAAAAGCGCGTTTTCTGGTGTGAAAGGGATGAATGAACCTGCTGATGGTGCCATGAATCTTGTTAAAACCAGCAATGGCTGGAAAGCGCTCTAAGGGGTCTATCGTGGAAAACAAAACTATTCAGTGTCCTTTTTGCCTGAAAGAGAGCCAGCGGGGTGTGCATGTTTGCACCGGCTGCATGGCGACTGTTTTATATGGGGCCTACCCCGGCTGGTATGCTTTCGTGATTATATTACTGACCTTTGGCCTATCTATACTTATCGGAATGTCTACAGGCATAGCAGGGGCTACCATCAGCTTACCAATCATTGCAGCTGTTGGGTTTGTCGCAGGTAAGGCGATCTTCTCTGATAATGTTGTATTCAGGAGAAGGATGTAAAACCCCCTTACTGTAAATGCAAAGAAACCATGTCTGCGGATCTAGGTGTGGTTTTTTTTGCATATAAAGATATTTTATATTACAAAAAAGAATATAAAACATGTTGCCTATCAGGCAACAACTGTCTATTATCTGATCATGGACGAACGAACTCGTTTGTCTTTGCTCTTTAAAAACCTCTAGGATCGGTAAAGGACTGAGTAAAACTTTCAGTCAACCATTTCTCCAATACGAGATGTGGCCCATGTCCCTCTTCATTGTGATCGTGACCTTATGCGAAATGTGTATTGCAATCGTATATATACGATACGGCATTGTTTAATGCTGAAATGGCGGGGTATCCAATCAGTTGTGTTGGATGGGTGTTGGCTGGCTTTGTCTACGGTGTGCAACACGATCCACAGGACATTTTGGCGGGGGATGCAAGTTGCATCGTGTTGTTAAAATGAGAGGTTTTTATGAAAGATGTTTTAGATACTTTGCGCCAAGTGCGTGAAAAGAGCAAACACACTGTAGACAATAGCTCTTTGAAAGAACTGGATGATGCGATTCTGACCCTTGAAAAGAGAATCGAGGAGAATTCTAAAGGCCACACAGCCTTAGATTATCTTTCTTTTATCGCGAAGATCTTTGCTTTAATTAAATATCTGAGCGGTGATTCTGATTTTCATTGATATCTACTGACTAAGGGGATTTGTTATGTATCCATCTTCATTTTTTGAACGAGCAGCCAGCCATGTCAATCCCATTATCTGAGGTGCACTATGTTAGATATTGGTTCAACCATTAAACTATGCCGTGAAGCACGTAAGTTCACACTGCAAGAACTATCAGATAGAACGGATTTAACTAAATCTTATTTATCTCGTATAGAAAACAATCAAAGAGACCCCACTATTACAGCGTTAGAAAAAATATCATTAGCGCTACATATTCCTCTAAATATCATCATCCTTCTTTCTGAAAATGAGGAGACAAATGATGATTTTTCTGATATCAATCGTATGCTCAAAAAAACTATAATGGATACATTAGTTAATGCATAAAAATTGGAGTTATTCAAACAGGCCACTTGCTAATTTAGAGTCTCTATTCAAATTACTGGAAACAAATGAAGAGAGGCTCTCCTATGTTTTAAAAAACAAAAGTAGTTATTTCAAAACGGTACCAGTAATAAGAAAAGGAAAAGCAAGAACGACGTATAAAGTGGTTGGTGAATTATTAAAAACACATGAACTTATTAAACAGCGTATTTTTTCAAAGATAACACTGCCTGAGTATATTACTGGCGGTAGGAAAGGAGTCAGCTATATAGATGATTGTATATCTCATTGTAATAAATCAATTATCATTCAAGAAGATATGAAGGATTTCTTTCCTTCTATAAAAGAAGACCTGATAGTTAAAGCATTTCAATATTACATGAACTTCTCCCCTGAAGTTTCATCATTAATAGCCAAACTATCAACACTTGAAGGCTCACTTGTTCAAGGAACTAAGTTAAGTACTGATATTGCCAACTTAATATTTTTAGAAGAAGAGGCTCTTATAAGTGAGGAAGTCGGAAGATTAGGTGGGAATTACACGAGATATGTCGATGACATAACTATTAGTTTCGAATCAGAAGTTAATAATGAAGATATTTCAAAAATAAAAACAATGATTTCGTCAATGGCGCTCAACAGTGGAGTTAGATTGAATAGAGATAAATCAAAAATTTTGAGGAATGGTCAGTCTAAAATTGTACATGGTGTAAAAGTAATCAAAGAGCTTAGGCCAACACGAAAAAGAAAAAGTAATATAAGGATTTGTCTCTTCAATTTGAAGAAAAAAGTGACTGAAAAGGAAAATGTTATGGATGTTCTTGCGTTATACTTTAAAATTAGAGGGCTAATAAATACTTTAAAGCAGCAAGGCGATAAAAATCATGCTGAGTATATAGAACAAGCTAATCAGTTAGTCGCAGGTGTTGATAAAAAGGATGCAATAAAATCAATCAGGGGGATGAGAAAAATCAAGGACATCAGGAAATTAAGAACATTATATTCAAAATTAAAACCATTAGGTAATTCATCTAAAAGTTTATCTGCCATTTTGGATGTTGAATATAAAAGCTGTAAAAAAAACTTAATGGCTAACTGATTGGAAAACTACAGGTAAATCATACTGGTTTGTTATTGTTTTATTTTTTTTCTAATTAATACGATTTCTTGGTGGCCTTAAACGAGGAGTATGATTTTTATCATTTATTGTTGAAACATTCGGTATAAAATCCATGTTATTATCTACATTGACTTGTTCGTGCTTAGGACGACTAGGGAAGCGTTTTATCTCTGAAGGTGTAGGCTTGTAGTCATCTTGGTTAAACTTGGCTTGTTTCTCATATTGATCGCGAAGAACACGACCACCTAATACTTCATCAAAGACATAGTTTTCAGCAATACGTTTATCATGTTCTTCACTGATAATATCAACTTTAGTTTTGTCTGTCTTAGCCCATATGAATTTATCCCTGATAAAATAAACTAAGAAGGCAGTAAAACGTTTAAAAATATTATCCTGACGTGGAGTAGTCTGTTTCCTCTTCACACGGTCAGGGGAGCTTTTGGATGCCCTGTTTGGTATTTTAGAGGCGGGTGTTTTCAGAATAGTATTTGTTCCAGAATCAGAAATACTGCCCAATGATTTCTTACCAGCAACAACTTTACTGACTTTAGATTTATCACGATAGGATTTAACGCCACGCATACGAGTATGAGGAGCTGGCGCTACCAATACAGGTCTTTGTGGTTCACTGGCAGAAGAACCGGAGCGTGTTTTAGGTAATACAATCTCTTCTGGTTCAGCAAGATGTATAATCGTAAAGCTTCTGACATCAACGACAATTTCAAGATCAAGTTCGCTGAATGTTTTGTAGACTTCAACTGCTTCCTGCTTGGCAGCATCACGAACAGCGTGTTCTGCGGCTCTTTGTTCCTGAGCTGCTTTACTACGCCATTTGGCACTGTGAATACGCTTCATGGCAGGGCGGTTCGTTTCAGCGGCTTTAGCAAGCCATAGCGCTTTTTCTTCATTATCTAAAGCTATTGCTGCTTTTTCTAACGCTTCTTCGTGCTGGGCTTGGAGAGAACGATGATCAATACGTTCTGGTGAACCAGCAGCAGTAAGATAGCTGTTAGCCATAGATGCCCATGATTCACGCCACAACACAGACATTTTTCTGTCATTCCAGCTTCTTTCTTTTTTACCAAAACCTTCCGGGCCTATGGTTTTTAATGTCAACATAACGTGAGCATGAGGGTTATCGCTATCGAGATCGTGGAAAGCGATATCGGCAATCATGCCTTTATCAACGAAATTTTTCTGACAATACTCAAGGACAAGTCTTTTCTTGTCGTCATTGTTTAACTCGGCAGGTATGGCAACAACGAAATAACGGGATGTTTGACCATTGCTCTGGCGCTCAACTCTTTCAACTTCATTCCACAATGCTGTAGAGTCTTTTATGATGTGTTCTGGAGCATTAACAGGAGCTAATATGAAATGCCCGCATAAATCAGTACGGCGGCTATAATCATATGTATCACCTGTTCTTTCATCTGTGATTCTGCAACGAGCATGATAAGCAGCCTTCGCAACGGAAGATCTGCCCTCACTTCGTTTTACAATTTTAAAATCCAGATGAAAAATAGCCATACAATAAAAACAACCTCAATATAAATTTAAATATCAAACCAAAATATAAATCTCCAATGCGACTATGTTGATTTTAGTTTTTCGTAAGAAAAACTCTGGTGTTGACGTTGACCTTGTTTTGCTTTTAGCCTGCGGCAGGCAACCGTCGGTAGACCCCACACGCTGCGTAGCAGTGTATAGGTGGGCATTGCTTTATTTTTATATCTCCTAAAGGAGCTAAAAATAACGACAATGTGAACAGTTTTTCTATATTTAAATAATAACACTAGTTTTAAGGTCTGTGAAATTAACAGGGGGTAGAATCGGATGAACGGCTGAGGTGGGGTAATAATATTGAGTGTTTTTTCTCCCGCCGTGAGGCGGGAAAGAAAAATTTAAGATAAATAGTGAAAGTAAAAATTACTTTTATTTGTTGCATAATTCACAGATTAAGATCTGAAATTAAAATTGAAAGACAATAGATGAAATTGCTTTCATTGATTTGATAAAATAAGTAACGCGGAGAGTATCAGACATTCAATGTTAGTGATTGCACTTGGTTGTGTTGCATGCTTTTATTTTGAACTTACTAGCATCATTTTTTTGTGATGAATCCCATCATTAACAGGACAAGCCTGTTCAGTTACTGATTACTTACAACAATCATCTCGATGGCTTGACCTTTTCCTTTTTTAATTGTATTTCATGTTTTTGACAACTAAAAGGAAAAATAATTATGAATACGGATGATAAAAACAGAAAGCCAAGAACAGAAAAAACCATCAAGCAAAAAATAGCATCAGCGCAGATGCGTTTGAATCGTCTCAAGACCAAAGATAAATCTTTATCCAAGAGTGCTGAGACACGCTTGAAGATTATCCTTGGGGCGGAAGTGGCTAAAGCTGCTGGCTGTAAAATAGAAGATGTCGATAAGGAATTTATATTAGGCGTATTATTACAGTCTCAGCACATTAGTTCTGAAAGCAAAATAAAATTAAAAATGCGAGGTAAAAGATTTCTTGAAGATATGGCCGGGAGACAATATTAATTTAAGATTAAGTCTTTCTTCATTTTTCATTTAATTTTATCTTGAATTTCTATGTGATTTATGTAACATAAGGCATATTGATTTTATGGTGTGATGGTTCAGATAATGGCTATAGGCAGATCAGGAAGGATTGTATTAGAAGTAGATCCAGTTTTGAAAAAAAAACTTTACTCCTTACTTGCAATGGAGTCTATTTCTCTTAAAGAATGGTTTATTACCAAAGCGCAAGAAAAAATTGCAACAGATGCAAATAAAATTGAGAAAGTTAAATGAAATTTAAAGCCGATCAAACTGCGCAAAAATTACGAGGTGGATATTATACTCCTCAGGAAATTGCAGATTTTGCAACCAAATGGGTTCTAAAAAATAATCCTCGCAATGTGCTTGAGCCTAGCTGCGGTGATGGAGTATTCTTTCAATCGTTGTTCAATAATAATTGCGATAAAAACATTAACATCTTCGGATTTGAATTGTTTGATATCGAGGCTAAAAAATCTATTGACCTATGCAATAAACTTAAATTTGAAAATGTTAATATCAGGGAGGGAGATTTCCTTGAATGGTTTAATAGTGAAACGCTTAAAATGTCAACTAAATTTGATGCTATAATTGGTAATCCACCATTTATCAGATATCAGTTTTTAGAAAAAGAATTTCAGAAAAACACTGAAAATGTTTTCAGTAATTTAAACCTTAAATTTACTAAACATACTAATGCATGGGTTCCATTTATTATATCTGGCATTGAATTACTTAATCCCGGGGGCCGTCTCAGCATGGTAATCCCTTCGGAAATTATTAATGTAATGCATGCACAATCTCTGAGAACATTTTTAGGCGAGCATTGTTCGAAAATTGTCATTATCGATCCTAAGGAAATTTGGTTTACAGATACTTTACAAGGTGCTGTAATTATTCTGGCAGAAAAGAAAATTGATAATAAATTGAAGAGCGAAGGAGTAGGCATCAAAAGTGTTAGTGGATTTGATTTTCTTGAAACGGATCCAGAGGAAATGTTTGCTAATACTGATGCTATCAATGGTGAAACCGTCAAAGGAAAATGGACTAAAGCCGTATTAGAAAGGGATGAAATCGATTTAATAAAAAAAATAGTTACGCACCCTCAGGTTCATAACTTTGACTCTATTGCAAAGGTTGAAGTTGGCATAGTAACAGGAGCCAACGAATTTTTCTTAGTGAATAAAGCTGTCGTGGATGAGTATAAGCTTAATGACTTCGCTCATCCCATGTTTGGAAGAAGTCAGCATTGTCAAGGTATAGTCTATGATGAAATACAACATAAAAAAAATGTTGATAATAATCTGCCGGTATTCTTTCTTTACTTCGATAAAGAGTATAAAGATTTACCCATAAAGGCCAAAGAATATATCCTTTTTGGTGAAACTCAAGATTTACATACGCGATACAAATGTAGAATACGTAAACCTTGGTACAAGGTGCCATCTATTTTCAGCACAAAACTAGCAATGTTAAAAAGAGCGCATGAAGCACCTCGACTAATCTATAATGATTTCCAAGCATACACGACAGATACTGCTTATAGAATTGAAACAAAAAATGATATTGATGAAATGCGGGTTGCGTATTTTTTCATGAATCCACTTACTGCTATCTTTGCCGAACTAGAGGGTAGATCATATGGTGGTGGTGTAATGGAACTTGTCCCATCTGAAATTAGAAAACTATTTATTCCTTTACCTTCAAACTTAGACTTTGATATCAATGAGTTAAATGATTTTATTTTAACAAGAAGAATGGATGAATGTCTTGAAGTACAAGGACGTAAGATCTTCAACGCCCTCGGTTTTGAACCAGAAGTCAATGATGCATTAATGAATATATGGCGAAAATTAAAAAATAGAAGACAAAGAATTACCGAATAAAAATGACCCCCATATAATTTTAACTATGGGGGTATATACATATTAATTTATAGATAACTGATAATGATCATTTTTTACATGATATAGCACTGCTATTTTTCCAAGAAGTTCGACACGAGAAATTAATGGTTTAGCTTCACCCCAATGTACTTGAGTCATACTATTACGTTGCAAATATGATGGACTATCGGTACGACTATCATGTGTTAGTTTCAATTTAAACTCTCCATAAGAAGTCCCATTTATAATGATTTCGAAATATGCAAAGGCTCTCTCTAAGTGCATTTTTGATAATGAGGATGTGTCATTGTTCCAGCCAAGATTCCCGAAAACAATATCCCTAAAGTAATGTCTTTGATCAATATTTTCGAGTTGCCCTTTATTGAAAAACATAGATCCAGTTGGATTAGTTCCTAATGCCTTAGGAATATTTAAGTCGCGCTCAGTCAATGCCTTACTTTTCCACGCCTCACCTAACCTTGTTTGTGCGAAATTATTTTCTATTACGCGACGTAATGGTCTTTGTCTTGTATTAAATTTAGGGAACGGTGGTATTATAATTGCATTTGGAGCATACGTAGTTGAGTGGCCAGTTATTTTTGCTGACTTTTTGATTAGCTCATTCTCCAAATGCCCTTCATTGAGCATTTTTTTTAGAATAGCCTCGTCGGTAATATGGAATACATTATTTGGGAAGTTTTTATCCAGATTTGAAAAGGTGTTTATAATATCATTGATATTTTTTCTTTCATTAGGTTCGTTATTGTCTAAAGTCATATCGCAGCTAATTTCAATATTTTCGTTCAAACCTGAAAATGTTAGGTTTGCACTACCTACAATAACCCTCATTTTATCTTGTGAAATTGATGAGTATATCTTTGGATGATATATCCTAGAATCACTTCCCATATGTATACCAAAAACGTTTACCCCATAACTTAGCAAATTATAAAGAGCTTGATACGAAGTAACTCCGTTAGCGATACCTACATAAGCGGTAATCTTATTATTATTATTTAATAGCAGATCTCGCAATTGCTCAACACCATTTACTCGGGCGTAAGCTACGCTTATGATAAATTTGCTTGCAGTTTGATCATATAACATATTACGAATTGATGATAAATGATCACAATTTTGATTTAAACCTTGAAAAATCAGTGTTGATATAGGCATACATACCCCCTGTATTATTTACCTGAAACTATAATATAGGGGGGAGAGTTAAAAGTAACGTAGATTATCGGGATCTATACTCATATGGTCTAGTGGTAGCACCTCGATTAGCATCAAGGTAATCGGCCCACCACTGCAGCATCAACCTGCGCTCATCAAGATGTTCAGCAAGATGGATGTAAGCAGCGCGAACGTTATTACGCTCCTGATGGCTCATCTGACGTTCCACTGCATCTTTTGACCATAAGCCGGATTCGATCAAGGCACTACAAGCCATTGAGCGGAAACCATGACCACAAACTTCTGTTTTTGTGTCATAGCCCATTTTACGAAGCGCATTGTTGACGGTGTTTTCACTCATTGGTTTATAGGCATAGTGATCGCCAATGAAGATGATTTCCTGATCGCCACTGAGCTTCTGAATTTCTCTCAGGGTTGCTATTGCCTGCTTGCTTAATGGAACAAGGTGAGGGGTTTTCATCTTAGAGCCACGGCTGGAGTGTTTCACTCCTTGTAGTTCTTCACGTTCTGCAGGTATAGTCCAGAGCGCATTCTTGAAGTCAATTTCAGACCAACGGGCAAAACGCATCTCACTTGAACGAACAAAAGTTAGTAAAGTGAGTCGAACAGCAAGGCGGGTTAGCTGTCTTCCTCTGTAGCTCTCAATGCGGCTTAGAAGCTCTGTAATGCGTTCGAATGGAAGAGCCGGGCGATGGATTCGTTTTGCTGTTGCAATGGCTCCAGCTAAGTCCTGAGCAGGATTACTATCGATAATACTGTTATGGACAGCATATCGCATGATAGCGGTGATTCGTTGCTGGAGACGAGCAGCAATCTCAAGATGCCCGGACTTTTCAGCCGCCTTAATTGGTTGGAGTAGGTCACGGGTTTTGAGGTCGGTAATGTTTCGTTTACCAATAACAGGGAACACATGATTGGTCAGGCTGTTCATTACCCTTTCAGCATGTGTTTCTGACCATTTGATGTTGCTTGCATGCCAGTCTCTTGCAACGGACTCAAAAGCAAGAGCGCCGCTTTGCTCTACCTTTTCTGATTTTTTCTTTTCGGAGGGGTCAATACCAGCAGCAATTAATCTTCTGGCATCATCTCTACGGTTACGGGCATCAGCAAGAGAGACTGCAGGGTAGACCCCAAGAGCCAGTAGCTTTTGTTTTCCTGCAAAGCGGTATTGTAGACGCCAGTATTTGGAGCCATTGGGATGAATAAGAAGATGCATGCCGTTGCCGTCAGTAAGCTTTACAGGCTTGTCGGCGGGCTTGGCATTTCTTACTTTGACATCAGTGAGAGCCATCGTTTACCCCTCCCTGTGATGGTACAAAACGTATCGAACTAACAATACCAACAGATATACCATCAAGACAATGTGGATGTTGATGAATGTTAGTGAACGTCAGCGAGGGGGATAAAGTAGATAGTTTGTTGACTTTAAAAAGAAAAACGGACGTCAGAGGACGTCCGTGTATGAATAAGTGGTGCCCGGACTCGGAATCGAACCAAGGACACGGGGATTTTCAATCCCCTGCTCTACCGACTGAGCTATCCGGGCAACGGGGCGCATTAAACCTTAATCCCCCTGCGGCGTCAACTCTATTTGGGGAAATCGCGTTTAGTTGCTTAACTTTACGGCAGTTTGCTGCAATCTCAGCCATTTTTTGCCCGGCTGCACAAATCTTCCAGACATTACCCGCGCGGGTGTGAATGCTACACTCGGTGATCCGGGGGGACATATGACACAAGACTGGCTGGAACTGCGGCAACACGATGAAACCGGCATTGAAACGATCCGCGCGCACTTTGAAGGGCACGCCTACGATCCGCACTGGCATGACAGCTATCTGGTGGGTATGACGCTGACCGGCACACAGCAGTTTCACTGCCGCCGCGAACGGCATCGCAGTACGCCGGGGGATGCATTTTTACTGGAGCCTGGCGAGATCCACGACGGCGACGCGCCGGTGGCGGGCGGTTTTACCTACCTGACTTTTTATCTTGATGAGCGCTGGCTTGCCGACACCCTGCGCGGGCTGTTCGATGCCGTACCGTCGAGCTATTCGCTGCATTTTACCCGCACCATTGCCCGTGAACCGGCGCTCGTCCGCGCCATCGCGCAGACCTTTACGGCGCTGCACCGCGATGAAATGCGCATTCTGCAACACAGCACCATGGACACGCTGTTAAGCCAGTTGACGCAGCATTGCCAGTGGCGAAAACGGCTGCCACAGCAGGTGCAGAGCGCGGCCATTGCCCATCGCGCGCGGGATTATCTGTATGCTTTTGTCGGGGAGAACATCGGCCTTGACGATCTGGCGCGGGAAACTGGCACCGATCGCTTCACGCTGACGCGCTGTTTTAAGCGGGAGTTTCATCTGTCGCCCCACGCCTGGCTGATCCAGCTGCGGCTGGCGAAGGCGCGGGCGATGCTGGCGCAGGGGGATCAGCCTGCCAGCGTGGCGGCGGCGCTCGGTTTTGCCGATCAGAGTCATCTCGGGCGCTGGTTCCAGCGCGCTTATCGGTTGTCGCCAGCGCATTACCGCAAGTTGTGCACAAATCTTCCAGATCCACGCGCAAAATAACGCCACAGTCAGGGCATCAAGAATAAGGAGCCCTGCCTGTGAACCTGTTTTCTATGTATTTGCCGTTTATGCTGTTTGCCTTTGTGGCGTCGATCACGCCCGGCCCGACCAATATCCTCATTCTGGCCAGCAGCCAGCGCTTTGGCATCAAAGCCACGCTGCCTGCGGTGGCGGGTGCTTGTCTGGCGGCGAGCCTGATTGTGTTTATCTCCGGCGCGGGGGCCGGTGAAGTGTTACGGGAGCATCCGCTGGTGCGTACGGCAATGAGCTGGATGGGGGCGCTGTGGCTAAGCTGGATGAGCTGGCAACTGTTCCGCGCACCGGCGGCGCAGTTTGACGAGGCACAGCGGCCTTTCAGCGCCATGTCAGCGGCGCTGTTGCAGCTGATCAATCCGAAAACCTGGATGATGGCGCTGGCGGTTGTGAGCTTGTTTGCGCCGCACGGGGCGCATCCGCTACAGGACATCACCCTGTTATCGCTGCTGTTCTTGCTGATCTCGGTGATCTGCCTGAGCGCCTGGGCATTGTCCGGCAATGCGGTTAACCGCATCTTCCGTACTCCGGCGGCGCTGCGTGGCTTTCAGCGGGTGATGGCGCTCTGTCTGTTGCTGTCAGCCTGGGCGGGTTTGCTGCACTGAGATCAGGTCAGCGCGCCGCCCTGACGGCACTGGGCAAAGCGCAAAATGTCTTCTGCCAGGCGTTGCGCGGTATCGACATCGGTCTGGCTGCGGTTGATCAGCATCCGGCTGAGACAGCCCTCCAGCACCAGTTCCATCTGTTTGGCGACCATAGGCGCATCTTCAATGCCCATCTTGCGCAGCAGATCGTGCGAGAAATCATGGGCCGCGGTTTTTTGCTGTACAGCCAGCTGGTGGATCGGGTGCGCCGGATCCGGGTAAAACGTGCAGGCGGCGATAAACAAGCAGCCAGGGTAGCGGTGATTGGCGACACATTCGCTCAGCGCGCCGTAGCGGGCCAGCAATTTTTGTTCGAGGCTCAGCTCGTCGTTCAGCAGCAGTTGCCTGCGCCAGGTATCCACCTGCGCGCTCAGATAACGCAGCGCATCATAAATCAGCGCGTCTTTATCGGGCCAGAAGCGTAAAAATTCATCCAGTGGATAATCAATACGTTCGGCGATCATCTCTGGCGTAGTGTCAGCAATCCCTTTAAGTTCAAGTAATTGCAGAGTGTGACCCAAAACATCTTCACGTTGCACGGTTTCCTCCTGCGTTATTGAACCGTTCTTCCCATTCACAGTGTCGTTTACGGCTGGCGATTGCGCAAATGCGCGGCGAAGGCCGCGGCATCCATAAAACCTGCCACCCGCAGCGCCGGTTGCTCATTGCCCTGGGCATCGAAGAACAGAATAGTGGGCAGGCCGGGAACATGCAGCGACTTTAATAAAGCCGCATCTGCCGCTGTGTTCGCCGTCACGTTGGCCTGCAACAGCACGGTATCTTTCAGCGCCGCCTGGACGTGCGGATCGCTGAAGGTGTACTTCTCAAACTCTTTACAGGCGACGCACCAGTCGGCGTAGAGGTCGAGCATCACCGGTTTGCCCTTCGCCTGTGCCAGCGCCTGGTGCAGCGCGTCGAGATCCGCTACCGGCGTAAAGCTAAGGTGCGATCTGTTTTGCGTGGCGCTTATGCCAAAGGCCCAGTCCTGCAACGGCTTCGCGCAGACCAGCGCGCCACCCAGCAGCACAATCTGCACGATGCGCACCCAGGCGGCTTTTGCCGCGAGGCTGGTGATAAACGCCCAGCAGAAGAAGGCGACGCCAAGCAGCGACCACAACCGCAGCCCCCATGTATCACCGAGAATACGTTCCAGCAAAAACACCGGCAGGGCGAGGATCACAAAGCCAAAGGCGGTTTTCACCTGCGCCATCCACGGCCCGCTCTTCGGCAGCAGGCGGTTGCCAAAGACGGTGATCAGCATCAGCGGCAGGCCCATGCCCAGCGCGTACAGGTACAGCGTGCCGCCACCGAGCCAGACGTTACCGCTCTGGGCAATATACAGCAGGATGGCGCTCAGCGGCGCGGTGGTGCATGGCGAGCAAATCAGCCCGGCAATGGCACCCATCGCAAATACGCCGCCGGGGGAGCCGCCCTGCTGACGGTTGCTCCACAGCGTTAAGCGGGTTTGCAGCGCGGAAGGCAGCTGTAACGAGAACAGGCCGAACATCGACAGCGCCAGCAGGGTAAAGAGGATCGCCAGCCCCGTCAGTATGTAAGGGTGTTGCAGCGCCGCCTGAAATTGCAGCCCGGCGGCCGCGACGACCAGCCCCAGCGCGGTGTAGGTCAGCGCCATGCCCTGCACATAAATAAATGCCAGCAGCAGGGCGCGGCCCGTGCGAAGGCGCTGTTTGCCCCCCAGCACGATGCCGGAAATCAGCGGGTACATCGGCAGGACGCAGGGGGTAAAGGCGATGCCAATACCAATCAGCAGCGCCCAGAGGGCAGAGAAGGGCAGTTCGCTGTCTGCATTTTCCGTCACCCCTGAAGAGGGGGAAGGTGCGGCGTTTTGCACCGCCGCTACTTCCGTCAGCGGCACCGTTTTAGTTTCCGGCGGATAGCACAGCCCGGCCTCGGCGCAGCCCTGGTACGTCACGGTCAGCGTGGCGTTTTTACCGGCGGCATTTACCGTCACCGGCACATCCAGGCGCTGGCGATACACCTCGCTTTTGCCGAAGAACTCATCGTCGTGCATCTCGCCTGCGGGCAACTGCGGCAGGGCGATTTGCGCATCGGCAGGGGTAATTTTGATCTGCTGGCGATAAAGGTAGTAGCCCTCTTTCACCTGCCAGTGCAGCGTCAGGTCGTGCTGGTTTTGCTGGAAATCAAAGGCAAAAGCCTGATCGGCAGGCACAAAAGTGGAGCGGCCAGGGGCGTCAAACAGCCCGGCGAAGGCCGAGGTGCTGCACAGCAGCAGGATCAGCGTAAGGAAGCGTTGAGCCATGAGAGGTAATCACTATCTCCGTGTGTAACCGGTAAAACCAGTAATTCGGGGGTCTGATAAGGGTGGTGCAATTTCAGGCAGGCGAGCAGCGCCTCCTGATGCGCGAGATCGCTTTTCAGCAGCATCTGCACTTCATATTCCTGCTCCAGTTTCCCTTCCCAGTAATAGAGCGAGGTCGCGCCCGGCAACAGGGTGACGCAGGCAGCGAGTTTATCCGCCAGCACTTTGGCAGCCAGGTCCTGGGCGGTAGCTTCATCCGGGGCGGTACAGAGCACAACAACAGCGTCAGGCGTGTTCATCGTCAATCTCGACTCGGCGAAAACAGGCACTATAGCAGGTGACGGAGGTGGATTCATGCAACGGGCCGCGAGACGGCCCGTTTTTAACGAGATTTACAACAGGATGCCGCCGACGATAAAGCCGAAGATCACGCACAGCGTGATGGCAATAACGCCGGGGATCAGAAAGGCGTGGTTAAACACATATTTGCCGATACGGGTGGAGCCGGTATCGTCCATTTCCACCGCCGCCAGCAGCGTCGGGTACGTGGGCAGCACAAAGAGCGCAGACACCGCCGCAAAGGAGGCAATGGCGGTCAGCGGGCTGACACCGAGCAGCAGCGCGGCAGGCATCAGCGCTTTGGTGGTCGCCGCCTGGGAGTAGAGCAGCGTGGCGGCAAAGAACAGCACCACTGCCAGCATCCACGGGTAGTTGTGCAGCAGATCGCCCGCCACCATCTGAATATCTTCAATGTGATGTTTCACGAAGGTGTCGCCCAGCCAGGCCACTCCCAGCACGCAGACACAGGCGCTCATGCCGGATTTAAAGGTACTGGCGTTGAGGATCTCGCCGGTATCAATTTTACAGGTCAGGCAGATGAGCGTGGCGATAGTCAGCATAAACACCACGATGGCTTCGTTACGCGGCAGCACCGGGTTGGCGATCAGGCCCACCGTCGGGCTGATGGCGGTGGCGTACACCATGACCGCGATAATGCCGATTAAAAACAGCATCAGCGAGCGTTTCGCATGGGGCTTGATGTCGAATACCTGGCTGCCGCGCAGGCTGACTTCGCCTTTCGCCAGTCGCTCCTGATACACCGGATCGTCTTTCAGCTCGCAGCCAAGGAAGTTACACACCACGGCGGTGAGCATCACGGCAACTAGCGTGGTGGGAATACAAATTGCCAGCAGGGTCAGATAGCTGACGCCCAGCGGTTCGAGGATCCCGGCAAAAAACACCACGGCGGCGGAAATTGGCGAGGCGGTGATGGCAATCTGTGAGGCGACCACGGCGATGGATAACGGGCGGGACGGGCGGATGCCCTGTTCTTTCGCCACTTCGGTGATCACTGGCAGCGTGGAGAACGCCGTATGCCCGGTACCCGCCAGAATAGTCATAAACCAGGTGACCAGTGGGGCTAAGAAAGTGATGTATTTCGGATGCCGACGCAGCATCTTTTCGGCGAGGCTGACCAGATAATCCATACCGCCCGCAACCTGCATCGCGGCTATCGCGGCGATAACCGCCATAATGATTTCAATAACGTCAAAGGGGATCGCACCGGGCGTGATCTGAAAACAGAGCGTCAGGACGAGTACGCCCAGCCCCCCGGCCAGACCAATGCCGATACCGCCCAGTCTTGCCCCCAAATAAATCGCCAAAAGGACGATAACGAGTTCTGCACCAAACATAGTTGCCTGCCTTGTTTATTAACAAGTTGATATTGGATTGTTGTATTTTAGTAACTCTTAAAAAGCAAAAAGGCACGTCATCTGACGTGCCTTCGTGTGCCTGGCGAACAATTACTGCTCGCTTTCATCGGTGTAGCGTTTGGCCTTGTAGGCCGGATGCATCAGGTTTTGCGGCGAGAATATATCATCAAGTTCCGCCTCGGTCAGCAGACCGCGCTCCAGTACCACTTCGCGCACGCTCTTACCGGTTTCCGCACAGATCTTACCGACAATATCGCCGTTGTGGTGGCCGATAAACGGATTGAGGTAAGTGACGATACCGATAGAGTTGTAGACGTAGCTTTCGCAGACCGCGCGGTTAGCGGTAATGCCGTTAATGCATTTTTCCAGCAGGTTGTAGCAGGCGTTGGTCAGGATGTGGATGGATTCAAACATCGCCTGGCCAATCACTGGCTCCATGACGTTCAGCTGCAACTGACCGGCTTCGGACGCCATGGTCACGGTGATGTCGTTGCCGATCACCTTGAAGCACACCTGATTCACCACCTCCGGCACTACCGGGTTCACTTTGGCCGGCATGATAGAGGAGCCCGCCTGTAGTTCCGGCAGGTTGATTTCGTTCAGACCCGCACGCGGCCCGGAGGAGAGCAGGCGCAAATCGTTACAGATTTTAGAGAGCTTCACTGCCAGACGTTTCAGCGAGCTGTGCACCATGACGTAGGCACCGCAGTCGGAGGTGGCTTCAATCAGGTCTTCTGCCGGAACCACCGGCAGGTTACTCACTTCCGCCAGTTTCTGCACCGCCAGTTGCTGATAGCCATCCGGGGTATTCAGGCGGGTACCGATGGCGGTTGCGCCAAGGTTCACTTCCAGCAGCAGCTCCGCGGTGCGCAGCAGGTTTTTGGTTTCTTCATTCAGCAGCACGTTGAAGGCATGGAATTCCTGGCCCAGCGTCATTGGCACCGCGTCCTGCAACTGGGTGCGGCCCATTTTCAGCACGTCCTGGAACTCAACGGCTTTATTCTGGAAGCCTTCACCGAGCTGGTTGATAGCGTCGATGAGCTTTTCGATAGAGGCATATACCGCAATGCGGAAGCCGGTCGGGTAGGCATCGTTGGTGGACTGGCATTTGTTAACGTGATCGTTCGGGTTGAGGTACTGGTACTCACCTTTCTGGTGGCCCATCAGCTCAAGTCCGATGTTCGCCAGCACTTCGTTGGTGTTCATGTTGACGGAGGTGCCCGCGCCGCCCTGATACACGTCAACCGGGAACTGATCCATACATTTGCCGTTATTCAGGACTTCATCACATGCGGCGATAATGACATTAGCCACGTTTTTCGGGATGGTCTGCAACTCCTTGTTGGCCATTGCTGCCGCTTTCTTGACCATCACCATACCGCGTACAAATTCAGGGATGTCACTGATTTTGCTGTTACTAATGTAGAAGTTTTCAATCGCTCTCAGAGTGTGGACGCCATAATAGGCATCCGCAGGTACTTCCCTTGTGCCCAACAAATCTTCTTCGATACGAATGTTGTTTAACATGTGAACCTTCTTTAATTAAAGCTACGAATGAATGCACCAAACACACAGTGGATCTGTGGTTATGTGTGATTACTGACCGACGATTATTTCCTTAATCGGCCACGTACCCGGGATCATATGCTGATCATAGCGAAATGCCGTAATCTGGATCACTTATTATCTTAGCTGATAGGTTACTTTTATTGATTTGTGAAATACATCACCCGATCAATCATTGCCAAAAAATAGTCGTGCATTCCGATTGAATTCTGGCGCGTCGTCTCCATTACAGGATCATGCGAGTCGCAACATCACACTGACCGGGGCGCGAGAGCCGCGGTTTACCACAGGAGAAGCCAGTGCGCTGGATACCGTTAATTGCAGTATTTTTATATGTTTACATTGAGATTACGATTTTTATTCAGGTCGCCCAGGTCTTAGGCGTCCTGTTAACGCTGGTGCTGGTGATCTTCAGTTCCGTGGTCGGGATGTCGCTGGTGCGTAACCAGGGCTTCAAGAATTTACTGCTGATGCAGCAGAAAATGGCGGCAGGAGAAAGTCCGGCAGCAGAAATGATTAAGAGCGTGTCGCTGATCATCGCCGGGCTGTTGTTACTGTTGCCGGGCTTCTTTACCGACTTCCTTGGTCTGTTGCTGCTGTTGCCGCCCGTGCAGAAGCTGCTGACGCTGCGCCTGATGCCGCATCTACGTTTTTCACGTATGCCGGGCGGCGGATTCAGCGCCGGTACACAGGGCGGCCAGACGTTTGATGGCGAGTATCAACGTAAAGACGATCAGCGTGACCGTCTGGATCATAAAGACGATCAATAATTACTTTTGCCCGGTGGCGCTGCGCTTACCGGGCCGACAAATTACCCGCTCCAACCATTGTAGGCCGGGCAAGCGTCGCGCCGCCCGGCATGTTTAATTCACGCGGCGTTTAGGTAAAAACAGCCACAGCGCCGCCAGCATGATGATGGCGTACAGACTTTTCCAGCCCACCATCGCCAGCAGCAGTAAACAAAGCACGCCGCCAAGTGCGGCCAGAGCACGATAATGCCCTGTCAGCAGCCGACAACCTGCCAGCATACACAGCAGATAGATAATGATGAAAATGCCGTTGGCATAGACGATCAGCGCATCCAGATTGATATGCAGCAGATAGATGCCCAGCGTGCTCAACATGCAGCAGCCGATCACCGCATTCAGCGCGTTGCGCGGGATCTGGTTCGCCGAGAGGCGGGCGAGGTAGCCGTCCGGCAGATGCTGTGCCTGCGACCACACCAGCCGCGCAAAGCTCTGGATATAAATGTTCAGGCTGGCAAAGCAGGCGAGATAACCAATAACGCAGGCCACCCACAACGCTTTTACACCAAACAGCTGTACCACAATGCCCGGCAGCGAAGTGGCGGCGGCGCGATCGGCGCTGTATGCATTAAAGTGCAGCACCAGCACGGTACAAGCCCAGTAGACGGTTCCTGCCAGCAGCAGGCCAATCATCAGCGCTCGCGGAAAGTCACGCTCCGGCTGTTTGAATTCCGATGCCAGATGCGCAAAAGCCTCCAGCCCGACAAAACACCAGAACATGACGGACAGGGCAGCGAACAGCTGCGGGGTATCAACGTCCGCCAGCGCCGGGAAGGGGATGGCCGCCAGCGTGATGTCACCAAAAATCCAGATCGCCGCAATCAGAGCGACGATCATTAGCGCCACCAGCGTTTGCAGATTGGCGCTGGAGCGCGCGCCTCGTGAGCCAATCCACCAGATGATCGCGAGCGTGCCCAGCTCCGCCAGCAATAACTGGCTGTCGTGCCAGCCGAACAGCGACTGACCAAATCCGGTGGCAATGTGCAGCGCCGCGGGTAACCCTACGGGGATCACCGAGAGAAAGAGCCAGCCGGTAACGCGCGCCAGCCGTGGCCCGAAGGCCAGTCCCACAAAATGCGCCACGCCGCCCGCGCTGGGAAAGTGTCGGCCAAGCAGGGCAAAAACAATGGCGATGGGAAACACCAGTACGATCAGCGCAGGCCAGGCCCAGAGGCTGTTATCGCCCGCCACCAGCGCCGCCAGGGCGGGAACGGCAAACACGCCGGTGCCTAATAATGAGGTGGAGAGTAAGCCCACCCCCTGCGCTAATCCGAGTTCCTGTTTCAGTCCGCTCATTGCCTTGTCCTGCCGCCATCAAAGAGCGGAGGATAGTAACATAAGCAAGGCTTATCATAGCCGCTCGCCCCCTCACCACTTCTGGCAGGGCGTTGTTTACGTCAACTTTTTTCGCCTTCGGTAAAATTTTTTTCTTTTTGCCCCTTGAAGGGATGGTCATGCACCCCCATCTCTGACGTCACCAGCCGGAAACCACCTTTAGGCCGGCGTCATCCATAACCGATACTGACTTTCTCAAAGGAGAGCTATCAATGAGTATTCGTCCGTTGCATGACCGTGTCATCGTCAAGCGTAAAGAAGTTGAATCCAAATCTGCGGGCGGCATTGTACTGACCGGCAGTGCAGCTGGTAAATCGACTCGCGGCGAAATCATCGCTGTCGGTAAAGGCCGCATCCTGGAAAACGGTAGCGTGCAACCGCTGGACGTTAAAGTTGGTGACATCGTCATTTTCAACGATGGCTACGGCGTGAAATCTGAAAAGATTGACGATCAAGAAGTGCTGATCATGTCCGAAAGCGACATTCTGGCAATTGTTGAAGCGTAACCCACGAACTGAACCTACGAATTTAAGGGAAAGAAGAAAATGGCAGCTAAAGACGTAAAATTCGGTAACGACGCTCGTGTGAAAATGCTGCGCGGCGTAAACGTACTGGCAGACGCAGTGAAAGTTACCCTTGGCCCGAAAGGCCGCAACGTTGTTCTGGATAAATCTTTCGGTGCACCGACCATTACTAAAGATGGTGTTTCTGTAGCACGTGAAATCGAGCTGGAAGACAAGTTCGAAAACATGGGCGCGCAGATGGTGAAAGAAGTTGCCTCTAAAGCGAACGACGCAGCAGGCGACGGTACCACCACTGCAACCGTACTTGCACAGTCCATCATCACCGAAGGCCTGAAAGCAGTAGCGGCTGGCATGAACCCGATGGATCTGAAACGTGGTATCGACAAAGCGGTCATCGCTGCGGTTGAAGAATTGAAAGCCCTGTCTGTACCGTGCTCTGATTCCCGTGCTATTGCTCAGGTTGGCACCATCTCCGCTAACTCCGATGAAACCGTGGGTAAACTGATCGCGGAAGCTATGGAGAAAGTGGGCAAAGAAGGCGTTATCACCGTTGAAGAAGGCACTGGTCTGCAGGACGAACTGGACGTAGTAGAAGGTATGCAGTTCGACCGTGGCTACCTGTCCCCGTACTTCATCAACAAGCCGGAAACGGGATCCATCGAACTGGAAAGCCCGTTCATCCTGCTGGCTGATAAAAAAATCTCCAACATCCGCGAAATGCTGCCAGTGCTGGAAGCCGTTGCGAAAGCCGGTAAACCACTGCTGATCATCGCTGAAGATGTGGAAGGCGAAGCGCTGGCAACGCTGGTGGTTAACACCATGCGCGGCATCGTTAAAGTGGCTGCGGTTAAAGCACCGGGCTTCGGCGACCGTCGTAAAGCTATGCTGCAGGATATCGCTATCCTGACCGGCGGTACCGTGATCTCTGAAGAGATCGGTATGGAGCTGGAAAAAGCAACCCTGGAAGACCTGGGTCAGGCTAAACGTGTTGTGATCAACAAAGACACCACCACCATCATCGATGGCGTGGGTGAAGAAGCGAGCATTCAGGGCCGTGTTTCTCAGATCCGTCAGCAGATCGAAGAAGCGACCTCTGACTACGATCGTGAAAAACTGCAAGAGCGCGTAGCGAAACTGGCTGGCGGCGTGGCGGTTATCAAAGTCGGTGCAGCTACCGAAGTTGAAATGAAAGAGAAGAAAGCACGCGTTGAAGATGCCCTGCACGCGACCCGTGCTGCGGTTGAAGAAGGTGTGGTTGCAGGCGGCGGCGTTGCGCTGATCCGTGTTGCTTCTAAACTGGGCGAACTGCGTGGCCAGAACGAAGATCAGAACGTCGGTATCAAAGTTGCGCTGCGCGCAATGGAAGCACCGCTGCGTCAGATCGTGCTGAACTGCGGTGAAGAGCCGTCAGTGGTCGCTAACACCGTTAAAGGTGGCGATGGTAACTACGGTTACAACGCGGCGACCGAAGAATACGGCAACATGATCGACATGGGTATCCTGGATCCAACTAAAGTAACCCGTTCTGCTCTGCAGTACGCGGCCTCTGTAGCGGGTCTGATGATCACTACCGAGTGCATGGTGACCGACCTGCCGAAAACCGATGGCCCTGATTTAGGTGCTGCTGGGGGTATGGGCGGCATGGGTGGTATGGGCGGCATGATGTAATTATGTTGTTCTGCACCTCGCAGAAATGAACAAACCCCCGTGCAGAAATGCATGGGGGTTTTTCTTTTGGTCATCTTTTTAGTATAAGGTTCAGACACGGACAACGTTGTCCAGCTGATTACACGAGGAATAACATGCGCGTTTACGTTGGTGCAGGGATAGTCGGAGCAGCGTTGCTGCTGGCGGGTTGTAGCGCCAGTAACGATCTGACCGCAGGTGGGCAAAGCGTTCGTTTTGTTGAAGAAAAACCGAGTGAGCAGTGTCGTTTACTGGGCACCGCAACCGGCAAGCAAAGCAACTGGTTGTCGGGTCAGCATGGTGAAGAGGGCGGTTCAATGCGCGGCGCGGCAAATGCTCTGCGTAACGAAGCCGCGAAAATGGGCGGCAACGTGATTTTCAACGTCAACAGCCCGACTCAGGGATTCATGTCGAGCTTCGTGCCTACCGCCAGCGAAATGAGCGGCCAGGTGTATAAGTGCCCGAACTGATCGCCAGCACCACCTGTTAAGATGAACCCCGCTCTGGGGTTCACTGTTTTCAGGCGACCGATTTTTCCGCCTGCAGCCGCAGGTTATGCACCGCATGCAGGCATTGCGCCTGGGTCAACGTACCTTGATTTCCCGCCGCCAGCGTTCTTACAAATACCTTGCACGGTGCGTTATCCACCTTGCGCAGGCGATTGCTAAAGCGCAGTAGCCGTTTCACGATGCCCTGGGTTTCTTTTGAACGGGAAGGTGTGCGCGTTTTAATGACCGAGCCGCTGGTGCGCGCTTCGCCCTGGTCATTTTTATACTGATAGATAACCACCAGATAGTGGCTGAACAAGCGGTATTTCCACTCAGGATGCTGATAAGTATCGTATTCCAGCTGCGCGTTATCCTGACAGTCCACGTCATACAACGGCAGAAAATCCACAATGGACGATACGCTTTCGACCACGGCGCGCAGCCCGGCGTTATTCATTGCCCGAATAATTAAATTCACCAGCGCCGGGATTTGCGTATCCGCAATCTTCAGGTTCAGCGTCTCGTCTTTATTGAGCGTGAACGCTATCGTCAGGCTATTTTCGGCATCATCAATTAACGCGACGCGCGCAACGCACAGGCTCGCGTCCGCGTTTTTAAGCTCATCTTCCATTAGTGCCGGGGCATTGCCGTGCAGCACGCTGGCTGCGTCATCGGGAAGGTTTTGGGCGGGCAGGTGATGTTCAAGGCAGATCAGCAGATCTTTTAAGGCTAAGAGCGGAAAAAACAGCAGACTGTCATCCTTCGTCTCGTGTTTAATTTTCAGGGCCAGCGCAACAAAATTATTATCACGACGAATAACACCAGCGTTCAGTCCATGAATGGTTAAGGGCATTTATAGTCTCCATGAGGGGGCAACGATACCTGGTGAAGGGCACAGGTTTGGCGAGAAAACGCGGGGCAGTATAAGGGGAGATGAAGGGTAAAAAGAGTCCGTAACTGGACTCTTAGAGGAAGGCTTATTGCTGGCGCAGTTGCAGATCCAGCGGCGTTTTACTGGGCTCACCACCGATTTCCCGTGCCAGACGCGGCACCATATAGCCCGATACCAGCGTCAGCAATTCACGCATGATAGTCCGCGCGTCGTCGTCGCTCACCATAAAGTGCGCCGCGCCCTGCACTTTATCCAGCACGTGCAGGTAATAAGGCATGACGCCGGCATCAAACAGTGCATTGCTCAGATCCGCCAGCGTAGAGGCGTTATCGTTCACGCCGCGCAGCAGCACGCTCTGATTGAGCAGCGTGACGCCCGACTGACGCAGCAGCGACATCGCGTTGCGGAAAGCATCGTCAATTTCCCTGGCATGGTTGATGTGGTTCACCAGCAGGATCTGCAAGGATGAGCGCGCGAAGCGGGCCGCCAGCGTATCGGTAATGCGCGCCGGGATCACCACCGGCAGGCGGCTGTGAATGCGCAGACGCTTGATATGCGGGATCGCCTCCAGCTCGCCTAACAGCCAGTCCAGTTCATGATCTTTCGCCATCAGCGGATCGCCGCCGGAGAAAATGATCTCATCCAGCTCCGGATGCAGCGCTATATAGTCGAGCGCGGCCTGCCAGTTGCGCTTATTTCCCTGATTATCGGCATACGGAAAGTGTCGGCGGAAACAATAGCGGCAATTCACTGCGCAACCGCCTTTCACCAGCAGCAGCGCCCGATTACGGTATTTATGCAGCAATCCCGGCACCACGCTGTGCTGCTCATCGAGCGGATCGGTAGTAAAACCGGGGGCGGCAATGAACTCTTCGCGCGAGGTAAGTACCTGACGTAACAGCGGATCGTTCGGATTGCCTTTCTCCATGCGCGCCGTAAAGGCACGGGGCACGCGCAGGGCGAACAGCCGACGGGCATCGCGCCCCGCGAGCAGCTCTGCGCTGTCGTCTAAATTTAAAAGCTGCAGAAGTTCATCCGGATCGGTTATTACATCGGCAAGTTGCAATAACCATTCTTCTCTGGAAGGGGGGTTTAGGGTTACAATGTGTGCCATTTTTTGGCTAATACCAGTTAACAATATTTCAGAGGGCCTTATGGCGACTTACTATAGCAACGATTTTCGTGCCGGTCTTAAAATCATGTTCGAAGGCGAGCCTTACGCGGTTGAATCCAGTGAATTCGTTAAGCCGGGTAAAGGTCAGGCGTTCGCACGCGTTAAGCTGCGCCGTCTGCTGACCGGTACTCGCGTTGAGAAAACCTTCAAATCTACCGATTCCGCTGAAGGCGCTGACGTTATCGATATGAACCTGACTTACCTGTACAACGACGGTGAGTTCTGGCATTTCATGAACAACGAAACCTTTGAGCAGCTGTCTGCAGATGCCAAAGCAATTGGCGACAGCGCTAAATGGCTGCTGGATCAGGCGGAATGCATCGTGACGCTGTGGAACGGCCAGCCGATCGCCGTGACCCCGCCGAACTTCGTTGAACTGGAAATCGTTGAAACCGATCCGGGCCTGAAAGGTGATACCGCAGGTACCGGTGGTAAACCAGCCAAGCTGAGTACTGGCGCGGTTGTTAAAGTTCCGCTGTTCGTGCAGACCGGCGAAGTCATCAAAGTGGACACCCGCTCTGGCGAATACGTTTCCCGCGTGAAGTAATTCCTGCCTTATCTTCAGCGGTGTGGCGCGATGCCGTACCGCTGACTTCAAATCTTCCTAAAATATCGCCTTTTTCTCCACAGCCCGGAATTTTGTCTATGCTTAACTGGCTATACACAAATAACACTGGCTATAAAAGGAATATATTATGGTTAAGAAAACAATTGCTGCGATCTTTTCGGTACTGGTACTTTCTTCCGTGTTGACCGCGTGTAACACCACGCGTGGCGTAGGCGAAGATATTTCTGATGGCGGCAGCGCGATCTCTGGTGCAGCCACTAAAGCTCAGCAGTAATCCGGCAGTCCACGGTACGGCGTCTGCCGTACCGTTAGCTTACGCTTTCCGGCAGTGACAAAAACGGTGTAAAACGATTCCCCATGCCCAGCTTCATGCGGATATTCCGTTTATAGGTGTAAACCGTTTTGCCATTAATACCGAGCAGGTGAGCGATACTGTGATTATTCGTTCCGTCCATCCACATAGATAACACTTTCTCTTCCTGCCGCGTCAGCAGCGGCGACACAGCCTGCGGAACAACGTCTGCGGCACGTGAGCACAGCGCCCCGTTAATACTGCGGGCAAGGGCATCAAGCGAGACTGACTTATCAGTGCGTTCCCAGAGCGGAAACTGCTGACAATAGCTTTCCATCTGCGCATCATACCCGGACGATAATAACAGCAGCGGGCTTTGACTACAGATTTGTAATAACGACGCTAATTGTTGTACGTGGTGTAATTCATTCGCAAAACCATAGAAATCCGCAATGACCAGATCCGGCTGCCACTGCGCAGCATGTTCTTTTGCCAGCATTAAATTGTTCAGCCCGGTCACCAGCACCGGCCCCGGGAATAACGTGCGTTGATTGAGCCAGCTCTCAAGCCCGTGGCGGGTGAAGCAACAACGGTCAATCAATAAAATTTTGAACATGTTCGGTTTCGCAATCAGGATGGGATGACGGCTTTCATTTTTTTTTACCGCACCATCATAGGGGGAAGCGAAAAGAGATAAATGACGGATCTCCGCTGCGAACTACGCCTATTTCTCGCTTTAAGCGGCCAAAATTTGCGATAAATGAAAAAGTTGAAATAATTAAGCCTTGCGGTAACAATAACGCTCTTCACTCGCCTTGCAGGACGACCTGTAAGCGCCATGTTCAACGGGGACGGCCCCATCTCAGGAGCCAACTATGTCCTGGTTCGTTTTATTCCTTGCTGGTTTACTTGAAGTGGTATGGGCCGTCGGCCTGAAATACACCCATGGTTTCACCCGTCTGACGCCCAGTATTATTACCGTCAGCGCGATGATCATCAGTATCGTCATGCTGTCGTGGGCGATGAAAACGCTGCCGGTCGGCACGGCTTATGCCGTCTGGACGGGGATCGGCGCGGTCGGCGCGTCGGTGACTGGCATGATATTGCTGGGGGAATCGACAAGCCCGGCGCGCATCATCAGTCTGGTGCTCATTGTCGCCGGGATCATCGGGTTAAAACTCAGCACTCATTAGCGGTTCTGCGCCACCCAGATGAGTTTTTCCACCGCAAAACCCTGCTGTTTTGCGGTGTTCAGCAGTTCCTGTTTCACGTTATCCGGGATCGTGCGGGTGCGTGACAGGATCCACAAATAGTCGCGATCCGGTCCACAGACCAGCGCATGGCGATAATCCTTATCAAGCGCAATCACGTTATAGCCGCCGTAGAAGGGACCAAAAAACGACACCTTCAGCGCCGCACGGCTTTTTGGACCCGTAAAGTATGCCCTGCCATCCGTCGATTGCCACATGCCACGCGACAGGTTATAGCCCTTATTAATCACGTTCAGGCCGCCATCTTCCCGCAGGCTGTAAGTGGCGGTGACGTTGTCCAGCCCGCGCTCAAAGCGGTGATCCAGACGGGCGATTTCATACCAGCTACCCAGAAAGCGCGTGCTATTAAAGTTTTCCACGACGGTTACGCCGGGAGGAGGCGTCGGGGACTGGCAGGCCACCATCAGAAGCGCGGCGCAAACGACGGCAACGACAGGTAATATACGCATGGTATTTTCCTTCCAGGATTTTCAGATAAGTGTAGAGCGTCACTGGAATTTTGCCTGCGTCCCCGGTGCGTTGTGTGCAGCAATCACGGCGGCGATTTCCATCACTGCCGCAGGCGGCTGCCGCTGTTTAAGTTGCCCGGCCATAAACGCCATATAAGGCGCCATGTGGCTGAACATCGCCTTGTAACCCGCGCATAAATGATTGTGCCAGTGCTCCCCCTGTTGATGGATGCGGTGTTTAGGGCATCCGCCGTGACAAGCGAAACGCCATTCACACCGCTGGCATTCTGCGGAAACCGCAGCTTTGGCGAGACCAAATTTGCGCTGCTGTTTACTGTTCGCCATCTGTTGCAGGCTGCCTTTACGCAGATTTCCCAGCCGGTGCGCCGGATAAACATAGTGATCGCAACTGTAGACATCTCCGTTTTGCTCCACGACCAGACCATAGCCGCAACGGGATTGCATCACGCAGAGTGAGGGCTTTTCACCCGCCCAGGCGGCAAGGGCGCTGTCAAACAGCTGGACATACACTCGCCCGACATCATGACGTACCCAGTAATCGAACACCGTCGTGATAAATCGTCCATATTGCTCGCCGGAAACCGACCAGTCGGTAACCCGGCGCTGCGTCAGTGACTGCGGATAAAGCAGCTCGCCATATTTTTCGTGGACGGGACGCTGCTCCACCGCGGGAATAAACTGCACAAAATCCGCCCTCAGTTCCTGGGTAATGAAGTGATAGACCGCCAGCGCATGCTCCGCTGTCTCATTGTTCACCACCGCCAGCACGTTCACCTCCACACCATATGCGCGCAGCAGTTGCAGGGCGTGCACGACCTTGTCGAACATCGATTTACCCGCGTGAGTTTTGCGATAGCGATCGTGCAGCCACGCCGGGCCATCAATGGACAGCCCCACCAGGAAATGATGCTTCGCCAGAAACGCGGCCCAGCGTTCGTCAATCAGCACGCCGTTGGTTTGCATACTGTTACGGATCGTTTTGCCCTCGGCGTAACGTTGCTGTAGGGCAAGGGCTTTTTCGTAAAACGCCAGACCGGCGAGCGTGGGTTCGCCGCCCTGCCAGGTAAATTCCACCTCGTTCGCTGGCGTGGCCTGAATGTACTGACGGACATACGCCTCCAGGGTGTCATCATCCATATGACGCGCCGCCATTTTGGGTTTCAACGTACCCTGTTCTTTTTCCAGATAAAAACAGTAATCGCAGGCGAGATTACATTGATAGCTGACCGCTTTTGCCATTACGTGAAAGGGTTTTGTCATCATGACTCCTGTCTGCAGCGCGTTAAGAAAAGTGATGCTGTTCACCGTTTCACCCTTTGCCGTTGACATTGCATTGAGTGATGGAAATAATAATTTCATTAAAGCATATAAATATGAAATTTAAAATTCAGAACGCCAACATCAGGGGCTTTTATGAGCAGACTTTTCGCAGGCGCACAAAACCTGGGTAAATCGTTTATGTTGCCGATTGCCGTGCTTCCGGCCGCCGGTTTATTACTCGGGATCGGCGGGGTTTTCACTAATCCGGTCACCATCGCCACCTATCCGGCGCTGGATAATCAGGTACTGCAAGCCGTTTTCACGTTAATGAAACTGTGCGGCAGCGTGGTGTTTGATAATCTGGCGCTGCTGTTTGCCGTGGGGATCGCCGTCGGGCTGGCACGCAGCGATAAAGGCACGGCGGGATTGGCATCCGTGCTTTGCTTTATCGTCATGAATAAGGCGATCAACGCCATGCTGTTACTGACCGGCAAACTGGCGGTCGATAATCTGGCGGCGGCCGGGCAGGCGAGCGTGCTGGGCATGGTGACGCTGCAAACCGGGGTGATGGGCGGGATTGCCAGCGGCCTGCTGACCGCCTGGGTGCACAATCGCTACAACAAAACCGAGCTGCCCAGCCTTCTGGCATTTTTCAGCGGTTCGCGGCTGGTGCCCATCGTCACCTCCTTTTTTGCGATTTTTCTTGGCGTCGCGCTGTTCTGGGCGTGGCCGCCGGTGCAGGGTGGCATCGCGCACCTCGGCGGGCTGGTGGAAAAGACCGGCTACATCGGCACGCTATTCTACGGCATGATTTTGAAGTGCCTGATCCCGCTCGGTTTACATCATCTTTTTTACCTGCCGTTCTGGCTGACCAGCGTTGGCGGCGAGGTGATGGTGAATGGTCATCCTGTTCAGGGCACGCAAAAAATCTTCTTCGCCCAGCTCGCCGATCCCAGCGTGACCCAGTATTACATCGGCGTGTCGCGCTTTATGGCCGGACGATTTGCCGACTTTATGTTTGGCTTGCCGGGCGCGGCGCTGGCGATTTACCACAGTGCGAAACCCGCGAACCGCAAAAAAGTCGCCAGCCTGATGCTGTCTGCCGCGCTGACCGCCTTCGTCACCGGGATTACCGAGCCGCTGGAATTTGCCTTCATGTTCTGCGCGCCACTGCTGTACGCCGTACATATCGTGCTGACCGGGGTGGCTTTTATGCTGACGCACATGCTTGCCATCACCGTCGGGCAGACCTTCTCCGGCGGCCTGATCGACTTCCTGCTATTCGGCGTGCTGCAGGGCAACGCGAAAACCAACTGGCTGCTGATGCTGCCGCTGGGCGCGGTAATGTTCTGCCTCTACTACTTCAGCTTCCGTTTTCTCATCCACTGGCGACAGCTCAACACGCCGGGGCGTGAAGATGACCAGGATGCGCCAGCCGCCGCGGAAATCCATACCGGCTCACGTCCGGCGGGCATCGTTGAAGCCCTCGGTGGGCGGGAAAACATTCTCGATGTGGACTGTTGCGCCACCCGACTGCGTATCACGGTAAAAGAGCCGTCCAAGGTTCAGCTTGATGATTTCAAAAAGTTTGGCAGCAAAGGGGCGTTTATTCGCGGGCAGGGCGTGCAGGTGGTGTATGGCCCGCACGTCACCATTATTAAAAATGAAGTTGAAGAGTTCATCGGGTTATAAATCATGAAAGCAGTCATGTTGATGTTTGATACGCTGACGCGTAACCATCTCGCCCCTTACGGCGGCGATGCCATCACGCCAAACTTTACGCGGCTGGCAACAGAGTCGGTGCAGTTCGATAACTTTTACGTCGGCAGTATGCCGTGTATGCCTGCGCGTCGTGAACTGCATACCGGGCGCTATAACTTTTTGCACCGTAGCTGGGGCCCGCTGGAGCCATTTGATTTTTCCGCTATGCAGGCGCTGCACCAGCACGGCGTGCACACCCACATGGTGACGGATCACAAGCATTACTGGCGCGACGGCGGGGCGACCTATCACACGCGCTATTCCACCTTTGAATTTATTCGTGGCCAGGAAGGGGACTGCTGGAAAGGGCAGGTCGAAAAACCACAAATCCGCTGGCAGGGCATGGAAGACGACGACACCCGCCGTCGCCGCGCCGGGCGCATGACGCAGGATCTGATCAACCGTGCCGCGATGCCCACGCAGGCAGAACATTTCACCCATCGCACGATTTCGGCAGGCATGGAGTTTCTCGACACTAACCAGCATCAGGACAACTGGTTTTTGCAGATTGAATGCTTCGATCCCCACGAGCCGTTCTTCGTGCCGGAAAAATACCTCGCGCAGTATGGCTGCACGGCGGAAGACTTTGACGGTTGGGTGCCTTATTACTGCGGCGCACCCGGGGGTGAGAACGACGACAAAGCGCGTAAGTTTTACCAGGCGCTGATCACCATGTGCGACGATTATCTCGGCCAGGTGATGGACAAACTCAAAGCCCTGAACCTGTGGGAAGACACGCTGTTTATCGTCTGCACCGATCACGGCTTCCTGCTGGGCGAGCACGACTGGTGGGGCAAAAACATCATGCCAGTGTACAACGAGATCGCCAACACGCCGTTCTTTATCCGCGATCCACGTTGCGGCGTAACGGGTGAGCGGCGCAGCGCACTGGCGCAGACCATTGATATTCCCGCTACCCTGCTGGAATATTTTGGCGTTGAGCGTCCGGCGACCATGACCGGCAAACCGCTACGCCCGGCGATAGAAAATGACACGCCGATCCACGATCACGCGCTGTTTGGCTACTTTGGCGGGCATCTGAATATTACCGATGGCGAATCCGTGTATATGCGCTGCCCGCGCGAGCCGGGCAACGACAATTTGTTTGAGTACACGCTGATGCCGACGCGTATCGACAGCCCGTTTAACGTCAAAGAGCTGACCGATATCCGCATTCATCCCGGCTTTGATTTTACGCGCGGCGCGCAGGTGATGCAGATCCCGGCCAGTTTTAGCTATCTCAATCCGTGGCGGTTTGGCGATAAGTTGTTTGACGTTAAGCGCGATCCAGGACAGCACACCCCGCTGAACGATGCCGGGAAAGCGCTGGCGATGGCCCGCGCCATGCAGCCCCTGTTACAGGTTCACGACGCGCCGCCGGAGCTGTATACCCGTTTTGGCCTCGACGATCTTAGCGCCGCACAGGAGGCGCAATTCGCGCAGCGCTGGCAACAGGCAGCCCTGCAAGCCCAATGCAGCGATCACGGCGTGTATGAAGCGCTGACGTTTATCTGCAAGGCGTTGCCTGCCATCGCCCGGCAGACACCGCCGTGGATTGATCGACAGACCATTTTTGCGCTTATTGATCGCCATTTCAGCGGCGATCGGCACAAAGCGATGGTCTATCAAGTCCGTCTGCTGCTACGGGTGGAGTAAGGTCATGTCGCACTGGACGCTGGAAAACGACCGCTGGCGAATTGGCGTGCAGGCGCAGGGCGCAGAACTGTGCGATCTGTGGGACCAGCGCCAGCAACGGCAGCGGCTGTGGCGGGCTGATCCAGCAGTGTGGAACAACAGCGCCACCCAGCTTTTCCCGTTGGTTGGCAGGCTTATCCATAACGGGCTGCATCATGACGGGGAATTCTGGCCGCTGCCCGCCCACGGTTTTTTGCGCCAGCAGGGTTTCAGGCTTGTTGAGCAACGCGACCAGGCGCTCACGCTGTGCTGCGAAGACAACGCCTCAACCCGCGCGCTCTGGCCTTTTCGCTGGCGGGTAACGACGGACTGGCAACTGACCGCCATGGGCGTGGACGTGCGCTGGCAGGTTGAGAATCTTGATCGCCGGGCGTTTCCCTTTGCGCTCGGCTGGCATCCGGGCTTTGCGCTGCCGATCGCCAGCCAGCCCGGCTGGTCGGTGCGTTTTGACCGATCCGTCAGCGGGCCGCTTTTCACTCATAATCGCACGCTGGCACTTCCTGAGCCGTTGCCTGACACCCGCGCATTCCCGCTCACCGCCGACGCCTTCGCAAACGGAGCCGTCTACTTTGGCGACGTGGCGGATTGCGCGGTGACGGTGGTTTCGCCGCAGGGCGAGTGCGCGCTGCAACTGCAATCCCCAAATACACCGTGGCTGGCGCTATGGGGCGTGCCAGGTGCGGATTTGTTGTGCATCGAGCCGCTGACCGGCACTACCGACGATCCGCACTTTGACGGCCAGGTGCGCCATAAACGCGGAATGCGCTGGCTGGCGGCAGGTGAGCGTTATCATCAACAACTTAGCGTAAACCTGATGCAAGACGAGAAGGCTTAAGATAGCTACACTACCCGGCATATTCTTTTGCGCGATGCCATGTTCGTGCAGGCGTCGGGAGAGCCAGGATGAGTGTGAATAAAGAGAATGTCCGTGTTTATATCGCCAATATTCTGACCAGCCTTAGCGGCTCAGATCGTAAAGTGGCGGAATTTATCCTGCAAAATCCGGCGCAGGTGGTGCAACTGCCGGTGAAAAAACTGGCGCTGGGTTCCGGCGTCAGCGAAGCCACCATCGTGCGGTTTTGCAAGAAAATCGGCTACGGCGGTTTGCTGAGTCTGAAAACCGAATTAAAGCGCGAATTGCTGGCGGAGAGCGATTTCACGCTGCCATCCTCGCCCGATATTTTTCTCGGTGACTCGCGTAACGACGTGGCGCAAAAAATCGCCCTGACGCTGGATACCACGGTGAAAGAAACTATCGATCTGATCGATATGCGTAAAATCAAACACATCGTCGAGCAGTTTATACGCGCCCGGCGGGTGATGTTCGTGGGCTTTGGCGCGTCGGGCCTCGCGGCGCTGGAAGCGCGCGACAAAATGAACCGTATTGGGATCGATTCGGAAGCCTTTACCGACCGTTTTACCATGACGCTTAAGCTCGCCAACCTGAAACGCGATGATCTGGTGGTGGCATTTTCGCATTCCGGCGAAACGCCTGAAGTGGTGAACGCGTTCCGGCTGGCGCACAACGCCGGGGCGCACCGGCTGGCGATCACCCATAGTCCACAGTCGCCGCTCAACGAGCTGGCAGATAATTTTTTACTGACCTGCGGCGCCGCCGGGCCCTATCAGGGCGACTCTATTGCCACGCGTATCTCGCAGCTGTTTATCATCGAATTTTTGTGCACGGAAATTACCCTGCACAATGCCAAAGACAGCGCCTCGCCAGGGGAGTCGATAAAAGAGATTTTGATTAAAGAAAGAATCAAGCGCGAGGGATAGGCCGGGTAAGCGTTAGCGCCACCCGGCATGATGTTTTACAGGAAGATCACCCCGACCAGCGTCACTACGCTTAAGATCGCGGCAAGGCCGTAGAATACCCATTTACCGTTGGGTACGTGGATCTTCAGGTCATGCATCAGGTGATGAATACGGTGCAGGCCACACCACAGCGGCAGCACAATCATCAGGAAGATGAAGGCGCGGCCAGGCAGACTGTGCGCGAACGCCAGCACTCGCTCAAAGCCGAGCGCCTCGCCGGGATACAGTCCCAGCGGCAGCAGGACGCCAACCAGCAGCACCATCACCGGCGCGAAGAATGCGCCCCACATACCGCCGGCACCAAACAGACCCCAGAAGACGGGTTCGTCAGAGCGTTGTGGATTTGGATTAATCATTTTGGCCTCCTTACCAGTACAGGGCGACAAACAGTACCGCCAGTGTCACCAGAATCGTGACAACCCACAGTCCTTTGATGATCGGCTGCGGTCCCATTTTCTCGTCTTTGATAACGATATTCGCGGCTTTCGGCGCCAGCTCGAACCAGGTTTTGGTGTGCAGCAACGCGCCCGCCAGCGTGATCAGGTTAAGAATGACCACCACCGGGTTTTGCAGGAAGCCGACAAACCCCGTCCAGCTTTCAGGTCCGTGCTTTAGCGCAAATAAGCCATAAATCAGCACGATGCTGAACCAGACGGTGGTGATCGCTGTGCCTTCTCGCAGCATATAGAAGCGATAAAACGGCAGGTTTTTCCACCAGGTTGACGGCACCGGCCGCACGTAAGGTTTACGTTTCGTTGTCATCATGCGCTCCTTAGCGTGGTTTCAGGGTGGCGATAAGAAAGTCTTTCGAGCTTTCCACTTTTCCCTGCTGAATGGCCGCCGCCGGATCGACGTGCTTTGGACAAACGACAGAGCAGTAGCCCACAAACGTACAGCTCCAGACGCCGTTCTGGCTGTTAAGCTGCGCCATACGTTCTTTCTTGCCGTGATCGCGGCTGTCTTCGTTATAGCGGTGCGCCAGCGTGATCGCCGCCGGGCCGATGAATTCCGGATTCAGACCGAACTGCGGGCAGGCCGCGTAGCACAGGCCACAGTTGATACAGCCGGAGAACTGATGGTATTTCGCCATCTGCGCCGGGGTCTGGGTGTTTGTGCCCTGATCCGGCGTGCGCGGATTACCAATAATGTACGGTTTGATCGCCTCCAGGCTTTCGATAAAGTGCGTCATATCGACCACCAGATCGCGCTCGATCGGGAAGTTAGCCAGCGCTTCTACCTTCATGCCGTTTTCGTACTCGCGCAGGAAGGTTTTGCAGGCCAGCTTCGGCACCTTGTTGACCATCATGCCGCAGGAGCCACAAATTGCCATGCGGCACGACCAGCGGTAGCTGAGGTCCGGCGCAAGGTTATCCTTGATGTAGCCCAGCGCGTCCAGCAGTGAGGTTTGCTCATCAAAGGGCACGTCGTAAAACGCGCTGTGCGGGGCGCTGTCCACTTCCGGGTTATAGCGCACCACCTCGATTTTCAGGGTTTGTAGCTCAGCCATTCGCCTTCTCCTTATTCTCGGCTGCTTCCGCTTCGCCGCCATACATACGTTTTGCCGGCGGCAATGTGGTGATCTTCACGTCGCTGTATTCCAGACGCGTCGTGCCATCAGCATCGCGATAAGCGAGCGTATGTTTGAGGAAGTTGACGTCATCGCGTTCGGTACAACCTTCATCCAGACGCTGATGCGCGCCGCGCGACTCTTTACGGGCCATGGCCGAGTGCGCCATGCACTCCGCCACGTTCAGGCCATGCTTCAGTTCAAGGGTATACAGCAGATCGGTATTGAACACGCTGGAAGTGTCGGTGATACGCACGCGTTTGAAGCGCTCCTGCAACTCCGCCAGTTTATCGATGGTTTTCTGCATCAATTCCGGTGTGCGGTAGATGCCGCAGCCTTCTTCCATCGACATGCCCATTTCGTCACGCAGATGCGCCCAGTTTTCCGTGCCTTCCTGATTAACCAGATCTTTCAGACGCTGCTCCACATCTCCGGCCTGTGCATTCAATGCTGCGTCGTCAGACTGATGTACGCTCATGGCATGTTCCATGGCTTTTTCACCGGCGAGACGGCCAAAGACCACCAGTTCAGCCAGTGAGTTCGAGCCAAGGCGGTTCGCACCGTGCAGCCCGACGGACGAGCATTCACCCACTGCGAACAGGCCTTTGATGCGCGTTTCACAGTGCTGATCGGTTTCGATGCCGCCCATGGTGTAGTGCGCGGTCGGGCGCACCGGGATCGGATCCTTAACCGGATCGACACCCACATAAGCTTTGGCAAGTTCACAGATAAACGGCAGACGTTCGAGCAGCTTTTTCTCGCCCAGATGGCGCAGATCCAGATAGACCACGTCGCCGCGTGGCGTCGGGATCGTGTTGCCTTTACGCCACTCGTGCCAGAAGGCCTGGGACACTTTGTCGCGCGGCCCCAGCTCCATGTATTTGTTTTTCGGCTCGCCAAGCGGCGTTTCCGGGCCCATACCGTAATCCTGGAGATAACGGTAACCGTCTTTGTTCACCAGAATACCGCCTTCGCCACGGCAGCCTTCGGTCATCAGGATGCCGGAACCTGGCAGGCCCGTCGGGTGATACTGCACAAACTCCATGTCGCGTAGCGCCACGCCGTGGTTAAGCGCGATGCCCATGCCGTCGCCGGTAACGATGCCGCCGTTGGTGTTAAAGCGGTACACACGCCCGGCACCGCCGGTGGCCATGATCACCGCATTGGCGCGGATCTGCACCAGCGATCCTTCCATCATATTCATGGCGACAAGGCCGCGCACCGCGCCATCATCCACCAGCACGTCCAGAACAAAGTGCTCGTCAAAGCGCTGGATCTGCGGAAATTGCAGGGAGGTCTGGAAGAGGGTGTGTAGCATGTGGAAGCCGGTTTTGTCGGCGGCAAACCAGGTACGTTCAATTTTCATGCCGCCAAAACGGCGCACATTAACGGAACCATCCGGGCGGCGACTCCACGGGCAGCCCCACTGTTCCAGCTGGATCATTTCTGTCGGGCAGTGATGCACGAAATAATCCACCACATCTTGTTCGCACAGCCAGTCTCCACCGGCCACGGTATCGTGAAAATGGTAATCAAAGCTGTCATGATCCTGCGCGACGGCGGCAGACCCTCCTTCTGCGGCCACGGTATGGCTACGCATAGGATAGACTTTTGAGATCAGGGCGATTTTAGCATTGGGATTCGCTTGTGCCGCGGCTATCGCGGCGCGTAATCCGGCACCACCTGCGCCAATTACGGCAAGATCGGCTTGAAAGGTTTGCACGACATTCCTCCAGGTTTTAGTTATTCCGCTTCGCGCATTACAGGCGTCGCGAAAGCATGTCCACTGCTCCATTATGGGGAGGCAGTATAACCTTGCGGGAGAAAGGGAAATTTGATGCGTTCGATTTTTTTACCGATCCACGGCGTCATTTATCACTCTGTTTAATGGATCGGGGCAGTTTTATTGCCCGTACGCCGCGAGTAATAAATTACTGTGCAAAATTTGTCTCTCCGGCGGGTAACGGGTAGACTTCGTGCCCTTATCAGCATACGGAGAATTACCATGAGCGAGACGGCAACCTGGCAGCCGAGCGCATCCATCCCCAATTTACTGAAACGCGCCGCGAAGATTGCGGAAATCCGCCGTTTCTTTGCCGACCGCGGTGTACTGGAGGTGGAAACGCCCTGCATGAGTCAGGCGACGGTGACGGATGTTCATCTGTTCCCGTTCGAAACCCGTTTTGTTGGCCCTGGTCATTCTCAGGGGATGGATCTCTATCTGATGACCAGCCCGGAATACCACATGAAGCGCCTGCTGGTGGCGGGCTGTGGCCCGGTGTTCCAGCTGTGTCGCAGCTTCCGTAATGAAGAGATGGGGCGTCATCACAACCCGGAATTCACCATGCTGGAGTGGTATCGCCCGCATTACGACATGTACCGTCTGATGAATGAAGTGGACGATCTGCTGCAACAGGTGCTCGAATGCCCGCCGGCGGAATCCCTCTCTTACCAGCAGGCTTTCCAGCGCCATCTGGAAATCGATCCGCTCTCTGCGGATAAACAGCAGCTGCGCGACGTGGCGGCGAAGCTGGATCTGAGCAACATCGCCGATACCGAAGACGATCGTGACACGCTGTTGCAACTGCTGTTCACCATGGGCGTTGAGCCGCACATTGGCAAAGACCGCCCGGCCTTTGTCTATCATTTCCCGGCAAGCCAGGCTTCGCTTGCGCAAATCAGCACCGAAGATCATCGCGTGGCCGAGCGCTTTGAGGTCTATTTCAAAGGGCTTGAACTGGCGAACGGGTTCCATGAGCTGACGGACGCGCGCGAACAGCAGCTGCGTTTTGAGCAGGATAACCGTAAGCGCGCCGCCCGCGGCCTGCCGCAGCAGCCGATTGATGTGAATCTGCTGGAAGCGTTGAAAGTCGGGATGCCGGATTGCTCAGGCGTTGCGCTGGGCGTCGACCGCCTGATCATGCTGGCGCTGGGCGCTGAAACCTTAAGTGAAGTGATCGCCTTTACCGTCGACCGGGCGTAACACCCGCCGCCCCGGCATCTGTCGGGGTCACATTTTATTCTTGAATATAAAATGTCGTAAAAAATGCTCCTTATGGGGCATTTTTTCATTTTCCTTTGCAAAGTCACAATTTTAATCCGGCTTTTTGCTACCATCCTGCGCCATTCTGCTGTACGGCTTTCGGGTGGGCCTCTGCTGGACGATGTGAGGCCAGTTAAATAATTAATTTTTCTGAAGATATTATTCAGGATGATGGATGGATCTATGGCTGAAACAATGAAAAAAATGACCCTCACCGGGTTAATATTAATGATCTTCACATCGGTATTCGGTTTTGCGAATAGCCCCTCGGCATTCTATTTAATGGGATACAGCGCAACGCCCTGGTATATATTTTCCGCACTCTTCTTTTTTATTCCTTTTGCGCTGATGATGGCGGAAATGGGCGCGGCATATCGTAAAGAAGAGGGCGGGATTTATTCGTGGATGGAACACAGCGTCGGCCCACGCTATGCGTTTATCGGCACCTTTATGTGGTTCTCATCCTATGTGATCTGGATGGTCAGTACCGCCGCGAAGGTCTGGGTGCCGTTTTCCACCTTTATCTTCGGCGCAGATATGACGCAGCGCTGGCATCTGCTCGGTCTGACGCCCACCCAGTCGGTAGGCATTCTCGCTGTCGGATGGATGCTGCTGGTGACCTTTATCGCCGCAAAGGGCATTAATAAAATTGCCAGGATCACCGCGGTCGGTGGTATTGCGGTGATGTGTCTGAACCTGGTGTTATTAGGCGTCAGTATCACCATTCTGTTATTAAATGGCGGCCATTTTGCACAGGATGTGAATTTTATTGCCTCACCGAATCCGGGCTATCAGTCGGGATTGTCGATGCTCTCTTTCGTGGTTTTCGCCATATTTGCTTATGGCGGGATTGAAGCCGTCGGCGGACTGGTGGATAAAACCGAAAATCCGGAAAAGAATTTCGCCAAAGGCATCGTTATTGCCGCCATGGTCATCTCTGTTGGTTATTCGCTGGCGATCTTTCTGTGGGGCGTGAGCACTAACTGGCAGCAGGTATTAAGTAATAACACCACCAACCTCGGTAACATCACTTACGTCCTGATGAAAAGCCTGGGTATGACGCTGGGCCAGGCGCTGAATCTGTCGCCGGATGCCGCGCTGACCCTTGGCGTGTGGTTTGCGCGCATCACCGGGCTGTCGATGTTCCTTGCTTATACTGGCGCATTTTTCACGCTGATTTACTCGCCGCTGAAAGCGATAATTCAGGGAACGCCGAAAGCGCTATGGCCCGCCCCGATGACGCGTCTGAACACCAGCGGAATGCCCGCGATGGCGATGTGGATGCAGTGCCTGCTGGTCTGTTTATTTATTCTGTTGGTGTCGTTTGGCGGCGATACCGCCTCGGCGTTTTATAACAAGCTGACGTTAATGGCGAACGTGTCGATGACGCTGCCCTACCTGTTCCTCGCGCTGGCTTTCCCATACTTTAAAGCGAAAACCGGGCTGGAACGGCCGTTTGTGATCTTTAAAACCCGCGGTTCAACGTTGCTGGCGACGCTGGTGGTGACGCTGGTCGTCGCTTTCGCCAATGTGTTTACGGTGATCCAGCCGGTGATCGAGGCCGGTGATATGAGTAGCGCACTGTGGATGGTTGGCGGCCCGATATTCTTCTCGGTAATGGCGCTGGCAATCTATCAGAATTACCAGCGCCGTTTAACGCCAGTGCTGTTATAAACTTCCCGCCGGGCGGCTACGCCCGGCAGAGGTCTGGGCGTTGAGCCGCACATTGGCAAAGACCGCCCGGCCTTTGTCTATCATTTCCCGGCAAGCCAGGCTTCGCTTGCGCAAATCAGCACCGAAGATCATCGCGTGGCTGAGCGCTTTGAGGTCTATTTCAAAGGGCTTGAACTGGCGAACGGGTTCCATGAGCTGACGGACGCGCGCGAGCAGCAGCAGCGTTTTGAGCAGGATAACCGTAAGCGCGCCGCCCGCGGCCTGCCGCAGCAGTCGATTGATGTGAATCTGCTGGAAGCGTTGAAAGTCGGAATGCCGGATTGCTCAGGCGTTGCGCTGGGCGTCGATCGCCTGATCATGCTGGCGCTCGGTGCCGAACAATTGGGCGATGTGATTGCGTTTACGGTTGATCGTGCCTGATTTATTACGCTCTTAAACGAGTGGTTCAATATATCTATGCCATTTATAGATTAGTTTTAATTTATAAATGGTATGGAGCATGAATTTCCCATCATTTTATTTTTGTCGCAACTGTCACGTTTTAAATAATCGGGAATGGTATTTTTACCAACCTCTATAAAGAAACGAGGCCTCAATGAAAGAATTGCTTTTCTGCAAAATCGATAAGTTTGGATTTCCCCACTGGGATGGTTTCGATGCTTTCCGTTGGTACATTATTCCAACCCACTGGGATTACCTGACCGGCGATGCATATTTATGGATTTATAAAAGCGCCTGGCTTATTTACCATAGGAATATGATAAAACAGTATGCTTTCGAAGCCCAAATCCCGGTACTCCTTCTTGCAGGCGTTGCTGTGTCAGAAGTTGGAGGTATGCCTGAAAGGTTTAAGGGGTTAGGTGTTCTGCAAGCTAAGCAAGTTATAGATGAAGTATTAAATGAAAAGAATAAATACTCTAATACAACCTCAGTAGGCGCTATCGCCATTCAACTTGGCGTTGCCGCCCAAACACTGGGCATCGCCCCTGCAACACTTGATCATTCCCAGCAGTTCCGTCTTGCACAATGTTTGTTGGACAATAGCTTCAATATCCGTGTCGTTGCCTTCCACCTGCGTGACTTAATTTTGTATGACAACCCTGGTATCAATACAGCCAACCTCTCAGAAGAACAGATTATACTTGCCGGCTCTCGTTATAATCGTGGAGTAACAAGAAGTGCCGCCGCTATCATCAATTCTATTCATGCACCCATAGGTTCGCCATTACGCGAATACAGTGAATATGGACGCCAGATTATCAAAAAGAAAGAGACTATAATTAAAATTCTGGAGAATCAGTAATGACATGGAAAGTATTTACGCTTGGTCTTTTATGGTTCATTGCTTCCATTTTTTTAACCGCTATATTATCTGTCCAGGATAAAGAGTGGTGGATAGGAACTGATGGTATAAAAAATATTTGTGACCTTATGGAGTATATTGAAAGTGATGATGCCCGAGATGTAGGGATCTTCTTTTCATCACCGATATTTTTTCCGGCAATCTATGCCATTCTCATTAAAAGAAAACGATATTGGTTTATTTATTTGGTGACGTTTCTTATTAGCGGATACTGGCTATGGCAATTTTTTATTCGCTACCAGCTTTGTCTGTGGTAATCAACATCATGAAAAAATACCGGCCAGATAGTGGCCGGTATATGTAATTTACAAGCTCCCCGCCGGGCGGCCACGCCCGGCAGAGGTCAGCGTTCTGTTGGTCGCTTTACCGCCCAGCGTTTCCAGACGCATCTGGAACGGTGGGAACGGCATATCAATACCGTGTTCACGGAAGCCTGCGAGGATCAGCTGGTGGATCTCGTGGCGCAGCGGCATGCGATGGCCCATTTCAGCGGCATAAATACGCAGCTCAAACAGCTGAATACCCTGCTGCAAATCAACGAGGAATACTTCCGGCGGCGGATTGTCGATCACCAGCGAGCAGCGTTCCGCGGCGGTGTACAGCAGCTGCGTGACTTCCTCGCTGTTGGCATCAGCCGGGGCCGGCACCGTCAGCACCACACGGGTTACGGAATCCGACAGTGACCAGTTGATGAACTGCTCGGTGATAAACGCCTTGTTCGGCACGATGATCTCTTTGCGATCCCAGTCGCTGATCGTCGTGGCGCGGGTGTTGATCTTGGTAATGCTGCCGGTCAGATCGCGGATCGTCACGGTATCGCCGATACGGATCGGTTTTTCGAACAGAATGATCAGGCCCGAAATAAAGTTGGCGAAAATCTCCTGCAAACCAAAACCCAGCCCGACACCGAGTGCCGCCACCAGCCACTGCAATTTTGACCACTCAATACCGATCATCGAGAAGCCCACCAGCCCGCCGAACAGCATCAGCAGATATTTGGTGATAGTGGTGATGGCGTAGCCGGTCCCCGGCGTCAGGTCGAGGTGCTGTAACAGCGCCAGCTCCAGCAGGGCGGGGAGGTTGCGTACCAGTTGCGTGGTGATGATAAATACCAGAATGGCAATCAGCACCGCGCCAAGGGTGATCGGTTCAAGGCTTTCCACGCCCTGTACGGTGGACGTCACGTCCCACAGCGAAATATTTTCCAGGAAACCAAACGCAGAGTGGATTTCTGACCACAGCACAATCACTGACAGCAGGGCGATCAGCATCAGGATGGAGCGCACCAGGCGCAGCGACTGGGTACTGATGGTATCCAGATCCACTTCGCTTTCGTCCACGTCCACCATGCCTTCGGTGCTGGTGGTGTGATGCGTCTCTTCTTCGCCCCGCGCACGCTGGGCGAGGATCTCGGCGCGGCGATGTTTGGCGCGATCGAACGCCAGACGACGGCGCTGGATCAGCATCCAGCGGCGAATGATATGGTAGACCACCAGCAGCAGGAACCAGATCGCCACCGAGGTTTCCAGTCGCGCCAGCAATGCCTGTGCGGTTGCCAGATAACCCACCATCGCTGCCAGCATCGCCACCAGCGGGGCGCTCACCAGCAGGTTCCATAGCAGATGGTTGCCCATATTCTCGCTGCTGCCGGTTTTGTCGACGTACAGCGGAATGCCGGCGCGTTTCAGGCTCAGGGTGACCATCGCCAGCGCGCCGCAAATCAGCATAAAGCACAGTCGACCCAGCGAGCCGGAGAACTCACGGTCGTTAAGATTATCGAACATGATCAGCGCCATAATCAGCGGCACGATCAGGCCAATACAGAGTAAATAGTTGCGCATACCGCGCGCCACCCGCGCCCGCGGCCACGCAAAATGCGTGACGAACAGGCCGTTCGGTCGGGCAAAGGTGGCGCAGATCATCACCGCCCACAGCATCGGTACGGTGGCGGTCACGCCATCGCCAATCGCCACCGCCAGCGGATACGGCCAGGCCTCGCGCAGGCCATACCCCAGCGTGGCCCACAGCACCGGCAGCGGAGAGGCTACCAGAATCGACCAGAACACCGTGCGTAGCGTCAGCCAGAAGTGATCCTGAGTGACCTTGCCGACGCGGGCGGACGAACGCTCCAGGAAGCGGGTGAAGTGCTTACGTGAGTAGAGGCTGAAGCCAACCAGGAACAGCGCGGCAAACAGCGGCAGCAGCGTCTCTTTGGTGGTCAGCATCATCAGCGTTGCTTTGCCCAGCTGGCTGAACGTATTCAGCGAGATCAGGCGGCGCAGATCCTGCACGATGTCGAGCGGCCAGCTGAAGCTGATCGGGCTGACGTCTGAGGTCCAGAACAGGTAACGGTGCGTCGCCTCGTTGACCTCTTTCAGCGCATCTTCCAGCTGGGTGTGCGATACCTTGAGCTTGGTCAGTTCCAGAATCAGCGTGTCGCCGCCCTGCAACAGCGAGGTCAGCAGTTCGCGCTGGGTGCGCAACTGGGCATCAAGGATCCGGTTCTGTTCGCGGGTCAGTGGCTGACCGTCGATCTGGCGGATCTGTCGCAGCTGCGGCTGCTTGTTCAGCAGATCTTCATAGCGCATACGGTGTACGCGCAACTGGGCCATTTCGGTATCTAACTGCTGTGGTTTCGGCATCTCCGGCAGACGGGCGACCTGCGCCCGCAGCGCTTCGCCAAGCATATTCGACGCGCCCAGCCACTGGGACTGTTCACGCAGCGTATTCAGCGCCTGGCGCACCTGTAGCGTCTGGCCTGTCGCCTGGCGTTGCTGGGAGGCGACCAGATCCATCCGCTGCGCCTGCTGGTTCAACGCCTGGGAGAGTTCGCGGTTAATTTTAAACTGGTCGATAATACCGGCCGGCAGGTTGGCGCTGTTTTCTGCCAGCATTTCGGTGCTTTCCAGCGCCTGTTCGGCTTCACGCTGCCGTTGACTGTTCAACTGATTGCGCAGCGCCTGTAAATAGGAATCCAGCTGGCCTGCCTGTTTCTGCGCCAGTTCAGAACGCATACGCGCCAGTTCCTGACGGTTGTTGGCTGAAAGCTGCGCCAGTTCCAGTTCATCAACCAGCGCTTTTAACCTCGCGGATTCCGCCTGGGCGCTGAGGGCCTGTGCCTGGGCCAGCGCCGTTGTGCCGCTTTGCGTCCCGGCGCGGCGTTCCACCTCATTGAGCTGGCGACGGGCGTCGGTTTGCTGCTGCGGCAGCTGGCTTAAGGAGTCGCTGATTTCACGGGCGCGCTCCTGCTCCTGCTGCGCCAGGCGGGTTTTATCCAGTAGCTGGCTGCTGACCTGTAAAATTTCCTGATTAAGGGCGTCAGAGCTAAGGCCTTCGGGAATGGCGCGCGGTTCGTCACGCAGGTTATTCAGCTGCGCACGCAGCGTTTGGGAGGTTTTTGCGAAGTTGTCGATGACCAGCTGATACTGTTTGGCGCGCTCAAGCGAGCCATTTCGCTCGTCAAGCGCGTTCAGCGCGGCCTGGAGAGCCTCGACGGTTTCGGCCTGATCCGGCGCGCTTTTCGCGCCTTTAGCCTGCTCCAGTTCCTGAGCAATTTGTTTAGCGTCGGGGGCCGTCGCAGCGAACGCCCCCAAACTGAAACTGAGGCACCAGGCCATCAGAAAAGCGATAATCAGGCGCACATCAGTTACCTTTTTTAAATCAGACCGGGTCTTTCTTGTCGTCTACCAGCGGGCTGGCGTCGTGCTCGGCGTCGATCTCTTCTTGCGGCAGGGGGGTCGGCTCCGGCATCACAATGGCTTCGGTGGAAATCGCCAGCGGTTCGCCGATTTTGGTGACCGATAAGCTTTGCAGCTGTTCAACCAGTTCCACTTTGCCCGGCGCAAACAGGTTAATCACCGTCGAGCCAAGCTTGAAGCGACCCATTTCCTGGCCTTTCAACAGCGCAACCGCGCCATCGCTTTCACCCGCCGGCCATGTCCAGCGTTTGATGATGCCTTCGCGTGGTGGGGTGACAGTGCCCGCCCAGACGGTTTCGATGCTGCCGACAATAGTCGCGCCGACCAGGATCTGTGCCATCGGGCCGAATTCGGTATCAAACAGGCAGATAACGCGCTCGTTGCGGGCAAATAAGTTTGGCACATTGCGCGCGGTCAGATGGTTGACCGAGAACAGATCCCCCGGCACGTAGATCATTTCACGCAGGATACCGTTGCACGGCATGTGGACGCGGTGATAGTCGCGGGGTGACAGGTAAGTGGTCACAAATGACCCGTTGCGGAACAGATCCGCCATCAGGTAATTCCCCGCCAGTAGCGCTTCGAGGCTGTAGTTATGGCCTTTGGCCTGCAACAGTTTGTCGTTTTCGATGCTGCCCAATTGGCTGATCACGCCGTCGGCAGGCATGACCAGCACGTTCGGATCGGTATTCAGCGGACGCACTTCATCGCGCAGCGGACGAACAAAGAAGTCGTTAAAGGTGCGATAGCTGGCGGTGTCCGGCTTTTGCGCCTCTTTCATATCGACCTTGTAGTATTTGACGAACAGGTCGATTACCAGTTTGGTCAGCCAGCCTGCGCGTTTTCTTGCGCCCCAGCCTGCGAGGCGGGTGAGCCACAGTTTAGGCAGAATGTATTGAAGCGAAAGTTTAAATGAGTCTAACAAGGTAGCCTCCAGGCTAATGTTTTTACCGTTCCTGATCCCCGTAAAAACGGCGGATCCTTCAAAAGGGTGACAATTCTGGCGATGCTTAGCTTAAATGTCAGCTATCGGTATCCGAAAAGTTTTTACGCGTTTTTACCTGTGACATGCTTTCCAGAATGCGGTGGTAATTTTCAAAGCGGGAAAGGGCAATTTTGCCTTGCTCAACCGCTTCGCGGATCGCACATCCCGGATCGGTATCATGCTTACAGTCGCGATACTTGCAGTGGCCCAAATAGTCGTGGAAGTCGACAAAACCATGGGTGACCTGCTCAGGCTCCAGGTGCCACAGACCAAACTCGCGCACGCCCGGGGAGTCAATGACGTCGCCGCCGTGCGGGAAGTGGTACAGACGGGAAGCGGTGGTGGTGTGTTGACCGAGGCCGGAGTTATCGGAAACATCGTTCACCACGATCTCAACCGGCAGGCCTAACAGCGAATTCAGCAGACTGGATTTGCCCACGCCAGACTGGCCAGCAAAAATACTGATGCGGTCGGTGAGCGCCTCTTCCAGCGGTTTTAAACCGTCCTGGGTGTAGCTGGACACCATCAGCACGCGATAGCCAATGTTGCGATAAATATCCATCTGCGTGTTCACAACATCGAGGCTCTTCGCATCCAGCAGATCGATTTTGTTCAGCACGATGATAGGCTCAACGTCCAGCGTTTCGCACGCCACCAGGTAGCGGTCAATGATGTTGAGCGACAGCTCCGGCAGGATAGCCGAAACGATAACAATCTGATTGATGTTCGCCGCGATGGGTTTTACCCCGTCGTAAAAGTCCGGGCGCGTCAGTACCGAGGAGCGCTCGTGCACCGCTTCGACGATCCCTTTCACGTTAACGCCTTCCGCTGCGGCTTTACCGGGACGCCAGACCACGCGATCGCCGGTCACCAGCGAACGTATGGTGCGACGAATGTTACAGCGGTGAGTCTCACCGTCTGCGGATTCTACGTCGGCATGCATGCCAAAACGGCTGATGACGATGCCTTCAGCCGCTTCGCCAAACAGGTTGTCGTCAAGGTCCGGTTTCTCCACAGACGTTTTTAGCCGCCGCTCGTGGTTGGCGTTGACGCGGCGCTGCTGGCCTTTGGAGAGTTTATTTTTACTCAATCGTGCTGACTCCTGGTCGCCCCTGATGGGCAAAACCTCTATGATACACGCTATTTTATACTAGTTAACCAGATGTAGCTGGTTATGCGAGAAGGGTGGAAAATAGCATGAGTGCAAATGAAAACAACCTCATTTGGATCGATCTGGAAATGACCGGCCTCGATCCAGAGCGCGATAAGATCATCGAAATCGCGACGCTGGTCACCGATGCGAACCTGAACATTCTGGCAGAAGGCCCGGTTATCGCCGTGCACCAGTCGGATGAACAGCTGGCGCTAATGGATGACTGGAACGTGCGTACCCATACCGGCAGCGGTCTGGTAGACCGCGTGAAGGCCAGTACCCAGGACGATCGTGCTGCGGAGCTGGCGACGATTGAATTCCTGAAACAGTGGGTGCCGGCAGGCAAATCGCCTATTTGTGGTAATAGTATCGGCCAGGATCGCCGCTTCCTGTTTAAGTACATGCCGGAGCTGGAAGCGTATTTCCATTATCGCTACCTGGATGTCAGTACGCTGAAAGAACTGGCACGCCGCTGGAAGCCGGAGATGCTTGACGGTCTGAAGAAGCAGAATACGCATCAGGCGCTGGATGATATTCGCGAGTCGGTGGCCGAACTGGCGTATTACCGCGAGCATTTTATTAAGTTGTAAGATTTTTTTGGCCCCCTGTCTCACGAGGATACGGGGCCATCACCCGGATTTTGATGGCAAAATAACCATCTTGTCGATTAATGCAGCACTTGAACAAAAAAATTAAATTTTTCAGTTTGAGGGCTTGCAGCTAAAATGAATTCTCGTATAATGCGCCTCCCGTACCGATGCAGAAATTGCAACGTTACACAGAGCGGGAATAGCTCAGTTGGTAGAGCACGACCTTGCCAAGGTCGGGGTCGCGAGTTCGAGTCTCGTTTCCCGCTCCAAAATTTGAAATGGCTTTCACAGCCACGCACCACCCAAGCGGGAATAGCTCAGTTGGTAGAGCACGACCTTGCCAAGGTCGGGGTCGCGAGTTCGAGTCTCGTTTCCCGCTCCAAAATTTGATTGGCTTTCACAGCCACGCACCACCCAAGCGGGAATAGCTCAGTTGGTAGAGCACGACCTTGCCAAGGTCGGGGTCGCGAGTTCGAGTCTCGTTTCCCGCTCCAAATTTTTTCTCTGAATACTTTATCCACAGCGGAATCCCTTGCCGCGGACGATTTATTTCCTCTTTGACATATTCTTGTAAACAGACTTATCCACAGGTTTGGCTTTTTTGCACATCCCGCATAATGATTCAGGATGTGAATAAATTTCTGCTAACTATATGATAAATGTCACAAAAATTTCATTTCAAAATGTTAATTCGATCCCTTGACGAACTTCTCCGCCTTGATTAGCAATGTGTTTTTATTTTTATGCACAAGCTGTGGAAAGGTCAGGCATCGCGCGGCAGCCCTTTTTCAACCACCCGCACCAGCCGCAATTTCTGCGGTAATTGCACCTCGACAACACAGGCATTACGCTTCTCAATTTGCTGCGCAATCGCCCATTCTATGTGCTCATCGAGTAGTGGGTGCTCACCTCTACGCTGTTCCAGCGCGCGAATATTCGCTTCATCCCACGGAGCGTTGCCCAGCGCGACGGCGATATTTCTCAGCCAGCGTAAATGGCCGATACGGCGGATCGCCGATCCTTCGGTGACTTTCAGGAAGTGCGCCTCGCTCCAGCTAAACAGAGTGATAAGCTCAGGGGCGTGCAGCGCTTTGCGCGGACTGAAGTCCTCTTCGTCCGTCAGTTGCGAATAGCGATTCCACGGGCAGATCAGCTGACAGTCGTCACAGCCATAGATACGGTTACCCATCAGCGGCCTGAATTCTTCCGGGATCGCGCCTTCCAGCTCAATGGTCAGATAAGAGATGCAGCGGCGCGCATCGACGGTATAGGGTTCGACAATCGCGCCGGTCGGGCAGATGGTCATGCAGGCCACGCATTTACCGCAGCCTTCTTCCACTGGCTGGTCAATGGGCAACGGCAAATCGATCAGTAGCTCGCCGAGGAAGAAGAACGAACCGGCTTCGCGGTTAAGGATAAGTGAGTGCTTACCTGTCCAGCCAAGCCCGGCTTTTTCAGCCAGCGGGCGTTCCAGAATGGGCGCAGAATCGACAAAGGGTCTAAAATTCAGCGACACGCACTGTTGCTGGATTTTTTCACCGAGCTTTTTTAAGCGGTTACGCAAGAGCTTATGGTAATCGCGCCCCAGCGCGTAGCGGCTGACATAGCCCAGCGAAGGGTTTTTCAGCGTACTGGCGAATGCCGCTTTTGCGGGCAGGTAATTCATGCGCACGCTGATCACCCGCAGCGTACCGGGTAAAAGCTCGTGTGGACGGGCGCGCATCATACCGTGACGCGCCATCCAGTCCATTTCGCCGTGATATTGCTTATCCAGCCATGCCTGCAATTTAGGTTCGGTTTCGCTGAGATCAGTATCGGTGATACCGACCTGTTGAAAGCCCAGCTCGGTGCCCCACTGTTTAATATTTTGCGCTAACTGATTGAGATCGAGGGGCTGTGACATGACGGACCATACAGTGAAGAAAAACACTGCCAGTATACCACACTCCATCTGGCCTGCGGATGCGCTCAAACGCGCGGAAAAAGAGGCGGCCGACAGCCTCGGCATCACGCTGTATGAACTGATGCAGCGCGCCGGTCAGGCCGCTTTTGCTGTCGCGCAGGAACACTATCCCGATGCCCGGCACTGGCTGATCCTCTGCGGTCACGGCAACAACGGCGGCGATGGGTACGTCGTGGCGCGTCTGGCTGCGGCCGCGGGCATTGAGGTGACGCTGCTGGCGCAGGAGAGCGATAAACCGCTACCGGAAGAAGCCCATGCAGCGCGTGAGGCGTGGCTTAATGCCGGTGGCACCATTCATGCGCCGACGCTGGCCTGGCCGGAGGGCGTGGCGTTAATTATTGATGGTCTGCTGGGTACCGGCCTCACCGATGCCCCGCGTGAGCACATCGCTGCGCTTATTGAACACGCCAATCAGCATCCCGCGCCGGTGCTGGCGCTGGATATTCCGTCGGGCCTGCTGGCGCAAACGGGCGCAACGCCTGGTGCGGTGATCAACGCTGCGCACACCGTCACCTTCATCGCCCTTAAACCTGGGCTGTTGACCGGCAAAGCGCGCGATGTGGTAGGGCAGTTGCATCATCATGCCCTGGGACTGGAGAGCTGGCTGGCGGGACAGGAAACCCCTATAACCCGCTTCGATGCCACGCAGCTGGCAGCGTGGTTCCCGCCCCGGCGGCCAACCTCCCACAAAGGCGATAACGGACGCCTGGCGATTGTCGGTGGCGATCACGGTACGGCCGGCGCTATCCGCATGACCGGAGAGGCCGCGCTGCGCGCCGGTGCCGGGCTGGTTCGCGTGCTGACGCGCAGCGAAAATATCGGTCCTATTATCACCGCCCGCCCGGAGCTGATGGTGCATGAACTCACGGCGCAGACGCTGGAGGAAAGCCTCGAATGGGCCGACGTGGTGGTCGTCGGGCCGGGTCTGGGTCAACAGGCATGGGGCAAAGACGCGCTGCGTAAAATTGAGAATTTTCGCAAACCGATGCTGTGGGATGCCGACGCACTGAACCTTCTGGCATTACATCCCGATAAACGTCACAATCGCATCCTGACGCCGCACCCCGGCGAAGCCGCGCGGCTACTCAACTGCAGCGTTGCAGAAATTGAAAGTGATCGCTTACTTTCAGCCCGTCGTCTGGTAAAACGTTACGGGGGTGTGGTGGTGCTGAAAGGCGCCGGCACGATCGTCGCCAGCGAGAACGGTGAGACAGGCATTATTGATGCCGGTAACGCCGGAATGGGCAGCGGCGGCATGGGTGATGTGCTCTCTGGTATTATTGGCGCGCTCGCAGGGCAAAAAAACACCCTGTACGATGCCGCCTGTGCAGGCTGTGTGGCGCACGGTGCCGCTGCCGACAGGCTCGCGGCGCGTGACGGCACGCGCGGTATGTTAGCGACCGATCTTTTTTCCACGCTGCGGCGTGTAGTTAACCCGGATGTGATTGACGTAAACCATGATTAATCGAGTGATCCCTTTACCTGACGAAGAAGCAACCTTAGATCTCGGCAAGCGCGTGGCGCAGGCCTGTGATGGCGCGACGGTCATCTATCTTTACGGCGATCTGGGCGCGGGTAAAACAACGTTCAGCCGGGGCTTTTTGCAGGCGCTGGGTCATAACGGCAACGTGAAAAGCCCGACCTATACGCTGGTCGAGCCTTATACCCTCGACAAACTGATGGTCTATCACTTTGACCTGTACCGGCTCGCCGATCCGGAGGAACTGGAATTTATGGGCATCCGCGATTACTTTGCCAGTGACGCGATTTGTCTGGTCGAATGGCCGCAGCAAGGGGCAGGCGTGCTGCCTGAACCGGACATTGAAATTCATCTGTCATATCAGACACAAGGGCGTGAGGCGTGCATTTCTGCCGTTTCCTCATCGGGCAATTCGTTACTGGCGCGACTGGCCGGTTAACTGTAGGAATGGCGGGATGATCAATCGCGTTAAAAGCTGGTTCGCGACAATGCTGCTGCTGGCCTGTACTCAGGCGGGCGCGGCGACGTTATCCGATATTCAGGTGTCCAACGGGGATAATCAGGCACGCATCACCCTGAGCTTTATGGGCGATCCGGAATACGCTTTTTCCCAGGACGGCAAGCGCAGCGTGGCGCTGGACATCAAACAGACCGGCGTCATTCAGGGGCTGCCGCTGCAATTCAGCGGCAACAATCTGGTGAAGGCTATTCGTTCCGGCACGCCAAAAGATAATCAATCCCTGCGTTTGCTGGTCGATCTGACGCAAAACGGTAAAACCCGCGCGGTGAAGCAGCAAAACGGCGCCAGTTATACCGTGGTGTTTACCATTAATGCTGATGCGCCTCCACCACCGCCGCCGGTCGTGGTTAAGCGTGTCGAAACGCCAGCCGTTGCGCCCGCTATTGCGCCGCGCGCGGCAGAGCCAGCACGTAATCCGTTCAAAAATCAAAACGACCGCGTGACCAGCGTGACCAGCAGCAATACGGTGACGCGTCCGGCCATGCAGTCGCGCAGCGTCTCCGGTGACAAAGTGATCATCGCCATTGATGCCGGTCACGGTGGCCAGGACCCGGGCGCCATCGGCCCTGGCGGGACGCGTGAGAAGAACGTCACCATGGCGGTTGCCCGCAAACTGCGTGCGCTGCTCAATGACGATCCGATGTTTAAAGGCGTGCTGACCCGCGACGGCGATTACTTTATTTCGGTAATGGGCCGTTCTGACGTGGCGCGTAAACAGAACGCGAACTTCCTGGTGTCGATCCATGCGGATGCCGCGCCGAATCGCGATGCCACCGGCGCGTCCGTCTGGGTGCTGTCCAACCGTCGCGCCAACAGTGAAATGGCCAGCTGGCTTGAGCAGCACGAGAAGCAATCCGAACTGCTGGGCGGGGCAGGGGATGTGCTGGCGAACAGTCAGTCCGATCCCTACCTGAGTCAGGCGGTACTGGATTTGCAGTTCGGTCATTCCCAGCGGGTCGGGTATGATGTTGCGGTGAATATGCTTGGCCAGTTGCAGCGCATTGGTTCGCTGCATAAGCGTCGCCCGGAACATGCCAGCCTTGGTGTGTTACGCTCGCCCGATATTCCGTCAGTGCTGGTAGAAACCGGTTTTATCAGTAACAACAGCGAAGAGCGCCTGCTGGGCAGCGATGCGTATCAGCAACAGCTCGCAGAAGCGATTTACGCCGGTCTGCGCCAGTATTTCCAGGCACATCCGATCCAGTCGGCACCGCAGGGCGGTGCCGGTCAGACGGCAAGTGCCGCCTCAGCAGGCGGCGCGTTCGTTAACTAAGGAGACTTCATGCCGATTCAGGTTTTGCCGCCACAGCTTGCGAACCAGATCGCCGCTGGCGAAGTGGTGGAACGCCCTGCGTCGGTGGTGAAAGAGCTGGTGGAAAACAGCCTTGATGCCGGGGCGACCCGCATTGATATTGATATTGAACGCGGCGGGGCCAAGCTTATCCGTATTCGTGATAACGGCTGCGGCATCAAAAAAGACGAACTGGCGCTGGCGCTGGCGCGTCATGCAACCAGTAAAATCGCCTCCCTCGACGATCTCGAAGCCATTATCAGCCTCGGGTTTCGCGGCGAGGCGCTGGCCAGTATCAGTTCGGTATCCCGCCTGACGCTCACCTCGCGCACAGAAGATCAGCCCGAAGCCTGGCAGGCCTACGCCGAAGGGCGCGACATGGACGTGACGATCAAACCCGCCGCGCATCCAGTGGGCACGACGCTTGAAGTGCTGGATCTGTTTTACAACACCCCTGCCCGCCGTAAGTTTATGCGTACCGAGAAAACCGAATTCGGACATATCGATGAGGTGATCCGCCGTATCGCGCTGGCGCGTTTCGACGTGACCATCAACCTGAACCACAACGGGAAAATGGTGCGCCAGTATCGTGCCGTACCGCCTGGCGGGCAGAAAGAACGCCGTCTGGGGGCGATTTGCGGTGTGCCTTTTATCGAACAGGCGCTGCAAATTGAATGGCAGCACGGCGATCTGGGCATGCGCGGTTGGGTGGCCGATCCAAAATCTACCACCTCAGCTTTCGCTGAGATCCAGTACTGCTACGTCAATGGGCGCATGATGCGCGACCGGCTGATCAACCACGCCATCCGTCAGGCCTGTGAAGATAAGCTGGGGGCCGATCAACAACCGGCGTTTGTGCTTTATCTGGAAATCGATCCGCATCAGGTGGATGTCAACGTGCACCCGGCCAAGCACGAAGTGCGTTTTCATCAGTCGCGGCTGGTGCACGATTTTATCTATCAGGGCGTGTTGAGCGTCCTGCAACAACAGCTGGAGTCGCCGCTGCCGCTGACCGATGCGCCTGAACCGCGCAGTATGCCGGAAAACCGTATCGCGGCGGGTAAAAACCAGTTTGCTGAACCAGCCGTCGCTCGCGAGCCAACGCCCGAGCGTTATGCCGCACCGACTACCGCGCCGCGCAGTGGTCAACATGGCGGGCAAAGTGGGGCGCATACCAGCGGGCAAAGCAGCGGTGGTGCAAGCTGGCCGAACGCCCAGCCGGGCTATCAAAAGCAGCAAGGGGCGCTATATCGCCAGCTGCTGGAGACACCCGCCGTTGAGCGTAATGCCCCCGCGCCTGTACCGACGCCATCCGCCCTGGACGCGCACAGCCAGAGCTTTGGCCGCGTGCTGACCATTATCGGCCAGGATTGCGCCCTGCTGGAGCGCAACGATACGTTATTCCTGCTGGCGCTGCCGGTGGCGGAGCGCTGGTACAAACAGGCACAGCTGACGCCGGGTAGTACGGCGGCCTGCGCCCAGCCGCTGCTCATCCCGGTTCGCCTCAAAGTGAGTGCTGATGAGCGCGCGGCGTTGCAACGCGCCCAGGCAATGCTGGCGGAAATGGGCGTCGAATTTCAGTATGATGCGCATCATGTGACCATTCGCGCCGTGCCTTTACCCTTACGCCAACAAAATTTACAAATCTTGATTCCTGAACTGATAGGCTACCTGGCGCAGCAAACGACGTTAGATGTGGCGAATACCGCCCAGTGGATTGCCCGTAAGCTTGAGAGCGTCCACCCACAGTGGAGTGTGGCCCAGGCCATCACCCTGCTGGCCGATGTCGAACGTCTTTGCCCGCAACTGGTGAAAGCCCCGCCGGGTGGTCTGGTTCAACCTGTTGATTTACATTCGGCGATGAACGCCCTGAGACATGACTGACCAGAGTATGGCGAGCCTGCCTAAGGCAATTTTTTTAATGGGGCCAACGGCCTCGGGCAAAACGGCGTTAGCCATTGAGTTGCGTAAAGTTTTGCCAGTAGAGTTGATAAGCGTGGACTCTGCCCTTATTTATCAAGGGATGGATATCGGTACCGCGAAGCCAGATGCCGACGAATTACGCGCGGCACCGCACCGGTTGCTGGATATTCTCGACCCGGCACAGGCGTATTCAGCGGCTGATTTTCGCCGCGATGCCCTGGCGCACATGGCCGAGATCACCGCCGCCGGGCGTATTCCGTTACTGGTGGGTGGTACCATGCTCTACTTTAAGGCGCTGCTGGAAGGTTTATCGCCTTTACCCTCAGCGGATCCTGCAGTAAGAGCTAAAATTGAACAACAGGCGGCCGAGCTGGGATGGGACGCGCTGCACAGGCAACTTCTGGAGATAGATCCGGTAGCCGGTGCGCGAATTCATCCGAATGATCCGCAAAGGCTTTCCCGGGCACTGGAAGTTTTTTTCATTTCGGGTAAAACTTTAACGGAACTGACGCAAACGTCAGGAGAGGCTCTGCCGTATCAGGTGCATCAGTTCGCCATCGCCCCGGCGAGCCGTGAACTGCTCCATCAGCGAATTGAGCAGCGTTTTCATCAGATGTTAGCTTCAGGTTTTGAAGCAGAAGTGCGGGCGCTTTTTGCCCGTGGAGATTTGCATACGGACATGCCTTCCATTCGTTGTGTGGGATACCGCCAGATGTGGTCATATCTTGAAGGCGAAATTTCATATGATGAAATGGTTTATCGAGGAGTTTGCGCCACGAGGCAGTTAGCGAAGCGTCAGATCACCTGGCTGCGTAGCTGGGACGGGGTTCACTGGTTAGACAGCGAATCACCAGAACAGGCAAGAAACGCGGTATTACAGGTAGTTGGTGCTAACGCAAACTGAATGTGTACAATTACCCCGTATCGTGCGCAAAATTTTACGCAGTTTTCAGGGCCTTCGGGTTCTAAGTACAAAACAAGCATATAAGGAAAAGATAGAATGGCTAAGGGGCAATCATTACAAGACCCGTTTTTGAACGCACTGCGTCGTGAACGTGTTCCGGTTTCTATTTATTTGGTGAATGGTATCAAGCTGCAAGGTCAAATTGAGTCTTTCGATCAGTTCGTGATCCTGTTGAAAAACACGGTCAGCCAGATGGTCTATAAGCACGCAATTTCTACTGTTGTCCCGTCTCGTCCAGTTTCTCATCACAGCAACAACACGACTGGCGGCTCCAGTAACTATCATCATGGCAGTAACGCGCAGGGGTCCTCTGCGACGCAACAAGACAGCGACGACGCCGAGTAAGGTTAGTTGTTGTTGCCCATGTCGGGGAGCCACATCGTACTCAATGGATTTTAAGTTGCAGGAAAGTTAACGCACATGCAGCTTAAAAGACGACGAGTATCTGGGTTCCCCGCTGGTATTTTAAGAGGGTTTACGCTTGTTTGACCGTTATGACGCCGGTGAGCAGGCGGTTCTGGTACACATCTATTTTTCGCAAGACAAAGATATGGAAGATCTCCAGGAGTTTGAATCCTTGGTCTCTTCAGCTGGTGTCGAAGCAATGCAGGTGGTTACCGGTAGCCGTAAAGCACCGCACCCAAAGTATTTTGTTGGTGAAGGTAAGGCAGTTGAAATAGCGGAAGCCGTAAAGGCAACAGGGGCTTCGGTCGTACTTTTCGATCATGCATTGACCCCTGCTCAGGAACGTAATCTTGAACGGTTATGCGAATGTCGTGTTATTGACCGCACCGGCTTGATTTTAGACATTTTCGCCCAACGTGCACGTACCCATGAAGGTAAGTTGCAGGTTGAGCTGGCGCAGCTGCGCCACATGGCTACGCGCCTGGTGCGTGGCTGGACCCACCTTGAGCGACAGAAAGGCGGGATTGGTTTGCGTGGTCCGGGGGAAACCCAGCTCGAGACCGACCGTCGTTTACTACGCAATCGCATTATGCAAATCCTCTCGCGGCTTGAGAAAGTTGAAAAGCAGCGTGAGCAGGGACGTCGCTCCCGTCAGAAAGCCGATATTCCGACCGTGTCTTTAGTGGGATATACCAACGCCGGCAAATCGACGCTGTTTAACCAGATCACCGAGGCCCAGGTTTACGCCGCAGACCAGCTGTTTGCGACCCTGGATCCGACCCTGCGCCGCATTGACGTGGCAGACGTGGGCGAAACCGTGCTGGCGGATACCGTAGGGTTTATTCGCCATTTGCCGCATGATCTGGTAGCCGCGTTTAAAGCGACGTTGCAGGAAACCCGTCAGGCTACGCTGCTGTTGCACGTTGTCGACGCGGCAGACGTTCGTCTGCAGGACAACATTGCCGCGGTGGATACGGTGCTCGAAGAGATCGACGCACACGAGATCCCCACGCTGATGGTGATGAACAAAATCGATATGCTCGACGATTTCGAGCCGCGTATCGATCGTGACGACGAGAATAAACCGATTCGGGTTTGGCTTTCTGCGCAGACCGGCGTCGGTGTACCACTGTTATTCCAGGCGTTAACCGAACGGCTTTCCGGAGAAGTCGCGCAGCACACGTTGCGTTTACCCCCCGAAGAAGGTCGTTTGCGAAGCCGGTTTCACCAGCTTCAGGCGATAGAAAAAGAGTGGATGGAGGACGACGGCACCGTGGGTATGCAGGTACGCATGCCGATCATTGACTGGCGTCGCCTCTGTAAACAAGAACCGGCATTGGTGGACTACGTGGTCTAACCGGCGTATCACCTGAAGACATTCCCCCTCTGGGGGTATCACCGCATAACAAATATGGAGCACAAACATGGCGTGGAATCAGCCCGGTAATAACGGACAAGACCGCGACCCGTGGGGAAGCAGCAACAAGCCCGACGGTAACTCTGGGGGAAACAAAGGCGGTCGCGAACAGGGGCCGCCTGATTTAGATGATATTTTCCGTAAGCTGAGCAAAAAGCTCGGCGGTCTGGGCGGGGGTAAAGGCACCGGTTCAGGCGGGGGAAGCTCCGCGCCAGGTCCTCGCAGTCATATGGGTGGACGTGTGGTCGGTATCGTCGCTGCGGCCGCCGTCATTATCTGGGCTGCCAGCGGTTTCTACACCATTAAAGAAGCCGAGCGCGGTGTCGTCACCCGTTTCGGTAAATTCAGCCATCTGGTTGAGCCAGGCCTTAACTGGAAGCCTACGTTCATCGACAACGTGACGGCGGTAAACGTTGAATCCGTCCGTGAACTGGCGGCCTCCGGCGTGATGCTGACCTCCGACGAAAACGTCGTGCGTGTGGAAATGAACGTGCAGTACCGCGTGACCGATCCGCAGCACTATCTCTTTAGCGTGACCAGCGCGGATGACAGCCTGCGTCAGGCTACCGACAGCGCCCTGCGTGGCGTGATCGGCAAATACACTATGGACCGTATCCTCACCGAAGGCCGTACCGTTATTCGTAGCGATACCCAGCGTGAACTGGAAGAGACGATCCGTCCGTACAACATGGGTATCACCCTGCTGGACGTGAACTTCCAGGCGGCACGTCCACCGGAAGCCGTACAGGCCGCCTTTGATGATGCGATTGCCGCGCGTGAAAACGAACAGCAGTCCATCCGTGAAGCGGAAGCCTACGCGAACGAAGTCCAGCCGCGTGCGAACGGTCAGGCACAGCGTATTCTGGAAGAAGCCCGCGCTTACCGCACGCAGACCATCCTGGAAGCACAGGGTGAAGTGGCGCGTTTTGCCAAGCTGCTGCCGGAATATAAAGCCGCACCGGAAATTACCCGTGAACGTCTGTATATCGAAAGCATGGAAAAAGTGCTGAGCCACACCCGCAAAGTGCTGGTTAACGATAAAGGCGGCAACCTGATGGTACTGCCACTGGATCAGATGCTGAAAGGCGGTAACGCCAGCGGAGCAAAGAGTGAGACTAACGGTGCCAACAATCTGTTGCGCCTGCCGCCTGCCTCAAACTCCGGCAGCAATGCCGGCACAGCACCGACTGCCAGCCAGGGTGACATCATGGACCAACGCCGTGCTAACGCGCAGCGTAACGACTCACAGCGTCAGGGGGAATAACGATGCGTAAGTCTATTATTGCGGTAATTATTATCGTGCTGGTCGTGCTCTATACGTCTATTTTCGTGGTGAAAGAAGGCGAGCGCGGCATTACCATGCGTTTTGGTAAAGTCCTCCGCGACGACGAAAACAAACCGCTGGTCTTTGAACCGGGTCTGCATTTCAAACTGCCGTTTATCGAAGCGGTTAAAACGCTCGACGCCCGTATCCAGACCATGGATAACCAGGCCGACCGCTTTGTGACCAAAGAGAAGAAAGACCTGATTGTTGATTCCTATATCAAGTGGCGCATCAGCGACTTCAGCCGTTACTACCTGGCAACCGGTGGTGGCGACGTTTCTCAGGCGGAAGTGCTGCTGAAACGTAAGTTCTCTGACCGTCTGCGTTCTGAGATTGGTCGTCTGGACGTGAAAGACATTGTGACCGATTCCCGTGGTCGTCTGACGCTGGAAGTGCGCGATGCTCTGAACTCAGGCTCTGCTGGCACCGAAGATGAAGTGGCAACGCCTGCTGCCGATGACGAAATCGCGAAAGCCGCGAAACGCATCACGGCGGAAACCAACGGAAAAGTGCCGGTGGTGAACCCGAACAGTATGGCGGCGTTAGGTATTGAAGTGGTCGACGTGCGTATCAAGCAGATCAACCTGCCGAACGAAGTGTCGGAAGCGATTTACAACCGTATGCGCGCCGAGCGTGAAGCGGTTGCCCGTCGCCACCGTTCACAGGGCCAGGAAGAAGCTGAGAAGCTGCGCGCCGCCTCCGATTATCAAGTGACGAAAACGCTGGCAGAAGCCGAGCGTGAAGGCCGTATCCAGCGTGGTGAAGGGGATGCCGAAGCGGCAAAACTGTTTGCTGATGCCTTTAGCCAGGATCCTGACTTCTACGCCTTCATTCGTAGCCTGCGTGCTTATGAGAACAGCTTCCAGAGCAACCAGGACGTGATGGTGCTCAGCCCGGACAGCGATTTCTTCCGCTATATGAAGACGCCGGGCAACGCCGTACGATAAGTACCGCCAGACTGTTTTAACTGCTAAAGACCACCGGGTTCTTCAGGGACCGGTGGTTTTCTCATTCAGGGATCCTCATAAATGAACACCACAATCTGGCTTGCACTGGCGCTCGTACTGGTACTGGAAGGCCTCGGGCCGATGCTTTATCCCCGCGCATGGCGACGAATGATCGGCGCACTCATTCAACTTCCCGATAACGTTTTACGTCGTTTTGGCGGTGGTCTAGTGGTTGCAGGCGTCGTTGTCTACTATATGTTGAGGAAAACGATTGGCTGAAGGAAAAGCACGCAGAGTTGGCGAAATTAGCGGGTAAAAAGTGCTGATAATCAGAAAAAGCGATGGTAGAATCCTTTTTTAAGCAAACGGTGATCTTGAAAAATGGGTAACAACGTCGTCGTACTGGGCACCCAATGGGGTGACGAAGGTAAAGGGAAGATCGTCGATCTCCTGACTGAACGGGCTAAATTTGTTGTACGCTACCAGGGCGGTCACAACGCAGGCCATACTCTCGTAATCAACGGTGAAAAAACCGTTCTCCATCTTATTCCATCAGGTATTCTCCGCGATAACGTCACCAGCATCATTGGTAACGGCGTGGTGCTGTCTCCTGCTGCGTTAATGAAAGAGATGAAAGAACTGGAAGACCGCGGTATCCCGGTTCGCGAGCGTCTGCTGCTGTCTGAAGCCTGCCCGCTGATCCTCGATTATCATGTGGCGCTGGACGTAGCGCGTGAAAAAGCGCGCGGTGCGAAAGCTATCGGCACCACTGGTCGTGGTATCGGCCCGGCCTACGAAGATAAAGTGGCCCGTCGCGGTCTGCGCGTTGGCGACCTGTTTGACAAAGACACCTTCGCTACAAAACTCAAAGAAGTGCTGGAATATCATAACTTCCAGCTGGTTAACTTCTACAAAGTTGAAGCCGTTGACTACCAGAAAGTGCTGGACGATGTGATGGCGGTTGCCGACATCCTCACTTCCATGGTGGTGGACGTCTCCGATCTGCTCGACCAGGCGCGTAAACGTGGTGATTTCATCATGTTCGAAGGTGCGCAGGGTACGCTGCTGGATATCGACCACGGCACCTATCCGTACGTGACCTCCTCCAACACCACCGCAGGTGGCGTGGCGACAGGTTCCGGTATCGGTCCTCGCTATGTGGATTACGTGCTCGGCATCATCAAAGCTTACTCCACCCGCGTTGGCGCAGGTCCGTTCCCGACGGAACTGTTTGACGACATCGGCGAGTTCCTGTGCAAACAGGGTAACGAGTTCGGTGCGACCACCGGTCGTCGCCGTCGTACCGGCTGGCTGGATGCGGTTGCGGTGCGCCGTGCGGTGCAGATCAACTCCCTGTCTGGCTTCTGCCTGACCAAGCTTGATGTGCTGGATGGTCTTAAAGAAGTGAAAATCTGCGTGGCATACCGTCTGCCGGATGGCCGCGAAGTGACCACCACGCCGATGGCTGCCGACGACTGGGAAGGCATCGAGCCGATTTACGAAACCATGCCGGGCTGGTCAGAAACCACCTTTGGTGTGAAAGAACGTAGCGGCCTGCCGCAGGCGGCGCTGAACTACATTCAGCGTATTGAAGAATTAACGGGCGTACCGATCGATATTATCTCTACCGGTCCTGACCGTTCTGAAACTATGATCCTGCGCGACCCGTTCGACGCATAATCACGCCAGGGGCGCCTTCATAGCGCCCCTTGTTTTTCAGTTATTTCGCATACCCATCACCGCTCAATTCTAAATAAATTAGCAGCCTGGCTGGTGGCTGGTTTATCATCAATACTGTCAATACACCACGGGTGTCCCGCGTTTTTTCTTATTTCCTGAGGTTGATGTGCAGTTAACGAGTTTCACCGATTACGGATTGCGAGCCTTAATCTACATGGCGTCGTTACCGGAAGGGCGAATGACCAGTATTTCTGAAGTGACAGAAGTGTACGGTGTGTCCCGTAATCACATGGTCAAAATCATCAACCAGCTGAGCCGGGCAGGATATGTGACGGCCGTCAGGGGTAAAAACGGCGGGATCCGGCTGGGTAAGCCAGCCCGTGATATAGGTATCGGTGATGTTGTGCGTGAGCTGGAGCCGCTGACACTGGTCAATTGCAGCAGCGCATTTTGCCATATCACACCTGCCTGCCGCCTGAAAAAGGCCCTTTCCCAGGCCGTGCAGAGCTTTCTAAAGGAGCTGGACAGCTACACGCTGGCCGACCTGGTTGAAGAGAATCAACCGCTTTATAAATTATTGCTGGTGGAATGACAGAAATTTCCGCCAGAGCTGACAACGGAGGAACCGCAATGTCACAAGATCCTTTCCAGGACCGCGAAGCTGAAAAGTACGCCAACCCTATCCCCAGTCGTGAATTCATTCTCGATCACTTATCCAAACGCGAAAAACCCGCTAACCGCGAAGAACTGGCGGTAGAACTCAATATCGAAGGTGAAGAACAGCTCGAAGGGCTGCGTCGCCGCCTGCGCGCCATGGAGCGCGACGGGCAACTGGTCTTCACCCGCCGTCAGTGCTACGCGCTGCCGGAACGTCTCGACCTGCTAAAAGGCAAGGTCATCGGTCACCGCGATGGCTTCGGCTTCTTGCGCGTTGAAGGCCGTAAAGACGACCTCTATCTCTCTTCTGAGCAGATGAAAATGTGCATGCACGGCGACATCGTGCTGGCGCAGCCGCTCGGCGCTGACCGTAAAGGCCGCCGCGAAGCGCGTATCGTGCGCGTGCTGGAGCCGCGTACCGGGCAGATCGTGGGCCGCTACTTCACCGACGCCGGTGTGGGCTTTGTGGTGCCGGATGACAGCCGTCTGAGCTTTGACATCCTCGTGCCGCCGGAAGAGATCATGGGCGCGCGTATGGGCTTCGTGGTGGTGGTTGAACTGACCCAGCGTCCGACCCGTCGCACCAAAGCCATCGGCAAAATTGTCGAAGTGCTGGGCGATAACATGGGCACCAGCATGGCTGTTGATATGGCGCTGCGTACCCATGAAATCCCTTACGTCTGGCCGAAAGCTGTCGAAGACGAGATCGCCACGCTTAGCGAGCAGGTGCCGGAAGCGGCGAAATCAGGTCGCGTTGATTTACGCAACCTGCCGCTGGTCACCATCGACGGCGAAGACGCCCGCGACTTCGACGATGCGGTCTACTGTGAGAAAAAACGCGGTGGCGGCTGGCGTCTGTGGGTAGCCATTGCCGACGTCAGCTATTACGTACGCCCTGGCACAGCGCTGGACGACGAAGCGCACAACCGTGGCACCTCGGTTTACTTCCCGTCGCAGGTAGTGCCGATGCTGCCGGAAGTGCTCTCCAACGGTCTGTGCTCGCTTAACCCGCAGGTTGACCGTCTCTGTATGGTGTGTGAGATGACTATCTCCACCAAAGGCCGCTTAACCGGCTACAAATTCTATGAAGCGGTGATGAGCTCCCATGCGCGCCTGACCTACACCAAAGTCTGGCACATGCTGGAAGGCGATCAGGAACTGCGTCAGCAGTATGCGCCGCTGGTGCCGCACATCGAAGAGTTGCACAACCTCTACAAAACGCTGAACCAGGCGCGTGAAGAGCGCGGTGGCATCTCCTTTGAGAGCGAAGAAGCGAAGTTTATCTTCAACGCTGAACGCCGTATTGAGCGTATCGAGCTGACCGAACGTAACGACGCCCACAAATTGATCGAAGAGTGCATGATCCTCGCCAACATCTCGGCAGCGCGTTTTGTCGAGAAAGCGAAAGAGCCGGCGCTGTTCCGTATTCACGACCGTCCGACCAACGAAGCGATCACCTCATTCCGCTCGGTACTGGCGGAGCTGGGCCTGGAATTGCCGGGCGGCAGCAAACCGGAGCCGGGCGATTACGCCGCGCTGCTGGAATCCATCGCCGATCGTCCCGATCATGAAATGCTGCAAACCATGCTGCTGCGCTCGATGAAACAGGCGATTTACGATCCAGAAAACCGTGGTCACTTTGGTCTGTCGCTGCAACAGTATGCGCACTTTACCTCGCCGATCCGTCGTTATCCCGACCTCTCGCTGCACCGCGCCATCAAATACCTGCTGGCGAAAGAGCAGGGCCATGAAGGCGACAGCACCGAAACCGGCGGCTGGCACTACAGCGTGGAAGAGATGCTGCAACTGGGCCAGCACTGCTCCATGGCGGAACGCCGTGCCGACGAAGCCACGCGCGAAGTCTCCGACTGGTTGAAATGCGACTTTATGCAGGATCAAGTCGGCAACACCTTCTCTGGCGTCATTGCCAGCGTTACCGGCTTTGGTTTCTTTGTGCGCCTGAGCGATCTGTTTATCGACGGCCTGGTGCACGTCTCGTCCCTCGACAACGACTACTACCGTTTCGATCAGGTCGGCCAGCGTCTGATTGGCGAATCTGGCGGGCAAACCTATCGCCTGGGCGACCGTGTGGAAGTGCGCGTGGAAGCGGTCAACATGGACGAGCGTAAAATCGACTTCACATTGATCTCCAGCGAACGTGCGCCGCGTAACGTCGGCAAAACCGAACGCGAAAAAGCCAAAAAAGGCGCGCCAGGACGCAATAGCAGCCGCCGTCGTCAGGTTGGTAAAAAAGTGAACTTCGAGCCGGACAACGCGTTCCGTGGTGAGAAAGGCAAACCAAAAGCCAAAAACCCGGACAGCGCGCAGCCGAAAGCGAAGAAAGAGAAAAAGCCGAAGGCAGCGCCATCGGCGAAAACGCAAAAAATCGCGGCGGCCACCAAAGCAAAACGCGCAGCAAAAAAGAAAGTCGCTGAATAAAACAATCCTCCCCCTTTCGCTATAAAGGGGGAGCCTCCCTCAGTTATAATGCACAGAAATGCGTACAACGCGGCGTAGCCCGCCCTACACGAGTATCTTATGAGTGAAATGATTTATGGCATCCACGCGGTGCAGGCACTGCTGGAACGCGCCCCTGAGCGCTTTCAGGAAGTCTTTATTCTGAAAGGACGCGAAGACAAGCGCCTGATGCCGCTGATCCATGCGCTGGAAGCGCAGGGCGTTCCGGTGCAGGTCACCTCCCGTCAGTTTCTGGACGAGAAAAGCGAAGGCGCGGTCCACCAGGGGATCATTGCGCGGGTGAAACCGGGTCGTCAGTATCAGGAAAACGATCTGCCGGATCTGATCGCAAGCCTCGATAAGCCATTTTTCCTGATCCTCGATGGCGTTACCGATCCGCACAACCTCGGCGCCTGTCTGCGCAGCGCCGATGCGGCTGGCGTCCATGCGGTCATCGTACCGAAAGACCGCTCTGCGCAGCTCAATGCGACGGCGAAAAAAGTTGCCTGTGGCGCTGCCGAAAACGTGCCGCTGATCCGCGTCACCAACCTGGCGCGCACCATGCGCGTGTTGCAGGAAGAGAATATCTGGATCGTCGGTACGGCGGGCGAAGCCGATCACACGCTGTTCCAGAGCAAAATGACTGGCGCGATGGCGCTGGTGATGGGCGCGGAAGGTGAAGGTATGCGCCGTCTGACCCGCGAGCACTGCGATGAACTGATCAGCATTCCGATGGCGGGCAGCGTCTCCTCGCTGAACGTCTCGGTGGCGACCGGTATCTGCCTGTTCGAAGCAGTACGCCAGCGCGGTTGATCCTTTACATAAAACCACCCGCGAGGGTGGTTTATTTATTTTTAGAGACTGCTATTATATCTCCGCATTAAAATATAACCCGCCTTTATATATTGTAATGGATCAACTAAGGATACAAATAAATGGTATGGACTCCCGCGTCACTAGCCGGAGTGTTATCAGACACGCCTGCGCTAAATATTGAAACCGTGAATGAAATTGAATCTCTCATAATTAAAATGAATGATTATGGCGATCTTCAATTAAATATTGTCTTCACATCTCATCAACTTATTATTGAAACTTATATTTGTCCGGTACGGGAAATTAACAACCAGGATGAATTTAATTTGTTCCTGCTGCGCAATCAGAAACTCCTTCCGCTTTCTTCCGTCGGTATTTCGCTGTTGCAGGGAGAAGAATATTACGTCGCGTTTGGCGCGCTTTCATTACACTCTTCCCTGGATGATATTTTATTAGAAATCAGCGCGCTGGCGGAAAATGCCATCGACCTGGCTGAAATAACGGATGAATTTACGCATTAATAACAGGAGTTTGTCATGGGAATTTTAAAGAACCTTTTTACCCTTGGACGTTCGTATGTGGCGCAGACGGAAGAAACCATCGAAGAAACGCAGGGTGTACGTTTACTGCAACAACATATTCGAAATGCTAAAGCTGAACTGAACAAAGCAGGCCAATCCCGCGTTGACCTGATGGCACGCGTCACGCTCAGTAAGAATAAGCTCATCGATTTACGTACCCGCAAAGCGAGCTATGAAACGCGCGCGTTACAGGCGATGGAAAAGAACGTTGATGCCGTGCTGTTAAACGAGGTGGCAGAAGAGATTGCCCGTCTGGAAAACGCCATCACCATTGAACAGCAGGTGCTCACTAACCTTGAAGCGTCCCGTGATGCGGTAGAGAAAGCCGTGGATATGACGGCTGCGCGTATTTCGCAGTTTGAGCAGCAGATGGAAGTGATCACCGCCACCGAGGCGATGCAACGTGCGCAGCAAGCGGTGACGGTTTCTACCGTGGGCGCATCCGGCAGCGTGGCGACGGCGGCAGATTCGCTCAAGCGTTTACAGACTCGTCAGGCGGAACGTCAGGCGCGACTGGATGCGGCGATGCAGCTGGAGAAAGTGGCCGATGGCCGCGATCTGGATGAAAAACTGGCGCAGGCGGGGATCGGCGGCAGCAATAAAACCTCAGCTCAGGATGTGCTGGCGCGCCTGCAACGTCAGCAAGGCGAGTAATGTTTATCTCGTGGGTGATTAAAACCTGCCAGCATCACCTGCGTCGCCTGACGTGGCCCGCGCTGAGTCTTCTCTTTGTTGGTCACTACATGCTTTGTTATCTGCTGTTCAGATTACTGGGCGAGGCGACGCTGGTCGGTCAGTTGAGCACCTTTATTTACTATTGCTCGGTGGTCGGCTCAACGCTGGGGTTTGGTGATTTAACCCCGCAGACGCCGGGTGGACGCTTGTTTACGGCGCTCTGGCAAATTCCCGTGGGTGTGGGATTGTTTGGCGCGGCGATGGGGAAAACCATCGCCCTGGTACAGGGTTTTTTGCATAAAGGGATGATGGGGATGGGCAGCTATCACTATTTACGCGATCACGTGGTGATTGTCGGCTGGCGCGGGCAGCAAACCGAAAAAATTATTTCTTTGCTGCTCTACGATGCGCGACAGACATTTTCGCGCGTCCTGTTGTGTGTGCAGGAGGAAATAGAACATCCGCTGCCAGGCAACGAGCAGGTCGATTTCATTAAAATTCGCAGTTTTAGCGATCCCGCAGAGCATCAGCGAATGGGGCTGGCACATTGCCAGAGCGTCATGATTTATCCGCCAACGGATGAGCAGACATTATCGGTGGCGCTCTCTGTGGTAAATGCGGTGCCCGCCAACAGTCACATCGTCGCCTGGCTGGAGAATGACGACTATGCCGCGTTGCTGGCGTCGCACTGTCCGGATATTGAGATTGTCCGCAGTTTGTCTGCCGAGCAGCTATCTCGTTCCCTCCAGGATCCCGGTTCATCGCAATCCGTTTCATCCATTATGAACCCGATGCTGGGGGATACCGGCTATGTGCTGCGTGTGCCGCAGGATATTAAGCCCGTCAGCTACGGCGAATTATTCTCGTATATGAAATATCACCACGATGCGACGGTGATGGGGATCAGCAGTTGTAAAAACGGTCGTGGGATGGAGCTGAATCCGGTCATCGCCACGCCTGTTAATGGCGGTTTGTGGCTGCATCTGATTGGTAATCAACGCATCCATGCGAAAGACGTTGCATGGCACGAGATAGGTAAAATCGTATGACAGGTTTTTTTAGTCGTTTGTTTGGCAACCAGGCCGCGCCAACCCTGACTCGCGGGCCGCTCGGTTTACATAAACAGGCAGGTTTCACGCTCGAGACGCTGATGTTTCGCCTGTGCGAAGACCAGTTACAGATAAGCATTCCCGGCGAGATGTATACCGTCAGCGCCTGTGGCACCTTTGATTTAGGGGCCGGGAGCGCCATTCATCGCTACTACACCTCCGGCGATGAGTTCCTGCAAATCAGTACCACCGGCGGTCAGGAAAGCGAAAATATCGACGATATTAAATTGTTTGTTTATCAGGACAGCAGCGGTATTTCGGGTGCGAAAGCCTGGCAAGACACCTTGAGCAGTCTGGGCGACAGACAAATTCGCTGGCAGAACGCCACCTGGCAGCGCGTATTCAATGCCGAGGAAGCAGGGCGGATTGCGCCGATCCACGCGATAGAAAACGTGGTGAATACCGAGGGTGAGTGCTGGGACGTACACAATTTTATGATGGCTTATCAGCGCCAGGTCAGCGAAGAGCTGTTCGAATATTTGTTATTAACCGGTGAGGAAACCTTTAATGACGACGACGAACCAGAGTGGTTATTTTCGCGTGCGCTGGGCGTTGATATTCCGTTAACCTCAATAAAGGTTGTTGGCTAATTAAGGAAGGTAAAATGCATATTCTGGATCCCATACTGGCGTTTTGTTCGTATTTTTTTATTGGCATTGCGATGGTGCTCTGTTTTCTGTTTATTTACACGAAAATAACCCCGCATAATGAATGGCAGTTGATTAAAAATAATAATCTTGCTGGCTCAATGGCGTTTAGCGGTACGCTGCTGGGATACATTGTGCCCCTGTCCAGCGCCGCTATTAATGCGGTCAGTATTCCTGATTATCTCATCTGGGGACTTATTGCATTAGTTGTGCAATTAATGGTGTATGGCGGTGTACGTTTATATATGCATAACCTGAGTGAGAAAATTATCAATAAAAATCTTGCTGCTGGCCTGTTTATGGGAACGGCTGCGCTGGCGGGCGGTATTTTCAACGCCGCCTGCATGACATGGTAATGGATAATTATGGCCAGAAAGAGAAGATCAAACCAAACAGTTAACCCTGCGAAGCAGACCGAATTTAAGCAATACGGAAATGCCACCGCGGGCAAACGTAAAAGCGGTCGTTATCTGACGTTGGCGCTGATGGGCGGGGCCGCGTTCTTTGCGTTAAAAGGTTGTGCCGATAACGACCAGGACGACAATAACGGTGATGGCGTCTTTTATTCCACGGTAGATAGCTGCATTGACGATGGTAACAGCGCGCAAATTTGTGCGGACGCATGGAATAACGCCAAAACGAAATTTGAAAGCGAATATCCAAAATCAATGTCGCAAAGCTTTTGTACAGAGCAATACGGCAACTGCTTTTACGATCGCTACGGTGAAAGCTGGATACCGATGATGACCGGCTTTCTGTTAAGCCAGCAGATCCGGAAAGATCGCGACGACGACTACCACTATGTATATGGCGGCAACAATTACGCTTCCCGCGCCGTCTGGCGCACATCACAGGGAGATTATGCCTGGCGCTCCGGCGGCGGCAGTGCTGCGACGACCAAGCACGCCATTACCACCAGAAAAGCCACTACTGTCTCGCGTGGCGGATACGGTCGTTCATCCAGCGCCCGCGGCAGCTGGGGAGGCTAGGCATGTTACGTCATGAAGTGCCTGTACGCCCCGCGCTTGAGAGGATCGCCCGCGAGCACGGTTTTGATTTTCATATCATTGACGATGAGATCTATTGGGACGAGAGCCGTGCGTACCGCTTCACGCTGCGGCAGATCGAGGATCAAATTGAGAAGCCGACCGCGGAGCTGCATCAAATGTGTCTGGAGGTGGTCGATCGCGTGATCAAAGATGACGGCCTGCTCGACCAACTGGCGATCCCGGCGCTGTACTGGGATGCCATCGCCGAAAGCTGGCGCGATAACGATCCTTCGCTCTACGGGCGCATGGATTTCGTCTGGTGCGGGAAGGATCCGGTGAAATTGCTGGAATACAATGCTGACACGCCAACCTCCCTGTATGAATCTGCCTATTTTCAGTGGCTGTGGCTGGAAGATGCTCGCCGTAGCGGGCTGATCCCTCGTGACGCCGATCAGTACAATAATATTCAGGACAAGCTGATCGCCCGCTTCGCAGAAATACGCGATGTGAACCCGCTCTATTTCTGTTGCTGTAAAGATACTGAAGAAGATCGCGGTACGGTGCTCTATCTGGAAGACTGCGCCCGCCAGGCGGGGCTGGATACGCGCTTTATCTATATTGACGATTTAGGTCTCGGTGTGGGCGGCGTACTGACCGATCTGGACGATAACGTCATCCGCCAGGCGTTTAAACTCTATCCGCTGGAGTGGATGATGCGCGATGAAAACGGTCCGTTGCTGCGTAAGCGTAGCGAGCAGTGGATCGAGCCGCTGTGGAAAAGCGTACTCAGCAATAAGGGGCTGTTGCCGCTACTGTGGCGCTTCTTCCCCGGCCATCCCAACCTGCTGCCGGCATGGTTTGACGGCGAAACGCCGGTGGTGTCGCCCGGCATGGGTTATGTACGCAAGCCGTTGTTTTCTCGCGAAGGTGGTAACGTCACTATCTTTGATGGTCAGCATAATATGCTGGTACATGAGGAAGGGGATTACGCCAATGAGCCAATGATTTACCAGGCCTTCTCGCCGCTGCCACGCTTTGGTGACAGCTATACGTTAATCGGCAGTTGGGTGGTGGACGATGAGGCGGTAGGCATGGGTATCCGCGAAGATATCTCGTTGATCACCAAAGATACTTCACGCTTTGTTCCACATTACATTGCCGGGTAGTTGCAGGCTGTTGTACAGGCAATAAAAAGGGCCATCAACGTGATGGCCCTTTTTTTATGACAGCAACGCGCGTTACGGTCTTCTGAACAGCGCGATACTGCGGCCTTCCAGCTCGAACGCTTTCTCTTTGGTAATGATCAGCCCGCGTTTGGCGGTATCGGATGTGGTCAGTTCCAGCATCCACCCCTCATCCGTCGACTGCGGGATCAGGAAGGGCACGTTGCCTTCGAACGGGTTGAACAGCACCAGCACCTCGTGCCACAGACCTTCTTCGTCCTGCAAATCGTGGCGGGTCAGTGAGACGCCCAGCGTCGAGCCTTCATCCCACTGCTCCGGCTGCTGATAACCGCCGCCGGCGTTGAACCACTTGATCTCCGTGCCGTCGCGCCAGCTTTCACGGCGCAGCAGCGGCTGCTTCGCACGCATCTTGATCAGCTTGCGGGTGAACTCGCGCAGTGCTTCACTGCTTTCCGGCAAATTATCCCAGTGAACCCAGGAAATTTCGCTGTCCTGGCAGTAGCCGTTGTTGTTGCCCATTTGACTGCGGCCAAACTCATCGCCTGCCAGCAGCATCGGGGAGCCGTGGGACAGGAACAGCGTGGTGAGGAAGTTACGCTTCTGGCGCTCACGCACGTTGTTGATGCCTTCGTCGTCCGTCGGGCCTTCTGCGCCGTAGTTGTAGGAGCGGTTATCGTTATGACCGTCGTTGTTGTCTTCGCCGTTCTCGTCGTTGTGCTTCTCGTTATAGGACACCAGATCGTTGAGCGTGAAGCCGTCATGAGCGGTGATAAAGTTAACGCTCGACCACGGACGGCGGCCACGCAGATCGTAAATATCGCCGGAGCCTAACAGACGCGCGGCAAAGTCGGTAGAGACGTTGACGCCTTTCCAGTACTCACGCACCGTATCGCGGTATTTGTCGTTCCATTCCGCCCAGCCTGGCGGGAAACCGCCCACCTGATAGCCACCCGGTCCGATGTCCCACGGCTCACCGATCAGCTTCAGTTTCGACAGCACCGGATCCTGCATGATGGCGTCAAAGAAGCCGCCGCGCTGGTCAAAACCTTCCGGCTCACGACCAAGAATAGTGCCTAAGTCGAAACGAAAACCGTCGATATGCATCGATTCTGCCCAGTAACGCAGAGAATCCATGATCATCTGCAACACGCGCGGGTGCGAGGTGTTTACCGTATTACCGGTGCCGGTATCGTTGATGTAATAACGATGCTGATCCGGCATGGTGCGGTAATAGGAGAAGTTATCGATGCCCTTAAAGGAGAGCGTCGGGCCGAGTTCATTGCCCTCTGCCGTATGGTTGTACACCACATCGAGGATCACCTCGATGCCCGCATCGTGGTAAGCACGCACCATGTCGCGGAAACCCTGAATGCCGTTCGGCCCGAAATAGCGCGAGGCCGGCGCGAAGAAGCCGAGGGTGTTATAGCCCCAGAAGTTCTTCAGCCCCTTATCCAGCAGATGCTGATCGTCCGGGAACCAGTGCACCGGCAGCAGTTCCACGGAGGTCACGCCGAGGCTCTTGATGTACTCCACCGTCGCCGGATGGCCCATGCCTTCGTAGGTGCCGCGCAGTGCTTCCGGAATAGCGGAATTGAGCTGCGTAAAGCCCTTCACATGGGTTTCATAGAGCACCGTTTGCGACCACGGAATGTTCGGGCGGTTCTCATCATGCCAGTCAAATTCATTAGGATCGATGACCCGGCATTTCGGCGTAAAGGGCGCACTGTCCTGCGTATCAAACGTCAGATCTTTGTCTTCATGCAGCAGCTCGTAGGCAAAATGCGCGTCGTTCCATTCGATGTCGCCTGCCAGCTCACGGGCATAAGGGTCGAGCAGCAGCTTGTTAGGGTTAAAGCGGTGGCCGTTTTCCGGATCGTACGGGCCATAGACGCGATAGCCGTAGAGCGCGCCCGGTTGCAGGCCCGGCACGTAACCATGCCAGATTTCATGCGTATACTCCGGCAGATCCAGACGGGCGATCTCGGTTTTACCGTCCTGATCGAACAGACAAAGTTCAACACGTTCTGCATGTGCAGAGAAAAGCGCAAAGTTGACACCCTCACCATCAAAATTGGCGCCAAGCCGTTCGCTGGTTCCCGCCAGAACTTTAAAACTATTATTATCAGACATTTATTCCCTCTTAACTCATTGGCTTACGTATATGACAGACGAACAGCAATCAACATTTTCAAGGTGGATCTGGTCAGTCAGCACGACTTCCTCGCCGGTGAGAAGATCCCGGTAACGACGGTTTGCCAGCGTCGCAGGCAGCGTCACCGCTGTCTGTGGCCAGCGCTGTGGCGTGGTCAGTGCATCGCTCGCCTGCTGCATCGGTAGCACCAGGCGCGGTGCGATAACGATCAGCGCATCACTGCCCTGTTGACGGGCAAAAGCGATGAGGTGATCGGCGTTGTCACCCGTGGCGGCCAGCGGCACATAGTCACCGCGGCGGAACAGATCGGGTTTACGCTGGCGATAGTGCAGCACATGGGTGATCACCTGCTGCTTGAGCGCACCGCTCATCCAGTCTGCCTCTGAGGTCGGCACCGGTTCGTCATCGCTGAACAGGTGCTGTTCAAGGGCGGCGAAATCCGGCTCGCGACGGTTATCGGGATCGACAAGGCTGAAGTTGAGCGTTTCGCTGCCCTGATAAATATCCGGCACGCCGGGGGCGGTGAGTTTGATCACCGTCTGGGTCAGGCTGTTGACCAGCCCTGCGCGGACAAAGGGTTGCAGCGTCTGGTAAAAGTCTTCAAGGAACGCCTGGTTATCCGGGGAGAGCAGGTGACGGGCATAGTCGAGCACGACCGTCTCATACACGTCATTGCTGTCGGCCCAGTCAGTGCGCAGCTTCGCTTCACGCAGCGCCTTTTCCACGAACGGGATAAAACGTTCTTCCAGCGCCTGTAAACCGGCGGTGTCCTGGGGCGTCAGCGTTACCGGCCAGACGCCCGCCAGCGCCTGATACAGCATCCAGGCCAGCTCTGGCTTTGGCGTCGGACCATCAAACAGCACAGTAACTTTGCTGTCGTTCATCTGGTGCCAGCGCACGACATGCGCCGCCCAGTCATCCGGCGCTTCGGTGAGGGAGTACAGTCGCGCACGCGCGTCTTCGCCGCGTTTAGTGTCATGGGTCGAGGTGCCCGACAGCGCATCCGGCTGCCGATCGAGGCGGGTTTTCATCTCGGCGTGGAAACGATCAAGAGAGAAGACGCGCGGCAGCGGTTCAGCGCCCACTTCGTTCAGGGCCAGATCCATGTGCTGACGGAAGAACAGCGTGTCTTCCACCGACTTCGCCATCAGCGGGCCGGTAAGCTGCTGGAAACGGGCGCGGAAGGTGGCGGCCGCCGGTTCGTCGCTGGCAAGGATCGCCGCCACGAAATCGAGCGCCGCCGTATCCGGGGCGTAATCGCTGTTTTTTACCCGCGCGACCACTTTTTGCAGCAGTTGCTGGCTGGCCTGCGGCAGTCCACTGGCGGTGCCATAGGTGCGGTAAACCGGGAAGGCGACCAGCAGCTCACGCAGGGCGGCGCGCACCAGGGTTTCGTCCAGCGTGCGGTGCTGCGTGGCGGCAATGTCCATCGCCAGCCGCAGCAGGGTGGTGAACTCGCCTTCAAAATTACGATCCACCATCAGCAGCTTGGCGGCGCGCAGTTCGGCTTTCATATCCACCGGTTTGCCGACCGCCTCATCGTAGGCCTGGCGCAGCGCATCCAGCTTATCGTCATCCACCAGCACGTCAGAGAGGGCGGCAATAAACTCGTAACCCGTCGTGCCGGAGATCGGCCAGTCTTCGGGAATATGTTCGCCCTTGCCGAGGATTTTTTCGACGGTGATGTAGCACTCAGGCCCGGCAGTTTCACGCAGACGCGCCAGATAGGCCTGCGGATCCGCAAGGCCATCCACATGATCCACCCGCAGGCCGTCCACCGCGCCGGAATGCACCAGTTCGAGGATCAGCCGGTGGGTATCATCAAATACGGTGTCGTCTTCCACGCGCACGCCAGCCAGCCCGGTGATCTCAAAGAAGCGGCGATAGGAGAGATCGCGCGGCGCATCGCGCCAGGACATTAAGCGCCACGGCTGCTGCTCGTGCAGCGCCGCGATGTCCGCCTTGTCGGTCAGCGCCAGCACCTCTGCCTCACGCCCCTGCCAGCTGGCGGGGGTCAGCGGATAAAAGTTGTCGAAATAGGCCAGCGCCGGGCGTCCGGTTTGCGGATCGGGCTGGACGCTGATCTCATCGTTCGCCAGCACCGCCTCAAAGGTATCGCCGAGGAACGGCAGGGTCAGACGGCGTGACCAGTCGATGTCGAAGTGCCGCGCGTAGCGGCTGTCTTCGCCATGCTCGATCACATCACGCCACCAGGGATTTTCCAGCGAGGCGGCCATGTGATTCGGCACAATATCGATGATCAGACCCAGACCGGCGGCTTTCAGCGCCTGCGCCATGCGGTCAAAGCCTTTACGCCCGCCGAGGGTCGGATCGATTTCATTGGCGTCGGTGACGTCGTAGCCGTGGGTCGAGCCGCTGGTGGCGGTAAACACCGGGGATGCATAAAGATGGCTGATGCCGAGTCGTTTCAGGTACGGCACCAGCGCGGCGGCACGATCAAAAGTCATGCCGTTGCGGAACTGAATTCGGTAAGTCGCGGTTGGGATACTCACGATACATCTCCCGGAGCAAGACGGACAATAATGGAATTCGGCGGCAGATCGGCGGCCGGGGAGCGCCAGACATAGATAGTCTCGCCGGGTTGATCCGGCAGCGGCTGGTGTCGATCGCTGATATTCAGCGCCATGGAAAGCGTGCCCTGCGGGAAGCGCCAGGTGACGGCGAGATACCCTTCATCCGTCTCCACCACCTTGCCGCTGTTGCCACCCGCCGTTAACAGCAGCGGAACGATGTACTGCCGACGCACGTCGAGCAGCGCCTGGGTAAAGGCCTGCCACTCCTGACCTTCCGGCGTATCCAGCTTCTGCCAGTCGAGTTTTGAGCGGGCAAAGGTTTCTTCGGCATTCGGATCCGGGACGCTTTCCCCTTCATGACCCGCATGACCTTCAAACTCTCTGGCGCGGCCTTCGCGGACGGCTTTCGCCAGATCGCCATGGAAATCAGTGAAGAACAGGAACGGATGGGTTTCGCCGTACTCTTCACCCATAAACAGCAGCGGGATATGCGGCGATAGCAGCAGCATTGCCAGCAGCACGCGGGTGCGCTCGGCCCCCGCCAGCGAAATCAGACGATCGCCCTGGGCGCGGTTGCCGGTCTGGTCATGGTTCTGGATGAAATCCACAAACGCAGTGGGCGGCTGGTCGGTGCTTTTCACGCCGCGCGGCTCGCCGGAGTGCGCGGAGATCTCCCCCTGATAGGCAAAACCTTCCGCCAGCGTACGGGCCACCAGTTTTTCCGGCTCGCGGGCAAAATCCTGGTAATACGCATGCGTTTCGCCAGTGGCAAAAACGTGTACGGCGTTGTGAAAATCATCGTTCCACTCGCCGGTAAACAGCGGCACCGAACCGTCTTTTTCGCGCGGATGCAGGAAGGTGACGTTACGGCTATCTTCGGTGGTCAGGTGTACGGGCCGATCGGTGATGCGCTCGCGAATGCGTTCGGCGATCTCGATCAGCAGATGCGTGTCTGAGGTGTCTTCAATCTGATCGATGGCGTCAAAACGCAGGCCGTCGAGGTTGTACTCTTCCAGCCAGTAGAGCGGCGCTTCCAGCATATAGCGGCGTGCGGCGTCCACGTCATAGGCGATGCCTGCGCCCCAGGGCGTATGGCGCTCTTTGTGGAAGAATGCCGGGGAAAGCAGCGGCAGATAGTTACCTTCCGGCCCAAAATGGTTGAGCACAATATCCAGCACCACAGACAGCCCGTGACCGTGCGCGGCGTCGATAAACGCCTTGAAATCATCCGGGGAGCCATAGGCCGCATGCGGAGCGTACAGCAGCACGCCGTCATAGCCCCAGCCACGATTGCCGCCGAACTGCGACACGGGCAGCACTTCGATCATGGTGATGCCGGTCTGCGCGAGGTACGGCAGTTTATCGATGGCGGCGCGGAATGTGCCCTCGGGTGTAAAGGTGCCGATGTGCATCTCGTACACCACGGTTTCTTCCCACGCGCGACCCTGCCAGTCGGTGTTCTGCCAGGCATAGTGGGCGGGATCGACGACCAGCGACGGGCCGTTCACATCGGCTTTCTGCGCGCGCGAGGCGGGATCCGGAACGGCCATGCCGTCGGGCAGGACATACTGGTACTCCGCACCCGGCGCAACGCCAGGCACGGTCAGTTCAAACCAGCCGTCGCCGACCGCATTCATTTCTTTGTCTTCCCCGGAAAGCCGGAGCATTACCCTGGAGTGACCGGAAGCCCACAGACGAAAACGCACGGCATTGGCCTCTGTGTATTCGGCCCCCCAACTTTTCGTAAAGGTCCTGGACGTCATACAATTACCCCGTATAGCTCATCAGTGAGCACTGAATCGATGTGCAATGGTCACGTTCCCCACCGCAGTTGCAAAACAATCATAGTTCAGATACGGCAACTGAAAGGGCTTCCGATAAAGAAGAACGCGGCACAACATCGGGCAGCAGAGCGGCGTCTGCGGGCGCGACTCACGCTTTTGTGACAATGCTCTGCACCAAAATCCTTACCGCTATCCATACTTACCTGTAATGCCAATGAAGGAGGGACTCAGAATGCGCTGGCAAACCCATACAGTTTTTAATCAACCGTTGCCGCTCAATAACAGCAATCTTTTTCTTTCAGACGCCTCGCTGCGTGATGCCGTGGTGCGGGAAGGGGCGGGCTGGGACGCCGAACTGCTGGCGAGTATTGGTCAGCAGCTTGGCACGGCGGAATCCCTTGAACTGGGACGCCTGGCCAATGTTAATCCGCCTGAACTGTTGCGTTATGACGGCACCGGAGAACGGCTGGATGATGTGCGTTGCCACCCGGCCTGGCACCTGCTGATGCAGGGACTGTGCGCCAACCGGGTACATAATCTGGCGTGGGAAGACGACGCGCGGGCGGGATCTTTTGTCGCGCGTGCGGCGCGCTTTGTGCTGCATGCGCAGGTCGAAGCGGGCACGCTCTGCCCGGTGACCATGACCTTTGCCGCCACGCCGCTGCTGCAACAAACCCTGCCCGCACCGTTTCGCGACTGGCTAAAACCGCTGTTAAGCGATCGCTACGATCCGCATGTCTTGCCCGGCGCCCAAAAACGCGGCCTGCTGATCGGCATGGGGATGACGGAAAAGCAGGGCGGCTCGGACGTGCTCAGCAATACCACGCGGGCGGAAAAAAGCGGCGATGTTTACCGACTGGTGGGCCACAAATGGTTTTTCTCGGTGCCGCAAAGCGACGCGCATCTGGTGCTGGCGCAGGCGAGCGGTGGTCTGTCCTGCTTCTTCGTGCCGCGTTTTCTGCCGGACGGCACGCGCAACGGCGTGCGCCTTGAGCGGCTGAAAGACAAGCTCGGCAACCGATCGAACGCCAGCAGCGAAGTGGAATTTCAGGACGCCTGCGGCTGGCTGCTCGGCGAGGAAGGTGACGGCGTGCGGCAGATCCTGAAAATGGGCGGTCTGACGCGCGTCGATTGCGCGCTGGGTAGCCACGGCCTGATGCGCCGCGCGTTTTCCGTCGCGCTTTATCATGCGCATCAGCGCCAGGCCTTCGGCAAAAATCTGGTCGATCAGCCGTTGATGCGTGACGTGCTCAGCCGCATGGCGTTGCAGCTGGAAGGGCAAACGGCCTTTTTGTTCCAGCTGGCGGGGGCGCTGGATAATCGTACCGATCCCCTGGCGGCACTGTGGGCGCGACTGTTTACGCCGGTGGCGAAATTCGCCGTCTGCAAGGCGGGCATTCCCTTTGTGGCGGAAGCGATGGAGGTGCTCGGCGGCATTGGCTATTGCGAGGAGAGCGAACTGCCGCGTCTGTACCGTGAAATGCCGGTCAACAGCATCTGGGAAGGTTCCGGCAATATCATGTGTCTGGACGTGCTGCGCGTGCTGGCAAAACAGCATGGCGTGATGGATCTACTGGCACAGGCGTTCGGCGAGGTCAAAGGCCAGGATCGCCATTTTGACCGCGCCTGGCGGCAGTTACAGCAGCAACTGCGTAAACCGCAGGAAGCCCAGGCCCGGGAGATCGCCCGGCAACTTTACCGGCTGGCGGCGGGCGCACAGCTGCTGCGCCATGCGTCACCGCCGCTGGCGCAGGCCTGGTGTCAGATGATGCTGGATACCCGTGGCGGCTCACTGATCGACGAGCAGGTGCAAAACCACCTGCTGTCACGCGCCACGGGCGGGGTGGGTTAAAGGCGGAACAGGCTGACCAGCTGGCTCAGATGGCTGCCTTTTTCACGCAGCGTGCGGGCAATGTTTTCACTGCGTGACGCGCGATCGGCGTTGATGTGCGTGGCTTCGCCAATGTGCGTCATCGCCAGATTCACCTGGCCGATACCGGCAGACTGCTCGCGGGAGGCGTGGTTGATCTCGGTCACCAGCTGATTGATATTGCCCATGTGGTCGATAATCGCCGACATCGCCTTCTGCGTCTGTTCTGACAGGGCGTGACCTTCAGCGACTTTCGCCAGCGTGTCGGCGATCAGCTCTTCGATCTCCTTCACCGCCTGCGCACTGCGCGCCGCCAGTGCGCGAACTTCCTGCGCGACTACGGCGAACCCTTTACCGTGCTCACCCGCCCGCGCCGCTTCCACGGCGGCGTTTAGCGCCAGAATGTTGGTCTGAAAGGCAATAGATTCAATCACCTGAGTAATGGCGGCGATACGCTGGGAGGCGTCACGAATATCGTTCATGGTCGCAACCGCACGGCTGACCGTCTGGCCGCCTTGCTGGACCGCGCCGGAGGTTTCATGCACCAGACGCTGGGTCTGATCCATGTTTTCCGCGGTTTGCTGCACGGTGGCGGCAAGCTGTTCCATGCTGGCGGAGGTTTCTTCCACGCTGCTGGCTTGCTTGTTGATCTGCTCGGTGATCTCGCCGCTGTCGGCGGCCAGGGTGCTGGTGCCCTGATTAATCTCACCCGCCGCTTCGCGCACCTGCTGCACCATAGTTTGCAGACCGTGGCCGATGCCGTTGATGGCTTCGATCAACTGACCCACTTCATCTTTGCTTTTCACGTCCAGCGTGGCGCGTAAATCCCCGGAAGCATAGCGCTGTGCCATCTGAATCACATCGCGCAGCGGGCGGGTCAGCCAGCGGCGGATGATCACCACAAAGAGCGCGGCAAACAGCAGCGAGATCACCACACCGGCAATGAGGAACTGGTTACGCATGGTATTCACATCGCGCAACAGCACGGCTTTATCCACTTCCCCGACAACCGTCCAGTTCCAGCCGGGCAGGGCGGTCCAGGAGATCATTTGCGTATTGCCGTCGGCATCGGTGCGCGCCAGCGTACCGGATTCGCTGCCGAGCAGCGCTTTCTGCGTGGCGTCATCCCACTGTGGACGCTTTCCTTCTTCGCGCGGATGGAACAGGTAATTACCGTAATTTTTACCGGCGTTGCGATCCAGCACGTAGAAATGCCCGCTTTCGCCGAGGCGGCGTTGCAGGATCTTATCGCGCATGATGGCCCACGAACGGCTGATGTCCACGCCGACGAACAGAATGGCAATGATATTGCCGCTGGCATCTTTTACCGGCTGATACTGGGTGATATAGCGTTTGCCGAACAGCAGCGCCAGGCCACGATAGGCCTCGCCGCGCATGACGGGAGCCAGCGCCGGGCTGGTTTGATCCAGTTTTGTGCCGATGGCGCGATCGCCGTTTTCTTTACGCAGCGAGGTCGCCACGCGCACAAAATCATCACCGCTGCGCACGAACAGGGTCGCAATGGCACCTGTACGGTTGAGGAAATCGTCCGGTACGGCATTATTCTCATGCAGTTCACTGTCACCGCCTTTCAACAGCGGCACCGTGATCCCCTGAATGGTGCGGGTTTGCGTAATATCCACGCTGACCGGCTGCGGAACAAAGCTACTGAATAACCGCGTATAGCTTTCTACTTCCTCGGTGAGGCTGGTGTTAAACATCTCAACCATATCCACCACACCGGTGGACTGACTGTGAAGATCTTCGACGGCGAGGGTTTCGAGCTGCTGGCTGGCGTTACGACTCATCAGGAAGGTGAACAACAGGAAAAGCACCGCAACGCTCACGCCTGTCAGTAAAGAAAGCCTGGTGCCCAGACCGGCATGGCGAAAAGAAGCGTTCATAAAATATCCATTGATCGAAAGGTGTGCTCGTTCAACGGCATTTACGCGCTAAAATTTAGCGGATCTATGTAACAAAAAGTAACAAGAAATTATTGACTTAGTAACAGTAAGGTAATTTAAAAGCAACATAAAGGAGAGCCACCATAAAAGGTGGCTTCGGAGAGCTACGCATACAGAATGGCCTGAACGCGCCAGTTATCGGCCCGCAAATCCTCCTGCATCGCAATAATGCGATACCAGGATGCGCCTTGCTCATCCGCCTTAAAGGCGATGACCCGTTCCACATCCTGTGCACTGCCATAAACATTATTCACCGAGATCAGGCCGATTTCATTCAGCCCGGTGACGCAATCGGCGCTGGCAAACTCGGCAGACTGCGCCGTTGTGCTTACTAAGCCAACGGAGAGCAGCAATGTGGTTAAAGCAAGCGATCGTTTCATTTGTCAGCTCCATTTAACGTGACCCTGAGTCATGGCAGGGCAATCCATCGCGTATAAATCCTCTCCTTTGCCGAAGCATCGAATTCATTGTGCACAGGAATACGTCTAAAGGTGCAAAGCAGTGTAAATCAACCTTAAAAAGCAACGGACCGTTACTGACGATACAGAATGGCCTGCGAATACCACTGGCCAGTGAATACCGTATCGTCATTAAGAATAATGACGTAATAATCAGCGTGAGCAGCAGCGGCTTTGGCCTTTATTTCCTCCTCCGCATCCATGGGAGAGCCTTTAACCATCACGCTGATGGTGCCCAGACGCTGCAAACCTTCCGTCTGATTACGGCTGATCTCCTGTGGCTGACTTTTCGCCGGGGGCGGGGGCTGTGGCGTGCCCTGCAATACGCTACAGCCGCTCAGTAATAATGCCAGCACAACAGGGGCGAACCGACTCATCGTTATTTCCCGTTTCCTGATTGCCATAGTGTAGTTCCTCGTGAATTCCCCTTTGGGGGAATGTTCCCGAATTGTTATCTACAACGTGATTTTCGACTGAAAATCACCCAAAAGCGTAATGGACATCTCAACATTATGGCAAAGCATCGCCGCTCCTGGCTTGCGTAATGCGGCCCTGCATGGCATATCTGCAAAATAACCCAGGAGAAGATGATGATTGAACTTGAAACGCGGCACCTTGCCGGGATTGAAATCCTTCATGCCACCCCCGCCGGGCAGCGTGAACAACCGCTGCCGACAGTGGTGTTTTACCACGGGTTTAGCTCATCGAAACTGGTGTACAGCTACTTTGCCGTTGCGCTGGCGCAGGCGGGAATGAGAGTGGTGATGCCGGACGCTCGCGATCACGGCGCGCGATTCAACGGCGACGCCATCGCGCGGCTCGGGCAGTTCTGGCAGATCCTGCACAGCAATCTGCTGGAGTTTGCTGCGCTGCAAAAGGCGCTTTATGACGAAGGACTGATCAAGGATGCCCGGCTGGCGGTAGGCGGTGCGTCGATGGGCGGCATGACCGCGCTGGGCATCATGACGCAGCACCCGGAGGTGAAATGCGTCGCCAGCCTGATGGGCTCCGGTTACTTCACTACGCTTGCCCGCACGCTGTTTCCGCCTGACGATCTGCAACAGGCGATAGCCCCGCTTGCCGACCGGGACGTCTCCCGACATTTACCGCGTCTGGCAGACCGGCCACTGCTGCTGTGGCACGGCGAGGAGGACGACGTCGTTCCGGCAGAGGAGAGCTGGCGGTTACAGCAGGCGCTGACGCAGGCCGGGCTGGATCAGCAGCTAACCTGCGTATGGGAAGCGGGGGTGAAGCATCGCATTACGCCCGTCGCGCTGGCGGCCACCGTCGATTTCTTCCGCGCGCACCTTTAAACGCACATCACCTTCACACCCTGACTTTCGAGCTGCTTGATGATGTCAGGGTTGGCCGCTTTGCCGGTGATCACCATGTCGATCTGATCGGCGCGACTGAACAGCATCCCGGCGCGCTCGCCGACTTTGCTGCTGTCCACCAGAACCACCAGTTTTCCGACGACATTCAGCATTTTCTGCTCTGCCATGGCGGTCAGCATATCGGTTTTGTACAGACCATCGGCGGCTAAGCCTTTTCCGCTGGTAAACATCCAGTGCCCGGCGTAGAGGCTGTTTTCGCTGCCCTGCGGGCTGAGGGTGATGGCCTGGCTTTTATTGTACTGTCCACCCATGATCACCACGCTCTCGTGCTCCTGATCGATCAGGTAATTCGCCAGCGGCAGATAGTTGGTGATGATCTGCACCGGCTTACCGCACATTTCGCGGCCCAGTAAAAAGGCGGTCGATCCACAGTTGATGACGACGCTCTCCCCAGGCTTTACCAGCTGCGAGGCGGCCCTGGCGATACGCACTTTTTCATCCAGATTGTGCGCCTGATGAATGTTCATCGGCGACCAGCGCGGTCGCTGCTGGCTGATCGCCTCTGCGCCGTTACGGACCTTTTTCAGTTTGCCGCTCTCGTCGAGCTTATTGATGTCCCGCCGGGCGGTGGCGGGGGAGACATCCAGCCGCGCCATCACCTGCTCGACGGTGATAAAGCCCGTTTGTGCCAACAGTTCCAGCAGAATTTGATGTCGTTGCGCTTCCGTCATGAGCTATTCCGATAAATAATGATTTTTTTAGATGATATTTGAAATAGCCTGCAATTACTAAGCGTGAGTAAAAAAATGCCCGTCCGGCAGCACAGGCCGCCGGACGTGAAGCCTGTGGCGATCACAGGAAGGATTTAAAGGGTAAATCAGGCTCGGTGGTAAAGCAGTCGTCAAAGCCGCGCGGGTAGTGGTATTCAAACTTGTCTTTATCCAGCGGCCAGGTGAATTTGCCGCCCACCTGCCAGATGAAAGGTTTGAAACCGTACTGCAGACGATCTTTTTTCATCTCCCACAGCACGCGCAGCTCCTGCGGATCCGCCTGGAAATTTGACCAAATATCATGATGGAACGGGATCACCACTTTCGCGTTCAGTGATTCCGCCATACGTAACATGTCAACGCTGGTCATTTTGTCGGTGATACCGCGCGGATTTTCGCCGTACGAGCCGAGGGCCACGTCGATCTGATGATCATTGCCGTGCTTCGCATAATAATTCGAGTAGTGTGAATCCCCGCTGTGGTAGAGCGAGCCGCCCGGCGTTTTAAACAGATAATTCACCGCGCGCTCGTCCATGCCGTCCGGCAGGATCCCGGCGGCTTTCTGATCCGCAGGCAGGGTGATCAGCGCCGTGCGATCAAACGCGTCAAGCGCATGGATCTCAGTGTCTTTTATCTTCACCACATCGCCCGGTTTGACGACGATGCAGCGCTCGCGCGGCACCCCCCAGCCCGTCCATAAATCGACGCAGGTCTGCGGGCCAATAAAGGGCACCGTCTCCGGGCAGTTTTGCATCACCGCCGCCGCCACGTTCACGTCGATATGATCGTTGTGATCGTGGGTGGCGAGCACCGCGTCGATCTGCCGAATGGCAAAGGGATCGAGCACAAAAGGCGTGGTGCGCAGATTCGGCTGAAGCTTTTTGACGCCTGCCATACGCTGCATCTGATGGCCGGTTTTCATCAGTGGATTGCCGTGGCTTTGTTTGCCGGTGCCGCACCAGAAATCGACGCAGAGGTTGGCGCCCCCTTCTGATTTCAGCCAGATGCCGGTACAGCCGAGCCACCACATGGCAAAGGTGCCTGGTGCGACCTGCTCCTGCTCAATTTCTTCATTCAGCCAGCTTCCCCACTCCGGAAAGGTGCTGAGGATCCATGATTCACGGCTGATGCTCTCCACTTTACTCATTCTGTACTCCTCGCTTTTCATGTCAAATGTAATCAAATAGTGATTGTTATTGATTCATGTTGTCACGCTTTTTTCAGCAATGCAACGAGATGATTTGCAGTATTTATGCGAGGAACGTTCTGATTTTGTGATTTTAACGCGCTGAAAACACGGGGTGTATTTTTATATCTCTCTGTAAATAGTATTAATTTTAGTTGTGAGTGAATGGGCTTTGTCGTGGTGTGGAAATAATTTGCGCAGCGCATCACAAATAATCAAATTCAATCTTTTGGTGATTATTTGTGATTGGTAGAGTGTGGGCACACCCGGTACCGATGCCCGGTGCCCCCTTACCCTCCGGAGAGAGTTATGGAGATCCTCTACAGCGTCTTTACCGTTTTCTTTAACCAGGTCATGACCAATGCCCCGTTGCTGCTGGGTATCGTCACCTGCCTGGGCTATATCCTGCTGCGCAAAAGCGTCAGTGTGATCGTCAAAGGCACCATCAAAACCATTATCGGCTTCATGCTGTTACAGGCAGGGTCGGGCATTCTGACCAGCACCTTTAAACCGGTCGTGGCGAAAATGTCGGAGGTTTACGGCATTAATGGCGCTATCTCGGACACCTATGCGTCGATGATGGCCACCATTGAACGCATGGGCGAGGCCTACAGCTGGGTGGGGTATGCGGTGTTGCTGGCGCTGGCGCTCAACATTGTCTATGTGCTGTTCCGCCGCGTGACCGGTATCCGCACCATCATGCTGACCGGCCACATTATGTTTCAGCAGGCCGGGCTTATTGCCGTGTTCTTTTTTATCCTCGGCTACCCGATGTGGACCACTATCGTCTGCACGGCAGTGCTGGTATCGCTGTACTGGGGGATCACCTCCAACATGATGTACAAGCCCACGCAGGAGGTGACCGACAATTGCGGTTTTTCCATTGGCCATCAGCAGCAGTTTGCCTCCTGGCTGGCTTATAAGCTCGCCCCGTTCCTCGGCAAAAAAGAGGAGAGCGTGGAGGATCTGAAACTGCCCGGCTGGCTGAATATTTTCCACGACAATATCGTCTCTACCGCCATCGTCATGACTCTGTTTTTCGGCGCGATCCTCATCTCCTTTGGGCTTGATGTGGTCCAGGCGATGGCCGGTAAAACCCACTGGACGATCTACATCCTGCAAACCGGTTTCCAGTTCGCGGTGGCGATTTTCATCATCGTGCAGGGCGTGCGGATGTTCGTCGCTGAACTCTCGGAAGCGTTCAACGGCATCTCCCAGCGGCTGATCCCCGGCGCCGTGCTGGCTATCGACTGCGCAGCCATCTACAGCTTCGCGCCTAACGCGGTGGTGTGGGGCTTTATGTGGGGTACCGTCGGTCAGCTGATTGCCGTGGGTATTTTGCTGGCCTGCGGCTCCTCCATTCTGATCATTCCCGGTTTTATCCCGATGTTCTTCTCTAACGCCACCATCGGCGTCTTTGCCAACCATTTCGGCGGCTGGCGGGCGGCGCTCAAAATTTGCCTGGTGATGGGCATGATCGAAATCTTTGGCTGCGTGTGGGCAGTAAAACTCACCGGCATGAGCGCGTGGATGGGTATGGCGGACTGGTCGATTCTGGCGCCGCCGATGATGCAGGGTTTCACCCTCGGCCTGTGGTTTATGGGCGTCATCATCCTGATCGCGCTGGTATACATGTTCTTCGCAGGACGCGCGCTGCGTGCGGAAGAAGATGCAGAACACCCTCTGGCAGAACCTTCTGCTTAATAAAAGGAGTTACGTAATGACTGTACGAATTCTGGCGGTATGCGGTAACGGGCAGGGCAGTTCCATGATCATGAAAATGAAAGTGGATCAGTTCCTGACGCAACAGGGCGTGGATCACAGTGTGAACAGCTGCGCCGTGGGCGAATACAAAAGCGAGCTGAACGGTGCCGATGTGATTATTGCGTCCACCCACATTGCCGGTGAAATCACCGTCAGCGGCAATAAATACGTGGTCGGCGTGCGCAACATGCTGTCGCCGGCTGATTTTGGACCAAAGCTGATGGAAGTGATTGCCGCGCATTTTCCTCAGGATATGAAGTAAGGGTGCTCAATGAAATTACGTGATTCGCTGGTGGAAAATAACTCGATTCGCTTGCAGGTCGAGGCCAGCACCTGGCAGGAGGCGGTGAAAATCGGCGTCGATCTGCTGGTCGACGCTGATGTGGTAGAGCCGCGCTATTACCAGGCGATCCTCGACGGCGTGGCGCAGTATGGCCCTTATTTTGTTATCGCTCCCGGCCTGGCCATGCCCCATGGCCGCCCGGATGAGGGCGTCAAACGCACCGGATTCTCCCTGATAACGCTGAAAACCCCGCTGTCGTTTAACCACGAGGATAACGATCTGGTGGATATTCTCATCACCATGGCGGCGGTAGACGCTAACACCCATCAGGAAGTGGGCATCATGCAGATCGTCAACCTGTTTGACGACGAAGCCAATTTTGATCGCTTACGCGCCTGCCGCACTGCGCAGGACGTGCTGGATCTTATCGATTACGCCAATGCGGCGGCTGTTTAAGAGGGACTTACCATGGCATTACCAATGTTGCAGGTGGCGCTGGATAACCAGACGCTTTCCCACGCGTATGAGACCACCCGTCTGATTGCTGAAGAGGTGGATATTATTGAAGTCGGCACCATCCTGTGCGTGGGCGAAGGCGTGCGCGCGGTTCGCGATCTGAAAGCACTCTATCCGCATAAAATCGTGCTGGCGGACGCCAAAATTGCCGACGCCGGGAAAATCCTCTCGCGCATGTGTTTCGAGGCAAACGCCGACTGGGTGACGGTGATCTGCTGTGCGGATCTGAACACCGCCAAAGGCGCGCTGGAAGTGGCCCAGGAGTTCAACGGCGATGTGCAGATTGAACTGACGGGTTACTGGACCTGGGAGCAGGCGCAGGGCTGGCGTGATGCCGGGATCGGGCAGGTTGTTTATCATCGCAGCCGTGATGCGCAGGCGGCAGGTGTGGCGTGGGGCGAGTCGGACATTACCGCCATCAGGCGTCTGGCGGATATGGGCTTTAAGGTGACGGTTACTGGCGGGCTGGCGCTGGAAGATCTGCCGCTGTTTCAGGGCATTCCCATCCATGTGTTTATCGCCGGGCGCAGTATCCGTGACGCTGCCTCGCCGGTGGAAGCTGCCCGGCAGTTCAAGCGTACCATCGCGCAGCTGTGGGGCTAAGGAGCGGCTATGTTGTCGAAACAGGTGCCGCTTGGCATCTATGAAAAAGCACTCCCCGCCGGGGAGTGCTGGGTTGAGCGCCTTCAGCGCGCCAGAACGCTGGGGTTTGATTTTGTCGAAATGTCAGTAGATGAAACCGATGTCCGCCTTTCGCGCCTCGACTGGAGCCGCGAGCAGCGGCTGGCGCTGGTCAATGCCATTGCCGAAACCGGCGTGCGGGTGCCGTCCATGTGCCTGAGCGCGCACCGTCGCTTTCCGCTCGGCAGTGAAGATGACCACGTGCGCCAGCACGGGCTTGAGATCATGCGTAAGGCGATCCGGTTCGCGCAGGACGTCGGTATTCGTGTGATCCAGCTGGCGGGTTACGACGTCTATTACCAGCAGGCGAGCGATGAAACGCGCCGCCGCTTTCGCGACGGGCTGAAAGAGAGCGTGGTGATGGCGAGCCGCGCCCAGGTGACGCTGGCGATGGAGATCATGGACTACCCGCTAATGAACTCCATCAGCAAAGCGCTGGGCTACGCGCATTACCTCAATAACCCCTGGTTCCAGCTCTACCCGGACATCGGCAACCTGTCGGCCTGGGATAACGACGTGCAGATGGAATTGCAGGCCGGGATCGGTCATATCGTCGCGGTACACGTCAAAGATACCCGTCCGGGTGAGTTTAAAAATGTCCCCTTTGGCGAAGGCGTGGTGGATTTTGAACGTTGCTTCGACACCCTCAGAAAGAGCGGCTATTGCGGGCCGTATCTGATTGAAATGTGGAGCGAAACAGCGGCAGATCCGGCAGCCGAGGTGACGAAGGCGCGGGACTGGGTACGTGAACGCATGGCGCGGGCCGGTTTACAGGAGGCGGGATAATGGAGCAACTCAAACAGCAGGTGTATGACGCCAATATGGCGCTGCCGCGTTACGGGCTGGTGACGTTTACCTGGGGCAACGTCAGCGCCATCGATCGCGAGCGCGGCTGGGTGGCGATCAAACCGAGCGGCGTAGCGTATGAAACCATGACGCCCGACGATATGGTGATTGTTGACCTCACCGGCGCGGTGCTGCACGGCCATCTGCGTCCCTCCTCGGATACCGCCACGCATCTGGCGCTGTATCGCCGTTATCCTGCGCTTGGTGGCGTGGTGCATACCCACTCAACCCACGCGACAGCCTGGGCGCAGGCCGGACGAGCGATCCCGGCGCTGGGCACGACCCACGCGGATTATTTCGCCGGTGATATTCCCTGCACCCGCGCGTTAACCGAACAGGAAGTGCGGGACGACTATGAGCTGAACACCGGCAAGGTCATCATTGAAACCCTGGGGGACGCCGATCCGCTGCACAGGCCGGGGATGGTGGTGTATCAGCACGGGCCTTTTGCCTGGGGTAAAGACGCCGGAGACGCGGTGCATAATGCGGTGGTGATGGAGGAAGTCGCGCGTATGGCGTGGATTTCCTGCGGCATTAACCCGCAGTTAAAACCCATTGATGGCTATCTGCTAGAGAAGCATTTTCTGCGCAAGCACGGCCCTGATGCCTATTATGGGCAGCAGTAAATAGCGCGTAGACCCGTTTTGCGCGGTATGCGAATTATTTGTGCAATTCGCTTGAGTTCGATGGGCGTCGCAAGTATGATTACGCGTCAATTTTTCAGCCGCCTTTCAAACACGTTCCTTGCTTCCATGGGCCGCGGCTGACCCTGACAGGAGGCTGAATAATCCGTAAGGAGCAATTCGATGCGTCATTACGAAATCGTTTTTATGGTCCATCCTGACCAGAGCGAACAGGTTCCGGGTATGATCGAGCGTTACACTGGTGCAATCACTGCAGCAGAAGGTACGATCCACCGTCTGGAAGACTGGGGCCGCCGTCAGCTGGCTTACCCGATCAATAAACTGCACAAAGCCCACTACGTTCTGATGAACGTTGAAGCACCGCAGGAAGCGATCGATGAGCTGGAAACAAACTTCCGCTTCAACGATGCCGTTATCCGCAGCATGGTTATGCGTACCAAACACGCTGTTACTGAAGCATCTCCGATGGTTAAAGCGAAAGACGAGCGCCGTGAGCGTCGCGATGATTTCGCAAGCGAAACCGCAGATGCTGATGATGCTGGGGATTCTGAAGAGTAATTTCTGATGACCAACCGTCTGGTGTTGTCCGGCACTGTGTGCAGGATGCCCCTTCGAAAGGTCAGTCCATCAGGAATACCTCATTGCCAGTTCGTGCTTGAGCACCGTTCTGTGCAAGAGGAAGCCGGTTTTCACCGGCAGGCGTGGTGTCAGATGCCTGTAATAATCAGCGGGCACGAGAACCAGGCCATTACTCACAGTATAACGGTCGGTAGCGCAGTCACCGTTCAGGGGTTCATTAGTTGCCATAAGGCAAAGAACGGACTGACAAAAATGGTACTGCATGCCGAGCAGATTGAATTGATAGATTCTGGAGACTAGCCAAATGGCACGTTATTTCCGTCGTCGCAAGTTCTGCCGTTTCACCGCGGAAGGCGTTCAAGAGATCGACTATAAAGATATCGCAACGCTGAAAAACTACATCACCGAAAGCGGTAAGATTGTCCCAAGCCGTATCACCGGTACCCGTGCAAAATATCAGCGTCAGCTGGCTCGCGCTATCAAACGCGCTCGCTACCTGTCCCTGCTGCCGTACACTGATCGTCATCAGTAATCGGTCACGGTCCATTAATACGACTTTGAGAGGATAAGGTAATGCAAGTTATTCTGCTTGATAAAGTAGCAAACCTGGGTAGCCTGGGTGATCAGGTTAACGTTAAAGCGGGTTATGCTCGTAACTTCCTGGTACCGCAGGGTAAAGCTGTTCCTGCTACCAAGAAAAACGTTGAATTCTTCGAAGCACGCCGTGCTGAACTGGAAGCCAAACTGGCTGACGTTCTGTCCGCTGCTGAAGCTCGCGCTGAGAAAATCAACGCACTGGGCACTGTTACCATCGCGTCTAAAGCAGGCGACGAAGGTAAATTGTTCGGTTCCATCGGTACTCGCGACATCGCTGACGCTGTAACTGCAGCTGGCGTTGACGTGGCTAAGAGCGAAGTTCGTTTACCGAACGGCGTTCTGCGTACCACTGGTGAGCACGAAGTGAGCTTCCAGGTTCACAGCGAAGTGTTCGCTAAAGTTATCATCAACGTTGTTGCTGAGTAATCTGCAACCCACGTTTTGATAACAACGAAACGCCGGCCTTGTGCCGGCGTTTTGCTTTTCTGCCTTCCACGCACCTGACACTTTTCTGACTGGCTATTGCTTTACCTTTTCGCGATAATAGAAAAATAAAACGTTATTTTATTTTTTGGTAAAGCATGGATACAAACCACCAGACACCTCTGTTTGCCCGCAAAAACGTCGTCTATATGGGGGCCGCGCTCTGCTGCCTGCTGTGGGGTAGCGCCTATCCGGCGATTAAGAGCGGCTACGAGATTTTTCAGATCGCCACCGATGATATTCCATCAAAAATCGTCTTTGCTGGTTATCGCTTCCTGTTTGCCGGGCTGTTGCTGCTGCTGTTCGCCATGATGCAGCGTAAACCCATTGCCCGCCTCAGTGGTCGCCAGTACGGCCAGCTCGCCGTGCTTGGCCTGACGCAAACCTCTTTGCAGTACATCTTCTTTTATATCGGGCTGGCGTTCACCACAGGCGTGAAAGGCTCGATCATGAACGCCACCGGCACCTTTTTCAGTGTGCTGCTGGCGCATTTCATCTATCAGAATGACAAACTGAGCTACAACAAAACGCTGGGCTGCGTGCTGGGCTTTGCCGGGGTGATGGTGGTTAACTTCAACAGCGGCATGGACTTTAGCTTCACGCTGCTGGGTGACGGCTCGGTGGTGCTGGCGGCGTTTATTCTTTCGGCGGCTACGCTGTACGGCAAACGTATCTCGCAAACAGTGGATCCGACGGTCATGACCGGCTATCAGTTGGGAATGGGCGGGCTGGCGCTGGTGGTGGGCGGCTATCTGTCGGGCGGCTCGCTCACCGTACATGGATTTTCTTCAGTAGCCATTCTGGGCTATCTGACGCTGCTGTCATCGGTGGCCTTTGCGCTGTGGAGTATTCTGCTGAAGTACAACCGCGTGGGCATGATCGCGCCGTTTAACTTCCTGATCCCGGTGTCGGGCGCGGTGCTGTCGTCGATTTTCTTAGGCGAGAACATTCTCGAATGGAAATATGCGGTGGCGCTGGTGCTGGTCTGCTCGGGCATCTGGTGGGTGAATAAAGTAAAACAGGGGAACGCCTGACGTTCCCCGCTGTGAGTGGCGATTAGCGTGCGCGGATAAAGCTGCCATCCGTCTGACGGGTAAACAGCACCTGCTGGTCGCCGCTGGTTTCAATCGTCAGCCCGGTGACCACGCCGTTAGCGTTCTGACGGATCTTCACAATCTGCCCGGTTTGCAGATTGCTGAGCGGTTTACCGTTGCCTTCCACCTGCGCCATCGCATAGACATCCGTCGGTGGTAAATTATGGTCGCGGAACAGCTGCGCCAGCGTTTTGCCCGGCTCGACGCGATAAGTGCGCCACTGCTGCTCAATGCCGGTCGGCTCCTGCAACGGGGCGCTATTCTGCGTAGTCTGCGGCTGCTCCTGTTCCTGCTCCTGAATCGGCTCAGGCGTGATGGGTGCCACCTGGCCGTCATTTTGTGGCGGCGATGATACCAGCGGCGGCTGTTCAGGCTGTGCGGATTGCATCTGTTGCGATTGGGACTGTGACTGCAGGTCGAGCTGCGCATCGCGCGTGGCCGACGGCGCATCGTTGTTGTCAGTAGTCGGCAGCAAGAATCCAATGACGATCAGCGCAGCGGCAAAAATAATGCCACGGCGATGACCCGGCGGGAGCGGATCCATGATGCGCACGTTGTCCGGCGCGTGCCAGATCCTCGCCAGGGTTGGTTTCAGTTCAAATCGCCCGGGCATGGCTATCCTCCTGCTCCGCGTCGTTAGTATCCTGTGTCACTGAGTATAGATGGGTAACTGCCTGATGAGCGTGGCAAACCGGTCTTTCGTGACATCTGTTCGGGAATAATCTTACGGCGACCATTGTTTCTTTTTCCCTGCGATTTGTCATCAATCACCGCGACAAAGTTTTACCCGTCGCAGCCTGACTGCTATGCTGCCCGCTACTTTAAATGCGATGAAAGGAAAACCCATGACAACCCCGACTTTTGACACTATCGAAGCGCAGGCAAGCTACGGCATTGGCTTGCAGGTAGGGCAGCAACTAAGCGAGTCTGGCCTGCAGGGGCTGTTACCGGAAGCACTGGTAGCGGGCATTGCCGATGCGCTGGCAGGCACTCAGCCGGCAGTGCCGGTCGATGTGGTTCACCGCGCCCTGCGTGAAATCCACGAACGCGCTGATGCAGTACGTCGCGAGCGCTTCGAAGCGATGGCGTCTGAAGGCGTGAAGTATCTGGACGAAAACCGTGAAAAAGACGGCGTGAACAGCACCGAATCCGGTCTGCAGTTCCGTGTACTGACGCAGGGCGAAGGCGCGATCCCGGCCCGTACTGACCGTGTGCGTGTGCATTACACCGGTAAACTGATCGACGGCACCGTGTTTGACAGCTCCGTGGCTCGCGGCGAACCGGCTGAATTCCCGGTTAACGGCGTGATCCCAGGCTGGATCGAAGCGCTGACCCTGATGCCGGTTGGCTCGAAGTGGGAACTGACCATTCCGCAGAACCTGGCGTACGGTGAGCGTGGCGCAGGCGCGTCTATTCCGCCGTTCAGCACGCTGGTCTTCGAAGTGGAATTGCTGGAAATCCTGTAATTCCCCTCCAACGATCCCTCTCCCTTAACGGGGAGGGGGCGTCGTTTCTGTGCACATATGCCATTCTTTGGTTCAGAGTCGATATTTAATCTTGCAAATGCATTTGTTGCGTGTATTTTTGTGACCTAATTCGCACAGACGAAGTGATATAACACTCAGTTTAAACATAAATTTAACATCTCATTTAAATCACAGTATTCATCCCGCCGATTCTTACCTACTATCGATGAGTCAAAAATCCAGGCATTGTCACGCACGTGACACCATGAAAGGCCAGAAGAGCCTCAACAACACAGACAGGTACAGGAAAAAATACATGGTAGATCAAACGAAGGTCGCCGCTGACCAGCAGGCTGCTGACCAGCAGGCTCCGGCTGAACAGTCGCTACGGCGCAATCTCACCAACCGTCATATCCAGCTTATTGCCATCGGCGGTGCTATCGGCACCGGCCTGTTTATGGGCTCAGGAAAAACCATCAGTCTTGCCGGCCCGTCGATCATATTCGTCTATATGATCATCGGCTTTATGCTGTTTTTCGTGATGCGCGCCATGGGCGAGCTGCTGCTGTCGAATCTGGAATATAAGTCGTTCAGCGATTTCGCCGCCGACTTACTGGGGCCGTGGGCGGGCTATTTCACCGGCTGGACCTACTGGTTTTGTTGGGTAGTGACCGGCATGGCCGACGTGGTGGCGATCACGTCCTATGCGCAATTCTGGTTCCCCAACTTATCCGACTGGGTGGCTTCGCTGGCGGTGATCCTGCTGTTGCTGAGCCTTAACCTCGCGACGGTGAAGATGTTTGGCGAAATGGAATTCTGGTTCGCGATGATCAAGATTGTCGCCATTGTCGGGCTGGTCGTGGTGGGCCTGGTGATGGTGCTGACCGAATTTACCTCGCCGAGCGGCGTGCAGGCCTCTTTCGCGCATCTGTGGAATGACGGCGGCTGGTTCCCGAAAGGCATCAGTGGTTTCTTTGCCGGTTTCCAGATCGCGGTGTTTGCCTTCGTGGGGATTGAGCTGGTCGGCACGACCGCCGCAGAAACCAAAGACCCGGAAAAATCCCTGCCGCGCGCCATTAACTCTATTCCGATCCGCATCATCATGTTCTACGTGTTTGCGCTGATCATTATTATGTCGGTGACGCCGTGGAGCTCAGTGGTGGCGGATAAGAGCCCGTTCGTGGAGCTGTTTATCCTCGTCGGTTTACCGGCGGCAGCGAGCATTATCAACTTTGTGGTGCTGACCTCAGCCGCATCGTCGGCGAACAGCGGCGTATTCTCCACCAGCCGTATGTTGTTCGGTCTGGCGCAAGACGGGGCCGCGCCGAAAAGCTTCGGTAAGCTGTCAAAACGCGCGGTACCGGCGACGGGCCTGACCTTCTCCTGCATCTGTTTGCTGGGCGGCGTGGTGATGCTCTACGTCAATCCAAGCGTGATCTCGGCGTTCACCATGATCACCACGGTGTCAGCGATCCTCTTCATGTTCGTGTGGACCATTATTCTTTGCTCGTATCTGGTCTACCGCAAACAGCGTCCCCATCTGCATGAAAAGTCGATTTATAAGATGCCGCTGGGCAAGGTGATGTGCTGGGTATGTATGGCGTTCTTCGCCTTTGTACTGGTATTGCTGACGCTGGAAGAAGATACCCGCCAGGCGCTGCTCGTCACGCCGCTGTGGTTTATTGTGCTGGGTGCGTTCTGGTTCTTAGTGGGTAAGAAGCGTATGGCACGTATGCGCCAATAGTCGCCTGTAATGCCGGATGGCACTGTGCTTATCCGGCCTACACCGTAATCCTGCGCGGTGCTGCTGCGCTTATCCGGTCTGCAAAATGTAGGCCCGGTAAGCGTAGCGCCTCCGGGCAACGGGATTACTCTCCGCTTAACGCTCGCGGAAACAGCACGTTATTTTCCAGGCTGATGTGTTCCATCAGATCGTCAATCAGTTCATTAATGCCGTTATACATCGCTTTCCAGGTGGTGCAGGCTTCCGGCGGCGGCGTCACGTTTTGGGTGGTATGTTTGATCACCTCCAGCAGTTCACCCGCTTCATCATGCTCGCTTTCCATGACGTTAATCGGCCCGGCAGCCTGACTGCCCATTCCCTGTTTGATCATCGGGAAGAGGATCTGCTCCTCTTTCATCATGTGGCTGGAAAGCTCCTGATGCAGCATGGTCAGGTATTTGGTCAGGCCGCGCGGCACGTTGGGCTTATCGGCGTGGACTCGTTCAACTTTGGTGGCCTGTAAAATCAGCTCCGGCAACTGCTCGCGGTGGCGATCGTGATAGCGCACGATGATATGGTCGATGATGTTTGCAAGCGGTTCTGTGCGCCAGTCTTTCTCCGGCGGCTGCTCGGCCAGTTTCGCCAGCTGTGCTTCAATCATCTCCACATCCAGCTCGTTGCGCGCGGCGGCACGGGCCAGCGTTTGCTTACCCCCACAGCAGTAATCCATATCGTATTGACGGAACAGGGCAGAAGCGCGGGGAATGGACAGCGCCAGCTCACCTAAAGGTTGATCGCGAAAGGCCATGACAGTTACCTCAGTAGTCGGAATATAAGATGCATTTTAAATACATCTTTAAGCGGGCGCTATACCCCTGATGAGTGATGGGATTTATTCGTCCTATTTTGTGCGCTGCGTCACAAAAATTTACGGGTCATAACGCATTGAAACTACTTGTTAAAGTGAATATTTGGTATCAAGTGTGCAATATCTTCGTTAAACAAGCGTTAAAACCTGCCGATATACCCCCGTCACATAAAAATCCTGCATCCGATAAAAGGTTCCCGATGTTTAAACGTGTAAAAGTTATAACCCTGTTGATTATGGTGCTTTTCGTCCTTGGCGCGATGCAACTTATTGCGGCGGGCGTGTTTATCAACGCGCTCAAAAATGACAAAAACAACTTTACGGTCTCTCAGGTTGCCAGCCAGAACGTGGCGGAATTTACCGACGCCTGGATCAGCCTTAACCAGGCCCGCGTGACGCTTAACCGCGGTATGTTACGTTTGCAAAGCAGCACCGCGAGCCAAATCAACGGCGGCGAACTGGGTGAACTGGTGAACACCGCGAAAAACCTGCTGGCCGATGCGCATAAGCATTTTGAAATCTACGATGCACTGCCGGAAACGCCGGGTATGGATCCCCGCCTGCCGCCGGAACTGGAAAAACAGTACGAAATCTATTCCACCACGCTGACCGAAATGAACCGCCTGCTGGCGGCGGGTGAGCTGGAAGCGATGTTCAAGCAGGGCGCAGAAAAGAAACAGAACGCCATGCAGAGCGTCTATCGTGAATGGCGCGCCGTGCAGGCCGATCTGGCGAATAAAGGCGTCATCGATAACGAAAAGGATTATGTGCGCATCATGTGGATCGTGGGCGCCATTATGCTGCTGGTCGCGGCGGTGATCGTGGCCAGCTGGATCGCGATGCAGCGTGTACTGCTCAAGCCGTTACATGAAGTGATGGGCCATATCCGCCATATCGCGGCGGGCGATCTGACGCATCAGATTGATGCAGAAGGCAAAAACGAAATGGCACTGCTGGCGTCTAACGTGCGCGACATGCAGCAGGCGCTGGCGACAACCGTCAGCGTAGTGCGCGATGGCGCGGATACCATCTTTACCGGCGCGGGTGAAATCTCTGCCGGCAGTAACGATCTCTCTTCCCGTACTGAGCAACAGGCCGCTTCGCTGGAAGAAACCGCTGCCAGCATGGAACAGCTGACCGCGACCGTGAAGCAGAATGCCGACAACGCCCGTCAGGCGACGCAGCTGGCGAAAACGGCCTCTGAAACCGCGCAGAAAGGCGGTGCAGTGGTGGACGGCGTGGTGCGCACGATGGACGAAATTGCCACCAGCTCCAGCAAAATCGCGCAGATCACCAACGTCATCGACGGCATTGCTTTCCAGACCAATATTCTGGCGCTGAACGCCGCGGTGGAAGCCGCCCGTGCCGGTGAGCAGGGTCGTGGGTTTGCGGTAGTCGCCGGTGAAGTCCGTACCCTGGCAAGCCGCAGTGCGCAGGCGGCTAAAGAGATCAAAGCACTGATCGACGATTCCGGTAGTCGCGTGGATGCCGGTTCCGCACTGGTGCACGAAGCCGGTGAAACCATGGCGGAAATCGTCAGCGCCGTCACCCGCGTGACCGACATCATGGGCGAAATCGCGTCGGCCTCCGACGAGCAAAGTCGTGGTATCGATCAGGTCGGTCAGGCGGTGGCTGAGATGGATCGCGTCACGCAGCAGAACGCCTCGCTGGTGGAAGAATCCGCTGCCGCTGCGGCAGCGCTGGAAGAGCAGGCGTCCCTGCTTAACGATACCGTGGCGGTGTTCAAAGTGAACCGTCGCGCGCCAGCGGCTGTAGCGACCACGCGCCCGGCAGCGGTGAAAATGAAGCCGGTAGCCGCGACCACCGACGCGAACTGGGAAACCTTCTAAACCCGATGCCCGGCGGCGCACGCTTACCGGGCCTATATACTTGACCTGACGCCCGGCGGCGCACGCTTGCCGGGCCTATATACTTGACCTGACGCCCGGCGGCGCATGCTTGCCGGGCCTACATACTTGACCCGATGCGCGGCGTCGCACGCTTGCCGGGCCTACATACTTAACCTGATGCCCGGCGGCGCACGCTTGCCGGGCCTACATACTTAACCTGGTACGCGGCGTCGCACCTTTGCGGCGTCTGGCTACCTTGTAGGCCGGGTAAGGCGTAGCCGCCACCCGGCAACCTTACCCGCTCACCACCCGTTTTACCCGTACCGCGATCACCACTCCCACCACCAGCAAGGCAATGCCTGACGCCGTCAACAACGGCGGGACGCTCTGGCGTAGCAAAAAGGTATACAGCAAGCCCGCCAGCGTTTCGAAGACGATCAATGGCCCAAGGATCACCGTCGGCAGTTTTTGGCTGGCAAGATTCCAGCACAGCGCACCCACCCATGAACACAAAATGGCAATCGCCGTCATCAGGCCGATAAACACCAGCGGCCGCGGACCAAACGGCAGCGCAAACGCGGGCTGATCCGCCTGTAACCACAGACAGGCCGCCACATAGCCCGCCAGCGACACCGGCAGCGTTACCAGGCCTTGCGCCGTGGCCCACATCATCGGATGCCGGGTCGGATTTTCCCGTAGCCAGCGGGCATTACGCAGCGCATACCACGCCCAGCACACCACCGACACCAGCGCCAGCGCGATCCCGGAACCATAGCGCCACACGCTAAAATCCGGCAGCCCGTGTCGTAGCTCGGCGATGTTCACGCACACCAGCCCTGCGGTAATGCACAGCAGCGCGGGGGTAAGGCGCAGCCACGGCAGCTTGCCGTCGCGCTGGCTGTAGAGCAGATTCGCCAGCACCGGCAGCACCACCGGCAGCGTGCCGATGATCATCGTCGAGACGGGCGCGCCGGTGCGCTGAATGGCGCTGGCGAGACAGACGTAATAAATCAGGTTACCCGCCATGGTCAGCGCCAGCGCAGTCAGCCAGTCCTGGCGGCTCAACTGGCGCAGACGTCCGCGCCCCAGCCAGGCCAGCGGTATAGCGATAAGCCCGAGAGCCAGATAGCGTCCGGTGGACTGTAAAATCGCCGGATAATCCGGCACCAGCAGCGGCCCGACAAAAATCAGTCCCCACATTAACCCTGCCGCCAGGGCGTACAGCACACCACTAATCATTCTGCCCTCCAGACCGTTTTGGTTGGTCATCAGTGTAGGGAAGGGCAGGGGAAGAATATTGTATGAGATTGCGCATCAGCGGCGGGCAACCTGCTTCTGATAGCGTACCGGCGTGATGCCATAGCGGCGGGTAAAGGCGCGGGTCAGGTGCGACTGATCGGTAAGGCCGGTCAAGGCGGCGACATCGGCGGCGGGCAGGCCGTGGGTGAGGAAGTTTTTTGCCCGCCACAGGCGGATCGCCATCAGCATCTGATGCGGGGTGACATGATAGTGCGCCTTGAACTGGCGCTGAAAATGGTACGGGCTGAGTGACGCCACGCGCGCCAGTTCGTCGAGGGTCAGCGGCTGCATATAGTTGTCGTGCAGGTATTCCCGCACCCGCTCAAAACGGTGCGCCGCTTCGGTACTTACCGGCGCATGGCGGGCCAGCGGCTGAAAGGCATCGATCAGATCGAGCAGAAACCCCTGCTGCGCCAGCGTGTCGTCGGTATGCCACAGCGCGTGGATCAGGGCGCAGATCTGCCGCGAACGCAGCGGATCGTGACGCGACGCGTCGGCAAACCACCAGTGGCGGATGCCGGTGACCTGCTCCAGCAGGTCAGGCTCGAGATAAATCATGCGGTAGCGCCAGCCGTCAGCGGTTTCCGCTTCGCCGGTGTGCAGTTCATCAGGGTTCATGGTGACGACGGAATTCACCGGGGCGACGTGCTGGGCACCGCGATAGCGAAAGCGCTCGGCACCGGCTTCTATGGCACCAATACCGAAGGCTTCATGGGTATGCGGTTCAAAGGCGTAACGGGAGATATGCGCCTGATACAGCTCGACGCCGGGCAACTGCGGCAGGTGCCGAAAACGGGCGCGGTCTTTCTCATCGCTGAACTGTTCCGGTACGCCTTGCACATGCTCTCTCCGCCAGGGTCATGCCATCATTATTAAGGATGACCCGGCGGCATGCTACAAAAATTAACCAGTTTGTAACAGTTACAGCATGGCTTTAATGCTGTCTGCCAGCGGCGTGGTCGGGCGACCAATCAGTTTGCTGAGCGTATGGCTGTCATCAAACAGGCCGCCTTTCGACGCCCCGGTGTCGGAATCCGCCAGCAGGCTGGCGAAGGCGTCCGGCAGGCCGACACCACGCAGCGCCGCGGCATACTCGGCTTCGCTGAGGTTCTGATAGACCACGTTTTTACCGCTCTGCGCAGACAGCTCCGCCGCCAGCTCGCTGAGCGTCCAGGCCGTATCGCCCGCCAGTTCATACACCTTACCGGCATGACCCTCTTCGCTGATCACTTTGGCGGCGGCAGCGGCGTAGTCTTCGCGGGTGGCCGAGGCGATTTTGCCGTCACCGGCAGCGCCGAGAAACACACCGTGCTCAAGCGCCGGCGGGGCGCTGGCGAGATAGTTTTCGCTGTACCAGCCGTTACGCAGCAGTGCATAAGGAATGCCGGAGGCCGCGAGCATGTTTTCCGTTTCGATATGTTCTGTGGCGAGGCCGAGCGGTGAGGTATCCGCATGCAGCACGCTGGTGTAGGCAATGAAGCCGACGCCCGCGGCCTTGGCAGCATTAATGACGTTACGGTGCTGGACGGCACGCTGGCCGACTTCGCTGGAGGAGATGAGCAGCAGTTTCTCCACGCCGTTCAGTGCGCGGGTTAATGCCGCTTCGTCGCCGTAATCGCCCTGGCGCACCACGATGCCCTGTTGGGCCAGCGCATCGGCTTTTGCCGGGTTACGCACAACAGCCACGATCTGGCTGGCGGGAACGGATTTCAGCAGGGCGGCAATAACTAACTGGCCAAGCTGGCCGGTGGCGCCGGTGATCGCAATCATGGAAAACTCCTTCGTCTCTGGGGTGTGTTATGAGACACTAGCACCCTAACTCACTTTTAGTAAGTACGTACAAAAAGGTTAGTATGAAAAAAGTCGACCGCCCGGCCACGCTCAGCGAACAGCTGCGCGACGGCAATCTCTTTGCCGAGCAGTGCCCCTCCCGCGATGTGCTTAAACATGTCACCAGCCGTTGGGGTGTCCTGATCCTGATGGCGTTGCGCGACGGCACGCACCGCTTTAGCGAACTGCGCCGCAAGATGGGCGGCGTCAGCGAGAAAATGCTGTCCCAAAGCCTGCAATGGCTGGAGCAGGATGGTTTTATCAATCGGGTGTCGTACCCGGTGGTACCGCCGCATGTGGAATACAGCCTGACGCCGCTGGGCGAGCAGGTGAGTGAGAAAGTGGCGGATCTGGCAGACTGGATCGAGCTGAATTTGCCGCAGGTGCTGGCGGTTCGCGACGAGCGCGCGGCGTAAAGTGCCGGGAGGCGGCTTCGCCTTACCCGGCCTGGGGGATGGCGTGCTATATGCCGGGTGGCGGCTACGCCTTACCCGGCCTACGAGATGGTGAACATGTAGGCCCGGCAAGCCTGCGCCGCCGGGCGTTTCGTCGGCTAATATATGGCGGGGTTTATTTCCCGCCTAAATCCACCTGATAAATCGCGAAACCGATGTCATCGGTTCCGGTGTTTTTCATCGGGTACTGTGCCTTCTCTTTGATAAAGGCCGCGGCTTTTTCCGACGGCGAGGTTTCAAAGCGAATATCGAGCGGCGTTTTGCTGTGGATCGATGCCAGACGCCAGTTGTTATCCGCTGCCGGGTGGATCTCTCCTGCGCGCGCCGACTCATCACCAATCCATTTTGCCAGCACGGCGCGGTTTTCATCCGGCGAGGCAAAGGCGATATGGCTGTCGCCGGTACCGGCAAACTTGCCGCCGTAAGCGCGGTAGTTATTGGTGGCGACAAGGAAGGTCGCCGCCGGATCGACCGGTTTACCCTTGAAGGTCAGATCTTTAATGCGCTCTGCTTTCGGGTTCACGCTCTGGCATTCGCCGTCGTAGCGCGCTGGCTGCGTGATGTCGATCTGGTAGTTCACGCCGTCGATCACATCGAAGTTATAAGTACGGAAACCGTCCCAGTTGATCAGCGACTGCGGCTTACTGTTGTTAACATCGATCTGATTAAACTGCCCGGCGGAGCACTCCAGCCACTCTTTCAGCTCGCTACCGCTGACTTTCACCACCACCAGCGTGTTCGGATAAAGATAGAGATCGGCGGCGTTACGGAAGGTGAGCTGGCCTTTTTCCACCTCAACAAAACTCGCCGGGTCGTTTTTACGGCCACCCACTTTGAACGGCGCGGCGGCGGACAGCACCGGCAGTTTTGCCAGATCCGGATCGCCCTGAATAAAGCGTTCAACGTAAGCTTTTTGCGCGTTGTTCACCACCTGCACCGTCGGGTCGTCCTGCACCAGTGCCAGATAGCTGTACATGTTATCGGCGGATTTACCGATCGGCTTGCTGACGAACTCCCGCGTGGCGTCGTGATCGTGCTTGAGCACCTTAACCAGCTTGCTGTCTTCGGCAGCCAACGATTTTTTCGCCACCGCATCGTAAATCGGACGCGCTTCCGCTTTCGAGTGCGTGACCTGCCACTTGCCGCTGTCATTGTTCAGCGTCAGATCCACCACGCCCAGATGATCGCCCCACATGCCCGGCATCACCGACGGCACGCCGTTCAGCTTGCCGTTCTCCACGTCCGCGCCCTTAATACTGGCGAAGTCTTTTGACGGGAATACCGCATGGGCATGGCCGAACAGAATGGCATCGACTCCCGGCACCTGGCTTAAGTAGTAGACGGAGTTTTCCGCCATCGCCTGATAAGGATCGGCTGACAGCCCGGAGTGAGCCACCACGACCACCAGATCCGCGCCTTTTTGGCGCATCTCCGGCACATAGCGGCGCGCGGTTTCGGTGATGTCGTTGACCGTGACTTTGCCGTTGAGATTGGCTTTATCCCAGGTCATGATCTGCGGCGGCACAAAACCGATATAGCCGATGCGCAGGGTATGGGTTTTGCCGTCTTTATCTTTTACCCGGGTATCTTTGATGATGTAAGGGGTGAATAGCGGTTTTTTGGTCTTAACGTCGATGATATTGGCGTTAACGTACGGGAATTTTGCGCCTCCCAGCGCCTTGTGCAGAAAATCCAGACCGTAATTAAATTCGTGGTTGCCGAGGTTACCCACCGCATAATCGAGGGTATTTAATGCCTTATACACCGGGTGCACATCGCCTTTTTTCAGCCCGTGGCTGGCAACATAATCGCCGAGCGGGCTGCCCTGGATCAGGTCCCCGTTATCCACCAGTACGCTGTTAGTGGCTTCACTGCGGGCGGCGTTAATCAGGCTGGCGGTACGTACCAGACCGAATTTTTCTGTCGCACTATCTTTGTAATAATCGAAGTCCATCATATTGCTATGCAAATCAGTGGTTTCCATAATGCGGAGGTCCACCGTTGCAGCCTGCACGCTGGCGGCGATCAGCGTGGCCAGGAGCGTTGCGCTAAACTTAATCATCAGAGATGTCCTTTTTAAGATCTAAGCCACAAAAGAGAATGTATTTACATTTTGTTGCTTACAGAATTGTGAATCTTGCCATAAAAGTTGTTATGGAAACCGGAATCACTATCACAGATGGCGGATCCCTTTATGATGCGATATAAGTAAAACAACGAGTTAACCCACTGAAAATAAAAAGAGGTGGACGATGTTAGATGCGATTTGTCAGCTTGCCCGCGAGGCAGGGGATGCGATTATGCAGGTGTACGACGGCCATCAGCCGATGGACGTCACCAGTAAAACCGATGACTCACCCGTCACGGCGGCCGATATTGCCGCTCACCAGATCATTGTGCAGGGGCTGATGGCCTTAACGCCGGCGATCCCGGTGCTGTCAGAAGAAGATCCGCCGTCCTGGGACGTTCGCCAGCACTGGCAGCGTTACTGGCTGGTGGATCCGCTGGATGGCACCAAAGAATTCATCAAACGCAACGGCGAGTTCACCGTTAACATTGCGCTGATCGAAGAGGGTAAGCCGGTACTCGGCGTGGTCTACGCGCCGGTGCTTAACGTGATGTACGGCGCCGCCGACGGGAAAGCCTGGAAAGAAGAGAGCGGCATCCGCAAGCCGATCCAGGTGCGCGATGCCCGCCCGCCGCTGGTGGTGATCAGCCGTTCACACAGTGACGATGAACTGCAAGAGTACCTGCAACAGCTGGGCGAGCATCAGACCACTTCCATTGGCTCGTCGCTGAAATTCTGCCTGGTGGCAGAAGGGCAGGCACAGCTTTATCCGCGCTTTGGGCCAACCAACGTCTGGGATACGGCGGCGGGCCATGCGGTGGCCGCCGCCGCCGGGGCGCACGTTCACGACTGGCAGGGTAAAACCCTCGACTATACGCCGCGTGAATCCTTCCTCAATCCCGGCTTCCGGGTCTCTATTTACTGAGTAACTGACGCAGCAGGGCGATCACCTGCTGCGCTTCTTGCGGCGTCAGCGAGCCATCTTTCGCCCATTGCACCCGTCCGTCTTTATCCAGCACCGCCACCGCAGAGCTTTCTTCATCTAACTGCCAGGCTTTTCGCGCCACGCCATCGCTGTCGACAATAAACTGTGACCAGGGATAGAGCTTTTTATTGCTCTCAATGCTGCTGCGCACGAACATCGCCGAGCCGGGAATGGCATCATCGGTATTAATAATTGTGGTGGTCTGGTAGCGGTCATGGGGCAAATTCGCCGACTTGATCGCTTCAATCAGCGCCGCGTTTTTCTCTTTTGCCGACGAACGACCGGCAATATGTTGCACCACTCGCACTTTTCCAGGCAGCTGCGAGCTGTTCCATTTTTTGTAGCTAAACTCATTATTACTGAGGATCAACTCCCCCCTGTCGGCGATGCCAACCGGCGGAACGCGCTGATTGTTTTCGAAGCGATGGGCAGACGCCATCAGCGGCAGAAGCAGGCAGGTGGCTGCCAGCAGAGTGCGTAGGGTCATGAGGTTTCCTTCTGTATTATTGTTTGCAGGTGATCCGACCACTTGGTCTTAACAATTTAATCATAAGTGCGATCGATCCGGTTTTCTCGCAATCCTGATGCCACTTTGCGGCATAACGCACACATTTGTAAAAAAACGAAGACTTATACTGCCTCTGTTTCAACACGGAAAAGAATATTCTGATTAATTGTCATCAAACGGTAAATAACCTGCTGCAAACTGGGTAACAGAGGGTTTGTGATCTATAGTCATTGAGCAACAAAATTTGCGTTCATAACAGTCGGTCCGATTGTGGTACCGCAAGGGCGTAGACTCAGCATAAGAGAGACAACAATGAAAATTTTCCAACGATACAACCCGCTGCAGGTAGCGAAATACGTAAAAATCCTGTTCCGTGGACGGTTGTACATCAAGGACGTCGGGGCTTTCGAGTTTGATAAGGGTAAGATCCTGCTGCCGAAAGTAAAAGACAAACAGCATTACTCGGTAATGTCTGAAGTTAACCGCCAGGTACTGCGCTTGCAGTCTGATTTGGCGTAATTGATGTGCTATGCAGTTGTTCGCCTAAAACTACTATGCAAACGGCCCCAAAGGGGCCGTTGATGTTTCTGGCGCAGGGGCTAACTGCCACCGATACCAATAATGAATGTTGAAAGCACAATCACCAGCATTCCCGCAAGCTGGTAAGACAACGGCGCTCTGCCACTGTTACGCCACTCTTTCAGTATCAACCCCCACAGGCCACCGCACAGCACCAGCATGGACATATGAAAAGTCCAGCTGACAAACGCCAGATTGACCGCTGACATCTGCACATGTCCCCAGCCATAAAAGAAAAACTGCATATACCAGATCACGCCCCCCGTGGCAGAAAGCATAACATTCCGCCAGAAATGGGAAGGATCGCGCCTGATTTTTGCAAAGGTATGGTGGCGCTTCGCCTGGTACAGGCAATAGATGGCGTTAGTGACAAAACCGCCGAGCATGATAATGACGTAGCCGGGCATAACCTGATACAACGGGTCAACGCCCGCGGCCAGCGCCATGGCCTGGATCGGCCCGGCGGCATCGATGGCGAACGCCATAAATGCGCTGGTGATGCCGCAGAAGATGGCAATCGCCACGCCTTTACGCACATTCAGCTCGCTATTTTGTACCCCTTTAGATCGCTCTTTCTTCTGACCCGCGAGGGTGGTCAGCGCGATGCCCACGACGGCGATGGCGACGCCCGCCAGCGCCATCAGCCCTGAGGCATGGGTGAATAAGGTCATCAGCGTGCCATTGAGCAGCGGCGGAGTGAGTGTGCCGACAACCAACGTGATGCCGATTGCCACGCCATACCCTACTGATAACCCCAGATAGCGCAGCGTCATGCCAAACGTTAAGCCTCCCAGTCCCCATAGCGCGCCAAACACGAATGTTTTGGCGGCCACCTGCGGGGGAATGGCGAGGAAAAACGTAAGGACGTTCGGCAGCAACAGCGATGACACCAGCAGCGGCATGATAAGCCAGGAAGCGATGCCGTTGACCAGCCACGAGGCTTCCCATTCCCAGTTCTTAACCAGCTTAACAGGGATATAAAACGAGGCCGCCGCCAGGGCGCCCAGCAGGTGATAGAAAATGCCCAGTCCCACGGAAGCGTCCATTATTGCCTCCCGCAAACGTTATACGCGGTAACGCCAGTCCATTTTGCCAGTTGCTCAATCACCTCTCCCCGGTGCCCCAGACCGATAGCGCAATGATGGGCCGGTCCACCCAGGCACCAGCGTTCAGTGAATTCGCGAGCCGAAAGTGGAAAGCGATAGTTGCTGTTGGTATTGCCAATATCCAGCACCGGGCCGGCAACGGACTCGCCTTCCGCGTATTGCAGCACCAGGGTGCCATCCTGTTTTTCCACGACCGACAAGAAGGTGACGGGGCCGGGGACAACGCTCATCTGGATCGACACGCCTTTACCGGGTTTACCGTGGTACACCGGTAATGGCACCAGCCTGACTTTATGCGCCGACATCAGCGGATGCGCAGGACCATCGTGCCCCCATTGCACCGTATCATTAACGAAATGAATGCCATACGGCTCAGAGAACGAACCGCCTGCCTGCATCAGACTGAATATTTTCATCGCCAGCACGTTTTTAATTTCGCACTCTCCGGCGACCGGCACCTGGCGGTGAGTGAGGAGCGTATTTCCCAGAATAACGGAGGTCATAATATTTTCATGCAGCGAACCTGGTGCGCCTTCATAATAATAAGCCAGTGCGCCTAAATGATGTCGGGTGACAAGATTATCAAGCACAATTGATGTATTTACGGCCCTGGTCAGTTCATTTTCTTCACAGCCCGGATCGACGTCGAGCGTCTTATTTATCTCTGCGCGTTTATGGTTAATATCGGCCTCGTTAATGCGGGAAAGATCTTCTACCAGTTCGCAGACTTCCAGAACTTTAAAACGCACCCCAAGTTGCGCGCTCAAATTAGTCATATTGGAATAGACGTCATACATGCCGTTGTAATAATGTCCCAGCACGCCCACAGTACAACACTGTAATTGCTGGCGAATAGTGAGCGCCGTCAGGATGGCATCCATTTTTCGCCAGGCATCAGGATCGTCCAGATACCCCACTATCAGTTCAAAAGGAATGGCGGCGCGTTGAAAAACATTGACCAGTTCCGGCGCGGTGCAGGCCTGGCAGTGTGCCAGCCATTGCCCTGTTCGGGCGCCGCGGTCGGTCAGGGTATTGATGGCGGCCCGCGGGATGTCGGGCAGTGGCTGAAGCGCCAGAATAATGACCGGAACACGACAATATTGTACCAGGGGTAGCACCGTAGAACTCAACGCATACGTCGTAATATAAAGCACCAGCACATCGACCTGTTGCTCTTTAAAAAGCGCGGCGGTGGCGTCGGCTTTTTCTGTACCGTCCACCAGACCGCCCTCAACGACGGTAACGCCTTGTTGAATAAGTTTTTGGGAAACGTGCTGCAATGCAGCATTAAGTTGATTTTTTAGTCCGTCAAATTGCGGCCAATAAGTATCCAGGCCAATGCCGAAAAGTCCAATTTTCATAGAATACCTGTTAGTTGTTTTGGTAAGGTTCAGAGAAAGTGCGTCACAGAGAAATGACGTTATTGGACAGTAGCGCGTTGGTGATTTAATTCATGCTGATGAGTGCCACAGAGGGTAAAACCATGGCATAAATATCATGATTGCCGTGCAGAGGATCACATTTACCTGGTAACAGGCAGGACGCAGAAATAAAGCAGAAATAAAAAGGCGTTAATGGGGGAGGACGGGAATTATTATATATTCAACGAGTGAATGATAATCCCCACGGAACATCGTGGGGATTATGAGGGGAATTACGCCGCGCCTTTCTCGTCGCTATCCGGCATTTTCGGCACCAGCACCGTCGGCTTGCTGTCGATGCGCGTCACCAGCAGCTGGTCGATGCGGAAGTTATCAATATCCACCACTTCGAACTTAAAGCCGTTGAACTTCACCGAGTCGGTGCGTTTCGGGATTTTACGCAGCATGAACATCATAAAACCGCCGATGGTTTCATAGTTGCCGGACTGCGGAAACTCGTCAATGTCCAGCACGCGCATCACGTCGTCAATCGGCGTACCGCCTTCAACCAGCCATGAGTTCTCATCACGTGCCACGATCTGCTCTTCCTGGCCCTGACCGACGAGGTCGCCCATCAGCGTGGTCATCACATCGTTCAGCGTGATAATGCCCACCACCAGCGCGTATTCGTTCATGATCACCGCGAAGTCTTCCCCCGCCGCTTTGAAACTTTCCAGCGCTTCGGAGAGGGTCAGGGTATCCGGCACGATCAGCGTATTGCGGATCTGCACACCATTGACCAGCGTCAGGCTCTGGTTGCCAATCACACGGTTCAGCAGATCCTTGGAATCCACATAGCCGATGATATGGTCAATATCTTCATTACAGACGAGGAATTTAGAGTGCGGATGCTGCGCCACTTTATTCTTCAGGCTCTGCTCATCTTCATGCAAATCGAACCAGATGATGTTTTCGCGCGAGGTCATCGACGACGGCACAGTACGTGATTCGAGTTCAAAAACGTTCTCGATAAGCTCGTGCTCCTGCTTACGCAGCACGCCCGCCAGCGCACCGGCTTCTACCACTGCATAAATATCATCAGAGGTGATGTCGTCTTTGCGCACCATCGGCAGTTTGAAAATACGGAAAATCACGTTTGCCAGACCGTTGAAGAACCACACCAGCGGCGTGAAGAGGAACAGGCAGAAGCGCATCGGGTTGATGATGCGCAAAGCCACCGCTTCTGGCGCAATCATACCGATGCGTTTCGGAGTGAGATCCGCAAACAGGATGAACATACTGGTAACAAGGGTGAAGGAAATGATAAAGCTGAGCTGATCGGCCAGCTCCGGTGACATGACGTTGATCAGCACATTATAGAAGGCCGGTGAAAACGCCGCATCGCCCACGATACCGCCAAGAATGGCGACCGCATTCAGGCCAATTTGCACCACCGTGAAGAACATCCCCGGCGTTTCCTGCATTTTCAGGATACGCATGGCATTGATATTGCCTTCGTCGGCCATCAGTTTAAGTTTGAGTTTACGGGAAGCGGCGAGCGAAATCTCCGACAGCGAGAAAAACGCACTCACAGCGATCAGACAGAGTATTAGTAAAATACTGTTTAACATATCTTATCCAGCCATAGGCCAGATCCTCGAAAGGGGAAGGTTGAAAATCTATGTGGTAAAGCAAAGTAAATGCGGGTCGTGGAAGATTGACCCGCAATTTCAGGGGTAGTATAGCCTAAGGCAGCGTTGGGTTGCCAGAACGGGCTGGTCAGGAAAGCACCGCCTTCAATTCGCCAGACTTATCCATTGGCGGATCTGCGAAGATCGATAGATTGCGTCCACCAGTGCCTGCGAGCGGGCAGCCTCGTCAAGAGAGACATGCGCAGGGTGCGCGGGATCGCGGATGGTGGCATAAAACTGCTGTATCGCCCGGCCGTGACCGTCGCCCCAGTAACCTTTTCCATCGCCGCTCGGCGGCCTATCCGTGGCGAGCAGAAGGCGATCCTTATCGGTAATGCGCCAGAGTTGATTTTCCTCCAGTCGTAAACACGCCTTTTCGCCGTCAATCTCCAGCGCCAGCGCTGCATCCCGTGAGTAGCACGTCGTGGCATGGAACACGCCATGCGCCCCACCGGTGAATTCCAGCGTCGCCATCGCGCTGTCTTCTGTCTCGATAAGTCCGTGTAATAAGGTGCTGTCGACCACGCCTTTTAGCCGCGTTACCCCGCCCGCGAACCACTGCATCAGATCGAGGGTATGGATCGCCTGGTTGATCAACAGGCTGCCGCCCTCGGTGGCAAAGCGTCCGCGCCAGCCGCCGGGCGTATAGTAGTTTTCCCCGCGCGACCACGTCAGGCTGGCTTTCATGCCGCGCAGAGTGCCGATAGCGCCGCTCGCCAGTTGCCTTAGGATCGCCTGACTGGTGGGGTTGTATCGGTTCTGAAAACAGACGCCGAGCAGCCCTCTGGCAGCGGTGGCGGCCTCGCGGATCAGCGCCACATCTGCCAGCGACAAGCCGGGGGGCTTTTCGCTGAACACGTGTTTTCCGGCGGCAAGGGCCTGGATGATCATCTCCCGGTGCAGATGATGCGGGGTACAGATATGCACCGCGTCAATGCGCGTATCGAGCAGCATTTCGCGATAATCCGTATAAAAGCAACAGCCGTAACGGTGGGCCAGCGCCGCGCCTTTTTCAGCGTCGATGTCCACCAGCGCGCGCAGACGGACGCCCGGCGTGTGTTGCAGCGCCGCCCTATGACAGCCGTGGATCGCCCCCGCGCCAATAATCGCGACGTTTAGCCCGTCCATTTACGCCTCCGGCTGATGCGCATTTGCCAGCATTTGCGCCCGCACGCACAGCTCCGCCGCTTTGAAGGCATGCGCCTGGGTCATGGCGTTTTCGGTGCGATGCAGACAGTCCTGGATCAACTCGCCAAAATAGGGAAAGCCAATTTTTCCGGCCACCGGATAGCGGAACTCACCCGACTGATTCACCAGATACAACACATCCTGTTCGCCGCGCGTCAGGTCGATATACTTGCGGATCTCGATATAGCCGTCCGTGCCGAGCAGCGTCAGGCGACCATCGCCCCAGGTGGACAGGCCGTCTGGCGTAAACCAGTCACAGCGAAAATAACCGCTTGCGCCGTTCGCACCCGCCAGCATGGCATCACCAAAATCCTCAAAGGTCGGATACTGCGGATGGTTAACGTTGCGTACCTGGCTCGCCACAATGCGCGCGTCCTGGTTGCCGGTATAAAACAGAAACTGTTCGATCTGATGGCTGCCGATGTCGCACAGAATGCCGCCGTAGTAACGGCGATCGTAAAACCAGTCCGGCCGCCCGGTGCCTTCGCGGTGCGGCCCGGTGCCCAGCGTCTGGATCACCCGCCCAATCGCCCCCTGCGCCACCAGCTGCCCGGCAAACACGGCGCTCTCCACATGCAGCCGCTCGCTGTAATACACGGCGTACTTGCGCCCGGTTTTCGCCACCATCGCTTTCGCATCCGCCAGTTGTTCGAGGCTTACGAGCGGCGCTTTATCGGTGAAATAATCTTTTCCGGCCGCCATCACCGTAAGCCCCAGCGGGCACCGTTCCGAGGGGACCGCCGCCGCGGCAACCAGCTTCACTTCGGGATCGTTTAACACCGTATCCAGCGATGCCGCGGCCTGTGCCTGTGGATACTGCTGGCGAAATTTTTCGACCTTCGCCGGGTCGGGATCATAAACCCATTTCAGCGTTGCGCCCGCTTCCGTCAGGCCGTTGCACATGCCGTAAATATGCCCGTGATCGAGCGCGACGGCGGCAAAGACAAATTCGCCCGCCACCACCACCGGCTGCGGTTTGCCGCGCGGCGCATAGTTCATTCCATCCTGCTTATTCATGATCTCTTTCCTTTGGCCATCACCAGGTCCCGGAAGCGTCCAGGGTTCGATTTTCAACGTTTTTTTCCACCGACTGCGCAATGCGCGCCTTTAACAACGTCAGAAAGTGCGCCTCGTCCAGCGGCAGAGTGACCCAGTCGTCGGTCCAGGTAGAGAGGTGCATGGCGTTGGAGAGCGTCAGGCCGTGGATGCCTTCGCATCCCGGTGCGATCAGCGCCTCGCCACGTAGAATAGCGGCGGTGAAATTGGCGGTGATCACCTGGTGATCGCTGCAAGGCGCGGCGACGGGGACCGTGATCTCCCAGCATTCCGGCTCGCCAAAGCCGTTTTGCCAGCGGGCGTTGAAGTCGGTTTCAGATTCACGCAGCCGCCAGAAACGTAATTTGCCGTCTTCCACCACCACTTTGCCGCGATCGCCGGTGATCTCCAGGCGATTCGTGCCCGGCGTTTCCGCCACGCTGGTAATAAACACGCCGGTTGCGCCGTTGGCATATTCCGCATAGGCGGTGACGTCGTCTTCGACTTCAATCTGCCGGTGCTTGCCGAAGTGACAGAACGCCCGCAAGCGCACCGGCATGCCCACCAGCCACTGCCAGAGATCGAGCTGATGCGGATCCTGATTGAGCAGCACGCCGCCACCTTCGCCTTTCCACGTTGCCCGCCAGCCGCCGGAGTTGTAATAGCTCTGCGAGCGATACCAGTTGGTGATGATCCAGTTCGAGCGACGGATCTCCCCCAGTTCACCGCTGTCGATCAGATCTTTCACTTTCTGATACAGCGGCTCCGGGCGCTGGTTGTACATCATGCCGAACACCACATCGCACTCCCGCGCGCAGGCGTTCATCTCCCGCACCTGAGCGGTGTAGACGCCCGCTGGTTTCTCGCACAGTGTATGAATGCCCTGACGCATCGCCATCATCGATAAACCCGGATGATCGTAGTGGGGCGTGGCGACGATCACCGCGTCGATCAGCCCGCTTGCCAGCATGGCCTGCGCATCAACAAACAGCGGCACGTCATCGCCTGTCAGCGCGCGGATCGCCTTATGTTTCGCGGGATTGTTATCGCACACCGCAGCCAGGGTGGCATCGCTGATTTTTCCGGCCAGCAGATAGCGGGCGTGCACGGTGCCGATATTACCGATGCCGATAATGCCAAAACGAACCTTTTTCATGTTTCACCTTCGTGAATAAAGCAGGGGGATACCGGCAAAATAAAGAGGCGGCAAAAGTGCGACAAATACAATTTGTGAGAATGCTCGCAGGCCAGGGAGGAAACTGCGCGGCAATCTGAAAAAGGGTTTTAAAATCATCATACTGACGCTGCAAAAATTTGCAGTTTTTGATTGAGAGTAGGATCACACTATGGCAGGAAAGCTGAAAATGGACGTGATTGCCGCGCAAACGGGCTACTCCGTCAGCACTGTGTCGCGGGTGTTAAGCGGGAAATCCGCCACCAGTGAACAGGCGCGTGAGGCGATCGTCAGTTGCGCACGGCGGCTCGGCGTGCTGGATGAGCTGGCCTGCGGACGCCTCTTGATCAACGGCATCGCGGTGTTTGCGCCGGCCCGCACGTTCAGCGCGCGCGGCGATACCTTCTATCATGCGGTCACGCGCGGCATTGCGGAGGCCACCGCCGCCCATGATGTTTATCTCAGTTATTGCAGCCTGGAGGAGCAGGAAGCCGATCTGGCGCTGTTCCTCGCGAAAGCAGGGCACAAAAATATCAACGCGCTGATTATTATTGGCGTCGACGATCCGGCCATTCATCGGCTGGCACAAACCCTCGGCAAACCCTGCGTGTTAATTAACGCCAGTAACCGCGAAAGCCACCTTGACGCGGTATCGCCGGATCACCGGGCCATCGGCTTTAACGCCGCGCACCATCTGTTTAGCCACGGCCACCGGCGTATTCTCACCATCACGACTTTGCGACGCGAAACGCTGCATGTGCGGCTGGAAGGTATTAAAGAGGCGTACCGCCACTTTCATGTGGCTTTTGATGGCGAAGAAAATCTGCTGGTGACAGAAGGTTTTAGCGGCGACGAGGCCGCACAGCGACTGGCGCAGTGGCTCGACGCGCGGCCAGCGCAACAATGGCCGCAGGCGCTGCTGTGCGGCAGCGCCGACATGACGGCAGGGATCCAGCGCGTGCTGGCACAGCGCGGGTTGCGTGTGCCAGAGGATCTGGCGCTGATGAGCACCGATGTGCGCGGGCAACTGGACGCCAGCGTGACCGGCATTGCGGTGCCCTGTCGCGAACTGGGCGTGGAGGCGGTGCATCTGTTACAGACGCGCCTGAACCGCCCGCAGGCCCCGGTGTTTAATCTGCTGCTACCGGGGCGGCTGGTGGAGGGCGGAACGGTCAGCCAGGCGACCCGCCATGCGGCGCAGGTTTTCCCCTCACCCTAACCCTCTCCCCAGGGAGAGGGAACAGATCGAGCGCGGGCCTGATTTCCCCCTCTCCCCAGAGAGAGGACCGGGTGAGGGAAGAAGATTACGCGGTACCCTGTGGCGGCAGACAGACGCCAATCCCGCCGATCCCGCAGTAGCCGTACGGATTTTTATGCAGATACTGCTGGTGGTCATCTTCCGCATAGTAAAACGGCCCGGCGGTTTTGATCTCGGTGGTGACCTCGCGATCGTCGCCCGCCGCACGCATAGCGGCCTGGAAGCGCGCCAGACTCGCTTTCGCCGCGGCGTCCTGCTCTGGCGTCAGGGGATAAATCGCCGAGCGGTACTGAGTGCCGTGATCGTTGCCCTGGCGCATCCCCTGAGCCGGATCGTGATTCTCCCAGAAAACCTGCAACAGTTGCTCATAGCTGATGACGTTCGGATCGTAGACGACGCGCACGGCTTCGGCGTGGCCAGTGTCGCCGCTGCACACTTCGCGATAGGTCGGATTCGGCGTATAGCCTCCCATATACCCGGCGGCGGTGCTGTAAACGCCCGGTAAAACCCAGAACAAACGTTCAACGCCCCAGAAACAGCCCATGGCGAAAAATGCGACGTCCATCCCGTCCGGGACATTCGTCATCGAATGCTCATTGACCGCATGCAGGCTGGCAACTGGCATCGGTGTGTTACGGCCCGGCAATGCATCCGCCTGAGTAACAAGGTGTTTTTTATCAAATAGACTCACGGTGTGGCCTCCGGGGAAAGGGAATTGTGGTTAGGGTTGTAACGGCGCTCGTCTTTTAACACAATAAGTGCCTTAAATACGGCTAAATTTAAACATAAGAAATATTGAGGTTGTCGTCTGTTTTTCAACCCGCATTGTTGAATTATTGTTAAGCCGGGAGCGGCATTTTGGTTTCCTTCCAGGGCCAGGACAAGGATATTCAGGAGAGAACGTGCCACAGATCCGTCTTATATGTGTTGCCAGTTTACTGCTGGCAAGCGGTCACGCCTTTGCGGCTAACGTCCGTTTGCAGGTTGAGGGGTTATCAGGCGCGCTACAAAAAAACGTCCGCGCACAGCTATCGACGATTGAAAGCGATGAGGTCACCCCCGATCGCCGCTTTCGCGCTCGCGTGGATGATGCGATCCGTGATGGTCTGAAGGCGCTTGGCTACTACGAGCCGACCATTGAGTTTGATCTGCGACCGCCTCCGGCGAAAGGCCGCCAGGTGCTGATCGCCCGCGTGTCGCCGGGTGAACCGGTACGCATCGGCGGTACGGACGTGATCCTGCGCGGCGGCGCACGTACCGATCATGATTATCTCGACCTGCTGAAAACCCGTCCGGCCATCGGTACTGTGTTGAATCACCACGATTACGACAGCTTCAAAAAATCCCTGACCAACGTTGCCCTGCGCAAAGGCTATTTCGACAGTCAGTTTAATAAAAGCCAGTTGGGTGTTGCCCTCGATCGCCATCAGGCGTTCTGGGATATTGATTACGACAGCGGCACGCGCTACCGCTTTGGCGCGGTCACGTTTGAAGGCTCGCAAATCCGCGAAGAGTATTTGCAAAATCTGGTGCCCTTCAAAGAGGGCGATTACTACCAGACCAAAGACCTGGCAGAGCTGAACCGTCGCCTGTCTGCCACCGGCTGGTTTAACTCGGTGATCGTCGCCCCTGAATTTGAAAAATCGCGTAAAACCAAAGTATTGCCGCTGCATGGCGTGATGTCGCCGCGCACGGAAAACACCATTGAAACCGGCGTCGGCTATTCCACCGACGTCGGACCGCGGGTAAAAGCCTCGTGGAAAAAACCGTGGATGAACTCCTACGGCCATAGCCTGACCACCAACGCCAGCATCTCTGCCCCGGAGCAGCAGCTGGATTTCAGCTACAAAGTGCCACTGTTAAAAAATCCGCTGGAGCAGTATTACCTGGTGCAGGGTGGCCTGAAGCGTACCGATCTGAACGATACGCAAGCCGACTCCACCACGCTTGCGGTGTCCCGTTACTGGGATCTCTCCAGCGGCTGGCAACGCGCCATTAACCTGCGCTGGAGTCTCGATCACTTTACCCAGGGCAACGTCACCCACACCACGATGTTGCTCTATCCGGGCGTGATGATAAGCCGTACCCGCTCGCGCGGCGGCCTGATGCCGACCTGGGGCGATTCCCAGCGCTACTCCATTGATTACTCCAATACCGCCTGGGGCTCGGACGTCGATTTCTCGGTATTACAGGCGCAGAACGTCTGGATCCGCACGCTGTACGATCGCCATCGCTTTGTGGCGCGCGGCAACCTCGGCTGGATCGAAACCGGCGACTTCGACAAAGTGCCGCCGGATCTGCGTTTCTTCGCCGGTGGCGATCGCAGTATTCGTGGTTATAAATACAAATCCATTTCGCCAGAAGATAATGACGGCAAGCTGAAAGGGGCGTCGAAACTGGCGACCGGCTCGCTGGAGTACCAGTACAACGTCACCGGGAAATGGTGGGGTGCGACCTTTATCGACAGCGGCGAAGCGGTAAGCGACATTCGCCGCAGCGATTTCAAAACCGGCGCAGGCGTCGGTGTGCGCTGGCAATCGCCGGTCGGCCCGATCAAGCTCGACCTCGCCGTCCCTGTCGGCGACAAAGACGAGCATGGATTACAGTTTTACATCGGTCTGGGGCCTGAATTATGAGTTTATGGAAGAAAATAAGCCTCGGCGTACTGATCTTTATCCTGCTGCTGCTGGGCACCGTGGCGTTTCTGGTGGGGACCACCACCGGCCTGCATACGCTGTTTAAGGCCGCCAATCGCTGGGTACCGGGGCTGGAAATTGGCCAGGTCACCGGCGGCTGGCGCGATCTGCATCTGAAAAACCTGCGCTACACGCAGCCTGGCGTGGCGGTTAACGCCGGGGATATTCATCTGGCGGTGAAACTCGGCTGCCTGCGTGACTCCAGCCTGTGCGTGAACGATCTGTCGCTAAAAGACATTAACGTGGTGATAGACAGCAAGAAAATGCCGAAGTCTGAGCAGGTGGAAGAAGAGGATACCGGCCCGCTGGATCTCTCCACCCCTTACGCCATCACCTTGAGCCGGGTGGCGCTCAATAACATCAATATCAAAATTGACGACACCACCGTGTCGCTGATCGAATTCACCAGCGGGCTGAACTGGCAGGAGAAAAACCTGACGCTGAAGCCGACTACGCTTCAGGGCCTGCTGATCGCGCTGCCAAAAGTGGCGGAAGTGGCGCAGGAAGAGGTGGTCGATCCGAAGATCAATAACCCGCATCCGGATGAAAAGCCGCTGGGTGAAACGCTGAAAGACCTGTTCTCGAAGCCGGTGCTGCCGGAAATGACCGACGTACATCTACCGCTGAATCTCAATATCGAGGAGTTTCGCGGCGAATCCCTGCGGCTGACCGGCGATACCGACATTCTGGTGCGTAACATGCTGCTGAAAGTCAGTACCCAGGATGGGAATATGACCCTCGACGCGCTGGACATCGACTCAAACCAGGGCACGGTCAACGCCACCGGTACTGCGCAGCTCAGCCATAACTGGCCGGTAGATCTGACGCTCAACAGCACGCTGAATGTCGAGCCGCTGAAAGGCGAGAAAGTGAAGCTCAAGGTGGGCGGCGCATTGCGTGACACGCTCGACGTTGGCATTAATCTTTCCGGCCCGGTGGATATGGTGCTGCGTGCGCAAACGCAGCTTGCCGAAGCGGGTCTGCCGCTGAACCTGGAGGTGGTGAGCGAGCAGCTGTACTGGCCGTTTACCGGCGAGCGCGAGTATCAGGCCGACGATCTGAAACTGAAGCTCAGCGGCAAAATGACCGACTACACCCTGTCGTTCCGCACCGCGGTGAAAGGGCAGAGCGTGCCGCCTGCCACTATTCTGCTGGATGCGAAGGGTAATGAGCAGCAGATCAATCTCGATAAGCTGACCATTGCGGCGCTGGAGGGCAAGACCGAGCTGAAAGCGCTGCTCGACTGGCAGCAGGCAATCAGCTGGCGCGGCGATCTGACGTTGAACGGCATCAATACCGCGAAAGAATTCCCGGACTGGCCGTCAAAACTGAACGGCGTTATCAAAACCCGTGGCAGTCTGTACGGCGGAACCTGGCAGATGGATATTCCGCAGCTGAAAATCACCGGTAACGTTAAGCAAAATAAAGTGGATGTGGACGGCTCCCTGAAAGGGAACAGCTATCTGCAATGGGTGATCCCCGGTCTGCATCTGCAACTGGGTCCGAACAGCGCCGAGGTGAAAGGCGAGCTGGGCGTAAAAGATCTCAACCTCGATGCGGTGATTAACGCGCCGGGGCTGGATAACGCGCTGCCGGGGCTTGGCGGCACGGCAAAAGGCCTGGTGAAAGTGCGCGGCACCGTGGAGGCCCCGCAGGTGCTGGCAGATATTACCGCCCGCGCACTGCGCTGGCAGGAGCTGTCCGTCGCCAGTGTGCGCGTGGACGGCGATGTGAAGTCCACCGATCAGATCGCCGGCCACCTCAACGTGCGCGCTGAGCGCATCGTGCAGCCGGGCGTTAACCTGAGCCTGGTCCAGCTGGAGGCAAAAGGCAGTGAGAAGCAGCATGCGCTACAGCTGCGTGTGCAGGGCGAGCCGGTATCCGGTCAGCTCAAGCTCGCGGGCAGCTTCGATCGCGCCACCGAACGCTGGAAAGGCAGCCTGAGCGATACCCGCTTTGCCACCCCGGTCGGGCCGTGGTCCCTTAATCGGGCGATTGCGCTGGATTACCGCAACGCGGAGCAGAAGATCAGCATCGGGCCACACTGCTGGAATAACCCGAATGCGGAACTGTGCGTGCCGCAAACCATCGACGCCGGAGCCGAAGGGCGCGCGGTGGTGAACCTTAATCGCTTCGATCTGGCGATGGTCAAACCCTTTATGCCGAATGCCACCCAGGCCAGCGGTATTTTCAGCGGTAAGGCCGATGTGAGCTGGGATACAACGAAAGAAGGGCTGCCGCAGGGTGAAGTGACCCTCTCCGGGCGCAACGTGCGTGTCACGCAGACTATTAATGACGCGCCGCTGCTGGTGGCTTTCGACACCCTAAATCTTAATGCGCGGCTGCGCGACAACCGGGCCGATCTGGGCTGGATGATGCGGCTGACCAATAACGGGCAGTTTGACGGCCAGGTGCAGATCATCGATCCGCAGGGGCGGCGTAATCTGGGCGGCAACGTTAATATCCGCAACTTCTCCATCGGCATGGTCAACGCTATCTTCTCCCGTGGCGAAAAAGCGGCGGGTACGCTGAGTGCGAACCTGCGGCTGGCGGGGGATGCGCAGAGTCCACAGCTGTTCGGGCAAATGCAACTGAACGGCGTGGACATCGACGGCAACTTTATGCCGTTCGACATGCAGCCGAGCCAGCTGGCGATGAACTTTAACGGTCAGAGTTCGACGCTTCAGGGGGTGGTGCGCACCCAGCAGGGGCAGATCAACCTTAGCGGCGATGCAGACTGGAGCCAGCTCGACAACTGGCGCGCACGGGTTGCCGCCAAAGGCAGCAAGGTGCGCATTACCGTGCCGCCGATGATCCGTCTCGATGCGTCGCCGGATGTGGTGTTTGTCGCCACGCCGGATCTGTTCACCCTTGATGGCAGCATTGATATTCCGTGGGCGCGCATCGTGGTACACGACGTACCAGAGAGCGCGGTCGGCGTGTCTAACGACGAAGTCATGCTGAATGCCAACCTGGAACCGGAGAAACCGCAGTCCGCCAGCATCCCGATCAACAGCAACCTTATCGTGCATGTCGGCAATAACGTGCGTATGGACGCGTTTGGCCTGAAAGCACGTCTGAACGGTGATTTAAAAGTTGCTCAGGATAATCAAGGGCTTGGCCTGAACGGACAAATAAATATCCCCGAAGGACGCTTCCATGCCTACGGTCAGGATTTGATTGTGCGCAAAGGTGAGTTATTGTTCTCGGGTCCACCGGATCAACCTTTACTTAACATTGAAGCGATCCGTAACCCCGAGGCCACCGAAAACGATGTGATTGCTGGCGTGCGGGTGACCGGTACCGCCGACGAACCGAAGGCGGAGATCTTCTCCGATCCGGCGATGTCGCAGCAGGAAGCGCTCTCTTATTTACTGCGTGGCCAGCCGCTCGATAGCGATCAGAGCGACAGCGCGGCAATGACCTCGGCCCTTGTTGGTCTGGGGGTTGCACAAAGTGGGCAGGTTGTGGGTAAAATCGGCGAGACGTTCGGCGTCAGCAATCTGGCACTGGATACTGCCGGCGTGGGGGACTCCTCCCAGGTGGTGGTCAGCGGTTACGTACTGCCGGGTCTGCAGGTGAAGTATGGAGTGGGTATTTTTGATTCTCTGGCAACGCTCACGCTGCGCTATCGCCTGATGCCTAAGCTTTATCTCGAAGCGGTGTCTGGCATAGATCAGGCACTTGATTTGCTCTATCAGTTTGAGTTTTAGCAATGCGAATATTTGTCTACGGCAGTTTACGACGCAAGCAAGGCAACAGCCACTGGATGACCAACGCTCAGTGGCTGGGCGATCACAATGTTGAAGATTTTCGACTGTACAGCCTCGGCCACTACCCCGGCGCGGTGCCGGGTACGGGTCATGTGCAGGGTGAAGTCTATCGTATCGATTCGGCGACCCTTGCCGAACTGGATGCATTACGCACCGCAGGCGGTGAGTATAAACGTCAGTTGATCCAGACACCGTACGGCAGCGCATGGATGTACGTGTACCAGCGCCCGGTCGACGGACGCACATGGATAGAATCCGGAAACTGGCTGGATCGGGATCAGTATTAATCCCCCTGGCGGGCGCGGTCTGCCGGCTGATTAAAGCGCGATAGTTTTTACTTTGGCTTTTAAAAGAAATAAAAAAACGAACCCTGCATAAGCAGGGTTCGTTTTTAGTCATGCTTTAAATAAACCCGCGATACGGAATTATTTCTTCGCTGCGCGCTCGAAAGAGGCCACGATTTCAGCTTTCGCCGTTTCTGCGTTGTCCCAGCCGTCCACTTTCACCCATTTGCCTTTCTCGAGATCTTTATAGTGCTCGAAGAAGTGAGTGATCTGCGCTTTCAGCAGTTCCGGCAGGTCGTTCACATCTTTAATGTGATCGTATTCTTTGCTCAGTTTGGTGTGCGGAACCGCAACCAGCTTGGCATCTTCGCCCGCTTCGTCGGTCATTTTCAGCACGCCAACCGGACGGCAGCGCACCACAGAGCCTGGCTGTAACGGGTACGGCGTCGGCACCAGCACGTCAACCGGGTCACCGTCCAGAGACAGGGTGTGGTTGATGTAGCCGTAGTTGCACGGATAGAACATTGCGGTAGACATGAAACGGTCAACAAACAGCGCGCCGGTGTCTTTGTCGATTTCATATTTGATCGGATCGGCGTTGGCCGGGATCTCGATAACCACGTAGATGTCTTCTGGCAGATCTTTGCCCGCAGGTACGTTCAATAAGCTCATGTTTGTTTCCTTTAAAATGTGTGCAAACAAGTGCCGGGTATTATAGCCAACTCCTCGGGAATGTCTCTGGCTGTTTTCTTCCGTTCAGTCGGCTAATCGGCGGATCCGGAGCATTCTGACGCGCGGATTGTCCATAAAGTTAGCTGCATACTGAATAAATTTGTGGAAGCGTTTACACAACGCATTCCGTGACCCTGACGCAGGTAAAATTTCCGCAAATTTCAGGTATGTCAAAGGTCTGTTAAAACGTCACTTTTCGCGCGCTGGATCTCATCTGCTTCTTAACCTTTCATTCACTTTTCCGAAGTGTGATGTAACGCATTCTGTTACATCTCTGGTTGTCTATAGTGTCCAGGCAGGTGAAGTTATAGCCAACAATAACCCTACGAGGATGTCCCTATGTGGAAGCGCTTACTTCTTGTCACAGCAGTTTCGGCAGCCATGTCGTCTATGGCGATGGCCGCACCCCTTACCGTCGGTTTTTCGCAGGTCGGATCTGAGTCCGGCTGGCGTGCCGCAGAAACCAGCGTCGCGAAAAGCGAAGCGGAAAAGCGGGGTATTACCCTGAAAATTGCTGATGGTCAGCAAAAACAGGAAAACCAGATCAAAGCCGTTCGTTCCTTCATCGCCCAGGGCGTGGATGCGATCTTTATTGCGCCGGTCGTGGCGACAGGCTGGGAGCCGGTACTGAAAGAAGCAAAAGAAGCGGAGATCCCGGTCTTCCTGCTCGACCGTAACATTGATGTGAAAGATAAATCGCTCTACATGACCACCGTTACCGCAGACAACGTGCTGGAAGGCAAGCTGATTGGCGAATGGCTGGTGAAAACCGTCGGCGACAAGCAGTGTAACGTGGTGGAGCTACAGGGTACGGTGGGCGCGAGCGTCGCCATCGACCGTAAAAAAGGCTTCGCCGAGGCGATCAGTAAAGCCCCTAACATCAAAATTATTCGTTCTCAGTCCGGCGACTTCACCCGCAGTAAAGGGAAAGAGGTCATGGAAAGCTTTATTAAAGCGGAAAACAACGGCAAGAACATCTGCATGGTTTACGCCCATAACGACGACATGGTGATCGGCGCGATCCAGGCCATCAAAGAAGCGGGCCTCAAACCGGGCAAAGACATTCTGACCGGCTCCATCGACGGCGTACCGGACATCTACAAAGCGATGATCGACGGCGAAGCCAATGCCAGCGTTGAACTGACACCAAACATGGCTGGCCCGGCATTCGATGCGCTGGAAAAATTCAAAAAAGACGGCACCCAGCCTGAAAAAGTCACCATCACCAAATCCACGCTCTACCTGCCGGATACGGCGAAAGAAGAGTTAGAGAAGAAGAAAAACATGGGCTATTAAGCCTTTAAGCCAGGAAAAAAGCCGGGCGGCGCTGCGCTTGCCCGGCCTACAGTACACGCTTTTGTAGGCCGGCTAAGCGTAGCGCCATCCGGCTTGATGCAGGGGGAACCATGACCACTGAACAGCACCAGGAAATCCTCCGGACAGAGGGCTTAAGCAAATTCTTCCCTGGCGTCAAGGCACTGGATAACGTCGATTTCAGCCTGCGGCGCGGCGAAATTATGGCGCTGCTCGGTGAAAACGGCGCGGGAAAATCGACGCTGATTAAAGCGTTGACCGGGGTGTATCACGCTGAGCGCGGCACCATTCATCTGGAAGGCGAACTTATCGCGCCAAAAAATACCGCCCATGCCCAGCAACTGGGGATCGGCACCGTTTATCAGGAAGTGAACCTGCTGCCGAATATGTCGGTGGCGGATAACCTGTTTATTGGCCGCGAACCCCGGCGTTTCGGGTTTCTGCGCCGTAAAGAGATGGAAAAACGCGCCACCGCGTTGATGGAGTCCTACGGCTTCTCTCTCGACGTGCGCGAGCCGCTCAACCGCTTTTCCGTGGCGATGCAGCAGATCGTCGCCATTTGCCGCGCCATCGACCTCTCAGCCAAAGTGCTGATCCTCGATGAGCCTACCGCCAGTCTCGATACTCAGGAAGTGGAGATGCTGTTTACCCTGATGCGCCAGCTGCGCGATCAGGGCGTCAGCCTGATTTTTGTCACCCACTTTCTCGATCAGGTGTATGACGTCAGCGACCGCATCACCGTGCTGCGCAACGGCAGTTTTGTCGGCTGCAAAGAGACGCGGGAACTGCCGCAAATCGAGCTGGTTAAAATGATGCTTGGCCGTGAACTGGACAACAACGCTCTGCAACGGGCGGGGCGCACGCTGCTCAGCGACAAACCGGTCGCCGCGTTTAAAGATTTCGGCAAAAAAGGCGTGATCGCGCCCTTCGATCTTGAGGTTCGTCCCGGTGAAATCGTTGGCCTGGCGGGACTGTTAGGCTCCGGACGTACCGAAACCGCTGAGGTGATCTTCGGTATCAAACCCGCCGATCAGGGCACGGCGCTGATCAAAGGCAAACCGCAAACGCTGCGCTCGCCGCACCAGGCCTCCTGCCTAGGCATTGGTTTCTGCCCGGAAGATCGTAAAACCGACGGCATTATTGCCGCCGCCTCGGTGCGGGAAAATATTATTCTGGCGCTACAGGCCCAGCGCGGATGGCTGCGACCAATCCCGCGTAAAGAGCAGAATGAGATCGCCGCGCGCTTTATTCGTCAGCTGGGGATCCGCACGCCGAGCGCCGAACAGCCGATTGAATTTCTCTCCGGCGGCAATCAGCAAAAAGTGCTGCTCTCCCGCTGGCTGCTGACACGGCCGCAGTTCCTGATCCTCGACGAGCCGACGCGCGGCATCGACGTGGGCGCGCATGCCGAGATCATCCGGCTTATCGAAACCCTCTGCGCCGACGGTCTGGCGCTGCTGGTCATCTCCTCCGAACTGGAAGAACTGGTTGGCTATGCCGATCGGGTGATCATCATGCGCGATCGCAAACAGGTCGCGGAGATCCCGCTGGCGGAACTTACCGTCCCGGCGATCATGAATGCCATTGCGGCCTAAGGAGAAGCATGTGATGCCTCAGTCTCTGCCCCGGTCGGGGGAACCCAAACGCCGCTTCAGCTGGCCGGTGGGTACGCCGCAAATCATTGCCTTGCTGCTGGTGCTGGTGGTGGACAGCCTGGTCGCGCCGCACTTTTATCAGGTGATTTTGCAGGATGGCCGCCTGTTCGGCAGCCCGATTGATATTCTTAACCGCGCCGCCCCCGTCGCGCTGCTGGCGATTGGGATGACGCTGGTGATCGCCACCGGCGGCATCGATCTTTCTGTCGGCGCAGTGATGGCCATTGCCGGGGCGACGGCGGCCTCGATGACCGTCGCCGGGCACAGTCTGCCGGTGGTGATCCTGGCCGCGCTCGGATCCGGCGTGCTGGCCGGATTATGGAACGGCGTGCTGGTGGCGATCTTAAAGATCCAGCCTTTTGTTGCCACGCTGATCCTGATGGTGGCCGGACGCGGCGTGGCGCAGCTCATCACCTCCGGGCAGATCGTCACCTTTAACGCCCCCAGTCTGTCGTGGCTCGGCAGCGGTTCGCTGCTGCTGTTTCCGACGCCAGTGATCATCGCGCTGTTAACGCTCATCGCCTTCTGGCTGTTCACCCGCAAAACGGCGCTCGGCATGTTTATCGAGGCGGTGGGGATCAATATCCGTGCGGCGAAAAACGCGGGCGTGAACACGCGCATGGTGGTGATGCTGACCTACGTCCTGAGCGGCGTGTGTGCGGCCATTGCCGGTATTATCGTCACCGCGGATATTCGCGGCGCTGATGCCAACAACGCCGGGCTGTGGCTGGAGCTGGATGCCATTCTGGCGGTGGTGATCGGCGGCGCATCGCTGATGGGCGGGCGCTTTAACCTGCTGCTGTCGGTGGTGGGGGCGTTGATTATTCAGGGGATGAATACCGGGATCCTGCTGTCCGGTTTCCCGCCGGAACTCAATCAGGTGGTGAAAGCCGTCGTCGTCATGTGTGTGCTGATCGTGCAGTCCCCGCGATTTATTGCGCTGATTAAAAGGAACCGTGGTCATGATAAAACGTAACCTGCCATTGATGATCACGCTCGGCGTGTTCGTGCTTGGCTACCTCTACTGCCTGACGCAGTTCCCCGGTTTTGCCTCGACCAGGGTGATCTGTAACATTCTGACGGACAACGCCTTTCTCGGCATTATTGCCGTCGGCATGACCTTTGTGATCCTCTCCGGCGGTATCGATCTGTCGGTAGGCTCGGTGATCGCGTTTACCGGCGTTTTTCTTGCCAAAGCGATCGGCTTCTGGGGGATGTCGCCGCTGGTGGCCTTCCCGCTGGTGCTGGCGATGGGCTGTGCGTTTGGTGCGTTTATGGGGCTTTTGATCGACGGGCTGAAAATCCCGGCGTTTATCATCACCCTGGCGGGAATGTTCTTTCTGCGCGGCGTCAGCTACCTGGTGTCTGAAGAGTCCATTCCCATTAACCATCCGATTTACGACACGCTTTCCAGCCTGGCGTGGAAAATCCCCGGCGGTGGACGGCTCAGCGCGATGGGGCTGTTGATGCTCGGCGTGGTGGTGATCGGCATTTTTCTCGCGCACCGCACGCGCTTTGGTAATCAGGTCTACGCCATCGGCGGTAGCGCCACCTCAGCAAACCTGATGGGCATCTCCACGCGCAGCACCACCGTGCGCATCTATATGCTCTCCACGGGTCTTGCGACGCTGGCGGGCATTGTCTTCTCGGTATACACCCAGGCGGGCTATGCGCTGGCGGGCGTGGGCGTGGAACTGGATGCTATTGCGTCGGTAGTGATTGGCGGCACGCTGTTAAGCGGCGGCGTCGGGACGGTATTAGGTACGCTGTTCGGCGTGGCGATCCAGGGGCTGATCCAGACCTATATTAACTTTGACGGCACGCTCAGCTCGTGGTGGACGAAGATTGCCATTGGCATTCTGCTGTTTATCTTTATCGCGCTACAGCGTGGCCTGACGGTGTTGTGGGAGAACCGCCAGAGCTCGCCGGTGACACGCATTAGCACGGCGGCAACAAAGCTATAACACACTGAATTACCTCAAAAACGCTAAAGATTTTCCGGTGGCAGCCGATAACTCAAAATTACGCTCTGTTTGCGCCACGAAGTATCCCTGCTACCGGAATCATCATCATGCTAAAAACGCTATCGATTCGCACCGGCTTGCTGTCTTTACTGGCCGTTATGACATTACTCCTGCTGCTGGTCAGCGGCATGGGGATTTACGCCCTCACGCAAAGTTCCTCTTCCCTGCAACGCATTAATCACCTTCAGGGTGAGCAGATGGCGCGCCTGAATGAAGGGTATAACCTGATTTTACGCGCCCGCAACGAGGCCGGTCAGGCCGTACGCATGATGGAGGTCGGCTTACTGGATGACGCCGGAAAATCCGTCAAGGGCATCAACAATGAAATCACCCAGGCGCAAAAAGGCCTGCAGGCGGTGATCGAGGCGGGCGTCGATGACGAGGCCGGAAAACCGCTGCTGGACCGCCTGGCGAAAAGCTATGCCGCATACAATACGCAGGGCATCGTGCCGATGCAGAAAGCGCTCAATGAGCAAAGCCCGGACGGTTATTACGATCTACTGGAAAACACGCTGATCCCGGTATCGCGTCAGTTCGATAACGACATGCAGGCCTTCCTCACGTGGGGCGAAAACCGTGGCAAAGACGAAGTGAAAGCGGTGCAAAGCAGTAAAAATCGCGTCATGGTGTTTATCATTATTGCCGCGCTGCTGACGGCCGGGGTCATCGTACTGGCATGGCTGGTACTGCGTCACATGCTGTTAAAACCGCTCGACGTCTCGATTCGTCAACTGGAGCAGGTGGCCGCAGGCGATCTGACGCCGGTCAGCGCCGCCCCCGCCAGCAAGGAGTTCAACCGCCTGCTCGCCGCTATTGATGAGATGCGTCATGCGCTGGTGGGATCCGTCACCCGTGTACGGGACGCCAGTGCGCACATTGATACCGGCAGCCGCGAACTGACCGCCGGCAATATGGATCTGGCGCAGCGCACCGAATCCACCGCCAGCTCCCTTGAGCAGACGGCGGCGAGCATGGAAGAGATCACTTCCACTGTGAAGCAGAATGCCGACAACGCCGAACAGGCGCACCAGCTGGCGAAAACCGTCTCCGATACCGCCGATCGCGGCAGTGAAATGGTGTGCTACGTGATCGAAAAAATGAGTGATATCGCCGGCAGTGCCAACCGTATCGCCGACATCCTCAGCGTTATCGATGGCATTGCCTTCCAGACCAATATTCTTGCGCTGAACGCCTCGGTGGAAGCTGCGCGAGCAGGGGAGCAGGGGCGTGGTTTTGCCGTGGTCGCCGCGGAAGTCCGTAACCTTGCCGGACGCAGCGCCGATGCCGCGAAAGAGATCCGCACGTTGATCGGCGATTCCAAAGCTCACGTCAGCGAAGGCAACGATCTGGCGATGCAGGCCGGGGAAACCATGGATGAAATCGCGGGTGAAGTGATGCGTATGACTACCTTGCTGCGTGAAATCGCCAGCGCCTCGCACGAGCAGAGCAAAGGCATTGAGCAGGTGAATATCGCGGTAAACCAGATGGACGAAACGGCGCAGCAGAACTCCGCGCTAGTCCAGCAATCCGCAGCCGCGACCCGTTCGCTGGAAGAACAGTCTCGTGCGCTGATGGAAGCCATGGCGTCGTTCAGATTACAGACGGCGGGATAAGTACGTTACCCCTCACCCCGGCCCTCTCCCGGGGGAGAGGGAGAAGAGCGGGCAAGTGCTCTGCCTGGGGAGAGGGATAAAGGTGAATCCGCGCTCGATCTGTTCCCTCTCCCTGTGGGCTGAGGTATCCCCAGAAAAATGAAAGGCACGATGAAGTGTGATCTACTGGTTGCGCTAACAATACAGAAGAGACCTCATCGTGCCTTTACAGACAGTTTGCCACAAATTTTTCTCCTCGTCCTT
>NZ_JAHUXA010000012.1 GCF_019218745.1 Enterobacter sp. ENT03
GGATACATGGCAGAAAAGCGGTGTCTGCACTGGCATTATCAGGCAAGCAGCGTCAGGGTCAGGCGTGTGCTGTCTTACCTGAGGCTGGCAGAGGAAGTCATCCGGCATGAACCGGGGAAAGTGAGGCAGCTGAATATAGGTAACGAGATGAAAAGGCTGGGAAAAGAGTACAGTAATATGGTCATGGCAGCATGACCATATTACCGGGGATCCCTCAGCCCCAAGGGAGAGGGAACAGATCGAGCGCGGGCTGGCCTTTCCCTCTTCTCCCAGGGGTTAGGGGACATATTGAGTGCGGGCTGGCCTTTCTCCCTCTCCCTGGGGAGAGGGCCGGGGTGAGGGGATTAAAACCTGGCATCCCCCTTGCATTACTCTTACCACAACTTATTAAACCGGCCCGCCAATGGCGGCAGGCGGGTTTAGCGGATAAAGGCGTCCTGCGGTGCGAAAGCACTGCCGGGCGCTTTTTTTTTGATTCAGGAGTGGTAATGGCTGATCCGACCGTTTCTCTTTCCCGCCGACGCTTATTACAGGCCACCGCCGTGATGGGCGGCAGCCTGCTACTGCCGGGCATCATGCAGGCCGCGTTCGCGGCAGGCTCCGACAAGCCGGAGCAGCAGACCGTGCGCGTGGGCTTTATTCCGCTCACCGACTGTGCACCGCTGGTGATCGCCGCCCTTAAAGGTTTCGATAAAAAATACGGCATTACGATTGTGCCGACCAAAGAGGCGAGCTGGGCGGCGGTGCGTGACAAACTCACCTCCGGCGAGCTGGACGCAGCACACGTGCTGTACGGGTTGCTCTACGGGCTGGAGATGGGCATCGGCCCCAAACCGCAGGCGATGGCGAACCTGATGACGCTGAACCAGAACGGCCAGGCGATCACCCTGTCGGCGGATTTACAGGAGAAGGGCATCCGCGATGCCGCCGGACTGAAAACCCTGATCGCTCAGAGCGCGCCGGGCAGCTACACCTTCGCCCACACCTTTCCGACCGGCACCCATGCCATGTGGCTCTACTACTGGCTGGCCAACGCCGGGATCAACCCCTTTGACGACATCCGCACCGTCGTAGTCCCGCCGCCGCAGATGGTGATGAACATGCGCATCGGCAACATGGTCGGATTTTGCGTCGGCGAGCCGTGGAACACCCGCGCCATTAACGATCGCATCGGCTTTACCGCCGCCACCTCGCAGGAGATCTGGCCCGATCACCCGGAGAAAATTCTCGGAACCCGTCGCGCCTGGGTGGAGCAGAATCCGCACACTGCGCGGGCGCTGGTCGCGGCAGTGCTGGAGGCTGCCCGCTGGATCGACGCCTCACCGGAGAACAAACGCGAAACCGCGCGCATCCTCGCCCGTCGCGCCTGGCTTAATACCAAAGAACAATTCCTCACTGGCCGCCTGCTGGGAGAGTACGACAACGGCGCGGGCCGCCGCTGGCAGGACGCCCATGCCATCCGCTTCTTTAACGAGGGCCTGGTTAACTACCCCTGGCACTCCGACGGCATGTGGTTTTTAACCCAGTTCAAGCGCTGGGGATTGTTAAAAACCGCGCCGGATTACACCGCTGTCGCGGCACGCATCAACCGCACCGACGTCTTCCGCGATGCCGCCGCCCAGGTCGGCGGTATTTCACTGCCGTCCTCACCGCTGCGCACCAGCACGCTTATCGACGGCACCGTCTGGAACGGCACGGATCCGCAAGGGTACGCCAGCCAGTTTGCCATTCAACGTAAAGGGGCATGACATGACACTCCCGCAGAAAAAAACCATCGTTAACCCGGAAGTCCCTCAGGGGGAAGTGATCCTCCTGCCGCCAGTGCAGGTTCGCCGCCGCCCGTCGCGCTTCAGTCGCCAGCTGCGCGACGTCGTGCAGCGCGTGGTCCCCGCTATCCTCGGGCTGGGGCTGCTGGTGATAGCCTGGCAACTGGCCGCCATCAACAGCAAAGGCTTCCCGACGCCGCTCTCGACGCTGGACTCCGCCCTGACGCTCTTTGCCGATCCGTTTTACAACGACGGGCCGAACGACATGGGTATCGGCTGGAACGTGCTGGCCTCCCTGCAACGCGTGGCGATTGGCTTTGGGCTGGCGGCGCTGGTCGGCATCCCGCTTGGTTTTTTAATTGGCCGCTTTGTCTTTATCTCGCGCATGTTCACGCCGCTGATCGCGCTACTGCGCCCGGTCAGCCCGCTCGCCTGGCTGCCGATTGGCCTGCTGCTGTTTCAGAAAGCAGAACCGGCTTCAAGCTGGACCATTTTTATCTGCTCCATCTGGCCGATGGTGATTAACACCGCCGAAGGGGTGAAGCGTATTCCTGCGGACTATCTCAACGTCGCCCGCGTGTTACAGCTCTCTGAATGGACGGTGATGCGCCGCATCCTGTTCCCGGCGGTATTGCCCGCGGTGCTGACCGGCGTGCGGCTCTCCATTGGCATTGCGTGGCTGGTGATCGTCGCTGCCGAAATGCTCACCGGCGGCGTGGGCATCGGCTTCTGGATCTGGAACGAGTGGAACAACCTCAATGTAGAAAACATTCTCATCGCCATCGTCATCATCGGCGTCGTTGGCCTGCTGCTGGAGCAGGGCCTGATGCTCATCGCCCGCCGTTTCAGCTGGCAGGATAAATAAGGAGTCGCGTATGAAACCCATTATTCAGGTGCAGGCCGTCAGTCAGCGTTTCTCCACCGCCAGCGGGGAGTTCCTCGCGCTGCAAAACGTCTCGTTTGATATTCATGAAGGGGAAACCGTCAGTCTGATCGGCCATTCCGGCTGCGGCAAATCGACGCTGCTTAATTTGATTGCCGGCATCACGCTGCCCACCGAAGGCGGGCTGATCTGTGATAACCGGGAGATCGCCGGCCCCGGCCCGGAGCGCGCGGTGGTGTTCCAGAACCATTCGCTGCTGCCGTGGCTGAGCTGCTTTGACAACGTGGCGCTGGCGGTGGATCAGGTGTTTCGCCGCACCATGACGAAAGCGGAGCGCAAAGAATGGATTGAGCACAACCTGGCGCGCGTGCAGATGGGCCACGCGCTGCACAAACGCCCGGACGAGGTGTCCGGGGGCATGAAGCAGCGTGTCGGCATTGCCCGCGCGCTGGCGATGAAGCCGAAAGTGCTGCTGATGGATGAACCTTTTGGCGCGCTGGATGCGCTGACCCGCGCCCATTTGCAGGATACGGTGATGCAGATCCAGCAGTCGCTGAATACCACCATCGTGCTGATCACCCACGATGTGGATGAAGCGGTGCTGCTCTCGGATCGCGTGATGATGATGACCAACGGCCCGGCGGCAACGGTGGGAGAAGTGCTGGCGGTAAACCTGCCGCGTCCCCGTAACCGCGTGGCGCTGGCCGAAGAGAGCCGTTATCACCATCTGCGTCAGCAGATCCTGCATTTCCTCTATGAAAAGCAGCCGAAAGCGGCGTAAGGGGCAGCGATGACGCGGCGACTGATCATCATTGGTAACGGCATGGCGGCGACCCGGCTGGCGCAGGCGCTTATCAGCCGCGCTGCGGCGCGCTTTGCCATCACAATAATTGGCGACGAACCATGCGCGGCTTATAACCGCATTCAGCTTTCCCCGGTGCTGAGCGGGGAAAAGCCCTTCGCCGATACGCGGCTGCTGCCTGCGGACTGGTACGACGCAAACCGCATTACCGTGCTCTGCGGCGAACGGGTGCTGGCGGTGGACCCTCAGGCGCGCAAGCTGCACACCAGCCAGCGGCAGCTTTCCTGGGACGAACTGGTGTTCGCCACCGGCTCGCAACCCTTTGTGCCGCCCATCCCCGGACACCACCTGCCGCACGTTTTCACCTTTCGCACGCTGGCGGATGTCAACGCCATGCTGGCAACGCGCGGGCCGGTGGTGGTGCTCGGCGGCGGCGTGCTGGGCGTCGAAGCCGCCGCGGCATTCGCCCGGCGTGGTGACAGTGTCACGTTAGCGCACCGCGCGGATCGCCTGATGGAACAACAACTGGATCGTCAGGCGGGCGAGCTGCTGGCAGCGCACCTGCGGGCGCGGGGTATCGTCTGCGAGCTGAACAGCGGCATCACCAGCATTAACGCCGCGTCGGTGACGCTGACTGACGGGCGCACTGTTCCGGCGTCTCGCGTGGTCATCGCCACCGGCGTGAAACCCAACACGTCGCTGGCGCAGGCCAGCGGCATTGCGTGCCAGCGCGGCATTGTGGTCGATCGCCAGCTACGCACGGCGCTGCCCGGTATCAGCGCCCTCGGCGAATGCTGCGAAATCGACGGCCAGACCTGGGGGCTGGTGGCCCCCTGTCTGCAACAGGCTGACGTGCTGGCCGCCCGACTGTGCGGCGAGCCGGGCGACGATTTTGCCTGGCACGACAGCGGCACGCGCTTAAAAGTCACCGGCATCGATCTGTTCAGCGCCGGTGTGGTGACTGCCGGAGCAGAGGATCAGAGCTGGCACAGCTTCGATCCGCTGTCCGGGCATTACCGTCGTCTGCTGATCCGCGACGGCCGCCTCGCGGGGGTGCTGCTGATGGGCGACTGCCGGAGCGCGGCAACCCTTACCGAACGTCTTGCCACCTCACAACCTGCCAGCCCTGACTGGCTCTTTGACCGCTTCACAACCCGGCCCCAGGCTGAAGGACAACAGACAATGACGAAACCAACGCTGGTAGTGGCAGGACATGGCATGGTCGGCCACCATTTTCTTGAACAGTGCGTGAGCCGCGATCTGCACCTGAAGTATCAGATCGTGGTGCTGTGCGAAGAGCGCTATGCCGCCTACGACCGCGTGCATTTATCGGAGTATTTTGCCGGGCGCAGCGCCGGATCCCTGTCGATGGTGACGGAGGATTTCTTTGCCCGTCACGGCATTGAATTACGGCTTGCCTGTCGGGTGGCGGAAATCGACCGTGAGCTGCGGGTGGTACGCGACGCCGCCGGGCATGAAACCCATTTCGACAAGCTGGTGCTGGCGACTGGCTCGTATCCTTTTGTGCCGCCGGTGCCAGGGCGCGATCTGCCGGGCTGCTTTGTCTATCGCACGCTTGACGATCTGGACCGCATTCGCGCCAAAGCCGCCACCGCCACGCGCGGTGTGGTGATCGGCGGTGGCCTGCTGGGGCTGGAAGCGGCAAACGCCCTGAAACAGCTCGGTCTGGAAACCCACGTGGTGGAATTTGCGCCGGGACTGATGGCGGTGCAACTGGATGCGCCGGGGGCGGAACTGCTGCGCAAGAAAATCACCGCGCTGGGCGTCGGCGTGCACACCAGTAAATCCACTACCGCGATTGTCGAAACCGCGGAGGGCATGGCGTTACAGTTCGCCGACGGCGGGACGCTGGACACCGACATGGTGGTGTTCTCGGCGGGGATCCGTCCCCAGGATGCGCTGGCGCGCGGCTGCGATCTTCTGATCGGCGAGCGCGGCGGTATTTGCATCAATGATGCCTGCCAGACCAGTGACAGTGACATCTTCGCCATCGGGGAATGCGCGCTGTGGGAGGGGAAAATCTTCGGGCTGGTGGCCCCTGGCTATCAGATGGCGCGGGTGACTGCCGCACAGCTGGCGGGGGAGAACGCGGTTTTTACCGGCGCAGACATGAGCACCAAACTCAAGCTGCTGGGGGTGGACGTGGCGTCCTTTGGCGATGCGCAAGGCCGCACGCCGGAATGCCTCAGCTATCAATGGAACGACGGCGTTAACCAGACCTATAAAAAGATTGTCGTCAGCCACGACTGCAAAAGGCTGCTCGGCGGCGTGCTGGTGGGGGATGCCAGCGATTACGCCACCCTGTTACAGATGATGCAAAACGATCTGCCGCTGCCCGTGCAGCCGGAAAGCCTGATCTTACCGTCGCTCGCGGGCAGCCCGGCGAAAGCCCTCGGCGTCGCGGCGCTGCCGGAGCACGCGCAGATCTGCTCCTGCCATAACGTCAGCAAGGCGGATATTTGCCAGGCGGTCAGCGCCGGGGCGTCTGACATGGGGGCGATTAAACGCTGCACCAAAGCGGCGACCGGCTGCGGCGGCTGTAGCGCGCTGGTGAAACAGGTGATGGAATTTCAGCTCGCCGCCCAGGGCGTGGAGGTTAAAAAAGACATCTGCGAGCACTTCGCGTATTCGCGTCAGGAGATCTACCACCTGGTGCGCGTTAACCATATTCATACCTTTGATCAACTGATTTCCCGCTACGGTCAGGGGCAGGGGTGCGAGATCTGCAAACCGCTGGTCGGCTCGGTGCTGGCGTCCTGCTGGAATGACTATTTGCGCAAGCCCGCCCATCTGCCGTTGCAGGATACCAATGACCGCTTCTTTGCCAATATCCAGAAAGACGGCACCTATTCGGTGGTGCCGCGGATGCCCGCCGGGGAAGTGACCGCCGACGGACTGATCGCCGTCGGGCTGATCGCCAAAAAATACCAGCTCTACAGCAAAGTCACCGGCGGGCAGCGTATCGATCTGTTTGGCGCGCAACTCGATCAACTGCCCGCCATCTGGCGGGAACTGGCAGACGCCGGTTTTGAAACCGGGCACGCCTACGGCAAATCCCTGCGCACCGTGAAATCCTGCGTCGGCTCGACCTGGTGTCGTTATGGCGTACAGGATTCCACCGGGCTGGCGGTGAGGCTTGAGCACCGCTACAAGGGCCTGCGTGCGCCGCACAAAATCAAAATGGCGGTATCAGGCTGCACCCGCGAATGCGCCGAAGCGCAGAGTAAAGACATCGGCGTTATCGCCACCGAAAACGGCTGGAATCTGTATGTCTGCGGTAACGGCGGCATGAAACCGCGCCACGCGGATCTCTTTGCCAGCGATATGGATGACGCCGCGCTGATCCGCACCGTTGATCGCCTGCTGATGTTCTACATCCGCACCGCCGACCGCTTACAGCGCACCAGCGTGTGGATGGATAACCTGGAGGGCGGCATCGACTATCTGCGGGCGGTGATCCTTGAGGATTCGCTAGGGCTGGGGGCAGAACTGGAGCTGGAGATGGCGCGTATCGTCGAGACGTACCAGTGCGAATGGCAGACGACGCTTAACGATCCGCAGCAGCTGGCACAGTTTACCACCTCCATTAATGGCCATGCCCCTTCCAGCGACAAACCCTGGCAGGCGATTTGCGGCGTCGAGGAGATCCCGGAGCAGGCGGGCATCGGCGCGCGTATCGGCGAGCGGCAGATCGCGCTGTTCCGCTGCGGGCAGGCGGTGTATGCGCTGGACGATGTGGAGCCGGGCTGCGAGGCGAACGTGCTGTCACGCGGCCTGATCGGTGATGCGGCGGGCGAGCCGATTGTGATTTCGCCGCTCTATAAACAGCGCATCCGCCTGCGGGACGGGCGTGCGCCGGACAACGGCGAGCCGCTGGTTCGCGCCTGGCCGGTCAAAATCGAAGGCGGCAAAGTGTGGGTGGGCAATCAGGCCCTGCTGCTGCGCGCGGAGGCATCATGACGGAAACCAGAACCACTTGCCCGTACTGCGGCGTCGGCTGTGGCGTTATCGCCCGCGTGGAGCAGGGTGACGTACAGGTACGCGGCGATGAAACCCATCCGGCAAATTTCGGGCGGTTGTGCGTCAAGGGCGCGGCGCTGGGGGAAACCACCGGGCTGACGGGACGCCTGCTGCATCCGCAGGTGGACGGCGAGCGCTGCGACTGGGATCGGGCGCTGGCCACTGCGGGCGAGCGCCTGCGCAACATCATTGATGAATTCGGTCCACAGGCCGTGGCGTTTTACGCCTCCGGCCAGCTGCTGACCGAGGACTACTATGCCGCCAACAAGCTGATGAAAGGTTTTATCGGCGCGGCGAACATCGACACCAATTCGCGGCTCTGTATGTCCTCGGCGGTGACCGGCTATAAACGCGCGTTTGGCGCAGACGTGGTGCCGTGCAGTTATCAGGATGTGGAGCAAAGCGATCTGGTGGTGCTGGTGGGATCGAACGCGGCCTGGGCGCATCCGGTGCTCTATCAGCGGCTGGCGCAGGCGAAACGGGAACGGCCGCAGATGAAAATCGTGGTGATCGATCCGCGCCGCACCGCCACCTGCGACATCGCCGATCTGCACTTATCGCTGGCACCGGGCAGTGATGCCGGGCTGTTTGTTGGTCTGCAGCATGCCATTATGCAGCGCGGCGGGGAGGTAAACGGCTTTGATGACGGGGAGCAGGCAACAGCCATTGCCGCAGACTGGCCCCTGGCGCGCGTGGCGCAGTTTTGCGATCTGCCGCTGGCGCAGGTCAGCACCTTTTTTGACTGGTTTGTGGCGGCCCCGCGCGCCATTACGCTCTACACCATGGGTATTAATCAGTCTGCCAGCGGCAGCGACAAATGTAATGCCATCATTAATGTGCATCTGGCGAGTGGCAAAATTAACCGCCCCGGCTGCGGGCCGTTTTCGCTGACCGGTCAGCCAAATGCCATGGGCGGGCGCGAAGTGGGTGGCCTGGCGACACAACTGGCGGCGCACATGAATTTTGAAGCGGCGGATCTGGCGCGCGTGGCGCGCTTCTGGGGCGCAGAAAGACTGGCGCAGACGCCGGGACTGATGGCGGTTGAACTGTTTGAGGCCATCGGACGCGGTGAGGTGAAAGCGGTGTGGATCATGGGCACCAATCCGGCGGTATCGCTGCCGGACAGCCATGCCGTCTGCCAGGCGCTGGCGATATGCCCGCTGGTGATCGTCTCAGAGGTGATGGCGGATACCGAAACCAGCCGCTACGCGCATATTCAGTTTCCGGCGCAGGCGTGGGGCGAGAAATCCGGCAGCGTGACCAACTCCGAGCGACGTATTTCGCGCCAGCGCGCCTTTTTACCGTCACCGGGCGACGCACGCCCCGACTGGTGGATAGTCGCGCACGTCGCCCGCGAACTGGGCTATGGCGAGGCCTTTGCCTGGCAGCACGCGCATGACGTATTCCGTGAGCACGCATTACTCTCCGGCTATGAAAATAACGGCACGCGGGCGTTTGATATTAGCGCGCTGGCTCACCTCAGCCGTGCCGAATGGGACGATCTGACGCCGGTGCAGTGGCCGGTGGGAAACGCGCTCGATCTGGCCCGTGGCTGGCGCGACAGCGGAAGACTGCGGCTGCTGCCGGTATCACCAGAATCCTCCCGAGCGCGGCCCGATGCGCTCTATCCGTTCATTCTTAACAGCGGACGCCTTCGCGATCAGTGGCACACCATGACCCGCACCGGCACGGTGGTGCGGCTGATGCAGCACATTGACGAGCCGCAAGCAGAACTGGCCCCGACAGACGCCGCGCGTTTAGGCCTTCGCCATGGCGATGTCGTGCGTATCAGCTCCCCCCGCGGCCTGATGGTGGCGCGGGCGACGGTCAGCGCGGCGCAGCGGCCCGGATCGCTGTTCGTACCGATGCACTGGAACGCGCTGTTCGCCCGACAGGGCAAGGTGAACGCGCTGGTAGCCCCGGTCTGCTGCCCACATTCCGGGCAGCCGGAAAGCAAACAGACCGCGGTGCGGATCAGTGCGTGGCAACCCGCGTGGCAGGGGGAGTTGTTCTGCCGTGACAACGTCACACTTCCCGCGTCGGTGCACTGGTCGCGCAAGGCGGCGGCGGTGACGCATTACACGCTGGCAGGTGAGATCCCGGCGCAGGAATGGCTGCTGCCATGGTGCGAGACGCGGGGCTGGCAGTTGCAACAGGCGCAGGCCGGCACGGCGTGGTATCTGCTGGCCTGGCACAAGGATGAACTGATGCTGGGCTTCTGGAGTGACCGGCGTTTGCCGGAGATTGAACGCGCTGTCGTGGAAGCAGCGTTTGCCTGTGCGCCGCAGACCGCCTTCGAACGCCAGGCGCTGTTAGGCGGGCAGACGGCGGATGCGCAGGCGGTACCGGGGCGTATTGTGTGCAGTTGTTATGGCGTGGGTGAAAATGCCATTAATGCGGCGATCGGCAACGGTTGTCATTCTGCCGCCGCGCTGGGGACAACCCTGCGCTGCGGCACCAACTGCGGATCCTGCATTCCTGAACTCAACGCGCTGCTGGCGCAGGCGTTATTGCCCGAAGCGACCAATTAATCCGGCGGCAGCCAGCGCTTTGCCTTTCAGCTTCGCCAGCAATTCTTCGCGGGTTAAGCCGGCGGGCAAATCGGGGGCCTGGTCGGTGGCAATCAACGTAAAGGTGTAATGGTGCGCACCGGTACCCGGTGGCGGGCAGGGGCCATACCATTTATCGGTACCGGGCGTGTTTTTACCGCCGGTGAAGTTTTTACCGTCGCGCAGATCGTTGGCCCCTATGCCGGTGGCAGACGGCGAAATGTTATAGGCCACCAGATGGGTGACGCCAAGGCCTTTCGCGCCTTCCGGATCGTGGACGATCAGCGCAAAGCTTTTGGTGTTAACCGGCGGATTACTCCAGATCAGCGCCGGGGATTCATTTTCGCCGGTGCAGTTAGGGTTGTTGTCGTTGTTCCCGGCGAAGCGTTTTTCCAGCATCGCGTTATCACCAAAGGCCGGGGATTGCAGCATAAAGAGTTCGTTGGCGCTGGCCGTGGCACCATAAAACATCAACGAACTCCATAAAGCCCATTTCAGCGTCTTATTCATGAACAGATCTCGTACGTAAGCGGTTCTATAACTGTAGTCCTGACGAAGCGGGAACGATTAAGGATTTTCCTGGAATGCGTCAGAAAGCTGAAAGGCCCGGCAAAAAACGTTAGCATTAGCCTTTATACCGCCCCACAACCCGAATCCCTGGCAGGTGAGACGTCGCTGAAGATATTGATGCGTAATGCTTTAAGATCCTTTCCGCTATTCCTGGTATTTCTGCTGCTGACAGGCGGCACCCATGCGGCACCACAAAGCTGGATGCAGCAGGCACAAAATCCCTTTGATAACGACGCCGATGGCCTGCCCGATCTGGGGATGACGCCCGCCAGCGATACGGGCGAAAAGCATCTGGCAGAGATGGCGAAAGCCTTTGGCGAAGCCAGCCAGAGCGACAGCAGTTTAAGCGCCGGGGAGCAGGCGCGGCAGTTTGCGCTGGGTAAAGTGCGCGACGCCCTGAGCGGGGAAGTGAATGAACAGGTCGAGTCCTGGCTCTCGCCGTGGGGCAATGCCAGCGTCAATGTGCAGGTAAATAATGAAGGGCGCTTCACCGGCAGCTCCGGCAACTGGTTTGTGCCCTGGCAGGATAACAACCGCTATTTAAGCTGGAGCCAGTTGGGGCTGACGCAGCAGGACGATGGTCTGGTGAGCAATGCCGGGATCGGTCAGCGTTGGGTGGCCGGCAACTGGCTGCTGGGTTACAACACCTTTTACGACAACCAGATGGAGACGCATCTGCAACGCGCCGGCGTTGGTGCGGAAGCCTGGGGGGAATACCTGCGGCTGTCGGCCAACTACTATCAACCGCTTTCCGGCTGGCAGGACGACGGCGTAACGCTGCAACAGCGTATGGCGCGCGGCTACGACATTACCGCCCAGGCGCGCATGCCGTTTTATCAGCATCTCAATACCAGCCTCAGCCTTGAGCAGTATTTCGGCGACAGCGTTGATCTGTTTGACTCCGGTACGGGCTATCACAATCCGCTCGCGGTAAAAGTGGGTCTGAACTATACCCCGGTGCCGCTGGTGACGTTAACCGCGCAGCATAAGCAGGGAGAGAGCGGCGAAAGCCAGAACGATCTCGGCCTTAAGCTCAATTACCGTTTTGGCGTGCCGCTGAAAAAACAGCTCTCCGCCAGCGAAGTGGCAAAAACCAGCTCACTGCGCGGCAGTCGCTACGACAGCCCGACACGTAACAATTTGCCGGTCGTTGAGCAGCGCCAGCGCAAAACCCTGTCCGTGTTTCTCGCCACGCCGCCGTGGGATCTGTCACCCAATGAGACGGTGGAGCTGAAAGTGCAGGTCCACAGCACCCACGGTATTCGTAATGTGGTGTGGCAGGGTGATACCCAGGCGCTGAGCCTGACGCCGCCGGTCAACGCGAAAGATCCGACAGGCTGGAGCATTATTATGCCTGCCTGGGACGCGAGTGAAGGTGCCAGCAACCGCTGGGTTCTGTCGCTAACGGTGGAAGATGAGAAGGGGCAGCGCGTTTCATCCAATGAAATCACGCTGGTACTGACGCAACCGCTGACCAGTGAGCCTGTCAACGATCCGCGCTGGGAACTGCTGCCCGCGCAATAATCAGAAAATCCGGTCCTGATGCACCCATACCGCGGCTTCGACACGGGATTTTAGCTTCATTTTTTTCAGCATATGCTTCACGTGGACTTTGACGGTGCTTTCGGTGATGTCCAGCCGACGGGCGATCATTTTGTTCGGCAGCCCCTGGGCAATAAGCTTCAGAATGTCGCGCTCGCGCGGCGTTAACTGATTGACATCCCGGTCAGAGGTGGCGCGGTTGGCGCGCAGGCTGGCAGCCAGTACCGGCGTCAGTGCTTCACTAAGTACCATTTCGCCTGCCGCGGCCTGTTGCAGCGCTTTCAGCAGATCTTCCGGCTCCATATCTTTTAACAGATAACCGTCCGCGCCGCGTTTTAATGCCGTTACCACGTCTTCTTCATGGTTCGATACGCTGAACACCACGATGCGCCCGGAGAGGGTTTTCTCGCGCAGTTTATCCAGCGTTTCCAGCCCGTTCATGCCCGGCATATTCAGATCCAGCAAAATCAGATCCGGATCTAACGCCTCGGCCAGTTCTATGCCCTGTTCGCCATTACTGGCTTCGCCAGCTACCGTGATGTCATTTGCCATGCTGATGAGCTGTTTAACGCCGGTGCGCAGCATCGGATGATCGTCAATCAGCAGGATGGTGGCGGGTTCCGGATTAGTCATCGTTATCTCCTGGTCGTGATGAGAGAAGCTTTTCAGGTATAAAGGTGATTATCACTTCAGTTCCACCGGCCTCCCGGCGGCGGATCACGCAGTCACCGCGCAGACTCTGGGCGCGGTCACGCATGATAATCAGGCCATAGTGGTTGGTACGTTCGGCATGTTCCGGGATGCCGCACCCGTTGTCGGTGATGCACAACGTCACCCGCTGCGCCTGCTGGGTTACCGAGACGGTCACTTCCGTAGCCCTGGCGTGTTTAAGGGCATTGCTCAGGGCTTCGCGGGCAATTTGCAGCAGATGGATCGCCTGGTGCGACGGCACAAAGCGCGGCGGCAACTGGTAATCCAGTTTCACCGGGAAACCAAAACGCGCGCTGTATTCCTCACAGCTGGCGTGCAGCGCCGGGCGCAGACCCGCTTCAGTCAGCTGTAGGCGGAAGGTGGTTAACAGCTCCCGCAGCTGCGCCCATGAGGTATTGAGTTCATTGCGTATCTGCCCCAGCAGTTGCTGGCTGCTTTCCGGTAGCGTGTCGCCCTGCATTTGCAGACAGCTGACCTGCATCTTCATGCAGGAGAGCGACTGGGCGATGGAGTCATGCAGTTCGCGCGCGATGGTGGCGCGTTCTTCCATCACCATCAACTGCTGCTGGCGCTCCTGATGCCGCTCCAGCGCCAGCGTGGCGGTGAGCTGTTCCACCAGCGTGTCCACCAGTTGTTGCTGATCGTGGCTAAGATGGCGGCCCGGCGGCAGCTGTGCCAGCAGCAGACCGTACTGCAAATGGGCATCCGCCAGCCGCCACTTGAGGGTTATACCCCCAGGTGGGGACGCCTGCTGGCTGCGTGGGCAGAGACTGCAGCCGATATTGTCGCAGCTGACATCGGACTGGCAGGTGAATTCCTGATGGTTGGCTTCATCTTCCATGTCGTAAATACGCAGTTCGATGTCGTGCAAGAGCGTCAGGCTTTGCAGGCCGTTAAGTACCGGCGAGATGCGCTCGCACATCGGGATCTGCGAATGCAGGCGGCGGTTGGCCTGCCACAGAAACGACAGGATCTGATTTTTTTGCTCCAGACCGGCAGTTTTCTCCTGCACCCGCTGCTCCAGTACCGCATAGCTTTCTGCCAGTTCAGCAGACATGTTGTTCAGCGCCATGCCGAGCGTCGCCATTTCGTTGCGGCCACTGATATTCGCCCGGCGCGTGAAGTCCCGCTGACTCACGGCGCGCGCCATGCGCAGCAACTGATGCCAGGGCCGCAGCAAACGCGCGCGTAACCAGAGAATAGTAAATACCAGCAGGCAGCCCATCACCGCCGCCATCGCCCACTGTAAAATGACCACGCGCTCAATGCGCTGTTCGGTGCTGTGGTCGAAAGCGGTGACCAGCGTATCAATGCGCGCCACAAAGGTGGCAATTTCCGCCGAGACTTCCTGCGGTTCACGGGCGCGTTTCAGACCTGGCTCGACATCGCTGTGCCAGAAGTTTTGCAGGGCAATGAGCTGGGCTTTTTGATCGTCCCGCGCGGCAGCCTGCGCCAGCTCCGGGCTGAACGCCGTCTTCGCCATTTCGTCAAGCAGCGGCTGATCGTCGGCGGTCAGCGGGATCGCCGCCAGCAGGCGATAGCTCTGCATACGCAGCGAACCGGCCTTATTAATGGCATGCGCACTGCCCTGAACGCCCTGCGCCAGCGAGCCAGAAATCGCCATGCCGGTCACGCCGATAACGGTGGACAGCAGCATGATCAACGCCAGTTGATTTACCAGCGTCAGGGGAGAAAACAGGCGTTTAAACATTGTCAGGGCAGCTCCAGACCTGTGGCAGGTGCGAGTGAGGCGGTATTGTCGGACATCCCCTGGAGTATACCCATACCTAAAAAGAGTTACCTCTTTATTGCCCGTTATAAATGCCGTCCATCCATGCATGTGCCGAATACCTTCAGCGCTGTGAAAAACCACACTATTTTTAGCGGTTTTACGTGCCTATTAGGGAGTAGGGCGATTTTTAGCGCCGCAGACCGCCGACTTTTCCTTTGATTTATATCAACTTAAGCGCCGCTGCAAACCCTAAGGTGGCAGACGTTGAATCTATTATCAGAGGTGTCTATGAGTCACTCTTCCGTTCCTGAAAGGACGACCGGGTCCGTCATTACCGAATGGCGTCCGGAAGATCCTGCTTTCTGGCAACAAAAAGGTCATCGTGTGGCGAGCCGCAATTTGTGGATCTCCGTACCTTGCCTGTTGCTGGCGTTTTGCGTGTGGATGTTGTTTAGTGCGGTCGCGGTAAACCTGAATAAAGTGGGTTTTAATTTTACGACCGATCAGCTGTTTATGTTAACCGCGCTGCCGTCCGTCTCCGGGGCGTTGCTGCGTGTGCCTTATGCGTTTATGGTGCCGATCTTTGGTGGCCGCCGCTGGACGGCGTTCAGCACCGGCATCATGATCGTGCCCTGCGTCTGGTTAGGGTTTGCGGTGCAGGATCCGACCACGCCGTTCAGTATCTTCATCATCATTGCGCTGCTGTGCGGTTTTGCCGGGGCAAACTTTGCGTCCAGCATGGCGAACATCAGCTTCTTCTATCCAAAAGCGAAGCAGGGCGGTGCGCTGGGTATTAACGGCGGTATGGGCAACCTTGGCGTGAGCGTGATGCAGCTGGTGGCACCGCTGGCGATCTCCATGTCCATTTTCGCGGTGTTCGGCGGCACGGGTGTTGAGCAGGCTGACGGCTCGCATATCTATCTGGAAAACGCCGCGTGGATTTGGGTGCCGTTCCTGGTGGTCTTCACCCTCGCAGCCTGGTTCGGTATGAACGAACTGGCGACCTCAAAAGCCTCGCTGCGCGCCCAGTTACCGGTGCTAAAACGTGCGCATCTGTGGATCCTCGGCTTCCTCTATCTGGCGACCTTTGGCTCGTTTATCGGCTTCTCTGCCGGTTTTGCGATGCTGGCAAAAACCCAGTTCCCGGACGTTAACGTGCTGCATTATGCCTTCTTTGGCCCGCTGATCGGCGCCATTGCCCGTTCCTGCGGCGGCGCGCTGTCTGACCGTCTGGGCGGAACCCGTGTGACGCTGGTGAACTTTATTATGATGGCAATTTTCAGCGCCTTGCTGTTCCTGACCTTGCCGACCGCCACCAGCGCCGGTCATTTTGGAGCCTTCTTCGGCGTGTTTATGGCCCTGTTCCTCACCGCCGGGCTGGGCAGTGGTTCCAGCTTCCAGATGATTTCGGTGATTTTCCGTAAGATGACCGCCGAGCGCGTGAAAGCGCAGGGCGGGGATGATGCGCAGGCGCTGCGCGAAGCGGCAACTGACACTGCTGCCGCGTTAGGCTTTATTTCGGCGATTGGCGCGATCGGCGGCTTTTTTATTCCGAAGGCGTTTGGTACCTCGCTGGCGCTGACCGGCTCGCCTGCCGACGCCATGAAAGTGTTCCTCGTGTTCTATGTCGCCTGTGTGATCATCACCTGGGCGGTGTATGGCCGTAATTCTAATAAAAAGTAAGTACTGTTGATTATCCTTGCGCGGCCTCGCCGCGCTTTTTTTTGCCCGCTCTATAGTTACAACATACTCTGTGCTGATACCCCCTGGCACCGTGCGCAAACGTTGCGCGGCGTCACAGTGTGAAATCGTCTACCCCCTAATACCCCGCAGGGCTGAATAATCACGGTAAAGACAGGGTTAATTGATAAAAAACCTTTTCATACAATAAGTTAGTGAAATTTCAATTATTCCACTTTGGTGGTATGCGGCTTTTTAACCCCTGAGCCTAAGCCGGTATGCCTTGATCATCATCAATTCCCGCCCTCATTCAGCGCGTTACCTTCGCCGCAACTTGCAGCAATGTCGATTTACCAGAGAGCCGCACAGGCTCCTTACAGGAGAAACCCGATGAGTAAATTCCTGGACCGGTTTCGCTACTTCAAACAGAAGGGCGAAACCTTTGCCGATGGGCATGGCCAGATTCATGAATCAAACCGGGACTGGGAGGACGGATACCGTAACCGCTGGTCGCATGACAAAGTGGTGCGCTCCACGCACGGTGTAAACTGTACCGGTTCTTGCAGCTGGAAGATTTTCGTTAAGAACGGCCTGGTCACCTGGGAAACCCAGCAGACTGACTATCCGCGTACCCGTCCGGATATGCCGAACCACGAACCGCGCGGCTGCCCGCGTGGGGCGAGCTACTCCTGGTATCTCTACAGCGCGAACCGTCTGAAATACCCGCTGATGCGTAAGCGTCTGATGAAACTGTGGCGTGAAGCGAAAACCCGTCACAGCGATCCGGTGAATGCCTGGGCGTCAATCATCGAAGACGCGGAGAAAGCCAAAAGCTTTAAACAGGCGCGTGGACGCGGCGGCTTTGTGCGCTCCTCCTGGCAGGAAGTGAACGAGCTGATCGCCGCCTCTAACGTTTATACCGTCAAAACCTATGGCCCTGACCGTGTGGCGGGCTTCTCGCCGATCCCGGCAATGTCGATGGTGTCTTACGCCTCGGGTGCGCGTTATCTGTCGCTGATTGGCGGCACCTGCCTGAGCTTCTATGACTGGTACTGCGACCTGCCGCCGGCGTCCCCGCAGACCTGGGGCGAGCAGACCGACGTGCCGGAATCCGCCGACTGGTATAACTCCAGCTATATCATTGCCTGGGGCTCTAACGTGCCGCAGACCCGTACCCCGGACGCGCACTTCTTTACCGAAGTTCGTTATAAAGGCACCAAGACCGTAGCCATTACGCCCGACTACGCGGAAATCGCCAAGCTGTGCGATCTGTGGCTGGCCCCGAAACAGGGTACCGATGCCGCGATGGCGCTGGCGATGGGCCACGTGATGCTGCGTGAATTCCATCTTGATAACCCAAGCCAGTATTTCACCGACTACGTGCGTCGTTACACCGACATGCCGATGCTGGTGATGCTGGAAGCGCGTGAAGGCTACTACGCCGCAGGCCGTATGCTGCGCGCCGCCGATCTGGTAGACGCGCTCGGTCAGGAAAATAACCCGGAATGGAAAACCGTTGCCGTTAACGACAACGACGAACTGATCGCGCCGAACGGCTCCATCGGTTACCGCTGGGGCGAGAAAGGCAAGTGGAACCTTGAACAGCGTGATGGCACGACCGGCGAAGAAGCGCATCTGCGCCTGAGCATGCTCGGCAATCACGATGAGATCGCCGAGGTTGGCTTCCCGTACTTTGGCGGCGACGGCACCGAGCATTTCAACAGCGTGGCGCTGGATAACGTACTGACCCACAAACTGCCGGTCAAACGACTGCAACTGGCCGACGGCACCACCGCGCTGGTGACCACCGTTTACGATCTGACGCTGGCGAACTATGGTCTGGATCGCGGTCTGGACGATGCCAATTGCGCCACCAGTTACGACGAGGTGAAAGCCTATACTCCGGCGTGGGCCGAGCAGATCACCGGCGTGCCGCGTGCGCAGATCATTCGTACCGCCCGTGAGTTTGCCGATAACGCTGATAAAACCCATGGCCGTTCGATGATTATCGTCGGTGCGGGTCTGAACCACTGGTATCACCTCGATATGAACTATCGCGGCCTGATCAACATGCTGATCTTCTGTGGCTGTGTCGGTCAGAGCGGCGGCGGCTGGGCACACTATGTCGGCCAGGAAAAACTGCGTCCACAGACCGGCTGGCAGCCGCTGGCGTTTGCCCTCGACTGGCAGCGTCCGGCGCGTCATATGAACAGCACCTCGTACTTCTATAACCACTCCAGCCAGTGGCGCTACGAGTCGCTGACCGCGCAGGAGCTGCTCTCCCCGCTTGCAGACAAATCCCGCTACAGCGGTAACCTGATCGACTTTAACGTTCGTGCCGAGCGTATGGGCTGGCTGCCGTCTGCGCCACAGTTAGGCACTAACCCGCTGCGCATCGCTGCTGACGCGGAAAAAGCCGGGATGAGTCCGGTGGATTACACCGTGAAAGCCCTGAAAGAAGGCACCATTCGTTTCGCGGCAGAACAGCCGGAAAACGGTAAAAACCATCCGCGCAACCTGTTCGTCTGGCGTTCCAACCTGCTGGGTTCTTCCGGTAAAGGCCATGAATACATGCTGAAGTACCTGCTGGGTACCGAGCACGGTATTCAGGGGCTGGATCTCGGTCAGCAGGGCAGCGTGAAGCCAGAAGAAGTGGAGTGGGTGGATAACGGACTTGACGGCAAGCTGGATCTGGTGGTGACGCTGGACTTCCGTCTGTCGAGCACCTGCCTCTATTCCGACATCGTGCTGCCAACCGCCACCTGGTACGAAAAAGACGACATGAATACCTCGGATATGCATCCGTTTATTCATCCGCTGTCTGCGGCCGTCGATCCGGCGTGGGAGTCTAAAAGCGACTGGGAAATTTACAAAGACATCGCAAAATCCTTCTCTGAGGTGTGCGTTGGCCATCTCGGGAAAGAAACGGATGTCGTGACGTTACCGATCCAGCATGACTCTGCCGCTGAACTGGCGCAGCCGCTGGACGTGAAAGACTGGAAAAAAGGCGAATGTGACCTGATCCCAGGGGAAACCGCGCCGCACATTATTCCGGTTGAACGTGACTACCCGGCCACCTGGGAGCGCTTCACCTCCATCGGTCCGTTGATGGAGAAAATCGGTAACGGCGGCAAAGGTATCGCCTGGAATACCCAGAGCGAAATGGATCTGCTGCGTAAGCTCAATTACACCAAAGCAGACGGCCCGGCTAAAGGCCAGCCGATGCTCAACACGGCGATTGACGCGGCGGAAATGATCCTCACCCTGGCCCCGGAAACCAACGGCCATGTGGCGGTAAAAGCCTGGGCAGCGCTGAGCGAATTTACCGGTCGTGATCATACGCATCTGGCGACCAATAAAGAGGAAGAGAAAATCCGCTTCCGCGATATTCAGGCTCAGCCGCGCAAAATTATCTCAAGCCCCACCTGGTCGGGCCTGGAAGATGAACATGTGTCTTATAACGCGGGTTACACCAACGTGCATGAGCTGATCCCGTGGCGTACCTTGTCCGGCCGTCAGCAGCTGTATCAGGATCATCAGTGGATGCGTGACTTCGGCGAAAGCCTGCTGGTGTACCGTCCGCCGATCGATACCCGTTCGGTAAAAGCGGTGATGGGCAAGAAATCCAACGGTAATCCGGAGAAGGCGCTGAACTTCCTGACGCCGCACCAGAAATGGGGCATTCACTCTACTTACAGCGACAACCTGCTGATGCTGACCCTGTCACGCGGCGGCCCGATTGTCTGGATGAGTGAGAGCGACGCCAAAGACCTGGGCATCGAGGATAACGACTGGATCGAAGTCTTCAACAGCAACGGCGCGCTGACGGCGCGTGCGGTGGTGAGCCAGCGTGTACCGTCCGGCATGACCATGATGTATCACGCGCAGGAACGTATTGTGAACCTGCCAGGCTCGGAAATTACCGGTCAGCGCGGCGGCATTCATAACTCTGTCACCCGCATCAGCCCGAAACCGACCCATATGATCGGCGGCTATGCGCAGCTGGCCTACGGCTTTAACTATTACGGGACGGTTGGCTCTAACCGCGATGAATTTGTCGTCGTACGTAAGATGAAAAACATTAACTGGCTGGATGGCGAAGGCAACGACCAGGTACAGGAGAGCGTAAAATGAAAATTCGTTCACAAGTCGGCATGGTGCTGAATCTTGATAAATGCATCGGCTGCCACACCTGTTCAGTCACCTGTAAAAACGTCTGGACCAGCCGTGAGGGGATGGAGTACGCGTGGTTTAACAACGTGGAAACCAAACCTGGCATCGGCTATCCCAATGACTGGGAAAACCAGGAAAAATGGAAGGGTGGCTGGATCCGTAAAATCAATGGCAAAATTCAGCCGCGCATGGGTAACCGTGCGACACTGTTAGGTAAAATCTTCGCCAACCCGCATCTGCCGGGGATCGACGATTACTACGAGCCGTTTGATTACGACTATCAGCACCTGCATACCGCACCGGAAAGTAAACACCAGCCGATCGCCCGCCCGCGCTCGCTGATTTCCGGCGAGCGCATGAACAAAATCGAGCATGGTCCGAACTGGGAAGAGATCCTCGGCGGTGAGTTTGAAAAACGCGCCAAAGATCAGAACTTCGAGAACATGCAGAAGGCGATGTACGGCCAGTTCGAAAACACCTTCATGATGTACCTGCCGCGTCTGTGCGAGCACTGCCTGAACCCGGCGTGCGTCGCGACCTGCCCGAGCGGGGCGATCTACAAGCGTGAAGAAGATGGCATCGTGCTGATCGACCAGGACAAATGCCGCGGCTGGCGCATGTGCATCACTGGCTGCCCGTACAAGAAGATCTACTTCAACTGGAAGAGCGGTAAATCCGAGAAGTGCATTTTCTGCTATCCGCGTATTGAAGCGGGTATGCCGACCGTGTGCTCTGAAACCTGTGTGGGCCGTATCCGTTATCTGGGCGTGTTGCTGTATGACGCGGATGCCATTGAACAGGCGGCGAGCACCGAGAACGAGAAAGATCTCTACCAGCGTCAACTGGACGTGTTCCTCGATCCGAACGATCCGGCGGTGATCGCTCAGGCGCTGAAAGACGGCGTGCCGCAGAGTGTTATCGACGCGGCGCAAAACTCGCCGGTGTATAAAATGGCGATGGACTGGAAGCTGGCGCTGCCGCTGCATCCAGAGTACCGCACGCTGCCGATGGTCTGGTATGTGCCGCCGTTGTCACCGATCCAGTCTGCTGCCGATGCGGGCGAGCTGAGCAGCAACGGTATTCTGCCGGATGTTGACAGTCTGCGTATCCCGGTGCAGTACCTGGCGAACCTGCTGACCGCTGGCGACACCCAGCCAGTATTGCTGGCGCTGAAACGTATGCTGGCTATGCGTCACTTCAAACGTGCTGAAACCGTGGACGGCGTGCTGGACACCCGTGCCCTGGAAGAGGTAGGGCTGACCGAAGCGCAGGCCCAGGAGATGTACCGTTATCTGGCCATCGCCAACTACGAAGATCGTTTCGTGGTGCCGTCCAGCCATCGTGAGCTGGCGCGTGATGCCTTCCCGGAAAAAAGCGGCTGTGGTTTTACCTTTGGCGATGGCTGCCACGGGTCTGACAGCGCCTTTAACCTGTTCAACAGCCGTCGCATCGATGCTGTCGATGTGACCAGCAAAACGGAGCCGCATCCATGATCGAACTGGTGATGATTTCCCGCCTGCTGGAGTACCCGGATGCTGCCCTGTGGCAGCATCAGCAGGAGTTATTTGATGGCTTTGCCTCCTCGGAACATCTGGAGAAAAGCGACGCTGAAGCGCTGAGCAGTTTTCTGCGTGAACTGACGCAGCAGGATCTGCTGGACGTGCAGTCCCGCTACAGCGAACTCTTTGATCGTGGCCGCGCCACCTCGCTAATGCTGTTCGAGCATGTGCACGGTGAATCCCGCGATCGGGGCCAGGCGATGGTGGATTTGATGGCGCAGTATGAGCGCCATGGTCTGCAACTCGACAGCCGCGAGCTGCCGGATCATCTGCCGCTGTATCTGGAGTATCTGGCGCAGTTGCCGAAAGAAGAGGCGCTGGGCGGCTTGCAGGACATCGCCCCGATCCTCGCGCTGTTAAGTGCGCGTCTGCAACAGCGTGAAAGTCCGTACGCGGTGCTGTTTGGGGTACTGCTGAATCTGGCAAATACCACTATCGACAGCAACAAAGTGGCCGAGAAAATCGCTGGCGAAGCGCGCGACGATACACCGCAGGCGCTGGACGCCGTGTGGGAAGAAGAGCAGGTGAAATTCTTTGCTGAACAGAGCTGTGGCGAGTCAGAAATCAGCGCCCATCAGCGTCGTTTTGCGGGGGCTGTCGCTCCGCAGTATCTGAATATTTCTAACGGGGGGCAGCAATAATGCATTTCCTGAATATGTTCTTCTTTGACATCTACCCGTATATCGCGGGGACCGTGTTCCTGGTCGGCAGCTGGCTGCGCTATGACTACGGGCAATACACCTGGCGGGCAGGCTCCAGCCAGATGCTGGATCGTAAGGGCATGACGCTGGCGTCTAACCTGTTCCATATCGGTATTCTCGGCATTTTTGCCGGGCATCTGCTGGGGATGCTGACGCCGCACTGGATGTATGAGTCCTTCCTGCCGATTGACGTGAAGCAGAAGATGGCGATGATCGCCGGCGGTGCTTGTGGCGTGCTGACGCTGGTGGGCGGCCTGCTGCTGCTCAAACGCCGTCTGTTCAGCCCGCGTATTCGCGCCACCACCACCGGAGCGGATATTCTGATCCTCTCCCTGTTGATGGTGCAGTGCACGCTGGGTCTGCTGACTATTCCGTTCTCCGCGCAGCATATGGACGGCAGCGAAATGATGAAGCTGGTGGGCTGGGCGCAATCCGTGGTGACGTTCCACGGCGGGGCGTCTGCGCATCTGGACGGCGTGGCGTTTATTTTCCGTCTGCATCTGGTGCTGGGCATGACGCTGTTTGTCCTGTTCCCGTTCTCGCGGCTGGTACACATCTGGAGTGCGCCGGTCGAGTATTTAACGCGGAAGTATCAGGTGGTGCGCGCGCGTCGCTAAGACCGCGTTCGCGCTATTTAAACCCCGCTTCGGCGGGGTTTTTTGTTTTTGCCGGATGGCGGCTACGCCTTATCCGGCCTACAGGCAAAATTTATGGGGGATACTCGCAGGCCCGGTAAGCGCAGCGCCACCGGGCAAAAAGCATACTGTCGGTGTTTGGTTTTTTTGAATGAGAGGAGAGAGAGATGGTGGTGGGGGAAGGATTACTCGGCGCTAAAGCGCCTCGCCCTTCGGGTCGTTGCCTGCGGCAATGCGTTCTCGCTGGCGCTCGAATCGAACACCTTAGTCGAAGCTTCTCATCCTTCCCTGTAAGGAGATCAGATGATAATCGTGCTGTCGTTGGAATTGGTCGCGAAGGAGAAGATGGTGGTGGGGGAAGGATTACTCGGCGCTAAAGCGCCTCGCCCTTCGGGTCGTTGCCTGCGGCAACGCGTTCTCGCTGGCGCTCGAATCGAACCTTAGTCGAAGCTTCTCATCCTTCCCTGTAAGGAGATCAGATGATAATCGTGCTGTCGTTGGGATTGGTCACTAAGGAGAAGATGGTGGTGGGGGAAGGATTCGAACCTTCGAAGTCGATGACGGCAGATTTACAGTCTGCTCCCTTTGGCCGCTCGGGAACCCCACCACGGGGTAATGCTGATACTTGAGATTACTTGAAGATATGGTGGTGGGGGAAGGATTCGAACCTTCGAAGTCGATGACGGCAGATTTACAGTCTGCTCCCTTTGGCCGCTCGGGAACCCCACCACGGGGTAATGCTGGTACTGGCCTGCCTCCGCTGGGGAAGCGGGGCGCATCATATCAAATGACGCGCCGCTGTAAAGCTTTCCTTTCGTGAAACTGAATCGTTTGCCTGCTTTTTATGCGTAGTGCAGCAATGCTAAGCAATTCATTTCATTACGGCTTACAGAATAATGGTGCGGTTGCCGTAAACGAACACGCGCTGCGCCAGCACCTGATACAGTGCACGGCTCAGTACGTTCTTCTCGACATCGCGACCGGCACGCATCATATCTTCAGCCGTATAGGTGTGATCGACGTGGATCACGTCCTGCATGATGATCGGGCCTTCGTCCAGATTGTCATTCACGTAGTGTGCCGTTGCGCCAATAATCTTCACGCCACGCTCGTAGGCCTGATGGTATGGACGGGCGCCAATAAAGGCAGGCAGGAACGAGTGGTGAATGTTAATGATCTTGTTCGGGAAGCGCGATACGAAGGTTGGCGTCAGAACGCGCATGTACTTCGCCAGCACCACGTAATCCGGCTGATGGGCTTCGATCGCTGCGGCCATGAGTTCGTCGTGGGCTTCGCGGGTATGACCTTCATGACTTACCAGCTCAAAAGGAATATCAAAGCGCTCAACCAGCGTGCGCAAGGTATCGTGGTTACCGATAACCGCCGCAATTTCAACATCCAGCCCGCCGTAATTGGCCTTCATTAATAGATCGCCCAGGCAGTGCGCTTCTTTGGTCACGAGGATCACCACACGACGACGGCCAGCGGGCGTCAGTTCACGGACTGAGCCTTCCGGCAGCGCGCTGTCGAGATCCGCAAGCAGGGTGGCATCATTGAAGATGCCTTCCAGCTCGGTGCGCATAAAGAAGCGACCGGTGCGGTGGTCAACAAACTCGTTGTTTTGCACGATGTTCAGTTCGTGCTTGTAACAAATATTGGTGATGCGCGCGATGAGACCTTTCTGGTCGGGACAAATAGTGCGCAGTACTTTACGTTGTAATGAGTGCATTGCCGCGAAAATCCTGTTGAGTTTGCATAAGGGTGATGCTGGGTTTATATCCCGCAACACTTTTTGAATTTTTTTCCTGACCCGCATGGGCAGGGATCGTTACGGCCAAAGAGTGGGCGCGTGCCGTCGATATAATACCACTGACCGTTTTCCTTCAGAAAACGTGAACGTTCAATGATAGCGCCGGGTTTGCCCTGTTCGCTAAAGCGCGCCACAAAGCTGACAAAGCCCTCGTCCGGGGTGGCGCCTGCCTCCTGCGCATAAATCGTCAGCCCATGCCATTCCGTTTGCGCAAATCCATTCTCAATGTCCTGGCGAAACGCAGCGGCGTGGCATGACGGGTGCCAGGTTTTGATCAGGTAATCGGCGTTTTTTAACACAAATGCGGTGTAGCGAGAGCGCATAAGGTGTGACGGATCCGGTGCAACCTGCTCACCAGACACATAACGTGCGCAACATGCGCTATACTCCTGAGCGCAACCGCAGGGACAAGGTTGAGACAAAATCGTTATCCTGGAATAATAAAGGCGCAACGGCGCATGGGTACTTCTATGTTAACCGAGCGATAGCCTTGATGCTATGGCTGGACGCCGGGGATGTAAACAAACGTCATGAGTAAAGGTGAAGCTGGACTGGCGATACCCAACAGGGTCGTCAGAGGTTTAATCAACGATTTAGGGCGTAAAAGGTTTAGTCGCGAGGCATTAAGGTGTACTTTGTTGCCCCTGGCGGCGTCGCAAAGCTGTGCAATCCTCTTTCAGGTCTTCCTGCATCGGTTTACACGCAACGGCATTCCCGACAACGTATCCGACGTTTTGCTAACCCTATGAGGTTCACTTGTCTCCGCCAGTTGTGTTATGCGGCGCGGTGAGCTTTTGTGTAAGGCAGCCGGAACTAAACGGGCTTCGCACTGAAAGCGCTTACTTTTTGTGCGGTTAAGCGAAAAATATATTCGATGACTTCAGGAAAATCTGACAGGCGGGAGTTGCAATAGCATGCCACTATTGAACTACGGCAAAGCAGGGGAGAGAACATGACGCAGCCTTTGACTGGAAAACATATTTTGATTGTTGAGGACGAACCCGTTTTCCGTTCACTGTTGGATTCATGGCTCACTTCTTTAGGCGCGACCACCTCACTGGCACTGGATGGCGTCGATGCGCTTGAAACCATGAAGACGGTAAGTCCAGATTTAATGATTTGCGATCTCGCCATGCCACGAATGAACGGTCTGCAACTCGTGGAACATTTGCGCAATCAGCGCGATCAAATTCCGATACTGGTTATTTCTGCTACAGAAAATATGGCAGACATTGCCCGTGCATTACGCCTTGGCGTACAGGATGTATTACTTAAACCGGTAAAAGATCTTAATCGTTTACGTGAAACGGTATATGCCTGCCTCTACCCCAATATGTTTAATTCGAGGGTTGAGGAAGAAGAACGCCTCTTTCAGGACTGGGATGCGCTGGTTAGCGATCCACAGGCCGCGGCGAAATTACTGCAAGAGTTGCAGCCGCCGGTTCAGCAACATATCTCAAATTGCCGCATTAATTATCGCCAGTTGGTTTCCGCCGATCAGCCGGGTCTGGTGTTGGATATTGCAGCACTCTCTGAAAAAGACCTCGCTTTTTATTGTCTTGATGTCACCCGTGCCGGGGATAACGGCGTGTTAGCCGCATTATTACTGCGGGCATTGTTTAATGGTTTATTACAGGAACAACTCTCCCATCAGCGTCAGCGGTTACCTGAGTTGGGAAGTTTGTTAAAGCAAGTAAATCAATTACTCCGCCAGGCTAATTTACCCGGTCAGTTCCCGCTGCTGGTTGGCTATTATCATCATGAGCTAAAAAACCTCATTCTGGTGTCGGCAGGCCTTAATGCCACATTGAATACGGGTGAGCATCAAATTCAGATCAGCAATGGTGTCCCCCTCGGCACGTTAGGAAATACCTATTTGAACCAGGTTAGCCATCGCAGCGAAGCGTGGCAGTGTCAGGTCTGGGGCGCGGGTGGACGGTTACGATTAATGCTGACTGCGGAATGAGCAAACGCAGCGGCGGGTTGATTTACCTTTACCCGCCGTTCTCCCCCTGGTGTTACTATCTGCGCAGTATTATAAGTAATTGTCTTAATTAAGCCTGAATGCGTTCATTTCAGACCCGGCTCACAGCAGGGTACTGATATACTCTTACGCGTGATTCATTATGTACATGTTCCCAGTGTGAACATTCCAGGAGATTTTCAATGGCTGCCCTTAATTCAAAAGTAACGAAAGCAGTTATCCCGGTTGCGGGATTAGGAACCAGGATGTTGCCAGCAACTAAGGCCATCCCAAAAGAGATGTTGCCGCTGGTTGACAAGCCATTAATTCAGTATGTCGTCAATGAATGTATCGCTGCGGGTATTACTGAGATTGTGCTGGTAACTCACTCCTCTAAAAACTCTATTGAAAACCACTTCGATACCAGTTTTGAACTTGAAGCTATGCTGGAAAAACGCGTTAAGCGTCAGCTACTTGAAGAAGTTCAGTCTATTTGTCCGCCGCACGTAACGATTATGCAGGTGCGTCAGGGGCTGGCGAAAGGTCTGGGTCACGCTGTGCTGTGTGCCCATCCGGTTGTCGGCAATGAGCCGGTAGCGGTGATCCTGCCAGACGTTATTCTGGATGAATTCGAATCCGATCTTTCTCAGGATAACCTGGCCGAAATGATCCAGCGCTTTGATGAAACGGGCTGCAGCCAGATTATGGTGGAGCCGGTAGAAGACGTGACCGCGTATGGCGTTGTGGACTGCAAAGGCGCACAGCTGAAGCCAGGCGAGAGCGTGCCGATGGTAGGCGTGGTAGAGAAGCCTAAAGCTAACGTAGCACCGTCTAATCTCGCGGTAGTGGGACGTTATGTCCTCAGCGCAGAGATCTGGCCACTGCTGGCGAAAACGCCTCCAGGAGCCGGTGACGAAATTCAGCTGACCGACGCCATTGATATGCTGATCGAGAAAGAAACCGTTGAAGCGTACCACATGAAAGGCAAGAGCCATGACTGCGGTAATAAGCTTGGATATATGCAGGCTTTCGTTGAATACGGTATCCGTCATAAAGCACATGGCGAAGAATTTAAAACCTGGCTGGAAGAGTCCATGGGTTTTAAGAAGTAAAGCTGTAATACGCAGGCTTTACCACGGCCGGAGATTACGTCGCACCCTGCGGAGTATCTCCGGCTTTTTTATTGCTGGTTGTTACGGTCCATCCTATTTACGATTGCGCAACGCCACGGCAGTGGATAATAGTCGGCTGGTGTTGGGTTATAGAAGAAGGGGATGCCTGGTTTTTAGCCAGTCTGGTGTCCGGTGCAATAACAATAAACAGTATTGTTCGTGTGATCCGCAGGCAAAAAAAATCCCGCCAGCGGCGGGATTTCAGTATAGGAGCGGAGATTTAGCCCTTGATAAGGAAATCTTCCAGTTTTTTACCTTGCTCGTCCATGGCTTTCTTAATAACAGCCGGAGTACGACCCTGGCCGGTCCAGGTTTTTTCTTCGCCGTTCTCGTCGATGTAGCTATATTTAGCCGGACGTGCAGCGCGCTTAGCTTTAGTACCGACTTTAGCGGCAGCCATGCTATTCAGCAGTTCGTTCGGATCAATACCGTCAGCAATCAGCATTTCACGATATTGCTGCAGCTTACGCGTACGTTCTTCGATTTCTGCTGCCTGAGCGTTTTCTTCTTCACGACGCTCATTTACAACAACTTCTAATTTTTCCAGCATTTCTTCCAGCGTCTCAAGAGTGCATTCTCTTGCCTGTGCACGAAGAGTACGGATGTTGTTCAGAATTTTAAGTGCTTCGCTCATTGTAGTAATCTCAAACTTATAATGGGGTGGTTTGTTGAGCTAATAATAGAGCGTTAATTTGCGTTGTGCAATAGCTGGCAATGTAAGGAATTCAAAATGAGCTGTTATTTATTCGCTTTATTAATTGCGCTATCTTAAATTTCTTACGAGATGTCAGGCAAAAAAAGCTTATCCACAAGCACTATCATACCGCCTCGCTGCCCCCTTGCAGGGCAATTTTCCGATTAATCGACAAAGCGTTATAGATACTGTGGATAAATATCAACCTTTCCTATTAGTCACCCTCCGGCAACGTAAGCGCAAATCATTAATATTCCCTGGCCCCATGCCGAAATCATGGATTTTAAAAGCATAAAATGTGACTTATTGTGAATAGCGCTGACGTTTCTTTGGCAGGAACAGCAACAAACGAAGAGCAGGTTGTATATCCAGGATAACGCCTGGCATCGCCACCACAGAGTTTGCGCACAGACGCAGCGATGACCCGATAAAATATGGTACTATCGCGCCCTGAAATATTTTTACTTAGATCGGGGTCTGGCGGCCAATGGCACAGCTTTATTTCTATTATTCAGCAATGAATGCGGGGAAATCTACCGCATTGTTACAGTCATCCTACAATTATCAGGAACGCGGAATGCGGGCGGTGGTTTACACGGCGGAAATTGATAACCGTTTCGGCTCTGGTAAAGTGAGTTCGCGTATTGGCCTCTCATCGCCCGCTAAGTTGTTCAATCAGCAATCGGTGCTGTTCGAGGAAATTAGCGCTGAGCATGCGCGTGAGCCGGTACATTGCGTGCTGGTGGATGAAAGTCAGTTCTTAACCCGCCAGCAGGTGCATGAGTTATCAGAAGTGGTAGATCAGCTCGATATTCCTGTGCTTTGTTATGGTCTGCGTACCGATTTCCGTGGCGAGTTGTTTACCGGCAGCCAGTATTTGCTGGCCTGGTCTGACAAACTGGTGGAATTAAAAACCATCTGTTTCTGTGGTCGCAAAGCCAGCATGGTTTTACGCCTTGACGAGTCAGGTCGTCCTTATAACGAGGGTGAGCAGGTGGTTATTGGGGGTAATGAGCGTTATGTCTCGGTGTGTCGCAAGCATTACAAGGATGCGCTCGCTGAGGGCTCGCTGACGGAGATCCAGCAGCGGGTGCGGGGGTAAACCTGTCTCAGGCGAGAAATCGTCTTACAGCGCTTCTCAGGCCATAAAAAAACCCGCCATCAGGCGGGTTTTTCATTAGAGCAGCAGGTTAAGCGGTTTTCTTCGCTTTTTTGTCTGCTTTGATCTGAACAGCTTCTGCCGGAGCAGTGGCGGTATCACCTTCTTTGAACTCACGTCCGTAGTAGGTATCCAGCAGGATCTGTTTCAGTTCAGCAATCAGCGGGTAACGCGGGTTAGCACCAGTACACTGGTCATCAAACGCATCTTCGGACAGTTTGTCCACATGCGCCAGGAAGTCAGCTTCCTGAACACCGGCTTCGCGGATTGATTTTGGAATGCCCAGTTCAGCTTTGATGCTTTCCAGCCATGCCAGCAGTTTCTCGATCTTCGCCGCGGTGCGGTCGCCCGGTGCGCTCAGACCCAGGTGGTCAGCGATCTCTGCGTAACGACGACGAGCTTGCGGACGGTCATACTGGCTGAACGCAGTCTGTTTAGTCGGGTTATCGTTCGCGTTGTAACGGATAACGTTAGAGATCAGCAGGGCGTTCGCCAGACCGTGAGGAATGTGGAACTGTGAACCCAGTTTGTGTGCCATAGAGTGGCATACGCCCAGGAAGGCGTTAGCAAACGCGATACCCGCGATGGTGGCAGCATTGTGTACACGTTCACGCGCGACCGGGTTTTTAGCACCGTCGTTATAGGACGCTGGCAGGTTCTCTTTGAGCAGTTTCAGTGCCTGCAGAGCCTGACCGTCAGAGAATTCGCTCGCCAGCACGGAAACGTAGGCTTCCAGTGCGTGGGTCACGGCATCCAGACCACCGAAAGCACAGAGTGACTTCGGCATATCCATGACCAGGTTGGCATCAACAATCGCCATATCCGGGGTCAGGGCGTAGTCAGCCAGCGGGTATTTCTGACCGGTAGCATCATCGGTAACTACAGCAAACGGTGTGACTTCAGAACCGGTACCGGAAGTGGTGGTGACCGCGATCATTTTCGCTTTCACGCCCATTTTCGGGAACTTGTAAATACGTTTACGGATGTCCATAAAGCGCAGCGCCAGTTCTTCGAAGTGGGTTTCCGGATGTTCGTACATCACCCACATGATTTTCGCGGCGTCCATCGGGGAACCACCGCCCAGCGCGATGATCACATCTGGTTTGAAGGAGTTCGCAAGCTCAGCACCTTTACGTACTACAGACAGCGTTGGGTCAGCTTCAACTTCAAAGAACACTTCAGTTTCCACACCAGCTGCTTTCAGTACAGAGGTGATCTGGTCAGCGTAACCGTTGTTAAACAGGAAGCGGTCAGTGACGATCATCGCACGTTTGTGACCATCAGTAATCACTTCGTCCAGCGCGATTGGCAGTGAGCCACGGCGGAAGTAGATAGATTTCGGAAGTTTATGCCACAACATGTTTTCAGCTCGCTTAGCAACGGTTTTCTTGTTGATCAGGTGCTTAGGACCAACGTTTTCAGAGATGGAGTTACCACCCCATGAACCACAACCTAGAGTCAGGGAAGGCGCGAGTTTGAAGTTGTACAGGTCGCCGATACCACCCTGAGAAGCAGGGGTGTTGATCAGAATACGTGCGGTCTTCATTTTGTCGCCGAAGAATTTCACACGTTCTGGCTGGTTATCCTGGTCGGTGTACAGGCAAGAGGTGTGGCCGATGCCGCCCATCTCAACCAGTTTTTCCGCTTTAACTACGGCGTCTTCGAAATCTTTCGCGCGGTACATGGCCAGTGTCGGGGACAGTTTTTCGTGAGCAAACGGCTCGCTGTCATCAACAATGGAAACTTCGCCGATGAGGATTTTGGTATCAGCCGGTACAGTGAAGCCTGCCAGCTCAGCGATTTTGGTCGCCGGTTGGCCAACGATTGCAGCGTTCAGTGCGCCATTTTTCAGGATGATGTCCTGAACAGCTTTCAGTTCCTGGCCCTGCAGCATGTAGCCGCCGTGGCTGGCGAAACGTGCACGCACAGCGTCATACGCTGAATCCACAACGATGACCGACTGCTCGGAGGCACAAATTACGCCGTTATCGAAGGTTTTGGACATCAGGATAGAAGCCACGACACGTTTAATGTCGGCAGTTTCGTCCACAACGACAGGGGTATTACCGGCACCTACGCCGATCGCCGGTTTACCGGAGCTGTACGCTGCTTTAACCATGCCCGGGCCGCCGGTCGCCAGGATCATATTAATATCCGGGTGATGCATCAGGGCGTTAGATAGTTCAACAGACGGTTGGTCAATCCAGCCAATCAGATCTTTCGGCGCACCCGCAGCGATTGCTGCCTGCAGGACAATGTCAGCCGCTTTGTTAGTGGCGTCTTTTGCACGTGGGTGTGGGGAGAAGATAATACCGTTACGGGTCTTCAGGCTGATCAGAGATTTGAAGATCGCAGTAGAGGTTGGGTTGGTGGTCGGTACGATACCGCAGATGAGGCCGATAGGTTCAGCGATAGTGATAGTCCCGAAAGTGTCGTCTTCAGACAGCACACCGCAGGTCTTCTCATCTTTATAGGCGTTGTAGATATATTCAGAAGCGAAGTGGTTTTTGATCACTTTATCTTCAACAATGCCCATGCCGGATTCGGCAACCGCCAGTTTGGCCAGCGGGATACGAGCATCAGCAGCGGCCAGAGCGGCAGCGCGGAAGATCTTATCGACTTGTTCTTGAGTAAAGTTGGCATATTCACGCTGGGCTTTTTTCACGCGTTCGACGAGTGCGTTAAGTTCAGCGACATTAGTAACGGCCATAATGCTCTCCTGATAATGTTAAACTCTTTTAGTAAATCAACTGCTAACACGTCAGTATAGTCAAGACCAACAAAAGACTGATGGGGCCTTGAGATTCAATTAGTTAACTACGATGTTGCACCCCTGATTTACTAAAAGAGCCTGACCTAAGCATCGAACTCGCTTGACGCTGTTCTCCCTGGCGGCGTAAGCAAGGTTACTCACTTCTGAGTAGCGAAATCATGATCCAGATCAAGATTCATCCAAGCTGACACCTTTCAGCAGGGTGTTTTTGGTCATATGCAGTAATTGTTACTGCTTCAGGGGTAATAGTGCTTAGAGATTATCATATTCAATACAATTTTATAACATAGTGGGATGGTGACGTTTTAAATGATTTTCCTGGTGAACTATGCTGGTAAAAAGCGTATCTTCAGCACGGATTTTTCAGGGATTTATGCCTTCAGCCTTGCTACCATGCGGAGCCGACCGTGATTCAGACGTTGTTTGACTTTCCAACCTATTCAAAATTTTTTATTGGATTATTTGCTCTGGTAAACCCGGTGGGCATTATTCCCGTCTTTATTAGCATGACCAGTTACCAGACGGCGGCAGCACGAAACAAAACCAACCTGACGGCGAACTTGTCTGTTGCCATTATCTTGCTGACGTCGCTCTTTCTTGGTAACGGTATTCTGCAACTTTTTGGCATCTCCATAGATTCCTTCCGCATCGCTGGCGGTATCCTGGTCGTCACCATTGCGATGTCGATGATCAGCGGCAAGCTAGGTGAAGATAAACAGAATAAGCAGGAGAAGTCGGAGACGGCGATCCGCGAAAGCATTGGCGTCGTTCCGCTGGCGCTACCGCTGATGGCCGGTCCTGGGGCTATCAGCTCCACTATTGTCTGGGGCACGCGATACCACAACTGGATGCACTTGTTGTGCTTTTCTATTGCCATCGCCTTGTTTGCGCTGTGCTGCTGGGGCGTTTTTCGTATCGCGCCCTGGCTGGTTCGTTTGTTAGGGCAGACCGGAATAAACGTTATTACCCGCATTATGGGGCTGCTGCTGATGGCCTTGGGGATAGAATTTATCGTAACCGGTATTAAGGCTTTGTTCCCAGGATTGCTGACGTAAGATTAACCTTGCAAGGGGCAGCGCGATTTTTATTCATTATCAGTAAAACTTATAACTAAAGTTGAAAATTACTTCAAATATAATAAATTGCGTTGTCGTTCATTACTTCATATTTTTCATTTAGTTATCTCTCACCGCCGCCGGGCGGTGGTCATAATAAACGCACTCGTCGTGTTATTTCTCTCACATGATACTCTTGGGCTTGCTGTCAGATAATCGAAATGATATTAGTAATTTCATCACGCAGGCAGATGAATGTGCTAATTAGTCGCCAATTGTTACTTTTTTGTGTAAAAAATAATCAGCTTCACAAAAAAGCAAACCTGACGACCCGGCAACGCGATAAGCGACTGAACTCAATAAGTTTATTGATGAACTGGTGATCTCAACGCCTGTCTTCACACGCTTTTTGTCTGCCATAAAAGAGAATTGCTTAACAAATTTGCAAAATGTATTGGCGACGGATTGGTGCTTTTGGTACTTTCCGGCCTTATATTTCGTGGACAAATAATATAGATGAGAATCATTTTCATATGACTCTTGTCAGGACAGAACAGACGCATCTCAGTACAGGGGAGGTGCGCAGTGATCGACAGAAGGATGCCGTTCGAGTATCCGGTAATAATAAAAGTCGGTGATAGCAAAAAGTAAAAAAAAACGCCTGGCGGTAGCAAAAGCTCCTGCACTGCACAGGAACCCGAAAAGGGTAAGAACAGGCTGGCGCTCGCGCCAGTAATTATAATGATCGGAGTCACAACACAATGTCCATCATCACAAAGAAAAGCCTAATCGCGGCAGGGATCCTGACTGCACTCATCGCCGGCAATGTTGCTATGGCGGCAGACGTACCAGCGGGCGTTCAGCTGGCAGAAAAACAAGTATTAGTACGTAACAACGGCGCTGAGCCACAATCCCTTGATCCAAACAAAATCGAAGGCGTGCCTGAATCAAACGTCAGCCGCGATTTATTTGAAGGTCTGCTGATCACCTCTCCAGTGGACGGACATCCGATCCCGGGTGTAGCTGAAAAATGGGAAAACAAAGATTTCAAAGTCTGGACTTTCCATCTGCGAAAAGATGCGAAATGGTCCAACGGCGAGCCTGTCACCGCACAGGATTTCGTATACAGCTGGCAGCGTCTGGTGGATCCAAACACCGCATCGCCATACGCAAGCTACCCGCAGTACGGTCACATTCTTAACGTTGATGCGATCATCGACGGTAAAATGAAGCCGAGTGAGCTGGGTGTTAAAGCCATTGATGATAAAACGCTGGAAGTGACGCTGAGCGAGCCAGTGCCTTACTTCTATAAACTGCTGGTTAACCCGGCTATGTCGCCGGTGAACAAAACCGCGATTGAGAAATTTGGCGAAAAATGGACGCAGCCAGCCAATATCGTTTCCAACGGTGCGTTTAAATTACAGGATTGGGTGGTTAACGAACGTATCGTAATGGTGCGTAACACCAACTACTGGGACAACGCGAAAACCGTTCTTGACCAGATCACTTTCCTGCCAATCTCCTCGGAAGTCACCGACGTCAACCGCTACCGCAGCGGTGAGATTGACATGACCTATAACAACCTGCCGATCGAACTGTTCCAGAAGCTGAAAAAAGAGATCCCGCAGGAAGTTCACGTTGATCCGTATCTGTGCACCTACTACTACGAAATCAACAACCAGAAAGCCCCGTTCAACGATGTGCGTGTACGTACCGCACTGAAGCTGGGTCTGGATCGTGACATCATCACCAATAAAGTGAAAGCGCAGGGTGACCTGCCGGCCTTCGGTTACACGCCGCCTTATGCTGACGGCGCGAAATTCACTAAACCAGAGTGGTTCACCTGGACCCAGGAAAAACGTAACGAAGAAGCGAAAAAACTGCTGGCGGAAGCGGGCTATACCAAAGATAAGCCGCTGTCTTTCAACCTGCTGTACAACACCTCCGATCTGCATAAGAAACTGGCTATCGCCGCCTCGTCTATCTGGCAGAAAAACCTCGGTGTTAACGTTAAGCTGGTAAACCAGGAGTGGAAAACCTTCCTCGATACCCGTCACCAGGGTAACTACGACGTCGCTCGTGCAGGCTGGTGTGCGGATTATAACGAACCGACTTCCTTCCTGAATACCATGCTCTCTGGCAGCTCGATGAACACCGCGCACTATAAGAGTCCGGCGTTCGACAGCATTATGGCTGAATCTGTAAAAGCCAGCGATGAAGCGCAGCGCAGCGCGCTGTACGACAAAGCAGAGCAGCAGCTTGGCAAAGACTCTGCCATCGTTCCGGTGTATTACTACGTGAACGCCCGCCTGGTGAAACCTTGGGTAGGCGGTTATTCTGGTAAAGACCCGATGGATAACGTGTACGCTAAAGATCTGTACGTTATCAAACATTAATGGCAATTCGTGGGGCAGGGCGTCACCGTAATTTATCGCGGTAACGCTTTGCCCCATCGTGTCTTATTTCATCGCACACCAAGGCACAGGCCAGAAGGTACGGGCAATGTTGAAATTTATTCTACGTCGTTGTCTGGAAGCAATTCCGACACTCTTAATCCTTATCACTATTTCCTTCTTTATGATGCGTCTTGCGCCGGGTAGTCCGTTTACCAGCGAGCGCGCACTGCCACCGGAAGTAATGGCGAATATCGAAGCGAAATACCATTTAAACGATCCCATCATGACGCAGTATTTCAGTTATCTGAAACAGCTGGCGCAGGGGGATTTCGGTCCGTCTTTCAAATATAAAGACTATTCCGTTAACGATCTGGTAGCTTCAAGCTTCCCGGTGTCTGCGAAATTAGGGGCAGCAGCCTTCCTTCTCGCCGTCATTTTTGGCGTCACGGCGGGGGTTATCGCGGCACTCAAACAAAATACCAAATGGGACTACACGGTAATGGGCTTTGCCATGACCGGGGTGGTTATTCCGAGCTTTGTGGTGGCCCCGTTGCTGGTATTAATATTCGCGATCACGCTGAAATGGTTACCCGCTGGCGGCTGGAACGGTGGCGCGCCGAAATTCATGATCCTGCCGATGGTGGCATTATCACTGGCGTATATCGCCAGCATTGCGCGTATCACCCGCGGCTCAATGATTGAAGTGCTGCATTCAAACTTCATTCGCACCGCGCGCGCGAAAGGGTTACCGATGCGTCGCATTATTTTGCGTCACGCCCTGAAACCGGCGTTATTACCCGTGCTCTCATATATGGGACCGGCTTTTGTCGGCATCATTACCGGCTCAATGGTTATCGAAACCATTTACGGTCTGCCGGGTATCGGCCAGCTGTTCGTTAACGGTGCGCTCAACCGCGATTATTCGCTGGTGCTGAGCCTGACGATCCTGGTAGGGACGTTAACTATTCTGTTCAACGCGATTGTTGACGTGCTGTACGCCGTTATCGATCCGAAAATCCGTTATTAACGCTGGAGTACGCCATGATGTTAAGTAAGAAAAACAGCGAGGCGCTGGAAAACTTCAGTGAGAAACTCGAAGTCGAAGGGCGTAGTTTATGGCAGGATGCGCGCCGTCGCTTTATGCATAACCGCGCCGCCGTTACCAGTCTGATCGTACTGGTATTAATTGCGCTGTTTGTGGCGCTGGCCCCTGCGTTATCCCAGTTCAGCTATTTCGATACTGACTGGGGCATGATGTCCAGCGCGCCGGACATGGAATCGGGTCACTACTTTGGTACTGACTCGTCCGGACGCGATCTGCTGGTCCGTGTGGCTATCGGCGGGCGTATCTCCCTGATGGTGGGGATTGCTGCGGCGCTGGTGGCCGTGGTGCTTGGCACGTTATACGGTTCGCTTTCCGGCTATCTCGGCGGCAAAGTGGACTCCGTGATGATGCGCCTGCTGGAGATCCTCAACTCCTTCCCGTTCATGTTCTTCGTTATTCTGCTGGTGACCTTCTTCGGGCAAAACATTTTGCTGATCTTTGTCGCTATCGGCATGGTGTCCTGGCTGGATATGGCGCGTATCGTTCGTGGCCAGACCCTGAGCCTGAAACGCAAAGAGTTTATCGAAGCCGCCCAGGTTGGCGGGGTTTCCACCTTTAATATCGTCGTACGTCATATTGTGCCAAACGTGCTGGGCGTGGTGGTGGTTTACGCCTCGCTGCTGGTACCGAGCATGATACTGTTTGAATCCTTCCTGAGCTTCCTCGGCCTCGGTACGCAAGAGCCGCTGAGCAGCTGGGGCGCGCTGCTGAGTGATGGCGCGAACTCCATGGAAGTTTCACCCTGGTTGCTGCTGTTCCCGGCGGTATTCCTGGTCGTGACCCTGTTCTGTTTCAACTTTATCGGCGATGGCCTGCGTGATGCCCTCGACCCGAAAGATCGTTAAGGAGCGCTGTAATGAGCATGACTGAAATCGCATCGACGTCTCAGGCGCAGCACACTGCCGACATCCTGCTGGATGTCAAAGATCTGCGGGTGACGTTTAAAACCCCGGACGGCGACGTCACGGCGGTGAACGACCTTAACTTCAGCCTGAAAGCCGGTGAAACCCTGGGTATTGTGGGTGAGTCGGGTTCAGGTAAGTCGCAGACCGCGTTTGCGCTGATGGGCCTGCTGGCGTCTAACGGCGTGATCGGCGGATCGGCGAAATTTAATGGCCGTGAGATCCTCAATCTGCCAGAGCACGCGCTTAACAAATTGCGCGCTGAGCAGATTTCGATGATTTTCCAGGATCCCATGACCTCGCTGAACCCCTATATGCGGGTTGGCGAGCAGTTAATGGAAGTGCTGATGCTGCACAAAAACCTCGGCAAAGCCGCGGCTTTTGAAGAGTCAGTACGCATGCTGGATGCTGTGAAAATGCCGGAAGCGCGTAAGCGTATGCGGATGTACCCGCATGAGTTTTCTGGCGGTATGCGTCAGCGCGTGATGATCGCCATGGCACTGCTGTGCCGGCCAAAACTGCTGATTGCCGACGAACCGACCACCGCGCTGGACGTTACCGTTCAGGCGCAGATCATGACGTTGCTCAATGAGCTGAAACGCGAATTTAACACCGCGATTATCATGATCACCCACGACCTCGGTGTGGTCGCCGGTATCTGCGATAAAGTGCTGGTGATGTACGCCGGGCGCACCATGGAGTACGGTTCGGCGCGAAATGTGTTTTATCAGCCGGCGCACCCGTACTCCATTGGTCTGCTCAACGCCGTGCCGCGTCTGAACGCCGAAGGCGAAGCACTGCTGACCATTCCGGGCAACCCGCCAAACCTGCTGCGTCTGCCGAAAGGCTGCCCGTTCCAGCCGCGCTGCCCGCACGCAATGGAAATTTGTCACACCGCGCCGCCGCTGGAAGAATTCGCCCCAGGCCGCCTGCGCGCCTGCTTTAAGCCGGTGGAGGAACTGGTATGAATGCGCTGACCGAAGAAAGAAAAGTCCTGCTGGAAATTGCCGATCTTAAAGTACATTTCGACATCAAAGACGGCAAACAGTGGTTCTGGCAGCCATCCAAAACCCTGAAAGCCGTCGATGGCGTGACGCTGCGTCTGTATGAGGGCGAAACCCTGGGCGTGGTGGGCGAATCCGGCTGCGGTAAATCGACCTTTGCCCGTGCCATTATTGGCCTGGTGAAAGCCACCGACGGTAAAGTGGCGTGGCTGGGGAAAGATTTGCTGGGCATGAAGCAGGAAGAGTGGCGCGACGTGCGCAGCGATATTCAGATGATTTTCCAGGATCCGCTGGCGTCGCTGAACCCGCGTATGACGATCGGGGAAATCATCGCTGAGCCACTGCGCACCTATCAGCCGAAAATTTCCCGCCAGGAAGTGCGCGAGCGTGTGAAGGCGATGATGCTGAAAGTCGGCCTTTTGCCGAACCTCATCAACCGCTACCCGCACGAGTTTTCCGGCGGTCAGTGCCAGCGTATCGGCATCGCCCGTGCGCTGATCCTTGAGCCGAAGCTGATTATTTGTGATGAACCGGTGTCGGCGCTGGACGTGTCTATCCAGGCGCAGGTGGTGAACCTGCTGCAAAAATTACAGCGTGAAATGGGGCTGTCGTTGATCTTTATCGCCCATGACCTGGCGGTAGTGAAACACATCTCCGACCGTGTGCTGGTGATGTATCTCGGTCATGCGGTAGAGCTGGGCACCTACGATCAGGTGTACCACAATCCGCTGCACCCCTACACCAAAGCATTGATGTCGGCGGTACCGGTGCCGGATCCGGATCTGGAAAGAAACAAGCAGATCCAGTTGCTGGAAGGGGAACTGCCGTCGCCTATCAATCCGCCATCGGGCTGTGTGTTCCGCACCCGCTGTCCGATTGCCGGTCCGGAATGCGCGAAAACCCGTCCGTTACTGGAAGGGAGTTTCCAGCACGCGGTGTCCTGTCTGAAGGTAGATCCGCTGTAATCGGACTAAAGCGAGCCCGGCGGCTTAGCGCAGGCCGGGTAAGCGCAGCGCCACCCGGCAAAGAAGCAATAAAAAGGGCTGACAGTTGTCAGCCCTTTTCACATTAAGACGCAGATTATTCACGCCACAGAATATGGCACAGCTTATGATCTTTTTCGCGGCACAGCAGCACGCGGGCGAAAATATCGTTCAGCTCGCCGCCATCGGTATCCGCCAGACCAATCACCACTTCCGAGAAGAAATCCGGGTTCAGGTCATAATCGACATGTTCCTGCCAGTCTTCCGCCGGATCGAACAGTTCGGCACCGCCGCGCTCTTCAAACTGCAAGTTAAAAAGGATCACATCTGCCGGATCGAGGTTATCAACCGCCAGTTCGAGAAAAATGTCGTAAGCCTGCTCAAGCGTTTCGTCTTCAGTCAGACGATTGTTCAGATCCATTTCCATGATGACTACCTGGTTAACCACTGTTGGGCACGTTTTACAGCAACGGGCTGAAGAAGTAAAACAGTCGCTCAGTGATCCGTTGCCACAACGGGCGTTTAACCCACAGTCTGGCATCCAGCATCCGTGAACGCGAAATATAATCGTCCTGTACCGACGCCAGATCGGCGCCAAATCCGGCATCATCGATCACCAGCGTGATCTCAAAATTAAGCCACAGGCTGCGCATATCAAGATTCACGGTGCCTATCAGGCTCAGTTCGCCGTCCACCAGCACGCTCTTGGTATGCAGCAATCCGCCTTCAAACTGATAGATTTTCACCCCGGCCGCCAGCAGTTCGGCGAAGAACGCACGGCTGGCCCAGCCCACCAGCACCGAGTCATTTTTACGCGGCAGAATAATACTCACGTCCACCCCACGATGCGCCGCCGTGCAGATAGCATGCAGCAGGTCGTCGCTCGGTACGAAATAGGGGGTGGTCATGATCAAATATTCACGCGCAGAATAGACAGCGGTCAACAACGCCTGATGGATCAAATCCTCCGGGAAGCCGGGGCCGGAGGCGATGGTATGGATGGTGTGCCCGCTGGCCTGCTCGAACGGCATGATGTTGGCATCCGGCGGCGGCGGAAGAATACGTTTACCGGTTTCGATTTCCCAGTCGCAGGAATAAACAATGCCCATCGCTGTGGACACCGGGCCTTCCATGCGCGCCATCAAATCGACCCACTGGCCGACGCCTGCATCCTGTTTAAAGAAACGTGGATCGACCATGTTCATGCTGCCGGTGTAGGCAATATAGTTGTCGATCATCACCATTTTGCGGTGCTGGCGTAAATCCATGCGGCGCAGGAACACACGCATCAGATTCACTTTCAGCGATTCCACCACCTCGATGCCTGCATTGCGCATCATATTGACCCATGGGCTGCGGAAATAATTCACGCTGCCCGCGGAATCCAGCATCAGTCGACAATGCACACCGCGACGGGCAGCGGCCATCAGCGATTCTGCAACCTGATCGGCCATCCCTCCGGGCTGCCAGATATAAAACACCATCTCAATGTTATGGCGTGCCAGCTGGATGTCGCGGATCAACGCCTGCATCACGTCATCGGTACTGGTCAGCAGCTGCAGCTGGTTGCCTTTTACGCCACCAATTCCCTGGCGGCGCTCGCAGAGTTTAAACAGCGAAGCGGCAACGTCGCTGTTTTCTTCAGCGAAAATATGCTTGCAGGCTTTCAGATCGTTTAACCATTTGGCGGTGGAGGGCCACATCGCACGCGCGCGCTCAGCGCGTCGCTTACCCAGATGCAGTTCGCCAAAGGAGAGATAGGCAATAATACCCACCAGCGGCAGGATATAGATAACCAGAAGCCAGGCCATGGCGGAGGTCACAACGCGCCGTTTCATCAGGATGCGTAACGTTACACCTGCAATCAGGAGCCAGTATCCCAAAATGACCAGCCAACTCACCAGCGTGTAGAAGGTTGTCATAAAAAATCCTTTTGAATGCGTGATGCCATGAGTTTACGCATAAGCATTCAACAGGCAAATAAAAACCGCTGACAAAAGCGCTGGTATGCCCCGGTCAAGGGTCTATAATGCGGGCTTCATTATTGTAAGAGTTACCATCATGAAGCGTAGTAGACCAGAAGTAGGGCGCTGGCGTATGGTCCGCCAGGCGAGCCGCCGTAAAGCGCGCTGGCTGGAAGGGCAGTCACGTCGAAATATGCGCATTCACTCGATCAGAAAATGCTTACTCAACCATCATCGTAATTCGTTGTTGTTTGCGTTCAGGGAAGTCTGATCCCAAGGGCACCGCCAGCCGGTGCCCCCTGTTTTCAGCGTCTTAAAATACTTTGCGGAACGGCTTCACCGACACCTTCTGATAGACTCCCGCCGCCACATACGGATCGGCATCCGCCCAGGCGGTGGCTTCTTCCAGCGATGCGAATTCTGCGATCACCGTTGAGCCGGTAAAGCCTGCCGCGCCCGGTTCGTTGCTGTCCACCGCTGGCATCGGCCCGGCAGTCAGCAGACGACCTTCATCACGCAGCAATTGCAGACGGGCAAGGTGCGCCGGACGTACTGACGAGCGTTTTTCCAGCGAATCAGCGTTATCTTCAGCGTAAATCACATAAAGCACGGGCAAGCTCCTTAGTTTATAAAGTCGCGAGTTACGTTAAGTGAAAGTATTCATGACTGCAACGCAAAGTTAGCGAAGGTGTTAACAACCTTGATTTACATGCGCTAATTATCTGGATTAAACCCACTAAATGCACGATCGAGGTGATGGCTTGTTGAATATGATTGCTATTTGCATTTAAAATCGGAGCCTGGTTTTTTAACTGATACGATTATGACCTCAATGACCTTTGATACACCTCGCCGCATTGCCTGGCCGACGCTGCTGTCCATTGGTGTTCACGCCGCTGTGGTGGCAGTGGTGCTCTATAGTTCCGTAAAACAGGTTATTGAACTGCCTGCGCCTTCGCAGCCTATCTCTGTCACCATGGTTTCGCCTGCTGAACTGGAGCCGCCACAGGTGGCACCGCCACCGGAACCGGTGGTTGAGCCGGAACCTGAGCCTGAGCCAGAACCTGTTCCGGAGCCGCCCAAAGAAGCGCCGGTGGTGATCGAAAAACCGAAGCCAAAACCGAAACCTAAACCGAAGCCAAAACCAGAGAAACGTGTTGAGCAGCCGAAGCGTGACGTGCGACCAGCTGAGCCACGCCCGAGCGCGCCGGTACAGAGTTTAGCCCCGCGTCCGACGACCACGCCGGCTCCGGCACAAAGCCGACCGGTCAATAACGCCCCGGCCGGACCGCGCGCCATCAGCCGTAGCGATCCGCAGTATCCGACACGCGCACAGACGCTGCGTATTGAAGGTCGTGTAAGGGTTAAGTTTGACGTCACATCCGCTGGCCGTGTGGAAAATGTGCAGATAATCGACGCCACGCCGCGCAATATGTTTGAGCGCGCAGTAAAAGATGCAATGCGTAAATGGCGCTATGAGCCGGGCAAACCGGGCAACGGCATTACCGTTAACATCGTGTTCCGTATGAACGGCGGCACGTCGATGGAATAACCGGCCTGCGGGCAAAAAAAAGCCTCCCCTTCAACAGGGAGGCTTTTTTAATGGCTGCGATTCAGGACAATGTCGGCAGGGCGCGAGGTTTTCCTTCGCTGTCCACGGCCACATAGATAAACAGCGCTTCAGTGGCTTTGTAGCGCTGACCAATCGGCTCTGAGGAGACTTTCTTCACCCATACTTCTACATTGATGGTCACGGAGGTGTTGCCGCGTTTAACGCAGCGGGCATAACAGCACACCACATCACCGACGGCGACCGGGCGCAGAAAAGTCATGCCATCGACGCGCACCGTCACCACACGACCCTGGGCGATCTCTTTTGCCATGATCGCGCCGCCCATGTCCATCTGCGACATCAACCAGCCACCAAAAATATCACCATTCGCGTTGGTATCCGCAGGCATGGCCAGCGTGCGTAAAACCAGTTCTCCCTGCGGAGCATCGTTTGTTGTGGTCATTATTTTCTCACTGTATACGCGTCAGGATTTATCTTCAGTCGGCATGTGGCGGTAAATATAAATTCCGCTCAGCAAGGTGAAAATCAGCGTTAAGGCCGACAGGCCAAACACTTTAAAGTTAACCCAGATATTTTGCGGCAACCAGAACGCGATATAAATATTCGCCAGTCCGCACAGAATAAAGAACACCGCCCAGGCGATATTCAGTTTCGACCAGACGTGCTGCGGCAGGGTGAGTTCTTTACCCAGCATGCGCTGGATCAGCGGCTTTTTCATTACCCACTGGCTGAATAACAGCGCGCCGGCGAACAGCGCATAAATCACCGTCACCTTCCATTTAATAAATTCATCGTTATGGAAGAACAGCGTTAAGCCGCCAAATACCGCCACCAGTACAAAGGTAATCAGCGCCATTTTTTCCACTTTGCGATAACGCACCCAGCTGTAGATTAACACTACTGCGGTGGCGACGATCAGCGCGGCGGTTCCGGCATAAATGTCGTACAGCTTATAAAACGCGAAAAAGACAATCAGCGGCAGAAAATCAAGAAACTGCTTCATTCTTTAATTCCGATAGTAATACCCGTCGACGTGAAGGCCGACGGGTGAATGTTAAGGACGGATCAGCATATAGAGGCGGAAAAGATAAATCAGCAGCACGGCAGAGATTAAGTTACTCACCGTGTTCGCCACTACGGCGCCAACGGTTGGCGTCAGGGCGGCAAAGCTTGAGGCAACCATCAGCAGCACGGTTTTTGCCAATAGCCAGCCGACAATCGCCGGTGCGACCAGACGCATATTCGCCCAGGCCAGGCGCATGCTGGTACGCAACGCGGCGAAGACACCCATTTTCTCCTGCACCAGCATGATCGGCGCAAACGACAATACGATGGCCAGCAGCACGCCCGGCACGACAATCATCATAATGCCCACCTGCACCAGCAGGGTGGTGATGAAAATCAGCGCGAACAGCTTCGGCAGCACCGGAGCGCTGGCGCCAATGGCCCGCAGGGCGCTGACGCGCTGTCCGGCAGAAATCAGCTGGATCATCAGCAGTACACCACCCGCCAAAATGGCGTTACCGATAAGCCCGGAGAACGTTGAGGCCGCCGACGCGCGCAGCAGAACCTGTTGCTGCTCAGGGGTCATATTTTGCACCAGTTCCATCAGGCCGACGCTACCGGACAGATTATCGCCCTCGCTCAAAATCGACAGTTGTTCCTCACTGGGCGAAAAAACATGACCAAGCATCACCGTGATAAATGCACATAACAACGCGATCAGCAGAATAGTAACGAACTGATTACGAAAAAAATTTCCCGTGTCACGGTAAACGGACTTCGCCGTGATAGACATGCCCTCTCCTTGAGTTAAGCAGGTGTTTATTCAGGGGGGCGATTGTACCCTGGTTGACCCGCAAGTGGCAGCATCAAGGGACGTATGGAAAAGCATATCTTTGTAAAGCGGGAGTAAGGGTTGCCGGATACGCACAAAAGGTAAAAATTGATCCAGACCGGTAAAAGCCGTTTTGCAGGAATGAGCCATAAAATTAATCCAGATCAACAAAGGTTAAATTATTGGTTTAAATGTGATCTGTGACAGATCACTTTCTACTTCGATGTGGGTATATTCACCGCGCAAATAAAACCACATCAAAGGAGTGGAGATGAAAAAGTTAGCTTTGGCAGCGCTGGTAATGGCAGGTTTTTCCGCAAACGTTTATGCCCACGAAGCGGGTGAATTCTTTATCCGCGCCGGTTCCGCTACCGTGCGCCCGACCGAAGGCTCGGATAATGTGCTGGGCAGCCTGGGCGGTTTTAACGTTGATAACAATACCCAACTGGGCCTGACCTTTACGTATATGGCGACCGATAACGTTGGCGTCGAGCTGCTCGCTGCCACGCCGTTCCGTCACAAAGTGGGTACCGGGCCGACCGGCGATCTGGCGACCGTTCACCATTTACCGCCGACATTAATGGCGCAATGGTATTTTGGTGACGCCAACAGCAAAGCACGTCCTTATATCGGCGCGGGCGTCAACTACACCACGTTCTTTGATGAAAAATTCAACGACACTGGCAAAGCGGCGGGCTTGTCAGATCTGAGCCTGAAAGATTCCTGGGGTCTGGCGGGTCAGGTAGGGCTGGATTATCTGGTCAACCGCGACTGGCTGTTGAACATGTCGGTCTGGTATATGGACATCGATACCGATGTTCGTTTCAAAGCGGGCGGTCAACAGCAGAGCGTGAATACCCGTCTTGATCCATGGGTATTTATGTTTGGCGCAGGTTATCGATTCTGACAGGGAACAGGCCGCCTGATAATTCCTCAGGCGGCGTATGATTTTAGTGCGGTAAGGTTGCGGCTTTCAGACCCTGAACAAAGGCTTTCAGCTCCGCCAGCATGGCGCTGGAATTATCGAGATTTTTCTCGATAATTTTCACAATGGCCGAGCCGGAGATCGCCCCGGCAGCACCGGCGTCCAGCGCAGCCGTCACCTGCGCCGGGGACGAAATACCAAATCCCTGTAATGCCGGCGCGGCATTATATTCACGCAGTTTATCCACCAGATGATTCAGCGGCAGCGCGGTGCCATTCTCTGATCCAGTCACCCCGGCACGGGACAGCAGGTAGGTATAGCCGCGACCATAAGAGGCGATCTGGCGCAGCAGGTCATCATCAGCATTCGGCGGGCAGATAAAAATCGGTGCCACGTTGTGGCGCAGCGCCGCCTGACGGAACGGGGCAGACTCCTCCACCGGCACATCCGCCACCAGCACAGAATCCACACCGGCTTTTTCACACTGTGCGTAAAACTCGTCAACGCCACGGCTGAATACCAGATTGGCATACATCAGCAGGCCAATCGGCATATCCGGGTATTTCTGGCGCACGGTGGTCAGAATTTCAAAGCACTGCGCCGGAGTAACGCCTGCGGCAAAAGCGCGCAGCGTGGCGTTTTGGATCGTCGGGCCGTCCGCCAGCGGATCGGAGAACGGAATACCCAGCTCAAGCGCATCTGCGCCTGCTTCGATCAGCGTGTCGATAATTTTCAGCGACTGCTCAGGAGAAGGATCACCCAGCGTCACGAAGGGAACAAACGCGCCTTCCTTGCGATCCTTCAGGCGTTTAAACAGGTTTTCATAGCGTTCCATTACATTTCCCCTCGCGCTTTCAGAATATCGTGAACCGTAAAGATGTCTTTATCACCACGCCCGGACAGGTTAACCACCAGCAGCTGCTCTTTTTCCGGGTTTTCGCGGATCATTTTCAGTGCATGCGCCAGTGCGTGAGAAGATTCCAGCGCCGGAATAATCCCTTCGCTGCGGCACAACAGTTTAAAGGCATCCAGCGCTTCATCATCAGTAATCGACACATAATCCGCACGTCCGATGCTGTTAAGATGGGCATGCTGCGGGCCAACGGACGGGAAATCCAGCCCGGCAGAGATCGAATAGGATTCTTCAATCTGGCCGTCTTCCGTCTGCATCATCGGCGATTTCATACCAAAGTAGATGCCGACACGACCATGCTTGAGCGGCGCGCCGTGCTCGCCAGATTCGATACCGTGTCCGGCAGGTTCAACGCCGATAAGCCCGACGCTGGTGTCGTCAATAAAGTCAGCAAACATGCCGATAGCGTTAGAGCCGCCGCCAACACAGGCGATCACCGCATCCGGCAGACGACCCTCTTTTTCGAGGATCTGCGCTTTGGTTTCTTCGCCGATCATGCGCTGGAATTCACGCACAATGGTCGGGAAAGGGTGCGGACCCGCGGCGGTACCCAGCATATAGTGCGCGGTATCGTAGCTGCCGGACCAGTCGCGCAGCGCCTCGTTACAGGCATCTTTCAGCGTGGCGGAACCGCTGTGTACCGGGATCACTTCCGCGCCCATCAGACGCATACGGAAGACGTTCGGCGACTGGCGCTCCACATCTTTTGCGCCCATATAGATACGGCATTTCAGGCCGAGCAGGGCGGACGCCAGCGCTGACGCCACTCCGTGCTGTCCGGCGCCGGTTTCGGCGATGATTTCCGTTTTGCCCATTTTCTTCGCCAGCAACGCCTGACCCAACACCTGGTTAGTCTTATGCGCGCCGCCGTGCAGCAAATCTTCACGCTTGAGGTACAGCGTGGTTTTGGTGCCTGCCGTCAGGTTCTGGCATTTAGTCAGCGCCGTCGGGCGACCCGCATAGTTTTTCAGCAGGTCAGTAAACTGCGCCTGGAATTCAGGATCTTTTTGCGCGTTAACAAAAGCTTCTTCAAGCTGACGCAGGGCGGGCATCAGGATCTGCGGCACGTACATACCGCCAAACTCGCCGAAATAGGGATTCAGTAATGTTGTCATGCTTGTTTCCTTAATATGCTCTGAGCGTGCGAAAAACCGAGGCCAGTTTGCTGGCGTCTTTAATACCCGGTTCACGCTCTACGCCTGAATTAAAATCGAGGCCGGCACAACCGGCTCTGGCGGCTTCCACGCAGTTGTCGGCACCGAGGCCACCTGCGAGCAGTACATTGTCGAGGCGTTGTCCTGCCAGCAGCGACCAGTCAAATCGCTCCCCGCTGCCACCCTGACCGTTATCGAAAAGGTATTTGTCCACTTGCTGATAATCCCGCGCGGGCAGGGTACTGGTGACGCTGAGCGCTTTCCAGATCTGCACATCGGCGGGCAGCGCGGCGCGTAACGCATTCACATACTGCTGATCTTCTGATCCGTGCAGTTGCACCGCGGCAAGTCCCAGCCGTTGCGCCCGGCTGACCACATCCTCTACCGGCGCGTTGCGGAACACGCCGACATAGCGCAGGCCCGGCGCGGCCCTTATCACCGCCTGCGCCTGTTCATCGCTGACTGCGCGTGGCGAGGTGTCGACAAAAATCAGCCCGCCGTACATCGCCCCCGCCTCATAAGCGGCCTGTGCATCTTCCGCGCGGGTTAACCCACAGACTTTGTTTTCGCCGAGCAGCACACGCTGCACGGCGGCGTTCAGATCGGGATACTCCATCAATGCCGAGCCAATCAGAAAACCGTTGGTGAAATGACTGAGTTCACGCACCTGCGCATAGGTGTTAATGCCGGACTCACTGATCACCGTCACCCCCGCACCGAGACGCGGTGCCAGCTGACGGGTGCGGTTCAAATCGATGGAGAGATCGCGCAGGTCACGGTTATTAATACCGACCACTTTCGCCTCAAGAGCGATGGCGCGTTCCAGCTCTTCTTCATTACTGACTTCCGTCAGCACGCCCATCTCCAGACTATGCGCGACGGCGGCAAGCTGGCGATACTGCTCATCATCCAGCACGGACAGCATCAGCAGGCAGGCATCCGCCTGGTAGAAACGCGCCAGGTAAATCTGGTAAGGATCGATAATGAAGTCCTTACAGAGGATCGGCTGCGGCGCGATGGCGCTGACTACCGGCAGAAAATCGAAGCTGCCGTGGAAATATTTCTCATCCGTCAGCACCGAAATGGCTGACGCATGGTTTTTGTAGATCGCGGCGATCTGCGCCGGATCGAAGTCTTCGCGGATCACGCCTTTGGACGGCGAGGCTTTTTTGCACTCCAGAATAAAGGCCGTCCGCGCGCCCTGCAGGGCAGAATAGAAACGGCGCGTACTCGGTACCACTTCATTTTGAAAACTGGCCAGCGGCTGTTGCGCTTTGCGGGCCTCAACCCAAATCGCCTTATCTGCGACGATTTTCGCTAAAACGGTTTCCATCATTTACCCTCTTGCCGCAAGTGCGGTGACTTTGTCATACGCCGCACCGCTGTGCAGCACATCCAGAACTTTTTGCGCATTGGCCTGTAAATCTTCTTCACCGTGCAGACGCATCAGCATGGCGACGTTGGCGGCCACGGCGGCTTCATGCGCAGCCTCGCCTTTACCTTGTAATAAGCGCGTCAGAATGTCACGGTTTTCTTCCGGCGTGCCGCCTGCCAGTTGCTCCTGATGATAAGGCGTCAGGCCGAAATCAGCGGCGGTCAGTTGATAGCTTTTGATTTCACCTTCGTGCAGCTCGGCTACTACCGTCGGCGCATGCAATGACACTTCATCCATGCCGCCGCTGTGTACCACTGCTGCGCGCTGATAACCAAGCACGCGCAGGGTTTCGGCAATCGGCAGTACCAGTTCCGGGCTATAGACGCCGATCAGCGCCAGCGGCGGATGCGCCGGGTTGATCAGCGGCCCCAGCACGTTAAACAGCGTGCGGGTTTTCAGCTGCTGGCGTACCGGCATCGCATGGCGGAAACCGATGTGATATTTCGGCGCAAACAGGAAACAGACGCCCAGCTCATCCAGCGCGGTGCGGGATTTTTCCGCCTGCATATCCAGATTAATGCCAAAGGCCGCCAGCAGATCCGACGAACCCGATTTACTGGAGACGCTGCGATTGCCGTGCTTGGCGACTTTCAGCCCGCAGGCCGCTGCCACAAAGGCGCTGGCGGTGGAAATATTAATGCTGTTACTGCCGTCGCCGCCGGTACCGACAATATCGGCAAAGGCATAATCCGGGCGCGGGAAGGGCGCGGCATTTTCCAGCAGGGCGGTGGCGGCCCCGGCGATTTCATTCGGGTGTTCGCCACGAATTTTCATGCTCACCAGCGCCGCTGCCAGTTGCTCTGGCTTCAGCTCGCCGCGGACCACCGCAGAAAATAGCTGGTGACTCTCCTGCTGGCTCAGCGTTTGCGCCTGGTAAAGTTTTTCAAGGATCGGTTGCAGGGTATTGGTCTGCTCCAGTTTCTGCATCGCCCATGCCAGCGTTTGCTCCAGTAAACGTGCGCCCTGGGTGGTGAGGATCGATTCCGGATGGAACTGGAAGCCACAGACGCGATCCGTATCGTGGCGTACGGCCATCACCATGCCGTTGAAATGGGCATTGATGGTCAGACCCGCCGGAACATTGCTGCCCACCAGCGAATGGTAACGGGCGACCGGCAGGGGGTTACTCAGCCCGGCAAACATCGCCTGGCCGTCATGTTCAATACTGGAGGCTTTACCGTGCAGGATCTCACCGGCCTGGCCCACGTAGCCGCCGTAGGCTTCGACAATCGCCTGATGGCCCAGACAGATGCCGATGATCGGCAGCTTACCGCGCAGGCGGGTTAACAACTCTGGCATACAGCCTGCTTCTGAAGGCGCGCCCGGGCCTGGGGAGAGCATCAGTACCGGGTTATCCATGGTGGTCAGGCGGTCAATGAGCGTCTGCGCCGGGACATGGTTACGATAAATCACCACGTTGTGCCCGCTGGCACGCAGCTGATCGGCGAGGTTGTAAGTAAACGAGTCGATATTATCGAGCAGCAGAATATCAGCCATCAGAACGTCTCCTGTGCGTGATGTGCAGTGGCAATGGCGCGCAGGACGGCGCGGGCTTTATTACGGGTTTCATCGGCTTCGGACTGCGGGACAGAATCCAGTACCACGCCGGCACCCGCCTGAACGGTGGCGATGCCGTTTTCCACGTAGGCAGAACGGATAACGATACAGGTGTCGAGATCGCCGTGGGCGGTAAAATATCCCACCGCGCCGCCGTAGCTGCCACGCCGGGTACCTTCGGCACCGGCAATCAGCTGCATGGCGCGAACTTTTGGCGCGCCGCTCAGGGTGCCCATATTCATACAGGCGCGATAGGCGTGCAGCGCATCCAGGTCATGGCGCAGTTCACCCACCACGCGGGACACCAGGTGCATGACAAACGAATAGCGGTCAACTTTGGTCAGGTCAGCCACGTAGCGGCTGCCCGGCGTACAGATGCGCGCCAGGTCGTTACGCGCCAGATCCACCAACATCAGGTGCTCTGACAGCTCTTTGTGATCGGTGCGCATTTCAAGCTCAATACGGCTGTCGAGATCGCGATCCAGCGAGCCGTCGGCGCGACGACCGCGCGGGCGTGTGCCGGCAATCGGGTAGATCTCAATCTGGCGGGAGGTGGAGTCATATTTCAGCGAGCTTTCCGGCGAGGCACCGAACAGGGTGAAATCAGCATCCTGCATAAAGAACATGTACGGGCTGGGATTGCTTTTCTTCAGCACATCATAGGCCGCCAGCGGCGAGGGGCAGGGGAGCGAGAAGCGGCGGGACGGCACCACCTGGAAAATCTCCCCGGCGCGGATCGCTTTCTGCATTTCGCGTACTACCGCACCGTACTCTTCATCGCTCTGGTTACAGTCGCAGCGCATGGAGGCAATGGATTCAACCGGCAGGGCAACCGGCACATCGTGCAGCTGCTGGCGCAGGGTCGCCATCCGTTGTGTCAGGCGATCGCGCTCGGCAGCCTGTGGCGTAAAGAGGCTTGCCTGAATACGGGTATGCTGTTTCTGGTGATCAATGACCAGCAGCGTTTCCGCCAGATAAAAACAGTAATCCGGGCAGTTATTGTCCTGAGTCAGTGCCGGTAAATCTTCAAAACCTGCCACCAGGTCATAGGCAAACAGACCGCCGAAAAACATCGCTTCGCGCTCATCGGCTGGCAGGGTGACCAGTGTTTGTAACAGACGGAAGGCATCGAATACTGATAAGGAGCATAGACGGGCGTCTTCATCCAGCAGCGTGCTCACCGGCGGAAAGCGCAGCACGCGGCTGGTGGCGGTTTTACTGTTGTCTACGCCAGACGGCAGCGCCGCATCCAGCAGCGGTAGCAGGGACGCGCCGTTATCGGTAAATGCATTGATAGTGACAGTGTCACCAAGTGCGGTAATGCGCATGGCGGCATCCACCAGCAACAGGCTTTTTAAATCATTTTTGCTGTCGATGTCGGCGGATTCGAGCAGCAGCGTCGCCGGACGCGCGCCGCAGATCTGATGAAACAGCGCCGTGGGATTTTCACGGTACACGGCGTCATCGGTAAGAAGTTCGAGTGCTGGTTTTTGCGTTTGCATAATCGTTCTCGTTATTTTGTTCATAAAAAAGCCCGCGCAGGTGGCGGGCCGGGGTATCTGTTTGCGTGACGCAGACGTGACCTCACTGCCCGTTATCAGGAGTGCGCCACCAGCGATTACGTGTTGTGAGTGCAGTCATTTTCAGATACCTCGTCGTGTGAACTTGCGTACTAGTTAACTGGTTCGGCGAAATAAAGTCAACCCCTGATTTCGCAAAAAACATCCGCAGCCGTTATGATGGGGCGGTTACTTTCTTTACATCCCCATGGGAGCCGCTTTGAGCGACACGAATTACGCAGTGATTTACGATCTTCATTCCCATACGCTCGCTTCAGACGGATTGCTTTCACCCGAACAACTGGTGCATCGCGCGGTTGAGATGCGCGTCGGTACGCTGGCGATCACCGATCATGACACCACCGACGCGATTGCCGCAGCCCAGGCCGAAATCGAACGCGCCGGTCTGGCATTAACGCTCATACCCGGCGTGGAAATCTCTACGCTGTGGGAAAATCATGAGATTCATATTGTCGGGCTGAATATTGATACCACTCATCCGGCAATGTGTGAACTGCTGGACGAACAAAAGGCGCGACGCCAGCAGCGGGCGCAGTTAATCGCGGAACGCCTTGAAAAGGCGCATATCCCTGGTGCGCTGGAAGGCGCGCAAGCGCTGGCGCAGGGTGGTGCGGTAACGCGTGGGCACTTTGCGCGTTTTCTGGTGGCGAATGGCAAAGCAAATAATGTGGCGGATGTGTTTAAAAAATACCTCGCGCGCGGGAAAACCGGCTACGTTCCGCCACAGTGGTGTACAATAAAACAAGCTATTGATGTCATTCATCATTCTGGCGGCAAAGCGGTGATCGCCCATCCGGGGCGGTATGATTTGAGCGCTAAATGGCTGAAAAGACTGCTGGCACACTTCGCCGAACAGGGTGGCGACGCGATGGAAGTATCGCAATGTCAGCAGGCACCTAACGAGCGCACCCAGCTTGCTGCTTATGCGCAACAGTTTGGTTTACTGGCGTCGCAGGGCTCTGATTTCCATCAGCCCTGCCCGTGGATCGAACTGGGCCGTAAGCTCTGGTTACCGGCAGGCGTGGAAGGGGTGTGGCAGTCATGGGAGCAGCCACAGAACACCATTGAGAGGGCAGTATGAGTCAGTTTTTCTATATTCATCCGGACAACCCGCAGGCACGGCTGATTAATCAGGCCGTGGAGATCGTGCGCAAAGGCGGGGTGATCGTTTATCCCACCGATTCCGGTTATGCGCTGGGCTGTAAAATCGAAGACAAAGGTGCCATGGAGCGCATTTGTCGTATTCGCCAGTTGCCGGACGGCCACAACTTCACCCTGATGTGCCGTGATCTGTCGGAGCTGTCTACCTACGCCTTTGTGGATAACGTGGCGTTTCGTCTGATTAAAAACAACACGCCCGGCAATTACACCTTCATCCTGAAGGGTACGAAAGAGGTGCCGCGCCGCCTGTTGCAGGAAAAGCGTAAAACCATCGGCCTGCGTGTACCGTCAAACCCTATCGCGCTGGCGCTACTGGAAACGCTGGGCGAGCCGATGCTTTCCACCTCGCTGATGCTGCCGGGTAGCGACTTCACCGAGTCCGACCCGGAAGAGATCAAAGATCGTCTGGAAAAACATGTCGATCTGGTGATCCACGGTGGTTACCTCGGTCAGCAGCCGACCACCGTTATTGATCTCACCGACCATTCGCCGGTGATCCTGCGCGAAGGCGTGGGTGATGTGAAACCTTTCCTGTAAATGACGTGCCGGGCCACGTACTATGGCCCGGGTTATTGCGTACAAAACTCACTTAATGCCTGCGCCAGTCCTGTCGGGTTTTCCCACGACATAGCGTGGCCAGCTGCATCAATGACCCGGCACGCGATCTCCTGTGTGTTAACCGCCTCAAAATCAGGATCGGGTAACGACCACTCCCCGAACAGCAATTGCTTGCGAACCGGCAGGGCGGTAAAGAGCGAAAACCATTCAGGTTCGATACCCGTCACCAGAGATGTTGCTGCGCGCCAGACGGCGACCGGCAGGGTACTCTGTAATGAACCTTTCCACGGACTCGCTTCTTTATCAATTAAGTCCTGGTAGCCTTTAGCAACAAATTCCTCTTGCGAAAAGGCGGCTATCCCGCTGCTGAATTGACCGCCGCCTTTATAAAAGTTTGGCTCGGATACAATGAGTCCCAAAAGGGATGCCTGCATGGCGTTAGCCACTTCAATGGCAATGCTCCCGCCCATGCTGTGCCCGTATAACCAGAACCGCGTTAAGCCAATGGCCGTCAGCAATTCTGTGACCGCGTGAGCCTGATCGGTGGTGGTGTAGGCGTAATGTTCAGGTTTATCACTGTAACCGCTACCCGGTAAATCAATCAGGATCACCCGCCGCGGTGAAAAAGCCGGGTCCATGACGACACGCGGATATTCAAAGGACGAAGTGCAGCCTAGTCCGTGTATAAAAACCAGCGGTTCGCCAGGTCCAGGCAGATCGTGATAGCGGATCTGACATCCTGCAACAGAAGAGGTAAAGCTGTTCATTGTGCCTCCCGTTTGGACGCCGAAGTGCTGTTCGCGAGCAGCGTTGCAGCATTCGTGCATAAATTCATGTAATATGTGCGGCCATATGAAATTCGGCGCGTTTCCTGACGCCAGCGATTTTACATAGCAGCGAGGGGTGAATTTTATAACTCGTTGTTTTTGAAAGTATACCAGACGCCTGTGAAGGCGACACCTGAAGGATGCTCCATGAGCGAGAAACTACAGAAAGTGCTGGCGCGTGCCGGCCACGGCTCACGCCGTGAAATTGAAACCATTATTGAAGCGGGTCGCGTCAGCGTTGACGGCAAAATTGCCACGTTGGGCGACCGCGTTGAAGTCCAGCCGGGCCTGAAAATCCGCATCGACGGCCACCTGATCTCCGTAAAAGAATCCGTTGAACAAATTTGTCGCGTACTGGCCTACTACAAGCCGGAAGGCGAGCTGTGTACGCGTAACGATCCGGAAGGCCGTCCGACCGTGTTCGACCGTCTGCCGAAACTGCGCGGCGCGCGCTGGATCGCGGTGGGGCGTCTTGACGTTAATACCTGCGGTCTGCTGCTGTTTACCACGGATGGTGAACTGGCGAACCGTCTGATGCACCCCAGCCGCGAAGTGGAGCGTGAATATGCCGTGCGGGTGTTTGGTCAGGTCGACGATAACAAGCTGCGTGAACTGGCCCGTGGCGTTCAGCTGGAAGATGGCCCGGCCGCCTTTAAAACCATCAAGTTCAGCGGCGGCGAAGGCATTAACCAGTGGTACAACGTGACCTTAACCGAAGGGCGCAACCGTGAAGTGCGTCGTTTGTGGGAAGCGGTGGGTGTGCAGGTCAGCCGCCTGATCCGCGTTCGCTACGGCGATATTCCGCTGCCGAAAGGCCTGCCGCGTGGCGGTTATACCGAACTGGACCTCGCCCAGACCAACTACCTGCGTGAGCTGGTGGAGCTGAAACCGGAAACCGAATCGAAAGTGGCTGTCGAAAAAGATCGCCGCCGGGTGAAAGCGAATCAGATCCGCCGTGCGGTAAAACGTCACAGCCAGACGTCAAGCCCGCGTCCGGCATCGACCGGTCGCCGCTCCAGCACGCGCAATAAAACCAACGGTTAATCTGTACACCAGCCCGGCGGCGCTTCGCTTACACGGGCCTACAGCGCGTTGATGTGTAGGCCAGGTAAGCGTAGCGCCACTTGGCAACATCCCTCAATAATCTATTCCCATCTGCGCTTTAACCCCGGCATCAAACGCATGCTTCACCGGTCGCAGTTCGCTGACCGTATCCGCCAGCTCAAGAATATCCCGATGACAACCGCGCCCGGTGATAATCACCGTCTGATGCGCAGGGCGATTTTGCAGGGCGCTAAGCACCTCTTCCAGTGGCAAGTAATCGTAGGCCACCATATAAGTCAGCTCATCGAGGATCACCAGATCCAGCGAGGCATCCGCCAGCATCCGGCGACCATGCTCCCAAACGGCGGTACAGGCGGCGGTATCCGCTTCGCGGTTTTGCGTGTCCCAGGTAAAACCGGTGGCCATCACCTGAAACTCTACGCCGTGAGGCTCCAGCAGATTGCGCTCGCCATTAGGCCAGGTGCCTTTGATAAACTGGATCACGCCGACTTTTTTACCATGTCCTACGGCGCGCGTGGCAGTGCCAAAGGCCGCGGTGGTTTTGCCTTTGCCGTTGCCGGTAAAGACGATGATAATGCCGCGTTCGTCCTGGGCGGCGGCAACGCGCGCATCGACTTTCTCTTTCACGCGCTGCTGACGCTGTTGATAACGATCTTCACTCATTGTGATATTCCCGGTTTGCGTCCTGGCTGAGCATCAAAGCTCAGGCCGGTTTTGCGACGGCTGTCATCGCCCATTAACCATAAATAGAGCGGCATAATTTCCGCCGGGGTTTTAAGTTTTTGTGGATCTTCCGTCGGGAAGGCGCTGGCGCGCATGCCCGTACGGGTTCCGCCCGGATTGATACAGTTTACCCGCAAATGACGGCTCTGATACTCCTCTGCCAGCACCTGCATCATGCCTTCGGTGGCGAACTTTGAAGCGGCATAGGCGCCCCAGTTGGCACGCCCCTGACGCCCGACGCTGGAGGAGGTGAATACCAGCGAACCGGCATCGGATTTCAGTAATAAAGGAAGCAAGGCCTGGGTGAGGAAAAACGTGGCATTAACGTTGACCTGCATTACTCGCTGCCAGACCTCGGGCTTTTGCTGATCCATTGGACAAATATCGCCCAGCAGACCGGCGTTATGCAGCACGCCGTCCAGACGTGAATAGTGCGCGGCAAGCGTCCCGGCAAGCTGTTCGCAATCGGCTGGCGTACAGGTTTCCATATCCAGGGTAAACCAGCGCGGCATCTGGCCGTTTTCATCGGCAATCGCCTGGGCAACCCGGCGCAGTTTCTCGTCATTTCGCCCCAGCAGGATCACCTGCGCGCCGTGGCGGGCATAGGTTCGCGCCGCTTCCTCGCCGATACCCGCGCTGGCTCCGGTCACCAGAATAATGCGGTTTTGCAGTAAATCACGTTGTGGCTGGTAATACACAGGCTCTCCTCAGGCGTCGCCATCGCAGCGCGCCAGGCTGATGTCATCTTGTTTGGCTGGTTTTATGCCTTAAACAGGCCCTTATTTCAATCAGCCAAAGACTGGCAATCGCGCAGGTTAACACTTTGCAACCTTTTCATGGTGTCGAAAAAAATCAGGAAGATGCCTCGTAACATTGTGCAGTCGCAGAAGACGAGCCGGAATGGCTCATGTACACTGAATGCGACTAGATAACGGTTTAACCAGGGTGGTACGCGTGGAATTATTGTCTGAATATGGGTTGTTTTTGGCAAAAATCGCCACCGTTGTGATTGCGATTGTTGTCGTGGCGGTACTAATTGTAAATCTTGCCCAGCGCAAGCGTCAGCGGGGTGAATTACGTGTCACCAACCTGAGCGAGCAATATAAGGAAATGCAGGAAGACGTTTCGGTTGCGCTGCTGGACGGCCATCAGCAAAAGCTGTGGCACAAAGCGCAGAAGAAAAAAGCAAAGCAGGAAGCGAAAGCGGCAAAAGCCAACGCGAAGCAGGGCACTACGGTGACGGCGACGAAGCCACGGGTTTTTGTGCTGGATTTCAAAGGCAGTATGGATGCCCATGAAGTTAACTCCCTGCGTGAAGAGATCACCGCGGTGATCACCATCGCAAGGCCGGAAGACCAGGTGGTATTGCGTCTGGAAAGCCCCGGCGGCGTGGTGCATGGCTACGGGCTGGCGTCTTCACAGCTCCAGCGCCTGCGCGACAGAAATATTCCTTTAACCGTGGCGGTCGACAAAGTCGCGGCCAGCGGCGGCTACATGATGGCCTGTGTCGCCGATAAGATTGTGGCTGCGCCTTTTGCTATCGTCGGCTCTATTGGTGTGGTCGCGCAAATTCCTAACTTTAATCGCTTCCTGAAAAGTAAAGACATCGACATTGAGCTGCACACCGCCGGGCAGTACAAGCGCACGCTGACGCTGCTGGGTGAAAATACCGAGGAAGGGCGACAGAAGTTCCGCGAGAGCCTCAACGAGACGCACGATCTGTTTAAGGGCTACGTGAAGCAAATGCGTCCATCGCTGGACATCGAACAGGTCGCCACCGGTGAACACTGGTACGGTGTACAGGCGCAGGAAAAAGGTCTGGTGGATGACGTGGGCACCAGCGACGATCTGCTGCTTGAGTTGATTAAAAACCACGAGGTGATTGGTGTCCGCTACGCGCAGCGTAAAAAGCTGATGGATCGCTTTACTGGCAGTGCGGCAGAAGCGGCTGATCGGCTGCTACTACGCTGGTGGCAGCGCGGCGAAAAACCGCTGCTGTAAAATAAAAAAGCGAGGTCAATCACCTCGCTTTTTTAATGCCGTTAATCCGCAAGCCTATACTTTTCGGATAACACATGGGCTAAGTGTTTAAACATGTTGAACACCGCCGTGCTTTTGGGCGTCGGTAGGCCTTGCTCATCAAGGAAATACTCGCCGCTGAATACCAGCACGCCGTTGCGTTCAGTCACATCTGTCGCTTCGATGCCCTGAATAAAATCGTCATGCTCGCGGATGATGCGGTTGGCTTCGGCTAATAATGAATGGCGATCGATGGGTTGAATGTTCTCGTGCATAGTCTGCTCCTCTGACAAGGGGTTTATTCTACGTCCGGCGGTGGGCCGGGGGCAAATTTTCCCTGTTATTAAGAGGGTTTTCACGGCGGGCACCGGGTGGCGTGATTTGCTTTTGCATGCTAATAAAGTTGCGTAACGAATTTTATCAGGTAGAGTGTGCGCTTTCGTCAATCTGGCAACAGAATTGCTTGACATTCGACCTTAAGTCCGTCGTGCTATAGCACTGATGCGCGAAAAACCCTGTGAACTCAGTCACCTGGGCACCACACTTCACGCGCCCGGTTTTAATGAGGGGTTGATAACCACGGACATCGCCGCCACATAAATTGACGTCGGCGGTAGAGAGTGAATCAACGTGCGACGTATTCCTGGAAGAATCAAATTAGGTAAAGGTGAACATGGGTAAAGCACTCGTCATCGTTGAGTCCCCGGCAAAAGCCAAAACGATCAATAAGTATCTGGGTAATGACTACGTGGTGAAATCCAGCGTCGGTCATATCCGCGATCTGCCGACCAGTGGCTCAGCACCCAAAAAGAGCGCCGACTCCGCCACCACCAAAACGGCCAAGAAGCCTAAAAAGGATGAACGTGGCGCGCTGGTCAATCGTATGGGCGTTGACCCATGGAACGAATGGGATGCACGTTATGAAGTGCTCCCTGGCAAAGAAAAAGTCGTTGCCGAACTGAAAGCCATCGCTGAAAAAGCGGACCATATCTATCTCGCAACCGACCTTGACCGCGAAGGGGAAGCCATTGCCTGGCACCTGCGGGAAGTGATCGGGGGCGATGACTCACGCTATAGCCGCGTGGTGTTTAACGAAATCACCAAGAACGCCATTCAGCAGGCGTTCGAAAAGCCGGGTGAACTGAATATCGACCGTGTAAATGCTCAACAGGCGCGCCGCTTTGTGGATCGCGTGGTGGGTTACATGGTGTCGCCACTGCTGTGGAAAAAGGTTGCCCGTGGCCTGTCTGCCGGACGCGTTCAGTCCGTCGCCGTGCGCCTTGTGGTCGAGCGTGAGCGCGAGATCAAAGCGTTCGTCCCGGAAGAGTTCTGGGAAATTGATGCCAACGTGACCACGCCGTCCGGCGATGCGCTGCCGTTGCAGGTGACGCATCAGAACGATAAGCCGTTCCGTCCGGTGAACCGTGAGCAGACCATGTCTGCGGTAAGCCTGCTGGAGAAAGCGCGCTATACCGTCACGGATCGTGAAGATAAGCCGACCAGCAGCAAGCCTGGCGCGCCCTTTATTACTTCTACGCTTCAGCAGGCGGCCAGTACGCGTCTCGGCTTTGGCGTGAAGAAAACCATGATGATGGCGCAGCGTCTGTACGAAGCGGGCCACATTACCTATATGCGTACCGACTCCACCAATCTTAGTCAGGATGCTGTCAGCATGGTTCGCGGCTATATCACGGATAATTTTGGCAAAAAATACCTGCCGGAAAATGCTAATCAGTACGCCAGCAAAGAAAACTCGCAGGAAGCGCACGAAGCGATCCGTCCTTCCGACGTCGCGGTACTGGCGGAATCCCTGAAGGATATGGAAGCCGATGCGCAGAAACTGTATCAGCTGATCTGGCGTCAGTTTGTCGCCTGTCAGATGACACCGGCGCAATACGACTCCACTACGCTGACCGTGGAAGCGGGCGATTTCCGCCTCAAGGCGCGTGGCCGTACGCTGCGTTTTGATGGCTGGACGAAGGTAATGCCGCAGCTGCGCAAGGGCGACGAAGACCGTACGCTGCCAGCTGTGAACAAAGGCGACGTGGTATCGCTGGTGGAACTGGTTCCGGCACAGCACTTTACCAAGCCGCCTGCGCGTTTTAGCGAAGCGTCCCTGGTTAAAGAGCTGGAAAAACGCGGTATTGGCCGCCCGTCTACCTATGCGTCGATCATCTCGACCATTCAGGATCGCGGCTATGTGCGCGTTGAAAACCGTCGTTTCTACGCCGAGAAAATGGGCGAGATCGTCACCGACCGCCTGGAAGAGAACTTCCGCGAGCTGATGAACTACGATTTCACCGCGCAGATGGAAAGCAGCCTTGACCAGGTGGCCAACCACGAAGCCGAGTGGAAAGGCGTGCTGGATAACTTCTTTACCGACTTCACCGGTCAGCTTGAAAAAGCCGAAAAAGACCCGGAAGAAGGCGGCATGCGTCCAAATCAGATGGTGCTGACCAGTATTGACTGTCCGACCTGTGGCCGCAAAATGGGTATCCGTACCGCCAGCACCGGCGTGTTCCTCGGCTGTTCCGGCTATGCCTTACCGCCGAAAGAGCGTTGCAAAACCACCATTAACCTGGTGCCGGAAAACGAAGTCCTTAACGTGCTGGAAGGCGACGACGCCGAAACGAACGCTCTGCGTGCCAAACGTCGCTGCGTGAAATGCGGTACCGCCATGGACAGCTACCTGATCGATCCTAAGCGTAAGCTGCATGTCTGTGGTAACAACCCGACCTGCGATGGTTACGAAATCGAAGAGGGTGAGTTCCGCATTAAAGGCTATGACGGCCCAATCGTTGAATGCGAGAAATGTGGTTCTGAAATGCACCTGAAAATGGGGCGTTTTGGCAAGTACATGGCCTGCACCAACGACGAGTGCAAAAACACGCGTAAGATCCTGCGTAATGGCGAAGTTGCGCCGCCGAAAGAAGATCCGGTGCCGCTGCCAGAATTGCAGTGTGAAAAATCCGACGCGTATTTCGTGCTGCGTGACGGTGCGGCGGGTGTCTTCCTCGCAGCCAACACCTTCCCGAAATCACGCGAAACCCGCGCGCCGCTGGTGGAAGAACTGCATCGCTTCCGCGATCGTCTGCCGGAAAAACTGCGTTATCTGGCCGATGCGCCGGTCGCCGATCCGGAAGGCAACAAAGCGGTTGTGCGTTTTAGTCGTAAAACCAAACAGCAGTATGTTTCTGCTGAGAAAGACGGCAAAGCGACCGGCTGGTCAGCCTTCTTCATTGACGGAAAATGGGTAGAAGGTAAGAAATAATTTACCGCGCGTTACTCCCTGCAAGGGCCGGAAATCCGGCCCTTTTTTGTTGCTTATAATTTCGCGATCGTGGCTATACAGATCGGGCATTAGTGATATAGTGGTTATAGTTAAGTCATTTCTTATTATTAAATCGTCTTAAACGATTGCTCGTCAGCGCTCAACCGGATGGACCGTCATGAAACTACAGCAGCTTCGTTATATCGTTGAGGTGGTGAATCACAACCTTAATGTCTCCTCTACCGCTGAGGGGCTTTACACGTCTCAACCCGGCATCAGCAAGCAGGTTCGCATGCTGGAAGATGAACTGGGGATCCAGATTTTTGCCCGCAGCGGAAAACATCTCACCCAGGTCACCCCCGCCGGGCAGGAGATCATTCGCATTGCCCGGGAAGTGCTCTCTAAAGTCGACGCTATTAAATCCGTGGCCGGGGAGCACACCTGGCCGGATAAAGGCTCGCTTTATGTGGCGACGACGCATACTCAGGCACGCTACGCGCTGCCTGGCGTCATCAAAGGCTTTATCGAGCGCTACCCGCGCGTGTCGCTGCATATGCATCAGGGATCGCCCACGCAGATTGCAGAAGCCGTATCCAAGGGCAACGCCGATTTCGCGATTGCCACGGAAGCGTTGCACCTGTATGACGATCTGGTGATGCTGCCGTGTTACCACTGGAACCGGTCAATTGTGGTCACCCCCGATCATCCGCTGGCAGGCAAGGAGTCGGTCAGCATTGAAGAGCTGGCGCAGTACCCGCTGGTGACGTATACCTTTGGCTTTACCGGTCGCTCAGAGCTGGATACGGCTTTCAACCGGGCCGGGCTGACGCCGCGTATTGTCTTCACCGCCACCGATGCTGATGTGATCAAAACATACGTGCGTCTGGGGCTGGGAGTAGGGGTGATCGCCAGTATGGCCGTTGACCCGGTATCCGATCCGGATCTGGTTAAACTGGATGCGCAGGGCGTGTTCAGCCACAGCACCACAAAAATTGGCTTCCGCCGCAGCACCTTTTTGCGCAGTTATATGTATGATTTCATTCAACGCTTCGCGCCGCATTTAACCCGCGATGTGGTGGATACCGCCGTTGCGTTACGTTCCAATGAAGATATAGAAGCGATGTTCCAGGACATTAAATTGCCGGAAAAATAATGACTGCCGGTATCTTCCCGCCCGGGAAGATACCTTTTTTATGTTTTAAAGCTAAATTAGAATTATCACCAACTGCCTTAAGACACCTTCCCCCGAGTGATTGCCGTCACAACTTAACGCAAATACTGTCGTTTTTTCGCGACAAAAGTAGAAAGTAATTCCCCACCACGCAAACTATATCCTTCAATTATTTATTTCCCGTCAAAAGAATGAATATTTAACTGGAAATCATTGGTAAATTCGCTGGCTTTTTTCCTAAAGTTATTTTAGGATTTGTCTCATCTAGTGATTACTTATACCTATTGTTAGGTGTCAAAATGATAAGTGATGTCGATTGTGTGAGGTTAGCAATGCCATCAGGTAGCGAAGAATCGCAAAGGGATCACGCGCTAAAACGCAAAGCCTGGCTGGCGGTGTTTCTTGGCTCAGCCCTGTTCTGGGTGGTAGTGGCGATACTTGTGTGGAAATTTTGGGGCTAAGAATGGTGATTCCGGGGCAGTTAAGCACAGTGAAACCTGTAAGTCAGTTACGTGACAAGCCTCTGCATGCCAAAAATGACACTGAGGTCCAAATTCCTGACGAATGGGAACTTACCCCGCAGCAGCGTGCCTTTATTGAAACGTTCGCAGAAGACGAACCGAAAAAACAATAATTTAACTCTCAGCGTTGGCAGTGAATAACAACAACGCGTTATGTACTTCTTAATAAATACACCACAGCAATAAAGAAACCGGCAACAACCCGGTATGGCGCTTGAATAATATGTATGGTGTATAAATGATAAATAATCTCAAATACTGGTCATGGATGGGCGCATTCTCAGTTTCAGTGATGTTCTGGGGACAACTGGTCTGGATGATGGCGCACTAACTTCCTGAAAACCTCGCTTAAGCGGGGTTTTTTGTTCTCCGCCCTTCAATGGTTTTACCTCTTTTATCAATTTGAGTTGTTATCAAAACGTTACAGCACGTTTGTGTTATCTTTAATACAGACCCTGATGATAATCAGGGAATTGCAATCCCTGTATTAAGGAGGAGCTTATGTCGTCTACCCTACGCGAAGCCAGTAAGGATACGTTACAGGCAGAGAATAAAACCTACCACTACTACAGCCTGCCACTGGCCGCAAAGGAACTTGGAGATATTTCCCGTCTTCCCAAGTCGCTCAAAGTCTTACTGGAAAACCTGCTGCGCTGGCAGGATGGTGATTCCGTCACGGAAGAGGACATTCATGCCCTCGCGGGCTGGCTGAAATCTGCCCATGCCGATCGTGAAATCGCTTACCGTCCCGCCCGCGTACTGATGCAGGATTTTACCGGTGTACCTGCCGTCGTTGATCTGGCCGCCATGCGCGAAGCCGTAAAACGCCTCGGCGGCGATACCACCAAAGTTAATCCGCTGTCGCCGGTCGATCTGGTGATTGACCACTCCGTGACCGTCGACCATTTCGGCGATGACGATGCGTTTGAAGAAAACGTCCGTCTGGAGATGGAGCGCAACCACGAGCGCTACGTTTTCCTGCGCTGGGGCCAGCAGGCGTTCAGTCGCTTCAGCGTTGTACCGCCGGGTACCGGCATCTGCCATCAGGTGAACCTGGAATATCTGGGGAAAGCCGTGTGGAGCGAGCTGCAGGACAAAGAGTGGATCGCCTATCCGGACACACTGGTCGGTACTGACTCACACACTACCATGATTAACGGCCTCGGTGTGCTGGGCTGGGGCGTGGGCGGGATCGAAGCGGAAGCCGCCATGCTGGGGCAGCCGGTATCGATGCTGATCCCCGATGTAGTGGGCTTTAAGCTTACCGGCAAACTGAGCGAAGGTATCACCGCCACCGACCTGGTGCTGACGGTTACCCAGATGCTGCGTAAGCACGGTGTAGTCGGTAAGTTTGTGGAATTCTATGGCGACGGTCTTGACTCGCTGCCGCTGGCCGACCGGGCAACCATCGCCAACATGGCACCGGAATACGGCGCAACCTGCGGATTTTTCCCGATTGATGACGTGACGCTGGAATACATGCGCCTGAGCGGTCGCAGTGACGATCAGGTGGCACTGGTGGAAGCCTATGCCAAAGCGCAGGGGATGTGGCGTCAGCCAGGCGATGAGCCGGTCTTCACCAGCACCCTTGAACTGGATATGAGCAGCGTCGAAGCCAGTCTTGCCGGCCCAAAACGTCCCCAGGATCGTGTCGCCCTCGGGGATGTGCCAAAAGCGTTTGCCGCCAGCAGCGAACTTGAACTCAATACCGCGCAGAAAGATCGCCAGCCGGTGGATTATGTTCTGAACGGTCATCAATATCAGCTTCCTGACGGCGCAGTCGTCATCGCCGCCATTACCTCCTGTACCAACACCTCGAACCCGAGCGTGCTGATGGCGGCCGGGCTGCTGGCGAAGAAAGCTGTTACCCTGGGGCTGAAGCGTCAGCCGTGGGTGAAAGCGTCGCTGGCCCCTGGTTCGAAAGTCGTTTCAGATTATCTCGCGCAGGCACGTCTGACGCCGTATCTCGACGAACTGGGCTTCAACCTGGTGGGCTACGGCTGCACCACCTGTATCGGTAACTCTGGCCCGCTGCCCGATCCTATTGAGCAGGCGATCAAAAAAGGCGATCTGACCGTCGGGGCCGTGCTCTCCGGTAACCGTAACTTTGAAGGGCGTATTCATCCGCTGGTGAAAACGAACTGGCTGGCGTCGCCGCCGCTGGTCGTGGCCTATGCGCTGGCGGGGAATATGAACATCAACCTCGCCACCGATCCGCTGGGCCACGATCGCAAAGGCGATCCGGTCTATCTGAAAGATATTTGGCCGAGCGGGCAGGAGATTGCCCGCGCGGTGGAGCAGGTATCTACCGATATGTTCCGTAAAGAATATGCGGAAGTGTTTGAAGGCACTGATGAGTGGAAGTCTATTAAAGTCGAAGCCTCGGATACCTACGGCTGGCAGTTTGACTCCACCTATATCCGCTCCTCGCCGTTCTTTGAGGAGATGGAAGCGCAGCCGAAGCCGGTACTGGATATTCAGGGCGCGCGCATTCTGGCGATGCTCGGCGACTCGGTCACCACTGACCATATCTCACCGGCTGGCAGCATTAAGGCCGACAGCCCGGCGGGACGCTACCTGCAGAATCATGGCGTGGAGCGTCGGGATTTTAACTCCTACGGTTCACGACGTGGTAACCATGAAGTGATGATGCGCGGCACCTTCGCCAACATTCGCATCCGCAACGAAATGGTGCCGGGCGTCGAAGGGGGCATGACGCGCCATCTGCCGGGTAGCGAGGTGATCTCCATTTATGATGCCGCGATGCGCTATCAGCAGGAGGGCACGCCGCTGGCGGTCGTAGCCGGTAAAGAATATGGCTCTGGCTCCAGCCGCGACTGGGCAGCAAAAGGCCCGCGTTTGCTGGGGATCCGCGTTGTGATCGCCGAATCCTTCGAGCGTATTCACCGCTCCAACCTGATCGGGATGGGCATTCTGCCACTGGAATTCCCGCAGGGCGTCACGCGTAAAACGTTAGGACTGAGCGGGGAAGAGCGGCTGGATGTGGAGGATCTGACGGGGCTGAAACCTGGGGCGACGGTGCCGGTCAGGCTGACGCGCGCGGACGGTTCGCAGGAGGTGATTTCATGTCGCTGCCGTATCGATACGGCAACCGAGCTGACTTACTACCAGCACGGCGGGATCCTGCACTACGTGATCCGTAATATGCTGCACTGATAACCCTTCAAAAAAAGCCCGGCGGCACATACCGCCGGGCTTTTTTATTAATCCAGCAAATGACCCATTTTCGCGGCCTTGGTATCAAGGTAATGCGCGTTTTTCGGGTTGCGCCCGACGATCAGCGGTACACGTTCAACAATATTTATTCCCGCTTCGGTAAGAATTTCTACTTTGCGTGGATTGTTGGTCAGCAAACGCACTTCGTCCACGCCCAGCAGTTTAAACATATCCGCGCACAGGGTGAAATCACGCTCATCGGCGGCAAAGCCAAGCTGATGGTTCGCTTCAACGGTGTCGTAACCCTGATCTTGTAGCGCATAGGCGCGGATTTTATTCAGCAGCCCGATATTGCGGCCTTCCTGACGATGATAAAGCAGGATCCCACGACCTTCTTCAGCAATGTGCGACAGCGCCGCTTCCAGCTGAAAACCGCAATCGCAGCGCAGGCTGAATAATGCATCGCCCGTCAGACATTCTGAATGGACGCGCGCCAGCACCGGGGTCTGACCCGAAATATCGCCAAAGACCAGCGCGACATGGTCCTGCCCGGTTGCCAGTTCTTCAAAACCTACCATCAGGAAATCGCCCCATGGGGTTGGCAGTTTGGCTTCTGCCACACGTTTAAGCTGCATGTGATTCTCCGGATTTATTCTGGCACCTGTCGTGCCTTGTCGCCCGCAGGCTTTCATTTTGCGGTTATTTTGCCACAAGGCGACCAACTTCTCTAATTACGTCAACGAGCTGTAAAGATTAATCGCACAAATCCGTCACTCCTGCCGGAAATGTTATTTTTCAGTTACTATTGATCCGCCTATGACCTTAAGGAGACGACATGCTGGCGATTGTAAAACGCACTATGGCGGGGATGGGGATACTGCTGATTATGCCGTTGATTGTCTGGGGATCCGGCTGGCAGTGGACGCCCGAAAACAACAGTGCGTGGCTTAAGGCGCTGTACTGGGTGACCGAAACGGTCACGCAGCCCTGGGGGATCATCACGCATGTTCTGCTTTGCGGCTGGTTTTTGTGGTGTCTGCGATTCCGCCTGAAAGCCGCATTAATGCTTTTTGTGATCCTGGGTGCCGCCATTTTAATCGGGCAGGGCGTCAAATCCTGGGTAAAAGATCGGGTGCAGGAACCGCGCCCGTTTGTTATCTGGCTTGAAAAAACTCACGATATTCCGGTTGATGAGTTCTACACTTTAAAACGTAAAGAACGCGCGCATCTGGTTAAAGAGCAGCTTAGCAGCGAAGAGAACATTCCTGTGTTCCTGCGCAAACACTGGCAGAACGAGACCGGGTTTGCCTTCCCTTCGGGTCACACCATGTTTGCCGCAAGCTGGGCGCTGCTCGGTGTCGGGCTGCTGTGGCCACGCCGACGCACTGTCACGATTGCCGTGCTGCTGGTCTGGGCAACGGCGGTGATGGGGAGCCGCATGCTGTTGGGAATGCACTGGCCGCGCGATCTGGTCGTCGCCACGCTGATTTCCGGGCTGCTGGTGACCTTCGCCACGCTGCTCGCGCAGCGGATCTGCGGGCCATTAACGCCGCCGGTGGAAGAAAAGAAAGAGATCGCCGACCGCGAACAGGAATAGCCTGGCGACGAGCCTGATGGATTAACGCATTAATAGGGTTGAAAACGCGAATTTTGCCCGCAAATCCATCAGGTCACTCGCTTTTCCATTTCGTCCAGGTCGCGAAAATGGTAGGTTATTAGGCTGGATGCAGTCAGTTGAACAGAATTTATTCGCTCCACTCCACATAACGGGACGTAATGTGAAATATTTACTCATTTTTTTACTGGTGTTAGCGATTTTCGTCATTTCGGTCACACTGGGTGCGCAGAACGATCAGCTGGTCACATTCAATTATTTGCTGGCGCAGGGTGAATTCCGTATTTCCACGCTGCTGGCATGTTTGTTTGCCGCAGGTTTTGTGATTGGCTGGCTGGTATGCGGACTGTTCTGGCTGCGTGTGCGTGTTTCACTGGCGCGCGCGGAACGAAAAATTAAACGACTCGAACATCAGCTTGCCCCCGCAAACGACGTTCCCGTAACGACTGGCACGCCGTCCGTCAAGGAATAACATTATATGCTTGAGTTGTTGTTTCTGCTGTTGCCCGTAGCGGCCGCGTATGGCTGGTATATGGGTCGCAGAAGCGCGCAACAAACAAAGCAGGATGAAGCAAACCGGCTCTCGCGCGATTACGTGGCGGGAGTTAACTTTCTGCTTAGTAATCAACAGGACAAAGCGGTTGACCTGTTCCTCGACATGTTAAAAGAGGACACGGGGACCGTTGAAGCCCATCTCACCCTCGGAAACCTGTTTCGCTCGCGGGGCGAAGTCGATCGCGCCATCCGCATTCATCAGACCTTAATGGAAAGCGCGTCGCTGTCTTACGATCAGCGTTTGCTGGCTGTACAGCAGCTCGGCCGCGATTACATGGCGGCAGGGATGTACGATCGCGCTGAAGATATGTTCAATCAGCTGGTGGATGAAACCGACTTCCGTGTCGGTGCGCTGCAACAGCTGCTGCAAATTTATCAGGCCACCAGCGACTGGCAGAAAGCCATTGATGTTGCTGAGCGCCTCGTCAAACTGGGCAAAGATAAACAGCGTGTCGAGATCGCGCACTTCTACTGCGAACTGGCATTACAGCAGATGGGTAATGACGATCTGGATCGTGCCATGGCGCTGCTCAAGAAAGGCGCCGCAGCTGATCGTAACAGCCCGCGAGTCTCTATCATGATGGGCCGCGTGTTGATGGCGAAAGGTGAGTACGAAAAAGCCGTCGACAGCCTGCTGCGCGTCGTGGATCAGGATAAAGAACTGGTCAGCGAAACCCTGGAAATGCTGCAAACCTGCTATCTGCAACTGGGTAAAACCGAGGAGTGGGCGGAATTCCTGCGTCGCTGCGTGGAAGAGAACACCGGCGCGGTGGCCGATTTGATGCTGGCAGATATTGTCGAGCAGCGTGAAGGGCAGGACCCGGCGCAGACGCTGGTTACCCGTCAACTGCAACGCCAGCCGACCATGCGGGTGTTTCATAAGCTAATGGACTATCACCTGCAGGAAGCGGAAGAAGGGCGCGCCAAAGAGAGCCTGATGGTGCTGCGTGACATGGTGGGCGAGCAGATCCGCAGTAAGCCGCGTTATCGCTGCCAGAAATGCGGATTTACCGCCTTCACTATGTACTGGCATTGCCCGTCCTGCCGCGCGTGGTCCACCGTGAAGCCCATCCGTGGCCTCGACGGGCAGTAGAATAAAAAAAAGGCCCACTTTAGTTACAACATACTTATGGTATTTATCTGGTCTGGCTCAGACACCGTGCCCAACTCGTCTGGCAGGGCGAAAATGCATTCTGTCCTTTTGTGCGACGCGCAGGTAGAATGCTCGCCGTTTATTCTCATTGCGCCTGAGCGGGTGCCCATCATCAGGAAGGTCTGATCATGACGTCTACTGCTACATCGTCTTCTGCTGCTGTAACGCATTCCCCTGTGGTTGTTGCCCTTGATTACGCCGATCGCCATCAGGCGCTGGCTTTTGTCGATCGGATTTCTCCCGCCGACTGCCGTCTGAAAGTCGGAAAAGAGATGTTCACGTTATTTGGGCCGCAATTCGTGCGCGATTTGCAACAGCGCGGCTTTGACGTCTTTTTAGATCTCAAATTCCACGATATTCCGAATACCACGGCACATGCGGTGGCCGCGGCGGCCGAACTGGGCGTGTGGATGGTGAATGTCCACGCCTCTGGCGGGGCGCGTATGATGAGTGCCGCACGTGAAGCGCTGATGCCGTTTGGTAACGATGCACCTCTGCTGATCGCGGTAACGGTGCTCACCAGTATGGAAGCCAGCGACCTGCACGATCTGGGGATCAACTGCTCGCCTGCAGAGCATGCTGAACGTCTCGCGCGTTTGACGCAAAACTGTGGGCTGGATGGCGTTGTCTGTTCAGCGCAAGAGGCTGCACGCTTTAAAAGCGAACTCGGCCCGGCGTTCAAACTGGTCACGCCAGGCATTCGTCCACAGGGCAGTGAAGCAGGCGATCAACGCCGTATCATGACGCCGGAACAAGCCCAGGCTGCCGGAGTGGATTATATGGTAATTGGCCGTCCGGTAACGCAGTCTGCCGATCCGGCGCAAACGCTAAAAGCCATTAACGCTTCATTGCGGGTGGAGGTTTAAATGAGCGATTCAAATAGCCGTCTGGTGTATTCCACGGACAGCGGGCGCATCGATGAGCCAAAGCAGAGTGTTGAACGTCCCAAGGGCGATGGTATTGTGCGCATCCAGCGGCAGACCAGTGGACGCAAAGGGAAGGGCGTGTGCCTGATCACCGGTATTGACGCCAGCGACGATGACCTTACCCGACTCGCAGCCGAACTGAAAAAGAAATGCGGCTGTGGCGGCTCTGTTAAAGACGGGATAATTGAAATTCAGGGCGATAAGCGCGATCTGATTAAATCATTGCTGGAAGCCAAAGGAATGAAAGTCAAACTGGCTGGCGGTTAATCCGACACAATATATGACAAGGCCACGGCGAATTGCCGTGGCCTTTTAATTTCACTGCGTAGGTCTTTAGGACTGTCAGTATATATTCTGTAATTCCGCCGGAGGCGTAAGATTATTTACCGACCTGGTGACCAACAATACCACCCACTGCTGCGCCGCCTAATGTCCCGAGGGTACTACCATCGGTTAATACTGCGCCGCCTAATGCACCAGCACCTGCGCCGATCGCGGTGTTACGATCGCGTTTAGACCAGTTAGAACAAGCACTCAGAGACATTGCCAGCGTTACCGCCAGTACTGCTGTAGCCATTTTTTTACTTGTTAACATCATCATACAAATCTCCTGAAATAGGTATCCACGGAAAGAATTTCTCTTTGAGTATAGTTCCTGAAAAGCAAACTTAAGTTCATTTCCGTAAATTATGTTGCGCAGGTGTTACTATGGATCACGTGAGTGATAGTTACGTCCTGTTATATCGTTCAACATAATTTTACTTCCTGCCGCTAAACGAGACAGGTAAATAGTCTTAATTGGAACGTCAGAAAAATCTCAGAGATGAAGGGGTTTTGCCCGCGCATGGCGGGCGGGGGCAGTTATTGCGCAGAGGATTTTTTGACAATATCGACAATCAGCCCGGACTGCACTAATTGTTCCTGTTGGTCAGCGGCCAGTTTTTCATCCGTAATAACACGATTAAAGCGGCCAATCGGCCCCAGTGGGTAAGGATGCACCGCGCCAAATTTCGAGCTGTCGGTCAACACAATGGCTTCGCAGTTCTTTTCCAGCACCGCGTTCACCACATCGGCCCGCATCATGTCTCGCCCGGTAAATCCGGTTTCCGGCTGCCAGCCGTCAATGCCGATAAAAGCTTTGCTGAAATGCACCTGCTGCACGTACTGTCGCGCCAGTGGCCCCACCATGCTTTCGCTTTTTTTCTGATAAATACCGCCGAGCAGGATCACTTCGCAGGCTGTCTCTTTGAGCAGATGGGCGATATAGGCGCTGACGGTAATAATCGTGATGTCTTTGTGATCCGCAAGCCGGCGAGCCAGCAGCGCATTGCTGCTGCCATTTTCAATAAACACGGTTTCGCCTGGGGATACCAGCGACGCCGCAAAATCAGCCAGTTCACGTTTTTGCGTGAAGTTGCTCATCATGCGGGTTTCCACATCGTCGCTGTCCAGCGGCACGGCGAAACCGTGCGTACGCCGCAGATAGCTTTGTTTCTCGAGTGTGTTCAGATCCTGACGGATAGTAACTTCAGAAACGCCGGTGGTTTTAGCGAGCTCGGCTACGCTGACGCGGCCCTGGTCGATGACCATTTGCAGAATACGTTGTTGTCGGGAATTCATAGGTTTTTATTCAGATTTCCCACGGGGTTTTTGGCGCACTTTGCGGCGGTAATTGTCCGGCAGCATCGGCGGCCAATAATTCAGCTTTCAGGATTTCCAGATTATGGATGGCAGAGTGGTAATCACCCGCTACCAGAATGTCCAGCACCGTATCAATTCGTCCGGCAAGTTGCTTCACATCGATGTCGGCCATGTCGTCACCCTGTTTCGAAAAGTTAATAAATTCAATGATGCAGAAATTAGTCTAAAAAGAGAAGGGAAAAAAGGAAATCTTAAAAAAGCATAACTACAGATTATAAATTAGCTTACACACGTACTGCCCGGTTTCGTCCTGCATTAGTCTAAATCTGCGCGCAACGCGCTTTAATTAATGAGGAAAAGACCATGACAGTTATCAACCATGCATCATGCAAATTGTTCACTGATACAGAGCGCTTTACCCAACTGGCCGGGTACTACGAAGAGGAGCGCCGCACGGTCTGGATGATGTTACGCGCCCAGCCTCGTCCGTGTTTCAATCATGGGCTGATTGAAGAGATCATGAATATCTCCTGGCTGGTCAGACAGGCCGGTTTTGCGGTGGATTTCTGGATAACAGGCTCGCTGGTCCCCGGTATTTATAACGCCGGCGGCGATCTGGGTTTCTTTGTTGATTGTCTGCAAAACGGACGTCGTGAAGCCTTACGGGCCTACGCACGGGCCTGTGTGGACTGCGTGCACGCCGCGTCGCGTGGCTTTGACACCGGCGCCATCAGTCTGGCGATGGTGGAAGGCAGTGCGCTGGGCGGGGGATTTGAAGCTGCGCTGGCGCACCATTTTGTGCTGGCGCAACGTGATGTGCGGATGGGATTTCCTGAAATTGCCTTCAACCTGTTCCCCGGCATGGGGGGATATTCGCTGGTCGCCCGTCGTTCCGGCATGAAACTGGCGGAAGAGCTGATTTATAAAGGTGAATCGCATACGGCGGAGTGGTACGAACCCAAAGGCCTGGTGGATGAACTGTTTGAACCGGGGCAGGGCGCGGTGGCTGTGCGCACGTTCATTGATACGCTACAACCGCGGCTGAACGGCGTGCGTGCCATGCTGCGCGCCCGGCAGCGGGTAATGCAATTGCCGCGCAGCGAACTGATGGATATTACCGAAGACTGGGTGGACGCGGCGTTTTGCCTGCAACCCAAAGACATCGCCTACATGGAGCGTCTTGTGTTGTTACAAAACCGGCACATCGCCAGTCTGAGTAAAGCCAGCTAACGCGCTTTTCGCGCCAGATAACGTTTATACCATCGCTCGAATGCGGCTGCGGGCATGGGCTTAGCAAAGAGAAAACCCTGCCGTTCATTGACGCCGTTCTTCGTGAGAAAGGCGTCTTCTTTTGCGCTCTCGACCCCTTCAGCAATCACCTGCAAATTCAGCGCCTGTGCCACGGCAACGATGGCGCGCACCAGCGATTGCGAAATGGACTGCTTATGCACATCACGCACAAACGACTGGTCGAGCTTAATGGCGTCCAGCGGAAAACGTGCCAGCTGCGACAGCGACGAATACCCGGTACCAAAATCATCCAGATGCACCTGCGCCCCCAGCGCGCTGAACTGCTGGATCACCGACAGCGCCAGTTCTTCATTTTCAATCAGGCAGCTTTCCGTCAGCTCAACGTCAATCGGGCAATATTCGAAGTTAAGATCTTTCAATGCCTGTTTCAGATCGCTGAAAATGGTCTGATCCGCCAGTTGTCGGGCCGACACGTTTACCGCTACGCGCAGATGGATGCCCTTATCGCGCCACTTCGCCACCTGCTGCACCACGTTCAGCATCACCCAGCGCCCCAGCGGGACAATCAGACCGGACTCTTCGGCATAAGAGATAAACTCCATCGGTCCTATCAATCCACGCTCCGGGGACTGCCAGCGCACCAGCGCTTCGAGGCTGCGGATCTCGCCGCGCCAGGTCATTTTGGGCTGGTAGTGGATCAGCAACTGATCGTTTTCCAGCGCCTTGCGCAGGTTGGTGTCGAGCCACAGATATTCAAAGACCCGCTGATTCATCTCCGGGGAGAAAACGCAAAACTTGCCGCGGCCGCTCTCTTTAGCGGTGTACATCGCGGTATCGGCGTTACGGATCACGCTCTCGCGATCGTTACCGTGTTGCGGCGCAAGGGAAATGCCCAGCGAACAGCCGGTATAGACTTCAATCAGGCCAATGCGGAACGGCTGGCGCAGCCGCGTGAGAATGCGGGACGCCATTGCTTCCAGCGTACTCTGAGAGGCGTTCGTCGCCAGCACGATAAACTCATCGCCGCCCAGACGTGCCAGCACCTGGCCCTCATCCAGACAGCTTAAAATTGCCAGCGACACCGCCTGTAACAGCTGATCACCAAACATATGCCCGTAGGCATCGTTGACCTTTTTAAAATTATCCAGATCGAGATAAACAATGCCGACCTGCGTATCGTCACGGCAGGCGATAGCATCGCTAATGAGGTCATGGATCGCATTGCGGTTCGGCAGCCCGGTGACGGTATCGGTGTTCGCCAGCACGCGCAGTCGTTCCTGTGCGCGGCGCTCTTCAGTAATGTCGGTGCCGGAACAAATCAGAAAGATTTCGTTTTTACCGCTGCCGCTGTGCACGAATTTATTACGGAATAAAAACAGGCGCTGGCCCTTGCGCGTTTTGATCCAGCGCTCCACTTCATAAGAGCTGCCGTTGCGGAAAAATTCGCTGATATTACGTTTTGAGGCCAGCGCCTCGCTGCGGCTCATGAATAATTTAAAGACGTTCTGACCAATGACTTCCTGCTCGCGCATCCCGGTGTACTCTTCGCACAGTCGGTTGAAACGCTGAATATTGCCGTGGCGATCGAGGATCACGATGACGGAATTTGCTTCGGACACCACCTGTTCCGCAAAAGAGAGGCCCTGCACTAAATCGCGGGCAACGGAGGAGGTATCATTCCAGGCAGACGCGGTGCCCGCCCACTCCTTTTTTGTGATTTTGCGTCCCACCAGATGCAGGGGGACATCATCGCCAAACATCGACACCGTCATCGTCATGCTGGTAGTGATCACGGTCATTTCACGGAGCCGTGCCGCCTGATGTTCGGTCAGCGTAACCACCTGACTGGTGTCGGCGGTTTCGCTCGCGGCAAGATGAAGCGCGTTGCTGTCGGCGGTAAGTCGCCAGAAAGGGCTTGATGTCCCCAGGTAACGAAACAGCAAATTTTGCTCCACATCGTCTTTCATGCTTTCTCCCATTCCACCCAACGCGCAACAGAACTTTTTAACGGTGAAGTCTGCACGCTGCCTCTTTGCGAGAACAGGCTGAACTTACTGTTTTTTTTGCATTGTTATAGTAAAGCGCCGCTAACTTATTGCATAGCTATCGCTAAAATATTGTTCTTAACGACTTTTCATGCGTAAAAATGCATAACTAAGTGTGGCTGTTTTTAGCAATTTGTGGGGAAAAAATCAGGAATTTTGACGTAGCGCGGAAGCGTTCGGAGGGGAATAACGGCCCCACCAGAATGGCGAGGCCGTTTTGAGATAATATGCGTCGTTTACGCCACAGGACGGGCGATAACGCTGCGGGTTTCCATGCGCACTTCGGCGATGGTCACGTCAATCACATCGGTGACTTTATAGACCGTCTCGCCTTTGATCTGCACGGTGCCGCTCTCCTGGCTGCACACCATTTCGTCGCGCACTGCATGGATGAACGGGGCAGGAATAAACGCGACTGCGCCATTATCCACCAGCCGCACACGCATACCACCACGACTAATGTCGATGATTTCAGCGGCAAAGCGCGTATCGGTGCCGGCTTTGTCTTTCAGGAAACGGGCATACAGCCAGTCACCCACATCGCGCTCCGCCATGCGGTTCAGGCGACGGCGCTCGGTCATCTGCACCGTCGTATCATCCTGCGGGCGGGCAATGGTTTCGTTTTTAATGATCGCTTTCAGCAGACGATGGTTGATCATATCGCCGTACTTACGGATCGGTGATGTCCAGGTGGCGTACGCCTCAAGGCCAAGACCAAAGTGCGGGCCAGGCTCGGTGCTGATTTCCGCGTAAGACTGGAAGCGGCGAATGCGGCTGTCGAGGAAGCCGGACGGCTGCGCGTCCAGTTCGCGACGCAGCTTGCAGAAGCCGTTCAGCGTCAGCACTTCTTCAGCATCAACGTGCAGGCCATGGGTGCTCAGCAGGGCGGCCAGCGCCTCGCCATTAGCCGGGTCGAAACCTAAATGCACGTTGTAGATACCGAAACCGAGCTTATCGCGCAGCACACGGGCGGCACAGATATTCGCCGCGATCATTGATTCTTCAACAATGCGGTTGGCGATGCGGCGTGGCTCGGCAACAATGTCCAGCACTTCGCCTTTTTCGCCCAGCACAAAGCGGTAATCCGGACGATCTTTAAACACCAGCGCATGGGTGGTGCGCCATTCGGCACGCGCAAGACAAATGCGTTGTAGCAGTCGAATCTGCGCGGCGATAGCGTCGGTCGGCGGCGTCCAGCCCTCTTTGCCTTCCAGCCAGTCAGAAATCTCGTCGTACACCAGCTTGGCTTTGGATTCGATGGTGGCGGCGAAGAATTCAATATTGTCTTCGATGGTGCCGTCGGCGCTGATGGTCATACGGCAGGCCAGGGCCGGACGCAGCGTCTGCGGGCGCAGCGAGCAGAGATCGTCAGAAAGTTCGCGCGGCAGCATCGGGATATTAAAGCCCGGCAGATAGTTGGTAAACGCACGGACTTTGGCGATCTTGTCCAGCTTGCTGTCTGGTGCGATCCACGCGGTCGGATCGGCAATGGCTACCGTCAGTTGCAGGCGGCCATCCGCCAGCTCTTCAGCATACAGCGCGTCGTCCATATCTTCGGTGGTGGCGCTGTCGATGGTGACGAAATCCAGTGCGGTCAGATCGACGCGCTCAAGACCTTCATCCAGCATTTCCGTCACCACGCCGTTCGGCGCTTCTTTTTCCAGGTTGTGACGGGCAAGCGTTACCCACCACGGCACGAAGTGATCGTCGCCGAAGGTAATAAACTGGGTCAGTTCCGCATAAAAACCGCGATCGCCTTTCAGCGGATGGCGGCGCATTTCGGCAACCGCCCAGTCGCCATCGGCAAAATCATGCTCAACACCGCGTGCAGGGCGGCACTGAATGGCGTCTTTCAGCAGGGGATGATCGGCGACGATGGACAGACGATCGTCTTTTTTGTGCACTTTTCCGACGAAACGCGACAGGAACGGTTCGACCAGCTCCTCGGGTTCGGCGGATTCACGTTCTTTTTCACTATGGATCACCGCGATAACACGATCGCCATGCATCACTTTTTTCATCTGCGGCGGCGGAATGAAATAGCTTTTCTGCGCATCAACTTCGAGGAAACCAAAGCCTTTTTCCGTGGCTTTGACGACGCCTTCCGCGCGTGGCGTCTTGGAGTGCAATTGCTGTTTTAGCTGAGCAAGCAGCGGGTTATCCTGGAACATAGTTTTGTATTTTCGTGGCCTAAAGAGCGGCTGACAGTTTTACGCGAATCCGGGGGGCGCAGCAAGCGCTGTTTCGCGTTACTGGCGCTCACCCAGCGCGATTTTCAGACGGTTTAACCAGCCGCACAATCCGCTCCACGCCAGCAGCGAGAGGGCCTGTTGCACAGAAAAACCCTGTTCGATAAGCGGATTAAACTGCGCGGCGCTAAAGCGATCGGCAGCCCGGGTCAGCAATTGCACCGCGACCACCACCGCCCGCGTCTGCGCATCGTGCTGGCTCCAGCCTGACACCGCCTGTTCGCCGTCCTGTAACGCGGTGAACCGCGCCGCATCGCCAGGGGTTTGCGGGTGAGCATAAAAACAATCCACGCTGCCGTTGATGCGCGCGGTAAGCTGCGCGACCTGTTGCGTTAACGCCGGGGGGAGCGTGGCCCGTAAATCGCTTTGCAGAATAGCGCCCAGTTCATCAAGCACTCCCTGCTCGTGGGCAAGCAGTGATGCCAGCGCGGCAAGCTCCGGCAGCGTCTGCCACTGTGCCTGCGCCGCAAGCTGGCTGGTGCTGGCGCGACGCGGTTCCACGCCGCTGAAGGCGGGCGTCCAGTCTTTGGGCGGCGCAGAAAACGGCTCAGGTGCCGCCCATGCCTGCATTTCCATGCCCGGCAGCCAGCGCACTGGCAGGCCTTCCAGCGCCTGAAAGGCGGCAATCACGCGCGCCTGAAAACCAATAAAACCGATGATCTGATCCATCAGAATAATGTCCTCGCAGGTCAGGCCGACCTCATCGAGCTGCTGGCGGGCGCGGTTGTCGATCACCTCCGGCGAGCTGGCCAGTTGCCGGGCGTATTGCGTAATTTGCGCCAGCCGACGATTGCTTTCACGGGAAGGATCCGGTCCATTGAGCGGCGCGAGGCGGGCGGCATAGTGATTGCACAGCCGCTGGACGCCGTAAACCTGGGCCACGGTCAGCGCCGTGCTCAGGCGGTCATAAGCGGTGAAGGTGCGCAGGCGGCTCACCGCTACCTGCTGCGGAAACAGACGGGTGCACAAATTGCGCGCCGGGCGCAGCCAGGACTCACAGGCCTCAACAATCTCGTCGGGCAGCGGCAAGTCCAGCAAAAAGCGGTCATTAACGGTGGCAGCTTCGGGAACTAAGGGTAGCGCGGGAGTCTGGCCGGTACTCGACTGGGTTTCATGATACCAGTGACCTTTGCCGGAAAAACGGCGTTGTTCCATGAGCGTTCCTTGATCTGAAAGTGACGATCCGGAGACGTGACATCAGGGTGCGCCGGATCTTTTTCGCAGCATTATCCTGGCGTAAGCGGGAAGGGGGATGAAATATTGTTGGGTGATAACAAAGATCAGAATGGCATAACGACGAAAACACCCCCTCCGGGCGGAGGGGGTGACAGGAGGATTATTTCAGTTCCAGCTCGTTCATCGCGGCGATGCTAAAGCCGCCGTCAACATGAACCACTTCACCAGAAATACCGCCAGAGAGGTCAGAGCACAGGAAAGCGGCGCTGTTACCCACGTCTTCGATGGTGACCGTGCGACGGATCGGCGTTACCGCTTCGCAATGGGCCAGCATTTTACGGAAGTCCTTAATACCGGACGCCGCCAGGGTGCGGATCGGACCGGCAGAAATGGCGTTGACACGCACACCTTCCGGGCCCATGGCGTTAGCCATGTAACGCACGTTTGCTTCCAGAGACGCTTTCGCAAGGCCCATTACGTTGTAGTTCGGGATAGCGCGCTCTGCACCCAGGTAGGAGAGGGTCAGCAGGGCAGAGTTTGGATTCAGCATCGCGCGGCAGGCTTTCGCCATAGCCACAAAGCTGTAGGAGCTGATGTCGTGCGCGATTTTGAAACCATCACGGGTTACGGCGTTAACGTAGTCGCCATCCAGCTGATCGCCCGGTGCGAAACCGATGGAGTGTACGAAACCGTCGAATTTCGGCCAGCTTTTAGCCAGTTCGGTAAACAGCGCTTCGATGCTCTCATCTTCTGCTACGTCGCACGGCAGCACCAGGCTGGAGCCCAGGTCAGCGGCGAAACCTTCAACACGGCTTTTCAGCTTGTCGTTCTGATAGGTAAAGGCCAGTTCTGCGCCTTCGCGATGCATAGCCTGTGCGATACCCCAGGCGATGGAGAGTTTACTGGCAACGCCAGTAATCAGAATGCGTTTACCGGTAAGAAAACCCATAGCGTTAATCCTTATAGTCATTACTTATTTTTGGCAAAACAGGCAGCGTCATGTGCTTGTCAGGCCAGAATAAATCAAAAGCAGGCCGAAATTATATCCTACCTCACGCTGTTTCTGTCACGTTATTTTTCTGTAAACAAGAGAGATGCCCGATGCAACGACGGGGAGTGGCGCGAGGATGCATGCGTCAGGCTGCTGTCTTTTATCATTAACATAAAAAGGAGAAAACCGGTCGAACGAAAAGTCAGTAGCGGGGGGGAAGATGTTTTATTGCTAACAGAATGCCTTTTTCCATGGTGATGTATCCCCCGGCGCGCAGTTCAGAGAGGATCCGCATAATCCCGCTGCGGGAAAGGAAACTGCGCTGCTGAATATAGCTGGCGGTGGACGTATTCAGGCGCACACAGTCCGGTTCGTTAATCAATTCTTCCAGCTGGAATTTAATAATGTCATAGGAGGAGCGTTGCGTCAGGCGGGCGTAATGCGAGTAGATGCAGGAGGTGGTGAATATCAGCAGGTAGGAGAGATCTTTCCATAAATTGTGACGTTGGATCAGCGCGTTGGCATCACGGACCGGCAGGGAACTGATGATGCAATTCTCCCGTGTTTTTATATACATCTGCTCAGGGGCCGGTGAATGACTGCTCAAACCCATGATAAAGGGCGCGGTTTGTGAATAGAGCACCAGTCCATCCCCACGGCGGTATAAGGCGATGCTGCCATAATGCAGCAAAACACATTGTGGTTGATTATCTTTAAGAAAATACAGATCTTCTCCTCCCGCCACCGCTTCGGCGTCCGTCTCAGCCCCCAGATGCTTTATTAAGTTCTGAATATGACCAATAGGTTTAACCGGCGTGTCAGAATTAACTGAATATGTTGGTTTATGCGAGAAATGAATGGTCATTGTATGAAGCTCCTGTTCATAGAGAATTATTAATCTGTTTTTATTACGCACTTTAAAAGTGTTGAACTTAAAAATAAAGGGTCCAACCATAGACCCAAAAACACCTTGCAAAAAACAGGATGTATTTCAATACGTGACGCGATATTGAGTCTACAGATAGACTGGCAAACTATTTGAATTTGTTTCCTGGTATGTGTAGATTTTACTAAGTTAAACATATTTGATGCATCGGATAGGGTTAATTAGTGTGACCGGACGCTGAGTCTGACTTCTTCTGTTGTGCGCCAGACGCTGTTTTCTGGCATTTCGCCGTGCTGTTAACGTTATTGTTTCACCGGCGAGAATTATTCTTCAAATTTATATATAGGGATTTACTTATGAATGCTTTTTTACATAAAAACGTAGCTTGCTTATTACTGGGTGGGGCTGTTTTTTCAGCCGGGGCCGCGGATGGCACCATTAATTTTACTGGCGAAATACTTGAGCAGGCCTGCACAATAAATGTGGGTACCAACAATACGTTGACCGTTGATTTGGGCAAAGTGGCGAAAACCGCGTTTTCTGCCGCCGGTGTTGAATCGGGTACCACGAAATTCACCATTAAGCTGAAGGATTGCCCGGATACCATTACCTCGGCGAAGGTGCGTTTCGATGGTGTACCGGATACTACGGATTCAACCTTGCTCGCCATCACCAGCGGGACGGGGACTGCGACGGGAGTGGCGATCAAATTGATGAATGCGGATAAGACCACGCTTCCCCTGCATTCGGTAACGAATTACGGTTACGCGCTGGACAAAACCAAAGAAAATCTGTTGGATTTCTATGCGGCTTATCAATCGACAGCCGCCATCGTAACGGCGGGTAAAGCAAACTCAGTGACTAATTTCACCGTAAGTTATAACTAAACTTTCTGGCACTGAAGGTTCCGCGCGGCGCAAAAGGGAATAATCCACGTGCCGCGCGGAACACGATTTACTATTCAGAAATACGGGAGTGGAAAAAGCCCGTTCAGGTAATGTACTTATGCGAAAATTTATTTGGCTGATGCTGGCCGCTTCATTGCTATTATCTGCGGCGCATTTTGCCTCTGCGGGTATTATTATTGGCGGCACGCGTGTGCTTTATCAGGGTAATAAAAAAGAGGCATCCTTGAGCGTCAGAAATCCTGACAATATTACCTATTTGATCCAGTCATGGGTCGATCGTGACAACGCTGATACTAAAGCAAAATTTATCATTACTCCGCCCCTTTTTCGGCTGGATGCCGGACAACAGAATGTCATGAGAATAGTCAGCATTGCCGCACTACCGCAGGATAAAGAGAGCCTGTTCTGGTTGAATATCAAAACCATTCCTTCGGCAGCACCGAAAGAAAATACGCTGCAAATTGCCGTCAAAACGCGGATGAAGTTAATTTATCGTCCCGATTCGCTGGTGGGTAACATGCCTGAAGATCAGGTTGAAAAACTACAGTGGTCGCGCACGGGAAATACGCTGCAGGTGATTAATCCCACCGCCTATTACATGCATTTCAATGAAATCAGCCTTAACGGGAAAACCGTCGGTGAAGCGGGCTTCGTCGCGCCCGGCGGCAGCGAAAAATTCACCCTGCCGCCTGATGCCACGGGTCGCGCGCTGACCTTCAAAGTGATTAATGATTACGGTGGCGTTGGCAGCGCTCACCACGCATCGCTGTAAATGCGCCGGAGTGTCAGTAAAATGCGCCGCTTTTTATTATGTTCGCATGTCTCACTGAGCATGGCCGTGGCGTATCCCGGTTGTGCCCTTGCGCGGGATTACTTTAACCCGGAGTTTCTGGAAACCGTTGACGGGCAATCCCGCACGGTCGATCTTTCGGCGTTTGAGTCGGGCGCACAGGCATCCGGCAACTATCGGGTCGACATTACGCTTAATGGTCAGTTAATGGAAACCCGTGACATCGCGTTTACCCGACGGGATGACACCCTCACCGCCTGCCTGAGCGTGGCGTTGCTAAAAGGCTTCGGCATTAAAACGGACGCTTACCCAGGCCTTGCCGCTGCCGGGGAGTGCGCATTCATAGAGGCGATCCCGCAAGCCCGTGCCGATTTTAATTTCACCACCCAGACGCTGGCGCTGAGCATTCCGCAGGCGGCGCTGAACGCCACAGCGCGGGGCTACGTCGATCCGGCGCGCTGGGATGACGGTATCAGCGCACTGCTGATGAACTACAGCCTGAGCGGCGCGCGCTCGGCATCGGCGAACGATGACAGCCACTACGCCAGCCTGCAACCCGGCATCAATATTGGTCCCTGGCGGCTGCGGAATTACAGTACCTGGAGTCGCAGCAGCGAGGGCAGCCAGACCTGGCGGTCGATCTATAACTATGCCCGCCGGCCGGTCAACAGCGTGCAGGGACAACTGACGCTCGGCGAGAGCAACTCGTCGGCCGATATTTTTGACAGCGTGGCCTATACCGGCGGGGAACTCGCCTCGGATGACGACATGTTGCCGGATTCTCATAAAGGCTATGCGCCAGTGGTGCGCGGCGTGGCCCATTCCAGCGCGCGGGTGACGATCCGGCAAAACGGTTACGTTATTTATCAGAATTATGTCGCCCCTGGCGCGTTTGAAATCACCGACATGTACCCGACGGGCGGGGCCGGGGATTTAAACGTCACCGTCACCGAAAGCGATGGCAGCGAGCGGCAATTTGTCGTGCCTTATGCTTCATTGCCGCTGTTGCAGCGGGAAGGGCGGCTGAAATATGCCGTCACCGCCGGACAGTATCGCTCACCGGATCCTGATGTGCCGAACACGCCGTTCGCCCAGTTGACCGCGATTTACGGTTTACCCTGGGGGCTGACGGTGTATGGCGGTGTTCAGCAGTCGGAAAACTACAGCGCGCAGGCGCTTGGCCTGGGGAAAAATATGGGCCGGCTGGGGGCGTTATCCGCCGACATTATTCAGGCGTGGTCACAACCTGACGGGCAGGGCCGACAGCAAGGGCAATCGCTGCGCCTGCGTTACAGCAAGAACATTGCCGAAACCGGAACCCATTTCGCGCTGGCTGGGTATCGTTATTCAACGGCGGGTTACTACAGCATGCAGGAATTACTGGACGACACCCGGCCCGTGCGTTTTCGCAATCGGGCAGAGCTGACCGTAAGCCAGAATCTGGGCGGGGCGTTCGGCGCCATCAGCGGCAGCGCGCTGCGTGAAAACTACTGGGACGGCGGCGCGGCGATGACCTCGTTCAGCGTTAGCTATAACAACAGCTGGCAGGGCGTGAGTTATTCACTGACCTGGAGTTACAACCGTAACGTCAGTTCATCCGACCGTCTGTCCTCTGACAGTGACAAACAACTGGCGCTGAACATCAGCGTGCCGCTGGCAAAATTTCTGCCCAATAGCTGGGCCAACTATGGCCTGAACCGCAGTCAGCAGCGGGGAAGCGCGCAAACCCTCGGATTGAGCGGCGTGGCCTTGTCTGACAATGCCCTGACCTGGAGCGTGCAACAGACCGATGAAGCCTCCAGTCTGAACACGACCTATCGCAGCCAGTGGTCGGAAATGCAGCTCGGTTACAACCGCGACAGCAACAATCAGACCTTTAACTATGCGCTGCAGGGTGGCGTGTTGGCTCATGCCGATGGCATCACCTTTTCACAAGCGCTGGGGGAAACCAACGTGCTGGTGAAAGCGCCCGGCGCGAAAGGGGTGGGGATCCAGAACCAGTCCGGTGCCAGAACGGATCGCCGGGGATACACCGTGATCGGCAATCTTTCGCCCTACCGAAGCAACGATGTGGTGCTGGATACACAGTCGCTGGCAGAGGATGTAGATATTGAACTGACCAGCGCCAGCGTTATTCCGACGCGCGGCGCGGTGGTGCGGGCGGAATATATGACTAACATCGGGCTGCGGGTACTGATGGCCCTGCATCGCCAGAATGGTCAACCGATCCCCTTTGGCGCAACCGTCACACTCGCTGATACCCCGCAGAAGATGTTTATCGTCGGTGAAGAGGGCGAAGTGTATCTGACCGGATTAAAAAACAGCGGCGTTTTGTCGGTTAACTGGGGCAATGCAGAGCAGCGCTGTCAGGCGCGCTACCGTATTCCTGAAGATCAACCTGGCGGCGTGATCATTACCTCCGCTGTTTGCCAGTAATACCATTCACTTTCTGAGAACTGATCATAAATATGACAAGAGTTTGCGTCTTACTATTCCTCAGCGTACTGGCTGACTATGCACTTGCCGATGCGATTCCTTGCAGCGTACCGGCCGGGCCGGTGACGATTAACGTCAGTGGAAATTATACGATTCAGCGTGATGCGCCTGTCGGTACATTTCTTTCACCCTAGTTTGACTCCAGTATATGGCCGTGGTCAGTCTGTGAAGGGAACAATAGATATAGGCTAAGTGTCGGCGTTATGTCGACGGTCATGAATACCCCGATGAAAGTATCCGAAGGGGGACTCGGTTATTCTGTGTATCCCACTAATGTGTCAGGGATAGGTTATATCTTTGCGGCGATGCATCGGCTTCGCTATACCGGTGGGGGGTGGGATTCCGGATGGAAATATCTAAGCTCAGTTATCGATTATAAAATAAAAGGGACTGGAGCCTCCTGGAGTATGAATAACACAAAATTCGATATCGGGCTGTACGCCTCCATCCGCTTTATTAAATATGCACCTACCGGATCAGGTGCCGTTGAAGGGATCAATATCGGTCGTGCATCGGCCGGAACGGACAACGAGTGGAGCAACCCCGAGGGGGATATTAATGTTGTCTCTTCGCTTGGCGTCACCACCCTGGCCTGTACATTAATGACATCGGCCATCACTTTTCGTCTGGGCGATGTTATCACCACGCAGTTAAATAGCGCCCCTGGCCCGATTTTGAATATCGGGCAAAGTACGCAGAACCTCGGCTTAAATTGTACGCCGGACGCCAGTATCAATGTGCGTTTATCCGCGACGCAAAACCCCGACAGCAGCGATACCAGCGTGCTGGCCCTTAACGGACAGGGCAGCGCGGGGGTGGCCGACGGCATGGGGATCCAGCTGTTGTATAACGACGCGCCGCTGCAAATCGATCAAACGCTGCATCTCAAACATTCTGCCGGCGGGCTGGAAACTTTTCCGATCACCGCCCGGTATTACCAGACCAAAAACAGCGTGACGCCAGGTTCGGCGAATGCCACGGCCACCCTGGAGCTTATTTATCAATGAAGCAAGTGAGGAAGCGGATCATGAATATGGCACGAGTCTGCGTCTTACTCCTGTTCAGCACGCAGGCGCTTGCTGATGCTATACCGTGTTCTGCACCGACCGCACCGGTGACGATAAACGTCAGCGGAAATTATACGATCCAGCGTGATGCACCGGTCGGTACCTTTATTTCACCCTGGTTTGAGGGCAGCGTCTGGCCGTGGTCTGCCTGCGAGGGACACAAGGGGGCCTCGCTAAGTGTCGGCGTGATGTCAACAGTGGCGAATACCGCGTTACAAGTGACTGATGAAGGTAACGTTTATTCTGTTTATCCCACTAACCTGGCGGGCGTGGGGTATATCTTTATGGTCAAACAACGTTTTGCCTTTACCAGAGGGGGCGGGGACTCAGGATGGAGAACAACCACTGGCACTGGCATTAAGGGCGTGAACATAAAAACCGCCGCCTTTATGTGGGTGCTGGACTACACACAATACGATGCGGGGCAATATTCTGCGATTCGCTTTGTCAAATATGCCCCGACCGGAGCGGGAACTGTTGAGGGTAAGAATATTGGCCGCGCATCGCCCGGAACCTTTTATGACTGGAGCAATCCAGAGGGCGATATTAATTTTGTCTCCTCGCTGGGCGTCACCACCCTGGCCTGTACATTAATGACATCGGCCATCACTTTTCGTCTGGGCGATGTTATCACCACGCAGTTAAATAGCGCCCCCGGCCCGATTTTGAATATTGGGCAAAGTACGCAAAACCTCGGCTTAAATTGTGCGCCGGACGCCAGTATCAGCGTGCGTTTATCCGCGACGCAAAACCCCGACAGCAGCGATACCAGCGTGCTGGCCTTAAACGGGCAGGGCAGCGCGGGCGTTGCCGATGGTATGGGGATCCAGTTGCTGTATAACGACGCGCCGCTGCAAATCGATCAAACGCTGCATCTCAAACATTCTGCCGGCGGGCTGGAAAGTCTTCCGATCACCGCCCGGTATTACCAGACCAAAAACAGCGTGACGCCAGGTTCGGCGAATGCCACGGCAACACTGGAACTCATCTATCAATGAGACAAATAAGGAAGCAGATCATGAAAATGACGCGAGTCTGGCTATTACTCCTGTTCAGCCCACAGGCGTTTGCTGATGCTATAACTTGCAACGTACCGTACGGACCGGCGACGATTAACGTCAGTGGAAATTATACCCTGCAGCGCGATGCACCGGTCGGCACATTTATTTCTCCCTGGTTTTACGCAAGCGTATGGCCGTGGTCCGTCTGCAAGGGGGCCAGGGCATACTGGCTCAGTGTTGGCGCAATGTCGACGGTGATGAATACGCCGTTGCAAATTACCGAAGGGGGAAAGGTTTACTCGGTTTATCCCACGAATGTTTCAGGGGTGGGCTATATCTTACTGACAATGCAGCGTCTGAGCTATAACAGTGGCGGTTGGGACTCCGGATGGAAAGATTTACGGGCGATGACCGGTTATAAAATAAAATGGACCAACGCCTCCTGGAGTATAACGGATATATATTATGACGTCGGGCTGTCTGCCGCCATCCGCTTCGTTAAATACGCCCCAACGGGCTGGGGGCGCGTTAACGGAATGAATATTGGCCGGGCATCGACTGGAACGGACCTGCAATGGGACAATCCAGAAGGCGATATTAATTTCGTTTCATCGCTTGGCGTCACCACCCTGGCTTGTACCCTGATGACCTCCGCCATCACTTTTCGGCTCGGCGATATTATTACTACGCAACTAAATAATGCACCTGGGCCGATCCTCACAAGTGGGCAAAATACGCAAAACCTCGGTCTGAACTGTTCCCCCGACACCAGTATCAATGTGCGTTTATCCGCAACGCAAAACCCCGACAGCAGCGATAACAGCGTGCTGGCCTTAAACGGACAGGGCAGCGCAGGCGTTGCCGATGGGATGGGGATCCAGTTGCTGTATAACGACGCGCCGCTGCAAATCGATCAAACGCTGCATCTCAAACGTTCTGTCGGCGGGCTGGAAAGTCTTCCGATCACTGCCCGGTATTACCAGACCAAAAACATCGTGACGCCGGGTTCGGCGAATGCCACGGCAACACTGGAGTTGATATATCAATGAAGATAAGCAGGGTATTTCGCAAACGCATGATGCTGCTGAGCATGGTGATCTTTACTTCCGCGCCAGGCTGGGCGAGTGACTCGGCAATACTCACGATTAATGGCAATGTTCAGGCCGCGCCCTGCGAGGTGGCTGCCGACAGCCTCGCGCAGACCGTGGATCTCGGTAAGGGCAAGCCAATCAACAGTTACAATTTACGCGAACCCGGCGCGGCAACGCCGTGGATCTATTTCTCCGTCAATCTGACGAAATGCCCGCCGAACACCCGCACCGCAAAAATTACCTTTAACGGACCTGCGGATCCCGCCGGGGTCGGCGATTTGTATCGAAATGGCGGCACGGCTAAAAACGTCGCCGTGCAGCTTCAGGGAAGCGGTGGACATCCGTTTGGCGACGGACGTTCTTACACGGGGCTTATCAGCAACAATGCTATCCGCTATAACTTGCGGGCCAGGCTTTTCAGCAAACAGGGCAACGTTGGCGTGGGGAGCGTGAATACCCTGGTTACCGTCACCTTCATTTACCAGTAAACCGCTTAACGATCTTTGCGCCAGGCGTCGGCGGTTAAGGCTTCGCCAAAATGCCCGGCAATCAACCGTTTGGTCAGATCGTGCAGTGGCGAGGCCAGCACGTCGGCGGTGCTGCCGCGCTCGACCACTTCGCCCTGATGCATCACCAGCACCTGGTCGCTGATGTGCTTCATCATGCCAATATGCTGGGTTACATAAATGTATGAAATCCCCTGTTTTTCCTGTAGCTCCAGCATCAGGTTGATCAGCTGCGAGCGCATCGACATGTCCAGCGAGGCCAGCGCTTCATCGGCAATGATCACCTGTGGGCGCAGGATCAACGCCCGCGCCAGCCCCAGACGCTGTTTCTGACCGGGGGCCAGCATATGCGGATAGTAGCTGACGTGATCCGGCAGCAGTCCCACCATGCGCAGCGTTTCGCCGATACGCTTACGGCGTGCTTCCGGGGTGAGATCGGTGTTCAGTCGCAGCGGGAAATCCAGAATCTGCGAAATGCGCGACCGTGGATTCAGCGACGTCGACGGATCCTGGAAAATCATGCGGATGCGCTGGCTGCGGAACGAGTAATCGCCATAGTGCAGGGGATGATCGTTAATACGCAGTTCACCGGTGGTCGGTTCGGTCATGCCCGCCAGTATTTTGGCCAGCGTTGACTTACCGGAGCCGTTCTCACCGATGATCGCCAGCGTCTGTTTCTCACGCAGCGTAAAGCTCAGCGGTTTTACCGCCTCCAGCGTCTGACGGCGGAACCAGCCGGTGCGGTAGCGGAAGGTTTTGCTCAGGTTGTGCACTTCAAGCAGGGTTTCGGCCATCTTATTCACGCTCCATGTTGAGGGGGAAATGGCAGGCGAAAAGATGATTTTTCGGCCCGGCCAGGCGCGGCGTGTCGATACATTTACGCTGCGCATAAGGGCAGCGCGGCCCAAGACGGCAGCCTATCGGTAGCTGTTCCAGCAACGGGATCGCGCCCGGCAGGGTGTTCAGGCGGCTTTTGTGCGGCATCGGGCTACCAAAATCCGGGATCGCGCGGATCAGCGCCTGGGTATAAGGATGATGCGGCGTGCCGATCAAATCCTCGCTCGGTGCAGTTTCCACCGTCTGCCCGCAATACATCACGTTGATGCGGTCAGCCCACTGGCTCAGCATTTGTAAATCGTGGCTGATCAGCAAAATGGTGGTGTTGTTGTTCTGGTTAAGCCGGGTCAGCAGGCGGAAAATCTGCGCCTGGGTAGTCGGCTCCATGGCGTTGGTCGGCTCATCGGCAATCAGCAGACGCGGCTGATTCGCCAGCGCAATAGCGATCATCACCTTCTGGCACTCGCCCTCGGTCAGCTCGTACGGGAAGCTGCGCATCGCATCTTTATGATCTTTAATCCCCACCCGGTGCAGCAGCTCGATGGCGCGGCGTTTACGCCAGCCAACGCGCTGCCACCAGCGGCCCTTGTAGGTCCAGCCCGAGATATTTTGCATCAACTGCTTGCCAACGCGCTCGGAGGGATCGAGACAGGACTGCGGCTCCTGGAAAATCATCGACACGTTATGACCGAGCAGTTTGCGCCGCTCGCGGGCAGACAGGCGCATCAAATCGATGTCGTCAAAGCGCATACGGTCGGCGGTGACGCGCCAGTTGTCTTTTGTCACGCCACAAATCGCTTTGGCGATGAGGCTCTTACCGGAGCCGGATTCCCCCACCAGCCCACGGATTTCCCCTTCGGCCAGCGTCATGCTCACCCGGTCAACGGCGCGCACCCACTGCTCGCCAATTTTGACCTCGATGGTCAGGTTACGAATATCGAGTAACGGCATTATTCCACCCCCGCATTGACCGCACGACGGATGCCGTCGCCCAGCAGGTTAACCAGCAGCACGCTCAGCATGATCGCCACCCCCGGCAGCATTACTGTCCATGGCGCAACGTAGATCAGCTCCAGCGCATCGCCGAGCATCGCGCCCCATTCCGGGGAGGGCAGTTGCGCCCCCAAATCCAGAAAGCCCAGCGCGGCAATATCCAGGATCGCCATCGACAGCGCGCGGGTGATTTCCGTCACCAGCCCGGAGGTCATATTCGGCAGCACGGCGAACCACAAAATATTCATGGTCGTCGCGCCATCCAGACGGGCGGCAACCACATACTCTTTTTCCAGCTCATCATGCACCAGGCTGTAGACCGAACGCACCATGCGCGGCAACAGCGCCAGCCAGACGGCAAACATCGCATGGCTGAGATGAGGCCCGGAAAACGCCACCACGATAATCGCCAGCAGTAACGACGGGATCGACAGCAGCGTATCCAGAATATGATTGAGCACGGCCGAGCGCAGGCCGTGCGTCGCCCCGGCAATGACGCCGAGCACCAGCCCGCACAGCGTCGCCGCCAGCGTCACCAGAAACGCGCCGCCCACCGTTGGCGCCGCGCCGCTCAGCAAGCGACTTAGCACATCGCGACCCAGATCGTCCGTGCCGAGGAAAAAGGAGACTTCGCCATAGCGCGACCATGACGGCGGCAGCAACTGATAGCCAAGGAACTGCTGATCGATACCATAAGGCGCGAACCATGCGCCAAACAGACACAGCAGCGCCAGCCCCGCGCAGCCGTACAGGCCGATCATCGCGGTCGTGTCAGCGTAAAATTTGCGCCAGACGGTGCGCAGCGCACCCGGCGCGCGCTTTTCGCTGTAGACGTTATCGGAGGGCATACCATTCCTTATGTTTCAAAGGGTTCGCCAGCGCGCCCACAATGTCAGAAATCACGTTCACGGTGATCACCAGCGCGCCAATCACCATCACGCCGGCGGAAATCGCCGCGTAATCCTGCTGGCGAATGGCGTTGATCATCCAGCGTCCCAGACCCGGCCAGCTGAACACCATTTCGGTGATCATCGCCAGCGTCAGCATGGTGGAGAACTGCAAACCAAGGCGCGGGATCACCGGCGGCAGGGCGTTATGCAGCACGTGGCGGCGCAGGATGGTAAAGCGCGATACGCCACGCGTAGCGGCGGCTTTAATATAATTCTGCTCGAACACGTCGATGGTGCTCAGGCGCATCAGGCGGATCACCTCGGTGGTCGGGGCCACGGCCAGCGTCAGCACCGGCAGCACCATATGACGCAGGGCGCTCATGATCATCTCATCGCGCCACGGCGAATCCGACAGCCAGGCGTCAATAATCGCAAACCCGGTCACCGTTTTCACCTCGTACAAGAGATCGAAGCGCCCGGAAACCGGCAGCCAGCCCAGCGTGAGGGAGAAAAACAGCGTCAGCAGCAGCGCCAGCCAGAACACCGGAATAGAAAAGCCGAGCAGCGCCAGCGCGCTGATAAACTTGTCCTGCCATTTATTGCGGGAAATCCCCGCCAGCATACCGACAGGAATGCCGAGCACCAGCGCAAAGGTAAAGGCCAGAATGCACAGCTCCATGGTGGCCGGGAACACCTCTTTTAACTGCTCGGAAATTAGCTGGCCGTTAATGCTGGAAACACCGAAGTCCCAGTGCAGCACGCCGGTAAACCAGAACGTCCAGGCGTTCCACAGCGAGGCACCGGACAGCGGCGCATGGGGCGTGAAATAGCTCAGGCTGAAGGCGACAAAGGTCAGCATAAAGAGCGTGACCATCAGCAAAAGAATGCGCCGCAGCGTAAAGATGATCATGGCTGTTTATCCTCAGAATGCTCTTTTTCACGCGACACGCCTGCAAAAGAGGCGTTACCAAACGGACTCAACACCAGGCCTTTCATATCGTAGCGATACGCCTGCAAGCGCAGCGACGACGCCAGCGGCAACACCGGCAGCTCGCGGGCGAGAATAGTTTGCGCTTCATCATAGGCATCAATGCGCGACGCCAGTTGCTGCGAGAGCAGGGCTTTTTGCAGCACGCTGTCGAATTCACGGTTACACCAGTGAGCGAAATTGGTCTGCGATTCAATGGCCGCGCAGCTTAACAGTGGACGGAAGAAGCTGTCCGGGTCGTTACTGTCCGTTGACCAGCCGGAGAGGGTGAGATCGTGATTCATGTCCATCAGGCGCGCTTCCTGGAAACGGCCCTCCACCGGAACGATCTTCACGGTTACGCCGATCTGCGCCATATCCGCCTGCAGAAGTTCAGCGGTTTTCAGCGGGCTGGGGTTCCACGCCTGGGAGCTTGTCGGCACCCACAGTTGCAGACTGAGATTTTCATGACCCAGCGCTTTTAACTGCGCGCGCGCTTTGTCCGGGTTGTATTCGGTGATTTTCGCGTCGTTATCATAGGCCCAGGAGGCGCGCGGCAATATCGACGCGGCGGTTTCGGCAGTGCCATAATAAATCGACTGCATCAGGCGCTGGTTATTAATCGCCAGCGCCAGCGCATGACGCACTTGCGGATTATTCAGCGGCGGCTTATCGGTATTAAACGCCAGATAAGCGATGTTCATGCCGGGGCGCAGCGTCAGGCGCAGGCGCGGATCGTCACGCAGACTGGTAAGCTGACTGGCCGCGGGCCAGGCCAGCACATCGCACTCGCCGGTAAGCAGTTTCGATAAACGCCCGGTGCCGCCGGAACCCAGATCGACCACCACCTGCGGCATCAGCGGCGTACCGCGCCAGAATTTTTCGTGACGTTGTAACCGAATATACTGCCCGGAACGGTAATCGCTGAGCTGGAACGGACCGGTTCCGACCGGCTGGCGGTCAAGCTGTTCCTGGCGGTCGTTCTTCGCCAGATTTGCCGCGTACTCCGCCGACATCACCGAGGCGTAATGGGTGGCCAGATGCCACAGAAACGACGCATCCGGCTGGCGCAGACGAAACTCCACGGTGCGGTTATCGATTTTGCGCACGCTTTGCACGCTGTCGGCAAATTGCAGGCTGTCGAAATAGGGGAAGCTGCTGCCGTTGATGTTATGCCACGGATGCTTGCGGTCGAAGATACGCTGGAAGGTAAAGATCACATCGTCGGCATTGAGCTTACGGGTGGGGGTAAACCACGCGGTGGTCTGAAACGCCACGTCATTACGCAGGTGAAAACGATAGGTCGCGCCGTTATCGAGCACCTCCCAGCTTTCCGCCAGCTCCGGCACCAGCCGGTAAGTATAAGGATCGACATCCAGCAGGCGATCGTAAAGCTGAGCGGCGAGGGTATCGACAATCAGGCCGCTGCTCGCTTTTTGCGGATTGAAGGTATTGACCTGGCCGTTAACGCAGTAAACAAACCCGCTGTCACGAATATCGCGGTCGGCAGGCGGCACAGGCGCAGCCTGCGCCAGCCCACTTAACAGACCGGCGCTCAGCAGCAGGGACGATAAAATTAGGCGCATAATTTCTTTGGTTTTAAGACTGATCTGCAAAGTGTATCGCACTTAACGCTGCCGCGTAAAAATGTCTGCGGATAACTGGCGGAAAAGTCATCAAACGCGCCTTTGTCGCAGGCGACTGATGCTGAACAGCAGTGCCAGCACGGTTGCCAGCACCGCGACCCACAAACTCAGATGTACCGCCAGCGCATCGCCTGAGAGCGACAGGATCACCCCGACAAGCGCTGCGCCCAGGCACTGGCCGAAGGTACGCATAATCGCCAGTACGCCGGAGGCATAGCCGCTGTTTTCCCGCGACACGTTCGACAGCATTTCGCGGTTGTTCGGACTCTGAAAGCAGCCAAATCCCAGGCCGCAGACCAGACTGCGTACACCGATGTCCCACATTGACGCCCGATCCGGCAACAGCGCCAGCAGGGCCAGTCCGACGGCAAACACACACAGCCCAAGGGTTGAGATAAGCGCAGGAGAATGGCGATCCGCCATGCGTCCGGCATGAGGCGCCGCCAGAATGATGCCCAGCGGCCAGGGCGTAAACAGCAGCGCCGATTCAAACGCGCTGTAGCCGTAGACGCTCTGAAATAAAAACGGCAGCGCGACGAAGGTCATGCCCTGACTGACAAAAGAGGCCAGCGACGTCAGCGCCGCCAGCGAAAACCGCATTGATGAAAACAGAGTCAGCGGCAGCAGCGGTTTCGGCGCACGCTGCTGCCGCCTGACGAACAGCACGCCTGCGATAACGGCGAGCGCCCCATACGCCACCGCGGTGAACAGCATGTCGTCATCTTTCACTGGGCGGGAAAAGGTGCTGGCGGTCATGATCAGCGCGCCGAGCATGATCGCCGACAGCCACGCACCGGCGACGTCAAACGGCTCTGGCTGCGGCGCTTTTTTACCGGGGATCACCCGCAGAGTCAGCACAAGGGCAAGCACGCCGAAGGGCAGATTCACCGCAAACAGCCAGCGCCAGTCAAGCGCCGCCAGCAGCGTGCCGCCAAGCAGCGGGGCCAGCGCGGTGCTGGCGGCGATCAGCAGCGCATTGAGTCCAAGAATGCGGCCCAGCAGCCGATCGGGAAAGACCGATCGCAGGATCGCCGGGGCAATGCTCAGGGTTGCCGCGCCGCCAATACCCTGCACAATGCGCCAGCCGGTCAACGCCGTGAGCGAGGACGACAGCGCGCAGCCCAGCGAGGCCGCCGTAAACAGGCACAGCCCGCAGGCAAACAGCAGTCGGAAACCGAAACGGCTCGCCAGCGCGGCAAAAATCGCCAGCGTCATGGCCGCCGATAACAGATAACCGTTCGCCACCCATACCGCTGCCGGGGCCGACACCTTTAGCGCGGCGGCGATCTGCGGCAGGGCAATATTGACCATTGAACCGTCAAATACCGCCATGGTGGTGGAGGTCATCACCGCCGCCATCGCCAGTGCACGCCGCCGTCCGGGTAAGCCTTCGTCGCCCGGTTTATCAGAAAAGAGTTCCATCGTATCGACCTTATTCGTCAGGTTGCCATCTGCCGTTAGCCTACTGGCGCATGACACCGGGCGGAAGACGCAGCAGTTGCAGTGATAACCTGCACCGGACGCCTGTTATTGCGAAGCGTCTTCCAGAAACGCATTCCGGCTCTTCGACCATTTGCGAAAGCGGCCGGGCGACATGCCGGTCACCGAGATAAACGCCCGACGAAAGGCCGTTTCATCGCTGTAACCACATTCACAGGCGACCTGCGACAGGGTTTTTGCGGGATTTTCCAGTAACACGGCGGCGGTTTCCATACGCACGCGGGTGATAAAGTTTTTCGGGCTTTCTTTGGCCAGCTCACCCATTTTGCGGTGCAGTGTGCGGGTGGTCATATTCAGCGCCGCCGCCAGTTGCTCAACGGTGATCGCCGGATTGTCATAACGCACCAGCTGTTCCGCCTGCATTAACAGCGGATGCACAGAGTTAAGAAATCCGCCAGGCACATAAAGATGCTGGGACAGCGGCTGGCTGTCGGCGACCGCCATATCGGCAGTCAGACGGGCGATCGCTTTTCCGGCATGCTGGCTAACAATATGGATCGCCAGATCGACCCAGGAAAGCGGCCCGCCGGTAGTGATGATCTTACCGTCTTCCGCCAGCGCTTTGCCCCACACCGGGCGCGCCTGCGGGTAACGTTCGCGAAAGGTGGGGAACAACCACCAGGTGGTCGTGCAGATCCTGCCGTTAAGTAATCCCGCCTCGCCGAGCACAAATCCCCCGGCACAGGCACCGGCAATGGTGCTGCCGCCCTGATGTTGTGATTGCAGCCAGGCTGCCGCTTGCGCTACCGCCTGCGGGGCGACGGGGCGCTTGTTTTCATCGAGCCGCATGCCGCTGGCGATCGCCAGATCAAACTGCCCGGCATCAGCAAACGCGCCGTCGCTTTCAATCATTCGCCCCTGCGCATCTTTTACCGGCAGACCGTCGGCAGTGATGGTTTTTACCTCAAACACCTCTTCAGTGACGGATAACGTCCCGGCCTTGCCGGGGTTTTGCGCGATAACCTGGTTTGCCAGCCAGAACATATCAGAAAGGCCTGCCAGCGCAGATTTCATACTGCCTGGCAGGGCGAGAAGGGCGATACGCATAGCGACTCCACGAACGGTAATTTTGTCTGATTTTGCATGATACATGTCATTTCAGACACTTCAAGCCGTGATGCCAGGTTCGCTACACTGACTGCCTTCAACACGATGGGCGAACAGATGATGCACTCTTTTTTACGCCGCACGGCGCTGGTTATCGGACTGTGGTCCAGCGCCATTTTCACGCTTCATGCGGGGGATCTGAACATTAAAAATATCGTATTAGTACATGGCGCGTTTGCCGATGGCTCAAGCTGGGCGGCCGTGACCTCTCGCCTGCAGGCGAAGGGCTACCACGTGACGGCGGTGCAAAATCCGCTGACGTCGCTGGTCGATGATGTGGCGGCAACCGAACGTGTCATTGCGCGGCACTCGGGGGATGTTCTGTTGGTGGGACACTCATGGGCTGGGGCGGTGATAAGCCAGGCCGGGAACGCGCCAAACGTTAAAGGACTGGTTTATCTTTCCGCGCTGGTCCCTGACAGCGGTGAATCTGTGGTCGATCTGCTTGAACGGCTGCACGCTCCGATGGAGGGCATGGCGGCGGATCGCGACGGGCTGCTCTGGCTGGACAATGCCGATGCCTATCATCAGCTGATGGCTAATGACCTCAGCCAGTATCAGGCGCGGTTACTCGCTGCCGCCCAGCAACCTATTGCCGCCAGCGCTTTTCGCGAAAAAGTCCAGCACGCCGCGTGGCATGACAAACCCGCCTGGTATCTGCTGACCGAAAACGATCGCGCCCTCAAACCTGACGTGCAGGCCGTGATTGCCCGACAAACCGGCGCGCGCGTGCTGCGTCTTAATGCCAGCCATCTGTCGATGATTTCACACCCGGATGCGGTAGCCACCTTTATTGATAACGCTGCGCGCCGCAGCCTGTAACCTGTCCCTTAACAACGTGGAGATCGCTATGTTACACGCAGTAACCCTGAACTATATCGCTCCGGCACAAGCTCTGGCTGCACAGCTTGATGCCCATAAAGAATGGCTGGTGGAGGGCTTCACTCGCGGCCTGATCCTGTTTGCGGGTCCACTTAACAACGGCAAAGGCGGCTACATTCTGTTTCATGCCGACAGCGCTGAGGACGTGAATGCGTTTTTACAGCGAGATCCGTTCGTCATCGACAAGCTGGTGGACTGCGAACAGGTAAGTCTCGATCCGCTTCTGCGCGCCGCGGATTTTCCCGCCCGCTGGGCAGGTGCTGCCAGGGTGGTGTGAATAATCCGCTCAAAGCCGCATGCGCGGCTTTTTTGTTGGCGGATGCGCCGTTAAGATGAGGTATGAACGAACCGGATCTGAACTTACTGATTGCTCTGGATGCGCTGCTGGCTGAAGCCAGCGTGGCGAGGGCTGCCCGTCGGCTTGGGCTGAGTGAATCCGCCATGAGCCGCACGCTTAGCCGACTGCGCGTCGTCACCGGCGATCCGCTGCTGGTGCGCGCCGGGCGTCATATGGTGTTAACGCCTTATGCCGTGGCGGTGCGCGAGCGCACGCAGCAAACCCTGTTTGATGCTCTTTCCATTCTGCGACCTCCGGCAGAAACACTCGATTTAAGCACCTACAGCCGCACCTTTATCCTGCGTGCCAACGACGGGTTTGTAGAGGCGTTCGGACCAAAATTGATCGTCGCCGCCGCAAAATGTGCGCCGCAGGTGCGCCTGCGTTTCGCGCCAAAACTGGAAAAAAACGCCATCCCCCTGCGGGAAGGCCACGTCGATCTGGAGATTGGCGTGCTCGGTGGCATGGGGCCGGAAATCCGTATTCAGGCGCTGTTCCGCGATCGTTTTGTCGGCGTGGTGCGGGCCGGACATCCGCTGGCCGCAACATCAGACGTTTCCGTGGAGGCGTATATTGCGCAGGGTCACGTGGTGGCGTCCCGGGGCGGAAAAACGCGCGGGCCGGTGGATGAGGCACTGGCGGCGCTCGGTCTGGAGCGGCATATCGCCGCCGTGGTGGCGGGCTTTCCGGCAGCGCTGGCGGTGGCCCAGGAGTCTGATCTGGTGGCGCTGGTACCCGCCTCTTTTCTGATCCACCCGCAGGCGACATCGCTGCACCGTTTTGCGCTGCCGGTAGACACGCCCCCGATCACCATTTCGCAGATGTGGCACCCGCGCATGGAAGCCGATGCCGGGCATCGCTGGCTGCGGGAATTTGTGCGGGATATTTGCCGCAAACACGCCCCCGCGTGATGCATCAGGGATTGGTGCGCGCCCGGCAATCGCTTACTATGGTGGTTTACCTCAGTCACCAAAAGGATTGCCGCTATGGCTATTATTCCGAAGAACTACGCCCGTCTGGAAGTGGATTACCGGGAACGCGCGTTAAAGATCTACCCGTGGGTGTGCGGTCGCTGCTCGCGTGAATTCGTTTATTCAAACCTGCGCGAATTAACGGTGCATCATATCGATCACGATCACACCAATAACCCGCCGGACGGCAGCAACTGGGAGCTGTTGTGCCTCTACTGCCACGATCATGAACACTCAAAATATACCGAGGCCGATCAGTACGGCTCGACGGTCATTGCCGGTGAAGATGCGCAGAAGGATGTCGGCGAAGCGAAATATAATCCGTTCGCCGATCTGAAAGCGATGATGAATAAAAAATAGCGTTACAGCGCGTGCTTCTTCAGCAGCGCGCGCAGCTGATGGTAGGTGAGTCCCAGCAGTTCCGCCGCCCGTTTCTGGTTGAATTTCGCCTGTTGCAGGCTGCTTTCCAGCAACGCTTTTTCCTGCGATTGCTGAAACTGGCGCAGATCCAGCGGCAGGGCGGGCAGCGCACCGGCGTCCTTCGTTGACGGCGCAGGCGGCGCGGCGCGGTGAAAGGGATCGATAATAATTTCATCAAGCAGGGTATCGCTGTTGCCGTGGCGGTACACCGAACGCTCCACCACGTTTTTCAGTTCACGGATGTTCCCCGGCCAGCGGTACGCCAGCAGCGTATCGCGCGCCCGTTCGGTAAAACCCGGAAACAGCGGCAGGCCCAGTTCGCGGCACATCTGGATCGCAAAGTGATCGGCCATCAGCATGATGTCGCTTTGTCGTTCGCGCAGCGGCGGCAGTTGCACCACGTCAAACGCCAGTCGATCGAGCAGGTCGGCGCGGAAGGTTTCATTTTCCACCATTTGCGGTAAATCGGCGTTCGTGGCGCACACCAGCCGCACGTTAACCTGCAACGGACGGCTGCCGCCGACGCGCTCCAGCTCGCCGTACTCAATGACGCGCAGCAGTTTTTCCTGCACCAGCATCGGTGCGGTTGCCAGTTCATCCAGAAACAGCGTGCCGCCATCGGCGCGTTCGAAGCGTCCCGGATGGCGTTTTTGCGCCCCGGTAAAGGCACCGGCTTCATGGCCGAACAGCTCGGTATCCAGCAGGTTTTCATTCAGCGCGGCGCAGTTGAGGGAAATAAACGGCCCGTCCCAACGCGAAGAGAGAAAGTGCAGGCGGTTGGCAATCAGTTCTTTACCGGTGCCACGCTCGCCGATGATCAGCACCGGTTTGTTCAGCGGTGCCAGCCGCGACACCTGCTCCAGCACATCGATAAAGCTGTTTGCTTCACCCAGAAGATTATCTTTGTATTCCGCCATGATGAAATTCGCCACTGGTTGGTGTATTTCACCACTCTAACGTATTTCACCGCTGCGGTAAAATTAATCATCCTCTTATCTATCAATAAGATATAAAGTTGGCACGGGAATTGTATTATCCATTCAGCAGGGCCTGGCCCGATAACAGAAAATATGAGGACTGAATTATGGGTATTTTTTCTCGTTTCGCCGACATCGTGAACGCCAATATCAACTCTCTTCTGGAGAAGGCTGAAGATCCGCAAAAACTGGTGCGTCTGATGATTCAGGAAATGGAAGACACGCTGGTTGAAGTTCGTTCCACCTCAGCCCGTGCGCTGGCTGAAAAGAAACAGCTGTCACGCCGTATTGAACAAGCCACCGCGCAGCAGGCGGAATGGCAGGAAAAAGCAGAACTTGCGCTGCGTAAAGAAAAAGACGATCTGGCCCGTGCGGCGCTGATCGAAAAACAGAAATTAACTGACGTGATCGCCACCCTCGAGCATGAAGTCACGCTGGTGGATGATACGCTGGTGCGCATGAAGAAAGAGATTGGCGAGCTTGAGAACAAACTCAATGAAACCCGCGCCCGCCAGCAGGCACTGACGCTGCGCCACCAGGCTGCCAGCTCATCCCGCGATGTGCGCCGCCAGCTGGACAGCGGTAAAATTGATGAAGCGATGGCGCGTTTTGAATCCTTCGAACGCCGTATCGACCATATGGAAGCTGAGGCGGAAAGCCATGGTTTCGGTAAGCAGAAATCGCTGGATCAGGAGTTTGCTGAACTGAAAGCCGACGACGCCATCAGCGAGCAACTGGAACAGCTGAAAGCAAAAATGAAACAGGATCTCCAATAATAACAATAAGGCGCCTGAGCGCGCCTTAACCTCACCTGTAAGGAGTACACATGAGCGCGCTGTTTCTGGCTATTCCCCTGACGCTGTTTATTTTGTTCGTGCTGCCCATCTGGCTGTGGCTGCATTACAACAACCGGTCGTCCAACAACACGCTGTCGCAAAGCGAACAGCAACGTCTGGCGCAGTTGAACGCCGACGCACAACGTATGCGTGAACGTATTCAGGCGCTGGAATCTATCCTGGATGCTGAACATCCGAACTGGAGGGATCGCTGATGGCTGGATTAGATCTGAATAAAAAGCTCTGGCGTATGCCGCAGCAGGGCATGGTGAAAGGGGTCTGCGCCGGGGTGGCCCACTACCTCGACGTGCCGGTTAAACTGGTCCGTCTGATCACCGTGCTGGCGATGTTCTTCGGTCTGTTTTTCTTTGTGGTGGTGGCCTACATCATCATGACCTTTGTCCTTGACCCGATGCCCGATAATCTGGCTGACGGCGAGGTGGTCCCCACCAGCGGTGAATTGCTGGATGCGGTAGACGCCGAGCTGGCAGCGGGCGAGAAGCGCCTGCGCGAAATGGAACGCTATGTCACCTCTGACACGTTCTCCCTGCGCAGCCGTTTTCGCCAGCTATAATTAACTGTTTAACGAATGAGGTTTCTGATGGCGCGTAACTGGCAACAGGCAGGACAAAAAATGAAACCCGGTCTGAAAATCGCCGGAAAACTGGTGCTGTTGACGGCGCTGCGTTACGGCCCGGCGGGAGTCGCCGGGTGGGCGGTGAAATCCGTTGCCCGTCGTCCGGCAAAAATGTTGCTGGCGCTGGTGCTGGAGCCTTTACTGTCACGCATGGCGCGTAAAGTTTCCGCCCGCTACGACAACAAACCGGTCAAACCTGTTCGTTAACCGACTTTGTCGGGGTGAAGCCCTTCATCCCGACTTCTCCTGTTCCCTCGTTTTAGTGGCATACTGCCAGTCATGTTGAAAAAAATTCCCTGATCGAACCATTCTGAACAACAGATGCAACCTGGATGCTTATGAACAGAATAAAAAACGAATTCAATGCGCTGGTGAACCGCGGGGTGGATCGCCATCTGCGTCTGGCGGTCACCGGGCTTAGCCGCAGCGGGAAAACCGCTTTTATTACGGCCATGGTCAATCAGCTGTTAAATGTCCATAACGGCGCGCGTTTGCCGTTGCTTAGCGCCGTGCGTGAAGAACGGCTGCTGGGCGTGAAACGCGTTCCCCAGCGTGATTTCGGCATTCAGCGCTTCACGTACGACGAAGGTATTGCCCAGCTTTACGGCACCCCGCCAGACTGGCCGACCCCGACGCGCGGCGTCAGTGAGATGCGCCTCGCGCTGCGTTATCGCTCCAATGACTCCCTGCTGCGCCACTTCAAAGACACCTCAACGCTGTATCTGGAAATCGTCGATTATCCGGGGGAATGGCTGCTGGATCTGCCGATGCTGGCGCAGGATTATCTCACCTGGTCGCGTCAGATGACCGGTTTGCTGCAGGGCGATCGTAAAACGTGGTCTGCCCGCTGGCGGCAACTGTGCGAGGGGCTGGATCCGCTGGCCCCTGCGGATGAAAACCGTCTGGCAGAGATCGCCGTCGCCTGGACCGATTACCTGCACCAGTGCAAACAGCAGGGGCTGCACTTTATTCAGCCGGGACGTTTTGTGCTGCCCGGTGACATGGCCGGTGCGCCCGCGCTGCAATTCTTTCCGTGGCCGGACGTGGATGCCAGCGGCGAAACAAAACTGGCGCAGGCGGATAAAACCACCAACGCCGGAATGCTGCGCGAGCGCTTTAACTACTACTGCGAAAAAGTGGTGAAGGGATTTTATAAAAACTACTTTCTGCGATTTGACCGACAAATCGTGCTGGTTGACTGTCTGCAACCGCTGAACAGCGGGCCGCAGGCGTTCAACGATATGCGCCTTGCGCTCACACAATTAATGCAGAGTTTTCACTACGGACAGCGCACGCTGTTCCGCCGTCTGTTCTCGCCGGTGATCGACAAGCTGCTGTTTGCCGCCACCAAAGCTGACCATGTCACCCTCGACCAGCACGCCAATATGGTGTCGCTGTTGCAGCAGCTGATCCAGGACGCCTGGCAAAATGCCGCGTTCGAAGGCATCAGCATGGACTGCATGGGGCTTGCCGCCGTGCAGGCAACGCAAAGCGGGCTGATAGACGTTAAGGGCGAGAAAATTCCTGCCCTGCGCGGCAACCGACTGAGCGATGGCGCGCCGCTGACTGTCTATCCCGGTGAAGTCCCGGCGCGGCTGCCGGGGCAGGCGTTCTGGGAAAAGCAGGGCTTTCAGTTTGAGGCGTTTCGCCCGCAGATCATGGATGTGGACAAGCCGTTGCCGCACATCCGGCTGGACGCGGCGCTGGAGTTTTTGATAGGAGATAAGCTGCGATGAACGAACCTTTAAAGCCGCGCATCGATTTTACCGGTCCGCTGGAAGCAGAGCAGACCGAGACGTTCAAAACCGCGCAGACCTTTGCCGGCCCGGAAGCGGATAATTTCGCGCCAGCCATTACCGATGATCTGCTGCTGGTGGACGATAAGCCGGAAGCGGTGATCGACGCAGCGCTGCGTCCGCGTCGCAGCCTGTGGCGCAAAATGGTGATGGCCGGGCTGGCGCTGTTTGGCGTAAGCGTGGTCGGACAGGGCGTACAGTGGACAATGCATGCCTGGCAGACGCAGGACTGGGTGGCGCTTGGCGGGTGTGCCGCAGGGGCGCTGATTATCGGCGCGGGTGTCGGGTCGGTCGCCACCGAATGGCGTCGGCTGTGGCGGCTGCGTGAGCGGGCGCAGGAGCGTGACGAAGCGCGTGATCTGCTGCACAGCCACGGGGCGGGTAAGGGCCGCGCTTTCTGCGAAAAGCTGGCACAGCAGGCGGGCATTGATAAATCCCATCCGGCGCTGCAACGCTGGTACGCCGCGATTCATGAAACCCAGAGTGACCGCGAAATCGTCACGCTGTATGCGCATCTTGTGCAACCGGTGCTCGACGCCCAGGCGCGGCGGGAGATCAGCCGCTCGGCGGCAGAATCCACGCTGATGATCACCGTCAGCCCACTGGCGCTGGTAGACATGGCGTTTATCGCCTGGCGCAACATCCGCCTGATCAATCGCATTGCCCGGCTGTACGGCATTGAGCTTGGCTATTACAGCCGTCTGCGTCTGTTCCGTCTGGTGCTGCTGAACATCGCTTTCGCCGGGGCCAGTGAACTGGTGCGCGAAGTGGGCATGGACTGGGTATCGCAGGATCTGGCAGCGCGGCTTTCCGCCCGTGCCGCGCAGGGTATCGGGGCAGGTTTACTCACCGCGCGCCTCGGTATTAAAGCGATGGAACTGTGCCGCCCGCTGCCGTGGATCGACGACGACAAACCGCGCCTCGGCGATTTCCGCCGCCAGTTAATCAGCCAGATGAAAGAGACGCTGCAAAAGGGGAAGCCGACGGCCTGAACCTATAACTTTACGCGGGAGTGCCTGTTTTTCCGGCAGGCTGTCAATATTTGTTGACAGATAGCTTCCTGCGCGCGACTAAGTGGCTTATGATTTCATCATAAGTTAACTGTTCAGGGTGAAGCCCCCATGCGTCTGGAAGTGTTTTGTGAAGACCGCCTCGGTCTGACCCGCGAGCTGCTGGATCTGCTGGTATTACGCGGCATAGATTTACGCGGCATCGAAATCGACCCTATCGGTCGCATCTATCTCAATTTTGCCGAACTGGAGTTCACCGCCTTCAGCAGCCTGATGGCGGAGATCCGCCGTATCGCCGGCGTTACCGATGTGCGCACGGTGCTGTGGATGCCGTCGGAGCGTGAACATCTGGCGCTCAGCGCGTTGCTGGAAGCGCTGCCGGAGCCGGTGCTGTCGGTTGATATGAAATGCAAAGTGGAGCTGGCGAACCCGGCCAGCTGCCAGCTGTTTGCCATCGATCAGTCAAAGCTGCGTAACCATACGGCGATGCAGCTGATCCCCGGCTTTAATTTCCAGCGCTGGCTGGAGGGCAATCCGCAGGCGTCCCATAACGAACACGTGGTGATCAACGGGCAGAACTTCCTGATGGAGATCACCCCGGTGCATCTGGAAGGGGAAGCGGGTGAGCCGGTGCTCACCGGCGCTGTGGTGATGTTGCGCTCGACGATCCGCATGGGCCGCCAGCTGCAAAACATGACCACCCAGGACGTCAGCGCGTTCAGCCAGATTGTCGCCGTCAGCCCGAAAATGCGGCAGGTGCTGGATCAGGCGCGGAAACTGGCGCTGCTCGCCGCACCGCTGCTGATCGTCGGCGATACCGGCACCGGCAAAGATCTGCTGGCCCATGCCTGTCACCTTGCCAGCCCGCGCGCCGCGAAACCCTATCTGGCACTGAACTGCGCCTCCATTCCGGAAGATGCGGTTGAAAGCGAACTTTTCGGTCATGCGCCGGAAGGGAAAAAAGGCTTTTTCGAGCAGGCCAACGGCGGCTCGGTGTTGCTGGATGAGATCGGCGAAATGTCGCCGCGCATGCAGGTTAAACTGCTGCGTTTCCTTAATGACGGCACGTTCCGCCGCGTAGGGGAAGATCATGAAGTGCATGTTGATGTGCGGGTGATCTGCGCTACGCAGAAAAACCTCGTGGAACTGGTGCAAAAAGGCCTGTTCCGGGAAGATCTCTATTATCGTCTGAACGTGCTGACCCTCAATCTGCCGCCGCTGCGCGATCGTCCGCAGGACATCATGCCGCTGACCGAACTCTTCGTGGCGCGTTTCGCCGATGAGCAGGGCGTGCCGCGTCCCAAACTCTCTGCTGAACTCAATACGGTGCTGATGCGCTACGGCTGGCCGGGCAACGTTCGTCAGCTCAAAAACGCCATTTACCGCGCGCTGACCCAGCTCGAAGGCTATGAATTACGCTCCCAGGATATTTTGCTGCCTGATTATGATGCGGGTAGCCTGGCCGTGGGCGAAGAGGCGATGGAAGGCTCGCTGGATGACATCACCAGCCGCTTTGAACGCTCGGTGCTGACGCAGCTTTATCGTAGTTATCCCAGCACGCGCAAACTGGCGAAGCGCCTCGGCGTATCGCATACGGCGATTGCCAATAAGCTTCGGGAATACGGGCTAAGCCAGAAGAAGGGCGAGGAGTAAGCGGGAAATCTACAGGCCCGGCCGGCCTGCGCCGCCGGGCAAATGCAAGGCGATTACGCTTTCAGCGCAGCCAGTGCAGCATCGTAATCCGGTTCGTTGGTGATTTCGTTGACCAGCTGGCTGAACAGCACGGTGTCATTCTCGTCAATCACCACTACCGCGCGGGCTGCCAGGCCTTTCAGTGCGCCTTCGGTGATGGCGATACCGTAGTTTTCCAGGAACTCTGCATTACGCAGGGTGGAAAGGGTGATGACGTTGCTCAGACCTTCCGCGCCGCAGAAACGGGAGTGGGCGAACGGCAGGTCAGCAGAGATGCACAGCACGACAGTGTCTTTCATCTCGGTGGCGAGTTGGTTGAATTTGCGCACAGACGCGGCGCAGACGCCGGTATCAATGCTCGGGAAGACGTTCAGTACTTTACGTTTGCCCGCAAACTGCGCCAGCGTGACATCCGTTAAATCTTTCGCCACCAGCGTGAATGCCGGCGCTTTGCTGCCAGCCTGAGGAATGGTGCCGGCAACGGCGACCGGATTGCCCTGAAAATGAACGAGTTGTGACATGAATACCTTCCTGTTTACATATAGTTAACGTCGCAGCTAGTTTACGGGATTAATCCTGAACTCAGCAAACCTATTTTCATCACTATACTGTCCACATCGCGCCTGAGGAGTAATGGAATGAGAACCGTCAAGGTCTATGAAGAGAACTGGCCGCTGCACTCGCCGTTTGTAATTTCGCGGGGCAGCCGCAATGAAGCGCGGGTGGTGGTGGTTGAACTGGAAGAAGCGGGCGTGCGGGCGGTGGGGGAATGTACGCCCTATCCGCGCTATGGCGAAAGCGATGCCTCAGTAATCGCGCAAATCATGACCGTGGTACCGCAACTGGAGTCCGGGCTGACGCGCCAGCAACTGCAATCGTTATTGCCGCCGGGCGCCGCGCGTAATGCGGTCGACAGCGCCCTGTGGGATCTGGAAGCGCGTCACGCCGGGCAGAGTCTGATGGAGCACCTGCACGTACCGCTGACGGGCACGGTGACCACCGCGCAGACGGTGGTGATCGGCACCCCGCAGCAGATGGCGTCCAGTGCGGCAATGTTGTGGGAAAAGGGCGCTCGTCTGCTGAAGGTGAAGCTCGATGATACCTGGATTAGCGAACGCCTGGTGGCGGTACGCTCGGCAGTGCCCGACGCCACGCTGATTGTCGATGCCAATGAATCGTGGCACAGCGAAGGGCTGGCGGCGCGCTGTCAGTTGTTGGCGGATCTGGGGGTGGCGATGCTTGAGCAGCCATTGCCCGCCAGCGACGACGCCATGCTGGCGAATTTTATCCATCCGCTGCCCATTTGCGCCGACGAAAGTTGTCACACGCGCAGCAGCCTGCAAAATTTGCAGGGCCGCTATGAGATGATCAACATCAAGCTGGATAAAACCGGCGGCCTGACTGAGGCGCTGGCGCTGGCAGAAGCGGCCTCAGCGCAGGGGCTAGGACTGATGCTCGGCTGTATGCTCTGCACCTCGCGGGCCATCAGTGCGGCGCTGCCGCTGGCGGGCAAAGTGCGCTTCGCCGATCTGGATGGCCCGACCTGGCTGGCGGTGGATGTCGAGCCAGGACTGCGCTTTTCCACCGGTCAGCTTCATCTCTGAGGCGTCCAGCGCAGCAGGTCCATCATCGCCTGCAAATAGATTTCGCTCGCCTCATCACTGGAGATGGGCGGAAACTCGGCGGTGATGCAGTTCAGCCCGATGTCGGCGCACCAGCTGCCAAAGGAGCCGGGGGTTTCATAGCCGACGCTGGTGACGTGCGGCAGGGCAAACGTCTGCGCCAGCCATGCGCCCAGCTCGCTTTGCGTGGGATCTTCAATACAGGCCAGCGGATCGTGAAACGATACCACCCAGGCCGGATGAATACGGTGAATCAACTGACACAGCGCCTGCGTTTCCGGTTCGGAGCCGGGTGTGGTGCCGGTCTGTAGCACCACATCGCGCGCCTCGGCGGCACTGTTCCAGCGGTACACCGTTTTGCCCGCCCGCCAGTTGGCCGCCGGGAAGTTACGGTTCAGATCCACGCCGTTGGCATTGGCGCGTAAACCGAGCTGGCAGCCGTCCGGGTTTACCGCCAGCACGACGTGATGATGGCGAAACGCCGGGTTCAGCGCCCGTAAGGCGCATGACAGCGTCACGATGGCGGCATTTTCATCGCCATGGGTACCGGCAATAATCAACCCGCTGTCCGGGGAGGCCTGCGGTGCCGGGAACCAGATCAGCGGCGCACCCAGACCTGAGGTGCCATAATGTTCCGTCAGCGGGGGAAAAGCCCCTCGTTCGGCGCGCGGAAGGGAAACGGACATAGACATCCTTACTCTGTCGGGTGATGGGTAAAAGTGTTAAGCAAAACACGATCCTTTTCAAATTGTTATTTTCTTAAGTTATATGTTTGCTTTCCCTATAGTTAAAACAAATAATTACCTCATCTTTTGCCGGCCGGCACCTACTTTCGAGGGGATCTCATGAAGCATTCCGTTTCCTTAACCTGCTGTGCGCTGTTGATGTGCAGTTTATCGTCGATTTCTGTTGCCGCCGAGGTGCCAGCGGGCGCAGTGCTGGCGAAAAAACAGGTGCTGGTGCGTCATATCAAAGACGAGCCTGCGTCACTTGATCCGGCAAAAGCAGTGGGATTGCCTGAAATCCAGGTGATCCGCGATCTGTTTGAAGGGCTGGTGAATCAGAATGAGAAGGGCGAACTGGTGCCCGGCGTCGCCACTAAATGGCAAAGCAATGACAACCGGGTCTGGACCTTCACCCTGCGTAACGATGCGAAATGGTCAGACGGTACGCCGGTGACCGCCCAGGACTTCGTCTACAGCTGGCAGCGTCTGGTCGATCCGCAAACCACCTCGCCATTCGCCTGGTTTGCCGCGCTGGCGGGCGTCAGCAATGCGCAAAACATCATTGATGGTAAGGCTACGCCGGACAAGCTCGGCGTTACCGCCGTCGATGCGCATACGCTGCGCGTTCAGCTCGATCAACCGCTGCCGTGGTTCGCTAATCTGACCGCCAGCTTTGCGTTTTATCCGGTACAAAAAGCGAATGTCGCGCAGGGCGCGGAGTGGACCAAGCCCGGCAAGCTCATCGGTAACGGCGCTTATGTATTAAAAGATCGCGTGGTGAATGAAAAACTGGTGGCGGTGCCGAACGTCCATTACTGGGATAACGCCCACACGGTGATCCAGCAGGTGACCTTTGTGCCGATCAATCAGGAAAGCGCGGCCACGAAACGCTATCTGGCCGATGATATTGATATCACCGAATCTTTCCCGAAAAATCTTTACCAGAAGCTGATGAAAGACATTCCCGGTGAGGTTTATACGCCACCGCAGCTGGGCACCTATTATTACGCTTTTAACACGCAGAAAGGCCCGACCGCCGATCCGCGTGTGCGTTTGGCGCTGAGTATGACTATTGACCGCCAGTTGATGGCAGAAAAAGTGCTGGGCACCGGCGAAAAACCGGCGTGGCATTTTACCCCGGACGTGACGGCCGGTTTTAAAGCCTCGCCATCGCCGTTTGCCGCCATGAGCCAGCAAGAGCGGAATGCGCAGGCTAGAACGCTATTGCAGGCGGCAGGTTATGGCCCCCAGCGCCCGCTGGATCTGACACTGCTGTATAACACGTCGGAAACACACCAGAAGATCGCCATTGCCGTGGCGTCAATGTGGAAGAAAAATCTGGGCGTGGACGTGAAGCTGCAAAATCAGGAGTGGAAAACCTATATCGACAGCCGTAACACCGGCAATTTCGATGTGATCCGGGCGTCATGGGTCGGGGATTATAACGAGCCATCAACCTTCCTGTCCCTGCTGACCTCCAGCCACAGCGGCAACATTTCGCGCTTTAAGGATCCGGCCTATGACAAAGTGTTGAGCCAGGCGGCGCAGGAAACGACGGCTGAAGCGCGTAATGCCGACTATAACGACGCGGAAAAAATCATTGCCGAGAAAGCGCCGATTGCGCCTATTTATCAGTACAGCAATGGGCGACTGATCAAACCCTGGCTGAAAGGCTATCCGATCACGAATCCGGAAGATGTGGCCTACACCCGCACCATGTATATTTTGCAGCACTGATGAATACGGGCTGGCATGCCAGCCCGTTATCCTGCCTGATGCGGGTAAATCTCGCCGCCTTTACTGAACATCACGCGGTTGCGGCCTGCGGCTTTGGCGTTATAGAGCGCCATATCCGCCTGGCGCAGCGCCGCGTCCATATCGTTATCTTCATCCTGCAAACTGACCACACCGCCGCACAGTCGCATCTCGCGCGAGTAGGGGAAATCGGTATTTTCCACGGTTTTACGGATATGCTCCGCCAGTGCGATGGCCTCGCTTAACGCGGTGTCGGGCAGGAAAATGACAAACTCCTCGCCGCCAAAGCGATTAATGATGTCGTTTTCGCGGCAGACGGCTTTCAGCAGCACCGCCAGGCTTATCAGCACCGCGTCCCCGGCGTCATGGCCATGTTCGTCGTTGACGACTTTGAAATGGTCGATGTCCAGCGCAATCAGGCAGTGATGATCGCTGTGCCGGTAGCGACGGGTCATCTCTTTGAAGCCACGGCGGTTATACAGGCCGGTCAGCGGATCGGTCATCGCCTCGTCGTTCAGCGCGCTGACCCGGTTGACCATCATCAGCACATGGTGATACACCGCCTCCCGCAGATTCGCGGCTTCCGCGTACCACGCGTGAATACCCGGCAGCGCTTTCAGCGTGCGGGTGCTGTCTTCGGAGCGCGTCAGTTCAGCCAGCTTTTCCAGCGGCGTGGAGATACGCGATGAGAGCCAGGCCACCAGTGCGATCATCAGGCTGATCACCGTCAGCAAAATCCAGGTGGCGTTTTCCGCCGTCAACGCGAGGATGCGCTGCACATTATCTGAGGTGCCATAAATAAAGATATTCCAGCCGGTGGCCTTCAGACTCGCATAGCCCAGCAGGTATTCCTCTCCCTGATGGCTAAGTAAATATTTCCCGCTCTGCTGATGGACTAATTTATCTTTAAGTTCAGGGTTAATCGCAATATGGGCACCGACGAGGGCGGGATCGTGATTATAAATAACCTTACCTTCGTCACTGACAATACTCACCTGAGAATCATCTTCATAGAAATGCTGGCTGATAATATTGCTCAGCATGCTCGGTTTTTTCAGATAGATTGAGCCAGCCAGAAATCCAAGATATTGCCCCCTGGCGTCAAAAATCGGCTGAGAAATTGACACCACATAATTTCCGGCGGCAGAAACGAAGGGGCTGGAAATAAAGGGTTTTTTAATGGCGATAGCATGCCGGGTGGCGTCAGAGGTTAGCGTTTGCCCTACCAGTCCCAGACTTTCCGGGGAGGCCGCGGCGATCTTTGCCTCGGTGGTAACAATCACCACGGAGTTAAAGAAACCGGATTGCAGACGTAAACGTTCTGTTTCCGCCTGCAAATGATCCGTATCGCTCAACGTTTTTATTTGTCGGGCGCTCCAGGCCAGTTCTCGCTGTGCCGTGGAGAAGTAGCCATCGGTGGTGTCCGCCAGCTTGCGTGCATAGGCGATATTACTGCGCAGCAGGCTGTCTTCGATATTTTCTTTCTGAATGATCCACAGCACACTCAGCAGTAGTAGCGAGGTCAGCGTGACGCTGCCAACGGAAAGAATGATCAGTAGCGAACGAAGCCCGATTCTTTTTTGAAACATGCCGGATGGTCGTCGAAAGCAGGTAAAAGGGGCGCCATGGTAGCAAACCAGACGCTAAAAATCTGTTTATTTTTCAGGCAATTCCCGTTGAGTATTGACAAAACAGCTCGGTCACTCAACGTATAAAAAAATGCTTTTTCCACGTTATATTTATGACGGCATTTTCATCATTTATGCGGTTTTAAAACGAAATAATAAATACGCTGGCAATCCATGGCTGAACGTCCCGCTACGGTGGAATATATTTTCATATTTAAGCACCGCTAAAATACGTTGTAGAGAAAGAATGAAAATAACATTAAAGGGTATTTTATTCCTCTTTGGTCAGTAAGGGTTTTATCGCTTGTGGCGCGGGTTATGCTGCTAACATGGCATAATATGCTGATGTTTTTATTTAAGGTGGCGAACAATTGCGACCATGGCGAAACTATCCGCGATTAAAGGCGAACATGATTGACATTAAAAATCAGAGTGAAAAAGGGTATTACGAATGCTATAAAACTATTGACCCCCCTCTGACGTATTAGCAGGCCTGTTTATGCTTAAACATATTAGTGTTCGAACCTTCATTATGTTATTTCTGCTGGGCATATTTGCTATCATGGAAATAATAGTGATCGCTATCTCAAAAGACACCGCACTGATAACCATGTTGAGTATTTTATGGTTGATAACGCTCAGCTTATTATGGGCCTATATGACGTTTTATTTAGTCTCGCCCATTAATACCGTTAAAAAAAGTATTGATGAGGTCATCGCCGGTAACTTATCGATTACTATCCCGATTTTCGGCAACAACTGTGCGGGGCGCTTGATCCCCGGCATCAACCATCTTTCCAGTAATATCGCCACCCTGGTGAGAGAAATCCGCGCATCGTCGCAGGCGGCGATGGATCTCTCCGGGCAGTTGCACTCCCGTAGCGCTGACCTGTCGGTAAAAACTGAAGAGCAGTCTGCCGCGCTGATCCAGACGGCCTCCAGCATGGAGCAGATGGCGGCAAGCACGAAAAATAATGCGGAAAATACCCAGCTTGCCACGCGCTGCGCCAGTAATGCGACGGGCAGCGCGCGTAAAGGCGGCGAGCTGATGGATCAGGTATCAAGCAACATGCAGTCGATTACGGACTGCGCCCAGCAAATGACCGATATTATCGCCATGATCGACGGTATCGCCTTCCAGACCAATATTCTGGCGCTGAACGCCGCGGTGGAAGCGGCCCGCGCCGGCGATCACGGTAAAGGTTTTTCGGTGGTGGCGGGCGAGGTCAGAACGCTTGCGCACCGCAGCGCCGAAGCGGCTAAAAGTATTAAGTCGCTGATCGCGGTGACGACGGAAAACGTCAGCCAGGGCGCGCGCGTGGTGGACGAAGCCAGCAAAAATATGCGGGAGATCGTCGCCGGTGCGGGACAGGTGAGCCAGTTTATGGATGAGATTTCGGTTTCGACGCTGCAACAGGAAAAAGGCATCGCGCAGATCACCCTGGCGTTGTCGGAGCTGGAGAAACTGACGCAAAGCAACGTCACCATGGTGGACGAGTTGTCTGGATCAGCCGACGTGCTGAAAAGCCAGGTGCTTGAATTGCAGGGCAGAACGCGCAGCTTCCGACTGGAAAATACCCCGCCGTCGGTCGCGCAAACGCCCGCGCCATTTCTTCATAAAATTCAGCGCACTGGCACCTTTTCTGATTGCTTAACCCCCGCAGACGGCTAGACTGTTTCCATTACAGTGCTGAAGGCGGAGGGGTCGTGGAAGCAATTAAGGGATCGGACGTTAACGTTCCGGATGCAGTCTATGCCTGGCTGCTCGACGGCAAAGGGGGCGTAAAAACGCTCAGTGATGGCGACGTTATTGACGAACAGCATCCATGCTGGCTGCACCTCAACTATACCAATCAGGAGAGCGCGGCCTGGCTTGCGACCACGCCGTTACTGCCCAACAATGTGCGGGATGCGCTCGCGGGCGACAGCCTGCGGCCACGGGTCAGCCGGGTAGGCGAGGGGACGCTCATCACGCTGCGCTGCATTAATGGCAGCACCGATGAACGTCCGGACCAGCTGGTGGCGATGCGCTTATATATGGATGAGCGGCTGATCGTCTCGACGCGGCAACGTAAAGTGCTGGCACTGGACGACATTGTGCACGATTTACAAGAAGGCACCGGGCCGACGGATGTCGGCGGCTGGCTCGTGGATGTCTGTGATGCGCTGACCGATCATGCCAGTGAATTTATTGAAGTGCTGCACGACAAAATTATCGACCTGGAAGATAACCTGCTCGATCAGCAAATCCCCCCGCGCGGCTTCCTGGCCCTGCTGCGCAAACAGCTGATCGTGATGCGGCGTTATATGGCACCGCAACGGGATGTTTATGCCCGTCTCGCCAGTGAACGTTTCCCGTGGATGAATGACGATCAGCGTCGGCGGATGCAGGATATTTCTGACCGTCTGGGGCGCGGGCTGGATGAAATTGACGCCTGTATCGCCCGCACGGGCGTGATGACCGATGAAATCACCCAGGTGATGCAGGAGTCGTTGTCACGGCGCAGCTACACCATGTCGCTGATGGCGATGGTGTTTTTACCCAGCACCTTTTTGACCGGGCTGTTTGGCGTCAACCTTGGCGGAATTCCGGGGGGCGGCTGGCATCTGGGTTTTGCGATCTTCTGCCTGATGTTGGTGGTACTGATCGGGGGTGTTACCTGGTGGTTACATCGTAGTAAATGGCTGTAAATTTTAACGTTTTTAACAAAATGCAAACATGAAAAGGCCATCTTAGTTGAGCGAAATCAATAAAACGCCGGTTCATTCAGGGCACTATCTTTCCCGCAGGTGAATGCAACGTCAAGCGATGGGCGTTGCGCTCCATATTGTCTTACTTCCTTTTTTTTGAATTACTGCATAGCACAATTGATTCGTACGACGCCGACTTTAAAGAGTCGGCTTTTTTTTGCCTCTTTTCCATGAGCTTCTACCCTTAAAGGACGATTTGTTCATGCGGAGGTAACCATGTCCCGTCTCAATCTGTTTAATCCTGTTGATACACTGCCCACCGATCCGATCCCCGTCGACCCGGTTCCGGTGCCCGATCCTATCCCTCGCCCACAGCCATTACCCGACCCGCCGCCAGACGAGGTACCGATTAAATTGTCGCGTTGAGAGGGCAGATCTGAGAGGATACGCGCCTGCACAACCCAGGCCTTTTATCGCGAGAATATACTGTGACCGTTTTTTCATCTCTGAATGCACTGCCCGCCGCCCAGATCGAGAACCTTAACGAACTGGGCTATTTAACCATGACACCCGTCCAGGCGGCCGCGCTCCCTGCGATCCTCGCCGGGAAAGATGTCCGCGTGCAGGCAAAAACCGGGAGCGGAAAAACGGCGGCCTTTGGTTTAGGACTGTTGCAGCACGTTGACGCCAGCCGTTTTCAGACGCAGTCGCTGATTTTATGCCCGACCCGTGAACTGGCGGATCAGGTCGCCAGCGAGCTGCGCCGTCTGGCGCGTTTTATGCCGAACATTAAGATCCTGACATTGTGCGGCGGCCAGCCGTTTGGCGCGCAGCGCGATTCGCTGCAACATGCGCCGCATATTATCGTCGCCACGCCGGGGCGTTTACTGGATCACCTGCAAAAGCACACCGTGTCGCTCGAACACCTGCAAACGCTGGTGATGGATGAAGCCGATCGCATGCTCGATATGGGCTTCAGCGATGCCATTGACGCAGTGATCCGCTTTGCGCCAGCGTCGCGCCAGACGCTACTGTTTTCCGCCACCTGGCCGGACGCCATTGCCGCCATCAGCGGGCGCGTGCAGCGCGATCCGCAAACCATCGAAATTGATACCGTCGACGATCTGCCTGCCGTTGAACAGCAGTTCTTCGAAGTTTCCCGCAACGGCAAAATCGGTCTGCTGCAAAAACTGCTCAGCGAGCACCGCCCGGCGTCCTGCGTGGTGTTCTGTAACACCAAAAAAGATTGTCAGGAAGTCTGCGATGCGCTGAACGAAGCAGGGCAGGACGCGCTGGCGCTGCATGGCGATCTGGAACAGCGCGACCGCGATCAGACACTGGTGCGCTTTGCCAATGGCAGCGCCCGCATCCTGGTGGCGACCGACGTGGCGGCCCGCGGGCTGGACATCAAATCCCTTGAGCTGGTGGTGAACTACGAGCTGGCGTGGGATCCGGAAGTGCACGTGCACCGTATTGGCCGTACCGCCCGTGCCGGTAACAGTGGACTGGCAATCAGCCTCTGCGCGCCGGAAGAAGCCCAGCGCGCCAATATTCTGTCGGAAATGCTGCAACTGAAGCTGAACTGGCTCAGCGCACCCGCGAACGTGAAGGTAGTCCCGCTGGAAGCAGAAATGGCGACGCTGTGCATTGATGGCGGTAAAAAAGCCAAAATGCGTGCCGGGGATGTACTGGGCGCGATGACCGGTGATATGGGGCTGGACGGGGCAGACATCGGCAAAATTACTATTCATCCGGCGCATGTCTATGTGGCGGTGCGTCAGGGCGTGGCACGTCAGGCGTGGAAACAGTTCCAGAGCGGGAAAATCAAAGGCAAAACCTGCCGCGTGCGTTTACTGAAGTAGCAATTCACGCCTCTCTGGCCATGTGACCAGAGAGGCGGCACCTCATTTCACTTCGATAACGTTAAGGCGCAGTTCGTCGAGCTGTGCCTCGTCGTCTTCCGGCTGCCAGCCCACCGGTTGCAGCGGAATGGATTCGCGATCGAACGCCAGATCGCCGCCATCCACCACCTCAGAACCGTGGGTAATGCCTTTAAAGTCAAACAGACGGGTATCGTTCAGGTGCGACGGCACCACGTTCTGCATGGCGCTGAACATGGTTTCCAGGCGGCCAGGATAGCGTTTATCCCAGTCCCGCAGCATGTCGCCAATCACCTGACGTTGCAGATTCGGCTGTGAGCCGCACAGGTTGCACGGAATAATCGGGTAGCCTTTCGCCTCGGCAAAACGCTCAATGTCTTTCTCGCGGCAGTAGGCCAGTGGACGGATCACAATATGCTTGCCGTCGTCGCTCATCAGCTTCGGCGGCATGCCTTTCATTTTGCCGCCGTAGAACATATTCAGGAACAGCGTTTGCAGAATGTCGTCGCGATGATGGCCGAGGGCGATTTTCGTGGCGCCCAGCTCAGTGGCGGTACGATAAAGAATGCCACGACGCAGACGCGAACAGAGTGAACAGGTGGTTTTACCTTCCGGGATCTTCTCTTTGACGATGCCGTAGGTATTTTCCTCAACGATTTTATATTCCACTCCAAGCTGTTCGAGATATTCAGGAAGAATATGACCCGGGAAACCAGGCTGTTTCTGGTCGAGGTTAACCGCCACCAGCGAAAAATTGACCGGCGCGCTCTGCTGCAGATTGCGCAGGATCTCCAGCATGGTGTAGCTGTCTTTGCCGCCTGACAGACACACCATAATGCGATCGCCTTCTTCAATCATGTTGAAGTCTGCAATGGCTTCACCCACATTGCGGCGCAGACGCTTCTGGAGTTTGTTCAGGTTGTACTGTTCTTTTTTGTTAACTTCTTGATTTTGTTGCATTAATTACTACCTTTGGCACCAGGATGGGCATACAGGGGCAAACTTTTTAAAATGCCAGCTTGTCGTCAAGCATGAGCACGGGTCAGCCATTTAACTCTTCAATCCACGCACCGTAGATGTCATAAACCCTTTGCGCGTTTCCGTGCTCCATCTGGCTCGCTATAAAAGACGGATCCGCACGGGCTGAAAAAGCCATCAGGAAAAAGTATGTTGCGTATGGTACGGATTGCGCCGACGAATGCCAGCACGTTTTATCACTGCGTTGAATTTGGGATCAATACTCGATAAAGAGTAGTCGGTTTTTGCTCGCTTTTTCGCACCCTGGGTATAAATAGCCCCATCCAAAGATTGATGAGGCGATTGTCGTATACTTTGAGTTTTTCTATTACGCGTGAGTGAACGGCTCTCCGACGATGGGATAAGGATTAATATACGGGATCCTGTAGAAAATTATGGTGAGATATTGGTCACGGACTGGATTTTCCAGGAGCCGTTTTCTAACACGAAGCAGTCAGCAACCACATGTTTTTTATCGTTACCGAAAGCGACGTAAACATGGGTGCAGACCGGGTCCAGTTCCGATGAAATCACGCTGACGTTATTCCAGTCTGTATTGAAATCCTGCGCCTTGATGAACATGTCCGCGTCCGCTACGTCCTTGTCTTCGCTATCGCCGGTGTACATTGCTTTCAGGTCATCAATGGTTTTTTTCGTGACGTACGGGGCCAGCCCCTTAAAATCGGTAAGGGGTGTTTTATCCTGCTGTAGCTGCCCCATATACCACTGATTGAATTTAAGGGCGGTTTCTTCAGGCCCGGATGCAGAAGCCAGCAGCGGAATAAAAAATGCTATGAGACTGAGTGTTTTCATTTAATCGTGCCTGTAGATAGCGTAAGAGGGGCGAACTTTTCTGTATTCCTCTCCGGGATACATGCCGTGCTGCTGCTTAAAATCACTCATCCATTGCTGACCATCGTAGATGCAGGCGTGACCAATGGGATGATGCTGCGTTGGCTGGATAACGGCAATATCTCCCTCGACAGGGGAGCCGTATACCTGGTGAAACCCTGCAAGCCTTAAATTACTCCCCATATCTCTGGCGTAATGCGTATTTTGCAGAGGCGCACCACCAGCGCGTACTGCTCTTGAAACAAATTCAGCACATCGCCCCTGGCTGCCACCAAGTGCGTGTAATCTTGCGTATGTTGCAGCCCTGTGAGCATTCCACATAATCTTCCCTTGTGATTATTGTTTGAAAAGTATGAACATACGCTCATCAGGTACTTAATTCTGTAATTAATTTTATAATATATATACATTTATTTGGCTGGTGAATCGAATCATCTGAATTAATATAAAATTATTATCTTACTGTTTCATTAACATCGCCTGATTACTCCTCCCGACTGCGGCATCATTTTATATCAGCAGTACAAAAAAATAGTCACTGCCTCATTAATTATATTTCGTGATTAAGATAAATCGATAACCCCCGTTATTATCTGCCCACTTCAGCAGAGCACCACAATAACGTTTTGCTGTGACATTTATTTAACTCCATACAGGTAATTATTATGAACAGAAAAATCATGATCAGTGCATTAATTGGTATTGCACTGTGTTCCGCACAAACCATGGTTCATGCGGCAGACGGTACTATTAATTTTACCGGCGAAATTGTGGCTGCCGGTTGTGATATTAATGGCGGCACGACCCCGGCGATCGATGTTGATTTAGGCCGCGTATCGGCATCGTCATTTAGCGGCGTCGGCTCCACCTCGTCGCCAACGCAATTTACGATTTCGCTTAGTCAATGTCCGTCCACCTTTACCAGCGCTACCGTGAAATTTGATGGCCAGCCCGATGCCGATGATCCTGCGCTGCTGGCAGTGAGCGGCGGCGCAACCGGCGTTGGCATTGAGCTGGACGATCAGCTTGGCGCGCCAGTACCTTTACAGGCTGCTTCCCGGAGCTACCCGATTAATGGATCCACACAGGCGCTGGACATGGTCTTTACCGCACGTTTTAAAGCAACCCAGCCTGTGGTGAGCGAAGGGGCGGCAAACGCGACATCACAATTCACCATCAATTATCAATAACTAAAAGCGTACGCAGACAGGAACTTCCCTTGAGGCTGACATGATGCCAGTTATTAAGGCAGGGATGCCTGTTTTTTTAATCAGTCAGGAGTCAGGGGGGCGCGATGCGTTATTTTAAAATCATTTTAACGGCGGTACTGTTTTTATTATTTGTGCGCAGCCAGGCTTATGCCGGCGTGGTCACTCAGGCTACGCGGATTATTTATCAGGGCGATGCGCGCGAAGCCACGTTATTAATCAGCAATACCGATAAAAACGAACCTTTTTTGGTGCAGTCGTGGATCGATAATAAAGGCGTGGACGGGACGCAGGCCGAAACCAGCAAACCGCCGTTTATCGTTACGCCGCCACTGTTTCGTCTGGAGGCACAGGCGGATAACAGCCTGCGGATCGTCTATACCGGTGGGGCGCTGCCCGCCGATCGTGAGTCGGTGTTCTGGCTGAACGTGAAAGCCATTCCCCGCAGCGCCCAGTCGGGTAATGTGTTGCAGGTGGCGATCAAAACCCGCATCAAACTGTTCTGGCGACCGCAGGGGCTGGGCGCGATGCCGCCTGAGCCGCTGCGTTTCCGGCGCGACGCGCAAAGTCTGGTGGTCACCAATACCAGCCCTTACTACGTCACGTTTCAGCATCTGGACGTCGGTGGCGCGGCGGTGGCAACGGGCAGCCAGATGGTACCGCCACGCGGCACAGCCCGTTATCCGCTGGGCGCGGCCACGGGGAGTCGGGTGAACTGGCAAACGATCAATGATTTCGGGGGCGCGAGTGTCTTGCAACATGCGCCGCTGCAGTAAGTCGGGTGGTGAGTATGCACCTGGACTTCAGGCGCGGCCTGATCCTCTGCGCCGCCCCCTTTATTTTATGGCACGCGCAAAGCCAGGCCGACGACCGTTTTAACCCGGCGGCGCTGGAGATCGACGCCCCGCACGCGGTGAAGGTAGATTTAACGTCGTTCAGCCAGCGTGACAGTCAGGCAGCGGGAGTGTATCGCGTCGATATTGAGATCAATGGCGAAACCCGCAGCAGCGAGGACGTGACGTTCGCCCGCGCACAAAACGGCACGCTCCAGCCGCAATTTACGCTGGAAAAATGGCAGTCGCTGGGGATCAAAACCGGGCAGATCGCCACGCTGCTGAACGACCAGCCCGCCCGCCTTATTACCGAGCCGCAGCGGGAGATGCCCGCAGTGACGACGGCGTTTGATTTTGCCCGTCAGCGGCTAAAAATTAGCGTTCCGCAATCGCTGTTGAACCAGACGGCACAGGGCGACGTCGATCCCGCCTTGTGGGATGACGGTATTCCCGCGCTGCTGCTTAACTACAGCCTGAGCGGGGCAAAGAGCTGGATGGCGGGCGACAGCACCGAAAATCACTTTCTGAACCTGCGCAGCGGCGCAAACCTGATCGGCTGGCGACTGCGCAATTACAGCACCCTGAGTTACAGCCCGCCTGCCGGCGATGAGTGGCGTTCAGCTTACAGCTATCTGCAACATGATGTGCGTTCGCTGAAAGGTCAGTTTATTACCGGCGACACCGCCACCCCCGCGGATGTGTTCGACAGCGTGTCGTTGCGCGGCCTGCAACTGGTATCGGATGACAATATGCTGCCAGAAAGCCTGCGCGGTTTTGCGCCGACCATCCGTGGTATCGCCCGCTCCAGCGCGCAGGTCACGGTACGGCAGCAGGGCGCGGTGATTTACCAGACTTACGTCGCACCCGGCGCGTTTGCCATTACCGATCTCTATCCGGCGTCCTCGTCCGGGGATTTGATGGTAACGGTGACCGAAAGCAACGGCGAGAGTCACACCTTCAGCCAGCCCTTTTCCGCCGTACCGGTCATGCAGCGGGAAGGCCGCCTGAAATACGCCTTCAGCGCGGGAAAATACCGCTCCTTCCGGGCGGGGGCGCGCAAACCTTATCTCGGTCAGGGAACGGTGATTTACGGTCTGGCAAACGGCATTACGCTGTATGGCGGCAGCCAGATTAGCGATAACTATCACGCGCTGAACCTGGGAACGGGGGCGATCGTGGGGGATCTGGGTTCTGCGTCGCTGGATGCCACCTGGGCGCGCAGCCAGCTGGGTCGCTATACCGAGCAGGGGCTGCAATACCGTCTGCAATATGCCAAAACGCTGGCGGATTCAGGCACCACGCTGTCGGCGGGGATCAATCTCTACAGCGGCGGCGATTATTACAATTTTAATGACGCCAGCGACTGGCGTAACGAGGATCGCAACGACAATCCGGCGGCGAAAAAAAGCCAGTACCGGGCAGACATCAACCAGAGGCTTAACGACGGCAAGTGGGGGGCGCTGGCGCTCTCCTGGTATCAGTTGCGCTACCGCGATGGCCTGAACGATCAGCGTACGTTAAGCCTCAGTTACAACGGCAGCATCGGGGATGTCAGTTATGGACTGATGATCAGCGACAGCCGCGCCCATGACGGCTTTAACGATCGGCAAATCGCCTTCACCGCCAGTATGCCGCTGGGGCACACAGTACCGGATACCTGGGCGTCGTTCACCGCCAGCGGTGGGCGCAACGCGCCATCGCTGTATCAGGCGGGGATCAACGGTACGCTGCTGAAGGATAAAAACCTGTCTTACAACCTGAGCGAAGGGTACGGCACGCGCGGGGAGGGCAATAGCGGCAATGTCAACGCCAGCTGGCTGGCCAGCGGTGGACAACTTGGCGGCGGTTATAACTACTCCCGGCAAAATAAGCAGGTGAATTACAGCGTACAGGGATCGCTTTTGGGACATGCGGAGGGCATCACCCCTGGTCAGCCGCTGCCGGGGGATCTGTCGGCGCTGGCGCTGGTGAAAGCGCCGGGGGCGGCGGGGGTGAAAATCAACAACAGCACCGGTTTATATACCGACCCGCGCGGCTATGCGGTGGTGCGTTATCTCAGCGCTTATCGCCGTACGCGGGTGGCGCTGGATACCACCTCGTTGCCGGGTAATGTCGATCTCGACAGCAATGTGCAATCCGTGGTGCCGGGCGCAGGCGCGGTGGTGCTGGCGGCGTTCGATACCCGCACTGGCGGGCGGATGTTAATCACGCTGCACTATCGCGGCGGTTTGCTGCCGTTCGGCGCGGAGGTCAACCTTGCGCAGCACCGCGCCGTCAGCGGCATCGTGGATGAAAACGGTCAGGCCTATCTCAGCGGTTTACCGCCGGAAGGGGTATTACAGGTGCACTGGGACGGCGGCGCGTGTCAGGCGCGCTATGCCATTCCGGCGCAGGACGATCAGCGCGTCACCCGGACAAGCGCGCAATGCCAGTGAGGAATGCCAGTGAGGAATCGCATGTCAGCCATCAAGATTTTCGCACGTATCGTCAGCGGGCTGCTGTTATGGGGGCTGGCGGCGGGCCTGTGCGGGGCCGCCTGCACCTCGTCACCCGCCACGCCACAGATGATAAATCCCGGTACGATCGTGGTGCCGGCGTGGACACAGCCAGGTAATGACGTCCTTAATGCGGAGCACAGCCTGAGCTTCAGCGGCCAGTGTGATGGCAACAGCGGCGAACAGCCGGGGGATACGGTTATCGCCTGTTTTGTCGGCAGCGGCGCGGAGGTATCTGGCTATCCAGGTGTGTATGCCACCGGTATTGACGGCACGGGGATCGCGCTTGCCACCGGCGCGGGCGTGCGCATTCGCGGCTCGGGATCCGGCTGCGATAGCCGCGCCACACCGCTCGCCACCCTCGACAGTTCGCTGGCGTTTACCTATTCCGTGACACTGTCACTGGTAAAAACCGCCAGTCTCGTGGGCAGCGGCATCCTGCAGGAGAGTCAGACGCGGTTTGCGATGGCCGTATATCAGAAAGCCGGTATTGGCGGGGCGAGTCCTTTTGTTTCCTATGTCGGTGAGATGCAGGTTCGTCCCGCCAGTTGCGATCTGCTCACCAAAGACGTAAACGTCAGTCTGGGTCGCTATACCTTGCAGGATTTCAGCTCAACACAGCGGGGTGGCGTAACCAAAAATATCCCGTTCAGCATCGATCTGGAGTGTGACGAGGGCGCGAAGGTGACACTGGTGGTTGACGGGACACGGGACAGTGCAGTATCGGGCGTGCTGGCGGTCATCGGTGGCGAGGATGGCACGGGGGCCGGTGGCGTCGGAGTACAAGTGCTCAACGGCGCAGGTTACCCCTTTTACCTCGGGTATCAGAACGTCATCGAGCCGCAGACGCATCAGGGCACGGTGCAGATCCCCTTTAACGCACGCTATTACCTCACCGGCCGCCCGTTTACCGCCGGGCCTGCCAATGCGCTGGCAACCTTTACGCTCACTTACCAGTAACCGCCGCGTAGCGCGCAAGAACTGAGCGCTTGCGCGCCCGGCAAAAAATTTACACAGACGCTTAATGCTTTAATTCATAAAGAACTTTATATGCTTCACCGGCATTTTTGGCGTATTACGCGCCGGACAGGGACTTGATCAGCGCAATATATAAATCTACTGTATAAATACACAGTAAAAACAAATAAGGTGACTCACCATGAAGTGCTATCACCCTGCTGAACTGCGCGTCATTTGCGCGCTCCCGTTGTTCGGCGATCTGGTCCAGTGCGGCTTTCCGTCTCCCGCGCAGGATTATGTAGAAAAAACGCTCGATCTTAATGAATGGTTAATCCGCCATCCCTCCGCCACCTATTTTGTTCGCGCGGCGGGCGATTCGATGATTGAAGGAGGGATTGACGACGGCGATCTGCTGGTGGTGGATACCTCGCTAAAAGCGGAGCATGGCAACATCGTGATTGCCGCCGTCGACGGCGAATTCACCGTTAAACAACTCCAGGTCCGTCCGGTCCTGCAACTCAATCCCCTTAATCGCGCCTATCGACCCATTCCTATCCTCAGCGAGGATGCGCTGGAGCTGTTTGGCGTGGTCACCTTTATCGTTAAAGCGACGAGCTGATCATGTTTGCCCTGGTGGATGTCAATTCATTTTATGCCAGCTGCGAAACGGTGTTCCGGCCCGATTTATGGGGCAAACCAGTGGTGGTGCTCAGTAACAACGATGGCTGCGTCATTGCCCGCAGCGCCGAGGCAAAAAAATACGGCGTAGTGATGGGCGCCCCCTTTTTTAAACAGCGGGATCTGTTTCGCGCCCATAACATCACCTGTTTTAGCAGCAATTACGAACTCTATGCCGATATGAGCAAACGGGTGATGGATACGCTGGATATGCTCTGCCCGCGCGTGGAGATCTACTCCATCGACGAAGCCTTTTGCGATTTAACCGGCGTGCGTAACTGCCGCGATCTGACGGACTTCGGGCTGGAGATCCGGCAAACCATTGCGCGTGATACCCGGCTGAAGGTCGGCGTCGGCATCGCGCAGACCAAGACGCTGGCAAAACTGGCTAACTATGCCGCTAAACGCTGGCCGCAGTTTAACGGCGTGGTGGATCTGTCGAACCTGGAGCGACAGCGCAAACTGATGGCGCGGCTCGATGTCGGCGAGGTGTGGGGTATCGGGCGGCGCATTTCCAAAAAACTGGAGGCGATGGGGATCAGTAAAGCGATCCAGCTTGCCGATGCCGATATTAACTTTATTCGTAAACATTTTAGCGTGGTGCTGGAAAGAACCGTGCGAGAGTTGCGCGGCGAATCCTGCCTCGGTTTTGAGGCGTTTATCCCGGCGAAACAGGAAATTATCTGTAGTCGCAGCTTTGGGGAGCGGGTGACGGACTATGAGCATATGCGGCAGGCAATTTGCAGCCATGCCTTTCGCGCGGCGGAAAAGCTGCGTGCAGAGCATCAGTATTGCCGGTTTATTTCCGCCTTCGTGAAGACCTCGCCTTTTTCGTTAAACGAGCCTTATTACGGCAAAAGCGCGTCAATCAGCCTGCTCACGCCCACCCAGGATAGCCGGGACATTATTGACGCTGCCACGCGCTGTCTGAAGCTCATCTGGAAAGAGGGATTCCACTATCAGAAAGCAGGGGTGATGCTGGGAGATTTCTTCAGTCAGGGGGTCGCCCAGCTTAATCTGTTTGATGACCACGCGCCGCGCCGTGGCAGCGAGGCGCTGATGGCGACGCTGGATGAACTCAACCGGAAAAAAGGGCGCGGCACGCTCTATTTCGCCGGGCAAGGGATCCGCCAGGAGTGGCAGATGAAACGTGAAATGCTGTCACCGCGCTACACCACGCGGTTTTCTGATTTTATGCGGGTGCCGGTGCGCTGAACGCTCAGGCGATGCGGTGCTCCGGGTATTTCCCTTTCACCACGCCATCATAAAAGCGGCCTTTTGATACCACCGTCAGAAAGACGCTGAAAATGCGCGAGGGGACGCCGTGATACTGGTAAACGCTTTTATTGTGGAACCGCACCTCCAGCGTGCGGGTGCTTTCTTCGTACCCGACGGAGGCGATTCGCGATGATTTTACGGGGTGATGGCGCACGGTCTTGTCCTTAACAGCATGGCATTCATCAAGATTATCATTTAAATAGCGTATCGGGTGACGAAATAACGGTTTTTTAGGGGGCTATAAAGCCCGATAGATCCCGGGCTTTGGTGTGTTCCGGGCCAGACGGCGGCCCGGATCCCGGTTTATTCGGCAGGATTTTTTTCTGCTTTACCGGCGAGCTGCGCCAGGAAGTCATAACGCTTTTGCAGATCGGCGGCAGCGTCCTTCCATAACTGCTCTGCGACCTCCGGCTGCTGGGCGTTCAGACGACGGAAGCGCTGCTCTTTCATCAGCGTATCCGCCAGCGCCTCGGACGGTGGCCGGGAATCCAGCGCCAGCGGCACTTTGCCTTCGTCGGCGCGGCGCGGATCGAAGCGGTACAGCGGCCAGAAGCCGGTCGAGGTCAACTGCCGCATCTGATCGTGGCTTAGTGCCAGATCGTAACCGTGTTCTTCGCAGGGACTGTAGGCGATGATCAGCGACGGTCCCGGATACGCTTCCGCCTCCTGAATGGCTTTCACCGTTTGATTAAGCTGCGCCCCCAGTGAGATCTGCGCGACATAGACATGGCCGTACATCATCATGCTGACGCCCAGATCTTTACGGGCTTTACGTTTACCGTGCTCGCCAAACTTGGTGACCGCGCCCAGCGGCGTGGCTTTCGACGCCTGTCCACCGGTGTTGGAATAACACTGCGTATCCAGCACCAGAATATTGACGTTCTCGGTCAGGCTCAGCACGTGATCCAGCCCGCCAAAGCCGATGTCATACGCCCAGCCGTCACCGCCGATAAGCCAGATAGATTTCTCCACCAGCGCGTCGGCGTCGGTCAGCAGCTCTTCCGCGCCTTCGGTAGCGGCAAGATGCTGACGCAGGGCCGCGACCTGTTCACGGCGTACTTCCGGCGTGGCAGGGGCGTGCAGCGCATCGTTAAGGTCAGCAGGAATGCGATCCGCAAAGGTTTCCAGCAGACGCATCACGCGCTGGCGATGCTGATCCACCGTCAGACGGAAGCCCAGCCCGAACTCGGCATTATCTTCAAACAGCGAGTTAGCCCATGCCGGACCCCGGCCATGGCGATCGGTGGTGTACGGCGTGGACGGCAGATTACCGCCATAAATCGACGAACAGCCGGTCGCGTTGGCGATTAACATACGGTCGCCGTAGAGCTGCGTCAGCAGTTTGATATAGGGCGTTTCACCGCAGCCGGAGCAGGCACCGGAATATTCAAACAGCGGTGTGATCAGCTGCGAGGTACGAATATCAATGCGCTCAAACGACGTGCGGTCGATTTCCGGCAGATCGAGGAAGAAGTCGTAATGCACTTTTTCTTCTTCCACATGCTCCAGGCGCGACATCATATTGATGGCCTTGATCTCCGGGTTCTGGCGATCTTTCGCCGGACACACCTCGACGCACAGATTACAGCCGGTGCAGTCTTCCGGCGCGACCTGCAACACGTATTTCTGGCCGCGCATATCGCGGGATTTGACGTCCAGCGATTGCAGGCTGGCAGGGGCGTTTTCCATCGACTCCGGCTGCACCACTTTGGCGCGAATGGCGGAGTGCGGGCAGGCGGCGACGCAGTGGTTACACTGGGTGCAGATCTCCGGTTTCCAGATGGGGATCGCCTCAGCGATATTGCGTTTTTCCCAGCGTGTGGTGCCCACCGGCCAGGTGCCGTCCGGCGGCAGGGCAGAGACGGGCAGCGCATCCCCCAGACCGGCCAGCATCGCGGCAGTCACGGTTTTCACAAAATCGGGCGCGGCGTCGGATACCACCGACGGGCGGTGCGGGCTGGCGGCATTCACCGCCTGTAGCGGCACCGCCGACAACGACTCGCGGGCCAGCGCCAGCGCCTGCCAGTTACGCTCCACCAGTTCCGTGCCTTTATTGCTGTAGCTTTTGGCGATCGCGCCCTGCAGGGCGGTCAGCGCGGTGTCACCCGGCAGAATATTGGTCAGATGGAAGAACGCCATCTGCATCACGGTGTTGATGCGCGCGCCGAGGCCGCATTCGCGGGCGATTTTGGCGGCATTCACCACCCACAGCCGCGCTTTTTTCTGGTTCAGCACCGCCTGCACATCCTGCGGCAGACGCGCCCAGACTTCATCCGGCGCGTAAGGTGTGTTGAGCAGGAAAATGCCACCGGGTTTCAGGCGCTCGGCCATCTGGTATTTATCGATAAACTGCAACTGGTGACAGCCGACAAAATCCGCCTGCGAAATCAGGTAAGCGGCGTTAATCGGGTGCTCGCTGACGCGCAGGTGCGACACCGTCAGACCGCCGGCTTTTTTGGAGTCGTAAACGAAATAGCCCTGGGCGTACCACGGCGTGGAGTTGCCGATGATCTTGATATTGTTTTTGGTGGCCGACACGCTGCCATCGCTGCCGAGGCCGTAGAACAGCGCCTCCAGCTTGTTTTTTGATGGCAGGGTATTCTCCGGCAGCGGTAACGACAGGTTAGTGACGTCATCGTAAATGCCGACGGTGAAGCGCGGTTTTGGCTTCGCCGCCTGCAATTCATTAAATACCGCCAGCACGCAGTCCGGGCCAAACTCTTTCGAGGAGAGGCCGTAGCGCCCGCCAGTCACACGCGGCAGGGCATCGCGTTCGCCATTGTTGAAGGCTTCCGCCAGCGCGGTCATCACGTCGAGATAGAGCGGTTCCGCATGGGCGCCCGGCTCTTTGGTGCGATCCAGCACGGCAATAGTGCGCGCGCTTTCCGGTAATACCGACAGCAAATGCCGTGCTGAGAACGGGCGGTACAGCCGCACTTTCAGCACGCCGACTTTTTCGCCGCGGGTGAGTAATTCATCGACCACCTCTTCACAGGTGCCGATCGCCGAGCCCATCAGAATAATGACGCGCTCCGCCTGCGGGTGACCGTAATATTCAAACGGCTTATAGGCGCGACCCGTGGCGGCGGCAAAATCGTCCATCGCCTGCTCAACGTGATCGTAAACGGCGTTGTACCACGGGTTAGTGGCTTCCCTGGACTGGAAATAGGTGTCGGGGTTCGCCGAGGTACCACGGATCACCGGATGCTCCGGGTTTAATGCCCGGGCGCGGTGGGCGGCGATCGCCTCCTGCGGGAGCAGGGCACGAATGGTTTCATCGGCAATCGGGGCGATTTTGTTGATTTCATGGGAGGTGCGGAAACCATCAAAGAAATGAATGAACGGCACGCGGCTGTTCAGCGTTGCGATATGGGAAATCAGCGCGAAATCCTGCGCTTCCTGTACGCTGCTGGCGCACAGCATGGCGCAACCGGTCTGGCGCACCGCCATCACGTCAGAGTGATCGCCAAAGATCGACAGCGCATGGGTGGCGACAGTGCGTGCCGCGACGTGCAGCACAAACGGCGTCAATTGCCCGCCCAGCTTATACAACGTCGGGATCATCAGCAGCAGGCCCTGCGATGACGTAAAGGAGGTGGAGAGCGCCCCGGTTTGCAGCGCGCCGTGCACGGCGGCAATCGCGCCCGCTTCCGACTGCATCTCCACCACGCGCGGGACATCGCCCCAGACATTTTTCAGGCCGTTACCCGCCCAGGCATCGGCCTGTTCAGCCATGGTCGAACTGGGGGTAATGGGGTAGATGGCGATAACTTCGCTGGTGCGGAACGCCACTGAGGCGACTGCGCCATTACCGTCAGTTGTGATCATAGGACACCCTTACATTGCGCAATAAAAGGGACACGCATAACACCAGCGTGCCCTGTAGTTATCCTTCTATTTTAGCAAATCCCCGGTAAAGCCATTTTCGCTTTTGTGTACTCGTCATAACTCCGGTCAATGAACTGGCGTTTAGCCGGGGTGCGCTTGAATAGTTAATTGTTATATTATAACATCCACATTTCTAAATCTTAATGAGGGTAACATTTTGGCAAAACACTATGGCACAGTAGCGATAGCACTGGGTGCGCTATTACTGAGCGGGCAGACGCTGGCGCACGGTCAGCATGCGCACGGGAAAGCGCTGAGCGAAATGGAACAAAAAGCAGCGAACGGCGTATTCCAGGACAGTGACGTGAAAGACCGCAGCCTGAGCGACTGGGACGGCGTGTGGCAGTCGGTTTACCCGCTGCTGGAAAGCGGCGAGCTGGATCCGGTCTTTAAGAAAAAAGCCGAGCAAGACAAAAGCAAAACCGCAGACCAGATCAAAGCGTATTACCGCAAAGGTTATGCCACGAACGTCGATACCATCGGCATTGAAAACGGTGTGATGGAATTCCACACCGGCAATGTCGTTAACGCCTGTAAATACGAGTATGCAGGTTACAAAATCCTCACCTATACCTCCGGTAAGAAGGGCGTGCGCTATCTGTTTGAATGTCAGGACGCCAGCAGCAACGCGCCGAAGTTCGTGCAGTTTAGCGATCACACTATCGGCCCGCGTAAATCAGCGCATTACCATATCTTTACCGGCAACTCCTCCCAGGACGCGCTGCTAAAAGAGATGGATAACTGGCCGACCTATTACCCATATCAGCTGACCAATGCGCAGGTGGTAGATGAGATGCTGCATCACTAAGATGGCCTAAACCCGCTACGGCGGGTTTTTTTATGCGCTGAAGGACATGGGAGCCGCGCCGCAAAATGAGTAAATTCTCATGGCAGGGCAGAAAAAGCGCGCTCTGGCTCTCGACGTCAGCCGCCGGGCTGCCTATGATGCATAGGTTTTGCTAAATCGATGGGGGAGAAAAAATGCGTGCAGGATTATGGGTAGGGTGTGCAGCGATGCTGTTATCGGCGTGCAGCAGCGAGCCGGTTCAGCAGGCCACGGCGGCGCATGTCGCGCCAGGCTTAAGAGCCGCTATGACCAGTTCCGGTGAGGCCAGCTGTGCAATGATCGGCGGATCGCTGTCTATCGCGCGTCAGCTTGATGGCTCTGCCACCGGCATGTGCGCACTGCCCAATGGTAAACGTTGTAGTGAACAATCGCTTGCTGCAGGCACGTGCGGCACGTACTGATTACTGCCCCAGGTCGGCCAGTTTAAAGATTAACGTCTGCTCCGCGGTTGCCAGCGTCAGCTGGTTGCCGGTCAGGTCGGCCTGAGCCCCTTCATTCATCATTTTGCTGAAGGTCTGATCCAGCTGGTTACGCTGCGGATCGGCACACATCATGCGCGTCATCGCCATATTTTTCGCTGACAGCGCGCCGTCGGACACCTTGCCCTGACCGGTGAAGCGGTTACACATCAGGCCGGAGAGATGCATTTTCTCACCGAAACTGATTTCTGGCGGATTGCCCTCAGGATTAATTGCGGCACCGTTAACGGTTTGCAGCACAAAGCGGTGATGCATAAGTTCATCCGGCGTCACAGAGACTTTGCCGTCACGGGCACAGCCAGCAAGCAGCAACGTGGCTGCGGTTAATGCGATAAAAGACTTCATAAAACTCCCTGGATATTCTCCGTGATCGAGCGCCGATTTTATCAGGCGTCATAAGGTTGTCTTGCAGGAAAATCTGAAAGCGCTCCCCACACCAGGGGGAGCAAAAGACGGGATCAGACCAGCGCGTTCGGGCAATTTTCGCCTTTCTCAAGCTGACGCAGGTTTTCCAGCGTGGTTTCTGAAATGCTGATCAAGGCTTCGGCCGTCAGGAACGCCTGATGCCCGGTGAACAGCACGTTGTGACAGGCAGACAGACGGCGGAACACGTCATCCTGGATCACGTCGTTGGATTTGTCTTCGAAGAACAGATCGCGTTCGTTCTCATACACGTCCATCCCCAGCGCGCCGATTTTCTGGGTTTTCAGCGCTTCGATCGCCGCCTGGGAATCCACGAGGCCGCCACGGCTGGTATTGATGATCATCACGCCGTCTTTCATCTGCTCAAACGACGAGCGGTTCAGCAGATGATAGTTTTCCTCGGTCAGCGGGCAGTGCAGGGAGATCACATCCGACTGGGCAAACAGCGTCGGCAGATCCACATACTCCACGCCCAGCTCCAGCGCCGCCTCACTCGGATAGGGATCAAACGCCAGCAGACGCATACCAAAACCTTTCAGAATACGCAGCGCCGCCACGCCGATTTTACCGGTGCCGATCACGCCTGCGGTTTTGCCGTACATGGTGAATCCGGTCAGGCCTTCCAGCGAGAAGTTGGCATCACGGGTACGCTGATACGCGCGGTGAATACGACGGTTCAAGGCCATCATCATCCCCACGGCATGTTCTGCCACGGCTTCCGGGGAGTAGGCCGGGACGCGAACCACTTTCAGTCCGAGTTCTTTGGCAGCCTCAAGATCAACGTTGTTAAAGCCCGCGCAGCGCAGCGCGATAAACTTCACACCATGATTTTTCAGTTCTTGCAGTACCGGACGGCTGCCATCATCATTCACAAAAATGCAGACGCCATCGCAACCATGGGCGGTTTTCGCGGTTTTCTCAGTCAGCAGAAAGTCAAAAAATTCAAGCTCGTAGTTATAATGCTCGTTAACATGCTGCAAATACTTTTTATCGTACTGCTTTGTGCTATAGACGGCGAGTTTCATAAGACTTTCTCCAGTGATTGTAAAATCAATCCAGCGTAATGAATAATTTTAGAACATCTACGCTTATAAGCTATCAGAAGCATTCACTTCACCAATGTGTGTAAGCATGCCACAATAAGGCCACGGAAAGACAGAAAATTGATGCCAAATCAGGATATTAACTACCCATGAAGGGTATATACAAAGTTGCGCTCGCGCTGCTCTTACTGTTCATACTCTTGCCGCTTACGCTGCTAATGACGCTGGCGCATTGGGTGCCGGGGCTGGCCGGGATCTGGTTACCGGTCGGTACGCGCATCGCGTTTGAAGAGAGCCCACGCCTGACGCGGCACGCGCTGCAAATTCCTGATTTACTTTATCTGGTGGACGACTGCCCACTGGCGCAGATTAAAAACGCAGCGTTAACGCATCCGAGCCGCTGGCAGCTGAATATTGGCACGCTGGTGCTCAATTCTGCCTGTCTGAAAAAACTGCCGCAGACCACGCCATCGCCCGGCGCGCCGCGCACCCTCGCGCAGTGGCAGTCCATGCTGCCTTATACCTGGGTCAATATCGATAAGCTGACGATCACCCCCTGGCAGCAGTGGGAAGGAAAAATCGCCCTCGCGCTGACACCCGCGCGCCAGCAACTGCGCTACGACGGCGAGCGCGTCACGGTTCAGGCGCAACTGGACGGGCAGGCGCTGAAGGTGGAACAATTCGCGGTTAAACTCGCTGAAAATCAGCCGCCCCTGAGCCTCGCCGGGGAATTCACACTGCCGCTGGTGCCGGACGGGCTACCGATTAACGGCCACGCTGCCACCACGCTGCGCTTGCCGCAAAGCCCGGACCCCGTGGAGGCGGAAATCGAATGGCGCGACAACGAGGGCCAACTGATCGTCATGGCGCGCGACGCCGCCGATCCACTGCTTGATCTTCCGTGGCAAATCACACCGCAGCAGCTCACCATCAGCGATGGCCGCTGGAACTGGCCGTATCAGGGCATTCCGTTAAGCGGGCGGGTCGGTCTGCGCATTAAAAACTGGCAGGCGGGGCTGGACGGCGCTGAAATCAGTGGCCGGATGAACGTGCTGACCCAGGGCGATGCGGGTAAAGGCAACGCGGTGCTTACCATCGGGCCAGGGCGTCTGAGCCTTGAGAACAGCGATCTGCCTCTGCAACTGACCGGCGAGGCCAAGCAAAACGATTTAATTTTGTACGCCGTGTTACCGGCCCATTTGAGCGGCAGTCTTACCGATCCGCTGCTGGCGTTCAGCCCCGGCGCGCTGCTGCGCTCCCGCGGTACCATTATTGATTCCCTGAATATTGATGAAGTGCGCTGGCCGCTGGCAGGCGTGAAAGTCACCCAGCGCGGCATTGATGGTCGCTTACAGGCCATTCTGCGCGCCCATGAAAACCAGATGGGAGATTTTACTCTGCATCTTGACGGCCAGGCCCATGACTTCCTGCCGGATAACGGCCTGTGGCAGTGGCGCTACTGGGGCGCAGGCCAGTTCACGCCGATGCAGGCGCGCTGGGATGTCGCCGGTAAAGGCGAGTGGCGCGATGACGTGATCCTGCTGACCGATCTCTCCACCGGTTTCGACCAGCTACAGTATGGCACCATGCATGTGGATAAACCCCGGCTGGTGCTGGATACGCCAATCCGCTGGCAGCGTGACGAACAGCATCCGCAGTTCAGCGGCGCACTGTCTCTCGACGCCGCGCAAACCACCTTCAGCGGCGGCAGCGTATTACCGCCCTCGACGCTAAAATTCAGCGTTGAAGGACGCGAACCGACGGTCTTCCAGTTCAAAGGCGATCTCCACGCACAGGCGATCGGCCCGGTGCGGGTTAACGGCCGCTGGGACGGCGAACGGCTGCGCGGGCAGGCGTGGTGGCCGCGCCAGGCACTGAACGTCTTTCAGCCGCTGGTGCCGCCAGACTGGAAAATGGCCCTGCGCGACGGCGAAATGTACGCGCAGATCGCTTTTTCCGCCGCCGCCGGGCAAGGTTTCGAAGCCGGGGGCCACGGCGTGCTCAAGGGCGGCAGCGCGTGGATGCCCGACAATCAGTTAACAGGCGTGGACTTTGTGCTGCCGTTCCGCTTTAGTGAGGGGACCTGGCAACTGGGCACGCGCGGGCCCGTCACGTTGCGCATTGGCGAAATCGTCAATCAGGTGACGGCGAAAAACTTCACCGCCGATTTGCAGGGCGCGTATCCGTGGAGCGACGAAAACCCGCTGCGCCTGAGCGACGTCAGCGTCGATATGCTCGGCGGGAAAATCACCCTCCGCCAGCTGCGTATGCCGCAGCACGACGCGGCGCTGTTGCGGCTGGAGCATATTTCCGCCAGCGAAATTATCAGTGCCGTGAATACCAAACAGTTCGCCATGTCCGGCGCGCTGAACGGCGCACTGCCGCTGTGGCTGAATAATGATAAATGGATCATCAAGGATGGCTGGTTGAGCAATCCGGGTGCACTGACGCTACGTCTTGATAAAGACACCGCCGACGCGCTGGTGCACGATAATATTGCAGCGGGCGCGGCGATTAGCTGGCTACGCTATATGGAGATTTCGCACTCCTGGACGCATATCGATCTGGATAATCACGGCGTGATGAAGATGCGCGCCGCCCTGAAAGGCATCAGTTACGTTGATGGCAAAAGCAATGCGGTCAATCTGAACTATAACCATGAAGAAAATGTCTTCACGTTATGGCGCAGTTTACGTTATGGCGACAATTTGCAGTCATGGCTTGAACAACATGCGACAGTGCCGGATAACCGCTGCGCGCCTGGCAAGGAATGTGAGGTAAGACAATGAAATTCCGATTAATCGCGCTGTGCGCGCCGCTGATGTTGCTTACCGGCTGCACGCCGCGCATTGAAGTGGCGGCGCCGTCCACGCCGATCACCATCAATATGAATGTGAAGATCGACCACGATATTCATATAAAAGCGGATAAAGACGTCGAAACGCTGCTGAAGACGCGCAGCGATTTACTATAACCCATGCAGGAAGGATCGTTATGACGCACACCACAGCAAACACCTTTACCTTCGGCGGAATGACCGTCAACCGTCTGGGCTACGGCGCAATGCAGCTTGCCGGTCCTGGCGTTTACGGCCCGCCGAAAGATCATGACGCGGCGCTGGCGGTGCTGCGCGAAGCCATTGCGCTCGGCGTTAATCATATTGATACCAGCGATTTTTATGGTCCACACATCACCAACCGTATCATCCGCGAGGCGCTGCATCCTTACCCGGACGATCTGGTGATCGTCACCAAAATCGGCGCACGTCGCGATGAGAAGGCGGCCTGGCTGCCAGCGTTTTCCGCCGATGAGCTGAAACAGGCGGTACACGATAATTTGCGTAATCTGGGCGTGGAGGCGCTGGACGTGGTGAACCTGCGTTCGATGCTCGGTGACGGGCATGGCCCGGCGGAAGGGTCGCTGGCGGAGCATGTGCGGGTACTGGCAGATCTGCAACAGCAGGGGCTGGTGAAACACATTGGTCTGAGTAATGTCACCGCCACTCAGGTCGCCGAAGCGCGTGACATTGTGGAGGTGGTGTGCGTGCAGAATCTCTACAACATTGCGCATCGTGAGGATGACGCGCTGATCGACGCGCTCGCCCGTGATGGTATCGCCTACGTGCCGTTCTTCCCGCTGGGCGGCTTTACGCCGTTGCAGTCCTCCACGCTGTCTGAGGTGGCGGCGAGCCTGAATGCGACGCCCATGCAGGTGGCGCTGGCCTGGCTGCTGCGTCGTTCGCCAAATATCCTGTTGATTCCGGGCACGTCGTCAGTCACGCATCTGCGTGAAAATATGGCGGCGGCAGAACTGGAATTATCAAAAGAGGTGCTGGCTACGCTTGAGAGTATTGGCGGGTAAGGTGTGAATTGCCCGGTGGCGCTGGCGCTTACCGGGCCTACAATACACGTTGCTTAGTGAACCCCAGGCCCGTGCAAGCGTAGCGCCGCCGGGCATAAATACAGGTTACTTCGTGAACCGTAGGCCCGTGCAAGCGCAGCGCCGCCGGGCATAAATACAGGTTGCTACGTGAACCGCAGGCCCGTGCAAGCGTAGCGCCGCCGGGCATAAATACAGGTTACTTCGTGAACCGTAGGCCCGTGCAAGCGCAGCGCCGCCGGGCATAAATACAGGTTGTTTCGTGAACCGTAGGCCCGTGCAAGCGTAGCGCCGCCGGGCATAAATCATCAAAACGTTACGCTGTCACTACGCTGTCGATGGCGGCTTTCGCGTCAGACTGCGCTTTGGTCGCCACTTCCGGGCCGTAAGCAATGCCTTCTGCGAACACAAAGTTTACGTCGGTGATGCCGATAAAGCCGAGGAAGACTTTCAGGTACGGGGCAATCAGATCGGTCGGGGTATCTTTATGAATACCGCCACGGCTGGAAACCACCACCGCACGTTTGCCGGTCACCAGACCTTCCGGGCCTTTCTCGGTGTAGCGGAACGTCACGCCAGCACGGGCAATCAGGTCGAAGTAGTTTTTCAGCTGCGTCGGGATGTTGAAGTTGTACATCGGGGCATTGATGACGATAACGTCATGGGCCTGCAGTTCAGCAATCAGTTCATCAGACAGCTTCAGGGCTTCCTGCTGACGCGGCGTCAGCGGGGCGTCGGAAGGGCGCAGCGCGCCAACCAGTTCGCCATCCAGTACCGGCACCGGGTTAGCCGCCAGATCGCGCACGGTGATTTCATCGGCAGGGTGCTTGTTGCGCCACTGTTCAACAAAATAGTCGGAAAGCTGACCAGACTGAGAGTAACCTGCCAGGATGCTGGACTTAAGCACTAATACTTTACTCATGGGTGATTCCTTTTATGAATGTATGTTGAGGTTTAGCCTCAATAATTACGCTCACTCTATTCACAATTTGCCGCCATGAATAGCGCAATATATCGATTTCATTGTTCGAATTTTTTGAATAAGCCAAAGAATGCGGCAATGTGATAATCTACAGTAAATGCAACAGAGAAATTTTCCCGGCAGTGTGCTGCCCGATAACCTTATGACAGAACAACAAAATTTCACTTTCTCCGCCCTCAATCAACAGCTTGAGACGCTAATGCTGCGCGACAAACAGCGCTTCGCGCGCCGTCTGCACGGGGCCAGAAAAGTTAAAAATCCTGACGCGCAACAGGCCATCTACCAGACGATGGCGCAGGAAATTGAACAGGCGGCCGAAAAAGTTCGCCTGCGCATTGCCGCGCGTCCGGCGATCACCTACCCGGATAATCTGCCGGTCAGCCAGAAGAAACAGGACATTCTGGAAGCTATTCGCGATCACCAGGTGGTCATCGTTGCCGGGGAGACTGGCTCCGGGAAAACCACCCAGTTGCCGAAAATCTGCATGGAGCTGGGGCGCGGGGTTACCGGGCTGATCGGCCATACGCAGCCACGTCGACTGGCGGCGCGTACCGTGGCCAGCCGTATTGCCGAGGAGCTGAAAAGCGAGCCGGGTGGCTGCATCGGCTATAAAGTACGTTTCAGCGATCACATCAGCGACAACACCATGGTCAAGCTGATGACCGACGGGATCCTGCTGGCGGAGATCCAGCAAGACCGCCTGCTGATGCAGTACGACACCATCATTATCGACGAAGCGCACGAGCGCAGTCTGAACATCGATTTTCTGCTCGGCTATTTCAAAGAACTGCTGCCGAAACGCCCGGATCTGAAAGTCATCATCACCTCGGCGACCATCGATCCGGAACGTTTTTCCCGCCACTTTGATAACGCGCCGATCATCGAAGTCTCTGGCCGTACATATCCGGTGGAAGTGCGCTACCGGCCGATAGTGGAAGAGGCAGACGACACCGAGCGCGACCAGCTTCAGGCTATTTTTGACGCCGTGGACGAACTGGGGCGTGAAAGCGCTGGCGACATTTTGATTTTCCTGAGCGGTGAGCGGGAGATCCGCGACACCGCCGATGCGCTCAACAAACTTAATCTGCGTCATACCGAAGTGCTGCCACTGTATGCCCGGCTGTCGAACAGCGAGCAAAACCGCGTGTTCCAGTCCCACAGCGGACGGCGCATCGTGCTGGCGACCAACGTGGCGGAAACCTCGCTCACCGTACCGGGCATCAAGTACGTTATCGATCCCGGCACGGCGCGCATCAGCCGCTACAGTTTCCGTACCAAAGTGCAGCGCCTGCCGATTGAACCGATCTCCCAGGCGTCAGCGAACCAGCGTAAAGGTCGCTGTGGTCGTGTCTCTGAAGGGATCTGTATCCGGCTCTATTCGGAAGATGATTTCCTGTCGCGTCCGGAATTTACCGATCCCGAAATTCTGCGCACCAACCTGGCGTCGGTCATTTTACAGATGACCGCGCTGGGGCTGGGCGACATCGCCGCGTTCCCGTTCGTTGAAGCGCCGGACAAGCGCAATATTCAGGACGGTGTGCGTCTGCTGGAAGAGCTGGGGGCGATCACCACCGATGAACAGCAAACGGCGTATAAGCTGACGCCTCAGGGCCGCCAGCTTTCGCAGTTGCCGGTGGATCCGCGTCTGGCGCGCATGGTGCTGGAAGCGCAAAAACTGGGCTGTGTGCGGGAAGCGATGATCATCACCTCGGCGTTGTCCATTCAGGATCCGCGCGAGCGACCGATGGACAAGCAACAGGCGTCGGACGAAAAACACCGCCGTTTCCACGACAAAGAGTCCGATTTCCTCGCCTTTGTGAATCTGTGGAACTACCTTGGCGAGCAGCAAAAAGCGCTGTCCTCAAACAGCTTCCGCCGTCTGTGCCGCACCGAATACCTTAATTATCTGCGCGTGCGGGAATGGCAGGATATTTACACCCAGCTGCGGCAGGTGGTGAAAGAGCTGGGCATACCGGTGAACAGTGAACCGGCGGAATACCGTGAAATTCATATCGCCATGCTGACCGGCCTGCTATCGCATATCGGCATGAAAGACGCCGATAAGCAGGAATTTACCGGCGCACGTAACGCCCGTTTCGCCATCTTCCCCGGCTCCGGATTATTCAAAAAGCCGCCGAAGTGGACGATGGTCGCCGAGCTGGTGGAAACCAGCCGCTTATGGGGACGCATCGCCGCGCGTATCGATCCGGAATGGGTCGAGCCGGTAGCGCAGCATCTGATCAAGCGTTCCTACAGCGAACCGCACTGGGAGCGGGCGCAGGGCGCGGTAATGGCGACGGAAAAGGTCACGCTCTACGGTTTGCCGATCGTCAGCGCACGCAAGGTGAACTACAGCCAGATCGACCCGATGCTGTGCCGCGAGCTGTTTATCCGTCATGCGCTGGTGGAAGGTGACTGGCAGACGCGCCACGCCTTTTTCCGCGACAACCTGAAGCTGCGCTCCGAAGTGGAAGAGCTGGAGCACAAATCGCGCCGCCGCGACATTTTAGTGGACGACGACACGCTGTTTGAGTTTTACGACCAGCGCATCAGCCACGAGGTGATTTCCGCCCGCCACTTCGATAGCTGGTGGAAGAAAGCGAGCCGTGAAACGCCGGATCTGCTGAACTTTGAAAAGAACATGCTGATCAAAGAGGGCGCGGAGCAGGTCAGCAAGCTTGACTATCCGAACTTCTGGCATCAGGGCAACCTCAAGCTGCGCCTGAGCTACCAGTTTGAACCGGGTGCCGACGCCGACGGCGTGACGGTACACATTCCGCTGCCGCTGTTAAATCAGGTAGAGGACGCCGGGTTTGAGTGGCAGATCCCAGGGCTGCGGCGCGAACTGATTATCGCGCTGATCAAATCTCTGCCGAAGCCGGTACGCCGCAACTTTGTTCCCGCGCCGAACTATGCCGAAGCCTTTTTAGGCCGCGTGACGCCGCTGGAGCTGCCGCTGCTGGATGCGCTGGAGCGCGAACTGCGTCGCATGACCGGCGTGACCGTTGACCGCGAGGCGTGGCAGTGGGATCAGGTGCCGGATCACCTGAAAATCAGCTTCCGCGTAGTGGACGACAAGAACAAGAAACTGCAGGAAGGCCGCGATCTGACGGCGCTGAAAGAGGCGCTGAAAGGCAAAGTGCAGGAAACCCTGTCGGCGGTGGCCGACGACGGTATCGAGCAGAGCGGGCTGCATATCTGGAGTTTCGGTCAGCTTCCGGAAAGCTACGAGCAAAAACGCGGCAACTACAAAGTGAAGGCATGGCCGGCGCTGGTGGATGAGCGCGACAGTGTGGCTATCAAGCTGTTCGATAATCCGCTGGAGCAGCAACAGCAGATGTGGCGCGGACTGCGCCGTCTGTTACTGCTGAATATTCCGTCGCCGATCAAATATCTGCATGAGAAGCTGCCGAACAAAGCCAAGCTGGGCCTGTACTTTAACCCGTACGGTAAAGTGCTGGATCTGATTGACGACTGCATCTCTTGCGGCGTTGATAAGCTGATCTTTGACGCGGGCGGCCCGGTGTGGACAGAAGAGGGCTATGCACGGCTTCACGAAAAAGTCCGGGCGGAACTTAACGAGACGGTGGTGGAGATTGCGAAGCAGGTCGAGCAGATCCTGACCGCCGTGTTCAACATCAACAAACGCCTGAAAGGGCGCGTCGATATGACCATGGCGCTGGCGCTGTCAGATATTAAAGCGCAGATGAACAATCTGGTGTATCGCGGGTTTGTCACTGGCAACGGCTTTAAACGTCTGGGCGATACGCTGCGTTATCTGAATGCCATTGAAAAACGGCTGGAGAAGCTGGCGGTGGATCCGCACCGGGATCGCGCGCAGATGCTGAAAGTGGAGAGTGTGCAGCGGGCCTGGCAGCAGTGGATGAACAAGCTACCACCCGCCCGCCGCGAGGATGACGACGTAAAAGCGATCCGCTGGATGATCGAAGAGCTGCGGGTGAGCTATTTCGCCCAGCAGCTCGGCACGCCGTACCCGATCTCCGATAAGCGTATTTTGCAGGCGATGGAGCAGATCGCCGCGTGATGGGTGCCGGGCGGCGACGTTGTCTTGCCCGGCCTACCACGCATCGTGCAAGTCATTTGTAGGCCCGGTAAGCGCAGCGCCACCGGGCAAACCACGTCACCACCCCCACAGGCCCGGTAAGCACCAGCGCCACCGGGCAAATCACGTCACCATTCCCACAGGCCCGGTAAGCGCCAGCGCCACCGGGCAAATCACATCACCATTCCAGTAGGCCCGGTAAGCGTCAGCGCCACCGGGCAAACCACGCCAAATTACTTTCCGCCGGTCCACCCGCCGCCCAGCGCCCGGTATAAATCTACCTGCGCCAGCAACAGATTATTCTTCACCTGCACCACGCTGGTCTGCACCGAATAGAGCGTGCGCTGCGCATCCAGCTCATCCAGATACGAGGCATACCCATTCCGGTAACGGTTGTGGGCGATACGCAGCGCTTCTTGCGCCACCGTTGCCTGTTGCTGTAACTCGTCTAACTGCTCTTGCAGACGCGCAATGGCATCGAGGCTGTCGTTCACCTCTTTAAACGCATTGCGCACGGTATTTTCATAGTTGTAGAGCGCCTGATTACGCTGGGACATCGACACATCCACCTGCGCATTCAGCCCCTGACGGTTAAGCAGCGGCGCAAGAATACTGCCGCCGACGCTCCACAAGCGCAGCGGGTTCTCCAGCAGCGCCGGTAGCGTATCCGCCTGCCAGGTGCCGCCCGCCGTCAGACTGATCGACGGTAGCAGTTGCGCCTGCGACGCCGCCAGTGAGGCATCGGCAGCGATCAAGGCCTGCTGCGCCTGCACAATATCCGGGCGACGATTTAACAGCGTGGAGGGCAACTGCGCCGGGACCGGCAATGGGCTTAGCCGATCAAACGCACCGCGCGGCACCGGGCCGGGATTACCGCCAGCCAGCAGACTAAGGGCGTTTTCCTGCTCGCTGATCTGGTGCTGTAACTGCGGGATCTGCGCACGGGTGGCGCGACGCTCCGAATCCGACTGCATCAGCTCCAGTCGCGAGCTGTAGCCGGTTTCAAACTGCCGTTTAGCGAGGTTCCAGGCTTCCTCCCGCGCCGCCAGCGTTGACTGCGTGACGCGCAGCTGTTCATCCAGCGACAGCAGCGTGATATAGCCCGACGCCACCGATGAGGCGACCGTCAGATCGGCGGCAGCGGCGGCGGCTTTCTGCGCCGCCAGTGACGCCCGCGCCGCATCCGTGGCGCTGCGGTTCGCGCCCCACAGATCCACATCGTAATTCGCCGTTAAGCCGCCTTTGTACAGCGTGCTGTGCACCGGTTGCCCGGTGGCGGCAGACTGCGAACGCGCCCGCGTGCCGCCCAGGCTGGCATCAAGCGTCGGAAACAGATTGCCCTCAGCGGCATAAATGCGCGCCTGATATTCATTTATTCGCTCGCGGGCGATGAGAATGTCGTTGTTCTGGCGCAGCGCCTGTTCCACGTACCCATTAAGCTGGCTGTCGTGAAAGTTGCGCCACCAGACGCCTTCCACCGGGCTTTGCGGGCCAACGGCGGTGCGCCACTCGGCGGGAATGATTAACGACGGGCGGGCCGGGGCGACGTCAACCGACTGACACCCCGCCAGCGCCAGGGTCAGCGCCAGCCAGACAGGACGGAAGGTCATTATTTTGCCTCCCGGGTATCAATAGTCACCTGTACCGACATCCCTGGACGCAAACGCTGTAGCTGTTCCGGCTTACCGTCGATCTCAATGCGTACCGGAATGCGCTGGGCGATCTTCACGAAGTTACCGGTGGCGTTGTCCGGGGTTACCGCGCTGAATTCGACGCCGGTGGCAGGGGAAATGCTCTGCACGCGACCACTAAAGGCTTCGTTGTTGAGCGCATCAACGGTGAAATGCACCGGCTGGCCCACGCGCATGGTCGCCAGCTGCGTCTCTTTGACGTTGGCGATGATCCAGTGCTGCGGTGGCACCAGCGAGGTGAGATGCGTCCCGGCAGTGACGTAGGCCCCCAGTCGCACGGCAATTTGTCCAAGCTGTCCGTCGCGCGGCGCGACAATGCGCGTGTTTTGCAGATCGATCTGCGCCAGCTCCAGCGCGGCGCGGGCGCTTTCCACATCGGCCTCAAGCGACGCGCGATTGACGATCACCGTTTGCAGATCCTGGCGCGACATCTCAAGCGTGGCGCGGGCCTGATCAATATCGGCGCTGCCCTGGGCGGCACTGGCGAGGGCAGCATCACGCTCACGCACCGACAGCGAGCCATCCGCCGCCAGCGCTTTCACTCGTTTCAGATCCGCCTGGCTTTTCATACTCTGGGCGCGGGCGTTTTCCAGCGCGGCCTCGTTACGTTTGATCACCGCTTCGGCGCTTTTACGCTGTTGCAGATTATTGTTCAGCGCGGCGATTTTCATCGCCAGCTGCGCCTGCGCCTGGTGGACGCGCTGGGTATAGATGCGGTCGTCGATCTGCATCAGCAGATCACCGCGCTTCACCATGGCGAAATCCTGGACTTTAACATCGGTGATATAGCCATTGACCTGCGGGCTGATAAACGTCGTCTGACCGCGCACATAGGCGTTATCGGTAAACTGGCTGTGACGGGTGAAAGGGGGCAGTTGCCAGGCGTAGAGGATCACCAGTGCGCCCACGATACCAATCGCCGCAGCGGCAAAAATGGAAACCACGCGCAAATTGCTGCGCGTATTCGCCTGCTCTTTGGCGGCATCCTGCTGACTCATAACCACTCCTGTCGTAATCTCAGTTTCATTTCAATGTTCCGTTTTTATGCTTTTTGCCGCATCGCCCGTTTCAGGGCCAGATGCGCGGTAATGCGCAGACGCAGTAAGCGCCACAGGATCCACAGCAGGGTGCAGGCCGCGATGGTCGCCGTCAGCAAATAGGTATCGTTATAGGCCAGAATATTCGCCTGCAATGAACTGGCAGTCTGTAACTGATTGATCGCCTGCACGTTCAGCAGGGTGCTGTCGCGGATCTGGCTCTGATACATCTGACTGTAGAGCTGGATGCGGTCATTCACCAGCGGGTTCAGGGTGGTGAGCTGTTCAGCCAGCACGCTGGAGTGATATTTCTCGCGCCAGACCTGAAAGGTGCCGAGGATCGCCGAGCCGAGCAGCCCGCCGAGGTTCTGACTGATGCCAAACAACACGGAGAAACTCACCAGGTTGCGCGGGTCGGCAATAACGCCGCCGATCCCGGCCAGCACCGCCGGGGCGAGGAAAAAGGCGCTGCCAAAGCCGAGCAGGAACTGGCTGACCATGAGCTGCTCCGGCCGGGTCAGGCTGTTGGACTGGCTGTCGAGCAGGGAGGCGATAATCATCGCCACCAGCGACGTGACAATCGGCCAGGTCAGGCGCTGCGGTTTGATGGTCAGGCAACTGATGACGATGCCGCAGACAATACCGGCAAAAATCGACCAGGCCAGCGAGGTCATCTGTTCATTTTGCAGGCCGACATATTGCAGCCAGCCGATCACGCCGGTGTTCTGCTCCGCCAGCACAATACGGATAAGCACCATAATCAGCCCGAGGCGCACAATACTGCCGCTGGATAACCAGCGGGTATTCAGCAATGGGTTGCTGCGGTTGTGCTCAAAGACAATGGCACTGACTATCAGCACCAGCGCGCCCGCCAGCGCCCAGCCAATCCACGGCGCTTCAAACCACCAGTCCAGTCGGCCCAGGGACAACACCGCGCACAGTAGCGCCATACCGGGGGCAAACAGCATAAAGGTGATGAAATCTTTTTTCTCGAACACCTTTTGGCGATCCCCCGGCGGCAGCTTGAGAAGGATCACCCCGGCCAGCGAGATCAGCGCCAGGCCCAGTTCAAACAGGTAAAGCCCGCGCCATTCGTCGATTTGCAGCAGCTCAGTCGAGAAGAGGCGGGCGATGGGGATCGCCATCGACGCGCCGGTAATGCCGATGGTCAGCGCTTTTAATCGGTGTTTCGCAGGCCAGGCCTGAATCTGATAATAAATGCCCAGCGAACTCAGCGCCGCCGCCACCATCCCGTGCGCGGCGCGCACCATCAGGGCGGAACTGAGGTCATTGACGAACAGGTGGAAAAAGGTCACCAGCACGTAAAGCACCAGAAAGCCTTCGGTAAAAGCGCGCAGGCCAAACTGCTGGCGGAATTTCACCAGCAGCAGGTTAATGGAGATGTTGGTCATCACATAAACCGTCGGCAGCCAGGCAATTTCTGTCGACCAGGCGGCAAACGAGCCCTGCAAATTTTGCAGGTTGGCGGCGACCATTGCGTTACCAAGCGCCCCGGTCAGGCACACCAGCAGCCCGACAATGCCATAGGCGATGCGTCTGGGCGTGCTGTGAAAGGGGGTCGAGGGCGACCCTAAAAGCATGGGCTTTTCATGCGGCGCCCATTCTCTTGGCTGATAAGGATCGCTTTTGGGCAAACGCATCGGGCTTCCAGATAACGACAATGAATAATTAGGCGGCTAAGGATTTTATAGTGCCCGCGAATGATAATTCAAGTCAATTAATTAAGGTAATTCAATATTTATAATGAATATTTTGGGTGACGTTGTCACACATACCCGGCAATAACCTGACAGGCTTTGAAACCGTTATCTGCATAGCGGTTATTAAGAAGGATCACGATATAATCCGGGACGTTACACGGAGGATTAGGAGTGATCCTCTGTTTATATCGCGACGCCATCGTACCCTACAGGAGGGTTCCTGAAAGGAGATTTGCATGATCATTACCCGCTTTCCCACCTTGCCGGAAACCACGCTGACGGCGGTCAATACGCTTGGCCAGTGGCTGGCACTGAATGATTTTGCCGGTAAACCGCATCCGGTCCATGCCGACTGCGTTATTCTGGCGGGGAACGCCGTGATCCCGACCATCGATGCGGCCTGTAAGGTCGCCGCCCGCGACCACGCCCCGCTATTGATCAGCGGCGGCATTGGCCATTCCACGCCGTTTTTGTATGCCGCCATTGCGCGCCACCCGCGCTATAACGTCATCCGCACGACCGGGCGTTCTGAAGCGGCGATCATCGCTGACATCGCCCGCCAGTTCTGGCGCATTCCGGGCGACCGCATTCTTCTGGAGGATAAATCGACGAACTGCGGCGAAAACGCGCGTCTCTCCTGTGAATTGTTGCAGGCGAAGCTGCCGCAGGCACGCACAGTGCTGGTGGTGCAGGATCCGACCATGCAGCGGCGCACGATGGCGACCTTCGCGCATCTCACCGCCGCAACACCGCGAGAGGTTCACTTCCTGAGCTGGCCCGGTTTTACGCCGCAGTTGCGTAATGGCCAGCGCGGCCTGAGCTTTACCCCGCGCCCGCGCGAAGAGGGCCTGTGGGCGGTGGACCGTTATCTGTCGCTGATGCTCGGTGAAGTCCCGCGCCTGCGGGATGATGAGCAGGGTTACGGACCGCGCGGGCGCAACTTTATCGCCCACGTCGATTTTCCTGCTCACGTGGACGCCGCCTGGCGCACCTTACAGACCGATGACACCCTCAACGCCGCCCTGCGCGATCGGGCATTACGTTAACTCTTGCCCGTTTGCGACAATCAGCGCGCAAACGGGCATTCGCGTCCCGCCGCAGGTCATACTTTTGTCGCAAATCCCTCGTGCTTTTATGAGATGTCTCACATAATCAGCTGATTAAGCCAGGCCATGACCGCAACGCCTGTAGATTTTTAACAGTGAATTTACTTGTTGAAAACAATGTTATTACAGGAGCAGGTCATGACAGCACCCGTACTACACCCGATGTATATCGATGGTCAGTTTGTCACCTGGCAGGGCGACGCGTGGATCGACGTGGTTAACCCGTCAACGGAAGCGTTGTTATCCCGTATCCCGGACGGTACGGCAGAGGACGCCCGCAAAGCGATTGATGCCGCAGAACGTGCGCAGCCTGCCTGGGAAGCGCTGCCGGCTATCGAACGTGCGGGCTGGTTACGCAAAATCTCTGCGGGGATCCGCGAGCGCGCCAGCGAAATCAGCCAGCTCATCGTCGCCGAAGGCGGCAAAATTCAGCAGCTGGCAGATGTTGAAGTGGCTTTTACCGCGGATTACATCGACTACATGGCGGAGTGGGCGCGGCGCTACGAAGGGGAGATCCTGCAAAGTGACCGTCCGGGCGAGAACATTTTCGTCTTTAAACGCGCCCTCGGCGTGACCACCGGCATTCTGCCGTGGAACTTCCCGTTCTTCCTGATTGCCCGCAAACTGGCTCCGGCGCTGATCACCGGTAACACCATTGTGATTAAACCCAGTGAGTTTACGCCAAACAACGCCATCGCCTTTGCGAAAATCGTCGATGAAATCGGTCTGCCGCGGGGCGTGTTTAACCTGGTACTGGGCCGGGGGGAAACCGTCGGGCAGGAGCTGGCGGGCAACCCAAAAGTGGCGATGGTCAGCATGACCGGTAGCGTCGGCGCGGGGGAGAAGATCATGGCGGCGGCAGCCAAAAATATCACCAAAGTGTGCCTGGAGCTGGGCGGTAAAGCCCCGGCCATTGTGATGGACGATGCGGATCTGACGCTGGCGGTGAAAGCCATTGTCGATTCACGCATCATCAACGCCGGGCAGGTCTGTAACTGCGCCGAGCGCGTCTATGTGCAAAAAGGCATTTACGACCGCTTTGTTAACAAATTGGGCGAGGCGATGAAAGCCGTGCAGTTTGGCGATCCGGCGCAGCGTAATGATATTGCCATGGGGCCGCTGATCAACGCCGCGGCGCTGGCACGGGTGGAAGAGAAGGTGGCGCGCGCCGTTGCGCAGGGGGCAACCCTGGTGCTCGGCGGGAAAGCGGTGGAAGGCAGCGGTTATTTCTATCCGCCCACGCTGCTGGTGGACGTGCGCCAGGAGATGAGCATCATGCACGAAGAAACCTTCGGCCCGGTGCTGCCGGTGGTGGCTTTTGATACCCTCGATGAAGCGCTGGCGATGGCCAATGACAGCGACTACGGGCTGACGTCTTCGATCTACACCGCCAACCTCAACGTGGCGATGAAAGCCGTGCGCGGCCTGAAGTTCGGGGAAACCTACATCAACCGCGAAAACTTCGAAGCGATGCAGGGGTTCCACGCGGGCTGGCGTAAATCGGGCATCGGCGGTGCCGACGGGCGTCACGGGCTAAACGAGTATCTGCAAACCCAGATGGTCTATTTGCAGAGTTGATGGTTGCCCCTCACCCCGGCCCTCTCCCGTTGTACAGTCCGGGGACATCATGAACACTTGTTCGGGGACATGGTAGACACTTACAACTAAGGCATAAGAACGCGTTTATGGAGTCGCTTATGCCCTGGGATGCGAGAGATACCATGTCATTACGTAC
>NZ_JAHUXA010000013.1 GCF_019218745.1 Enterobacter sp. ENT03
CCAGTTGAGCGGATTCGCGTTTGAATTCAGGACTGAAATTTCTTCTTTTCATTGGAGCACCTGTGTTGTTCTGAGGTGAGCATATCACCTCTGTTCAGGTGGCCAAATTCAGTAAACCACTTCATACCAAACATTTCCTCAGAACGTGACTGTAATGTCTTCAACGCATCGAGCATATCGTCACCATTCAGCGAACGTTGGGATTTCTTTTCTGCTGGTTTTCTACGTCGCCGTGATGGGCCATCAACGGCAGGTATTGCCTCTGAACGATTATTGTCGCGCTTATCCTGAACCAGTTTAATAAATTCAAGTGTACGTCCGAGGTGACATGTCCCCTTTCAATACGATACGCCAATGCTAGTAGTGCCCCTATCGGCTGTAGCGACAATTGTGAGCTTCCGCTTCTCACTCACAGCGTCCCTTCAACTTATTGTATATGGCAGCTTTCTGCCAGAAGCGGAAGTTGATGACATATTCTATGTTAATCAAGTAGATACAGATTGATTAACTTGCGTTCTTTCCTTCGTTGATGTAAATACGGCAACCACGAAAAAAACCGAAATGTCGCTTTGATTCCTGCTTTGATACCTTTTCTGTAGGGAGTGCCGCCAAGTAGGATCATAGGGCATATTACATAAAAATAACTATAGATCATTATGTTAATGAATAAAAATAAACACCTGAACGTTCGAATAAGTTATGCTAAGATAACTGTTTATTCATACAGCATAAATCCAAAGTGAAGTTGTAGCAAACCCTTAGCGTACATAAACAAAAAATCTAAGAGTGAGGAGTTTATTCGATGACTATATCTGAAATGTTTTCAGGGTTTATATCAAATTTATCTATCAATAATGCAGAAACAATCAGCTCTCGCTATGGTGAATTAACCACTGCTTTAAACAAATAGTTCAGAGATACCGAATCTAATATAGCAAATACTTTACAAGTGGGTTCATTTGGGAGAAAAACGGGAATCAGAGGTATTTCAGATCTAGATATGCTATATATTATGCCTAAATCAAAATGGGATAATTACAAAGACGGTAAACAATTAGAACTACTTCAAGATGTCAAATCAGCGATATTAAAAAGGTATCCGACGACGAAGGTTCGTGTGGACAGACTTGTTGTTACTGTAACTTATACCAATTTCCATTTTGAAGTTCAGCCTGTTTTTGAACAAGAGGATTGTAGTTATAAATATCCTGACACGAATAACGGTGGCAGTTGGAAAATAACGAAGCCCAGAGCTGAAATGACAGCTATAAATAACCTTGACGCAAACAAAAATAGCAACCTCCGCCGGCTATGTAAAATGATAAGAGCATGGCGTAACAAACATGGCTTAGCTATGGGAGGGCTTCTGATTGATACTCTGGTATACAATTTTCTAAACTCAACAACTGAGTATGATGATAAAAGCTATCACTATTATGATTGGTTAAGTAGAGATTTTTTCAAGTATATTCATGAACTTGAAGAACAAACTGAGTATTCAGCCCCTGGCAGTCGTCAACGAGTGAAAGTTAAGAAAAAATTTCAAAAGAAAGCTAAAAAAGCATACCATCTGTGTCTTGAAGCAATTGATGCTAACGGTCAATCGAATGAAAATGATAAATGGAAAAAGGTCTATGGTCGCCCGTTCCCGAAAGCTGAAACTGTATCAAAGGCATCCCTTTCGATCCATACCCACGCAACATGGAAAAACACAGAAGAATTTATCGAAGATAAATTCCCTGTTGATATTAAGGAAAATATAAAAATTGATTGTGAAGTGAAACAAAATGGTTTTCGAGAGTTTTTTCTGCGTGATATGATCTCAAGACATATTCCTCTACGAAATAAAAAGGATTTAAGGTTTGAGGTGAAAGAGATTTCAGTTATACAACCTTATGATATATACTGGAAAGTATTGAATAGAGGTGAAGTGGCAAAGAAGAAAAATAATATTCGAGGACAAATAGTTGCTGATGCAGGGATGAGACAGAAAATAGAGTCCACCAATTTTCGTGGGGATCACATTGTCGAATGCTATTGTGTTAAAGACGGAGTTGTCGTTGCAAAAGATAGAATTCATGTACCAATAGTAATCGAGGGGAATCGTGATGAATGAAGACCGTTTAATCCTTGAAGGGCAGATAAGAGAATGTTACGGACGGGTCGTTTACTCCCATAAAACTCATGAAAAATGTGCTGACATACTTATCCGTAAGCATGAAAACATAAAATTATGGCAAATAGTCGTGTCAGCATTAGTTACAGGTGGAATAGTTTCAACTTTCTTTGACAAGGGCAACGTTAGCGCTATTATCAGTGTTGTCCTCTCAACCATCCTTTTGATTTTAAATACATATACAAAAAATTATGATTTAGGAGAACTAGCTCAAAAGCATCGGCAAGCTGGCAGTGATCTATGGATTATAAGAGAAGAATATCTTTCATTGTTGACTGATATTCGTATTGGGGATATATCCCTTGATAAAATAAGAGAAAAAAGAGATAAACTTACAAAAGAATTACAGTCTGTATACGCAGGTTCTCCGAGCACAAATTACAAAGCTTATATAGCCGCGCAAAAGGCTCTAAAGGAACTGGAGGATATGACTTTTTCAGATAGTGAAATTGATGCCTTTTTACCAAAAGAATTAAAGCGGTCTTGAACTTATAGCCTAAAACTTAACATGAGTGAGAATTATAAGATATGATAGTTAATACTCTGCTTGACAAATTTCACTAATTCAGCTGTTTTAGACCTGACCTGGCAGTTACCGATTATTTCTACAAGTTTCTGTCGGATCAGGTGTACACTATTAGTCACATGAATTTTTTATATATCAATTTCAATATATCTAGTTTCTATTTCTTCATATTCCTCACATATAATCCTGACCTCAATTATATGCTTTCCTGTTGTTAAAGGAACTATCATGTATTCATCATCAAATGATGACTCTCTCGTGTGTAATAAATTATCAATTTTTATCGTAATTTTTCTTCCATCAAGTTTTGTCCACCACTTTTGATTAATAGGTGGAATTTTACTCAGAAATGATAGATTATTATTCAAAGATGGAAAACGATCCATCACACTATAACCACCACCTAACTGTGTCTGTAAACGGGATAATGCAGAATTTTGCATATATTTATTTTTACTATATTCCGACTTCGCTCGAATTATAGGATTAACTGGAAGAGGCGATTCAGGCTCACTGAATGTGTCGTCATTCTCATAAATGAAAAAAGCATCAGGAAATTCGATATCTATATATACATTAGTTGCTTTTATACTTCCTATATTAGACACTAATATTTCAAGTGCTGAGGAATAATTATTTATCTTATAAAATCTTTCAATTTCTTTATTGTAATTAAATAATTCATTTTGACTTGGAATCTCCCTATTATATTTCTCTATGTCATCTTCAGAGATATACTCATGTAAATGTGATGGCACATTTTGTAACCTCAAAACATCAGGCATCGTTAGGATTTCATATGAATTGAAATTTTCATCGATAGTCGGTTTATTTATGGAAACATCGATCGATGGCTTTCTAAATGAAATTTTTGATTCAAGATCCAAAACTCTTTTTCGTAACTCTCTGTTTTCTTTACTCAAAGATGTTAACTCTTTTGAAAGAGCTCCATCTATATCTGCCTTATCACCACGAATCCATCCTATCCCAGGTTTCTGCATGATCTGCTTCATCAATGAAATTGATACGCTTTTTATAAGCTGGTCTTTTGTCTCCCAAAATTGAGCCATTTTTGAATTTCTTAACACCAATTCTCTAAATCCATTAATTTCTGAGAGATCATCGTCCCTTCTATCTATTGGTAGAGGCACATTGTCTTTCATGACAAACGCAAGAATAGGTATCTTTCTTTCTAAGGCATACTCATATTCTTTTTGTGTGAAACTAATGCCATCTGATGTTTTTGAACCATATCTTAAACCTAAAACAAGAATATAATAATCACTAACTTCAATCGTTCGTCTGATAATTTCCCACTGGTCTTCATCTTCAGCACTGAACATCTCCATCCCAATAGGGATATGATACATTTCCAAAATAGCTTTTATAATACTTTCTCTTTCTTCTGCTAAGTCAGAATATGTGGAACTCAGGAAAACTTGATATTTAGTAGATTCCAAGATAACCTCGCATTTCTCTTAATTGCTATACTTTTTGAGCATTAATTACGTATTTTAAATTTCATAGTAAGCCAGCGAAAACCAAAAGAACATTTTTATAATAGAAACAACCAGTTGAGGTTGTCATATCCAAACATAAAGGTATGTTATATTAACATTAATCTGTAAGTTTAATTACATCAGAAATTTTCATTTTTTTCAAATGATTGTTCTTGTTTATAAAAAAATGAAACTGCCTGATGAAGTCAATTGTTGAGGCTTTAAGGGCAAGAGGTCGGTCAGTATCCTTGATCTGCTGGGGTAGTCTCATTTCACTTTCTGCGTCATCATCTGTATATAGCAACCTGGATAGTCTGTCGTCAGAGACACGGATCTTTTTAATGGCGGCCCAGACCAGAATATCCAGCATAGGTATTACACGATAGTTGATCAGTTTCTTGATAGTTCCATACCCAAACCGAACTGACTCCAGGGGATTTTCTTCTATACCCTTAATTTTTCGCCATTGCGGTAGTGCAGCCTTAAGTGATTCAGCAATTTCCTCGTCAGTCCCACTTGCTAAATCTATTTCAAACATAACTGTCCGGGGAAACTGATCTGGCATACTCTCAGAGACAGGTTTTTCTTCAAACTCTTTATTTACAGCATACCCATCCCCGCCACTCCAGAAATACATTTCTCTTTTCAAAGAAAGTATGCTTAATCGAGCAATATCATCTGTTGTAGTAAGCAAGAAATGAGGAGGTTGAAACAACTTGTTTTCGGGAGTCATATACCCAAGCTTTTCCTCTTCTATAAGAAAAGGATTCCCACTAAAGATTTTCGAGAAGTATCCCATAAGAGCTTTGCTCTCAAAATTTTCTCTGTAACTTTTGAAGAACAACGTCCTTGCCCATAGCTCATGATAGAACCGTATAAGCGTAAGCTCTTCGAATTTGCGGTAAGTATCAATGTCGAGCCAAGATTTGATCTCTTTCGTATGTTCCGTTGACCAGTTTTTCATCATCCCTTTCCTTCTAAAAGCGATTTTAATCATTTTAGCTTACAGTAATACTATTATCGCTTGAAACGTTGGGGCCCGGGACAGTTTTTCGCTGGTGCGATGATTTTCACTTTTAGGCATACGCTTAGGCATACACAGATAAACAACACTTACACAAACTCATGAAAATCAATAAATTACATTATTTTATTTAATCCTCTCGTGCCGACCAAGAAACCTCAGAAAAACCAGCCTGTTAAGGTTGTTTTTTTTATTTCAGCTGTAGAACTCACTCAGCTTCTTCACCTGTCTTCCCCGGTCATCAAAGTTTTCTTTGCGCAGCCATGCCTTCATCGCGGGTGAAATTTCCAGCCAGTCCACGGCGGTAATGGAGAAAACAGCAATGTCCTCGGTGTGGCCTTTGGTCACCTTTTTATCACGCAGCACCCCCTCTTTCTTAAAGCCGATACGCTCAGCCGAGGCGATGGAGGTGAGATTGTTAATATTGGTGCGCCACTCACAGCGGCGGAATTTTAATTTATCAAAGAAGTACTCCAGCACGAGGAAAAGCGCTTCCGTACTTATGCGGGTTCGCTTCATCGGCGGGGTCCAGTTAATGTCGGCGATATGAAACCCGCCGTTCTCATAATCCAGTCCCGTAATGCAGAAGATGCCTTTAACGATGCCGTTCGTCTTATCTTTCACGGAAAAATGTAAGGTTTTCGGCTCTGCACTCAGGTCTCTGAAATACTGATAACAGGCTTCCTTGGTCGCCGGTTTGGTCGCAGTGAGGTAGGTCCAGTCCCGATCATCGTCGATGCTTTGCCATTCGCGATACAGATCTTCGGCATGATCCGGGGCCAGTGGACAAATAATGGTGTAATTCCCCTGCAAGGTAACTTTTTCAGGATGCGGTCGTGGCGACCACTCTTTTACTTCTCTTCCTAAGGCTTGTCCGTAGCGGTTCTGAGTTTGCATACCGTCCCCCTGCTCTGCGATTGAGATCCTCATTTTTATCATGGCATAAGATTTATCTGAGTAACAATAACCGGCCGGTTTAAAAGTTGATGTTGCGACAATGATAATAAAACTGGTATCTGCAGCGCGTGGCGGCTACTATTTTGCGCTTTGTTTAACCGCATGGATGCCTGTCTGCCCGCCCTGTTGGCGGCGCGCCTTATCTGCGAAACCCTATGCCTGATCCAATGTCATCTGTAACGGCCAACCATGACGGCCGTGTAAGTACTGTTCTTCGCTCTCCCTCGCTGTTGCTGCGCGAAACCCTCGCCGGGGTGATCACCGCCCTTGCGCTGATCCCGGAAGTGATTTCGTTTTCGGTCATCGCCGGCGTCGATCCGAAAGTCAGCCTGATTGCCTCTGTGGTGCTGTGCCTGTCGATGTCGGTGCTCGGCGGTCGTCCGGCAATGGTCACGGCGGCGGCGGGTTCCGTCGCGCTGGTGATAGGCCCGATGGTTCATCAGCACGGCGTGGAGTACATTCTGCCGGCAGTGCTGCTGGCAGGGCTTATCCAGATCGTTTTCGGTCTGGCGGGCATGGCACGCCTGATGCGCTTTATTCCGCACAGCGTGATGACCGGCTTCGTTAACGCCCTCGGCATCCTGATCTTCTTCGCCCAGGTGCCGCATTTCTGGAGCCGCGAACCGCTGATCGTCGGGCTGTTCGGCCTGACGCTGCTGATTGTGCTGTGGTTGCCACGCTGGGTGAAAAGCATTCCCTCTCCTCTGGTGGCCATTGTGCTGCTGACGGTGTTTACCGTGACGACCGGGCAGATTTTGCCGACGGTGGGTGACGAAGGCCCAATGCAGGGCGGCCTGCCGGGCTTCACGCAGTGGCTGGTGCCATTTGACCTGCATACGCTGAGTATCATCTGGCCGTGCGCGTTGAGTATTGCCTTTGTCGGCCTGATGGAATCCCTGCTGACCGCCAAACTGGTGGACGATCTCACTGACACGCGCTCCAGTAAGCGTCGGGAAAGTACCGGTCTGGGTATCGCCAATATTTTTGCCGGACTGTACGGCGGCATCGCCGGGTGCGCGATGATCGGCCAGACCATCGTCAACGTGGAAATGGGCAAAGGCCGCAGCCGTATCTCCACCGTGGCGGCAGGTCTGGTGCTGTTGCTGTTAGTCACCGCCCTCAGCGAGGTGATGGCAAAAATCCCGATGGCGGTACTGGCGGGTATTATGGTGATTGTGGGGGTGAAAACCTTCAGCTGGCACAGCGTCCATCCGGCCGCGTTGAAGCAGGCACCGGTGGCGGAAACCCTGGTGATGCTGGTGACGGTGATAGCCACCGTCAGCACCGGTAATCTGGCGATTGGCGTCGCCGCCGGCGTGGCGCTGATGTTTGTGCTGCCAGGCCGCCGACAACGCGCGGCCGACGCTAAAGCAAAAACAGCGTCGCCAGACCAAGAAAAATAAAGAAGCCGCCGGTATCGGTGAGCGCAGTGATCATCACGCTGGAGCCGACCGCCGGGTCGCGCCCCAGCCTGACCATAATCATTGGGATCAGCACGCCCATCAGCGCGGCCACCAGCAAGTTCAGCACCATGGCGAGGGTCATCACCCCGCCAAGGGCCATGTCACCGTACAACCACCAGGTGACGCCGCCCATGATCCCGCCCCATACCAGGCCATTGATCAGCGCCACCCCCATTTCACGAAAAATTAAAAAGCGGAAGTTGCCGGGATGGATCTTTTGCAGCGCCAGCGCGCGCACGATCATGGTGATGGTCTGATTGCCGGTATTACCGCCGATCCCGGCGACAATCGGCATCAGTGACGCCAGCGCCACCAGCTGCGAAATAGTATGTTCGAAGCCGTCGATCACCCGCGAAGCGATAAACGCGGTACATAAATTTATCGCCAGCCACGCCCAGCGGGTACGCACCGCTTTGCTGACCGGCGCAAAAACGTCTTCTTCGGCGCTCAGACCGCCCATCAGACGCATATCGTTATCGGTTTCTTCATACACCACGTTAACGATCTCATCAATGGTCAGACGCCCCATCAGCGTGCCGGTGGTATCCACCACTGCGGCGCTGAGCAGGTTGTCACGCTCAAAGGTGCGGGCGGCTTTTTCGGCATCGTCTTCCGGCGAGAAGGTGACCGGATCGTTTTCCATGACGTCACTGACCCGCACCGACCCGACATTGAGCAGGATGGTCTGCAACGGCAGCTCGCCCAGCAGCACGTTATCGCGGCCGGTGACAAAGAGTTTGTCGGTGTTGTCCGGCATGGTGTCAAGACGACGCAAAAAGCGCTGCACGGTCGCCAGCGTCACATCCGGGCGCACGGTGATCACAGCAAACTCCATGTTCGCGCCGACGCTGGTTTTCGGGTAATGCATCACCTGATGTACCCGCGCACGCTCCCCCGCCGGCAGCGAGGCGACCAGCCGCCCGGTCAGGTTACGCGGCAGGCGCTGAACAAGGTAAATCTGCTCGTCAATGTCGAGGGTTTTCAGGGCATCGAGCAGCGCTTTGTCGCTCATGCCCTCGATCAGATCGTCCCAGACGTTTTCGGAAGCTTCCAGCAGCACTTCGCCGCGTTTGGTGTGATCGATAAGCTGCCAGACGGCATGACGCGCATCGGCGGGCAACGCTTCCAGCGTATCGGCCAGGTCCGGTGGCGGCAAATGCGCCACCAGCGCCCCCACTTCCGCCATGTTTTCCGCCAGCGAACCAACATCGTACTGTTCAGCAAGCGTCAGCTTGTTGAGTAACGTGGAGGTAATGGCTTTATCGGTAGTGAGTAGCCAGATCAGGCGCGCGCGCTCTTCATCGCGCACCCGGGCGCTGTTATTTGGTATGACTGACATGGGACATCCCTGCATTCTTGATCATGATGACAGGGTAAAGCATAGCGGCAGGTGAGATAAATAAATGGAATGAATAAAAAAACCCGGCGCAACAGGCCGGGCTTTTTTTAGTCAGGCAGTGCGGGAAACCGCATCTCTGGAGGCCGCATCGCGCTCCGCGCCGGTCAGTTCTGTCAGTTTGCCGTCGCGCATCTCCAGCAGACGGTCAGCGTGAATAAAGTAATGATCGTCATGGCTGATGGCGAAAATGGTTTTACCCATATCTTTCATCAATGGCAGCAGCACCTGATAAAACTCGCGGCGGAAGTGCGGATCCTGATCGGCGGCCCACTCATCCAGCAGGATGATGTCACGATCTTCCGCCAGCGCCAGCAGCAGCGCCACGCGCTTCTTCTGCCCTTTCGAGAGCTTCAGGTTAAGGATTTTGCCGTCTTTCAGCTCCAGCTTATGGGCCATCTTCAGCTGATTCAGCCACTTATCCACCAGCGCGGGATCGGCAGGCTTGCCCTGCGGGCCAAGCAACTGATCAAACAGCCAGACGTCGGTAAACACCGCTGAAAACAGCTGGCGATAATCTTCCGGTTTGTTTGCCGCCAGCGGTTTGCCGTCGATCAGGATCTGCCCGGACACCGGCTGATACAGCCCGGTGAGCAGCATCGCCAGCGTTGATTTGCCGCTGCCGTTGCCGCCAATCAGAAACACCAGTTCGCCCCGGTGCAGCGTCAGATTCAGCGGTCCGACGGTAAAAGCGTTGTCCTGATAGGTAAAGGTGACATCGCGCATTTCAAGCGTCTGCCAGCCCTGTAACGACACCGGACGCGGAAATTCTTCTTTATAAGGTGCGAGATCAAACTGGTTCAGCTTGGCAAACGCCACCTGCGCGCTGAGCAGCGTCGGCAGCGCGCCCACTGCCGACAGCAGCGGCGTGCGCAGGAACAGCACGGTGAGGGAGAAGATCGCCGCGACGTTGGTATCCGCCCAGCCGAGGCTGTTCGCCATCCAGAATACCAGGCCAATCGCCCCCAGCATCATAATGTTCGACCAGTTCACTGCGCTGAGATGGAAGGTATCGGCGCGGATAATATGGTGGCGGTATTCCCGCGCATCCGGCAGATAAAGCTGGTCGTAGATGTATTCGGCACGTTCGCGGTTGAGCGTCAGTTCTTTCCGCCCTTCCAGCACCGTCTGGTAATCGTTATGCAGTTTGTCTTCCGTTTCACGCAGCGTCGCGAGGTGTTTGTATACCCGCGCCACCAGTACGAATCCCACCCAAATGGTGATCGCCATCCACACGGCGGTGACCATCAGCATTTTGCCGGACAGCCAGCCCATGTAGGCGGCACAGCCGACGGTTAAAATAATCCCCTGCACCAGCTCTGGCAGACGCACAAAGGCGATAGTGATATTACGCACGTCACTGGTCAGCCCCGCCAGCAGGGCGGCGCTGCCGAGTTGCTCGATACGTTCGACATGGGTATCCAGGATACGCTTGATAAATTCGCTGCGCAGGCGATAAACAAAATGGTGACCGAGGGTGGTGAGCGCCAGCTGCGAGCCGAGGGTGACCGCCATCAACAGGATCAGCAACCCGAGGAATTCCGGCAGCACGGCGAGCGACATATCAACGTTTTCAATCAGTCGCTGGTTGATAAAGGCAATCAGCCCGATCCCCAGCGCGGCGCTGGCAAGGCTTAACGCCAGTACGGCAATAAAAGGCCAGCGATATTGTCGCCAGACGAGAAGAAGAAGTGGCATAAACACGTTCCGCACAGAGAAAAAACAGCGTGCAGTGTAAACGGCTCTCGCGTTGAATCAAGAATAATTCTTATTTATAGCCCGCCTGGCGGAACGTCAGATTGTAACGGTACTCGCCGGTGTCCGGATGATGCCCGGCTTTCAGCGGCAGAATGCCGTGATAAAAGAGCCGCGATGCGCCGCCCCATACCACCACATCCCCCTGCTCCAGCATCACCCGCGCCACGGGATCGTTACGCTTCAGACCGCCAAACTGGAAAACCGCAGGCAGTCCCAGCGAAACGGACACAATCGGCGCGCGCAGATCAGGCTCGTCTTTATCCTGATGCAAAGAGAGCTTCGCGCCGGGCGCATAGCGGTTAATCAGACAGGCATCGGGGGTGAAATCGGGATAGCCTGCCGCCTGCGCGGCGCAATCGCACAGCGCGCGGAACGCCTCCGGCATCGCTGGCCACGGGCGTTGGGTGAGCGGATCATGTTCTGCGTACAGATACCCTCGTGCATTGGTGGCCCAGCCGAGTGTGCCGCAGTTGGTCATCGCCACCGACATGGTGTAGCCGCCGGGGGTGATCATATGGCGAAACGGCGACTGCGCCGCCACGTGCGCAATGCCATCCAGCAGCGCCTGCGCATGGCCCGTGGCGAAACGGCGCAGGATCACCGCGCCGGGGGCTAACGGCTCCTGCCAGGGTTCTTCATCGGCAAATAAATCCAGCATTACGTCTCCTCCTGCTCTGCTTCACGGGCCAGTAGTTGTGCCTTGCGCGCCACTCCCCAGCGGTAGCCAGAAAGCGCGCCGTTGACGCGCAGCACGCGGTGACAGGGGATCACCACGGCGAGCGTATTGGCGGCACAAGCGCTGGCGACGGCGCGCACGGCGCGGGGGTTACCGATGGCATCCGCCAGTCGCTGATAACTCACGGTTTCCCCGACGGGGATCTGGCGTAAAGCCTGCCATACCTGCATCTGAAAAGCCGTGCCGCGCAGATCCAGCGGCAGCGCCAGCGTATTACGCGGGTTATCCAGCACTGCGATCACCTGCTGTACCCGCCGGGTGAATTCGTCGTCGCCCTCCCCTCGCTGGGCGTGCGGAAAACAACGCGCCAGTTCGGCAAGCAGTTGCTCGTCGCTGTCGGCCAGCAGAATAGCGCAGATCCCACGCTCGCTTTCCGCCACCAGGCAGCGTCCCAGCGTACAGTTTTCCAGCGCATAGCGAACGGTGGTTTCCCTGCCGCCGCTGCGGTACTGCTGCGCCGTCATCCCCAGCGCCCGATCCGCGTGGCGGTAATAGCTGCTGCTGTCCGGGAATCCGGCGGCCAGCACGGCATCGGTCACCCTGGTGCCTTCTGCCAGCGTCTGGCGCAACCGCTGCGCGCGGAATGCCAGTTGCCAGGCTTTGGGCGTCATGCCGGTGGTGGCTTTAAACAGACGATGGAAATGCCAGGGGCTCATCGCCACGTGCTGCGCCAGCGCGTCAAGGGTGACGGGCGTATCCTGTTCCAGCAGGCGACAGGCTTTTTCGATTTTATCGAGGCGGTGCTGCCCGGCGACAGGTTGATCCGGCTGACAGCGTTTGCAGGGCCGGAAACCCGCTGCGCGGGCGCTGTCGGCATCCGGATAAAAACGCACGTTCTCCCGCAGGGCGTGACGCGCACGACACGACGGGCGGCAAAAGATACCGGTAGTGATCACGGCAAAAATGAAACGGCCATCGGCGTCGGGATGGCGATCCAGCACCGCCTGCCAGCGGTGCGCATCGGTTTGTAAAATGAGTTCAGACATGGCGGGCTCCTCGCTTAAGTGTAGCCTGAGGATGAGCGACACCGGAAACGTTCGCACCCGCAATCTTGCGTTTTAATTTTTTTCGCTGACCAGAAAAGCGGCGAACTGCGGCGTCATCCAGGGCACAAATTTATCGCCCTCTTTGGTCATCATGTATACCGCCAGCCCTTCCCGGCGCGCCACTTCTTTGGCCTGCTGTGGCCCAAGCACCATCAGCCCGGTGTCCCAGCCATCGGCCTCCAGCGCGGTCGGGGCAATCACCGTCACCGACACCAGGTTGTGCGTAATGGGACGCCCGGTCTGCGGATCGATAACGTGAGAGAGGCGTTTACCGTTCAGCTCATAGTAGTTGCGGTAGCTGCCGGAGGTGCTGATGCCGTGACCGTTAATATCAACGATGGCCTGCACGGCGTTTTCGCGATCGGTTGGCTTCTGGATCGCCACGCGCCAGGGCTTGCCGTCGCCGTTCATGCCGCGGCTGGCAAGCGCCCCGCCGACGGACACCAGGTAACGCGGGATCCCCTCCTGCTCCATCAGCCGCGCCAGATGATCGGCGGCGTACCCTTCGCCGACGGTGGAGAGGTCGACAAACAGATCCGGGAGATCTTTTTGCAGATACTGCCGCCCGGCCTCCTGCGTGACCGTCAGATGTTGCAGGCCCGTGCGCGCTTTCGCGGCGTCAATCTGTTCCTGTGAGGGAATGGTCACCGGCTGTTTGTCCGGGCCAAATCCCCACAGATTGACCAGTGGGCCGACGGTAATGTCCATCGCGCCATCGGTTTTACTGCCAATGCGCAGCGAGGTGGTAACGATGTCTGCCATCGCTTCGCTCACCGGCCAGGGGGTGAGACTGTATGACGCGTTAAAACGCATTAGCGCAGAGTCTTTTTTCCAGGTCGACATTAACTGATCGTCGGCATCAAGCTGCGCCTGAATTTTTTGCTGTAGTTCGCTGGCGCGCGGTTTATCCATGTTCACCACGCTAACGCGCCAGGAGGTGCCCATGGTTTTGCCTTCAAGTACCGTTACCGCAGAAGGGACCGGTGGCGTACTGGATGCGGCGTCACAGCCCGCTAAGAAAATGGTGGCCGCAAGCATCGCGGCGCGAAGAAAAATCAGATCCATGTTCATTCTCCCCTTGCTGAATGCGCGCAAGGGTACACTAAAAGTCAGGGTTTGTAGCTAACAAAAAAGGGGCCTGCGCGGCCCCTTTTGTAACGGCGTCAGTCGATTAGAACTGGTAAACCATGCCCACAGCGACAACATCATCCGTGCCGATACCGGCCTGACGGGTGAAGGTATTGTCGTCCAGCAGGTTGATTTTGTAATCAACGAAGGTAGACAGGTTTTTGTTGAAGTAGTAAGTCGTACCCACATCAACGTATTTCAGCAGATCCTGATCGCCAAAGTCCTGACCGTTAGCGCTGCTGATGTTTTTACCGCGGGACTGCAGGTAAGCGATGGACGGACGCAGACCGAAGTCGAACTGGTACTGTGCAACCACTTCAACGTTCTGCGCTTTATCAGCAAAGCCCCAGGCCTGAGTCGGGCTTGAACCGTTAGAGGTACCGAAACGGGTCGCGTTATAAGTCTGGGAGAACTGCGCTGCCAGATAGACGTTGTTGGCATCGTATTTCAGGCCGCCGCTGTACACGTCGGCGCGATCACCGTTACCGTAAGCGTCTGCCACGTTCTGGTCAGCGGTACGTTTAGAGGAAGACATGGCACCACCCACGCTGAAGCCTTCGCCCAGATCGTAGGTCAGGGACATGCCGTAGCCGTCGCCGTTCTGCTTCAGCGTGCTACGACCATCGGCGTTTTCACCGCTGGTGCTGCCGTTTTTACCCTGATACTGCAGGGCAAAGTTCAGACCATCCACCAGACCAAAGAAGTCGGTGTTACGGTAAGTCGCAACGCCGTTAGCACGGGACTGCATGAAGTTGTCTGCGCCATAGGTGTCGCCGCCGAATTCCGGCAGTACGTCGGTCCAGGAGGTCACGTCATAGATCACGCCGTAGTTACGACCGTAATCGAAAGCACCGGCATCACCGAAACGCACACCGGCAAAGGCCAGACGGGTCCATGCCTGATCGCTGGCGCCTTCAGCTTCGTTTGCCTGAACGTTGTATTCCCACTGGCCGAAACCGGTGATTTGATCGTTAACCTGGGTTTCGCCTTTGAAGCCGAAACGCACGTAAGTCTGGTCGCCGTCGCTGCCATTATCATCAGAGAAATAGTGCATGCCGTCGACTTTGCCGTACAAATCTAATTTGTTGCCGTCTTTGTTATAAATTTCAGCTGCATTTGCAGCGCCTGCTACGAGCAGAGCAGGCACGACCAGGGAAAGGACTTTGCGTTTCATGTTATTAACCCTCTGTTATATGCTTATTTTTATATGCCACTGCTTACTGATTAACCTGCAAATCAGTCGGCAAGTTCATTTTCCCTAAAAATACAGAATAATCCAATAAGATTATGATACGAAAATTCTAAAGGTGTTTCATTTTGCCGCTTAGATGTTTCAATATGTAAATTTAGGGGAACTTTTTTTAGCACTAAAAGCTTAAAAATAGCGCACGCAAAATCAAATAATATTATTAATTGATAAATATCAATCATTTACCGTAATGAATATTGATAGCACTGAATGATAAAACAAAAAATCAAACCACGACTAAAATAATCTGGCTATCATCATTAACTTTTATTTATTACCTTCATTCGGCTTCGAATGACTGTTTACCCCTATTACAACCGAATGTTCTGCATTCGGTTTTTTTTTGCGCCATTTTTTGCAAACCTGCCGTAAAGCGATACCGCAGGTAAATTATAATGACTATTAATTAATCACTTAACGATAGCGAAACGGCCTTTTCTAATAATAAGTCGATTCATTTCTTGATTAAAAGTGCTATATACTGGCTTTAACAATTGAATAAGCAGACGCGTGACGCTAATCCATACATGCGTTAGCGCGTTGTCATCGCTTTCCCCCTTTTCGCCCCACACCGCGACCTTTACCTGCACGAGAGTCTGGAAATTCATTCATTAGGCTTTATACTGCCTGCTGTACACTGCCGTGTAACATAACAACTACAAGCCCGACGCGCGCGCGAACGGCGCGGTAGTCACCTGTCTTAGTCTTACGAAAGGCGCTAAATGGCTTTTTCTTCGCGTGTTGTCATAACGGGTTACACACACTAATGAGTCGATCTGACACAATGATCCCTGGAAAATTTTCCCTGATACCGGGCAGCATTACCCGTTTCTTTCTTCTGTTGATCATCGTACTGCTGGTCACCATGGGCGTAATGGTGCAAAGCGCAGTAAATGCGTGGCTGAAGGATAAAAGCTATCAGGTAGTTGATATAACCCATGCCATGCATAAGCGTATCGACACCTGGCGCTATGCCACCTGGCAGATCTACGACAACATCGCCGCCGCTCCTGCGTTACCGGCGGATGGTCTGCAGGAAACCCGTTTAAAGCAGGATGTTTACTATCTGGAGAAGCCGCGGCGTAAAACGGAAGCGTTGATTTTCGGCTCCCATGACAGCACGACGCTGGAGATGACCCAGCGCATTTCAACCTATCTGGATACCCTCTGGGGCGCGGAAACCGTACCCTGGTCGATGTATTATCTGAACGGCCAGGACAACAGCATGATCCTGGTGTCGACGCTGCCGCTTAAAGATCTGTCGTCCGGCTTTAAAGAATCAACCATTGGCACTATTGTCGATGCCCGCCGCGCTGAAATGCTGCAACAGGCCAACGCCCTTGATGAACGCGAGAGCTTCTCGCCGTTACGTCGTCTGACCTGGCAGAACGGTCACTACTTCACGCTGCGCACCACCTTTAACCAGCCGGGGCATCTGGCGACAGTGGTCGCCTTTGATTTGCCGATTAACGATTTGATCCCGCCGGATATGGTGCTGGACAGTTTCCGTCTGGAAACCGATGCCTCGCAGAACACGCTGCGTACCTCAGATAAAGAGATGGCCGACAGCGCCTCGGTGAATTTCAACAGCTCGCAGATTGAGATCTCGTCGTCGCTCAACTCCACCGGCATGCGGCTGGTGTGGGAAGTGCCGTTTGGCACGCTGCTGCTGGATACGCTGCAAAACATTTTGCTGCCGCTGTTGCTGAATATTGGTCTGCTGGCGCTGGCGCTGTTTGGCTATACCACTTTCCGCCACCAGCCGGGGCGTCTGAGTGAAAATGCCGCCCTGCCCGGTGCGAACAATGAGCTGCGCATGCTGCGGGCCATTAATGAAGAGATTGTTTCAGTGCTGCCGTTGGGGCTGCTGGTGCACGATCAGGAAGCCAACCGCACGGTGATCAGCAATAAGATCGCCGACCATTTGCTGCCGCACCTGAATTTGCAGAACATCACCAGCATGGCCGATCAGCATCAGGGCGTCATCCAGGCAACGGTGAACAACGAACTCTACGAGATCCGTCAGTTCCGCAGCCAGGTGTCGCCACGCACGCAGATTTTTGTTATCCGCGATCAGGACCGTGAAGTGCTGGTTAATAAAAAGCTCAAACAGGCGCAGCGTCTGTATGAGAAAAACCAGCATGGCCGCGCCGCCTTTATGCAGCATATTGGCGAAGCGCTGACGCTGCCGGCGAAAAAGCTGGCGCAAGAGGCGGCGACGGTAAATAACGAAGAAGGTCAGAAGCTGGCGCAGCAGGCCGACCAACTGGTGCGGCTGGTGGACGAGATCCAGCTCGCTAACCAGCTGGAAAACGATGGCTGGAAGAGCGCGTCTACGCAGTTCTCCATTCAGGATCTGATCGATGAAGTGGTTCCGGCAGTATTGCCCATCGTGAAGCGCAAAGGGCTACAGTTGCTGATCAACAACCCTCTGCCGGCCAATGAACAACGTTACGGCGATCGTGAAGCATTACTGCGCATTCTGACCATGCTCATTCAGTATGCGGTGACCACGACGCAGATCGGTAAAATCACACTCGAAGTGGACGCCGATGAATCCGCAGGCGATCGCCTGACGTTCCGTATCCTGGATACGGGCGAAGGCGTCACGGCGAGCGAAGTGGACAATCTGCACTTCCCGTTCCTGAACGACACCCAGGAAGATCGCTTTGGCAAAGCCAATGCCCTCACCTTCTGGCTGTGCGATCAGTTAGCGCGGAAACTTGGCGGACATCTGAATATTAAAGCGCGTGAAAGTTTAGGAACACGCTATTCTTTACACGTTAAAATGGATGTACGCCCACAGGCAGAGGATGAAGAAGAGAAGTTACTGGATGATGTCGTCGCCATGATTGATATTACCTCCAGTGATATTCGTAATATCGTGGTACGCCAGCTGGAAAACTGGGGCGCAAGCTGCATTACTCCGGACGAACGCCTGGCGAGTCAAGAATATGATCTCTTTTTAACGGATAATCCGTCTAATCTTACTGCCGCGGGCTTGCTTTTAAGCGATGATGAGCCCGGCTCGCGTAAAATCGGCCCCGGTCAGTGGCGCGTGAACTTTAATATGAGTAATGCAATGCAGGAAGCGATATTGCAGCTCATTGAAGAGCAACTGGCACAGGAAGATGTTCCGGAGTCCCCGCACGGGGGCAACGAAAATGCCGAACTCCATGCCAGCGGCTATTATGCGCTGTTTGTTGATACAGTACCCGACGATGTTAAGAGGTTGTATACTGAATCGGCCGCACGCGACGTAGCAGCGCTGGCGCAGACGGCGCACCGCCTGAAAGGGGTGTTTGCCATGCTTAACCTGGTACCCGGCAAACAGTTATGTGAAACGCTGGAACATGTCATTCATGAGAACGATGTTCCAGGCATAGAAAAATACATCAGCGACATTGACGATTATGTCAAAAGCTTGCTGTAAGCAAGGTAGCCTTATACATGAACAATATGAACGTAATTATTGCCGATGACCATCCGATCGTACTGTTCGGTATTCGCAAATCACTCGAACAAATCGAGTGGGTGAATGTAGTCGGTGAATTTGAAGATTCCACACAGCTGATCAATAACCTCCCCAAGCTTGATGCCCATGTACTGATTACCGATCTTTCCATGCCAGGCGACAAGTACGGTGACGGGATCACCCTGATTAAATATATAAAGCGCCACTTCCCTAATCTGTCAGTGATTGTGCTGACCATGAATAACAACCCTGCTATTTTAAGCGCCGTACTGGAGCTGGACATTGAAGGGATTGTTTTGAAACAGGGCGCGCCAACCGATCTGCCAAAAGCGCTGGCGGCGTTGCAGAAAGGGAAGAAATTTACCCCGGAGAGCGTTTCCCGTCTGCTGGAGAAAATCAGCGCGGGTGGCTATGGCGATAAACGTCTGTCTCCGAAAGAGAGTGAAGTGCTGCGTCTGTTCGCAGAAGGTTTCCTGGTTACGGAAATCGCCAAGAAGCTGAACCGCAGCATCAAAACCATCAGTAGCCAGAAGAAGTCGGCGATGATGAAGCTGGGTGTGGAAAACGACATTGCCCTGCTCAACTACCTCTCGTCCGTGACCCTGAGCGCCGCGGATACCAAAGAGTAAATCCTTAATGACGTTACCCCGCCCGGCGAGGTAACGTCATATCCTGCTTTAGCCCCGCGCTTTTCTCACCCGTTCTGCATAGACCGCCAGCGTCTGCTGGATCACATCAAGCGTTACCGGTTTCGACAGACAGCTGTCCATCCCCGATTCCAGACAGCGTTGCTTCTCTTCCGCCAGCGCATTCGCCGTTACGCCAACGACCGGCAGCGTAAGCCCAAGTTGACGGATCCGTTGCGTCAGGCGATAGCCATCCATATTTGGCATGTTCACGTCGCTTAAAATAATGTCGATGTGGTTTTTGCTCAGCACATTGAGGGCATCAATCCCGTCGTTCGCGGTTTTGCACTGATAGCCCAGTGAACCGAGCTGATCCGCCAACAGGCGACGGTTAATCGGGTGGTCATCCACCACCAGGATCATCATGTCGTCATTGCTGGCGACCAGCGAATCCGGCAGCTGCAACGCGCGCGAAGCGTCATTGTTTTCTACGGTGATGCTGTAAATACGCGCCAGCAGTGCGATCAGCTCATGGGGCGAGGCGACGCTGTGCACCCACTGCCCCGCCGCCCGCTCCTGCGGAATACCGATATGGCGGCGGCAGAAGGTAATCGTGGCGCGGCCCGGCCACGGCGCATCCAGCTCATCGTCAGTGATTAAGGTGTCGTTCGCCCCCGGTGTCTGTCCGTCGTAACGCAGCACGCGGATACCATTGTGCGTCAGCAACGAATCCACAAATGCGCTCAAGGCTGCGTTGCGCACCGCCAGCCAGCAGGTGGTTTTCTTCAGGCCGTCCACGTCCAGCGGCTGCGCGGGCTGGGCGGCATAAAGCGGAATACGCACCGAGAACTGGCTACCCATGCCCTGCTCGGTATCAACCGAAATATCGCCGTCCATCATGCTGATCAGCTTCTCGCAAATCGCCAGCCCCAGGCCTGTCCCCTGGAAGTTACGCTGCACGCCGGTTCCCACCTGGAAGAAGGGATCGAACAGCTTCACCACTTCTTTACCCGGAATACCCACGCCGGTATCCCGCACCCGGATACGCAGATAATCCCCGGCGCGCTCGACATGCAAAATAATGCAGCCGACGTCGGTGAACTTGATGGCGTTGCTCAGCAGATTAGAGATCACCTGTTGCAGACGCATTGGATCCCCCTGCAACGCCACCGGCACGTCCGGCTCAATAAAGCAGTACAGGCCGAGCTGTTTACGCACCACCAGTGGCAGGTAATTGGCGGTGATATGGCTCATCAGCTCTCGCGGTGAAAACTCGCGCGGTTCGATTTTCAGCTGCTCCGATTCGATTTTGGAGAAGTCGAGAATATCGCTGATGATTTTTAAAAGCAGACTGGAAGAGTTATTCATCGCCGTCACCAGACGATCCACGCCCTTCGGCAGTTCTTTCGTTTGCAGCAGATCAAGGTTACCGATGATGCCGTACAGCGGCGTACGCAGCTCATGGCTCACCGTGGCGAGGAACATCGATTTCGACTGGCTGGCCTGCTCGGCCGCCTGCGCCATATCCTGCAACGACTCTTCCATTTTGACGCGCGCGCTGACGTCCACCAGCACGCAAATCGCCACGTTTTCGTTGCGATAGCGCGAATGGACGAAGCTGATCTGCAAATTGGTGTTGTTACTGGTCAGCACGTCAACAAAGTTAACCTGCTGCCCACAGATGATCTGCGTCAGCCGCTGCCGGTCCTCGTGAGTGAGCATATTGAGGTAGTTATGCGCCAGCTCGTTACTGAGGATATTGGTGCCGTCAATGGTGCGCAGGATACAGATGCCGACCGGCGCGGACGCGACAATCTTACGGTTAAACTGCTCATGCTCTTCCAGACGCTGGGCGTCCGCCTCGGCGGGAATAAAAATCCGCCGTTCATACATGCGCGCCAGGGTAAAGAGCGCAATACCCACCAGTACGTTCAGCAATACCGCGTTGAGGATCAGCATGCGCACGCGCTCCAGCACCAGATCGACCGGCACGGAGTAGATCACGCTCAGGGACGACGGCGGCAGACTCTTTTTCAGCACCAGTTCGCGGAAGCCGGAAGAGTAACCAAACCAGGCGCGCTCCTGTAGCCAGTCCGGATCAATTTCCACGCGGTTTTCCGCACCGGTGAGGGAAATCAGCGCATGACCGTTTTCATCGAGAATGGTGACGCCCACCGGCAACGTACCCGGCGTATAGAAATTATCCATACGGATAGTCTGCTCAGAACCCAGCAGCGCCTGCAGGCGGTTGCCCAGATAAACGGGTGTTAACGCATAAAAGTAGCCGATGCCCGGACGCGGGCCCTGGCTCATCCAGAAGATGTTATTGCCGCGTTCTTCCTGCGGGGCATTGCGGTATTTAAGAATGCGCTCATGGAGACTCTTCAGCGCCGTTTCGCGCTCCAGCGGCACGTTGCGCAGGCCGAAGTCCGCCATACACAGCGATTCATTGCCAATCAGGAAGACACGGTTGAGTTCATAAGCCGCCGAGAAATTATCCCGCCAGTAGCGCATAAACCACGCCAGTGATTCCAGCGAGCCGCGCCAGGTATTGCCCATGGCCGAGCAGTCGGAATCGGCAAACAGCGGCGCAAACTCCGGAACGTCATTGCGGGCGTTGGGTCCCCGCGACGCCATAATGCCGTTCTCAGCGGTAAGACGATTTTCGGCGATGTACTTAAGCTCTTTCATGACGTCTGAGGTGCGCTGTACGTAGCGTTGCGCCTGCTCAGAACTGAGATTAAGTTCTTTGCGAATTTCTGACTCTTTATTCTGCAAAGCGTTGACGATATAAAACACGGAACACAGGGCAATTAACAGCCAGAGCAGTAACGCCAGCGCCCGGAACAGGTATCGTGAAACTTTGAGAGTGGTGCGGAAAGAAACAAGGTATTTCAAGGGGGCGAAGCTCCGCCGCAGAATGTAAAAAGAATGTGGATAAAGTAGCGGTAAAAGCCCCGCGTCGCAATGTTCTCTCTGTGCTGGCGCACGTAAACACGCTGAGAAACAGTTTTCCAGCCTGTCGTGACGCATGAATTGCCCAAAAAAGGCCCGCCGGGGCCGGGAAGAATGTGTTCATCCCGCTAAACCGATAAATCCCAACGCCAGTCGGTTGGGATTTATTAGCCGGAACTGGCTTATTCCAGATGCCACTTTGCAACGATACTTTCGGCACGACGGAGCAGTTCGGCGCTGACAGACGCGTGTAGAGAGGCCGCGTTGTCACGAACTTGTGCAACAGTGTACGCCCCGGCGATCACAGGCCCGATCTCGTCCTGCGCCACCAGCCATTGGATGGCCAGATGCGTCAGTGAAACTCTGGCTTCAGCCGCAAGCGCTTTAAGATCTTCGACACAGTTGAAGTAAGGCTCGAACGCCTCGCCGTTGAGCTTAGGGTTATTCCGCCGGTCATCGTTTTCGTCCCAGTTACCTGCGCGATCTAACGTCCCCGTTAGCAGACCTTGCATTAAGGGTGAGTAAGGCAAGTACTTGATACCGTGTTTTTTACAAAACGGTAGCGCCTCGTCGCGGGCGCGGTATTGCAAAGGAATAGTGTGGTAATGCTCAGGATTTTGCTCAAGCAGATTGTACAAGCCCTGGAAAGTCGCCACCTCTGTACCAGCCATCATTTCGCGCGTCATTTCCAGAGAGTAGTTTGAGACCCCGACATGACGGATTTTACCTTGCGTCTTTAATTCAGCCAGAGCCGCCGCCGTTTCACCGACTGGCGTATTCGGATCGGGCCAGTGTACCTGGTACAAATCAATATAATCCGTTTTCAGCCGCATTAAGGAGTCATCAATCTCCTTAAATATGCTCGCTTTACTTAAGTCTTTACGCGTTTTTTTGCGCAGATCCTGCGACCAGGGCAGACCACACTTGGTGGCGATAATCACCTCATGGCGTTTTTCATGTTGCAACGCTTTGCCCAGCACCGTTTCGGCATGGCCTTTGCCATAAACAGGGGCTACGTCAAAAAAGTTAATCCCCCCGTCAATTGCCGCTTTAATGGCACGAATCGACTCGTCGTCCGTAACATTATTCCATGTCCCACCGATAGCCCAGCAGCCAAAACCTACTGCAGAGGCGTTGAGATCTTTAATGTGCTTGATTTTCATAGCGCAACGTCCTGTTTTTTAAGCGCTGGCCAGTAGCCTTTATTCGCCTCAATCATTTCATCAAGGATTTGCTTTGCGACTTTCGCCGATGGAATGGTTTTGTTCAGCGTGAATGCCTGAAGCGCTTTGTCATAAGAGCCTTCAAGCGCCGCATCCACCAGGCATTTCTCCGACATGAGCTGTTGTTGAAGCATTCCCAGGTAGAAGTGCGATATTTCGCCGACCTGAATTGGATACACTTTATCGTGGCCAAGGAGCGCAGGAACTTCGACCATCGCATCGTCTGGCAGTCCTTTGATCAGCCCATTATTGGGGATAATAACCAGCCATTTTTGCCGCAGGTCGTAAGCCATTGACATCGCCACATCGGCAATAAATTCACCGTGCACGCCGACATGGAATTTATCTTCGACCTTACCGTCGGCCAGTTTAATTTGCTCGATCATATCGAACATTTTCTTCTCGCGACTTTCCATCACCTCATTGGCACGCGTGTGATCCGGGTTGGATTGCGCAACAATCGCATCAGCCATCAGGTAGTACTGCAGGTAGGTGTTGGGGATGTATTCCGGGAACATCTGCATCAAGGGCTGAGTATTCTTGAAGGTTTTGATCCACGAAGGCTCTGAGTGGCACGCGTTTTCAACCTCCTGCTCAGTCAGCATTCCAAACTTCTGGATATGCGCCCGTAACTGGGGAATTTTTTCTTCGCCGTTGACTTTAATTGAGGTGAACCAACCGTAGTGGTTAAGCCCAAAATACTCCACATCCAGTTCATAACGGTTTACGCCCAGAATATTGGACAGGTTACGCTGGATAGCTACCGGCATATCACAAATATTCAGTACGCGCGCATTTGGCCGCAGGCGGTTGACGGCATCCGCAACGATAGCCGCCGGGTTGGAATAATTCAGCATCCAGCATGTCGCTTTCGCAAAGCGTTCCATATAGTCAATTAACGCGATCATCGGAAAGATCGTGCGCATGCCATAAGCCAGCCCACCCGCCCCACAGGTTTCCTGACCCACGCATCCATGGCGCAGCGGGATTTTTTCGTCAAATTCACGCATTTTGTACTGACCCACGCGAATTTGAGCAAAAACAAAATCAGCCTGTGAAAAGGCGACTTCTGGTTCGGTTGTGACGATTAATTTCACCTGGGGAGCGTGGGTTTTGACCACGTAATCGACCAAAACCGCCACCTTATTCTGGCGCGCTTTATCAATGTCATACAGGCGAATTTCCGCAACGGGAAAGTCTGCGCCTTTCATAAGCAGTGCTTTCACAATACCTGCGGTATATGTTGAGCCGCCGCCTGCAATTGCAATAATTTGTGCTTGTTTGTTCATAGCCATCCTCAATCCATTCGAGATAAACCAGTAATATCAAAGGTCATCTTCTTTATAACCTTTGGTAAATTGGTTGCATCGTATCGATACCAGACGGCATGACAAATAGTCGAAATAGATTCTGTGATCCTTCACTGGTTATTTTTAAAATAGGTTATATATCCCGTCAAAATATAATACTACTTTCAGCGCGGAAGATAGATTGCTAATTTATGCGCATCAGGATGAAACCAGGCTTCGGTAAAGTCAAAACGCCGCCCATCGACCAAATTGGAAACCGATCGTAAATTCATAACAGGGTAGGTTTTCTCCATGTTCAGCATTTTCATAATCACTGTATCGGGTTCAACTGCGGTAAATTCCTGACGGCTTCCCTGAATTTTCATCCCCTTATCGCGCTCAACATAATCAAACTTGGATTTCTCCAGAGTTGAAATATTTAAGTCCGTGAATAAAAAAACAGGCATGTAGCTGTCTTCAACAATATGGGGTTTGTCATCGACATATTTCACCCGCCGGATATAGTAAAGCGGCTCGCCTTCCGGCAGCTCAAGCATCTTGTGAACCGAGACATTGTTTGTCATCAAGCTGAACTGAAAGACTTTGTATTTCACAGTCTTATTACAGCCAACCAGAATTTCAGTCGTGCCAGCCAGACCGCGCATTTCGTGGGAATATTGCTTGCCCCGGACATAGGTGCCAGAGCCACGGCGCTTTTCCACCAGATTGAGTTTTACTAGCCCCTCGACGGCGGTTCGGATGGTGATCCTGCTAACGTTATATTCCTCGATGAGCTTTTTCTCTGTCGGCAGCGCTGCGCCAATCTCATAGACACCGGTATTAATCTTTTCTTTAAGATCGTCCATGATTTTTATATATAACATGCTCTCCTCGCTTAATTGGTCATATTTTTATTATGATAACATGACGTATTTAATGAAAATAGATCATAAATCACAAAACAAACCTCTTAAAGTTGTCATGTTAAGATAAAAGAATAAAGTGGCAGAATAAATCCAGTAATATTCACTGATTATTTTTATGGAACAAAAATATGAATAAACAAGCTGTAACCGCTTACCTGAGCGATTTATCACGTGCGATGCTGGCGCCCATTTATGTCCTTCCCATGGTAGGTCTGGCGATTGCTATCGGTGCGGCGGTCACCAATCCCTCCATTGTTAGTTTCATCCCTTTTTTTGATAACGCCTTTTTTGCCGGAGCGGGAAAGATTTTAAAATGGGGAACGCTTTCTGTCCTGATAAATTTACATATTATCTTCGCCGTCGGTCTCTCGATGGGCTTAGCAAAAAAAGATAAGCACTTAGCCGGTTTTAACGCGCTGATTTTGTACTTTGTTTATCTTTACTCAATGAATACTTACATGAGTATCAACGGCCTTTTAATTCAGGGCGAACTAAGAGGCACCGGTCAAAGTAATGTGCTGGGTTTACAGGTCGTCGATACGGGAATTTTCGTTGGCATGCTGCTCGGCATCCTCAACGCAGCGGTGCATAACAAATACAGTCAAAAAGTCATTCAGGGAGCGTTAGCGCTATACGGTGAATCTCGTCTCGTCTTACTGATCATGATCCCGGTCGCCATGTTCCTGAGCATTGCTTTCACGCATATCTGGCCTCCAGTGCAACACGCCATTCAGGACGCAGGCTCCCACATCATGGGATCAGGTCACATCGGTGTTGGCATTTATGGCTTTCTGGAACGTATTCTTATTCCTACCGGCCTCCACCATTTATTGTGGATCCCGCTTCATTTCACTGAAGTCGGCAGCTGCGCTGACGTCTCGGGTCAGACTTATTGCGGCATTGAAAACATCTTCCTGGCAGAAATGACAGACCCTACGATTACCCGTCTTTCCAGCACGGTGGTTTATGATGCCCGCTCGCTGGTTAAAATATTCGGGTTAACGGGGGCTGCACTGGCGATGTATCACTGTGCTGATGAGTCCAAAAAATCTCATGTTAAAGCTATCCTGGTTCCTGCCGTGGCCTCTTCAATACTCGTTGGGGTAACAGAACCCATCGAATTTTCTTTCCTGTTCGTTGCACCACTTCTTTTTGTTGTTCATGCCATCCTCTGCGGTGCATTTATGTTACTGGTCTCTGTCTTTGATATTGTCACCATCGGTAAAGGCGGCCTGATTGACCTGATTATGTACAACATCCCGCTCGGCGTGGCGAAGACCGACTGGCCTTACTATTTGCTGCTCGGCGTTGCTCAATGTGCGACGTATTATGTTGTTTTCCGTCTTTTGATAATGAAGCTGAACCTGAAAACGCTGGGCCGTGGTGACGCTGAAATGAAATTGCATACGAAAGCAGATTACAAAGCGAAAAAAGCGGCTGAACCCGTTGTCGCCACTATTAATAACGTGATGGGTAAATATAACTCGGCAGCCATTATTAAAGGCCTGGGAGGCAAAGAGAACATCGTTGATGTGCAGAACTGCTATACCCGCCTACGGGTAGAAATTCGGCATCCAGAACGGGTTGATGAATCTATTATTCAGGAAGCGAATCCGCTGGGGCTGGTGCGCAATGGGCAGAACATACAAATCATCTTCGGAAGTCATGTTGCGTTAGTGCGGCAAGAGGTTAATGACGTGCTGGCCATGTTGAATTAATCGTTGTCCGTTAGTTGCACAGCCTTTAGCGTTCGAGGGATCCTCACCTCACCCTTATGGCAATAAAAAAGGGAGGCTAAGCCTCCCTTCTGCACCATAGTCAAAGTGCCATATTATTCTTCAGCGTCGTCCGCGACATCATCATCGGTATCCGCTTCCGGCACGATTTCATCGTCGCCTTCCGCTGCACTGCCGTCGATGGCGTCCAGATCTTCTTCATCCACCGGTTCAGCCACACGTTGCAGACCCACCACGTTCTCGTCTTCCGCCGTACGGATGAGGATCACGCCCTGGGTGTTACGACCCACAATGCTCACCTCAGACACGCGCGTACGCACCAGCGTACCGGCATCAGTGATCATCATGATCTGATCGCTGTCGGCAACCTGCACCGCACCCACCACGGAGCCGTTACGCTCGGTGACTTTGATGGAGATAACGCCCTGCGTACCACGGGACTTGGTCGGGTATTCCGTTTCCGCCGTACGTTTACCGTAGCCGTTCTGGGTGACGGTCAGAATAGCGCCCTCACCTTTAGGTACGATAAGCGACACGACTTTGTCTTCACCGGCCAGCTTGATACCGCGCACGCCGGTCGCGGTACGACCCATGGCGCGGACGGCGTTCTCTTTAAAGCGCACCACTTTACCGGCGGCAGAGAACAGCATGACTTCGTCAGATCCGGATGTCAGGTCAACGCCAATCAGCTCGTCGCCTTCGTTCAGGTTCACCGCGATGATGCCGGCAGAACGCGGACGGCTGAATTCGGTCAGCGCCGTTTTCTTCACGGTACCGCTGGCGGTCGCCATAAAGACGTTCACGCCCTCTTCGTACTCGCGTACCGGCAGAATAGCGGTGATACGTTCGTTCGCTTCCAGCGGCAGCAGGTTGACGATAGGACGTCCACGCGCGCCACGGCTCGCTTCCGGCAGCTGGTACACTTTCATCCAGTACAGACGGCCACGGCTGGAGAAGCAGAGGATGGTGTCGTGGGTGTTCGCCACCAGCAGACGATCGATAAAGTCTTCTTCTTTAATACGGGCAGCCGACTTGCCTTTACCACCACGACGTTGCGCTTCGTAATCCGTCAGCGGCTGATACTTCACGTAGCCCTGGTGAGACAGGGTGACGACCACGTCTTCCTGGCTGATCAGATCTTCGATGTTGATATCGGCGGTGTTCGCGGTGATTTCGGTGCGACGCGCATCGCCAAACTGTTCACGAACCAGTTCCAGCTCTTCGCGGATCACTTCCATCAGACGATCGGCGCTGCCCAGAATGCGCAGCAGTTCAGCGATCTGTTCCAGCAGTTCTTTGTATTCGTCGAGCAGTTTTTCATGCTCAAGACCGGTCAGTTTCTGCAGACGCAGATCCAGAATCGCCTGGGCCTGCTGTTCAGTCAGATAGTACTGACCGTCACGCACGCCGAATTCTGGCTCCAGCCACTCAGGACGCGCAGCGTCATCGCCCGCACGTTCCAGCATGGCAGAGACGTTGCCCAGTTCCCAGGAGCGCGCCACCAGACCGGCTTTCGCTTCGGCCGGGGTCGGCGCACGGCGGATAAGCTCGATAATCGGATCGATGTTCGCCAGCGCAATCGCCAGCGCTTCAAGAATGTGCGCACGGTCGCGGGCTTTACGCAGTTCGAAAATGGTACGACGCGTCACCACTTCACGGCGGTGACGCACGAACGCAGAAAGTATATCTTTCAGGTTCATGATCTTCGGCTGACCATGGTGCAGTGCCACCATGTTAATACCGAAGGACACCTGCATCTGGGTCTGCGAATAGAGGTTGTTCAGTACCACTTCGCCCACGGCATCGCGTTTGATCTCAATGACAATGCGCATACCGTCTTTGTCGGACTCGTCGCGCAGGCCGCTGATACCTTCCAGACGTTTTTCTTTTACCAGCTCGGCGATTTTCTCGATCAGGCGCGCTTTGTTCACCTGATACGGAATTTCGTGCACGATAATGGTTTCGCGACCGGTTTTCGCATCGGCTTCTACTTCCGCGCGGGCGCGAATGTAGATTTTGCCGCGACCGGTACGATAGGCCTCTTCAATACCACGACGGCCATTAATAATGGCGGACGTCGGGAAGTCAGGCCCTGGGATGTGCTCCATCAGGCCTTCGATGCTGATATTTTCATCGTCGATATAGGCCAGACAGCCGTTGATCACTTCCGTCAGGTTGTGCGGCGGAATGTTGGTCGCCATACCTACGGCGATACCGGATGCCCCGTTGACCAGCAGGTTGGGGATTTTGGTGGGCATAACGTCCGGAATTCTTTCCGTGCCGTCATAGTTGTCCACAAAATCGACGGTTTCTTTTTCCAGATCGGCCATCAGTTCGTGGGCGATCTTCGACATACGGATTTCCGTATAACGCATCGCAGCGGCGGAGTCGCCGTCTACCGAACCGAAGTTACCCTGGCCGTCGACCAGCATGTAACGTAAGGAGAATGGCTGCGCCATACGAACGATAGTGTCATATACCGCGGTATCACCATGAGGATGGTATTTACCGATGACATCACCGACGACACGGGCAGATTTTTTGTAGGCTTTATTCCAGTCATTGCCCAATACGTTCATGGCGTATAGTACGCGACGGTGAACCGGTTTTAAGCCATCGCGGACATCCGGCAGCGCACGGCCAACAATGACCGACATCGCATAGTCCAGATAGGAGCTCTTCAGCTCTTCCTCGATGTTAACCGGTGTAATTTCTCTCGCAAGGTCGCTCATGTAACCGCTATCCCTCTACTGTATCCCGGATTCAAAGGTCGCAAATTATAACACAGTCAATGTGTCAGGGGTAAACCAATACCGTTTATTCACGCCCGCGGCCTGATATACTCCACGGTCTTGTTGATAAAGGAGTAAAAGCGCCCATGAATGCCGAAAAACCGTCGGTGGCTCACAACGTTGACCACGATGAAATCGCGAAGTTTGAAGCGGTCGCTTCCCGCTGGTGGGATCTGGAAGGCGAGTTTAAACCCTTGCACCGCATTAACCCGCTGCGCCTTGGCTATATTGCTGAGCGCACCGGTGGCCTGTTTGGCAAAACCGTGCTGGACGTCGGTTGCGGTGGCGGCATTCTTGCGGAGAGCATGGCGCGTGAAGGCGCTACCGTCACCGGGCTGGATATGGGCTTTGAACCGCTACAGGTTGCGCGCCTGCATGCGCTGGCATCCGGCGTAAACGTTGATTACGTGCAGCGCACGGTCGAAGAACACGCCACGACCTACCCGCAGCAGTACGATGTGGTGACCTGCATGGAGATGCTGGAGCACGTTCCCGATCCGCAATCTGTTGTGAATGCCTGTGCAAAACTGGTGAAACCCGGCGGTCACGTTTTCTTCTCCACGCTGAATCGCAACAGGAAAGCCTGGCTGATGGCGGTCGTCGGCGCAGAATACGTGCTGCGCATGGTGCCCAAAGGCACGCATGACGTGAAAAAGTTCATCAAACCGGCAGAACTGCTGGGCTGGGTCGATGAAACCGTCCTGAAGGAATGCCACATCACCGGTCTGCACTACAACCCGCTGACCGACAAATTCAAGCTCGCGCCGGGCGTTGACGTTAACTATATGCTGCATACAAAAGCACAAAACGATTAACGTTATACGCAATTGTTATGAGGATTGCGTGACAGGACGTTACGCAATTTTCTTACGCCGATGAAGAAATCAGCACTCGATCAAATTTCTTATTTTTTTTGCAAATGATTGACTTCCCCTGGAGGCCTTACAGTTCGGGGACTTAGCGATTCTTACCTTTTCGCAACCTTAAATTAACGCCAAAATCAACTCTTGTACTCAAAAGAATCCCAACTAGAATACTCACCATATAGCGTTTCTCTTATCGCAAACCCCCTATATGTAGTATTTATCCACAGAGTTAGCCACAGCGCGGACTTGTGGATAATCGGGGGATATTTTTTCTATTTCACGGACAGGTAAATCCCACATGAATCAGAGTCTGCTGGTGACAAAGCGTGATGGTCGTACTGAGCGCATCAATCTGGATAAAATCCACCGCGTACTGGATTGGGCGGCAGAAGGGCTGAATAACGTCTCGATCTCTCAGGTTGAACTGCGTTCGCACATTCAGTTTTATGACGGCATTAAAACCTCCGACATCCATGAAACGATCATCAAAGCTGCCGCCGATCTGATTTCTCGCGACGCGCCAGACTATCAGTACCTCGCCGCACGCCTGGCGATTTTCCATCTGCGTAAAAAAGCCTACGGCCAGTTTGAGCCGCCGACGCTGTTCAACCATGTACTGAAAATGGTTGAACTGGGCAAATACGATCATCATCTGCTGGAAGACTACAGCGAAGACGAGTTCCGCCAGATGGACGCGTTTATCGAACACGATCGCGACCTGACCTTCTCCTACGCTGCCGTGAAGCAGCTGGAAGGTAAATACCTGGTGCAGAACCGCGTGACTGGCGAAATCTACGAGAGCGCGCAGTTCCTGTATATCCTCGTGGCCGCGTGTCTGTTCTCGAACTACCCGCGTGAAACCCGTCTCGACTACGTGAAGCGTTTCTATGACGCGGTTTCCACCTTTAAGATTTCCCTGCCGACGCCGATCATGTCCGGTGTGCGCACCCCGACCCGTCAGTTCAGCTCCTGCGTCCTGATCGAGTGCGGCGACAGCCTGGATTCTATCAACGCCACCTCCAGCGCCATTGTGAAATACGTTTCCCAGCGCGCCGGTATCGGCATCAACGCCGGTCGCATCCGTGCGCTGGGCAGCCCGATCCGTGGCGGCGAAGCTTTCCACACTGGCTGTATTCCGTTCTATAAGCATTTCCAGACTGCGGTGAAATCCTGCTCTCAGGGCGGCGTGCGCGGCGGTGCGGCGACGCTGTTCTACCCGATGTGGCATCTGGAAGTGGAAAGCCTGCTGGTGCTGAAAAACAACCGTGGCGTGGAAGGCAACCGCGTGCGTCACATGGACTACGGCGTACAGATCAACAAACTGATGTACACCCGTCTGCTGAAAGGTGAAGACATCACCCTGTTCAGCCCGTCCGACGTGCCAGGCCTGTACGATGCGTTCTTCGCCGATCAGGACGAATTCGAGCGTCTGTACACCCAGTACGAAAAAGACAGCAGCATCCGTAAACAGCGCGTGAAAGCGGTAGAACTGTTCTCGCTGATGATGCAGGAACGTGCCTCCACGGGCCGTATCTACATTCAGAACGTTGACCACTGCAACACCCACAGCCCGTTCGATCCGGCTATTGCTCCTGTGCGCCAGTCCAACCTGTGCCTGGAAATCGCCCTGCCGACCAAACCGCTGCTGGACGTGAACGACGAAAACGGCGAAATCGCCCTGTGTACGCTGTCTGCCTTTAACCTCGGTGCCATCAACTCGCTGGACGAGCTGGAAGAGCTGGCGACCCTCGCGGTGCGTGCCCTTGATGCGCTGCTGGATTATCAGGATTACCCGATCCCGGCTGCTAAACGCGGTGCCATGGGCCGCCGTACGCTGGGTATTGGCGTGATCAACTTCGCCTACTATTTAGCGAAGCATGGCGTGCGTTACTCCGACGGCAGCGCCAACAACCTGACCCACAAAACCTTTGAAGCTATTCAGTACTTCCTGCTGAAAGCCTCTAACGAACTGGCGAAAGAGCAAGGTGCCTGCCCGTGGTTCAATGAAACCACCTATGCGAAAGGTATTCTGCCGACCGACACCTACAAAAAAGATCTCGACGCGATTGTCACCAAAGAGCTGCATTACGACTGGGAGCAGCTGCGTGAATCCATTAAAACGCACGGTCTGCGTAACTCCACGCTCTCTGCGCTGATGCCGTCTGAAACCTCGTCGCAGATTTCTAACGCCACCAACGGTATTGAACCGCCGCGCGGCCACGTAAGTATCAAAGCGTCGAAAGACGGCATTCTGCGTCAGGTCGTGCCGGATTATGAACACCTGAAAGACAGCTATGAACTGCTGTGGGATATGCCGAATAACGACGGTTATCTGCAACTGGTGGGCATCATGCAGAAGTTTATCGACCAGTCGATCTCTGCGAACACCAACTACGATCCGACGCGCTTCCCGTCAGGTAAAGTCCCGATGCAGCAGCTGTTGAAAGACCTGCTCACCGCCTACAAATTTGGCGTGAAAACCCTGTACTATCAGAACACCCGCGACGGTGCTGAAGATTCACAGGATGATATGGTGCCGTCCATTCAGGATGATGGCTGCGAAAGCGGCGCGTGTAAGATTTAATAAATTGCCCGGCGGCGCAAAGCTTGCCGGGCCTACGGATTAGGTTTTGTAGGCCGGGTTAGCGAAGCGCCACCCGGCGTATAATGGCAGGACAGGAAACACTCGCATGGCATACACCACCTTTTCACAAACGAAAAATAATCAGCTTCTGGAACCGATGTTCTTCGGCCAGTCGGTAAACGTTGCGCGCTACGATCAGCAAAAATATGACATCTTCGAAAAGCTGATCGAGAAACAACTCTCCTTCTTCTGGCGTCCGGAAGAAGTTGACGTCTCCCGTGACCGTATCGATTTCCAGGCGCTGCCGGAACACGAAAAGCACATCTTTTTAAGCAACCTGAAATACCAGACGCTGCTGGATTCCATTCAGGGACGCAGCCCGAACGTCGCGCTGCTGCCGCTGATCTCTATTCCGGAGCTGGAAACCTGGGTTGAAACCTGGGCGTTTTCAGAAACGATCCACTCCCGCTCCTACACCCACATCATTCGCAATATCGTCAACGATCCCGCGGTCGTGTTTGACGATATTGTTACCAACGAGCAGATCCTCAAACGCGCCGAAGGTATCTCTCACTACTACGACGATCTGATCGAGCTGACCAGCTACTGGCATCTGCTGGGCGAAGGCACGCACAACGTCAACGGCAAAACCGTGACCGTGAACCTGCGCGAACTGAAGAAGAAACTTTACCTGTGCCTGATGAGCGTGAACGCGCTGGAAGCGATCCGTTTCTACGTCAGCTTCGCTTGCTCTTTCGCCTTCGCCGAGCGCGAACTGATGGAAGGCAACGCCAAAATCATCAAGCTGATCGCCCGCGACGAAGCCCTGCACCTGACCGGTACACAGCACATGCTGAACCTGCTGCGCAGCGGCGTGGACGATCCGGAAATGGCCGAGATCGCCGAAGAGTGCAAACAGGATTGCTACAACCTGTTCGTGCTGGCGGCGGAGCAGGAAAAAGAGTGGGCGGAATACCTGTTCCAGGGCGGCTCCATGATCGGCCTGAACAAAGACATCCTTTGTCAGTATGTGGACTACATTACCAACATCCGCATGCAGGCCGTGGGCCTTGATTTGCCGTTCCAGACCCGCTCGAACCCCATTCCGTGGATCAACGCCTGGCTGGTGTCGGACAACGTGCAGGTGGCACCGCAGGAAGTAGAAGTCAGCTCTTATCTGGTCGGTCAGATCGATTCCGAAGTGAATACCGACGATCTGAGTGATTTCCAGCTCTGATGAGCCGTGTCACGCTACGCATCACTGGCACAGAATTGCTGTGCCAGGATGAACACCCGTCGTTGCTGGCGGCGCTGGAATCTCACCAGGTCCCCGTGGAATATCAATGCCGTGAAGGCTACTGCGGCTCCTGCCGCACGCGGCTGGTGGCCGGCCAGGTTGACTGGCTGACCGAGCCGCTGGCCTTTATATCCGCCGGTGAAATCCTTCCCTGCTGTTGCCGCGCCCGTGGCGACATTGAAATTGAGTTATAGCGCATCAGAATTGCCGCAAAATAATTAATTTCACGGATTTATTATTTCTGCCTGACGGCACTTCTCTGGGGTCCGGAAATAATATAAAAAAACCCTGAACACAACTGCTCAGGGTTAAAATCCTGGTTGACATCACTCACACAGGAATAACTAGCTCTCCTTTATTTCTTGCGGATGCTGATGGAGTTCATTCACCCGATAATAAATAGGTGTAATATCGACATAATTGATGCAGTAGCCACTTCCGCGAACGCTGGTGATAAAATCCTCTGGCAGTCCCAGTAAGCTCAGACGCCGATTGAGATTCTTCAGTACCTGCCAAAGCCGCTGGGTTGACGGGACCAGATCGTTCTCCTCCCACACCACGCGCAGGAGTTCTTCCTTGGTCACGATGTTCTGCCGCCCATGCTGGAGTAAATAGATAAATAGCTGCAACATCGTATGATTAAATAAGACTGAGCCGAACATAAAATATTTCTCAGTACTTCCCTGCGGAAGCCGGTACAGCCTTCCGTTGTCAATTTCGAAGTGAACTTCTTTGCCTATCACGTAGCCGTACAGCCGATAACCCATCGTGTCGTTGCTCATTTGTTTGGAAACTTGCAAGGATTGCCTTTTTTATTCCTGTTCATAGGCCATACTGTCAATGAGGTCGATTATATGGCTATGGGAATTAGTTTCAACATACAGGGAGAGGGTAATTTTCGCATAAGCCAACACAGGTCGACAAAATATTTACACAACCTAAGCAGAATATTAAGCATTTATCCGTGCGAAATGGACTATAAAAAGTCCAATCGCCAGCAATGTGATCGCTATCCGGATCATTAACTTTAAATATCAATTTGTGGCTTTTTTGCAGCATAAAATGCTAAGCGTAAAATTCGCGCAAAAAAATGCCCCTCCGGATGGAGAGGCATCGGGACGAACTTACCCGCGTTTAAGGGCTAACGCCTCGTGATGTCTTTTCTCACCGATCATCACCACCAGCAACAGCAATACCGCGATCACGCTGCCGCCAATCATCACCATAAAGCCGCCATCCCAGCCGAAGAAATCGACGGTGTAACCGACAATGGCGCTGGCCGCGACCGAGCCACCGAGGTAACCAAACAGGCCGGTAAAGCCTGCCGCCGTTCCTGCCGCTTTTTTCGGTGCCAGCTCCAGCGCGTGCAGACCAATCAGCATCACCGGGCCGTAAATCAGGAAGCCGATGACGATCATGCAGATCATATCTACCGTCGGGTTGCCCGGCGGATTAAGCCAGTAGACCACGGTTGCGATGGTGACCAACGTCATAAAGAACACGCCGGTTGCGCCACGGTTGCCTCTGAAAACTTTGTCCGACATCCAGCCGCACAGCAGCGTGCCTGGAATACCGGCGTACTCATAAAGGAAGTAGGCCCACGAGGATTTATCCAGCGCGAAGTGCTTCACTTCTTTCAGATAGGTCGGCGACCAGTCAAGAATGCCGTAGCGCAACAGATAGACGAATACGTTCGCAATGGCGATATACCACAGCAATTTATTCGGCAGCACATACTGCATAAAGATCTGCTTTGCCGTCAGCTCTTCTTCGGTTTTCTCGCTGTAGTCGTCCGGATAGTCATTCTTATACTCCTCGATAGGCGGCAATCCGCAGGACTGCGGAGTATCGCGCATCAGCGCAAAGGCAATGAACGCCACGACGATAGCCGCGAACGCCGGCATATAAAGCGCCGCTTTCCAGTCGTTAAACCACGCCATACCGAGCAGGAACAGCAGGGGCGGAATACCGCCACCAACGTTATGCGCGCAGTTCCACACTGACACGATCCCGCCGCGCTCTTTCTGCGACCACCAGTGCACCATGGTGCGTCCGCACGGCGGCCAGCCCATCCCCTGGAACCAGCCACATAAAAACAGCAGCACAAACATGACGGCAATGCTGGACGTCGCCCAGGGCACAAAGCCCATAAACAGCATCACGGCGGCGGCAAGGATCAACCCGGCCGGTAAGAAGACGCGCGGATTCGAGCGATCCGACACCGACCCCATGATGAATTTCGAAAAACCGTAGGCAATGGAAATGCCCGACAGCGCAAAGCCCAGATCGCCGCGGGAAAAACCCTGTTCCACCAGGAACGGCATCGCCAGCGCAAAGTTTTTCCGCACCAGGTAGTAAGCCGCGTAGCCAAAGAAAATGCCCATGAAAATCTGCCAGCGTAAACGCCGGTAATACGGATCGATCTGCTGCTCCGGTAACCGGGGTTGATGCGCGGCAGGTTTAAAGATGCTCAACATAAAAGCCTCCGTGGCATTTGTTGTTTCGTAATGAGTGAAAACGAACGTTACGCCGCCTCAAAAGGGTGCGGCGGGTGAAGCCTGGACGTTAACGCAGCAAAAGTCGCGTTGAATGTTACAGAAATATGACAAAGCGCTCATTTCACGCAACAAATGTTCATTTATTTTCGTTTCATGCGCGTATATGCGCGTAATCAAACAAACCACACCAGAAGTGTGGCTAAATGTGTCATAAAGCTCACTGGAATAGAGGGAAGCGAAAATGCGCAACGCGACTGAGTACGACGTCATCATTATTGGCGGCGGCGCAACCGGGGCGGGGATCGCCCGCGACTGCGCACTGCGCGGGCTGCGCGTGGTGTTGCTGGAGCGCCACGACATCGCCACCGGCGCCACCGGGCGTAACCACGGCCTGCTGCACAGCGGCGCGCGTTATGCGGTAACGGATGAAGAGTCGGCGCGAGAGTGCATCAGCGAAAACCAGATCCTGCGCCGGGTTGCCCGTCACTGTATTGAAGCCACCGGCGGCCTGTTTATTACGCTGCCGGAAGACGATCTGACCTGGCAGCAGCAGTTTATCAGCGCCTGTACCCGTGCCGGGATCGCGGCACAACCGCTGTCGGCAGAAGAGGCACGGCGCATCGAACCTTGCGTGAATCCCGCGCTTATCGGCGCGGTGCAGGTGCCGGACGGCACCATCGATCCCTTTCGCCTGACCGCAGCCAACATGCTGGATGCCCGCGAGCACGGCGCGGTGATCTTAACCGGCCATGAAGTGATCGGCCTGTTACGTGATAACGAGCGGGTAAAGGGCGTGCAGATCCGCCATCCCTCAACGCTGGCAGTCCAGTCGCTGTATGCGCCGGTGGTGGTTAACGCCGCGGGGATCTGGGGACAGCGCATCGCGGAATATGCCGATCTCAGCATCCGCATGTTCCCGGCGAAAGGCGCACTGCTGATCCTCGATCACCGCATCAACCAGCAGGTGATCAACCGCTGCCGCAAACCTGCGGATGCCGATATTCTGGTGCCGGGCGACACCATCTCGCTGATTGGCACCACCTCCACGCACATTGATTACCGCGATATTGATAACACCCGCGTCACGCCGGAAGAGGTCGAGGTGCTGCTGCGCGAGGGTGAAAAACTGGCGCCGGTCATGGCGACCTCGCGCATTCTGCGTGCCTACGCGGGCGTGCGGCCGCTGGTAGCCAGCGATGACGATCCCACCGGGCGCAACGTCAGCCGTGGCATTGTGCTGATGGATCACGCTGAACGCGACGGCATGGAAGGTTTTATCACCATTACCGGCGGCAAGCTGATGACCTACCGGCTGATGGCGGAATGGGCCACCGACGCCGTGTGCCGCAAACTCAACCATACCGCGCCCTGCCGTACCGCCAGCGAACCGCTGCCGGGTTCGCGCGAATCCACCGATCGGACGCTGCAAAAAGTGGTTTCCCTGTCGGCCCCACTGCGCGGCTCGGCGGTATGGCGGCATGGCGATCGCACCCCGGAATGGCTCGGCAACGCGCGTCACTCTCGCAGTCTGATCTGCGAATGCGAAGCCGTCACCGCCGGGGAAATTGAGTACGCGGTCGATAATCTCAACGTCCGTTCCCTGCTCGATTTACGCCGCCGCACCCGCGTCGGTATGGGCACCTGTCAAGGCGAGCTGTGCGCCTGCCGGGCGGCAGGTTTGCTGCATCGCCTGAACGTCACCAGCGAAGCGCAGTCCATTGCCCAGCTCTCCGCATTTTTAAATGAGCGCTGGAAAGGCATCCGCCCTGTTGCCTGGGGCGATGCGTTGCGGGAAAGCGAGTTTACCCGCTGGGTGTACCAGGGATTATGCGGTCTGGAAAAGGAGACGACAGATGAATTTTGATACGGTGATTGTGGGCGGCGGGCTGGCAGGTCTGCTGTGCGGCATCACGCTAAGCCAACGCGGGCAGCGCTGCGCGATGGTCAGTCGCGGGCAGAGCGCGCTGAATTTTTCCTCCGGCTCGCTGGATCTGCTCTCACGTCTGCCGGATGGCTCCGCGGTGTACGACACCGCCGCCGGGCTGACGGCGCTTGAGACCCTCGCCCCGGAACATCCTTACAGCCTGATCGGTGCCGGGCGCGTCTACCAGTACGCCCGCGAAGCGCAAACTTTACTGGCCGCATGCGGGCTGAAATTTCAGGGCGACGCCGCCGCACCGCACCAGCGCGTCACCCCGCTCGGCACGCAGCGCCTGGCATGGCTCAGCCCGCCGGAAATACCGGTGTCGCCGCGCAAAGGCTCGCGCATCTGTGTGGTCGGCATCAACGGTTTTGCTGATTTTCAGCCGCATCTGGCGGCGGCAGCGCTGCGTAAACAGGGATTTCGCGTGACGGCAACAGAAATCGATCTGCCGGCGCTCGACAAGCTGCGGGATAACCCCAGCGAATTCCGCGCGGCCAACATTGCCCGCCAGCTGGACCAGGACATGCATTTCGCTGAACTCTGCGCCGCCCTGCGCCCGTTGAGCGAATCGCACGACGCCCTCTGGTTTCCGGCCTGTTTCGGCCTGACGGACGATGACGTTTACACGCGGCTTAACGCTGAACTTTCCTGCCCGCTGCACCTGCTGCCCACCCTGCCCCCGTCGGTGCCGGGCATGCGGATGCAGACCCGGCTTCAGCAGCAGTTTATCCGCAGCGGCGGCACCTGGATGCCGGGGGATGAAGTGCTGCGCGCCACCGTGGATAACGGCGTGGTCAGCCAGTTGTGGACCCGCAAGCACGAAGACATTCCACTGCGCGCCAGGCACGTGGTGCTCGCCAGCGGCAGCTTTTTCAGTAATGGGCTGGTGGCGGATCGCAACGGCGTACGGGAAACAGTGTTTGGCCTCGACGTGCTGCACAACCCCGATCGCGCCAGCTGGTATCGCGATAACGTGTTTGATGCGCAGCCGTGGCAGCAGTTTGGCGTGCGCACCGATGCCACGCTGCGCGGGCGGCTACAGGGTGAAACCCTGCAAAATTTATACGTTATCGGTTCGGTGCTTGGCGGCTTTGATCCCATTGCCCAGGGCTGCGGTGGCGGCGTTTGTGCCGTCACCGCGTTACATGCCGCGCAGCAGATCTGCGCGCCGGGAGGTTCACAATGACCACCACCCAGTTTGACAGCTGTATCAAATGCACCATCTGCACTACCGCCTGTCCGGTGAGTCGCGTTAATCCTGATTATCCTGGTCCGAAACAGGCCGGGCCGGATGGCGAACGGCTGCGCCTGAAAGACGGCACGCTGTATGATGAGGCGCTGAAATACTGTACCAACTGCAAACGCTGCGAAACCGCCTGCCCGTCCGGTGTGAAAATTGGCGATATTATCCAGCGCGCCCGCAGCCAGTTCGCGCCGCGCAAACCCTCATTGCGAAACGCGATCCTCAGCCATACCGATCTGATGGGCACGCTGTCTACCCCGGTGGCGCCGCTGGTCAATGCCGCCACCGGACTGAAACCGGTGCGGCTATTACTGGATAAAGCGTTAAAAATCGATCATCGCCGTACCCTGCCGAAATACTCCCACGGCACCTTCCGCCAGTGGTATCGCAAACAGGCGGCTGCGCAGGCGGCCTTTAACGAGCAGGTGGCCTTTTTCCACGGCTGTTTTGTCAATTACAACCATCCGCAACTGGGAAAAGATCTGGTTCGGGTACTGAATGCGATGCAGATTGGCGTACAGCTACTGGAAGGCGAAAAATGCTGTGGCGTGCCGCTGATCGCCAACGGTTTTATTGAGAAAGCGAAAAAACAGGCCAACGCTAATATCGCCTCATTGCAGCGCGCCATCGGCGTAAACGGCCTGCCGGTGATCGCCACCTCGTCTACCTGTACCTTTACTCTGCGCGACGAATACCCGCATTTGCTGGATGTCGACAACAGCGCGCTGCGCCCGCATATCGATCTGGCGACGCGCTGGCTGTGGCGCAAACTGGAAGAGGGTCGCACGCTGCCGCTGCGTCCGTTACCGCTGAAAGTGGTTTATCACACGCCCTGCCATATGGAAAAAATGGGCTGGACGCATTACACGCTTGAGCTGCTGCGCAATATTCCTGAACTGGAACTGACGGTGCTGGAACAGCAGTGCTGCGGTATTGCCGGCACTTACGGGTTTAAAGCGGAGAACTATCCGACCTCACAGGCGATTGGCGCGCCGCTGTTCCGGCAGATTGAGGAGAGCGGCGCGGATCTGGTGATCTCGGACTGTGAAACCTGTAAATGGCAGATCGAGATGTCCACAAGCCTGCGCTGTGAACATCCGGTGACGTTGCTGGCGCGGGCGCTGGGTTAACCTAACCTTGCCCGGCGGTTCAGGCTTGCGGGTTCTGGCACGGGATTGAACTGACCTTGCCCGGCGGCGCTGCGCTTGCCGGGCCTACAATGGTGTCGCAGTCTCGTGATAATGAGATATGGGTATATGGGGGTTTTGTAGGCCGGGTAAGGCGTAGCCGCCACCCGGCGTTTTCCGACGTTTTCCGGCAAATTACCCGGCCGTAACCAACGTATCAACAACATTGATCCAACCGTGCTCGCTGGCGACATCTTTCCCCAGCAGCCAGCGGCGCAGCATATTCAGCGCCATCATCGCGCACACCTCCTGGCGAACCGTCAGGCTGTGGCGGCTGGTGCTGAACTGCACCCGCAGCGCATGAATACCGTCCGGCGTTGCCAGCGCGAAATTCAGGTGCTCATCATCCATTCCGCCAACGAATAACGCCAGCCCGGCCAGATGACGATCGCGTAACGCTGCGGCCCAGCGCGCTGACTGCTCAAGATTTTCCGCCTGCGACGGCAGCACTTCGCTCGCCAGCAACGGCGCCTCTGCGCGGGAAAGCTGCAAAGCCACCAGCCCGCTGGTGAACTGCTCGCTCAGCGTCAGGCTGAGCTGTCGCTCCCGCAACTGACGGGTGACCAGCGCGGGCAACCCTTCGGTGCCTTCAAAAATCAGGCTTTCACCCGCCACCCGTTGCACGTCCGGCCACAGCGCCTCCATTTGTTCACGCGCCTCTGCCGGGCCGGTGAGCTTGAGTTCAATGATCGGCATCGAGGAGCGATACCCCATCACCACGCCCGCGGGCAGTTGCAGGTGTTCAAGGCTCTGGGCAAGGTCGCTTTCGGAGCGGCCAAAGGTGGTGAGACGCAGGCACAGCGGCGGCGAGGGGAGCGTAAAGCGCTCGCGCAGGCGCGGCAGAATTTCGCGCTCGACCATCACTTTGAATTCGGAGGGAACGCCCGGCGTGAAAAACATCAGGCAGCGGTTAAGCTGCATGGCAAAACCGCAGGCGGTGCCGACCGGGTTATCGACCATCTCAGCACTGGCGGGGATCTCCGCCTGTTTGCGGTTGCTCGGCGCCATCACCCGGCCCCGCTCAGAGAAAAAGCGCTCCATGTGCGCAAGCCACGCCTCATGCAGCACCAGCCCCTCACCCGCTGCCGTGGCGGCAGCCAGCGCGCTGAGATCGTCGCTGGTCGGCCCGAGACCGCCATTTACGATCAGCACATCGGCATGTTCGCTGCGCTCACGCAGCATGGCGACGAGACTGTCGAGATCATCGCCAACGGTCTGGCGGCGCGTTAAGGGTAATCCCTGATTAAAGAAAACATCAGCCAGCCACGCGGCGTTCGTGTCCACGATTTGTCCGTGCAACACTTCATCGCCGGTTGACAGCATCTCCACGTTTAACATCATTTTCTCCAGCATTAGCGGTCAAAACACTATAACGCATGGCGGGGGAATGCAGGAGGGAAACTGGCGCGGCGGAGGGCCGCGCCGGACGATCAGAAGCTGGCGCTCACACCCACGTACGGGCCATCAGCCATTTTGCTGTCGCGGTCGCCGTCTTTGCCGCTCAGATCGATATAGCGGTAACCGACCTCGACGCTCAGCGGACGCAGCACCGAAATACGCGCGCCAGCGTTAGCTTCGGTGAAATCTTTCACGCCGCTGGAGAGGGAATCAGGGGAGTAATAATATTCACCAAACAGCTTAATGCTCTCGCCAATCGGCAATTGCAGACCGCCGCCTACTGCGGCCGCGTAACCTTCATCGCCTTCGTCCGGATTCAGGTAAACGCCTTTACCGCCCACGGTAGCCATAAAGGGCCCCAGCGGCAGGTTTAGCCCGAGGCCAAGACCCGCAATATCGCCGTGGTCGTCGTTATGCGCCCAGTTACCGCTCAATGCCAGGCCGCTGCTTTCGGTGCCCATTCCCACGCCAATGTTGGTGTAATCTTCCCCGGCCTGACCGCTGATGCTAATGGCATTTGCACCGGCTGAAATAAACAGCAGGCTGGTCAGCGCTAATAATGTACTTTTTTTCATTGTCCACATATCCACGTAAATTATCGTTAGATGTCCTGAAAAGCGGCGTCAGTGTACAGGGCTTTGCCATAACTCTCTGCACGAAAAATGGTTTTACCGCCTCGTTATCTCCTCAATGCTTTTGAGTATCTCTTTGATAGCCAGAGCCAGATTGCCCGCGATCAAGACTCCCGGTACAAACAATCCCTACAGTGATTGCTGACGTCTGACAGATACACAGCCGTTTTTTTGATTGCCACCTGGAGAAAGATGATGAGTAAAAAAGGATTAACCACCGCTGCCGGCGCACCGGTCGCCCATAATAACAACGTGATGACCGCCGGGCCGCGTGGCCCAATGCTGTTACAGGACGTATGGTTTCTGGAAAAGCTGGCGCATTTTGACCGCGAAGTGATCCCGGAACGCCGCATGCATGCTAAAGGCTCAGCCGCCTACGGGACGTTTACCGTTACCCAGGATATTTCCCGCTATACCCGTGCGAAACTGTTTTCAGAACCGGGTAAAAAAACCGATCTTTTCCTGCGCTTCTCCACCGTTGCCGGTGAACGCGGCGCCGCCGATGCCGAACGTGACATTCGCGGTTTCTCCATCAAGTTCTATACCGAGGAGGGGAACTGGGATCTGGTCGGTAACAATACGCCGGTGTTTTACCTGCGCGATCCGCTCAAGTTCCCGGATCTTAACCACGTGGTGAAACGCGATCCGCGCACTAACCTGCGCAACCCGACCTACAAATGGGATTTCTTCTCCCATCTGCCGGAAACGCTGCATCAGTTAACCATCGATTTCAGCGACCGCGGCCTGCCGCGCTCGTACCGTAATATGCACGGTTTTGGCAGCCACACTTTCAGCTTTATCAATCACAATAACGAACGCTTCTGGGTGAAATTCCACCTTAAAACCTTACAGGGTATTGATAACCTGATGGATGACGAAGCGAAACGCCTGGTGGCGGAAGATCGTGAAAGTTCGCAGCGCGACCTGTTTAACGCCATTGAAAGCGGGGATTTCCCGCGCTGGACGTTTTATGTGCAGATCATGCCGGAAGCCGAAGCGTCACAGATACCCTATAACCCGTTCGATCTGACAAAAGTGTGGCCACACGGCGATTATCCGCTGATCGAAGTGGGCGTGCTGGAACTGAACCGCAATCCGGATAACTACTTTGCGGAAGTTGAGCAGGTGGCGATGTCCCCGGCGAACGTCGTGCCGGGCATTGGTTTTTCACCGGATCGTATGTTGCAGGGCCGCCTGTTCTCTTACGGTGACGCGCACCGTTATCGTCTGGGGGTTAACCACCATCAGATCCCGGTGAACCAGCCGCGCTGCCCGTTCCATAACTATCACCGTGACGGCGCAATGCGCGTGGACGGCAACAGTGGCAACGGCCCGACCTATGAGCCAAACAGCTTTGGCGTGTTCCAGGAGCAGCCAGACTTCAGCGAGCCGCCGTTGTCGGTGGAAGGTGCAGCCGATCACTGGAATCATCGGGAAGATACGGACTATTTCAGCCAGCCCCGCAAACTGTTCGCCCTGATCGGTGAAGAAGAACGCCAGCGCATGTTCGCCCGTATCGCGGATGATATGAAAGATGTGCCTGAGTTTATCCAGCAGCGACAAATTGGGTTATTCAGTGAAGTGGATCCGGCGTACGGCGCTGGTGTCGCCGCCGCGCTGAGCGCTATCAACGCCGCCCGATAACGTCATGAACTGCCCGGCGGCGCAGGCCTGCCGGGCCTGAAGCGTCAGGACGAAGGTAATGAAAGATCGCCCTCAGTCAGACCGGTGATCTTTTTTACCAGCGAGAGATCAAGCCCACTTTGCAGCATCGCGTGGGCTATCCGCCGCGCCTCTGCCTGCCGACCATCTTTCTCGCCTTCCTTTCGCCCCTGCCGAACCCCTTTACGGCGTCCCAGCTCTTCAAGTTTTTGCGCAATAGTCATCAACGTATCCTTATGTTGAGGAGAACGGTGCGCCAGATGTCGAATAAAAGCCACCGGCGCGGTGGTATTACCGGCATGCAGTAAATAATGCATCAGCGCCCGCAACTGCCCGGAGGTAGTGTATCCCAACAGTAATAACGTCACCAGTTTGTCGACGAGAAGAGTGACATCCCGCGCACGTATATGTTTTTGCACGAGTTCCAGTAACGCCACGCGGCGATGCTGCATAATATCATCGTCCGACATAACGGTAATATCCACTAACGGAAAAACGCCGGTATAGAGTGCCTCTGCCAGCGCTGGCCGGGTGAATGCATCCAGCCAGCGCATAGACCAGGGATAAGGGCTGGTTTTACCCTGATAAAACAGTATCGGGATCACCAGGGGAAGATCATGGTGCCCGGCATCGAGATGTCGTTGCATGGCGGCGATCGCATAACGCATCAGGCGAAACGACATGTGCCTGTCCGGGGTACTTTGATGTTCGATCAGGGCATAGATATACCCATCCCCGTCGGTCATACGTAGCGAGTAGAGAACATCAGCATAATAAGCGCGCAGGTGCTCTTCAATGAAACTCCCGGATTCCAGTTGCAGCGTATCCAGACGACAGAAGTTAAGCAGTTCTGGCGGTAAATGGATTGCTAAAAAATCCCGGGCGGTTTCCCGGTGCATCATAAATTGTTTGAAAAGCGCATCGTGCGGCGTTGAACTACTCTTTTTTTGCATGGCATCCCTTGCCTGAAAGTGAGATCAGACGGGACTCTATCATGAGCCCTTGATGCAGCCAGCCCGGGGTTGCAAACTCAGAAGATGCCTCGCAAAAATTTACACCGTCGCCACCCAGTGCTGTAAGGCGCGGCGGGAGATTTTGATACCGCCCTGCGCCAGATGTTCGGGAAGCGCCAGCCAGCGGATCGGTTGCTGGAAACTGGCCAGTTTATCCCGGCACCATTCGGCGAGCGCTGACGACGGGTACCCCTCCTGCAAATCAACCACGGCGACGGATCGGTGACCGAATTCAGCGTCTTCTTTGGGAACGATAAAAACCTGCCGCACCTGCGGATGCGCCGCGATGATTCGCTCGACCTCTTCGGGCTGGATCCCCTCCCCGCCGCTGAAAAACAGATTATCCATGCGTCCGGGAATGGTCAGCCGCTCGCCCTGCAACACGCCGCGATCGCAAGTGGCAAACCAGCCATCGGCATTCACCAGCGGCACCAGCCTGCCTTCACGCCAGTAGCCCGCCGCCATGCTGGACGCACGCAGCCACACTTCACCATCGACGATTTTCACCTCGCGCCCTGGCAGCGCCCGGCCCACATCCGGCAGCCCGTCGGCTTCTTTGGCGCAGACCGTTGAAGCAAATTCTGTTAAACCATAGCCACACCAGCTGCGGATCCCGCGCGTGCGGGCAAGCTCGGTGAGTTCCACCGGGATCGCCGCGCCGCCCAGCAGCACGGCTTTCAGCGCCACGCTGACGTTGTCGTTGAGCAAACGCCACAACTGCGTCGGTACCAGCGAGGCGTGGGTACAGCCCTGCAATGCCTGCTGTAGCGGGATTTTTTCACGCACGGTGAGGCGCGCCCCGGCCAGCAGCCAGCGCCATAAAATCCCCTGCCCGGAGACGTGGTAAAGCGGCAGCGACAGCAGCCAGTCGTCCTGAGCCGCAAACGGGATCAGCGACAGCACGCCCGCCGCGCTCGCCAGATGAGCGTCAGGGGTGTGCACCGCCGCTTTCGGCAGACCGGTAGAGCCGGAGGTGAGCGTCATCGAGGTCAGCCGGTGAGCGTCCCAGGGCACGGCATAACTGCCGGAGAAGACGCCCATTTCCAGCCGGGAAAGTTCAGCAAATTCGCTCTCATCTGCCAGATCCAGCGCATGGCGCAAGGTCATCGACGGCAGCAGTTGCCGCAGTAACGTGTCCGGCAGCTGTGGATTCACCGGCAGAATGCGCGCGCCGCACTGCATTAACGCCAGCCAGGCCAGCAGCGTCCGCGGATGATTGCAGGCGCGCAGCATCACCCCGTCGCCGCATTGCACGCCCTGGGCGGCAAAGCCGCTCGCCAGCGCGTCCACCCGCTCGCACAGCGTCTGCCAGTTCAGCGTCTCATCGCCGAGGCGGATCGCCACCGCTTGCGGGCGCAGGTCACGCCAGTGTCGCCAGGGCCAGTCGTGGAAAATCACAGCAGCGGCTCCAGGGCGTCCATTTGCAGACAAGGCAACGCGCTGCCAGGCCAGCGGCGCAGTAATTGCGCCTGCATCAGGTTCAGCGTGTCGAGGCCCGGCATGGTGTCCGGCGTCAGCCAGCCGGCGATGCGCGCCAGCTGCGTTAAGCCGAGGCTGGATTCAAGAGACGAGCTGATCACCGCCGTCAGGCCGAGGGCATGAGCCGCGTCAACTTGCTGGCGCACTTTTTCGAGGCTACCGGTCAGCGTTGGCTTGATCACCACCGCCCGCACGCCCTCCTCTGCCATAAAGCTAAAATCGTCGTCGCGCAGGCTTTCGTCCCAGGCGATGGCGATACCGGTTTCGCGGGCAAAGGCGCGGGAGTCATCGCGGGTTTTGCAGGGTTCTTCGAGAAAAGCAATGCGCTGGCGATGCGCCGGATTTACGTATTTCGCGAACTGCCGCGCTTTTAGCGGCGTCCAGGCGCGGTTGGCGTCAAGGCGCAGCCGCAGTTCCGGGATCGCTTCGAGCAGCAGATTCACCACCATGCCGTCGCGCACCGCTTCGTACAGGCCGACTTTCACCTTCGCCACTTTTTCGCCCGGCAGGGCGGCAAGGGCGACGATCAGTTCATCGGGATCGCCGGTACACAGCGGCGCGGCGCGATAGTTACCTGCGGCGGGTAACTCATCGTGCAGCTCCGAAAGCGCGCAGCTCAGCCCAAAGGCGGCGGAAGGTACTGACGGCCAGGCGGGGTCATCGCCCGCCCGCCAGTCGGTTACCCACTCCAGGGCGGCGCGCTCTGCGTCCACCAGCGATTCACGACTAAAACCAGGCAGGGGGGCGATTTCACCCCACCCTTCCCGCTCGCCGTCACGCAGCTGCACCAGCAGCCCGTCGCGGGTTTTCAGACGCTGTTCACGCAGCACGACGCCCGCATCCATCGGCAGCTGCCAGCGGTAAACCTGCGCCTGACGCATTACGGATTCCGTTTGTATTTGCTGAAGTCCGGCTGGCGTTTTTCGTTAAACGCGTTGCGGCCTTCCTGACCTTCTTCGGTCATGTAGAACAGCATGGTGGCGTTGCCCGCCAGCTCTTGTAAACCCGCCTGACCGTCGCAGTCGGCGTTCAGCGCCGCTTTCAGGCAGCGCAGCGCCATCGGACTGTTTTGCAGCATTTCGCGACACCAGCGCACGGTCTCTTTTTCCAGATCGGCAACCGGCACCACGGTGTTGACCAGCCCCATCTCCAGCGCGGCTTTCGCGTCGTACTGACGGCACAGGAACCAGATCTCACGCGCTTTTTTCTGCCCGACGATGCGCGCCATGTAGGAGGCCCCCCAGCCGCCGTCGAAAGAGCCAACTTTCGGACCGGTCTGGCCGAAGATGGCGTTTTCTGCGGCGATAGTCAGATCGCACATCATATGCAGTACATGGCCGCCGCCGATGGAATAGCCCGCTACCATCGCCACCACCGGCTTCGGACAGGTGCGGATCTGGCGCTGGAAATCCAGCACGTTGAGGTGATGTACGCCGGAGTCATCCTGGTAGCCGCCGTAGTCGCCGCGCACTTTCTGGTCGCCGCCGGAACAGAACGCTTTGTCGCCTTCGCCGGTCAGGATGATCACGCCGACGTTGTCGTCGTAGCGCGCATCAGCCAGCGCCTGCATCATCTCTTTCACCGTCAGCGGACGAAACGCGTTACGCACCTGGGGGCGGTTGATGGTGATTTTGGCAATGCCATCGGTCGATTTGTGATAGCGAATATCGGCGTAGCCTTCAGAGCAGTCGAGCCATTCAACCGGGGCGTAAAGCATTGTTTCATCTGGATAGATCATAATGTGTCCTTAGTGAAGACGCAGAATATGCGCCAGACGGTCAGCCACAGCAGCGGGATTTTCCCGGTGGGCGTTATGTCCGGCGGCGGCAATTAACAGGCAAGGCGCGGCGAGCTCATCGCCGATGGCGCGGAATTTCGCGTCGTGCTCGCCACACAGGTAATAAAACGGGAATGTCCGGGCGTGCAGCGCCGCACGCAGATCCGGCTGGCGCGACAGCGAGGTGGCATTGAGCATCGCGGCAAGGGCCGCGCCATTATTGTGCTCACGCAGCGTCACCAGCGCGCGACGTGCGTCGGCGTTAAGTGACGCGAATACCGGCTGCTGATACCAGTCGCGGAATACCGCCTCAAGGGGTTCATCGTGAAAACGGGCGGCCCAGCGGGCGTCGTTTTCCGCGCGCTGCCGACGGGCTTCGGCATCGGTCAACCCCGGATGCGCCCCTTCGACAATAAGCCCTGCCAGACCCTGCGGTTGCGCACAGGCGTGATACATCCCGAGGCGACCGCCGAGGGAGTAGCCGATGAGCCAGTAGCTGAGTATGTTGTAACTATGAAGCGTATTACTGAGCAGCACGCTGACCTGCGCAAAATCAGTGGCCGGAATTTCTGCCGAGCCGCCGTGCCCCGGCAAATCTACATACAAGCGGGAATAGTCGCGGAAATGCTCGCCCACTGGCTGCCATTCGCGGTGATCGCCGGAAAAACCGTGCAGGAAGACCAGCCAGGGCTGGTCCGGGTTGGCGGTTTCGGCCCGCGCGTGCAGGATCATAACTGGCTGACTCCGGCCAACAGCTGCTGAAGTGCCTGCGCCCCCTCGGTTTCACTGACCACCAGCTCGATCACCGTCGTCTGCGGCAGGCGCCATGCCCCCGCCAGCGCGTCATCCAGCACCTGCCAGCTTTCCGGGCGATGGTAATGCAGACCAAACATGGCGGCGGCATGTTCAAAGTAAACGTTTTGCGGCATCTGATAAAAACGTTCGCGCTCAGACGGCGGCGTGGGCAGCAGGGAGAAAATCTGCCCGCCATTGTTGTTCACCACGATCAGCACGAAGGGCGCGGATACCTGGCGTAGTAATGCCATGCTGTTGAGATCGTAGAGTGCAGAGAGATCGCCGACGATGGCGAGCGTCGGTTTACCGCTGGCCCGCTGCACGCCCGCGGCGGTGGAGAGTAAACCGTCGATACCGCTCGCCCCGCGGTTGCTGTACACCGGATAACCCGCAGGTAGCTGCCCGAGCGCATCCACCAGACGCACCACCAGGCTGTTGCCTAAAAAGAGTTGCCCCTGCTCCGGCAGATAGTCTGCCAGGCGGTGCGCCAGCTGTGCTTCACCGAAGGATGCGCGCTGCGCCTCCACCGCCTGCCACGCCTGTTGCGCCAGCGCCGGGACCTCACTGCACCAGGCCGCACGGTATTCTGCCGGATGCGCATCCAGCCAGTCGGCGATGTTTGAAACCAGCCGCCGTCCACGATGATGCGCCGGATCGAGGCGTCCTGGCAGGCGGTCCACCAGCCAGTACTCTTCCGGCTCGCAGGCGGCCTGCCACTGGAGCAGCCGTTTTCCGGTCAGGCTGCTGCCGAGCTGAATAACAATCTGCGCCTGCGACAGTTCCGTTACCGCGCGGGCGTTACTCAGCCACAGATCGGCGCAGGGTAGCGGTTGTCCGGTCTGCGACAGTACATCGCCTATCAGCGGCCAGCCGAGCGTCTGCGCCCATTCCGCGGCCTGTTTACCTTCGGCGGCGCTCATCCGCCCGGCGATCACGACGCCGCGCTTTTGCCGCCAGAAATACCAGTCCCGTTGCCGGATGCTTTGCAGGGGGGTGCTCTCCCGCAGCCAGGGTTTATCGCTGCGCCACCAGTCGCCCAGCTGCCGCTGCCAGTCGAGGCCAGTCGCGTCAAGTTCGCCATACAGCGGTTCGGCAAAGGGGCAATTGATGTGTACCGCGCCGCCCTGCAAGGAGCCGAGCAGATTATCAATCGTGCTGACCAGCCAGCGGGCGGGTATGTCCTGCGTCGGGCGCGGGAGCGACAGCGCCTGTGAGGGATGGGAAGCAAAGATACCGGGCTGACGGATCGCCTGGTTGGCGCCGCAGTCGATCAGCTCCGGAGGGCGATCGGCCGTCAGCAGGATCAGCTTCTCACCGGTCAGCCCCGCTTCAATCAGCGCCGGATAAAGGTTGGCTACCGCGGTACCGGACGTGACGATCACCGCCACCGGCTCGCCGCTGACCTTCGCCAGCCCCAGCGCCAGATGGCCGAGGCCCCGCTCGTCGAAATGGGTGTGGTGAACAAAGGCTTTATTTGCAGCGGCGGCCAGCGTCAGCGGCGTCGAACGTGAGCCCGGCGCGATGCAGACGTGTCTGACGCCGTGGCGGGTTAAGGCTTCGAGAATGACCTCTGCCCAGCGTCGGTTGAATGAGCTTACTGACATAAATTTGTCCGGTATCAATATTGCGACACAGTATAAAGAACCCTGAACGATGAGTTTTTGATATGAATCGGTAATGCACGAATCTGTGTTAATCCATCAGGAGTACGGAGCGCAAACCGGCCGCTTTGTTTTCGATCTCCTGCCACTCCCGTTGCGGATCGGACCCCGCCACAATCCCCGCGCCGGCATACAGCCGCACCGTATCGCCCGTGACCCGCGCCGAACGTAGCGCCACGCAAAATTCCGTCTGCTTTAGAGAGAGATAACCTGCGGATCCGGCATACCAGTCGCGGGAGAAGGGTTCGTGCTGGCGGATAAATTCACGCGCCGCTTCGCGAGGCAGACCCGCCACCGCCGCCGTGGGTTGCAGCTGGCGCAGACACTGGGCGTCATCGGGCGTGTTTAACGTCATCCAGATGCAGCGCCGCAGATGCTGCACTTTTCTCAGGCGCAGCACCTGCGCGGGGAGGATGTCGTAGCCGTTGCCGAGCGGCTCAAGCCGCTGGCAGATGTCGTCCACCACCAGCTGATTTTCACGCTGGTTTTTATCATCTTCCAGCAACCACTGGCCGAGTGCACGGGCGCGATGATCGTCGGTATGGTTTTCAACGGTACCTGCCAGCGCTTCGGTGCGCAGTGCCGGTCCAATGCGCCGCCACAGCCGTTCGGGGGTCGATCCCAGAAACGCATCCTGCGGACTGAAGGCCATATAAAAGTGATAACAGCTGAAATTGACCCGCCGACTGGCAGCCATCAACGCTGCGGCATTCACCGGCTGGCTAAAGCGTAAATCGCTGGCGCGCGCCAGCACCACTTTATCCATGTCCTGCCGTTCAATGGCCTGAGTAGCAAGCCGCACCCGCTGGCACCAGCCGGCGTGATCCGGGCTGTGCTGTTCGCTGGTCAGTTGCAGCGGCAAGGGGGAGAACGGCGTGGCGGGATGGAGCTGGTCGAGAAATGTCGCCGCGTGACGCGCATCTTCACGCAGGGAGGTGTCACTCCACAGCGTGAGACAAAGCCAGGTCTGTGCACCCTCGCGGCGCCATTCGAGGCGCGGCAGAAACAGATCGCCGTGCTGCGGATCGAAAGCGTTCAGCCCCCAGATGCGCAACTGTGGATCACCGCTGTGCCGAAGAAAGGTTTGTGCATCGGCAAGCGAGCTAAAACGACGAAGCGTGCCAAGCGCCGCAGCCTCGTCTTCATGGCCACGCTGCTGCCAGTAAAACTGCGGAAAATGGGGCTGAGCGGCAAGCCAGGCCAGGGGATCGTGGGCCTCAGGGGATGCAACCGGAACCGACAGACGGCGCAGGCCGGGCAGCTCCGGCAGCAGATACGCCAGTTGTTTTTTGAGCTGCCATAACCCTTCATCGATAAACGCCACGAATGATCTCATCTGTTTGCCAAAACCCTGACATTATACGTGGTTGTTTGTTTAAAAAAAGACACCCCGCCGGAGCGAGGTGTTGATGGGTAGGTTATTTGCCCGGCGGCGCTTCGCTTGCACGGGCCTACAGGGTTATAACCGCCGGGTAAGGCGCAGCCGCCACCCGGCAAACCATCAGAACGTATATTTGTAGTTGACCATCAGGCCCTTATCCTTCACGCCGTCTTCCTGCCACTGGTACGCATCCGCCGTGAACTGCATGTTACCGGCGCTGTACTTCACGCCCGCCATCGCCTGGCTGTTCACGCCGCCGCCCTGCTGGTCATCGTCCACGCTGAACGTCTGGCCTTTCGCCCCGGCCAGCGACGCGGTGCGGATGCTCTTCGCGTAACTCAGGTTCGGCCCGCCTTCCAGCGACACCGTCGCCGCCCAGCCGTTTTCTCCGGCGTAGTTCAGCTTCAGGCCCACCACCGCGTCCACTGCCGTTTCGCTGCTGCTGCTCATGTTCAGGTTGAAGTCGCCCGCGCCTTGCTCGCGGTAGCCGTCCTCCAGGGTGTGACGCATTTTCAGACCGGCAAACGGCGTGACCGTCAGGGCTTCCTGCACCTTAAAGGCTTTTGATCCTTCGGTGCGGAACTCCAGGTATTGCTGGCGGGTGTCGGCATTCGCCGTTTTGTTCACGTCGCCGTAACGGACCGCGCGGTTGCTGTCGAAGTTATGCACGTCATACCGCAGGGCGTTATCCCAGCTCAGACCGTCTTCCGACAGCGGCAGGCTGTGCTTCAGACCAAAGAACTGGCTGTAACCGCCGGTCACACCGTTGTCCCCCGCCGTGGTCACATTGCCGTTGCCGTCCAGACGCGCGATACCGTACTCCATGCTCAGCGTCTGGTTGTCACCGAACGCCAGGCTCTGACGCAGCGCCAGCATGTCGTAGCTTGTGTCGTTACCCAGTTCCGCACGTTTGTCGCCCTTCGCCACCACGTTGAACGCCAGACCGTTGTTCAGCTCCGGTGCCGTATCGGCCAGCATGTCGAAGCGGTTGCTCAGAATTCGCGCATCGCGGGACACCCCGGTCGCTTTACTTCCGGAAATCTGCTTCATGGCGCTGTTCAGCTCGGCGCTGGTTTTCAGGTTCAGGCTGTTGTACAGCTCGTTACTGGTGTACGCCGCGTCCAGCGCATTCGCTACGCTGTTCACACTCGCATCACCCGCCACATCCGCATAGGCGTTTTTGGTCATGGTGACGTCGACGTTACCGTTCGCGTCCTTCTGACCTTCTGCCATCCACACCACGCTGGTGGAGGTGATGTTCTGCTCGCCCTGAATGTCTTCCCCGACAAACACGTTGTCGAAAGTTTTTGTGGTGTCGGCGGTTCCGGCGCTAAAGCCGGTGTCGATATTCACGTCGTTAATATCTGCATGACTTGCCGTGAGCGTACCGGCACGGCCATCGGCGCTGGTACCGATGGTGTACTGGCTGATGCTGCTGCGCAGGCCGCTGCTTTGTACCGGTGCGGTCGGATCGGTCGGCAGGGTGTAAGTTGCGTAATGCACCTCGCTCTTGTCTGCCGTATTGCCATCGACCCCGGCCACATCCACACCGGACTCTTTCACCAGCCCGCTGCCAGTACCTTCCAGATTTACCGTACCGTTGTTAACGATGCGCCCGTTCGCGCCCAGCCTGCTGAAAGCGTAGGAGTCTTTGGCGTAAATGTTGATCGCGCCGTTATTCTCAATCACCGCGTTGGCAGTGGCCTTCGCATCCAGCTCCATGGCAACCATGCCGCTCTCGCTGGTGCCTTCGCTGCCAAGGTTAATGGTGCCGTTGTTGACCAGTTGGGCGTTCTGGCTGCCCTTCATGCCGATGGCACCGTTGCCGCTGACGTTCATGGTGCCATCATTGATACCAGCAAAGTTACTGTGGGTCAGACTGACCGCGCTCTGGCCGGAGTGGGTGGCGGTAAAGTTCACCACCCCGTCATCCTGGTTCCAGAAGAAGGCTTTGCCGGTATCAGCATTTCCGGCTGAACCCACCAGGGTAACGCCGGTGGCGTTGGCCGTACCATCATTAATAAAATCAACCCCGTGATTCCACAGATTAATCGCCGACGCATGACTGCTGGCGGTGAAATTCATGGTCGCGCCCTTGTCATTCTTCAGGGTGGCGTTGTCATTCAGATGAATGGCATTTTTATTGTTGTCACCCGTCAGTACGCCGCCAGCGGCATTTTCAAACACGCTGTTATTTATCAGCTCCAGCATGCTGGCATTCGATTTATCTGATGAACTGCCCAGCGTGAATTCGCCGCTGTTAGTAAGGCGAGCACTGTTTTTCAGCGCAGTACCGTGAGTCATGGTGCCGGTATTCGTCATACTGCCGCCATTGTTTAACTGCACATTACTGTTAATGGTGCCGCTGTTCGTCATTGTCCCGCTAACCGTAACCGCTGTATCAATGATCCCCGTGCTCTGGTTAATAAAGGTACCATCGACATCCAGAGCGCCTTTACCATTAATTGTGCCGGTATTACTGACTGTGTTTCCGGCTAATATTAACGTGTTTTCATTTAGTGTGGTGATACCGCTCAGGATAGTGCCATTGGCAAAATCAGGCGTCACAAGGGTATCACTGTTATCTGCGCTCTCCGGCACACCGCTACCGAGAGTAATCTGACCGCGGTTGATAATACGGTTATTCGCATTACCGTCTGAATAAAATGCCATCCCGTTTTCAGCATTGATATTAATCACGCCGGTGGTGTCGTTAATGGCAAGACCACCATTATATACGGCCATCCCGACTAAAGGTTCATTACCAGTGTAATTTTCGTTTTTATTGAGGTTAATGGTGCCCTGGTTAATCACGGTATTACTGCTACCCGTCGCGGCCATACCTACCCCGGCGTTATTAATGGTGATGGTACCCCCTTCATGGTTTATAGCAGTGCCATTACTTCCAGAGGAATACTCGTTGCCCACACCCATGCCAATGGCGAAATCGACGTCTCGCCGTGACGGAATCCCTTCCACGTAAGTCGTCTCATCATCTTCCGCCACCCACAGTGCGTCGGTAGTAATTTGACCATAATTATCTGCCGTTGCACTGGCAGTATGCATGACTTCCCCCCGGCCATACAGCGACAGCGTGCCATTATTAACAGCGCTCGCACCGGATACAGAGCCCATTAATATGATTGACCGTACTCTATTATTGAACCTACCTAAAGGTACGAGACCATTGGATGGCAGGACACTGCCCCGGTTAAGCACGCGACCAGTAATATTACCTTCGTTGCGAACTTCAGAGCCAGTACCCTGCGATGCTAATCCCTCTATGATCGCCCCATTATCTCCTCCTGAAACCATGCTCTTTTCAAGAGTAAGATCAGCCTCATTAATTAAATGAGAGCCTGAGTATGCGATTCCAAAAGACATGTCGGTCAGGTTGACACTTCCCTTATTAACCATAGTGCTGTTGCCATTTAACATACCCAAATAATTGGCTGTATACAGGTAACTATCCAGACTATTTATATTAGTATCAATAATTGCATCGGACGCAATTTCAAGGTAACCACCATCAAAAACCTGAAACATCCCATTGAAAGGCTGACCCAGATCTCCATTTATAGATGATGTACCATGCAGATATACGGATGATTTCCCGCTCACGCTAATTACGCTGGAACCACTCATACCGGTGCGCTTATTTGCTGTATCACTGTCACCAGTCTGGTTTATTTCCCCGGTTGATTCTATGCCGCCCATAATATCGACACGATTATTATCCCCCTCGACAATCAGGCCATTGATCATTTCCTGTGAACCATCCGCGTGTCCATAGATGTAACTGTCCGCCATTTCGGCGTCGATCACAACCTGCAGATGACCGTCCAGCACCACCGTATTATTATTACCTGCTACGTTAATACCGGTGGAAGGGGTGTAAAAATAGTCTTTTGCCAGCGGTGATTTCTGATCTTTATCCACCACCATATCCCCGTTCAGGGTTACGGTGTTGGCATTCCCGGCGATATTAACACCGGTCGCCTGCTGGCCGGTGATGTTCATTTCTTCTGAGGTAAGGTTGAGTTTGTTCGCATCCCCGGTGACATTAACCCCGGTGGCGAAATCACCCACCGTCATTTTACCGCTCTGGTTAAGGGTATTGTTATTACCGCTGACGTCCGTTCCGGTTGCACCATCAGTAATGCTGCTCGCCCCACTGTTATTGATGATGTTGTCGTTACCAGTCACGGTGGTGCCAGTGGAGCCGGTGCCCTCAGCGGTAGTGTTACCTTTATTATTAATGATGTTGCCGTCGCCATTCACTTTCGTGCCGGTACCACTCGCCGTGGCGGCGTTGCCGCCGTTGTTGTGGATGACGTTGTTATTGCCGTCAACAGCGAGGCCGATCCCGCCGTCGCTGCCGCTGCTGGTGCTGGTGTTATTAATGACATATCCATCACCGTCAACTTTAGCGCCGACTTCATTCGGGCCTGTACCCGTAGCGTCATTAATATCTATAATGCTGGTACCACCGTTATCTCCGTCGTTGTCGCCGCCGTTATCTCCGTCGTTGTCGCCGCCGTTATCACCGCCGTTATTACCGCCGTTATCACCGCCGTTATCACCGCCGTTATTACCGCCGTTATCACCGCCGTTATCGCCGCCGTTATCGCCGCCGTTATCGCCGCCGTTATCACCGCCGTTATCACCGTTATCGTCGTTGCTCCAGCTTTTGCCGTCGTGATTGTTTTCAGCCGCAATGCCGACTGCTACCCCGATCGCCGCCACGCCGCCAGCCACCCAGCCCCAGTTATCCTCCATGAACGAAGACACCTGCAAACATTCTGCTGGCAATGCTGCTTGCTGTTCATCTGTCAACACGCGGATATTCGCCGGGCAGGTATTTGCTGAACGATTTTTTTCTGACAGCTCAGTGTCGGCCCAGGTGTTACCGCTCAATGCAAGAGCGATACAGATCGATAAGAGTGATTTTCTTTGCATGAAGAATGTTCCTTATTCATGAGGATTCAATAGCAATAACGACAGGCAGGAATGGCAACGCCGCCAAAGGAGAACAACAAATTAAGTGAGGCGAACTTATAAGCGGATGATTAATTTGACGCAAGGTCATTAACATCAAATTTATATTAAATTTATATTAATTACGCACAACCAATTGAAATTTTTGATGTTATTATTTTTATGAATTAAGAGAATACAATTCACCTCATGGAATATATTGATATTATAAATGCAATCACCATTAATGCATTCACAATACAGATGATTTAATATCAAGATTTACTCATGATTGCGGGAATTATTTATCGTATTAATAACAAAAATCAGCCGGATAACTGGGGTGTGGGGCGTAAGAAACAATATAGCCTCCTGATGCAGCGTGGCAACCAGGAGGCTGTAAACGTCAGTAGCTGACGCGAAGTGTTGACTAGCGACGTAACAATAAACCCAGTACCAGGCCCGCTGCGGCACCGATACCTACGCCCTGCCAGGGTTTTTCGCGCACATAATCATCTGCACGGTAGGCAACCTGTTTCGCACGCAGGTAATAGTTGTCAGAAGCCTGGCTTACGCGGGACTTCACATCATGCAGCGCCTGTTCTGCGCGTGCTTTCAGCTCAATGTATTTCTGGTCAGCTGGATCGCCGGAGGAACGTAACACCTCTTCCAGCGTGTCGCTCAGCAGGGTCAGGTCGTCGTCAACGCGTGTTTCTGTGAATTGGTTAGTCATTTGTTTTCTCCATGTTTTGCACTGGTTTGATAACTATAGACAATGACCTGCGGTTACGCCTGGCCAACTTCCCGCGCCATACCGATGTGCGGGATGCCGTCCTCGTCATAAATATCGGTCACCGGACTGAAACCAAAATGGGCATAGAAAGGTTGCAAATGTGCCTGCGCGCCCAGGTATAGCGCGTGCTGCGGCCAGTGTTGCTGGCAGCTGGCGACCGCGCGTTCCATCAGTTGATAGCCCAGTTTTTCCCCTCTCACCTGCGGGCTGACAATGACCCGGCCAATCACTACCGGGGCGAAATCATCCTCATTTTTCAGAATCCTCGCATACGCCACCAGCTGGTTTTCGCGCCAGCCGAGCAGATGGCGGTTCTCACCGACCAGGTCATCGCCATCGACATCCAGATACGCGCAGGCTTGCTCTACGACGAACACCTCGCAGCGCAGTTTGAGAACCTCGTAAAGCGCGCTGACGCTCAGTTCGCTGTGGTGCAGGTCTTGCCAGTGGATCATGATGCTCTCCTTAATGAATTCTCTCTCGCTATACTAATGGCTTTTCTTCCCTCGCAAAGGGCATAACGCACATATGGAACTTCTCTTTCTTGGCACCTCGGCGGGCGTACCGTCCAGAGCGCGCAACGTCAGCGCGCTGCTGCTGAATCTGCAACACCCAACGCAGCCCGCGCTGTGGCTGTTTGACTGCGGCGAAGGTACGCAACATCAGCTGATGAAAACCGCGTATCACCCTGGCAAGGTGGAGAAAATTTTTCTTACCCATTTGCACGGCGATCACCTGTTTGGTCTGCCAGGGCTAATTTGCAGCCGTTCAATGGCGGGGATCACCCAGCCGTTAACGATATATGGTCCAAAAGGCATCCGCGAGTTTATTGAAACCACGCTGCGTCTGAGTGGTACCTGGACGGATTACCCGCTGTCCATCGTGGAGATTAGTGCAGGCGAGGTCATCGATGACGGGCTGCGGCGCGTGACCGCCTACCCGCTGGAACATCCGCTGGAGTGTTACGGTTACCGTATTGAAGAGCACGATAAGCCCGGCGCGCTGGATGCCCGTGCGCTAATGGAGGCAGGCATTCCCGTCGGCCCGCTGTTTCAGCGCCTGAAAGCCGGCGAAACGGTGACGCTGGAGGATGGCCGCGTGATTAACGGGCAGGACTATCTCTCCCCGGCAACACCGGGTAAAAAACTGGCGATTTTTGGCGATACCGCCCCCTGCCCCGCTGCGCGCGACCTGGCGCAGGATGTGGATTTGATGGTGCATGAAACCACGCTGGAAACGGCAATGGAGGAGAAAGCCAACAGCCGTGGCCACAGCTCAACCCGTCAGGCGGCGCAGCTGGCCCGTGAGGCGAATGCCGGGCGGCTGGTGATGACGCATATCAGCTCGCGCTATGACAGCGTCAGCAGCCAGAAGCTGGTGGATGAGTGCCGGGCCATCTTTGCGCAGAGTATTCTGGCGGAAGATTTCGACGTCATCACAGTTTGATGTAAAAACGTTCCTCCATTTTTCCCCCGGCGTGCCGATAACAGTGTTAACGCACGCATTCCACTCCGAGGGCACGATGGATAGTTTCCAGAAAGATATTGATGACAGGGCAAATCTTACCCTGTCAAACCGCTTTGAGCTTTTGCTGTTCCGTCTTGGCGCCTCGGTGCATGACGCGAAGTCAGAGCTGTTTGGCATTAACGTATTTAAACTGCGTGAAATTGTGCCCATGCCTGCTTTTACTCGTCCGGCCGGAATGAAGCCGCCGATGATGGGGATGGTGAATATCCGCGATCAAATCATTCCGGTAATAGATTTGACGGCGGTGGCGGGCTGCAAACCCACTACCGGCCTGAATATTCTGCTGATCACCGAGTACGCCCGGAGCGTGCAGGCGTTTGCCGTCGAGTCAGTGGAAAACATTATTCGTCTGGACTGGAAACAGGTGCACACCGCCGAGAAAGCCGTTAATGGCCGCTACATCACCAGCATCGCCTGTCTCGATGATGAGCAGGATTCCAATAATCTGGCGCTGGTGCTGGACGTTGAGCAGATCCTCTATGACATCACGCCGCCGGATCACGATCTGCATGCCAAGAACCTGCAGAACACCAAAAAGTTCAACATGAAGCCAGGTGCGGTCGCCATTGTCGCCGAAGACTCCAAAGTGGCGCGCGCCATGCTGGAAAAAGGGCTGGAGTCGATGAACATCCCGAACACTATGCACATCACCGGTAAAGATGCATGGGAACGTATTCAGGTGCTGGCGCAGCAAGCGGAAGCAGAAGGCGTGCCGATCAGCGATAAGATTTCGATGGTGCTGACCGATCTGGAAATGCCGGAAATGGATGGCTTTACCCTGACGCGCAAAATCAAAACTGACGAGCGTCTGAAGCATATTCCGGTGGTGATCCACTCGTCCTTGTCCGGCAGCGCGAACGAAGATCATGTGCGTAAAGTGCAGGCCGATGGCTATGTCGCCAAGTTTGAAATCAACGAGCTTTCCTCGGTGATCCAGGAAGTGCTGGATCGCGCTACGCAACATATCAGCGGACCGCTGATCAGCCATAAGCAGTCTGTGTAAGTCTGCATTTTGCCCGGCGGCGCAAGTTTGCCGGGCCTGATACTGAAAGGTTGCAGGCCGGGTAAGCATAAGCGCTACCCGGCAAATTTTTAAGAAGACGAAAAAAAACCGCCGAATTCGGCGGTTTTTTATTGGCTAAAGCGCGCTTACATTAGCGGCTTCGCCAGCTGCACGATGTCGATCAGCGGCTGCGGGTAGACGCCTAATAGCAGCACCAGCAATGCGGAGATCAGCACTACAATCCCTCCCGCGCTGTACTGCCAGTTCGATGGCGCATCACGGTTAAGCTGCTGCGGTGCGTTCAGATACAGGCTCACTGCCACACGCAGGTAGTAGTACAAACCAATCGCGGAGCCGAGCACAACGGCACCGGTCAGCCACCACAGGTTTGCCTGCACACCCACGGCCAGCACGTAGAACTTACCGATAAAGCCGAGCGTCATCGGGATCCCCGCCAGCGACAGCATCATCACCGTCATGACAGCAGACAGGACCGGACGGTGCCAGAACAGACCACGGTAGGAGTACAGCGAATCGGCATCCGGGCCACGGTACGGACTGGACATCAGACTCACCACGCCGAACGCGCCGAGGCTGCTGAACAGGTAACCGGCCAGATATACCCCTACCGCTTCCATCGACATCTGACCGCTTTGCAGCGCAATCAGCGCCACCAGCAGATAGCCGAGGTGCGAGATAGAGGAATAGCCCAGCAGACGCTTGATATTGCTCTGGCTGAGCGCCATCAGGTTACCGAAGATGATGGAAGCGGCGGCGATAATACTCAGCACCATGCGCACCGCGTCACTGTCACCCACTGGCGCATACAAGAACAGACGCATCACCACGCCAAAGATGGCGATTTTGCTGGCGGTCGCCAGGAAGGTGGAAACCGGAGCAGGTGCGCCCTGGTAAACGTCTGGCGTCCACAGATGGAACGGCACCAGCGACAGCTTAAAGCCCAGACCGACGATCATCATACCCAGACCTGCCAGCAGCAGCGGTTCGTGCAGCATGCCGTCGCCCAGGCTCTTACCGAGTTCAGGGAACGACAGGTTGCCCGTCTGCGCGTAGACCAGCGCGATGCCGAACAGCAGGAACGACGAGGCGGCAGCAGACAGAATGGTGTATTTGATACTGGCTTCCAGCGAGCGTTTCTGACGGAAGGCGTAACCAATCAGGCCGAACAGCGGCAGCGAAATAAGCTCGATACCGAGGAACAGCGAGGCCATATGATTGGCGTTCGCCAGCAGAATGCCACCGAGGGCGGCAATCAGCACCAGCAGATAGAACTCTTCTTTGTTGTCGTAGTAGCCCTCAAGCCATGGGTACGCGAAGGTACAGGTCGCGAGGCTCGCCAGCAGCACAAGGCCGGTGTAGAGCATCGCGAAACCGTCTACGCGCATCAGCGGTGTGACATCCATGGCGCCCGCCTGGCCAACAAACCAGAGCGATACTAACGCGGCGTTAAGTCCAATGACCGACAGCGTGGCATTGAAAAAGTGGTTGCGTCGCCACGCAATGGAGAGCATCACAACCACCACCGTCAATCCGACGATCAGCAGCGGTAGCAGCGCAATCAGGTGTTGTGGAGTTATTGTCATGGCGATTTACGGCCTTGTAGTAGAAACGGAATTAACAAACCACTGCTGGATATTACTCATCGCGGAATGCGAGGTATCCAGAATCGGCTGCGGATAGAAGCCAAGCAGTACCAGAAGCACGACCAGCAACAGAATGATAAACAGCTCGCGCAGTGACATTCCCGGCAATTCTTTGCTCGCGATCTCGCTCTTCGCTTTACCGAAGAAGGCACGGTGCAGCATCGCCAGCGAGTAAACCGACGCGAAGACCAGACCGAAGGTAGAGATCACGGTGATCACCGGAACGACCTTAAAGCTTCCGAACAGGATCATGAATTCACCGACGAAGTTACCGGTGCCTGGCATCCCGAGGGTGGCCACAGCAAAGAACATCGACAGCGCCGGCAGCCACTTAATTTTGCTCCACAGGCCGCCCATCATGCGCATATCACGGGTATGCAGACGCTCGTACAGCTGACCGCAGATGATAAACATACCGGCCGCAGACAGACCGTGAGCAATCATCTGGATCACCGCACCCTGGTACGCCAGCTGGCTACCGGTATAGATGGCGATCAGCACGAAGCCCATGTGCGAAACAGAGGTGTAAGCAATCAGACGTTTGATGTCCGTCTGGGCGAACGCCATCCATGCGCCATAGAAGATACCAATCACACCCAGCCACATCGCAATTGGTGCGAACTCGGCGGAAGCGTTCGGGAACAGCGGCAGCGAGAAACGCAGCAGACCGTAAGCGGCGGTTTTCAGCAGGATCCCCGCGAGGTCAACAGAACCTGCGGTAGGTGCCTGGGAGTGCGCGTCCGGCAACCAGCCGTGCAGCGGCACCACCGGCATTTTCACCGCGAAGGCAATGAAGAAGCCCAGCATCAGCAGATATTCAACGCCATGGGACATCGGCGTGTTGAGCAACTGCTCGTAGCTGAAGGTCCAGACGCCGGTCGCGTTGTAGTGCACGAACACCAGCGCCAGGATGGCAATCAACATCACCAGACCGCTCGCCTGGGTATAGATGAAGAATTTGGTCGCGGCCGTGATGCGCGTCTTCCCGTCGGAGGCTTTATGGCCCCACAGTGCGATCAGGAAGTACATCGGCACCAGCATCATTTCCCAGAAGAAGAAGAACAGGAACATGTCGATGGCAAGGAACACGCCGATAACGCCGCCCAGGATCCACATCAGGTTAAGATGGAAGAAACCCTGATATTTCTCGATTTCGCGCCATGAGCAGAGCACTGCCAGCACGCCGAGGAATCCGGTCAGCACCACCATCAGCAGTGACAGACCATCCAGCGCGAGGTGAATGCTGATACCAAAGCGCGGGATCCACGGCAGCAGGAACTCAGACTGCCACTGCGGTAAGCCGGTCGATTGGGTCAGAGAGTAGCCGCCCTGCAACCACAGTTGCAGGGAAAGCGCCAGCGTCAGTCCCATTGTGACCAGCGCGATCCAGCGCGGCATCTTCACGCCGAAGCGTTCGGTCTGCCAGCACAGGAAGCCGCCAATAAACGGGATAAGTATTAACCAGGGTAATAACATAGCTGCGTATGTCCCTTATATTCTAAACACTTCACAAAAAATCAACGCAATACCATCAACAGCGCGAGGACGACCACCGCACCGATGCTCATGGATGCCACATACCAGCGCAGATAGCCGTTTTCGCTAAACAGCAGACCTTTACCTGCCACGCGGGAAAGGATTGCCGGGATGTTCATCAACGTATTCAGCGGATCACGCTTGATAAGCCAGGCGATACCGAGGAATGGTTTTACGAAAATTTTGTCATACAGCCAGTCGAAGCCCCAGGCGTTATACCACCAGGTGCCCAGCAGACGACCTGGCGCGCTGTTCGCGATAGAGCTTACCAGCGTGCGCTTGCCAAGCCACAGCCAGGCAGCAATCAGGATCCCGGCAATCGCCACCACGCCTGATGCAATTTCCAGCATCATCACGCTGCCATGTTCAAGCTCGGTGGTTTCCGGCAGAACGCCATGCAGCGGCGGTACGATCATTGCGCCAATAAAGGTCGACAGCACCAGCAGAACAATCAGCGGCAGATGATGGGTGATGCCCTTCCCTGCGTGTGCGTGAATTTGTTCTTTACCGTGGAAGACGATGAAAATCATGCGGAAGGTGTACAGCGAGGTCATAAATGCCCCCACCAGACCTGCCACCATCAGATTCATGTGTCCGTTCGCCATAGCACCCGCGAGGATTTCATCCTTACTGAAGAAGCCTGCGGTGATCAGCGGCAACGCCGACAGCGCCGCGCCACCCACCAGGAAGCAGACATACACCAGCGGAATAGACTTACGCAGGCCGCCCATTTTGAAGATGTTCTGCTCATGATGGCAGGCAAGGATCACCGAACCAGAGGAGAGGAACAGCAGCGCTTTAAAGAACGCATGGGTCATCAGATGGAAAATCGCCGCATCCCACGCCTGTACGCCAAGCGCCAGGAACATGTAACCAATCTGGCTCATGGTGGAGTAAGCGAGTACGCGTTTGATGTCCGTCTGCACCAGCGCGGCAAAGCCTGCCATCACCAGCGTTACGGCACCGACAATCCCCACCAGATGCAGGATTTCCGGGGTCATCAGGAACAGACCGTGGGTACGGGCAATCAGGTAGACACCCGCGGTAACCATGGTTGCGGCGTGGATCAGCGCGGAAACCGGGGTTGGACCCGCCATCGCGTCAGCAAGCCAGGTCTGCAACGGCAGCTGTGCCGATTTACCGACCGCCCCGCCTAACAGCATCAGCGTCGCCCAGGTGAGCATGTTATTGCCCGCCTCGAAGTGCGCCGGAGCCAGTTCCACCATTTCGCGGAAGTTGAGCGTACCCAGTTCGTTATAAAGAATGAACAGCGCGAAGGCTAAGAACACGTCGCCGACGCGGGTCACGACGAAGGCTTTCATCGCCGCCGCACCATTCTTCGGATCGGTGTAGTAGAAACCGATCAGCAGATAGGAGCACAGGCCCACGCCTTCCCAGCCGAGATACATCAGCAGCAGGTTATCCGCCAGTACCAGCACCACCATGCTCGCGATGAACAGGTTGGTGTAGGCGAAGAAGCGGGAGTAACCCTCTTCACCGCGCATGTACCAGGAGGCAAACATGTGGATCAGGAAGCCAACGCCGGTCACCACGGAGAGCATGGTCAGCGACAGACCATCCAGCACCAGGTTGAAGCCGATATTGAAATCGCCTACCGACATCCAGGTCCATAACGGCTGGCTGTAAGCCTGCTGCCCGTTATTAAAGAAGTCGAAGCCAACAATGGCGGTCACCAGCGCCGCCAGACCAACTGACCCCATTCCGATGGTGGCGGAGAGGTTTTCCGACCAGCGACCACGGGAGAAGGAGAGCAGTAAGAAGCCAATCAATGGCAAAATAATGGTTAAGGCAAGCATGTTCATCCACGCAACTCACTTACTGAATCGATATTCAGGCTCTGGCGACGGCGATGCAGTTGCAGTAACAGCGCGAGACCAATACTGGCTTCTGCTGCCGCAAGGCTGATGGCGAGGATATACATCACCTGTCCATCGGTCTGGCCCCAGTAGCTACCGGCGACGACAAAAGCCAGCGCCGCCGCGTTTATCATGATTTCCAGCCCAATCAGCATAAACAGCAGATTGCGACGGATAACCAGACCGGTCAGCCCGAGTACAAACAGTATCGCGGCGAGGATCAGTCCATGTTGTAAGGGGATCATGCGTGCTCCTCCGTTTTTCTTTTCGCATCGCCAGGACGGTTACTGAGCACTTCGCCTGCGCGTTCTTCACGACCCACGTGGAAGGCAACAACCAGACCCGCCAGCAGCAGCATTGACGCCAGTTCAACCGCCAGAACATACGGCCCGAACAGGGTAATACCCACCGCTTTCGCGCTGATTGAGGTCCCGTCGATGCCCTGATCGTTCACGCCAAGGATGGCGTAAATCATCACCGCCAGCAGAACAGCAGATAACGCCGCCGGACCTAACCAGATTTGCGGTTTCAGCCACTGACGTTCCTGCTCAATCTCAGCACCACCGAGGTTCAGCATCATCACCACGAACACGAACAGCACCATAATGGCCCCGGCGTAGACGATGATTTCCAGGGCACCCGCAAAATAGGCGCCTAAGGAGAAGAAGACCCCGGCAATCGCCAGCAGGGACACAATCAGGTACAGCAGAGCATGCACCGGATTGGTGTGGGTTATCACCCGCAGCGTCGTCAGGATGGCAACCAGGCCACAGATATAAAAAGCGAACTCCATTGCCCCTCTCCTTACGGTAACAGGCCTTTGACGTCGATAGGTTTGGCTTCGTTTTCCGCTTCACCTTTATCTTTGCCGTCGATTGCCATACCTGCCATCCGGTAGTAGTTATATTCCGGGTATTTGCCCGGACCGGAGATCAGCAGATCCTCTTTTTCGTAGACCAAATCCTGACGCTTGAACTCGCCAAGCTCGAAATCCGGCGTCAACTGGATCGCCGTTGTCGGGCAGGCCTCTTCACACATGCCGCAGAAAATGCAGCGTGAGAAGTTAATGCGGAAAAACTCCGGATACCAGCGGCCATCTTTCGTCTCTGCTTTTTGCAGAGAGATACAGCCTACCGGGCAGGCAACCGCACACAGGTTACAGGCGACGCAGCGCTCGGCACCGTCCGGATCGCGCGTCAGCACGATACGGCCACGGTAACGAGGAGCCAGATAAACCGGCTCTTCCGGGTACATGCGCGTTTCACGTTTGGCGAACGCGTGCAGGCCGATCATCCAGATACTGCGAACCTGGGTGCCGAAGCCCACTATTATTTCTTTTAAAGTCATGGTCTTTTCACCCCTTATTGCGCCTGCCAGAGAATGACAGCCGCGGTGCCCAGCAAGTTGAGTAGCGTCAGCGGCAGGCAAACTTTCCAGCCGAAGGACATCACCTGGTCATAACGCGGACGCGGTAATGCTGCGCGGATCAAAATGAACATCATCATGAAGAACGCGGTTTTCAGCGCGAACCAGATGAAGGGCGGTAAGAACGGGCCATGCCAGCCACCGAAGAACAGGGTAACCATCAGCGCGGAAATGGTGACGATACCGATGTACTCCCCCACGAAGAACAGACCGAATTTCATACCGGAATATTCAATGTGGTAACCGTCGGCCAGTTCCTGCTCGGCTTCCGGTTGGTCAAACGGGTGACGGTGACACACTGCCACGCCCGCGATAGCAAAGGTGATAAACCCGAAGAACTGCGGGATCACGTTCCAGATGTCGGCCTGGTTGTTGACGATGTCGGTCATATTAAATGAACCGGCCTGCGCCACCACGCCCATCAGCGAGAGACCAAGAAACACTTCATAGCTCAGCGTTTGCGCAGACGCACGCATCGCGCCAAGCAGCGAGTATTTGTTGTTGCTCGACCAGCCGGCGAACAGCACGGCGTACACCGCGAGGCCTGCCATCATCAGGAAGAACAGGATACCGATGTTCAGATCGGCCACCACCCACGACGGGCTGACCGGCACGATAGCAAAGGCCAGCAACAGCGAGGTAAAGGCGATCATCGGGGCCAGGGTGAAAATCACACGGTCGGTGAATTTCGGGACCCAGTCCTCTTTGAAGAACATCTTGATCATGTCCGCGACCAGCTGGAGTGAGCCACCCCAGCCTACGCGGTTCGGTCCGTAACGGTTCTGGAACAGGCCCAGCAGACGACGTTCACCAAAACTCATGAACGCGCCACAGGTCACCACGACCAGCAGAATAACCACCGCTTTGAGAATGCTGAGCAGGATGTCAATCAACTCCGGGGTAAACCAACTCATTGCTGTGCCTCCTGCAGATCCTCAACACGTGCGCCTGCCAGTACCGGCGCGATGCCCGGCAGTCCCATCGGCAAGCCGACCTGCCCTGCCGTCAGTCCTTCAGAAATCACCAGCGGTAAGCTGACCGTCTGACCTTCATAGCTGAACGCGACTTTCGCCCCGGCATTCACACCCAGTTTCGCGGCGTCTGCCGGATTGAGCGCGATGTACGGCTGCGGCATACGGCTCTGGAAGACCGGTGAACGCTGAGACATTTCGTCACTGCCGAACAGATGGTAGTAAGGCGCAACACGCCATTTCCCTTCTTCAGCCTGGAATCCCGCCGGTACATGATCGAAGTATTCCAGACCGCTGTCTGAGGCTTCGATCAGACGAACACCCGGATCGCCATGACGCAGTTTACCGCCCACTTCAGCCTGGAACTTGTTCCATGCCTGTGGGGAGTTCCAGCCGGGTGCCCACGCAAACGGAATTTGCGAGCGCGGTGCGGATGGCTGGTTGTTCCCTTCCATAGAGAAGGCAAACATGGTGTCTTTGTCCTGCGGCTGACGCGGTTCATGAACGCTAATGTTAGCGCGCATGGCGGTACGGCCACTGTAACGGTGCGGTTCACGGGCCAGTTTTTGACCACGAATGCGGAAGCTGGCATCCGGCGCGGCATCTTTGATCCCGGCCAGCTGCGGCAGCGCAGCAACGGCGGCGTCGATCACGTGATCGAGCTGCGTCCAGTCCACTTCGCGGCTTTCCACGGTGCTGTGCAGCGAGTGCAGCCAGCGCCAGCTTTCCAGCATGATGGCGTTGCGGTCGTAGTAAGACGGATCGTAAACCTGGAAGAAACGCTGTGCGCGGCCTTCGTTGTTGATCACCGTACCATCGCTTTCCGCAAAGCTGGCCGTGGAGAGCACCAGATGCGCTTTATCCATGATCGCCGTGCGCTGATGGTCGATAACCATCACCAGCGGCGCTTTGGAGAGCGCGGCGTCAACGCGGGCAGCAGAAGCATGACGGTGCAGATCGTTTTCCAGGATCACCACCGCATCAGCGCGGCCGGTTTCCAGTTCGCTCAGGGCATCGTCAAGCGAGCCGCCGCCGATCATACCAAGACCGACGCTGTTCACTGCACGGGCAATCATGGTCACGCCGACATCCGCGCCACGGCCTTTCAGCGCTTTGGCGACGTTAGCGGCGGCCTGGATCACGGCGGTGCTACCAGCGTTAGTACCGGAGATAATCAACGGTTTTTTCGCGCCCGCTAACGCCTGCACGATCACGTCGATCTTGTTTTGCAGATCGCGATCGATGCCTTCAACGGCCGGTGCGCTGGCGTCAAGTGCATTAGCGATGGCAAAGCCTAAACGCGCCTGGTCTTCAACCGGTGCACGATAGGTCCACGCCGCGATGTCGTCCATGCGCGTGCTGTCAACGTTGGTGACAAACAGCGGATGTTTGGCACGCTGGCCGATGTTCAGGATCGCCGCGATCTGCCAGTCCGCCACTTTCTGCGCGGCAGCCATTTCACGTGCTTTTCCTTTCACTGCCTGACGCACTGCCAGCGCGACGCGCGCGCCGGTCTGGGTAATGTCTTCGCCCAGTACCAGTACTGCATCGTAAGATTCGATTTCGCGCAGCGCCGGAGTATGAATGCCGCTTTCACGCAGCACTTTCAGCATCAGTTCCAGACGTTCCTGCTCACCACTTGCGATACCGGTGTAGAAGTTTTCCGCGCCGACCAGTTCACGCAGTGCGAAGTTGCTTTCCACGCTGGCGCGCGGGGAGCCGATACCGATCACTTTCTTCGACTGACGCAGAATATCTGCCGCGCCTTGCATCGCCTGTTCGGCGTTCAGCGTGATCAGATCGTCGCCACGGCGCTGCACCGGCTGACGCGGACGGTCTTTCAGGTTCACATAGCCATAGCCAAAACGACCACGGTCACAGAGGAAGTAGTGGTTAACGGTGCCGTTATAACGGTTTTCGATGCGACGCAGTTCGCCGTAACGCTCACCCGGGCTGGTGTTACAGCCAAGGGAACACTGCTGGCAGATGCTCGGCGCAAACTGCATGTCCCATTTACGGTTATAGCGCTCGGAGTGCGTTTTATCGGTGAACACGCCGGTCGGGCAGATTTCCACCAGGTTACCGGAGAATTCGCTTTCCAGTACGCCGTCTTCCGGACGACCGAAATAGACGTTATCGTGCGCGCCGTATACGCCCAGATCGGTGCCGTCAGCATAATCTTTGTAGTAACGCACGCAGCGGTAGCAGGCGATGCAGCGGTTCATTTCATGCGAGATGAACGGCCCCAGGTCCTGATTACGGTGGGTACGCTTGGTGAAGCGGTAACGACGGAAGCTGTGACCGGTCATGACGGTCATATCCTGAAGGTGGCAGTTGCCGCCCTCTTCACAAACCGGGCAGTCGTGCGGGTGGTTAGTCATTAACCACTCCACCACGCTCTCGCGGAACTGTTTCGCTTCTGCGTCGTCGATAGAAATAAAGGTGCCATCAGTGGCAGGTGTCATACAGGACATGACCAGGCGGCCACGCGTGTCTTCCGCATTCTGGTACTGCTTCACCGCACACTGGCGGCAAGCACCCACGCTACCCAGCGCCGGATGCCAGCAAAAATACGGAATATCAAGACCTAACGAGAGACATGCCTGTAGCAGGTTGTCCGCCCCGTTGACCTCGTAATCTTTGCCGTCTACATGGATCGTAGCCATTAGCATGCTTCCAAATTAAAAAATTGTTACCACTTCCTCATTCAGGCCGCCTCTGCGTTGGCTGCCTTGATGCAACCTGAATGAACTTGTGGGCTTTACCAGCGAGCTTTCAACAGGTTCGGCTGAATACCGCTGATTGCATGGGTATTGCTGAACGGCTGTTTGATGCCAGCTTCGAATTCTTCGCGGAAATATTTAATCGCGCTTTGCAGCGGTTCGACCGCACCCGGCGCATGAGCGCAGAAGGTTTTGCCCGGCCCGAGGAAACGACACAGTTGCTCAAGTGTCTCGATATCCCCTGGCTGGCCTTCGCCACGCTCGATAGCACGCAGGATCTTCACGCTCCATGGCAGTCCGTCGCGGCACGGCGTACACCAGCCGCAGGACTCACGGGCAAAGAACTCTTCCAGGTTACGCACAAGGCCGACCATGCCGATTTCGTGATCCACAGCCATCGCCAGCGCCGTACCTAAACGACTGCCCGCTTTGCCGATGCTTTCGAATTCCATTGGCAGATCGAGATGCGCTTCGGTCAGGAAGTCGGTACCCGCGCCACCTGGCTGCCAGGCTTTAAACTTCAGGCCATCGCGCATACCGCCCGCGTAATCTTCGAGGATTTCACGTGCGGTGGTGCCGAACGGTAATTCCCACAAGCCCGGATTTTTTACGCGGCCAGAGAAGCCCATCAGCTTGGTACCAGCATCTTTGCTTTGCGAGATGTTCTGATACCACTCCACGCCGTTGGCAAGGATCGCCGGCACGTTACATAACGTCTCAACGTTGTTAACGCAGGTCGGTTTGCCCCACACGCCGGAGCTTGCCGGGAACGGTGGCTTGGAACGCGGGTTCGCACGGCGGCCTTCGAGAGAGTTAATCAGCGCGGTTTCTTCACCACAGATATAACGCCCTGCCCCGGTATGTACGAACAGCTCGAAGTCAAAACCGGTGCCCATGATATTTTTGCCAAGCAGACCGGCTTCGGTCGCCTCAGCAATCGCACGACGCAGATGGACAGCGGCTTCAATATATTCGCCGCGCAGGAAGATGTAGCCACGGTACGCTTTCAGCGCAAACGCGGAAATGAGCATGCCTTCCACCAGCAGGTGCGGCAGTTGCTCCATCAGCAGACGGTCTTTATAGGTGCCCGGCTCCATTTCATCGGCGTTACACAGCAGGTAACGGATATTCATGGATTCGTCTTTCGGCATCAGGCTCCACTTAAGACCGGTGGAGAAACCCGCGCCGCCGCGCCCTTTCAGACCGGAGTCTTTGACGGCGTTGACGATGTCGTCCGGTGCCATGCCGGTCAGCGCTTTACGCGCGCCTTCATAGCCATTTTTGCTCTGGTATTCTTCTAACCATACCGGCTGTTTGTCATCGCGCAGACGCCAGGTCAGCGGATGCATTTCGGGAGTACGGATAACGTTTTTCATTTATACCGCTCCAGCAGGTCAGGGATTGCCTCCGGCGTCAGATGGCTGTGAGTGTCCTCATCAATCATCATGCTCGGGCCTTTGTCGCAGTTACCCAGGCAGCAGGTCGGCAGCAGCGTAAAGCGACCGTCGAAGGTCGTTTGCCCCGGCTTGATATTGAGCTTTTGCTCAATCGCCGACTGAATGCCCTGATAGCCGGTGATGTGACACACTACGCTGTCGCAGTAGCGGATCACATGGCGGCCAACCGGCTGACGGAAGATCTGGCTGTAGAACGTTGCCACGCCTTCCACGTCACTTGCCGGAATATCCAGCACTTCTGCGATCGCATAGATCGCGCCATCCGGCACCCAGCCACGCTGTTTCTGAACGATTTTCAGCGCTTCAATGGACGCCGCACGCGGATCTTCGTAGTGGTGCTTCTCGTGCTCAATCGCATCGCGCTCGAGCGCACTCAGCTCGAAAGCCTCGGTCTGTGGTTGTTGATTCTCGTGCATAATTAGCGGTCCACATCTGACATAACAAAATCGATACTACCCAGATAGACGATAAGGTCAGATACCAGGCTGCCGCGGATCACCGATGGGATCTGCTGCAAATGCGGGAAGCTTGGCGTACGCACACGGGTGCGGTAGCTCATGGTGCTGCCGTCGCTGGTCAGGTAGTAACTGTTAATACCCTTGGTTGCCTCAATCATCTGGAAGGATTCGTTGGCCGGCATGACCGGACCCCAGGAAACCTGCAGGAAGTGAGTAATCAGGGTTTCGATATGTTGCAGCGTGCGCTCTTTCGGCGGCGGCGTCGTCAGCGGGTGATCCGCTTTGAACGGGCCTTCCGGCATGTTATTGAGGCACTGCTCAAGGATGCGCAGGCTCTGGCGCAGCTCTTCAACTTTCAGCAACACGCGGGTGTAGCTGTCACTGACGCCACCGCCCACCGGCACTTCAAAGTCGAAGTTTTCATAACCAGAATACGGACGCGCCTTACGCACGTCGAAGTTGATGCCGGTCGCACGCAGGCCCGCACCAGTGGTGCCCCACTCCAGCGCTTCTTTCGCGCCGTAAGCGGCCACGCCCTGGGAGCGGCCTTTCAGGATGGTGTTACGCAGCGCGGCTTTCTCGTAAGAAGCCAGGCGCTTCGGCATCCAGTCGAGGAATTCACGCAGCAGGCGATCCCAGCCGCGCGGCAGATCGTGCGCCACGCCGCCAATACGGAACCAGGCCGGGTGCATACGGAAACCGGTGATCGCTTCTACCAGATCATAGATTTTCTGACGATCGGTAAAGGCGAAGAATACCGGCGTCATCGCGCCCACGTCCTGGATAAAGGTCGAGATATACAGCAGATGGCTGTTGATGCGGAACAGCTCGGAGAGCATTACGCGGATCACATCCACGCGCTCAGGCACTTTAATGCCTGCCAGTTTCTCAACGGCCAGCACGTAAGGCATTTCGTTAACGCAGCCGCCGAGATATTCGATACGGTCGGTGTACGGAATGTAGCTGTGCCAGGACTGGCGCTCGCCCATTTTTTCGGCACCACGATGGTGGTAACCAATATCCGGTACGCAATCGACGATCTCTTCACCGTCGAGCTGCAGGATGATTCGGAATGCACCGTGCGCAGACGGGTGGTTAGGACCGAGGTTGAGGAACATGAAGTCCTCGTTTTCGGTACCACGTTTCATGCCCCAGTCTTCCGGCTTGAAGGTCAGCGCTTCCATCTCCAGATCCTGTTTCGCTTTGGTCAGCTCAAAGGGATCGAATTCGGTGGCGCGCGCCGGGTAGTCTTTACGCAGCGGGTGGCCGGTCCACGTCTGCGGCATCATGATGCGCGTCAGGTGCGGGTGGCCTTCGATATTGATACCGAACATTTCCCAGGTTTCACGCTCATACCAGTTGGCGTTCGGGAAAAGTTTGGTGAACGTTGGCACATTCAGATCGTTTTCTGACAGCGCGACCTTCAGCATAATATCGCGGTTGCGATCGAAGGAAATCAGATGATAGAAAACGGAAAAATCCGCGGCGGGTAACCCGTCACGGTGAGTGCGCAGACGTTCGTCCATGCCGTGTAAATCGAACAGCATGACGTACGGTTTCGGCACTTTCTTTAAGAAATCGCCAACTTCCAGCAATTGCTCACGCTTCACCCAAACAACGGGTACCCCGGTGCGGGTCGCCTGAACGGTAAAGGCATCCGGCCCAAAACGGTTGCGCAGTTCGCCGATGATCGGGTCATCGAGATGGTCCCTGGTCTGCCATGCGGCGTCTTGCGCGGTTAAGTCGGTCATATTGTTCACCATTGCAAATGGTCCGTGGTGACTGTCGGGCGTGGCTTCGCGCTATTTGTTTTGATATGCGAAGGATCTCTCCACAGCCCGCAGGCGCAAATTAAATCTCGTCAGGCGAACGCAGATTGGTTACAGCAATGCGTTCACCGCGTTTGCGCTCGCGCTCTGACTGCATGTTGGCGCGATAAACGCCCTGATCGCCAACCACCCACGAGAGCGGACGACGTTCTTTGCCAATCGATTCCTGCAGCAGCATCAGTGCTTGCATGTACGCTTCCGGGCGCGGCGGACAGCCAGGGATGTACACATCCACCGGGAGGAATTTATCAACGCCCTGCACGACCGAGTAGATGTCGTACATGCCGCCTGAGTTCGCGCAAGCCCCCATGGAGATCACCCATTTTGGCTCAAGCATCTGGTCATAAAGACGCTGAATGACCGGGGCCATTTTGGTGAAAGGTGTGCCGGCGATGACCATCAGGTCAGCCTGACGCGGGGATGCACGCAGTACTTCAGCGCCAAAACGTGCCACGTCGTGCACCGCCGTAAAGGAGGTCACCATTTCAACGTAGCAGCAGGACAGGCCAAAGTTATAAGGCCAGATTGAGTTTTTACGGCCCCAGTTGACCATATCGTGCAGGACATTTTCAAGCTTGCCCATGAACACACTACGGTTCACTTCCTGCTCCAGGGGGTCTGTTACGATCTCCTGTTTTTGCAGGGGGTAACGGTCGTTCTCACCGTTAGGATCTATGCGGGTGAGCGTGTAATCCATCTTATTGCCTCGCGGTTAGCCTTGACGGTCAGTGTTACCGGTGATTTCAGGGTTCATGCGCTCGCGACGCGAACGCACAGGTGTCCAGTCCAGCGCGCCAATTCGCACCAGATAAAACAAACCCGCCAGTAGCACTAAAATGAAAATTGCGGCCTCGACAAAGCCGACCCAACCGCTTTCACGGATAGAGGTTGACCATGCGTAGAGGTAGAGCGCTTCCACGTCAAAGATGACGAAGAACATCGCTACCAAATAGAATTTGGCAGACAAGCGCAGGCGCGCCGTGCCGACGGAATCGATACCCGATTCAAACGGCGTGTTCTTATGCCTGGCGCGAGCCCTTCCGCCCAAGAACCAGCCGCCTACCAACATCAGGCAGCACAGGCCTATAGCAACAATAAGAAAGATAGCGAATGCCCAGTGATGAGCGATAACTTCAGTGGATGTTGACATACGCATTGCTTAACTCAAAAAGTAGCGCTGAAACCTCTGCTCTTGTTGGCAGATGAACGCCACATCGATTTAAGGGAGGAACAAAAAAAACCATACATTTACTGTGCGTGGTGCTGTAGACAGTAAAATGATGTGGTTTTTTACTCCTTTCTATAACCTTTTGTCAACTTTAACAAAAGTTACCTCACATTAGTTTACATCAAAGACATTTCATTAACATTTAATGCCTTTTTATTCTTCAGGACCAAAACACTTACGCCGTTTTTTCCCTGTTGAATCGTGTCCGTTGTGAGGTTTAACAAAAATTACCCTCTTATTTTGACAGGAATTCCCCAGGATTCCTCCCCCTAAATGGGAGTATTTTCTTGATCTGTGACACGCTTTTGTTAATTCATCCAAAAAAACAGCAACAAACTAGCGCTTTTTTTAACATGAACTCTCGCTATTAATACGACTAATAGGTACAGGAAGACAGAAAAATGACAATGATTAACGTGATGATATATAGGGATATAAATGATGAATTGACGGGGAATCAGGCGGGATAGTGACATTTTTAAACCAAAGGCAGCAATATGGCCGCCTTTGGTTCATTTTTTATGATTACATTTTGTTACGAGTTAAAAAAAAGGGGTTTACTCGAAATCTGGCTCAACAATGAGAGGATCGCCTCCCTCGTGGGGAGTAGCCGTGGCGTATTGCCAGGGCGTATGGTAATTCTCCATCGCCTGGAAGACCACCTGTGCCAGTTCGTTTTTCGCCTGCGCATTGTGGCATAGCACATATTCGGTGTCGGCCAGTACAGGCAGACCATCGAATTGCCCCAGTACGCGCAAATCAGGACCCATCATTTCCACCGGACGGGCAGTAATGCCGAGTCCTGCTTTGACCGCCGCTTTTACTGCCGCGAGCGTGGAGGCAACATACGCCATACGCCAGGGAATATCTGCTGCATTGAGAGTATGAATCACCGTGTCACGCAACGCGCTCGGCTCGTCCAGCAGCACCAGCGGCAGCGGATCGCCTTTTTGCAGCACATATTCAGCCGCGCAATACCAGTGGGTAGGAGAACGGCGTAGGGTCAGCGACTCAAACTGGGTTGGCCGGTAAGTACTTACTGCCAGATCCACCTCATTATTTTCCAGCATGTCGAGAATAAAGGGCGTACGTTTCACGCGCACATCCAGCGCGATTTTCGGGTATACCGCGCTGATGCGGTTTAACAAAAACGGCAGAATAGTGTCTGCGGATTCGTCAGAGGCACCGATGGTTAGCACCCCCTGGATGTTACTGAACATCAAAGACGTACAGGCTTCATCATTGAAGCGCAGAATTTTACGCGCATAGCCCAGCAACTGGATGCCATGCTCAGTTAACAATTTGTTGCGACCATGACGGGCAAAAAGCTCTTTGCCCACCAATTGCTCAAGCCGCTGCATTTGCTGGCTGACTGCTGATTGTGTACGACAAACTGCCGCCGCTGCCGCCGCGAAAGTGTTAAGATCGGCAACCGCAACAAAGGTTCTCAGCAGATCGAGGTCGAGATTTAGTATCGGACGATTTGCATTTATCATATTTTTTCACTCCCAGGCGACCCGTATTCTGTAGCCCGGTATTTGCTGTGTTCGTAAGAAAGAAGTAATTCCATTTAAAACGCGCTTCCTGCAGTGACAAGCCTCATGTAAGAACCTGACGCAGTGTTGATCATCTAATTTACAGGCTGAACGGGTCAATCCTGCTTATGGTGTTATTTTTGTCTGCTCATTCCATCATTGATATAAGTAGACAAACAATAATCAGTAAAATCTTTATCTCAATTTACGTTCACTTGCAATTACAAGCGGGTCCAACAATAGATTCCGCAGAACAGCTTTTATTATCGATTACAAAATAAAATACTTTAATAACAACAAATTAAATTTTGTAATAGATACGAAAGCCACCAAACCTCCGGCGTAACCGGCATTTGTGACAGCATCTTACCGCAAAAACCTTATATATATAAGTGTTATTGGGAATGTTCTGATGCTCAGCCGACCAGAGAGGTAGCTTAGACTTAATAATATTTACCGTCACCCTCATTTTTCAAACATAATATTAAATAAATATTAATTGATAAATTGATCATCCATTAATACCCCTAACCAATACTCATAAGCTTGTCAGGATGTGCAGGAACGCCCTGGCTGCGCCACTGATGTTGATATAGCAAGGCCGCCTCCACATAGCGCAAAGATCCTGTTATTTAGGTTTAGGAAAAATCAAAAGCTTAGCCATTAAATTAAACAGGAATATTAACTGGACAACTCACAACTTTCTCAGTGTTAAGCCCCATCGACTGCAGGCCTCTGGCAGCAAAATCTTCTTCTGCCGGGACTTCTAAACTGCCCCCCGGCGGAGTACATTATTCCGTGCTGACTTCCATGGCAGGGAGTGGCCAATAACAGCTAAAAGGTCAAAGATTCATGTCACCCATCGAAAAATCCAGCAAGTTAGAGAACGTCTGTTACGACATACGTGGCCCGGTACTTAAAGAAGCGAAACGCCTGGAAGAAGAAGGCAATAAAGTTCTGAAGCTCAATATCGGCAACCCCGCGCCTTTTGGCTTTGAAGCCCCGGATGAAATCCTGGTTGACGTTATTCGTAATCTCCCGACCGCACAGGGGTATTGCGATTCCAAGGGGCTGTACTCCGCCCGTAAAGCGATCATGCAGCATTACCAGGCGCGCGGCATGCGCGACGTCACCGTTGAAGATATTTATATCGGCAACGGCGTGTCTGAACTTATCGTGCAATCTATGCAGGCACTGCTGAACAGCGGCGATGAAATGCTGGTGCCGGCCCCGGACTATCCGCTATGGACCGCCGCCGTCGCGCTCTCCAGCGGTAAGGCCGTGCACTATATCTGTGACGAATCCTCGGACTGGTTCCCGGATCTCGACGACATTCGTGCGAAAATCACGCCCCGCACCCGCGGCATCGTCATTATCAACCCCAACAACCCGACCGGCGCGGTCTATTCAAAGGAACTGCTGCTGGAGATTGTCGAAATCGCCCGTCAGCATAACCTGATCATTTTCGCCGATGAGATCTACGACAAAATTCTCTATGACGATGCAGAGCACCACTCTATCGCCCCGCTGGCGCCGGATCTGCTGACCATTACCTTTAATGGCCTGTCCAAAACCTATCGCGTGGCGGGTTTCCGTCAGGGCTGGATGGTGCTGAATGGCCCGAAAAAACACGCCAAAGGCTATATCGAAGGACTGGAGATGCTGGCGTCAATGCGCCTGTGCGCTAATGTGCCAGCGCAGCATGCAATCCAGACCGCACTCGGCGGCTATCAGAGTATCAGCGAGTTTATTGTGCCGGGTGGTCGCCTTTACGAGCAGCGTAACCGCGCGTGGGAGCTGATCAACGAGATCCCTGGCGTCTCCTGCACGAAGCCGAAGGGCGCGCTCTACATGTTCCCGAAAATTGATGCGAAACGCTTCAATATTCATGATGACCAGAAAATGGTGCTCGATTTCCTGTTACAGGAAAAAGTGCTGCTGGTGCAGGGAACGGCGTTTAACTGGCCATGGCCGGATCATGTGCGCATCGTGACGCTGCCACGCCTCGACGATCTGGAAATGTCCATCACACGCTTTGGGCGCTTCCTTTCGGGTTACCACCAGTAAAACGCGCACGGGGGAAGTTTGCATCTTCCCCCGCTCTGCGGGCACAATGGATTTTCGTTGTTGCCACCGACAGGTTACCCATGAGTCAAAGTCATTTCTTCGCCCATCTCTCCCGTCTGAAATTAATCAATCGCTGGCCACTGATGCGCAATGTACGCACGGAAAACGTCTCGGAGCACAGCTTACAGGTGGCGATGGTTGCCCATGCGCTGGCGGCGATCAAAAACCGCAAATTCAACGGCAACGTCAACGCCGAACGCATCGCCCTGCTGGCGATGTATCACGACGCGTCGGAAGTGCTGACCGGCGATCTTCCGACCCCGGTTAAATACTTCAATTCGCAGATCGCTCAGGAATACAAAGCGATTGAGAAGATCGCCCAGCAAAAGCTGGTGGATATGGTGCCGGAAGAGCTGCGCGATATTTTTGCGCCGCTGATTGACGAACACCAGTACAGTGAAGAAGAAAAGCTGATCGTGAAACAGGCAGATGCCCTGTGCGCCTACCTGAAATGCCTGGAAGAGCTGTCTGCCGGCAATAATGAATTTTTGCTGGCGAAGACGCGGCTGGAAAAAACCCTCGCCGCGCGACGCAGCGAGGAGATGGATTATTTTATGGCGGTCTTTGTGCCGAGTTTTCAGCTGTCGCTGGATGAGATCAGCACGGACTCGCCGTTGTAGCGCTCTTGCCCGGCGGCACTGCGCTTGCCGGGCTTACATTTTTGCCGGACTTACCGCTAAAACGGAAATAACACCGGGATCAGTACCACGCATACCACCATCACAATCAACGTGAAGGGCACGCCAATCTTCACAAAATCACTGAACTTATAATTACCCGGCCCCAGCACTAAGGTATTTACCGGCGACGATACTGGCGTCATAAAGGCTGCCGATGCCGCCATGGCCACCATCATGGCAAAGGGGTATGGCGATAATTCCATGGATTTCGCGGTTGCCAGCGCGATAGGCGCCATCAGTACTGCCGTAGCAGTATTGGAGATAAACAGGCCAATGGTCGCGCACAGCACAAACAGGCAGAGCAGCATCATGTGCGGTCCGTAGCCGCCGCCGAACTGCATCAGCCCTTTCACCGCCAAATCCACGCCGCCGGTTTTTTGTAACGCCAGCGCAAAGGGCATCATGCCGACGATAAGAATAATGCTCGGCCAGTGAATGGCTTTCCAGGCACTTTCCGCGTCAATACAGCGGAACTTACCCATCAGCAGGCAGGCAATAATAGCCGCGATGGGGTTGGGGATCTCATCGGTCAGCATCAGGGCGATCATCAGTACCAGACAAAAAATGGCATGAGGGGCCTGACTGTGGGCTGGCGACGCATCGCTCTCCTCAGCGGGCATGTTCAGCACCACAAAGTCGCGGCCCTGCTGCCCCAGCGCGGAAATCAGCTTCCAGTTGCCGATCACCAGGAAAATATCGCCCAGCGCCAGTGGTTCATCGACGATCGCACCATCAATAGCGCTGCCGTCACGCTTGATGCCCACTACGTTCAGGCCGTAGCGGCTGCGAAAGCCGATTTCGCGCACCGTTTTGCCAATCAGCTCGGAATTGGGGATCAACGACACTTCCGCCATGCCAACATCAAGGGCCTGGTCGGAAAAGTATTCGCCACGCAGGATCATCGGCTCCAGCTGTTGCTCGCTGCAAAACTCGCGCAGGTCGACATCCGAAGCTGACATATCGATCAGCAACACGTCGCGGGCGCGAAATTCAGACACGCCGTTGACGTTGACCATCACGCGACGAAAATGCCGCCAGCGTTCCACGCCAATAACGTTCGCGCCGTAGCGTTCGCGCAGTTTGAGATCGTCCAGTCGCTGACCGATCATTGGCGAGCCGGGGCGGATCGCCAGACGCCGCGCCCGCCCGGTCAGACGATACTCTTTGATCAGGTCACGAAAGGTGCGCTGCTTCCAGCCATCGCGCTGATGCTCATGCTGCTCACCTTTCAGCGCAAAGCGCATCACCAGCATGTACAGGATGCCCAATCCCAGGATCACCAGCCCCAGCGGCGTGACGCTGAAAAAGTTAAAGCCCGGCAGCCCTTCGCGCAGTAGCTCGCTGTTCACCACCAGATTGGGCGGCGTGGCGACCAGCGTCATCATGCCGCTGATCAGTCCGGCGAAGCTGAGCGGCATCATCAGTCGGGATGGTGAGGTTTTCATGCGCATAGAGACGCTGAGCACGACGGGAATAAAAATGGCGACCACGCCGGTTGAACTCATAAACGCGCCGAGGCCCGCGACGGTGATCATCAGCATCACCAGCATTTTGGTTTCGCTGCTGCCAGCCACCTTGACCAGCCACGCGCCCATACTGGTGGCGACACCGGTACGCACCAGGCCATCCCCCATCACGAAAAGCGCGGCGATAAGAATAACGTTAGGATCGCTGAAGCCAGAAAAAGCTTCGCTCAGCGTCAAGGTTCCACTGAGCACAAACGCGACGATCACCAGCAGCGCGACGGCGTCCATGCGGACCTTGCCGGTGGCAAAAAGTACAATGGCCACGCCCAGAAGGCTCAGAACCCAAATTAATTCCCCGTTCACCCTATATCCTTATTTGTTGAGAGGGTATGAATTGTGCCATAAAAAAGCCCCGTCGTGACGGGGCTATATCATGCGATCAGGCGTTAATTTGTACATCAACGTCACCGTCAGGCCGCCGGGTAATAACCAGCGCCTCCAGGCTTTGCAGTACAAAATCGACCTCATCAAGACGCGGTGAGTTTTCCGGCGCGTTCACCGAAATGACATGACAACCCTCCGCCAGACCGGAAAGGATCCCGGCGGAGGCATCTTCCACCACCACGCAATTTTCTGCGGGCAGCCCCAGCAACTGCGCGCCCAGCAGATAAGCATCCGGCTCCGGTTTGCCGCGTTTCACCTGTTCGGCCGTGACAAACACCTTCGGCGACGGTAAACCCGCGGCCTGATGACGCGCGCGGGCTACCGGCATCGATCCCGAGGTGACAATCCCCCAGGGGATCTCCAGCGCGTCAAGATGCTTCAGCAACGCCACCGCGCCCGGCAGCGCAATAATACCGGTGGTATCGCTGGCTTCAATCCCTTCCAGACGCGTAAATTCCGCGGCGATCTCTTCTTCACTGCGCCCTTTCATAAAATGACGCAGCGACGTGATAGCCTGTTTGCCATGGATAAAATTCAGCACCTCATCGTGCGCGATGCCAAAACGGTCCGCCCAGTTACACCATGCGCGCTCAACGGCAGGCAGCGAGTCCACCAGCGTGCCATCCAGGTCAAACAGAAATCCTTTACACAGCACAGGCAGTTCCTCAGGCGTTAATAATCTGGTTAATTTCGTTAGCGCTCAGATGGTACTGACGCGGGCAGGCGTGCCATGCGCCCAGCATACGCTGGTATTTTTCCCACATTGGAGTCTGGGCATTGAAGCCGTGAGTACCGGCATCGAAATCGGTGTAGCGCCCTTCGGTGTTCACCATAAAGCGCACATAGCTGAGGTAACGCGATTCGGTAGCTGCATCGAAGCCGAGGAATGTTACGCGTCGTTCGTCGATGCTCTGGACGTCTTTCAGGTTAGTCCACGAGACGTGCAGCGCGTGGTACATCTCCATAATGTCGATTACCACCCGACAGGTTTCTTCCGGCAGCTCGCCGAATTCACGATCCAGCTCGCGCATTTGCAGGCCAAAACCACGTTCCACAATGGTTTGCAGACGACGATAGCGTTCTGCGTTAGTCGGATCCAGCATGGTCATCATTTTGTATTGATTCGACAGGATCAGGCGTTGGGCGTTGGTCATTTCCATTCGTTACTCCTCATTACTTCACGGCAAAAAAAGAGGCACATAAATTATGTGCCTTCTTTATATGCGTAATCATGGGGGAATTACAAATCATCCAGGAAAGTTTTATCCAGTTGTTTGAAGGCGCGCTTAAGCGTGTCAGCCAGCGCCTGATAGTCAGGTTTGCCTTCAACAGGTGCCAGCGCCTGGCCTGCGTCCTGGAGTTTGCCCCGAACTTCATAAAACCACTGGAGGATGGAAGGGGGTAGCGGCGTGACCGAACGTTTGCCCAGCCACCACAGGCCCTGCATCGGCAGGCTCAGCGCAAACAGCGCGGTCGCGACCGTAGGACCAAGCTGACCGCCAAGGGCGATCTGCCAGCAAAGGGTGAATACCGCAAGCGGCGGCATAAAGCGAATAGCGTAGCGCGTGGCGCGTATGGTGCGGTTTTCAACAAACAGCGGAGCGAGGCTCTTTTCCATGGGCCAGGTTTTCGCATAATGCTGTCCCCGACGAAACAAACTGAAAAAGCTCACGTGGCGATCTTCAGGTGCAGACATGGTATTACCTCAACTTCACATATAAAGATTAAAAAATTTGTGCAAAACAACAACTGCTCGGGACAACGTTCAAAATATTTTGTCATACCACGCTGCTATCAGGTATCCTGTTTCAGCCTGATTTGGCCATAGTTGACGAACTTTATCTCGTCAATTTAATGAATATTATGCCACTGACTGAAATTTGCGCAAAATGGCATAAAATAATCAGTATTCCCTTTCATCGTGCGAAAAAGTTAACTGAGCATGATGTTAATCATAAATGTCAGCGTCATCATACGCTACGCTGTGAGGCCAACTGACGTTTTTTTAGCCACGTATCAATAATAGGTACTTCCATGTCGAGTAAGTTAGTACTGGTTCTGAACTGCGGTAGCTCCTCACTGAAATTCGCAATTATCGATGCTGTAAACGGTGACGAGTACCTCTCTGGTTTGGCCGAATGTTTCCATCTGCCTGAAGCACGTATCAAGTGGAAGATGGACGGCAGCAAACAAGAAGCGGCTTTAGGTGCAGGCGCCGCTCACAGTGAAGCGCTGAACTTTATCGTTAACACTATTCTGGCACAAAAACCAGAACTGTCTGCTCAGCTGACCGCGATTGGTCACCGTATCGTCCACGGCGGCGAAAAATACACGAGTTCCGTAGTGATCGACGAATCAGTGATCCAGGGCATCAAAGACTCTGCATCCTTCGCACCACTGCATAACCCAGCTCACCTGATCGGTATCGCTGAAGCGCTGAAATCCTTCCCGAATCTGAAAGACAAAAACGTGGCCGTATTTGACACCGCGTTCCATCAGACCATGCCGGAAGAATCTTACCTCTATGCGCTGCCGTACAGCCTGTACAAAGAGCACGGCGTACGTCGTTATGGCGCACACGGCACCAGCCATTTCTATGTGACTCAGGAAGCGGCGAAAGTCCTGAACAAGCCGGTTGAAGAAGTTAACATCATCACTTGCCACCTGGGCAACGGCGGTTCTGTTTCTGCAATCCGTAACGGTAAATGTGTTGATACCTCCATGGGTCTGACCCCGCTGGAAGGTCTGGTGATGGGTACCCGTTCCGGTGACATCGACCCGGCGATTATCTTCCACCTGCACGACACCCTGGGCATGAGCGTGGATGAAATCAACACCATGCTGACCAAACAGTCCGGCCTGCTGGGTCTGACCGAAGTCACCAGCGACTGCCGTTATGTTGAAGACAACTACGCGGATAAAGCAGACGCTAAACGTGCAATGGACGTTTACTGCCACCGTCTGGCGAAATACATCGGCTCATACACCGCGCTGATGGACGGTCGTCTGGATGCCGTGGTCTTCACCGGTGGTATCGGTGAAAACGCTGCCATGGTGCGCGAACTGACTCTGGGCAAACTGGGCGTTCTGGGCTTCGATGTTGATCACGAACGTAACCTGGCTGCCCGTTTTGGCAAATCCGGGTTCATCAACAAAGAAGGCACCACCCCGGCGGTGGTTATCCCGACCAACGAAGAGCTGGTCATCGCACAAGACGCTAACCGTCTGACTGCCTGATTCACCACACCGCCAGCCAACGCTGGCGGTGCTGTTTTATCTTCCGCCCGCAGCGGCGGTAACGAAAGAGGATAAACCGTGTCCCGTATTATTATGCTCATCCCTACCGGAACCAGCGTCGGTCTGACCAGCGTCAGCCTGGGTGTGATCCGTGCAATGGAACGCAAAGGCGTTCGTCTGAGCGTCTTCAAACCTATCGCCCAGCCGCGTGCTGGCGGCGATGCGCCTGACCAGACTACCACTATCGTGCGCGCGAACTCCGGCCTGCCAGCCGCTGAACCGCTGAAAATGAGCCACGTTGAATCTCTGCTCTCCAGCAATCAGAAAGATGTGCTGATGGAAGAGATCATCGCCCGCTACCACGAAAGCGCAAAAGACGCTGAAGTCGTACTGGTTGAAGGCCTGGTGCCTACGCGTAAACATCAGTTCGCCCAGTCGCTGAACTATGAAATCGCCAAAACCCTGAATGCCGAAATTGTTTTCGTCATGTCCCAGGGCACCGATACTGCCGAGCAGATCAAAGAGCGTATCGAACTGACCCGCAGCAGCTTCGGCGGCGCGAAAAACGCCAACATCACCGGTGTTATCGTCAACAAGCTGAATGCACCCGTTGATGAACAGGGGCGTACCCGCCCGGACCTGTCTGAGATTTTTGATGACTCTTCCAAAGCGAAAGTCAGCAATATCGATCCGACTCAGCTGCAACACTCCAGCGCGCTGCCGGTTCTCGGCGCGGTGCCGTGGAGCTTTGATCTGATCGCCACCCGTGCGATCGACATGGCGCGTCACCTGAATGCCACCATCGTTAACGAAGGCGACATCAACACCCGCCGCGTGAAGTCCGTTACTTTCTGTGCGCGCAGCATCCCGCACATGCTGGAACACTTCCGCGCAGGCTCGCTGCTGGTGACCTCCGCAGACCGTCCTGACGTGCTGGTGGCTGCCTGCCTCGCGGCGATGAACGGCGTGGAAATTGGTGCCATCCTGCTGACCGGCGCTTATGAAATGGACGCTCGCGTGGCTAAGCTGTGTGAACGTGCTTTCGCCACCGGCCTGCCGGTATTCATGGTGAACACCAACACCTGGCAGACCTCCCTGAGCCTGCAAAGCTTCAACCTGGAAGTACCGGTTGATGACCATCAGCGTATCGAGAAAGTGCAGGAATACGTTGCCAGCTACATCAATGCTGACTGGATCGAGTCTCTGACCGCGACCTCCGAGCGTAGCCGTCGTCTGTCTCCGCCAGCGTTCCGCTATCAGCTGACCGAACTGGCCCGTCAGGCTGGCAAACGCGTTGTGCTGCCGGAAGGCGACGAGCCGCGTACCGTGAAAGCGGCAGCGATTTGTGCCGAGCGCGGCATCGCGACCTGTGTGCTGCTGGGTAACCCGGATGAAATCACCCGCGTTGCGGCCTCCCAGGGCGTTGAACTGGGCGCAGGCATCGAAATCGTCGATCCAGAAGTGGTTCGCGAAAGCTACGTTGCCCGCCTGGTTGAGCTGCGTAAGAGCAAAGGCATGACCGAAGCCGTTGCCCGCGAGCAGCTGGAAGACAATGTGGTGCTGGGTACGCTGATGCTGGAGCAGGACGAAGTTGACGGTCTGGTTTCCGGTGCGGTTCACACCACCGCGAACACCATCCGTCCGCCGTTACAGTTGATCAAAACCGCACCGGGCAGCTCGCTGGTGTCTTCCGTGTTCTTCATGCTGCTGCCGGAACAGGTTTATGTTTACGGTGACTGCGCGATCAACCCGGATCCGACCGCTGAACAGCTGGCAGAAATCGCTATCCAGTCTGCGGATTCCGCAACGGCATTCGGCATCGAGCCGCGCGTGGCGATGCTCTCCTACTCCACCGGTAACTCTGGTGCCGGTAGCGATGTAGAGAAAGTCCGCGAAGCAACCCGTATTGCTAAGGAAAAACGCCCGGATCTGGTCATCGACGGCCCTCTGCAGTATGACGCGGCGGTCATGGCTGACGTAGCGAAATCCAAAGCGCCGAACTCGCCGGTGGCGGGTCGTGCTACCGTGTTCATCTTCCCGGATCTGAACACCGGTAACACCACTTACAAAGCGGTACAGCGTTCTGCCGACCTGATCTCCATCGGGCCGATGCTGCAGGGTATGCGTAAACCGGTAAACGACCTGTCTCGTGGCGCACTGGTAGACGATATTGTCTACACCATCGCCCTGACGGCGATCCAGTCTTCGCAACAGCAATAATGTTTTGCCGGATGGCGCTTCGCTTATCCGGCCTACAAAAACGTAGGCCTGGTAAGCGCCAGCGCCACCGGGCAACAAAAAGGCGACCCCATACAGGGTCGCCTTTTTATTTACAGCAACTCCCGCGCCGCCAACACAATATCCTGCGCCGTCAGGCCATACTCTTTTTGCAGGAAATCCTGCGTTCCCACCTGGCCGTAACGCGCTTTCACCCCGACGCGACGCATCGGTACCGGGCAGGTTTCTACCAGCACCTCCGCCACCGCTGAACCAAGTCCATTGTGAATGCTGTGGTTTTCGCAGGTCACTATCTTGCCGGTTTTCTCGGCATAGTTTTTTATCAGCATCCGGTCGATAGGTTTGAGCGTGAACATGTCGATCACCGCCGCACTCGCGCCTTCCTGCTCCAGCTGGCGCGCTGCCTGCAATGCTTCTGCCACCATAATGCCGTTGGCGATAAGCGTGATGTCACTGCCGTCGCGCAGCACATTACCTTTGCCGATGGTAAAAACCGAGCCGGGGGCATAGACGGTCGCCGCCTGTTTACGAATGGTGCGCAGCCAGTAAAAGCCGTCGAGCGTCATCAGCTGGCGCAACACATCGTCAAACATCACCGCGTCGGTCACCTCCAGCACCACCGAATGCGCCAGCCCGCGCACAATGCCCATATCCTCAAAGGACATGTGCGTGCCGCCATTGTGACAGGCCGTCACCCCCGCATCCGAGGCGATAACCTTCACGTTATTGAGCTGATAGTCCAGCGCCATAAACAGCTGATCAAAACAGCGGCGGCTGGCAAAGGCGGTAAAGGTATGCACAAAAGGTTTACGCCCGGTAAGCGCAAGCCCCGCCGCGGTGCCGATAACATTGGCTTCCATAATGCCGCAGTTAATCACGTGCTGCGGATAACGTTTCTGCACGCCATCCATCGCCATAGAACTCATTAAATCCGCTTCCAGCGCGATAATATCGCTGCCGCGCTCAATCTGTTCTGCTACAAATCCGGCATACACTTTGCGCATTTCAACGGCGTCTTTTCCCCCGTCCGGTGCAATCTTAATCATGCGCGGCCTCCAGTTGTGCGATGGTCTGATCCAGTGCCTGCTTCATCTCATCCGTCAGGCGTAAATGGTGTGAGTTGCCGAGCTGTTCCAGATAAGGCACACCCTGCCCTTTGATGCTGTCGAGGATCACGATGCGCGGGCGCGCCTCCGCTGCCGGACGCGGCGCGACCACTTCCAGAATGCCGGCGATGTCGTCGCCTTTTACGGTGCACACGTCATAGCCAAAGGCGCGGAATTTCCCTTCCAGATCGAAGGCGCAAATAATCTCGTCCAGCTCGCCGTCCAGTTGCTGTTTGTTCCAGTCGACAAACACCGTCAGATTATTCAGCCGGTGGTGGGCGATAAACTGAAACGCCTCCCAGCACTGGCCTTCGTTCAGCTCGCCATCGCCGACGATACAGAACACACGGTTAGCGCGTCCGGCCAGCTTATGCGACAGCGCCATGCCGCCAGCAATAGAGATCCCCTGCCCCAGCGAACCAGTGGTGGCATCCACGCCACGGGTTTTCAGCCGATCCGGGTGGCTTGGCAGGCGGGTGCCGTTCTGATTCAGGGTCTGTAACTCCTCCACCGGGAAATAGCCCTTGATAGCCAGCGTGCTGTACAGCGCCGGGCCGGCGTGCCCTTTCGACAGCACGAAGTAATCGCGCTGCGGCCAGTCGGGATCCGCCGGATCAATGCGCATCACCTCGCCGTACAATACCGCCAGGGTTTCCACCACCGACATGCTGCCGCCGTAGTGCCCGAACCCCAGCGCGGTCAGTGATTTCAGGGTAGCGACGCGGATCTCCCGCGCCAGCTGCGTCAGTTCTGCAATCGTGCTCATAATTTCGCTCCGCTATTGGGCTGCGTGTCGCCAGCCGCCGGTTTTTTCCGCGCAAACACATTCCACGCCACCAGCGCGGCAAACAACGTCACCACCAGCCCGGTGATCGCCAGCGGCGAGAGATAGCGCGCCAGATTGCCCAATACGATGCCAATCACACCGAAATCGGCGTCCGAGAAGGTGGTGTTGGCAAAACCGATGGCACCCAGCACCGGCAACAGCAGCACGGGCAGGAAAGTGATCAACAGCCCGTTAGCGAAAGACCCGAGCATCGCGCCGCGTCGTCCTCCGGTAGCGTTACCAAAGACACCGGCGGTGGCACCGGTAAAGAAGTGCGGCACCACGCCCGGCAGGATCAGCACCAGCTTCATCTGCCCAAGCAGGAACAGCCCCACCAGCCCGCCGAGGAAGCTGAACAGGAAGCCAATCAGCACGGCGTTAGGCGCATAAGGGTAAACCACCGGGCAGTCCAGCGCGGGGCGGGCATTGGGCACCAGTTTTTCTGAAAAGCCGGTAAAGGCCGGAACGATTTCTGCCAGGATCAGCCGTACGCCCTGCAGAATGATAAATACCCCGGCGGCAAAAGTGATGGCCTGAATAATGGCGTACACCAGGAAGTTCTGTCCGCCGCTGAGGGTGCTTTCGATATACTCCCGACCGGCGCAGACCGCCATAATGAGATAAATGATGATCATGGTGAGCGAGATGGAGATGGAGCTGTCGCGCAAAAAGCTTAAATTCTTCGGCAGGTTCATCTCTTCCGTAGAACGCGAGCCTTTACCGCAGACGCTGCCGATCCAGCCTGCCAGCACATAGCCGAGGGTGCCGAAGTGACCAAAGCCGATGTCGTCAGTACCGGTGATACGCCGCATATAGCGCTGGGCGATGGCCGGGAAGAAGGCCATCACCAGACCTAAAATCAGCGATCCGGTAAACACCAGCCCGACGCCTTCAAAACCGGCGACGGTGAGGATCACGCCGACCATACAGGCCATATAAAACGTATGATGGCCGGTCAGGAAGATATACTTCAGCCGCGTAAAGCGCGCGACGATAATATTGGCGACCATACCAAATGCCATGATCAGCGCCGTTGACGCGCCGTATTTTTCCAGCGCAATGGAAACAATCGCCTCATTATTCGGAATGATCCCCTGAATATTAAAGGCGTGTTCAAACATGCCGCCCAACGGATTAAGTGATCCCACTAATACTGTAGCGCCACCCCCCAGCACAATAAAACCGAGAATAGTTTTTACCGTGCCTTTTACCACATCGGAGAAAGATTTTTTCTGCGCCACCAGACCAATCAAGGCAATTAAACCCACCAGCACTGACGGCACTTTCAGTATGTCGACAATAAAATTGAGCGTTTCAAGGATAAACATATCCGCCTCGCTTTATATGCTGTTACCGGTTGGCAAAATAAGTCTGGAGCTTCGCTTCCAGCTCATTAATATCGATAATATTATTGATTACCACCAGCTGGTGGTCCGGCACACTGGCGCTGGCAGCGATGTCTTTCGCCATCACGAACAGGTCGGCTGCACCGGGCGTAGCGGATGACAGGTCGGAATGTTCCACTTCCGCCTCGATATTGAGTTTTTTAAGCACTTTTTTAATATTCATTTCGACCATAAAACTACTGCCGAGGCCGGAACCGCAAATTGCCATAATTTTCATTATTATCACCTTTCGTAGGGTAAAGTTCAGGTGCATCACGTAATAATGGCGTGATGGATTAAAATAATTAATGTATAAAAACTAAAAGCGTTGAATGATTTTTTGTATTTCCTCCTTACTGTTGGCCTGGTGTAATTCCTCCATGTCTTTCTCGCTGGAAAATAATTCCGCCAGCGTGGCGATCATCTCTATATGGCTGTGTTTGTCTGCCGCCGCCAGCATAATAATCAGATCCACCGGATCGAACTCGCCGGCATTAAATACCACGCCGCGCTGTAATTTCAGCAGCGATAAGCCATGCGCCTTCGCCCCCTCTTCTGGCCTGGCATGGGGCATCGCCAGTCCGGGCGCCAGCACGTAATACGCGCCCAGCGTCTGCTGCTGTCGGATGATAGCTGGCACGTAATCCGGCGTGATCACACCTGCATCCAGCAACGGTTGAGCGCAGATCGCCAGCGCCTGTTGCCAGTCATCAACCTGCTCGCGGCATTGAATAGTGGGTCTGTTAAGCCATGTCTCCAGCACACTGTTCCCCTCTTGGGTGGCAAAAGATGGACAAACTTTAAGCAAGGATCCGCAGGTTGACCGTGACGGTAATCACAAAGATAGCGCTATCAAAAAGCACTGTCCGAAATTGTGATAGCGCTATCAAATCACAATCATTGTCCTCGGTCCCGGTAATAGTGTGCTTATCCGGCGTATACTTGCTTTGCTAGGAGTAAATAACGCGAAAAAAGCCACTGAGATCATCGTCTTTACGCAGGAACGAGAATGTCTATTACCCGAAAACGGCGCAATACCGGAAAGGTGACGCTGGCGGACGTTGCGCAACTGGCAGGCGTCGGCACGATGACGGTTTCCAGAGCGCTGCGCACGCCCGAACAGGTTTCCGGCAAGCTACGTGAAAAAATTGAGGCCGCAGTACGGGAGCTGGGTTATCTGCCCAATCTGGCCGCCAGCGCCCTCGCCTCCGCGTCGTCATGGACGATTGCAATGGTCGTGCCGAATCTGGCGGAGTCCGGCTGTTCGGAGATGTTTGCCGGACTCCAGCAGGTGCTGCAACCGGCGGGGTATCAAATCATGCTGGCAGAGTCACAGCACCGGCTGGAGCAGGAAGAAAAGCTGCTGGAAACACTGCTGGCCTCGAACCTCGCCGCCGCTATTTTGCTGAGCGTCGAGCACAGCGAAACCGTGCGTCACTGGCTGACGAACGCCAGTATTCCGGTGATGGAAATCGGCGCGACGCGGACCGATCCCATTGATATGAATATCGGTATTGATAACGTCGCCGCCATGCAGGAGTTAACGCAGACGCTTATCCAGCGTGGCTACCAGAATATCGGCCTGCTGTGCGCCAATCAGGAACAGTGGATTTTTCAGCAGCATTTGCAGGGCTGGTATAAAGCCATGCTGCGCCATCACATGTCGCCGAACCGGGTGATTAACGCTGCCGCGCCCCCCACCTTTTCTACCGGCGCGGCGCAATTGCCGGAGTTTTTGCTGGCCTGGCCGGAGCTGGATGCGCTGGTCTGCGTGTCAGATGAACTGGCGTGTGGCGCGCTCTACGAGTGCCAGCGTCGGCGGATCAAAGTGCCGGACGATCTGGCGATTGTCGGCTTTGGTGACAGCGATGTCAGTCGGGTCTGCCAGCCGCCGTTGACCACCATCGCGGTGCCGCATCGCCAGATTGGTATTGAAGCGGGGCGCGCACTGCTGGCACGACTGAATGAGGATGTCTGGAGCAGCAAAGCGCCGATTGCCTCGACGCTTTGTCTGCGGGAGAGTTGCTGAGGTTACTGCGCGGTTTCCAGTTTTGGCTGATCGTTGTTGGCATTGCGGGTCATCCACAGTGCCAGCGCTTTCAGCGAATCCGGGGTAAATTCATCGCAGCGGGCGGTGATCTCTTCCGGCGTCATCCAGCACACTTCGCTGACTTCGTCTTCCTGCAGGGCGAACGGGCCATGGGACACGCAGCTAAACAGAGCGCCCCAGACGCGGCAATGTTCATCTTCAAAATAGAACTGGCCGTGCTCGGCAAGGGGCACGCCCGCAATACCTAATTCCTCTTCGGCTTCCCGGCGCGCGGAGTCGAGTAACACTTCATCCGCCTGCACCACGCCACCGGCGGTCGCATCCAGCATGCCCGGCATAAAATCTTTAGTTTCAGTCCGGCGCTGCACCAGAATTTTGCCCATGCCATCATGTACAACGATATAGGTCGCGCGATGACGCAGACACTGCGCGCGCATCTGTTCGCGGCTGGCTTGCGCTATCACCTCATTGTCTTCGTTGACAATATCTACCCATTCCGTGCCTGTAAAATGACGTTGTTCCACCATCAGGAAACCTTCTCTCTAAGCGCTCTTATGACGCGTTTTTGGTTGTCGGGTAAATTACGGATTAATCGTGACCTGTGCAATAACGCGTTGATCATTCAGTGCGATTACACGCAAAACGTTTTCATCCAGCATGCCATAGCTGGCGACATGTCCACCTTGCGGAATACTGACCGAGCCGGGATTAAAAACAATAATCTCGCCCCGTCGTTCCGCCACCGGCAAATGGGTATGACCGTAAACCAGTACATCTCCCGCCCCCAGCGGCGGCAGATGATCAGGGCTAAACAGATGCCCGTGGGTCACAAACAGCCGCTGGTTTGCCATCAGCACCTGTTGCCAGGGCGCGGTGATGGGAAAGTTAAGCAGCATCTGATCCACTTCGCTGTCGCAGTTGCCGCGCACCGCAATAATGCGCGCCGCCTGCTCGTTCAGCCGCTCGGCCACCTGGGCTGGTGCATAACCTTCCGGCAGCGCGTTACGCGGCCCGTGGTTCAGCAGATCCCCCAACAGCACCAGCCACTGCGCGCCGCTTTCGGCGAACAGTTCCAGTACACGTTCGGTGGCCGGTAACGATCCATGAATGTCTGAAGCAAACATCAGCTTCATTGCGCAAACCTCGTGGTAAAAATCCCGTCTAATGATAGCGGATCTCTGAGCGTCGATCAGTCTGAAGGCTGCGCAGAAAGTGCGACAAAACGCTGGACTGAAGAACGCTGCCACTGGAATGTCGCGTATTCCACGAGCGGCTCCGGCACGGCGTCACCGTTCAGCACCAGGCGGTTGAGCATCAGCGCCAGATCCGCATCAGCAATGCACCATTCACCAAACAGATTGGGCTTGCCATCAGCAAGCAGCAGGCTTGCAGTATCGAAGAGTTTTTGGGCGCTTGCCAGGCCTGCGGCGCTGAGCGGCGCTTTTCTTACGCCTGCAAAAACCACGTCGGTGGAACGCTCTTCGCGGATCGGCATCAGGTCGCTGCGCAGCCATGCCTGAATTTGCCGCGCACGGGCGCGTTTTTGCAAGTCATGGGGATAGATGCGCTCCCACTCCGGCGCGGGGAATTTCTCGTCGAGGTATTCAGTAATGGCCGAGGATTCACTTAATTCGAAGCCGTCAATCTCCAGCACCGGCACGCGTCGGGTCAGCGTGTAGCCCTGCCAGCCGGGACGGGTATTTTCGCCGCTATCCAGATCCACCGTCTTAATAGTGAAAGGCAGCCCTTTTTCATGCAGCGCCACATAGACCGACATGACATAGGGAGAAAAGTAATTTGCATCAGACCACAACGTTATTGCCGCATCGCTCATAACAACCTCACCCAACATGGAATTTACCTTCAAAATAGTGCGTTACGGCACGTCTGTCACTCATGAAAACTCATCGCGCCAGGCTTACGCCTATACTCCCTTCTGCGATGCGACTGCAATAACAGGAGGTGACATGATCGATCTCTATTACGCCCCGACGCCTAACGGCCATAAAATCACCTTATTTCTGGAGGAGGCTGAGCTTAATTATCGCCTGATCCCGGTAAATATCGGCAAAGGCGACCAGTTCCGCGCCGAGTTTCTGGAAATCTCCCCCAACAATAAAATTCCCGCCATTGTTGATCACACTCCGGCGGATGGCGGTGCGCCATTAAGCCTGTTCGAATCCGGCGAGATCTTGCTTTATCTGGCGGAGAAAACCGGTCTGCTGCTGAGCGGTGAGCTGCGCGAGCGGCACCGCACGCTGCAATGGCTGTTCTGGCAGGTGGGCGGTCTTGGCCCGATGCTCGGGCAGAATCATCACTTTAACCACTTCGCCCCAAAACCCGAACCTTACGCCATTGAGCGTTATCAGGTGGAAACCCAGCGGCTGTATAACGTGCTCAATAAACGTCTGGAAATCGTGCCCTGGCTGGGCGGGGAACACTACAGCATAGCGGATATTGCGGCCTGGCCGTGGATCAACAGCCATGAACGTCAGCGCATTGATTTAGCTCACTATCCGGCGGTGAATAACTGGTTTGAGCGCATTCGCAATCGTCCGGCCACGCAGCGGGCGATGCAAAAAGCGCAGCTGCCATAGCGCCACTGCGCACAGCAATAAACCTCGTGTATGATGGCGCGATTCACTACAAGGAGGAGTTGTTCCATGCCGCAACCTGATGCTGTCATTCGTATAAAAAATCTGCGCCTGAGGACATTTATCGGCATCAAAGACGAAGAGATTGCAAACCGACAGGACATTGTGATCAACGTGGTGATCCACTATCCGGCGGATAAAGCGCGCGCCAGCGAAGACATCAATGATGCGCTGAATTACCGGACCATCACCAAACGCATCATCCAGCATGTTGAGAACAATCGCTTCTTCCTGCTGGAAAAATTAACTCAGGACGTGCTCGATATTGCGCGCGAACATCACTGGGTGACCTATGCTGAAGCAGAAATCGATAAACTTCACGCCCTGCGCTACGCCGACTCGGTATCCATGACCATGAGCTGGCAGCGCTGAGCGTCACCAGGAGGTTGTATGAGGGTTCTGATTACCGGCGGCACGGGTCTTATTGGTCGCCATCTTATTCCCCGTTTGCTTGAACTGGGACACAGCGTGACCGTGGTAACACGTAACCCCCACAAGGCGCAGGGGCAGCTCGATGCCCGCGTGACGCTGTGGAAAGGCCTGCACGATCGCACCGAGCTTAACGACATCGACGCGGTGATCAATCTGGCAGGTGAACCTATCGCCGATAAGCGCTGGAGCGAAACGCAAAAGCAGCGCCTGTGCAACAGCCGCTGGACGATCACCCAAAAACTCGTTGACCTGATCAAGGCCAGCGAAACGCCGCCCGCAGTGCTGATTTCCGGTTCAGCAACCGGCTATTACGGCGATTTAGGGGAAGTGGTGGTGACGGAAGACGAACCGCCGCACAACGAATTTACCCATAAGCTGTGCGCCCGCTGGGAGCAGATCGCCTGCGGCGCCCAGAGCGAGGCTACCCGCGTCTGTCTGCTGCGCACCGGCGTGGTGTTCGCCCCGAAAGGCGGTATCCTCGGAAAACTGCTGCCGGTGTTTCGCGCCGGTCTTGGCGGCCCGATTGGCAACGGGCGGCAGTACCTTGCGTGGATCCATATCGACGATATGGTCAACGGCATTCTGTGGCTGCTGGATAACGATCTGCGCGGCCCGTTCAATATGGTTTCACCTTATCCGGTGCACAATGAACAGTTCGCTCACGCGCTGGGACACGTGCTGCATCGCCCGACGCTGGTGCGCACACCGGCCTTCGCCATTCGCCTGCTGATGGGCGAAGCCGCCGTGCTGGTGCTGGGCGGTCAGCGCGCGCTGCCTAAACGCCTTGAAGCATCCTGTTTCGGCTTCCGCTGGTTCGAGCTCGAAGACGCGCTGGCGGATGTGGTGCGCTAAATAATGACACCGATTATGGTCACCCTCACTACCCCGCGCCTGACGCTTTCCACCTTTCAGGAAAGCGACTGGCCGTTCTTTTTACGTCTGCGTCAGGATCCCGACAACATGCGCTATATGGCGGATATTGCCAGCGAGGAAGAGGTGCGCCATGTGTTTTTTACCCGGCTGAATAACTCCGGGGCCTTTGTGATCCGCCGCCATAACGATGAAACGCCGCTCGGCGATCTCGGGCTGCGTATCAGCTCGCAAAATCCGCTGGAGGCGGATGTCGGCTACAGCGTGGTAAGCGACGCGCAGGGCCAGGGCATCGCCAGCGAAGCGTTACGGGCGCTGTGTGAGTATGCCTTTGCGCAGACCGGCGTGACGGCGTTGAATGCGTATGTGCTGGCGGAAAACCGCGCGTCGCAGCGGGTGCTGGAAAAGCTGGGGTTTGTGCAGACGGACGTGCTGCCTAAGGTGTATCGGGTGAACGGCGTGTTTCATGACGACTGCGTGTATCGTCTTGAGCGGGCGGATTTTAAATAAGCCCCTCACCCACAGGATGAGGGGCCAGGATTACTTCAGCGATCCCTTAAGGAACTGCTGCAAACGCAGGCTTTTCGGATTGTCGAACAGCTCGGCAGGCGTGCCCTCTTCTTCAATTTTCCCCTGATGCAGGAAAATCACGTGGGAAGATACGTGGCGGGCAAAGCCCATTTCGTGGGTGACCACGACCATGGTTTTGCCCTCTTCCGCCAGCTGCTGCATGATGCGCAGCACTTCGCCCACCAGCTCCGGATCCAGCGCCGAAGTTGGTTCATCGAACAGTAATACTTCCGGCTCCATCGCCAGCGCGCGGGCGATGGAAACACGCTGCTGCTGACCACCGGACAGATGCACCGGGTATTTCCCCTGCGCACGCTCGTCGATGCCGACTTTCGCCAGATATTTCACCGCCCGCTCGCGGGATTCCTGTTTACTGAGGCCCAGCACCTGAATCGGCGCTTCCATCACGTTTTCCAGCACCGTCATGTGGCTCCACAGGTTGAAGTGCTGGAACACCATCGTCAGGCGGGTACGCAGCAGGCGCAGCTGATTTTTATCGGCCACTTTAAGCTGACCGTCTTTATCGCGCACCAGCGTGATGTTCTGACCGCTGACCACGATCGTCCCTTCGCTCGGTTTTTCGAGGAAGTTAATGCAGCGCAAAAAGGTACTTTTACCGGAGCCGGAGGAGCCGATAATGGTGATCACATCACCCGCATTCGCCTTCAACGATACGCCTTTCAGCACTTCGTGTTCGCCGTAGTGTTTGTGTAAATCGGTAACGTTTAGTTTGTTCTCAGACATCGTATTCTCAGTGCGTCGAAGAAGGTTTCACATGCTGCAACCAGCGCTTTTCCGCCTTGCGGAACAGACTGATCAGCACATAAGAAATAATCAGATACAGCACCGCCGCCAGCCCAAAGGCGGTAAAAGGCTGGTAGGTCGCCGAGTTTATATCACGGGCAATCTTCAGCAGATCCGGCACGGTGGCGGTAAAAGCCAGCGCGGTGGAGTGCAGCATCAGGATCACTTCATTGCTGTAGGCGGGCAGCGCAATGCGCAGCGCCGACGGCAGAATGATGCAGCGATACATTTTTACCGAGGAAAAGCCGTATGCCCGCGCCGCTTCGATTTCTCCATGCGGAACCGAGCGGATCGCCCCGGCGAAAATCTCGGTGGTGTAAGCACAGGTGTTGAGCGTCAGCGCCAGCACCGTACAGTTCAGGCCGCTGCGGAAAAAAGCGTTCAGCAGCTCCGTTCCTTTCACCACTTCCAGCGTGTACATCCCGGAATAGAACACCAGTAGCTGCACATACAGCGGTGTGCCGCGGAAAATATAGGTGAACAGCCAGATCGGGAAGCAGACAAATTTGTTGCTGGAGACGCGCCCGATAGCCAGAAACAGCGCCAGAATGCCGCCCATCACCACGGATGAGATCAACAGCCACAGCGTGATCGCCACGCCCGTTAAGCGATAGCCGTCCGTCCACAGCAGGGATTGCCAGTACTCCTGAATAATCTCGATCACAGGTCAGCCCTCTTCACACCCACGGAGTAGCGACGTTCGAGCAGAAGCAGCACACCATTGGAGACGGTGGTAAACACCAGATAAATTAACCCGCACACTACCGCGAAATAGAACGGCTCCCAGGTGCTTTTCCCGGCCAGCTGCGTGGCTTTCACCACGTCTTCCAGGCCAAGCAGCGACACCAGCGCGGTGGCTTTCAAAATAACCTGCCAGTTGTTACCGATGCCCGGCAGCGCGTAGCGCATCATCGCCGGGAAGAGAATGCGGCGAAAGATTTGCGATCCGGTAAAGCCGAACGCAGTGGCCGCCTCGATATGCCCTTTCGGTACCGCCATAAACGCGCCGCGAAAGGTTTCGGTAAAGTAAGCGCCGTAGATAAAGCCAAGGGTGATGATACCGGCCACCATCGGGTCGATGTCGATCTGTCCCATACCAATCGCTTCGGTCACGCTGTTAATCGCGATTTGCAGGCCGTAGAAGATGAGCAGCATCAGCACCAGATCCGGCACGCCACGAATAAGCGTGGTGTAACCTTCAAAAAGGATGCGTAGCAGGCGGTTGCCGGAAAGCTTGCCCCCTGCCCCTGCCAGACCAATCGCCACTGCCAGCACCACGGCGCTGAGCGCCAGCTCCAGCGTGACAAGGGCGCCGTGTAAAATTACCTGAGAAAAACCGTACAGCATGCAGCCTGTGTCCTGTGTGTGTTGATGCCGGATGGCGGCTTCGCCTGATCCGGCCTACGAAATACGTTCACCGCGTAGGCCGGATAAGACGCGTCAGCGTCGCCATCCGGCGACCTGATAGTGATCAGCCACCGTAAACATCGAAATCAAAATACTTCTTCGCCAGTTTTTCGTAAGTGCCGTCGGCGCGCATTTCGGCGAAAGCCTTGTTCAGCGCCTCACGCAGTTCGGTGTCATCTTTGCGCACGCCCATACCGGTGCCGACGCCAAACAGTTTTTCATCTTTCACTGACGGGCCACCGAATTTGTAATCCGCCCCAACCTTCGTTTTCAGGAAGCCTTCGCTGGCAGCGACTTCGTCCTGGAACGCGGCGTCAATACGGCCTGCGGTCAGATCAGCATAAATATTGTCCTGCCCCTGATAGGAGACAATTTCCACGCCTTTCGGCGCCCAGTGCACGTTACCGTAGGTTTCCTGCGTGGTGCCCTGCAATACGCCAACACGTTTGCCCGTAAGCGTCGCCAGATCCGGCACGATGTCAGAATCTTTTGCCACCACCAGACGGGAATCCGCTGCATAGAGCTTGTCGGTAAAGGCGATTTCCTGCTGACGTTTTTCGGTGATCGACAGCGACGACATAATGGCGTCGATTTTCTTCGCTTTCAGCGACGGGATCAGCGCGTCAAGCGGGTTCTCAATGAAGGTGCATTGCGTGTTAATACGTTTACAGAGTTCTTTTGCCAGATCGATGTCGAAACCGACTAATTCGCCCTGTGCATTTTTTGACTCAAACGGCGCGTAAGTCGGATCGGTACCGATACGGAGTTTTTGTGGAATGGCAGCGAATGCGCCGGAGATACTGGAAACAGCGAACACCAGAGAGAGAGATAACACCAGTTTTTTCATATTTATCCTCAACAGCCTGTCTTTTCTAGGGGATTTATAAAATGAAGATTGCTGGTATCGTGCCACTGTTCGCCCCGGCAAGGCAAAATATTCTGTCACAGGTCACGCTTTTTTTTGCATGACTTTTGCTTAACTATGCATGGATGCCCCATTGCAGTGCGTGTGTTGCACCACGCTGAAGCATTCATGTCAGTTATGCACCACGGCGCATCAGGGCTTAGTCACCGTAGATGTTAAAGTTGAAGTATTTCTTCGCCAGCTTGTCGTAGGTGCCGTCTTTGCGGATCTCATCGAAGGCTTTATCGAAAGCGGCTTTCAGCTCGGCGTCGTCTTTGCGCAGACCAATACCGGTGCCGTCACCGAAGTATTTTTTGTCTTTCACCGACGGACCGGCGAAATCAAAAGTTTTACCTTCTGGCTGCTTGAGGAAGCCTTCGCTGGCGGCCACTTCGTCCTGGAAAGCGGCATCAATACGACCTGCCGTCAGGTCGGAGTAAATCAGATCCTGGTTCTGGTAGGCCACCACATCGACGCCTTTGCTGCGCCAGTTGTCGTTGGCATAGGCTTCCTGCGTGGAGCCTTGCAGCACGCCTACGTGTTTACCTTTCAGCGAATCGGTGGTGGGCTGGATCGGTGAGCCTTTCGCCGCGATCAGACGGGCGTTAGCGGCGTAGAGCGGCTGGGAGAAGGCGATCTCCTGCAGGCGTTTTTCGGTGATCGACAGAGAAGAGATAATCGCATCGATTTTCTTCGCTTTGAGGGAGGGGATCAGCGCATCAAAATCGCTGCCAACCCAGGTGCATTTCACTTTGATGCGGGTGCACATCTCGTTGCCGAGATCGATGTCAAAGCCAACAAAATCCCCTTTCGCATCCTTGGATGAGAATGGCGCATAGGTGGCATCCGTACCAATGCGCACGGTCTGTGGCAGTGCAGCGTTGACGCTGGCGATGCCGGACAGTCCCAGCAGTAAAGACAGAGCAACAACCGTCTTCTTCATACATTCCCCTCAAGTTTTCTGATTTTATTATGTATTGCGTTGTGTTGTGTGTTTGCTACCCGTCAATGCTTGCATGTCTTATGCCAGTTTGTTGCCGCTGCGATTTAGCGCGTTGAGAATGTTAACAAAAGGTTGCAATATTGACGTCACAGTGAAAGATAGCAGGTCTGCCAGAGACACTCGCGTGTTACAAACCGAAAACAGGGATTAAATGTTGAGGATATGATCGCGCTTGCAGAATTGCCCCTTAACGGGGCAGCGCACTACTTTGAGGCATTCCCGCCCTGCCAGCGAGTGAAGAGATCGGCGGGCAGTTCAATATCAAACTGATCCAGCACGCGGTTGACCGTCTGGTTAATCACATCATCCAGCGACTGTGGCCGGTGGTAAAAGGCCGGTACTGGCGGCATGATCACCGCGCCCATTTCGGCGGCCTGGGTCATGATGCGCAGATGCCCGAGATGCAGCGGCGTTTCGCGCACGCAGAGCACCAGTGGACGGCGCTCTTTCAGTACTACGTCCGCGGCGCGGGTGACCAGGCTGTCGGTATAACTGTGCACGATGCCTGAGAGGGTTTTCACCGAGCACGGCAAAATGACCATGCCCGCGGTTTTAAAGGAGCCGGAGGAAATAGAAGCGGCAATGTCGCGGGAATCATGCACCACATCCGCCAGCGCCTGCACGTCTTTGAGGGAGAGATCGGTTTCCAGCGCCAGGGTCTGACGGGCGGCGTTGCTCATCACCAGATGGGTTTCCACACCGGCAACATCTCGCAGCACCTGTAATAAGCGCACGCCGTAAATGGCGCCGCTGGCCCCGGAGATCCCTACTATGAGTCGTTTCATGTCCATCGCCCTTTCGCTAATTTGCTGAGGACTTTGCAGGATTTTGGCAGGAGTTGCAACCGCCCTCTCCGGCAGGGAGAGGGCCGGTGTGAGGGCATTACCCCTCGTTATGCATTTCTAAACTTTCCACTTCGTTCTGACGCAGCAGCGCTTTGGTATCATCGTTACGCACGGCGTCGAGATAATCCAGATACTGCTGATCCACGTCTTTGGTGACGTAGATACCGTTAAACACCGAGCATTCGAACTGCTGAATATCCGGGTTCTCGGCACGCACAGCGTCGATCAGATCGGTGAGATCCTGGAAAATCAGGCCGTCAGCACCGATGATCTGACGGATTTCATCCACTTCACGGCCATGCGCGATCAGTTCAGTCGCGGTCGGCATATCAATGCCATACACGTTCGGGAAGCGAATTTCCGGCGCGGCAGAGGCGAGGTACACTTTTTTCGCCCCGGCTTCACGGGCCATCTCGATGATCTGCTCAGAAGTGGTACCGCGCACGATAGAGTCATCTACCAGCAACACGTTCTTGTCACGGAATTCCGCACGGTTGGCGTTCAGCTTACGGCGCACGGACTTACGGCGCAGCTGCTGGCCCGGCATGATGAAGGTACGGCCAACGTAGCGGTTTTTCACGAAGCCCTGGCGGTACGGCTTATCCAGAATACGGGCGATTTCCAGCGCAATATCACAGGAGGTTTCCGGGATCGGGATGACCACGTCAATATCCAGATCTTCCCACTCGCGGGCAATTTTCTCGCCCAGCTTTTTACCCATATTCACGCGGGCGCTGTACACGGAAATCTTGTCGATAAAGGAATCCGGACGCGAGAAATAGACGTACTCAAACAGGCACGGATTGCTGACCGGGTTTTCCGCACACTGACGGGTATACAGCTGGCCTTTTTCGGTGATGTACACCGCTTCGCCAGGTGCCACATCGCGCAGGAATTCAAAGCCCAGCGTATCCAGGGCAACGCTTTCGGAGGCCACCATATATTCGGTGCGGCCATCGGCGAGATCGCGTTTACCGAGTACCAGTGGACGAATACCGTTGGGATCGCGGAAGGCGACCATACCGTGGCCGATGATCATCGCCACGCAGGCATAGGCCCCGCGGATCTGACGGTTGGTGGCGGCAACGGCGGCAAAAATGTTATCCGCTTCTAACGGGTAGTGGCGGAAGTTATCCAGCTCGCTGGCAAAAATATTGAGCAGGATTTCAGAATCGGAGGTGGTGTTAATGTGACGGCGTTTTTCTTCGAACAGACGCTTACGCAGCTCGTGAGCATTGGTCAGGTTGCCGTTATGGGCAAGCGTGATACCGTACGGCGAGTTAACGTAAAAAGGCTGCGCTTCTGAAGCGCTGGAGCTGCCCGCAGTCGGGTAACGCACATGGCCGATACCCATGTTCCCCTGCAAGCGCTGCATATGGCGGGCTTCAAATACATCGTTCACCATGCCGTTGGCTTTACGCAAACGGAAGCAGTTAAGCTCATCAATGGTGATAATGCCTGCGGCGTCCTGACCACGGTGTTGCAACACCGACAATGCATCATAAATCGACTGGTTAACCGGCATGAAACCGGCGATACCGACAATACCGCACATACTTATATTCCTCGTTAAGAGTTTGGTTTATTAGGCGTCATTGTCGCAGCCAGTTTGAACGCGGACAGCGCGCAACAACCGGAGCGTACACGGAGTACGCGAGGATTGTGAGCACTGCCCAGGTTCAAAATGGCAAGAAAAATAGCCTAATGGACCAAACTCTAAGCCACGTCTCAGAGCCTTACGCCCTGGGCAAGAAACTTGACGAGCTTTGCAGATAGTCAAAGAACCACCTGATGATAAAACTAAACTGCGGGATCAGCTGCGACTTTTGCCAGTCTTCGCTTTTGGAAAAGCCGGTGAAGGTATCGAGAAAGAACAGAATGGCGGCGACAATCAGCGCACCGCGCAGCGCACCGAAGCAAATCCCCAACACCCGGTCAGTACCCGACAGGCCGGTTTTCTCGACCAACGTACTGATAACGTAGTTAACAATAGCGCCGACGATAAGCGTCGCGATAAACAGCACCGCGATAGCAATCCCATTTCGAACCAGTTCGTCTTCAAAGCCCGTGAACCAGACTGACAGGTAAGTGTAGTAATGACTGGCGACAAAGAAAGCACAACCCCATGTCACCAGCGATAACGCTTCACGAACAAAGCCACGGATAAGGCTAACCAGACAGGAAAAACCAATTACCGCGATGATGGCGTAATCAATCCAGACCATATGTGTCCCACGATTAATCGCCCTGTCGTCCAGTTCGGGGCGAATTCTAACAGAAAAAGAAAACGTTTGCGTAGGGATTTCCTTCCCGCGCGTAAATAAAAATGGCGCTGAAAAAATCTTCAACGCCAGCACAAACCAGGCCTCTGCGGGCGGGGTTTTTGTGCATTTTTTCTTCTCCCCTCACCCCGGCCCTCTCCCCAGGGAGAGGGGGAAGGAAGTCTGCGATCGTTCCCTCTCCCCCCAGGGAGAGGGGGAAGGAAGTCTGCGATCGTTCCCTCTCCCCCCAGGGAGAGGGGGAAGGAAGTCCGCGATCGGTTCCCTCTCCCCCGGGAGAGGGTTAGGGTGAGGGGAAAATCAGTTCGGGGTATACCCCATCACCACGCCGCTTAAGCCGGAGATCTGCTTCAGTTCGCCAAGCGATCCTTTAAGCTTCTCTTTCGACGCATCCGGGCCAACCAGGATGCGGGTAATTTTACCCTGCACCGGCGTGCCAGGAATGGTGAATACCCGATACCCTGCGCCGCGCAATTTGCCGGTCACTTCATTGACCTTATCGGCATTCTTCAGCGCGCCCAGCTGCACGACATACGCCTTACCCGTCGGCGCAGGCTTCTCTTCTTCGACCTGTTTGGGCGGCGGCGTCGTCGCTGCCTGTTGCTGAGCAGTATCACGCGTCTGCGGTTTCGGTTTTTCCACCGGCTTAGGTTTCGCTGCCACGACCGGCTGCGGAACATCGTCAATTTCGGGATTATTCGCCGCCAGACGTGAGGCATCCAGCGACGGTGCCGCGGCATTGCCGGCGCGAACTTCTTCCGCCGCGCCTTCCGGCGGCTGCGCTGGTAGCGCCTGCGTGGCCGCCGGCAGCATATCCGGTTCGTCGCGATCGCCTGGTTTTGGCACTAACGGGATCGCCGCAAACTCATCCTGATAATGTTTTTTTTGCCCGTCCAGCAGCCCCGGCAGCACAATCACGCCCAGCGCCACCAGCACAATGGTGCCCATTAAACGGTTCTGAAACTTACTCGCCACCGGTTCTCCCCGCGTCCATCGCTTCCATGACATGTGCTACGGTGTGGAAGGATCCACACACCAGCACGGTATCTTCTGGTCTGGCATCTGCCATTGCCGCCCGCCACGCCTGTTCGACGGTGTCAAAGGCGCTGCCGCCGTTAAGGTGCGTCAGCAGCTGTTCTGCCGTCGCGCCCCGCGGCCCTTCCAGAGGGGCACAATACCAGCTATCGACCTGGCTCTCCAGACAGGCGAGCGTTCCGGCAATATCTTTATCATGCAGCATGCCGACCACCGCCAGCACGCGTCCGTTTTGCGGCAGCGCCGCCAGCCGTCCGGCCAGATAAGCCGCCGCATGAGGGTTGTGCGCCACATCCAGAATAACGCGTGGCGACTGGCTTATTGTCTGGAAACGACCCGGTAAAATCGCCGTCGCGATCCCGTCGCGGATCGCCTGTTCACTGATAGTAAGCCCGCTGGCGCGCAGGGCGGCCAGCGCGGTTGCCGCGTTGGGCTGCGGCACCTGCGGTAAGGGTAGATCAGTCAGCTCACCGCTGGCATCACGAAAACGCCAGTGCGCACCTGTTACCTCATACTGCCAGTCGACATCGCGGCGCAACAGATGCGCGCCCTTCTCACTGGCGACATCGGCAATGCTCTGCGGCATATCCGGCTCGCCGACCACCGCCGGTTTGCCTGCGCGAAAGACCCCGGCTTTTTCACGACCAATACTCTCGCGGTCCGGCCCCAGCCAGTCGGTATGATCCAGCGCAATGCTGGTCACTACGGCGACATCCGCATCGACAATATTGGTGGCATCAAGACGACCGCCGAGGCCGACCTCAAGGATCACCACATCCAGCCCGGCCTCTTTGAACAGCCATAGCGCGGAGAGCGTACCGTATTCGAAATAGGTTAACGAGGTTTCGCCACGCGCCGCTTCGATGGCGGCAAACGAGCGGGTATGATCGCTTTCTGCCAGCTCTTTCCCCTGCACGCGCACGCGCTCGGTGTAACGCACTAAATGCGGTGAGCTGTAAACGCCCACCCGCAGCCCTGCCGCCAGCAGCACGGACTCCAGCGTACGGCAGGTGGTGCCCTTGCCGTTAGTACCGGCGACGGTAAAGACAAAAGGTGCAGGTTTGAGAACGTCGAGCGTGGCCGCTACGGTCTGGACGCGCGCAAGACCCATATCAATGGTTTTGCTGTGCAGGTTTTCCAGATAAGAAAGCCACGTGGCCAGGGGCGACGTGGCTTGAGGAATGCTTTTCGTTTCCATGATGCCCGGCTTGAATGCAGTTGAAAAAGTAAAAAGGCAGAGCATCTTCGCTCTGCCCTTCGATTTTATCAGGCTTCGCTTTCCTGATCGGGAACCGGCGGAACCACGATGCTTTCACGCGGTGCATCCGGGTTTGGCGACGGCAGATTCATCAGCTTCGCCAGAACGCTCGCCAGCTTAAGGCGCAGTTCCGGACGACGCACGATCATGTCGATAGCGCCTTTTTCAATCAGAAACTCACTGCGCTGGAAGCCCGGCGGCAGTTTTTCGCGCACGGTCTGCTCGATAACGCGAGGACCCGCAAAGCCGATCAGCGCTTTCGGTTCAGCGATGTTCAGATCGCCCAGCATCGCAAAGCTCGCGGAGACGCCGCCCATGGTCGGGTCGGTCAGCACGGAGATATACGGCAGACCGCGTTCCTGCATCTTCGCCAGCGCCGCAGAGGTTTTCGCCATCTGCATCAGTGACATCAGCGCTTCCTGCATACGTGCGCCACCGGAAGCGGAGAAACAGATCAGCGGGCAATTGTCTTCCAGCGCCTGTTCAACCGCGCGAACAAAGCGAGCACCAACCACAGAACCCATCGAACCGCCCATAAAGGCGAATTCAAACGCTACGGCGACAACCGGCATATTGTGCAAAGTGCCTTTCATCACCACCAGCGCGTCTTTCTCACCGGTTTCTTTCTGGGCAGAGGCCAGACGGTCTTTGTACTTTTTGGAATCACGGAACTTCAGCACATCTTTCGGCTCAAGTTCGCTACCCAGCTCCACCATCGATCCTTCGTCCAGCAGGCTGTGCAGGCGGTTACGCGCTGACATTCGCATGTGGTGATCGCATTTCGGGCAGACCTCAAGGTTACGCTCCAGTTCGGCACGGTAAAGCACCTGACCGCAGCTGTCACATTTGGTCCACACTCCCTCAGGAATGCTTGCCTTGCGGGTGGGGGTAATATTGCTTTTAATTCGTTCAATCCAGCTCATTGATGACCTTTATGCATGAACCTGGTAGCCCATAAATGGGGCACATTAAAACATAACACTCGGCAACTTGGGACAAAAAAGTGGTCGAACCGCTGTTGGGTTCTTACTTTGTCTGTCGGGCTGCTGCGCGTCGGTGACGAATAATTTCGATTACGCCTGGCAGGATCGAGAGCACGATAATTGCCACGATGAGCAATTTCAGGTTCTCCTGCACAACGGGCAGATCACCGAATAAATAGCCAGCATAGGTGAAGAGTAACACCCATAACAGCGCCCCGATGACGTTATATGCCGCAAAATGACGATACGACATATGCCCCATTCCCGCCACAAAAGGCGCGAAAGTTCTGACGATCGGCACAAATCGCGCCAGGATAATCGTCTTGCCGCCGTGCTTATCGTAAAACGCATGGGTTTTATCCAGATAGCTGCGACGGAAGATTTTCGAGTTCGGATTACTGAACAACTTTTCACCGAACAGGCGTCCGATGGTGTAGTTCACCGCATCACCAAGGATAGCCGCCACAATCATCAGCGCCACCATCAGATGCACGTTTAAATCATTGGTCGGCAGGGCTGACAGTGCGCCGGCAACAAACAGCAACGAATCTCCCGGTAAGAACGGTGTCACCACCAGCCCGGTTTCACAGAACAGGATCAGGAACAGGATGGCATAAACCCAGACGCCATATTCCGCGACCAGTTCTGCCAGGTGCACATCAATATGTAAAATAAAATCAATCAGAAAATAAATCAGATCCATGTCTTACGCCTTCGTCTGAATGCATTTAGTCCGCTAAAAACAGCGGACCCATTGGCGGGCGTGGCAGCTCGAAGCGGTCGGGATAATCCACCGCTACCAGATACAAACCTTCCGCTTTCGCCGTTGCTGCCGCGAGCGTTCTGTCCTTCGCCGCCAGCAGTTCTGCTATCCAGCTCTCCGGCTGGTTGTTGGCACCTACTTCCATCAGGCTACCGACAATATTCCTGACCATATGATGTACAAAGGCATTGGCTTTGATATCGACCACCACATATGCACCAAAACGCGCCACGTTAATGTGCATCACGTTTCGCCACGGCGTGCGCGACTGGCACTGCACCGCCCGAAACGAGGTAAAGTCATTTTCACCAATCAGCGCCTGGGCCGCACGATGCATCCGTTCGGCATCCAGAGGATGATAATAGTGAGTGACGCCGCGTCCGAGTACCGCTGGACGCAAACGATGATTGTAGATGACGTAGCGGTAACGGCGGGCCGTGGCGCTAAAGCGTGCATGAAAATCATCGGGCACATTTTTTACCCAGCGAACCGCGATGTCACCAGGTAAATTCGCATTTACGCCCAGCGTCCAGGCGGCATCTTTGCGCTGCACGTGGGTTTCGAAATGTACCACTTGCCCGGTACCATGAACGCCAGCATCGGTACGCCCGGCGCAAAACACCGTGATCGGCTCATCCGCCACTTTCGAGAGCGCCGTTTCAAGCTTTTCCTGCACGCTGCGCACTTCATTCTGCCGCTGCCAGCCGTAATATTTACTGCCGTCGTACTCAATGCCGAGCGCAATCTTGCTGACGGGCTTTGCCTGCGCGTCGGACATTAGTACATGTACTCCTGCACCAGCTTCTCGGCGATTTTCACCGCCATCAGCGCGCCGCCAAAACGGACGTTATCAGCCACCGACCAGAACTGGATCTGCTCCGGCATACCGTAGTCGTTATGCACACAACCTACGGAAAGTTGCGGATTGCCGGAGGCGTCGCCCACTTGCGTCGGGAAGTCGTTGGCCGGAGAAAGCACAATATCTTCGCCGCGATCGAACGCATCCCGCGCTTCTTCCGCTGCCAGCGGACGCAAGCCTTCGAAGCTGACCAACTGCGCCAGACCGTAAAACACCGGTGAACGCACGCAGTTAACGGAGATCATCAGGCCCTCGTCCTGCATGATTTTACGCACCTGATCCACCACCACACGGGCTTCACGCACGCTGCCTTCACCGTCCGGCAGCATCGGCAGCATGTTGAACGCCAGCTGGCGGCCAAAGAAATCGTCTTCATCAACGGGGATGCCGTTGAGCAGCTTCGCGCTCTGCCCCGCCAGCGCATCCACGGCGACTTTGCCCTGGGAGGACGCTGACAGCAGGCTGGTCACGGCGATACGCGACAGGCCGCCTTCGTCGATCAATGGCTTCAGGGCGGTGAGTAGCTGACTGGTGAGGCTATCCGCCACCGCCACGATATTGCGGTTGCGGTAATCCGCCAGCACGAACGGGTTCACATCGGGCACAACCAGCGGTACGTCCGGCTCCAGTGCAAACAGACCGCTGGTGTCGATCACCAGGCAACCTGAATTGGTGGCGTCGTCAATGTAACGGGCGGAGGCTTCCGGCCCGGCCACGAAGAACGCCAGCTGCACTTGCGTCCAGTCGAATTCTTCGGCATCGGTCACGTAGACCGTTTTGCTGTTAAAACGCAGGGCTTTACCGGCGCTTTCACTGCGCGCCAGGGCGAAAATCTCGCCTGTCGGGAATTCGCGCTCTGCAAGAGTTTCAAGAAGCGCTTCGCCTACGGCGCCGGTAGCGCCCAGGATGGCAATATTCCAGCCTTCAGACATGGTGGTTTACTCCAGACAATAGCAATACGCTCCCCTGCCCACAGGCGGGAGAGCGACAGAAAATGAGTTAGCGTGTCGGGTGATGAACGGCGTTAAAGCCGAGCTGTTGCAGTAAGGTCGCGGCCTGTGCGTCATCACACTGAATGTACAGCGATGACCACTCACGACGCTCAAGATAGTTTTTGCGCAGCCTGTCAAATTCACCCGGAATGCCCGCCACTTTTCGCAGTGGCGCATCATCGCGGCGCACATCATACACCAAATGCACCAGGCGTTTCAGCGTTGGCTCATCGAGCGGGCCGTGCAGCGTGATGCGGCCAAACTCCGGGGCGGGTAGCAGCGTATCCAGCGCCACCTGCTGACGCTGGCCGAGAAATTCGCTGTAGGCCTCAAACACCTGCGTAGTGCCGCGCGCTTTGCCTTCCAGGGTGTAACCGGCGATATGGGCGGTGCCGATGTCCACTTTATCAAGCAGCGCAACGTTCAGATCGGGTTCCGGCTCCCACACATCCAGCACCACGCTGAGTTCCTGCCCGGCGTTCAGTCGTGTCAGCAGCGCGGCATTGTCGACCACCGGCCCGCGACAGGCGTTGATTAAAATAGTGCCGGGCTTAAGTTTTGCGATCAGCGCTTCATCGGCAAGATGCAGCGTTTTGTACGGACCGTCTTTGAACAGCGGGGTGTGGAACGTCAGGATGTCGGCGTCCTGCACCAGTTCGTCGAGCGAACGGAAGTCGCCCTCATCGCCACGATCGGCGCGCGGTGGATCGCACAGTAAGGTGCGCACGCCCAGCGCCTCCAGACGTGCCTGCAAACGCGAGCCGACGTTGCCCACGCCCACAATTCCCACGGTTCGATCGCGCAGGCTAAAGCCATCGCGTTCGGCCAGCATCAATAGCGCCGAAAAGACATATTCGACCACCGCAATGGCATTGCAGCCAGGGGCCGCTGAAAAGCCGATGCCCGCCTGCGCCAGCCAGGTTTCATCAACATGATCGGTACCGGCGGTCGCCGTGCCGACAAACTGGATCGCGGTTCCGCTGAGCAGAGATGCATTGACCTTCGTCACCGAACGCACCATCAGGGCATCGGCGCCGTTCAGTTCCGCCACCGGGATCGGGCGGCCAGGGACAGGTTTTACCTCTCCCAGACGACTGAACAAATCACGGGCATAAGGCATATTTTCATCAACGAGAATTTTCACGTTCCAGTACCTGTATGATAACGAGAGATAAGCGTGCAAGTGTGCCATAATCTCGCCGCCAGGCATACCGAGAATGCCGACCACCGTTACGAGGATTTTGAATGATGCAACCCATCCAGGGTGTGCCGGTGCGCCCTCCAGGGCAAGACCCAACTCCCCCCGCCAGTGCGGCGGGCGAACAACCGCTCTCCTCGCAACAGCGTACTGTGCTGGAGCGCCTGATCACGCGCCTGATCTCCCTGACGCACCAGCAGGGCGCGGAAGTGTGGGCGGGCGTGAAGCACGATTTAGGATTAAAGAATGAAAATCCGCTGCTGTCGAAACACTTTCCGGCAGCGGAACAGAGTCTGAATCAGCGACTGGATAACGCCAGTCAGCAGCACGCTAACCGCCAGGTGCTGTCCCGACTGACCGATCTGTTAGGCCAGGGCAATAACCGCCAGGCGGTGAGCGATTTTATCCGCCAGCAGTTTGGCCAGACGGCATTAAGCCAGCTGTCGCCGGATCAGCTGAAAACGGTGCTGGTGATGCTGCAAAAAGGCGAGCTGAATATCCCGCAGCCGCAGCAACGCCCGGCCACCGATCGCCCACTGGTGCCCGCCGAGCACAACACGCTCAATCAGGCGGTGACGAAGCTGGCTGCCGCGACCGGCGAGTCCGGCAAGCAGATCTGGCAAACTATGCTGGAGCTGTCCGGCGTGAAGAGCGGAGAGCTGATCCCGGCGAAAAACTTTGCCCCGCTGATGACCTGGCTACAGGCGCGTCAAACGCTCAGCCTGCAACCCGCGCCGACGCTGCATACCTTGCAGGCCGCGCTCAAGCAGCCGATGGACGGCAACGAATGGCAACATATTCAGGATTATGCCCAGCAGACGTATCAGCTCACGCCGCAAAGCGTACTGACCAACGCTCAGGTGCAGGATCTGCTTAATTTTGTTTTCCTGCGACGTTCCGAGCGTGGGCAGGAAACACTGGAAGTGCGCGATATACAGCCGATTTACAGCCCACTGTTTGCGCCAGTGATGGAAACCGTGAAAACGCTTTCTGCTCGTCCGGGGCTGATGTTTATTGCCCTGATGATAGCGTTATTGCTGGTGTGGATAGTCATTTAACTGCACTGCCGGGTAGATTTCGCTACCCGGCATGGGTTTACGGCTTACAGATCCTCGCCGTTACTTTTAATCACATCGCGATACCAGTTGAAGGATTTCTTCTTACTGCGCGCCAGCGTGCCATTACCTTCATTGTCTTTATCGACATAAATAAAGCCGTAGCGTTTTTTCATCTCGCCAGTGCCTGCCGAAACCAGGTCGATACAGCCCCACGGCGTATACCCCATCAGATCCACTCCGTCCTCCACCACCGCTTTTTTCATTTCGCGAATGTGGTTTTCAAGATAGTCAATGCGGTACTGATCGTTCACCGTGCCGTCCGGCTCCTGCTCATCAATGGCGCCAAATCCGTTCTCGACGATAAACAACGGCAGCTGATAGCGATCGTAGAACCAGTTCAGGGAATAGCGTAAGCCGACCGGATCGATTTGCCAGCCCCAGTCCGATGCTTTCACATACGGGTTTTTCACCAGGCTTTTGCTTTCGTCATAATCGAGATGCGGATTATCGTCCGTCGCTTTAGTGGCAAAGGACATGTAATAGCTAAAGCCAATATAATCGACGCAGCCGCGGGTCAGGATCTGACGGTCCTCCTCAGTCATATCGAGATTAAAAGCTTTCTGTTCGAAGTAATTTAAAATATGCGGCGGGTAATAACCGCGCACATGCACATCGGTAAACCAATAGCGGCGATGCATGGCGCGCACCGACATCATCATGTCATTCGGATCGCAGGATAATGGATAAATCGGGCACATGGCGATCATGCAGCCAATCTGGAATTGCGGATTAATAGCGTGGCCCGCTTCCACCGCCAGTGCGCTGGCTACCAGCTCATAATGCGCCGCCTGATACATGATTTTTTCGCGATCTTCACCGGGCTTATAATGCAGGCCGGAGTTAGTGAAGGGTGCAAAATCCTCGTGGAAATTCGCCTGGTTATTTATTTCGTTAAAGGTCATCCAGAATTTAACTTTATTCTGGTAGCGGGTGAATACCGCTTTGGCGAAACGAACAAAGAAGTCAATCACCTGACGATTGCGCCAGCCGCCGTATTCGGTGACCAGATAATAGGGCATTTCAAAATGCGAGAGGGTGATCACCGGTTCGATATTATATTTCAGGCACTCATCGAACAGATCATCATAAAATTGCAGCCCGGCTTCATTTGGCTCCAGCTCATCCCCTTTCGGGAAAATACGCGTCCAGGCAATGGAGGTGCGGAAGCATTTAAATCCCATTTCCGCAAACAGCTTAATATCTTCTTTATAGCGATGGTAAAAATCGATGCCGTCGTGGTTGGGATAATATTTGCCTTCGATCACCCCTTCGGTGATCTCACGCGGGACACCATGACGACCTGCGGTCATCACATCCGCCACGCTGACGCCCTTCCCTCCTTCGCGCCAGCCCCCTTCCAGTTGATGCGCCGCGACCGCGCCGCCCCAGAGAAAATCCGCTTTAAATCCTGGCATGCTTACCCCCTTTTCGTTGATAACTCAAAGAGAATAACAACGACACGGCAGCTTTACCGGATCGACATCACATTATTGGCCTGTTTTACATTCGAAATTTCAGGATGTTCCCTGTTCATTTTTCGCATGTTCGGCCACATTCCCGACAGTGCAGGTTGATAATCTGAGAAGCGTATTTTCTAATTAACAGGGACTGTCAATGAGCTGGAATAAAACGGTTGCGGCAAATTATGCCAGAACGCACGCGGGGTCTCACTCGCAATCGAAATGCGCGGAATATACCCGAAAAGCGATTCAGGCAGGCGGCGTAAATCTTAGTCATACCTTTCATGCCAAAGATTATGGAGTACTTCTTAAGAACGCAGGCTTCAGTGCCACAGGGACGTTTGAAACACCTCGCGAAGGAGATGTCATTGTCATTCAGCCTTATACAGGCGGAAATCACAGTGGTCATATGGCCATATTTGACGGGCAACACTGGTATTCTGATTTCAGACAACGTGATATGTGGACAGGCCCAGGCTATCGTGCTGCTAAACCGCCCTATGTTATTACAGGAAAAATTAATGAGACCGCTACTGGCATTTATAAGCGTCCTGCTGCTTTGCAGTTGTTCAGGCAGCCGCGGGGGCAGCACGCTGGAGGTTAAACAGTTTTATCAGGCCTGGATAACGAATTATGCCAGGGAACCGCAGACAGCTGACGCACCGGCACTATTACAACGCTATGTAGCCCATGACCTGATCGATCGTCTGGTATTAATTAATGGCTTTTATGAACAGGAGATCGTGAATTCTGATTATTTTATGTATGTGCAGGATTATGCCCCCGAGTGGATCTCTCATTTACGGGTAAGCAAGGCGCAACCGTATCTGGGTGGTGAAAAGGTTAACGTTCAATTGGGCGGTTCTGACGCGACAGCCTCCATGCAACTTGATGTTTATACCCGTCGCGAGGAAGGACGCTGGAAGATTTATCGCGTGCGGGATGCAACCAATCACTACGAACATCCCGTCTACAGTGCAGGTGCCATTGCACGTGCCAGCGCATGGTCCGCAGCAATCGCCCACGACTACGAAAAAGCTCAGCCATAAAAAAAGGAGCCATCAGGCTCCTTTTAGATCATTGCACGTTGATTACGCGTCGAGTTTACGCATCACCAGCGTGGCGTTAGTGCCGCCGAAGCCGAAACTGTTAGACATCACGGTTTTCAGCTCGCGCTCAGTCGGTTTAGTGACGATGTTCAGGCCTTCTGCCTGCGGATCCATCTCGTCGATGTTAATGCTTGGGGCGACGAAACCGTGCTCCAGCATCAGCAGGGAATAGATCGCTTCCTGAACGCCAGCCGCACCCAGAGAGTGACCGGTCATGGCTTTGGTCGCGGAGATAGCCGGTGAGTTATTACCGAATACTTCGCGGATCGCGCCCAGCTCTTTCACATCGCCAACCGGCGTGGAGGTACCGTGGGAGTTCAGGTAATCGATCGGCGTATCCACACCGTGCATCGCCATCTTCATGCAACGCACTGCGCCTTCACCTGATGGAGCCACCATATCAGCGCCATCGGAGGTTGCGCCGTAACCGACGATTTCAGCATAGATGTGCGCGCCACGCGCCAGCGCGTGCTCCAGCTCTTCAACCACCACCATACCGCCGCCGCCTGCGATAACAAAACCATCACGGTGTGCATCATAGGTACGGGACGCTTTAGACGGATCGTCGTTGAATTTGGTGGACAGTGCGCCCATCGCGTCGAATTCACAGGCCATTTCCCAGCCCAGCTCTTCGCCGCCGCCAGCAAACACGATGTCCTGTTTGCCCAGCTGGATCTGCTCAACGGCATTACCGATGCAGTGTGCGGAGGTCGCACAGGCAGAGCTGATGGAGTAGTTTACGCCGTGAATTTTGAACGGTGTGGCGAGGCAGGCGGAAACCGCAGATGCCATCGCTTTGGTGACCACATACGGGCCAACGGCTTTCAGACCGCGCGGGCTACGCATGGCATCCGCACCAAATACCTGTGCTTTGGATGAGCCGCCGGAACCGGCAACGATGCCCACGCGTGGGTTGTTCTGATAAATCTCTTCAGTCAGACCCGCATCCTGCACTGCCTGCTGCATAGACAGATAAGCATAGATAGAGGCATCGTTCATGAAACGGACCACTTTGCGATCGATCATGCCGGTAGTGTCGAGTTTTACGTTACCCCATACATGGCTACGCATGCCAGCATCAAGAAACTCTTGAGAGAAAGTGATGCCGGAGCGTCCTTCACGCAGAGATGCCAGGACTTCCTGCTGGTTGTTACCGATGCTGGAAACGATGCCCAGGCCAGTAATCACTGCACGTTTCATTCAATACCCCTGTAAGTCCAACTATTTTAATATTCGAGTGGCAAGATAGCGTACACTTGTACGCCGAACAAGTCCGATCAGCCAATTTATGCAGAAATTTGCACCAACTGACACTCCTCGTTAAGATCATGCTACTGCCCGCCAGACGAGTAACTTACGTGAAACAAACCGCTATACAACCTGCCAACCTCGAATTTAACGCTGAGGGTACACCTGTTTCCCGAGATTTTGATGACGTCTACTTTTCTAATGATAACGGGCTGGAAGAAACGCGTTACGTCTTCCTCGGTGGCAACCAGTTGCCCGCGCGTTTTACCACGCATCACCGCCCTTTACTGGTGGTGGCGGAAAGCGGTTTTGGCACGGGTCTGAACTTCCTGACGCTGTGGCAGGCGTTTGATGCCTTCACCGCCGCGCAGCCGCAGGCTACGTTACAAAGATTACATTTCATCAGTTTCGAAAAATTCCCGCTACGCGCTGACGATCTGCAAAAAGCGCATCTGCACTGGCCGGAACTGGCGCCCTGGGCAGAACAGTTACAGGCGCAGTGGCCCCTCCCCTTTGAAGGCTGTCATCGTTTATTGCTGGATGGCGGACGGGTGACGCTGGATCTGTGGTTTGGGGATATAAATACCCTGACAGACGCACTGGACGATTCACTGGATCAAAAGGTAGACGCCTGGTTTCTGGATGGGTTTGCCCCGGCTAAAAACCCGGATATGTGGACCCCGGCGCTGTTCAACGCCATGGCGCGTCTGGCACGCCCGGAATGCACCCTCGCGACCTTCACCTCCGCTGGTTTTGTTCGCCGTGGGCTACAGGACGCCGGTTTTACCATGCAAAAATGCAAAGGATTTGGTCGCAAACGGGAAATGCTCACCGGGGTGATGGCGCAAACACGCCTGCTGACGCCGCGCGCGCCCTGGTTTGCCCGTACAGGCTCATCCCAGCGCGCCGTGGCGATTATCGGCGGCGGTGTCGCCAGTGCGCTGTTATCCCTCGCCCTGCTGCGCCGGGGCTGGCAGGTAACGCTGTACTGCGCCGATGCCGCGCCTGCCCACGGCGCATCTGGTAATCGCCAGGGCGCGCTTTATCCGCTGCTCAACGCGCACGATCCGGCGCTAGCGCGCTTCTTCCCCGCCGCGTTTACCTTTGCCCGCAGGCTCTATGACGCGCTGCCGGTGGCGTTTGACCATGAGTGGTGCGGCGTGACGCAAACCGGCTGGGATGAAAAGAGCCAGCACAAAATCGACCAGATGTTATCCCTTAATCTGCCGCACGAGATCGCCGCGCCGGCGGATCGGGCGCGCGTGGAAGCGACTACCGGCGTCGATACCGGCTGCGGCGGCATTCAGTATCCGCTCGGCGGCTGGCTGTGCCCGGCCCAGCTGACGGCCGCGGCCATTGAACTGGGCGTCGACCAGGGCCTGAAAGTGCATTCTCAACGTGACGTCGTTGAACTGACACAAGGCGACGGCGGCTGGCAACTGCGTTTCGCCGATCATACCCAGGCGGTGCATCCGGCGGTGGTGCTGGCAAATGGACACCGGTTGGGGGATTTCCCCCACACCGAGGCGCTGCCGGTCTACCCGGTGGCGGGCCAGGTGAGCCATATTCCCACCACGCCGGGGCTGTCCCGTTTACGGCAGGTATTGTGTTATGACGGGTATCTGACGCCACAAAACCCGATGAATCAGCAGCATTGTATCGGCGCGAGCTATCATCGTGGCGACCGGGAGACCGCGTATCGGGAAGACGATCAGCAGCATAATCGCCAGCGTTTGCTGGACTGCTTCCCGGATGCCGCATGGGTGAAAGAGGTGGATGTTTCCGGTCACGAGGCGCGCAACGGCGTGCGCTGCGCCACCCGCGATCATCTGCCGGTGGTCGGTAACGCACCTGATTTTGCGGCAACGTTGCGGGAATATGCGACCCTGGCGGAACACCCGGCGCAGGCGGTCAACGCACCGGTATGGCCGGATTTATATCTGCTGGGAGCGCTCGGCTCGCGTGGATTATGCAGCGCCCCGCTGGCCGCCGAGATCCTTGCCGCGCAAATCAGCGACGAGCCGATCCCGCTGGATGGCGACACGCTGGCGGCGCTGAACCCGAACCGGTTTTGGGTGCGTAAGCTGCTGAAAGGAAAAGCGGTGGTCGCGCCTCACGGCGTGAGCCAGTAAACCTGCACGTACCGCCCGGCGGCGCAGGCTTGCCGGGCCTACAGTGTTACGTTGATCCCCTCACCCGGCATATTACGCAAACACCCCTGCCGCCACCTGTTCGGGGGTCACCACGCCGGTATCCAGCACCCAGCCGCTGATTAACGCCGCGGGCGTCACATCGAACGCCGGGTTATACACTCGCACGTTTTCCGGCGCCCACTGTACCGCGCCGAAACTGCCTGCCACGCCGGTCACTTCCGTAGCCGCCCGCTGTTCGATGGGAATGGCATCGCCATCCGGGCAACCCCGATCCAGGGTGGTATGCGGCGCGGCCACGTAAAACGGAATACCGTGGAATTTCGCCAGCACCGCCAGCGAATAGGTGCCGATCTTGTTCGCCACATCGCCGTTAGCCGCAATGCGATCCGCCCCGACCCACACCGCATCGACCTGCCCTTTTGCCATCAGGCTGGCGGCCATCGAATCGGTGATCAACTGACAAGGCACGCCCAGCTCGCCCAGCTCCCAGGCCGTTAATCGCCCGCCCTGCAACAGCGGGCGCGTCTCTCCCACCCACACGTTCGCTACCCGTCCCTGCTCGTGAGCGCGGGCAATCACGCCAATAGCCGTTCCGACGCCCGCCGTTGCCAGCCCGCCGGTATTACAGTGAGTCAGCAGACGGCTGCCGGGGATAACCCGCTCACAGCCAGCCCGGGCGATGTCATCACATAACTGTTTGTCTTCGTCGATCAGGCGCAGCGCCTCGGCCACCAGCGCCGGAACATAATCCTCCTGCGCCAGCGCCGCTTTCATGCGATCCAGATTATTCATCAGATTCACCGCCGTTGGCCGCGCCGCGCGCAAGGTCGCAAGCGACGCTGCCAGCGCGTCCCGTGTCAGCCCCTGCTCTGCCTGCAACGCCAGCAGCAGGCTGGCGGAGAGGCCAATCAGCGGCGCGCCGCGTACGCGCAGGGCGTGGATATGCCCCACCAGTTGTTCTGTGGTACTGGCTGCCAGCCAGTTTTTCTGCTGCGGCAGCGCCTGCTGGTCGAGGATATAAAGCTGATTTTCGCTGACGCGCAGACTGGTGGTCTGTAATGGCTGCATATCGTTAAATCCCTGTTGCGTTGTTGTGACCTATTGTGTCAGGATGATTTGCGGATGTATAGACGTCTGAATGGCTTTATTAACAGAAGAATGGGGATCACGCAATGTCGCAATACCGAACCTTTACCGCGCAAGACGCTGTCGCCTGGGCACAACAACGTGGCGGTCTGAGCGATCCGTCGGAGCTGGTGGATGCGCAGGAGGTCGGCGACGGCAACCTTAATCTGGTGTTTAAAATTTTCGACCGCCAGGGCGTCAGCCGCGTGATCGTCAAACAGGCGCTGCCTTTCGTGCGCTGCGTCGGAGAATCCTGGCCGCTGACGCTGGATCGCGCGCGGCTGGAAGCGCAGACGTTGATCGAACATTATCAGCACTGCCCGCAGCACACGGTGCAGATCCTGCACTTTGATCCGCAACTGGCGGTGATGGTGATGGAAGATCTCTCCAGCCATCGCATCTGGCGCGGTGAACTGATTAACAACGTCAGCTATCCGCAGGCGCCGCAGCAACTGGGGGAATATCTGGCGCAAACGCTGTTCCATACCAGCGATTTTTATCTGCATCCCCATGAGAAAAAAGCGCAGGTGGCGCGCTTTATTAACCCGGAAATGTGCGAGATCACCGAAGATCTGTTCTTTAACGACCCTTACCAGATCCACGAGCGCAACAACTATCCGGCGGCGCTTGAAGCCGACGTCGCCGCCCTGCGTGACGATGCGCCACTCAAACTGGCAGTCGCGGCGCTCAAGCACCATTTCTTCTCCCACGCCGAGGCACTGTTGCACGGGGATATTCACAGCGGTTCAATTTTTGTCGCCAACGGCAGCCTGAAGGCTATCGACGCCGAATTTGGTTTCTTCGGCCCGGTGGGCTTTGATATTGGCACCGCCATCGGCAACCTGTTGCTGAACTACTGCGGCCTGCCGGGGCATCTGGGCATTCGCGATGCTGCCGCCGCCCGCGAGCAGCGCCTGGCCGATATTCAGCAGCTATGGCATACCTTTGCCGAGCGTTTCCAGCAACTGGCTACGGAAAAAACCCGCGACACAGCGCTGGCGACGCCGGGCTATGCCTCGCAGTTCCTGAAAAAAGTGTGGACCGATGCGGTGGGCTATTGCGGTACGGAGCTGATCCGCCGCAGCGTCGGCCTCTCCCACGTTGCCGATCTGGATACTATCCGCGACGAGGAGATGCGCCACGCCTGCCTGCGCCATGCCATTCAGCTGGGGAAAGCGCTGATCCTCGTGGCCGGGCGGATCGACAGCGCCGAAGAGTTAATCGCGCGGGTGCGCCAGTACAGCTAACCCGCACGGCTCATTACGGAATGCGGGCAATGACTTTGATTTCAAAATCAAAGCCCGCCAGCCAGTTGACGCCCACCGCCGTCCAGTTTGGATAGGGCGCCTGCGGAAAAATTTCCTGCTTCACCGCCATAATGGTCGCAAACTGATTTTCCGGATCGGTGTGAAAGGTCGTCACATCAATTAAATCGTCTAACCCGCAACCGGCTGCCGCCAGCGTATCTTGCAGGTTCGCGAACGCCAGTCGCACCTGCGCGGCAAAATCCGGCTCCGGCGTCCCGTCTTCCCGGCTGCCCACCTGACCGGAAACAAACAGCAAATCCCCGGAGCGGATCGCCGCCGAATAACCATGTTGCTCATACAGCGCATGGCGGCTGGCCGGAAATATCGCTTCACGTTGTGTCATCACTCACCTCTGCTATTCAGCTAAAAACGCCGGGCGTCGCGCGCCGGGATCATTTAACATACACTCTGTATGTGAAATCGAGTATCTTTGCATACGCCGCGTATGTCAATTTAAAATACGCGGCGTATATGAAATAAAGGAGAGCGTTATATGGCCGTCGGTCGTCGTGCTGAAATGATGGAAGAGAACCGCAACAAACTTATCGCCGCTGCCCGTAAGGCCTTTGCGGAAAAAGGCTTTGCGGCGGCGTCAATGGATGAACTCACCGCCAGCGCCGGGCTGACCCGTGGTGCGCTGTACCATAATTTTGGTGATAAACGCGGCCTGCTGGCGGCCGTGGTGGCGCAGGTGGACGGAGAAATGGCGCAGCGGGCAAAAGCACGCGCCAGCGCGGCGGCGGCGGGCTGGGAGCGACTGCTTGCCGAAGGAACAGCGTATATTGAAATGGCGTGCGATCCGGAAGTGCAGCGCATTGTGCTGCTCGACGGCCCGGCGTTTCTCGGCGATCCCTCAGGCTGGCCCAGCCAGAACGCCTGTCTGGAAGCCACCTGTCAGGCGATCAGCGGCATGATCGCTCAGGGGATCATGAAAGCAGTGGACGTGGAAGCCGCTGCCCGTCTGCTGAACGGGGCGGCGATGAATGCCGCGCTGTGGGTGGCGGCAGCAGACGCGCCGGATGAGCGACTGCCTAAAGCCACGCAGGCCTTCGTGCTGTTAGCAGAAGGCCTGCGTCGGTAAGGCGCGTTGACGCTAACCGAGATATTCGATCACCGACAGGCCGCCGTTATAATCCGTGCTGTAGATGATCCCCGCCGCATCGACGAAGACATCACAGGACTGGATCACCTGCGGGCGTCCGGGCCGGGTATCCATCATGGTGGCCGGTGCGGCAGGCACCAGCGCACCGGTTTCCACCGGGCGGTACGGATGGGAGATGTCGTAGGCCCGCACCCCGGCATTCTGGTAGGTGGCGAAGATCAGCGTCGAGCTGACAAAGCTGCCAGGCCGGTTTTCATGCAGGTTATGCGGCCCGAAGTGCGCGCCCTTCGCCACGTAGTCGGTTTCATTCGGCTGCGGAAAAGTGGCGATGCTCACCGGGTTTGACGGCTCACGAATATCAAACAGCCAGATCAGCTTCTCGCCATCTTCCTGATTGTCGAGCACCGCTTCGTCCAGCACCACCAGCAGATCCCTGTCCGGTAACGGCAGCGCGGTATGTGTGCCACCGCCAAAAGGCGGGCTCCAGTTGCGGTGGCTGATGAGTTTCGGCTGGGTGCGATCTTTCACGTCCAGCAGCGTCAGCCCGCCGTCGCGCCAGCTGCCGTAAGCGGTATCGCCGGCAATAATGGCGTGATGCAGCGCGTAGCGTTTGCCTTCCGGCCACGACGGGGTTTCGCCCGCCGCCTGATGCATTCCCGGCAGCCACCAGCGTCCGGCCACTTCTGGTTTGCGCGGATCCGCCAGATCGATGGTCAGGAAAATATAATCGGTGAAGCCGTCGATCAGCGCAGAAACATAGGCCCAGCGCCCGCCCACGTACCAGATGCGATGAATGCCGATGCCGTTCAGCGACAGGAAACTGATTTCGCGCGGTTTGTCCGGCACTGAAATATCAAAAATGCGCAGCCCGGCGCTCCAGCCTTTGTCCTGCACATCGCGCACCGTCTCGCCCACCGAGCGGGTGTAATAGACCTTTTCATCGGCAAAACGGGCATCGGCGAACAGATCCCGGGCGTTGATCACCAGCAGCAGATCGTCATGCGCCTGCAAATGCACATTCCAGGTACCTGGCGGCGCGGGCACATATCCGACGGGCGTGGGGTTTTTAGGATCGCGCACGTCCACAATGGAAAAGCCCTGCGACACCATATGGCCGATATACGCAAAGCCGCGATGCACCATTAGTTGCACCCCGTCCGGGCGGCCACCCTGATCGCTGTGGCCGATCAGCCGCATATTGCGGCTGTAGTCGGGGGTGGGTAAATAAGAAGCCACGTTATCTCCTTGTTGGCATGTTGCCGTGTTGCCATTTGCCGTGTTGCGATTTTGCCGGGCGGCGCTGCGCTTGCACCGGCCTACATGATTTCGCCCATGCGGTTTTTGTAGGCCCGGTAAGCGCAAGCGCCACCGGGCAACATGATGTCGCGCATGGTTTTTTGTAGGCCCGGTAAGCGCGAGCGCCACCGGGCAACATGATTTCGCCCATGCAATTTTGTAGGCCCGGATCGCTGAGCGCCTCCGGGCAACATTATTTCTGCTTCGCTTCCAGCGTCGCAAACCACGGGGCGATAAAGTCTTCCGTCTGGCCCCAGCCCGGGATAATTTTACCCAGCGCCGCGACGTTCACGTTGCCCGGCTGGCTGGCCAGCAGCGCCTGCGGGATCGCGGCGGCTTTAAAGTCATAGGTGGCAGGCGTTTTCTCACCGGCGATCTTATTGGCGATCAGCCGCACGTTGGTGGCACCAATCAACTTCGGATCCACCGCCACGCTCACTTTCCACGGGCTGCCCGCTTCGCGCATCAGCTGGAGATCCTGATTGGAGATGTCGATGCTGTAGAGTTTGATCTCGGTGCGGCCATTCTCTTTCAGCGCCTTATACGCGCCCTGACTGAACGCATCCCAGGTGCCCCAGATGGCGTCGATCTGCCCTTTCGGGTATTTCGCCAGCACCGCGCCGACTTTGTTGGCGGTATCTCCCTGCACGTCCGACGACACTGCGCCAATGGACTCCAGTTCTTTGATACCCGGATGCTGCTTCAGCAGTTCCTGATAGGCGGCCTGGCGACGCTCCATCGGCGGGAACCCGGCGACCCACAGTTTGATGATGTTCGCCTTGCCGTTGAAGTCTTTCACCAGCTCACCAAAGGACAGATCCGTCAGGGAGGCGTCATCCTGCTGGGTGACAGTGACACCCGGGATCTCACCCTTCACCGCAGTATCAAACACCGACACCGCAATGCCTGCGTCCACCGCTTTCTTCACCAGTTCAGTGGAATAAGGATCGCGCCCCTGGGAAAGAATAATGCCGTCGTATTTCTGGCTGATCGCCTGGTTCACAAAATCCTGAAACTTCGCGTCATCGCCGTTACTTAAAAAGGTGCTGATCTTAAAGCCGAGCTTTTTACCTTCGGTCAGCGCGCCGGAGACAAACTGCGTGGTGTTGTCGTCGGAGCCAAGGTTGCGAATAACCGCGATACGGATCGGCCCGTTATGCTCGGCAATGGCAGCCGGAACCGGCGCAGGCGTGGCGGCATAACCCTGTACTGAACTCAGTAAGCCCAGCGCCAGCAGTGACAGTGCAAATTTTTTCATCTCTGTTTCCCCTGAATAATGAATTAACGGCGCTGGAAATAAGTGAGTGCAAGAGCGCCGGCCAGCACCAGCCCCTTAATAATGTCCATGGCGTAATACGGAACCGACAGCATCACCAGCCCGTTCGACAGCACGCCGAGAATAACCGCGCCCAACAGCGTACCGAGCGCATTCGGTTTGCCGGAGCCAGCCAGCGAAAAGCCGATCCACGCCGCCGCGACCGCATCCATCAGATAACCGCCACCGGCATTCACCTGCGAAGAGCCAATGCGCGAGGCCAGCAAAATGCCGCCCAGTCCCGCCAGCAGCGAGGCAATCACATAGGCCGCCACCTTGTAGCGGGTGGTGCGGATACCGGAGAGGCGCGCCGCTTCCGGGTTACCGCCGATGGCGTACATGCGACGACCGTGGGTGGTCAGCGACAGCGCCAGCTGTGCCACCACCGTTACCACCAGCATGATAATGACGATCACCGGCACCTGACCGAGCAGCGCAAAACCGTCCGGGATCAGCCCTTCCGCCATCTCGCCGCTGGGCAGCAGCATGTTTTGCGTAATCGAGCCGCCGTAGCTGTACGTCATCGCCACGCCCTGAATGACGAACAGGCTGCCGAGCGTGGCGAGCATGTCGGGAATGCGCAGCACGACGATCAGAAAGGCGTTAAACAACCCCACCAGCGTACAGAGCGCCAGCGTCACCAGAATCGCTTCGGTGGTGCCAAAGCCATGCCAGACAAACAGCGAAATCACCAGCGCGTTCGCCAGCGATGCGGTCGATCCCACCGACAGGTCAAAACCGCCCACGGTGAGGGAAATGGACACACCCACGGCGATCACCGTGACAATGGCAATCGAGCGCAGAATATTGATGATGTTGAACGGATCGAGGAAGTTATCCGAGGCGAGGCCAAACACGGCGATCAGCACCACCACGGTCAGCAACATGCCCCATTTATAGAGAAAATCGAAAAACTGCTGACGGCCCGATGCCGTCGCATTCACTGAAAGGGCCTTGCTCACGACGCCGTACCTCCGGTCGAATAATAAAGTAATGTCTCTTCACGGGCGTCTGCCCCGGCGATTTCCGCCACGATCCTGCCGTCCCACAACACACAAATGCGATCGCACAACCCCACCAGCTCGGCAAACTCGCCGGAGGCGTAGATCACGCCCTTCCCTTCCCGCGCCAGCCCGTCGATAAGATGGAAAAGATCGGTTTTGGCTTTCACATCCACGCCTTTGGTCGGCTCGTCAAAAATCAGTACGTTGGCGTTACCGCGCAGCCATTTGCCAATCGCCACTTTCTGCTGATTACCGCCAGACAGCCGCCGCAGCAGTTGCCCAGGCCCGGTGGTACGTACGCCGGTACGGGCGATCACCTCCTGCGCCCAGCGCCAGGCTTTGCGATGGCTGAAGATCCCGCCACGGGAAAAATGGTTATCCGCGCTGACCGCCAGATTCATGCTCACCGATTCGTCGATGAAAATGCCCTCTTTGCGACGCTCCTCCGGCACCAGCGCGATACCGCGCAGTACCGAATCCGCCGGATCGCGCGGTTTCCACGGCTGGCTGTTCAGCTCTCCGCGGCTGACACGGCTTTTGCTGGCACCGAACAGCGCCTTGCACAGCTCGGTTTTGCCTGCGCCCGCCAGCCCGGCAATACCCAGGATTTCGCCCTTGCGTAGCTGCAACGAGATGTCTTTTAACAGCCCTTCGTCGTGCAGCCCCTCCACCCGCAGCAGCGTCTCGTCGCTGTACCGGGCGCGTTTCGGCGGGTAAATATCGCTCAGCTCGTGGCCGAGCATCTTTTCGACGATCGCATCGCCTGGCAGATTGTCCATCGGCCCGGACTCAATCAGCCTGCCGTCCCGCAGCACCGTTAAGGTGTCGCAAATGGCTTTCAGTTCATGGATACGGTGAGAGATAAACACCACGGCGATCCCCTGCTGTTGCAGGCGGCGTACCACCGCAAACAGCCGCTCGCTTTCATGCTGATCAAGGGGGGCGGTGGGTTCATCGAGGATCAAAAAGCGGCAGTGGTGAGACAGCGCGCGCGCCAGCAAAATTTGCTGCTTTTCTGCCAGCGTGCAGCTGTCAATGGAGCGCCGCACGTCCAGGGTAACGTCCAGCTGCGCCAGCGCGGCGCGTGCCTGCTGACGAACTTTCGTCCAGTGCCAGGCATGGCCCGGCTCCGCCAGCCGGTCGAGCATAATATTTTCGGCAATCGATAAGCCGGGGATCAGCGCCACATCCACTTCCTGCTGCACCAGATGAATACCTAACTGCTTCGCATCTCGTGGCGAGCGAATGGAAACCACCTGGTGATTGATGGCGATCTCCCCTTCGTAATGATCGTGGGTGCCGCACAGCACCGCCATCAGCGTGGATTTTCCCGCGCCGTTCGCGCCGGTCAGGGCATGTACCGTTCCGCCGCGCAGGGTGAAATCGACCTGCGACAGCGCGTTGACACCCGCAAAGGCGAGCGTGATGGCGCGCATGTCGAGATGGTTAACGCTCATTCGCTGCAAATCCCTGTGATTAATAGATTGATTTCATGAATTTTTCACAGCGCGGCTTGACTGACAACTACGGAAAAGGCATAAGATAAAGCAAAATAATATTAGCCATCCGGATGTCCAGACATAACATCGGGTTAGCGATCACGCACAAGGACACACTCATGAGCAACACCGATATTCGCGTTGTACCCGGCCCCGCCAACTACTATTCCCATGCGGGTAGCCTTTCGCGCCTGCACGATTTTTACACCCCGGAACAGCTTTCCCGTGCGGTCTGGATCTACGGTGAGCGGGCCATCGCCGCCGCCACGCCTTACCTGCCGGAGAGCTTCCATGCGCCGGGGGCGAAGCACCTGCTGTTTAAGGGGCACTGTAGCGAGCGCGATGTGGCGGAGCTGGCGGCACAGGCGGGAGGCGATCGCAGCGTAGTGATTGGGCTGGGCGGCGGCGCGCTGCTGGATACCGTCAAAGCGGTGGCGCGGCGGCTGGCGCTGCCGGTAGTGGCTATCCCAACCATCGCCGCCACCTGCGCGGCCTGGACGCCGCTCTCTGTCTGGTATAACGACGCCGGGCAGGCGCTGCATTTTGAGATCTTCGACGACGCCAACTTTCTGGTGCTGGTAGAGCCGCAAATCATTCTGGACGCCCCGGCGGAATACCTGCTGGCGGGCATTGGCGATACGCTGGCGAAGTGGTACGAAGCGGTGGTGCTGGCCCCGCAGCCAGAAACCCTGCCATTGACGGTGCGACTGGGTATTAACGGCGCGCTGGCGATCCGCGATGTGCTGTTAGACAGCAGTGAAGCGGCGCTGGCGGATCAGGCGCGGGGTGAAGTGACGCAGGCCTTCCGGGATGTGGTGGACGCGATCATCGCCGGCGGCGGCATGGTGGGTGGACTGGGTGAGCGCTACACCCGCGTGGCAGCAGCGCACTCGGTGCATAACGGGCTGACGGTACTGCCGCAAACCGAGAAATACCTGCACGGCACTAAAGTCGCCTACGGCATTCTGGTGCAGAGCGCCCTCCTCGGTCAGGATGACGTGCTGGCGCAGCTCATCGCCGCCTATAAACGCTTCAGGCTGCCGACTACGCTGGCGGAACTTGAAGTAGACCTTCACCATGCGAGCGAACTGGACCTGGTGATTGCGCATACGCTGCGCCCGGTGGAATCCATCCATGCCCTGCCCGTGCCGGTGACCGCGGCCTCCCTGCGGGCGGCGTTTGAAAAAGTGGAAAACCTCAGCCGCTGATCCACTTTCCCTGCAACCCTCTGTCGCCCGGCAGAGGTTTTTACGACGCGCCACGACAAACCTTCTTTTGCCGCTTTTTTACAGCGGCGAACTGCTCTACGCTCGTGCCATAAGTAATTAGGAATTTATCTAATTATCTTATTATTTACTTATTTTCCATGCAGGCGTACAGTGGAGGTACAACAGATGAAGATTATCTGGTCAAGAGCGGCAGGCAGGCGTTTTGCAAAACTCGATGTGGGTTACCAGCGAAAAATCATGCAAAGGATCCATGATATTGGCGACCGCTGTGCACCACGGCCGGATGTAAAAAAATTGACCCTCCCTCTGGATCACTACCGGTTAAGGGTGGGCGATTATCGTGTCATCTTCACTCTGGAAGAGGAGCCGCTGAATATCTGCTACATCGTGGCGGTAAAGCGCAGAACCTCAACCACTTATCTGCATGAGGAGCGTGCACATTATGACTGTTCAGTACATCAATGATGAAGAAGGAAAACCCCAGTACGTTGTTATCCCTTACCACGAATATTTTCGTATGCGTTTAGCCATGCTGGAGTACGACGACGAGGATGAAACAGACTGGGAGGATGTACCGGCGGAGTCCGACAAATATGACAACGAAAAATTACCCCATGAAGTGTGCCTGGTGATGTCCCGCGAGGACGTCAGCCTGCAGGCCGCATGGCGTATTTTACGTGGTTTGTCGCAACAGGACGTGGCTGACAAACTGGGTATCAGCCAGTCTGCCGTTTCACAGCTTGAAGCAAAAGATTCGCGACCGCAGAAACGCACCCGCGAAAAACTTGCGGCGATTTACGGCTGCAAGCAGGAACAGATCAGCCTTTATTTACCGAAAGAAGGCTAACAGCACTTCGCGCCGCCTTTGCTGCCGTAGCGAGCGTCCTGCCGATCGCGGAAGAACGCTTCATAGGTCATTGGCGTCTGGTCGGGATGAGTCTGCCGCATGTGCTCGACATAGTTGTCGTAATCCGGCACGCCGATCATCATTTTCGCGGCCTGGCCCAGGTATTTTCCGGCTTTCGATAGCGTATCGAACATAGTGACTCCGTTGTTGTGTGATGGCCCCCTCTCACCCTAACCCTCTCGCCAGGGAGAGGGTCAGGCCCGCTTTTCTCCCTCTCCTTTCGAGAGAGGGCCGGGGTGGGGGGAAATATCAGTGGGCGCTTTTTGCCTGCGTCACTATCTGATCCACGTTCTCGGGCATCGGCTCGTACGGCGTTTCTCGGGCCGTAGGCTGATCCACCTTCAACGCCGCCAGCGCGGTTTTGATCGAGTAAAACGCCAGCACGACCACAACCACCATAAAGAAGATAGTCAGTCCGGCGTCGAGACGGTTGTTAAACACCAGCTGACGCAGCTGCGAAACGGTGTACTGCGCCGGAATATTGCCGCTGTCGATCATCCCCTGGAAGCGGTTAGCGATCGCCAGGAAACCGACTTTAGCATCCGGGCTAAACGCTTTCTGCCAGCCCGCCGTCAGGGTACAAATCAGCAGCCATGAGGTTGGCAGCAGTGCCACCCAGGCATAACGCTGGCGCTTCATTTTGAACAGCACCACCGCGCACAGCATCAGCGCCATTCCCGCCAGCATCTGGTTGGCGATACCAAACAGCGGCCACAGGGTATTGATACCGCCCAGCGGATCCACCACGCCCTGATGCAAGAAGTAACCCCATGCCAGCACGCACAGCGCCGTCGCCAGCAGGTTCGCGGGCAGCGAATCGGTGCGTTTTAGCCCCGGGCTTATCACGCCAAGCAGATCCTGCAACATAAAGCGCGCCGCGCGCGTTCCGGCATCTACCGCCGTCAGGATAAACAGCGCTTCAAACAGGATCGCAAAGTGATACCAGAACGACACGTCCATCATGCCGCCGAGCGCGCCGTGCAGAATGTACGCCATCCCCACCGCCAGCGTCGGTGCACCACCCGCACGGGATATAATCGACTGCTCGCCCACTTCATTTGCGATCTGCGTCAGCGTTTCCGGCGTAATACTAAAGCCCCAACCACTGACCACCTGCGCCGCCGATGCCACCACGTCCACCGTACCGGCGGGAGCCAGCACCGCCATCGGGCTGTTCATCGCAAAATAGACGCCCGGATCGATAATACAGGCCGATACCAGCGCCATGATCGCCACGAACGACTCCATCAACATGCCGCCGTAACCAATCAGGCAGGCCTGATTTTCATTCGCCAGCATCTTCGGCGTGGTGCCGGAGGCGATCAGCGCATGGAAGCCGGACACTGCCCCGCAGGCAATGGTGATAAACAGGAACGGGAACAGGTTACCCGTCCACACCGGGCCGGTGCCGTCGATAAATTTGGTCAGCGCTGGCATGGTCAGCGTCGGGCGCATGATCAGAATGCCAATCGCCAGCCCGATAATGGTGCCGATTTTCAGGAAGGTGGAAAGGTAATCGCGCGGAGCCAGCAGCAGCCACACCGGCAGCACCGCCGCCACAAAGCCGTAGCCCACTAAAATCCACGTCAGCTGTACGCCGGTGTAGTCAAAGTACGGCGCCCAGGTCGGGCTTTCCGCCACCCAACCGCCGGAAATAATCGCGAACACTAAAAACACCAGGCCAATCACCGACACTTCGCCAATGCGCCCCGGACGCAGATAGCGGATGTAAATCCCCATAAACAGCGCCAGCGGAATGGTAAAGGCGACGGTGTACGTCCCCCATGGGCTGTGGGTCAGGGCTTTCACCACGATCATCGCCAGCACGGCGAGGATGATGACCATGATCATAAAACAGGCCACCAGCGCGATCACGCCGGCGGTCGGCCCCATCTCCTCTTTCACCAGCTCGCCCAGCGATCGTCCGTCGCGGCGCGTGGAGACAAACAGCACCATAAAATCCTGCACGGCACCCGCCAGCACGACCCCCGCGAGGATCCAGATCATCCCCGGCAGATAGCCCATTTGCGCCGCCAGCACCGGTCCCACCAACGGGCCTGCCCCGGCTATCGCCGCAAAATGATGACCGAACAGCACTTTTTTGTCGGTCGGCACATAGTCCAGCCCGTCGTTATGCCGCACCGCGGGCGTCATGCGCGTGGCGTCTACCGCCAGCACGGTGCGGGCGATGTACTGTCCGTAAAAACGATAAGCAATCAGATAAATGCAGACCGCCGCCACCACAATCCATAAGGCGTTGATCTGTTCACCACGGTTTAATGCGATATAGCCCAGAGCGAAGGCACCCACCACTGACAGTGCGGCCCATATGAGGTATTTCCCTGAATTTTGCATAATCGGTATCCGTTGGCTGAGACAGAGAGATGTTACATTTTGTATCTATATCAACCTTATGATTTTAACAATGTTGAAACCTTAAAAACGCCTCCCAGCCCCGGCTATTTACTTCACAGTGTTACGGCGATCACTCTGCACATGCCGCCAGGCTGCAACAGCCGTCGCGTTTGTCCACCGGCGTAACCTTTCTGGACGCCCCGCCAGCTGGTACAACCTCGGTCACTATTCTGATTTATCGATTTTGAGCAATTATCAATATGCATCAATGGGTTGCTTCACGGTTTTCTCCCGATACATCACGAATAATCCGTTATGTTTGTGAGGATTTTTTTTAATCAAGGAGAAGCAAATGGATGTGACACAAGATGAACGTAAAGCTGGCCCCGTCGCCTACCTCGCGCTGGCCTTTGCAGCCGTGTTTTTCTCAGGGCTGCTGGGCGGTAAAGCGTGGTACGGGGTGTTTGATTTCACCACCCTTAATGGCGCGTTCGGCAAAGTGGTGTCCGGCGTCAGCCAGAACGGCGAGGTGCTAAAAACCTCCACCAGCGCCTTTCGCGGTGTCGGCGGCAACGGCGCGATGGACGGTTTCCTGTTCGCCCTTGGGCTGATCCCGGCGGTGATGTTCGCGCTGGGGATGATTAACGTACTGGAGCATTACGGCGCACTGAATGCCGCTCGCCGTCTGTTAACGCCGCTGTTGCGCCCGCTGCTGGGTCTGCCGGGCACGGCGGGACTGGCGCTGATCGGCAGCCTGCAAAGCACCGACGTCGGCGCGTCCTTAACCCGTAATCTGGCGGATGAAGGCCTGCTCGATGAGAGTGAAAAAGATGTTTTCGCCATGTTCCAGTTTTCCGCCGGAGCAATGATCACCAACTTTTTCTCCTCCGGGGCGATCCTGTTTACGCTGATCGCCGCCGATGGCCGCACTGCGGTTCCCACCTCTATCGGCATGTGCATTCTGGTGATGTTCGTGATGAAAATCGTTGGCGCGAACCTGATGCGCCTGTTTATCCGCTTTACGCAGAAAAAAGATCGTACCGTACAAGGAGCCGCATCATGAGCCACCCGACCTCAAATCCTGTTATTACCGATGTGTTTGTCGCCGGGGCGCGTAAAGGCTGGAATATCGCCACCACCAGCACGCTGCCCAACGTGGTGATGGCCTTTATCATCATCAAAGCGCTGGAGATCACCGGCGCGCTAAAAGGCCTCGGGATGATTTTTTCCCCGCTGATGGGGCTGTTTGGTCTGCCGGGCGAAGCGGCAGCGGTGCTGATGGGCGGCTGGATGTCGATGGGCGGCGGTATCGGCGTCGCAATCGGCTTATTCGATAAGGGCATTATCACCGGGGAACATCTGGCGATCATGGCCCCGGCTATTTATCTGATGGGCTCGCAGGTACAGTACCTGGGGCGCATCCTTGGGGTGATTGGCACCCGTGCGCAGCGTATCCCGTTGATGATCGTTATCTCCGTGCTCAACGCTTTCATCGCGATGTTACTGATGCGTATCATTATTTAGAACAGGACGTTTTATGAATATTAATCACTATATTGATGAGCTAGAAACGCTGGTCAACGTCGATTGCGGCACCCAGACGGTGAGCGGCGTAGCCCAGGTTGCGGGTACGCTGGCCGGGCTGTGGCGTCAGGAGGGGTGGCACGTGACAGAGGTTGACCTCGGCGACGCGGTAGGGCCTGGGCTGCTGGTGACGAATCAGCCGCAGGCCACCCATTATGATGTGCTGCTGGTCGGCCATCTCGACACCGTGTTCCCTGTCGGCACGGTGGCGGAACGTCCCCTTAAGCGCGACTACACCTGCCTGTACGGCCCCGGCGTGTCAGACATGAAAAGCGGGTTACTGAATATTCTGTGGGCGATGCGCGGCCTCTCCGCGGCCGATAAAAATCGTCTGAGCATTGCGGTCGCGATGAACCCGGATGAAGAAACCGGCTCGGTGCATTCGGAAGCCTGGTTAGGCGGACTTGCCAGAAATGCGCGCGTGGTGCTGGTGTGCGAAGCGGCGCGCGCCGACGGGTCGCTGGTGAAAGCGCGTAAAGGGCTGGCGGGGTATCAGCTGACCTTTAAGGGCGTTGCCGCCCATGCCGGTAACGATCCGGACAAAGGCCGCTCGGCGATCACCGCGCTGGCGAAGGCTGTGCTGGCCATCAACGCCCTCGCCGATCCCGCACGCGGCACAACGCTGAACATGGGCGTGGTAAAGGGCGGCAGCGCATCCAACGTGGTGGCCGACCACGCGACCGCTGAGCTGGATCTGCGTTACTGGCAGAACAGCGAATATGATCGTGTCCACGCCCAGCTGGAAACCTTGTGCGAACAGGGTTTTCTTGATGGCGTGACCACCACCCTGCGGCGTCTGAATTACAAACCGGCGATGGCGGTGAGCGGTGAAACCGCCTCGCTGATGATGCTGGTGGAAAAGGCAGGTGCTGCGGAAAAGGTGCCGGTGAGCTGGCAGGCGGTAGGCGGCGGCAGCGATGCCAATCACATCGCCGCGCTGGGCATTCCGACGCTGGATGGTTTTGGTCCGGTCGGCGCGGGCTTTCACAGCCCGGCCGAATGGCTTGATATTGCCTCTATTGAGCCACGGATCCGGCTACTGAAACGGGTGGTATCCATGCTCTGAGGTTTTCCCCTCACCCTGACCCTCTCCTAACGGGCTGAGGTATCCCCAGAAAAATGAAAGGCACGATGAAGTGTGATCTACTGGTTGCGCTAACAATACAGAAGAGACCTCATCGTGCCTTTACAGACAGTTTGCCACAAATTTTTCTCCTCGTCCT
>NZ_JAHUXA010000014.1 GCF_019218745.1 Enterobacter sp. ENT03
TTTTAACATAGTCGGCGTGGCCCGGGCAGTCTACGTGTGCGTAGTGGCGAGTCGGGGTGTCATATTCAACGTGGGAAGTGTTGATGGTGATACCACGAGCTTTTTCTTCCGGCGCGTTATCGATCTGGTCGAATGCACGAGCAGAACCACCGTAGGTTTTAGCCAGAACGGTAGTGATTGCAGCGGTCAGAGTAGTTTTACCGTGGTCAACGTGGCCGATGGTGCCCACGTTAACGTGCGGTTTTGTACGTTCAAATTTTTCTTTAGACACGGCTATATTCCTTACTATAGTGCTCCCCCCTCAAGGAGAGAGCACGGGATCAATGTTTTTAAAACCTGAGCTTATTTGCTACGGGCTTCAATTACGGCCTGAGCTACGTTGTTCGGGGCATCATCATACTTCAGGAATTCCATCGTGTATGATGCACGACCTTTGGTCAGAGAACGCAGCTGAGTCGCATATCCGAACATTTCAGACAGCGGAACTTCAGCGTGGATCTTAACCCCAGTCACGTCAGATTCCTGACCGCGCAGCATACCACGACGACGGCTCAAGTCACCGATGACGTCACCAGTGTTCTCTTCCGGCGTTTCTACTTCAACCTTCATGATTGGCTCAAGCAGAACAGGTTTTGCTTTCTTAAAGCCATCTTTAAAGGCAATAGACGCAGCCAGTTTAAACGCCAGTTCAGAGGAGTCAACGTCATGGTAAGAACCGAAGTGCAGACGCACGCCCAGATCTACTACCGGATAACCAGCCAGCGGACCAGACTTCAGCTGCTCCTGGATACCTTTATCAACGGCCGGGATGTATTCGCCAGGAATTACACCACCTTTAATGTCGTTGATGAACTCATAACCTTTCGGATTTGAGCCCGGCTCCAGCGGGTACATGTCGATCACAACGTGACCGTACTGACCACGACCACCAGACTGCTTAGCGTGTTTACCTTCAATGTCGGTAACTTTCGCGCGAATCGCTTCGCGGTAAGCAACCTGAGGTTTACCCACGTTAGCTTCAACGTTGAATTCACGCTTCATGCGGTCAACGATGATGTCCAGGTGAAGTTCACCCATACCAGCGATGATGGTCTGGTTAGATTCTTCGTCGGTCCATACGCGGAATGACGGGTCTTCTTTAGCCAGACGGCCCAGAGCCAGACCCATTTTTTCCTGGTCAGCTTTGGTTTTCGGTTCTACGGCGATGGAGATAACCGGTTCCGGGAATTCCATACGCTCCAGAATGATCACGTTATCCGGATCACAGATGGTGTCACCTGTGGTCACGTCTTTCAGACCGATTGCAGCAGCAATGTCGCCCGCGCGAACTTCTTTGATCTCTTCACGTTTGTTAGCGTGCATCTGAACGATACGACCAAAACGCTCACGAGCCGATTTCACTGGGTTATAAACGGTATCACCAGAGTTAACCACGCCAGAGTAAACGCGGAAGAACGTCAGGTTACCAACGAACGGGTCGGTAGCAATTTTGAATGCCAGAGCAGCAAACGGCTCGTCATCACTTGCATGACGCTCAGAAGGAGTGTCTTTACCGTCGTCCAGCATACCGTTGATTGCCGGTACGTCTGTCGGTGCTGGCAGGTAATCAATTACCGCATCCAGCATCGCCTGAACACCTTTGTTCTTAAATGCAGAACCACAGGTTACCAGGATGATTTCGTTGTTCAGAACGCGCTGACGCAGAGCACCTTTGATTTCTTCCTCGGTCAGCTCTTCGCCGCCCAGGTATTTTTCCATCAGCTCTTCAGAAGCTTCAGCAGCAGATTCGATCAGATTCTGGTGCCATTCTTCAGCCAGGTCAGCCATGTCTGCAGGGATGTCTTCGTATTCGAAGGTCACGCCCTGGTCGGCATCGTTCCAGTTGATGGCTTTCATTTTCACCAGGTCGATAACGCCGGTGAAACCTTCTTCAGCACCAATCGCCAGCTGCAGCGGAACCGGGTTCGCGCCCAGACGGGATTTGATCTGACCAACAACTTTCAGGAAGTTAGCGCCCATGCGGTCCATTTTGTTAACGAACGCAATACGCGGAACTTTATATTTGTTTGCCTGACGCCATACGGTTTCAGACTGCGGCTGAACACCACCAACTGCGCAGTAAACCATTACAGCACCGTCAAGAACACGCATGGAACGTTCTACTTCGATGGTGAAGTCAACGTGACCCGGGGTGTCGATGATGTTTACGCGATGCGGTTCATACTGCTTCGCCATACCAGACCAGAATGCGGTAGTCGCAGCGGAGGTAATGGTGATACCACGCTCCTGCTCCTGCTCCATCCAGTCCATGGTTGCGGCGCCGTCATGAACTTCACCGATTTTATGGTTTACACCGGTGTAGAACAGAATACGTTCGGTAGTAGTGGTTTTACCGGCGTCGATGTGCGCACTGATACCGATGTTACGGTAGCGTGCAATGGGTGTTGTACGAGCCATTTGATTCCTCTATTGCCTTTGGCGTTCAATTTAAGTAGCCCAAAGCGGGCAGCTTTTGTGAAGCGCCCGCCTGGTGACTATTACTCCGAAGGGATTACCAACGGTAGTGTGCGAACGCCTTGTTGGCTTCAGCCATACGGTGAACGTCTTCACGTTTCTTAACTGCAGTACCTTTGTTCTCTGCAGCATCAGAAAGTTCGTTCGCCAGGCGGAGAGCCATGGATTTATCACCGCGTTTACGAGCAGCTTCAACGATCCAACGCATTGCCAGAGCATTACGACGAACCGGACGTACTTCAACTGGAACCTGATAAGTTGAACCACCAACGCGACGGGACTTAACTTCTACAGTCGGACGCACGTTTTCGAGAGCAACTTCGAACGCTTCCAGGTGGCCTTTACCGCTACGTTGAGCCAGGGTCTCAAGAGCAGTGTAGACGATTGATTCTGCAGTAGATTTTTTACCATCTACCATCAGGATATTTACAAATTTAGCCAGCAGTTCTGATCCGAACTTAGGATCCGGCAGAATTTTACGCTGACCAATGACGCGACGACGTGGCATGGAAATACTCCGTTGTTAATTCAGGATTGTCCAAAACTCAAAGAGTTTAGTTTGACATTAATATAAAACGTTTGGCCTTACTTAACGGAGAACCATTAAGCCTTAGGACGTTTCACGCCATACTTGGAGCGTGATTGCTTACGGTCTTTAACGCCGGAGCAGTCGAGCGCACCACGTACGGTGTGGTAACGAACACCCGGGAGGTCTTTTACACGACCGCCACGGATCAGGATCACGGAGTGCTCCTGCAGGTTGTGACCTTCACCACCGATGTAGGAAGTCACTTCAAAACCGTTTGTCAGACGAACACGGCATACTTTACGCAGTGCGGAGTTCGGTTTTTTCGGGGTAGTAGTGTATACACGAGTACATACACCACGTTTTTGCGGGCATGCTTCCAGCGCAGGCACGTTGCTTTTTGCAACTTTGCGAGCGCGTGGTTTGCGTACCAGCTGGTTAACTGTTGCCATTAAATAGCTCCTGGTTTTAGCTTTTGCTTCGTAAACACGTAATAAATCGGCCTCATACAATATGAGGACGCAGAATTTTAGAGCTGTGCTGAAAAGGTGTCAAGAAATATACAGCGATCCACACTACCAGGACATCTGAACGGCATGTTTTACCGTCAGGCTGACGAATTCAGTATAGCTGACCCTGGCAATGCTGTTCGAAATTTGACCAGAAAGACCGCGCGCGGCGATGTCTTCGTTTAGCGCATGAACCGATATGGGGGCGGCCAGCAATAAATCAAGGTAACGCCCGCCTTCAATGCCCGCGATCACCCCATCGGATAAGAGAAGCAGATCGTCCCCCGCCTGCAGCGTACGCAACAGGGCTGTCATATCGCACTGCCAGGGTGAGTGATGCAAAGTATGCAGCATAAGGGCCTCAGAACGTCATGACGACATCGTATTTATTGAGCTGGTCACGCAGCGCCTCCGGCTCAAGTGGCTCGACATCAAGTATCAGCGGCGTGGATGCCGATAATCCGCGCTCCCGCAGCGACGCCGCACACAGCCAGCACTGTTCGATGTCGTACAACGGCAGCACTTTGAAGGTGGCGATGTAGTCACGCGCCAGAATCTCAGCAGGCTGCTGTGCTTTCAGCAGCTGGAACACGCCGTCACCGATAAAAAAGACGCCAATCTCTTCAGTCAGCGCCGACATTGCCAGCAGCGCATCCAGCCCTTCACGACCGGAAGCAGAGCCGTGCGGCGCAGTTTTAAACACAAAAGCGACAGCTTTCATCAGAATTGCACCATTCGATCGCAGGTCAGCGCGGTTTCTGCCAGCGAGCCAAGGCCGCTCAGCACAAACCCCGGCTGCAAATTCGCACCAGGCAATCCCAGACGACCTGCTTCAGCGTCATCCGTCACGCCGCGACGCAGCGCTGCCGCGACGCAAATGTGCAGCGCAACCTGATGCTCAGCGTGCAACTGTTGCCAGGCGCGCACCAGATCGAATTCATCGCTGGCCGGGGCGGTAAGTTGATTGGCGTTATACACGCCCTCCCGGTAAAAAAACACGCTGACCAGCTCATGACCGGTAGCCAGCAACGCCCGGGCAAACTGCCACGCGCTGCTCGCCTGCTGCGTACCATAGGCGGGGCCTGTGACCAGAATGGCAAACCGCATTACTTCTCTTGCCCCAGAAAATCACCGCTTTTGAACTGGCGGATGTAAAGATACACCGTGTGCTTGGAGATATTCAGACGATCGGCGACCTGATTAATCGCATCCTTAATATCGAAAATGCCTTTCTCGTAAAGATTCAAAACGATCTGACGATTTTTTGCGTTATTAGAGACGTTACGATCGGCATTCACTTCTTCGATGGTGAACTCCAGCGTTTGCGTTACCAGATCTTCCACCGAGGAGGCGAAGTTAACCGAGGAACTGACATCCGGCGTTTCCGGCGGCACGAAGGTGCTCATAATCTGTGAGAACGGCACATCAAGATTCATGTTGATACACAGCAGCCCGATAACCCGATGGTCACGGTTGCGGATGGCGATAGTTTCGGACTTCATCAGCACGCCGCTTTTAGCGCGCGTAAAATAGCATTTGGAGACGCTGCTATCCGCACCAGTCATGTCATGCAGCATACGCAGGGCAAGATCCGTGATCGGCGATCCGATTTTGCGGCCGGTGTGTTCACCGTTAGCAATGCGAATGGCGGAGCATTTAAGATCCTGCAACGAGTGCAATACAATTTCACAGTGGGAGCCAATGAGCATCGCTAACCCGTCCACTACCGCTTCGTAGGATTTGAGGATATCGAAGTCAGTCTGATCGAAGGGACGTTGATCCAGCAAATCAAGCTCACTGGTTTCGTTGGTTAATAGCGACCTGGACATGAAAAAAAACACTCCTTTTCAGGAGCCTGTCGTTAACTTTTCAGGGCAGGCTCATCATTTACACGGACAACTAAGTTAATACAGCGCGGGCAATGCTTGCCAGCGTTAATTAACTCCGCGGCGCTGTGGGTCACAGGCGCGTCAGATAGAGTATATATCGGCCCTGCAATAAAAAACCGCCGCCCATTCAGGCGGCGGCTTTCAGCATGCTTACTTCTTATCCGCTTCTGCTGCTTTTTCAGCCGGTGCGGCTTCAGCCTGCGCTTCCGCTTTCGGTGCTGGTTTGATGTCTAACAGTTCAACATCAAAGACCAGGGTGGAGTTTGCCGGAATACCTGGAACGCCGTTTTTACCGTAGGCCAGCGCCGGTGGGATAACCAGCTTGATTTTGCCGCCTTTCTTGATGTTTTTCAGGCCTTCAGTCCAGCCTGGGATCACACCGTCCAGACGGAATGACAGCGGCTCGCCACGGGTGTAGGAGTTGTCGAACTCTTTACCGTCGATCAGCGTACCTTTGTAGTTCACCACTACGGTATCGCTGTCTTTCGGTGCGTCGCCGGTGCCTTCTTTCTCTACTTTGTAGAGCAGGCCGGTAGAGGAGGTCTTCACGCCTTTCTCTTTAGCAAAGGTGTCGCGGTAAGCTTTACCTTTGGTTTCGTTATCTGCTGCGTCTTTATCCATCTTCGCCTGGGCAGAAGATTTCACACGCGTTTCGAAAGCCTGCAGGGTCTGTTCAATTTCCTGATCGGACAGTTTGCTCTTATCAGCAAAGGCATCCTGAACACCTGCGATCAGCTGATCTTTATCCAGCTTGATACCCAGTTTTTCCTGTTCTTTCAGGGAGTTTTCCATGTAACGGCCCAGTGACGCGCCAAGCGCGTAGGCCGATTTCTGGTCATCATTTTTGAATGCAGATTTGCTGTCTGCCGCAGGTGCGGCTTTCGCAGCGGTATCCGCAGCGAAGGTCAGCGGAGCATTCAATGCGACAGCCATCGTCGTTGCCAGCAGCGTTACTTTTAACAGTGATTTCATCCATTTCTCCAGGGCCGGGGGGTTCCCCCCTCGTTAACTTAATAAGATGCGTACTATAAAACGTTGCGGAAGAAATCAACATATAGACTTCCCCGATAATCGCTTCTTTTGAGACTATTTTTGTTTAAATTAGTTTCTTCAGGACGTCGTATTGCTGCGCGAGGGCGTAAACTTCAGTAGAATCCGCCCGCCGCGAGGCCCCATAACGACGACAACATGAGAGGTGAATGATGCAGGAAATGACGCTGGAAATGCGACTGGCAGAACTGGAAAGCCGTCTGGCTTTTCAGGAAATCACCATCGAAGAACTGAACCTGACCGTCACCGCGCATGAGCTGGAAATGGCGAAAATGCGTGAACATTTGCGTCTGATGGCCGATAAAATCAAAGCCAGCCAGCCGTCACATATCGCGGCGCAATCAGAAGAGACGCCGCCGCCCCACTATTAACAGGCAAAAAGTAAGACGTAAAAAAAGCGGGATTAACCCGCTTTTTTTGATCATGCAGTGTAGAAGCCGCGCCGAATTAATGGCAACCGCAGCCGCCGTGACCGCCGCAACCACCTTTACCGTGCTCATGATCACCGTGATCATGGCCGTGGCCGCCGCAGCAACCGTCACCGTGTTCATGGTCGTGATGATGATCGTGCGCACCGTGAACGTGGCCGTGAGCCAGTTCTTCTTCCGTTGCTTCACGAATGGCAACCACTTCAACGTTGAACTTCAGGTTCTGGCCGGCCAGCATGTGGTTACCGTCAACCACAACGTGATCGTCTTCCACTTCAGTGATTTCAACCGGTACCGGACCCTGGTCAGTTTCAGCCAGGAAACGCATGCCAACCTGCAGTTCATCAACGCCCATGAAGACGTCTTTCGGTACACGCTGTACCAGGTTGTCGTCGTACTGACCGTAAGCGTCGTTTGCGGTAACCGCTACATCAAATTTGTCGCCAGGTTCGTGACCTTCCAGCGCGGTTTCCAGACCAGAGATCAGGGAGCCGTGACCGTGCAGGTAGTCCAGCGGCGCACTCACCGGAGACTCATCAACCAATACACCGTCTTCTGTACGTACCTGATAGGCCAGGCTGACCACCAGGTCTTTTGCTACTTTCATGATATCTCCTGAGCGTGGGAAAATTGCTGGCGCAGATTGTAACGGAATTCTGCCCCTGTGTACCCTTAAGCATAAAAAAAGCTGGGGTATATCGCTAGTCCGGATGAAAAATGCCGATCACTTGCTCTTCTTTGCGAACATGCTCGCGGGCTTCTTTATCCGCCTCGCGCATCTGATGACCGCACTTAACACACTCAACAACATCAATATTATTTTCCCGCCACATGGCCAGCGTATCCTGCGCCTGGCAGGCCGGGCATTTCGCACCGGCGATAAAGCGTTTACGTATTGTCATCATTTTGCCTCATTCGAATTCATCCCAGCCGTCAAACTGCCGCCGTTCCTGCTGCATCTCACGCTGGAAAATCTCTTCCAGCTCGCGGCGCGCTTCCCGGACGCGGGAGATTTGTGCCGTATCGCTGTGCACCGGCATCAGTTCGCGCAACATGCGCATGTCCAGACGGCGGAAGTGCAGCTGCGCGCGCTGGGCCTGATGGGGATGCACGCCCAGCGTGATCAGCGCTTTGCGCCCCAGCTCCAGCGCACTGGAGAAGGTTTCACGGGAGAACTGCGTCACGCCCGCCTGTAATAATTCATGTGCTTCTACACGACCCCGCGCACGGGCGAGGATCGCCAGATGCGGGAAGTGCTGCTGGCAGATTTCCACCAGCTTCATGGTGTCTTCCGGCTCGTTACAGGTAATGACGATGGATTGCGCCGCCTCTGCGCCCGCCGAGCGCAACAGCTCCACCTGCGTGGCATCCCCGTAATAGACTTTATAGCCGTATTTACGCATCAGGTTGACCGCGCTGATGTCGCGCTCCAGCACCGTAATACGCATTTTATTCGCCATCAGCAGACGCCCGATCACCTGACCGAAACGCCCAAAGCCGACAACAATCACCTGCGGCTTGTCATCCTCCACCCACGGCGCTTCGTCTTCATCTTCCGGGCCGTTGAAGTGCCGTGACAGCTGTTTATCCACCACTTTCATCACCAGCGGCGTGGTCATCATCGACAGCGTGACCGTCACCAGCAGCAGCGCCATCTGATCATTGTGGAACAATCTTTGGGATGACGCCGCCGAAAAGAGCACAAAAGCAAACTCCCCGCCCTGGCTCAGCACGCCGGCAAACTGCATCCGTTCGGAACGTCGCAGGCCGTACAGCCGCGCCAGGCCATATAGCACCAGCCCTTTTACGGCCACCAGCACGATGACGCTCACCAGCACCCACAGCAGATGGGTATAAAGGATGCCTAAATTAAGCGACATGCCGACGGAGATAAAAAACAGCCCCAGCAGCAGGCCCTTAAAGGGATCGATAGCCATTTCCAGTTCATGACGATACTCACTCTCCGCCAGCAGTACCCCGGCAATAAAGGTGCCGAGCGCCATCGACAGGCCGAGCGCATCCATAAACAGCGCCGATCCCAGCACCAGTAACAGCGTGGCGGCGGTAAACACCTCCCGCACACCGGAACCGGCAATGTAACGAAACACCGGGCGCAGCAGATAACGACCGCCCACCAGCATCCCGGCGAATGCCAGCACTTTCATGCCGATCTTCATCCAGTCGAGATGCTCGTCGCCATTGCCCGCCAGCAGCGGCACCAGCGCCAGCGCCGGGATCACCGCCAGATCCTGGAACAGCAGCACCGAGAAGCCGAGCTGCCCGCCTTCGTTGCGGTTCATGCCTTTATCGCGCATCAACTGCAACGCCATCGCCGTCGAAGACATCGCCAGTCCCAGCCCGCCAATCAACGCCGCCTGCCACGAGAATTCGGTGAGCATCAACAGTCCGGCGAGGATTGCCGCACTCAGCAACACCTGCGCCGCCCCGATGCCGAAAATCGATCGTCGCAGTTGCCACAGCTTCGACGGGTTCAGCTCCAGGCCGATGATAAACATCAGGAACACCACGCCCAGCTCTGAGAAATGCAGAATTTCATCCACATCACTGATAAACCCGAGTCCCCACGGGCCAATAGCAATCCCCGCCAGCAGGTAACCGAGTACCGCGCCGATACCCAGCCTCGCTGCCAGCGGCACCGCCACCACGGCGGCAAACAGGAACAGCACTCCTGCCAGTAACAGATCAGAACCTTCCATCACAGGCCTCCCGTGGCAACAGGTGCGGCCAGCCAGTCACCGTACGCTCTGGCGTGGCTCGCCAGCTCATCCGGCCGTTGCCGCCGCGCACGGTAGATAATCATCGGCGTAAGCCAGTGCATTTTGCACATCGCTGCCGTCAGTTCGAAGGGGCGCAAAATATCGCTCATTGGATAGCGGTTCAGGGCGTCATAACGATAGGCACTCTCCGGCTCGCCGGTCGTGATGACGCTACGCCAGTACTTTCCCGCCAGTTGATTTCCCCCCGGCCCGCTGGCAAAGCCGCGGCTTAATACGCGATCCAGCCACTCTTTCAGCAGCGCCGGACAGCTGTAGGTATAGAGGGGATGCTGGAACACGATCACATCGTGCTCGCGCAGCAGCGCCTGCTCATGGGGAATATCGATAAAGAAATCAGGATAATGTGCATAGAGATCATGCACCGTGACATTGTTGAGTTGCGTTGCCGGTTTAAGTAAGACCCGGTTGGCGACCGACTCTCCGGATTCCGGATGGGCATATAACAGCAATACTTTCGCTGTTGGTGACATCATTCCCCTCCCGGGCGTCGTGCACGTCATTTTAATGATTTTGTGTATAAGCTTCGTTTTGGGCTACCATGGCGCCCCGGTGCGGCGGATCGCCCACTACCCTAAAATATCATAATGACAAATTAATATAGTCGGAACATAACGGCGCTCTATGATTGTTTTCTCCTCGTTACAAATTCGTCGCGGCGTACGCGTCCTGCTGGACAATGCCACTGCCACCATCAACCCTGGTCAAAAAGTCGGGCTGGTCGGTAAAAACGGCTGCGGGAAATCCACGCTGCTGGCGCTGTTAAAAAACGAACTCAGCGCCGACGGCGGCAGCTTCACCTATCCGGCAAACTGGCAGCTGGCGTGGGTGAATCAGGAAACCCCGGCGCTCAGCGAACCCGCGCTGGATTACGTGATTGACGGTGACCGCCAGTACCGACAGTTTGAAGCCGAACTGAACGCCGCCAACGAACGTAACGACGGTCATGCCATTGCCACGGTGCACGGCAAGCTCGACGCCATCGACGCCTGGACCATCCGCTCCCGCGCCTCCAGCCTGCTGCACGGCCTCGGCTTTTCGAATGAACAGCTTGAGCGCCCGGTAAGCGACTTCTCCGGGGGCTGGCGTATGCGCCTTAACCTGGCGCAGGCGCTGATTTGCCGTTCCGATTTACTGCTGCTCGATGAACCCACCAACCACCTCGATCTTGACGCGGTGATCTGGCTGGAAAAATGGCTGAAAAGCTATCAGGGCACGCTGATTTTGATTTCCCATGACCGTGACTTCCTCGATCCGGTGGTGGACAAAATTATTCATATCGAACAGCAAAATATGTTCGAGTACACCGGCAACTACAGCGCTTTCGAGCGCCAGCGTGCGACGCGGCTGGCCCAGCAACAGGCCACCTACGAAAGCCAGCAGGCGCGCGTGGCGCATCTGCAAAGCTTTATCGATCGTTTCAAAGCCAAAGCCAGCAAAGCCAAACAGGCGCAGAGCCGTGTGAAAATGCTGGAACGTATGGAGCTTATCGCCCCGGCGCACGTGGATAACCCGTTCCACTTCAGCTTCCGCGCACCGGAAAGCCTGCCGAATCCGCTGCTGAAAATGGAAAAGGTCAGCGCCGGGTATGGCGATCGCACCATTCTGGATTCCATCAAGCTTAACCTCGTGCCCGGCTCCCGCATCGGCCTGCTGGGGCGTAACGGCGCGGGTAAATCAACGCTGATCAAACTCCTGGCGGGCGAGTTAAATCCAGTCAGCGGTGAGATTGGTCTGGCGAAAGGCATCAAGCTGGGTTACTTCGCCCAGCATCAACTGGAATTTTTACGCGCAGATGAATCCCCGATCCAGCACCTGGCGCGCATTGCGCCGCAGGAGCTGGAACAGAAACTGCGCGACTATCTTGGCGGCTTCGGTTTCCAGGGCGATAAAGTCAGCGAAGTAACCGAACGCTTCTCCGGCGGCGAAAAAGCCCGTCTGGTACTGGCGCTTATCGTCTGGCAGCGCCCTAACCTGCTGCTGCTTGATGAACCGACCAACCACCTGGATCTGGACATGCGCCAGGCGCTGACCGAAGCGCTGATCGAATTCGAAGGCGCGCTGGTCGTCGTTTCGCACGACCGTCACCTGTTGCGCTCCACCACCGATGAGTTTTATCTGGTGCACGGCGGTAAAGTCGAAGCCTTCGACGGCGATCTGGAAGATTATCAGCAGTGGCTGAGCGACATTCAGAAACTGGAAAACCAGCCTGCTGACGGCGCGAAAGATAACGTCAACAGCGCCCAGTCGCGTAAAGATCAGAAGCGTCGTGAAGCTGAACTGCGCACGCAAACGCAGCCGCTGCGCAAAGAGATCGCTCGTCTGGAAAAAGAGATGGAAAAACTCCAGGCGCAGCAGGCGGCAGCGGAAGAAAAACTGGGTGACAGCGAGCTGTATGACCAGAGCCGTAAAGCCGAACTCACCGCCTGTTTACAGGCGCAGGCCAGCGCGAAAGCCGGTCTTGAAGCGTGTGAAATGGCCTGGCTTGAAGCCCAGGAACAGCTGGAAACCATGCTGCAAAGCGACTGACCATGAACCACGACATCCTCAGTGAGATCACGTTTCGCAAGCTCGCCATTTTCATGACGTTTATGGAGAAGGGGAACATTGCCCGCACCGCCGAAGCGCTGGCGTTAAGCGGCGTCAGCGTACATCGCGCGCTGCATACGCTGGAAGAGAACGTGCGCTGTCCACTGTTCGTGCATAAAGGTCGCACCCTGATGCCGCTACCGGCGGCATGGACGCTGTTGGAGTATTGTCAGGAAGTCACGCAACTGATGACGCGCGGTCTGGAAGAGGCGCGCAAAGCCGCAGGCGTCGGTCAGGGACGGCTACGCGTGGGGACGCTCTACTCGCTGACGCTGGAAACCGTGCCACGGCTGATTATGGGCATGAAGCTGCGCCGTCCGGAGCTGGAGATAGCGCTGACCATGGGCTCTAACGACACGCTGTTGCACATGCTGGAGGCCGGGGAGCTGGACGCGATCATCATTTCGCTGTCAGAGGCGCAAATCGATCGCAACAGCCTCGAAGTGCTGCCGCTGTTTCACGATGATATTTTTCTCGCTGCCCCCGCATCCGCCACGCTCAACCTGTCAGCACCGGCGGATTTGCGCGATTTCCGCCAGCAAAAATTTGTCTCGCTGGCAGAAGGTTTTGCCACCTACGCAGGCTTTCAGGAAGCGTTTCACATTGCCGGCTTTGAGCCGGAGATCGTCACCCGCGTGAACGACATTTTCTCGATGCTGAGTCTGGTGCAGGCAGGCGTTGGCTTTACCCTGATGCCAGGCCGCATGAAGAAAGTGTACGAAAACTCGGTGCAGCTGTTAAAACTCGCCGAGCCGTACCAGATGCAGCAGCAAATCGCCATCGTCTTTCCCCGCAACCGCGAGCACGATCCCAGCCTGCTGGCGCTCGCCGCCGAGGGCCGCATGTACGCCCGCAGTTTGCAGGAAGCGGGTAGCTGAGTTGAATCTGTCAGGTGGCGCTTCGCTTACCCGACCTACACGACTCTATGACGGACCTTTTTGCCGGGTGGCGGCTGCGCCTGACCCGGCCTACGCGATCTACATACTATGTCGTTGTAGGCCCGGCAATGCTTACCCGACCTACATGACAACGCGATCGGCGTAATTTTGTAGGCCCGGCAAGCCTGCGCCGCCGGGCAATGCGTTACCGCTGCTCGCGAAGGCGTTTCGCCAGATGCCGCGCCACATCAATGCCGCTGCGCTCCAGCGAAATCGTCTCGCCTTCCCAGGCCGCCTGGCGGGTTAAACAGGTCAGGACGCCACCCGGTGGCATCTCGATGGCCAGCCGCGCTTCACGCTCATTGGCGGCGATCATCGCCTCCTGCCAGCGCACGGTGCGCGCCATATTCATCGCCAGATCGTCGGCAATTGTCTCCGGCTGCCACAGCACCCGTCCGGTGCTGCCGCTCAGATAAGCGCATGCCGGACGGGATAAACTCACCCCGGCAAAGGCCTGCGCCAGCTGTTCTGCCGGACGGGCCAGCAGCTCACAGTGGGATGGCACGCTGACCGCCAGACGCTTCGCCTTGCTGGCCCCTTTCGCCATCGCTTTTTCCGCCACCTTCGCCATCTCTTCATCACGACCAGCAATGACAATTTGCGTTTCCGCGTTCAGGTTGGCGATCCAGGTATGACTTCCTTCGCTGATCGCTTCCACCTGCGGCAGCGTCAGGCCCATGATTGCCGTCAACCCGTAACCGTGCGGGTACGCCTGTTCCATCAGATCGCCGCGCAGGGCCACCAGCCGCAGCGCGTCGTCAAAGGCCAGCGCCCCGGCCACCACCGCCGCCGGGTAGGCACCAATCGACAAGCCACTGACGATGTCCGGTGCCACGCCCTGCCGCTTCAGTTCGCGCGCCCAGGCCACACCGGCGATCAACAGCGACAGCTGCACCGCGCGGGTGTGCTCCAGCGCCGCTGGCGTATCAAGGGTATCGACTTCCGCACCCAGCACGGCACGCGCCTCGGCAAGCGCCGTGCCGGGCAGCTGTTGCAACATGCCGGGATGCTGCGTCCCTTGTCCGGGAAAGGTAAACAGAATTTTCATTAGTCCTCCCTGCGCCAGGGATCGCTCACCAGACGCGGCCCCTGACGGGTTTTGAGCAGTGCCTGGCCGTCGCGCAGCCACTCATTGAGCGCGAAACCGCCGTTTGGCGTTTCCACCTGTGTATCGGCGCGGCACAGGGTGGTAGCCAGCCGCTGCTGCCACTCCATCAGCGCGTCGCGCGACAGCGGGTGTGGGGCGCGGATCAGCAGATCCAGATCGCTTGCGGCATGGATCACCGGGATACCGGTCGCCAGCGCATAGCCGACGCTGCCGGTGATCCCCCAGCCCCACGGCCAGGCGTGCTGCGCCAGCTGAAACGCCACCTGGACTGGTGGCGCGGAGATAAAGGGCGAGTTGACCAGCGCCTGGGCGTCGGTCAGCTGCTCCGGGGTGACGACACGCGCAGCATACTGTGCGTCCACCCAGCCTGGCGCACGCTGGTCGCGGCGCAGACCGCGCACCCCCACCGGGATGCGCCCCTGCTCATCAACATCACGCCGCACCACCACGGGCAACCCCGCATGCCAGACCGTATCCACCCAGGATTCAGTCACCCCTTGCAGGGCGCTGCGGTCAGTCAGCCAGAGAAGATCGTGCGGGCGCAATGATGATGAAGTCATGTTTTACATTCCTGAAGTCAGCGAGATAAACAGCGGCAGAGACAGAATACACAGCACCGAACTTAACAGCAGCACGGCTTCGGCATCCGGCGACTGGACGCCAAAGCGGTTACCGAAGACCACGCCGAAGAAACCGGCCGACAGGGCAATCATCAGGATAGCGGTAATGGCGACCGGGCCAGACAGGCCTAACGCCAGCACGATCCCCCAGGCAATCACCGGCTGGATCAGCAGTTTGGCAATGGTCGAGGTGATCACCATGGTGTTGATTTGCAGTTTACGCGCCGAGAGGATCAAACCGGTCAGGAACAGCGCCGCTGCGGTGGCGGCAAGTCCCAGCGGTTTAATCGCCGCCAGCGCCAGCTCCGGCATATGAATACCGATCGCGGATAAAATCACACCCAGCAGCGGGCCCATGACGATAGGTTTTTTAATCGAACGCCACATCAGCACCGGCAGCATCGCCAGCGTTGAGCCGCTGTTAACACCTTCCGCACGCGCTTTTTCACGCTCCAGGATCAGCAGACAGAACGGCGTCATCAGCACGGAACCACAGGCAATGGATACCGCAACGGAGAGCGAGGTGGACGAGGTTTCACCCAGCACGCTGCCCAGGATCGGCAGGCCCAGCGCCGCATAGTTCGGCAGGGCAACGGTGAGGGTCAGCACCGCCGCATCCTGTGGGGATTTTTTAAAGACGCTGGTGGCGAGGAAATAGATGATGGCGTAGGTGATCCACATCGCCAGCGTCAGCACCACGATCAGCGGCGACTGGGCGACAATGCCGTCCCACGGCGTCTGCACGGTGGCGCTGAACAGCGCGGCGGGCAGGGCAAAATCCATCACGAAAATATTGAGCAGGGAAACATTTTTGTTATCAACCATTCCGGCCTTACCGGCCCAGAATCCCAGCAGCATAATGATAAAAATCGGTGCAAGGGCATGAACAATTACGTAAGTCATAAAATCACCTATAAAGGAATTGAGTAAGCACTGACGCGATGTTTATTATTTTTCAGATGCACGCTTCCTCGTGGGCACAGAGAGTGTGCCCACGGGGCGGTCATTCCGGCAGGTCTTTTTTTACTACTTACCAGCTCTGGCGCATGCGCTCCCGCACGATGGACGAGCTGCGACGGTTGTCGGCACCGAGACGGTTTTTAAGCGTGGTGTCCTGACGGGCGTCGTGAATGGCCTGTTGCAGCGTGGTGCTTACCTCCGCCAGATCGGCATCGGAAGGCGCATCCGGGTTGCTGATGTTCAGCAGATGATCCAGCAGCCCCAGGGTGGCATAGTTGCTGATGTCATACGCCATCGGCGGAATGGTCGCCGCCAGTTTTTCCAGCGCCTCGACGGTACGCAGCGTGATACGTGCGGCAGACGCTTTACCCATCGCGTGGATCAGCACGCCGCTGTCGTTGAAGGCGATCAGGCGGTTGGCCTGGTAGCCGTGCGCCAGAAACGCACCGGACATGGCTTTGCCGACGATAAGACCAATCACCGGGTGACCCGCCAGACGGGCATTGGCGTAAGCCCCCGCCGCACCGGCCAGCGCCTGATGAATACCAAACGCTTCTTCGCGACGGCCATAGGCCTGGCTCGGCACATCAATCACCGCCACAATCGGACGTTTAACCGGTTTATCGGCGTCGGCGGCGATGGTTTCGCTAACCACTTTTGCCAGCGTCCAGCCTTCCAGCAGCCCCAGTTCACCTTTAGCCGCGCGGGGATAGTGATTGTGCGCATCCGGTACCACGGCGATAAAACGTGCCGCTTCACCGTTAATTTCACCGTCAGCCACCTGTACAGACGGGCATAACCCGCTCAGACGTGATGCGTTGGGCGCCAGTTTTTCAAGCCATAATGCGCCACGGCTTACTGTCGTATTCATGCTTTTTCCTCCCCGGCAAAGAGCGCTTTGATCTGTTCGGCATCGGCCTGTTTGCGGGTGTCGAACTGGGTCAGACGATCCAGATACCACTGGTAGTTATCGGTGCGATGTTTTTCCGGCACGCCTTTGGCGATAAAGTCGTTCATCGCGCCTTTCACGGCATTCACCCCATCGCCAACCAGCGCATCCGCAAACCCGCTTTGATAACGGACTTCACCGCCGGTCATGCTCCAGATAAACGGACGATCGCGGGAGTCGTACTCGTCGATCCCGGCTTCCTGTTCGATAACCTGTGGACCGTTCAGACCGAGACGCGCCTCGCGGGTGACGATCAGGTAGCTGCACAGCGCGGCTGCAATCGACATACCGCCGAAGCAGCCCACGGTACCGGCCACGATGCCGATAACCGGCGTATAACGACGCAGATCAACAATGGCAGCATGAATATCGGCAATCGCCGCCAGCCCCAGATTGGCTTCCTGTAAGCGTACACCGCCGGTTTCGAGGCACAGTACCGCCTGCGTCGGGATGCCGTTGCGGTTATCTTCCGCCGCTAACTCCAGCGCCGCCGCCATTTTCGCGCCGGACACTTCGCCCATGCTGCCGCCCTGGAAGGTGCCTTCGATGGCAATCACCACCGCCGGCTGACCGTTAATCGTGCCTTTCGCCACGACCATGCCGTCATCGGCCTGCGGCACGATGCCCTGCGGCCCAAGCCACGGAGAAATAATGCCTTCAAACGGATCAAGCAGTTCGCGATAGCTGCCGTCGTCCAGCAGCGTGCGGGCGCGTTCACGCGCTTTTAATTCGATAAAACTGCGGTCATTACGCATGGCTCACCCCCTCAAAAACCTGTTCGATACGAATGCGGGCCACGCCAGGCGTCGCACCAAAATCGTGGATCACCAGCTTGCCGGACGGCAGGCTGCCTGCCAGGGTGAGACGGTTAAACAGCGCTTCCCAGCGTCCGCGGCTGTTGTCCACGGAGGTAGTAATATCAACAGTGAGCGTCTGCTCCTGGTCGGCGGTAAAAAGCACCTCCATATCCCCGGAGCCAACGACGCCTGCCAGTGCTTTACCGCTCAGGGTGCGGCTGGCAGGCAAAGAGATCGTAATGTGTTCCATAACATCCTCTTAATCAGATAAATAGGGCAAGGTCGCGATACGATCGAGCAGTAGCGTGGCGGCGAGTAAATCAGCCGCACCGCCCGGCGAGGCGTTAAGCGCCAGCATCTGCGCATCCAGTCGCGCCAGAGCACGCTGGCCCGCAGGCTGCGCCGTGCCGCCGGCTGACAGCACGGCTTTTGCGCCATCGCGCATGGTTTCAAGCCCGGTCATCCCGGCGCGGTTCAGCACGCAGGTATCGCAAAGCGAGGTCATGATCGCCATCAGCGCATCGAGCCGCGCCTGGGTTTCAGTACCGCCGCGTTGACGGCTGGCATGCAGTTGCGGCAGCGCCAGTCGGACGATGTGCGGAAAACCCTGCTGCGCCTCTTCCCGCGCGCCCGGTACCCGGTAACGGTGAGTGGCGCGCAGCCCCTTGCTAAAGACTTTCGGCGCGGCGGCGTCCGGCAGTTGCGCCAGCTGTGCGGCGACATTCGCTATCGCCTGTACAGAGGCGTTGCCGCCCAGCATCGCCGCCGCGCTGACCAGCAGGCCCAGCGCCCAGATCGCGCCACGGTGCGTATTTACGCCGCCGGTAGCAGCCATCATCTGCTGTTCGCCTTCGCGGCCGAGTCGCCCGATAGTTTGCCGTAGCGCAATGTCTGCCGGACGTTGCCAGCTTTGTTGCGCCAGGGCATGAAACGTAGGGGTCAGGCTACGCGCGGAGCACTCCATCAGCGCCAGCGTCAGGTCGTGATGCGCCCCATTCCCCCGACTGTCCACCAGACCGGGCTTCGGGCTTAACCGTGCTTCGTCAATCAGACACTGGGTGGCGGTTCGCGCCAGCCATTCGGCACCTCCGCAAGCTTCAATCTGTGGCAGATGTTTCATTACCAGCTCCGGAATTTTGCAGGCGGGTTATAAAGACCGTCAGACCATTCCACCAGATCCGCCACGCTACCGGCTGCCAGCAGCGAACGAGTGGCGTCGGTGCGGCGGATGCCAATATCTTCCGGGTAAACCACTTTGCCGCTGCGGCGCAGGTCGGCGACACGTTTTGCGTCCACGCCAAGACCAATATCAGTGATCCCGGCAACGGCGGCGACCATCGCGCGGCGCTCCTCCATGCTATCGGCACGATAGAGGTAAGCGATACCTTCTTCCGTCAGCACGTGCGTCACGTCATCGCCATAAATCATCACCGGGGCGAGTGGCATACCCGAGGCTTTCGCCACGTCGATGGCATCGAGTTTTTCCACGAAGGTCGGTTTTGACCCGGCCTGGAAGGTTTCCACCATCTGCACCACCAGTTTTTTACCGCGCTGCATGGGATCGGGTTCGGTGATCATGTTGAGCCATGCCGGAGTGGCATGACGGCGACCATGCGGATCGTGGCCCATGTTTGGCGCGCCGCCGAAACCGGACAGACGACCACGGGTCACGGTTGAGGAGTTGGCATAGCCATCAACCTGTAAGGTCGAACCGATAAACATATCGACGGCGTACTGCCCTGCCAGCTGGCAGAACGCGCGGTTGGAGCGCATGGAGCCGTCAGCACCGGTGAAGAAAATGTCCGGACGGGCGCGGATGTACTCTTCCATCCCCAGCTCGCCACCGAAGCAGTGCACGCTTTCCACCCAGCCGCTTTCAATCGCCGGGATCAGCGTTGGATGCGGGTTCAGCGTCCAGTGTTTACAGATTTTGCCTTTCAGCCCCAGCTGTTCACCATAGGTGGGCAGCAGCAGTTCGATGGCGGCGGTGTTAAAGCCGATACCGTGGTTCAGGGACTGCACCTGGTGCTCGGCATAGATGCCTTTAATGGCCATCATCGCCATCAGGATATGTTCCTGTTTGATGAGGCGCGGGTCGCGGGTAAACAGTGGTTCGATGAAGAAAGGTTTGTCCGCTACCACCACGTAGTCGATCCAGGAACCCGGGATGTCGACGCGCGGCAAGTCGCATTCGTCATCCACCAGTTCGTTAACCTGGGCGATGACGATACCGTCACGGAACGCTGCGGCTTCGACCAGTGCAGGCGTGTCTTCGGTGCTCGGCCCGGTGTAAAGGTTACCTTTGCGGTCAGCTTTGTAGCCGGCGATCAGCGCCACATTGGGCGACAGATCAACATAAAGACGAGAATAGAGTTCGATGTAGGTGTGGATCGCGCCGATCTCCAGCAGGCCATCTTCCAGCAGCTGCGAAATGCGCAGGCTTTGCGTACCGGAGAACGAGAAGTCGAGCTTACGGGCGATGCCCTTTTCAAAAATATCGAGGTGTTCGCTGCGGCCAACGCTTGGCATGATCATGTGCAGATCGTGCACTTTCTGCGGGCTGACTTGGGCGAGGGAGCGGGAAAGGAAGTCCGCCTGTTTTTGGTTATTGCCTTCCAGCACCACTTTGTCGCCGGGGGCGATGAGTTTTTCCAGCATGGCGACCAGGTCGTCGGTCGGCAGCACTTTGCCTTCTACCGGGACAGAAGCCAGACGACGCTGTTTCTCAGTGCGTCGTGTGTTCCATACCCGTGCAGGCGTTTGCCCTGATAACATTATTAACCTCCTGATTCAGCACATCATTTTGATTTGCTTAACACTGCACTAAGTGTGCGCTGTGGTGATAAAGTCATCAATTAAGCCCTGTGCTTAATCATTAGCCTGAGAGTAATAATCAATGTGACAATTTGTGATGGAGATCAGGAAAAGGAACGCAAAAAGCCTCTAAGGCAGGCAAGACGACAGGACTGGAAACGCAATTTCATCCTCAGCAACGCGGTTTGTGAGTATAGTAGGCGCAGACTACGAGGAAGATATTGCACGCATATGTCTCAGACAACGCCCTTAGCTATTTCAGACAATCCCATCGATAACCTGTCTTTTCGCCCGCTGCCGGGCGCAGGCAATCCACACCTGCAAACCATGCTGCCGCGCCTTATTCGTCGTCGACTCCAGTTCACGCCTCAGTGGCAGCGCCTGGAGTTGCCGGACGGCGATTTTGTCGATCTCGCCTGGAGCGACGATCCGCACGCGGCAAAACATAAGCCCCGGCTGGTGGTGTTCCACGGTCTGGAAGGCAGCCTGCACAGCCCTTACGCCCACGGTTTGATCAATGCCGCCCGCGCCCGCGGCTGGCTCGGCGTGGTGATGCATTTTCGCGGCTGTAGCGGCGAACCTAATCGCCTGAAGCGCATTTATCACTCCGGGGAAACGGAAGACGGCACCTGGTTTTTACACTGGTTACGCCGTGAATTTGGCGCCGCGCCAACGGCGGCGGTGGGGTTTTCGCTCGGCGGTAATATGCTCGGCTGCCTGCTGGGTAAAAACGAGCCTGATTTGCCGCTTGATGCCGCGGTGATTGTTTCCGCCCCGCTGGTGCTGGAAGCCTGTAGCTATCATATGGATAAAGGCTTTTCGCGCTTTTATCAGCACTATTTGCTGAACCTGTTAAAAGGTAACGCGATGCGCAAGCTGAAGGCGTACCCGGATTCGCTGCCGGTGGATCTTGCCCGCCTGCGGCGTATGCGCCGTATCCGTGATTTCGACGATCTGATCACCGCCCGCATTCACGGGTTCACCGACGCCATCGACTATTATCGTCGTTGCAGCGCCATGCCCGTACTGCCAAACATTCGCAAGCCGACGCTTATCATTCACGCCAAAGATGATCCATTTATGGATCATAATGTTATTCCGGCGGCGGATTATTTACCGCCTAACGTGGAGTACCAATTAACAGAACATGGCGGGCACGTGGGCTTTGTTGGCGGGACGCTGCGCCGCCCGGAAATGTGGCTTGAAAAGCGCATCCCCGACTGGCTGACAACATATCTGGAGGCGTAAATGATTATCCCCTGGCAGGATCTGGCAACCGAGACGCTCGACAGCCTGATCGAGAGCTTTGTCTTGCGCGAAGGCACTGATTATGGTGAACATGAGCGTTCACTTGAACAAAAGGTCGCCGACGTTAAGCGCCAGCTGCAAACCGGAGAAGCGGTGCTGGTGTGGTCTGAACTGCATGAAACGGTGAACATCATGCCGAAGAAGCAGTTTCGCGAATAAAACCAGTTTTAGGGAGCGTTGCTATGTCAGCCAAACATCCGGTGATTGCCGTAACGGGGTCCAGCGGGGCCGGAACGACCACCACCAGCCTCGCGTTTCGTAAGATCTTCGCGCAACTGGATCTGCGCGCCGCCGAAGTGGAAGGCGACAGCTTTCACCGTTATACGCGCCCGGAAATGGACATGGCGATCCGTAAAGCGCGCGATGCGGGGCGGCATATCAGCTATTTCGGCCCGGAAGCCAACGACTTTGGACTGCTGGAGCAGACCTTTATCGAATACGGACTGACCGGCACCGGCCAGTCGCGTAAATATCTGCATACCTATGATGAAGCCGTGCCGTGGAATCAGGTGCCGGGCACGTTCACACCGTGGCAACCGCTGCCAGAACCCACCGACGTGCTGTTTTATGAAGGGCTGCACGGTGGCGTGGTGACGCCGCAGCAGGACGTGTCGCGCCATGTGGATCTGTTAGTGGGCGTGGTGCCGATCATCAACCTGGAGTGGATCCAGAAGCTGGTGCGCGATACCAGCGAACGCGGCCATTCCCGTGAAACGGTGATGGATTCGGTGGTACGGTCAATGGAAGACTATATCAACTTCATTACGCCGCAATTTTCCCGCACGCACATTAACTTCCAGCGTGTGCCGACCGTCGATACCTCCAACCCCTTTGCCGCGAAAGCGATCCCGTCGCTCGACGAAAGCTTTGTGGTGATCCATTTCCGCAATCTGGAAGGCATCGATTTTCCGTGGCTACTGGCGATGTTGCAGGGCTCATTCATTTCCCACATCAATACCCTGGTGGTACCGGGCGGAAAAATGGGGCTGGCGATGGAGCTGATCATGCTGCCGCTGGTGCAGCGGCTGATGGAAGGGAAGAAGATCGAGTGATTTTTGTGCCGGATGGCGCTTCGCTTATCCGGCCTACCCCAATCTGTAGGCCCGGCAAGCCTTGCGCCGCCGGGCATTGATTTCTTTGCCGGATGGCGGCGTGAACGCCTTATCCGGCCTACAGGTAAAGCATTTTGTAGGTCGCGGAATCGTAGCGCCACCCGATACGCCTTATCCGGCTCAGCCTTCAACTACCTCAAACGAATGGGTGATAGTGGCGGCTTTTTCCAGCATCAATGCCACCGAGCAGTACTTCTCGGCTGACAGATCCACGGCGCGGGAGACAACTGCGTCTTTCAGGTCTTTACCGGTGACGATAAAGTGCAGGTTAATGTGCGTGAACAGGCGTGGCGCCTCTTCACGGCGCTCAGAGGTCAGTTTAACTTCGCAGTCCGTCACGTTGTGACGCCCTTTTTGCAGAATAGATACCACGTCAATCGCGCTGCATCCCCCGGCGGCCATCAGCACCATTTCCATCGGGCTTGGCGCTTTATCACCGGAATTACCGTCCATCAGGATTTGGTGGCCTGAAGCGGACTCGCCCAGGAACGTTAAACCCTCAACCCATTTCACTCTTGCTTGCATTTTATTCACTCCGGCGCGGTAAATTTCCCTTCAGATTACGCGCACATAACAAATCTGGCAACGGAAGGCGACCTGCATCATGCTGAAGCGAGACACCAGGAGACACACGGCAAAAGCTATGCTAAAACAGTCTGGCTGCTACAGTAATACATTGACGTTGTACATGTATGCAGACGACATCAAACATTAAAGGCTGGATTTTCGAACGGCCACTTCCCAGGAACAGGGAAGCATATGATTGCAACCCCAGACGCAGCGTGTTGATCCTGCTTCTGGAGCCAGCTTATAACAGAGGATAACCGCGCATGGTGCTTGGCAAACCGCAAACAGACCCGACTCTCGAATGGTTCTTGTCTCATTGCCATATTCATAAGTACCCGTCGAAGAGCACGCTGATTCACCAGGGTGAAAAAGCGGAAACGTTGTATTACATCGTTAAAGGCTCAGTGGCAGTGCTCATCAAGGATGAAGAAGGTAAAGAGATGATCCTCTCTTACCTCAACCAGGGAGATTTTATCGGTGAACTGGGCCTGTTTGAAGAAGGTCAGGAGCGCAGTGCCTGGGTACGTGCAAAAACCGCATGTGAAGTGGCAGAAATCTCGTACAAGAAATTCCGCCAGCTTATCCAGGTGAACCCGGATATTCTGATGCGCCTCTCTTCCCAGATGGCGCGCCGTCTGCAGGTCACGTCTGAGAAAGTGGGTAACCTCGCCTTCCTCGACGTAACTGGCCGCATCGCGCAGACGCTGCTGAACCTGGCCAAACAGCCTGACGCCATGACCCACCCGGACGGTATGCAAATTAAAATTACCCGTCAGGAGATCGGTCAGATCGTTGGCTGCTCCCGTGAAACCGTAGGCCGCATCCTGAAGATGCTGGAAGATCAAAACCTGATCTCTGCACACGGTAAAACCATCGTGGTTTACGGAACCCGCTAAGCCCCTCAAACGGCGTATTGCATTTGCAAGACGCCGTTTTTGTTTGCATTCTCATGTGGCGCAGGCTGATTTATCACCCGGAAATCAACTACGCACTGCGACAAACGCTGGTGTTGTGTCTCCCTGTGGCTATCGGCCTCGCTTTAGGACACCTGCAACAGGGTTTACTCTTCTCTCTCGTTCCTGCCTGCTGCAACATTGCCGGACTCGATACCCCGCACAAACGCTTCTTCAAACGCCTGATCGTTGGCGGCTCGCTGTTTGCCGGCTGTAGCCTCGCGGTGCAGCTGTTGCTGGCGGAAAGCATCCCCTTACCACTGATCCTCGGCGGGCTGGCGCTGCTGCTTGGCGTGACGGCGGAGATCAGCGCGCTGCACGCGCGTTTACTTCCCGCATCACTGATCGCCGCCATCTTTACGCTAAGCCTTGCCGGAAACATGCCGGTGTGGGAGCCGCTGCTGATCTACGCCTCCGGCACGCTATGGTATGGGCTGTTTAACTGGCTGTGGTTCTGGATGTGGCGCGAACAGCCGCTGCGCGAATCCTTAAGCCTGCTCTACCGTCAACTGGCGGAATACTGTGAAGCCAAATACAGCCTGTTAACCCAGCATGCTGATCCGGAAAAAGCGCTGCCGCCGCTGCTGGCGCGTCAGCAGAAAGCCGTGGATCTGATCAGCCAGTGCTATCAGCAAATGCACATGCTCGCCGCTAATCAGCATAACGACTACAAGCGCCTGCTGCGGGCATTCCAGATGGCGCTGGATTTACAGGAACATATTTCCGTCAGCCTGCACCAACCGCAGGAAGTGCAGAAGCTGGTGGAGCAGAGCCATGCCGAAGCGGTGATCCGCTGGAATGCGCAGGTTGTCGCCGCACGGCTGCGGGTACTGGCAGACGACATCCTGTATCACCGCTTTCCCGGTCGCTTTAATATGGATAAGCAGGTCGGCGCGCTGGAAAAAATCGCCCACCAGCACCCGGATAACCCGGTCGGGCAGTTCTGCGCCTGGCACTTCAGCCGTATCGCCCGGGTGCTGCGCACGCAGCGGCCACTGTATGTGCGCGATCTGATGGCGGATAAGCAGCGTCGCCAGCCGTTGATCCCCGCGCTCAAAAGTTATCTGTCGTTTAAATCCCCGGCACTGCGCAACGCGGCGCGCATTGCTGTCATGCTCGCTATCGCCAGCCTGATGGGCATCGCCCTGCATCTGCCCAAGCCATACTGGATTTTGATGACGGTGCTGCTGGTGACGCAAAATGGCTATGGCGCGACGCGGGTGCGAATTCTGCACCGCGCGGGCGGCACCATGGCGGGGCTGATTATTGCCGGGATCACCTTGCACTTTCATGTACCGGATGGTTATACGCTGCTGGGTATGCTGGTGATCACGCTGATCAGCTACCTGATTATTCGCAAGAATTATGGTTGGGCGACCGTTGGCTTTACCATCACGGCCGTGTATTCACTCCAGCTGCTGACGCTGAGTGGCGATCAGTTTATTGTCGCCCGGCTTATCGATACGCTGATTGGCTGCCTGATCGCCTTTGGCGGTATGGTCTGGCTGTGGCCCCAGTGGCAGAGCGGGTTGTTACGGCAGAATGCTCACGACGCGCTGGAGGCTGATCAGGAGGCCATCCGTCTGATCCTCAGCGACGATCCGCAGCCCACGCCGCTGGCGTACCAGCGGATGCGCGTCAATCAGGCACACAATACGCTGTTTAACTCCCTCAATCAGGCGATGCAGGAACCGGGCTTTAACACGCATTATCTGGAAGATATGAAACTGTGGGTGACGCACAGCCAGTTTATCGTCGAGCATATTAATGCGATGACCACGCTGGCGCGTGAGCACACCATGCTGACGCCGGATCTGGCGCAGCGTTATCTGGAATCCTGTGAAATTGCGCTCCAGCGTTGTCAGCAACGGCTGGAATATGACGGGCCGGCAGCCTCAGGGGATGCCAATATTCTGGAAGCGCCGGAGACGTTAACCCATGGCCCGATGAGCACCCTGGAACAGCATCTGCAACGCATTATCGGACATCTGAACACCATGCACACCATTTCGTCGGTGGCGTGGCGTCAGCGTCCACATCACGGCATCTGGCTGACGCGGACAGGAAAGCAGAAACACTAAGACCTTCGCCGGGGGCGCTTTCGCGTACCCGGCCTGCGAGTTTCCCGGCCCGTGCAAACGCAGCGCCGCCGGGCAATACGGTTAGCCGTGGACGATTTTCGCTACCGCCGCGGCAAAACGTTTCATCCCTTCGTCGATGTCACGCTCTTCCACCACCAGCGACGGCGCAAAACGCATCACGTCCGGCCCGGCATTCAGTACCATCACCCCTTCGCTGGCAGCGGCATGCAGAAAATCGCGCGCGCGGCCACGGTATTGCGGTTGCAGTTCCGCGCCCACCAACAACCCCATGCCACGAATATCGCTGAACACGTCATATTGCTCGCCGATCGTCTGAAGATGTTTCACGAAGCGCTGGCGTTTTTCGCCTACGCCCTGCAACACCTCCGGCGTATTGATAATATCAAAGGCCGCGCCAGCCACCGCACAGGCCAGCGGATTGCCGCCATAGGTTGAGCCGTGAGAGCCGACATGAAACGCGCTGGCGATTTCCTGGGTGGTCAGCATGGCGCTCACCGGGAAACCGCCGCCCAACGCTTTGGCGCTGGTGAGAATATCCGGCGTCACGCCGTAGTGCATATAGGCAAACAGTTCACCGCTGCGCCCCATGCCGCACTGCACTTCATCAAATACCAGCAGCGCCTGATGTTCATCGCATAGCTCGCGCAGCCCTTGCAGGAATTCCGGGGTCGCCGCGGTGACGCCGCCCTCGCCCTGGATCGGCTCCACGACCACGGCGCAGGTGTGATCGTCCATCACCGCTTTGACCGCATGCAGATCGTTAAACGGCACGTGGATAATGTCTGCCGGTTTTGGTCCGAAGCCATCCGAATATTTCGGCTGCCCGCCCACTGACACCGTAAACAGCGACCGCCCGTGGAAGGCATTATGGAAAGCGATGATTTTGGTTTTATACGGACTGTGACGGGTGGACGCATAGTAGCGCGCCAGTTTAAAGGCTGTTTCGTTCGCTTCGGTACCGGAGTTCATAAACAGCACGCGCTCGGCAAAGGTGGCCGCAATCATTTTACGGCCCAGGCGCAGGGCCGGTTCATTGGTAAAGACATTGCTGGTGTGCCACAGGGTTTCGCCCTGGCTTTTTAACGCCTCAACCAGTGCCGGATGGCAGTGACCGAGCGCCGTGACGGCAATACCGCCCGCAAAATCAACGTACTCTTTCCCCTGCTGATCCCACACGCGGCTGCCCTTTCCTTTTACCGGAATGAACTCAGCGGGTGCATAAATCGGCAGAATAACGTCGTCAAATGTTGCGCGGGTAATTGCATTTTTTTCAGTTGCCATGTGTCACGCCCATCCATTCTTAGCTGTATTAATCATGAAAATATAAGCAGGAAATATGCATAAAAAATCACAACAAGGCAACAAATAATCACCGCGACAGGAAATTAGCCAGCAGTTCGTGCCCCTGTTCGCTGAGAATGCTTTCCGGGTGAAACTGCACCCCTTCCACATCCCATTCCCGGTGGCGGATCCCCATGATCTCCTGGGTTTCGCTCCAGGCGGTCACGTCAAAGCAGTCAGGCAGCGAGGCGGGTTCGATCACCAGCGAATGGTAGCGGGTGACGGTTAACGGATTGTTCAGTCCCTGAAACACGCCCTTCCCCGTATGGGTAACCGGCGAGGTTTTGCCGTGCATCACTTTCTGCGCCCGCACAATGCGCGCACCAAACACCTGCGCAATCGCCTGATGTCCCAGACACACGCCCAGCAGCGGCAGCTTGCCGGCGTAATGGCGAATAACGTCCAGCGATACGCCGGATTCGTCCGGCGTACAGGGGCCAGGCGAGATAACTATTTTTTCCGGCGACAGGCTGTCAATTTCGGCAAAGGTAATCACATCATTACGCCTGACTTCGACCTGCGCCCCCAGCTCGCAAAAATACTGGTACAGATTCCAGGTAAAAGAGTCGTAATTATCGATAAGCAGGATCATGGTGGGGATCTTTCAGTCAAAAAATGCGATGCCGGGATTGTACCTGTTTTATCGCCCGGCAGCGCAAGCCAGCCGGGCTTACACATCATAATGCGCCGCCGGGCATTGGTTTACTCGGCTTCTTTCGCTTCGCTGACCACCTTGCTGAAGATGGTGGTCAGTGCAGAGAGATCGCCCATTGCGCCGCTTTGATTCGCCGCGCTCCAGGCATCCGGCTTGATACCGCGCCAGTCGAGCGAAAAACCGGCGTGGATCGCCAACTGCTCAAAGAAAATGCGCTGGGCAATACCGTTGCCGATGCGGAACGGGTGCAGCACGTTAATTTCGCAATAGTAGTGCACAAGGCGTTCGGTGAAAGCGTCTTTTTCCAGGCCCTGTAACCAGTTTTCCACCTCCAGTTCCTGCATCAGGGCGTTGCCCTCTTTTTCGATGTAATCGAAATGGCAGAAACGTGTGTCACCCTGATAGATGTCCACCTCACGGATGTCGCCAGCCCAGTCAAAAATATCCTGATACAGGTGGTGGTGAATGGCACACAGATGCGGCAGGCCAGGGGTATCGGTGCCTAACGGCAGCGTGGCGGCGCGCAGCGCGGTAAATTCATACGCGGCTTCTTCCAGACGCTTCGCCTGACGAATGCCAAGCTTATTGCGCATGACATTAAGGCCAGGATAAAGATAGGGATCGCGCCCGTCGCCAAACTTATCGCTCATGGTTCCCCCTTAACGCTTCAATGCGTGCGTTCGCTTCATCGGCGCTCAGTTTAATCTCTTCACACTCGACGCCTTCAAGCCGTCTGCTGGCCTGAAAATTGACGTTACGCTGCTGCTCCCAGAGACGGGATTTTTGCCGGTCGGTGAGTTTTTTAGGCATGACGCCTCCCTGTTGATGTCGCCCATGAGCCACAAGTATAAGCGGCAATCTGGCGTTGCGCAGGGAAGCAAAGAGGAGCACGGGCAGCACAGGCCCGTGCAAAACGCTTACGGCAGGACTTTCGCGGAAAGGATCAGAACTGGTTTGGTCGGCACATTCTGGTATGGGCCGACATCGTGCGTCTGCACCTGAGAAATTTTGTCTGCCACATCCATACCTTTCACAACCTTACCGAATACCGCATAGCCGAAATCGCGCTGTCCGTGATCGAGGAAGGCGTTGTCCGCTACGTTTAAGAAGAACTGGCTGGTCGCGCTGTCTTTATCCGCAGTGCGCGCCATCGCGATGGTGCCGCGGGTATTACGCAGGCCGTTATCCGCTTCGTTTTTGATCGGCGGGTTTGGCTGTTTCTGCTGCATCTGCTCATTGAAGCCGCCGCCCTGCACCATGAAACCTGGGATCACGCGGTGGAAAGTGGTGTTGTTATAAAAACCACTGTTCACATAGCTGAGGAAGTTCTGTACAGACACCGGTGCTTTCTGGCTATTCAGCTCCAGTTCGATGTCACCGGCAGACGTGGTCAACAGAACATGGGGATCACCTTTTGCTGCCAGCGCAGCCGGGGAAATTGCAGAGAGAGCAAATACAGCTGCGACAGCCGCCAGAGTCATTTTAACCATGAGAATTCCTAAACATAGAGCGGTAAAAGAGCGAGTGGGTTGATTCTAAAGAGGCGGTAGCCCACAGGCCAGCCTTTTACCTAATTTTACGAAATTGAAACAGTTGTAACCTCACAAATTTATGATAAATAACGGGTCAAAGTGTGAGCGATCTCATAATAAATACTGCAATAAGTTTCATATTCATTATTAAACATTTAAATGTATCACTTTATTGAATAAAATCTGCCCGTTCTCAGCGCTGTCAACGCGCTTTACACTTATATGCACAGGCCAGACATGACTAACAGCAACCGTATTAAGCTCACATGGATCAGCTTCTTCTCCTACGCCCTGACCGGCGCATTGGTGATCGTCACCGGGATGGTGATGGGAAATATCGCAGAATATTTTAATCTGCCGGTATCCAGTATGAGTAACACCTTCACCTTCCTGAACGCCGGGATCCTGATCTCTATCTTCCTGAACGCCTGGCTGATGGAAATCGTGCCGCTGAAAACCCAGCTGCGCTTCGGTTTTGTGCTGATGATCCTGGCCGTTGCCGGACTGATGCTGACCCACAGCCTGGCGCTGTTCTCTGCCGCCATGTTCGTGCTTGGTCTGGTCAGCGGCATCACCATGTCGATTGGTACTTTCCTGGTTACGCAGATGTACGAAGGACGCCAGCGTGGTTCACGCCTGCTGTTTACCGACTCCTTCTTCAGTATGGCCGGGATGATTTTCCCGATGGTCGCCGCTTACCTGCTGGCGCGCAGCATCGAATGGTACTGGGTTTACGCCTGTATCGGCCTGGTGTACGTCGCCATCTTCATTCTGACCATTGGTTGTGAATTCCCGGCGCTGGGCAAACATGCCGCACCGAGCGACAAGCCGGTAGTGAAAGAAAAATGGGGCATCGGCGTACTGTTCCTGTCCATCGCGGCGATGTGCTACATCCTCGGTCAGCTTGGCTTTATCGCCTGGGTACCGGAATACGTGAAAGGCATGGGCATGGACGTTAGCGCTCAGGGCAAACTGGTGAGTGATTTCTGGATGTCGTACATGGTCGGCATGTGGGCGTTCAGCTTCATCCTGCGCTTCTTCGATCTGCAACGCATTCTGACCATTCTGGCAGGCCTGGCTGCGGTACTGATGTACCTGTTCATCACCAGCGCGGCCGACCATATGGCGTGGTTTATCATGGCACTGGGCTTCTTCTCCAGCGCGATCTACACCACTATCATTACGCTCGGCTCGCAGCAGACTAAAGTGGCTTCACCGAAGCTGGTTAACTTTATTCTCACCTGCGGCACCATCGGCACCATGCTGACCTTTATCGTCACCGGCCCGATTGTTGCCCACAGCGGCCCGCAGGCGGCGCTGTTCACCGCGAATGCGCTGTACGCTGTGGTCTTCGTCATGTGCTTCGTGCTGGGCTTCGTGACTCGCCATCGTCAGCATGGCGTAACGGCAACTGCGCACTAATCTCTGCGCCCCTTTCCTCCCGGAGAGGGGCTTTTTTTTGCCCTGGTCCCCGCTTCAACATCGCTACTCCTTCCCTGAAAATTACGCCTGAACTTTAGGAGTAGACCGTTTTCTTAAAAACCCTGTTTTTTGCTCAGATTTTCCTCAAATCTGAAAAGCCTGACATTTCTTAGACTTATAAAAATCCCGTGAAATCAATCATCTACCCATTAAGTGGTAGGTAAAGGTGTAATTGATTTACATCAATAAACGCCGTTGCTGAATCGTTAAGGTAGGCAGTAATAGAAAAGAAATCGAGGCAAAAATGAGCAAAGTCAAACTCGCTATTATTGGTAACGGCATGGTCGGCCACCGCTTTGTTGAGGATCTTCTCGATAAAGCAGATGCCAGCCAGTTCGACATTACCATTTTTTGTGAAGAACCCCGTAAAGCCTACGATCGCGTTCACCTGTCTTCTTACTTCTCTCACCACACTGCTGAAGAGCTGTCGCTGGTGCGGGAAGGATTTTACGAAAAGCACGGCGTTAAGGTGCTGGTCGGCGAACGCGCTATCACCATTAACCGTCAGGAAAAGGTGATCCACTCCAGCGCAGGCCGCACGGTCTATTACGATAAACTGATCATGGCGACCGGCTCCTATCCGTGGATCCCGCCAATCAAAGGTTCTGATACGCAGGACTGTTTTGTTTACCGCACCATTGAAGACCTGAACGCCATTGAAGCCTGTGCCCGTCGCAGTAAACGCGGTGCGGTGGTTGGTGGCGGTCTGCTCGGTCTGGAAGCCGCAGGCGCGCTGAAAAACCTCGGCGTGGAAACCCATGTTATCGAGTTCGCGCCAATGCTGATGGCGGAACAGCTCGATCAGATGGGCGGCGAACAGCTGCGCCGTAAGATCGAAAGCATGGGCGTGCGTGTGCACACCAGCAAAAATACCCAGGAGATCGTGCAGGAAGGCGTTGAAGGCCGCAAAACCATGCGCTTCGCCGACGGCAGCGATCTGGAAATCGACTTTATCGTCTTCTCCACCGGTATTCGCCCGCGCGACAAACTGGCGACCCAGTGCGGCCTGGCGGTTGCGGCACGCGGCGGTATCGTGATTAACGACACCTGCCAGACGTCAGATCCGGACATCTACGCCATCGGCGAATGCGCCAGCTGGAATAATCGCGTCTACGGTCTGGTCGCGCCAGGCTACAAAATGGCGCAGGTGGCGGTTGACCATATCCTCGGCAATACCAACGCCTTTGAAGGGGCTGACCTCAGCGCCAAGCTGAAACTGCTCGGCGTGGACGTGGGCGGTATTGGCGATGCGCATGGCCGCACGCCAGGTGCGCGCAGCTACGTGTACCTCGATGAAAGCAAAGAAGTTTATAAACGTCTGATCGTAAGCCCGGATAATAAAACGCTGCTCGGCGCAGTGCTGGTGGGCGATACCAGCGACTTTGGCAACCTGCAACAGCTGGTGCTGAACGCCATTGAACTGCCGGAGAACCCGGACGCGCTGATCCTGCCCGCCCACGCAGGCAGCGGCAAACCGTCCATCGGCGTGGATAAACTGCCGGACAGCGCGCAAATCTGCTCCTGCTTCGACGTCACCAAAGGCATGCTGATCTCCGCCATCAATAAAGGCTGCCATACTGTCGCGGCGCTGAAAGCGGAAACCAAAGCCGGTACCGGCTGCGGTGGCTGTATCCCGCTGGTCACCCAGGTGCTGAATGCGGAACTGGCGAAACAGGGCATCGAAGTTAACCACAACCTGTGTGAACACTTCGCGTTTTCCCGTCAGGAGCTGTACCACCTGATCCGCGTGGAAGGCATCAAAACCTTCGACGAACTGCTGCACAAATACGGCAAAGGCTACGGCTGCGAAGTCTGTAAACCGACCATCGGCTCGCTGCTGGCCTCCTGCTGGAATGAGTACGTGCTCAAACCGCAGCACACGCCGCTCCAGGATACGAACGACAACTTCCTGGCAAACATCCAGAAAGACGGTACCTACTCGGTGATCCCGCGCTCGGCTGGCGGCGAAATCACGCCGGAAGGACTGATGATCGTTGGCCGTATCGCCCGCGAATTTAACCTGTACACCAAAATCACCGGCTCCCAGCGTATCGGCCTGTTCGGTGCGCAGAAAGATGACCTGCCGGAAATCTGGCGTCAGCTGATTGAAGCAGGCTTTGAAACCGGTCATGCCTATGCCAAAGCGTTACGCATGGCGAAAACCTGCGTCGGCTCGACCTGGTGCCGTTACGGCGTGGGCGACAGCGTGGGCTTCGGCGTGGAGCTGGAGAACCGTTACAAAGGCATCCGCACCCCGCACAAAATGAAGTTTGGGGTGTCCGGCTGTACCCGTGAATGTGCGGAAGCGCAGGGGAAAGACGTGGGTATCATCGCCACCGATAAAGGCTGGAACCTGTATGTCTGCGGTAACGGCGGCATGAAACCACGCCACGCCGACCTGCTGGCGGCGGATCTCGACCGCGATACGCTGGTGAAATATCTCGACCGTTTCATGATGTTCTACATCCGCACCGCCGACAAACTGACCCGTACCGCCCCATGGCTGGAAAATATGGAAGGCGGCATTGATTACCTGAAGAGCGTGATCATTGACGACAAGCTGGGCCTGAACGCCCAGCTGGAAGCGGAAATGGCCCGTCTGCGTGACGCGGTGATCTGCGAATGGACCGAAACCGTCAACGATCCGCAGGCGCAGGTGCGCTTCAGACACTTCATTAACAGCCCGCAGCGCGATCCGAACGTGCAGATCGTCCCGGAACGTCAACAGCATCGTCCGGCCACGCCTTATGAGCGTATTCCGGTGACCATGGTGGAGGAAACCGTATGAGCCAGTGGAACACTATCTGCAACATCGCGGACATCATTCCGCAGACCGGCGTGTGCGCGCTGGTGAATAATCAGCAGGTGGCCATTTTTCGCCCGCGTCAGGACGAAGAGGTTTTCGCCATCAGCAATATTGACCCATTTTTTGAAGCGAGCGTACTGTCGCGCGGGCTGATTGCCGAGCACAACGGCGACCTGTGGGTCGCCAGCCCGCTGAAAAAACAGCGTTTCCGTCTGCGGGATGGGCTGTGTATGGAAGATGAAAGCCACTCCGTCGCGCATTTCGAGGCGCGGGTCAAGGATGGCCAGGTGCAGGTACGCGGTTAAGCATTCAGGGAGGCCCATTGCCTCCCCTTTTTTACGTACGTTTTTCTATTTCAATACATTGGGATAATCACTATGTTTACCGACACCATTAATAAGTGTGCCGCGAACGCGGCGCGTATTGCCCGACTCTCGGCGCAAAACCCCCTCGGCTTCTGGATCAGCTCCGCCATGGCGGGCGCTTACGTGGGGCTGGGTATCATCCTCATTTTTACTCTCGGCAATCTGCTCGATCCCAGCGTTCGTCCGCTGGTGATGGGGGCAACCTTTGGCATTGCCTTAACGCTGGTGATCATTGCCGGTTCTGAATTATTCACCGGTCACACCATGTTCCTGACCTTTGGCGTGAAAGCGGGCACCATCAGCCACGGCCAGATGTGGACTATCCTGCCGCAAACCTGGCTCGGTAACCTGATTGGCTCGGTGTTCGTCGCGCTGCTCTATAACTGGGGTGGCGGCAGTCTGTTACCGCTCGATACCAGCCTTGTGCATACTGCGGCGCTGGCAAAAACCACCGCGCCTGCGGGCGTGCTGTTCTTCAAAGGCGCCCTGTGTAACTGGCTGGTTTGTCTGGCGATCTGGATGGCGGTACGCACTGAAGGCGCCGCGAAATTCCTTGCCATCTGGTGGTGTCTGCTGGCGTTTATCGCCTCCGGCTACGAGCACTCCGTTGCCAACATGACGCTGTTCGCGCTCTCCTGGTTTGGGCATCACAGTGATGCGTATACCCTCTCCGGAATCGGGCATAACCTCTTGTGGGTAACCCTCGGCAATACGTTATCCGGTGCCGTATTTATGGGTCTGGGTTATTGGTATGCTACTCCTCGCGCTGAACGCCCCGTTGCGGCGAAAGCGGCGCTCACGGAAACCCTGAGCCAATAAAAATAATGAGGTAATGTCGTGCACCATCTTCCCATCTTTTGTCAATTACACGGTCGCGACTGCCTGCTGGTCGGCGGTGGCGATGTCGCAGAACGTAAAGCCCGACTGCTGATGGAAGCCGGTGCACGGCTCACCGTTAACGCGCTGGCCTTTTCTCCCCAGTTTACCGTCTGGGCAAACGAAGGCATGTTGACGCTGGCGGCGGGCGAGTTTAACGACGCGCTGCTCGACACCACCTGGCTGGTGATTGCCGCCACTGACGATAACGACGTCAACCAGCGCGTCAGCGACGCCGCGGAAGCGCGTCGTATTTTCTGCAACGTGGTGGATGCGCCGAAAGAAGCCAGCTTTATCATGCCGTCCATTATCGATCGTTCGCCGCTGATGGTGGCGGTTTCTTCAGGCGGTACCTCGCCCGTGCTGGCACGTCTGCTGCGTGAAAAACTCGAAGCCGTGCTGCCGCAGCATCTGGGTCAGCTTGCGGGCTATGCCGGTAAACTGCGCGATCGCGTGAAAACGCACTTTAATAACGTGGGCGAGCGCCGCCGTTTCTGGGAAAAATTCTTTGTGAACGATCGCCTCGCGCAGTCGCTCGCTAATGACGATACCCAGGCCGTCAGCGACGTCACCGAACAACTGCTGAACGAGCCGCTGGATAAGCGCGGCGAAGTGGTGCTGGTGGGTGCCGGGCCGGGCGATGCCGGGCTGCTGACCTTGAAAGGCCTGCAACAGATCCAGCAGGCGGATGTGGTGGTCTATGACCGCCTGGTCTCCGACGACATTATGAATCTGGTCCGCCGCGATGCCGACCGCATCTTCGTCGGTAAACGCGCGGGTTACCACTGCGTCCCGCAGGAAGAGATCAATCAGATCCTGCTGCGCGCCGCGCAGTCCGGTAAGCGCGTCGTGCGTCTGAAAGGCGGCGATCCCTTTATTTTCGGGCGCGGTGGCGAAGAGCTGGAAACCCTGTGCCATGCGGGTATTCCCTTCTCGGTGGTACCGGGGATCACGGCAGCATCCGGATGTTCAGCCTATTCCGGCATCCCACTGACCCATCGTGATTATGCCCAGAGCGTGCGGCTGATCACCGGCCATCTGAAAACTGGCGGGGAACTGGACTGGGCCAACCTTGCGGCCGAAAAACAGACGCTGGTGTTTTACATGGGGCTGAACCAGGCCGCGACCATTCAGGCACAGCTGATCGCCCATGGTATGGAAAGCGATATGCCGGTAGCGCTGGTGGAGAACGGCACCTCGATTAAACAGCGTGTGGTGAGCGGTTCGCTCCATGAACTGGGTGAACTGGCCACCCAGGTGGCAAGCCCGGCGCTGATTATTGTCGGTCGCGTGGTGGCCCTGCGCGATAAGCTCAACTGGTTTTCAAACCATTGATAACCCCGGATAAAGCCAGCGCCGTCTGGCTTTATTACTGTTTCGCCTGCTTTACCAGTCCGGCTTCGGACTAAGCGATCACCTTAAAATTCAATATAATCATGCAGTTATAATTGACGATGTAAATATTGCGCCTTGCAAATATCCACCGCAATTATGAAAAACTCGCTGATTACTCTGAATGACAAGGAAGATCGAATGAAGAAGATCGTTAAAATCGCTGTGCTGTTTGCAGCAGTCGCTACCCTCTCCGCCTGTACGGGTCACGTGCAGAATAAAGCCAACAACTGTAGCTATGACTACCTGCTGCATCCGGCTATTTCTATTTCTAAAATCATCGGCGGCTGCGGCCCGGCGGCCGCACAGTAATCGTTTAATTACACTTGCGCCGATAAAAACCGGGGAAAACCCCGGTTTTTTTACGTCCGCATTTGCCCGGCGATAGCCTGCGTGATGCTCTCGTGCAAAATACGCAGCACCGTTTCTTCGCCGCTGCGGTTTGGGTTAATGCGGATCGCTGCGTGCGCAAGTTCGGGTTTTGCCTCGCGGAACGTGCCCGAAAGCCGGTAAAACAGCGGCGGAATTTCATACTTCGACTCCGCGCCAACCGGATACGGCAACGCGCCGCGTTTTTGCGCCTCAATCAGCACCGCCTGCGCAATCGGCTGATGAAACTCAACGATAAGCACTTTTGACTGCGCATTCGCCAGCACCGCCTGTTTCACCTCCGGGATACGCCCGCTGTTCAGCAGCGTGAGCAAACGCTCGCTCACCCCCGCCTGCACCGCATGCATCACGGGCGCGAAAACCAGACCGCGCAGGACGTCCAGCGCCTGCGGTCCCTGGATCTGGCTGCCGCCGGAATAAAGCGTCGAGCGGATGCGGGCGATAGCGTCTGCTTGTCCTGTCACCGCCCCGACACCTTCCGGCCCGAACAGCTTAAAGCAGGAGAATGTCGACAAGGTCGCCCCGCATTCACAGCCAATACGATCGACTTTCATTACCGCGTAGTTGTCATCGGTCAGCGTTGGCACTCCGTGCTGCGCCAGCATCGCCAGGATCTCCGCCAGACAATAGCTGTCCTGCGGTTGCTGACGCGTATGCTGCACCAGCGCGGCATGGGGACGGTGCTCAGTAATGGCCTGTTCTGTTGCCGCCAGGTCATTAAAATCTGCCGTGATCAGCGCGATCCCCATCTGCTCGATAATCACCCGCGAGGTGGGATAAACCGGCGCATCGTGTACCAGCAGGCGCTGGCCGGGCCTGAGCAAGGCGGCAAGCGCAGCGCGGATCGCCCCGGTCCCTGCGCCTTGCACCAGTACAGCGGCTTCAGCATGAAAGGCCTCGGCCAGCACGTTTTCCACACGTTGCGTTATGCGTGGCTGATTCAGCCCCGGACTCAGCCCCAGATCGCCACCGGCGAGGAAATCCGCGCCGGGGAAATGACGGCAAATGGTATCCACCAGCGCAAACTGCTTTTGCTGCGCCTCGGCAAGCGACAGGCTTTGCAGTGGAAACGTCTTCATGTTTGCCTCCTCAGGCGGGAATGAACAATCCCGCCCAGTAGAGAATATTCAGCACAATGCCGGTGATCATCACCGCGACCACCGGGGCCGCCATTTTCTGCACCGGACGGCCAAGTGATTCGTTGAGGAAATAGATCGCCACCGCAATAGAGAAGCCGGTGTAGCCCGCCATTTTGATGGCGGCAAAGATGGAACCGACCAGCAGCGCCATTTCCATCAACATATTCATGGCATTGCGAATATTATCCGAGGCGTTACGGACAGACGGATAGCGCCCAAGCCATTTGCCGATCGAGCGCAATAGCAGCACTTCTGCGGAAATCACCACTGCGCCGAGAATGGCCGCCAGCCAGGGGTTGGGCGCCAGGTAACCGACGGCATACACAAAGGTAAAGCCTGCCACCGCATAGACGCCCGTCGCCAGCGCGGTGGTGGCAATCATCGGCACAAAACCCAGCCCGCGCATCAGTTCCGCCAGCGCCGCCTGATTGACCAGCGTCTGCGACTGCTCCGGTGTGATGCCGGCGGAATACGCTTTCTCCAGAGTAAAAATGGACACCTCGCTGCCGGCGAAGATCTTCATGCTGGCAACGGCGGCGATCAGCGCCCCGACAATGGCGATATAGGGCAGGTTTTTAATAATGCGTGACGTGCGTTCCTCGAAGACCGACAACCCGCTGGTATCAAGCTCCTCGCCGCCCCGTTGACGCAGGTCGTGGGTAATGGCGATGGCCAGCAGCATCAACATGCCGATGAAAATCTCAATCGATTCCGGATTGAGATGCGGGAAGTAACGCACCACCAGCACGCGGGTCATCAGTACCACTACGGCAGCCAGCAAGCTGTGCTTCCACCCAAACTGGTAAAAGATCGCCACCAGCGGAAAAAGAGCGAAGGCGGAAACCACCGGCGAGCTGAGTTCGCCGAGGCTCCCCAGCACATCCACAGGCAATGCCGTCAGCAATTGGTTAACTGGCAGCAGGCAGGTCAGCAGCAGCACACCCCAGACAGCGCCCAGGCCAAACGCCAGCAGACTGTTTGCCGCCAGCACGCCGAGAATATCCGTCGGCAGGAACAGCAGCCACGCATTGAGCAGACCCGTCTTGAGAGTGAAGGAGATGCCCACCGAGGCCACAAAGCCGATACTCAGGCCGAAGGCGATGCTCCCCGCTTCACGACGGTTCATATAGCCTTCAATCAGCTGCGGCAGAATGGGCCGGATACCGTCATGAAAAACGGCGGCCGAGCGGTGCGCCAGCAGCGACGTCATTCCCGTCAGACAGGCCACCACGATAATCTGAATATACAGATCCATAATCCGCCCTTTTATTTCAGATGGTTAATCAGCATCGGGATCGCATGCTCAACATGCTCAACGGAGAGGCCAAATGCCACCTTCCCTTCCGCGACCATTTTGGCGATATGCTCGTCTTTCGCTTTGATGCCAGGCTTCGCGATGGTGCAGCTTTTGTTGTAGCCAATCACCGCGATGGCAATCGACAACGCCGCCCCTGCGCCGGTGTTACAGGCACCAATGTAATAATCCAGTTGTCCGGCTTTCACCTTCATCGCCGCGTCCATGTCGTTATGGATGGACACCTCAAAGCAGCCGGGAGCCGCTGTTTCGATGGTCTTTTTAATCTGCTCACGCTGTAAGCCAGCAACGCCAATCTTTTTCATGGGTCGGTCCTTATTGGAAAAATTGTGAGGGGTTATCGCGCAACATGATGTCCACATCGGTCTGTGAGAATCCGGAATGGCGCAGCTGTGGGATAAAAGAGGTCAACAGATAGCCGTAGCCAGTGCCGCCATTGGCTTTTAAATGGGAACGGCGGGTAATGTCCATCGAGAGCATGACGCGGTTAAGTAACCCGCGATCGCGCAGCGCGTGCAGCATGCCGATGCGCTTTTCGTCCGGGTAGTAGTTGTTCTTGCCGATGGTATCGAACTGCACATACGCGCCCAGATCGATCATACGTAAGATGTTGTCGAGATTATCTTTCAGATCGCAGTGGCCGACGACCACGCGGGACAGGTCGACGCCCTGCGCTTTCAGCAGCGCCAGTTGCTCAAGCCCCATGGTACTGAAAGAGGTATGGGTCGAGATGGGGCATCCGGTTTCGTTGTGCGCCCGCGCGGCGGCGATAAACACTTTTTCCTCACGCGGGGTGATCGCCCCTTCGCTGGAGCCAATCTCGGCAATGATGCCCGCTTTTAGCGCGGTGCCGTCAATACCGATAACAATCTCATCCACCATCTCCTGCGCCAGTTGCGCCACGCTATGGGTGGTGACGTGTTCCGGGAAAAACGCATCCTGGTAATACCCGGTGCAGGCCACCACGTTCATTCCGCTATCGCGCATAATGTCCAGCAAAAACTGGGGGTTACGGCCCATATAGCGGTTGGTCATCTCAATAATATTACTCACGCCTGCGGCCCGCAGATCGCGCATCTCCTGGCAAATCAGATCGTACTGATCCAGGCGGCAGTCGAGATTATTCTTGAAGCCGGAGAGATCAATATGCAGATGCTCATGGGCGTAGGTGTACCCCGTCGGATCAAAATTCATCGCGCGTCTCCTGTCAGTGGCAGTGCCGAAAGAAATGAAGTGCCGTTTTGCGGCAGCGCCGCGCCGAAAAATTCACAGACTGTCGCCCCGACATCGGACAAAGTGGGGCGCACGCCCAACCGGGCGGGCGTCATCCCCGGCTGATACACCAGCACTGGCACCACTTCGCGGGTGTGATGGCTGTGGCCAATGGTCGGATCGTTACCGTGATCGGCCATGACGATCAGACAGTCTTCCTGCGTCATTGCCGCCATCAGTAGCGCAAGGTTGCGATCGACGAGCTGCAGGCGGTCAGCGTAACGGTCAACATCTTCGGCATGACCGGCGAGATCGGTTTCCTGAATATTGGTGCAGATGAACACCGCGGGATGCGTGTTAAATTCCTCGAGCGTGAGGTCCATGATGCGCTGGCTGTCCACCAGGTTTTGCCAGCTGCGGCCGTGTGGATTACTGACAATATCCGCCACTTTGCCCACCAGAACGGTGGAGATACCTGCCTCATGCAGCTTTTGCGGCACCTGTACCTGGCCATCCACGCCATAACCCATATGCATCACCTGAAAGCCCTTTTCATAGGCACCGGAGCGCGGCGCATTGATGCCGATAAAGCGCGCGTCTTTTGTCTCTACCGCGTCCAGAATGCGCTGGCTGTCAGCGAGTTGCCCGCCAAAGGCGATGACGCGCCCCACCTGCACGTGCTCACGCACCACGCGCCCGATTTTCTGCACCTCGGCAAAAGGGATGACCGAAAGATTGGCCGTCACGTTGTAGACCTGGCCTGCATCCGCTTCGAGGTTATCGCCCACCGCTACCGCCTGGTTGACCCACAGAAACGCCAGATCGCCACCGCGCCGTTCAACCTGCCAGCCTGCGTCTTTCAGCGCGCGCTCGACGTTATCTATCACCCGGCTAAACGGCATGCGCAGCGGTGCCTGCGGACGGGTGCCCAAAATTTCCTGATGCCCCATAAAGGTATCGCCGCCTTCGTGCTGCAATTCTGCAACACCCCATACCGCACACTCAGAAGGCTTCATTACCCCTGGCGTATAGCCCAGCGCATTGATAAGTCCCAGTTTTTCCAGCGTCGGCAGCGATAAGTGCGGCAACCGCGCAAGGATATGCCCGCAGGTATTCGCGCCCGCATCCTGTGGCCTTACCTGCGCCACATCGTTCATTGCACCGACGCCAAAGCTGTCGATAACCAACACCACACATCGCGCCATCACTCCTCCAGAACGTTTCCGAGACTGTCGTAACGGGCGACAATGTGCGCCGCGCCGCGCTGAATACCCGACACCAGCACTACATCGCTGCGCGTCACGAAGATCTGCGTACGGAAGCAGAACACCACCGCACTGCCCACCGGGTGCTCGCCCGCCAGCGGCAGGTAATAATCGATACTGCTGTCATCAACGCGCTTTAGCGTCGTCGCCACCGGCGTGTCAGTGCCGGGCGTGAAGATCAGCGCGTTTTGCGCATGGCCGCGACGGTAATAACCACCGCCATAGCAGTAACTGTCGCCACGAAAATGGTGCGAAATTTCGCTCAGCCAGAGCATGGCGATACGTTCAGGCTGATCGCCCTGTTGATTGGCAGGCAGGGTGCCGGTCAGCGCATGTCCCGGCTCGGCATGGGTGACGCCGTATTTCGCCAGCAGCGGTAACGAGGCGCAGCTACTGGCCGAGGGCGCGTTAAGTTGTTCAATGGCGATCCCCGCGTCGGCCAGTTGCTGTCGGGCAGCGACCAGCGTGTGCATATTCGGCGTCGGCACCGTCTGCGCGGAGTGCTCATCCCACAGCAGGCAGGGAAAATGCGTTAACCCGCTCAGGTGCAGACCGGGGAGACGGCGTATTTCAGCCGCCACCGCCGTCAGACTGCTCAGTGCAAAGCCGCTCTCCTGACCCGGATAGAGGAAATCATCCTCGCCGTAGACCTTAAGCATCACTTTCTGCTCACGGCCCGCCTGTACGGCGGCTGCTGATACTTCACGCGCTTTTTCCAGCGAATAGAGCGTGATGACATCCGTTCCCTGCGCCACTGCATCGTTGACCTGTCGGGAGGGGATCTGCACCAGGTGCCCCTGATGCGCCACCGGCAGTCCGGCGCGGCGCATTACACGGCTCTCTTTGTAATCGACGACCACAATACCGGCGTATCCCAGTTGCAGGAGCTTCTCCGCCAGCCAGGGATTACGCCCAAGCTGCTTGGTCATCAGATAGAGCGCAATGCCCTGCTCCCGCGCCACTGTCAGCAGACGTCGGCCATTTTCCATCACCTGATCGACATCAATAACCCAGCTGTCCGGGGCAATTTTTCCCTGCTGCCAGAGATCGACTGCGGCTGCGATCAGCGCAGGATTCTGGCGTTTTAGTGCATGTATAAACATCGGTGTGCCTCGTTTCTGATCCGTCGGCTAAATATTCATTTTTCTGAATATTTAAGGTGCAATACCCCAGTCTTCCCTTTACTTCAGACGCCCTCTTGCGCCGCCATCCATAATCCATACAGATTCGCCAGCAGATAGCCCTCTTCACTGGCATGAAGCGTGACATCGCACTCTTTCAGCAAGGCCTGATGCGCCTGCATGATGGCCGGCCAGAAAGGCGATTGCGCCATTTCTGCCAGCAGTTCGCTATCCAGCGGTTCAACAACGTCGCCCCGGCGGCTGCGCATGAGCGCGCTCGCCATATGGGTTATCGCCATTGCGCCCTGCTCAGTGTGCACCGGCAGATGCCACTCCGTGTCCAGCCGCCTGACAATACGCCGCATGCTGCTGCAAATGGGTTGGTCGATAACCCCCGCTTCGCACAGTAGATTAAGTCTGTTTTCCATAGATTCGCCTTTAATAACTCGGTTCCTGTTCGCCGTTTGCTACACGCTGCTGATGGGCAAGCAGCGCCTCTTTATTGACCATGGCGCGCAGCAGTTGCAGCATCGGGTAATCTTCTGCGCGGATGAGCACCACGGCTTCCGTGGCCTGTAAGAAACGCGGATCGCGTGTCAGTGGCGTGGCTTCGAGTCCCAGAACGGCCAGCTCGGCTTCTGCCGCCACGTTCCAGATCACGGCATCCACGTCACCTTTCGCAATACGCTGCAGGCTTTCGTGATAGGGCAGATCAATCAGTTCTACATCCTGACCGCCAAAACAGGCGTCGGTCATGATTTTCTGATCCGCCGAATGGTTATCCAGCCCGACGCGCTTCACGCTAGCTGACTCTCCCTTGCGGCAGATAAGCTGATGTTCGCCGACGTAGGTATGAGGTCCCAGCGCCAGCGCGATACGTAAGCCGTCCTGCGCCAGATAGCTTTCCGCCGCCAGTCGGGACACGACGGCCATGTCATACACGCCGTTAAGCAGGCACTCGACGCGAATATCTGCTCCGCGCATGTGTGCGTAATAAAACGGGATACCGTCGAACTGCGCTTTCAGCCCGCTCGCCAGCCCTTCATACAGGCGGGTATAGGGCAGCGGCATTGCACAGACGACGTTGTTAATATCCACATGCTTCAGCAAGGTACGGTTATCCATCTCGACCAGATAACTGCCGTTACGGCCGCGTCGTTCAATACGGATGGCACCCGATGATTCCAGGGTTTTCAGCGCCGCCTGAGTTAGTCCCACGGAGGAATGGCATTCGCTTGCCAGTTCATCGATAGTTTTCAGTCGGTTACCGCACTTCTCACCCAGCAGGTAACGGGCCAGGGTAGTCAGTACTACCCCCTCTTTCTTGATAAATGTTCGACGCATAATTAATTTTCATTAAATTGAATATTTATATTTTCATTAAAATGAAGATATGGAGCAAGCGAGGAATGTGGAAACGGCGAGGCGCTTCACAATTTTTGTATTATGGATGGGATAACGGAGAGAAAAAGGTTCCGGATAGACACCGGATGGCGACGCCATCCGGCATTAACATCAGTTACGGCTTCGCGACGAAACCAATTGCTTCGTACACTTTTTTCAGCGTCACAGCGGCATGGGCGCTGGCTTTTTCCGCCCCTTCGCGCATGATTTTTTGCAGGAAAGCTTCATCATTGCGGTAACGGTGATAGCGTTCTTGTAACTCGGTCAGCATAGTGGATACGGCTTCTGCCACTTCACCCTTCAGATGACCATACATTTTGCCTTCGAAATGCTGCTCCAGCTCCGGGATGCTCTTACCGGTCACGGCAGAAAGAATATCCAGCAGGTTGGAAACGCCCGCTTTGTTCTGCACGTCATAGCGCACTACTGCCGGCTCGTCGGAGTCGGTCACGGCGCGTTTGATCTTCTTCACTACCGACTTCGGATCTTCCAGCAGGCCGATAACGTTGTTGCGGTTATCGTCGGACTTGGACATTTTCTTCGTCGGCTCAAGCAGGGACATCACGCGCGCGCCGGATTTCGGAATAAAAGGTTCCGGCACTTTGAAGACGTCGCCGTAAATGGCATTGAAGCGCTGTGCAATATCGCGGCTCAGCTCAAGGTGCTGCTTCTGATCTTCGCCCACTGGCACCTGGTTGGTCTGATACAGCAGAATATCAGCGGCCATCAGCACCGGATAATCGAACAGACCGGCGTTGATGTTCTCGGAATAGCGCGCTGACTTGTCTTTGAACTGCGTCATGCGGCTTAACTCACCGAAATAGGTGTAGCAGTTCAGCGCCCAGCCCAGCTGCGCATGCTCCGGCACGTGAGACTGTACGAAGATGGTACTTTTTTCCGGATCGATACCGCATGCCAGATAGAGCGCCAGTGTGTCGAGGGTGGCTTTACGCAGCTTTTCAGGATCCTGGCGGGCGGTGATGGCATGCAGGTCAACGATGCAGTAAATGCAGTGATAATCATCCTGCATACCTACCCACTGACGCAGCGCACCCATATAGTTACCGATGGTCAGTTCACCTGAAGGCTGTGCGCCACTAAATACGATGGGCTTAGTCATGATTTTCTTCCTGATCCTCGCGGTGCTTGAGCCCGAGCACGGGCAGTAAATCGTTAAAGCGGTCGAACACGTGATCCGGCTCGCTAAGCGTAATGGCTTCACCGTAGTTGTAGCCGTAAGTCAGGCCAACAGAGCAACAGCCTGCGGCACGTGCCGCCAGAATATCATTGCGGGAATCGCCGACAAAGAGCAACGCCTGCGGTTCGATGCCCAGTTTTTCCGCCACCAGCAGTAACGGCTCCGGGTGCGGTTTTTTGTTTTTAACGTCATCGCCGCCAATCACCACGCTAAAGAAACGGGCAATATTAAGCGCCTCCAGCAGCGGGGCGACAAAAGGCGTCGGCTTGTTGGTGACCAGCGCCAGCGGCATGCCCTGCGCCTGTAGCGCGGCAAGCGTCTGTTCAACACCGGGGAACAGGAAACTGCCCTCTTCCACGACATCAGCGTAATAACGATCGAACAGTTTACGCAGCATGCGCGCCTGTTCGTCTTCCGGAATATCGGCGTGGTCAACCGCGGGCTTACCCATTGATGAGCGTAAAACCGCACGCTCCTGGCGGGCCCAGCTTAGCGCGCGCTGCATCAGCACGTCGGCCCCGTTACCAATCCACGTGATCACACGCTCTTCCCCCGCCTGCGGCAGTTCGAGCGCATACAGCGCCATATCTACCGCATGGGTTAAGCCCGGCGCGCTGTCAACCAGCGTGCCGTCGAGGTCAAATGCGACGCCCCGGATGTCCTGCTTCTTATTCATGGCCGACCTTTGCGAGTTCACTGCGCATTTCATCAATAACCTGTTTGTAATCGGGCGTATCGAAAATCGCTGAGCCTGCGACGAACATATCTGCACCGGCAGCGGCGATGTCGCGAATATTGCTCGCCTTCACGCCGCCGTCCACTTCCAGACGAATATCACGGCCAGAGGCATCAATACGGCGACGCACTTCGCGCAGCTTATCCAGCGTCTGCGGAATAAATGACTGGCCGCCAAAGCCGGGGTTGACGGACATCAGCAGGATCACGTCCAGCTTATCCATCACATAATCGAGGTAGCTCAGGGAGGTCGCCGGATTAAATACCAGCCCGGCCTTACAGCCGTGTTCTTTGATCAGTTGCAGCGTGCGGTCCACGTGCTCGGACGCTTCAGGATGAAAGGTGATAATACTCGCGCCCGCTGCGGCAAAATCCGGCACCAGTCTGTCGACCGGTTTCACCATCAGATGCACGTCAATCGGGGCGGTGATGCCGTAATTGCGCAGGGATTTCAACACCATCGGACCCATGGTCAGGTTCGGCACATAATGGTTATCCATCACGTCAAAATGCACCACATCACCACCGGCTGCCAGCGCTTTCGCGGTATCTTCACCCAGGCGGGCAAAATCAGCCGACAGAATCGAAGGGGCTATTAAATACTGTTTCATCCGCATCTCCTTAGAGGTTTTAGCGGCGGGCGAAACGGCTCAGGGGCGATACAGAGCCAGCAGTTCGTCCACCTTTTTACGTGTGCCGCCATTACTGCTTATGCTGCGCCGCACTTTTAACAAGTACATCTCTGCCTGACTGTACCACTCACGGGTTAACGACGTATCGTGATTGGAGATCAGCACCGTGATCTGCTCTTTCTGCAGATTTTCCGCCAGCTTCGCCAGATGCGCCTGCTGTTCCAGGCTGAAGCTGTTGGTGTGATAGGCGGTAAAGTTAGCGGTAGAGGTCAGCGGTGCGTAAGGCGGATCGCAGTACACTACCGAATCTTTGGTGGCGCGCGCCATGCTGTCCGCATACGTCTCACAGTAGAAAAACGCGTTCTGCGCTTTCTCGGCAAAGTGATACAGCTCCGCTTCCGGGAAGTAGGGCTTCTTATAGCGACCAAAAGGCACATTGAACTCACCGCGTAAATTGTAGCGGCACAGGCCATTGTAGCCATGGCGATTCAGATACAGGAACAGCACCGCCCGACGCAAGGTATCGCGGCACTGATTAAACTCAGCGCGCAGCTGGTAGTAAACCTCGGCCTGATTGGTTTGCGGAACAAAGAGTTCCCGCGCGTTCTGCACATACTCATCGGTACGGGTCTTCACGATGTCGTAGAGGTTAATCAGATCGCTGTTAATGTCGGCAAGGATATAACGAGAAAAGTCGGTATTGAGAAATACCGACCCGGCACCTACAAACGGCTCAATCAGGCACTCGCCTTCCGGCAAGTGCTTTTTGATGTCGTCGAGCAGGGGGTACTTGCCCCCTGCCCATTTCAGAAAAGCGCGATTCTTTTTCATGCTGACTGACTAATTACACCTTCTCCGGCTGTGGAGAAAGCTCCGACAGCAACCTGCGCTTTAATCATTATTTGAGATCGGCCTGCACCTGGTGCACTGGCTTCGCCCATGGGTTTTTCGCCTGAACATCGGCTGGCAACGTTGCCACGGCGCGTTTAGCTTCTTCTTTCGAAGCATACACACCGCTCACCAGCACATACCACGGCTGACCGTTGCGGGAGGTCTGATAAACCACGTAGTTTTTCAGATTCTCTTTCTTCGCCCAGGCGTTCAGGTTGTTGGAGTTGGAAGAACTGCTCAACTGCAACGTGTAATGACCGGACGGCGCAGATTTTAACGCACTCACGTTACCCGTGGTTCCCCCCGTCGTTGCGGCAGGCGCTGCGGATTTCGCCGGCGTGCCCGCTGCTGGCGCGGTAGTGGTAGCCGTCGCTGCAGGGGCAGCAGAGGTTGTCGGCGCGGGCTTAGCCGGTGTGCTGGCCGTTGCTTTCGGTGCTGTGCTGGTTGCAGCCGGGGTTTTCGCCGGTGCGGCAATAACGGTTTCCGAACGCTTCGGCTGAACCGGCACGGCTTTCGGCGCCGTTTGCGGTTTGCTTTGCGATTTCGGCTCAATGACCGCCTGCTTGCGCTCGGTGGTGCGCGGCGCGGTCTGACGTTCCGCCGTATCGGTGGTCTGACGCGGTGCGGCAGCGCCATTACGCAGCGGAGCCACCGTTGCCGGTTCCGTCGGCAGCGTAGAGTTTACCGCCACGTTATTAAGCTGATCCTGATTTTGCGGCTGGGTCAGCGCGTTGTTCAGATCACCCTGCACTTCCACACGCTGCTGGCCTTCCGGCGTAGCGGCAGTTTGCGCCTGCGTCGGCGTAGACGAAATCGGCGGCAGAGAAACATCCTGCTGGTTGCCCGCCGTCTGCTCAGCAGAGGTGGTGCCAGGGGCAGGTTGCGTTGCGTTAGCCTGGTCGGCGGCATTACTGGTGGTGTTGCTGCCAGCCAGATCGATATTTTTCTCAGTGGACGCCGTCTGCTCGCTGTTGTTTTTGCTTACCGGCGATTTCAGCGCGGAGCCGATACCGACGATTAACAGCAACAGCACCAGGATGCCCAGGCCAATCATCATATACTGACGAGAAGCGGGTTTAGCGGCGGCGGCTTTTTTGCGATTGCGCGGACGGCGCGTATCGCGCGGCTCATCCACAGAGGCGTCTTCTTCCTCGTACTCCTCGTATTCCTCGTCTTCACGCGGCTTACGGGATCGCGAAGGACGGCGATCGTCTGCATCCAGATCGACATCATCGAAATTGATTTGCGGTTCACTGTCACGATCAGAAGATTGACGGGAACGACCAGTACGACGATCGCTGGGATCGGGTTTCAGCTCGTCTTCTGGTTTATATTCATCCATTTAACACCCCACTCATAGGCTTATGCTTACCACGTGCATATCGCCCGAAGTTAAAACGCCACGGCTGGCGCGGCCAGACCTTTCTAATTGTTACGCTTGCTGGCAATCCGCAATGGCGCCAAGTACAACATCATGCGGAACGCCGCCGCGAACTTCACTTTTACCGATGGCAAGCGGGAGCACTAAGCGCATCTCGCCCGCCAGCACTTTCTTGTCGCGCATCATATGAGGCAAATAGGCCTCGCGGGACATCTCTTGCGGGCCGTTGACCGGAAGGCCGGCACGCTTGAGCAGCGTAATAATACGTTGTGTATCCTGCTGGTCGAACTGCCCGAGACGTTCTGCCACGCGCGCAGCCATTACCATACCCGCAGCGACAGCCTCACCATGCAGCCAGTTACCGTAGCCCATTTCAGCTTCGATAGCATGACCAAAGGTATGCCCCAGGTTCAGTAAAGCACGTAAGCCGGTTTCGCGCTCGTCAGCCGCCACAACTTCGGCTTTTAACTCGCAGCAGCGGCGAATACAGTACGCCATCGCCGGCCCGTCCAGACGCAGCAATGCATCCAGGTTATCTTCCAGCCAGATAAAGAATTCGCGGTCAAGAATGATGCCATATTTAATGACTTCAGCCAGACCAGAGGAGAGTTCACGCGCAGGCAAAGTAGACAAGCAGTCGAGATCCACCACCACCGAAGCGGGCTGGTAGAACGCGCCAATCATGTTTTTGCCAAGAGGATGGTTAACCGCCGTTTTGCCGCCAACGGAGGAATCGACCTGCGAAAGCAGCGTGGTCGGCACCTGAATGAAGCGAACGCCGCGCTGATAGCTGGCTGCCGCAAACCCGGTAAGATCGCCCACTACACCGCCGCCCAGGGCGACCAGCGTCGTGTCGCGGCCATGAGGTTTTTGCAACAAGGCGGTGAAGACCGTATCGAGCACTGCCAGGCTTTTAAATTGCTCGCCGTCAGGCAGAACAACGCTATCCACGTTCACACCCGTCTGTTCGAGAACACGACGGATCTTATCGAGATACAGCGGAGCCAGTGTCTCGTTGGTGACCAGCATAACCTGATCACCGGACTTCAGAGGCAAGAAGGAAGCTGGATCGTTGAACAAGCCAGCCGCGATGGTGATAGGGTAACTACGTTCCCCGAGAGTGACGTTTATCCTCTCCATGACGCGACATCCACCTTAGTTGCTAAAACCCGAGGGCTTACGTTTAGCCAGAAATCAGTTGCTTTCCAGCATATTAATAATCTGGTTTGCGACCACTTTAGCGCTCTGGTCGTCAGTGCGAATGGTGACGTCAGCAATCTCTTCATACAGAGGGTTGCGTTCGTTCGCCAGCGCTTCCAGTACTTCACGCGGTGGTGTATCCACTTGTAACAGTGGGCGTTTTTTGTCACGTTGAGTACGAGCTAATTGCTTTTCGATAGTGGTTTCCAGATAAACCACTACGCCACGGGCGGAGAGACGATTACGGGTTTCGCGTGATTTCACAGAGCCGCCGCCAGTTGCCAGCACAATACCCTGTTTTTCAGTCAGCTCATTGATGACTTTTTCTTCGCGATCGCGGAAACCATCTTCACCTTCTACATCGAAGACCCAGCCCACATCAGCTCCGGTTCGTTTCTCAATCTCTTGATCAGAATCGTAAAATTCCATATTGAGTTGTTGAGCTAACTGACGCCCAATAGTGCTTTTGCCGGCACCCATAGGCCCAACCAGAAAGATATTGCGTTTCTCTGCCATTTTTTCGGTACTACTAAGACTATTCGTTAATGATAAACCCGCTTCGCAGACACACAACGCCGCAGGACATGAACTGAAACCTCATATGGTGAGTTCGAGAATCAGACTGAAAATTATCTCAATACTCCGGCTTGTTTGGCAACTGAATAAATCACCAATCCTTCACAGAGGTCAATTGAGGTGTGTCAGGACTATCTGACGCTCAAATCGGTACTCCTTGTAAGCTAATTCATCTCCCACGTCAAACACCGGAGTTCAGTTCAGTGCAAAAACCATCAAGTTTCGTGCATATCACACGTATGTCTGTCGCCACCCGCAGGCAGTGTTTTCGCGGGCAGCGGCGCATATCCCTAACGCAGCGGCACCAGCCGGGGCGTGATAAACACCACCAGCTCACGCCGTTCATTATCTTTACCGTCGTGACGAAACAGCTGCCCCAGCCAGGGAACGCTGGCAAGCAGCGGAACCTTATCGCTGGCCGTTTTCTTTTTATGCTGAAAAATGCCGCCCAGCGCCAGCGTATCGCCGCTTTTCACTTCAACCTGTGTTTCGATTTCCTGTTTATCAATGGCCAGGGTTTCGCCATCCGCCTGCTGTAATACCTGACCGGGCATGTTCTGGCTGATATGCAGCTTCAGGCGCACCCGCCCGTCCGGCAGCACCGTAGGGGTGACTTCCATGCCGAGCACCGCCTCTTTAAATTCAACCGAGGTGGCACCGCTGTCACCGCTGGAGACCTGATAGGGGATTTCGCTGCCCTGTTTAATACTGGCGGGCTGCAAATGGGACGCCAGCAGGCGGGGGCTGGCGATAATATCCAGCTTTTGCTCCTGCTCCAGCGCCGACAGCTCGACGCCCAGCATGCGACCGTCGATGCGCCCGATATTAAAACCTATCCGCGTGGTGGCGTTGGCCACCGACAGATCGCCGCTTAAGGCCGTCATATGCCCGACTTTTGCCACCGCATCGGCAGGCGCCTCGGCGAGATCCCACTTCACACCCAGTTCACGCAGACTTTTTTCATTAATAGTGACGATGTGCGCTTCAAGCTCCACCTGCGCTACCGGCAGATCCATCTCCTCAACCCAACGGCTAAAGGTGCGTAACGTGTCGGCATTGTCGCGCAGCAGCAGGCGATTGGTGCGTTTGTCCACCGTTACCGTACCTCTGGCACTGAGCAGTTTCGCGCCCGCGGCGGCCAGTTCGCCCGCATCGGCATAACGCAGTGCGATGCTTTGATCTTTTAATGGCAAGTTCAGCCGCTGCTTTTCCTGTTCGGCTTCGAGGCTGGCCTGCTTTTGCTGCTGCCAGGCCTGGGAATGCACATGCAGGATTGTGCCCTGCTGTTGCAGCGTCAGCCCGGCACTGGCAATCACCGTCTGCAGCGCCTGTTTCCACGGCACATTAACCAGATGCAGCGAGAGCGTACCGCTGACGTCGGGGGACACCACCAGATTATGCTTCTCCTGCTCCGCCAGGCTTTGCAGCACCTGCACCACCGGTACGTCGTCCACCATCAGCGTGACCGGCTTCGGCGCTTCCGCTCTTGCTGCCAGTACGCTGCACATCATGATTATCCCTGCCCATCGTTTCATGTTGATCTCCCTGTCGTGTCCATCGCCACTGCGGCGGTTCACAGCCTGCCGCCGTAAAAATTTGCATCTCCTGATCGGTGATGTTCCCCACCCGCCAGCCGGGCGATAAAAGATCGCCTGTGGTTGCACGATGCCACTTTCCGCTGCCATCGCGTAGGATCCCTCTGACGCTGCCTTTCACCGCAACGAAACCCTGATAGCGCCACTGCGTCAGCTGCGCCGTCTGGCAGACGTCCGGCTGCGGTAAAAAGGGGTCCCGCATGCCGGTAAGGCAGGTGAAAGTCATGACGGCCAGCATCCAGCGTTTAACGATCATTGGCCGCCTCCAGTTGCAGGGTAAAGCGAAGCTGCTCGCCCTCCGGCTCCAGCGTAAAACCACGAATGACCATGTCGTACTCCGCCAGTCGCGCAAAAGTGTCCATAACCTGTGCCCACTTCGCGGCCAGCACCAGTTCACCGCCATTCACCGCGGGTTGCCAGCGCGTCAGGCTGGCGCGCGGGGGCGTAAAGTCCAGCGGCGAGAAGGTACGCGCTGGCTGGCTTTCTGCCCGCGCCTCCGGCAGGCGCAACGCATGGGTTCGCTGATAATGCTGGCGTAACGTTACCTGCCGGGCGGCACGTTCGTTCTTCAGCTGCGCCAGTCTGTTACCTGGCGGGCGAACCGCCATCCACCACAGGCAGACGGCCAGGCAACACGTCAGCACTACCCACAGCGCCACCCGTTCCCGCGTGGTTAAGCCGTACCAGAAATCAAGGCAACGCTGCATGGGCCGCATCCTCGATTAACTGATGCTGAAATTGCCAGCGGCCCTGCGCATCCCGTGTGGTCGCACCGGCAGTGCCGGGATGAAAGCCGGGGATGTGGCTGAGCGCGCCGTCAAGCCGGGATAAGGCCGCAAGCGAGGTGGCAAAACCGGTCAGCGACAGCTTCCCCGGTTGATAGTGCAGTTGCGTCAGCCAGGCCGCGTCCGGCATCTGTTCTGCCAGCGGCGTCAGGGTAAGCTGCCATTCCCGTGTAGCTGCGCGCTGCTGTTCGCGTTTTATCTGCTGCTGTAAGCGCTGCTGCGCCTGCAGACGCTCAGCGTGACGCCGGTTAAGCGCGGCGAATAGCGTGGCGTCGGCGTCCTGCGTGAGATAAATAACCCGCTGCTCCACCTGGATGCCGTGACGGCAGAGCAGCGTCGTCGTCAGCAGCGTAAGCACGGTGGCGACAGACACCCCACACCAGCAGCGGTTATGCCGCCGCTGACGGTGTGAACGCCAGGGCAGGAGATTGACCATGTACACGTTCAGTGCTCCTCGCCCAGTGCCAGCCCAATGGCGACTGCCCAGGCATCGCCGTTCACCGGTAACGGCGGCTGGCGATGCGGCACAGCGCACCAGACATCAAAGCCCGCGGATGTTTCGCACACCTGCCCCTGCGCCGGATCGAGGCCTAATTGCGCCGCCAGCGCTTCCGGCGAATCGATACCCTGCGCGGGCTGTCTTCCCCAGCGTTCCCGCGTGGCCCACAGCCACTGGCCGGGATCGCGCCAGCTCAGCCAGCGGGCAGGGGGCGCGAGTAAGGGGATCAGCCGTTGCAGGGCGCAGGCATCGGGCGTGATAGCGGCTACATGGAGACGCAACGACTGCGCCAGTTCAAACAGTTCAGCCACATCTTTGTGTTGCGCTGCCGTCACGCGGTAGGCGTCATGGACGGTGTCTTCACGGTAGTCGAAGCGTAGATCGTCGCTCGCCATATCGAGTTCCCGCGCGAGGCTGCCCGCCATCCACGACAATCGCTCGCGTTCGCCCAGGCGCATTGCCGGGCGGGGGAAGGTCTTTTGCAGAGTACGTCCGGAGGGAAATGCCAGCCTGATACGGTGGCGGCGCGGCAGCGTTTTACTCCAGGGTAACAACGCCTGAGAGAGCGCATCAAACTGCTTGATCTGCCCGTCCACGACGATGTCCCCGGCGAGTGGAACCTGCCACCAGCGACGCAGCGCCCACTGCCCTTTCTCACGAACCAGCGCGATGCCGTACACGCCACCTTGTTGAATATGCAGCCCTATTTGCCAGTGCCCGAATGCCATACCTGTCGATCTCCTTATCTGCCGCCAACAGTGACGACGCTATCAATGCGTCAGGCTTGCCTTTATACTACCGCGCGGTTGTTTATAAACTGCCCAAGTGAAACTAAATGGGAAATCTCCGGTGAAGTTCGTAAAGTATTTATTGATCCTTGCAGTCTGTTGCATTCTGCTGGGAGCAGGCTCGATCTATGGCTTATACAAATATGTTGAGCCGCAACTCCCTGATGTCGCCACGCTCAGAGATGTGCGTTTGCAGATCCCGATGCAGGTTTACAGCGCTGATGGCGAGTTGATCGCCCAGTACGGTGAAAAAAGACGCATCCCGCTGACGTTAAATCAGATCCCACCCGTGATGGTGAAAGCGTTTATTGCGACGGAAGACAGCCGTTTTTATGAGCATCATGGTGTTGATCCCGTGGGGATTTTCCGTGCTGCCAGCGTGGCGCTTTTCTCCGGCCATGCTTCGCAGGGCGCAAGCACCATCACCCAGCAGCTGGCGCGAAACTTCTACCTCAGTCCTGAACGCACCCTGATGCGTAAAATAAAGGAAGTGTTCCTCGCCATCCGCATCGAGCAGTTGATGAATAAAGACGAGATCCTCGAACTTTATCTCAACAAAATTTATCTCGGTTATCGCGCCTATGGCGTAGGCTCCGCCGCGCAGGTCTATTTCGGTAAGCCCGTCGATCAACTGACGCTCAGCGAAATCGCCGTGATTGCCGGTCTGCCAAAAGCGCCGTCAACCTTCAACCCGCTCTATTCGCTGGAACGTGCTACAAGCCGCCGCAATGTGGTGCTGTCGCGTATGCTCAGCGAAGGCTATATCTCGCAGGCGGAGTACGATCAGGCGCGCGGCGAGGCGATTGACGCCAACTATCACGCCCCGGAAATCGCTTTCTCAGCGCCTTATCTGTCAGAGATGGTGCGTCAGGAGATGGTGTCCCGCTACGGCGATAAAGCTTATGAAGATGGCTACCGCGTTTACACCACCATCACACGCCGCATCCAGCAGGCCGCGCAGCAGGCGGTACGTAACAACGTGCTGGATTACGACATGCGCCACGGCTATCGCGGCCCGTCGAACGTGTTGTGGAAGCTGGGTGAAAGCGCCTGGGATACACAGAAAATCACCCAGACATTAAAAGCGCTGCCAACCTACGGGCCGTTGTTGCCTGCGGTGGTGACCGCGACCAGCCTGCAAGAAGCAACGGCGATGCTGGCAGACGGCACCTCCGTTTCGTTGCGCATGGAAGGCATGCGCTGGGCGCGTCCTTACCGTTCGGATACCGCGCAGGGCGCCACGCCACGTAAAGTTACCGATGTGGTACAGACCGGGCAGCAAATCTGGGTGCGTCAGGTTGACGATGCCTGGTGGCTGGCGCAGGTGCCGGATGTGAACTCCGCGCTAGTCTCCATCAATCCGCAGAACGGCGCGGTGATGGCGCTGGTGGGCGGCTTCGATTTCAACCAGAGCAAGTTTAACCGCGCCACCCAGGCGCTGCGTCAGGTCGGCTCAAATATCAAGCCGTTCCTTTACACGGCGGCGATGGACAAAGGGTTGACGCTGGCGAGCATTCTCAACGACGTGCCGATTTCACGCTGGGATGCGGGTGCCGGCTCCGACTGGCAGCCGAAAAACTCTCCGGCGGAATACGCCGGGCCGATCCGTTTACGTCAGGGCTTAGGCCAGTCGAAAAACGTGGTGATGGTCCGTGCGATGCGCGCGATGGGCGTGGATTACGCGGCAGAGTATTTGCAGCGCTTCGGCTTCCCGGCGCAAAACATCGTGCATACCGAATCGCTGGCGCTCGGCTCGGCGTCGTTTACGCCGTTACAGGTCGCGCGCGGTTATGCGGTGATGGCGAACGGCGGTTTCCTGGTGGATCCGTATTTCATCAGCAAAATCGAAAACGATCAGGGCGGCGTGCTGTTTGAAGCCCGTCCGAAGATCGCCTGTGTGGAGTGCGACATCCCGGTGATCTACGGCGAAACGCAGAAGTCTGGCGTGCTGGAAAATAAAGATGTTGAAGACGTAGCCCGCTCGCAGGAGCAGCAAAATGCCGTCGTGCCAATGCCGCAACTGGGCCAGGCCAATCAGGCGCTGGTGGCGCAGACCGGGGCGCAGGAGTACGCGCCGCACGTCATCAATACCCCGCTGGCGTTCTTAATCAAGAGCGCGCTCAACAGCAATATCTTTGGCGAACCGGGCTGGCAGGGAACTGGCTGGCGTGCAGGTCGCGATCTGAAGCGCAACGATATTGGCGGCAAAACCGGTACCACCAACAGCTCGAAAGATGCGTGGTTCTCAGGCTACGGTCCGGGCGCAGTCACCTCTGTGTGGATCGGCTTTGACGATCATCGGCGGGATCTGGGCCGCACCACCGCTTCGGGGGCGATTAAAGATCAGATTTCAGGTTATGAAGGCGGTGCGAAAAGTGCTCAGCCCGCGTGGGACGCCTTTATGAAACATGCACTGGAAGGCGTACCTGAAGAGCCGCTGACGCCGCCGCCGGGCATCGTGACAGTGAATATCGACCGCAGCACGGGTCAACTGGCTAACGGTGGCAACAGTCGTCAGGAGTATTTCATCGAAGGTACGCAGCCGACACAGCAGGCGGTACATGAGGTGGGAACGACGATCATTGATAACGGCGAGACGCACGAGCTGTTCTGATCCAAAAGCCCTCTCCTTCGGGAGAGGGCAAAAAACCTACAGCCTGCCCTGCCCCTTCAGCCATTCCCGAACCAGAAACAGCGCGCTGACATTGCGAGCTTCGTTAAAATCGGGATCTTCCAGCAAATCCATCAGATGAGCCAGTGGCCAGCGTACCTGCGGCAGCGGTTCAGGCTCATCTCCTTCCAGCGATTCCGGGTAGAGATCTTCTGCCACCACGATATTCATTTTGCTGGAGAAATAGGACGGCGCCATGCTGAGTTTCTTCAGAAACGTCAGGTTATTCGCGCCAAAGCCCACTTCCTCTTTTAACTCGCGGTTTGCGGCTTCATACACGCTTTCGCCCGGATCGATAAGCCCCTTCGAGAAGCCCAGTTCGTAAGCTTCAATCCCTACGGCATATTCACGGATCAAAATCAGATGGTCATCGACGATGGGCACAATCATTACGGCTTCTCGCGTGGACGGGCGCATGCGCTCATAAACACGACGCTCGCCGTTGCTGAATTCCAGATCCACGCTTTCAACGTTAAATAACCGTGATTTGGCGACGGTTTCGACGTTAAGAATGGTGGGTTTTTGCAATGATTTACTCATTATGATGGGGTCTTTACAGTGGAAACTCGGGTTATTGTGCGGTATAGCGAGCGGTTTCGGCAACGGCATTCGCGCTCTATTTACATATTTGTAACGTCAACTAGTACATTCATCATTTCGTTAAAAAAGTCAAGAGCTTGAATTAAGATTAGGAATTTGCTGATATTGCATGCAGAGTGTCTTTTGTTACTATCCTGCGCGCTGGTATGCGCTTAAAAGAATTCAGTTTTATACTTGCCCGAAACCAGCCACATGATGACGTTTTTTTGGAAAGGGTGCTACTGACCACACCTCTGTAAAAAAAGTAAGATGGGGAAAGCATGAGCACCATTTTGATTTTTTTCGCTGCCTGCCTTGCCTGCGCACTTCTTGCATGGTGGTTTTTCAGGCGACGGACGAAGCGCCTCTACCGGCTACCAAATCCTCAGGCTTTTGCTGATGCCGCCACGCGAAAGTTAACCGCCGATGAGCGCAGTGCGGTTGAAAGCTATCTTGATACGCTCTCCCGCGTGCTGGATGTTCCCGGCCCGACCGGCGCCACCACGCCGCCCGTCGCGATGGCGCTAAATACGCAAAGCAACACGGTTTTTACCGTGACGCACTCGATCACCCGATACGGCATCAACACCGACGATCTCAATAAATGGCGCTATTACCTTGATGCGGTAGAAGTGCATTTGCCCCCGTTCTGGGAACAGTACATCACCGACGAAAACGCGGTGGAATTGATCTACACCGATACCCTTCCGCTGGTCATTTCGCTCAACGGTCATACCCTGAGTGAATACATGCAGGAAACACGCGGCTACTCGCTGGAAGTGCAGACTTCCACCCAGGCGTCGATCCGCGGCGAAGAGAGCGAGCAGATCGAGCTGCTGAATATTCGTCAGCAAACGCGGGAAGAGTATGCCCTGAGTCGCCCGGACGGGCTGCGGGAAGCCCTGTTGATCAGCGCCTCTTTTCTGCTGTTTTTCTTCTGCCTGGTGACGCCCGATGTCTTCGTTCCGTGGATGGCAGGCGGTGCGATCATGCTGCTGGCCGCCGGGCTGTGGGGATTATTTGCGCCACCGGCCAAAAATACGCTACGTGAGATCCATTGCCTGCGCGGCACGCCAAAACGCTGGGGGTTGTTCGGTGAAAACGATCAGGAACAGATTAATAATATCTCCCTTGGCATCATTGACCTGATTTATCCTCCGCACTGGCAGCCCTATATCGCTCAGGATTTAGGGCAGCAGACAGACATTGATATTTATCTGGATCGTCACGTTGTGCGTCAGGGACGCTTTTTATCTCTGCATGATGAAGCCACCCATTTTCCGATTCAGCACTGGTTACGTAGCGCCGTTATCGCCATCGGCGCGCTGGTAGTGCTGGCGATGCTCATCATCTGGGTCCCGCTGGATATGCCGATCAAATTTACCGTGTCGTGGATGAAAGGCGCGCAGACCATTGAAGCGACCAGCGTCGGCGAACTGGAAAAAGCAGCCGTGCGCGTGGGGGATACGCTGAGCCTGCGCGGTACCGGCATGTGCAGTATTCATGCCGCAGGTAACTGGAGCACCCAGCAAAAGTCGCCGTTTACGCCGTTCGACTGCTCGCAGATCATCTGGAACGACGCGCCGCCGCTGCCGTTGCCGGAATCGGATACTGTCACTAAAGCCAGCGCGCTGATCCAGGCGGTCAATCGCCAGCTGCATCCTCAGACTGAAGAGGATTCTCGCGTCAGCGCCGCCCTGCGTTCCGCCATCGAAAAATCCGGTATGGTGCTGCTGGATGATTTTGCCGACATCGTGCTGAAAACCCAGGATTTATGCGCCGCCGAAGATGAGTGTCTGCGCCTGAAAAATGCGCTGGTTAACCTTGGTAACACCAAAGACTGGGACGCACTCACCCGCCGCGCCAGCACTGGCCGTCTCAGCGGCGTGAACGTACTGTTACGCCCGGTCAGCGCCGAATCGCTGGATAACCTTGTGGCGACGTCCACCGCGCCCTTTATTACGCGTGAAACGTCACGTGCGGCCCAGGCGCTGAACAGCCCGGCTCCTGGCGGCTTTGTGATTGCCAGCGATGAAGGCAGCGAGCTGGTCGATCAACCGTGGCCGCCGGTCGCGCTGTATGATTATCCGGCGCAGGATCAATGGGGAGAGTTTCAGCGGCTGGCGCAAATGCTGATGCAGACACCGTTCAGCGCCGAAGGGATCATTACCAATATTTATACTGACGCCAACGGCACCCGTCACATCAGACTGCACCGTATGCCGGACAGCGCCGGCCTGTGGCGTTACGCGGCAACGACCCTGCTGCTGGCCGTGTTGATTATCTGTAGCCTGTATAACGGCATTCAGGCGCTGCGCCGCTATCAGCGTCATCGCACTCGTCTGGCTGATATTCAGCAATACTATGACAGCTGCTTTAACCCGACGCTGATCCCCTCCCCCGAAAATATGATCTGATCACCTTCGCGCGGCCGTTTTCTGCGGCCCGCGCCGAAGGTGCTTTCTGCCCGGAGTGTTCTATGCATATTGAGATTGACTGGCAAAACGTGGATACCGTTTTGCTGGACATGGATGGCACCCTGCTCGACCTGGCGTTTGACAACTACTTCTGGCAAAAACTGGTGCCGGAAACCTATGCCGCACAGCGGGGCATTAGCCCGCAGGAAGCGCAGGATTACATCGGCCAGCAGTATCATGCCGTGCAGCATACGCTAAACTGGTACTGTCTGGATTACTGGAGTGAACGCCTCGGACTGGACATTTGCGCCATGACCACCGCCCAGGGCGCACGCGCGGTATTACGTGAAGACACCGTGCCGTTTCTGGATGCGCTAAAAGCCTGCGGGAAACGCCGTATTTTGCTGACCAATGCGCATCCGCATAACCTGGCGGTGAAGCTTGAGCATACGGGCCTGGGTTCACACCTTGATTTATTACTTTCCACCCACACATTTAGCTATCCGAAAGAGGATCAGCGATTATGGCAAGCCGTACAGCAGGAGACCGGGCTTGATCCGGCACGGACCCTGTTTGTTGATGACAGCGAACCTATCCTTGATGCGGCAGCACAGTTCGGCATTCGCTACTGCCTCGGCATTACGAATCCTGACTCCGGTATTGCTGAGAAGCAGTATCAGCGCCATCCGGGGCTAAATGATTACCGCCGTTTGATCCCCGCACTCGGTGTGAAGGAGACGCGATGAAAGAGAAACCCGCACCCCAGGTTCGTCTCGATAAGTGGCTCTGGGCGGCACGCTTTTACAAAACCCGCGCGCTGGCCCGTGAGATGATCGAAGGCGGCAAAGTGCATTACAACGGACAGCGCTCCAAACCGAGTAAAATCGTCGAGTTGCATGCCCGGCTGACGCTGCGTCAGGGAAATGACGAGCGCACGGTGATTGTCAATGCCATCACCGAGCAACGCCGCCCGGCAACTGAGGCGGTGGCGCTGTACGAAGAAACGGCAGAAAGCGTTGAAAAGCGCGAGAAAATGGCCGAGGCACGTAAACTCAACGCCCTCACCATGCCGCACCCCGATCGCCGTCCGGATAAGAAAGAACGCCGCGACCTGATAAAATTTAAATTCGGTGAAAAAGAATAATCTTCACCCTAAGACGAGATGACTATGGCCCAACACGACCAATTGCACCGCTACCTGTTTGAAAATTATGCCGTTCGCGGCGAACTGGTATCGGTATCCGGGAGCCTGCAACATATCCTCGAAAATCATGACTACCCGCAGCCGGTGAAAATGATCCTCGGAGAGTTGCTGGTCGCGACAAGTTTACTGACTGCCACCCTGAAATTCGCGGGTGATATTACCGTGCAGTTGCAGGGTGATGGCCCGATGAGCCTCGCCGTTATCAATGGCAACAACAAGCAGGAAATGCGCGGCGTTGCGCGCGTGCAGGGCGACGTGCCGGAAGATGCCGATCTGAAAACGCTCATTGGCAACGGTTATCTGGTGATCACTATTGCGCCAGAAGAAGGCGAGCGCTATCAGGGCGTGGTGGGTCTGGAAGGCGATACGCTGGCCGAATGCCTGGAAGATTACTTCATGCGTTCTGAGCAGCTACCGACGCGCCTGTTCATTCGCACCGGCCTCGTCGACGGTAAAGCCGCTGCGGGCGGTATGCTGCTACAGGTACTGCCAGCGCAGGATACTCAGGCCAATGATTTCGAGCATCTGGCGACGCTGACCGACACCATCAAGCTGGAAGAGCTGACCACGCTGCCGGCTAACGACGTGCTGTGGCGTCTGTATCACGAAGAAGAAGTGACCCTTTACGATCCGCAGGACGTGGTGTTTAAGTGTACCTGCTCCCGCGAACGTTGTGCCGGGGCGCTGCGCACTCTGCCGGATGAAGAAATTGACAGCATTCTGGCGGAAGAAGGCGAAATCGACATGCATTGTGATTACTGCGGTAATCACTATCTGTTCAATTCGATGGATATTGCGGAAATTCGCAATAACGCCTCCCCAGCCGATCCGCAGGTGCACTAATCCTGACGTGCGCGTCACCGCCCGGTGGCGCGCCTCTTAAAATCTTCATGAAACAGTTACGTAATTTCCTTTCATGAATGCGATTACACTCACAAAGCCGCCGACTAATCCTCTAAAAAAGCCCGATTGCGTAACGTTTCCTCCCTGGGTCAAAGCAAAACATCCATAATTCGTCTCGCCAGGTGACGGGTGTAACCCTATATAGTGAGATTTTCCTGAAGCGTAAATCTATGAGCCCCGTCGCGGTTAAAACCCCTATAACAACCCTACAATCTCAGGTAGTACATTTAGCTAAGGAGTAGTGACATGCGCGTTAACGATTTAACCCCGCAGGATCTCGAGGCTTATGGTATCCACGACGTTAAGAATATTGTCCACAACCCTGATTACGACACGCTGTATCAGGAAGAGCTCAATCCAGGTCTGGAAGGATACGAGCGCGGTGTGCTGACAAATTCTGGTGCTATCGCCGTCGACACCGGTATTTTCACCGGCCGTTCACCAAAGGATAAATACATTGTTCGCGATGACACCACCCGCGATACCGTGTGGTGGTCCGACAAAGGCAAAGGCAAAAACGACAACAAACCGCTCTCCCCGGAAATCTGGCAGCATCTGAAAGGTCTCGTCACCCGCCAGCTCTCCGGCAAGCGCCTGTTTATTGTCGATGCGTTTTGTGGCGCGAACGCTGACACCCGTCTGTCGGTGCGCTTTATTACCGAAGTCGCCTGGCAGGCCCATTTCGTCAAAAACATGTTTATCCGCCCGACGGACGAAGAGCTGGCAGACTTTACGCCGGACTTTATCGTTATGAACGGCGCGAAATGCACCAACCCGCAATGGAAAGAGCAGGGACTGAACTCCGAGAACTTCGTGGCTTTCAACCTGACCGAACGCATTCAGCTGATCGGCGGTACCTGGTACGGCGGCGAAATGAAAAAAGGGATGTTCTCGATCATGAACTACCTGCTGCCGCTGAAGGGGATCGCCTCGATGCACTGTTCGGCAAACGTCGGTGAAAAAGGCGATGTGGCGGTGTTCTTCGGTCTGTCCGGCACCGGAAAAACGACCCTTTCCACCGATCCGAAACGTCGCTTGATCGGCGATGACGAGCACGGCTGGGACGACGACGGGGTGTTCAACTTTGAAGGCGGCTGCTACGCCAAGACGATCAAACTGTCTGAAGAAGCGGAACCGGATATTTTCCACGCCATTCGCCGCGATGCGCTGCTGGAAAACGTCACCGTGCGTGCAGACGGCTCCGTCGATTATGACGATGGCTCAAAAACCGAGAATACCCGCGTCTCTTACCCGATCTATCACATTGATAATATCGTCAAGCCGGTGTCAAAAGCGGGCCATGCCACTAAGGTGATCTTCCTGACCGCCGATGCTTTCGGCGTGCTGCCGCCAGTGTCGCGTCTGTCGGCAAACCAGACGCAGTACCATTTCCTGTCGGGCTTCACCGCCAAGCTGGCGGGCACCGAGCGTGGCGTGACCGAACCAACGCCGACCTTCTCCGCCTGCTTCGGCGCGGCGTTCCTGTCGCTGCATCCGACGCAGTACGCCGAAGTGCTGGTGAAACGCATGCAGGCAGCAGGCGCACAGGCCTATCTGGTGAATACCGGCTGGAACGGCACCGGCAAACGCATTTCGATCAAAGATACGCGCGCCATTATCGACGCCATTCTGAATGGTTCACTGGATCAGGCGGAAACCTTTACGCTGCCGATGTTTGATCTGGCCATTCCGACGACGCTGCCGGGCGTGGATACCGCGATCCTCGATCCGCGCAATACCTATGCGTCACCGGAACAGTGGCAGGAGAAAGCCGAAGCGCTGGCGAAGCTGTTTATCAGTAATTTCGAGAAGTATACCGATACTCCGGCGGGTGCAGCGCTGGTGAGTGCCGGACCGAAGCTGTAAATCTTATCTGTTTTATGCCCGGCGGCGCGTTGCTTGCCGGGCCTACTGTTTCACTGCGCCACCGGGCACTGTGAATTAACTCTATTTCACCTGACTTGCCACACGCGCCACCGGGATCGGCAACCAGGCGCGGATGCATAACCCACCCCGCTCGCTTGTTCCCAGCTCCAGCAGACCGTTATGGTTATCGACAATACGCTGCACAATCGCCAGCCCTAAGCCGGTGCCGCTGGTGCTGCGCGCGCTGTCGCCCCGTACGAAAGGCTGGAACAGGTGCTTGCGCTGTTCTGGTTTGATCCCCGGACCATCGTCCTCCACCTGGAACCAGGCGCGGTGCGGTTCCGTGCCGCTGCTGACTTTGATCCAGCCGTTGCCATAGCGGGCGGCGTTAACCACCATATTCGCGACGGCGCGCTTGATAGAGAGCGGATGCATGCGCACCAGGATCTCGCCTGGATGCATTGCCGTTTCGATCTCACGCTCATAACCGCTTTCAGCCGCCACCACTTCACCCAACACCGAATTGAGATCCGCGATCTCCATCGGCATTTCCTGACCGGTACGCAGATAATCAATAAACTGCTCGATAATGGCGTTGCACTCTTCGATGTCTTTATTGATGGATTCCGCGAGATAGCCGTCTTCTTCGGCCATCATTTCCGTTGCCAGCCGGATACGGGTCAGCGGCGTACGCAGATCGTGGCTGACACCTGCCATTAACAGCGTACGGTCATCGGCCAGTTGTTTCACGCCCGCCGCCATCTGGTTAAACGCCCGGGTGACCGAGCGCACCTCAGACGCACCATACTCGCGCAGCGGCTGCGGGATTTGGCCTTTACCCACCTTAAGCGCCGCGTGCTCCAGATCCACCAGTGGCCGGTTCTGGATGCGGATAAACAGCCACGCGCCGCCGATCGCCATCAGCATAATGGCCAGCGTATAGCGGAACAGCGGGGAGAAATCGCCCTGATGAATTTCAGTGAGCGGCACGCGCACCCAGATATTGGGCGACAGCCAGGTTTTGAGCCACACGACCGGCGAGCTTTTGTTGACCTCGACGCGCACTTCCGTCGGGCCGCCCAGCTGCTGCGCCATCTGATGGCTTAAGAATTCGTAATGTTGCGCCCAACGCAGGCCCGCGTCTTCGGCAGCCTCGTTGGAGTAGAGCGAAATCCCCAGCTCGCGGTAAATCTCCCGGCGAAACGCAGGGGGAACCACCAGCTGTGTGCCGTCCTCCAGTTGCAGTTTATCGGTCATCAGCATACGAACTTCGTAGGCGAGGACCTTATTAAACTGCTGGAGGCTTGGCAGGATCGCGAAGTTCAGCACCACCAGATAGGTCGTCACCAGGCTGACGAACAGCAAGGTGACAATCAGTAACAGCGTGCGGGCAAACGAGCTTCGCGGCGAGAAGCGCATTCGCCTCATGCTTTAGAACCGTCCGGCACAAAGACGTAGCCCAGACCCCAGACGGTCTGAATATAGCGCGGATGCGCCGGATCCTCTTCCACCATGCGGCGCAGGCGGGAGATCTGTACGTCGATAGAACGCTCCATCGCGGAGTATTCACGGCCACGCGCCAGGTTCATCAGCTTATCGCGGGACAGCGGCTCGCGCGGATGGCTGACCAGCGCTTTGAGCACGGCGAATTCACCGCTGGTCAGCGGCATCGGCTCATCTTCACGGAACATTTCGCGGGTGCCGAGGTTAAGCTTGAACTTACCAAAGGCGATCACCGCTTCTTCCTGAGACGGCGCGCCCGGCAGTTCGTTCGCCTGACGACGCAGCACGGCGCGGATACGGGCCAGCAGCTCACGCGGGTTGAAGGGTTTTGGAATATAGTCGTCAGCGCCAATTTCGAGGCCCACGATACGGTCAACCTCTTCACCTTTCGCCGTCACCATAATGATCGGCATCGGGTTGCTCTGGCTACGCAGACGGCGGCAGATGGACAAACCATCTTCACCAGGTAACATTAAGTCGAGCACCATCAGGTGGAAGGATTCACGGGTTAACAGGCGATCCATCTGTTCTGCGTTGGCGACGCTGCGAACCTGGAAGCCTTGCTCGGTGAGATAACGTTCAAGCAGCGCACGCAGGCGCATATCGTCATCGACGACCAGAATCTTATAATTCTCTTGCATTGTTTGTACTCCCAAAGGTTCGGACAATCTAGAAAGCGTATTCTAAAAAAGTGTGCGCCTACCACCAGTTAATTCTGGTATGAATTCTAGTCGAAATTGTTACAAAGCATATTTAACAGCAAGTTATCTGTACATTTGCTCACAGAATAAGGCATGGAAAATGAAAACGCCCCTGATTACCCGTGAGGGTTACGACAAACTCAAGCAGGAAATGGATTATCTCTGGCGTCAGGAGCGCCCGGAAGTCACCAAAAAAGTGACCTGGGCGGCAAGTCTGGGCGACCGCAGTGAAAACGCTGACTATCAGTATAATAAAAAACGGCTGCGTGAGATCGACCGCCGGGTGCGCTACCTCACCAAATGTCTGGAAAACCTGCGCATCGTAGATTACTCCCCCCAGCAGGAAGGCAAAGTCTTTTTCGGGGCCTGGGTGGAAATAGAGAATGACGAGGGCGATACCCGCCGTTTTCGTATTGTCGGTTACGATGAAATTTTTGGTCAAAAGGATTACATCTCTATCGACTCGCCGATGGCGCGCGCGCTGCTGAAAAAAGAGGTCGGTGACGTCGCCGTGGTGCAGACGCCAGGCGGGGAAGCCACCTGGTATGTGAACGACATCACCTATGTAAAATAGCCCGCCGGAATAATCCAGAAGCCGCCCGTTACGGCTGGCATTTTGCTGCCTCAATCCGTATAACTATCGGCTGATTTTGCTCAGAAGATGATATTGAAATGATGAATAATTCGCTCTGCCGCATTATTGCGGGTGAACTTCAGGCCAGAACCGAACAGGTAGAATCTGCCGTTCGCCTGCTTGATGAAGGGAACACCGTGCCGTTCATTGCACGTTATCGTAAAGAGGTCACCGGCGGTCTGGACGACACGCAATTACGTCAGCTCGAAACCCGTCTTGGCTACCTGCGCGAACTGGAAGACCGACGCCAGGCGATCCTCAAATCCATCGGCGAACAGGGCAAGCTGACCGACGAACTGGCTGGCGCCATCAACAGTACGCTGAGCAAAACCGAACTCGAAGACCTTTACCTGCCCTATAAGCCGAAGCGCCGCACGCGCGGGCAAATCGCCATTGAAGCGGGCCTTGAACCGCTCGCCGATTTACTGTGGAACGATCCGTCCCATCACCCGGAAACCGAAGCCGCGAAGTTTGTTGATGCGGATAAAGGCGTGGCTGACACCAAAGCCGCGCTCGACGGCGCGCGTTATATTCTGATGGAGCGCTTTGCGGAAGACGCGGCGTTGCTGGCGAAAGTGCGTGACTATCTGTGGAAAAACGCGCATCTGGTGGCGACGGTGATTAGCGGCAAAGAGGAAGAAGGCGCGAAATTCCGCGACTATTTCGATCATCACGAACCTATTAGCAGCGTGCCGTCGCACCGCGCGCTGGCGATGTTCCGTGGCCGCAACGAAGGCATTCTGCAACTGGCGTTGAACGCCGATCCGCAGTTTGATGAGCCGCCCAAAGAGAGCCACTGCGAACAGATTATTATCGACCATCTCGGTCTGCGCCTGAACAACGCCCCTGCCGACAGCTGGCGTCGTGGCGTGGTGAGCTGGACGTGGCGCATCAAAGTGCTGATGCACCTCGAAACGGAATTAATGGGCACCGTGCGCGAGCGCGCCGAAGACGAAGCCATTAACGTGTTCGCCCGTAACCTGCACGATCTGCTGATGGCGGCCCCTGCGGGCCTGCGCGCGACCATGGGCCTCGATCCGGGCCTGCGCACCGGCGTAAAAGTGGCGGTGGTTGACGGCACCGGCAAGCTGGTCGCAACCGACACCATCTATCCGCATACCGGTCAGGCTGCCAAAGCCGCCGTTGTAGTCGCCGCGCTGTGCGAAAAACATAACGTTGAACTGGTGGCCATCGGCAACGGTACTGCGTCACGTGAAACCGAGCGTTTCTTCCTCGATGTGCAAAAGCAGTTCCCGAAAGTGACGGCGCAAAAAGTGATCGTCAGCGAAGCGGGCGCATCCGTCTATTCTGCCTCTGAACTGGCGGCGCTGGAGTTCCCGGATCTGGATGTCTCTATCCGTGGCGCGGTGTCCATCGCCCGTCGTTTGCAGGATCCGCTGGCGGAGCTGGTGAAGATCGATCCGAAATCCATCGGGGTGGGTCAGTATCAGCACGATGTCAGCCAGTCACAGCTGGCGCGTAAGCTTGATGCGGTGGTCGAGGACTGCGTAAACGCCGTGGGCGTTGATCTGAATACCGCGTCGGTGCCGCTGTTAACCCGCGTGGCGGGCTTAACCCGCATGATGGCGCAAAACATTGTGGCCTGGCGCGATGAAAACGGTCAGTTCCAGAACCGCCAGCAGTTGCTGAAGGTGAGTCGTCTGGGACCGAAAGCATTCGAGCAGTGCGCGGGCTTCCTGCGTATTAACCACGGCGATAACCCGCTGGATGCCTCAACAGTGCACCCGGAAGCCTACCCGGTGGTGGAGCGTATTCTGGCCGCCACCGAGCAATCGCTGCGCGATCTGATGGGTAATGGCAACGAACTGCGCCAGCTGAAAGCCTCAGACTTCACCGATGAGCGTTTCGGCGTGCCGACGGTGAGCGACATCATCAAAGAGCTGGAAAAACCAGGCCGCGATCCGCGCCCGGAATTTAAAACCGCCACCTTCGCCGAAGGCGTGGAAACCATGAACGATCTGCTGCCGGGGATGATCCTCGAAGGCGCGGTGACCAACGTCACCAACTTCGGCGCGTTTGTGGACATCGGCGTACATCAGGACGGACTGGTACATATCTCCTCGCTGTCCAGTAAGTTTGTCGACGATCCGCACAGCGTGGTGAAAGCCGGCGATATTGTGAAAGTGAAGGTCATGGAAGTCGATCTGCCGCGTAAGCGTATCGCTCTGACCATGCGTCTTGACGAACAGCCAGGCGAAACCAGTTCCCGTCGCGGCAACGGTCCACAGCGCGAGCAGGCCAGCCGCCCGGCAGCACGCGGCGCGGCAAAACCACGTGGTCGTGAAGCTCAGTCTTCCGGCAACAGCGCGATGATGGATGCACTGGCAGCGGCAATGGGTAAAAAACGTTAATCTTTTTTCGCCCTCTCCTGCGGGAGAGGGCATTTACGTTAAATAATTAATAAAACTTAACAGATCACTATTTTTCACATTATTAACACAATGCGTTAATTCCATATTCATTTCCTTAAAATCATTTCCTCGCTTATTTTTGAGCTATATCAAAAGTCCCGCATATTCATTGCCAATATAACATCCACACACATTTTATCCGTTGATGATAAAAACCATTCTCATTACCATTCTATCAGTTGATTATTTTGTCACCGTCACCGGGCTAATCCTTCCCGTCTCCTGAATGATTACGTCGCCCGGCACGCTCCCCTGATTTACAAAACAAAGTAGGTCCTATGGCATTCTCACCTGACAGCGCGTGGAAAATTACCGGGTTCGCGCCTGAAATCAGCCCGGCTTATCGTCAGAAACTGCTTTCGCTTGGCATGCTGCCCGGCTCGTCATTTAACGTGGTGCGCGTCGCGCCCTTCGGCGATCCGGTGCATATTGAAACCCGTCGTGTCAGCCTGGTATTACGAAAAAAAGATCTGGCGCTATTAGAAGTAGAAGCCGTATCCCGTTAATAAGCGACTGACTCACAGAGCGCAGCAACACTATGAAAAAATTAACACTCGGTTTAATTGGTAATCCTAATTCCGGCAAAACAACCTTATTCAATCAGTTAACCGGCGCACGTCAGCGTGTCGGTAACTGGGCTGGCGTCACGGTGGAGCGCAAAGAAGGTCTATTCTCCACCACCGATCATGCGGTGACGCTGGTGGATCTCCCCGGCACCTATTCTCTGACGACCATTTCGTCGCAAACCTCCCTCGATGAACAGATCGCCTGCCACTACATTCTGAGCGGCGATGCAGACATGCTGATCAACGTGGTGGATGCCTCTAATCTGGAGCGTAATCTCTACCTGACGTTACAGTTGCTGGAGCTGGGTATTCCCTGCATCGTGGCGCTTAACATGCTCGACATTGCCGAGAAGCAGAAGATCCGCATCGACATTGACGCATTATCCGCCCGCCTGGGCTGCCCGGTCGTGCCGCTGGTGTCAACGCGCGGGCGCGGCATCGAAGCCCTCAAGCTTGCGATTGACCGCCACCAGCAGAATCAGGCCATCAGCCTGGTGCACTATGCCCGCCCCCTGCTGCGGGAAGCCGCCACGCTGGCCGACGCCATGGATATGCAGATGCCGGAACAGCAACGCCGCTGGCTGGCGCTGCAAATGCTGGAAGGTGATATTTACAGCCGTGGCTATGCGGGCGATGCGGCGCAGCATCTGCCGGACACGCTGGCCCGTCTTAAAAACGAAATGGACGATCCCGGCCTGCACATCGCTGATGCCCGCTATCAAACTATCGCCGCCATGTGTGACGCGGTGAGCAACACCCTAACGGCGGAGCCGGGGCGCTTTACCGCCGCGATGGATAAGATCATCCTCAACCGTGTGCTTGGCCTGCCGATCTTCCTGCTGGTGATGTACGTCATGTTTGTACTCGCCATTAACATTGGCGGCGCGCTGTCACCCATATTTGACGCCGGTTCCGTCGCCATTTTCGTCCACGGCATTCAGTGGATTGGTTATACGCTGCATTTCCCCGACTGGCTGACCATTTTCCTCGCTCAGGGGCTGGGCGGGGGTATCAACACGGTGCTGCCGCTGGTACCGCAAATCGGCATGATGTTCCTGTTTCTCTCCTTCCTTGAAGACTCCGGCTATATGGCGCGCGCGGCCTTTGTCATGGATCGCCTGATGCAGTCGCTGGGCCTGCCGGGCAAATCTTTTGTGCCGCTGATTGTTGGCTTCGGCTGCAACGTGCCGTCAGTCATGGGCGCCCGCACGCTGGATGCCCCGCGTGAGCGTCTGATGACTATCATGATGGCGCCTTTTATGTCCTGCGGTGCGCGGCTGGCGATCTTCGCGGTGTTTGCGTCGGCCTTCTTCGGTCAACAGGGTGCGCTGGCGGTGTTCTCGCTCTATGTGCTGGGGATTGTCATGGCGATCCTCACGGGCCTGATGCTGAAGCACACCATCATGCGCGGCGAAGCCTCGCCCTTTGTGATGGAACTGCCGGTGTATCACGTCCCGCACCTGAAAAGCCTGCTGCTGCAAACCTGGCAGCGTCTGAAAGGATTTGTGCTGCGCGCCGGTAAAGTGATTGTGGTGGTCAGTATTTTCCTCAGCGCCCTGAACAGCTTTACGCTGGGCGGCCAGGCGGCCACCAGCATCAACGATTCGGCGCTGGCGTCGGTCAGCCGGGTGTTCACACCATTGCTAAAACCCATCGGCGTGGAGAATGATCACTGGCAGGCCACCGTCGGCCTGTTTACTGGCGCGATGGCCAAAGAAGTGGTGGTCGGCACGCTCAACTCGCTCTATACCGCGGAAAATATTCAGGAAGCGCCCTTCGATGCCACGCAGTTTAGTGTGTCGGAAGAACTGTTGGGTGCCGCAGAAGAAACCTGGCAAAGCCTGGTGGACACCTTAAGTCTGAGCACGCTGGCGAACCCCATTGAAGCCAGTAAAGGCGACGGCGAAATGGCTACGGGATCAATGGGGGTGATGAGCGAGAAATTTGGCAGCCCGGCGGCGGCCTACAGCTACCTGATCTTCGTGCTGCTCTATATCCCCTGCATTTCGGTGATGGGCGCCATTGCCCGTGAAGCGAGCCGCGGCTGGATGGGCTTCTCGATCCTCTGGGGGCTGAACATTGCTTATTCCCTTGCAACCGTATTTTATCAGACGGCTACCTTTAGCCAGCACCCGCGCTACAGCCTGGTCTGTATCCTCGCGGTGATCCTGTTTAACGTGCTGGTGATTGGCGGCCTGCGCCGCGCCAGAAGCCGGGTGAACGTCGACCTGCTGGCGACCCGCAAACAGCTTGCCCGCTGCTGCGAAGCCAGTACCGGCAGTGACTGTCACTAAGGAGACGCGCCATGGCTTCACTGTTTGAGATCCGCGATATGCTGGCCCTGCATGGCAAAATGGAGGCCTGCACCCTGAGCAACGCGCTGCAGACGCCGCTGGCGATGATGGAAGCGATGCTGGGACGGATGGAAGCGCTGGGAAAAGCCCGGCGCGTGCAGGAAGATCCAGGCGGCTGTCTGAGTGGGCAATGCCGGGAGTGTCCTGACGGGAAAGCCTGTCTGCGGGAGTGGTGGATGTTGTGCTGACAGACAGGCGGATCGACGATCCGCCTGCTGCTGTTATTTATAGACGTCTGCGGTAGCGTGAATGTCTTTGCCGGTTTTATCGGCGCTGGTCACCACGAAATACTTCCCGCCCAGCTCATCGGCCTTTTTAGTGATTTCTTCGCGTGCGTCCATAGGCGCAGTGCTTTCGGACGCCGTCACCGTGCCAATTTTGGTCAGATTCATCTCTTTGACTTTATCTTTCTGCAACTCTTCTGCTGCAAACACGCCAAATGACAGCGAACCAATAACCAGAGACGCGACAATACCAGTAGCAAGTTTCATAGGCTTAACTCCTTTAAGGTGGTGGTTCTAAGGTCATTACGCTTTTCACCCACAAAGCCGCAGTGACAACCTTAAGTATTAACGTCAGTTGATTATTTCGCCACCCGCCCGCGGCGTGTCAGGCCAGCGATGCTGTAAAGTCGAGCAGCGCCTGGCAAAAATCCTGCGGATGAGAAATAAAAGGCGCATGGGCAGCTTTCGGGAAGATAACCGAGCGGCTGGCAGGCCACGCCTCGTCGAGCAATGCGGCGATTTTACGCGGCACCAGGCCATCAAGGCGACCATAAAGCCGCAGGAACGGCAGCGGCAGCGACGCCAGCGGCAGACGCAAATCGGCGGTTTTGAGGATCTCCAGACCGCCATTAAGGACGGCTTCGCCCGGCATCGGCAGCGCCAGCACGGCGCTTTTCAGTTTGCGGGCATCCGCTCGGGCCGTTTCCGTACCCAGCGTTTGTAGCGCCAGAAAACGTTCTACGGTGCGCTGAAAATCCTCGCTCAGTTGGCGCTGAAAACCAGACAGTACGTCTGGCTTAATGCCCGGCCAGTCATCCCCGGCGCAAAAACAGGGGGAAGACGCGACGGTGACCAGCGCCTGCACGCGCTGCGGAGCGCTGAGCGCCGCCTGGCTTGCTACCAGCCCGCCCAGGCTCCAGCCCAGCCAGATGGCGCTCTCCGGCGCGCGGGCCAGCACCGCATCCGTCATCTGCGCAAGGGTCAGCGCCCCAAAGCCGTTGCTACGACCATAACCCGGCAGATCCACCAGATGCAGCGTAAAATGCGGCGCGAGTTCCGCAATAATGCAATCCCATACCTGCGCATTCAGTCCCCATCCGTGCAGCAGCACAAGATGACACTTTCCTTCTCCTTTGGTTTCCCACCACAGGTCATTCATCAGTTAGGCTTCTCTTCAGTCAACAGGGAGGGGAGCTATGCTATCAGTGCCTGGCTTATGCTGGCTATGCCGAATGCCGCTGGCGCTCGCCGCGTGGGGTATCTGTTCGGTGTGCTGTCGTGCGCTGTTCATCACGCAGACCGTCTGCCCGCAATGTGGTTTACCGGCGGCCTTTGCCATGCTGCCGTGTGGTCGCTGCCTGCAAAAACCGCCGCCATGGCAGCAACTGGTGATGGTGAATGCCTATGCGCCGCCGCTCAGTTCGCTTGTCCAGCGGCTGAAATTCTCCCGCCAGCCGGAAGTCGGTCAGGCGCTGGCACGCCTGCTGCTGTTGGCGGTTCTGAAGGCCCACCGCGAGCGGGGATTACCGTGGCCCGATCGGTTAATCAGCGTGCCGCTCCACTCTCGCCGCCAGTGGCGCAGGGGATTTAACCAGGATGATACGCTCTGCCGCCCGCTCGCGCGCTGGCTGTCCTGCGCCTGGGAGAGCACGGCAATTACGCGTGTGCGCGCCACCCCCGCCCAGCATCAGCTCAGCGCCAGGCGGCGTAAACATAACCTGCGCCATGCCTTTCGCCTTGAATTACCGGTACGCGGTCTCCATATCGCTATCGTGGATGATGTCGTCACTACCGGCAGCACCGTCGCAGAAATTACTCAGCTGCTTTTACGCAGCGGCGCGGCGACTGTTCAGGTATGGTGCCTGTGTCGAACCTTGTAGAGCCTCGATGATGGGCGTATTATAACCAGGTAAAATAGTCAACTATTAGGCCATTGCTATGATCCATATTTCCGACGCTGCACAAGCGCACTTTGCCAAACTGCTGGCAAATCAGGAAGAAGGAACACAAATCCGCGTATTTGTGATTAATCCGGGTACCCCAAACGCTGAATGTGGCGTCTCTTACTGCCCGCCGGACGCAGTGGAAGCTTCTGACACCGCCCTGAAATTTGATCTGCTGACGGCGTATGTCGATGAGTTGAGCGCGCCGTATCTGGACGATGCGGAGATCGATTTTGTTACCGATCAGCTGGGTTCGCAGCTGACGCTGAAAGCACCGAACGCCAAAATGCGTAAAGTGTCTGAGGATGCGCCGCTGATGGAGCGCGTCGATTATATGATCCAGTCGCAGGTTAACCCGCAGCTGGCCGGTCACGGTGGCCGCGTTACGCTGATGGAAATCACGGAAGAAGGCTACGCCATTTTGCAGTTCGGCGGCGGTTGTAACGGCTGTTCAATGGTCGATGTGACCCTGAAAGAAGGGATCGAGAAGCAGCTGCTGAACGAATTCCCGGAACTGAAAGGCGTGCGCGATTTGACCGAACACCAGCGCGGCGAACACTCTTACTACTGATGCCCTTCCCCGCCCGGTGGCGCTTCGCTTACCGGGCCTACATATCGATACCTTCCCTGCACCGTAGTGCTTCGCTTACCGGGCCTACATATTGATACTTTCTCGGCACCATAATGCTTCGCTTACTTGCCCTACGTATTGATACCTTCCCTGCACGCTTACCGGGCTTACGTGGTATTGCATAATACATACGTGCGGCATTTCGTAGGCCGGGTAAGCGCAGCGCCACCCGGCAACACCTAGACAAAAATTTAACATTCTATTCTTCAGAATTTGACCCACCTCGCAATTCTCACATTTACCCGGCGCGGGCCATTCTCATTCCTTATATGTTACCCGTATCATTTGCAGCAGTACTGCATCAATGCAAAACGGCCAGCTAAACTGTTGTTCAAATCTAAATGCAGGCCAGGACAGTGCGATGCGTTCTCTGTTCCTCTTCGGGATAACCGTTACCGCCCGTCACAGGGCCAACGTTACCCATAACAAATTAAAGGCCAGGTAAATCATGCCATTAGTCATCGTTGCTATCGGTGTTGTCTTGTTACTGTTGTTAATGATCCGTTTTAAATTAAACGGATTTATTGCCTTGATCCTGGTGGCCCTCGCTGTCGGACTGATGCAGGGCATGCCAGTGGACAAGGTGATCGCCTCTATTAAAGCGGGTGTCGGCGGTACGCTCGGCAGCCTTGCGCTGATCATGGGCTTCGGCGCTATGCTCGGCAAACTGCTGGCAGACTGCGGTGGGGCGCAGCGCATTGCCACCACGCTTATTGATAAGTTTGGTCAGAAATACATTCAGTGGGCGGTTGTGCTGACCGGTTTTACCGTCGGTTTTGCGCTGTTTTATGAAGTGGGCTTCGTGCTGCTGCTGCCGCTGGTGTTCACCATTGCCGCGAAAGCGCGTGTGCCGCTGCTGTATGTGGGCGTTCCGATGGCGGCGGCGCTCTCCGTGACCCACGGCTTCCTGCCGCCGCACCCAGGCCCGACCGCTATCGCCACTATCTTCCATGCCGATATGGGTAAAACGCTGCTCTACGGTACGCTGCTGGCGATCCCGACCGTCATTCTGGCAGGTCCGGTGTATGCGCGCTTCCTGAAAAAGATTGATAAGCCGATCCCGGAAGGTCTGTATAACGCCAAAACCTTCAGCGAAGCAGAAATGCCGAGCTTTGGCGTCAGCGTCTGGACCTCGCTGGTACCGGTGATCCTGATGGCGGGCCGTGCGATTGCAGAAATGGTGCTGCCGAAAGGGCATCCGCTGCTGGCGTACGCTGAGTTCTTCGGCGACCCGGTAATGGCAACGTTGATTGCCGTGCTGATCGCCATCTTCACCTTTGGCCTGAACCGCGGTCGTTCAATGGATGATGTGACCGACACCATCACCTCTTCCATCAAAATCATCGCCATGATGCTGCTGATCATCGGCGGTGGCGGCGCATTCAAACAGGTGCTGGTCGACAGCGGCGTGGATAAATACATCGCCGCCATGATGCACTCCACCAACTTGTCGCCAATCTTTATGGCCTGGTCGATTGCCGCGGTACTGCGTATTGCGCTGGGTTCGGCCACGGTCGCTGCGATTACGGCTGGCGGCATTGCTGCACCGCTGATCGCCACCACTGGCGTCAGCCCTGAACTGATGGTTATCGCGGTGGGTTCCGGTAGCGTGATTTTCTCCCACGTAAACGATCCGGGCTTCTGGCTGTTCAAGGAGTACTTCAACCTGACTATCGGTGAAACCATGAAGTCATGGTCGGCGCTGGAAACCATTATTTCGGTATGTGGTCTGGTAGGCTGTCTGCTGCTGGCTGCGGTGATTTAACATTAATTCTTTGCCCCTCTCCAGCCGGAGAGGGGCAACCTGTTACGACTTCTTCCCTGCCGTTTTACGCCTTCTGTCCAGATCCTTAATCAGCCTGTTCACGCCGTCATCGGCAAACATCTTCTCAAGGGTGGTATCCAGCTTGCGCCGCCAGTTTTTGTACTGGTAGCTGGTGCCCGGAATGTTCACCGGCGCGGCCATTCCCAGCCAGTCTTCCGGCTGTAAACCGAGCAGAGCGCTGTTGGAATCCGCGATATAACGCTGCATCCCGCGGTTCAGCGTGCTGGTCATCGCCATACGTGAGGCCTTGTGCCCGGTACGTTTTGGCAGACAGCCCTGCTTGTGCAGCGCCTCCAGCAGCCCCTGTTTCGCCCGCTCACGATCCTGATACAGACCGCGCAGCACCTCTTCGTCCGGATACAGTCCCAGGGTTTTGCCCAGCGTTAAATCACCGGCTTCCCAGTAACCACGCAGCGTCGGCAAGTCGTGGGTCGTTGCCACCGCCATCGACTGTTGCGGCCATTTTTGCGGCGGCAGGAAGACGTTCTCGCTGTTCTCGAAATAGAGCACCTTGTAGGAGTAGATGCCGCTGTCGCGCAGCTTGCTGACAATCTCCACCGGTACTGTGCCCAGATCTTCACCAATCACCATGCACTGGTGACGCTGGCTTTCAAGGGCAAGGATCGACAGCAAATCATCCACCGGATACTGCACGTACGCGCCCTGATCGGCAGTTTCGCCGTAAGGGATCCACCACAGACGCAGCATCGACATCACATGATCGATACGCAGCGCGCCACAGCTTTTCATGTTCGCCCGTAAGAGCTGGATGAACGGCTCATAGCCGCGCGCCGTCATGACGTGGGGATCCATCGGCGGCAGGCCCCAGTTCTGACCGAGCGGGCCAAGAATATCCGGCGGCGCGCCAACAGACGCTTTCAGGCAGTAGAGTTCACGATCGCACCAGGTTTCCGCACCGCCTTCGGCCACCCCCACCGCCAGATCACGATACAGGCCGATCGGCATAGCGAAGCCCTGGCTGGTTTCCCAGCACTGCGCAAACTGCTCGCAGGCCAGCCACTGTAGCCACAGGAAGAACTGCACCTCGTCGGCGAAGTCTTCGCAAAACTGCTTCACTTGCGGGCTGTCGGTACGCTGAAAGCCTTCCGGCCAGACCGGCCAGCCCCAGCGCATTTCATCTTCTTTCACCTGCTGCGCATGCAGCGCGTCAAACGCCGCCTGCCAGTACAGGCTCTCGCCTTCCTGCGCCACAAAGTCGGTGAATGCCACTTTCTGCGCATCGCTGTCTTTACGCGCAGAAAAGTCTTTCCACGCCAGACGCAGCGCGGCAATCTTCAGCGCGGTAACGGTCGCGTAATCCACGTAGTCGGCGTCGCGTGCGGCATGCAGGGCGTCCTGCGTCGAGGCCAGTTTCCACCACTTCTGCGCCGCGTTGCTGCGCTGGAAATCCTCCACGGCGTTCACGTCGATATAGACGATATTCAGCCAACGGCGGGATGAGGGGCTGTACGGACTGGCGCTCTCCGGGTTAGCCGGATAAAGCGCATGGATCGGGTTCAGGCCGATAAACGAGCCGCCCCGTTTTGCCACGTCCACCAGCATGGCTTTCAGATCGCCAAAATCACCGATCCCCCAGTTTTTTTCCGAACGCAGGGTGTAGAGCTGCACGCAGGCGCCCCACAGTTTTTTCCCTTCGTGCAGCGCGAGCGGTTCGTAGCAGCGTTTCGGCGCGACGATCACCCGGCACGGCCATTGCTGTCTGGCGTTACCGATCTCAAGCTGGTGATAACCTTCCGGCAACTTCACGGGCAGATTGAGCGCTTTACCGCCCGTGGCCTGGCCGGTGTACTCCCGGCCCTCTTCGGTGATGAGCCGCCAGTGATATTCGCCGCTCCCTTCAACGGGCAGCGGCATTTTTTTACCGTGGGTAAAGACCTTCACCGGCGGAACAGGCGGAACCGCCCCCTTTTTCGGGGCGGTCGGGCGATGCATGGCGTCCAGCAAACGCTGTTTGGTTTCACCGCCAATAGACTGCGGTTTACCGTGAGCATTGATGTAATGAGGGCTGATCCCCGCCGCCAGCGCGGCGGCATCAAGTCGTTTGCTTTCCATGGCTTTCCTTAACGTTTGGCCTGCCAGATACGAGTCTGATAATCACGGATGGAGCGATCCGAACTGAACATGCCGCAACGGGCGGTGTTCAGAATGGCGGCTCGCGTCCAGGCGTCCTGATCGCGGTACAGGACGTCCACTTGTTTTTGCGCGTCAACATAGGCGGTGAAGTCGGCCATCACCAGATACGGATCGCCACCCTGCTTGCCCATGCTGTGCAGCATCTGATCAAAGGCATGTTTATCGCCGTCGCTGTAGATGCCGCTTTCCAGCTCTTTGAGCACCGCATCCAGCACTTTGTCTTTCTTCCGCCACTTCAGCGGATCGTAGCCTTTGGCTTTCAGTGCCTTCACCTGTTCAACAGTATGGCCGAAGATAAAGATGTTATCGTCGCCAACCTGCTCAGCAATTTCGACATTAGCGCCATCCAGCGTACCGACCGTGAGCGCGCCGTTGAGCGCCAGCTTCATGTTGCCGGTGCCGGAGGCCTCTTTGCCCGCCGTAGAAATCTGCTCAGAAACATCCGCCGCCGGGATCAGCATTTCTGCTGCTGACACGCAGTAATCCGGCAGGAACACCACTTTCAGTTTGTCGCCGACGCGGGGATCGTTATTCACCGCTTCCGCCACTTTATTGATGGCGAAGATGATGTTTTTCGCCAGGTAATAACCTGGTGCTGCTTTCGCACCAAACAGGAAGACGCGCGGCACGCGGTCGGCAGCCGGGTTTTCACGGATCTCTTTGTACAGCGCCAGAATATGCAGCAGGTTAAGGTGCTGACGTTTGTATTCGTGCAGGCGTTTGATCTGAATATCAAAAATCGCTTCCGGATTGATGTCGACGCCGGTACGCGCTTTCACATAGCTCGCCAGACGCACTTTGTTCGCCCGTTTGATGTCGCGGTACTGCGCGCGGAACGCGGCGTCATCGGCGTATTTTTCCAGCCCTTGCAACTTATCGAGATCGTCGGCCCATTCGGTTTTCAGCGTGGTGTCGAGCAGCGCGGCCAGCGCCGGGTTGCACTGTTTTATCCAGCGACGCGGGGTGATGCCGTTGGTGACGTTATGGAATTTGTTCGGCCACAGCTGGTGATATTCCGGGAACAGATCTTTAACCACCAGATCCGAGTGCAGCGCCGCCACGCCGTTGACAGCAAAGCCGCTCACGACGCACATATTCGCCATGCGCACCTGTTTGTTGTGCACCACCGCCAGCTTCGCCCAAACGTCTTTGTCGCCCGGCCAGGTTTGATCCACCAGGGTTTTAAAGCGGTTATTAATGGTGTTGATGATCTGCATGTGGCGCGGCAGCAGGGCTTTCACCAGTTTCTCATCCCAGCACTCCAGCGCTTCCGGCATCAGGGTGTGGTTAGTGTACGCAAAGGTTTTGCTGGCGATCGCCCAGGCGTCGTCCCAGCTCAGCTGATGCTCGTCGATCAGCACGCGCAGCAGTTCCGGAATGGCGATGGTCGGGTGCGTGTCGTTTAACTGGATCACTTCGAAGTCCGGCAACTGCGCAATGGCGCGACCGGCAAGGTGATGGCGACGCAGAATATCAGCCACCGAACAGGCGCACTGGAAATACTGCTGCATCAGGCGCAGTTTTTTGCCCGCCAGATGGTTGTCGTTCGGGTAGAGCACTTTCGTCAGTTTTTCCGCGTCGATGCCCTGCTGCTCGGCACGCAGAAAATCACCGTTGTTAAAACGGGTTAAATCAAACGGATGGGCATGTTTTGCCTGCCACAGGCGCAGCGGCTGCGCGACGCTGTTGCGATAGCCAAGCACCGGCAGATCCCAGGCTTCGCCGATAAGCGTAAAGGCTGGCGTCCAGTGGCCGTCTTTGCTGACTTTACCGCCGATGCCGACCTGCACATCCAGCGCGGAATTGTGACGGAACCACGGATAGCTGCCGCGATGCCAGTCGTCCGGCGCTTCCTGCTGTTTTCCACCGGCAAACGACTGGCGGAACAGGCCGTACTGGTAATTCAGGCCATAGCCGGTCGCCGCCTGCCCCACCGTCGCCATTGAATCCAGGAAACAGGCGGCAAGACGCCCCAGCCCACCGTTACCCAGCGCCGGATCGATCTCTTCTTCGAGCAAATCCGTCAGGTTAACGTCATGAGAAGTAAGCACATCGCTGACTTCCTGATACCAGCCGAGGTTGAGCAGGTTGTTCCCGGTCAGGCGACCAATCAGAAATTCCATTGAAATGTAGTTCACGTGGCGCTGATTTTTCGCCGGCGCTTTCGCTGGCACCGGCAGTAATTCCGCCAGCGCGCCGCTGACCGCGTGCCACCACTGCTGCCGGGTCATCTCGTCTGCGGCCTGCAGACCAAAACGCTGCCACTGACGGGCCAGGGCCGCTTCGAATTGTGCTTTGTTAAATGTGGGCTGTGACATAGAAAACTCGGGTCCTGTAAGTAAAAAACAACATTAGTGCTAGTGTGCCTGGCTCCCGTTTCGACTACCTCATCCCGCCAGGGATTAGAAAGGGAGGAGCAGCGGGGATGAGCAAAAAATGTGATCCTGAGCACTTAGCGTCCCTGCCTCGCGCATTTTGCCGGGGCAATGTGCTGATTAATCAGAACAGGCTCAAAAAAATGAAATGTTGTTTTAGAGAAAATACGTCAGCCATGAAAAAGCAATGCGGCGGAAATATTGTTTTGCTGAATTTTTAATCACTGTCACGGCTATTTTTTTAGTCATAACCTGACACCGTTTTTCATAATAATTATTCTTCTTTATGGAATAAAAAACCCTGTTTTTTCATTTGCGCGCTTTATCGACAATTCAGTGCTGATGCGCCATGGCTACCCTTCGGAGCTATTATTCATAAAGGTTATGGAATTGTGACACAGTGCAAATTAAGCGCGGTCAAATTCGGACATAACTTGCAATACATGGCATTCTGGCCGAACGTATTCCTTATTAATTACGAAGCGCAAAAAAAATCGCCTTTCCCGTTACCTCACAGTGAAGTGATGACTATGTTGATTCCGTCTAAATTAAGTCGCCCGGTTCGCCTTGACCACACAGTGGTGCGTGACCGTTTGCTGGCTAAACTTGCGGGCGCCAACAATTTTCGCCTGGCGCTGGTGACAAGTCCTGCCGGTTATGGAAAAACGACCCTTATTTCGCAATGGGCCGCAGGGAAAAGCGATCTCGGATGGTTTTCCCTTGATGAAGGGGATAACCAACAGGAGCGCTTCGCCAATTATTTTATGGCGGCGGTGCAACAGGCCACCCACGGCCACTGCGTTACCAGCGAAGCCATTGCTCAAAAAGGCCAGTACGCCAGCCTGTCATCGCTGTTTGCGCAGTTATTTATCGAGCTGGCAGACTGGGACCGCCCGCTGTATCTGGTGATTGATGATTACCACCTGATCTCCAACCCGGTGATCCACGACGCCATGCGCTTTTTCCTGCGCCATCAGCCGGAATGCCTGACGCTGGTGGTGCTGTCGCGTAATCTGCCGCAGCTGGGCATTGCCAACCTGCGCGTGCGCGATCAACTGCTGGAAATCGGCAGTCAGCATCTGGCCTTTACCCATCAGGAAGCGAAGCTGTTTTTTGACTGTCGCCTGGAATGGCCTATTGAACCGGCGGAAAGCAGCCGTCTGTGCGACGATGTCGCCGGCTGGGCCACCGCGCTCCAGCTTATTGCCCTCTCCGCCCGTCAAAATAACCATGCCGCGCACCAGTCGGCGCGCCGCCTCGCCGGGATCAACGCCAGCCATCTGTCCGATTATCTGGTGGATGAGGTGCTGGATAATATCGATCTCAGTACCCGCCATTTGTTGCTGAAAAGTTCCCTGCTGCGCTCAATGAACGATGCGCTGATTGTGCGTGTCACGGGCGAAGAAAACGGGCAGATGCGCCTGGAAGAGATCGAACGTCAGGGCCTTTTTCTGCAACGGATGGATGATTCCGGTGAATGGTTCAGCTATCACCCGCTGTTCGGCAATTTCCTGCGTCAGCGCTGTCAGTGGGAACTGGCGACCGAGCTGCCGGAGATCCACCGCGCGGCGGCGGAAAGCTGGATGGCGCAGGGTTTCCCCAGCGAAGCCATTCATCACGCGCTGGCGGCGGGCGATGGCTGCATGCTGCGCGACATTCTGCTCCATCACGCCTGGGGGCTGTTTAACCACAGCGAACTGGCGCTGCTGGAAGAATCCCTCAAGGCGCTGCCCTGGGAAAGCCTGCTGGAGAATCCGCGTCTGGTGCTGTTACAGGCGTGGCTGATGCAGAGCCAGTACCGCTACAGTGAAGTGAATACCCTGCTGGCCCGCGCCGAGCAGGAGATGGACATGGAAATGGATCGCTCCCTGCATGGCGATTTCAACGCCCTGCGCGCACAGGTGGCCATCAACGCCGGCGATCCCGCCGAAGCCGAGCGCCTGTCGACGGTGGCGCTGGAAGAGTTGCCACTGGCGAACTACTACAGCCGCATTGTTGCCACCTCGGTGCACGGTGAAGTGCTGCACTGCAAAGGACAGCTGTCTAACTCGTTAACAGTGATGCAGCAGACTGAGCAGATGGCGCGTCGCCACGATGTCTGGCATTACGCGCTGTGGAGTCTGATCCAGCAAAGTGAAATTTTGTTTGCCCAGGGCTTTTTACAGGCCGCGTGGGAAACGCAGGAAAAAGCCTTTACGCTGATCCGCGAGCAGCACCTGGAGCAGTTACCGCTGCACGAGTTTTTGCTGCGCATTCGCGCGCAGCTGCTGTGGGCATGGGCGCGGCTCGATGAATCCGAAGCGGCCGCCCGCGAAGGGCTGAACGTACTCGCCGCCTACCAGCCGCAGCAGCAGATGCAGTGCCTGGCGCTGCTGGTGCAAAATTCACTGGCGCGTGGCGATCTGGATAATGCCCGCAGCCATCTCAACCGCCTGGAAAACCTGCTCGGCAACGGTCAGTATCACAGCGACTGGGTGTCCAACGCCGATAAAGTGCGGGTGATCTACTGGCAGATGATTGGCGACAAAAATGCCGCCGCCCAGTGGCTGCGTCAGACGCCGAAACCGGAATTCGCCGATAACCACTTCCTGCAAAGCCAGTGGCGCAACATTGCTCGTGCGCAGATCCTGCTTGGGGATTTTGATCCGGCAGAAATGGTGCTGGAGGAGTTAAACGAAAACGCGCGCAGTCTGCGGCTGATGAGCGATCTGAACCGCAACCTGTTGCTGCTGAACCAACTCTACTGGCAGGCGGGCCGTAAAAGCGATGCGCAGCGGGTGCTGATGGAAGCGCTGACGCTGGCTAACCGCACCGGCTTTATCAGCCACTTTGTGATCGAAGGGGAAGCGATGGCGCAGCAGCTGCGTCAGCTGATCCAGCTTAATGCCCTGCCGGAACTGGAAGGACATCGCGCCCAGCGTATTCTTCGCGACATTAACCAGCATCATCGCCACAAGTTTGCGCATTTTGATGAAGGTTTTGTCGAAAGGCTGCTTAATCACCCGGAAGTACCGGAGCTGATCCGCACCAGTCCCCTGACCCAGCGGGAATGGCAGGTACTGGGATTAATCTATTCCGGCTACAGCAACGAGCAGATTGCCGGGGAGCTGGCCGTGGCGGCCACCACCATCAAAACGCACATTCGCAATCTGTATCAGAAGCTTGGCGTGGCGCATCGTCAGGATGCGGTGCAGCACGCCCAGCAGTTATTGAAGATGATGGGATACGGGGTGTAAACCCCGTTGCTTAGCACAGCTCAAGCTGAATATTGTGATCCTTGATGACCTGCAACACACCGGCGGGCGGCATCACGTCGGTGTACACCGCATTCACCATGCTGATGCTGCCCATGTTCACCATCGCGTTACGGGCAAATTTCGAGTGATCCACCACCAGCATCACGTGGCGTGAGTTTTCAATGATCGCCCGTTTGGTGCGCACTTCATGGTAATCAAACTCCAGCAGTGAGCCGTCGCTGTCGATGCCGCTGATCCCAAGAATGCCGAAATCCAGGCGGAATTGAGAGATAAAATCCAGCGTCGCTTCGCCAATAATCCCGCCATCACGGCTGCGCAATTCGCCCCCGGCGAGAATAATACGAAAGTCTTCTTTCGTTTTAAGCGTGTTGGCGACGTTCAGATTGTTAGTCACCACCCGCAGATTACTGTGCTCCAGTAATGCATGGGCCACCGCTTCCGGCGTGGTGCCAATATCGATAAATAGCGTCGCGCCGTTAGGGATCTGGCTTGCTACTTTGCGGGCAATGCGTTCTTTTTCAGCGGTTTGCGTGGCTTTACGATCGTGCCACGGGGTATTCACCGAGCTGGACGGCAACGCCGCGCCGCCGTGATGACGCAGGATCATATTCTGATCGGCAAGGTCATTCAGATCGCGGCGGATGGTCTGCGGGCTGACGGAAAACTGCTCCACCAGCTCTTCGGTACTGACGTACCCCTGCTTTTTAACCAGCTCGATAATGGCATCGTGGCGTTGTGTCTGCTTCATGAAATATCCCAGAAAATTTATGTTCGTTTTCGCACATTCTGCGTATCCACAAACGCCATGGCGAGACCGACAACCAGACCGGTGACATGCGCACCATTGGCGATGGACATGCCAAACAGATCAAACCAACCGGCAATTAACCATACTAAGGCAAAGGCTATCAAGCCGCGTGGCAAATTAATCCCGCTTTGCGGATCGCGCTCGCCCCGCAGCCAGACGTAGCCCATCAGCGCGTAGACCACGCCGGACAAGCCGCCGAACCACGGACCGCTGAATTTATGCTGCACGTAGCCGCTTAATAGAGCACTGATAATGGTGATAACAATTAACTTGCCGCTGCCGAGGCGCTTTTCCACCGCGCCGCCGAGAAACCACCACCACAGCAGGTTAAAAAGAATGTGCAGCACGGAAAAATGCATCACCGCATGGCTGAAATAACGCCAGACGTCAAAGCGCAGGGAGGGATCGTACGGCCAGGCCAGCCATACCATCACCGGCTGATCACCCACCACGTTCATGATGATAAACACCAGAATACAGACCGCCGCCAGCGCCAGTGTAAACGGCCCGGCCCGCTGGCGCAGCGTCGCCATAAAAGGATAACGCTGATAGTGCAGGCCGCTGTTGGTCTGGCCTGACGTCCAGCTTGCCGCCAGATAACGCGGATCGCCGGGGTTTTGCAGAAAACGTTCAAGTTCTGCGTGGACGCGCCCGGCCTGGCTTTCATCCGCCAGCCAGACGTCGGTTTTGTCATGATGCTGAAGCGTCAGGGTGATGCCCTGCGTTTGCATGTAATCAACAAACGCCTGAGCGATACGCGGGTTGGTAAAAGAGGTGATCATCAACATCGCTGTCTGCACTTATTCCACATAAAAGAGGACAGTATAAAGGGTTAACGCGATCCGTGCGCCACCTCGCCAGGAAAATGGCGGTGCCAGGCGTCGAACCCGCCATCCACGCTGTAGACCTGATCAAAACCCTGTTGCAGCAGATATTGCGCCGCACCTTTGCTGCTATTGCCGTGATAGCACATCACCATTACCGGCGTATCGTAATCGTTTTCCTGCATAAAGGCGCTGAGCGTATCGTTCGTCAGGTGGAACGCGCCGGGGGTGTGGCCCATGGCGAAGCTTTGCGGATCGCGAATATCCACCAGCACCGCCTGCTTTTGCTGCAGCTTCTGATGGGTTTCTTCCACATTAATACATTCAAATTGATCCATGGTGCTCTCTTTCGTTGTGCTGATTCTGGCGGGTACGCTGGCCCCACATCTTAGCGACAAGTTTACGTCCTCACGGCAGGTAAACGCCATTATGTTATGCATATCACTCTAAATTGTTTTTTTGATGTTACCAATACGCCATTCCTTTGCTATCATGAGCGATAACGAACATTTTTGAGCTTTTACGAAAGTGCATGAGGCGAACATGGAAACCAAAGATCTGATTGTGATAGGCGGGGGCATCAACGGTGCCGGTATCGCGGCAGACGCCGCAGGGCGCGGGTTATCTGTGCTCATGCTGGAAGCGCAGGATCTCGCCTGCGCCACCTCGTCAGCGAGTTCGAAACTGATCCACGGCGGCCTGCGCTACCTTGAACACTACGAGTTCCGCCTGGTGAGCGAAGCCCTGGCCGAACGTGAAGTGCTGCTGAAAATGGCGCCGCACATTGCTTTCCCGATGCGCTTCCGCCTGCCCCACCGCCCGCATTTACGCCCGGCATGGATGATCCGCATTGGTCTGTTTATGTACGATCATCTGGGTAAACGCACCAGTCTGCCCGCGTCTACCGGTTTGCGTTTTGGCGCAGAATCCGTAATGAAACCCGAAATCGTGCGCGGTTTCGAATATTCTGACTGCTGGGTGGACGATGCGCGCATGGTACTGGCGAATGCGCAAATGGTAGTGCGCAAAGGCGGCGAAGTGATGACCCGTACCCGCGCCACCTCCGCCAAACGTGTTAACGGTCTGTGGGTAGTGGAAGCCGAAGATATTGATACCGGCGAGAAATACACCTGGCAGGCGCGCGGTCTGGTGAATGCGACTGGCCCGTGGGTGAAACAATTCTTCGACGAAGGGATGGAGCTGCCGTCACCTTATGGTATCCGCCTGATCAAAGGTAGCCACATCGTTGTGCCGCGCGTCCATACGCAGAAACAGGCCTACATCCTGCAAAACGAAGATAAACGTATTGTGTTTGTGATCCCATGGATGGATGAGTTTTCCATCATTGGCACCACCGATGTGGAATATCAGGGCGATCCGAAAAACGTTGAGATCGACGAAAGCGAAATCAACTACCTGCTGAAGGTCTATAACGCGCACTTCAAAAAGCAACTGGCGCGCGACGATATTGTCTGGACTTACTCTGGCGTGCGTCCACTGTGCGATGACGAATCCGATTCGCCGCAGGCTATTACCCGTGATTACACGCTGGATATTCACGACGAAAACGGTAAAGCGCCACTGCTGTCGGTATTCGGCGGCAAGCTGACTACTTACCGTAAGCTGGCAGAGCACGCGATGGAAAAACTGTCGACGTACTATAAAGACATCGGCCCGGCGTGGACCAAAAACTGCGTGCTACCGGGTGGCGATCTGCAGGGCGATCGTGACGATTACGCGGCTAAACTGCGTCGTCGCTATCCGTTTATCAGTGAGCAAATGGCGCGTCATTATGCCCGCACTTACGGCAGCAACAGCGAGCTGATCCTTGCCAGCGCGACGTCGCTGGCCGATCTGGGTGAAGATTTTGGCCATGAGTTTTACGAAGCAGAATTGCGTTATCTGGTCGAGCATGAATGGGTGCGTCGTCTGGACGATGCGATCTGGCGTCGTACGAAACAGGGGATGTGGCTGAACGCCGAGCAGCAGTCGCGCATTTCTCAGTGGCTGACGCGCCACGCGAAACGCGAGCTGTCGTTAGCGTCATAAGCCGAACGTTCGGTTTGCCCGGCGGCGTAAGTTTGCCGGGTCTGCAAATAAAAAACGGGGCCACTGAATGGCCCCGTTTGTTGTTTACCGATTTACCGATTTACAGCCGTACCGGATCGATATGCCAGATTTTGTCGGCATACTCCTGGATCGTGCGATCCGAGGAGAAATAGCCCATCTCCGCAATGTTGTGCATCGCTTTCGTGGTCCACTCTTCCGGGTGACGATACAGTTCGTCCACGCGATCCTGACAATCCACATAGCTGCGGAAATCGGCCAGCACCTGATAGTGATCGCCGAAGTTAATCAGTGAATCCACCAGATCGCGGTAGCGGCCCGGCTCCTCAGGGCTGAACACGCCGGTAGCGATCTGCGTCAGCACTTCACGCAGTTCATCATCTTTTTCGACGTAATCGCGCGGCTGGTAACCCTGACGGCGCAGTGCTTCCACTTCATCGGCGGTGTTACCGAAGATAAAGATATTCTCTTCGCCCACGTGATCCAGCATCTCGACGTTTGCCCCATCCAGCGTACCAATGGTCAGCGCGCCGTTCAGCGCGAATTTCATGTTGCTGGTGCCGGAGGCTTCCGTTCCGGCCAGCGAAATCTGCTCAGAGAGATCGGCAGCCGGAATGATCATCTGCGCCAGACTGACGCTGTAGTTGGGGATAAACACCACTTTCAGTTTGTCGCCAATCTGCGGATCGTTGTTGATCACTTTGGCAACGTCATTGATGAGATGAATAATGTGCTTCGCCATGTAATAGGCCGACGCGGCTTTACCGGCGAAGATGTTGACACGCGGCACCCAGTCAGCATCCGGATCGGCCTTGATGCGGTTGTAACGCGCAATCACATGCAGCACGTTCATCAGCTGACGTTTGTATTCATGGATACGTTTGATTTGCACGTCAAACAGCGCTTTCGGATTGACCACCACATTCAGCTGTTGGGCGATCATGATCGCCAGACGCTTTTTATTCTCAAGCTTCGCCTGGCGTACCGCCTGGTTGACGCTCGGGAAATCAATGTGCTGTTCAAGCTCCTGCAACTGACTCAAATCGGTGCGCCAGGTGCGGCCAATGTTTTCATCCAGCACCTCAGACAGCGGCGGGTTCGCCAGCGCCAGCCAGCGGCGCGGCGTGACGCCGTTGGTGACGTTGGTAAAGCGCGTCGGGAAAATCTTCGCAAAATCGGCAAACAGCGACTGCACCATCAGGTTGGAGTGCAGCTCGGACACGCCATTCACTTTGTGGCTTGCCACCACCGCCAGCCACGCCATGCGTACACGGCGGCCGTTGGACTCGTCGATAATCGACACGCGGCTCAACAGGTCGGTGTCGTCCGGGTACTGATCCTGCACGGTCTTCAGGAAGTAATCGTTAATTTCGAAGATGATCTGTAAATGGCGCGGCAGGATTTTACCCAGCATATCAACAGGCCAGGTTTCCAGCGCCTCGCTCATCAGCGTGTGGTTGGTGTAAGAGAATACCTGGCAGGTCACTTCAAAGGCATCATCCCACGAGAATTTATGCTCATCCATCAACAGGCGCATCAGCTCAGGAATACCGAGTACCGGGTGCGTATCGTTAAGGTGAATGGCGATCTTATCCGCCAGGTTGGCGTAGGTTTTGTGCAGCAAGTAGTGGCGATTAAGAATGTCCTGCACCGTCGCCGACACCAGGAAATACTCCTGACGTAAGCGCAGCTCGCGCCCGGAATAGGTCGAGTCATCCGGATAGAGCACACGGGAGACGTTTTCCGAGTGGTTTTTATCTTCCACGGCGGCAAAATAGTCGCCCTGGTTGAATTTACCGAGGTTAATCGCGCTACTCGCCTGGGCGTTCCACAGACGCAGTGTGTTAGTCGCGTCCGTGTCGTAGCCGGGGATGATCTGATCGTAGGCCACCGCCAGAATTTCTTCGGTTTCCAGCCAGCGGGATTTTTTCCCTTCCAGCTGTACGCGGCCACCGAAACGCACTTTATAGCGCGTGTTGTGGCGTTTGAATTCCCACGGGTTGCCGTATTCCAGCCAGTAGTCCGGCGACTCTTTCTGGCGGCCATCAACGATGTTTTGTTTGAACATGCCGTAGTCGTAGCGGATACCGTAACCACGGCCCGGCAGTGCAAGCGTCGCCAGCGAATCGAGGAAGCACGCCGCCAGACGGCCCAGACCGCCGTTGCCTAAACCGGGGTCATTTTCTTCGTCAATCAGCTCTTCCAGATCCAGCCCCATCTCTTCGAGGGCATTTTTAACGTCGTCGTAAATACCTAATGACAACATGGCGTTGGAGAGCGTACGACCAATCAGAAATTCCATCGACAGGTAGTAAACCTGACGGGTTTCCTGCGACAGCTGCGCGCGGTTGGAGCGCAGCCAGCGTTCAACAAGGCGGTCACGCACGGCGAACAGCGTGGCGTTCAGCCATTCGTGTTTATTGGCGATGGCCGGATCCTTGCCGATGGTGAACATCAGCTTATAGGCGATCGAGTGCTTGAGCGCCTCGACGCTCAGCGTGGGTGATGCATACGTAAAAGGTGCATTCATATGAGCGATTCCTGGAAATTATTTCAACCGGTTGTACAGATCCCGGTAGGACTGCGCCGCCACCTGCCAGCTAAAATCCATACCCATCGCCTGACGTTGCACGAAACGCCACAGCGACGGACGAGACCACAACACGAAAGCACGCCTTATCGCACGTAACAGCGACCAGGCATTGCTGTCTTCAAACACAAATCCACTGGCGACGCCGTCCGCCAGGTTTTCCAGTGAGCTGTCTGATACGGTATCCGCCAGCCCGCCAGTACGACGTACCAGCGGCAGCGTGCCGTATTTCAGGCCATAGAGCTGAGTCAGCCCGCACGGCTCAAAGCGACTTGGCACCAGAATCACATCAGCGCCCCCCATAATGCGGTGTGAGAAGGCTTCGTGATAGCCAATCTGCACCCCCACCTGGCCTGGATGTTCTGCCGCTGCCGCCAGGAATCCTTCCTGCAATACCGGATCGCCTGCACCTAACAGGGCCAGTTGTCCCCCCTGTTCCAGCAAGCCCGGCAGGGCTTCCAGCACCAGATCCAGCCCTTTCTGGCTGGTGAGGCGACTGACCACTGCAAACAGCGGCACTTTGTCATTCACCTTCAGACCCATCGCCACCTGAAGCTGGCGTTTGTTTTCAGCTTTCTCTTCCAGCGAGTCGCGATCATAACGCGATGCCAGAAGCAGATCGTGGTCCGGGCTCCATATTTTCTCATCAACACCGTTCAGGATGCCGGTAAGACGCCCTTCCAGTTGTCGCTGACGCAGCAGCCCTTCCATACCGCAGCCAAACTGCGGCTCGGTGATCTCGCGCGCATAGGTCGGGCTGACCGCCGTAATGTGATCGGCGTAGTACAAACCGGCCTTCAGGAACGAGATCTGACCGTTGAATTCGACACCATGAACATTAAAAAATGATGATGGCAATTCGATTTCATCCATATGCTGTGCATAAAACATGCCTTGATAGGCCAGGTTGTGCACAGTAAACACCGATTTTGCCGGACGACCGCGCGCCGCAAGGTACGCCGGTGCCAGTCCCGCATGCCAGTCATGGGCATGAACGATGTCAGGATGCCAGAACGGATCGAGGCCACAGGCCATTTCGCAACCTACCCAACCCAGCAGCGCAAAGCGCAACACGTTATCGGTATAGGCAAAAAGATTGGTATCGTGATACGGGCTCCCTGGGCGGTCATAAAGGTGCGGCGCATCGATCAGGTAAATCCCCACGCCGTTATAGTGACCAAATAATAAAGTGAATGGACCGGCGAATGTGTCGCGCCGGCTCACCACTCGTGCATCGGTAATGCCCCGTCGAATATCAGGAAAAGCAGGCAAAAGGACACGTGTATCTACACCAGCGGCGATTTGCGCCGCGGGTAACGCGCCAAGAACATCTGCCAGACCGCCCGTCTTAAGCAGCGGGAACATTTCAGAACATACATGTAAAACCTGCATTCTCGCTCCTGTTAATTACCGCCGCCTGTTTGCGATTACGGTAAAACAGCGCGCGGACCCCTTCCGCGCAAGGTTATTCTTGATGCTGTTAGTCTTTGAGTTTACGCAGCATTTCCCGCGTGACTAACACAATGCCTTCTTCTGAACGGTAAAACCGGCGTGCGTCTTCTTCCGCGTTTTCGCCGATTACCATGCCTTCCGGTATCTGACAGGCGCGATCGATGATGCACCGGCGCAGGCGACAGGAACGCCCTACCCATACGTCTGGTAACAGCACGGATGAGTCGATATTACAAAATGAGTTCACCCGCACGCGGGGGAACAGGACCGATTGCACCACAACGGAGCCTGAGATGATGCAGCCGCCCGAAACCAGGGAGTTCAGCGTCATACCGTGACTGCCTGAACGGTCTTGCACAAATTTCGCTGGCGGCAGCGGTTCCATATGGGTACGGATCGGCCAGTTTTGATCGTACATATCCAGTTCTGGCGTGACCGAGGCCAGATCCAGGTTGGCTTTCCAGTAGGCTTCCAGCGTGCCGACGTCGCGCCAGTAGGGTTCGGCCTGCGGATCGGACTGTACGCTGGATAACGGGAACGGGTGGGCGTAGACCATGCCCGCTTTCGTCAGCTTCGGAATGATGTCTTTACCAAAGTCATGGCTGGACGTTTCGTCCGCGTCATCTTCTTCGAGCAGCTCGTACAGATAGTCAGCATCAAAAATATAGATGCCCATACTGGCGAGCGCACGTGTCGGATCGTTAGGCATGGCGGGCGGGTTTTCCGGCTTCTCGACGAAGGCCACGACCTTTTCGTTTTCATCGACGGCCATCACGCCAAAGGCGGTGGCCTCGGCAATCGGCACCGGCAGACAGGCCACGGTGCAGCGCGCACCTTTCTCCACATGGTCAATGAGCATGCGCGAGTAATCCTGCTTGTAGATGTGATCGCCGGCGAGGATCACGACGTATTCCGCGTTATAGCGACGGATGATGTCGAGGTTCTGCGTGACGGCGTCCGCCGTGCCGCGATACCAGTTTTCGCCGTGTACGCGCTGCTGGGCAGGCAGCAGATCGACGAACTCGTTCATCTCTTCACTAAAGAACGACCAGCCGCGCTGGATGTGCTGTACCAGGGTATGTGACTGGTACTGGGTAATGACGCCAATCCGACGGATGCCGGAATTGATGCAGTTGGACAACGCAAAGTCGATGATGCGGAACTTACCACCAAAGTGCACCGCCGGCTTCGCCCGGGTGGTGGTTAAGTCTTTCAGACGCGTACCACGCCCCCCTGCAAGGATCAGGGCAACCGATTTCAATGGGAGCTGGCGCGCTAACATTAGCGGATCGTTTTTATCTAATCTAACCATGACTAACTCCTTTTTTAAGACCTTTTGAAAACGCAAACTCCGTGCGCGGGCCCATGCCAGACAGCCATTACAACCGGATTATCCTCACCGGCAAATGGGGGAACGGCGCGCCATTCCCCGTCGGGTAAAACGATTTGTGCTACGTCGTCCGTGTTGTTGAGCGTAATAACATACCGCTCCGACAGCAGGATCTGCATACGACCCGCGCTTTGCGCCCACTCCTCAGGACGCAATGGCTGAGCATCTTTGTTCAGCCATTGCACGTTACCGTCACCTTCCTCCCACCAGGCGTTCAGGGTTAACGCCGGGATCTGCTGACGCAAGGCAATGAGCGCCGCAGTAAAGGTGATCAGTCCGTCATTTGCCTGACGCCAGTCCAGCCACGTCAGCGCGTTATCCTGGCAATACGCATTGTTATTGCCATGCTGGCTGTGGCCCTGTTCATCACCGGCCAGCAACATAGGCGTTCCCTGAGAAAGGAGCAGCGTGGTCAGCAGGGCATGGACACTATCCCGACGCCGCTCAATCACATGTAGGGAACCACCTAATCCTTCTATACCATGGTTATTGCTATGGTTATTGTTAGTACCGTCGCGATTCTCCTCGCCGTTCGCCTCATTGTGTTTCTGATTGAAACAAACGCAGTCACGCAGGGTAAAACCATCGTGCGCGGTGATCATATTGACCGACGCGCCAGGGGCACGGCCCGGTCGTTTGAACACATCACTGGAGCCAGCAAACCGGCGGACAAACTCCCCAGTCGAGAGATCTTTTGCCAGCCAGAACCGGCGCGCAGCATCGCGGAAATGGTCGTTCCACTCCGCAAACAACGGAGGGAAATTACCCACCTGATAACCACCGGCACCGATGTCCCACGGCTCGGCAATCAGCTTCACCGCACTGAGCATGGGATCGTTTTTAATGGCCTCGAACAGCGGCGCATGCGGGCTAAATCCCGGTGTGCGCCCCATGACCGGCGCCAGGTCAAAACGAAAACCATCAACATGGAAAGTTTCCACCCAGTAACGCAGACACTGCACGGCATATTTCACGGTATCCGGCAGGCTTAAATTTAGCGTGTTGCCGCAACCCGTCCAGTTTTCATAATCACCATCGTCCCTGATCCAATAATAGCTACGGTTATCGATTCCGCGCAGGGAGAAGGTCGGGCCGTCGAGATCGATCTCGGCGCTGTGGTTAAGCACCACATCAAGGATCACCTCGATGCCCGCCTGATGCAGCGCTTTCACCGTCTCGCAAAACTCCTCCCGCGCGCGCTCAGCATCGGCGGCATAACGGGGTTCCAGCGCAAACATCGCCAGCGGGTTATAGCCCCAGTAGTTGCTAAGGCCCATCCGTTGCAGGCGCGGCTCGCTGGCAAACTGCGCGATGGGTAACAGTTCGAGCGCCGTAATGCCGAGGCGTTTGAAGTAAGCGATCATGGCCGGATGGCTGAGCGCTTTGTAAGTCCCGCGCTCAGCTTGCGGAATATCCGGATGCAGGTAGGTCAGCCCTTTCACATGCGCTTCGTAAATCACGCTGTTGCCCCAGGGCGTGCGCGGTGGCGCGTCGTCTTCCCAGTCAAACAGGTCTTTCACCACCACGCTTTTCAGCGCGATGGTGGCGTTATCATGGGGATCGGGCCGCTCGTAACCGCCGTGGAATAGCGCATCGTCCACCAGTTCACCGTCAACGCGACGGGCGCAGGGGTCGATAAGCACTTTTGCCGGGTTAAAGCGGTGGCCGTGTTCCGGCGCCCAGGGGCCGTGAACACGGTAGCCATAACGCAGGCCCGCGCGGGCGCCGGCGAGAAAACCGTGCCAGACATCGCCGCTGCGGGCTGGCAGGTCATAACGTTGCTCGTTCCCTTCATGGTCATAAACGCACAGCTCCACGCGCTCCGCATGCGCGGAAAAAAGCGCGAAGTTGACGCCGCCGTCGGCGACGTGCGCGCCGAGCGGCTCAGGCTTCCCTGCCGCGAGTATCGTCATTCCGCCTCCCGCACCAGCCAGATCGTGGAGAGAGGAGGTAAGGTCAGGCACAGGGAGTGTGTCCGGCCATGGCTGTCAATCTGCTCGCTCTGAACCGCGCCACCGTTACCGGCATTGCTGCCGTGGTAGTGCATCGAGTCAGTATTGAGGATTTCGCGCCATTTGCCCGGCTGATTAATGCCGAAGCGATAGCCCGGACGCGGCACTGGCGTAAAGTTGCTGGCAACAATGATTTCGTTGCCGGCTTTGTCGCGACGCACGAACACAAACACCGAATGCGCTTTGTCGTCCACCACCAGCCATTCGAAGCCATAACCATCGAAATCCAGCTCATGCAGCGCTTTATGCTCACGGTAGGTGTGGTTGAGATCGCGTACCAGTCGCTGCACGCCGTGGTGCCAGTTGTCGCCGCCTTCCAGCAGATGCCAGTCAAGGCTGGCGTCGTGGTTCCACTCACGACCCTGCGCGAATTCATTGCCCATAAACAGCAGTTTTTTGCCAGGGAAGGCCCACATCCAGCCGTAGTAGGCGCGCAGGTTGGCAAACTTCTGCCATGCGTCACCCGGCATGCGATCGAGAATGGATTTTTTACCGTGGACCACTTCATCGTGCGACAGCGGCAGCACGAAGTTTTCGGTGTAGTTGTACAGCATCCCGAACGTGAGCTTGTCGTGGTGATGCTGGCGGTAGATAGGATCAAGCTTGAAATAATCCAGCGTGTCGTGCATCCAGCCGAGGTTCCACTTGTACCAGAAGCCCAGCCCGCCGTTCTCTGACGGTCTGGACACGCCAGGGAAATCGGTGGACTCCTCCGCCATGCTCACCGCGCCAGGCACCAGTTCGCCCAGTACGCGGTTGGTTTTGCGCAGGAACTCGATGGCTTCGAGGTTTTCGCGGCCGCCGTACTCGTTAGGGATCCACTCCCCCTCTTTGCGGCTGTAGTCGCGGTAAATCATTGAGGCCACCGCATCCACGCGCAGGGCGTCAATGCCGAAGCGCTCCACCCAGTACAGGGCGTTGCCGATCAGGTAGTTGCTGACTTCGCGACGACCGTAGTTATAAATCAGCGTGTTCCAGTCCTGGTGATAGCCTTCGCGCGGATCGCTGTGTTCATAGAGGTCCGTACCGTCAAATTCGGCCAGACCAAAGTCATCTTCCGGGAAGTGGCCCGGCACCCAGTCGAGGATCACGCTTAAGCCTGCGGCGTGCGCGGCTTTTATGAAATAGCGGAAGTCGTCTCGGGTACCAAAGCGGCGCGTCGGCGCGTAGAGGCCCGTTGGCTGATAGCCCCAGCTGCCGTCGAACGGATGCTCGTTAATCGGCAGCAGCTCCAGATGGGTAAAGCCCATCCATTTGGCGTAGGGCACCAGCTGGTCCGCCAGGTCGCGATAGCTGAGCCAGAAATTGTTATCGGTATGCCGACGCCAGGAGCCAAGATGCACTTCATAAATGGAGATCGGCGCATCGAAGTCATTGGCCCGTTTACGCTCTTCGCTCTGCACGACTTTTTCCGGCAACCCGCAGATCACCGAGGCCGTTTCCGGGCGCATTTGCGCTTCGAAGGCATAAGGGTCGGCTTTGATGCGCAGATTGCCGTTGGCGTCGAGCAGCTCGAATTTGTACAGCTGGCCATGATGGGCGCCGGGGATAAACAGCTCCCAGATGCCGGATTCTTTGCGCAGACGCATCGGGTGGCGGCGGCCATCCCAGTAGTTGAACTGGCCAACCACCGAGACGCGGCGGGCGTTCGGCGCCCAGACGGAGAATTTGGTGCCGGTCACGCCATCCATGGTGTCGGCGTGCGCGCCGAGCGTTTCATAGGGGCGCAGGTGGGTGCCTTCCGACAGCAACCAGACATCGAGATCCTGGATCAGCGGGCCGAAGCGATACGGGTCATCGATCAGGTTTTCCTGACCGTGCCAGACGACGGCAAGCTGATAGCGGAAGGGATTTTTGCGACGCTGGATGATACCGGCAAAAAAACCGCGTGAATCGAGGCACTCAAGCCTGGCGAGCTTGCGACCGGTCTTGGTTTCTATCACCCACACTTCGGTGGCGTCAGGGAGCAATGCGCGGACTTCCAGTCCGGCATCGGTGTAATGCATGCCGAGTACGGAAAAAGGATCCGCAAAGTGGCCTGCAATTAGCGCGTTAATCACGTCTCTATCGACAAGACTGGACATGTTTTTTCATCCTTTTATATGTGTGCCATAGCGTTCAGCCGTGAACAAACCACGGATGGCGGCACTTTTTTGGCCTGAATGGCGCACCGGCGTTTTCGCTTTGCCGGGACTACGCCCAACATAAAGCATAGCCAACGCTGTGTTTATCTCCTGACTTATTTAAAACATTTGCGTTAACGCCATGTTTTACGCAAAAAAAAGGAGGTGACACCGCACCTCCGCTTTGAGTAAACCGTTTACGCCAGCTGGCGCAGCATGCGCCGTAATGGCTCGGCGGCACCCCACAGCAGCTGGTCACCGACGGTAAAGGCAGAGAGATATTCCGGCCCCATGTTGAGCTTACGCAGACGGCCCACTGGCGTCGTCAGCGTACCGGTGACGGCCGCCGGCGTCAGTTCACGCATCGTGATGTCGCGGTCGTTAGGCACCACTTTCGCCCACTCATTATGCGCCGCCAGCAGTGCTTCAACTGTGGGGATGGACACATCTTTCTTCAGTTTAATGGTGAACGCCTGGCTGTGGCAGCGCAGCGCACCGACGCGGACGCACAGGCCGTCGACCGGGATCACCGACGAGGTGCGCAGGATTTTATTAGTCTCTGCTTGCCCTTTCCACTCTTCGCGGCTCTGGCCGTTGTCGAGCTGTTTGTCGATCCACGGGATCAGGCTGCCCGCCAGCGGTACGCCGAAGTTGTCCACCGCCAGTTCGCCGCTGCGGCTAAGGGCCGTCACTTTGCGTTCAATATCCAGAATGGCCGACGCCGGGTTGCTCAGTTCATCAGAGACATGGTGATGCAGCTGGCCCATTTGCGTTAACAGTTCGCGCATGTGGCGCGCACCGCCGCCGGACGCCGCCTGGTAGGTCGCCACCGACACCCACTCCACCAGATCCTCGGCAAACAGGCCGCCGAGGGACATCAGCATCAGGCTGACGGTGCAGTTGCCGCCAACGAAGGTTTTCACTCCTTCGTTCAGACCACGGGTGATCACGTCCTGGTTAACCGGATCCAGAATGATAATGGCATCGTCTTTCATACGCAGTGACGAGGCAGCATCGATCCAGTAACCCTGCCAGCCGCTTTCACGAAGCTTTGGATAGATTTCGTTGGTATAATCGCCGCCCTGGCAGGTGACAATGATGTCGAGTGCCTTCAACGCATCCAGATCGTAAGCATCCTGGAGGGTGCCAGCCGGTGTGGAACCGAATGTCGGCGCGGCCTGACCCAACTGGGACGTTGAAAAGAAAACCGGGCGAATGGCGTCGAAGTCGCGCTCTTCTACCATGCGTTGCATGAGTACGGAGCCGACCATGCCGCGCCAGCCGATAAAACCAACATTTTTCATAGCGTATTTTTCCTGCGAAGGTGTGTGCTGTGTGTGCGAACCAGTTTCCGACTGGCGTCCCTTCACCTTACAAAATGCAGCTAAAGTCGCAAGTGAAATTAATCAATGATAGCGACGTCATCAGAAATAGAGCTTATAGGCAAAAAATCTGGGGCGAGTATTAGGGAAAGTATTAAATGAACGAAATCATCTCCGCCGCAGTGCTGTTGATCCTGATTATGGATCCCCTCGGCAACCTGCCCATTTTTATGTCGGTGCTCAAACACACGGAGCCGAAGCGCCGCCGGGCCATTATGATCCGCGAGTTGCTGATCGCCCTGCTGCTGATGCTGATTTTCCTGTTTGCCGGCGAGAAGATCCTGTCGTTCCTTAATCTGCGCGCCGAAACGGTGTCTATTTCGGGTGGCATCATTCTGTTTTTAATCGCCATCAAGATGATTTTCCCCAGCGCAACCGGCGGCAGCCACGGGCTGCCCGCGGGCGAAGAGCCGTTTATTGTACCGCTGGCGATCCCGCTGGTGGCAGGCCCGACGCTGCTCGCCACTTTGATGCTGCTCTCGCATCAGTATCCGAATCAGATGGGACATCTGGTGATCGCGCTGCTGCTCGCCTGGGGCGGTACCGTGGCGATCCTGTTGCAGTCGTCGCTGTTTCTGCGTCTGTTGGGGGATAAAGGCGTGAACGCGCTGGAGCGCCTGATGGGGCTAATCCTGGTGATGCTCGCCACCCAGATGTTCCTGGACGGCATCCGGGCGTGGATGAAAAGCTAATAAAAAAGCCGGGTCGTGGCCTGCGCCTCACCCGGCTTCCTGTCTTGTTACCCGCTTTACTGCTCTGCTTTACTGCTTGATGACGGCAATGGTGCTGGCAACAACGCCTTCCAGCGGCTGATCGATATTCACCACCAGCACATCCTGCTCGTCGGCACCCGGCTCTTCGAGCGCATCAAACTGCGTCACCAGCATCTGCGTTTTAAAGAAGTGGCCTTTACGTGCTTTCAGGCGGCTTTCGATCACATCGAAATCACCCTTCAGGTAAATAAAGGAGAGGTTCGGGTTGCCATCGCGCAGCAGATCGCGATAGCGCTTTTTCAGCGCGGAACAGACGATCAGCGACACTTTATTGGTGCGCTGCATGGCGAAAGCGGCGTCATTGAGCGCCTGTAACCACGGCTTGCGGTCGTCGTCGTTCAGCGGGTCGCCTGCGGCCATCTTCGTGATGTTGCTGCGCGGATGCAGGAAGTCGCCATCAAGAAAGGCGGCCTGGATCTGGTGCGCCACTTCGCTGGCGACAGCGGATTTACCACTGCCTGATACGCCCATCAGGACATAGACATGGTGATCAAGGTTAGTCGTGCTCAAGGCGTCGCTCCCACTTGTACTAAGGTGAATTGTTACGGGTAACAGTTATCGGTAACATTTTCATGCCGGGGATGCGGAGAAGCAATATCCATTCGCGCCAGAAGTGAATAAATGTGAGCCACTTCAAATTTGTCAGACTAGATGGATCCGCCCGGCGACAGGGTGAAACCTAAATCTAACATTTTGGGCGTCACGGTTTCGCCACGGATGCGCGCCAGCAGACGTTCAGCCCCGATGCGCCCCATGCGTTCGCGCGGCGTGAGGACGCTGGCAAGACGCGGCTCCATCACCTGACCAATGTCGTGGCCGTGGAAACCCGCAATCGCCATGTCGCCGGGAATGGTTAATCCCAGGCGCTGACACTCAAAAGCGGCACCGACGGCCAGATCGTCGTTGGTACAAAATATCCCGTCGAGCTGCGGATATTCGCGACGCGCCTGGCGCATCAGTTCAATTCCGGCAGTGTAGGAGGATGATTGCTCCACCATCACGCTGTAGGGCGTCAGACCGGCTTCACGCATGGCCTGCTCATACCCCTGCTGTTTGATAATAGTACGTTCATCCAGACGTGCGCCCAGATAGGCAACGTGGCGGTGGCCGCGGCTGATGATTTCCGCCGTCATCTGACGCGCCGCTTCCAGGTTGTCGAAACCGACGGCAATATCAAGGCACGGGGATTTACTGTCCATCAGCTCCACCACCGGAATGCCCGCCACTTCGATCATTTTTAGCGTGCGCGGGGTATGGCTGCGCTCGGTGAGGATCAGCCCGTCGATATTCCAGGAAAACATCGATTCCAGCCGCTCTTCTTCCAGTTCCGGCTTATAGCCGTAGTGCGCCAGCATAGTCTGATAGCCGTTCGCATCGGTGACGCTTTCGATTCCGCGCAACACTTCGGCAAACACCTGGTTCGTTAAGGAAGGCAGCAGCACGCCAATGGCGCGGCTGGTAGCATTGGAGAGAATATCGGGGGCGCGATTGGGAATGTAGCCCAGTTCATCAAGCGCAGCAGCGATTTTGCCTCGTAACGCGACGGAGACTTGTTCCGGGTTACGCAGGAACCGACTGACGGTCATTTTGGTCACGCCAACGCGATCTGCAACGTCCTGAAGTACGGGTCTTTTCTTTTTCATCGTGCCTGTAAGATAAACGGGAAAACATCGCTCCAGTTTATCACGGACAGCAGACAACCTCCCCGGAGATAGAGGGAGGTTGTGTTATTTATTTAAGCGGGATCAAACTGGCGGCAGGTCAAACAGCAGAATTTCGCTGTCGCTGTCGGCATGGATAGAGAGCGCCTGCTCATCCCAGATTGCCAGACCATCAGCCGTGCTGGCTTTGGTGCCGTTAATGGACACCTCACCTTTCACCACCTGGATCCAGATGCGACGTTCTGCGGCCACCTGGTAAACGGACTGCTCATCTTTCAGCAACGCCCAGCGGGACAGCTCCATATCCTGATTCACTTTCAGCGAACCGTCACGGGCATCCGGCGACAGCACCAGCTGGCGACCCTGCGCGGCGTCGAAGCGGCGCTGTTCGTAGCGCGGCGTGATGCCGGTTTTTTCTGGAATGATCCAGATTTGATACAGGTGCAGCTTATCGGTGGCGCTCGGGTTGTATTCCGAGTGACGCACGCCAGTACCGGCGCTCATGATCTGGAATTCACCTGCCGGAACCTGCTCTTTATTCCCCATGCTGTCCTGGTGCTCAACCGCCCCTTCCAGCACGTAGGTCAGAATTTCCATGTCTTTGTGCGGGTGGGTGCCGAAGCCCTGGCCTGCATCAATCACGTCATCATTAATGACGCGCAGCGCAGAGAAACCCATAAAGTTCGGATCGTAATAATCTGCGAAAGAGAAAGTGTGCCAGGAATCCAGCCAGCCATGATTTGCATGACCACGTTCGTTTGCTTTGCGTAAGAAAATCATTTTTTCATCCCCGTCTGTTTTCGATGGAGTAAGTGTGGACGCAATCGATTCGGGATGATAGAGGGTGAAAATTGACTCCTCTGTTCAAAAAAAGTGAACAAGTGCAGAGGAGCCAAATCCGCTTATTTTGCGAGGGTTACCGTGGAGGGCGAGGCCTGCTCGAAGCCGCGTTCCAGGATCTGAAGGTTGGTCATTACTTCAGATTCCTTGACATAATTCGGCTGTCCCTGGGTGAGGGTGGCATACAGCGCGTCATACACCCGGCCATAGTCGCCGGTTTCCGCAGGCCACTCTTCACGCACGGTTTCGCCAGCGTCGTTGACGTACTCCAGAATGGCGATGCTGTCATCGGCGGCAAAGCCCGCCTCGCCCGGCATGATATTGGCCTTCAGGCTGGTTTCCTGCTGGTCGATACCGTATTTAATAAACGAGCCTTTGGTGCCGTGAACGATAAATTTCGGGTAATCGATTTTCACATAGTGGCTGGTTTTGACGATGGCTTTTAGATCGCCGTAAAACAGCTGCGCTTCATAAGTATCATCCGGGTTGGCTTTGTTACGCAGGCTGCGGATGTCATAAGAGACATGATCCGGGCGGCCAAACAGCGAGATGATCTGATCCAGAGTGTGCACGCCAAGCCCGTAAAACATGCCGTCCTGCGGCAGGCCGGGTTTGGTTTCCGCCACCGGGCGGAAGTAATCGAAATGGCTTTCAATTTCGACGATCTCCCCCAGTTTTCCGCTCTCGATGGCTTTTTTTGCCGTCAGGAAGCAAGCGTCAAAGCGGCGATTCTGGTACGGCGTGACGGTCAGCCCTTTGCTTCGCGCCAGTTCAAACAAGGTTTTTGCTTCGGCAAGCGTTGGCGTGAACGGTTTTTCCACCAGCACGTTTTTCCCCGCTTCCAGCGCGCGTTTCGCGTACTCAAAATGGCTGTCGGCGTGGGTGCAGACCACCACCAGTTTGACCTGCGGATCCTTTAACACTTCATCCAGATCGCTTGTGAAATGGATGTGCTGATACTGCGGCTGTTGCTCTTCCGGCTTCGCATGGCGACGGAAGATATGCGCCACATGCCAGGTATCTTTGCGGTTGAGAACATACGGAAGGTGATAACGCGTGGTGCTTTTGCCAAATCCAATAAATGCGCAATGCAGGGTCATGGTATCGTCCTTTTTAAGGTTACTTTCATAACCATAGCGCATACCGATCAGGATTTTAATCGACTTGTCTCACGGACTTTGCCGTCGGCGTCGCAGTCAGTTTGCTTACGGCAAGCGCGCAGGGTCCGGAGCGTACTCTCTGTACGTGAGGAACCCGAGCACATCCCGGGAGCAAAATGGCACGTCAGCCAGGCTAAAAATGGCAAAAAAAAAGCCAGCACGCGGCTGGCTAAGATAATACTGGAAGCAATGTGAGCAATGTCGTGCTTTCAGGTTTACCGTAGCGGTCCCCCTGAACGCATGGCAATAATAATCATTATCATTCGCACTTGTCTACCCCTTTTTGTAAAAAATGGCAGACAAAGGCGGTGTCCTTATCCAGTAACCAGGGGCGCAAATAAGCTACCGTACTGCACATCGGTAAGATGTCCGCGGACAGCTGTATCCCCAGTGTTTCGATAAGGTATTGTCTGCGCCGCTGCATCCGCTGCCATAGCTGAGGATATTGAAGCTGAATTTCCCGTTGCAACTGTTCGTCTGCCAGCAGTACCGTGCTTTCAGCGGAAACGCCACCAAGGTTGGGTATGGAAGGGATGATGTCAATTTGCAGGATCATTCCGCTAAGCAATGTTTGCTGAGAGCCTTCATAAATGGGAGAAGACATCCACTCTTCTTCAGCGGTCAAGTGGCCTGGACAAAGCGACCAGTGATATTTTGTGCGTGGCAATATCGCATCGATAGAATCGAACAGATCCCCGCCGCGCATACCCACGTTAATGACCTCCAGCCAGTGGACATAGGCCGCAAAATAGGGTTTAGCAATGGCCTCCAGATAATTTTCCGCCCCGCTGGATGAGAGATTATCACCGTTTACGGCATATCCGGCTCGGCTGGAAGCGCCGCCGCGATACCCGACGGTCAACGAAATCGTATCCCCATACTTCACCGTGTTGTCGCCAGGAAATAGATTACCTTTAATAAAGCGCGGCCCGCTGGCGGCTATAGTGACAATATTGGTATGTTGCCCTGCACGCACCAGGCAATCACCTAATTCTTGCTCGGTAACGCCAGGAGCCAGCTTGTTCATCGCATCCAGAATACAGTCGGAGGCTAACGCTGCTCCATATTCATAGTGCGCGACTTCGTTAGCATTGTTGACCGTTCTGACACCGTTTTCCCCAATAAATAAATCGGTTTCGTTCGTCAAACAGGTTTCATCACCGACGATATTGCGAATGGTATCGACAATAAAAGACGGAAGATCATAAATTTTTTTATTGATTTCTGAAGCATCGGTAAACATCTTCCAGCCAACTAAACCGGTGCGCGCATTCTCACGAATGCCTGCTTCAACAAGCAATTCTTTAATCGACTTATCGCTTCTGTTGGGTTGATTAGGCAGTGAAAAATGCGATAAATGCACCGCCCTGACTTTGACGCGCGCCTTACTAACTTTGTTGAGATTTTCATTGCCGAGGACCAGGGTGATTTCACCATCGACGTTAATAATCATCAGCGCTTCTTCAAAGCGGGTAAAAAAACCGGTCAGGTACTCAAAATTGCCGCAATGCTCCACATCACCATAGATCACCAGCTGCTCAAGACCACGTTGCTTCATCATGGTGAGTATTTTGTTTTTTCTATGCTGGATGGTTTCATCAGTAAGTACCACAGGCGTGCCTGCACAGTCTTTCTCGGGTGGCCGGATTTTTTTAAGGCTTATGTCATATTTTTTCATCTTAACCTCTTTTGCCAATCAGCGTGCAAAGCGACATGTTACATATCATCAATTGGGAACATGGGCCGCATAATTCTTTTAAAAGGAATAGCGCGTGTATTTTGCGGCGTTGCGCCCAGGGTCAGAGACATCACACATAATTTTCCTTTATCTTTGAGCTCGGGGAAAATATAGCCCTGCTTAACCACAATGATGTCATATTCATCCCAGTTCAGCCCTGCGCCAGTAAACTGATGATGCTCGGCCATTGTTTGCCGGGTGCTGGCTACGACAATATCAACAGGTCGTCCCTTGACTGACACAGTGACACTGTATCCATAGCAGGCATCATGAGGATGAAGCATATAACCGCGTAATTCGCCACTGGCTTTAACAGTAACGTCAAGGTCAACGCTTTTGGACATCTCATCATAATTGACGCCAAGGTTAATATGCGCTTCTTCACCCATTCTCAGCTGACTAAGTTGCTGATAAGTGTGCGGATCGCAAATATTGGCAAACAACACCTTTTTAGTCAGATCGCCGACCTCTAAAAACTGGCGCAAAATATAAGTATTCCATCCGGTAGCGCCCGACGTGGTGTTATCGCCAGAGTCGGTAATAAATACCGGTTTATCATTGAACTCCAGAGCCATTTTTAAAGCGTCATCAGGCTGCGCGGTTAACCCGGTATAATGAAATTCATGCCGTTTATTCCACACGTAATCTGCCAGTCGATCGGCTATCTCCTCAGCATAAGATTGATCGCCTGCCGTAGCGGGAACAACAACGATCCCACATCCGGCGACATCCGTATCATGGCGTATATATCCTGGATGCCAGCTGACGCTCATGATCCGTGGATCATTTTCCAGCTCATTCATATAGAGATTGATACTTTTGACAGGTTCATCGGATGAGACGCTTTGTTCGCCGCCTAAGATCATAGGTAGTTTACGATAGACAGAGTGAATATTCTGACGCTCTCTCAGGAGATTACAGAGCATTGACGCCACCTGTTTAGCGGTATCAAGGCTATCCGTATGGGGCGACTCTCTGTAACTGCGGATCAGCGTGGTAGCATTCACATAATCCTCACATAAATTACCATGAGGATCGCATACCACGGCAACAGGCATATAAGCTCCGACTATTTCACGGATTTTCTTCAGGATATGATGATCGCCCGAGCCAAGGCCTTCAACCTGACTGGCGCCATGCAACATCAGATAAATGCCGTCAATTTCATGCAGGTGGTTTTGCGTCGCGTCTAAGAAACAATGTTCAATGTAGTCGAAGGCCTCTTTAGTTATGACGCCTGAAGAACCTGCATCCGCATACACTGCCGGGATTAATTCAATACCTGCTTCAGCGAAAACAGCTCCCACATGCATTCTTTCAATACATTCGTCGCCGAATGATAAAAGAAAATCGCTGATTTTATTTTTAAGTGGGATATTTGCATTCGACTCCGTCATGAAATGACCAACGAGCACTTTCATTTTATACTCCTTGTTTATCAGGATATAAGAAATCACTTTCACCTGTTGAAAACGATTATAAGATCGCAATCATTCAAATACCTTACGGTTGCTAAACTGCTTTTTATCATCCAGGGATAAAATAATTCTGGTGGCGACAAACGACACCAGTATCGCAACACTGGCAACAACCGCGGCAATGATCACGTAATGCAGGCTGCCACTTTTATCAACAAAGAATAAAAAGGTTAATAGTCCCGGACAGCCGCCTTCAACGAAAGAGCGAAGCCCCATTATTCCGGCAATAATCCCACCACTCACAGCTCCCATGGCGGTACCAATAAGCACCCGGGGCCGCACCAGCAAACTGCCATAAAATGCGGGTTCGGTGACACCACACAACGCAGTAATGGCAAAGGAGGCAATCATACCTTTTTGGGCTTTATTATTTTTAATACTGCTGGCAACTCCCAGAGCTGTCGCGCCAATACAGATATTCGAGATAAACCCCATGGTCCCGGTAACCGAGTTGAAGCCGATGGTTGCGATTAGCTGGACAGAAATAGGGGAAATCGCCTTATCGATGCCGAGCATCACCATATACGGATAAACCGCGGCCAGAATAGGTTGCGAAAGGAAACCCACGGCATCGCCTAACCATATACAGAAATCACCGATCGCGCCGCTTAAGTAAGTCCCCATAGGCCCTAGTATGATTAGCTGTACCGGTACTACGATAAACATGGTCAGCAGGGGTTTTACAAAGTAGATAACGGCTTCAGGAATGACTTTTTTCAGCACTTTATCGACGTAGTACATGAAAAAAACACCGAGAATTATCGGCAAAATGGCAGAACCGTAATCAATCTGCGGGATCGGTATTCCGAGAAAGTTCAGACCAGCGACATCATTTATCCTTTCCGTCAGCAATACCGCACCCAGAAATGCGCCCATAATAGGTTGCATTTTCAATTGCGATGCCAGGGTATAACCAATATAAACAGGTAGAAAGGTAAAGCCAGCCTGAAATATTGCCAGTAATACGTTTGCCGTCCCGCTATTGATGTCCATGCCAAAGTAGTTCATTAGCAGGTTTCGTATAGCCAGGATCATACCGCCGACAATCATTGCCGGAACCACAGGCATAAAAATGGGTGATACAAAGTTTCCGAACTTGTTCAAATACCAGGAGACATTACGTGGGCCACTTTCCTCTTCGTCGACGCTGCCCCTCTCGCCTGCACTATTTTTCCAGCCAGAAACCTCAACAAAATCATGCCAGGCATCATTTACATTCGGCCCGATAATAATCTGGATTTGTTTATCTTTATTTATAACACCTGCGCAATCCGGCAGGGTTTTCAGTGCCTCGAAATTAATATTACTTCTTTTTATAAAATCTATGCGAAGTCTGGTAGCACAATGCGTTACATGACTTATATTTTCTTTCCCACCAAGATGCCCCACGGCAAGCCTGGACATTTCCGTATATTTACCCATAACACTCCCTCCTTGCGAGAGTTATAAGATTTGATAATAAAAGCTTCATCAGGGGTCTGCACTTTGTTACAAGACAACACAATAAACATAAAATGTTTATTTGTGTTATATTCTGATCATTAAATGAGCAGCAGATCACGCAAAAACATCAAAATAACACCCAACTGTGCTATGTCTCACAGAAGAGCAGCAGAAATAAGGAACTGAGGGGTTTATGCTTGCCGGACGTCTATAAACAAGTGTAATTTGTTGTTTTATCAGTATTTAATGAGCACTAGCGCTCTGATAATACCTATGAGAGAAAGTTTGATGAAACAAACCAAACGGCAAATCTATATTCTTGAAACCATTAAGGTTAATGGCGAGGTGAACACGCAGGATTTGGCCCGTAAGCTGAATGTTTCGACCATGACTATCAATCGGGATTTTAAAGCGCTGGCGAGTACCGGTGCAATACAGTTGATTTACGGTGGTGCTATCTCCTGTGAGAGGAACAGCTCTGAGTACCCGATGAGCCTCAAAGAAGAAGCAAACCCGGATGGTAAAAAATGCATTGCTGCCTGGTGTAAGCAACTGGTGAAACCAGGAAGCTCAGTGTTTATCGAAACGGGAACCACAACCCTCGCCGTGGCAAAAGAAATATTCCGTACTGAAGACTGTACCTTTTATACTAATTCGCTTCTTGCGATGAATGCGCTTTCTAAATACGAATCGATAACTCTGAATGTAATCCCTGGTAAATACCGCAGTTTATCTCAAGGTTTTCTAGGCATACAAGCCGTTGATTATATTAAACAATTAAATTTTGATATTGCGTTTATTGGCACAGAAGGTATTGATCTGAATTCAGGGATCACCCTTCCCAATGAAGAAGATGCTTATACAAAAAAAGCGATAATGCGCCAGGCACAACAGGTTATCGTCGTGGCCGACCATACAAAATTTGGTTTAACACATTTACATAAAGCGTCTGATTTAAATGACGTTGATTTAATTGTCACCGATCTCGATGAGAATGCACCGCTCTTTTGCGCCATACATAAAATTACTCGTATTATCTCAGCCACGAGTCTGAGTCACACTTCCTCTTAGTCACAAAAATGGCAGTTGACGCACATCGCAGAGTACCTGATGTTAAAAGGGATATTTCACCCACAGGAGAGAAGGAATGAGCGACATCGTGATCCGCCATGCACAGCCGAGCGATACAGAAGCATTACGCCAGTTGAATGCCCAGCCGGAGGTCTATCACGACACGCTACAAATTCCGCATCCCTCGATGGAAATGTGGCAGGAGCGGCTAAAACCGCAGCCGGGTCGTCGCCATCTTGTGGCCTGTATTGACGGCGTAGTGACAGGCCATCTGGTCCTGAGCGTTGAGCCGAATCCACGCCGCAGCCACGTTGCGACTTTCGGCATCAGCGTATCGCCCGACTTCCGCAATCGCGGCGTTGGCAGCGCATTAGTGCGTGAGATGGTGAACCTGTGCGACAACTGGCTGCGCATTGAGCGCACCGAGCTGACGGTGTTTACCGATAATGCCCCCGCGCTGGCGCTGTACCGTAAATATGGATTTGAAACCGAAGGCACCGGCAGACATTACGCGCTGCGCAACGGTGAATATGTCGATGCGCTGTTTATGGCGCGGCTGAAATAGCGTCCCCTCACCCTACCCCTCTCCCCAAGGGAGAGGGCATAAACCGATGCCATACCCCCCTCTCCCCACGGGTGTACAGTCCGGGGACATGGTAGACAGGTGTTCGGGGACATGGTGAACACTTTTTAACATCCTTTACCCATGGTGATCGACTTTTTCTTCAGGTCGATCACCCCCACTTTCGTGCTGTACCAC
>NZ_JAHUXA010000015.1 GCF_019218745.1 Enterobacter sp. ENT03
TAAACTTCGTAATGAATTACGTATGTTCACTCCAGAGACTTGGTATTCATTTAGCGTCCGAGGACGTTTAAGAATCCATGTCCTTGAGTGCCCACACAGATTGTCTGATAAATTGTTAAAGAGCAGTGCAACGCGGCTTTCGCTCACCGTTGCGAGGTGGCGTATGTTACGCTTTCCTCTTTCAGAGTCAACCCTCATTTTCAGGATTTTTTCTCTTCAACCGAACCGGCTGTTTATGTGAAGTGATTCACATCCGCCGTGTCGATGGAGGCGCATTATAGGGAGTCCGGACGGGATGACAAGCATAAAACTGCATTTTTGTTTCAACCGCTCACCTTTTCACCATAACGCTTATTTTTACTGCTTTTTGATTGCTGAAGGCAGGTCAGCAAGGCTATTAATCACCCAATCCGCTGCACTTTCCGCTTCAGACGTGACCGGCTTGCCTGTACGCACTAATACTTTATGACCCACACCTGCCGCTGCTGCCGCCTGCATATCTTCAAGTTTGTCGCCAACCATATAAGAAGCTGCCATATCAATGTGCAAAAAGTCGCGTGCAGAGATAAGCATGCCCGGTTGCGGCTTACGGCAATCACAAACCTGGCGGAACTCTTCTACACTGCCTTCCGGATGATGCGGGCAGTAATAGATGCCATCCAGGTCGACGCCACGATCCGCCAGCGACCAGTCCATCCATTCGGTCAACGTTTCAAACTGCGCTTCCGTAAATTTGCCGCGTGCAATCCCGGACTGATTGGTGACGACCACCAGCGCATAGCCCATTGCTTTCAATTCACGCATAGCATCTATTACGCCATCGATAAATTCGAAGCTATCACTCTCATGAACATAGCCATGATCAACATTAATCGTGCCATCACGATCGAGGAAAATTGCGGGTACTGACTGTGCCACCGGTTTACTCCTATATATAAGTCTATAGCGCTAGTATCTCATGTTTCTCAACGCAAGAAAGTGCTCATCATACAGAGTTACATTGAAATAGACGTCTGGATGCCTTAACATCCGTTTTGTTTACGGTCATCGCCCGTATCTGGCAGTACAAAATGCCACGGCTAACTTTTAAACGATAAAAATAATCTAATGATTAAACTTTCGAATATCACCAAAGTCTTCCAGCAGGGGAACCGCACCATTCAGGCACTGAATAATGTCAGCCTGCATGTCCCTGCCGGTCAAATTTATGGCGTCATTGGCGCTTCTGGTGCAGGTAAAAGCACACTGATCCGCTGCGTGAATTTACTGGAGCGACCGACGCAGGGCAGCGTACTGGTTGATGGCCAGGATCTCACCGCCTTAAGTGAATCCCAGTTGACTAAAGCCCGTCGCCAGATTGGCATGATCTTCCAGCATTTTAACCTGCTTGCCTCACGCACCGTGGCTGGCAACGTTGCCCTGCCGCTGGAACTGGACAACACGCCCGCCGCTGAAATCAAACGCCGCGTCACCGAGCTGCTGGATTTAGTCGGCCTGAGTGATAAGCATGACAGCTATCCGGCGAATCTCTCCGGCGGTCAAAAACAGCGCGTGGCGATTGCCCGTGCGCTGGCCAGCAATCCGAAAGTCTTGCTCTGCGATGAAGCCACCAGCGCGCTCGATCCGGCGACAACCCGCTCTATCCTCGAACTGCTCAAAGACATCAACCGCCGTCTGGGTTTAACCATCCTCCTTATTACGCATGAAATGGATGTGGTGAAACGTATCTGTGACTGCGTGGCCGTGATCAGCAATGGCGAGCTTATTGAGCAGGACACCGTCAGCGAAGTGTTCTCGCATCCGAAAACGCCGCTGGCGCAACAGTTCATACAGTCCACGCTGCATCTGGACATTCCGGAAGATTATCAGCAGCGCATGACGACGGAGCCGGGTGCAACCAGCGTGCCGATGCTGCGTATGGAATTTACCGGTCAGTCGGTGGATGCTCCCCTGCTCTCTGAAACCGCACGCCGCTTTAATGTGAATAACAACATTATCAGTGCGCAGATGGATTACGCCGGTGGCGTGAAGTTCGGCATCATGTTGACGGAAATGCACGGAACACAACAGGATACGCAAGCTGCCATTACCTGGCTGCAGGAACACCATGTAAAAGTAGAGGTGCTGGGTTATGTCTGAGCCAATGATGTGGTTACTGGCGCGGGGCGTCTGGGAGACGCTGGCGATGACCTTTGTCTCCGGTTTCTTCGGTTTTTTGATCGGACTGCCGGTAGGCGTATTGCTGTACGTCACCCGCCCCGGTCAGATCAGCGAAAATGCAAAGCTGTACCGCAGCATTTCCGCGCTGGTGAATATTTTCCGTTCCATCCCGTTCATTATTTTGCTGGTCTGGATGATCCCCTTCACCCGCGTGATTGTCGGCACCTCTATCGGTTTGCAGGCGGCTATCGTACCACTGACCGTGGGTGCCGCGCCCTTTATTGCCCGTATGGTTGAGAACGCGCTACTGGAGATCCCGACCGGGCTTATCGAAGCTTCCCGCGCCATGGGTGCCACGCCAATGCAGATCATTCGTAAAGTCCTGCTGCCAGAAGCCCTTGCTGGTCTGGTGAACGCGGCTACCATTACCCTGATCACCCTTGTGGGTTATTCCGCCATGGGCGGTGCTGTAGGTGCCGGTGGTCTGGGACAAATTGGCTATCAGTACGGTTACATCGGCTATAACGCCACCGTAATGAATACGGTGCTGGTATTACTGGTCGTGCTGGTTTATCTGATCCAGTTCTCGGGCGATCGTATTGTCCGGGCTGTCACTCACAAATAACGTTATAAACAACACAATCGACTCTGAGAGTTAAGGAAATAGCATGGCGTTTAAATTCAAGACCTTTGCGGCAGTGGGTGCCCTGATTGGTTCTCTGGCCCTGGTGGGTTGCGGTCAGGACGAGAAAGATCCCAACCACATTAAAGTGGGCGTGATCGTCGGCGCTGAGCAGCAGGTAGCGGAAACCGCCGCGAAAGTGGCAAAAGAAAAATACGGTCTGGACGTTGAGCTGGTGACCTTTAACGATTACGTTCTGCCGAACGAAGCGCTGAGCAAAGGCGACATCGATCTGAATGCCTTCCAGCACAAACCCTATCTGGATCAGCAGATCAAAGATCGCGGTTATAAGCTGACCTCCGTGGCGAACACCTTCGTTTACCCGATTGCCGGCTACTCCAAAAAAATCAAATCCATCGATGAGTTGCGGGAAGGTGCGCAGGTTGCCGTACCGAATGACCCAACTAACCTGGGCCGTTCCCTGCTGCTGCTGCAAAAACAGGGTCTGATTAAACTGAAAGATGGTGTAGGCCTGCTGCCGACCGTGCTGGACGTGGTAGAAAACCCGAAAAACCTGAAGATTGTGGAGCTGGAAGCGCCGCAGCTGCCGCGTTCGTTAGACGATGCGCAGATTGCGCTGGCTGTGATCAACACCACCTATGCCAGCCAGATCAACCTGACCCCGGCGAAAGACGGCATCTTCGTTGAAGATAAAGACTCCCCGTATGTAAACCTGCTCGTTTCCCGCGAAGACAACAAAGATGCGGAAAACGTGAAAAAATTCATTCAGGCTTACCAGTCTGATGAAGTTTACCAGGAAGCCAACAAAGTCTTTAACGGCGGCGCGGTTAAAGGCTGGTAATCACTTTTTTCTGTAATATCCTTCAAGGCGGGCGTAAGCCCGCCTTGTCATTTCTGTACTCTCCTGTTTCAATACCTGGTAATGCCATTATTTACTGAGGATATATTATGCGCGCTTTACCGATCTGTTTACTGGCACTGATGCTGAGCGGTTGTTCCATGCTAAGCAGATCGCCCGTCGAACCGGCTAAAAATACCGCCACCACCACCAGAACAGAGCCGGAAAAACCGAAAGCGCCGCGTGCAGCTCCGGTGAGGATCATCACCAACGCTGAAGAGTTGGTCGGTAAACCGTTCCGCGATCTGGGTGAAGTGTCCGGCGATTCTTGCCAGGCAACTAACCAGGACTCACCGCCGAACATCCCAACCGCGCGTAAACGCATGCAGATTAATGCCTCTAAGATGCGCGCGAACGCCGTACTGCAGCACAGCTGCGAAGTCACCAGCGGCACGCCAGGCTGCTATCGTCAGGCCGTCTGCATCGGTACCGCGCTTAACATCACCGCAAAATGAGTGCGTTCTCGTTTGAGCAAATAGGCGTTATTCGTTCGCCCTATAAAGAGAAGTTTGCCGTGCCGCGCCAGCCTGGGCTGGTAAACAGTCGCGGTGAGCTTCATCTTATTGCTCCGTACAATCAGGCCGATGCGGTGCGTGGCCTTGAAGCATTCAGCCATCTGTGGGTGCTGTTTGTTTTTCATCAGACGATGGAAGGCGGCTGGCGGCCCACCGTTCGCCCTCCCCGTCTGGGCGGCAATGCCCGAATGGGTGTATTCGCCACGCGTTCAACGTTCCGCCCTAACCCGGTCGGCATGTCGCTGGTTGAATTAAAAGGTATTCGCTGCCAGAAAGACCAGGTGATCCTTGACCTGGGCAGCCTCGATCTGGTCGACGGCACGCCGGTGATCGACATTAAGCCCTATCTGCCGTTCGCCGAAGCGTTGCCTGCGGCGAAAGCCAGCTATGCGCAGCTTGCGCCCCAGGCAGATATGCCGGTGTTTTTTACCGAAGACATTGCCGGGCAACTGCCGGCGCTGGAATCACGTTACCCTGATCTGCGGCAGTTTATCAGCGATGTGCTGGCGCAGGATCCACGACCGGCCTACCGCAAAGAAGAAGAGATGGGCAAAACCTATGCCGTATGGTTGCTGGATTTTAACGTGCGCTGGCGCGTAACACCGTCAGGATTTGAGGTCTTTGCGCTGGAAACGCGCTAATTTTAGTGCGCTCTCTTTTGGCATCATTGCCAGGCTGATAAACTAAACCACTTTTTTTGTGTCAGGCTCGTTTTGAGCCTGTGCTCATCGTCCAAATGGAACCGTAACTACATGCGTACTAGCCAATATCTGCTCTCCACTCTGAAGGAGACACCTGCCGATGCCGAAGTCATCAGCCACCAGTTGATGCTGCGCGCCGGAATGATCCGTAAGCTGGCCTCCGGGTTATACACCTGGCTGCCGACCGGCCTGCGCGTTCTGAAGAAAGTCGAAAACATCGTGCGTGAAGAGATGAACAACGCCGGTGCGATCGAGGTGTCCATGCCGGTCGTGCAGCCCGCCGATCTGTGGGTAGAAAGTGGCCGCTGGGAGCAGTATGGCCCGGAACTGCTGCGTTTTGTCGATCGTGGCGAACGTCCGTTCGTGCTCGGCCCGACGCATGAAGAAGTGATCACAGACCTGATCCGTAACGAGCTCAGCTCTTACAAACAGCTGCCGCTGAACTTCTTCCAGATCCAGACCAAGTTCCGTGACGAAGTTCGCCCGCGTTTCGGCGTGATGCGTTCCCGTGAATTCCTGATGAAAGATGCCTATTCCTTCCATACGTCTCAGGAATCATTGCAGGAAACCTACGACGCGATGTACGCGGCCTACAGCAAAATCTTCAGCCGTATGGGTCTGGACTTCCGCGCAGTACAGGCCGACACCGGTTCTATCGGCGGTAGCGCATCGCACGAATTCCAGGTGCTGGCACAGAGCGGCGAAGACGATGTGATCTTCTCCGACAGCTCCGACTTTGCGGCTAACATTGAGTTTGCCGAAGCGCTGGCCCCGAAAGCACCGCGTGCTGCCGCGACGCAGGAAATGACGCTGGTCGATACGCCGAATGCAAAAACCATTGCCGAGCTGGTCGAGCAGTTCAATCTGCCAATTGAAAAAACCGTGAAAACCCTGCTGGTGAAAGCGGTTGAAGGCAGTAGCACTCCGCTGGTTGCGCTGCTGGTACGTGGCGATCACGAACTGAACGAAGTGAAAGCGGAAAAACTGCCGCAGGTTGCCAGCCCGCTGACTTTTGCCAGCGAAGAAGAGATCCGTGCGCTGGTGAAAGCCGGTCCTGGCTCACTGGGCCCGGTAAACCTGCCTGTGCCGGTAGTTATCGACCGTACCGTTGCCGCGATGAGCGACTTCTCTGCGGGCGCGAACATCGACGGCAAACACTACTTTGGCATCAACTGGGATCGCGATGTGGCGACGCCTGAGGTTGCGGATCTGCGTAACGTGGTGGCCGGCGATCCAAGCCCGGATGGTCAGGGTACGCTCTTGATCAAACGCGGTATCGAAGTGGGTCATATTTTCCAGCTCGGCACCAAATATTCCGAAGCGCTGAAAGCCTCTGTACAGGGTGAAGATGGCCGTAACGTCACGCTGACCATGGGTTGCTACGGTATTGGTGTGACCCGTGTAGTGGCTGCCGCGATTGAGCAGAACCACGACGAACGCGGTATCGTCTGGCCTGACGCCATCGCACCGTTCCAGGTCGCTATCCTGCCAATGAACATGCACAAATCCTTCCGTGTGCAGGAGCTGGCAGAGAAGCTGTACAGCGAACTGCGCGCGCAGGGTATTGAAGTGCTGATGGATGACCGTAAAGAGCGTCCGGGCGTGATGTTTGCAGACATGGAGCTGATCGGCATTCCGCACACTATCGTCATCGGCGATCGTAACCTCGACAGCGACGAAATTGAGTACAAATACCGTCGTAACGGCGAGAAGCAGATGATAAAAACCGGCGACATTCTGCCGTATCTGGTCAAGGCGATTAAAGGCTGAGGATTGTTATTGCCCGGCGGCGCTGGCTTGCCGGGCCTACATAAGCTCATGTAGGCCAGGTAAGACGCAGTCTCCACCCGGCAAACGACAGCCCGGTACAGGTTAACCTGTACCGGGCTTTTTTTATGGGCGCACTTTACCGCGCAAGGATTTAACGGAGGATTTCTGGGCTTTTCCCGCCAGTCGCCGCTCTTTCGACGCGCGTGTGGGTCGCGTGGCGCGGCGACTTTTCTGCACGACGGTTAATTCTTTGATCAGCGATTCCAGTCGCGCCAGCGCTGCCGCTCGATTCATCTCCTGACTGCGGTACTCCTGCGCCTTGATAATCACCACACCTTCCGCGGTGATCAAATGGTGCGTCGCCGCCAGCAGGCGCTCTTTGTAAAACTCCGGCAGACTGGATGCGCGAATATCGAAGCGCAGATGTATAGCCGTCGAGGTTTTATTGACGTTTTGCCCGCCCGCGCCTTGCGAACGGATCGCCGTGATCTCCAGTTCGTTGTCCGGGATGCTAACGTTTGATGACAGCGTGATCATGCCGGTTGTTGCCACGTCGTCAGATGGATCTCAAGGTTATTCTGCGCGTCAGACAGCCAGATCGCCCCTTCCTGAATGGTGGCCTGCAACGTCATGGTACGGGCGGCAAAGTCGCTGAGCTTCGCCAGCTGTTCATCGTCCAGATACCAGATGCTGAGGTTGTTGTAGGTCGCCAGCTTGCTCTGGTTTTGCTGCCACCAGATTTGCGCCGAGCGGCTGTTGTAGGTAAACAACGCCACTTCGTTAGCCTGAGTACAGGCTTTTTTGATGCGTCGCTCATCCGGCAGACCCAGCTCGATCCACAGGTCGATGCCCATGTGATCGTTATGACGCCAGGCTTCCGGCTCATCTTCAGCGCTCAGGCCACGAGAAAACTGTAAGCGCTCGTCAGCATATTTGATCCACGCCAGCAGACGCAGCATCATGCGCTCCTGGGTTTCTGAAGGATGGCGGGCCAGCGTGAGCGTAGCATCCATAAACTGATTACGATCCAGATCGGCCACATTGACCGTCGCTTTATAAATTGTCGCTTTTAACGCCATGACACCACTCCTGCACAAATTTTTTCCCATTGTAGCGAATTCAGGGATAACGCGCTGTTTACTCTTGAAGTAGTGACCGCTTACTACGCTGATAATGCGCAAATGAGTATGGTATAGTCACCTTGCTAAACAGAGTTTATCTTCGTAGGCTTAAACTTACATCCCATGGTGAAGTCAGCACACTGACAGGAGGGCATGTGGAAAAATATTGTGAGTTAATACGCAAGCGGTATGCGGAGATCGCCAGCGGAGACTTAGGGTATATCCCCGATGCGCTGGGCTGCGTGTTAAAAATACTCAATGAAGTGGCCTCAGATGATGCCGTTTCAGAGTCTGTCAGGGAAAAGGCAGCGTTTGCTGCCGCGAACTTACTGGTGAGCGATTATGTCAATGAATGATACTTATCAACCCATCAATTGTGATGACTATGACAACCTCGAGCTCGCCTGCCAGCATCATCTTTTACTGACGCTGGAACTTAAAGACGGCGAAGTTTTGCAGGCCAAAGCCAGCGACCTGGTGATGCGTAAAAACGTTGAATATCTGGTCGCTGATGCCGCTGGCACGACGCGGGAACTCCGCCTCGACAGAATAGCCAGCTTCAGCCATCCGCAAATCGGCACCGTCGTGGTGAGCGAGTCCTGAGTCCATCAAGCGGGCAGCCTGGCTGCCCGTTATCTTTTCCATCGCAACGTATAACCGGCTTCATTTTTTGCCAGCCCGTCCCGCGTAATAAACCGCCCCGCCGCCGCGATTGGCGTTTCACCATAAAACACAATCGGCGTGGTATCCCGCAGCCAGGGTGGCACCCCCAGCTCCTGCCAGATTTTTTTCAGCTTGCGCCCCCCGGCGCGACCAACAATATGCAGCGTTCCCGGCGCGTAAAAACGTACGCTTACCGGCTCATCTGCCTGTGGGGCACGTATCTCACCCTCCGGGATAAGTTCCAGTTGCCCCAGACCGGCGGGTAATATCAGCGGTGTGAAAGGATTTTCCCAGCCGAGCTGCGCCTCGCGCTGGCCGGGCGTTACCTGAACCCACCACAGCAGCCCCTGATAGCGGCGGATCTCGCCGTCGCCCAGCTTCACGCCGGGCGTGGCATCGTCGCGCGCCAGCGCCACTTCCTGCCAGATGCGCGCCAGCCTGTCCCGCGACGGCATCGCCGCGCCCTGCTGCGCCAGCCAGCGACGCAGGATCGCCGCGCGTCGGGTAGCGCTTTTCGAGATCAGCGGGGCGATATGCAGCGCACCGGCTTCGGTAGTCAGCGCGGCCAGTTCATCCGCCAGCAATTCGTCCAGCAACTGCTCCTGCTCGCCGCACAGCGCCGCGCTGCGCGCAACCGCATCAGCAAAATGCGGCCAGCGGGCATGGAGCACGGGCAGGACGTGCAGCCGCAAAAAGTTGCGGTCATATTTGTCGTCCTGATTGCTGTCATCCTCGATCCAGCGCAGCGCGTGCTGTTGCGCCCAGGCTTCCAGCTCCGTACGGCGGTTATGGAGCAAGGGCCGCAGCAAAAGCGTATTGCCAAAAGGCAGGGAGGCGGGCATCGCCGCCAGTCCTGCCGGCCCGCTGCCACGCTTTAACGCCAGCAGAAAAGTTTCGCTTTGATCGTCCAGATGTTGGGCGGTGAGCAGCACCTCGCCGGGGATAAGCGTTTCACGGAAGGCCTGATAGCGCGCCTGCCTGGCCTGCGCTTCGATACTTTCTCCTGCCAGGTTTAGCTGTACGCGCGCGACGATAAGCGGCACCAGCCACTGTGCACACAGCGCCTGACAGTGCGCCACCCATTCATCCGCATGGGCGCTCAGACCGTGATGCACGTGGATCGCGCGCAGCGACACATCCGGTTGCTGTTCACGCCAGCACACCAGCTGGTGCAGCAGTACGGTTGAATCAAGACCACCGCTGAACCCCACCAGCAGCTGGCGGTGCGGCTCAAGGGACTGTGCAAGAGCGGAGATTGTCATGGCCATCGCAATAGAAGGAAGATGCCCGCACGTTACCGGGCATCTTTCACAGTGGCAAGCGTTACTGCTGGTAAAGTTCCAGCGGCAGGCCGTCGGGATCGTTGAAGAACGTGAAGCGTTTGCCGGTGAAGGGATCGACACGCACCGGCTCGCACTTCACCTGATGCGCTTCCAGATGGGCAATAGCCGCGTCGACGTCATCCACGCTGAACGCCAGGTGGCGTAGGCCACAGGCTTCCGGGTGGCTCGGGCGCGCCGGAGGGAACGGGAATGAAAACAGCTCGATCACATACTGACCGTTCAGCGCCAGATCCCCTTTCCAGGAGTCCCGCTCCGCGCGGTAGGCTTCACTCTGTAAGGTAAAGCCCAGAATGTCGCAGTAAAACGCCTTACTGCGGGTGTAATCACTCGCGATGATCGCGATATGGTGAACCTGTTTTAAGCCGAGCATGCTGTCTCCTTTTTCGATCCCTGCACGTTACGATCGCCCGCTGCGCTCTGCAAGGGGTCAGCCTTGTTTTAGGACTCGTACCCGGTAGATGCCCTCTTCATCGCGCTTCGCCCCGTGAATGTCGGTTTCGAAGCCGGGATAATGGCGGCCAATCGCACAGAGCATTAACAGGAAATCGAGCACCGCGCGGCTCTCGCGGGTGATCATCTCCCCCGGCATCAGCAGCGGTACGCCCGGCGGATAAGGCAGGATCATATTGGCCGACACGCGATCGACAATCTCCTCCAGCGCCACGGTTTCCACCTCACCTTTCACCTGCTGCTGCCAGGCCTTATGTGGCGTCATACGCATGGTGGGCAGCACGTCAAAAGCCTGCAACATCAGGCGCGGCAGATCGTGCTGACGGATCAGCTGATGAATGCCCTGCGCCAGATCCTGAATGCGCATGTTGCGGTAAAAATCGGGATCTTCCGCATAGAGATCCGGCAGCATGTTTTTCACCCGCAGATTCAGATCGTAGGCGCGCTTGAACTCCATCAGCCCCCGCAACAGCCCCATCGCCCGCGTTTTGTCGATGCCGATACTGAACAGGAACAGCAGATTGTAAGGCCCGGTTTTTTCCACCACCACGCCACGCTCATCAAGGAATTTCGCCACCAGCGCCGCCGGGATCCCCTCTGCGCTCATGTTGCCCTGCTCGTCCATGCCTGGCGTGAGAATGGTCACTTTGACCGGATCGAGGAACATATGATCGGCGTCCGCCTCGCGGAAGCCGTGCCAGTTTTCCCCGGGCGCCACTGGCCAGCAGTCCGCCTCGTCGATCTCCTCCGGTTGCCAGATGTCAAAGAACCAGCCGTCGGCTTCATCTTTCAGCCGCTGCACCTCTTTACGGAAATGCAGCGCCCGTTCAACGGAGCGGTTAATCAACCGCTTGCCGGGATTACCGCGCAGCATGGCCGCTGCCGTCTCAATAGACGCCACCAGTGGATAACTCGGTGAAGTCGTGGTGTGCATCATATAGGCTTCGTTAAACGTCTCCTCATCGTACTCGCCTTTAATGTGGATCAGCGAGGCCTGAGAAAACGCCGCCAGCATTTTGTGCGTCGACTGCGTTTCGAAGAACACTTTGCCCGGCACGCGTTCGCCGCTCATGCCGCTTTTACCGGCATAGATGGGATGGAAATTGGTGTACGGCACCCAGGCGGAATCAAAATGGATCGACGGCACATCGAGGGTTTTCTTGATCCAGTTGGTGTTATACAACAGTCCGTCGTAGGTGGAGTTGGTGATCACCGCATGCACCGGCCAGGCCGCGCCGGTAGTCGCCGCCACTTTTTTCTCGATACTTTCATGGCTGAATTCACGCCGTGGAATGCCGCCCAGAATACCCAGCGCGTTACGCCCCGGCTTCAGCCACAGCGGCACGACGTCACTCATCATTAGCAGATGGGCGAGGGATTTATGGCAGTTGCGGTCAATCAGCAACGTGCTGCCGGTAGGGGCGGCGTACATGCCGACGATTTTGTTCGACGTCGAGGTGCCGTTCGTCACCATATAGCTCTGCTCCGCCCCAAAGGTGCGGGCGATGTATTCTTCCGCCTCCAGGTGCGGGCCGGTGTGATCGAGCAGCGACCCCAGCTCGGTGACGGAAATCGACACATCCGCTTTCAGCGTATTACCACCAAAGAAGTCGTAAAACAGGCAGCCCACCGGACTTTTTTGATAGGCCGTTCCCGCCATATGGCCCGGCGTGCAAAAGGTATATTTTCCCTCTTTCACGTAGGTGTAGAGCGCGCGGGTAAAGGGCGGCGTAATGTTTTCGAGATATTCGCGGGTGTACTGCTCAATGCGGGTGGCGATGTCGTTGGCGACATCCAGCGCGTATTCGAAGAACCACAGCGCCATACGCATATCGTGGGCGCTGACATCCAGCGTGGAATGGGTGTTGATAAACGCATACAGCGGCAGATATTCGTTGAGCTGGTTGATGTCGCTGCACAGCTCGATGCCGTACTCATCCCAGTCAAAAATGACGCCGCAGATGCGCGGGTTATGCTCAATGAACTTCAGCAAATCGGCGCTATTTTGCGGAAAAATAATCTTAAACCCTTGCTTTTCCAGCGCAATAACCAGTTCGTTGACCGGCTCATCTTTATAAAAAACGCCATGCGTTCCCATAATGGCAATAATATTCACACGTTACTCCTGCATACAAACCTTCTGTAAGCATAGACGACGTGGATCACGCCAGCGGCATGCGCTGGCGTGAAGCGGGTTAAAGTGCGTTCCAGGCATCCTGCCATGCTATGCCCGCGCCTGGCTCATAGTAAACCGGGGACGAGTTGCACCATGCGCCGTTCGGGAAAGGTTTGCACTGGAAGAGTTTGCCGTTATTGATCACGATGTCACCGGATTTCCAGTTACCTTTACCGCTCCAGGCCGGATACGTCGTCGTGCCGCTATCGGCAGGCGTCGCGGCTTTCGCTTTGACATTCAGCGTGTAGGTCGCAGTGTGCGTCAGCTTGCCGTCACTCACCGTCAGGCTAAAGACATACTGCGTGTCTTTCGCGGTATCCGGTACGGTGAAAGCGAGCGCCGATTTGTCTTTACCGCTGATGATCTGGCCGTCCTGCAGGATCCAGCTGTAGGTCAGCGCGTCACCGTTTGCATCCGATGAGCCTGCGCCGCTCAGCGACACCTGGCTGCCGCTTTCCACCGCCCCGACCGGTCCGGCAATGCGGGCGACTGGCGCCTGGTTGGTGTTATCCGGCGCAGGTGCTGGCGTAACCGGCGTCTCGGGTTGCGGTTCTGGTGTTACTGCACCACCGTCATCCACCAGTTTGACGTTGAAGAAGTGCTGTACACATTTACCATAATCGCCCGCCTTGAAGGCGCTGAATGGCGTCTGGTAACCCACCAGCTGGCAGGAGTACGTCTCGCCTGTCGGCGTATCGGCTGACCAGCCCCAGTCCTGTTCCCAGTAAATAGGCAGTGCGCCGGCGCCGCCTTCGTCAAACTGCTTCATGTTTTTGCAGCCGAGCACTTCATCGGCAGGCACCGTGACCTTCAGGTATTTCGCAAATTCCTGATAATAGTTAATGCGATTAAGCGACTGGGCGTTTTCCGCCGCGCCACCACATTCCACGCCGCCATTAATGATCTGGATTGAAACGCCAAACCCGCTGACCAACCCGTTGGCTTTATCACGCTCGTTAGGTTTCCAGGTACCATCTATCACGTGCAACATGCTGGGCTTCGGCGGCTGCGGATAAACGAAAAAGAAGATCGCACTGGCAAGGTTTAGCCAGGTATCAGCCACCAGTTCTGGTTTTTCCAGCAGGGTTTTCACGTCGCCAAACATCGCATCCGAGAAGGGACCATAATTGTAGTTATAAGACAGTTGCTTCGCGCCGCGGCCAAAATAACTCATGTAATCGCCGTCTTTATCTTTTCCGCACGGCCAGGTCTGGCCCTGCCAGACGTCCGGATTACACTCGCCGTTGTAGCCGCCTTTCTGCCCTTCTGTCCAGCCCATCTCCCGCAGATAAACCAGTGCCTGACGCCATTCCGCTTCCGGGCGCCAGTTTTCATGACCGCCCGTCTCCTGAGCAAAATGCGCAAACATCGTCGCCAGCGATTTACGGCAGATGGCCTCTGCATCGCGTCCGTCGCTGTAGTTGCCGCAAACGGCCGGGAATTTACTGATTGCTTTCAGAAAGTTGCTGTAAGTGTACTCGGGGGCGCGCAGCGGGAAGAGGTAATCCCAGTCGCTACTGCGAACAATGCTTTCGACACGCTTCACATTAGGCGGGTTTTCCGCGCGGCCCGGCGCCACCTTTTCGACTTCCGCATTAGTCAGGGTGGCAATGGAAGATTTTACCGACTGCATTAACGGCGAACTGGTCAGCTGCTGCTCTTTTTTTGCCAGATCGCTGGCCTTGATGGTATAGGGCACGCTGCTGGCCGCTTTCAGAGCGGCCTGGGCTGTGGGCAGACTCAGGATCACGCTGGCGGCTACTGCGCTCAGAAGTATGGTTTTTTGTCGTTTCATCAGGATTCCCCTCGTTAGTTTTATCCGTATTGCGCAGGCGAACTCCATGCCGCAACGCCCTGAGTGTAGGGAGGATAAAAAGGGGAAACTGTCACGTCACCTCATCGGCGGGATCACAAATCATCAGCACGATAAGATGATAAAAAAAGGGCCGGCAAAGCCGACCCTTCAGGAGACAGATGAGAAAATTATCAGGCGTAGCCGTAGCTCATCAGACGCTGGTAACGACGGTTACGCAGATCTTCTTTACTCAGCACATCGAGATCGGCCAGATCGGCCAGCAGCTGTGCTTTCAGCGAGGCAGCCATGGCTTCCGGGTTACGATGCGCGCCACCCAGCGGTTCCGGGATCACGGTGTCGATCAGCTTCAGTTCTTTCAGGCGCGGCGCAATGATACCCATGGCATCGGCGGCCAGCGGCGCTTTGTCGGCGCTTTTCCACAGAATTGACGCACAACCTTCCGGGGAGATAACCGAATAGGTGCTGTACTGCAGCATGTTGACTTTATCGCCCACGCCAATCGCCAGCGCGCCGCCGGAACCACCTTCACCAATTACGGTGCAGATAACCGGTACGTTCAGACGAGACATTTCACGCAGGTTGCGGGCGATAGCTTCGGACTGACCGCGCTCTTCCGCCCCCACGCCCGGATACGCGCCCGGGGTGTCGATAAAGGTAATAATCGGCATGTTAAAACGTTCTGCCATTTCCATCAGGCGCAGCGCTTTGCGATAGCCTTCCGGTGCGGGCATGCCGAAGTTACGACGAATTTTCTCTTTGGTTTCGCGCCCTTTCTGATGACCAATGATCATCACCGGACGGCCATCCAGACGCGCGATCCCGCCAACAATGGCTTTATCATCAGCGTAAGCACGGTCACCGGCCAGTTCGTCGAACTCATCAAATGCCAGGCGGACATAATCCAGGGTGTACGGACGCTGCGGATGACGCGCCAGTTGGGCTACCTGCCATGCGCCGAGATCGGCAAAGATTTTGCGCGTCAGTTCTACGCTTTTTTCACGCAGACGATGCACTTCTTCGTCGATGTTAATATCCAGTTTCTCATCCTGGCGACTTACCGCCGTCAGGGAATCGATTTTCGCTTCCAGCTCAGCAATCGGCTGTTCGAAATCAAGGAAATTCAGACTCATAGTATTCCTGTATTAGTCAAACTCTAGTTCCACCTGCTCCGAACCAATAAGGCCACGCAGATCGTTGAGTAAACGATCGCTCGGAGAGACACGCCACGTTGCACCGAAGCGCAACCGCGCACGTGCATCCGCCCTCTGATAATAGAGATGTACTGGAATGGTCCCCGACCGATGGGGTTCCAGAGACTGACGGAGTCGGTTTAAAAGCTGGTCATCAATTTGCCTGTCCGTCAGCGAGATAGCAAGCCCGCGAGCATATTTTTCCCGGGCTTCGTCAATGTCCATGACTTCGCGGGCGGTCATTTTAAGCCCGCCACTGAAGTCATCAAAGCTGACCTGTCCGCTGACGATAAGTATGCGGTCTTTTTCCAGCAAATGCTGATATTTATCCAGCGCATCGGTGAATAACATCACCTCAAGACGTCCGGAGCGGTCATCCAGCGTACAGATGCCGATACGATTGCCGCGCTTGGTGACCATTACCCGCGCCGCAATGACGAGCCCCGCCGCCGTGGTAACTTTCCCACGTTCCGTCGGGTGCATGTCTTTCAGGCGATTGCCGCCGACATACCGCTCAATTTCTTTCAGGTACTGGGTGATGGGGTGCCCGGTCAGGTACAGGCCCAGGGTTTCACGCTCACCATCCAGCACCACTTGTTCCGGCCACGGCTGGCAGCTGGCGTAAGATTGCTCCACCTGCTCCGGCTCTTCTGCCAGCACGCCAAACATATCAGCCTGGCCGATAGCCTCGGCTTTCGCATGCTGATCGGCGGCTTTTAGCGCATCGCCCAGCGCATTCATCAGCGCTGCACGATGCGGTCCGAGGCGGTCAAAGGCCCCGGACATGATCAATTTTTCCAGTACCCGGCGGTTAAGCTTTTTGGTGTCGGTACGGGCGCACAAATCAAACAGCTCGCGGAAATAGCCGTCTTTATTTCGTGCTTCGAGAATGGCTTCAATCGGGCCTTCACCCACGCCTTTGATCGCACCGATACCATAGACAATCTCCCCGTCGTCGTTGACGTGGAAATGATACAGACCCGAGTTGATGTCCGGCGGCAGGATCTTAAGCCCCATGCGCCAGCACTCATCTACCAGGCCGACCACCTTCTCGGTGTTATCCATATCGGCAGTCATTACTGCCGCCATAAACTCAGCCGGATAGTGCGCTTTCAGCCACAGCGTCTGGTACGACACCAGCGCGTAAGCGGCGGAGTGCGATTTGTTAAAACCATAACCGGCGAATTTCTCTACCAGGTCGAAGATTTTGATCGCCAGTTCGCCGTCGATACCATTCTTTCTTGCGCCCTCTTCGAACACGGAACGCTGCTTGGCCATCTCTTCGGGCTTTTTCTTACCCATCGCACGACGCAGCATGTCCGCGCCGCCGAGGGTATAGCCGGAAAGCTCCTGAGCGATCTGCATAACCTGTTCCTGGTACAGGATAATGCCGTAGGTCGGCTCCAGTACCGGTTTCAGGCATTCATGCTGCCACTGCACATCCGGATAGGAGATCTCTTCACGCCCGTGCTTACGGTCGATGAAGTTATCCACCATGCCGGACTGAAGCGGGCCAGGACGGAACAGGGCCACCAGCGCGATCATATCTTCGAAGCAGTCAGGTTGCAGACGCTTGATCAGATCTTTCATGCCGCGCGATTCAAGCTGGAATACCGCGGTGGTTTCCGAACGCTGCAGCATATCAAAGCTTTTCTTGTCATCCAGCGGGATCGCGGCAATATCAATCGGCTCCAGACCCTGTTTGGCCCGCCGCGGGTTGATCATCTTCAGCGCCCAGTCGATGATAGTGAGCGTTCGCAAACCCAGGAAGTCGAACTTCACCAGTCCGGCATATTCCACGTCGTTCTTGTCGAACTGGGTGACCGGATGCTGGCCTGACTCATCGCAATACAGCGGCGCAAAGTCGGTAATTTTCGTCGGCGCGATCACCACGCCGCCCGCATGTTTACCGGCGTTACGCGTTACGCCTTCCAGCTTGCGCGCCATGTCGATCAGCGCTTTAACTTCTTCGTCGGCCTCGTAGATCTCCGGCAGTTGCGGCTCAGCTTCAAAGGCTTTCGCCAGCGTCATCCCCGGATCCGGCGGAATGAGTTTCGAGATACGATCAACAAAGCCGTATGGATGCCCCAGTACGCGACCCACGTCGCGGATCACCGCTTTCGCCGCCATCGTACCAAAGGTAATAATCTGTGATACCGCGTCGCGACCATACATATCGGCTACGTGTTCGATAACCTGGTCGCGTTTCTCCATACAGAAGTCAACGTCGAAGTCAGGCATCGACACACGCTCCGGGTTAAGGAAGCGTTCGAACAGCAGGTCGAATTCCAGCGGATCAAGGTCGGTGATTTTCAGCGCATAGGCCACCAGCGACCCCGCACCCGAGCCTCGACCCGGCCCTACCGGTACACCGTTATCTTTCGACCACTGGATAAATTCCATTACGATGAGGAAGTAGCCAGGGAACCCCATCTGGTTGATCACCTGGAGTTCAATGTCCAGGCGCTCGTCATATTCAGGACGTTTCTCTGCGCGCACCGCCGGATCCGGGAACAGAAATTCCAGACGCTCTTCCAGCCCCTCTTTCGATTTCAGGACCAGAAAATCTTCTGTGCTCATGTCACCGGTCGGGAACTGCGGCAGGAAGTATTCACCGAGGCGTACCGTTACGTTACAGCGTTTGGCAATTTCCACGCTGTTTTGCAGGGCTTCCGGCAGATCGGCGAACAGCTCCACCATTTCGTCTTCGGTACGCAGATATTGCTGCGGCGAATAGTTACGCGGGCGTTTGGGATCGTCAAGGGTAAAACCATCGTGGATCGCCACGCGGATTTCGTGGGCGTCAAAATCACCGGTATCAATAAAGCGCACGTCGTTCGTGGCGACCACCGGCAGACCGCGCGCCTGCGCCAGCTCGACGGCGGCGTGCAAATAGTTTTCTTCGTCCGGACGACCGGTGCGGATAAGCTCCAGGAAAAAACGGTCCGGGAAATGCGTTTCGTAGAATGACACGCACTGATCAACCAGCGCGCTGTTGCCGCGCAACAGACTGCGGCCGACATCACCCATACGCCCGCCGGAGAGCAGGATCAGGCCATCGCCCAGCTCCGCCAGCCAGTCACGATCGATCCACGGCCCCTGCGCGCCATAGCCACGCTGATAGGCACGGGAGATCAGCAGCGTCAGGTTCTGGTAGCCGTCGTTATTGGCGGCCAGCACGGTGATTTGCGTCAGCTCGTCGCCCATGATGTCGCTCTGCACATGGAAATCTGCGCCGACAATGGGCTTAAGCCCCGCGCCGTGGCCCGTCCCGTAGAACTTAACCAGACCGCAGAGGTTGGTAAAATCGGTGATCGCCAGCGCAGGCATGCCCAGTGAGGCCGCCTTTTTCACCAGCGGCCCGGTTTTTGCCAGCCCATCGATCATGGAATAGTCGCTGTGCACCCGCAGGTGTACGAAACGTGGTTCAGCCATTTTAGCTTCCGGTTTACTTATTGTGCTGCAAGGATCAGGACACCAGGCCCAGGGCGCGTTTTACGGGCGCAAAGCTACGCCGGTGATGCTCTGTTGCACCGTGCATCGCCAGCCGCTCCAGATGGAAGGCTGTCGGATACCCTTTGTGCCGGGCAAAGCCATATTGAGGAAAAGTCAGATCCAGCGCCGCCATTTCCGCATCGCGCGTCACTTTGGCAATAATAGACGCCGCGCTGATTTCTGCTACCCGGCTGTCACCTTTTACCACCGCCATGGCGGGCATCGGCAGCGCCGGACAGCGGTTGCCGTCAATCAGGACGTATTCCGGGACGATGTGCAGCCCGGCAACGGCACGCTGCATGGCCAGCATAGTGGCATGTAAAATATTCAGTTCGTCGATTTCATGCGGTTCGGCACGGCCCAGACTCCAGCTCAGCGCTTTGTCTTTGATTTCGTCAAACAGCGCCAGACGGCGTTTTTCAGATAATTTTTTGGAGTCATTCAAACCCACAATTGGACGCGACGGATCGAGAATGACCGCCGCGGTCACCACAGCCCCGACCAACGGACCGCGCCCCACTTCATCCACACCGGCCACTAAGTGGGTGTGCGGATAGATAAATTCCATCATTGCGCTAACTCCAGCACCGCATCGGCTGCTTGTTCATCGGCATTGCAACGGATCTGCTGATGCAGTTCGCGGAATGTCTCATGCATGGCATGGCTGGTTTTGCCATTTGCGAGCAAGGGCAGTAGCGCGTCGGCTAATGCCTGCGGCTGACACTCTTCCTGCAGTAATTCCTTCACCAGTTCACGTCCCGCCAGCAGGTTCGGCAGCGACACGTAATCGGTTTTCACCAGACGTTTGGCGATCCAGAAGGTGAACGGCTTCATGCGATAGCCCACCACCATCGGGCACTTCGCCAGCATGCACTCCAGCGCGGCGGTGCCGGAGGCCAGTAATGCGGCATCGCTGGCAACCATTGCCTCACGGCCCATACCATCGAGCAGGTGGACACGTAAATCCGGCGCGACGTCTGCTTTGATGCGCTCAAACTGCTCCCGGCGTTTCGCGTTAACCAGCGGCACCACCACTTCCAGATCCGGATAGTGGCTACGCAGGATCTGCGCGGTTTTCAGAAAATCTGCGCTGAGCATTTCTACTTCAGCACCGCGGCTGCCGGGCAGCAGCGCCAGACAATGCACATCATGGGCAATACCCAGCACATCGCGGGCGGCGTTTTTATCAGGATCCAGCGGCATCGCATCCGCCATGGTATGACCGATAAAACGACACGGGACATTAAACCGGTCATAAAACGCTTTTTCGAAAGGCAGAAAAGCCAGCACCAGATTGGTGGATCTGCCGATTTTGAAAACGCGTTTTTGACGCCAGGCCCAGACGGACGGGCTGACGTAATGGATCGTTTTGATCCCCTGCTTTTTAAGGTTGCCTTCCAGCGTGATGTTGAAATCCGGCGCATCAATGCCAACGAACACATCAGGCTTAAGATCGGTAAAACGGCGGGTCAAATCGGCGCGGATATGCAGCAGACGACGCAAACGACCGAGCACTTCAACAATGCCCATGACCGCCAGCTCTTCCATCTCGTACCAGGCTTCACACCCCTCGGCCTGCATACGCGGTCCCGCGACGCCAACAAAACGCGCGTCAGGATGGCGTGCTTTTAGTGCCTTGATGAGGCCCGCACCAAGAATATCGCCGGAGGTTTCTCCGGCGACCAGGGCTATCGTAAGAGGACGACCAGACATTAACGGATCAGACCACGGGTTGAACGTTCGAAGAAATCGATAAACGCTTTCACTTCCGGGTGCTGTTCCGCCAGTGCGGCGATTTCTGGTTTCGCTTCTTCCAGCGTCTTACCACTGCGATAGAGCAGTTTGTAAGCATTACGGATAGCGAACAGCGCCTCTTTGCTGTAACCACGGCGCTTCAGCCCTTCGATGTTGACACCGAATGGCGTGGCGTGGTTACCCTGGGCAATTACATACGGTGGGACGTCCTGCGCCACACCGGAGCAACCGCCAACCATCACGTGAGCGCCAATAATGCAGAACTGATGCACCGCGGTCATGCCGCCGATGATCGCAAAATCATCAACGGAAACGTGGCCCGCAAGCGTTGCATTATTCGCCAGAATACAGCGATTCCCGACAGTACAGTCATGCGCAACGTGCGCGTTAACCATCAGTAAGTTGTCGCTGCCCACCTTCGTCAATCCACCACCCTGAACGGTTCCACGGTGAATGGTGACGCTTTCGCGAATGCGGTTACGATCGCCAACTTCCACACGAGTCGGCTCACCAGCGTATTTCAAATCCTGGTTTGCTTCACCGATGGTGGCGAACTGATATATCTCGTTGTCACGGCCAATAATAGTGTGGCCATTAATCACAACATGAGACTTCAGTACGGTACCCTCACCAATTTCAACATGGGGTCCAACAAGACAAAACGGTCCAATATGGACATTGGCGCCGATGACGGCACCGTCTTCCACAATGGCGGTAGGATGAATAAAGGCAGTATTATCAATCACGTATCAGGCCTCCCGGCTACGTGCACACATCATAGTAGCTTCACAAACAACTTTGCCATCAACCGTCGCCACGCCTTTGAAGCGTGTCAGGCCGCGACGTGTTTTTTCGAACGTCACTTCCATGATCATCTGATCACCTGGGACTACCGGACGCTTGAAGCGCGCTTCATCGATACCCGCAAAGTAATACAGCTCGCCAGGCTCCAGTTTACCAACGCTTTTAAACGCCAGAATACCGGTGGCCTGTGCCATGGCTTCCAGGATCAGTACGCCCGGGAAAATAGGTTTACCAGGGAAATGGCCCTGGAAAAATGGTTCGTTAACCGAAACATTTTTTACTGCGCGCAGAAAACGACCTTCTTCAAAATCCAGCACACGATCAACCAGCAAGAACGGGTAACGGTGCGGCAGAAGCTCTAAAATCTCTTCAATGTGCAGAGTATGAGTGTCAGTAGTCAAAATACTCTTCCTGTCAAAATATACTTAATGGCAATAATAACACGGCCCGCGACAATCAAATGCCGTCAGGCCGTGAAGTTTGGGCGTAAAACGGATGAATTATTAGTCTTGTTGATTGACCTTGCGCTCAACGGCTTTAAGACGCTTACTCATATCATCAATGTTCATCACCAGTGCTGCTGTTTTGCGCCACACTTTGTTGGGTTGCAGCGGGATGCCTGATGAGTATACGCCCGGCTCTGTAATCGGACGCATCACCATGCCCATACCCGTTACGGTGACTTTATCGCAGATTTCCATGTGACCGTTAATCACGCTGGCACCGCCAATCATACAGTAACGGCCAATTTTCAGGCTGCCCGCCATGATGACGCCACCCGCAACTGCGGTATTGTCGCCAATCACAACGTTATGTGCAATCTGGCACTGGTTATCAATAATGACGCCATTGCCAATAATGGTGTCATCCAGCGCGCCGCGATCGATAGTGGTACAGGCGCCGATCTCTACGCGAGAGCCAATGATCACACGGCCCAACTGCGGGATCTTAACCCAGTTACCGCGATCGTTGGCATAGCCAAAACCGTCCGCGCCGATCACCGTACCGGACTGGATCAGGCAATTTTCACCGATCTCAATCTCGTGGTAAACGGTAACGTTGGCCCACAAACGCGAGCCTGCACCAATTTTTGTCTTCTTCCCTACGAAGCAACCTGCACCAATAACCACATTATCGCCTAATACCACATCAGATTCGATAACGGCATTCGCGCCGATGGAAACGTTTTGACCCAGCGTGGCTGAGGCATCAATCACCGCACTGGGTGCGATATTCTGTGCAGGCTGCGGCGTGGAATCGAGAATTTGGGCCATACGTGCGTAAGTCAGGTAGGGATTCTTCACTACCAGCGCAGCGCTTTTGGCATAAGGGAGATCGTCCTGCGTCATGACGACGGCAGACGCCTGGCAGGCGGCCAGGTGTTCACGGTATTTTGGGTTTACCATGAAAGTAATGTGACCTGCTTTAGCAGACTGCATGGACGCAACGCCGGTGATGACAAGATCGCCATCACCGTGTAACTCTGCATCCAACTGCCCTGCTAATTCAGACAGTCGAATTGAAGGCATTACTTATTTAACCTGTTTCAGCACATCAGCGGTAATGTCTTTCACATCACTGCTGTTGTAAGCAACGGTATTTGCGTCAAGAACCAGATCGATGCTCTGGTCATCAGCCACTTTCTTCACTGCAGCCTGGATACGGTTAACCAGTTTGCCGCGCTCTTCGTTGGAACGACGCTGACGATCCTGCTCAAAAGCTTGTGCTTTCTGAGAGAAAGTCTGACGCTGTGCCATTACGTCTTTTTCCAGCTTGCTGCGATCGGCTGCTTTCATGGTAGAGCCATCACGCTGCAGACGCTGCATTTTAGACTGCAGATCGGTTTCCATTTTCTGAAGTTCGCCAGCACGGCCTTTGAACTCATTTTCCAGCGTTTTGGAAACGCCAGTCGTCTGAGCAACCTGCTGGAACAGGTTACCCATGTTCACGACTGCAATTTTATCAGCCGCTTGCGCGGACGTTACCATCGCTAAACCAAGACCTGCCGCTAATAACCACTTTTTCACTGTAAACTCCTTACCATCCCAAATGTACCCGCAGGTACCATTCTTTGCGTGACTGGGCGAACCCATGTCACGCTACACTGCTATTGCAGTCCTTTGCAAAGACCAGTTACCAGGTTTTACCGATGTTAAACTGGAACTGCTCTGCTTTGTCGCCATCGTATTTTTTAAACGGCTGGGCGTAAGAGAAGACCAACGGCCCCAATGGAGACATCCATTGTAGTGCGATACCGGCAGACATACGAATATTGCTCGGGTCACTGTAGTCAGGCACACCAATTTCTCTCATCTGCGCGGTGTCTTCCCAGTTCGTATCCCAGACGGTACCTGCATCCCAGAAGAATGACGTACGTACCGAGTTTGCGTATTTTTCGCTGATAAACGGCGTCGGCGTGATGAACTCAAGGCTGGCGACACCCATCGCGTTACCGCCCACCGCATCATCAGAGTCACACAATGGAGCACCTGAATCACAGTTATCCTGACCATTACCACCGAAGTACACCGCTTTCGGACCAATGTTATTGGACTGGAAGCCACGTACGCTACTGGAACCACCGGCATAGAAGTTCTCATAGAACGGCATCTCTTTGCCGCTCAGACCATCGCCATAACCCCAGCGGGTACGACCCAGCACGACCCACTTATGGTCATCATCAATCGGGAAGTATGATGCGGTATCAAGCGTGACTTTATAGAACTCGTTATCTGAGCCAGGCACGGTGACTTTACCGTTCAGATTGACGCGCGAACCTTCCGTCGGGAAGTAGCCACGGTCAAGTCTGTTGTAGGTCCAGCCATAGTTAAAGGTGAAGTCATCGGCCGTAAAGCCGTTGTCATCGTTTTGCGTACTGGTGCTCTGCCCCACAGAATCGAGGTAACGCCACATGGCGACCTGCGGTTCCATATTGGACAAATCGTTATGCACATAACCTAAGCCCAGACGCAACGTGTTGTATTCATTGATCGGGAAGCCCAGTGTACCGTCAACGCCGTAGCTTTTGTTGGTATACGAGGAGAGGTCTGCGTCATCCGCTTCGAAGTCATTATAGAAGATACGACCGCCCAGACTCACACCATCAACGGTGAAGTATGGGTTGGTGACAGAGAACTCAGAGTAAGTCTGGTAGTCGTTTTTCGTCCCATTGATGCCAACCGAGTAACCGGTGCCTAACCAGTTATCCTGCTGCACACCAACCTGGAAACTTACGCCGCTTTCCGTACCGTAACCGACACCAAAGTTGAAGCTACCGGTATTACGCTCTTTAACTTTGTAAACGACATCAACCTGATCCGGGCTACCTGGTATACGCTGAGTATCGGTATCCACCGTTTCGAAGTAACCGAGACGATTCAGACGCTCTTTGCCCTGATCGACCAGATCGCTACCCAGCCATGCCCCTTCCATCTGACGCATTTCGCGGCGCAGAACGGCATCTTTCGAGGTATCGTTGCCTTCAAAGCGGATTTTACGCACGTAGTAACGATTACCCGCATCAACGTTAATATGTAACTTAACGGTTTTATCCGTATCGTTGATTTCAGGCTGCGACTGTACGCGCGGGTAAGCATAACCATAGCGACCAAGAAGCTTTTTAATATCGTCTTCCATTTTGGTCACTTTGGTGCCGTTATACAGCTCACCCGGCTCGATTTTGGTCATGCTTTCTATTTCGGCAGAGTGACCCGCCAGGTTACCGCTGACTTCTACGCCAGAAAGCTTGTACTGCTCGCCTTCGGTGACGTTTACGGTAATGTAGATGCCTTTTTTGTCCGGCGTCAGGCTGACCTGCGTCGAATCAATATTGAAACGCGCATAACCGCGGTCCAGATAGTAGCTGCGTAGGGTTTCCAGATCGCCGGCCAGTTTTTGTTTCTGATATTTACGATCGCCGACCACGTTCCACCATGGCACTTCATCACGCAGCTGGAAGGTTGAGATCAACTCTTCAGTGCTGAATGCATGGTTACCAACGATGTTGATCTGCTGGATCTTAGCCGATACGCCTTCCTGGAAGACCAGTTTCAGGTCCACACGGTTACGCGGCAGCGGTGTAACAACCGCTTTTACGCTGGCGCTGTACTTACCGACGCTATAGTAGAAATCCTCCAGCCCTTTTTCGATATCGGAAAGGGTGGTGCGATCAAGGGATTCGCCGACACGCACACCAGAAGCCTCAAGGTTCTGTTTCAGCATGTCATCTTTCACTGATTTGTTTCCAGAGAAAGTGATGCTGGCGATTGTCGGACGTTCTTTCACCTGTACGAGAAGGGTATCGCCATCACGCAGGACGCGGACGTCCTCAAAGTTGCCAGTAGCAAACAATGCACGAATGGTATTACTGATATCTTCATCATTAACCGTATCGCCCTGACGGACTGGCATACTGAGGAGGGCCGCACCAACGGCGACACGCTGAAGGCCTTCGAAATGAATGTCCTTCACTACGAATCCATCAGCACCGTATACGGTGGCGCTGCTAAACAGCAGCGACGCTATGAGCAACTTTTTCATCGCCATCGTTATTATGCGTTCTTCCTAACTAGCTCTCATAACCGAGAGAAATCATTGAAAAGTGCAAGCCCCATTAACAACACCAGCAAAATCGAGCCGATGCGGTAACTAAAGTCTTGAACTCGCTCGGATACCGGTCCGCCCTTTAGCTTTTCAATCGCTAAAAACAGCAGATGCCCCCCGTCCAGAACAGGAAGCGGGAACAAGTTGATAATTCCAAGATTCACGCTGATAAGAGCGAGAAACATCAGATAATAAATCAACCCAAATTCTGCTGACATCCCAGCCCCCTGAGCGATCGAGATCGGCCCACTGAGGTTGTTCAGTTTGACATCACCGGTTATCAATTTCCCCAACATACTGACCGTCAGCTTCATCAATTGCCAGGTTTTATCCGTGGCTTCGACAATGGCGCTGAAAGGTCCGTACTGGCGTACTGTCTTGTACTCGTCCGGCAGCGGGATAATTTTAGGCACCACGCCTGCAAACCCTTCGTCCTTGCCGCTACCCGGTTTTGTATCTGGTATCAGTGTTAAAGACAAGGGGCTTCCCTGTCTTTCAATATCCAGTGCTAACGGCGTACCGGGGTTATCCCGGACTAAAGTAACAAACGTCATCCACTGCGTTAACTGCTGACCATCGACTTTAACGATCCTGTCGCCTGCTTGCAAACCTGCTTTACTTGCAGCGGAGTCTGTCTGCACTTGCGCCAGGACAGGTTCAATCTGCGGACCACGTGGCTGGATGCCGAGCGACGCGACCGGATCTTCACGGTCAGGCTCAAACTGCCAGTGACGTAAATCCAGCGTCTTATTCTGACGACTATCCGTACCAAACGGCGCTACGCTGATAGTCGTCTGCGCATCGCCTATTTTGGACACCAGTTGCAACCGCACGGCATCCCAGTCAGGCGTTTCGATACCATCAATCGCTTTAAGTTCCGTGCCGGGCGCAATTTGCGCGCTGGCAGCGATGGAATTGGGTGTTATTTCACCGATTACCGGACGCACACCTGGCACGCCAATGATAAATACCAGCCAGTAAGCGACGATAGCAAAGAGGAAGTTGGCTACGGGACCCGCAGCAATGACGGCAGCGCGCTGCCCGACCGTTTTGTTATTAAACGCAGTATGACGCAGTTCCGGGATCACCGGCTCGACACGCTCATCCAGCATTTTAACGTAACCGCCCAGAGGGATAAGCGCGATAACGAACTCCGTACCTTGCTTATCGGTGCGACGCCAGAGCGCTTTACCAAAACCAATTGAAAAACGCTCTACCCGCACACCACAACGACGAGCAACCCAGAAATGGCCAAATTCATGCACCGTGATCAGCACGCCCAGCGCAATAATGAACGCCGCCAGATTCCAGAGAATACTCAGCATATAATCTTCCGTTAAATCGTCCTGAATACCAGCAATAACAGACAGGCAAACACCGGCACCGCCGCTGTCAGGCTGTCAATACGATCAAGTATACCGCCGTGTCCTGGAATAAGGTTACCGCTATCTTTAATACCGGCTTCACGCTTAAACATACTTTCGGTTAAATCGCCCAGTACAGAGGCCAGTGCGGCAACAATCGAGCATACCAACAGCGTAAGCGGCGCAACGTCCAGACTCGCCCACACACCATAACCCCAGGATATTACCGCGGCGGTGAATAAACCGCCAATAAACCCCTGCCAGGTTTTGCCCGGTGAGACTTTTGGTGCCAGTTTATGCTTGCCGAACAGTTTCCCGAACATATAAGCACCGGAGTCTGCACCCCATACGAGGATCATCACATATAGCAGCCATATCGCGCCGCTGTAGTGGTTATCGTCATAATGCCAGGCACGCAGCGCCAGCATTCCCCAGAAGAATGGCACGATGGTGAGGATGCCGAACACCAGGCGCAGTGCTTTTGAGTGTCGCCACAGGGTCGCCGATGTGGGATAAAAAAGCACCAGCAACAGTGCTGCGATCCACCAGCCTAACGAAGCCCACAGTGCACCTTCAACCAGAGGTTGATGAACATTGTAATGGTATTCCGGCATCATCAGTAGCCAGCCTGCAAGCAGCAGCCCGCACAATACCGCCAGCCATACCCGGGCATTCCGGGAAGTAAAACCGCTAAACTGCCCCCATTCCCATGCAGCAAGCATGCACACGGCAATAGTGACAATGGCAAATCCCACGGGCGGCAGTAAAAACAGTGCCGCGATGACCACAGGGATTAATACAAAAGCAGAAATCAGGCGATACTTCAGCAAAAGCTACCCCCATCAGGCTTTGTCGCCACCAGGCTCGGTGCCGCCGAAACGACGCTCTCGATTGGCAAAGGCATGCAGCGCACCTTCAAAGTCTTGTTCATCGAAATCAGGCCAAAGAACATCAGTAAAGTAAAGTTCGGCATAGGCAATTTGCCACAGCAAAAAGTTACTAATGCGATGTTCTCCCCCTGTCCTAATTACTAAATCTACGGGAGCCAGTTCATGCATGCAGATTTGCTTGCTCAGCGCGTCTTCATCAATCTGGTCGGGGCGCAACAGCCCTTCCTGGACCTGAACAGCTAATTGCTGTACTCCCTGAATAATATCCCAACGTCCGCCATAGTTCGCTGCAATATTCAGCGTCAGGCCCGTATTCTGTGCCGTCAGAGCCTCAGCTTTACGGATCCGCTCCTGCAGACGGGCGTTAAAACGGCTGGTATCGCCAATAACGCGCAGTCGCACGTTGTGACGGTGCAGGCTTTTTACTTCGCTATCCAGCGCCCACACAAACAGTTCCATCAGCGCGCTCACTTCCTGCGCTGGCCGGTTCCAGTTTTCACTACTAAAAGCGTACAGCGTCAATGCATCGATGCCGTTATTCGCAGCAAACGAAACCGCGCGACGAACAGACTTGGCTCCGGCTTTATGTCCAAAAGCCCGTAATTTCCCTTGTCTTTTCGCCCAGCGACCATTGCCATCCATAATTATCGCAACATGACGGCAGCCATGCGCTGGCAAATTCTCGCTTAATGGTTGATTAGCAGACAACATAACGCGTTATTAGTCCCTGAAAAGGATTTAGCGGTAGCCAGGAATACTGAAGCCTTTACATAAAAAAGCCGTGTAAAACCACGGCTTACCTGACCTGAAAGGACAAAATCCCCACAATCAGGTGGCGCAGACTATATCACTGAAGTAATACGCTAACAAATAGCACAACCACGAGTGGCTGTAATATCACCAGCTTGGGAGTTGCATCACTTCTTTTTGTGCAACTTCACGCGCGAGTTTATCAACAGCCAGCACATCATCAATACTTTGCGGTTCGCGCAAATCCATCTTTTCGAGTACAGACAGATTCAGGGCAGCAATGTCGGTAAAGCGGATCGCCGAGTCCAGGAATGCCGCAACCGTCACTTCATTTGCCGCATTGAGCGCTGTGGTTGCCGCCTGCCCCTGCTCGAAAGCGTCCATTGCCAGCTTCAGACACGGATAGCGATCGTAATCAGGCGCGCAAAACGTCAATGCACTCAGCGTGCTGAAATCCAACGGTTTCGCACCCGAGACCACACGATTGGGCCAGGCCATCGTATGAGCAATCGGCGTGCGCATGTCCGGCTCGCCCAGCTGCGCTAACACGCTGCCATCCTGATAACGGACCATGGAGTGGATCACCGACTGCGGGTGGATCAACACTTCCATCTGATCGGCGGAGGCATTAAATAACCAGCGTGCTTCAATGTATTCCAGACCTTTATTCATCATGGTGGCTGAATCAACGGAAATTTTACGTCCCATTGACCAGTTCGGATGGCGGCAGGCCTGATCGGGCGTCATTGCAGCCAGTTCAGACAGCGGCGTTTCACGAAATGGGCCACCAGACCCGGTAAGCAGAATCGACATCACGCCGTTCTGCTCTAAATCAGCGTACCCCAGGTTGTGCTGGAAAGGTTGCGGTAAACTCTGAAAAATTGCGTTATGTTCGCTGTCCACCGGCAAAAGCTGCGCGCCGCTGTGCTTAACGGCTTCCATAAATAGCCGCCCACAGGTCACCAGCGACTCTTTATTCGCCAGTAAGACGGTTTTACCAGCCCGAATAGCCGCCAGCGTTGGCAGCAGCCCTGCTGCCCCGACGATAGCCGCCATCACCTGATCCACCTCATCAAGCGCTGCCATGTCACAGGCCGCCTGTTGGCCGCTCAGCACCTCAGTACGACTGCCATACTGCGCCAGAGCTGATTTCAGTTGACGGGCGCTGACGTCATCATCCATCACCGCATAGCGCGGGGTGAATTCGAGACACTGTTCGACCATACGCGCCACGTTTTTTCCGGCCACCAGCGCCGTCACAGCAAAGGTTTCAGGATTGTGGCGAACCACATCAAGGGTGCTGCAACCAATAGAACCGGTTGAGCCAAGGAGGGTTAATTGCTTCATCAGACGCCCGGCGTAATTTTGGAGGATAGAAAGCAAAACGCCGCCAGCAAACCCTGTGGATTTCTGTACGGCGTTGTCATCATGTGCGCAGGATCAGAACTGCATCAGTTCCGCTTCTTTATCCGCCAGCGCCGCATCGATTTTCTTAATCGCCGCGTCGGTCTGCTTCTGCACTTCTTCCTGCGAACGACGATCGTCGTCTTCGCTGATGGCTTTGTCTTTCAGCAGCGCTTTCACTTTATCGTTCGCGTCACGACGAACATTACGCACCGCAACGCGCGCGCCTTCCGCTTCGCCACGTACCACTTTGATCAGATCTTTACGACGTTCTTCCGTCAGCGCAGGCAGCGGAACACGAATATCGCTACCGGCAGAGTTCGGGTTCAGGCCCAGATCGGATGCCATGATCGCTTTCTCAACGGCAGGACCCATTGAACGGTCGAACACGTTGATTTTCAGCGTACGTGAATCTTCAACCGTGACGCTGGCCAGCTGACGCAGCGGCGTCGGGGTACCGTAGTACTCCACAACGATCCCGTCCAGCAGGCTTGGGGAAGCGCGGCCAGTGCGCACTTTGCTGATTTGGGTTTTAAATGCTTCTACGCATTTTTCCATGCGTACTTCAGCATCTTTTTTGATGTCGTTTATCACGTTACGGATCCTTGAAAACTTGTCTCAGGCAGGCCACACACGGCCACACCAAAAGGTGCGCTAAGTATAGCCTCGTTTCATTCATCACACTGTCATAGTGTTTGATAAAAACCGCTTTTAATTAAAGCGCGATCTTACCTTTATTTAGCGCTTACGGAAATTAGTCCGTAATTAAAGTGCCTTCTTTTTCACCCATGACCACGCGGCGCAGCGCACCCGGCTTGTTCATGTTGAACACGCGGATCGGCAGTTTATGGTCGCGAGCCAGGGTAAAGGCCGCCAAATCCATCACTTTCAGTTCACGATCCAGCACATCGGTGTAGCTCAGTTGATCGTACAGCGTGGCGGTTGGATCCTGCATCGGATCGGCAGAGAACACGCCGTCAACTTTGGTGGCTTTCAGTACCACATCGGCTTCGATTTCGATACCGCGCAGGCAGGCTGCGGAGTCGGTGGTAAAGAATGGATTGCCGGTACCGGCAGAGAGGATCACCACACGGTTATTTCGCAGCAGGCTGATCGCTTCCGCCCAGCTGTAGTTATCACACACGCCATTCAACGGAATAGCGGACATCAGGCGGGCGTTCACATAGGCGCGGTGGAGCGCGTCACGCATCGCCAGGCCATTCATTACGGTCGCCAGCATGCCCATGTGGTCGCCCACTACGCGATTCATACCCGCTTTCGCCAGACCTGCGCCACGGAAAAGATTACCACCACCAATAACCACACCGACCTGGATGCCTAATTCAACCAGCTCTTTAATTTCCTGTGCCATGCGGTCAAGGATGCTTGCGTCAATACCGAAGCCTTCGGAGCCCTGTAACGCTTCGCCACTAAGCTTAAGCAGAATGCGTTTATAGACGGGTTTTGCATTGGTAGCCATGATTCTTTCCTGAGACTGTCAACGATTGAGAGGGGTTATTTCAGGCGACATATTACGTCGCAAACCAGCGCGAACAACATAGGTATTTTGCTGATTTTGTCATGCGGGGTACAAAAAGAAGCCGCCCTCAGGCGGCTCCTTTTAGTGATTAAGACTGCTTGGACATGGCAGCAACTTCTGCTGCGAAGTCAGTCTCAACTTTCTCGATGCCTTCGCCCACTTCGAAGCGGATGAAGTTAGTCACGTCAGCGTTATGCTCTTTCAGCAGCTGAGCAACGGTTTTGCTCGGATCGATAACGAACGGCTGACCGGTCAGAGAAACTTCGCCGGTGAATTTCTTCATGCGCCCTTCAACCATTTTCTCTGCGATTTCTTTCGGCTTGCCAGACTGCATGGCGATGTCCAGCTGTACCTGGTATTCTTTCTCTACCACTTCAGCAGACACGTCTTCCGGCTTAACGAATTCCGGCTTGCTTGCAGCAACGTGCATTGCCAGCTGTTTAACCAGCTCTTCGTCAGCACCGGTAGCGGCGATCAGAACACCGATACGTGCGCCGTGCAGGTAGCTGCCCAGCACATCGCCTTCGATGGAAGCAACGCGGCGAATGTTGATGTTCTCACCGATTTTTGCCACCAGCGCCACACGTTCTTCTTCGAACTGTGCTTTCAGCACGTCAACGTCAGTGATTTTGCCAGCAACTGCTGCATCCAGCACTTTGTCAGCGAACGCCTGGAAACCACCGTCTTTCGCAACGAAGTCAGTCTGGCAGTTAACTTCCAGAATCACACCGTAGTTGCCGTCGATTTTGGTTTTGATCACGCCGTCAGCAGCTACGTTGCCTGCTTTTTTCGCCGCTTTGATCGCGCCAGATTTACGCATATTTTCGATGGCCAGCTCGATGTCGCCATTGGCTTCAGTCAGCGCTTTTTTACAGTCCATCATGCCTGCGCCAGTACGTTCGCGCAGTTCTTTTACCAGGGATGCGGTAATTTCAGCCATTCTTAAATCCTCGGGAGATTTGATCTGCCTGGTCGTGACGACCAAACAGCTTAAAAGTGAAAAAGGGGCCATAAAAAGGCCCCTTAACCAAACTCGATACTACCTGGTTAATAAGGGCTCCGGGGAGCGTGCCTTATTATTCAGCTTCTACGAAGCTTTCTTCCGCCTGAGCAGCCAGATCCTGAGAACGGCCTTCACGTACGGTTGCAGCAACAGCGCTCAGGTACAGGGTTACAGCACGGATTGCATCGTCGTTACCCGGGATAACGAAGTCAACGCCGTCCGGATCGGAGTTGGTATCAACGATAGAAAACACCGGGATGCCCAGGTTGTTTGCTTCTTTGATTGCAATGTGTTCGTGGTCAGCATCGATAACAAACAGTGCGTCCGGCAGGCCGCCCATGTCTTTGATACCGCCCAGGCTGTTTTCCAGTTTCTCAAGCTCACGAGTGCGCATCAGCGCTTCTTTCTTGGTCAGCTTTTCGAAAGTACCGTCCTGAGACTGAGTTTCCAGGTCTTTCAGACGTTTGATGGACTGACGAACGGTTTTCCAGTTAGTCAGCATACCGCCCAGCCAGCGATGGTTCACGAAGAACTGGTCGCAGCTGTTAGCAGCTTCTTTCACCGCTTCGCTTGCAGCGCGTTTAGTACCAACGAAAAGGATTTTGCCTTTACGAGAAGAGATCTTGCTCAGTTCAGCCAGGGCTTCATTGAACATCGGTACAGTTTTCTCAAGGTTGATGATGTGAACTTTGTTACGTGCGCCGAAGATGAAAGGCTTCATTTTCGGGTTCCAGTAACGGGTCTGGTGACCAAAGTGAACACCAGCCTTGAGCATGTCGCGCATGGAAACAGTTGCCATGATTAAAACCTCTATATAAAAGTTGGGGTTATGCCTCCACGTATCCCATATTACCGACCCCTAAGGGCACCCCGGAATATGTGCCGATACGTGTGTGTTATTTACACAAAGTGAGATTTGTGGCTTCACGTGCCAAATGGAACGGAAGTCCGGCGCGCTTTATACCATAAATACACCCATGACACCAACAGTTGTTGGCGACGGATGCGCTTAATGCTTCTCAATCTGGCAGGCAGCGCGTCAGGCTGATACCATTGACGCCACTTACACGATTATGGTCGACCTGATCGACCCCGATGGACAGAATCAATGGCTATCTCTATTAAGACTGCGGAAGAAATCGAAAAAATGCGCGTGGCGGGCCGTCTGGCTGCCGACGTGCTGGAAATGATCGAACCTTTCGTCAAACCAGGCGTCAGCACCGGCGAACTGGATCGTATCTGTAACGATTATATCGTTAACGAACAGCAGGCGGTTTCTGCCTGCCTCGGCTATCACGGTTTCCCGAAATCCGTTTGCATCTCTATTAATGAAGTGGTGTGCCATGGCATTCCGGATGACGAAAAACTGCTGAAAGACGGCGATATCGTCAACATCGACGTCACGGTGATCAAAGACGATTACCACGGCGACACCTCCAAAATGTTTATCGTCGGCAAACCGACCATTCTGGGCGAGCGCTTGTGCCGCGTCACCCAGGAGAGCCTCTACCTGGCCCTGCGCCTGGTGAAACCGGGCATCCGTCTGCGCAGCCTTGGCGCCGCCATCCAGAAATTTGTGGAAGCGGAAGGTTTCTCCGTGGTGCGTGAATACTGCGGGCACGGTATCGGTCGCGGCTTCCACGAAGAGCCGCAAGTGCTGCACTATGATGCGGATGACGGCGGCGTGGTGTTGCAGGCCGGTATGACCTTTACCGTTGAACCTATGGTCAACGCGGGTGATTACCGCATTCGCACCATGAAAGACGGCTGGACGGTGAAAACCAAAGATCGCAGCTTGTCTGCACAATACGAGCATACTATTGTGGTGACGGATAACGGCTGCGAAATTCTGACGTTACGAAAGGACGACACCATCCCGGCGATACTCTCGCACAACGAATGATGAAGAAGCCGGCGATTGCCGGCTTTTTTTATGGCGATAGTTTTTACTTATACATGGGCGCGATATGAGTCATAACCTCTCCGAGCAGTTCAGTCACACGGCCCCTACGCTTCCAGGCCAGCCGCAAAACCCCAACGCCTGGCCTGCAGGAGAGCTGACGTGCGCCGGTATCAAAGCGCGGATGGACGCGTTCCAGCAGTGGCTGGGTGAGGTCTTTGACGCCGGGTTATCTGCCGAACAGCTGATTGAAGCGCGTACCGAATTTATCGATCAGCTGTTACAGCGCCTGTGGATGGAATACGGCTTTGGTGAGGTTCCCGATGCTGCGCTGGTGGCGGTGGGTGGTTACGGGCGCGGGGAACTGCATCCGCTGTCTGATATTGATCTGCTGATCCTCAGCCGCAAAAAGCTGTCCGAGGAACAATCGCAAAAAATTGGCGAACTGCTCACCCTGCTGTGGGACATCAAACTGGAAGTCGGGCACAGCGTGCGCACGCTGGAAGAGTGCCTGCTGGAAGGTTTATCGGATCTCACCGTCGCCACCAACCTGATTGAATCCCGTCTGCTGATTGGTGACGTCGCCCTGTTCCTGGAACTGCAAAAGCACATTTTCAGCGACGGTTTCTGGCCGTCGGAAAAGTTCTTCGCCGCCAAACTGGAAGAGCAAAACGAGCGCCATCATCGTTACCACGGCACCAGCTACAACCTTGAGCCGGACATCAAAAACAGCCCCGGCGGCCTGCGCGACATCCATACCCTGCAATGGATCGCCCGCCGTCATTTTGGTGCCACCTCCTTAAACGAGATGGTCGGCTTTGGCTTTCTGACCCAGGCCGAACGCAATGAACTGAACGAGTGTCAGCATCTGCTGTGGCGCATCCGTTTTGCCCTGCATCTGGAACTCAGCCGCTACGATAACCGCCTGCTGTTTGACCGCCAGCTGAGCGTCGCCCAGCGCCTGAACTATACCGGCGACGGCAACCAGCCGGTGGAGCATATGATGAAAGATTTCTATCGCGTGACCCGCCGCGTGACCGAGCTTAATCAGATGCTGCTGCAACTGTTTGACGAAGCCATTCTGGCGCTGACGGCGGATGAAAAGCCGCGCGCCATTGACGATGAGTTTCAACTGCGCGGCACGCTTATCGATCTGCGCGATGAGACGCTGTTTATCCGCGAACCACAGGCCATTCTGCGCATGTTCTACATGATGGTGCGTAACAGCAGCATCACTGGCATTTATTCCACCACCCTGCGCCATTTGCGCCATGCGCGTCGTCATCTGACGCAGCCGCTCTGTTTTATCCCGGAAGCGCGCACGCTGTTTCTCAGCATGCTGCGTCACCCCGGCGCGGTCAGCCGTGGTCTGTTGCCGATGCATCGCCACAGCGTGCTGTGGGCCTATATGCCCCAGTGGTCACACATTGTGGGGCAGATGCAGTTCGATCTGTTTCATGCCTATACCGTGGACGAACACACCATCCGCGTGTTGCTGAAGCTGGAAAGTTTTGCCGATGAGGCCACGCGCCAGAAGCATCCCTTGTGCGTGGAACTGTGGCCGCGCCTGTCGCACCCGGAGCTGATCCTCATCGCCGCCCTGTTCCACGATATTGCCAAAGGGCGCGGCGGCGACCACTCCGTACTGGGCGCACAGGACGTGCTGAAATTCGCCGAGCTGCACGGTCTGAACTCACGGGAGACGCAGCTGGTCGCGTGGCTGGTGCGTCACCATCTGCTGATGTCGGTGACCGCGCAGCGCCGCGATATTCAAGATCCCGAAGTCATAAAGCAGTTCGCCGAAGAAGTACAGACCGAAAACCGTCTACGTTTCCTGGTCTGCCTGACGGTGGCGGATATTTGCGCCACCAACGAAACCCTGTGGAACAGCTGGAAGCAGAGCCTGTTGCGCGAACTCTATTTCGCCACCGAAAAACAGCTGCGTCGCGGCATGCAGAACACGCCGGATATGCGCGAGCGCGTGCGTCATCACCAGATCCAGGCGCTGGCGCTGCTGCGCATGGACAACATTAATGAAGAAGCGCTGCATCATATCTGGGCGCGCTGCCGGGCGAACTATTTCGTGCGCCACAGCCCAAACCAGCTGGCATGGCATGCGCGTAATCTGTTGCAGCACGATTTACGCGAGCCGATGATCCTGCTCAGCCCGCAGGCGACACGCGGCGGCACGGAGATCTTTATCTGGAGCCCTGACCGCCCTTATCTCTTTGCCGCGGTGTGCGCCGAGCTGGATCGCCGCAACCTGAGCGTACATGACGCGCAAATCTTTACCACCCGCGACGGCATGGCGATGGACACCTTTATCGTGCTGGAGCCGGACGGGAAACCGCTGGCAGCGGATCGCCATGAGGTTATCCGTTTCGCTCTGCTACAGGCGATCACGCAGAACAGCTGGCAGCCGCCGCAGCCTCGCCGACAGCCCTCAAAATTGCGCCATTTTACCGTCGATACCGAGGTCAATTTCCTGCCGACCCACACGGACAGAAAATCGTTCCTCGAACTGATCGCCCTCGATCAGCCTGGGCTTCTGGCCCGCGTCGGCCAGGTGTTTGCAGACCTGGGAATTTCCTTACATGGGGCGAGAATTTCGACAATTGGCGAGCGAGTAGAAGATTTATTTATAATCGCCACAGCGGACCGGCGTGCCCTTAATAATGTGCTCCAGCAGGAAGTGCAACAACGGTTGACAGCGGCCCTCAATCCAAACGATAAAGGGTAACGATTTTTTTTACACAGATGGAAAGAGTAAACAATGCAGCAGTTACAGAACGTTATTGAGACCGCTTTCGAGCGCCGTGCCGACATTACCCCGGCAAATGTGGATACCGTAACCCGTGAAGCGGTTAATCAGGTGATTGCCCTGCTGGATTCCGGCGCGCTGCGTGTCGCAGAAAAAATTGACGGTCAGTGGGTGACCCACCAGTGGCTGAAGAAAGCGGTGCTGCTCTCTTTCCGCATTAACGATAACAAGGTGATCGAGGGCGCTGAAAGCCGCTACTTCGATAAAGTACCGATGAAATTCGCCGACTACGACGAAGCGCGTTTCCAGAAAGAAGGTTTCCGCGTCGTGCCGCCAGCGGCTGTACGTCAGGGTGCTTACATCGCCCGTAATACGGTGCTGATGCCGTCCTATGTCAACATCGGCGCGTACGTTGATGAAGGCACCATGGTTGATACCTGGGCAACCGTCGGTTCCTGCGCGCAAATCGGTAAGAACGTACATCTGTCAGGCGGCGTGGGTATCGGTGGCGTTCTTGAGCCACTGCAGGCGAACCCGACTATCATTGAAGATAACTGCTTCATCGGCGCACGTTCTGAAGTGGTTGAAGGGGTTATCGTCGAAGAAGGTTCGGTGATCTCGATGGGCGTCTACATCGGTCAGAGCACCCGTATTTACGATCGCGAAACCGGCGAAGTGCATTACGGCCGCGTACCGGCAGGCTCGGTTGTTGTTTCCGGCAACCTGCCGTCAAAAGACGGTTCCTACAGCCTGTACTGCGCGGTAATTGTGAAGAAAGTGGATGCGAAAACACGCGGAAAAGTAGGCATTAACGAACTGCTGCGCACAATCGACTAAGGTATCTCCTCTCCTGATCCGGGAGAGGGTGACCCACCCCGCCTTTTTTGCACGACGCAGTGGCGAAGATAGATTTTTTCGTTAATTATTCATAGGTTATGTTGAGCTTAAGGGTACCGCTATGTACGATAATCTGAAAAGTTTAGGCATTACCAATCCTGATGAAATCGATCGCTATAGCCTCCGTCAGGAAGCCAATAACGATATTCTGAAAATCTATTTTCATAAGGACAAAGGCGAGTTTTTTGCGAAAAGCGTGAAGTTTAAATATCCGCGCCAGCGTAAAACTATCGTCGCGGATGGCGTGGGTCAGGGCTATAAAGAAGTGCAGGAAATCAGCCCTAACCTGCGTTATGTGATCGACGAACTGGATCAGATCTGCCAGCGCGATCGCACAGAAGTCGATCTGAAACGTAAGATCCTGGACGATCTCCGTCATCTGGAATCGGTGGTAACCAACAAGATCAGTGAAATTGAAGCCGATCTGGAAAAGTTGACCCGCAATAAATAGTCCGTCAGTTGCCCGGTGGCGCACGCTTACCGGGCCTGCAACGATGCAAACTTGTAGGCCGGGTAAGGTGTAAACCATTACCCGGCTTATTTCATCTATCTCTGCTCATCCAGCTGTAGCGCCACGTACAGCAGCAGCCGGTCGTCAAAATTCCCCAAATCTAAGCCTGTTAATTCCGAGATACGGTTCAGCCGGTATTCCAGCGTATTGCGGTGGATAAACAACGCTTTGGACGTGGCCAGCGGCTGCACGTTATGCCTGAACCAGGCAGCAAGGGTGCGCCTGAGCAAACCGTTGTTATCCATCGCCTTCAGGCGCGCCAGTGGGCGAGAGAGTTCGTTTGCCTGCCAGCCACCGCGCAGACTGTCGAGCAGCACCGGCAGCATCAGATCCTGATAGAAATAGCTGCGGTTTTCCGGCATCCGCTGTTTGCCCACCATCATGGTCGTACGCGCTGTCCGGTACGAGCGGGCGATGCTGCCCGGCCCGGTAAAATAGTTGCCGAGCGCCACCCGAAAACGCAGCTGTCCGTTCTCTTTCATGCGCGCAATCAGCTGTTCCACCCGCTTGCGGTGATCTTCCGCGTCCCAGCGGCCAAAGGGATTCAGCGCCGGTTTCAGCACCACCATTTCCGTAAGGGAAACAATGGCAATCAGGTTATTCCGCTCCGGCGTGGTCAGCGCATTTTGCAGCTGCTGTAATTCCGCCATCGCGCTGTCGACCCCGAGCTGGCCACTGTCCACCTCCACCACCGCCACCACGCGCGGCTGATTTAAATCGATGCCCAGACGCTGCGCCCATTCGGTCAGCGCCGGGGTGTGTTCTTCTGCCTGGATCAGGTTCATGACCAGCTCTTCGCGCAGGCGGCTGTCCTGCGCTAAAAGATGCATCAGACGAGATTGTTCCAGCATCATTTCGGCGGTCATGCACACCAGTTCGCCGTATTTGCGCAGTGTTTCCGGCTCACCGGTCAGACCGATCACGCCGACGATCTCCCCTTCCAGACGCAGCGGCAGGTTAATTCCCTGGCGTACACCGTGCAGATGCCGGGCCACGGCGTCATCAATGTCCACCACCCGTCCCTGCGACAGGACCAGCAGCGCACCTTCGTGCAATTCCCCAATACGCTCCCGATCGCCACTGCCGATGATCCGGCCACGCGCATCCATCACGTTGATGTTGGTATCGATAATGCGCATCGTGCGTGACACGATGTCCTGCGCCATTTTGGTATCAAGATGCCAGCCAGCCATGTCACCCTCCGTGAGCAGTGCGCCAGAATAGGAGAGCCAGAATAGGAGAGATAACAGCGCTGTGCATTGTGCAGATGCACAAAGCAGAGATCAGAAGTGTGGAGTTGTGGAAAGCTTCACAGAATGCGGGGAGAAGCGACCTCCTCCATAGCGGAGAAGGGCGCGACAGATTACTGCATCAACAGATAAAGAGAAGTGTCGCCACGCTGAATGTTCAGCGCCAGCACCGACGGTTTGCTGTCGAGGATCTTACGCAGTTCAGCAATATTTTTTACCGTCTGCTGATTTGCGCCGATGATCACATCACCTTTTTTCAGGCCGATGCGGGCAGCCGGTGAATTGGCTTTCACATTGTTGATCGTCACGCCCTGATCCTGGCCTTTATTGCTCATTTCCGCGCCTTCAATACCGCTGAAGACGGTGCTGGAATCTACCTGATTCTGGCTACTCTGTTGCAGTTCCAGGGTCACGGTCACCGGTTTCCCGTCACGCAGCAGGCCAAGGGAGACTTTGCTGCCAATCGGCATGGAACCCACTTCCGCGCGCAGCGCCGCGAAGCTGCTGATCGCCTTACCGTTAAGCGAGGTGATCACGTCACCCGCTTTGATACCGGCTTTCGCAGCAGACGAGTTCGGCATCACCTGGCTGACGAAGGCCCCGCGCTGGGCATCGACTTTCATCGCTTTCGCCAGTTCAGAGTTGAGCTCAGTACCGAGAATACCCAGTTCACCACGGCGGACCTGGCCGAACTCCACCATCTGCGCGGTCAGGTTTTTCACCATGTTGCTTGGGATAGCAAAACCGATACCGATGTTGCCGCCGTCCGGTGCGAGGATCGCGGTATTAATACCGATCAGCTCACCGTTCAGGTTGACCAGCGCACCGCCGGAGTTACCGCGGTTAATGGCCGCATCGGTCTGGATAAAGTTTTCATAGTTTTCTGCGTTCAGACCGCTACGGCCCAGCGCCGACACGATCCCGGAGGTGACGGTTTCACCCAGACCGAAGGGGTTACCAATCGCCACCGTATAGTCACCCACGCGCAGCGCGTCGGAGTCAGCCAGCTTAATCGCCGTCAGGTTTTTCGGACTCTGGATCTGGATCAGCGCCAGGTCAGAGCGCGGATCTTTACCCACGACTTTCGCGTCAAATTTACGTCCGTCGCCCAACTGCACTTTAATGGTGGTGGCGTTATCCACCACGTGGTTGTTAGTGACGACATAGCCTTTTGCGGCATCAATAATTACGCCGGATCCCAGCGCCATGAATTTTTGTTGCTGACCGCCATCAGCGTCGCCGGGCGCACCGCCCTGGCAGAATGGCGAGCTCTGGAACGGCGATCCGTCCTGACAGAACGGGGAGTTATCACCGAAGAATTGCTGGAAGTTGCGGCCCATACGCGGCGTGTTGACCGTGGTGCTGCCTTCCACGTTAATGCTTACTACCGATGGCATTACCTTTTCCAGCATCGGCGCCAGACTCGGCATCGGCTGCGCGGCAGGCGCAGAGGACGCCGTTTCAGCCGCCATGGCTGACATCGGAGAAAGCGCTAAACCTAAACTTAAAGCCAGTGCACTCATTGCTAACGTCGTTTTTTTCATCTTTTTCAATCTCTGATTACTGATTACGCAAAAGGGCTGTGTTGTTTCAGTGAGAGTCGATTTATAGCGCGAAGTTCCAAAGCGAACTTTCTGCAAAAGTAAAAATTTATTGTCGGCCTTTACAATTGCCGCACTATTATTCAACGGCCATTAAACGGCGGTATTCATCCCAGGCGTACAGGTCGGTCATGCCGCTGATATAATCCTGGATCAGACGACAACGGTAATAAAACTCCAGAACCGGGAAGTCTGTCGCCGCGCGATCTAATTTACTGACCGCTTCTACATACGCCAGCCGATGACGTGTCGAGAGCTTATGAAAGAGACGCGTTTCAATCGGGAAGCGGCGCAGTCGTTCTTTTTCCGCCAGCTCGCTAAAATCGTTCCACGTTAATTGCAGCAGCGGGCGGTAAATATCCAGCAGACCGCTAATCACCCGATAACCCTGCAATTCCAGCTGCTCTACATCGGGGTGACTAAAGACATTTTCAACCGCAACGTTCTTATATAATTCAAGTAATTGACTGTAACCACTTTCGTCTTCCAGCAGCGCATGATTAAACTCACCGGAGAAGATCTGCGGCAGATTATCAATAAAACGCTGTGCCGCATAAGGCACCAGCTTATTAAGCGTATTGACCCGCAAATACATAAAGAACTGATCTTCCGCACTGCGACTTAACCGGTTGGCGCGGGATTTATCCCAGGCGTTTTCTACCACCTGGGCAAACAGCGAGCCTTTTTCATGGTTGCCCCAGGCATCATAAAGATGCTGGTAAAGCTGTTCGACGGTAAATATTCTTTTCTCAACGGCATCCTCCAGATCGGCGACGCAATAAGAAATATCATCCGCCGCCTCCATCACCCAGGTGAGGGGAAAACGGCTGAACGTATCCAGCTCCAGCTCTTTACGCAAACGCGCAACGTAGGCGTCCTCGGAAAAATAATAGCCTGGCTTCTTCATTAAATAATTATGACTGGCTGGCGGCTCGCCTACCCACCACGCCGGACGGGTATATTTTAAAATACAGCCCACCTGCGCCCAGGTAAGATTCATACGCATCAGCGTATGTACCAGGCGGACGCCCTGCGCATTGCCTTCGAAGTGACACAGATCCTGGCGAACTTTACGCCGTAACTCATTTTGCACGTCCTCCCCTTCCCGCAGACGCAGCGCGGTCACCTGGCAGCGATCGCTGCTCAGCGGCTGGCTGGTGGCATCTTCCGGGAACAGGCGCTGACGAAACCAGTCGTTGATTGCCGCTTCGCCAAAATGACCGAACGGCGGGTTACCAATGTCGTGCATCAGACAGGCCATCTCAACGATGCTTTCAAAGGGTCCGGTCAGTTCATCCAGACCATAGGTTTCCAGCAGCCGCTGCTCTTTCAGGCGGCTCAGGATCTCTTTCGCGATGTAACGCCCCACCTGCTGTACTTCCAGAGAGTGCGTCAACCGGGTACGTACAGCCGCATTGCGCTCGAGCGGGAAGACCTGTGTTTTCTGTTGCAGACGGCGGATCGCCGGGGAATTCACGATGCGCCCGCGATCGCTTTCAAAAATACGCAGGATCTCGTGTTCGGTTTTGACGCCCTGCGGTGAACGGTAGCGACGATGCCAGTTTATTTTTCTGCGAAAATCGATCTCAGCCATTTCTTCTCCCGCGATCGCGCGTCATGTGAAGTAATGCATTCCTGCCTGCCATGATAGACTATGCCCTGAAAACGTAACTCTGTCTTATCACATTAGCGAGTATCTCTATGAAAGTTGGCATTATTGGTGCAATGGAAGAAGAAGTGACGCTGCTGCGTGACAAAATCGAAAATCGCCAGACGCTGAATATCGCGGGCTGCGAAATTTACACCGGTACGCTCAATGGCACAGAAGTCGCCCTGCTGAAATCGGGCATTGGCAAAGTCGCGGCGGCGATGGGTGCCACCCTGCTGCTGGAGCGCTGCAAACCTGATGTGATCATTAACACCGGCTCCGCTGGCGGTCTGGCACCGACGCTGAAAGTGGGTGATATTGTGGTGTCCGATGAAGCGCGCTATCACGATGCCGACGTCACCGCGTTTGGCTACGAGCTCGGCCAGTTACCAGGCTGCCCGGCGGGCTTTAAAGCCGACGAGAAACTGGTTGCCGCCGCTGAAACCTGCATTGCTGAACTGAACCTGCACGCCGTGCGCGGGCTGATTGTCAGCGGTGATGCCTTTATCAATGGTGCCGAAAACCTCGCAAAAATTCGCCATAACTTCCCGCAGGCGATTGCCGTTGAGATGGAAGCAACGGCGATTGCCCACGTATGCCACAACATGGGCGTGCCTTTTGTGGTGGTGCGCGCCATTTCCGACGTAGCCGATCAGGAATCCCACCTGAGCTTTGACGAGTTCCTCGTGGTGGCGGCGAAGCAGTCCAGCCTGATGGTTGAGACGCTGGTGCAGAACCTGACGCGTGGCTAAGCGTTCACTAAGGGCGCTTGCCGCCCTGTTTCTGCTGACACCAGCATGGCTGTATGCTGCGCCGCGCGTGATTTCCCTTTCGCCTGGCAATACTGAACTGGCGTTTGCCGCCGGGATCACGCCGGTGGGCGTCAGCAGCTATTCCGATTACCCGCCAGAAGCCCGCAAAATCGAGCAGATCGCCAGCTGGCAGGGCATTAATTTTGAGCGCATCGTGGCGCTTAAGCCCGACGTGGTGCTGGCCTGGCGCGGCGGCAATGCCGAGCGACAGGTAAACCAGCTCACCCGTTTTGGTATTCGCGTGTTGTGGATCGACGCCGAAAGTATCGAACAGGTGGCGCACGCGCTGGAGCAACTCGCCGAATACAGCCCGCATCCTGAACAGGGCCGCGCCCGCGCGCAGGCCATCCTCAGCGACTATGCTGCTCTGAAAACGCAGTATGCCAGTGCGCCAAAGAAACGTGTCTTTATGCAGTTCAGTACCCACCCGCTGTTTACCAGCGGCAGCGGAACTATCCAGCACCAGGTGGTGACGCTGTGCGGCGGTGACAATATCTTTGCTTCCGCACGGGTTCCCTGGCCGCAGGTGAGCCGTGAACAGGTGCTGGCCCGCGATCCGCAGGCCATTGTGGTCAGCGGGGGAGCGGACGCTATTCCGAAAGTGAAAGCATTCTGGAATAATCATCTCAAAAGTGAGGTGATCGCCCTCAATAGTGACTGGTTTGAACGAGCTTCCCCGCGTATTATCCTCGCCGCAAAACAACTCTGTACCGCTCTCGCACAGGTAAAATAAAATGCTTGTCTACTGGCTGGATATTATCGGCACCGCCGTTTTCGCCATCTCCGGCGTTCTGCTTGCCGGCAAACTGCGCATGGATCCCTTTGGCGTGCTGGTGTTGGGCGTGGTCACCGCTGTCGGTGGCGGCACCATCCGCGATATGGCACTGGATCACGGCCCGGTGTTCTGGGTCAAAGATCCTACCGATCTGGTGATCGCCATGGTCACCTGCCTGTTAACGATTCTTTTAGTTCGCCAGCCGCGGCGCCTGCCGAAATGGGTGCTGCCGGTGTTCGATGCCGTAGGGTTAGCGGTATTCGTAGGCATTGGCGTGAATAAAGCCTTTATGGCCGGAACCGGGCCGCTGGTGGCGATTTGTATGGGGGTGGTGACTGGCGTGGGCGGCGGGATTATCCGCGATATGCTGGCCCGTGAAATCCCGATGATCCTGCGTACCGAAATTTATGCCACGGCCTGCATTATCGGCGGCATCGTGCATGCGACGGCGTTTTACACCTTCGGCGTACCGCTGGAAACGGCCAGTATGATTGGGATGGTGGTGACGCTCGCCATTCGTCTGGCGGCGATCCGCTGGCATCTGAAGCTGCCGACGTTTGCGCTGGATGATAATCCGCGGTAGGAAATGATATTGCCCGGTGGCGCGATGCTTACCGGGCCTGGAACTGCCCTGCTTCGCCCGGTGGCGCTACGCTTACCGGGCCTACAACGACTTCAAAATAGTGTGATGATGTTTTACAGGCCGGGCAAGACGCCGTCGCCGCCCGGCAACAGCGCAAATTAAATGCTAAATGACGACCCACACCCGCAGGTGCTTTTGGCGTTCGGGTTGGTGACCACAAAGCGCGATCCTTCCAGACCCTCGGTGTAATCCACCGCACCGCCCACCAGATATTGCAGGCTCATCGGATCCACCACCAGCGCCACACCGGATTTCTCAATGGTCATGTCGCCATCGTTAATCTGATCGTCAAAGGTGAAACCGTACTGGAAGCCGCTGCAACCGCCGCCGGTAATGTAGACGCGCAGCTTGAGGTTCGGGTTTTCTTCGTCTGCGATCAGGTCTTTTACTTTTATGGCTGCTGCTTCGGTAAACTGCAGCGGCAGTGCTACTTCATCACTCATTTTTTGCTCCCATTGATACGGCGATGCGGGCAAAAATTAACCCGATCTTTAAATTATTATCTAATACCCTGGTAAATCGTTCAAGTATTCTCCTTGAATGCCTGCGCGTGGGTCTTTGCCTCAAGGTCAGCTTCCTGTCTTGCCAGCGTGCGGGCGAGGATCGTCGAGTATAACGGTTTGCCGCCTAAAAATTGTGCCAGTAGTGTTGCGCCAAGACAGGTAATAATCATTGGCAATATGAGCTGATAATTGTCGGTCATTTCCAGAACCAGCACGATGCCGGTGAGCGGCGCACGCACGGAAGCCGCCAGCAGCGCGCCCATCCCGGCGATAGCAAAGGTGCCCGCCTCCAGATGATAAGCCGGAAACAGCCCGGCGCAGGCCATGCCAAACGCTGTACCTAACAGCGTACCCAGCGCCAGCATCGGTGCGAAAATCCCACCCGGCGCGCCCGACGAAAAGCACAATAATGTGGTGATCACCCTGGCAACAAAGATGAACAGCAGCATCCCCACTGCGTAATTTCCGGCAGCAGCAATCGGGATCAGCATAAAACCGCCGCCAGCGATTTCCGGCACGATCAGTCCCAGCACACCGCACAGGCCGCCGATAAGACCGCCGATCAGCACCCATTTTTTGATCTCACCGCCGTGCAGCCGGGCGAACATATCCTGCGTGCGCAGCACCAGCGAATTAAACAGTGGTCCGACGCAGCCGAACACCATGCCGAGCACAAGATAAAGCCACAGCGTATTGACCGGCGCATTCGCCAGCTTGCCGACTTCAATCACCGCGCCTTCGCCGTTAAAAATGCGGAACACGATGCTCGACATGATCACGCCGGTAAATACGGCTTTGATGGAAATCAGGTTGTAGCGAAACTGCGGGCGCATCTCTTCGAGGATAAATAAAATGCCCGCCAGCGGCGCGTTAAACGCCGCCGACAGCCCCGCTGCCGCGCCGGTAGCCAGCAGCGTGTGGCGGGCTTCGGCGCTGCGCATGCGGAAAATATCCAGCACCATACGGCCAACATTTCCACCAAGCTGCACCGTCGGCCCTTCCCGCCCCAGTACCATGCCCGCACCGAGCGTACCCAAACCGCCGATGAATTTGACCGGCAATACGCGCCACCAGCGTACCGGGCGTAACTCCTCCAGCGCGCCTTCTATTTCCGGTATACCCGAGCCGCCCGCTTCCGGCGCAAAGCGTCGCACCAGAAAATAACCAACCATCGCCAGCAGCGCCGACAGTACAAAGGCCAGCGGCCACACCAGCCAGGCGCGATCCGCTACCTGCGCCAGCGTACCAATGCGCATGTTTGACACCCCGTTTACTGCTTTCTCGAACGCCACGCCGACCAGACCCGCGAGGGTGCCGACCAGCGCTGCCATCAACAGGATCGCCAGCGGCGTTTTGTCGCGCTGCAACAGACGGCGGATCAGATCGCCCCGCCGTAAACGCACCAGTTGTTGTGTACGGAATGAAGAATTTTCTGCTTTCATAGTGGCTTAAATTATTCGTCACACAAATGAGTTGGCCTATTTTAAACCTGCGTACCGCCCTGGTGGCAATAAAAATGCTCGCAAAAGTGCCCTTTCCATCGGGCGAAACTTTTATAACCTTTGGCGAATACTTTAGAATGGCCGATAAATCCTTTTTCCACGAACCAGGAACTCACTTATGAGTAAGTCTCAAGACCTCTATAGCGCCGCACGTAAACTCATCCCCGGCGGCGTAAACTCGCCGGTACGCGCGTTTACCGGCGTCGGCGGCACGCCGCTGTTTATTGAGCGTGCGGATGGTGCTTACCTGTACGATGCCGATGGCAAAGCCTACGTGGATTATGTCGGCTCCTGGGGACCGATGGTGCTGGGGCATAACCACCCGGCGATCCGCAACGCAGTCATTGAGGCCGCGGAGCGCGGCCTGAGCTTCGGCGCGCCGACCGAAATGGAAGTAAAAATGGCGGCGCTGGTCACCGAACTGGTGCCGACCATGGACATGGTGCGCATGGTGAACTCCGGTACCGAAGCCACCATGAGCGCGATCCGTCTGGCGCGTGGCTTCACCGGCCGCGACAAAATCATCAAATTCGAAGGCTGCTACCACGGTCACGCCGACTGCCTGCTGGTGAAAGCGGGGTCCGGCGCGCTGACCCTCGGCCAGCCGAATTCGCCAGGCGTTCCGGCCGACTTTGCGAAGCATACCCTGACCTGCACCTATAACGATCTGACCTCCGTGCGCGACGCGTTCGAAGAGTTCCCGCAGGAGATCGCCTGCATCATCGTCGAACCGGTAGCGGGCAACATGAACTGCATTCCGCCGCAGCCGGACTTCCTGCCGGGCCTGCGTGCGCTGTGCGATGAATTTGGCGCGCTGCTGATCATCGACGAAGTGATGACCGGCTTCCGCGTGGCGCTGGCGGGCGCACAGTCTTACTACGATGTGGTGCCGGATCTGACCTGTCTGGGCAAAATCATCGGCGGCGGTATGCCGGTGGGTGCCTTTGGCGGTCGTCGTGATGTGATGGAGGCGCTGGCCCCGACCGGCCCGGTTTATCAGGCGGGTACGCTGTCCGGCAACCCGATTGCCATGGCGGCAGGCTATGCCTGTTTAACGGAAGTCTCCCAGCCTGGCGTGCACGAAACCCTGACCGATCTGACCACCCGTCTGGCAAATGGTCTGCTGGATGCGGCGCAGGAAACCGGTGTGCCGCTGGTCGTGAACCACGTTGGCGGTATGTTCGGTATTTTCTTCACCGACGCGCCCGAAGTGACCTGCTATCAGGATGTGCTGAAGTGCGACGTGGAGCGCTTTAAGCGTTTCTTCCATCTGATGCTGGAAGAAGGTATCTACCTGGCACCGTCGGCGTTCGAAGCGGGCTTTATGTCCGTGGCGCACAGTGAAGAAGATATTAATAAAACGATTGATGCGGCGCGTAAGGTGTTTGCGCAGCTGTAATGGTTGTTATTGTGCCCGGCGGCGCATGCTTGCCGGGCCTACAATGCTGTAAATGTTGTTATGCCGGGTGGCGCTTCGCTTACACCGGCCTACAAATTTTGCGTAGGTCGGGTAAGCGAAGCGCCACCCGACATTTCTCACCGGCTTTGCTTTCGTAGCAAATAGATAAAGTACGGCGCGCCGATAAAGGTCGACAGCAGCCCGGCCGGGATCTGGTACGGGAACATGATCATCCGTCCACACCAGTCCGCGAACACCAGCAGTAATCCCCCCGTTAAGGCAGACATCACCATATGCGGCATTGTGCGGCGAAAGCCCATCATACGCGCGATATGCGGTGCCATCAGGCCGACAAAACTCAGCGGGCCGATAGTCATGGTCGCAGCGGCGGTCAGACAGGATGCCAGCAACAACAGCCCTACGCGCGACGGCGTGAGCGCCACCCCCACCGCACGTGCGGTTTCACCGCCCAGCGGCAGAATAGTCAGCCAGCGGCGGCACAGCGGCGTAAGGGCCAGCAGCACGACAGTGGCGACCATCGCCCACATTACTTGTTGCATCGTCGCGTTATACGTGGAACCTGAGATCCACGTCAGGATCTGCGCCATGCGCGGATCGCCGCTCGCCTGTAACATCATCAGCAGCATCGTGAAAGCGGTACTGAGCGCCATCCCCGCCAGCAGCATGCGGTGCGGCGAGAATCCCCCGCGCCCGGCGGCCAGCATGATGATCAGCAGAGTGCCCGCCGCCCCCAGACTGCCCGCAGGCAACAGCCAGCCAAAGGCATTACCCGGTACAAAGAACAGCATCACCACCACGCCGAAGGCCGCGCCGGAGCTGATGCCCAGCACTTCGGGACTGGCCATCGGATTGCCGGTCAGGCGCTGGATAATACACCCGGCCACCGCCAGCATCACGCCCGCCGTCAGCGCCGCCAGAATACGCGGCGCGCGCCACTGCATCAGTTCATTGAGCAGCGAGCCGCTCGCCCAGTGCCAGCCCTGCGCATCGCGTCCTAACGACAGCGCCGCCGTCATGCCAAGCAGCAACACGATGACGCCAGCCAGCGCAAACAAGCGCACATGCTGGCGTTCAGTGGCTACACGATCGCCGCCGTCCATCGATGGCGCGCTCATGCTCTTCAGACGTGGCAACAGCCACAGCAGCAGCGGTGCGCCCACCAGCGCCGTCACCGATCCGGTGGAGACTTCCATCCACACGCGCATCAGCCAGAGCACCACCTGATCGGAGAGCCAGAGGATCAGCGCGCCAATCAGCGGCGCAAGTAGCAGTCGCGACAGCAGACGCCGCGCGCCGAGCATTTTCGCCAGCAGCGGCGCGAACAGGCCAATAAAACCGATAATGCCGACCGCGTTGACCAGCAGCGCACTGAGCACAATCGCCAGCATCAGCGCGCCAAGTCTGGCGAGGGACAGCGCAAGGCCCAGGTTACGCGCCACGCCGTCATCCAGCCCCATCAGCGTCAGCGGCCGCAACAGCAACAGCGTTAACAGCACGCCGCCCAGCAGTTGCGGCCACAGGCGCTGCACCACACTCCAGTCGGTCTGCGTCAGCGTGCCGGTGCTCCACAAGAACATGCTTTGCAGCTGATCGTGGTGAAACAGTACCAGTAGCTGATTGATCGCCCCGCAGTACAGGCTGACAACCAGCCCCGCGAGGATCAGCGTCACCGGTGAGAGGCGTTTGCCCCAGGCGACGCCAAACACCAGCGCGCCCACGATGCAGGCCCCGGCCAGTGCGGCAAACTGCGTGGTCATCACGCCCGGCATCGACCATAGCGTGGTGAGGGTGATCCCCAGTTGCGCACCGGTAGCGACGCCGAGCGTGGTCGGCTCCGCCAGCGGGTTACGCAGCACCTGCTGGAACAGCACGCCCACCAGTCCCAGTCCTGCGCCCACCAGCAGCGAAATCGCCAGCCGTGGCAGCAGACTGTAATGGAACAGCATCTGCTCAATCGAATTAATGTCCGGTTGCCAGAAACCCTGTTGCCACTGCGCACGGGGCAGCCCGGCGTTGAGGTTATTCCACGTCAGGCCCAGGGCGACGATAAACAACACCGCAAGCAGCACCGCCGGGAAAGGCGCGATACGACGGCTCATGCCTGGCCTCCCATCACGTTATCCAACACGCGCACAAAATGCATTGCCGACAGCGTGGCACCGTAGAACCACACCGCGGGCGCGCGATAAAAACGCCCGGCGCGCACGAAGGGCATCGACTGCCACAGCGGGGTCGCCATCAGCGTTTGCATTTCCCGTTCGTTACCGTGATCAAAACAGAGCACATCAACGTCTTTAAACTCGCCAAGTCGGTCAATACCGACCGCCGTACTGCCCCAGAAGGTGGTTTCCCCCTGCCAGGCGTTGGGAATGCCGAAGACGTCGAGCGGTGCCTGGAACAGGCAGTTCGGGCAGAACACCAGCATATGCCGCGCATCCAGCAGCGTGACCATCAGCAAGGGCCTGCCGCGCCGCGCCGCAAAGCGCGGTTTCATGGTGTCGATAAAGGCGTCGAACTCCGCGAGATGCGCTCGCGCCGCAGATTCGCGGCCAATCAGCTGCGCCATTTCCTGGAGCGAGTGGCGCGCCATGGTGAGCGGTTTTTTGCCGTCGCTGAAGGTGAATCCCCGGCCCGGCGCAATACGCGCCAGCACATCCGCTGACGGGCCATAGCCGGCGGACCAGACCATATACGAGGGTTTCATCTGGGTGAGCAGTTCGAGGTTCGGCTCGGTGCGCAGGCCAATGTCGATCACCGAGTCGGGTAGCGCCGGTTCGTTGACCCACAGGTTGTAATTGGGGACATCGGCCACGCCATAGGGCGTGATGCCGAGCGCCAGCAGCAGTTCTACCGGCAGCCACTCAAGGGCGACAATACGGTGCGGATCCACCGCCGCCGCTCGTGCGCTGCCCATTTTCAACAGCAGCGGCGACAGGGCCATGGCCGTCAGCAAACGGCGACGGCTAAACAGGTTTACGTCAGTCATCAGAGAACAAAGCTCACCGGTGCAGCCCCTGTCGGGTGAGGCAGAATGCCCATCGGGATACCGTAGATTTTTTCCAGCGTCTCGGCGCGCATCAGTGATTCCGGCGTGCCTTCGGCGATCTTCTCCCCGCCGCGCAGCGCCACCAGAAAATCGCAATAACGCGCCGCCATATTAATGTCGTGCAGCACGGCAATTACCGTCAGGCCGCGCTGCTGACTGAGGCGATGCACCAGCGCCAGCACATCCACCTGATGGGCGATGTCGAGCGCCGAGGTCGGCTCGTCGAGCAACAGACAACGGCTGTCCTGCGCCACCAGCATGGCGATCCACGCCCGCTGACGCTCGCCGCCGGAGAGGCTGTCCACCAGTCGCTGCGCCAGCGGTTTTAACCCTACCAGCGTAATGGCCTCATCGACTTTTTCCCGGTCGGCAACGCCAAAGCGGCCCAGCGCGCCATGCCAGGGATAACGCCCAATCGCCACCAGTTCGCGCACGGTCATGCCTTCCGCCTGCGGCAGTTGCTGCGGCAGGTAGGCCACCTTGCGGGCAAAGGCTTTGCTGTTCCAGCTGTCCAGCGGTTGCCCGTCCAGCAAAATGTCGCCAGCGGACGGCGGCTGGTGGCGGCCAAGCATTTTCAACAGGCTGGATTTACCGGAACCGTTATGACCGATAAGACCGGTCACCTTGCCCACCGGGAAGGTTAACGACAGCGGATGCAGCAGCGTGCGACCTGGCACGCGGAAGGCGACATCGGTAAGACGAAACGTGGTATCGGGATGGGAGTTGTTTTCCTGCATAGCGCCAACTTGTAAAAAGGGCACGGCAAGCCGTGCCCAAAAGGAGATTAGAAGCGGAAGGTTGCGGTACCGACAATCTGACGTTCCGCACCCCAGAAGCATCCATAAGTCTGGAAGCAGCTGGAAACGTATTCACGATCGAGCAGATTATTCACATTCATCGCGAGGCTTGAACCTGCCATGCCGAAGCGCGCAAGGTCGTATTTCACCACCGCGTCCATCACGGCTGCGCTACCCACTTTGAAGGTGTTAGCCGGATCGCCATAGCTGGAACCAATGAAACGTCCGCCGGTTCCCAGAGTCAGCCCAGACAGCGCACCGTCGTTGAAGGTGTAATCACCCCACAGGGAAGCCATATGTTTGGGTACCTGCTCCACGCTGTTACCTTTCAGATTGGTATCTTTGGAATATTCAGCGTCGATATAGGTGTAGGAGGCCGTGACGTTGATATTGGCGTTCACCGCAGCTTTGGCTTCAAGCTCTACGCCCTGAGAACGGACTTCACCTGACGGAACTTGCAGGTTCGCATTGTTCGGATCGGTGGTTAGCGTATTGGTCTTGGTGAGATGGTAGACCGCGGCCGTCATAACGACAGGGAGATCTTTCGGGACGTATTTCACGCCCGCTTCATACTGCTCGCCTTTCGAAGGCGCAAAGGCCATACGCGGTGTGCTGTAGAGGTCAAAAGCGTTAGGCTCGAAAGACTGACTGTAACTGACGTAAGGTGTAATTCCGTTATCAAACAGGTAGTTCACACCACCACGCCAGGTAAACTGGTGGTCATTACGTTCAATAGAACCGCCGTCTTCGCGCACGGTCGTGCCCTGCTGCGACCAGTCATAACGACCGCCAAGCGTGAAGACCCATTTATCCCATTCCGCCTGATCCTGAACGTAAATGCCGGTTTGTTTGGTTTCATTGAGCTGATAAGGTGCCGCGCCGCCGAAATCAAAATTGTCCAGCTGTTGCGGGTTGTAAAGATCAATCACTGGCGCCGTGCCAAAGGTGGCATTGATGTCGTTACGCATCCGCATGAAATCCACACCGGTCAGCAAGGTATGATCCATAGCGCCAGTGGCGAAGGTGCTTTGCAACTGCGTATCAACGCTGAAGTTTTGCAGGCGTTCGTTATCCACGACGGTGCCACGCCCCAGATAATGATCGCGATCGGCTGGCGCAATGGCCTGGCACGGTGCGTTAAACGCGTTAGCAGAACAAATCCCTGTGCCATAAACGCTGCGCTGAGAAGTCTTCATTTCGGCAAAGCGCAGGTTCTGACGCACGGTAAAGGTATCGTTGAAGCCATGCTCAAAACTGTAGCCAACCATTTTTTGGTTGCGGGAGTAGGTGTTGTTACTCGCCCCTTCATTAAAATCGGGCGACAGGCGTGAACCGTTCGGCAGAGGTTGTACGGTACCCTCTTTCGGCAACCATCCGTAATAACCTGTTTCTGGCTCGTTCTGGAAATAGGACAGGAACGTGAAGTTCGTTTTATCGTCCGGACGCCAGGAGAACGACGGCGCAATGGTGTAACGCTGCTGCTCAGCATCTTTTTGCTGCTCGTTACTCGCGCGCGCAAGACCAGTTAAGCGATACGAAAATTCACCGTTGTCATCCAGTGCATCGCTAAAATCGAAGCCTGTCTGATAAAGACTATCGCTGCCCATCTTGAACTGAACTTCACGTAACGGCTCGGTGGTCGGGCGTTTGCTGACCATCGAAATAATGCCGCCTGGATTGCTTTTGCCGTAAAGAACCGACGTCGGCCCACGCATAAGCTCAACACGTTCAAGCATGTAAGGATCAATCACGGCGTCATTGTAGAAGTTACCTTGCAGTTTCATGCCATCCAGATAGTTATTCTGGCTCAGGCCGACTGAGGTAAATCCGCGAATACTGACGAAATCGTACGTGCTGGATGCGCCACGGTTACTCACTACCACGCCAGGCGTATAGCCCAGGGCTTCTTTAACCGATTTCGATTGATGCATTTGCATCTCTTCGTTTGTCACCACCGAAATCGACTGCGGCGTTTTTTCAATCGGCGTATCGGTTTTAGTCGCCGTTGCGGTACGTTTTGCCACTATCGTCGGTGCCGGGCCCCACGCGCTTTCTTGCGGTGCGGCGGAGGTGGTCACCGTGATGGTGTCTTCTTGAGGTGCTGCATGTGCATAAAATGACATACCGCCGAGGGCGGTAGCGACCATGACTGCGATCTTACGCAGTGAAGAATTGACCGGCAGAGCCGTTTCTGGACGCGCCATTGTGTGTCTCTCTGGAATGGGATGAATGATAACGTAAACGATAATTATTATTATGACCGCAGCATATTATGCGAGCACCCGGCTTGAAAGCAAGGGTTATGCGCCCCTACGAGAATTAAGGGTTTAAGAAATAACCAGATGAAGAGTAAGCGGTTAGCGAGGGGTTAAAAAGTTGTTGGGATGGGATGATAAAAACCCCTCACCCGGCCCTCTGCCAATTGGAGAGGGTTAGGGTGAGGGGCGAGTAAATCAATTACTGCCGAACATATCCTTGATCCAGCCCGCTACGCCGTCGCTTTTCTCTTCCTGCTGCGGCGGTTGCTGCTGCTGTTGCTGAGGCTGCTGCGGCTGGGCTGGTGCAGACTGATCGAACGGATTGTTCGACTGCTGCAACGCCTGACTCTGCTGACACAACGCGTCCGGGTTGGTGGTCCACACCGGAATGGTGCGCGAACTGCCGCCAGCACACATAAAGTTGCCCGCATCATCAATGCCCATATCGACAATATCTTCCGGCGCGGTCAGCTCCAGCGGGAACGGCGACTGGTTCGCCAGATAGCGCTGATAGATCGCCATCGCCCCGCTTGCGCCGTACAGTTTGGTCGGCTGGTTATTGTCGCGGCCCACCCAGGTGATGGTCACTTCGCGCCCGTCGATGCCGGCAAACCAGGTATCGACATTATTGTTGGTGGTACCGGTTTTCCCCGCCAGATGCAGGCCCGGATACTTCGCACCAAGCTGACGCCCGGTACCGCGCTGGATCACCTGCTGCATGGTCCACAGCGTCATGTACGCCGCTTGCGCAGGTACGGCGCGCTCTGCCTGCGGGAAGCTCTGATACAGCACAGTACCGTCTTCGGCAATCACCGAACGCAGCGCGGAGAGCGTCGCGCGGTTACCGCCGCTGGCGATGGTCTGGAACGCCTGTGCTACTTCCACCGGCGTCAGGTTCAGCGCCCCCAACAGCATGGACGGCACCGGATGCAGCTGCTCTTTCGGCGCACCCAGCTTCAGCCAGGTATCGGTGACCGCTGGCAGACCGAGCGCCATCCCGAGGTTAACCGTCGGTACGTTCATCGAACGGGTCAACGCATCCACCAGCAGCACCTGGCCGCTGAAGCGTTTGTCATCGTTCTGCGGCGACCACACCTGGCCGTTCGGCTGGCGCAGAGAGATCGGCGCATCGGCGATCACGGTATTCAGACGGTACTGATTCGGCTGGCTCAGCGCGGTCAGATAGGTCGCCGGTTTTGCCAGTGAGCCAATAGAACGACGCGCCTGCATCGCACGGTTATAGCCGGCGAACTGCGGCGTCGCCCCGCCAACCATGGCGCGGACTTCACCGCTGAAGCGATCGACCACCACCATCGCGGTTTCCAGATCGGTCAGCTTACGCTGCTTGATCAGTGCCGGAATACCTTCCACCGCCGCTTTCTCAGCCGCATCCTGCGCGACCGAGTCAAAGGTGGTGAAGATCTTCACGCCGGAGAGATCTTTCACTTTATCGCCCAGCTTCGCCTGCAACTCCTGACGCACCATCTGCATAAAGGCTGGCTGCGGGGAGATCACGCCACCGCGCGGCTGTACGCCCAGCGGACGGGCGCTCAGCATGTCGTAAAGCTCCTGATCGATAACCTGCTGCTGTTGCAACAGACGCAGCACCAGGTTACGACGCTCGAGCGCCAGTTTCGGATTACGCCACGGGTTGTAAATGGACGCGCCTTTCACCATACCCACCAGCAGGGCCTGCTGGTCAAGGCTCAGCTCTTCCACCGGACGCCCGAAGTAATACAGGCTCGCCAGCGGGAAGCCGCGAATTTCGTTGTCGCCGCTCTGACCGAGGTACACCTCGTTCATATACAGCTCAAGAATGCGGTCTTTGCTGTAGCGCGCATCCATGATCAGCGCCATATAAGCTTCGTTCGCTTTACGGCCATACGAGCGTTCGCTGGACAGGAACAGGTTTTTCACCAGCTGCTGGGTGAGCGTACTCGCCCCCTGCACCGTGCGTCCTGCCGTCAGGTTCGCCAGCACCGCACGCCCGATGGAGTAGAAGCTGATGCCGTCATGCTCATAGAAATGGCGGTCTTCGGTAGCCAGCAGCGTATCCACCAGCAGATCCGGGAAACCACTGCGCGGCACAAACAGGCGCTGCTCACCGTTCGGCGAGGAGAGCATGGTGATCAGCCGCGGATCGAGGCGGAAGAAACCGAACTGGCGGTTGTTTTCCATATTCTCGATGGTTTCCAGACGATCGCCGCTGAAGGTCAGACGCGCGCGCACCTGGCCCTCTTTGCTGTCCGGGAAATCAAACGGACGGCGGATCATCTCAATGCTGTTCGCCTGCACGGTAAACTCGCCAGGACGGGTCATCGCCGTCACCTTGCGGTACTGCGTGGCTTCCAGCAGCTTCACCATCTCGGTTTTGCTGACCGCCATATCCGGCTCGAGGTTCACCATGCGGCCATAAACGGCGGCAGGCAGCTGCCAGACTTTGCCGTCGATGCGGCTACGGATCTTCTGATCGAGATACAGGCCATACATCGCCAGCAGCACAAGAATAACAAGGCCAATTTTTACCAGCAGCCAGAACCAGCCACGTTTGCCACGCGGCTTTTTCCCGTTGCCTTTACCCCTGCGCGGCATCGGTTCGTCGTCCTCATCATCATAATCATCCGCGTCCTCATCTCTGAGACGACGACGGCTTACTTTCTCTTTTACCGGACGCGCTGGTCGGCCTTTGCGTCCAATAGGCTCGCGGTCATTCCCCGCCATGTTCTCTCTCCGCTACATTTTCAGGCGCAAGGCCCGATCCTCATTGCTTCCGCAAAACGGCGGAAGAAGAAATCTCTCAAAGTTCATTGCACTCGTCCCGGATGGCGCTGACGCTTATCCGGCCTACAGAGTGTGATAATGCCTACGAACACTTTTTGGTGCGTCGCGTGGGCGCTGCCGTTGCCGGGTTATCCGGCCAGACATGTTTGGGATAGCGCCCTTTCATCTCTTTCTGCACTTCCCGATACGCGCCCTGCCAGAAGGCGCTGAGATCGCGGGTGATCTGTAAGGGACGCCGGGCGGGAGACAGCAGCTCCAGCACCAGTGGCACACGTCCGTCGGCAATGGCCGGTGTGGTCGCCTCGCCAAACATTTCCTGCATCCGCACTGCCAGCACCGGGTCGTTATCTTCGTGATAACGAATGGCGATCCGGCTTTCCGTCGGCACAGTGTAATGCGACGGCAGCGCACTATCCAGCCGTTGACGCATTGACCAGCTGAGCAAATTTTCCAGCGCCCGGCTGACATCCAGCGCTTTCAGGGCGCGCAGGGAGTGAACGCCCTGCATACCGGGAAGTAACCATAGCTCAAGCGTTGCCAAAAGCGAGTCATCATCCACGGCGGGCCATGCCGTTTCCGGCAGCCATTTCGCGGCGCAGTGCAGGCGCAGCCGGAATTGCTCCGCTTCCGGCGTCCAGTTCAGTACGTGCAGCCCCTTTTCACGGATGCCGTTGAGCATCGCCAGATGCAGTTCTTCTTCTGACGGCTTCGCCAGTGGCCGGACGCTAACCGTCAGTTGACCGATCTGGCTGCGGCGAAAAGCTTTCAGGGTGCCCTGCACGTCATCCCATTCGACAGAATCCGACTGCCGCAGCAGTTCCGGGTGCGCGGTGACCAGCGCGTCGATGTCGAGCGCCAGCGCCTGCAAAATGCGGGCGTCCGGGGTATGGCTGCCCTGCAACAGCAACGGGGCGATGAGCCACTCATGCCGTCCCAGCGCATCATCGCAGTCCAGCATCACGCCCATGCCGTTCGCCAGCTGATAACGCCCTTCCTGCCCGCGACGACGGGCGATACGATCGGCAAAGGCGCAGGCCAGCAGACCCGGCAGCAGATCGCTGTCCTCCGCGCCTGCGCGCTGGTTGAGGCGTTTGATGAGCTGCTGACTGCGGCGCTGCCAGTGGGGCTGATGGCGCGAGAACGCCACGCTTAAATCGGTATTTGCGCCGCGCGGTGGCTCTTCAAGAATGGCGACCAGCTTCGCGGCGGTGGCGATTTCATCCGGCGTGTTCGCGGCGATGAGCATCGCGCCGTGGCGCGGATCGGTGCCGAGCTGGGCGATTTTCTGCCCGCGCGGGGTGAGGCGATCATCCACCAGCACCCGAAGCTGTGTCAGTAACGTTCTTGCGGCGGCCAGGTTCGCGGCAGGCGGTGCATCCAAAAAAGCCAGCTGCGCCGGATCCGGGCATCCCCATTGCAGCAGCTCCAGCAGCAGGCCGGAGAGATCGCATTGCAGGATCTCCGCATCGCTCTGCGCGGCGGCGCGTTCCGCCTGATCTTTTGCCAGCAGATGCACGCAGATCCCGGCTTCCAGTCGCCCGGCGCGGCCCGCACGCTGGATCATCGAGGCCTGGCTGATACGCTGGGTCACCAGCCGCGTCAGCCCGGTACGCGGATCGAATCGCGCCACCCGCTCCTGGACGCTGTCCACCACCAGCCGGATCCCTTCGATGGTGAGACTGGTTTCCGCGATATTGGTCGCCAGCACCACTTTGCGCAGGCCATCCGGCGCGGGAAGAATGGCTTTGCGCTGCTCGGCCAGCGGCAGTGCGCCGTATAAAGGACACAGCTGCACATCGGCCGCCACGCGCGAGGCGAGGTGTTCCTGCACGCGCTGGATCTCGCCCACGCCCGGCAGAAACAGCAGCAATGATCCGCGCTCCGCCCGCAGCAGTTCGGCGGTGGCAATGGCGATCGCTTCATCGGCACGCTGATGCGCGGGCAGCGGCTGGTAGCGGCGTTCCACGGGAAACGCGCGGCCCTCGGACACAATCACCGGCGCATCGGGCAATAGCCCCCGCAGCCGCTCGTTATCCAGCGTCGCCGACATAATTAACAGTTTGATATCGTCCCGCAGCCCTTGCTGTACATCAAGCAACAGCGCCAGCGCCAGATCCGCCTGCACGCTGCGTTCGTGGAATTCATCGAGGATCACCAGCCCCACGCCAGTCAGCTCGGGATCCTGCTGGATCATGCGCGTGAGGATCCCCTCAGTCACCACTTCAAGGCGGGTATGCGGCCCGACGCAGGTTTCAGCGCGCATGCGGTAGCCAACGGTCTCGCCGGGCTTTTCGTTCAGGCTTTCCGCCAGCCGCTGTGCGACGTTACGCGCCGCCAGACGACGCGGCTCGAGCAGTAAAATGCGGCCCGCGATCGCACCCTGTTGCAGAATGTGCAGCGGCAGCCAGGTGGATTTCCCGGCCCCGGTCGGGGCGTTAAGCAGCACGCAGGCGGCGCTTTTTAGCGCGGCAAGCAGTTCAGGCAGTACGGCGGCAACCGGCAAAGAGGACACGCAAGGCTCCAGTGGGTTAACTTTCATTTCATCGGCCTGCATTGTAGCATCGCCGTAAATCATTACCGAGTATCCCTTATGCCAGACACCAGACGGCTGTTTTTCGGCCTTGAACTGCCTGCTGATGTTCAGCAGCAGGTGATCCAGTGGCGCGCGGCGCAGTTCGCGCCGGATGCCGGTCGCCCGATAGCGGCGGCTAATCTGCACCTGACGCTGGCGTTTTTAGGCGAAGTGAGCGCCGACAAGCAGCAGGCGCTGTGCGACCTGGCCGGGCGTATTCGTCAGCCGGGCTTTACGCTGACGCTGGACGATGCCGGACAATGGTTGCGCTCGCGGGTCGTCTGGCTCGGCACACGTCAGCCGCCGCGCGGCCTGCTGCAACTGGCGAGTATGCTACGCGCGCAGGCCGCCCGTAGCGGTTGCTATCAAAGCCCGCAGCCGTTTCACCCGCATGTCACGCTGCTGCGCGATGCCAGCCATGCGGTAAACATTCCGCCGCCGGGGTTTCGCTGGTCTTTCGCCGTGACTGAATTTGTGCTGTACGAATCGCAGTTTGTTAAGGGACGCACGCGTTACACGGCGCTCAGCCGCTGGACGCTCAGCCAATAAGGAATGACCTATGCATTTTTCTCCGCCGCTTCAGTCCGCCACCCTTATCCAGCGCTATAAACGCTTTCTCGCCGATGTGGTGACGCCTGCGGGTGAAACCCTGACGTTGCACTGCCCAAATACCGGCGCGATGACCGGTTGCGCGACGCCTGGCGATACCGTCTGGTATTCCACTTCAGAAAATACTAAACGCAAATATGCTCACACCTGGGAATTAACGCAAACGCAATCGGACGCCTGGATATGCGTCAACACGTTGCGCGCCAATATGTTAGTTAAAGAAGCATTAATGGCAGATCGATTACCCACACTAACGGGCTATAGCGTATTGAAAAGTGAAGTGAAATATGGTTCTGAGCAGAGCCGTATCGATTTTATGTTACAGGCAGAAGACCGCCGCAACTGCTATATTGAAGTGAAATCAGTCACGCTGGCCGATAAGGCGCAGGGCTATTTCCCCGATGCGGTTACGCTGAGAGGACAGAAGCATCTGCGTGAGTTAATAAGCGTGGCGGCCGCAGGTGATCGGGCTGTGCTGTTATTTGCCGTATTGCATTCAGCCATTGACCGTTTTTCACCGGCTCGTCACATCGATCCTAAATACGCACAGCTTCTAAGTGAAGCGCAGCGGCAGGGGGTAGAAATTCTGATTTATAAAGCGGAACTTTCTGCCGAAAATATGAGTCTGACACTGCCGCTATCTGTCGAATTTTAAAGAGGTAGTGGCTGAGTAAATAGTGTTCTGGTCTACGTGCGTAAATACGCTTTTCCTCACAGGGTTGTCAAGTGTAACGTTTAGATAATTGCTATCCTGAAAAGCATCTGCTATTTATAGCGGCCTGATTTTTCCCCCAACACGGGGATCGATAGTGCGTGTTAAGGAGAAACAACATGCAAGAAGGGCAAAACCGTAAAACATCGTCCCTGAGTATTCTCGCCATCGCTGGGGTGGAGCCATACCAGGAGAAGCCGGGCGAAGAGTATATGAACGAAGCCCAGCTTACGCATTTCAAGCGCATTCTTGAAGCGTGGCGTAATCAACTTAGGGATGAAGTCGATCGCACTGTCACACATATGCAGGACGAAGCCGCTAACTTCCCTGATCCGGTCGATCGTGCCGCTCAGGAAGAAGAGTTCAGCCTTGAACTGCGTAACCGTGACCGCGAACGTAAACTGATCAAAAAGATCGAGAAAACGCTGAAGAAAGTGGAAGACGAAGATTTCGGCTTCTGCGAATCCTGTGGTGTTGAAATTGGCATTCGCCGCCTGGAAGCCCGTCCTACGGCCGACCTGTGCATCGACTGCAAAACACTGGCAGAAATCCGCGAAAAACAGATGGCGGGTTAACCTGCGGCGCTTTCGTAATGTTCTCTCAGGCGGGAGTCTCTCCCGCCCTCTTAGCTTTACCCCATCATGCCTGACGCTGATTATATTGGGCGCTTTGCGCCATCCCCATCTGGTGAACTCCATTTCGGTTCGCTGATCGCCGCCCTTGGCAGTTATCTGCAGGCGCGCGCCCATGCCGGTCGCTGGCTGGTGCGTATCGAAGATATTGATCCCCCCCGTGAAGTCCCCGGTGCCGCCGATACTATTCTGCGCCAGCTGGAACACTATGGTTTGCACTGGGATGGCGAAGTGCTGTGGCAGTCACAGCGTCATCAGGCGTACCGCGACGTGTTACAACTGCTGCATCAGCAGGGGCGCTGCTATTACTGCACCTGCACCCGGGCGCGCATTCAAAGCATTGGCGGCGTCTATGACGGTCACTGCCGCACGCGGGGCAATGGCCCGGAAAACGCCGCGCTGCGGCTTATTCAGCATCAGCCGGTAACCCGTTTTCACGATCGGCTGCGCGGCGAGATCGTCGCCGATGCGGCGCTGGCGCACGAAGATTTTATTATTCATCGCCGTGATGGGTTATTTGCATATAATCTGGCGGTGGTGGTGGACGATCATTTCCAGGGCGTGACCGAGATTGTGCGCGGTGCGGATCTGATTGAGCCGACGGTACGCCAGATTTCGCTGTATCAACAGCTTGGCTGGCCGGTGCCGGGGTATATCCACCTGCCGCTGGCGCTCAATGCCGCAGGGGATAAGCTGTCGAAGCAGAATCACGCACCAGCACTGCCGCAGGGGGACCCGCGCCCCATACTTATCAGGGCGTTAGCGTTTTTAAATCAGGATGTAACAGAAGAATGGCAGGATCTCTCCGTTGAGGCCCTGTTACAACGAGCGGTGCAAAACTGGACCCTGTCACGGGTACCGGAACAAGCCTGCGTGAATCCGGCATTCTCAAATGCCCCACGCTGAGCTATGATAAGCCGCAATTTTTTTGTCCAGAAGACTGACACAACCGAGGTGCACTATTTTTACCCGAGTCGCTAATTTTTGCCGCAAGGTGCTAAGCCGCGAGGAGAGCATGGCTGAAGACGTCGCCATCGCCGAACCACAGATGACGGTTATCCCGCGTGAGCAGCATACGATTTCCCGCAAAGATATCAGTGAAAATGCCCTCAAGGTGCTCTATCGCCTGAACAAAGCCGGCTATGAATCCTACCTCGTCGGCGGCGGCGTGCGTGACCTGTTGCTGGGCAAAAAGCCAAAAGATTTTGACGTCACCACTAACGCCACGCCGGATCAGGTTCGTAAACTGTTCCGCAACTGTCGTCTGGTCGGTCGCCGTTTCCGTCTTGCGCACGTGATGTTTGGCCCGGAAATCATCGAGGTCGCCACTTTCCGTGGTCATCACGAAGAGCAGACCGCCGATCGCGCGACCTCCCAGCGCGGCCAGAACGGCATGCTGCTGCGTGATAACATTTTCGGCTCGATTGAAGATGACGCCCAGCGCCGCGATTTCACCATCAACAGCCTCTATTACAGCGTCGCAGATTTTACCGTGCGCGATTATGTGGGCGGGATGCGCGATCTGGAAGACGGTGTGATCCGTCTGATTGGCAATCCGGAAACCCGCTATCGTGAAGATCCGGTGCGTATGCTGCGCGCGGTGCGCTTTGCCGCCAAACTGCATATGCGTATCAGCGATGAAACGGCTGAGCCGATCCCACGCCTGGCGACGCTGATCAACGACGTGCCGCCGGCGCGCCTGTTTGAAGAGTCGCTGAAGCTGTTGCAGGCGGGTTACGGGTACGAAACGTATAAGCTGCTGCGCGAATACAGCCTGTTCCAGCCGCTGTTCCCGACCATCACCCGCTACTTTACCGAGAGCGGTGATACGCCAATGGAACGCATCATCGATCAGGTGCTGAAGAATACCGATAACCGCATTCATAACGACATGCGCGTTAACCCAGCCTTCCTCTTCGCCGCTATGCTCTGGTATCCGCAGCTGGAAACCGCGCAGCGTATCGCCCAGGAAAGCGGGCTGACCTATCACGACGCCTTTGCGCTGGCGATGAACGATGTGCTCGACGAAGCCTGCCGTACGCTGGCTGTGCCGAAACGCATCACCACACTGGTGCGCGACATCTGGCAACTGCAACTGCGTATGTCCCGTCGTCAGGGCAAACGCGCCTGGAAGCTGATGGAGCATCCGAAATTCCGCGCCGCCTACGATTTAATGGCGCTGCGTGCCGAGGCGGAAAACAACCAGGAACTGCAACGCCTGACGCAGTGGTGGGGTGAATTCCAGGTGTCTGCGCCACCGGCGCAAAAAGGCATGCTTGACGTGCTGGATGAAGAACCGCAGGAACGCCGCCGTCATCGCCGCCCACGCAAACGCGCCCCACGCCGTGAAGGCAGTGCATGACACTGGCGTATATCGCTATCGGCAGCAATCTGGCCTCACCTCTTGAGCAGGTGAACGCGGCCATTACGGCGCTGGGAGAGATCCCGCACAGCCAGATTGTTGCGCGTTCAGCGTTTTACCGCACGCCGCCCCTTGGCCCGCAGGATCAGCCGGATTACCTGAACGCGGCTGTTGCCCTTGATACCACGCTTGATGCCGACATCCTGCTTGATCATACCCAGCGTATTGAACTGGCCCAGGGCCGGGTGCGTAAAGCTGAGCGCTGGGGTCCGCGTACCCTCGATCTGGACATCATGCTGTTCGGCGATGAGGTGATAAATACACCCCGTCTGACGGTGCCCCATTACGACATGCATAACCGTGGCTTTATGCTGTGGCCACTGTTTGAAATCGCCCCGGAAGTGCTCTTCCCGGACGGTACTCCCCTTGCCTGCGTACTGACGCAGTGCGGTGCGCCAAAACCCGCCCTCTGGTAAACCTCCCCTGCCCCATTTAAGCCTGGCGAAAGCCTGCCTAAAATCATTGTTCGCATCAATGTTACTGATAGAATGCCGGAAGTCTGAAGGCTCCATCAGGAAACGTTATGAAACCAACCACCATCTCCTCGCTACTGAAAAGTAAACAGGAAAAAAAGCGCTTCGCCACGATCACGGCCTATGATTTCAGCTTCGCAAAATTATTTGCCGAAGAAGGGATCAACGTCATGCTGGTGGGCGATTCGTTAGGGATGACGGTACAAGGACATGATTCCACGCTGCCGGTAACGGTAGAAGATATTGCCTACCACACGCGCGCTGTTCGCCGTGGTGCGCCGAACTGCCTGCTGCTGGCCGACCTGCCGTTTATGGCGTACGCCACGCCTGAGCAGGCATTCGCCAGTGCCGCAGAGGTGATGCGCGCCGGGGCCAATATGGTCAAAATTGAAGGTGGACGCTGGCTGGCGGAGACGGTAAAAATGTTGACCGATCGCGCGGTGCCGGTGTGTGGTCATCTGGGCTTGACCCCGCAGTCGGTGAATATCTTTGGCGGCTATAAAGTGCAGGGCCGTGGCGATGCCGCGCAAACGCTGTTCGACGATGCGCTGGCATTAGAAGCCGCGGGCGCGCAGTTGCTGGTACTGGAGTGCGTGCCGGTAGAACTGGCAAAACGCATCACCGACGCGCTGCGCATTCCGGTGATTGGGATTGGCGCGGGCAATGTCACCGACGGGCAGATCCTGGTGATGCACGACGCCTTTGGCATTACCGGCGGGCATATTCCAAAATTTGCTAAAAACTTCCTCACCGGTACGGGCGACCTGCGCGCTGCGGTGCGTCAGTACGTGGAAGAGGTCGAAGCGGGAGTCTATCCCGGCGACGAGCACAGTTTCCATTAAGGAGTCTTATTGTGTTGATTATCGAAACCCTGCCGCTGCTGCGTCAGCATATCCGTCGCCTGCGTCAGGAAGGTAAACGTATCGCGCTGGTGCCGACCATGGGTAACCTGCATGACGGGCATATGAAGCTGGTGGATGAGGCGAGAAACGCCGCGGATGTGGTGGTGGCAAGTATTTTTGTCAATCCGATGCAGTTTGACCGGGCCGACGATCTGGCGCGTTATCCGCGCACGTTGCAGGACGACTGCGAAAAGCTGAACAAGCGTAAAGTGGACATTGTTTTTGCTCCGGCACCGGATCAGATCTATCCGCACGGCACCGACTCGCAAACCTGGGTGGAGGTGCCGGGCCTGTCAGATATGCTGGAGGGCGCAAGCCGTCCGGGACATTTTCGCGGCGTAGCGACTATCGTCAGCAAACTGTTTAACCTGGTGCAGCCGGACGTTGCCTGCTTCGGGGAAAAGGATTACCAACAGCTGGCGGTGATCCGCAAAATGGTCGCGGATATGGGCTATGACATTGAGATCATTGGCGTGCCGACGGTACGCGCGAAAGATGGTCTGGCGCTGAGTTCACGCAACGGTTATCTCACCAGCGATCAGCGCAAAATCGCACCTGGCCTCAGCAAAGTCATGAACGCGATGGCAGAAAAACTGCGGACGGGCGATAACGATATTCATGAGATCATTGCCGTGGCGGAGCAGGAGCTGAACAGCAGCGGTTTTCGCGCGGATGATATTCAGATCCGCGACGCTGATACGCTGCTGGAGGTGTCTCCAGCCAGTAAACGCGCGGTGATCCTGATGGCCGCCTGGCTCGGTCAGGCACGTCTGATCGATAATAAAGTCGTGGAATTGCCCCGCTAAAGCGGGCTTCCACCCCTGATAAACACAGCAACGAAGGTTAACGTTATGATCCGCACTATGCTGCAAGGCAAGCTCCACCGCGTCAAAGTGACGCAGGCTGACCTGCATTACGAAGGCTCCTGCGCCATCGACCAGGATTTCCTTGAGGCGGCTGGTATTCTGGAATACGAAGCCATCGATATTTACAACGTGACTAACGGTAAGCGCTTTTCCACCTATGCGATTGCCGGTGAGCGCGGCTCGCGTATCATTTCCGTGAATGGTGCCGCGGCGCACTGCGCGGACGTGGGTGATATTCTGATCATCGCCAGCTACGTCACCATGCCGGATGAGCAGGCACGCAGCTGGCAGCCGAAAGTGGCCTATTTTGACGGTGACAATGAGATGAAACGCACGGCGAAAGCTGTGCCGGTGCAGGTCGCCTGATTTACCCCTGTGGCCGGTTAACAATTAACCGCGCCATGGTTTCCAGCGGATCCGTTCTTAGAATATAAAGGCGTTTTAATAAGAACGGATTATCCCCCGGCTTGACCTTTCCCTTCACAGTCGTCACCGCCAGATGAAAACCCGCATCCTGGGCCGCTTTCACCGCTTTGCTGTCATAACCGCCAAACGGGTAGGACAGATACAGGGCATGCGGATTGAACTGCGCCAGCGCGCGGCGGGAGCGCTCAAAATCAAACAGCACCACGTGATAGCTGCGGCTCAGTAAAATGGGATGGCGGCTATTATCCACGCGATGCAGAAAATGCGTGTGCGACTGGAAATCAAACACATCGCGGATCTGTTGCATCTCCGACACGCTCATAAACTGCAACGATTTCGGATCCCACTTCTCCGGCTTACGCTTGATGCGCGACGTAATGGTAAACGAGGTGGCTTTAAAGCCGTACTGCTTGAGGATCGGATACGCATAGCGGCTCACCGACTTCAGGCCATCATCAAAGGTGATCACCACCGCCCGCGCCGGCAGGTTCATGCGGTTGCGCACATAACCTTCCAGCTGGTACATCGTCAGCGTGGTATACCCCTGATCGTGCAGCCACGCCATCTGGTTGTTGAAGGCACGGACGGAGGTGGTGGTCGAGGTATGGCGGAAACGGGTGTTTTCTTCGTCACGCAGAATATGGTGATAGGTCAGAATTGGCAGCCCTGCATCTTCCTGTGCATCCAGTGCGCTGATATATGCCAGCCGGTTGCCGATACGGATCTGAAACCAGGTCTGATTAAGTCCATCTTTTAGCCGCCCTATCACCGGATAACGCAGGTTTTCCACCAGCATGCCAAAGGGCGCGCTGCCGCTATTCGGAGCGTTATACACCGGCGTGGGTTTCCAGGTAATCAGGTTCTGATTGCTGAGCGGCTTGTTCAGATCGCCAAGGCTGTCCTGCACCCGCTGTTTACCCTGCACCGCTTCCAGATGTTGCTTATCAATAAAGCCGGTGCCAAAGCCAAAACGAAATTCGTAATAGTCTGCGGCAGTAGGCGCCACGGCGATGATCTGCCCGGCATTCAGATGGCCGACGGTAATGACGTCATTGCCTACCTGCGCCCAGACAGCGGCATCTTCAGTGGTTTGCATATAACGTTCGGTGGCGGTTGGCTGGCCCAACAGGCTGGCGAAAGCGCTGCCAGAGAGCAGAAGCATAAAAGTAAAAGCGAAACGGATCAGCATGGCTTAACTGTGGTGAGGAAATTCTGCGCGCATTGTAACAAATGCATTCATAATACCAATGCTTTTTAGCCCCCTCACCCCGGCCCTCTCCCGGAGGAAGAGGGAGAAAACCGGACGCTCCCCTCTACATGGGGAGAGGGTCAGGGTGAGGGGAAGCAATCAACTGCGCAGACCGCGTCCGCGCTGGATCAGATACCAGCACAAGGCATAAAACGCCACGATAAACACCACCAGCACGGCAATAGTGGTGATAAGCGGCACATCACTGATACCGAGAAAACCAAAGCGGAAACCGCTGATCATGTAGACGATCGGGTTTAAGTGCGACAACGCCTGCCAGAACGGCGGCAGCAGCGTCAGGGAATAGAACACCCCGCCGAGGTAGGTCAGCGGCGTTAGCACAAAGGTCGGGATCAGGCTGATGTCATCGAAGGTCTTGGCGAACACAGCGTTGAGCAGACCCGCCAGCGAGAACAGCACCGCCGTCAACAGCAATGTCAGGCCGACGAACAGCCAGGAGTGCACCTGGAAGGGCACAAAGAACAGCGAAATCGCCGTCACCAGCACGCCGACGCACAGCCCGCGTGCCACACCACCGCCCACATAGCCAACAATGATCACATGCGTCGGTACCGGTGCTACCAGCAGCTCTTCAATGTTGCGCTGGAACTTGGCGCTGAAGAACGACGAGGCGACGTTAGCGTAAGCGTTGGTGATCACCGCCATCATGATCAGACCCGGCACGATAAACTGCATATACGTAAAGCCGTGCATTTCACCAATGCGCGAGCCGATCAGATTACCGAAGATAATGAAATAGAGGGTCATGGTGATGACCGGCGGCACCAGCGTCTGGATCCAGATACGCATAAACCGCTGAATTTCTTTATGCCAGATGCTTTTCAGCGCGACCCAATAAAGCTGCATCATGCCTGGTCTCCTGTTTTTTCGTTTACCAGCGTGACAAACAGCTCTTCAAGACGGTTCGCTTTGTTACGCATACTTAATACCTGAATACCCTGCGCGCTCAGCTGGCTGAACACGCTGTTAATGCCCTGCTCGCGCAGCACTTCGACTTCCAGCGTCGAGGTATCTACCAGACGATACTGATAGCCGTCGAGCTTCGGCAACGGGCTTTTCGCCGCCAGATCGAGAATAAAAGTTTCGGATTTGAGCTTCGACAGCAGCGACTTCATGGAGGTGTTCTCCACCAGTTGCCCGTGCTGAATAATGCCGATATTCCGGCACAGCATTTCCGCCTCTTCCAGATAGTGGGTGGTCAGAATAATGGTGGTGCCTTTGTCGTTGAGATCCTTCAGAAAACCCCACATGGAGCGGCGCAGTTCAATGTCGACGCCCGCGGTCGGTTCGTCGAGGATCAGCAGTTTAGGTTCGTGCATCAGGGCGCGGGCGATCATCAGACGGCGCTTCATGCCGCCAGAAAGCATGCGTGCACGTTCGCCGCGTTTTTCCCACAAATCCAGCTGTTTTAAGTATTTTTCGCTGCGCGTCACCGCTTCGGCACGTTCAACCCCGTAGTAACCAGCCTGGTTCACCACGATCTGCTGCACGGTTTCAAACGGGTTGAAGTTAAATTCCTGCGGCACCAGGCCGAGCTGACGTTTGGCGTTGACGACATCTTTTTCAAGATCGTAACCGAATACGCTTACCCGCCCGGAAGATTTATTTACCAGCGAGCTGATAATGCCGATGGTGGTTGACTTACCGGCACCGTTAGGCCCGAGTAGCGCATAGAAATCGCCGGCTTCTACTTGCAAATCAATACCTCGCAGCGCCTGAACGCCGCCCGGATAGGTTTTTTTAAGCTGCTCAAGCTCCAGTGCAATGGTCATGACGTCTTTCTTACCTTTTTTCTTACACTCTGTGTGTGGTTTAAAAAAAAATGGAGTTGACCTATATTAGCTCAACGCAATTACTTGGTTACAGGTCGTTAACCTCCATGAAAGACATAGATACACTCATTAGTAACAACGCACTATGGTCAAAAATGCTGGTCGAAGAGGATCCGGGATTTTTTGAGACATTAGCACAGGCACAGAAACCGCGCTTTTTATGGATTGGATGTTCAGACAGCCGTGTTCCGGCTGAGCGCCTTACCGGTCTTGAACCCGGCGAGTTATTCGTCCACCGTAATGTCGCAAACCTGGTGATCCACACCGATCTGAACTGCCTGTCGGTGGTGCAGTACGCGGTGGATGTTCTGGAAGTTGAGCACATTATCATCTGTGGTCACTACGGCTGCGGCGGTGTTCAGGCTGCGGTGGAAAATCCGGAGCTGGGGCTGATTAATAACTGGCTGCTGCATATCCGCGACATCTGGTTTAAACATAGCGCACTGCTGGGCGAAATGCCGGAAGATCGTCGTCTGGATACTCTGTGTGAACTGAACGTGATGGAGCAGGTGTATAACCTGGGCCACTCAACGATCATGCAGTCAGCGTGGAAACGCGGCCAGAACGTGACCATTCACGGCTGGGCATACGGTATTCACGACGGACTGCTGCGCGATCTGGAAGTTACTGCCACCAACCGCGACACGCTGGAATCCCGTTACCGCCAGGGGCTGTCCAACATTAGCCAGAAGCACATCAATCACAAATAAATTCGTTATGTTGCCCGGCGGCGCAAGCTTGCCGGGCCTACGAGTTGACATCCAGGCCGGGTAAGGCGTAGCCGCCACCCGGCTTTTTATTTACCGGGCCTGCCTGGCGCCACCCGGCACTATCCCTTACTCGTCCTGCATCACCACTTTGCCGATATACGGCAGATGACGATAGCGCTGGGCATAATCAATGCCGTAACCCACCACGAACTCATCCGGGATCGAGAAACCGACAAACTCCACCGGCACCGTCACTTCACGGCGCGACGGTTTATCCAGCAGCGTGCAAATCGCCAGCGATTTCGGCTGACGCAGGCTGAGGATCTCACGCACTTTCGACAGGGTGTTGCCGGAGTCGATAATGTCTTCGACGATCAGCACGTCTTTTCCGCGAATATCTTCATCCAGGTCTTTGAGAATTTTAACGTCGCGCGTGGTCGACATGCCGCTGCCATAGCTGGAGGCGGTCATAAAATCGACTTCATGTGGCACCTGCACTTCACGACACAGATCCGCCATAAACATAAACGAGCCGCGCAGCAGGCCCACCAGCACCATCTCGCTGCCGCTGTCCTTGTAATGCTCGGTGATTTGACGACCCAGTTCGGTAATGCGCGCTTTGATCTCGGCTTCCGGGATCATCACTTCAACAGTATGTTTCATTTCTCTAACCGTATGATTTAAAGAACAATCACTCAATGCGGATAGCGTATCGTCCGGCATCAATTCATAAGCGCGCCAGTATACCAGCAAATGGACTTATTCGGGGGACGAGTTAATAAAAGCCAAAATTGTGATGACGCTCACACTTGTTAAAACCTATAATTAATTGCTTTCAAAATATTAACAAATGAGATGAGTGTCTTTTATGGCAGAAAATAAACCGCATCCGTCACGTACCCTCGTGACGATCACCGCGCTGTTCGCCGCATTCTGCGGGCTGTACTTGCTTATCGGGGGTGCCTGGCTGGTCGCGATTGGCGGCTCCTGGTACTACCCTGTCGCAGGGCTGGTGATGCTCGCCGTGACCTGGCTACTGTGGCGCAGTAAGCGCTCAGCACTGTGGGTCTACGCCGCGCTGTTACTGGGTACGATGATTTGGGGCGTATGGGAAGTCGGCTTTGACTTCTGGGCATTGACCCCACGCAGCGATATTCTGGTCTTCTTCGGTATCTGGCTGATCCTGCCGTTTGTCTGGCGTCGTCTGCTGGTGCCGTCCCGTGGCGCAGTCGCGGCGCTGGTTGTGGCGCTGCTGGTCAGCGGCGCAATGCTGACCTGGGCAGGCTTTAACGATCCGCAGGAAGTGAACGGCACCCTGAGCGCCGACGCGACGCCGGCCGAGCCGATTTCCCAGATTGCCGACGGTGACTGGCCAGCCTATGGCCGTAACCAGGAAGGCCAGCGTTACTCCCCGCTTAAGCAGATCAACGCCGATAACGTTAAAAATCTGCAAGAAGCCTGGGTGTTCCGCACCGGCGACCTGAAACAGCCTAACGATCCGGGTGAAATCACCAACGAAGTGACGCCGATTAAAGTCGGCAACATGCTTTACCTCTGCACCGCCCATCAGCGTCTGTTTGCCCTGGACGCGGCGACCGGTAAAGAGAAGTGGCACTTCGATCCGCAGCTGAATACCAGTTCCTCGTTCCAGCACGTCACCTGCCGCGGTGTCTCTTACCACGAAGCGCGTGCTGACAACGCCAGCCCGGAAGTGATCGCTGACTGTCCGCGCCGTATCATGCTGCCGGTGAACGATGGTCGCCTGTTCGCCATCAACGCTGACAACGGTAAGCTGTGCGAAACCTTTGCCAACAAAGGTATTCTGAATCTGCAAACCAACATGCCGGACACCACGCCGGGTCTGTACGAGCCGACCTCGCCGCCGATTATTACCGATAAAACGATCGTGATTGCCGGTTCCGTCACCGATAACTTCTCCACCCGCGAAACCTCCGGCGTGATCCGTGGTTTTGACGTCAACACCGGTAAACTGCTGTGGGCCTTCGATCCGGGCGCGAAAGATCCGAACGCGATCCCGTCTGACGAGCACAGCTTTACCTTTAACTCGCCGAACTCCTGGGCGCCTGCGGCCTATGACGCGAAGCTGGACCTGGTGTATCTGCCGATGGGCGTGAGCACCCCGGACATCTGGGGCGGCAACCGTACGCCGGAACAAGAGCGTTATGCCAGTTCCGTGCTGGCGCTGAACGCCACCACCGGTAAGCTGGCCTGGAGCTACCAGACCGTGCACCACGATCTGTGGGATATGGATTTACCGGCCCAGCCGACGCTGGCGGACATTACCGTTAACGGTAAAACCGTACCGGTGATCTACGCCCCGGCGAAAACCGGTAACATCTTCGTGCTCGATCGTCGTAATGGCGAGCCGGTTGTCCCGGCACCGGAAAAACCGGTTCCGCAGGGCGCGGCGAAAGGCGATTACGTTACCAAAACCCAGCCGTTCTCTGACCTGAGCTTCCGTCCGAAGAAAGATCTGACCGGGGCGGATATGTGGGGCGCGACGATGTTTGACCAGCTGGTCTGCCGCGTCATGTTCCATCAGCTGCGCTACGAAGGTATTTTCACGCCGCCGTCTGAGCAGGGTACGCTGGTCTTCCCGGGTAACCTCGGTATGTTCGAGTGGGGCGGTCTTTCCGTCGATCCGAACCGTCAGGTAGCGATTGCTAACCCGATGGCGCTGCCGTTTGTTTCCAAACTGATGCCGCGCGGTCCGGGTAATCCGATGGAACAGCCGAAAGACGCGAAAGGCAGTGGTACTGAAGCCGGGATCCAGCCGCAGTACGGCGTGCCTTATGGCGTGACGCTGAACCCGTTCCTGTCGCCGTTTGGCCTGCCGTGTAAACAGCCTGCCTGGGGTTACATCTCCGCGCTGGATCTGAAAACCAACGACGTGGTGTGGAAAAAACGTATTGGTACGCCGCAGGATAGCCTGCCGTTCCCGATGCCGATCCCGGTGCCGTTCAATATGGGTATGCCGATGCTGGGCGGCCCGATCTCCACCGCCGGTAACGTACTGTTTATCGCCGCGACCGCCGATAACTATCTGCGCGCTTATAACATGAGCAACGGTGAGAAACTGTGGCAGGGTCGTCTGCCCGCGGGCGGTCAGGCTACGCCGATGACCTATGAAGTGAATGGCAAGCAGTATGTGGTCATTTCCGCCGGTGGTCACGGTTCGTTTGGCACCAAAATGGGTGACTATATCGTGGCCTATGCACTGCCGGACGAGGCGAAGTAAGAGATCGTTATCCCCTCCCCCTGATACTCTCCCCTGGTGAGAGTATCAGGCCTGGTTTACTCCCTCTCCCTGAGGGACAGGGCCGGGATGAGGGGTTATTTTTATACCGTAAACCCAAGCATCATCCCCGTATCTTCATGCTCCAGCAGATGGCAGTGCGCCATATAGGCCTGCGCTTTCGGGGCGTCATAATCAAACTTCACCAGCACTTCGCTGCGTGCGCCAAACACATTCACAATATCTTTCCAGCCTGCGCGATGCGCCGCCGGTGGCTTGCCGTTTTCTGACAGAATACGGAACTGCGTGCCGTGGATATGGAACGGATGCAGCATCATGTCCCCTTCCCCGGAGATCACCCAGCGCTCGTATTGCCCTTTCGCGGCGGCAAAGGCCGGGGTGTTCATGTCGAACGCTTTACCGTTGATCATATTGCCGTGATGGAAATCGACGCCTTTAGTGTCATGGCTCATACCACCGTGATTCATGCTTCCATGATTCATGCTTCCTTGATTCATACCACCGTGGTTCATACCGCCGTGGTTCATATCCCCCGCCATACCGCGCATGGCCCCGTCGCCATATTTTTTCATCAGCGCCTGCATGCCCATCATGTCGAGCATCGGATCCATCGACAGCTGAAGCGTGCGCTGCGTCAGGCCCTCCAGTGACGGCAACGACGGCACGTTAGCCAGCGTATCGGGCAATTCACCGGACGCCACAATGGTCAGCGGCTGAATGTTCAGCACTAGCTGCGGCTTATCGAAGGGCGCGACCGCCATGCCCATCTGGCTGACTGGCAGCGTCATAAGGTCGAAATCTTTCCCGTCGCGGGTGTCCACCAGCACTTCAAAACGCTCGCCCGGCAGCATCGGCAATTCGTCAACCTTCACCGGCTCCGCCAGCAGGCCGCCATCGCTGGCAATAACGTACAGCGGGCGCTTGTCGCTGGTGGTGAAGTTAAGGGAGCGGGCGTTACAGCCGTTCAGCAGACGCAGACGCAGCCAGCCGCGCGGGGCAGCATGTCGGGGATAGATCACGCCATTGGCGAGCAGCGTATCGCCAAACCAGCCGACCGCCGCACTCATCACGTCCAGCTGATAGTCAATCTGCCCATCGGCATTAAAGCGTTTGTCCTGCACGATCACCGGGACGTCATCCACGCCCCACTGCTGCGGCAGGCGCAGCATGCGGCTTTCGTCGTCCTCGATCAGCACCAGCCCGGCCAGCCCCATCGCCACCTGATGCCCGGTTTTCGCGTGCTGATGGGGGTGGAACCAGCAGGTCGCCGTGCGCTGGTTTGGGGTAAAGGTAACCGTGCGCTGGCTGCCGGGCTTGATAATACCCTGCGGACCGCCATCCACCTCGCCGGGGACTTCCAGCCCGTGCCAGTGGATCGTCGTCTCTTCTGCCAGCCGGTTGTTGATCTCCACCGTCACCGTCTTGCCCTTGCGCAGTTTGATGGCTGGCCCCAGCAGGTTGCCGTTATAACCCCAGGTGGTGGCGGTTTTCCCGGCGAAAGTGGAGGTACCAGCCTGTACCCGCAACTGTATACGGCTTTGCGCGTCCGGCGTCAGCAGCGCCGGGATCGGCAGGGTCTGCGGCGTGGCGGCAAAAGCCGCTTTCGTCCATCCCGGCAGCGCGCTTATCGCGCCCAGCGCAGCGGAGTATTTTATAAAATCACGACGTTGCATGTTTATTCCCTTTTTGAGTCGGCTGGCAAGCTTTTGAGCATAAACCCTGCCCTTGCGGTAAGGTCAAGCGAACCACTAATAATAAAGATCGTCGCCCCGCCCCCAAGTATGCTAACGTTAAATTTCCTCGATGTTCCGGTAGAAATAATGAAGACGTTTTTCAGAACAATTACGTTCGCCAGCCTGCTGGCTGTATCCGCAAATAGTTATGCACTCAGTGAGTCAGAAGCCGAAGACATGGCCGATTTAACGGCGGTGTTTGTATTCCTGAAAAATGACTGTGGCTACCAGAATCTACCGAACGGTCAGATCCGTCGCGCGCTGGTGTTTTTCGCCCAGCAGAATCAGTGGGATCTGAGCAACTACGAGAGCTTTGACATGAAATCGCTGGGGGAAGACAGCTATCGCGACCTCAGCGGCATTGGCATCGCCACGGACAAAAAGTGCAAAGCGCTGGCCCGTGATTCCCTGAGTCTGCTTGCCTACGTGAAGTAATTTTTTCCCCCTTCCCGCACCCTGACTCTCTCCGTGCATCCCCGTCGGTAGTTAGCTATGATGTTACGCCCGTTTTACATGGGCGTTAACGAAGGAGCGAGCAATGACTGATAGCAAACTGTGGCACGAAACGCTGCATGACCAGTTCGGGCAGTACTTCGCCGTGGACAAGGTGCTGTACCACGAAAAAACCGATCATCAGGATCTGATTATCTTTGAAAACGCCGCGTTCGGCCGCGTGATGGCGCTGGATGGCGTGGTACAAACTACCGAGCGGGATGAGTTCATTTATCATGAGATGATGACCCATGTGCCGCTGCTGGCCCACGGTCACGCGAAGCATGTGCTGATCATCGGCGGTGGCGATGGCGCGATGCTGCGCGAAGTGAGCCGTCATAAAAATATCGAAACCATCACAATGGTCGAGATCGATGCCGGCGTGGTGTCGTTCTGCCGCCAGTATTTACCGAATCACAACGCCGGGGCTTACGACGATCCGCGCTTTACGCTGGTCATTGACGATGGCGTCAATTTTGTTAACCAGACCGCGCAAACGTTTGACGTCATCATCTCCGACTGCACCGATCCCATTGGACCGGGTGAAAGCCTGTTTACCTCGGCGTTCTACGAAGGCTGCAAACGTTGCCTGAATCCCGGCGGTATTTTCGTCGCGCAGAACGGCGTGAGCTTTTTGCAGCAGGATGAAGCCATCGACAGTCACCGTAAACTGAGCCACTACTTTGACGACGTGAGTTTTTATCAGGCCGCGATCCCCACCTATTACGGCGGTGTAATGACCTTCGCCTGGGCGACCGACAACGGCGCACTGCGTCACCTTTCTACCGGCATTATTCAGGCGCGTTTCCACAGCGCAAACCTGACGTGTCGTTATTACAATCCGGCAGTACATACGGCGGCGTTCGCGTTACCACAATATTTGCACGATGCACTGTTTGCGCAGTGATCCTAAGGGGGTGATAAAAATTGAAAAAGCTTAAACTACATGGCTTTAACAACCTGACCAAAAGCCTGAGTTTTTGTATTTACGATATCTGTTATGCCAACACAGCTGAAGAGCGCGATGGTTATATCGCCTATATCGATGAACTCTATAACGCCAATCGACTGACGGAGATCCTGACGGAAACCTGCTCTATTATTGGCGCGAATATCCTGAATATCGCCCGACAGGATTACGAGCCACAGGGCGCCAGCGTGACGATCCTCGTCAGCGAAGAGCCCGTTGAACCGCACCTGATCGACACCACTGAACATCCCGGCCCGCTGCCGGAAACCGTGGTGGCTCACCTCGACAAGAGCCATATCTGCGTACACACCTATCCGGAGAGCCACCCGGAGGGGGGACTGTGCACCTTCCGCGCGGATATTGAAGTCTCCACCTGCGGGGTGATTTCACCGCTGAAAGCACTGAATTATTTAATCCACCAGCTTGAGTCAGATATTGTGACCGTAGATTATCGCGTGCGCGGCTTTACCCGCGACGTATCGGGCAAGAAACACTTTATCGACCACGAAATCAATTCGATTCAGAACTTCCTGTCCGATGACATGAAAGCGCTGTATGACATGGTGGATGTGAACGTTTATCAGGAAAATATCTTTCACACCAAAATGTTGCTGAAAGAGTTCGACCTGAAACACTACATGTTCCACACCCGCCCGGAAGATCTGACCGCCAACGAGCGTAAGGTGATCACCGAAGCGCTGTGGAAAGAGATGCGCGAGATCTATTACGGCCGCAATATTCCCGCTGTGTAACACGTATTTACGGCGCAGGGACGCGCCGTGATGATTATTTTTGCTGCAAGAATTCGCGGTACGCTTTCACCACCTGCAGGAAATCCTCAACGCCGCATAGCGACAGGCTCTCCTCGTCGTAGTAATTCATCCCCTCTTCCATTTCGTCGCCGGAAAACGCCAGCTGATTGGCGCGCACGATGATCTCTTCGCCATCCATCCACAGGGTGTATTCGTGCCCGACGCGCTGCCACTGGCGTTCGCTGCCTTTTACCGTGCGTGCCGCCTCTTCAACTTCATCCAGCAGTGCAAGGTTCTCTTTCACTTCTTCATTAAACCAGTGACCCACCACTTCGTGGCCCATCGACATGCGTACCTTTACCACGCCGGTAATGTCACGCAAAAATTCGTAATCCATGATGTACTCCTCAGATCCAGCAATAGGGTAATTATCGCAGCAGCAAGGAAGAAAAACAGCGGGGCGGGCAGAGGATGTGGAAATAAAAAGGGTGAGCGCGGTAAACCGCCCTCACCCTTGTCTTCTCACCACTACAGAGAAGTGACTTACACTGCGGTCTGGAAAATCACCGCGTCAGCTTTTTCCGTGTACTGACCCAGCTTGTCGAAGTTCAGATAGCGATAGGTATCCACCGCCGTCTTATCGACCTGAGCCATATAGGTCTGGTACTCCTCCGCCGTCGGCAGTTTGCCGAGCAGTGAAGAAACCGCCGCCAGCTCGGCGGACGCCAGGAACACGTTAGCGCCATTACCCAGACGGTTCGGGAAGTTACGCGTTGACGTCGAGACTACCGTCGAGCCATCTGCCACACGCGCCTGGTTACCCATGCACAGTGAACAGCCCGGGATTTCCACGCGCGCACCGCTCTTACCAAACACGCTGTAGTAGCCCTCTTCGGTGAGCTGTGCGGCATCCATACGGGTTGGCGGCGCGACCCACAGACGGGTCGGCAGCTGGCCTTTATGGCTGTCCAGCAGCTTACCGGCAGCGCGGAAGTGACCGATGTTGGTCATGCACGAGCCGATAAATACTTCGTCAATTTTCTCGCCGGCAACCTCAGACAACAGACGTGCATCATCCGGATCGTTCGGCGCACACAGAATTGGCTCTTTAATATCCGCCAGATCGATGTCGATCACCGCCGCGTATTCTGCGTCAGCATCGGCTTCCAACAGTTGCGGATCTGCCAGCCATTTTTCCATGCCCTGAATACGACGCTCCAGCGTACGGCGGTCGCCGTAGCCTTCCGCAATCATCCACTTCAGCAGGACGATGTTAGAGGTCAGGTATTCGGTAATTGGCGCTTTATCGAGCTTGATAGTACAGCCCGCCGCAGAACGTTCCGCTGACGCATCGGCCAGTTCAAACGCCTGCTCCACTTTCAGCTCCGGCAGACCTTCGATTTCCAGAATGCGACCAGAGAAGATGTTTTTCTTCCCTTTCTTCTCAACGGTCAGCAGACCCTGGCGGATGGCGTAAAGCGGAATAGCGTGCACCAGATCGCGCAGGGTGATGCCCGGCTGCATTTTGCCTTTAAAGCGCACCAGCACCGATTCCGGCATATCCAGCGGCATCACGCCAGTCGCGGCGGCAAAGGCCACCAGACCGGAGCCCGCCGGGAAGGAGATACCAATCGGGAAACGGGTATGGGAATCACCGCCAGTACCCACGGTATCCGGCAGCAGCATACGGTTCAGCCATGAGTGGATGATGCCGTCGCCCGGACGCAGCGAGACGCCGCCACGGTTCATAATAAAGTCTGGCAGCGTGTGGTGAGTGGTGACATCTACCGGCTTCGGATAGGCCGCGGTGTGGCAGAAGGACTGCATTACCAGATCGGCAGAGAAGCCCAGACACGCCAGGTCTTTCAGTTCATCACGGGTCATCGGCCCGGTGGTGTCCTGCGAGCCAACCGAGGTCATTTTCGGTTCGCAGTATTCGCCAGGACGCACGCCCTTCACGCCGCAAGCGCGACCGACCATTTTCTGCGCCAGCGAGAAGCCCTTATCGCTCGCCGCAACCGGCTTAGCAATACGGAACACCTCACTGTGCGGCAGACCCAGCGCTTCACGCGCTTTGGTGGTCAGGCCACGACCGATAATCAGCGGAATTCGGCCACCGGCACGCACTTCGTCGATCAGCACGTCAGTTTTCAGCTCAAAGGTCGCCAGCAGTTCGCCGGTTTCGTGGTTACGCACTTCGCCTTTGAATGGATAAACGTCGATCACGTCGCCCATGTTCAGCGCGTTGACGTCCACTTCGATAGGCAGCGCACCCGCATCTTCCATGGTGTTGAAGAAGATCGGCGCGATTTTGCCACCCAGCACCAGACCACCGCCGCGTTTATTCGGCACGTGCGGAATGTCGTCGCCCATAAACCACAGTACGGAGTTGGTGGCGGATTTACGGGATGAACCGGTACCGACCACATCACCCACGTAGGCCAGCGGGAAGCCTTTTTTGTTCAGTTCGTCGATCTGTTTGATCGGGCCAACGGCACCCGGCTGATCCGGCACAATGCCTTCACGGGCGTTTTTCAGCATCGCCAGCGCGTGCAGCGGGATGTCCGGACGTGACCAGGCATCCGGCGCCGGGGAGAGATCGTCGGTGTTGGTTTCGCCGGTCACTTTGAATACGGTGACGGTGATTTTTTCTGCCAGCGGCGGACGGCTCAGGAACCATTCAGCCTCGGCCCAGGAGTGCATTACCTGCTGCGCATAAGCGTTGCCTGCTTTCGCTTTCTCTTCCACATCATAGAAGTTGTCGAACATCAGCAGCGTGTGGGACAGCGCTTTGGCCGCAATTGGCGCCAGTTTGGCGTCGTCGAGGGCGTCAATCAGCGGATGGATGTTGTAACCACCCTGCATAGTGCCCAGCAGTTCAATGGCTTTTTCCGGGGTGACCAGCGGAGAAGTGGTTTCGCCTTTAGCGACGGCGGCAAGGAATCCGGCTTTAACGTAGGCGGCTTCATCAACGCCCGGCGGGACACGGTTGGCTAACAGATCTAACAGGAATTCTTCTTCACCCGCTGGCGGGGTCTTCAGCAGCTCGACCAGCGCAGCCATTTGCGTGGCATCTAAGGGTTTTGGTGCAATCCCTTCAGCGGCACGTTCGGCTACGTGCTTACGGTATTCTTCTAGCACGACGGTTCTCCTCGCTCTCATTGTCATAGTGCGGCCGGCAGTTTCTTCACGCTCCTGTGAGACAGCAGTTTGTAGGGTAAAAGCCCGGTACCGCGACGGGCAGCATAGCAGGATTTAAAGGGGGTGTTAATCTGTTTACAAAAAAGCAACATTAAAAATTAGCTGAATCGTTACGGGCGATACACCTGTCTTTGCCAGGGCTTATCCGGCAGTTAAAAATCTCTTTTTAGGTCCCGCTGCTGACGGCACGAATACGCTTATCCATACTTTTGCAATGTTTACTAACACTCTTCTTGTCCGGTTATGGACGGGACGCAGCGCGATGCCTGTTTTAATCAAAAAATAAACAATCAGCGCTTTATACTCGCCGACATTTTCCGCCATCTGGCTTGTGTCTTAATCGCGTGTGTCCCTGTGGATACCGGGAGAACCTCCATGACGTTGCCCTTTAAACCTCAGATCCTGATGCTGCTATGTAGCGCCGGGTTACTGGCCGCCTCGGGCGTGCTGTATGTCAAAAGCAGAACGCCCGACGTGCCCCCGGCGCCTGCGGTGGCGCAACCTGCGCCGCAGCCCGCGCCACAAACTACGCCGCCATCAACCCCACCTGTTACCACACCGACCTTTACCACGGCGCAAATCGATCAGTGGGTGGCTCCGGTCGCGCTTTACCCGGATGCGCTGCTATCTCAGGTACTGATGGCCGCCACCTATCCGGCGAACGTGGTGCAGGCGGTACAGTGGTCGCAGGATAACCCTACGCTTGAGGGCGATGCGGCGATCCAGGCGGTGATTAATCAGCCGTGGGATCCGAGCGTCAGATCGCTGGTGGCCTTTCCGTCGCTGATGGCGCTGATGGGTGAAAACCCGCAGTGGGTGCAAAACCTTGGCGATGCGTTTCTGGCGCAGCCAAAAGAGGTGATGGACTCGGTACAAAAGTTGCGCGCGCTGGCACAGCAGACGGGAGCACTCACCTCCACGCCCCAGCAAAAAGTCACTACCGTGCCGGCGAAGAGCAGTGCGGCCCCCGCCGTTTCCGGCAACACCACCGTGGTCAGCACACCAGAACCCACGGTGATCAAAATTGAATCTGCCGATCCGCAGGTGGTGTATGTCCCCAGCTATAACCCGAGCGTGGTGTACGGCAGCTGGCCGACGCCCGCGTATCCGCCGGTTTATCTGCCGCCGCCTCCCGGTCAGCAATTCACCAACAGCCTGGTGCGGGGTTTCGGGTTTAGCCTCGGCATTGCCACCACCTACGCGCTGTTCAGCAACATAGACTGGGATGATGATGACGATCACTACCACCGTGGCTACGCCCATAACGGCGATAACATTAATATCGACGTTAATAACTTCAATCGCATCTCCGGCGGCAGGCTGGCCACCAATAAGGACCATGTGGTATGGCAGCATAATCCGGCCTTTCGCAATAATCTGCCCTCTCGCGATCTGCAGCGTCAGTCAGCATCAGCACAGTTAAACCAGATCGCCCGGCGCAATAATTATCGCGGTTACGATACGCCAGCAGCCACCGCCCGGCGGGACGCGGCTCACGCGCAGTTTGCCCGTTCGACGACCCCGGAACGCCAGGCACAGCGCGATGCAGCGAAAACGCAGTTCAGCCATTCGATCTCGCAACAAAACCGTGAAGCGATAAAAGCCCGCCGTGATAATCCCACGCCGCAACAGCAACAGCGGCGCGAGGCCATTAAAGCGCGGCATGACAATCCCACGCCGCAACAGCAACAGCAACAGCAGCGCGAGGCTATTAGAGCGCGGCATGACAATCCAGTGTCACAGCAGCAGAGGGAGGCGCGGCAACAGCGTCGCGCCACGGCGTTAAGTGGCAATGACAGCCGTTCACCGTCATGGCAGGCACAGCGTCAGCGTGGCGAGCAGAGCCGCCAGCGTTTGAGCAGCCAACAGCGCAATACGCTACGTGAACACGCGGCCGATCGCCGTGAACTCCATCGTCACTAATCAGGCAGGGATCATGAAATTTCAGAAGATTATTGCAGGGCTATTACTGCTACTGCCGATAGCAGGTCAGGCGCAGCAGGTATTCAGCACGCCAGAGCAGGCCGCCAGCACCTTAGTCAGCGCGATTAAGGATCAGAATGAGAGCGTAATGGCCCAGTTGCTGGGGGATGACTGGCGTCAGCTTCTGCCGCCGGACGGCGCCGATCCGCAAGCGGTGGCGCGGTTTCTCCGCGACTGGGAGGTCAGCCATCAGATTGACGAGCAAAACGGCGTGGCGCACCTGAGCGTCGGCCTCAGCCAGTGGCAGCTTCCCCTACCGATGGTGAAAACGACCGCAGGCTGGCAATTTGATACGACGCGCGCCGTGGATGAGATCCTGACCCGCACGATCGGACGCAACGAGCTGTCAGCTATGATTGCGCTGCAGGCCTATGCGGATGCGCAGCATGATTACTTCACCCTCAACCATCATTACGCGCAGAAGATCATCAGCAGCGAGGGCAAAAAAGATGGCCTGTACTGGCCAGTATCACCGGGCGAAGCCCCGAGTCCACTCGGTCCGGCGTTCAGCCCCACCGTTCCTGGCGAAGGGTATCACGGCTATCGTTTTCGGCTGTTAACCAGCAAAACACAAAGTAGCGATACTCCCGCGGCCCTGCTGGCCTGGCCGCTGGAATACGGCAAAACCGGCGTCGCAACCTTTGTGATGGATGGCGAGGATCGGATGTATCAGCAGGATTTCGGCGCGCAGACAGCACAGCAGATAGAAGGCATTACGCAGTTTACGCCGGACGAGAAGTGGCAGCCGGTGCAGCCCTGAGGGTAAAACGCAGGCATAAAAAAAGCGGCTTTTCAGCCGCATTTTTGTCACCCGTTTGTTTGTAGGCCGGGTAGGCATAGCCGCCACCCGGCATTACAGACTCAGATGCTTATTTCTTTTTCGCTTTCGGGTTCGGCAGGTCGGTAATGCTACCTTCGAACACTTCAGCAGCCAGGCCCACGGACTCATGCAGAGTCGGGTGCGCATGGATAGTCAGCGCCAGATCTTCCGCGTCACAGCCCATTTCGATAGCCAGACCGATTTCACCCAACAGCTCGCCGCCGTTAGTACCGACAATGGCACCACCAATCACACGGTGAGTTTCTTTGTCGAAAATCAGTTTGGTCATACCGTCTGCGCAGTCGGAGGCGATAGCACGGCCAGAAGCAGCCCACGGGAAGGTGGCCGTCTCAAAGCTGATGCCTTTTTCTTTCGCTTCTTTCTCGGTCAGACCCACCCAGGCAACTTCCGGCTCGGTGTACGCGATTGATGGAATGACTTTCGGATCGAAGTAGTGCTTCATGCCGGCGATAACTTCAGCGGCAACGTGACCTTCGTGAACACCTTTGTGCGCCAGCATCGGCTGACCGACGATGTCGCCGATAGCGAAGATGTGCGGCACATTGGTACGCAGCTGTTTGTCGACACGGATAAAGCCACGGTCGTCCACTTCAACGCCAGCAGCGCCTGCATCGAGGTTTTTACCGTTCGGCACACGGCCAATCGCCACCAGCACGGCGTCGTAACGCTGCGCTTCAGCAGGGGCTTTTTTGCCTTCCATGGAAACGTAGATACCGTCTTCTTTTGCTTCAACGGCGGTAACTTTGGTTTCCAGCATCAGGTTGAATTTCTTGCTGATGCGTTTGGTGAAGACTTTAACGATGTCTTTGTCAGCCGCCGGGATCACCTGGTCGAACATTTCAACCACGTCGATCTCTGAACCCAGCGCATGGTATACGGTCGCCATTTCCAGACCGATGATACCGCCACCCATAACCAGCAGGCGCTTAGGTACTTCTTTCAGCTCCAGGGCGTCGGTGGAATCCCACACGCGCGGATCTTCATGCGGAATGAACGGCAGTTCGATCGGACGGGAACCCGCCGCGATGATAGCGTTGTCGAAGTTAATCACGGTTTTGCCGTTTTCGCCGTCAACTTCCAGGGTGTTAGCCCCGGTAAATTTACCCAGACCGTTAACCACTTTCACTTTACGGCCTTTCGCCATACCGGCCAGACCGCCAGTCAGTTGGGTGATAACTTTTTCTTTCCAGGTACGAATCTTGTCAATATCGGTTTTCGGTTCGCCGAAGACGATACCGTGCTCGGCCAGCGCTTTGGCTTCTTCGATAACTTTAGCAACGTGCAACAGCGCTTTAGAAGGGATACAGCCGACGTTCAGACAAACACCGCCGAGGGTGTTGTAACGTTCAACAATGACGGTTTCCAGACCTAAATCAGCGCAACGGAAGGCAGCAGAGTAACCTGCCGGGCCTGCCCCAAGTACCACGACCTGAGTTTTGATTTCAGTACTCATCATGACCTCTTATTGATTTCCGGCAGTCCAGGGGACGTATCGCCCTTCATCGCCGGGACGTTCTATCCGCCCGCATAGTACAAAATTGTTAACAATTTTGAAACAACAAACGGCAAACGATTTGTCCTTTGTCCTAATAACCTCAACAACATAATGAGATTACCAGAAAAAAGCCGACCGTCAGGCCGGCTTTCTTATTTACATCACCAGACGGCGAATGTCAGACAGCATGTTATTGATGATGGTGATGAAACGCGCACCATCAGCACCGTCGATCACGCGGTGGTCGAAGGACAGAGAGATCGGCATCATCAGACGCGGCACGAACTCTTTACCATTCCAGACCGGCTCCATCGCGGATTTGGACACACCGAGGATAGCCACTTCCGGCGCGTTAACGATTGGCGCGAAGTGCGTGGTACCCAGGCCACCAATACTGGAGATGGTGAAGCAACCGCCCTGCATTTCGCCCGCCGTCAGCTTACCGTCACGTGCTTTTTTGGAGATCACGGTCAGTTCGCGGGACAGCTCGGTGATGCTCTTCTTGTTCACGTCTTTGAACACCGGAACCACCAGGCCATTCGGGGTATCAACAGCCACACCGATGTTGATGTATTTCTTCAGCGTCAGACGCTGTGCATCTTCAGACAGGGAGCTGTTGAAGCGAGGCATCTGCTCAAGGGCCGCCGCAACGGCTTTCATGATGAAGACAACCGGGGTGAATTTCACATCCAGTTTGCGCTTCTCAGCTTCAGCGTTCTGCTGCTTACGGAACGCTTCCAGGTCAGTGATGTCGGTTTTGTCGAAGTGCGTAACGTGCGGGATCATCACCCAGTTACGGCTCAGGTTAGCACCCGAGATTTTCTGGATACGGCCCAGTTCAACTTCTTCCACTTCACCGAACTTGCTGAAGTCCACTTTCGGCCATGGCAGCATGCCAGGCAGACCGCCACCGGTGGCAGCAGCAGGTGCCGCTTCAGCGCGTTTCACGGCGTCTTTCACGTAAGCCTGAACGTCTTCGCGCAGGATACGGCCTTTACGACCTGTGCCCTTCACTTTCGCGAGGTTCACGCCGAATTCGCGCGCCAGGCGGCGGATCAGCGGTGTTGCGTGGACGTAAGCGTCGTTTTCAGCAAACTCAGATTTGCCGTCGGCTTTCGCCGGTGCAGTGGCTGCCGGAGCTTTCGCCGCCGGTGCTGGTGCTGCTTCCTGTTTGGCCGCCGCCGGAGCCGCAGCAGGGGCTGCGCCTTCCACTTCGAAGACCATGATCAGGGAGCCGGTAGACACTTTGTCGCCGGTGCTGATTTTGATCTCTTTCACGGTGCCCGCGAACGGTGCCGGGACTTCCATGGACGCTTTGTCGCCTTCCACGGTGATCAGTGACTGCTCAGCGGCAACTTTGTCGCCTACTTTCACCATCACTTCGGTCACTTCAACTTCGTCACCGCCGATGTCCGGAACGTTTACGTCTTTCGCGCCCGCCGCTGCTGCCGGAGCAGAAGCCGCTTCTTCTTTAACCTGCGGTTTCGCGTCGCTGGCCGCTGGTGCGCCGCCTTCAACGTCGAAGACCATAATCAGGGAGCCGGTGGACACTTTGTCGCCGGTGCTGATTTTGATTTCTTTCACGGTACCCGCGAACGGTGCCGGGACTTCCATAGAGGCTTTGTCGCCTTCTACGGTGATCAGCGACTGCTCAGCAGCCACTTTGTCGCCGACTTTAACCATGATCTCGGTGACTTCAACTTCGTCGCCGCCAATATCCGGTACGTTTACGTCTTTAGCCGCGGCGGCTGCCGGCGCAGATGCTGCTGCCGGTGCTGCTTCTTTCTTCTCTTCTGCTTTCGCAGGTGCTGCATCAGCAGCACCGTCAGCGGAATCGAAAATCATGATCAGTTTGCCAGTCTCGGTTTTGTCGCCAACAGAGACTTTGATCTCTTTAACAACGCCAGCCTGAGGTGACGGGACTTCCATAGAAGCTTTGTCGCCTTCTACGGTGATCAGCGACTGTTCAGCGGAAACGGTGTCGCCCACTTTGACCAGGATCTCGGTGATTTCAACTTCATCAGCCCCGATGTCCGGTACATTGATTTCGATAGCCATTCTTCTTTTACCTCTTACGCCAGACGCGGGTTAACTTTATCTGCATCGATGTTGAATTTGGTAATTGCTTCTGCAACTACTTTCTTGTCGATGTCGCCACGTTTAGCCAGTTCGCCCAGTGCTGCAACAACCACATAAGAAGCATCAACTTCGAAGTGGTGACGCAGGTTTTCACGGCTGTCAGAGCGACCGAAGCCATCAGTACCCAGTACGCGGTAATCGCTTGCCGGGATGAAGTTACGGATCTGCTCAGCGAACAGTTTCATATAGTCAGTTGATGCCACTGCCGGTGCGTCGCTCAGAATCTGTGCAACGTACGGTACGCGCGGCTCGTCGGTCGGGTGCAGCATGTTCCAGCGTTCACAATCCTGGCCATCGCGCGCCAGTTCGGTGAAGGAGGTCACGCTGAACACGTCAGAACCGATACCGTAGTCTTTCGCCAGGATCTGTGCGGCTTCACGTACGTGACGCAGGATAGAACCGGAGCCCAGCAGCTGAACTTTACCTTTCGCGCCATCGATAGTTTCGAGTTTGTAGATACCTTTACGGATCCCTTCCTCGGCGCCTTCCGGCATCGCTGGCATGTGGTAGTTTTCGTTCAGCGTGGTGATGTAGTAGTACACGTTCTCTTGCGCTTCACCGTACATACGATGCAGACCGTCATGCATGATGACCGCAACTTCGTAGGCGTAAGCCGGATCGTAAGAGATACAGTTCGGGATGGTCAGCGACTGAATGTGGCTGTGACCATCTTCGTGCTGCAGACCTTCGCCGTTAAGCGTTGTACGACCAGAAGTACCACCAATCAGGAAGCCACGCGCTTGCTGATCGCCTGCTGCCCAGCACAGGTCGCCGATACGCTGGAAACCGAACATGGAATAGTAGATGTAGAACGGGATCATCGGCAGATCGTTGGTGCTGTAAGAGGTCGCAGCAGCCAGCCAGGAAGAACCTGCGCCCAGCTCGTTGATACCTTCCTGCAGGATCTGACCTTTCTCGTCTTCTTTGTAGTAAGCAACCTGCTCACGGTCCTGCGGGGTGTACTGCTGGCCGTTCGGGCTGTAAATACCAATCTGACGGAACAGACCTTCCATACCGAAAGTACGCGCTTCGTCAGCGATGATTGGCACCAGGCGATCTTTGATCGACTTGTTCTTCAGCATCACGTTCAGGGCACGCACAAAGGCGATAGTGGTGGAGATCTCTTTGTTCTGCTCTTCCAGCAGCTGGTTGAAGTCAGCCAGCGTCGGCAGCTCAAGCTTCTCAGAGAATTTCGGCTGACGAGACGGCAGGTAGCCGTTCAGCTTCTGACGCTGGGCGTGGAGGTAAGTGTGCTCTTCAGAACCTTCCGGGAAGGTAATGTAGGACAGCTTCTCAACCTGCTCATCGGTCACCGGCACATTGAAACGATCACGGATGTAACGTACACCGTCCATGTTCATTTTCTTCACCTGGTGGGCGATGTTTTTACCTTCAGCGGTGTCGCCCATGCCGTAACCTTTAATGGTATGGGCCAGGATAACTGTCGCTTTGCCTTTGGTTTCCTGCGCTTTCTTAAAGGCAGCGTAGACTTTCTTCGGATCATGACCACCACGGTTCAGTGCCCAGATCTCGTCGTCAGACCAGTCGGCAACCAGTGCGGCAGTTTCCGGGTATTTACCGAAGAAGTGCTCACGCACGTAGGCGCCGTTTTTGGATTTGAAGGTCTGATAATCGCCGTCAACAGTTTCCTGCATCAGCTGCATCAGTTTACCGCTGGTGTCTTTACGCAGCAGCTCATCCCAACGACCGCCCCACATCACCTTGATCACGTTCCAGCCAGCACCTTCGAAAATGCCTTCCAGTTCGTTGATGATTTTGCCGTTACCGGTGACCGGGCCATCCAGACGTTGCAGGTTACAGTTGATGACGAAGACCAGGTTATCCAGTTTTTCACGGGTCGCGATGGTGATCGCGCCTTTGGATTCCGGCTCATCCATCTCACCGTCGCCCAGGAAGGCGTAAACGGTTTGCTGGGAGGTATCTTTCAGGCCACGGTGTTCCAGATATTTCAGGAATTTAGCCTGGTAGATCGCACCAATCGGACCCAGACCCATAGAAACGGTCGGGAACTGCCAGAATTCCGGCATCAGTTTCGGGTGCGGGTAGGAAGACAGGCCATTGCCGTGTACTTCCTGGCGGAAGTTGTTCATCTGCTCTTCAGTCAGACGACCTTCCAGGAATGCGCGAGCGTAAACGCCCGGAGAGATGTGGCCCTGGAAGTACACCAGATCGCCACCGTCTTTCTCGCTGCGTGCGCGGAAGAAGTGGTTGAAGCAAACTTCATATACGGTCGCAGAAGACTGGAAAGATGCCATGTGGCCGCCCAGCTCGAGGTCTTTTTTAGACGCACGCAGCACGGTCATGATGGCGTTCCAGCGGATAGCAGAACGAATGCGACGTTCCAGCTCCAGATTACCCGGGTATTCCGGCTCATCTTCAACGGCAATAGTATTTACATAGTTGCGAGCGTTTGAACCAGCTGCCACGTTAACGCCGCCTTTGCGGGCCTGGGACAGTAACTGGTCAATCAGATACTGAGCGCGCTCAACACCTTCTTCACGGATGACCGATTCGATCGCCTGTTGCCAGTCGCGAGTTTCGATCGGATCCACGTCATTGAGTAAACGTTCTGACATGGGGTTTTCCTTATCTATCTAATTTTCGTTGATTAATCTGGAACCTGTCCCATTGATCTTTCGCCAGAAAGATCAATAAGACAGGTTCTGCGTTTAGTTGCCGCGCTCTAGAGTATGGCGCTTAATCCTTTCTTTGCTGTAGGCGGCGCATTGAGCGTTCACGACGGCTCTGCTCACGGCTGCGGTCCAGCAATATTTCCTCAATAAACGCCAGATGCCGGTGAGACGCTTCACGCGCCTGCTCCGGCTCCCTGGCGATAATCGCCTCAAAAATTCTGGAGCGATGGTTGCTTACCAGTGGGAGCATGTCCCGCCGGGAATACAGCAATTCAAAATTCTGGCGAACGTTCTGTGCCATCATCGGTTCCATACAACGCAGCAAATGCAGCAACACCACATTGTGCGCCGCCTCGGTGACGGCAATCTGATACATGACGACGGCATCGGCTTCGGCATCGAGATCCCCGGACTCCTGCGCGCGCTCGATCGCCTGATGCAGCTCGCGGATACGCTCGCGATCGTCATCGGTGCCACGCAACGCCGCGTAATAGGCGGCAATGCCTTCCAGCGCATGGCGCGTCTCGAGGAGGTCAAACTGGGATTCGGGGTGATCGGACAAAAGCTCTACCAGCGGATCGCTGAAGCTCTGCCACAGGTTACTCTGGACAAAGGTACCACCGCCCTGACGACGCAGTAGCAGGCCCTTGGCTTCAAGACGTTGGATCGCCTCGCGCAGCGAAGGACGAGAAACATCGAACTGTTTAGCCAGTTCGCGTTCCGGAGGAAGTTTTTCACCGGGGCGCAATGTCCCTTCAAGGATCAAAAACTCCAGTTGCTGCTCTATCACATCGGATAATTTAGGTTGGCGGATTTTACTGTAGGCCATTATTCCCTGTCCTAAGCCGTTTTCCCGGAGTGCCATTTAACCGGAGTCAATTGGTCTGACCAATTTCATGTTCTTGACGCTAAAGTAACAAAGTATTCACCTTCTGTCCATACAGGTTTTGATTGAAATCAGGGAACCACGCACATTTTAACAACATTACAGAAATAACGTTTCAGAAATGTAACTTCGCACAAATCAACCTGCTACTCATAAAGAGGCAGATTTAACTTATGTGAAACGCAAAGTGACTTAATTGAACCGATTCAGTCTGACAAAAAACGGCTAAATACCCATTTTTGGAGTGAAATTATGCATTTGAGGGGTTGGTGGATGTGAGGCGCTGCCATTTACAATTGGTTTCTTTTTATCCACTCGCTATCAGCCCTTAATAAAGCAGGTGCATTCGAATGCGCTTATCACTATTCTGATGCAGACGAAAGAGTGACAGCGATATTTAAGAAAGACCTTTCGTAAACATATAAATACAACAAATGGAATTTCATCCGTACACGCACACGACAGCGTACCAATAATAACCACACACGAGGTTTCATGATGGAAGGTCAACAGCAGGGTGAAATGCTGAAGCGCGGCCTCAAAAACCGCCACATTCAGCTTATTGCGCTGGGTGGAGCTATCGGGACTGGCCTGTTTCTGGGCAGCGCGTCAGTCATCCAGTCCGCCGGGCCGGGAATTATTCTCGGCTATGCGATTGCAGGTTTTATCGCTTTTCTGATCATGCGTCAGCTGGGTGAGATGGTTGTAGAAGAGCCGGTAGCCGGTTCGTTCAGCCATTTTGCCTACAAATACTGGGGCGGTTTCGCGGGCTTCGCGTCCGGCTGGAACTACTGGGTGCTGTACGTGCTGGTTGCCATGGCGGAGTTGACCGCCGTCGGTAAATACATTCAGTTCTGGTGGCCGGAGATCCCGACCTGGGCGTCTGCCGCCGTGTTCTTCGTGGTGATCAACGCCATTAACCTGACCAACGTGAAAGTGTTTGGTGAGATGGAGTTCTGGTTCGCCATTATCAAAGTGATCGCGGTGGTGGCGATGATCCTCTTCGGCGGCTGGCTGCTGTTCAGCGACAGCGCCGGTCCGCAGGCCACCGTGCGTAACCTGTGGGAACAGGGCGGCTTCCTGCCCAATGGCTTTACCGGACTGGTAATGATGATGGCGATCATTATGTTCTCGTTCGGTGGACTGGAGCTGGTGGGCATCACCGCTGCCGAAGCCGATAATCCGCAGGTCAGCATCCCGAAAGCCACTAATCAGGTGATCTACCGCATCCTGATTTTCTATGTGGGCTCGCTGGCGGTGCTGCTGTCGCTGCTGCCGTGGACGCGCGTTACCGCTGACACCAGCCCGTTCGTGCTGATCTTCCATGAGCTGGGCGACACCTTCGTAGCGAATGCGCTGAACATCGTGGTGCTGACCGCCGCGCTGTCGGTATACAACAGCTGCGTGTACTGCAACAGCCGTATGCTGTTCGGCCTGGCGCAGCAGGGCAACGCGCCGAAAGCGCTGGCGAAAGTGGACAAGCGTGGCGTACCTATTGCCACCATTCTCGTCTCCGCGCTCTTTACCGCGCTGTGCGTGCTGATTAACTACCTGGCACCGGGCGAAGCCTTTGGTTTACTGATGGCGCTGGTGGTTTCGGCACTGGTGATTAACTGGGCGATGATCAGCCTCGCGCACATGAAATTCCGCCGGGCGAAAGATTTGCAGGGCGTGAAAACGCGCTTCCCTGCCCTGTTCTATCCGCTGGGTAACTGGATCTGCCTGATCTTTATGGCTGCCGTGCTGGTCATCATGGCGATGACCCCGGGCATGGCGATCTCCGTCTGGCTGATCCCGGTGTGGATGGTCATCCTCGGCATTGGTTACTTCATTAAGCAGAAGAACCTGAAAACCGCCAAAGCGCATTAATCCTCCTGTTTATCCCCCCTCTCCCGCCGGGCTGAGGGATCCCCAGTAATCTGGTCATTTATTCAGGACCAGATTACTGTACTCTTTTCCCAGCACTTTCAGCGCATTAACTATACTCATCCGTCTTACCTTTCCCGGTTCGTGCCTGAGTATC
>NZ_JAHUXA010000016.1 GCF_019218745.1 Enterobacter sp. ENT03
CCGAACTCAGAAGTGAAACGCCGTAGCGCCGATGGTAGTGTGGGGTCTCCCCATGCGAGAGTAGGGAACTGCCAGGCATCAAACACGCGAAAGGCCATCCTCACGGATGGCCTTTTTGCGTTGTGCTTTGAGATATTCCTGAACGCTGTTGTCCACGCGACTAACCACATTCCTTACCTGAGAAAGAAAAAATTGTGGAATTGTGGAGTAATCATTAGTTAAAAGAAATGTGAAATGAAGGCGCTCAGAGTCTGAACTCAGTGCGCCCCTCAGGGGCGTTATCAATGCCCCTTCTATTAAGGGATTTTTACGCAGCAGAGTTCTGCTCACTATTTTGTGCTGACAAAAGTGAGTAGTTATAGTTTTCTGTAATAGTTTTTGATCGGCTGCGCTGAGTGGCGGCGAGTCGCGCAGATAAGTCTTCAGCGCTTTTTTTCTCTTCTTTTAATTCTTTTAGTGTTTCATTTTCTTTGCCTACAGGAAGTGTCATTTTTAACTGGTTAATTTCTCGCGTTATTTCCTGAATATCATTTTTACTGCTAATCAACATTGCTGATTCAAGATAAAACGTTGCCGCTGAGAGACGACGACTTTCTGGATTATGAACAACCAGATCAGCATCAATTAACCAGTATTTACCCTCGCTGTCTTTTTTCATATTACCCGGCTGCTCCGGATCATATATCATAAAACCTTTCTCATTGAGAAGTTGCTCAACGTATTCCTGATCATCCACATCTTCCCCGTTGATGAAAGTTGAAACGAGGACTTCTTTTTTATCCAGCGTTAATGCTGCGCGAGCATGATTTTCGCCGTTGAATTCATTCAGATAACGAGCTGTACGCAAAGGGGAACTCCACAGGTCTGTATCGAAAGATATTTCATCATTAGGAACTTTGATCACGTAATCGCCATGCCGATAAGCGGAGCCATAGCCACCCGTGCCAATTTTCTTCAGTTGTTGCGTTATTTGACACATTGTTTTTATATTTACTTCCTGCTTTATAAAACCCTCAATATCAACGGGAGTATTCTTCACCCCCTGGCATCGTTGCAAGGGTGATGATGCCTTTTCGCAAAGAGAAGGGGGCGTAACAGGACTTTCACCAGTAGTATTATCAATTTTGCAGGATTGACGGCTAAAGTTAGTTAAAATGGGCATGATTTACCTGACGTTACAGTGCAAAAAGGAGGCTAACGTAGCACTGTCATCACTGCCGTCATATAAATGACTTTTTAAACCAGTCTCTCGAAAATGAATTTGTCTCAAGCAGAATACCTGTTACTCGACAGTCAGCAAAAAAGAGGGTAACGTCAGCTGTCTGGATGTCTACACGTTTAAACGTATGCAGTGAGGATATAAGGTTATGCCGATTCGGGTACAGGACGAGCTACCAGCCGTCAATTTCTTACGTGATGAAAACGTCTTCGTCATGACGACATCCCGTGCAACAGGTCAGGAGATCCGCCCGCTGAAGGTGCTGATCCTCAATTTGATGCCGAAGAAAATCGAAACGGAAAACCAGTTTCTGCGCCTGCTCTCCAACTCCCCCTTGCAGGTCGATATTCAGCTGCTGCGCATTGATGCCCGCGAGTCACGCAATACGCCCACCGAGCATCTGAACAACTTTTACTGCAACTTCGATGAGATCTGTCACGATAACTTCGATGGCCTGATCGTCACCGGCGCGCCGCTGGGCCTGGTTGAATTTAACGATGTCGCCTACTGGCCGCAGATCAAACAGGTACTGGAGTGGGCCAAAGATCATGTCACCTCAACGCTGTTTGTCTGTTGGGCGGTACAGGCCGCCCTCAATATTCTCTATGGCATTCCGAAACAGACCCGCAAAGACAAACTTTCCGGTGTCTATGAACACCATCTTACCCAACCCCATGCGCTGCTGACCCGTGGTTTTGACGATGTCTTCCTGGCGCCGCACTCCCGCTTTGCCGATTTCCCGGCAGCGCTGATCCGGGATTACACCGATCTGGAGATCCTCGCCGAGACCGGTACCGGCGACGCCTATCTATTCGGCAGCAAAGACAAGCGTATCGCGTTTGTCACCGGCCACCCGGAATATGACGCTGACACGCTGGCCGGTGAGTATTTCCGCGACGTGGAAGCCGGGCTTAATCCTGATGTGCCGTACAACTACTTTCCGGGCAACGATCCGCAGAACGTGCCGCGCGCCAGCTGGCGCAGCCACGGCAATTTGCTGTTCACCAACTGGCTTAACTACTACGTCTACCAGATCACACCGTTCGATCTGCGCCATATGAACCCGACGCTGGATTAAGCGTTTCAGCCTCTAAAAGCACCTGCGGGTGCTTTTTTTATTTCTGAAAAACACTTCACATCCCGATCAAATTTTAATCCTTTTGTTATCAATTGGTTAATTCATTAATAATTAAAAAATGGAAATTGTTTTTGATTTTGTATTTTCGTTGAGTAATCTTAAACGTGCTGAACGAAAACTGCACAGTCTGAATTTCATCAACGATGAGGATCCTTCTGGATCAACAACGAGGAGCCATGGCATGACACAACAGGCAACCACTACCGAAGAACTGTCCTTCAGCCAGCCCTATGGCGAGCAGGAAACACAGATCCTGACGCCCGATGCGGTGGAATTTCTTAGTGAACTGGTGACGCGCTTTACACCCAAACGTAACGCCTTACTGGCCGCACGCCTGCAACAGCAGCAGAAAATTGATCACGGCACACTGCCTGATTTTATTTCGGAAACAGCTTCCATTCGTGAAGGTGACTGGACAATTCGCGGCATCCCGGCAGATCTACGCAACAGACGCGTCGAGATCACCGGGCCGGTTGAACGCAAAATGGTGATTAACGCCCTCAACGCCAATGTGAACGTCTTCATGGCCGACTTTGAGGATTCGCTGGCCCCGAACTGGCAAAAAGTGATCGAAGGCCAGATCAACCTGCGCGACGCGGTTAACGGCACCATCAGCTACACCAACGAAAGCGGTAAAATCTATCAGCTTAAGCCTGACCCGGCCGTGCTGTTTTGCCGTGTGCGCGGCCTGCATTTGCCGGAAAAACACGTCACCTGGCGCGGCGAGCCGATCCCCGGCAGCCTGTTCGATTTCGCGCTCTACTTCTTCCATAACCATAAAAACCTGCTCGCTAAAGGCAGCGGCCCCTATTTCTATCTGCCGAAAACCCAGGCCTGGCAGGAAGCCGCATGGTGGAGCGAGGTGTTCAGCTATACCGAAGATCGCTTCAACCTGCCGCGCGGCACCATTAAAGCCACGCTGCTGATTGAAACGCTGCCCGCGGTTTTCCAGATGGACGAGATCCTGCACGCGCTGCGTGACCATATTGTCGGCCTCAACTGTGGCCGCTGGGATTACATCTTCAGCTATATCAAAACGCTGAAGAATTATCCCGATCGCGTGCTGCCGGATCGCCAGCAGGTAACAATGGATAAGCCATTTCTCAATGCCTACTCGCGGCTGCTGATCAAGACCTGTCACCGTCGCGGTGCGTTTGCTATGGGTGGCATGGCCGCGTTCATTCCAAGTAAAGATCGCGAACGCAACGAGTGGGTGCTGAACAAGGTCAAAGCCGACAAAGAGCTGGAAGCCAAAAACGGGCACGACGGCACCTGGATTGCGCATCCCGGTCTGGCAGATACGGTGATGGACATCTTTAACCGCGCACTCGGCGATAACCCCAACCAGTTACAGGTGACCCGCGCCGAAGACCCGCCAGTCACCGCCGCTGAACTGCTTGCCCCCTGTGACGGTGAGCGTACCGAAGAGGGCATGCGCGCCAACATTCGCGTGGCGGTGCAGTACATCGAAGCCTGGATATCCGGCAACGGCTGCGTGCCAATTTATGGCCTGATGGAAGACGCCGCGACGGCAGAAATATCGCGCACCTCAATCTGGCAATGGATCCATCACGAAAAAACGCTCAATGACGGCACGCCGGTAACCAAAGCATTGTTCCGCCGCATGCTGGCCGAAGAGATGCAGGTGATCCAGGAGGAACTGGGTGAACACCGGTTCAGCAGTGGACGCTTCAGCGATGCCGCGCGCCTGATGGAGCAAATCACCACGTCCGATGAGCTGATCGACTTCCTGACCCTGCCGGGTTACCGCCTGCTGGCGTGATCCCCCCATAATAAAAATGGAGCATCTGCGATGAAAACCCGTACCCAACAAATCGAACAACTACAACAAGAATGGACTGACCCGCGCTGGGAGGGCATCCGTCGCCCGTACAGCGCCGATGAAGTGGTGAAGCTGCGCGGCTCGGTTAACCCCGAATGCACGTTGGCTCAACTGGGGGCCGCCAGAATGTGGCGCCTGCTGCACGGCGAGTCGAAAAAAGGCTATATCAACAGCCTGGGTGCGCTGACCGGTGGTCAGGCCCTGCAACAGGCGAAAGCCGGTATCGAAGCGATTTATCTCTCCGGCTGGCAGGTGGCTGCCGATGCCAACCTCGCCTCCAGCATGTATCCGGATCAGTCACTCTATCCGGCGAACTCCGTGCCGGCGGTGGTGGATCGGATCAACAATACCTTCCGTCGCGCGGATCAGATCCAGTGGGCGGCGGGTATTGAGCCGGGGGATCCGCGCTATGTGGATTACTTCCTGCCGATCGTGGGGGATGCCGAAGCCGGTTTCGGCGGCGTACTTAACGCTTTCGAACTGATGAAATCGATGATTGCTGCCGGTGCCGCCGCCGTGCATTTTGAAGATCAACTCGCCTCGGTGAAAAAATGCGGGCATATGGGCGGCAAAGTGCTGGTGCCGACGCAGGAGGCGATTCAGAAACTGGTAGCGGCGCGTCTGGCGGCTGACGTGATGGGCGTCCCGACGCTGCTCATCGCCCGTACCGATGCTGACGCGGCCGATCTCATCACCTCCGACTGCGATGAATACGACCGGGAATTTATTACCGGTGAACGCACCAGCGAAGGCTTCTACCGTACCCGGGCGGGCATTGAGCAGGCGATCAGCCGTGGCCTTGCCTATGCGCCTTATGCCGATCTGGTGTGGTGCGAAACCTCGAAACCGGATCTGGAGCAGGCGAAGCGTTTTGCCGACGCCATTCATGCCCGCTTCCCCGGCAAGCTGCTGGCCTATAACTGCTCGCCGTCCTTCAACTGGCAGAAAAACCTCAACGACACCACCATCGCCAGCTTCCAGCAACAACTGGCGGAAATGGGCTACAAATACCAGTTCATCACCCTCGCCGGGATCCACAGCATGTGGTTCAACATGTTCGACCTGGCCCACGCCTACGCACAGGGTGAGGGCATGAAGCATTATGTTGAAAAGGTCCAGCAACCAGAATTCGCCGCCGCGAAAGAGGGTTACACCTTTGTGTCCCACCAGCAGGAGGTGGGCACCGGTTACTTTGATAAGGTGACGACCATTATTCAGGGCGGCGCATCTTCCGTCACCGCGCTGACCGGTTCCACAGAAGAACAGCAGTTCTGACGTGCTGTTGCCCGGTGGCGCGAGGCGTACCGGGCCTACGGATCCTGTCGTTATGTAGGCCGGATAAGCGAAGCGCCATCCGGCAACCCCTATTTAGAACGAGGGCAAAAGATGTCCCGTGACCTGGAACTGTTAATCGCCCAAACCATTCTCCAGGGCTTTGACGCGCAATATGGGCGCTTCCTGGAAGTGACCTCCGGCGCACAGCAGCGTTTTGAGCAGGCGGACTGGCACGCCGTGCAGCAGGCGATGAAAAACCGTATCCATCTCTACGATCACCACGTTGGCCTGGTGGTCGAGCAGTTGCGCTGTATTACGGATAACCAGACCCTCACCGCCGGATTTCTGCTGCGTGTTAAAGCGCAATACACCGCGTTACTGCCCGATTACCCGCGCTTTGAAATCGCGGAAAGCTTCTTTAACTCCGTCTACTGCCGTCTGTTCAGTCACCGCCAGCTGACACCCGAACGCTTGTTCGTGTTCAGCTCGCAGCCTGCGCAGCGCCTGCACGTCACGCCGCGCCCACTGGCAAAAGATTTTACGCCACACCATGGCTGGCACGCGCTCCTCCATAACGTGCTGGAGGATTTACCCCTGCGCCTGCCGTGGCAAAACCAGGCGCGTGATGTGGGCTATATCGTGGCGCATCTGCTGGAAAATCTTGGTGAAGATCGATTAGGGCAGGCGCGTTTGCAGGTGGCTAACGAGCTTTTCTATCGCAACAAAGCCGCGTGGCTGGTGGGAAAGCTGATCCTGCCTGACGCCACCGTGCCGTTTTTACTGCCGATCCACCGCTCCGATGACCACCGGCTGTTCGTCGATACCTGCCTGACCACCAGCGCCGAAGCCAGTATCGTCTTTGGCTTTGCCCGCTCGTACTTTATGGTTTACGCTCCCTTTCCCGGCGCGCTGGTGGAATGGCTGCGGGAGATCCTGCCCGGCAAAACTACCGCCGAGCTGTATATGGCCATCGGCTGCCAGAAGCACGGTAAAACCGAAAGCTACCGGGAATATCTGCACTATATTGCCGACAGCGATGAGCAATTTGTTGAAGCGCCCGGCATTCGCGGCATGGTGATGCTGGTGTTTACCCTGCCAGGATTCGACCGGGTGTTTAAGGTCATTAAAGATCGCTTTGCGCCGCAGAAAGAGATGGATGCTGCCCACGTGCGCGCCTGCTACCAGCTGGTAAAGGAGCACGATCGCGTCGGGCGCATGGCCGACACCCAGGAGTTTGAAAATTTTGTGCTGGAGAAGCGGCGAATCGATCCGGCGCTGATGGCGCTGCTGATGCAGGAAGCGCCGGGCAAAATCACCGACCTGGGCGATAACATCGCCATCAGCCATCTCTATATCGAACGGCGCATGGTGCCGCTGAACCTGTGGCTGGAGCAGGTTGATGGCCAGGCGCTGCACGACGCCATCGAAGAGTACGGTAACGCCATCCGCCAGCTGGCCGCCGCCAATATTTTCCCCGGCGACATGCTGTTTAAAAACTTTGGTGTGACCCGTCACGGCCGGGTGGTGTTCTATGACTACGATGAAATTTGCTATATGACGGAGGTGAATTTCCGCGACATTCCACCCGCGCGTTATCCGGAAGATGAGATGAGCGCCGAGCCATGGTACAGCGTGTCGCCGGGCGATGTTTTCCCGGAAGAGTTCCGCCACTGGTTATGCGCCGATCCGCGTTGTCGGGTACTGTTTGAAGAGATGCACGCCGATCTCTTTCGCGCCGAATACTGGCGCGGCCTGCAAAAACGTATCAGGGAGGGCTATGTGGAAGACGTGTATGCCTATCGCCGTCGCCAGCGTTTCAGTGTGAGATTTTCACAGACCGGGTAAGGCGCAGTATTTGTAGGCCGGTGTAAGCGAAGCGCCACCCGGCGCAATCCTGTTACTTTGTTCCACCGTACGCCAGCGTCACTTCTTTCGCCGCTTTGATCACCAGCGCGCCCAGCTCCGTCACGCGGTCATCGGTAATGCGCGAAATCGGCCCGGAAATGGAAATCGCCGCAAACGGCTCGCGATGTTCATCGTAAATGCAGGCCGCCACACAGCGCAGACCCAGCGCGTGCTCTTCATCATCCAGCGAATAGCCGCGCTTGCGCGTCTGGGCCAGATCCTCTTTCAGGTGCAGCGGCGACACCAGCGTGGCGTGAGTGTAAGCATGCAGCCCCTGACGGTGTAGCAGCCCGGTGACCTGCTCCTCAGAAAGCTGCGCCAGAAAAGCTTTCCCCGCGCCGGAAGCATGCATCGGCAACTTGCCGCCAATCGGCGCTGACATGCGCATTAACTGCGTACACTGCACCTGATCGATAATAATCGCCTGATGATCGCTCTGGTCGAGCACCGCCAGGTTCACCGTCTCGCCGGAGTCTTCCATCAGTTTGCGCAGGACAGGATGCACAATCGCCAGCAAATTACGGCTTTGCAAAAAACTGCTGCCGACGACGAACGCATGTGCGCCCACCGACCAGTGTCCCAGATCGCCCACCTGACGGACAAAGCCCAGCTGCTGCATGGTGGTCAGCAAGCGGTGAGTAGTGGAATTCGGCAGGCCAGCCTGCTGCGCCAGCTCTGTCAGCGCCACGCTGCCGTGAGATTCAGCGATCCACTCCAGCAACTTCAGGCCGCGCGTCAGCGACTGCACCTGACCGGTGGCTTGTTGAGCAGCGGCAGGGGCGGGTTTTCTTCCGCGTTTGGCGGGAACTGTGGCAACCATGGCAGACTCCGTTTTCTGTATCGTGGAAATCATTTTCGTTTTATTTGATTATAATGCAACCATCCTCTTACTGATCGGATGAGTCCATATGAACATGTCTCATGTTCAGCGCTGCTCCCTTTTCCGTCACAAGGGATTATGACAGTATGGACTGCTGGCCTTTCTGGCCTGGTTGAGCGTCGTCGGGAGCACTCGTGAGCAGCAAAGTTGAACAACTGCATCAGCAGTTAAAAAAACGCATTCTGGTTCTGGATGGGGGCATGGGCACCATGATCCAGAGCTACCGTCTGAGTGAGCAGGATTTCCGCGGCGAACGTTTCGCCGACTGGCCCTGCGATCTGAAAGGTAACAATGACCTGCTGGTGCTGAGTAAGCCCGAGGTGATCGCCGCGATCCACAACGCCTATTTCGAGGCGGGCGCGGACATCATTGAAACCAACACCTTTAACTCCACGACGATCGCCATGGCGGATTACCAGATGGAATCCCTGTCGGCGGAGATCAACTTTGAGGCGGCGAAACTGGCCCGCGCCTGTGCTGACGACTGGACTGCCCGCACGCCGGACAGACCCCGCTATGTGGCGGGCGTTCTTGGCCCGACCAACCGCACCGCGTCCATTTCCCCTAACGTCAACGATCCGGCATTCCGTAATGTCACCTTTGATCAGCTGGTGGAAGCCTACCGGGAATCGACCCGCGCGCTGGTGGAAGGGGGCAGCGATCTGATCCTCATCGAAACCGTGTTCGATACCCTGAATGCCAAAGCAGCGATTTTCGCGGTGAAAGCCGAATTCGACGCGCTGGGCATTGAACTGCCGATCATGATTTCTGGCACCATCACCGATGCCTCCGGGCGCACGCTGTCCGGGCAGACCACCGAAGCCTTCTATAACTCCCTGCGCCACGCCGATGCGCTCACCTTTGGTCTCAACTGTGCGCTTGGCCCGGACGAACTGCGCCAGTACGTGCAGGAGCTGTCACGCATCGCAGAGTGCTACGTCACCGCGCACCCGAACGCCGGGCTGCCCAACGCCTTCGGCGAATACGATCTGGATGCCGACACCATGGCCTCGCAGATCCGTGAATGGGCCGAAGCGGGCTTTCTGAACATCGTCGGCGGCTGCTGCGGCACCACGCCGGAACACATTGCCGCCATGGATCGCGCTGTGGCGGGATTAGCGCCGCGCGCGCTGCCGGAGCTGCCAGTAGCCTGTCGTCTGGCCGGGCTGGAGCCGCTGAACATCGGCGCAGACAGCCTGTTTGTGAACGTTGGTGAACGTACCAACGTCACCGGCTCCGCCAAATTCAAGCGGCTGATCAAAGAAGAAAAATATAACGAAGCGCTGGAAGTTGCTCTGCAACAGGTGGAGAGCGGCGCGCAAATCATCGACATCAATATGGATGAGGGAATGCTGGACGCCGAAGCGGCGATGGTGCGTTTCCTCAATCTGATCGCCGGTGAGCCGGACATCGCCCGCGTGCCGATCATGATCGACTCCTCCAAATGGGAGGTGATCGAAAAAGGCCTGAAATGCATTCAGGGCAAAGGCATCGTCAACTCGATTTCCATGAAAGAGGGCGTTGAGGCGTTTAAACACCACGCGAAACTGGTGCGGCGCTACGGCGCGGCCATGGTGGTGATGGCGTTCGATGAAGTCGGCCAGGCCGACACCCGCGAGCGTAAAATCGAAATCTGCCGCCGGGCCTATAAAATCCTGACCGAAGAGGTCGGTTTCCCGCCGGAAGACATCATTTTCGACCCGAATATCTTCGCCGTCGCCACCGGTATCGAAGAGCACAACAACTACGCCCAGGACTTTATCGGTGCCTGCGAAGACATCAAACGCGAACTGCCGCACGCGATGATCTCCGGCGGCGTGTCGAACGTCTCCTTCTCTTTCCGGGGTAACGATCCGGTACGTGAGGCCATTCACGCCGTGTTCCTCTATTACGCCATCCGCAACGGCATGGACATGGGAATCGTTAACGCCGGACAACTGGCGATTTATGACGATCTGCCCGCTGAACTGCGCGATGCGGTGGAAGACGTGGTGCTTAACCGCCGCGACGACGGCACCGAGCGGCTGCTCGATCTGGCGGAAAAATACCGCGGCAGCAAAGCCGACGACGTTGCCAGTGCCCAGCAGGCCGAATGGCGCAGCTGGGACGTGCGTAAACGCCTCGAATACTCGCTGGTCAAAGGCATCACCGAATTTATTGAAGCCGATACGGAAGAAGCCCGCCAGCAAGCCGAGCGCCCCATCCAGGTGATCGAAGGCCCGCTGATGGACGGCATGAACGTGGTCGGCGATCTGTTTGGCGAAGGGAAAATGTTTCTGCCGCAGGTGGTGAAATCTGCCCGCGTGATGAAACAGGCGGTGGCATATCTGGAGCCGTACATCGAAGCCAGCAAAGAGAAAGGCAAAACCAACGGCAAAATGGTCATCGCCACCGTGAAGGGCGATGTGCATGACATCGGCAAAAACATCGTCGGCGTGGTGTTGCAGTGTAATAACTACGAAATCATCGATCTGGGCGTGATGGTGCCAGCCGAGAAGATCCTCAAAACCGCGCGTGAAGTGAATGCCGATCTGATCGGCCTGTCCGGCCTTATCACGCCGTCGCTGGACGAAATGGTCAACGTGGCGAAAGAGATGGAGCGCCAGGGCTTTACCATTCCGCTATTGATAGGTGGCGCAACCACCTCGAAAGCGCACACGGCGGTGAAAATCGAGCAGAACTACAGCGGGCCGACGGTATACGTGCAAAACGCCTCGCGTACCGTGGGCGTGGTATCCGCGCTGCTGTCCGACGAGCAGCATGATGATTTCGTCGCCCGGACCCGCAAAGAGTACGACACCGTGCGCATTCAGCATGCGCGTAAAAAACCGCGTACCCCGCCGGTGACGTTACAGGCGGCGCGGGAAAACGATCTGGCTTTCGACTGGGAGAGCTATACCCCGCCAGTGGTGCATCGCCCGGGCGTGCAGGACGTGAGCGCCAGCATAGAGACACTGCGGAACTACATCGACTGGACGCCGTTCTTTATGACCTGGTCGCTGGCGGGAAAATACCCGCGCATTCTCGAAGATGAGGTGGTGGGGGAAGAGGCGCAGCGCCTGTTTAAAGACGCCAACGACCTGCTGGATAAACTGAGCGCTGAAAAATCGCTCAATCCGCGCGGCGTGGTCGGGCTGTTCCCGGCGAACCGGGTGGGCGATGACGTGGAAATTTACCGTGACGAGTCCCGCACGCAGGTGCTGACGGTGGCACACCACCTGCGCCAGCAGACCGAGAAAATCGGCTTTGCCAACTACTGCCTCGCGGATTTCGTCGCCCCGAAACTCAGCGGCAAAGCGGATTATATCGGTGCCTTCGCAGTGACCGGCGGCCTGGAAGAAGACGCGCTGGCCGAGGCCTACGACGCGCAGCACGATGATTACAACAAAATCATGGTCAAAGCCGTCGCCGACCGTCTGGCAGAAGCCTTTGCCGAATACCTGCATGAGCGGGTGCGCAAAGTCTACTGGGGCTATGCGCCGAATGAAAACCTCAGCAACGAGGAGCTGATCCGCGAGAACTATCAGGGGATCCGCCCGGCACCGGGTTACCCGGCCTGCCCGGAGCACACCGAAAAAGGCACCATCTGGGAGCTGCTGGACGTGGAAACGCACACCGGTATGAAGCTGACGGAATCCTACGCCATGTGGCCGGGCGCGTCGGTATCAGGCTGGTACTTCAGCCATCCTGACAGCAAATACTTCGCCGTGGCGCAGATCCAGCGCGATCAGGTGGAAGACTACGCCCTGCGTAAAGGAATGACGGTCACAGAGGTGGAGCGCTGGCTGGCATCGCATCTGGGCTACGACGCTGACTGATTCATGAAAGAGGGCAGATAATCTGCCCTCCTTATTTATCCTGCATAATTTCTATCTCGCTATTCTTATTAAGGGACTACAGTCAAAATTTAATAATTATTGAGCGATTATTTTAATGGCTCTCATATAAGAAGGTGTTATGGACTTAGACCTCCATACATTTATGGTTTACATAGAAATCAAAAAGGCCATCAGCACGCAGGGAAGATGATGATCAATCGAGCTACCTCAATGGGGATGAAGGGCGTCTTTTTATGTCCGAGGGTAAGGACTTCATGCATACCACAAGAGATAAAGTTCAGGTGTGGTCCCCATTACCTCAGGAGTTGAACGAAGAGAATCGCTCGGTAATTTTTAAACGATCTGTTATAAGGCGTTATGGTGAAAAAAGGGAAACTCATCAAAGCTATCTTGAGAGTGATGATGCATGGACACAAGATGGAAAATCATGGCAATGGATACCAGGGATAAGTGATGAAGATTATGAATTTAAAAAATAAAGTATTCATCTTTTGGGGATGCATGGATGTTCTGGCAATAGTGATGTATTGCTTTTTCTCCTTTTATAAGGGAAATATTCCTTTATATTCTGATGTGCGGAATTTTTACAACGTCTTTATATCGCTGGAGGTCAGCGGTTGGACCGGATTTTTTATCCTGATTATGTTCACCTTACACCTCATTATGCAATTGTCTCTTTTTTATTCGGCGTATGCGTTGTTGAAAAAGAATAATTTAAGTGTTTGGTTTCTTTGCTGTCAGGAGATTTTAAGAGCATTTTCCCTAACGTGTTCTTTGGCGTTTATTCCTTTTATCTTGCATTTTATTCATGGCTACCCTTCGCATCTCGGGGCCTCTCTTTTTATCTTTTCAGAGATCTGCAAAGTCGGCACTTTTTGGTGGTGTAAAAGACGTTAAACGTGTCCAACGTGCCCGAGTAACCACCTCAAAGATATGGACAAACTGGCCAGTAAGTCACAAATCTGTCATCTTTCCTTACAACAAACGAGGCACCCCGCAGGTGCCTTGTCTCTTTAGCGGAAGTAAACCCTTATACTGAAAGAGGGTAGGGATGCATATCCTGTAAAACGTATAACGATAAGGAGACTAAAAACCCGTGTTAACGCTGTTACACCTGTTATCCGCTGTCGCCCTGCTGGTCTGGGGTACTCATATTGTGCGCACCGGCGTCATGCGCGTGTTTGGCGCGCGCCTGCGTACCGTGCTCAGTCGCAGCGTGGAAAAGAAACCGCTCGCCTTCTGCGCGGGGATAGGCGTTACCGCGCTGGTACAGAGCAGTAACGCCACTACCCTGCTGGTGACGTCCTTCGTCGCTCAGGATCTCGTAGCGCTGGCCCCGGCGCTGGTGATCGTGCTTGGCGCGGATGTCGGTACGGCGCTGATGGCACGTGTGCTGACGTTCGATCTCTCCTGGCTGTCGCCGCTGCTGATTTTTATCGGCGTGATTTTCTTCCTTGGCCGCAAACAGACGCGCGCCGGTCAGGTTGGGCGCGTGGGTATCGGCCTTGGGCTGATCCTGCTGGCGCTGGAGCTGATCGTGCAGGCGGTGACCCCCATTACCCAGGCCAACGGGGTTAAAGTCATTTTCGCCTCGCTGACGGGCGATCTGATGCTGGATGCGCTGATTGGCGCGATGTTCGCGGTCATTACCTATTCCAGCCTCGCCGCAGTGCTGCTCACCGCCACGCTGACGGCGGCGGGGGTGATCGCCTTCCCGGTCGCGCTCTGTCTGGTGATCGGCGCGAACCTCGGCTCAGGCCTGCTCGCCATGCTCAATAACAGTGCTGCCAATGCCGCTGCCCGCCGGGTAGCGATGGGCAGCCTGCTGTTTAAACTGGTGGGCAGTCTGGCGATCCTGCCGTTCGTGTATCCGCTGGCTGGTGCCATGGATCGGCTGCCGCTGCCGGAGTCTGAGCTGGTGATCTATTTCCACGTCTTCTACAACCTGATCCGCTGCCTGATAATGGTGCCCTTCGTCGGCCCGATGGCGAGTTTCTGTAAGCGGATCATTCGTGATGAGCCGGAGCTGGATGCACGCTTAAAACCGAAGCATCTGGATACCTCGGCGCTGGATACCCCCGCGCTGGCGCTGTCCAATGCCGCGCGCGAAACGCTGCGCATGGGTGACGCCATGGAACAGATGCTGGTGGACTTCAAAAAGGTGATGCACGGCGAGCCGCGCCAGGAAAAAGAGCTGCGTAAAACGGCGGATGACATCAACGTGCTTTATACCGCCATCAAGCTTTATCTCGCGCGTATGCCGAAGGAGGAGCTGGCGGAAGAGGAGTCCCGCCGCTGGGCGGAGATCATCGAGATGTCCCTTAACCTCGAACAGGCGTCAGATATTGTCGAGCGCATGGGCAGCGAAATCGCTGATAAATCTCTCTCTGTGCGTCGGGCATTTTCGCTGGAGGGCTTAAATGAGCTGGACGCGCTGCTGGAGCAGTTGCTCAGCAACCTGCAACTGGGGATGTCGGTCTTCTTTTCCGGCGACGTATCCAGCGCCCGCCGCCTGCGCCGCCGTAAACATCGCTTTCGCATCCTCAACCGGCGCTACTCTCATGCTCACGTTGACCGGCTGCATCAGCAAAACGTGCAAAGTATCGAAACCAGCTCCCTGCACTTGGGGCTGCTCGGCGACATGAAACGTCTGAACTCGCTGTTCTGCTCGGTGGCCTACAGCGTGATGGAACAACCGGACGAAGACGACGAACGCGACGAGTATTAATCACGGCGCGGCATGCCGGTGCCGCGCTACCGCACAAATCTGTTGGTGCACCTCACAAAGCCATTTTTTCCGACGCGGCAGGTAAGGTATATTCCGCTTTTACAGGAGAATTTATGCTGCCAGACTCATCAACCCGATTAAACAAATACATTAGCGAAAGCGGGATCTGCTCGCGTCGCGAGGCTGATCGTTACATCGAACAGGGAAACGTCTTTATTAACGGCAAACGCGCCGCTATTGGCGACCAGGTCTCTCCCGGTGATGTGGTAAAAGTTAACGGTCAGTTGATTGAGCCGCGCGAAGCGGAAGATTTAGTCTTTATCGCGCTGAATAAGCCGGTAGGGATTGTCAGCACCACCGAAGACAGCGAAAAAGACAACATTGTGGATTTCGTGAACCACAGCAAGCGCGTGTTCCCGATTGGCCGTCTGGACAAAGACTCGCAGGGGCTGATTTTCCTCACCAACCATGGCGATCTGGTGAACAAAATCCTGCGCGCCGGTAACGATCACGAAAAAGAGTATCTGGTGACGGTCAACAAACTGGTTACCGATGAGTTTATTCGTGGCATGGGGGCGGGTGTGCCGATCCTCGGTACGGTGACGAAGAAGTGCAAAGTCAAAAAAGAAGCGCCCTTTACGTTCCGCATTACGCTGGTGCAGGGGCTGAACCGCCAGATCCGCCGCATGTGCGAACATTTTGGTTATGAGGTAACGAAGCTGGAACGCACGCGGATCATGAACGTCAGCCTGAGCGGTTTACCGCAGGGGGAGTGGCGCGATCTGACGGACGATGAACTGATTGGCCTGTTTAAGCTGATTGAAAATTCCAGTTCGGAAGCGAAGCCAAAAGCAAAGGCCAAACCGAAAGCGCAGGCCGCGAAAGCGCCCGCGGCAAAAGCGGCGAAACCCGACGACAAAAGCCGGGCGAAACCTGCCGGGAAACGCTTCGTGCAGCCGGGCCGTAAGAAAAAAGGGCGCTAAATTCTAGCGCTTACCGCGCGTGGAGGTGTTCGCAGACCAGGAATAGGTCGCCTCCGCGTCCGGTTTATAGGCTTTTTGCTTCTTCGCCTGACGGACCTTTTTCGCTGCCGCTTCACGCTCCGCCATCAGTTTATCGATGTACTCTTTTTTCACGTGATTGGTTTCAGAATTGGTGAGCAGACGCCCATGTGATATGCGTGCACGATCGAGCAGTGTTTTCAGCTCGCGCTGTTCACTTTCCGTCATGTCTTGTTGTGTCAGTCTTGCAATGGCCATGGTGGCGATCTCCTGGGAAACGTGTCACGAGTGTACGTGATGAACGCGATCCATGCAGTAACCTTCGTCGTACAAAAAAATGCCGGGTAAAAACCCGGCATAAAAGCGTGATAAACGACAGCAGCAATCCTACTCAAACAAATTGTGATGCAGCTTCTGCACCACCTGTTCCGCCTCGCTGCCTGGCACCAGGAAGCACAGGTTATGGCTCGATGCGCCATAGCAAATCATGCGGATATTGAACGGCTCCAGCACGCCAAACACCTCTTTGCCCACGCCGCAGGCTTTCGACAGATCGTTGCCGATGAGCGCCACCAGCGCTAGATTTTCTTCCACTTCCACCCGGCACAGCGCCGACAGCTCCATCAGCAGCGATTGCGTCAGCAGCGTATCGCCAGTGGAGGTGGAGCCGGTGGTATCCAGCGTCAGCGCCACACTGACTTCTGAGGTGGTGATCAGGTCCACGGAAATATTGTGACGGGCGAGGATGCCGAACACCTCCGCCAGAAAACCGCGCGAGTGCAGCATGTTCAGGCTGTGCAGAGTGACCAGCGTCTGCTTGCGACGCAGCGCCAGTGCACGGAACAGCGGCGGATCCTGCGTTTCGTTGCATACCAGCGTGCCGCCCGCCTGGGGATCTTTGCTTGAGCCGACAAACACCGGAATATCGCTGCGCACGGCAGGCAGGAGTGTCGCCGGATGCAGCACTTTCGCGCCGAACGTCGCCATTTCGGCGGCTTCTTCAAAGGCGATTTCATCGATGCGTTTTGCCGACGGCACCACGCGCGGATCGGTGGTGTAAATCCCCGGCACGTCAGTCCAGATGTCAACGCGGGTGGCGTGCAGGGCTTCTGCCAGCAACGCCGCCGTGTAATCGCTGCCGCCGCGCCCAAGCGTGGTGGTGCGGCCTTTTGCTTCGCTGCCAATAAAGCCCTGGGTGATCACCAGGCCCTCTTCGAGGCGCGGCGAAAGCTGTTGTTTCGCCAGCTCCGCCAGCGCGGTAACGTCCGGCTCGGCACGACCAAAGCGGTCATTGGTGCGCATGATTTTACGCACGTCAAACCAGCGGGCATCGACGTCGCGCTCGCGCAGGATCTCCACAAACAGCAGGGTCGACATCAGCTCGCCATGGCTGACCAGCTCATCGGTCAACGCCGTAGAGGTCGCCAGCGACGCGGCTTCCGCCAGCGTGGTGATGTTTTCCAGCAGACGGTCGATTTCCTCGCGGATGATATTCGGATTGCGCATCCGTTCCAGAATGTCGAACTGGATTTTGCGAATGGCGTCCAGCTTCACGAAGCGCTCGGTGGCCTCAAGCCCCTCCGCCAGCGCCACCAGCAGGTTAGTGACGCCCGCCGAGGCCGACAGCACCACCAGGCGCACGCCGCCGTCAGAGAGCACCACATCGGCGCTGCGGTTCATGGCATCAAAATCAGCAACGCTGGTGCCGCCAAATTTGGCGACGATGAGCGGGGATACAGCTTGTGTCATAACGACCTCGTGTCAGGGAGAGAAAAGCGACCATGGCACAAGGAAAATCAGAAACCGGTGCAGGCGCATATATATCATTTATAAATAAAAGGCGGGGCCGCCAGTGTCAACGCCGGGATTATGCGGATTATTCATGTTCTCCGACCTCCCAGGAAATTAACTTATAACGGCTATACTTTGCGCGGGCCTTCCTCTTAACGCGACGATCCCCATTACATAAAAACCATCACAATTTTTGTGTGCAGGCGCTACAATCGACCGCAGTTAACATTCTCAAATCAGAAGAGTATTGCCATGAAAAACATCAACCCGAAGCAAACTTCTGCCTGGCAGGCACTGCAAAAACACTACGACGCGATGAAAGATGTCACCATCGCTGAACTCTTTGCCCAGGACGGCGATCGTTTCGCGAAGTTCTCAGCCACCTTTAACGATCAAATGCTGGTGGATTTCTCCAAAAACCGCATCACTGACGAAACCCTCTCCCTGTTACAGGATCTGGCGAAAGAGACCGATCTGGCTGGCGCCATCAAATCCATGTTCGCCGGTGAGAAGATCAACCGCACGGAAGATCGCGCGGTGCTGCACGTCGCGCTGCGTAACCGTAGCAACACGCCGATTATCGTTGACGGCAAAGACGTGATGCCGGAAGTCAACGCGGTGCTGGAAAAAATGAAAGCCTTCTCGGAAGCGATCATTTCCGGTAGCTGGAAAGGCTATACCGGTAAGCCAATCACCGACGTGGTGAACATCGGTATCGGTGGTTCCGACCTCGGCCCGTTCATGGTCACCGAAGCGCTGCGTCCATATAAAAACCACCTCAACATGCACTTTGTTTCTAACGTTGATGGTACGCACATCGCAGAAGTGCTGAAGAAAGTGAACCCGGAAACCACGCTGTTCCTCGTGGCGTCCAAAACCTTCACTACGCAGGAAACCATGACCAACGCCCTGAGCGCGCGTGAATGGTTCCTGAAAACCGCCGGCGATCAGCAGCACGTTGCGAAACACTTCGCCGCGCTGTCCACCAATGCGAAAGCGGTGGGCGAGTTTGGTATTGATACCGCCAATATGTTCGAATTCTGGGACTGGGTGGGAGGCCGTTACTCCCTGTGGTCGGCGATTGGTCTGTCGATTATCCTGTCCGTTGGCTTTGACAACTTTGTGGAACTGCTGTCCGGCGCGCACGCCATGGATAAGCATTTCTCCACCACCGCACCGGAGCAAAACCTGCCGGTTCTGCTGGCGCTGATCGGCATCTGGTACAACAACTTCTTCGGCGCTGAAACCGAAGCGATCCTGCCGTATGACCAGTACATGCACCGTTTTGCCGCCTACTTCCAGCAGGGCAACATGGAATCCAACGGCAAATACGTTGACCGTAACGGCAACCCGGTGGACTACCAGACTGGCCCGATCATCTGGGGTGAGCCGGGTACCAACGGTCAGCACGCGTTCTACCAGCTGATCCACCAGGGAACCAAAATGGTGCCGTGCGATTTCATCGCGCCGGCGATCACCCATAACCCGCTTTCCGATCACCATCCGAAGCTGCTGTCTAACTTCTTCGCCCAGACCGAAGCGCTGGCGTTTGGTAAATCCCGTGAGGTAGTTGAGCAGGAATATGCCGACCAGGGTAAAGATCCGAAGACGCTGGAACACGTGGTGCCGTTTAAAGTGTTCGAAGGCAACCGTCCGACTAACTCCATCCTGCTGCGCGAAATCACGCCTTTCAGCCTGGGCGCGCTGATTGCACTTTATGAGCACAAAATCTTCACCCAGGGCGCGATCCTCAACATCTTCACCTTTGACCAGTGGGGCGTAGAGCTAGGTAAGCAGCTGGCGAACCGCATCCTGCCGGAGCTGGGCGATGAAAAAGAAATCAGCACCCACGACAGCTCAACCAATGGGCTGATCAACCGCTATAAATCCTGGCGTGCCTGATAGCCCTGGCGGGCTTTTTAAAATATCTATTTATACTGAAAGCCGATATTAATATCGGCTTTTCTTATCGGACAATTCCCGTTGTCTGTGCCTTGCTGCAAATTCCTGCATTGAGTTTAATCTGAAAATCCCGAATTCCCCGTTATTACCTGTGGGTTATTTTAGGATAATACGCAGCATAAAGCATAATCATGTCTATTTTATCTTGTTGATTTTAAATGCTTTATAATTAAAAGTAGCATTTTGACCGCCGTGCTTTGTCCAATTATCTTAAAACCTTGCCGCTATTTCCCTGCTGCGCAATTCACCTGCCTTAGTTGTGTATACTCGATCGCGCCTGAGTCCCTCTCAGGTAAAAATCCATTCATTCAATGAAGGGAAATTGATATGCGTAAAGTCCTGTATGGCATTTTTGCCATTTCAGCGCTGGCGGCGACGTCTGCGTTTGCGGCACCGGTGCAAGTCGGTGAAGCAGCAGGGTCGGCTGCAACGTCGGTTTCGGCGGGCAGTTCGTCTGCGACAAGCGTCAGCACCGTGAGTTCTGCGGTGGGTGTCGCGCTCGCAGCGACCGGCGGTGGTGATGGTTCCAACACCGGAACCACTACCACAACGACCACCAGTACCCAGTAATCAGGGGTACATTAACCATAACCACACTTCGGTGTGGTTATTTTGACCCTGGAGAAGTGTTGTGAAGCGAGCCGGAATTGTTCTGCTTTGTCTGTTGCTTCAGGCGTGCTCAGGCACGACGAAAGGACTGGGAAGCGCGCTGTGGAATAGCCTGTTTGGCACCCCTGGCGTCCATCTCACGGATGAAGACATTGCGGACATGCCCTACGCGAGCCAGTACATGCAGCTTAACGGCGGACCGCAGCTCTTTGTGGTGCTGGCGTTCGCAGAAAACGGCCAGCTGAAATGGGCGACGCAGGATCAGTCCACTATTGTCACCCAGCACGGGCGCATCGTTAAAACGCTGCTCGGCAACGACAACCTGATTGAGGTGAGCAATATTGCCGCCGATCCGCTGGCTAAGCCGAATCAGATTGTGGATGGCGCGAGCTGGACGCGCATGATGGGCTGGACGGAACATGGTCAGGTGCGCTATGCCACCGCGCTTTCGACGTTCCGCTGGGCGGGCACCGACACCATCACGCTTGGCAGCGATGTCACGACCGTCCGCGTGCTGGAAGAAAAGGTGTCTACCGATCAAAAAACATGGACGAACCGTTTCTGGATAGACAGTGAAGGGCAAATCAGGCAGTCCACCCAGTATCTGGGCGCTGATTACTTCCCCATCAACACTATGTTGATTAAGGCTGCAAAAGAAAAATGAAGGCACTTATCACATCGATGATTTTTACCCTGATGTCGCCGCTTGCCTTTGCAGCGGGCACCATCAAGGTGTATTCCCCGGACAGCACACAGCCAAAAACATTAACCGATGCCCCTTTTCTGATTGATTTAGTCGGGCAGCCCCGGCTGGCAAACAGCTGGTGGCGGGGCGCGGTCATCAGCGAAGGCAAAGCCACGGTGATTGCCGAACAGCGTCATCAGGCGCTGCTGGCGCGTCTTGGCGCGCTGGCGAGTGAAGAAGGGGGCGACGATGCCGCCGCCATCAACAGCCTGCGCCGTCAGTTGCAGGCAGTGAAAGTGACCGGACGCCAGCTGGTGCCGCTCGATCCGGATCGGGTGCGTGTCGAACCCACGGCCAACCGCCCGCTGGAAGGCGAGTACACCCTGTGGGTAGGGCCGCAACCTGGTACGGTCACGGTGATGGGGCTTATCAGCAGTCCAGGGAAAAAGCCCTTCAGTCCTGGGCGCGATGTGGCAGGTTATCTCGACGACATGAGCCTGCTCAGTGGCGCAGAACGCAGCTACGCATGGGTGATTTATCCTGACGGGCGTACCGAGAATGTACCGGTGGCGTACTGGAACCGGCGGCATATCGAGCCGATGCCGGGCAGCGTGATCCTGGTCGGCTTTGCCGACACATTCTGGAGCAGCCAGTACGACGAGCTTAACGCCGATATTCTTTACTCCCTGACGCATCGGATCCCGGATTAATGAAGAAAAGAACCTGTCTCTATAGTCTGCTGGCGCTGGGGGTGAGCGCAGCGTGCCACGCAGAAAGCTATCCGGCCCCCATCGGGCCGTCGCAGTCAGATTTTGGCGGCGTCGGCCTGTTACAGACGCCAACAGCACGGATGGCGCGGGAAGGCGAGATCAGCCTCAACTATCGCGATAACGATCAATACCGCTATTATTCCGGCTCGGTGCAGCTTTTCCCGTGGCTGGAAACCACCCTGCGCTATACCGACGTGCGTACACGTCAATACAGTAGTGTGGATGCGTTTTCCGGCGATCAGACTTACAAAGATAAAGCCTTCGACTTAAAACTGCGCCTGTGGGAAGAGAGCTACTGGCTGCCGCAGGTGGCGGTAGGCGCGCGCGATATTGGCGGGACCGGCCTGTTTGACGCCGAATACATCGTGGCAAACAAAGCTTGGGGGCCGTTTGATTTCTCGCTCGGCCTCGGCTGGGGCTATCTCGGCACCGCGGGCAATATCAAAAACCCGCTGTGCAGCTACAGCAACAAATACTGCGTGCGCGACAACAGCTACAACCAGGCAGGCTCAGTTGACGCCAGCCAGATGTTCCACGGCCCGGCCTCGCTGTTCGGCGGCGTAGAGTACCAGACGCCGTGGCAACCGCTGCGCCTGAAGCTGGAATACGAAGGCAACAACTACATGCAGGACTTCGCTGGCAAGCTGCCGCAACGCAGCAACTTCAACGTCGGGGCGATTTATCGCGTTACCGACTGGGCCGACGTCAACCTGAGCTATGAGCGTGGCAACACGGTGATGTTTGGCTTCACGCTGCGCAATAACTTTAACGATCTGCGTCCGAGTTATAACGACAACGCCCGTCCGCAATACCAGCCGCAGCCGCAGGATGCCATCCTGCAACACTCGGTGGTGGCGAATCAGCTGACATTGCTGAAATATAACGCCGGGCTTGCGGATCCGCAGATCCAGGTGAAAGACGATACCCTGTACGTCACCGGCGAACAGGTGAAATACCGTGATTCGCAGGAAGGGATCGAACGCGCCAACCGCATTGTCATGAATGATTTGCCGGACGGCATTCGCACCATCCGCGTCACCGAAAATCGTCTTAATATGCCGCAGGTGACGACTGAAACTGACGTCGCCAGCCTGCAACGCCATCTTCAGGGCGAGCCGCTGGGACATGAAACCGAACTGGTGCAAAAACGTGTTGAGCCGGTGGTGCCAGAGTCCACCGAGCAGGGCTGGTATATCGAAAAATCCCGCTTCGATTTCCATATCGATCCGGTGCTGAACCAGTCCGTGGGCGGCCCGGAAAGCTTCTACATGTACCAGTTGGGCGTGATGGCGACCGCCGATTTGTGGCTCACCGACCATCTGCTGACCACCGGCAGTCTGTTCGGCAACCTCGCCAACAACTACGACAAATTCAATTACACCAATCCGCCGAAGGATTCGCAGCTACCGCGCGTGCGTACCTATGTGCGTGAATATGTTGAAAACGACTACTACGTTAACAACATGCAGGCCAACTACTTCCAGTACCTCGGCAACGGCTTCTACGGCCAGGTGTACGGCGGCTATCTGGAAACCATGTACGGCGGGGCAGGGGCTGAAGTGTTGTGGCGTCCGGTCGACAGCAACTGGGCATTCGGCATTGATGCCAACTACGTGAAACAGCGTGACTGGCGCAGCCCGAAAGAGATGATGAAGTTCACCGATTACAGTGTGAAAACCGGGCATCTTACCGCCTACTGGACGCCGTCGTTCGCGCAGGACGTACTGATCAAAGCCAGCGTGGGTCAATATCTGGCGGGAGATAAAGGCGGTACGCTGGAAGTGTCGAAACACTTCGACAGCGGCGTGGTTGTGGGCACTTACGCCACCATCACTAACGTATCGCCTGATGAATACGGCGAAGGCGATTTCACCAAAGGCGTGTATGTGTCGATTCCGCTGGATCTGTTCTCCACCGGCCCGACCCGCAGCCGCGCTGGCATCGGCTGGACACCGCTGACGCGTGACGGTGGCCAGATGCTGGGCCGTAAATTCCAGTTGTATGACATGACCAGCGACCGCTCGATTAACTTCCGCTAAGCGTGTGCCGGGCGGCGACTGCGTCTTGCCCGGCCTACGACTGACTCTGTGCCGGGTGTCGACTACGTCTTGCCCGGCCTGGAACTGACTCTGTGCCGGGTAGCGCTGCGCTTGCCCGGCCTGGAACCACTCCCGTCCCGCACGCGCAGGGAGGACCCCGAAACGTAGGCCCGGCAAGCGCAGCGCCGCCGGGCGTTAATGTTGAGTAAAAAAAGTAGATCCAGATCACACTTCTGCGTTATACAGTAGGCTCGTCACAGTCATAATGAGGTGCTGTATGACATCGCTAAGTCGTCCCCGCGTAGAGTTCATCTCCACCATCTTGCAGACTGTCCTCAGTTTAGGTCTGCTCAGCCTTGGTCTGATCCTGGTGGTATTTCTGGGTAAAGAGACGCTGCATCTGGCGGATGTGCTGTTTGCGCCAGAGCGAACCAGCAAGTACGAGCTGGTGGAAGGGCTGGTCGTTTATTTTCTCTATTTCGAATTTATCGCGCTGATCGTCAAATACTTTCAGTCCGGTTATCACTTCCCGCTGCGCTACTTTATCTATATCGGCATCACCGCCATCGTGCGGCTGATCATCGTCGATCATAAATCACCGATGGATGTCCTGATCTATTCTGCGGCGATCCTGCTGCTGGTGTTGACGCTATGGTTATGTAACTCGAAACGCCTGAAACGTGAATAAAAAAGGCGGCCCGCAGGCCGCCGAATGACAATCACAAGTTAGGGTTGATACAAGTTGAGGATAACAGTGGCATATCACGATGAAAATTAGCCTTTCACCCCGCCCGCCGTCAGGCCATTCACCAGCCAGCGCTGTGCCAGCAGGAACACCACGGTGATGGGGATTGCAGAAAGTACAGCCGCAGCGGCAAAGTCGCCCCACAGATAGTTTTGCGGGTTGAGATACTGCTGCATACCGACCGCCAGCGTGTAGCTGTTGACATCACGCAGCAACAGCGAGGCGACCGGAACTTCGGTAATAGCGGCGATAAACGACAGAATAAACACCACCGCCAGAATCGGCACGGAAAGCGGTAACAGCACCAGACGGAACGCCTGCCATGGAGTCGCGCCATCCAGCGACGCCGCTTCTTCCAGCGAACCATCAATAGTTTCGAAATAGCCTTTGATCGTCCACACATGCAGCGCGATGCCGCCCAGATAGGCGAAGATCACCCCGCCGTGGGTATTCAGCCCGATAAACGGAATGTACTGCCCGAGACGGTCGAAGAGGGCATACAACGCCACCAGCGACAGCACCGCCGGGAACATCTGGAAAATCAGCATACTTTTCAGCAGTGTCGCTTTACCCGGAAAACGCATACGGGCAAAGGCGTAGGCGCAGGTGGTGGAGAGCGCCACAATCCCAATCGCGGTGATCCCGGCGATTTTAATTGAGTTCCACAGCCATAACAGCACCGGGAACGGCGGCGGGGTTACGCTGCCATCGGCGTGCTCAATACTGAAGCCGAGCGCCAGCTTCCAGTGCTCCCACGACACCTGATCCGGGATCAGGCTGCCGGTGGCGAAGTTGCCCGGACGCAGCGAAATCGCAATCACCATCAACAGCGGGAACATGATCGCAGCGATAAAAATCAGCAGCCCGAGGTGCGTGATCAGAAGGCGCAGCTTTTGTGATTTGGGTTGTACCATAGCCATTTACAGTGCCCTCCTTAGTCAAATTTCATGCGGGTGGCTTTCAGGTTGATGATGGCAAGCGCCCCCACCAGCAGGAAAATCAGCGTGGCAATAGCCGCCGCCAGGCCAAAGTCCTGTCCACCGCCGCCTTCAAAGGCGATGCGGTAGGTATAGCTGACCAGCAGATCGGTATAGCCCGCAGGCGTAGTGGTACCGAGTCGGTCCGGACCGCCATTGGTTAACAGCTGGATCAGCACGAAGTTGTTAAAGTTAAACGCAAAGCTGGCGATCATCAGCGGGGTTAGCGGCTTGATCAGCAGCGGGAAGGTGATCTTAAAGAAGTTCTGCATCGGGCTTGCGCCGTCCATCGCCGAGGCTTCGTAGAGATCGTCCGGGATCGCCTTCAACAGCCCCATGCAGAGGATCATCATGTACGGATAGCCAAGCCAGGTGTTGACGATGACGATCATCGCCCGTGCGGTGGTCGGATCGCTGAACCAGGCCGGACGGATGCCAAACAGACCGCTCAGCATCATGTTGATCTCACCAAAACTCTGGTTGAACAGGCCTTTAAAGATCAGGATCGAGATAAACGACGGCACGGCGTAGGGCAGGATCAGCAGCACGCGATACAGCGCCTTACCTTTAAGCGATTCCCACTGTACAACGCAGGCCAGCACCATGCCGACGGCCACGGTCAGCACCACCGTCAACAGCGAGAAAATCACCGTCCAGACGAAAATGGCGAAGAAAGGTTTCTGAATGCCTTCGTCGGTGAAGACGCGCATAAAGTTTTTCCAGCCGATGGTCACGGTGTAGCCGGGGCTGAGTTTTTCATCGCCCCAGTTGCCGTCTGCGTTCACCGCCTGGAAATAGCCGATGTCATTGTTCGGGCGGTAAACCACGCCGCTCTGGTTGTTAGTCAGCGCGCCGTCATCGCCGCGGGTATACAGCGGGCGGGTGCCGGAGAACTGCCGCAATGAGCTCATGATGACTTTGCTGTCATCGGGCAGCACGGCGGTCAGCTGCGTCAGCGCCTGACGGTTCTGGGTGATCACGCGCAGATTCCCGCGCTCACCTTCCGGCAGCGCCGGGACTTCTTTCAGTTTTAACGTCTGTTCGCCGCCAAACGTAAAGGCGTCGGAGACATAATTTTTGCCGCTTTCGCCGTCGGTCAGCGCCAGTTGCCAGCGATTACCCGCCGGATAAAGCCCAAAGTTAAAGGTCTTTCCGGCCTGGTAAATGCGATCCATCAGCACCTGTTGCGCGCGCTCCTGGGTGAGCTGGTTGGTGCTGCTGTAGTTGGTGAAGGCGATAGCGATGGTGCAGACCAGCGGGAACAACACGAACAGCCCCATACCCGCCACGCCAGGATAGACATAGCGCCAGGCATAGGTTTTACGATTCGCGAAAATATACAGGCCAGCAGAGCTTAAAATCAGCGTCATGATGGCAAACAGGTACTCTCCCTGGGCGTACATTAAAACCACAAGATAGGCCACCAGCAGGCCGAGCAGGGCGATGGTTGCCCATTTTACGGTCTCGCTTTGCCACCAATGACTCTTTCTAACGACATCCATGGGGATTCATCCTCTACCACTGTTAAACAACCCTCACCCTAACCCTCTCCCGAAGGGAGAGGGTACCGATCGCGCGCTCCCTGTGGGGGAGTGGGTGAACCACCTTTCTCCCTCTCCTTGGGGAGAGGGCCGGGGTGAGGGGATTTCAGACTTACTTAGTGACACGGCCCTGCGCGTCTTTCAGCGCGGCGTCAACGGTCTGACGACCACTGGCTGCGTTGATAACCGCAGTACGTACGGCATACCAGAAGGCAGCCATCTGCGGCACGTTCGGCATGATTTCACCGGTCTGCGCGTTCGCCATGGTGGCGGCAATGCGCGGATCTTTCGCTAACTTGTCCTGATAAGATTTCAGGGCTACCGCGCCTAACGGCTTATCTTTGTTCACTTCTGCCAGACCATCGTCGGTCAGCAGGTAGTTTTCCAGGAACTCTTTCGCCAGTTCTTTGTTCGGGCTGGCGGCGTTAATACCGGCGCTCAGTACGCCAACGAACGGCTTAGAGGCTTTGCCTTTGAAGGTCGGCAGCATGGTCACGCCGTAGTTCACTTTGCTCTTGTCGATGTTTGCCCATGCCCACGGTCCGTTAATGGTCATCGCTGTGTCGCCTTTGTTAAAGGCCGCTTCAGCGATGGAGTAATCGGTATCCGCATTCATGTGTTTGTTTTTGATCAGATCCACCAGGAAGGTCAGACCCGCTTTCGCGCCCGCACTGTCAACGCCGACATCTTTCACGTCGTATTTGCCGTTTTCATACTTGAACGCATACCCGCCGTCGGCGGCGATAATAGGCCAGGTGAAGTACGGCTCTTGCAGGTTGAACATCAGCGCGCTCTTACCTTTCGCCTTCAGTGTTTTATCGAGCGCCGGGATCTCTTCCCAGGTTTTCGGCGGGTTAGGGACGAGATCTTTGTTATAAATCAGTGAGAGGGCTTCAACGGAAATCGGGTAGGCGATGATCTTGCCGTTGTAACGCACCGCATCCCAGGTGAACGGGAAGAGTTTGTCCTGGAAGGCTTTATCCGGCGAGACTTCCGCCAGCAGGCCAGACTGCGCGTAGCCACCAAAGCGATCGTGCGCCCAGAAAATAATGTCCGGGCCATCACCGGTTGCGGCAACCTGCGGGTACTTCTCTTCCAGCTTATCCGGGTGCTCAACGGTGACTTTAATGCCGGTGTCTTTCTCGAACTTCTTACCCACTTCGGCGAGGCCGTTATAGCCTTTATCGCCATTGATCCAGATAACCAGCTTACCTTCTTCAATTTTGGCGAGAGCCGGTGCGGTCAGCATCATCGTCGCGATGGCGGATAATGCCAGAATGCCTGCGCCAGTTTTGATTTTCATAAATCCCGTCCTTTTTGGTGATGTGCCCTGACGACATCGAACACAGTGACACAGAGGTGGCTAAACGGGTCTTAGTCTCCTGGTTTGGCAAGCGCTTCTCATCCTCCTTCGCCCTACGCCCCACCCCCGCTTTGTGTGATCTGCCTTGCATAAAACGCAGTTCTGCGGTGCAGCGCACACAAAAGTGTCGTGATTTTTGTAATCGACATCACGAATTTCGCCGATGCACGGAACTTGTGGGGGCAGAGCCGGTCGCCTCATCCTCCCGTCTCCTCCCCCATAAAAAAGAGAAGGGTGGAGGATCCCCCCGCGTATTCATTCCCGCATAGTCGCCGCATCTTGAAAGTTTCAGCGTAGTAACAAAGGGAGAAGGGCATGGCGAGCGTGCACTTGCGCAAGGTAACGAAGGCCTGGGGCGACGTAGTCGTTTCGAAAGACATCAATCTCGACATTAATGAAGGCGAGTTTGTGGTGTTTGTCGGTCCATCGGGCTGCGGTAAATCGACTCTGCTGCGCATGATTGCCGGGCTGGAAACCATCACCAGCGGGGATTTGCTGATTGGCGATACCCGCATGAATGACATTCCGCCCGCCGAACGTGGCGTCGGCATGGTGTTCCAGTCATACGCCCTTTATCCGCACCTGTCGGTGGCGGAAAACATGTCCTTTGGTCTTAAGCTCGCGGGTGCCAAAAAAGAGGTCATTAACCAGCGGGTTACGCAGGTCGCCGAAGTGCTGCAACTGGGGCACCTGCTGGATCGTAAACCGAAAGCGCTTTCCGGTGGTCAGCGTCAGCGTGTCGCCATTGGCCGTACGCTAGTGGCCGAGCCGCGCGTCTTCCTGCTGGATGAACCGCTGTCGAACCTCGATGCCGCGCTGCGCGTGCAGATGCGTATTGAGATCTCCCGCCTGCACAAGCGGCTGGGACGCACGATGATTTACGTGACCCACGATCAGGTCGAAGCGATGACGCTGGCCGACAAAATCGTGGTGCTGGACGCCGGGCGCGTGGCGCAGATCGGCAAGCCGCTCGAACTTTACCACTATCCGGCAGACCGATTTGTGGCGGGCTTTATCGGTTCACCGAAGATGAACTTCCTGCCGGTGAAAGTAACCGCGACGGCCATCGATCAGGTGCAGGTTGAACTGCCGAACCGCCAGCAGGTCTGGCTGCCGGTGGAAAGCAGCGATGTGCAGGTCGGTACCAATATGTCCCTTGGTATTCGTCCGGAACACCTGCTGCCAAGCGATATTGCCGATGTCACGCTGGAAGGCACCGTTCAGGTCGTCGAACAGCTGGGCCACGAAACGCAAATTCATATTCAGATCCCCGCCATCCGTCAAAACCTGGTCTACCGCCAGGCTGACGTGGTGTTGGTAGAAGAGGGTGCCACATTCGCTATCGGCTTGCCGCCGGAGCGTTGCCATCTATTCCGTGAAGATGGCACCGCTTGTCGTCGGTTGCACAAAGAGCCAGGCGTTTAAGCATTCCAAATATAAAGAAAAGCAATGATCTCAGGAGATAGAACGATGATTACTCTGCGCAAACTTCCACTGGCTATCGCCGTTACAGCAGGCATTCTGTCTGCTCATGCGGGCGCGGTCGACTTCAAAGGTTATGCCCGTTCTGGTATCGGCTGGACCGGTAGCGGCGGCCCGCAACAATGCTTCACCGCAACGGGTGCACAGTCTAAATACCGTCTGGGTAACGAATGTGATACTTACGCTGAAATCAAATTAGGCCAGGAAGTGTGGAAAGAAGGCAGTAAGAGCTTCTATTTCGACTCCAACATTGCCTACCAGTCTCAACAGGTTAATGACTGGGAAAACGATAACACTCCGGCGATCCGTGAATTTAACGTCGTAGGTAAAGACCTGATCGACGCGCTGCCAGGTGCGAATATCTGGGCCGGTAAGCGCTTCTATCAGCGTCATGACGTGCACATGACCGACTTCTACTACTGGGATATTTCCGGTCCGGGTGCGGGTCTGGAAAACATCGACGTTGGTATCGGTAAACTCTCTTTCGCTGCCACCCGCAATACAGAATCTGGCGGTTCCTCCGCTGCGGCTGAATACGAGAACGGTGTCAGAACCTATAACAACGAAGTGCCGAACGACGTGTTCGACGTGCGTTTAGCGGGTCTGCAAACCAACACCGACGGCGTGCTGGAGCTGGGCGTTGACTACGGTCACACCAACCTGAAGGACGACTACTATCTGGCCCCAGGCGCATCAAAAGATGGCTGGATGTTCACTGCTGAACACACCCAGAGCATGCTGAAAGGCTTTAACAAGTTCGTAGTTCAGTACGCCACTGACTCCATGACTTCCCATGGTAAAGGGCGTTCCGAAGGCGGCAGCATCAATAACGACGGCAGCATGATCCGTATTCTGGACCACGGTGCAATCACCCTGGCCGAAGACTGGGATCTGATGTACATCGGTATGTACCAGGACATCGATCGCGACGACAGCAACGGCACCCGCTGGTGGACCGTGGGCGTGCGCCCGATGTACAAATGGACGCCGATCATGAGCACCCTGCTGGAAGTGGGTTACGACAACGTGAAATCACAGCGTACCGACGACACCAACAACCAGTACAAAATTACCCTTGCTCAACAGTGGCAGGCGGGCGACAGCATCTGGTCCCGTCCGGCTATCCGTGTCTTCGCCACCTATGCGAAGTGGGATGAGAAATGGGGTTACGCCAGCACGTCTGCTGATACCGCTGCCGGTTTCACTAATGGCGTAGCGTACAACGACACCTCCGCACGTACCTTCAGCCGTGGCGACAACGACGAAGTGACCTTCGGTGCTCAGATGGAAATCTGGTGGTAATCACCCGATAACCTGACGTAATGATCAAAAGAGGGGCGCAAGCCCCTCAACCCTTTGGGTGACGCGCGCTATTGCCTGGCAACCGTGGCACCTGTGAAATCAGAGGTGAAAACAATGAAAATGAAAAAAAGTCTCGTTGCATTCTGTCTGAGCGCCAGCCTGCTGGCGGCCTGCCCGCTTTCCGCGCTGGCGGACGTAAACTTCGTACCGCAAAACACCAGCAGCGCCCCGGCTATTCCGGCGGCGGAGCTACAGAAACTGACCTGGACGCCGGTCAACCAGTCCAAAGCCCAGACCACTACGGTGGCGACCGGTGGGCAAACCATTAACGTGCCAGGGATCAGCGGCCCGGTGATCGCCTGGAGCGTACCGGCCAATATCGGTGAAATTACCCTGACGCTGATTAGTGAAGTGGATAAGCAAACGCAGGTCTTTGCGCCAAACGTGCTGATCCTTGACCAGAACATGACGCCATCCGCGTTCTTCCCGAGTGATTATTTCACCTATCAGGAACCGGGCGTGATGAGCGCTGATCGCCTGGAAGGCGTGATCCGCCTGACGCCTGCGCTGGGTCAGCAAAAACTTTATGTGCTGGCCTTTACCCGCGATCAGGATTTGCAGAAAACCACCAAACTGGTCAACCCGGCGAAGGCCTATGCCAAAGGCGCGGGCAACGCGATACCGGATATTCCCGATCCACTGGCGCGCCACGTGACTGATGGCAAGCTGACGCTGAAAGTCAAAACCAACAGTGGCTCCAGCGTACTGGTCGGCCCGCTGTTTGGCTCCTCCGGTCCGGATCCGGTGACGGTGGGTAACACCGCAGCTCCGGCGACCGCCTATAGCGCACCGGCAGCACCGGCCGCTGCGCCAGCTCCGGCCCCTGCGCCGGCCGTGAAAAAAGAGCCGGTGCTGAACGAAACCGAAAACTACTTTAACCAGGGGATCAAACAGGCCGTTGCCAAAGGCGAGATCGACAAAGCCCTCAAATTGCTCAATGAAGCCGAAAGCCTGGGATCAAAATCAGCCCGTTCAACCTTTATCAGCAGTGTAAAAGGCAAGGGGTAATTTCTCCCCGCAATGCTGATTTTGCTGTTTGGTGCGCCTTTACGGGCGCACCTTTTTTTGTGCCCTGCGCGCGCTGTTGCGTAGCTGTTACGCTTTTGCAAAGGACATCCCCCGTCACCGCCTGTTCTGCGATACAATACTTTTACGTTTTGTACCGGAGAGTAAGGCATGTCACACCCTGCGCTAACGCAACTGCGTGCGCTGCGCTACTTTGACGCAATCCCCGCGCTGGATCCGCAACTGCTCGACTGGCTGTTGCTGGAAGATTCCATGACCAAACGTTTCGAGCAGCAAGGCAAACAGGTGAGCGTGACGCTGATCCGCGAAGCCTTTGTCGCGCCGGATGAAATCCCGGAGGAGTTGCCGCTGCTGCCTGCCGAACCACGCTACTGGCTGCGGGAAATTTTACTCTGCGCTGATGGCGAACCCTGGCTTGCCGGGCGTACAGTGGTGCCTGAATCCACGCTCAGCGGCCCGGAGCTGGCGCTGCAAAAGCTGGGCAACACGCCGCTCGGTCGGTATCTGTTTACGTCGTCTACGCTTACCCGTGACTTTATCGAAATTGGTCGTGAGGATACGCTGTGGGGACGCCGTTCCCGCCTGCGTCTTGGCGGGAAGCCGTTACTGCTGACGGAACTGTTTTTGCCGGCATCGCCGTTGTACTAAGAGGAAGAGAAAATGGAGTGGAGTCTCACTCAGGATAAGCTGCTGGCCTTTCACCGCTTAATGCGCACCGATAAACCCATCGGCGCGCTGCTGCTGTTATGGCCCACGCTGTGGGCACTATGGGTCGCCACGCCGGGCGTGCCGCCGCTGTGGATCCTGGCGGTATTTGTGGCGGGCGTCTGGTTGATGCGCGCGGCGGGCTGCGTGGTCAATGATTATGCCGACCGTAAAATTGACGGACACGTTAAGCGCACGGCGAACCGTCCGATGCCCAGCGGCGCGGTAACGGAAAAAGAAGCGCGTACGCTGTTTGTGGTGCTGGTGCTGCTGGCTTTTGTGTTGGTGCTGACCCTGAACCTGATGACGATAGCGCTCTCCGTGGCGGCGCTGGCGCTGGCCTGGGTGTATCCGTTTATGAAGCGCTACACCCATTTACCGCAGGTGGTATTAGGGGCGGCCTTTGGCTGGTCCATACCGATGGCGTTTGCGGCGGTGAGTGAGTCCTTACCGCTGAGCTGCTGGCTGATGTTTGTCGCGAATGTGCTGTGGGCAGTGGCGTACGACACGCTGTATGCGATGGTTGACCGGGATGACGACCTGAAAATTGGCGTCAAATCGACGGCCATTCTGTTCGGGCGTCACGACAAACTGATCGTGGGTATATTGCAGGTCATCGTGCTGGCGCTGATGAGCGCGGTAGGCTGGTTGAACGGGCTGGGCTGGGCTTATTATGCGTCGATAGCCGCTGCCGGTGCGCTGTTTGTTTATCAGCAGTGGCTGGTGGTAAACCGCGATCGCGATGCTTGCTTTAAAGCGTTTATGAACAATAACTACGTGGGTCTGGTGCTGTTTTTAGGGCTGGCGATGAGTTATCTGCTGTAAATAAAAAAGGCCGGGAGGCGGTGACGCCTTACCTGGCCTGTGATTCTATGCGTATTTGTAGGCCCGGCAAGCGAGCGCCGCCGGGCATTACGTTATACCGCGTCCGTCTGACTGGTCGCGCTTTCAATCGTTAAGCGCACATCTGACGTCACCAGATCGGCGAGCAGCTGATACACCTGCAAGGTTTTCGACGGATCCGCATCACCCGTATCGCTGATATAGCCTTCATCACGCAGCGTCAGCACCAGCGTACTGAACACCGCCTTATCGAAGAACTCCGGCGCGTTAATCCCATGCAGTACCGACAGGCGCTGTGCCAGCGTGCGGCTCTCTTTTTCCAGCGTACTGCGGTTGATGGACGGATTTGCGCTCAGCAGCCAGAAGGTAATGGCGTAGCGTTGCAGCGTTTCACGGGCGCCGGCCGCCAGCAGTTGCAGCGTGCGGGAGCGTGACGGATTGATGTGCAGACGATCGTCTTTGATCACGATCAGCCCCTGACGCAGCAGTTCAGTAATCAGGGTATCCAGCACATCCCCTAACGCCTCTTTTTCCCAGCGCAGGAACAGCTCGGCTTTCAGCATCGGGTACAGCGCTTCAACATGATGCAGCATCTCCTCGCGGGAGATGTGGCGATGCTGCGTAATGATGGCGGCCATCAGGGAAGGCAGAACCAGCATATGCGCAATGTTGTTGCGGTAGTAGGTCATCAGCACCGCTTGCTCGCGCGGCAGAATGATGATGTCGCCGATGGTATCTTTCTCGACTTCAAACTTGTTCATTTGCAGCGCGTGATCGATAAGCCCCGACGCCGTGGTGGTCGGCACGGTGGCGTCTTCCGCATACGGTGCGTTGCGTAGCAGATCCAGGTAACAATCTAGCTGCTCGGTCAGTTGCTCGCGGGTCAGTGAGCGCTGACGTGACGCCAGCAGCGCCGTAGAACAGAGGTTCATGGCGTTCGCCGCACCGGCATTGTTAATACGCACCATCAGCTCAGCGGCGATGGTGTTCACCGTCGGCGTCAGCCAGGCCGGGCGTACCGCTTCTATCGGATCGATCGCTTCGCGCCACTCCGGCACATGCTGATTAAGATACGCGTTCAGCGGCATCGGTTCGCCGAAGTTCACGTAGCCCTGGCCCAGGTTACGCAGCTTGCTTAAGCCACGCACCATCTGCATCAGGTTCTCTTTCTCTTTAGTCGCGCCGCGCAGCTCTTTGGCGTAGGTTCCCACTTCCATCACATGCTCGTAGCCGATGTAAATCGGTACTAACGTGATAGGGCGGGTGCCGCCACGTAACATCGCCTGGAGGGTCATCGACAAGGTGCCGGTTTTCGGATCGAGCAGACGCCCGGTACGGGAACGGCCGCCTTCCACGAAGTACTCCACCGAATAACCCCGGCTGAACAGCTCGCCGAGATACTCACGGAACACCGTCGAATAGAGCTTGTTACCCTTAAAAGTACGACGGATAAAGAACGCGCCCAGACGGCGGAAAATCGGCCCGGCGGGCCAGAAGTTCAGGTTGATCCCGGCGGCGATATGCGGCGGCACCAGCCCCTGGTGATACAGGACGTAAGAGAGCAGCAGGTAATCCATGTGGCTGCGGTGGCAGGGCACATAGACGATCTCGTGACCGTCGTGGGCCAGCTGACGCACGCGCTCGGCGTTATGGACATTGATCCCCTGATACAGGCGGTTCCAGGTGAAGCTCAGAATACGATCGGAAACGCGGATCATTTCATAGGAGAAGTTCGCCGCAATCTCTTCCATCAGGGCGACGGCATTTTGCTGTGCCTTTTCGTGGGAGATTTTTTTGCTGCGCGCTTCGTCTTCCACGGCGCGGGCAATGGCTTTCGACGCCAGCAGTTTGTTGAACAGATCCTGACGCGCAGGCAGGCGCGGACCGACCGCGGCCAGTCGCTGGCGGGCGAAATGCATACGCGCGACGCGGGCCAGTTTCTGGGCAATAATTTTGTCAGTGCCGTGCTCGGTGGCCATGCGGCGCAGCGAAACCGGCGGCGAGAAGCGCACAAAGCTGTCGCGTCCCAGCCAGGAAATAGCAACAAACTTCTGTACGCCGTTCAGCATCCGCAGGGGCGGGTTCACCTCGCCCTTTTCACGACCCGGCGAGCGGCCAAACATCACCGACACCGGCACCATCTGCACGTCCAGATCGGGATGGCTGCGGTGCAGGTCGAGATAGTCGTGGAACAGTTTGATGGACTCTTCTTTCGGCGTGTACCAGGTAAACACGCGCGGGCCGCTGTGAATAAAGATGTAACGCGGCAGCAGAGTGCCGTCGATTTCGAGCGGTTCCAGCGGATCGGGCAGATCGTTTGCCAGGCACTGCGCGCGCAGGGTCAGCAAATCTGCTTTCGAGTTGTACGGTAAGACGTACATAATTGGACGCGAGGTATCAAGTCCCAGTTCCTGAGCAGGTTCTGCCGGAATGGACTTGCTTTTTACCAACGCGCCTAATGGTAAATTAAGTAATTTGTAGTAAATTCGTGGCCAGCCGGACATATACGATGTGAAGCCTCTGGTTAATAATCCTGTCGCGCCGCAAGAATATCAGAAAGCGCGCGTAAATTCTGTTGTACCAAGGTCTGCTTGCATAGACATTGACGCTAATTACATAAAAAGGTTCTTTTTGATGGCCAATAATACCACTGGGTTCACTCGCATCATAAAAGCAGCAGGGTACTCCTGGAAAGGGGTTCGCGCCGCCTGGATCAACGAAGCGGCCTTTCGCCAGGAAGCGGTGGCGGTGATCCTCGCGATTGCCATTGCCTGCTGGCTGGACGTGGACGCTATCACACGCGTGCTGCTGATTGGCTCCGTTGCGCTGGTAATGATAGTGGAAATTCTGAACAGCGCGATTGAAGCGGTGGTGGACCGTATCGGCACGGAAATGCACGAACTTTCCGGCCGCGCAAAGGATATGGGCTCGGCGGCGGTGCTGATGTCGATCCTGCTGGCGCTCGCCACCTGGGGCATGCTGTTGTGGTCGCATTATCGATAAGGCTCGCATAAATCAACAAACCCCTGTTATTTGCTCATAATTTGGTTCCAAAATTGACTTTGACTGTATATACTCACAGCATAACTGTATATGCAACCAGGGGGCGGTATGAAAGCGTTAACAGCCAGGCAGCAAGAGGTGTTCGATCTCATCCGGGATCACATCAGCCAGACAGGCATGCCGCCGACGCGTGCGGAGATCGCGCAACGTTTGGGGTTCCGTTCTCCGAACGCGGCTGAGGAACACCTTAAGGCGCTGGCGCGTAAAGGTGTGCTGGAGATCGTTTCAGGCGCGTCTCGCGGTATTCGTTTACTGCTTGAGGAAGTCGATGGACTGCCGCTGGTCGGGCGTGTCGCGGCAGGTGAACCGCTGCTGGCGCAGCAACACATTGAAGGCCATTATCAGGTCGATCCCAATCTGTTTAAACCGAATGCAGACTTCCTGCTGCGGGTTAGCGGTATGTCGATGAAAGATATCGGCATTATGGATGGCGATCTGCTGGCGGTGCACAAAACCCAGGAAGCCCGCAACGGCCAGGTCGTGGTGGCGCGTATTGACGATGAAGTGACCGTTAAACGTCTCAAACGTCAGGGTAACACCGTGCAACTGCTGCCGGAAAACAGCGAGTTTTCCCCTATCGTGGTTGATCTGCGCGAGCAGAGCTTCACCATCGAAGGGCTGGCCGTCGGCGTGATCCGTAACGGTGAGTGGCTCTAAACTCTTCTTTCCACGCGGCGGCAACCTCATCATTGCCGCCGTGCGTTCGTTCTCCTTCCGGTAATTCAACGTGGCCTTTCTGACGACTTCTGACAAAGCGTTGTGGCGTCTTGCGCTGCCGATGATTATTTCCAATATCACCGTTCCGCTGCTGGGTCTGGTCGATACCGCCGTTATTGGTCATCTGGACAGCCCGGTGTATCTGGGCGGCGTGGCGGTTGGCGCGATGGCAACCAGCTTCCTGTTTATGCTGCTGCTTTTTCTGCGCATGAGTACCACCGGTTTTACCGCCCAGGCCTTTGGCGCAAAAGATCCCCAGGCCCTTGCGCGGGCATTAGTGCAGCCTTTACTGCTGGCGCTGATCGCCGGTTTCGCCATCGTCCTGTGTCAAACCCCGCTAATTAATCTCACCCTGCAGATCGTAGGCGGCAACGACGCGGTGCTGGAACAGGCACGGCGTTTTCTGGAGATCCGCTGGCTGAGCGCCCCGGCATCGCTGGCGAATCTGGTGCTGCTCGGCTGGCTGCTGGGCATTCAGTATGCCCGCGCGCCGGTGGTGCTGCTGGTCGTGGGCAACGTGCTTAACATAGTTCTCGATTTATGGCTGGTGATGGGGCTGCACATGAACGTGCAGGGGGCTGCGCTGGCGACCGTGATTGCGGAATACGCCACCTTTGTGGTTGGCCTGCTGATGGTGCAGCGTGGCCTGCGCCGACGGGGGATCAGCCTGGCGATGCTGAAAACCGCCTGGCGCGGCAATATACGGCGGCTGCTGGCGCTTAACCGCGACATCATGCTGCGCTCGCTGCTGCTCCAGCTGTGCTTTGGTTCTATCACCGTGATGGGCGCACGTCTGGGGGGCGATATCGTGGCGGTGAACGCCGTGCTGATGACGCTGCTGACCTTTACCGCTTATGCCCTGGATGGCTTTGCCTATGCGGTTGAAGCGCATTCCGGGCAGGCTTACGGCGCACGCGATGGCAGCCAGTTGCTCAGCGTCTGGCAGGCCGCCTGTCGGCAGTCGGGGATAGTGGCGCTTGCCTTTGCGCTGGTCTACGCGCTGGCGGGCGAGCAAATTATTTCGCTGCTGACGTCACTGCCGGATCTGCAACGGCTTGCCGGGCATTATCTTGGCTGGCAGGTGATCCTGCCGGTGATCGGGGTGTGGTGTTATCTGCTCGATGGCATGTTCATCGGGGCCACGCGCGGCACAGAAATGCGTAACAGTATGGCTGTCGCCGCCGCCGGATTTGCTCTGACGCTGTTTAGCGTGCCGGTGCTCAGCAATCATGGCCTGTGGCTGTCGTTAGCCGTGTTTCTTGCGCTGCGCGGTATTACGCTGGCGTGGATCTGGCGTCAGCACTGGCGTAACGGCACCTGGTTTTCCTGATTACACAGGCATTTTAGCGTGCCGATGGTTAAATATTCCGAATAATCTCCGCTTCAGCACATCCTTAACTACAATAATTATCACGTTCAGCAGATATGAACGCATTGATGGATGATGAATATTTTTCGTATTCAAACCGAACGATGAGGAAATCATTATGAATAAAGACGAAGTCGGCGGTAACTGGAAACAGTTTAAAGGTAAAGCGAAAGAACAGTGGGGTAAATTAACTGACGATGATATGACTGTCATCGAAGGTAAACGCGACCAGCTGGTTGGTAAAATTCAGGAGCGTTACGGCTACCAGAAAGACCAGGCTGAGAAAGAAGTGGGTGACTGGGAAACCCGTCACGATTACCGCTGGTAATCAGGAACTTCTGAGGCGTTAGCATTACAGCTACCCTGCCCGAACGGTACAAGGATGTACCATCCTCACAGAAAGCACCCTTCCAGATAGTCCAGATCCTAACGCGGTTTTTTCTTCACCTGAATGCTGTGATCGTGCTGACAGGCACCCTGATGACGGCAGGCTTCTACTTCTGAACAGGCCGCACACAGGCCGTGCGCTTCAATGACATTATGGCGCAGCGCAAAACCCATCCGTGCCGCCAGACCATGCATAATATCCTCTACGCCTTCCGCAGCCTCTTCTTTCACTGCCCCGCAACGATCGCAGATAAACATGGCCGAGGTATGGGACGGGTTATCAAAGAGATGGCATAACACATAGCTGTTGGTGGACTCCACCTTATGCACAAATCCCTGCTCCAGCAGGAAATCCAGCGCACGATAGACCGTCGGCGGTTTCGCCTGCGGCTCTGAAACGCGCAATAAATCCAGCAAATCATACGCGCTGATCGCCCCTTCCTGCAGGCTCAAAAGCCGCAATACTTCAAGGCGCTGTGGAGTCAGGCGCACATTGCGTTGCACACAGAGCTTTTCAGCCTGCGCTAACATCTCCTGCGAAGTGGTCTTATCCATTGGCATCCTCTGGTGGCCGGGTGCGGAAACGTACACTTTACCATGTTCTGCCTTAAACGCCGAGATCCCCGCGCTTTCATCCCGAGGCTGTTTTACCTTCTTCTGCGTCAAAACCTTCACGAAATTAATTTCGTCTTCTATAAGTTAATAGGCCCGTCAACGGAACGGGACCAAAAATAATAAGTTCATCAGATTCTACTTAAATTTGAATTAGGCGTATTTAACATCGTTGTTCACAGCAATAGTTCATCCCCGTTCGGGCGATAACTGTCGGGGTAGAGATGTTCAATTATTCAAAGAAGAGCAAACTGTGAAAAAAACATTCAAATATTCAATGGTTACTCTCGCTGTCTCCTTGTTTGTGGCAAATCAGGCGTCAGCGGCCAATACCTGGGCAGAAGCGCGTGGCGACGCGATGGGTGGTACGGGTGTCGCTGCCGGAAATTATGGCAGCGGCGCACTCATTAACCCGGCCTTGCTGGGCAAAGCAAAGCCAGATGACAACATTACCGTGATCTTGCCTGCTGTGGGTGCGCAAATTACGGATAAAGACAATCTTCAGGACGAGATTGACGATATTAATGACAAAGTCGACCGCTATAGCGACATCGTTGATAACCTCACCCCGGTGGACATTATTACGAATCCGCGGGGTACCATTGGACAATTCCAGAGCGCGGCGAAAGATCTGGCCGATGAACTGGAGTTTCTTGATGGTAAAACCGCGCGGGCAAACGCTGCCGCTGGCATTGCCGTCAGTATTCCTAACGACGTGCTGTCGGTGGCATTTGTGACCAAAGCCTTTGCACATGCCCGCGTCAGTTCAAACATCGACCAGCAGGATATTACTTACCTGCGCCGTATTCAGAACAACACGGGCATAGCGGTCGGTGAAGCGCTGAATGCCGCGCTCTCGCCGAATGGCGCTGACGAAATCAAAGAGAATCTGAACTCTACCGCGTCCGGGCGCGCGGCGATTGTGTCGGATTACGGTATCGCCGTTGCCCGTCAGTTCCAGGTGGGCGACGTCCCGGTTTCTGTCGGCGTAACGCCGAAATTCCAGAAAACCTGGGTCTATAACTACACCACCTCGATCTACGATTACGACAGCGATGATTTCAAAAGCAGCCGCTACCGTACTGATGACAATGGTTTCAACGTCGATGCCGGTGTCGCGGCAGACTTCGGTGAAAACTGGACCCTGGGCGTAAGCGGGCAGAACCTGATCTCCCGGGACATCGATACCAAAGACATTAACGTGCGCAATGGTCGTACCGGCGAGGTGAGAAACTACAAAGACACCTACCAGATCAGCCCGGTCGTGACCGCTGGCGTGGCATGGCATAACGATCTGGTGACGGTAACCGCGGATGGCGATCTGACCGAAACCAAAGGCTTTAAGAGCGAAGAAAACTCCCAGTACGTCGGCGTAGGTGCTGAAGTTCGTCCGCTGAGCTGGATGGCGGTGCGTGCCGGTTACCGTGCAGACGTGAAAGACAACGACAGCAACGTCTTCACCGGAGGTGTGGGCTTCACGGCGTTCGAACGTGCGCGTCTTGACCTGACCGGTATCGTCGGCGAAAACGAAACCTGGGGTGCGGGCGCACAGCTGAGCATGACCTTCTAAGTTAAACCGGACCGGGGGCGCAACGCCTCCGGTCTGCGTGTGTGTACCCCCGAAATGAGTGTGTTATAGTAGCGCCCCTTTTTCATGTTGATGCAAAAATGTACGCTATGGCACCCGTAAACCCGTCCACTGAATTCGCTTCCTCCCGCTTCTCCATCGCGCCGATGCTCGACTGGACGGACAGGCATTGCCGCTACTTTTTGCGTCTGCTGTCCCGCGATATGCTGCTCTATACCGAAATGGTCACCACCGGTGCCATTATTCACGGCAAGGGTGATTATCTGGCCTACAGCGAGGAAGAACATCCGGTCGCGCTGCAACTCGGCGGCAGCGATCCGCAGCAGCTGGCGCAGTGCGCGAAGCTGGCGGAAGCGCGCGGCTACGATGAAATCAACCTTAACGTCGGCTGTCCGTCCGACCGCGTACAAAATGGCATGTTCGGTGCCTGTCTGATGGGCAACGCTCAACTGGTAGCCGACTGCGTAAAAGCAATGCGCGATGTGGTGTCGATCCCGGTGACGGTAAAAACCCGTATCGGCATTGACGACCAGGACAGCTATGAATTCTTGTGCGATTTCATCAGCACCGTCTCCGGCAAAGGCGAGTGCGACACCTTTATTATCCACGCCCGTAAAGCCTGGCTGTCGGGCTTAAGCCCGAAAGAGAACCGTGAGATCCCGCCGCTGGATTACCCGCGCGTCTATCAGCTCAAGCGTGATTTTCCGCAGCTGACGATGTCGATTAACGGCGGCATCAAATCGCTGGCAGAGGCGAAAGCACATCTGGAACATATGGATGGCGTGATGGTGGGCCGCGAGGCGTATCAGAATCCGGGCATCCTGACTGCCGTTGACCGTGAGATCTTTGGCCGCGATCGCGCGGATGCCGATCCGGTCGATGTGGTGCGCGCCATGTATCCGTACATTGAACGTGAACTGAGCAAGGGCGCGTATCTTGGCCATATCACCCGTCATATGCTCGGACTGTTCCAGGGCGTGCCCGGTGCGCGTCAGTGGCGTCGCCACCTGAGTGAAAATGCACATAAAGCCGGCGCAGATATTCGTGTTGTGGAACAGGCGCTGGCGCTGGTCGCGGATAAGCGTTAAAACTTCGCCAAAAAATGGTCAGATTCACCACGCCTCGCTTTGATAAGCGGGGCGTTTTTGTTTTATATCAGTAACTTAATATTGGCATGATTCTTGTAATACCCCTGATAAGAATGAAAGAAACGTCTTTCGGGAGAGAGCCATGCTGGAACTACTGTTTGTGATTGGATTTTTTGTCATGCTGATGGTGACGGGTATTTCGCTGCTCGGCATTATCGCCGCGCTGGTGGTCGCCACGGCGTTAATGTTCGTCGGTGGGCTGTTTGCGCTGATGATTAAACTGCTGCCCTGGCTGCTGCTGGCGGTGGCGATTGTGTGGGTGATCAGGGCGGTCAAAACGCCAAAAGTGCCGCAGTATCAGCGCAATAAGCGCTGGCGTTACTAAGGTAATGCGCGGTCGATCACAACCTTGTACTTTTCAGAGAGAGTTCGCGGAAACCGCATAGGAATTAGTTATCACTTCTGGCACTATTGCGCGGTTATCGAATTCATCGCGCTGTCCCCTACAAACAGCCGAACTAAAAAAAGAATGGGCCTCCTGATGGAGGCCCTAATTCTTTCAGGGGATCAGTAAGCTTGAGCCCTGGGTGGTACGACTCTCCAGCGCCTCATGCGCCCGTTGCGCATCTGCCAGTGCAAACTTCTGATCCTCTGCCACGTCTACTTTGATCACGCCGCTGGCAATCAGCGAAAACAGCTCATTACTGGCTTCTTCCAGCTCTTCGCGGTTAGTGATGTAGCCTTGCAGGGAAGGGCGGGTGGCAAACAGCGAGCCTTTCTGATTCAGAATGCCCAGATTCACGCCGGTCACCGGCCCGGACGCGTTACCAAAGCTCACCATCAGCCCGTGACGTTGCAGGCAGTCCAGCGACGACTCCCAGGTATCTTTCCCCACCGAGTCATACACCACGCGCACTTTCTTGCCGCCGGTGATCTCTTTTACCCGCTCAACAATGCTCTCTTCCCGATAGTTGATCACCTTCCAGGCTCCCGCCTGCAATGCCCGCTGCGCTTTTTGCGCGCTGCCCACGGTGCCAATCAGCTTACCGCCCAGCGCTTTTGACCACTGACAGGCAATCAGGCCTACGCCGCCCGCGGCGGCATGGAATAAAAAGGGTTCGTCAGGTTTAATTTCGTAGGTTTTACGCAGCAGGTAGAACACCGTCAGACCTTTCAGAAAGGAGGCTGCGGCCTGTTCGAAGGAGATAGCATTGGGCAGGATCGCGGCTTTGTCGGCAGGCACATTATGCACAGAACTGTAAGCCCCAAGTGCAGATTGCGCATACACCACGCGGTCACCGACTTTAATGTGGGTAACGCCTTTACCCACTTTGCTGACCACGCCTGCGGCTTCCGTACCCAGCCCACTCGGCAGAGAGGGCGGCGGATAAAGCCCGCTGCGAATATAAGTATCGATATAGTTGATACCGATGGCTTTGTTCTCAACCTGAACTTCGTTTTCCGCCGGATCGATGGGCGTAAATTCCACCGCTTTCAGTACCTCAGGGCCACCATGCTTGTGAAATTCAATTCTTGTTGCCATGCTTCCTCCTGCCTGAACTGTTGGGATCCTTTAATCCTAACAGCAAGCAGGAGGATGTGTAGAAAAGATCGGTAGACAGCCTGTTACTTCGCGCTGCTGAGCAGGCTGGTTAATGAATGCTCTGCTTTATTTTTACGCTTACTGCTCGCAATCAGCATATATTTACCCGCCGGGCAAATAGCGATAGTGAAATAATTTTCGGCGCTCTCAAAATAATATTCTTCATAGCTACAGTTTAGCGTGCCTATTTTGTGGTTACGGTTTTTATTCAGCGTTTTAATGTTATTGATACCGGCGAGCTTAAAGACGTAGCCGGCAATGTCTTTTTGTAACCCTTCAAACTGCACGTCACCGGGATGCGGTATAACCACAGCGATAAGGATCTCTTTATTATGCTCACTATGAAACGTGTGCGATTCCATGACGCCCTGCTGAAGGACAGTTTGATCCTCTGCCGGTTCAAAGTCTTGCGGCACGGTCATGCGCACATCACCGTTAAACCATGTCTGTTCAAAAGCGGGCGTCGGCTCCCTGTCTGAAAAAAATGTCATCCAAAATGCAATGGCAACCAGTAATGCAAACAAGCGCAATATATTTCCTAAGGTAATAAAATTCATCCTTGAGTCCTTCTTTTATAATTAAGTTTATATAATTGAGTCAGAGAGTCGTGAAACCTATTCATATTAAAGGGAATTTCACTTTTAAAACAGAACGTATCTTTTAATTAAACAGTACGATTTCCCACTAAAACATCTGGTCGCTACTCACGACAGAGGCTGTCCGATTATCTGCCTGTATGCACGTCAAGATGCTTTAGCGGCGGGGGGTTTGTCGTTATACTTCACATCTCTTTCTCTTTTTGGTAACTCCACGCGCTATGGCAGGAAATAAACCCTTCAACAAACAGTCTGAACCTCGCGACTTCAAGGTCGAAGGGATGAAAGTCCCCCCGCACTCGATTGAAGCGGAACAGTCGGTGTTGGGCGGTTTAATGCTGGATAACGAGCGCTGGGACGATGTGGCCGAGCGGGTGGTGGCGGAAGATTTCTACACCCGCCCGCACCGCCACATCTTCACTGAGATGCACCGCCTGCAGGAGATGAGTAAACCCATCGACCTGATCACGCTCGCGGAATCGCTGGAACAACAGGGGCAACTCGACAGCGTCGGCGGCTTTGCTTATCTGGCCGAGCTGTCAAAAAATACGCCAAGTGCGGCGAACATCAGCGCGTATGCTGACATCGTGCGAGAACGTGCGGTCGTACGTGAAATGATTTCGGTGGCGAATGAGATCGCCACTGCCGGTTTCGATCCGCAGGGGCGCAGCAGTGAAGATCTGCTTGACCTGGCCGAGTCCCGCGTATTCCAGATCGCCGAAAATCGCGCCAATAAAGACGAAGGTCCCAAGAGTATCGATCAGATCCTCGAAACCACGGTCGCACGTATTGAACAGCTGTTCCAGCAGCCCCACGATGGCGTGACGGGCGTGGACACCGGTTATCAGGACCTGAATAAAAAGACCGCTGGCTTACAGCGTTCGGATTTGATCATCATCGCCGCGCGTCCATCGATGGGTAAAACCACCTTTGCGATGAACCTCTGCGAAAATGCGGCGATGTTGCAGGATAAACCGGTGTTAATTTTCAGTCTGGAAATGCCCGCCGAACAGATCATGATGCGTATGCTGGCGTCGCTCTCCCGCGTTGACCAGACCCGCATTCGTACCGGCCAGCTCGATGACGAAGACTGGGCGCGTATCTCCGGCACCATGGGCATTCTGCTTGAAAAGCGCAACATGTATATCGACGACTCCTCCGGCCTGACGCCGACGGAAGTCCGCTCCCGTGCGCGCCGTATTTTCCGCGAACACGGCGGGCTGAGCCTGATCATGATCGACTACCTGCAATTAATGCGCGTGCCGTCGCTCTCCGAAAACCGTACGCTGGAGATCGCCGAGATCTCCCGCTCGCTAAAAGCGCTGGCAAAAGAGTTGCAGGTGCCGGTGGTGGCGCTCTCGCAGCTTAACCGCTCGCTGGAGCAGCGCGCCGATAAACGCCCGGTAAACTCCGACCTGCGTGAATCTGGCTCTATCGAGCAGGATGCCGACCTGATCATGTTTATCTACCGTGACGAGGTTTATCACGAAAACAGCGATCTGAAAGGCATCGCGGAAATCATCCTCGGTAAACAGCGTAACGGCCCGATCGGTACGGTACGTCTGACCTTTAACGGTCAGTGGTCGCGCTTTGATAACTACGCGGGCCCGCAATACGACGACGAATAGCAAATCTGGCTGGATGCGTAACAACCCCAGAATCAGTACTCATTAATGAAGGAATATCAATGCAAGCGGCAACTGTAGTCATTAACCGCCGCGCTCTGCGTCACAACCTGCAACGCCTGCGCGAACTGGCTCCCGCCAGTCGCCTGGTGGCAGTCGTGAAAGCGAACGCCTACGGACACGGTCTTCTTGAGACCGCGCGAGCGCTCCCCGATGCCGATGCCTTTGGCGTCGCCCGTCTTGAAGAAGCCCTGCGCCTGCGCGCGGGGGGCATCACCCAACCGATTTTGCTGCTGGAAGGTTTTTTCGCCGCCGACGACCTGCCGACGATTGCCGCCGAGCAGTTGCATACCGCCGTTCACAACAACGAACAGCTGACGGCGCTGGAAAACGCGCAGCTTAGCGAGCCGGTCACCGTGTGGATGAAGCTCGACACCGGCATGCACCGCCTCGGCGTGCGACCAGAAGACGCGAACGCGTTTTATCAGCGCCTCTGCGCCTGCAAAAACGTCCGTCAGCCGGTGAACATCGTCAGCCATTTTGCCCGCGCCGATGAACCGGAATGCGGTGCCACCGAGCAGCAGCTCGATATTTTCAACACCTTCTGCGAAGGCAAACCCGGTCAGCGATCCATTGCCGCTTCCGGCGGAATTCTGCTCTGGCCGCAGGCGCATTTTGACTGGGTACGCCCCGGCATCATTCTTTACGGCGTTTCTCCGCTGGATCACAAACCCTGGGGGCCGGATTTCGGCTTTCTGCCGGTGATGTCCCTGACGTCAAATCTGATTGCCGTGCGCGAGCATAAAGCAGGCGAGCCGGTAGGCTATGGCGGCACCTGGGTGAGTGAGCGCGATACGCGCCTGGGCGTGGTGGCGATGGGGTATGGCGATGGCTATCCGCGCGGCGCGCCGTCCGGTACGCCGGTGCTGGTCAACGGGCGGGAAGTGCCGGTAGTCGGGCGCGTGGCGATGGACATGATTTGCGTCGATCTCGGCCCGGGCGCACAGGACAACGCGGGTGATAGCGTCATCCTGTGGGGAGACGGCCTGCCCGTCGAACGTATCGCAGAATTCACTAAAGTGAGCGCTTACGAACTTATTACACGGCTGACTTCGCGGGTGGCGATGAAGTACATGGACTAATAATTTTTATGGAGAAAATATGTCGCTTTGTGAAGGACTTGCCTGTTTCACTTATGCACTTTCCGTCTGGCTGGCTGCACGTAATAACGTACATACGTGGTGGACTGGCATCATCGGTAGTCTGCTTTACGGCTGGGTATTCTGGTCGGTACAACTCTATGCTGACGTAACCCTACAGGTCTTTTTTGTCGCTACCAGCATCACGGGCTGGTGGCACTGGCAGAAAGGTCTGCGCGGCGATGTCTTACCTATCAGGAAAACGTCTGCCACACATTTACTGATGCTACTGGGTGGCGCGGTACTAATCGCTGGCGGATATGGCCTGTTACTGCACACCTTCACCAACGCCTGGTCTCCGTGGCTGGACTCGCTGATCCTCACGTTTAGCGTACTGGCGCAGTTTATGCTGATGGGGCGTCGCCTTGAAAACTGGTACGTCTGGCTGGTGGTGAATACCATTGCGGTTCCGCTTTATGCCTACCGCGATCTGACCTTAACAGCGGGCCTGTATCTTATTTTCTGGTGTAATGCCTGGCACGGCCTGTGGAAGTGGCGCAGGGAGTTGGCCAATCAGTGAAACGCTTTGCGACGGGACTCATCGTAGGAAAGTTTGCGCCGCTTCACTGCGGGCATGAAACCTTGATCCGTGGGGCCGACGAACAGTGTGAAACCCTGCTGATCCTCAGCTATTCCGTGCCGGAATTACCGGGATGCGAACCGCAAAAGCGATTACGCTGGCTACAACAGCGATTTCCCGGTTGCCATTCTGTCGTGCTCACGGCGGAGACGGCCTGTACGCTGGGCTTACCCCCTATGCCGCATAACGATGATGACGCGGATCTGCACCGGCATTTTGTTGCCTCGGTGTGCGAGCAGGTTTTTCAGTGTCATCCGCAAGCGGTTTTCACTGCGGAAGCTTACGGTGACGGGTTTGCCGCCGTACTTAGCGAACGTTTCCAGCAACCAGTGGCGCATGTGCGCTCATACCGGCAGTCGGGCGCTGATGCGCCGTCCGGCACCTTGATCCGCGCCGATGTTCATCGTCACCGTGCGCTGCTGGCGCCCCCGGTTTACCGTGACTTTGTACAGCGTATCTGTCTGCTGGGTGGTGAATCAACGGGAAAAAGTACCCTGACCGTTGCGCTGGCTAAGGCGCTGGGGACGGGTTTTGTCGCCGAATATGGCCGCGAGCGCTGGGAGGAAAAACAGGGCAACCTGGAGTACGACGATTTGCTGCACATTGCCCTTGAGCAGGTGCGGCGCGAAGACAGTACCGCCGCGCATCGTTATCTGGTGTGCGATACCTCGCCGCTGACGACGCTGTTTTATACTTTGTACCTGTTTGGACGCGCGCCTGAGGCGTTGTTCCGCCTGGCAGAACGACCTTACTCGCTGATTGTCCTGTGCGAAGCTGATTTCCCCTTTGTGCAGGATGGCACCCGCCAGGATGAGACATTCCGTCTGCGTCAGCAGGCCTGGTATGAAGATGAACTCACCCGCCGGGGCCTGCCGTTTATCCGCGTCCGCGGAACGGTAGACGAACGTATTCAGCAGGTGAAAGAGGCGCTTGCCGCGTCTGCGGACCTCACCATTTAACGAGGTGTTCACATCTCTCTCGATCTTCCTGCGCTTCCGGTTTATTGTGGTTATCCGCACCGTAAACCTGGAGAACCACCGCGTGTTTCAGAAAGTTGACGCCTATGCTGGCGACCCCATCCTTTCGCTGATGGAACGTTTCAAAGAAGATCCCCGTAGCGACAAAGTTAACCTCAGCATCGGGCTGTATTACAACGAAGACGGTGCTATTCCCCAGTTACAGGCGATCACTGAAGCGCGGGCGCGCCTGAATGCCCAGCCGCAGGGTGCCTCGCTTTATCTGCCGATGGAAGGCTTAAACGGCTACCGTCATACCATCGCACCGCTGCTGTTTGGTGCCGATCACCCGGTATTAACCGCGCAACGCGTTGCCACTATTCAGACGCTGGGCGGCTCCGGGGCGTTAAAAATCGGTGCCGACTTCCTCAAGCGCTACTTCCCGAATTCCGGCGTCTGGGTCAGCGATCCCACCTGGGAAAACCACGTCGCCATTTTTGAAGGCGCGGGTTTTAACGTCGATACCTATCCGTGGTTTGATGCGGATACTAACAGCGTGCGCGCCGACGCATTACTTGAAAAGCTCAACACGCTGCCGGCGCAAAGCATTGTGCTGCTGCATCCGTGCTGCCACAACCCGACCGGCGCAGATCTGACGCATGCCCAGTGGGATGCGGTCGTTGAGGTGCTGAAAGCGCGTAACCTGATCCCGTTCCTCGACATCGCCTATCAGGGCTTTGGCGCGGGCATGGAAGACGACGCCTACGCTATCCGCGCCATTGCCAGCGCAGGGCTGCCAGCGCTGGTCAGCAACTCCTTCTCGAAAATTTTCTCACTGTACGGTGAGCGCGTCGGTGGGCTGTCGGTGGTTTGTGAAGATGCCGACGCCGCGAGTCGTGTGCTGGGCCAGCTGAAAGCCACCGTGCGCCGCAACTACTCCAGCCCGCCGAGCTTTGGCGCGCAGCTGGTGGCGACCGTCCTCGGCGACGATGCCCTGAAAGCCAGCTGGCTGGCAGAAGTAGAAGCGATGCGCCTGCGCATCCTGGCAATGCGTCAGGAACTGGTCAACGTCCTGAAAGACGCGGTACCGGGGCAAAACTTTGATTATCTGCTTAAGCAGCGCGGCATGTTCAGCTATACCGGGCTGAGCAGCGCCCAGGTCGATCGCCTGCGTGATGAGTTCGGCGTATACCTGATCGCCAGCGGACGCATGTGCGTGGCCGGGCTGAATGCCGGTAATGTTCAGCGCGTGGCACAGGCTTTTGCCGCTGTAATGTAAGTACTCGCTTACTGACTCTCTCTCCCGGCGCGTAACCGTCGGGAGAGCGACGATAATGCGATCCTCCTTCTGTTTCCCGCCTCTTTTTTAAGAATATTCTTCCTTTCACCGGTACGGAACGTTAAGGTCGGGTAAATTTTTTTGACCGCCCGCGCAGGTTGCAATGATTGCGGGCCGCCAATTGCAGGGAAAACTATGCGCAAAATCACACTTATCCTCAGTGCCTTCAGTTTGCTTTTCACCCTTAACGGCGCCGTGAAAGCCCACGCCTCCTCGCCATCGCCGCTCAATCCCGGCACAAATATGGCACAGCTGGCAGAACAGGCTCCGGTGCACTGGGTTTCTGTGGCGCAAATTGAAAACAGCCTGCTGGGACGACCGCCGATGGCCGTGGGTTTTGACATTGACGATACCGTGCTGTTTTCCAGCCCTGGCTTCTGGCGTGGTAAGAAAACCTGGTCGCCGGACAGCGAAGACTATCTGAAGAATCCGGCATTCTGGGAAAAGATGAACAACGGCTGGGATGAGTTCAGCATCCCGAAAGAGGTGGCCCGCGCGCTGATCACCATGCACGTGAAGCGCGGCGACAGCATCTTCTTTGTTACCGGACGCAGCGAAACCAAAACGGAAACCGTTTCGAAAACCCTGCAGGATGACTTCCTGATCCCTGCCAGCAGCATGAACCCGGTGATTTTTGCCGGCGACAAGGCCGGGCAAAATACCAAAACGCAGTGGTTGCAGAGTAAGCAGATCAAGGTGTTCTACGGCGATTCCGATAACGATATTCGCGCGGCGCGCGAAGTCGGTGCCCGTGGCATTCGCGTGCTGCGTGCCTCTAACTCGTCATACAAACCGCTGCCACAGGCGGGCATGTACGGCGAAGAAGTGATCGCCAATTCCGAATATTGAACCCTTAACGGCAATGGCAGAATTGCCGTTTTTTTCATCTCCCGCCGCTGAAACCTGGCTGAAAACGCACTCATGCTGCACACTTAGAAAGATTTATTTTCGACAAGGAGCAGCACTTGAGGTGCCACCAATCAGAGGAACCAAAATGACCAATGCGGAACTACTGCCCTATTGCATGGGCAAGGCGGGAGCGGAGCAGAGCGAGCACAGCGACTGGAAAGCCACGCAGATTAAAGTGGCGGATGTGCTGTTTGCGATGGTGCACGAAACGGATCACCGCCCGGCGGTAACGCTGAAAACCAGCCCGGAGCTGGCGGAATTACTGCGTAATGAACATAGTGATGTGCGCCCCAGCGCGCGTCTGAATAAAGCGCACTGGAGCACGGTATTTCTGGATGGATCGCTGCCGGATTCGCAGATTTACTATCTGGTCGATGCCTCGTATCAGCTGGTGGTCAGTGCGCTGCCCGACGCGGTCAGGCAGCAACTTTCCGTCTGATTACGTCAGCATCGGTTTGAGGAAGCGCGCCGTGTGCGAGGCTTCGCACTCGGCTACGGTTTCCGGCGTGCCAGAGACGAGGATTTCCCCGCCGCCGCTGCCGCCTTCCGGCCCCAGATCGACGATCCAGTCAGCGGTTTTGATCACGTCCAGATTATGCTCAATCACCACGATGGTATTACCCTGATCGCGTAACTGGTGCAGCACTTCCAGCAGTTGCTGAATATCCGCAAAATGCAGGCCGGTCGTCGGCTCATCAAGGATATACAGCGTCTGGCCGGTGCCGCGTTTTGACAGCTCACGCGCCAGCTTAACGCGCTGGGCCTCACCACCGGACAGCGTGGTGGCAGACTGGCCGAGACGAATGTACGTCAGACCAACATCCATCAACGTTTGCAGCTTACGCGCCAGTGACGGTACGGCATCAAAGAACTCACGGGCTTCTTCGATAGTCATATCCAGCACTTCGTGGATGGTTTTGCCTTTGTACTTAATCTCCAGCGTTTCACGGTTATAGCGTTTGCCTTTGCACTGGTCGCACGGCACATAAATGTCCGGCAAAAAGTGCATTTCGACTTTGATCACGCCATCGCCCTGACAGGCTTCGCAGCGTCCGCCGCGCACGTTAAAGCTGAAACGCCCCGGCGTATAACCGCGTGAACGGGACTCCGGCACACCGGCAAAAAGCTCGCGCACGGGCGTAAACACGCCGGTGTAGGTCGCCGGGTTAGAGCGCGGCGTACGACCAATCGGGCTCTGGTCAATGTCGATAACTTTATCGAAGTGCTCCAGACCCTGAACCTCGCGGTAAGGCGCGGGCTCGGCGATGGTTGCGCCGTTCAGCTGGCGCTGGGCGATCGGGAACAGGGTATCGTTGATCAGTGTCGATTTACCTGAACCGGACACGCCGGTAATACAGGTAAACAGCCCCACCGGCAGCGTCAGGGTGACATCCTTCAGGTTATTGCCGCGCGCACCGGTCAGCTTAAGCACTTTTTCCGGATCCGCAGGCACACGCGCTTTCGGGATCTCAATCTTACGTTTACCGCTCATGAACTGGCCGGTGAGTGATTCCGGCACCGCCATAATGTCTTTCAGCGTACCTTCTGCCACAACCTGACCGCCATGAACACCCGCGCCAGGACCGATGTCAATAACGTGGTCTGCGGCGCGGATCGCATCTTCATCATGCTCAACCACAATCACCGTGTTGCCGAGATTACGCAGATGGATCAGCGTCCCGAGCAGGCGTTCGTTATCGCGCTGATGCAGACCGATGGACGGTTCATCCAGCACGTACATGACGCCGACCAGGCCCGCACCGATCTGGCTCGCCAGACGGATACGCTGCGCTTCGCCGCCGGACAGGGTTTCTGCCGAACGGGACAGCGTCAGGTAATTCAGCCCGACGTTCACGAGGAATTTCAGACGATCGCCAATCTCTTTCAGCACTTTTTCAGCGATTTTTGCACGCTGGCCGGAAAGTTTAAGATTGGTGAAAAAGTCCATCGCATGGCCGATGCTCATGTCGGAGATGGTCGGCAGCGGCGTGTCTTCCACAAATACATGGCGCGCTTCACGACGCAGACGCGTTCCGTCACAGGTGGTGCACGAGCGATTGCTGATGAACTTCGCCAGCTCTTCACGTACCGCGCTGGATTCCGTCTCTTTATAACGGCGCTCCATATTGTGCAGCACGCCTTCGAACGGATGGCGACGTACGGAAGTATCGCCGCGATCGTTCATGTACTTGAATTCGATGTTCTCTTTGCCGGAACCAAACAGCACCACTTTGTGTACGTTGGCGCTCAGGCTGGCCCACGGGGCTTCCACGTCGAATTTGTAGTGTTCGGCAAGCGATCGCAGCATCTGGAAATAATAGAAGTTACGGCGATCCCAACCGCGGATCGCGCCGCCCGCCAGCGACAACTCCGGATTCTGGATCACACGATCCGGATCGAAATATTGCTGTACGCCCAGCCCGTCACAGGTTGGACATGCCCCCGCCGGGTTGTTGAACGAGAACATACGCGGTTCCAGCTCATTCATGCTGTAGCCGCAAATCGGGCAGGCGAAGTTCGCGGAGAACAACAGTTCGCCCGCCTTGGCGTCGTCCATATCGGCGACAATCGCCGTCCCGCCGGAGAGATCCAGCGCGGTTTCAAAGGATTCCGCCAGGCGCTGCGTCAGGTCTTCACGCACTTTAAAGCGGTCGATAACCACTTCGATGGTGTGTTTCTTTTGCAGTTCAAGCGCAGGCGGATCGGAGAGATCGCAGACTTCGCCGTCAATACGCGCGCGGATGTAGCCCTGGCTTGCCAGGTTTTCCAGCGTTTTGGTGTGTTCGCCTTTACGATCTTTAACAATCGGCGCCAGCAGCATCAGCCGCTTGCCTTCCGGCTGCGAGAGCACGTTATCGACCATCTGACTGACGGTTTGCGCGGCCAGCGGAACGTTATGATCCGGGCAGCGCGCTTCGCCCACGCGGGCAAACAGCAGACGCAGATAGTCGTGAATTTCGGTAATGGTCCCGACCGTGGAACGGGGGTTGTGCGAGGTCGACTTCTGCTCAATAGAGATAGCCGGCGACAGCCCTTCAATATGATCGACATCTGGCTTTTCCATGAGCGACAGGAACTGCCGCGCATAGGCGGAAAGCGATTCGACGTAACGACGCTGCCCTTCGGCATACAGGGTGTCGAACGCCAGCGAGGATTTGCCTGAACCCGAAAGCCCGGTCACGACAATGAGCTTGTCGCGTGGGATGACGATGTTGATGTTCTTGAGATTATGGGTACGCGCGCCCCGTACTTCTATCTTATCCATTCACCTTTCCCGGTAGAGATTCGGCTGCCACAGCGTTATGCATCCAATTTTGTAAGCATAGAACACGCCAGGCGGTCTGAACTGAAACGATTAATTATGACACAATTTAACCTGAATGGATATACAGTGTTATGATGCGCCTTCAAGGTGGTACTGCAACAATGTCGCGACGGTACGGTTTACTGGAATCCGCCTCGCAAGGTATCAATCGCGCGGTTTGTAATGCTACAATCGCGCGTTTACACTATTAAGAAACGTATTCAGGAGACACGACCATGGCCAGCAGAGGCGTAAACAAGGTGATTCTCGTCGGTAATCTGGGCCAGGACCCGGAAGTACGCTACATGCCGAGTGGTGGCGCAGTCGCCAACATTACGCTGGCGACCTCCGAATCCTGGCGTGATAAAACCACCGGTGAGACCAAAGAGCAGACTGAATGGCACCGCGTTGTGCTGTTCGGCAAACTGGCAGAAATTGCCGGTGAATACCTGCGTAAAGGTTCTCAGGTGTACATTGAAGGTTCCCTGCGTACCCGTAAGTGGACCGATCAGAGTGGCCAGGAGCGCTACACCACTGAAATCAACGTTCCGCAGATTGGCGGCGTGATGCAGATGCTCGGTGGACGTCAGGGTGGCGGCCAGCAGGGCGGCGGTCAACAGGGCGGTTGGGGTCAGCCTCAGCAGCCGCAGGGCGGCAACCAGTTCAGCGGCGGCGCGCAGTCTCGCCCGCAGCAGCCGTCTTCAGCACCGGCGCAGTCTAACGAACCGCCGATGGATTTTGACGACGACATCCCGTTCTGATCCCGTTGAGCAGTACGCAAAAAGCCCCGCATTGACGGGGCTTTTGTTTTTGGTGCGATGCGATCAGGTGATCACGACCGGCCATTCTGGCGGTGTATGACTGGATGCTTCAATCATCACCTCTTTAATATTGTTCCAGATGGTTGCCACATCAACCAGCGTAATGCCAAGCAACCCAGTGGCAAACCAGCAGGCGGCGATCACACCCAACCCGCTGCTGATCACCGCAAGGCCAATATAGTCAGATTTGCGAAAGCGAATGTTCAACGTGCTGGCAAGAAACATCAGCACCGCGCTCAATAACTGCCAGCGTAGCAATACCACGCCTGTGGTAATGGTAGCCATCAATCTATCCTCAGATAACCAATGAAACGTGATTTCAGTTTCACAATTTTTGTGAACTATATCACATTTGCTGTTTTATTCGCCAGTGATCTGTGTCAATTTCGCGCTATCCATACCGGGTACGCAGGCTCCGGCAGGATGACAAATGCCTTTACGCAGTATTTGTCTGTCAGGAAAAAAACTGCATGTCAGAAACAAAAGGATAACAACACTATTTTTTTATTATGCTTATTCTTTGCACGGTGTTCATTTTTGCCGTTTAAAAAATAAACATCCGTGGTTAACCATCTTTATCACCCTGTAATTTGCCTTAATCAACGATCCTCTGTTGAGTTATCTTAAACGTTGTCTACCTGCCGGATATTTATTTTCCTTAATATAAAGAGGGTGAACACTTTTAGTTTGCCTTACGGACGAATATTATCGTCATAAGCAGATATTAGGATTCTAATGAAAAAAGTCAGTTGCTAATGTCTTATGATTCATGCAACGTAATCACCTGTTTATCAAAGCATCCTGTCATTATTACAGGCACACACTTTGCAGGGATATTAGGCGGAAATGAATCATAGCGCACTTCGCAAGGTGCTGAGGATCGTCGGGATCATCATGGCAGTTATACTGCCTGTGATGCTGGCGCTATGGTTTGCACACATTCGCGCAGTTAAAGAAACAGGGGCGGAACTTCAGGCATTTGCGCAACTTGCACTGGATAAAACGGAACTGGTGATCCGCCAGGCGGATATTGCTTATGATGAAGCCCAGAAATTTAGCGGGCAGATCTGCTCGCCACATCATCGCCAAAATATGCTTAATATTATTCGCGGACGGCTTTATCTGGCGGATTTAATCTACACGCAGGGCGATCATTTTTTATGCTCCTCGAGTATTACGCTGCCCCAGCCTTATATCATCCCCGCTGCTGATTATAAACGTAACCCTGATGTCGCTATTTATTATTATCGCGATACGCCTTTTTATTCAGGCTATAAAATGGTGTATATGCGCCGCGGTAATTATGCGGTAGTGGTGAATCCACTCTTTTATAGTGAGGTGGCATCAGACGATCATGCATTAGCCTTTGCGGTGTATGACAACGTCAGCAAAACCTTCTTTTCTGCCAGCCCGAATGCCGATGTCAACATACTGGCTAAGCAATTACAAAATAATCAATTAAATTTCCGCAGTGACAACCGCTTTTATACCATCGTCCATTCCGATATACGCCCTGTGTCGATGATCGTTTCGACATCCAGTGTTCGTTATTACGGTTTCCTGTATCAACAGGCCATGCTGCTAATCCCCTTAGCGCTGATCGGCAGCATTCTCCTTTTACTGGGCTGGTCACGAACCCGGCATGAATTTAACTCCCCGCGGCGTTTACTCCACCGGGCGCTGCTAAAACGGCAGCTCCGACTTCACTATCAGCCGATTATCGATATTAAAACCGGGAAGTGTGTAGGCGCCGAAGCGCTGCTGCGCTGGCCGGGCTGCAATGGCCCGGTAATGAGCCCCGTGGAGTTTATCCCGCTGGCTGAAAAAGAAGGCTTGATTGAGCGGGTGACCGATTATGTCGTAGAAGAAGTCTTTACCGATCTGGGACATTTCCTCGCTGCTCATCCGCACCTGTATATTTCGATTAACCTCTCTGCGTCGGATTTCCATTCATCACGCCTGATTGCGTTGATTTCTGATAAAGCCGCGCATTACGCGGTGCGTGCCGAGCAAATTAAGATTGAAGTGACCGAGCGTGGCTTTATTGACGTGCCAAAAACCACGCCGGTTATTCAGGCTTTCCGCCATGCGGGTTATGAAGTGGCAATTGATGATTTCGGTACGGGCTATTCCAATCTGCACAACCTCTATTCCCTTAATGTCGATATTCTGAAAATCGATAAATCCTTTATTGATACGCTGACCACTAACAGCACCAGCCATCTGATCGCCGAGCATATTATTGAGATGGCGCACAGTCTGCGTCTGAAAATCATTGCGGAAGGGGTGGAGACGGCGGAGCAGGTCACCTGGCTGTTAAAGCGCGGCGTGCAATTCTGCCAGGGCTGGCACTTTGCGAAAGCGTTATCGTCGCAGGATTTTATAAGTTGGGCGCAGCAGCACGACTAAGCGCTTATCCTATTAGTCTTAATAAAATCCTGATGGGATAAGCGCCAGTTCGGGGTTTACATCTGATGCCGATAATCGCTTGGCGTTCTGTCAAATTCGCGGCGGAACACGCGCGAAAAAGTTTGCTGCGAGACATAGCCAAGATCCATCGCAATATCAAAAATGGGCCGCCGCGTGGAACGTAGCGCTTCCGCGGCCAGCAGTAACCGGCGCTGGCGAATGTACTCGCCCAGCGTCTGGTGCATCACTGCACGGAACATCCTTTGCAGGTACCACTTTGAATAACCCGATTTTCTGGCGACCACATCAATGTTCATGGGTTGGTCGATATGTTCATCAATCCATTCAATAAGTGTCTGAATAATTTGCTGATGGGACATACTAGCCTCTTTCTCAGTTCTGCCGCTGTCGTTTTGTCTGCGGGCGAGTATAATTCCTCAAGTTAACTTGAGGTAAAGCGATTTATGGAAAAGAAATTACCGCGTTTTAAGGCGCTGCTCACCCCAGGCGAAGTGGCGAAACGTAGCGGCGTGGCGGTGTCGGCGTTGCACTTTTATGAGTCCAAAGGGCTGATAAAAAGTGTGCGTAACAGCGGTAATCAGCGGCGTTATACCCGTGATGTGCTGCGTTATGTGGCGATTATCAAAATTGCGCAGCGTATCGGCATTCCTCTTGCCACCATTGGCGATGCGTTTGGCGTATTGCCGGAAGGGCACACGCTGAGTCCGAAAGAGTGGAAACAGTTGTCATCGCAATGGCGTGTAGAACTGGATCGGCGCATTCATACGCTGCAAGCGCTGCGCGATGAGCTGGACGGTTGTATCGGCTGTGGCTGTCTGTCGCGTAGCGATTGTCCACTGCGCAACCCCGGCGACCGGCTAGGCGAGCAGGGCACTGGCGCGCGTCTGCTGGAAGATGATTAACCTGATTTATTTACGTGATTCATACGGACGTATCGCGAGTTGACGCGCCACGGACTTCACTTTCCAAATGCCATTTTCTCTTACCATACAATCAATGATGATATGTTCCTCCTTTTTGCCAAAAGCGATGTAAACATTGGTGCAAACGGGATCGTATTCAGCCGATACAACCGTAACGTTTTGTAACCAGTCTTCACCTGTGTCTTGCGCTTTAAGAAAGAAATCAGCATCGTAAAATTCTTCATCAGCATATCTGGGATCCTGAGCGTGGCGTAGTTCGTTAAGTGAGTCAGCGGTGACATATTTATCTATTTCGTTGCTGTCAGTTATAGGAAATTTGCCTGCGGTGACTTGCTGTATATACCATTCATTAAAGTGCCGTGCTGCTTGCTGAGGTTCATGGCTCGCTGTCATATCCGGCTGGGCGAATGCGCTGGCGGAAAAAAGAAGGGACATAATGATGCTGGTTTTCATATCAATAATGCCTGTAAAGCTGAAACGCCGGGCGGCTCTTTCTATATGCCGCACCTGGGTACATGGAGCGCTGGGCAAAGTCACTTAACCATTGGTGCCCGTCATAAATGCACACATGCCCGTCAGGGTGACCGCTGATTGACTGAATAACAACCACATCGCCTAATTGTGGTTCACCTGAGACTTTAAAAAAACCAACCTGAGTTAAGGTCAGCCCCATATTTTTGGCAGAACCAGTGCCGTGAATAGGAACGCCACCTGCAATAATTGCATTTTTTACAAATAGTTCGCATTTGCGATGGCTTTCGTGATAAACATGATTTTTTGCAAACTCTACAGTTGCGTATTTATTCCATGACATACCCAATTCCTTGTCTTTTGGTCGACTGACGAGCAACGGTACTCCGATTATTTATGGTTTTTTTGTCATTTATGGCTAATAAAAATTAATGAAGTAACACAAAAAACTAAAGCGCCGTAACGGCGCTTTAGTTTGTTTTCCGGTCTTTTGTCTTTCGCTCTATCCCACGGGTTTGTGGGAGGGTCTCCCCCGACATCGATACCCCTCGGTATAACGTAAAACTCGGTAGGTTCCGGTCTGTATCGATACTTTTAGTGTAAGCCACCGGCCCCGCTTTGCCAGCGACGACGAGGGGATTCTTGCCGAAATTTTTCACGCATGATGCACAATTTTCTATAGTAAGTAAGTGCCAACTTAACGGAGTTCATCATGCTAAAAGTGCATCATCTGAATAAGTCCCGTTCCCAGCGCGTACTGTGGGCGCTGGAAGAGCTGGGTGTGCCGTACGAACTGGTGCGCTATCAGCGTGAAAAAACCATGCTGGCTCCGGAAGCGCTGAAAAAAGTCCATCCGCTGGGAAAATCCCCGGTGCTGGAAGATAACGGGCGCATCATCGCCGAATCCGGGGCGATCCTTGAATATTTGCAGGAAAACTACGATCCCCAAGGGACACTGAAACCCGCCGATGCCGATCAGCGGTTACGCTACCGTTTCTGGCTGCATTATGCCGAAGGCTCGCTGATGCCGCCGTTGCTGATGAAACTGGTGTTCAGCAGCCTGGGTAAACCGCCGGTACCGCTTGGTTTTCGTACCCTCGGCAAAGCGCTGGGACAGGGCGTACAGAAAGGCTACCTCAATAAGCAGATCGAAACCCATGCCCGCTATATAGAAGCGGAACTCGGCAGCCAGCCCTGGTTTACCGGGGGATCGCCCAGCATGGCGGACATCCAGATGAGCTTCCCGGTGTTTGCTCTGCTGGCGCGCGGCGGCGTCGATCACCTGCCTAATTTGCAGGCATGGAAAAAACGCGTCGAACTGCGCCCGGCCTGGCAGCGAGCCATTGAAAAGGGCGGCCCGTTCGAATTACCCGGCGAATAACCGACAAACGCGACGGGGTATGCTCACCATTTGTTAATTAATGCACTTGTGCACGGTGCATGAGTGCGCTAGCATCCTTGCAGACGGAGCAAGGAGGCACAAATGAAATGCAAAAGCATATAGGCAGCTTCCGTGATGCATGGCTGGAAGAATTCTACAGGTACTCAACACCGCACCGAAGCATTCCTCCGGCCATTCATACGACGCTGGCGCGCAAACTCGACATCATTAATGCCGCCGGTTCATATCGTGATTTACGTTCGCCACCAGGGAATCGATATGAAGAGCTGAACGGCAAGCTACAAGGCTATTCATCGATACGAATAAATCAGCAGTATCGGCTGATTTTTCAATGGGTGGACGGGAAAGCGGAAGATCTTTATCTGGATGCGCACAAATATTGAGAGCAGGGCAGCCCAACAGAATCGGTGCCTTACCCATAGCGACTTAACGTAACACTCAAAGGATCCATCATGAAACAGGCAACCAGAAAACCCACTACCGTAGGTGACATCCTGCTGTATGAATACCTGGAGCCCCTTAATCTGAAGATTAACGAGCTGGCCGAAATGCTACAGGTCCACCGCAATACGGTGAGCGCGCTGGTGAACAATAATCGCAAGCTCACTACCGATATGGCGTTTCGGCTGGCTAAAGCATTCGACACGTCCGTGGATTTTTGGCTCAACCTGCAGGCTGCGGTCGATCTGTGGGAGGTTGAGAATGATATGCGCGCCCAGGAGCAATTCAGCCGGATTGTGCCTGTGGCTGATTTTATTGCCCGCCGCAAAGCAGAACAAAAGAACGTCGCCTGATGACAGCGACAACGTTTGCGCAGCGCCCGCTGCTTTCTTCATCGTCCTGAGCGAAATTTCGCAAAAAGGCGCAAAGTTAAGTTGAAATGCCCCTGTAGATGGCTGGATAATCGTTTGCCTTTTTCAACAGCCGTTTTGTTTGCGCGGAGTTAAACGTTTGCTTTTTGTGGCACTGCTTTGCCGCAACGTAGCACATGGAGATGACGTTTAATCTGGCAGTGGATTGTCCACCACGCAAAAAAGCGTTTATAAAAATTCTCAGGGGATGTTTTCTATGTCTACGCCTTCAGCGCGTACCGGCGGTTCGCTTGACGCTTTATTTAAAATTTCTGCACGCGGCAGTACTGTCCGTCAGGAGATCGTAGCCGGTCTTACCACCTTCCTTGCCATGGTGTACTCCGTGATCGTGGTGCCGGGCATGCTGGGCAAAGCGGGCTTCCCGCCGACAGCGGTGTTTGTTGCCACCTGTCTGGTTGCCGGGCTGGGTTCTATTTTGATGGGCCTGTGGGCGAATCTGCCGCTGGCGATTGGCTGCGCCATCTCGCTGACCGCCTTCACCGCGTTTAGTCTGGTGCTCGGCCAGCAAATCAGCGTACCGGTAGCCCTTGGCGCGGTATTCCTGATGGGCGTGCTCTTTACTGTGATCTCCGCGACCGGCATCCGTAGCTGGATCCTGCGTAACCTGCCGCAGGGCGTGGCACACGGCACCGGCATCGGTATCGGCCTGTTCCTGCTGCTGATTGCCGCGAACGGCGTTGGTCTTGTAGTGAAAAACCCGATTGACGGTCTGCCGGTGGCGCTGGGCCATTTCGCCAGCTTCCCGGTGATCATGTCGCTGATTGGGCTGGCGGTGATCATCGGTCTGGAAAAACTGAAAGTGCCGGGCGGCATTCTGCTGACCATCATCGGCGTGTCGATTGTCGGCCTGATTTTCGATCCGTCCGTACACTTCTCCGGCATCTTCGCCATGCCATCGCTGAGCGATGAACACGGCAATTCCCTGATCGGCAGCCTGGACATCATGGGCGCGCTGAACCCGATCGTATTACCGAGTGTACTGGCGCTGGTGATGACCGCCGTGTTCGATGCCACCGGCACCATCCGTGCGGTAGCCGGTCAGGCAAACCTGTTGGATAAAGACGGTCAGATTATCGATGGTGGCAAAGCGCTGACCACCGACTCCCTGAGCAGCGTCTTCTCAGGCCTGGTGGGCGCAGCACCCGCGGCCGTGTATATCGAATCAGCGGCGGGTACGGCGGCAGGCGGTAAAACCGGTCTGACGGCAATCACCGTCGGCGTGCTGTTCTTGCTGATCCTGTTCCTCTCTCCGCTCTCTTACCTGGTCCCGGCTTACGCGACCGCGCCGGCGTTGATGTACGTTGGTCTGCTGATGCTGAGCAACGTATCGAAAATCGATTTCGCTGATTTCGTTGACGCGATGGCCGGTCTTATTACTGCGGTGTTTATCGTACTGACCTGTAACATCGTGACCGGCATCATGATCGGCTTCGCCTCGCTGGTGATTGGTCGTGTGGTATCGGGCGAATGGCGTCGTCTGAACATCGGTACCGTGGTGATCGCCGTGGCGCTGGTGGCCTTCTACGCAGGCGGTTGGGCGATTTAATTTGCGCACTGACGCGAAGAAAAGGGTGGCGTTTGCCACCCTTTTTACGTTTTAAGGTACATCCTGTTTCCATTACATTAAACTGCATGTTCTATTATGAAAGGCATGATGCCTCGTCATCGATTATAAAAAATCATCGCAAACAGGGAACGCATGGAAATCTTCTTCACCATACTCATCATGACCCTCGTGGTCTCACTCTCGGGTGTCGTCACCCGTGTCCTGCCCTTCCAGATCCCCCTGCCGCTGATGCAGATCGCCATCGGCGCCATGCTGGCCTTACCCACATTCGGCCTGCATGTGGAGTTCGATCCGGAACTCTTTTTGGTACTGTTTATCCCGCCGCTGCTGTTCGCGGATGGCTGGAAAACCCCCACGCGGGAGTTTCTGGAGCACGGGCGTGAAATATTTGGCCTCGCGCTGGCGCTGGTGCTGGTCACCGTGATCGGCATTGGCTATCTCATTTACTGGGTAGTGCCCGGTATCCCGCTGATCCCGGCGTTCGCGCTGGCGGCGGTACTGTCGCCAACCGATGCCGTGGCGCTGTCCGGCATTGTCGGTGAAGGGCGCATCCCGAAAAAAATCATGGGCATTCTCCAGGGCGAGGCGCTGATGAACGACGCCTCCGGCCTGGTCGCCCTGAAGTTTGCCGTCGCGGTGGCGATGGGCACCATGGTCTTTACCGTCGGCGGGGCGACCGTGGAGTTCTTCAAGGTGGCGATTGGCGGCCTGCTCGCCGGTTTCGTGGTCAGCTGGCTGTATGGCCGCTCGCTGCGTTTCCTCAGCCGTTGGGGCGGCGATGAGCCTGCCACGCAAATCGTGCTGCTGTTCCTGCTGCCGTTCGCCTCTTATCTGATCGCGGAACACGTCGGCGTCTCCGGCATTCTGGCGGCGGTCGCGGCCGGGATGACCATCACCCGCTCCGGCGTGATGCGCTCTGCGCCGCTGGCGATGCGTCTGCGCGCCAACAGTACCTGGTCGATGCTGGAGTTCGTGTTTAACGGCATGGTCTTCCTGCTGTTGGGCCTGCAACTGCCGGGCATTCTGGAAAGCTCACTGGCGGCGGCGGAAGCTGATCCTAATGTTGAAACCTGGATGCTGTTTACCGACATCATCCTGATTTATGCCGCGCTGATGATGGTGCGTTTCGGCTGGCTGTGGACGATGCAGAAATTCAGTCAGCGCTTCCTGACCAAAAGCCCGATGGAGTTCGGTATGTGGAGTACGCGCGAGCTGCTGATCTCCACCTTTGCGGGCGTGCGCGGGGCGATCACTCTCGCCGGTGTACTCTCTATTCCGCTGCTGCTGCCGGGCGGCGAGCATTTCCCGGCGCGTTACGAGCTGGTGTTCCTTGCCGCCGGGGTGATCCTGTTCTCGTTGTTTGTCGCCGTGGTGGTCTTACCCATGCTGCTGCAACATATGGAGATCGCCGACCACGCGCAGCAGGCGAAAGAAGAGCGGCTGGCGCGGGCGAAAACCGCTGACGTGGCCATCGTCGCGATCCAGAAAATGCAGGAGCGTCTGGCGACCAACGCCGAGGAAAATATCGACGACCAGCTGCTTACCGAAGTCAGTTCGCGGGTGATTGGTAATCTGCGTCGCCGGGCCGATGGCCGTAATAACGTCGACAGTTCGATGCAGGAAGAGAACCTCGAACGCCGCTTCCGCCTCGCGGCGCTGCGCTCGGAGCGGGCAGAGCTTTATCATCTGCGCGCTACGCGGCAGATCAGCAACGAAACGCTGCAAAAACTGCTGCACGATCTTGACCTGCTGGAAGCGCTGCTGATAGAAAACAAATAACAGATGTCCCCTCATCCTTGCGGGTGAGGGGCCCTGACACTACTTTTTCAGCCGTGACACCAGGTCAAACTCCTTAAAATTCACCGGACGCTGCTGCTGCATCGAGATATTCCCGGCGATGCCGGTCAGGATCGACATCGCCCCGGCGCGGTGATCGGCGGCACGGGCGAGAGGATCGTGCATGGCGGGGCCAAACAAATCCGCCAGCATGGCGTTATCACCGCCGCCGTGCCCGCCTTCTCCGAGGGTGAATTCCGCTTTCCACGGCGCGGCAAACATCGGGAACACCGTAATGTCGCAGCCCTCCAGACTCCCTTCACTGGCGCGATCGCCACCGGCGTTGACGTAAGATTTCTCGACCAGCTTCATCTCCAGGCGGCCTTCGCTGCCGTTAAACACCACGTTCAGCCCTTCCCAGGGCAGATACGCATTTAAGGAATAGGTTAGCTGCACCTGGTTCTGGTATTTCACCAGCACCGACAGGGTGTCCTCGATGGTGATGCCGTCGCTGAACACGCTCTGATCGCGAAAATAGTTATCTTCATGCTCGGCATCCAGATACAGCGCTTTCAGCTGCGCACTCTCCTCCATATGCAGGGCAAAGGGATCGTCCTGGGCGGCGGCATAGCCGTGGGCGCGGGGATAAAACTGCGTCACGCCGCGTCGTTCCGCGTTCTCTTTGCCATAAAAGCGCAGACTGCCTTCGGCATAGACGCGCTGCGGATAGCTCCCCAGCCAGAAGTTCATCAGGTCAAAATGATGGGTAGATTTGTGCACCAGCAGGCCGCCGCTGTTGCGCTTTTCCCGGTGCCAGCGCCGGAAATAATCCGCGCCGTGTTCGGTATTCAACAGCCATTCGAAATGCACCGAGTTGACCTCGCCAATGGTGCCGTTCATCAGCAGTTCGCGCACTTTGCTGTGGTGTGGCGCATAACGGTAGTTAAAGGTGACACGCACCTGGCGGCCCGTCTCTTCGATGGCGTCAAGGATGCGCAGCGCGCGCTGCTCATCGATGGTCATCGGTTTTTCGGTGATCACATCACAGCCCGCATGCAGCGCCCGCACAATGTAATCGTCATGGGTGCGATCCATGGTAGTGACGATAATCACATCCGGGCGCGTGTCGCGGATCATCTCCTCAAACTGCGAAGCGTGCCAGGTGGAAACCGGCGCAGCGCCTTCGTTTTTCAGGAGCTGATTAGCGTAGTGCATACGGGTGTGGTTGGTATCGCAGAAGGCTATCAGCGTGGCCGTCTCTTTCCACTGACCGCCGATGGCCGCAATGTACATCCCGGCACGCCCGCCCGTGCCGACCAGGGCATATTTTTTCATACCATCCTCGATTAATTACATAATGAAATTATTGGCTTAACCCGTAAGCCACGGCTGGCCTAAGCATAAAAATCGGCCCTGGCATTGTCGTCGCCGGGCAGGGCAGAACAGGGCGAGGGACGCGTAAACGAGCGAAAAGTGTGACGGAGTTAGCGAAACAGACCGGGAGTTTGTGATGCGGATCGACTTTTTTTGCGAGCAGGACGTGATGTGGCTCACTGACTGGCTTATATCACTTTCGTGAATACCAAAACGCTGTTTTAGCTTTCTGTTGCATTTTCCGCGCAGGGTATCGTCCCCGGTTGAAAATTAGCCATGCATCACACACTTTATCGAGCCAATAGCACCTAATGGCCCGCCATTTTTATTTATTGTTAATCCACCCACTCTTATTTCTTGCTGTCGGACGCTGTTATTCATCCGGGAAATAAAAGGACGAAAGGAACCCGCGATGTTAAATTTTAATGAAAAATCAATTAAAGACATTCGCTTTTTTCTGCAGCGAATACAGGATCGTATTTATACGCCCGTGGCGTCATTATCCGTCACCGGTTTTATTACGCCGGAGCCCGTGCCTTTCGCCGAACGTGAGCAAGGTACCCGGCATATTTTTATCCCCGGTGAGCGCTGGGGAACACTCTGGGATTGTGCCTGGGTTAACGTTACCGGAAAAATACCCGAGGACGTTCAGGGCAACAGTCTGGTGATGCTGTTTGACTGCGGCGGCGAGGCGCTGATCGTCGATGAAAGCGGTACACCACTGCGGGGATTAACCAACGTTGATTCCACGTTTGAGCGCAGTCTGGGCCTGCCAGGAAAAACCGTCTGGCCGCTTTCATCCTGCGCAGGCCGCTCTAAATCCGTTGATCTGTGGCTGGATCTCGCCTGTAACGACCTGTTTGGGGAGCAGCGGCGCGGTGTGCTGGAGAAAGCATGCATCGCCGTGTGCAACGAACCGCTGCGCGATCTCTACTACGACGCCTGGGTCCTTTTTGACTTATTACAGTGCCTGGAAGAAAACACGCCGCGGGCAAAACGGCTGCTGGTGTGTCTCGAACGCGCCCTCAATCAGCTCACCGATGAACGGGAGGCGACTATCGCGCAGTGTCGCCGCCTGCTGGCGACCGAACTCGCCCGCAAAGGCGGTGATGCGCCTCTCAGTATTACCGGTATCGGCCACGCGCATATCGATCTGGCGTGGCTATGGCCCATTCGGGAGACAAAACGTAAGGGGGCCAGGACTTTCGCCACCGCAGTCGAATTACTGGCGCGTTATCCGGATTATTATTTTGGCGCCAGCCAGCCGCAGTTATTCCAGTGGATCAAAGAAGATTATCCGCAGCTTTTCGCGAAAGTAAAAAATGAGGTAGCCGCCGGCCGTTTTGAAATTCAGGGCGATATGTGGGTGGAGGCAGATACCAATATCCCGTCGGGGGAATCGCTGGTACGGCAATTTTTATACGGGCGTAAATTCTTCCGCCGGGAATTTTCGCAGGTCACCGGCATGTTATGGCTGCCCGATGTGTTTGGCTATAACGCGAATTTACCGCAAATCATGAAAAAATCCGGCGTGGATTATTTTATGACCCAGAAGTTGTCATGGAATGAACACAATAAATTCCCGCATCACACCTTCAACTGGGAAGGTATCGACGGCAGCACCGTGCTGGCGCATATGTTACCAGAGGAAACCTATAACAGCCCGGCGGCACCGCGCAGCATTAAGCTTATTGAGCAGAATTATCAGGAGGCGGGCGTCTGCGATCGCGCCCTGATGCTGTTTGGCATTGGCGACGGCGGGGGAGGCCCAGGCCCGGAACACCTTGAGCGTCTTATGCGCATGAAAGATCTACAGGGTATTTCCCCTGTCACTCAGGGTAAAGCGATTGATTTTTTCCGGCATATTGCCCGGCATCAGGTCGATTATCCGCGCTATAAAGGCGAGCTTTATCTGGAAAAGCACCAGGGCACATTGACTACGCAGGCGCAAAATAAGTTCTACAACCGTAAAATGGAACAGGCGTTACGAAATCTGGAGTTTGCGGCCAGCCGCGAATATTTCTACGGCGACATGGACTATCCCGCCGACGATATTCAGACGCTGTGGGAAGAAACGCTGCTGTATCAGTTCCACGATATTCTGCCGGGCTCGTCCATTAAACGGGTTTATGATGAATCCGTGGCGCGATATAAAAGTATGCTCGCACGCATTGAGACGCTCACCCAGGCCTGTCTTGCGGCGTTCGCGGCATACACCCCTGCCGGCCCTGACCAGCTGATTGTGCACAATACCACCGGCTTTGCGCGCAGCGCCTGGTTGCAGGTGCCCGGCGGCGTTAAACAACTGACCATTCCGCCGTTTGGCTACGCATTACTGGATGCTGGTTCCCCGCAATGCCCGCCGATGCTGGTCGCTGAAAATCAGCGTCTTGAAAACGCGCTGCTGTGCGTGTGGTTTAATGACGACGGCACGATCGGGCAAATTGACGACAAAGCGGCGGGGCGCTCGCTGTTAAAACCCGGCACCTGCGCTAACCGGCTGGCGGTGTATGAGGATATTGGCGGCGACTGCTGGGATATGAATATCACCTGGCGTAACCGGCAACCGCAGGCGTTTATTCTGACGGAGGTAAAGGCTTACCTCGATGGGGCGACCGCGATAGTCGAACAGCATTATCAGTACGGTTACTCCGCGCTGGTGCAGAAAATCACCCTGACCGCTGACAGTAAACGTCTGGATTTCCACACCAGGCTCGACTGGCAGGAAGATTTAAAAATGCTGCGCACCGCCTTTGAGGTCGATATTCGCAGCGACGTCGTTACCTGTGATATTCAGTTCGGGAAAATCCAGCGCGCCGCCAGAATGAATACGGTATACGATGCCGCGCAGTTTGAAATTTGCGCCCATAAATGGATCGATTATTCAGAGCGTGACTACGGCGTTGCATTAATGAATGACTGTAAATACGGCCATTATGCGAAAAATGGCGTTCTGGACCTGCATCTGGTGCGGGCGCAGAATCATCCTGGTATTCATGCCGATCGCGGGGAGCACGTTTTTTCTTATGCGCTGTTTCCCCATTGCGGCGATGAAGTTGAAGGCAAGGTTAATCGCGAAGCGACGCTGTTTAATAATCCGCTGATCATTGCGGCCAGCGACGGCGAAACGAAAAAAGACGCGCAAAAACCTGTCAGTTTTATCGCCTGCGATTCCGCGCATATTTGCGTGGAAACCATTAAAAAAGCTGAAGAGCGCGCGGCGCTGGCAATCAGGCTCTACGAGTTCGATGGTTGCCATGCCACGGCGCAACTGACGCTGCCCGCGACGGTTGCCCGCTGTGTGCTGACGAACTTAATGGAAGAGGGCGATGAAGCGGTGCCAGTGACCGACGGTAAAATTACGCTGGTCTTTACGCCCTTTGAGATAAAAACAGTGCTGCTATATAGCGATTAAAAAGGTGCGCGATACCCGGCCCGCGCGGGCCGGGTCATTTCACTACCAGCGGGAGGCCGCCTTTTTGAGTAAACGGTCGGCGTGTACGACAAACTCATCCGCCGCCTGATCAGCAGTGCGCTTGCCGTAATCGATATTTTCCCTCGCTTCGATAAACCACGACTGCAATTGCTGATCCTCCATCCAGTGGGTCGCCACCGATTCCGATGACAACGTTTTTGCCCGATTCATACCGGCAACGGAAGGATTATCGTTATTAAGCGTGCCATCGTCGGTCAGGGTTTTAATGGCAATCTTGCTCAGGGGAATACCATTTTCCAGCTTAATTGTGGCAATAGCTTCGGGATCGTTGAGCAGAAAATTAATCAGCATTGCCGACTCTTTCGGATGTCGGGTATTTTTGCCAATTGCATAGGTTAACGAGACTTTGAAATAGGCGCTGGCGTTGGTCGCGCCCGGCAACATAATATAAGTCCCGGACAGCAGTTTTGCTGGCGGCGCTAATTTCTGAGAGTAATACTGCACCGTCACGTTCCAGGTATAAACGCCAGCCCACATGCCCTCTTTCCAGTATTTGCTGTCGGCGAAATCAAACTGTCCAAAAGAGGCGAGATATTTTGGAGCCGGGATCACATGATCGTTTGCCAGACGTTCAACAAAGCGAAACGCTTCCCGCCACTGCGCCTCGCTCCAGCCCAGTTTTTTGCCATCCGCCGTAAACATCGGCACATTATATTTTTGCGACATATAGCAGTTCATCATCAGGAATACATCCTGATTGTTCGCCATCAGCGGATAATAGTTATCGCCGAATTTCTCTTTAAATACCTTGCCTGCCGCAAACAGTTCCTCCCAGGTGGTGGGATAGTCCAGACCCGCTTTTTTCCAGCTTTCGGTATTGTAGTAAAAACCGGGCACGTTCATGGAAAGCGGAATAGCGGTTAGCTTGTCTTTTATTGTGGTGGTTTGCAAATCCGCAGGAGAAAACTGGCTTAAATCCAGCTCATCTTTCAACTGGTTAAGATCGTAAAAGCCATCGCCATTGCGGGAGAATGTCGGCAGCCAGGGCCAGTTGATTTGCATCACATCCGGCTCTTTATTGCCGGAGATTTGCGTGGTCATGCGCGACAGATACCCATCCCAGCCCATGTATTCCCCGGTGACTTTAATACCGGGATAACGTTTTTCAAACGCGGCGATGGCTTTTAACATGACGTTGTGGCGGGTTTTTCCTCCCCACCACGACATCCGCAATTGCACCTCATCCTGGGCTAATGTCTGGGTGGCAGAAAATAAAAAAACGGAGTAACACAAACCGGTAAGAAGCATTTTCTTCATTATGTATTCCTGTAATAACAGGCTAATGAGATAGCATTCGACCTCAGCAATTTATTTGCTCAAATAATATCTATTCCCTGAATAATTGATAAAAATAAGGCCACAAAAGAATAAAATGTTAACCGGTAGGATGATGCCCAATAAATGCTATTGGCGGGGGAGTTATGTGAGCGGGCTTAGCGAATTCGAAGAATAATATTGTGGATGTCCCCGGCCCGCAGGCCGGGGATAAGGCTGATTAATGCGCGCGGCCCTGGTCGATGCCAATACCGGTTTGCGAACGGATAAACTGGGCGCGGAACTTCTCGCGTTCCAGTTTCCCTTCCGCCGTATTGTCGGTTGCCGAGAACACCCAGATACCGATAAATGCCACCGCAATGGAGAACAGCGCCGGGTACTCATACGGGAAGACCGCACTGGCGTGGCCGAGGATCTGCACCCAGATAGTCGGGCCAAGCACCATCAGTACGACAGCGGTGATAAGCCCCAGCCAGCCGCCAATCATCGCGCCACGCGTGGTCAGTTTCGACCAGTACATCGACAGCAGAATGATCGGGAAGTTACAGCTTGCCGCAATCGAGAACGCCAGGCCGACCATAAAGGCAATGTTCTGATTTTCGAACAGAATACCCAGCAGGATGGCGATCACCCCCAGCACCAGCACGGTGATTTTTGACACCCGCAGTTCGTCACGCTCGGTCGCGCCTTTACGGAAGACGTTGGCGTACAGATCGTGTGATACCGCCGATGCGCCTGCCAGGGTCAAGCCCGCCACGACCGCGAGGATAGTCGCGAAAGCCACCGCCGAGATAAAGCCGAGGAACAGGTTGCCGCCCACGGCGTTAGCAAGGTGCACCGCCGCCATGTTATTGCCGCCAATCAGCGCGCCAGTGGCATCTTTAAACGCCGGATTTGCGCCCACCAGCATGATCGCGCCGAAGCCGATAATAAAGGTCAGAATGTAGAAGTAACCCATAAAGCCGGTGGCGTAAAACACGCTTTTGCGCGCTTCACGGGCATCGCTGACGGTAAAGAAGCGCATCAGAATGTGTGGCAGGCCGGCGGTACCAAACATCAGGCCCAGCCCCAGCGATAGCGCAGAGATCGGATCTTTCACCAGCCCGCCCGGACTCATGATCGCCGTGCCTTTCGGGTGCACCGCCATCGCTTCGGTAAACAGGTTATTGAAGCTGAAACCGACATGACGCATCACCATAAAGGCCATAAAGCTGGCACCGAACAGCAGCAGCACGGCTTTGATGATCTGCACCCAGGTGGTGGCCAGCATGCCACCGAACAGCACGTACATCACCATCAGCACGCCCACCAGCACCACGGCGATGTGATAGTTCAGGCCAAACAGCAACTGGATTAATTTACCCGCGCCCACCATCTGGGCGATCAGATACAGCGCCACCACCACCAGCGAACCGCAGGCAGACAGAATGCGGATCGGTCCTTGCTTCAGGCGGTACGACGCCACATCAGCAAAGGTGTAGCGCCCGAGGTTACGCAAACGTTCAGCGATCAAAAACAGAATGATCGGCCAGCCAACCAGGAAGCCCAGCGAGTAAATCAGGCCATCGTAGCCGGAGGTAAACACCAGCGCGGAAATGCCGAGGAAAGACGCGGCAGACATGTAATCCCCGGCGATCGCCAGGCCGTTTTGCAGGCCGGTAATGTTACCGCCTGCGGTGTAGTAGTCGCTGCGGGTACGGGTACGTTTCGACGCCCAGTACGTGATCATCAGCGTAAAGGCGACGAACACCACGAACATGATGATCGCCTGCCAGTTCGTCGGCTGGCGCTGCACCGCGCCGGTCAGGGCATCAGCCGCCTGCGCGGAGAAAGGGAGTGTGGCGGCGGCCGCCGTCAGTAATCTCTTCATGGTGCATTTACCTCACGGATCACGGCATTGTTCAGTCGGTCAAATTCATCGTTCGCCCGCCAGACGTACACGCCGGTTAGTACGAACGAAATCAGGATGACGCCGACGCCAATGGGAATGCCGCGCGTAACGCTGGTGCCCGCATACAACGGGGTACCCAGCCAGCCAGGCGCGAAGGCGATAAGCAGGATAAAGCAGACATAAATCGCCAGTACGATTAGTGACAAAATGACGGCAAACCGTTGCCTTTTTTCGACCAGTTCCCTGAAATGCGCGTTGTTTTCTATCCGTTGATAAATAAGCTCATTCATCACAGATTCTCCAGAGGCTCCCTGTGTCTTTCGCGCCGCAGGTGCGTTGGCCGCGCTCGCCCACGCCCAGTCACATAGTGAACTATGCTCCAGGGGATGTGCTCGCTTGCCGCCTTCCTGCAACGCGAAATCCTTCGGGATGGTTTTTATATTTTCCCTCCCGGTAAAAGGAGGGGTAGGGTAGGATTTACTGGCCCGATAAGCAGTGCGCCATCGGGCATTTATCGTTATGACGGCATCGTAATGCCCTGTTTTTCTTCCAGCAGTTTTTCCACTACGCCCGGATCGGCGAGGGTTGAGGTATCTCCCAGGTTGCTGGTGTCACCGGCGGCGATTTTGCGCAGAATGCGGCGCATGATTTTGCCGGAGCGGGTTTTGGGCAGCGAATCGGTCCAGTGCAGAATATCCGGCGTCGCCAGCGGGCCTATCTCTTTACGCACCCAGTTGCGCACCTCGGTATACAGCTCCGGCGACGGTTCTTCACCGTGATTCAGCGTCACATAGGCATAAATCGCCTGGCCTTTAATATTGTGCGGAATGCCCACCACCGCCGCTTCGGCGATTTTCGGGTGCGACACCAGCGCCGACTCGATTTCTGCCGTGCCCAGACGGTGACCGGAGACGTTCAGCACATCGTCCACCCGTCCGGTGATCCAGTAGTAACCGTCTTCGTCACGGCGCGCACCGTCACCGCTGAAATACATATTCTTGAAGGTGGAGAAGTAGGTCTGCTCGAAGCGCTCATGATCGCCAAACAGCGTGCGCGCCTGACCTGGCCAGGAATCGACAATCGCCAGGTTGCCCTCGGTGGCACCGTCCAGCGGATTGCCTTCGTTATCCACCAGCGCCGGTTGCACGCCGAAGAACGGCAGGCTGGCGGAACCGGCTTTCAGTTCGATGGCGCCCGGCAGCGGCGTGATCATGAAGCCGCCGGTTTCCGTCTGCCACCAGGTGTCCATGACCGGGCAGTTTTCCTTGCCGATTTTCTTCCAGTACCACTCCCAGGCTTCCGGGTTGATCGGCTCGCCAACGGAGCCAAGGATGCGCAGCGAGGAACGGTCAGTCCCCTCAATCGCCTTATCGCCTTCCGCCATCAGGGCGCGGATCGCTGTCGGCGCGGTGTAGAGAATATTGACCTGATGCTTATCCACCACCTGCGCCATACGCGCTGGCGTCGGCCAGTTCGGCACGCCTTCAAACATCAGGGTGGTCGCACCGCAGGCCAGCGGGCCATACAGCAGATAGCTGTGGCCGGTCACCCAGCCGACATCGGCGGTACACCAGTAAATGTCGCCCGGATGGTAATCGAAGACGTATTTGAAAGTGGTCGCCGCATACACCAGATAACCGCCAGTGGTGTGCAGCACGCCCTTCGGTTTACCGGTGGAGCCAGAGGTATAAAGGATAAACAGCGGATCTTCGGCGTTCATCGCTTCCGGCTGGTGGTCGCTGCTGACGGTCGCCATCACATCGTGCCACCACAGATCGCGGCCTTCCTGCCAGTCGATAGTGCCGCCGGTGCGTTTAAACACCACCACGTTTTCAATGGTGGTCACCGCCGGATTTTTTAACGCATCATCGACGTTTTTCTTCAGCGGGATGCTGCGCCCGGCACGCACGCCTTCATCGGCGGTGATCACCAGCCGTGAGCTGGAATCCACAATACGCCCGGCGACCGCTTCCGGCGAGAAACCGCCAAAAATAACTGAATGCACCGCGCCAATGCGTGCGCAGGCCAGCATCGCCACCGCCGCTTCCGGCACCATCGGCATATAGATCGCCACCACATCGCCTTTTTTGATGCCCAGTTTCAGCAGGACATTGGCAAAGCGGCACACTTCGCCGTGCAGTTCGCGGTAAGAGATATGTTTGCTCTGGCTGGCGTCGTCGCCTTCCCAGATAATCGCCGTCTGATCGCCACGGTCAGCCAGGTGGCGGTCCAGGCAGTTAGCCGCCAGGTTGAGCTGGCCGTCTTCATACCATTTAATCGAGACGTTGCCAGGCGCAAAAGAGGTGTTTTTCACCTTCTGATAAGGCGTGATCCAGTCCAGAATTTTACCTTCCTCACCCCAGAAGGCGTCAGGATCGGTGATGGATTGCTGATATTTCGCTTGGTATTGTTCTGCATTAATCAGGCATTTTTCCGCGATCTGCGCGGGAATAGGGTGTTTATGGATTTGGCTCATGGCTTTTGTTCTCCTTGTAGGATGTTAATAATATGTCACACAAACGTTAATAGTAGGGGTTTTGGGAGCTTTGTTTACTTTTTGGGCGGCAGATCACGCATTGCTTGAGTGTATGAAAATGCAGCAGATGATGCTTAGAAGGGAAATAATTTACGATAAGGACTATTGCGATTACAGGAATTAAAAATTCCTCTATAACAAATAGTTATGCAAGATAACTGGCATAAAATTCGCTTATTGAGAAAGAATCCAGTGAAAGCCCCTGAACGTAAAGGGTTGCACCGGATACCGCGCAAATGGTACTGATAATGCGCGTTAAAAATCCCCCGCTTTTGAAAGAAACGCTAACCATACCCCGTTCAGTATGTCTCATTTATGAGCATGGAATAGCGCTTCATTAAGGATGTCACTCGTTATGAAAAATGTGAAAGTCAGCCTGGCCTGGCAGATTTTGCTGGCCCTGGTGCTGGGTATTCTTCTGGGTAGTTACCTGCATTACCAAAGCGACAGCCGTGAATGGCTGATTGCAAATCTCCTGTCCCCGGCAGGTGATATTTTTATTCACCTGATCAAGATGATCGTCGTGCCTATTGTGATTTCCACCCTTATTGTGGGGATTGCCGGCGTTGGCGATGCGAAGCAACTGGGGCGTATTGGCGCGAAAACTATTCTTTATTTCGAAGTGATCACTACAGTGGCCATTATTCTTGGCATCACACTGGCGAATGTGTTCCAGCCGGGCGCGGGCATTGATATGTCGCAACTGGCCACGGTGGATATTTCGAAATACCAGAGTACAACGGCAGAAGTGCAGAGCCACGCTCATGGCCTGATGGGCACCATTTTGTCACTGGTGCCGACCAATATCGTGGCGTCGATGGCGAAGGGCGATATGCTGCCGATCATCTTCTTCTCGGTGCTGTTTGGCCTCGGCCTGTCGTCGCTGCCTTCCGCGCACCGTGAGCCGCTGGTGACGGTGTTCCGTTCCATTTCCGAAACCATGTTTAAAGTCACCCATATGGTGATGCGTTATGCCCCGGTGGGCGTGTTCGCACTGATCTCAGTGACGGTGGCAAACTTTGGTTTCGCCTCGCTGTGGCCGCTCGCGAAGCTGGTGATCCTCGTGTATGCCGCGATTGTGTTCTTCGCGCTGGTGGTACTGGGTGCGGTGGCGCGGCTGTGCAAATTAAGCATCTGGACGCTGATCCGCATTCTGAAAGAGGAGTTAATTCTCGCCTATTCCACCGCCAGTTCGGAAAGCGTGCTGCCGCGCATTATCGAGAAGATGGAGGCCTACGGCGCACCGGCGTCGATCACCAGCTTTGTGGTGCCGACCGGTTACTCCTTTAACCTCGATGGCTCGACGCTGTACCAGAGCATCGCGGCGATCTTTATCGCCCAGCTGTACGGTATTGAGCTGTCGCTGGGGCAGGAGATCATTCTGGTGCTGACGCTGATGGTGACCTCCAAAGGCATCGCAGGCGTACCGGGCGTCTCCTTTGTGGTGCTGCTGGCGACGCTGGGCAGCGTCGGGATCCCGCTGGAAGGGCTGGCATTTATCGCCGGTGTTGACCGTATCCTCGATATGGCGCGTACGGCGCTGAACGTGGTGGGTAATGCGCTGGCGGTGCTGGTGATCGCCAAGTGGGAACACAAATTTGACCGCAAAAAAGCGCTGGCTTACGAGCGCGACGTGCTGGGCAAATTTGATAAAACCGCGAACTCCTGAGCGGCTTCAAAAAATGCCCGGTGGCGCGTCGCTTACCGGGCCTACAGATTACGCCACCGGCCCGGCAAGCTTGCGCCGCCGGGCATTCCGACACGCCACCCACCCAGCGCGGGCCCGAGATGTCGGCGTAGGCCCGGCAAGCTTGCGCCGCCGGGCACTATCCCTCACCTGTTACCCCATCGCGCTCTCGCGCAGACTGGCTTTTAACTTATCGTACTCGGCGATCACATACTGTTCCGCGGCACGCTGGTCGGCAATCCGCTCAACGTTGACGGCGCAGTACTTGTACTCCGGCGTTTTGGTTATCGGGCTTAAGTTCTCCGTCACCAGCTCGTTACAGGCACCAATCCACCACTGGTAGGTCATATAAATCGCGCCTTTATTCGGGCGATCGCTGACCTGCGCGCGGGTGATGATGCGACCTTTGCGGGAGTTCACCCAGATCAGCGCTTCATCTTCGATGCCCAGACGCGCCGCGTCGGCGGTGTTGATCTGCGCATAGCCCGGTTCATCCGCTAACGCCGCCAGTGCCGCACAGTTGCCGGTCATCGAACGACAGGAGTAGTGGCCCACTTCGCGCACCGTCGACAGCACCAGCGGATACTCCTCGGTTAGCTTGTCGACAGGCGGCACCCAGTCGCAGGTGTAGAACTTCGCCAGCCCCGTATCGGTTTCAAACTTCTCTTTAAACAGGTATGAGGTGCCCTGGTCGGCGTCCGACGTATCGCGGCACGGCCACTGGATATACCCCAGTTCGCCCATCTTGTCGTAGGTAGCACCGTAGAAGTCCGGGCACAGATGACGCAGCTCATCCCAGATCTCCTGGGTGTTGTTGTAGTGCATCGGGTAACCCATGCGGGTGGCGATTTCGCTGATGATCTGCCAGTCCGTTTTCAGATCCCACTTCGGCTCGACCGCTTTAAAGAAGCGCTGGAAACCACGGTCAGCGGCGGAATACACCCCTTCATGTTCGCCCCACGACGTTGACGGCAGAATGACATCCGCCGCCGCGGCGGTTTTGGTCATAAAGATGTCCTGGACGATCACCAGTTCGAGATCCTCAAAGCCTTTGCGCACCGCCGACAGCTCGGCGTCGGTTTGCAGCGGATCTTCCCCCATGATGTAGGCCGCGCGCACTTCACCATGGGCCGCCCGATGCGGCAGCTCGCTGATGCGATAGCCGGTATGCGCCGGCAGGCTGGCGACGCCCCAGGCTTTGGCGAATTTCTCGCGGTTTTCCGGTACGTGCACATATTGATAGCCAGGATAGGTATCCGGCAGCGCACCCATATCACACGCGCCCTGCACGTTATTCTGCCCGCGCACCGGGTTAACCCCCGCGTGTGGCTTGCCGAGGTTCCCGGTCAGCATCGCCAGGCTGGTCAGGGAGCGCACGGTTTCCACCCCCTGATAGAACTGGGTGACGCCCATGCCCCACAGGATCGCCGCGCTTTTCGCCCCGGCATACAGCCGTGCGCAGGTGCGGATCTGCTCGGCGCTGACGCCGGTGATCGCTTCCACTGACTCCGGCGGATAGCCTTCAACAATCTTTTTATACTCGTCAAAATCCTGCGTACGCGCGGCCACAAAGGCATGGTCGTAGAGATCTTCGCTGATAATCACGTGCCCGATGGCGTTAAGCAGCGCAATATTCGAGCCGTTTTTCAGTGCAATGTGCATATCCGCAATGCGCGCGGTTTCAATTTTGCGCGGATCGCAGACGATAATTTTCGCCCCGTTCTTTTTCGCGCGGATCACATGGTTAGCGACGATAGGGTGGGAATCCGCCGGGTTGTAGCCAAAAATAAAGACCAAATCCGTGTTATCAATTTCTGTGATGGCATTACTCATTGCGCCATTACCGACCGACTGGTGCAGACCTGCAACCGATGGGCCGTGTCAGACGCGCGCGCAGCAGTCAACGTTATTGGTACCAATAACGGCGCGCGCGAATTTTTGCATCACATAGTTGGTTTCATTGCCGGTACCACGTGACGAACCGGTGGTCTGGATGGCGTCAGGGCCATGCTTCGCTTTAATGGCGGAAAGTCGGCTGGCGACGTAATCCAGCGCTTCATTCCAGGATACAGATTCCAGTTTGCCGCCGCGCTGGCGACGGATCATCGGGGTTTTCAGACGGGGGGTGAGGATCTGGGTATCGTTAATAAAATCCCAGCCATAATAGCCTTTCAGACACAGGGTACCCTGATTGGTTTTCCCCTGCGCCGCTTCCGCCCGGACGATTTTCCCGTTATCGACCACCAGGTTGATTTTGCAACCTGAGGCGCAATAGGGGCATACCGTGACGACTTTTTTCATCGGACTCGCTCCAGTTTTCAATTCGCGCATACGCGCGCTCGAACCCGTAATGCAGGTTGCATGCCACATTGTTGGTGCGGGTATTGGTAGGGTGCAGGACGGGAGTGGGCGTGAAAACCCTGACGAAACGCGCGCCGTCGTCAGATTTGACGTGTCGAACGACGCATAACAAAAAAGCCGCTTAAAAGCGGCGTCTGGCTGGACGGGGTACCTTCAGACTCTCGCCAGTATAACGGCCATTGATGAGCCTGATCTCTCCGGACTCAAGCTTATTTCTTACGTCCTCTCCGGCAATGGCCTGCAACTGTTTACCCATCTTCAGGGCGAGCCGTTCGGCGGAAGTGATCTGCTGGTTAATAACGTTCAGTGGTGACGACATATCCTCTTCCTCCTGTGGCAACATCGCTATAGGCCTGCCATCCCGGAAACAAATCGCGAAATAGCTTACTTCCGGGACAGCCATCGACGCCAAGCGCTCTGCTGTAAAGATCCACTAAATCCGTTTTACGTAGCCCGGTTGGGTCGCTGGCAGCCGAAAAGACATAGGCTCCGGCGTTCGAGATACTATAGTGCTCAAGAATTATACTTGCAACGTTGAACAGGACGCGCCCGCCTGCCACGCCGGGATGCACAATATGCCTGAACGCATTGAAATCCAGCGTGTGTAGATCGATCTCGTCAAATATGACTCCCCTGACTCCGGTTTCTGGAAAGCGAAATGCGGGATTCACCGCCAGGATGCTGATGCCTTTGCGCATCAAATCGTGCATGGTTTGTATTTCTTCGAAGCCCACCGCAAAGATTTTATTGCTGGCAGAAAACGGGCGGTAAACCATCCCGTTACCAAAATGATCGTTAAAGGGTGGGTCCCACTGGATCGGGTTATTCACATCGCCTCTCCCTGGAAAAAGTGCCTGTCATTCAACCAGCTACGCAGCGGAACCGCAATATGACCGGGAGGGTCTGGAATCAGACAACGCACACCACCGTTTCTTCTATACCTTCTCATACCCAAAAAGCGTTATTGCCCGCCACTTGCGCCACATCAACATTTTGGTGTGATCAATTCTTATAATCATCATACTTTTCCTGCACAGGTTCCCTGTCGTGTTTACACTCCGCTTGATGCTCACCGGCGTACTGCTCTGTTTCTCAGCCCTCGCCTTCTCTCAGACTGACCCGACGACGCTCACCACCGCCTGGCCGGTAAACGTTGGCCCGCTCAATCCTCATCTTTACACCCCTAACCAGATGTTCGCCCAAAGTATGGTGTACGAACCGCTGGTGAAATACACCGCGGATGGCGGTGTGGCCCCGTGCCTTGCCACGCGCTGGACGCACTCCGCTGACGGGAAAACCTGGGTTTTTACCCTGCGCGAAAACGTCACCTTTTCCAATGGCGAGCCTTTTAATGCCGACGCCGCGGTAGCGAATTTCCGCGCCGTGCTGGATAACCGCGCACGGCACAGCTGGCTGGAGCTGGTGAATCAAATCACTGATGTCAAAGCCCTCGGCCCGCTGCAACTGCAAATCACGCTGAAAAGCGCCTACTACCCCTTTTTACAGGAGCTGGCGCTGCCGCGACCGTTCCGTTTTATCGCCCCGTCGCAGTTTGTCGATGGCGGCACGAAGCAGGGTATCAAAGCGCCAGTCGGCACCGGGCCGTGGATGCTGCACTCATCGCGGCTGAATCAGGACGATGTCTTCGTGCGTAACCCGCACTACTGGGGTAAAGCACCGGCGATCGACAAAGTGGTGGTGAACGTCATTCCCGATCCCACCAGCCGCGCCATTGCGTTTGAAACCGGAGAGGTCGATCTGCTGTACGGCAGCGACGGGTTGTTACCCCTCGACACCTTCGCGCGCTTTAGCCACAACCCGGCCTACCACACGCAGCTTTCTGCGCCGGTGGAAACGGTGATGCTGGCGCTCAACACCCGGCACGGTCCTACCCGGGAGCTGGCGGTGCGCGAAGCGCTCAATTATGCGGTGGATAAAAAAACCATGATCGCCACCGCGCTCTATGGTACGCAGCAGGTGGCGGATACGCTGTTCGCCCCGTCGGTGCCCTATGCGAATATCGGCCTTAAACCGCGGGGCTACGATCCGGCCGAGGCCCGCGCCCTGCTTGATAAAGCAGGCTGGACGCTGCCCGCCGGAAACGCTATCCGCGAGAGAAACGGCGAGCCGCTGCGCATTGAACTGGCGTTTACCGGTACCGATGCCGAAAGCAAAGCGATGGCGGAGATTATTCAGGCGGATCTGCGCAAAATCGGCGTCGATGTTCAACTTATCGGCGAAGAAGAGAGCAGTATTTACGCCCGCCAGCGGGACGGGCGCTTCGGCATGATTTTTAACCGCACCTGGGGCGCGCCTTACGATCCCCATGCGTTTATGAGTTCCATGCGCGTGCCGTCCCATGCGGATTACCAGGCGCAGCTGGGGTTGCCGGATAAAGCGCGGATCGACCAGGAAATCGGTCAGGTGCTGACGCAGCAGGATGAAACCACCCGCCAGGCGCTGTACAAAGACATTCTCACCCGGCTGCATCAGGATGCGGTGTATCTGCCGCTCAGTTATGTGTCGGTGATGGCGGTATCGCGGCCTGAACGGGGAGCCATCCCCTTCGCGCCGATGGCGTCGGAGATCCCTTTTGAACAGCTGAAACCGGTGGCGCAGCCATGATGCTGACATGGGTAGTACGTCGTCTGCTGCTGCTGATCCCGATCCTGCTGGCGGCGTCGCTGCTGGTTTTTCTCATGCTGCATCTTGGCGTCGGCGATCCGGCGATGGACTATTTGCGCCTCTCCGGCGTGCCGCCAACGCCGGACGTGCTGGCCGCTACCCGGGAGATGCTCGGGCTTAACGCGCCGCTGCCGGAGCAGTACTGGCACTGGCTGATCCGCGCCGCGCAGCTGGATTTCGGCGTTTCTTACGCCACTCAACGTCCGGTGCTCGACGATCTGCTGCATTTTCTGCCTGCCACGTTGCAGCTGGCGGGACTGGCGCTGGTGATGATCCTGGCGATCTCCGTGCCGCTCGGTATCTGGGCGGCGCGTTATCCCAATCGTCTGCCGGATCATATCGTGCGCGCGATCGCTTTTCTTGGCGTCTCGATGCCCAATTTCTGGCTGGCATTTCTGCTGGTGATGCTCTTTTCCGTGAAGTTGAACTGGCTACCGGCAATGGGCTACGGCGGCTGGCGTTACATGATCCTGCCGGCGGTTTCGATCGCCTTTATGTCGCTGTCGATCAACGCCCGTCTGCTGCGCAGCAGCATGCTGGAAGTGGCGGGGCAACGGCATGTCACCTGGGCGCGGCTGCGGGGCTTAACGGCGGCGCAAACCGAGCGTCACCATGTGCTGAAAAATGCCGCCGTTCCGCTGGTCACCGCGCTGGGGATGCATATCGGCGAGCTGATTGGCGGCACGCTGATCATCGAAAGCATTTTTGCCTGGCCAGGCGTCGGGCGTTACGCCGTCTCCGCCATTTTTAACCGCGACTACCCGGTGATCCAGTGCTTCACCCTGCTGATGGTGACGGTGTTTGTGATCGGCAATTTGCTGGTGGACATGATCAACGCGGCGCTGGATCCGCGCGTGCGCCGCCACGAGGGACACCCCGCATGAAGACAGGATTTTTTGCTCGCTGGCCGGTGCGCCTGTCGCTTTTGATTATCGCGCTGCTGCTGCTGATTGCGCTGACCAGCCAGTGGTGGCTGCCGTTCGATCCGCTGGCCATTAATCTGCCGGAGCGGCTGCTGTCGCCGGACAGTCAGCACTGGCTGGGCACCGATCATCTGGGCCGCGATATTTTCAGCCGTTTGCTGGCGGCGACGCGCATTTCCCTCGGCGCGGTGCTGCTCTGCCTGTTGCTGGTGCTGACCATCGGCATGATCGCCGGTGGCGCGGCGGGGCTGCTGGGCGGGCGCACCGATCAGCTGATCATGCGAATCGCCGATCTGTTTATGACCTTTCCCACGTCGATCCTGTCGTTTTTCCTGGTGGCGATCCTCGGTACTGGCATCACCAACGTGATCATCGCCATCGCCCTGTCGCACTGGGCCTGGTATGCGCGCATGGTGCGCAGTCTGGTGCTGTCGCTGCGTCAGCGGGAGTTTGTGCTGGCGGCGCGTCTCGCCGGGGCCAGTCGGGTACGGATTTTTATCGAGCACATCAGCGGTGCGGTGCTGCCGTCGCTGCTGATCCTCGCCACGCTCGATACCGGCCACATGATGCTGCACATCGCCGGTATGTCGTTTCTCGGCCTGGGCGTCACCGCGCCCACGCCGGAGTGGGGCATCATGATCAACGACGCGCGGCAGTATATCTGGACGCAGCCGCTGCAAATGTTCTGGCCAGGCCTGGCGCTGTTTATCAGCGTGATGAGTTTTAACCTGGTGGGCGACGCGCTGCGCGACCATCTCGATCCCGGCTGGGCCGCGCAGGAGAGCCATTAATGAACACGCTGACCCTCGACGGGTTTTCCTTTAATGCCGCCGATACCTGTCTGGTGGATAACGTCTCGCTGACCCTGCATCGGGGCCGGGTACTGGCGCTGGTGGGCAACAGCGGCTGCGGCAAATCGCTGACCTGCAACGGCGCGCTGGGCGAACTGCCGCCGGGCGTGCGGCGCACTGCCGGGCAGGTGCTGCTCGACGGCAGGATCGTAACGGCAAGCGCGTTGCGCGGCAGGCTGGTGTCCTGCGTGATGCAAAACCCGCGCAGTGCCTTTAATCCGCTGCGCACTATTCGCGATCACGCCAGGGAAACCTGTCAGGCGCTGGGTAAAAACGGCAGCGATGCGCTGCTGCTGGCACGGCTGGCGGATGTCGGGCTGGAGCAGGCCGCCCGCGTGCTGTCGCTCTATCCCTTTGAGATGAGTGGCGGCATGTTACAGCGGGTGATGATCGCGCTGGCGCTGCTCGGCGATGCGCCCTTTCTGTTTGCCGATGAACCGACCACCGATCTCGATGCGGTGGCGCAGGCGCGCATTCTCGATGTGCTGGCAGATGTCATGCAACAGCGCGCGCCGGGCATGCTGCTGGTGACGCACGATATGGGCGTGGTGGCGCGGCTGGCCGATGACGTAGCGGTGATGGAGCAGGGGGGGATTGTCGAGCAGGGCACAGTGGAAGCGATCTTTTACCGCCCGCAGCATCCGCTTTCGCGGCGGCTGGTCAGCGCCCATCTTGCGCTCTATGGCGAGGAGTTACCGCAATGACGCTGATCGCTATTCACCAGGTTTCCCACGGTTACACCTCCGCAGGGCTGTTCCGGCGCGGGCAGAAAAAAGCCGTGCTGGACGACATTTCTCTTGAGATCCGCGCGGGGGAAACTCTGGCGCTGCTCGGGCGCAGTGGCTGCGGCAAAAGCACGCTGGCGCGGCTGATCGCCGGGCTGGAAAAACCGCAGCGCGGCGAGGTGTCCTATCAGGGGCAGAATATTCACCGTCTGGCCCGCGCCGATGCACAGCGTTTTCGCCAGGATGTGCAGATGGTGTTCCAGGATGCGCTGAGCGCGGTCAATCCGCGTAAAACCGTCGCCGAGATTATTGCCGAACCGCTGCGCCACCTGACCACCCTGTCGGCCGCGGAACAGCTCGCGCGTATCCGCGCGACGCTTGCCAGCGTGGAACTGGACGCGACGTTCCTCGGCAAACTGCCGTCTCAGCTCAGCGGCGGGCAACTCCAGCGCGTCTGTCTGGCCCGCGCGCTGGCGGTACAGCCGAAATTACTGGTGCTGGACGAGGCGGTGTCGAATCTCGATCTGGTACTCCAGGCGCATATCGTCGCGTTGCTAAAGCAGCTCCAGACGCAGCTCAACATCGGCTTTCTGTTTATTACCCACGATCTGCGGCTGGTGAAGCGCTTCTGTCAGCGTGTGATGGTGATGGACGACGGCCACATTATCGAAACCCGTCCGGTGGATGCGCAACTGTGCTTCGCCACGCCTGCCGGGATCGCTTTACAGCAGGCGGTATTGCCTGCTTTTCCGCTACGCTAACAGAAGGACATTGTATGCAGCGCATCACCATCACCATTGACGACGATTTACTCGAAACGCTCGATCGCCTGAGGGACAAACGCGGCTACCAGAGCCGCTCGGAAGCGCTGCGGGATATTGTGCGGCAGTCGCTGGCGGAAGAAGCCGCGACCGAAGCCGAGCAGCACGGCTATGCGGTGCTGAGCTATGTCTATGAACATGAAACCCGCGAACTGTCATCACGGCTGGTGGCCGCCCAGCATCAGCACCATGATCTGTCGGTGTCGACGCTGCACGTTCACGTCAGCCATGACGACTGTCTGGAAGTGGCGATCCTGAAAGGCAATTTGCAGGCGATTCAGCGTTATGCCGATGAGATCATCTCCCAGCGCGGGGTGCATCACGGCCATTTACAGTGCATTCCGGATTAGCGACTGCGCCCGGCGGCGCAAGGCTTGCCGGGCCTACAGGTTCACCCTTTGCAGGCCGGGTCAACACGTAGATACTGTTATGCCATGCAAGCATTTTCCTCATGCAGCGTGGCATCGAACGGGCGTCCTGATTTCAGGACGCCATACGCCACCTGGGCAAGTTTACGCATCATCGCCCCGATTATCAGCTTCGC
>NZ_JAHUXA010000017.1 GCF_019218745.1 Enterobacter sp. ENT03
TCTGAGTCTGGCAGCGGCGATACTCAGGCACGAACCGGGAAAGGTAAGACGGATGAGTATAGTTAATGCGCTGAAAGTGCTGGGAAAAGAGTACAGTAATCTGGTCCTGAATAAATGACCAGATTACCGGGGATCCCTCAGCCCTGTGGGAGAGGGTTAGGGTGAGGGGAAAATTACGCGTCCGGGAACTCGCGCAGGAAGCGCTCAACGTCATCCACCATATGCTCGTTGCCGACAAAGAACGGGCGACGCTGGTGCAGGCTTTCCGGCACGATGTCCAGAATTCGTTCTTTACCGTCACTCGCCTTGCCGCCAGCCTGTTCCGCCAGGAACGCCATCGGGTTACCCTCATACAGCAGACGCAGTTTCCCTTGCGGGTGGCTCGCGGTGCTCGGGTACAGGTAGATGCCGCCTTTCAGCAGGTTACGGTGGAAATCGGCCACCAGAGAACCGATATAGCGCGAGGTATACGGGCGGTTAGTCGCCTGATCTTCTTCCTGGCAGAACTTCAGATACTTCTTCACGCCCTGCGGGAATTTAATGTAGTTACCTTCGTTAATGGAGTAGGTGTTGCCCTTTTCCGGGAAGCGCATACGCTCCTGGGAGAGGCAGAAGACGCCCAGTGACGGATCGTAGGTAAAGGCATGTACGCCGCAACCGGTGGTGTACACCAGCATGGTAGAGGAGCCGTAAACCACATAACCGGCGGCAACTTGTTTGTTGCCCGGTTGCAGGAAGTCTTCTTCAGTGACCGGTGTGCCTACGGGTGTGACGCGGCGGTAGATAGAGAAGATGGTCCCGACAGATACGTTGACGTCGATGTTGGAAGAGCCGTCGAGCGGATCCATCAGCACCACATACTTCGCATGTTCGCACCCTTCGAAAACCACGATTTCGTCTTCTTCTTCAGAGGCAATGCCCGCCACGATATCGCGTGCTTTAAGTGCGGCTTTCAGTTTTTCATTGGCGAACAGGTCGAGTTTTTGCTGCACCTCACCCTGCACGTTTTCGGCACCACTGGCACCCAGAATGTCAACCAGACCGGCTTTGTTAATATCCCGGTGGATGATCTTGGCACCCAGTTTTATCGCCGACAACAGAGACGTGAGCTCACCCGTAGCATGGGAAAACTCATGCTGCTTTTCAACGATAAATTCACCTAACGTTTTCATAACACTTCCCTACATTCAATGTGGAGTAAAGCGACTGCAACAATCTTAACAAAGTTTCAAAAGATTGCGCACAGGTGAATCGCGCCAGCAGGGTACGGAATATCCTGAAATGCATTTATCTGATCCCTGACATGTGGGTAAAATGTGCGCCAGATTAAAGAGGGATAACGACGTATGCGCATTCATATATTGGGGATTTGTGGCACCTTCATGGGCGGACTGGCGATGCTGGCCCGATCTCTGGGTCACGAGGTAACGGGTTCGGACGCCAATGTGTATCCGCCAATGAGCACGCTTTTAGCCGATCAAGGGATTGCGTTAATTCAGGGCTATGACCCTTCCCAGCTCGATAACGCCCCGGATCTGGTGATCATTGGCAACGCCATGACGCGCGGCAATCCGTGTGTGGAAGCGGTGCTGGAAAAGAACATTCCGTACCTGTCTGGCCCGCAATGGCTGCACGATTTCGTGCTGCGCGACCGTTGGGTGCTGGCGGTGGCCGGTACGCACGGCAAAACCACTACGGCGGGTATGGCGACCTGGATCCTTGAGGTCTGCGGCTACAAGCCGGGCTTTGTAATCGGCGGTGTACCGGGCAACTTCGACGTTTCCGCGCGTCTGGGTGAAAGCCCGTTTTTCGTCATCGAAGCCGACGAATATGACTGCGCCTTCTTCGACAAGCGTTCCAAATTCGTGCACTACTGCCCGCGTACACTGATCCTCAACAACCTTGAGTTTGATCATGCGGACATCTTCGACGATCTGAAAGCGATCCAGAAGCAGTTCCACCACCTGGTGCGGATCGTGCCGGGGCAGGGCAAAATCATCTGGCCGGAAAATGACATCAATCTGAAACAGACGATGGCGATGGGCTGCTGGAGCGAGCAGGAACTGGTGGGCGAGCAGGGCCACTGGCAGGCGAAAAAGCTGACCACGGATGCCTCCGAATGGGAAGTGTGGCTCGACGGCGAAAGCGTGGGCCGCGTGAAGTGGGAACTGGTTGGCGAACACAACATGCATAACGGCCTGATGGCGATTGCTGCGGCGCGTCATGTGGGGGTTGCCCCCGCGGATGCAGCCAATGCGCTGGGATCGTTCATTAACGCCCGCCGCCGTCTGGAGCTGCGCGGCGAAGCCAACGGCGTGACGGTATATGACGATTTCGCTCATCATCCGACGGCGATCCTTGCCACGCTTGCCGCGCTGCGCGGAAAAGTGGGCGGCACCGCGCGCATTCTCGCCGTGCTGGAGCCGCGCTCTAACACGATGAAAATGGGCATCTGCAAAGATGATTTAGCGCCGTCGCTGGGACGTGCCGATGAAGTGTTCCTGCTTCAGCCGCAGCATATTCCGTGGCAGGTTGCCGAAGTCGCGGAAGCTTGCGTTCAGCCTGCGCACTGGCATGCAGATGTAGATACGCTGGCAGAGATGGTGGTGAAAACCGCGCAGCCGGGGGATCATATTCTGGTGATGAGTAACGGCGGGTTTGGGGGTATTCATCAGAAACTGCTGGACGGATTAGCGAAGAAAGCGGCGGCGGCTGCAGAGCCGGTGTAAAACAGCGCCCGGTGGCGCTTCGCTTACCGGGCCTACAAAACCGTAAAACCGGGAACCGTAGGCCGGGTAAGGCGTAAGCCGCCACCCGGCAAAACGTTCAACGCCACCCGGCAAAACGATTACCACCGCCCGGCAAAACGTTCACCGCCATCCGGCCTTACTCTTACTCCGCGTCGGCTTCCGCCAGCTCGCGCAGGTACTGGAAAATCAGACGCGCAGACTTCGGCGCTTTATTCCCTTCTTTCTCTTTCTGGGCATTGCGGATCAGCGAACGCAACTGCTGGCGGTCGGCATGCGGCCACAGGTTCAGCACGTCCGGTACGGCATCATCACCTTCTTCAATCAGACGATCGCGGATATGTTCCAGCTTGTGGAAAAACGCGACCTGCTGGTTGTGGCGGTTTTTCAGCTTATCCAGCGCCTGGCGGATCGGATCCACATCGCGCTGACGCAACATTTTGCCGATCAGCTGCATCTGGCGGCGACGGCCTTCCTTCTTGATACGCTGCGCCAGTTCAATGGCGGCGCGCAGATCGTCATCCAGCGGGATTTTGTCGAGGGCGTTTTTGCCCAGATCAACCATTTCCGCGCCGAGGCGTTTTAATTCTTCGGCATCACGCTTAATTTCACTTTTACTGACCCAGATGATCTCATCATCTTCATCGTCTACATCATCACCGGGCACGTCGTCGAGCCAGTCTTCGGGCTGCTTGGTCATCTCAGGTTCCTTAAAAAAGAGGCTAATACTAACACCCTGGGAGCACACTGAGAATGGGTTCTCTGTTAGACTTCTTTGAAACTCCCCTTACATTATGGCATTGGCGATGAAAGTAATCACACAAGTTGCAGAGCAACGCAAAGCTCTGGAAGAAGCCGTCTCCACCGCACTGGGTTTAGCCGCTGGCAAATCGGATGGCGCGGAAGTGTCGGTATCGAAGACAACCGGCATTGGCGTGAGCACCCGTTACGGTGAGGTGGAGAACGTTGAATTTAACAGCGATGGTGCGCTGGGCATCACCGTTTATCATCAGAATCGCAAAGGCAGCGCCTCGTCCACCGACTTAAGCCCGGACGCCATCGCGCGCACCGTGCAGGCGGCGCTGGACATCGCGCGTTACACCTCGCCGGATCCCTATGCCGGCGTGGCTGATAAAGAGCTGCTGGCCTTTGATGCGCCGGATTTAGATCTGTTCCATCCGGCCGAGATCACCCCGGATGAGGCGATTGCCTTTGCCGCGCGCGCAGAACAGGCCTCTCTCGCCGTTGACAAGCGCATCACCAACACCGAAGGCGGCAGCTTCAACAGTCACTACGGTATTCGCGTGTTTGGTAACAGTCACGGCATGCTGCAAAGCTACTGCTCCAGCCGTCACTCGCTCTCCAGCAGCGTAATTGCTGAAGAGAATGGCGATATGGAGCGTGACTACGCCTACACCATCGGGCGCGCGTTAGGCGATCTGCAATCCCCGGAATGGGTCGGCGCGGAATGCGCAAAACGCACGCTCTCCCGCCTCTCCCCGCGCAAACTCTCCACCATGAAAGCGCCGGTTATTTTCGCCAATGAAGTGGCGACCGGGTTGTTTGGTCACCTGGTGGGAGCCATTGCCGGTGGCGCGGTGTACCGCAAATCCACCTTCCTGCTGGATTACCTCGGCAAGCAAATTCTGCCGGAATGGCTGACCATTGATGAGCATCCGCATCTGCTGAAAGGCCTTGCCTCGACGCCGTTCGACAGCGAAGGCGTGCGCACGGAACGCCGTGAAATCATTAAAGACGGCATTCTGACCCAGTGGCTGCTGACCAGCTATTCCGCGCGCAAACTGGGGCTGAAAAGCACCGGGCACGCGGGCGGCATCCACAACTGGCGCATTGCTGGTCGCGGCCTCAGCTTTGAGCAACTGCTTAAAGAGATGGGCACCGGGCTGGTGGTCACCGAGCTGATGGGGCAGGGCGTAAGCGGCATTACCGGGGATTACTCCCGTGGTGCGGCGGGCTTCTGGGTCGAGAACGGTGAAATCCAGTATCCGGTAAGCGAAATCACTATTGCGGGCAACCTCAAAGACATGTGGCGCAATATTGTTACTATTGGTGACGATATTGAAACACGCAGCAACATTCAGTGTGGTTCAGTGCTGTTGCCGGAAATGAAAATCGCCGGTCAGTAAACAAAAGGGCGCGACCTGCTGCGCCCGATCTAAAAACAAAAATGGAAGCAAACTGATGCGTAAAACACTCTTAGCAATGTTAGCCGTTTCGTCCCTGGTGATGGCCTCTTCTGCTGTTTTTGCAGCGGATCTTGAAGAGGATATGGAGACGCTTGGTGAGAATCTGAAAGTCGTACAAACCACCGATAACGCCGCAGATATGAAAGCTGCGTTAACCAAAATGCGCACCGCTGCGCTGGACGCGCAAAAAGCAACACCGCCAAAAATGGAAGATAAAGCGGCTGACAGCCCGGAAATGAAAGAGTACCGCCACGGTTTTGATATTCTCGTCGGTCAGATTGACGGCGCGATGAAACTGGCAAACGAAGGCAAGGTAAAAGAAGCACAGGCCGCTGCCGAAGAGATTAAAACCACCCGCAATAACTATCACAAAAAATTCCGCTAAATGATCTACCGGCCCGACTGCCGCCTGGCGGTTGGGCCTGATTGCATCTCCCCCTCCGGAAATACTTCTGCTTAACGAATTAATGAATATAAATAAAACGAGCTTCAAATAATTTCAATTTCAGGACAAACTTCCTGTTGCTTTTTAATAAGTATTATGTTTATATCTTTTCGCCTTTCTAATTTAATTGTTAGCGTAATCATCTAAGATTAATTTAAATTTACTAATCTTAACTTTAAGTTAAAGTAATTTGCATAACTCATATCCCCTCCCAATAATACCCCTCTATCAATTGTGTTGAAACTTATCGATTAGCGGTAAAACCTGTAGGTTTTCTGCAATTTTTCGATTTATTTATTATGCAATTGATATGAGTGGACAAATAAATGGAATGATTATTGGAGGTTAGAGGGAATTATGCGCAATTCATTATCAAAAATTTCGCAGGTCGTTGTGCTTGCGTCTGCTGGCCTGGTTGCAGGGAATGCACTGGCGAGCGATGGTCAAATCCACCTGGTTGGCGGCGTTGACGACACAACCTGTGCAGACGTCAGCATCAATGGTGGCAGTTCTTCAGCGATGTATATTATTCCTCACATCCGCAAAACTGAACTGACGGAAACCGTGACCGGGCCTAACGGTGATTTCAAGGCATCCGTGAATAAACGCGATATTGAAATTACGCTGAAAGGCTGTCCGGCAGGTAAAAAAGTCGCGGTCAGCTTCGACCAGGCGGGCTATGCCGCAGTGCCAGCATCTGCAACGTATCGTAATACCATGCTGGATTCAGCCGATCAAATGGCAACGGCGACCAAAGGTGTTCAGATTGGTTTTACAAAGGTAGGCGGCACCCGGCTTCTGATGGGTAAGGGCGCTGACGTTATTCCCGCTGAAGATTATAAAGATGCTTCAGCCACCGGCGTAAAATATAACTTTGAAACGCGCTATGTTTTAACTGCAGGGAATGTGGCCGATGTTACTCCTGGCCAGCTCGAAACCGTGGCAACCTTTACTGTAGCTTATATTTAAGTCATGTCTAAACGGCAGCCAGCCTGCCGTTTATTTTCAAGGAATGAAAATATGTCCCGCAAATTACTTTCTGGCGTTGCTTTCGCGGCGCTGGCATTGAGTTCATCAGCTTTTGCTGATGTGGTTATTAATTCAACCCGCGTTATTTATAAAGCGAGTGACAAAGAAGTCAACGTTCGTCTGACCAATGAAGGTAAGCGCCCGTTGCTGGTACAGTCCTGGCTTGATGATGGTCGCGCGTCAGAATCCCCGGAAAATATTGATCTGCCCTTTATTCTGACGCCGCCCGTTTCGCGTATCGACAGTAAAAAAGGCCAAACGCTGCGTATTGCACAAATGGACGCAAATCTGGCAAAAGATCGCGAAACCATTTATTACCTTAACGTCCTGGAAGTCCCTCCTAAATCGAAAAAAGCGGAAGAAAATACCAATAAATTACAACTCGCTTTTCGTACCCGCATCAAAATGTTTTACCGGCCAGATAATTTGCCGATTAAACCAGAAAATGCCGCCGCCAAAGTGGACTGGCAGGTTGAGAATGGTGAATTAGTGGCAAAAAATAATAGTCCCTATTACGTGACGTTCAGCACGGTCAACGTCAATAACAATGCCGCTAATTCAAACATGGTTGCGCCGTTTTCCAGTGAAAAGTTCACCTTTCAAAATAAATCTTATAAACCTTCTGCGGGCGCACAGTTGAAGTACAGCTTTATCTCAGATTTCGGCAATGATGTAGAGGGCACCGCTGTCATTAAATAAGGCCCGGCAGTAAACGGATTGCGTGGGATTTATTAAATGGAAATCAAAGGAATGAAAAAAAGCTTTCAGCTCTCGCTGATCATGCATGCCATGTTAGTAATGGGTATGTCTTGCAGCGCGTATGCAACAGAAAGCCAGGAAAATACCGAAGCGACGGAAGATGAAGAAGTCGAATTCAATAATGTTTTCCTGTCTAAACAACCTATTGATGTCAGCCGTTTTTCGAAAGGTAACCCCGTAATTGCAGGGAAATACTCGGCGACGGTAACGTTAAATGACAAAGAACGGGGTAAATTTGATATTGAGTTCAAAGAAAACCCTAAAGAGCCATTACGGGCGATCCCTTGTCTTAATGTCAAAACCTTAATTGCGCTGGGTATCGATCTTAAGGCGATCGATTACTCCGCGGAGTCTGAGGATGAGAGCGCCTGTAAACCCTTGCCGGAATTGATCCCCCAGGCCTCCTGGAAGATGGATATTAACGAGCAGCGACTGAATGTGAAGGTCCCCCAGGTGCTGGTGAGCGAGCAGCGCGACGATGTCGTACCGGAAACCCTGTGGGAAGACGGGATGACGGCGGCCTTTGCCAGCTACAACGCCAACTACTACCACTCCAGCTACAGCGGCATTAAATCCGACAGCGGCTGGGTGGGGATTGACGGCGGGCTTAACGTGCTCGGCTGGCGCGCGCGAGTGCGCGGCGACGCCAACTACAGCGAGGAAGAGGGCACAACGTTTGACAGCTCGAACCTGTACGTCGAGCACGATGTCGCCCGCCTGAAATCGCAACTGCGCGTGGGCGAAATCTACAGCAGCAGTACCTTTTTTGATGCTTTTCCGTTGCGCGGCGTGACGCTCTCCAGCGACACACGCATGTTGCCGGATTCCATGAACGCTTTTCGCCCGGTGATCCGTGGCGTGGCCGAGTCGAATGCGAAGGTAACCATCAAGCAGGCCGGGCAAAAAATTCTGGAAACAACGGTGCCGCCCGGTGCGTTTGCCATTGATAACTACAACCCGATCAGTACCTCCGAGCAGCTTGACGTCACCATCGAGGAAGCTGATGGACGTACCCGCCAACTGGCTATCCCCTATAACGGTGGCGGGCAGCTTTTATACCCCGGCGTGAGTGTGTACTCGCTGGCTTACGGTGAGTATGACGGCTATACAACAGGCGACAAGCCGTTGGTGGCACAGGGCACCTGGCAGTACGGCGTGAACAACTTTTTCTCGGTGTATTCAGGCGCTGAATACATGACGGACTATTACGCGGCGATTTTCGGGGTGGCGCTGAATACGCCCGTCGGTGCGGTGTCGCTGGATGCTACCCACTCCAGCATGGACGGGCGCGACGGTAAAAAGCAGGGGCAAAGCTACGGCATCACCTATAACAGCTTTATTAACCCGACGAATACCAGCTTTAACATCACCGCCTATCGCTATTCCACGAAGGACTATTACACCCTGAGTGAAGCGGTCGATAGCCTCAATGAAACGGAGTGGTACGACAGAGAAGACCGCCTGAAATCCCGTTTTCAGCTCAGTGTCAGCCAGGCGCTGGAAGAAGGATGGGGCTCGTTTTACACCACCGCCACGCTCGCTGAATACTGGCAGAGCAGCAGAAAGGAAAAGAGTTATCAACTGGGCTACAGCAATAATATTGGTCGGGTGGGGTACAGTATTTCGGTGAACCGTTATTACACCGAGGATAACGAGAAAGACGATCAGCTTTATCTCTCACTATCTATACCGCTGGGTAATGCGGCTAGCGCGGATGAGACACCGCTGTTTAACTACCTCAACACCAGCTACACCACTGATAACGATCACAACAGCAGTCTTAACACCTCGGCATCGGGTTATAACCAGAATGCGAACCTGAACTACGGGGTGAATGCGAATTACCGTAAAAGCAATGGCAGCAGTGATAGTGAAGTTGAAAATATTGGCGGCAACATCTCGTGGGATAACCGCTATGGCACACTCGGGGCGAATGTATCTTCCAGCACTGACGATAGCAGTCAATTATCGTTGACCGCCAGTGGCGGCATCCTGGTGCACAGCGGGGGTATTACCTTCGGGAAAACCATCAGCGGCGACAGTCCAGTGGCGTTAATTGAGGCCAAAGGCGCAAAAGGCGCCCAGGCACAAAACGATCCCAGCGTGCGAATTAATAATGCGGGGTATGCTTATATTTCAAATTTATCAGCTTACCATTTTAATGAAGTGGGCATCGACCCGGCCAAAATGGAAGCCGATACGGAATTGAAGCAAACCTCAACCAAAGTGGTACCAAGAGCAGGCGCGATTATTTATGTGCCGTTCGAAACTGACGATCGACGCTCTGTACTTTTCCGCCTGAAAATGGCCAGCGGAAAAAATATTCCGATGGGTGCTGAGATTTACAGCAAGGATAATGCCGTCGGTTATGTCGGGCAAAGTAGCAGGGCGTTCACCCGTGGCGTGGAACAGTCTGGCGTATTATCTGTGATATGGGGAAATAAACCTGAAGAACAATGCCGGTTCAGCTATGAAATTCCCGTGGCGGTGGATGATGTGACGCAACAGACATTGTCGATAGATAATGTGATATGCAAATAACACAAGGGCGATTATGCGCCGTGTTTTTATTAAAAAGGAGTTTGATTGTGAAAAAAATAGCATACAGAAAATTAGTACCCATTACGGCGATGTTCTGCATGGCGGGTTTTGGGTCATTAGCACATGCAGAGGTGACCCCTCCAACAGTACTGAATTATGATGCAAAACTGAATGTTACACCAGGAACCTGTACTTTTGAAAATGACACAGATGCTGTTGGCGCGATGACGTTTGCGTTTGGTAATGTTACTGTCGCCCAGGCATTTGCCGGATATGAAATTCCTGAGCAGAGTATTAAATTTGACATAAACTGCCAGTATGTCGTCAAGACTTTAAAAGTTTCGCTCTCGGCTCCTCACACTAAGGTTGTGAGCGGTAAAACATGGATCGCACCTGATGCCTCCGTCGCAGCTAACGCTAAAAATGTTGCTTTTTTAACCCAGGTTAAAAATGGCCTGACTGATACTTATACGGACCTGGAGGCGACCAATACGCCGAGCGCCGACAGTAGTCTTTTTGAGCCAAAATACAGCATATATATGAAGGCTAAGATAATCCCTACGGTGGCTACCCTTGCATTATTAGAGGGTGGTTCGCTGGATGCCAGCGCAACGTTAAATATTGAATATCAGTAAAGAAAGGATACTTCTGATGAAAAAGACAATGTTAGGTTTACTGGTCTGTGCATCGCTCCCAGCCATGGCAGCAAATGATGCAACCGTCAATTTGACGTTTACCGGGAAACTGATTGCTGCAACCTGCACCGCAACCTTTGTGGGTGGTAATAGTGTTGATTTTGGCTCGGTTAAGGCAAATGAAATACTTAATAAAAGCGTGGGAACGTTAATTACCAATGCGGGTTCACCTCTGGTACAAGAGCGCGCAATACAATTTTCAAATTGTTCATCGGGTACGACTAAAGCGACGGTAAAATTTGCATCGTCTGAAGGTGCCGTAGGCTATGGTCCCTGGAATTATAAGTCAGCCTACTTTTATAAAGGTGCTACGAAAACACCGGTGGGCTATGCCATATTTAAGGCAACCGGCGACACTGGCGTTAGTCAGGCATTGGATTTAAGAAGTGATGCCAATAACGCTGGCACCGAAATAACGCTAAGTACTTTAACTAATAATAAATGGCCTTTGTTCTTCAAAGTATTATCAGTAACTGAGGCGGGTACTGGAACCGATGTTTCATCACTGATCGGTAACTTAACCGCAACCGGTACCGCTACAATAACCTATTTATAAAAACACTTTGCCAGGGAAACCTGGCGAAGTATTTACTGAGTAACATAAATCGCTTTATTAGGGATGATAAAGGATGAAGAAAATATTTCCTGCTATCGCGTTCTGGCTCCTGAGTGGCTACGGCCTACTGGCGCAGGCAAAGGGAGATGAAAATGTCCCCACAGGGAATGCCGGAGATGCGGGGGTGGCGCTGTCCTTCAGTGGAAATGTGATGAAATCTACCTGCGATATTCATTTTCAATCGGACATTTTAATCATCGATTCCGTTCGCCTGAGTATTTTTACCGGGCCAGGTAGCGAATCTGCGGATAAATGGCCGTTGCTGTTATTCGTGGATAATTGCGAGAATTCAGCGCAGACCAATGATACTTTAAAATTAACTTTCGGTGCATTCAATCCCGACGGGACAGTTAGTCCTGGCGCATTTACTAATCAGGCCGTTGACCAGAACAACACACGAATAAACAATGGCGTCGGCTTTGCGGTTTATGACATTCGTGATAACAAAAATGTGCTAACGAGTGCGGGGATTAGTCGGGAAATAAGCTACGCCGTCGATGCGCGTCATCCTATGAACCAGTCGCGGGAGTTTTATGTGAAGTATATGCAAACCAGTACCCCGGTGACGTCCGGCCCGGTTGAGGCGATATTAACCGTGAGTGCAAATTATGAATAGTTCGATTGCCAGGCGTAATGGGGTTAACAGGAATGTTAAAAGCCTGCTATTTTTTCATTAACAATAAGGATGTGAGATGAAAGCAAAATTTTTTCTCCTTACTCTACTTTTTATGTTTGTTGGTACATCTTTTGCGGAATCGACAGTTACACTTAATAGATATGACGCGGCGAGCAACGCTGAAATTATTATTAATGAAGCTGTAAGGAATATTGGAGGGCCCCTTAGTGCGTCCTTCTCAATGTCTCTGGGCGCTAGTCCGATTAGCTTCAGAGAGCGTACCCCCGCCTTCCAGAATACTAACAAACGCTGGTCGAGTGCTTCCCCGCTGATTATAGGTAAATATGAGGGCAACGTTGTTAATATCTACGATACGATGCCTGGTCAGAATGGTAAGGTCCATTACAGATTGCGTAATGAGGTCACGGGAACAACTTTACCCATTTATATACGTATAGAGCAGAAACTCTTTTTTCCTACTAACGGGAACGGGGTGAGTCAATATGTAGACCTTATAGACTTACAAAATAAGGGATTATCTGGGCCTGGTCAGGGATGGTATGAGATTTGGATCAATGCTGCTAAAGGAAACAATGTTATTGAATGTGCTGGCGGTAATGGAACCTACACGCCGACTGTTATTTGTCAAAATGGCAATTTTATTTTTTCCTTAAGTAATGAGTACAATAACCGCGATGTTAATGTGTCTTTTTTTATGCCTAAAACACCGTCTTCCCCAATCATTATTCCCCGAATAATGATTGGTCGATCAGAGGTACGTAATCTGTGTATTAGTCCAGGGGACGGTCCGGACGCCTATGCTGCTGCCAATGAGTGTACAAAGAATGCCAATCCTACCGATCTTATCGATTACTATCTCCAGGTCACACTAACACCCACAACAACCTGTAAAGCGGGAGAAACGACAAAGACCATTGATCTCGGATCTTTGTCAGTGACAAAACTGGCGGGCAAGGGGCAAGGGGGAAAACCCGATGGATATACTCCTGTAGAGACAAAGATAGAATTTAAGTGCACTGGCGATATGGATTCCACCTTTGCTAATGGTGTGCTCTGGTCAATGACCGGGGTCGGCAATAGTCTATCACCGAGTGCAGCGTCGAATGGCATTCTGCTGGTGCAGGGAACAGGAATTAGCAGCCTGGGCGTTAAGATCACCGATGTTAACGGTAATCTGATTAAAGTAGATGGAAGCCAGCATGTGAAACCCTCGGTCGATAATAATATCGCCACGGCGGTATTTTATGCTTACCCTACTCCCGCCACCAGTACAAACCCGACGGGTGCCGGAGATTATCAGGCATCGGCGACCCTTATGTTTGAGATACCTTGAGAAACGTTGGCCGGGTCAGGCGCAAGCCGCCACCCGGCAAAACGTCATTTATTGTTTCTCGTTATTCTCCCTGTAATGCTTTAGCGTCTATTTTCCGCTATTATTTCTGCGTTTTTCCTCCCCCGCCTGAATATTCATTGTCATTATAGATTTTAAATATTAATAAGGAATTTGTATAAAATGGAATATATCGCCATTGCTGCGGCAATTATCATTGTGGTGCTGCTGCAAACCAGTAAATCCGCTAAACGCAAAGCCGCCCCGCAAAAGAAAGCCGCAGGTCAGCTCGATATTGTAGCGAAAAGTGACTTTCACAAACGCAAGCTCATGAACAAACAGGAATACGCGCTTTTTAAACAGCTGGAAAAAACGTTGAAAGCAGGGCGGCCAGATCTGATGGTTTTTCCGCAGGTAAGTTTTGGCGAAATCATCGGTTCAGATAATAAAGTCGCCTATCTGTGTATAAACAGTAAACGCGCCGATTTTGTCATCATCTCCTGCTATGGCGATCCCGTTGCCGTTATTGAATATCAGGGCGCGGCGCATTATCAGGGCAATGCTATTGAGCGTGACGCCGTTAAAAAAGAAGCGTGTCGTAAAGCCGGGATCGCTTATCTGGAAATAACACCTGGTTATCACCCGGACGATCTCACGACGCTGATCGCGCGCCTGCCAGCACTGAATGCCTGATCGCTGCGGCCTCTCTGCCACCCGCGCAGAGAGGCATAAGCCTTTCCAATATTTCCCGTAAAAGCGCGTTTATCTCACAGAACGGCATTTTCTTTTATGTCGGATGACGCGCGGAACACGCCGCCATACCGTGATTAAACTCACACTATCCCCGCCAAAAATCCCTCATGCCGCTATTTCTGTGGAACAGATCACTGTTGCCACTGACCTTTCCACTTCGAAGTGGAAAACAACTCGCTACAAACTATTAACCTTCGCCGTTAGTTTTAACCCGGAGACATTAACGGGGTAAGACGAGTGAATAATGGAGCGGTAAACAACGACGCGGGACGTCTGGCGGACAACATGTTAGCGCAGGTCTACAGCCTGCTGGCCCGCCACAACATCATCCCCAACGCGGTACAGGAACAGATGCTGACCTCGCACGTCCGTGCCATGGCGCACCGTTCGATAACCGGCGAACCACTGCCGGAGGTCGATGCCAGCCTGTTTGACGAGATCTCAGAAGATTCAATGTCACTTGCCCATGAAATCGTGGCGGCGTTTGGCAACCTTCCCAAAGAAGAGGCCTGGCTGCTGTCGGTGCACTTCGAAGTGGCGAAAGACAACCTGTAAGGAGCAAAAGATGGAACAGATTACCGTAGTGATTGGCGATCGCCTGGGCAAAGGTCAGAAAGTGGCGGCCGGTGTGGAAAAAGCGGGTGGACGCGCCGTGGTCGTACCGGGCGTGGCGGCGGATATGAAACTGGGTGACGTCATGCAAGCAGAAAACGCCACCTTTGGCATCTCCTTCTGCGGCAGCGGCGGCGCAGGGGCGATCACCGCACAGACCAAATATGGCTACAAGGCCAAATACGGCATGCGTTCCGTGGATGAGGGCGTCACCGCCATCAACGAAGGCTGTAACGTGCTCGGCTTCGGCTTTATGGATAAAGAAGAGTTAGGCGAGCGCCTGGTGCTGGCGTGGCAGAAAAAGCACGGCGTATGAGCATAAAAGAGCACTTCACCACCACGGTGCGCGTTAACGGCAAAGGCGAGTCGAAATCGCGCGCCTTTGCGGATGCCCTGAACCAGGTTCAGGGCGCGGTGATGAAAGCATCGCCGCATATTTTACTGCGTATAGAGCCACAGGATGTGCAGGTTGTTCATGCGCGTGAAGCGGTGCGCAAAGAAGCATTTCTGTTTTTCTTTCTGCGCCGGGAGCGACGCACGTTCAGCGTGGAGCTGGACGTTACCGTCAACGTGACCGCCATTAATCTCGATAAAGTGGACGTTGTCACGCACACCTGATTTTCACCATAGGGTTTAACTATGTTCCTGATAATTTTAATAAAATCTCTCATCATCGGCGGCCTGGTCGGCGTGGGTGTGGGGGCCGGGGCTGCACGCATGTTTCACGCGCCAACCACCCAGGGGATGGGGGCGTTTCGTACCTTAGGCGAGCTGAACTCCTGTGAAGGGGATCCGGCATCGCACTTCTCCTTTGGACTGGGCTTTTTCTTCAACGCCTGGGCCTCGTCGGTGGCGGCGGGATCCTTCACCCAGGATGTTGATCATCGCATCATCCCGAACTGGGGCGCAGCGGCACTGATGCTCAAAAACCGCAACGTCGGCGAGACGCTGCACGATCCGAAAAAGATGGCCATTGCCTGCGGCGTGATCGGCATGATCGTCGTCGCCTTCCTCAACTCCACCGCCTCGGCAGTACCGGCGGCCTTACAGGTGACGGCGGTAAAAGTGCTGGTGCCGGCGGCTAACCTGCTGGTTAACACCGTGATGCCGGTGATCTTCTGGCTGGCGGCGATTGATGCCGGTAAAAAGTCTGGCTTCTGGGCGACCATTTTCGGCGGCGCTGCACAGCTGATCATGGGCAACGCCGTACCGGGTCTGGTGCTCGGCATTCTGATCGGCAAGGGCGTGGAAGAGAGCGGCTGGAACCGCGTCACCAAAGTGATGATGGCCGCTATCGTTGCGCTGTTTGTGCTGAGCGCCTTCTTCCGTGGCTTCGACATGAAAATGATCGAATCTTTCCACCTCACCGTGCCGAACTGGCTGGATCTGATCCACAACGCGGTAAGCGGCAAATAACAGGAGCCTGACATGGAACAGAACAAAGGTTTTTGGTACGCCGACTGGTCATTCCCGATCTTCGTTGGCCTGCTCTCGTCCGGCGTCTTTGCCGGGACACACATGTACTACCTCTACGGCATCGGTGCGTTTAACGAAGTGGCTTTTGTGTCGATGCTGCGGGCAGGCATGGACACCGGCGTCTACGGTGCCGTGGCAGCATTCGGCGCGAGCTTCCTGTTTGCGCGCATCATCGAAGGCTCGCTGGTGGGTATCCTCGACATCGGCGGCGCGATCCAGACCGGCGTCGGCTTAGGCGTCCCGGCGCTGCTGTTAGGCGCGGGCTTTGTCTTCCCGGTGGCGAACTTTGGCGCGTCGCTGGTTACTGGCCTGCTGATTGGCCTGGCGATCGGTTACCTGATTATTCTGGCGCGTAAATTCACCATCAATCAGAGCGACTCCACCTACGGGGCCGACGTGATGATGGGCGCGGGTAACGCCTCCGGGCGCTTCCTTGGGCCGCTGATCATTCTCAGCGCAATGGCGGCGTCGATCCCCATCGGGATCGGATCGCTGATCGGCGCGCTGCTGTTTTACATCTGGCAGAAGCCGATCACCGGCGGGGCGATCCTGGGCGCAATGATCCTCGGCTCCATCTTCCCGGTCGCGCTGTAATCAATCTCAAGGAGATGCGCATGTATGATTTACTCCTGCGCCGTGCGCGGCTGGTGGACGATACGATCGTCGATATTGCCGTGCAGGACGGGCAGATCGCGGCGATCGGCGAGATCGACGCCGGGGCCGCGAAAACCCTCGATCTGAACGGCGAGCACTATGTGAGCGCGGGCTGGATCGACTCTCACGTTCACTGCTACAGCCGCTCGCCGATCTACCGCGACGAGCCGGACAGCATCGGCATCGCCACTGGCGTCACCACCGTGGTGGACGCGGGCAGCACCGGTGCCAATGATGTGGACGATTTTTACACCCTGACGCGCAGCGCGGTGACGGAGGTGTTCGCGCTGCTCAATATCTCCCGCGTCGGGCTGATCGCCCAGAACGAACTGGCGGACATGGCGAATATCGACGGTGCGGCGGTGCGGGCGGCGGTCAAACGCCACCCGGACTTTATCGTCGGGCTGAAAGCGCGCATGAGCAGCAGCGTGGTGGGTGACAACGGCATCGCGCCGCTGGAGCGCGCCCGCACCTTCCAGAAAGAGAACGGCGATCTGCCGCTGATGGTGCACATCGGCAACAATCCGCCGAACCTCGACGACATCGCCGCGCGGCTGAACGCCGGGGACATCGTCACCCACTGCTATAACGGCAAACCGAACCGTATTCTGACGCCCGCCGGTGAACTACGCGCCTCAATGATCGACGCCCTGCGGCGCGGCGTGCGCCTTGACGTCGGCCACGGCAGCGCCAGCTTCAGTTTTGAGGTGGCGAAGCAGGCGATCCGTCTGGGCATTTTGCCGCACACCATCAGCTCGGATATTTATTGCCGCAATCGTATTAACGGCCCGGTGTTTTCGCTGGCGCGGGTGATGTCGAAATTCCTCGCTATCGGCATGTCGCTGCCGCAGGTGATCGAATGCGTCACCGCCAGCGCCGCCGACGGCCTGCGGCTGAAACGCAAAGGCCGCCTGGCGCCAGGCTTTGACGCCGATCTGACGATTTTCGACTGGCGGCACCAGCCGGTGCTGTTCACCGATGCAGAAAACGACAGCCTGCATGCCGACAGCGTGCTGGTACCGCTGGCGGTGATCCGCGCAGGCAAAGGTTATATGACCCCACAAGGGAGTGAAGAACATGTCTTCGATTTATGAAAAATACGCGCTGAAACAAGTGATTAACGCCTCCGGCCGCATGACCGCACTCGGCGTCTCCACCCCGCGCCCGGAAGTGGTCGAGGCGGTGCTGACCGGCATGAATCACTATTTTGAGATGAAAGACCTGGTGAATAAAACCGGGGACTACATCGCAAACTTGTTAGAGGTCGAGGGCGCGACGGTCGTCTCCTGTGCCTCGGCAGGCATTGCACAGTCGGTAGCGGCGGTGCTGGTGAAAGACAGCGACTGGCTACTGGAAAACCTGCACAGCACGGTAATTGAGAACAACGAAATCGTGCTGCCGCGCGGCCATAACGTCAACTTTGGCGCGCCGGTTGGCACCATGGTGGCGCTGGGCGGCGGTAAAGTCGTGGAAGCCGGTTACGCGAACGAGTGCTCAGCAGCGCAGCTGGCGGCAGCTATCACCCCGCGTACGGCGGCGATCATGTACATCAAATCGCACCACTGCGTACAGAAAAGCATGCTCAACGTCGAACAGGCTGTCGTGGTGGCGCGTAAGCACAATCTGCCGCTGATCGTTGATGCCGCCGCCGAAGAAGATTTGCAGTGCTACTACCGCGCCGGGGCGGATCTGGTGATCTACAGCGGCGCGAAAGCTATCGAAGGGCCAACCAGCGGGCTGGTGATCGGCAAACAGCAGTATGTCGAGTGGGTGAAACGCCAGACGGCGGGCATCGGGCGTGCCATGAAAGTGGGTAAAGAGGGCATTCTTGGCCTGACCTGCGCCATCGAACACTACCTCACGGCGCAGAAAGAGAGCGGCGCGGAAATGGTGGCAAAAATGACGCCATTCATTGATGGACTGAATACGCTGGACGGCGTGACGGCCCGCATCGTGTGGGACAGCGCCGGACGTGACATCGCCCGCACAGAGATCAAATTTGATGAAGCCGTCACCGGTATTGCCACCGGCGAGCTGGTTAACGCGCTGAAAGAGGGCGAGTACGCCATCTATTTCCGTGGCTATAAAGCCAATGAAGGCATTATCGAAGCCGACGTGCGCAGCGTCAGCGCCGACCAGCTGGACATTATTATTCGCCGCATTGCCGACGTGCTGAACAAGGAGCAAACCGCATGACCCTGACGCCCAATTTCTACCGCGATCGCGTCTGCCTGAACGTGCTGGCAGGCTCGAAAGAGAATGCCCGTGAAATCTACGACGCCGCCGAAGGCCATGTGCTGGTGGGCGTGCTGTCGAAGAACTATCCGGACGTGGCGAGCGCCGTGGCGGATATGCGCGAGTATGCCGCGCTGATTAATAATGCGCTCTCCGTCGGCCTGGGGGCCGGGGATCCCAACCAGTCGGCGATGGTCAGCGCTATTTCCCGCGAGGTGCAGCCGCAGCACGTCAACCAGGTGTTTACCGGCGTCGGGGCCAGCCGCGCGCTGCTCGGCCAGACGGACACCGTGGTCAACGGTCTGGTTTCGCCCACTGGCACGCCGGGGCAGGTGAAAATCTCCACCGGGCCGCTCAGTGCGGGCGCACCGGCGGGCATCGTGCCGGTAGAGACTGCCATTGCGCTGTTAAAAGACATGGGCGGCAGCTCGATCAAATACTTCCCGATGGGCGGGCTGGCGTGCCGTGAAGAGTATCAGGCGGTGGCGGAAGCCTGCGCCCGCCACGACTTCTGGCTGGAGCCGACCGGCGGTATCGATCTGGAGAATTACAGTGAGATCCTGCGTATTGCGCTGGACGCCGGGGTACCGAAAATCATTCCTCATATTTATAGTTCGATTATTGATAAAGTAACCGGTCACACCCGCCCGGCAGACGTGCGCCAATTGCTGGCGATGACCAGGGCGCTGCTGCCGTAACCAGAGGACACCGACGTGCGATTTCCGAACCAACGTTTAGCGCAGCTGTTCGACATGCTGCAAAACGAGACGCTGCCCCAGGACGAACTGGCGCAGCGGCTGTCGGTATCCACGCGGACCGTGCGGGCCGATATTACCGCGCTGAATGCCCTGCTCGCCGGCCACGGCGCGCAGTTTATCCTCAGCCGCGGCAACGGTTACCAGCTAAAAATCGCCGACGCCACGCGCTTTAACGCCCTGCAAACGGCGTCACCGCGCGCGCTGCGTATTCCGCGCAGCGGGCAGGAGCGGGTGCACTATCTGGTGGTGCGCTTTTTGACGTCGGCGTTCTCCCTCAAGCTGGAAGATTTAGCCGATGAATGGTTTGTCAGCCGGGCGACGCTGCAAAGCGACATGACAGAAGTGCGCGACTGGCTGCAACGCTACCATCTGACGCTGGAAACGCGCCCGCGTCACGGCATGAAACTGTTCGGCAGCGAAATGGCGATCCGTGCCTGTCTGACGGATCTGCTGTGGGAACTGGCGCAGCAGGACCCTCACAGCCCGTTGTTAACCGAAGAAACGCTGAACCGCGGCGTGCCGGAACAGCTGGAAACGCTGCTGCATCAGTGCTTTACCCGCCATCACATTCGCCTGACCGACGAAGGCGAGCTGTTTATCCGTCTGTACTGCGCGGTCGCGGTGCGACGCATCAGCGAAGGCTATCCGCTGTCGGAATTCACAGCAGACGACGGTGATGAAAACGTCCATCTCGCCGCGCGGGAGATCGCCGCCACCCTGCAACAGCTGGCGCAAAAACCGCTCGCCCCGTCGGAAGAGGCGTGGCTGCGGGTGCACATAGCCGGGCGGCAGGTACAGGAGATCGCCCCCAGCGCGATCAATGCCGATGACGACGAAGCGCTGGTTAACTATATCCTTGGCTTTATCAATACCCACTACAACTACAACCTGCAAAACGATGCCCAGCTGCATGCGGATCTGCTGACGCACATTAAGACCATGATCACCCGCGTGCGCTACCAGATCATGATCCCTAATCCGCTGCTGGATAACATCAAACAGCACTATCCGATGGCGTGGGACATGACCCTTGCGGCGGTGTCGGGCTGGGGCAAATACACGCCCTGGACGATCAGTGAAAACGAAATTGGCTTCCTGGTGCTGCATATCGGCGTTGGTCTTGAGCGGCACTACAACATCGGCTATCAGCGGCAGCCGCGCGTGCTGCTGGTGTGCGATGCCGGTAACGCCATGGCGCGGATGATCGAAGCGGTGCTGCAACGCAAATACCCGCAGATTGACGTCACCAGCACGGTGACGCTGCGGGATTACGAACAACGCGAGAGCATCAGCGAAGATTTTGTTATTGCCACCGCGCGCATCAGCGACAAAGACAAACCGGTGGTCACCATCGCGCCGTTCCCCACGGATTACCAGTTAGAGCAGATCGGCAAACTGGTGCTGGTGGATCGCACGCGACCCTGGATGCTGGAGAAGTATTTTGATGCCAGCCATTTCCGCATTATCGATCGCACGGTGGACCAGCAGACGCTATTTGCGATGCTGTGCAGCCAGCTGCACGAAGAGGGCTTTGTCGATGCAGAGTTCGTCGAGTCGGTGGTGGAGCGTGAGGCCATTGTCAGCACCCTGCTCGGCGACGGGATCGCGCTGCCCCACGCGCTGGGCCTGCTGGCGAAAAAAACCGTGGTCTATACCGTGCTGGCACCGGAGGGGATCCAGTGGGGGGATGACGTCGCACATATTGTTTTCCTGCTGGCGATAAGCAAAAGCGAATATGAAGAAGCGATGGCGATCTACGATATTTTTGTGACGTTTTTGCGTGAACGCGCAGTGACCCGCTTATGCGCCTGCAAAGACTTTACCGAATTTAAAACCGTCGCCATGGAATGCGTGAGCCGATTTTAATTAAGGTAACGTTTTTATATTTCTGTCTGCGCTAGCGGGTATTTTTAATTTTACAAGTTTTCCCACGACGTTATTTATGTGTTTGGTGGAAGATCCTGCGGCAGTATTTCCTGCCCGGTAACGGCATCGACAATTTGCTCTGAGCCATCAGGATGTTTGGTCACAGATACCAGCCGGCCGCCATACAGCGGGATACCGGACATCTCCAGCGTGTAATCCGTTTTCTTAATTTCCTGCTTCTTAAGTTCTTGCTGCTTCTTGATTTCTTCCAGCGTCTGCGAAGACAAGGTGATCTTCGTTCCGCTCTCTTCGGCGTCCAGCGCCGACTTGTCAGTATTAACGTCTGTGGATTTACTGTTATTCCAGACAGTCGGGTTATTATCGTGATTAGATAAAAGCGATTCACCGTGCGTATTTGTCGCGGTGATTTTTTCAATACCGTTCATCATCATCTCCGGGTCGAAAATGCAATAGGGGACAGGACGCGGCGCGTGCTTTTTTGAGCGCGCAAGGCATCTGCAAGGGATAAACGTGACTAAAAGGTTATCGGCGGCGTAGCGAAATAATTTAATACAAAATAATCAACGCCCGGTCGTTCTGTTTTTTTGAAGGATAAGTACAAATTGTTCTACTTTCACTATTGCGCCGTCAGGCTTACTCTGTAACAACAGCCGACAGAATTTGAAGTGAAAAACATTCAGGAGAACCTATGTCAGACAACTTTATTTCGCTCGCGACACAACGCCGAACCATCTATGCACTGGGCAAGGAATTGCCGGTATCGGAAGATGAAGTGATTGCCACCATTCAGGAAGCCATTCGTCAGGCGCCATCGGCATTCAACTCGCAGAGTTCTCGCGCGCTGATCCTGCTCGGCAACGAACACAATAAATTCTGGGAGCTGGTGCGTGAACAGTTGAGAAAAATTGTTCCGGCAGAGAGCTTCCACGCCACCTCCGACAAGCTGGACGGTTTCGCCGCCGCCGCGGGTTCGGTACTGTTCTTCGAAGATCAGGACGTGGTTACCCGTCTGCAGGAGCAGTTTGCCGCTTATGCTGATAACTTCCCGGTCTGGTCAGAACACAGCACCGGTATCGCCCAGTATGCGGTATGGCTGGCACTGGCAGAGAAGGGCATTGGCGCGAACCTGCAACACTACAACCCGCTGGTTGACGTAGACGTGCAGCAGACCTGGAATATCCCGGCCAGCTGGAAACTGCGTGCACAGATGAACTTCGGTGCGATCCTGGCACCCGCAGGCGACAAAGCCTTTATGGATGACGACAAACGTTTTGTCATCGCCCGTTAATTAAAAATGCCGCCAGAAGGCGGCATTTTTATTAATGTAGGTCGGGTAAGCGCAGCGCCACCCGACAAATCAGGCCAACTACCGCAAATAATGTACGACCTGGTTGCTGCTGCCGCGCCAGATCAGCGACGGATCTTTCAGATCCTGCACAAACTTCCCGTCTACCAGCACGTTAATCAGATCCACCACCGCCCGTTGTGCGGCATTCAGCTCATCAAGCTTATAACCTGTCCACACCCAAATATCTTTGCCGGGACATTCGGCACGAATGCGTTGCATCAGCGCCAGGATCTCCGGCACGTTTTGCGGATGCAGCGGATCGCCACCCGACAGGGAGATCCCCTGGCGTTTGATCCGCGTGTCGTTCAAATCACCGATAATTTGATCGGCCATCTCGCGGGTAAACGGCTGCCCGGAATTGAGCCGCCAGGTGCTTTTGTTGTAGCAGCCGGGGCACTCGTGCACGCACCCGGAAACAAACAGCGTGCAACGTGTTCCGGGGCCGTTCACGATATCGGCGGGGTAATATTGATGAAAATTCATACTGTATAACCTTGCCGGGTGGCGCTTCGCTTACCCGGCCTACAAATACTCAGTATAGAGAGCTTCCCACCCTCACCCCGGCCCTCTCCCTGAGGGAGAGGGAGAACGCCGGACTGTTCCCTCTCCCTCAGGGAGAGGGTTAGGGTGAGGGGAAAAAACGTTAACCGATCTGCCCGTTCCCTAAATGCTTCACGCGGCGCTTCACTTCTTCCTGCTTACCGGCGTTAAACGGTCGCGCATCCGGGCTGCCTAAATATCCGCACACGCGGCGGGTCACCGACACCCGTGTGGCGTCGTGGTTGCCGCATTTCGGACAGGTGAAGCCTTTGCTGGTGCACTCGAACTCGCCGGTAAAGCCGCACTCGTAGCACTCATCAATTGGCGTGTTGGTGCCGTAATAGGGCACATGCTGATAGCTGTAATCCCATACGTCTTCCAGCGCTTTCAGGTTGTGCTGAATGTTCGGGTATTCGCCGTAACAGATGAAACCGCCATTCGCCAGCGGCGGGTAGGGGGCTTCGAAATCGATTTTGTCGTACGGGTTCACCTTCTTCTCCACGTCGAGGTGGAAGCTGTTGGTGTAATAACCTTTGTCGGTGACGCCCGGCACCACGCCGAACTCGGCGGTATCCAGACGGCAGAAACGATCGCACAGGTTTTCGCTCGGCGTACTGTAGAGGCTAAAGCCGTAGCCGGTCTCTTCTTTCCACTGATCCACCGCCTGACGCAGACGTTCGACGATGGCAATGCCTTTGGCGCGCAGCGTCTCGCTGTCGTACATATGCGTGCCGCCCGCCAGAGCGTTAATGGTTTCATGAATCCCGATATAACCCAGCGAAATAGAAGCGCGTCCGTTTTTGAAAATCTCCGACACTTCATCGTCGGCTTTCAGACGCACGCCGCAGGCCCCTTCCATGTAAAGGATCGGGGCAACGCGGGCTTTCACCCCTTCCAGACGAGCGATGCGCGTCATCAGCGCTTTCCGCGCCAGTTGCAGGCGGGCGTCCAGCAGTTTCCAGAACGTGGCTTCGTCGCCTTTGGCTTCCAGCGCGATACGCGGCAGGTTCAGGCTGATCACGCCGAGGTTGTTACGCCCGTCGTGGATCTGCTCGCCATTTTCATCTTCCCATACGCCGAGGAAGCTGCGGCAGCCCATCGGGGTTTTGAACGAGCCGGTAACTTTCACCACCTGATCGTAATTGAGAATGTCCGGGTACATGCGCTTGCTCGCGCATTCCAGCGCCAGCTGTTTGATGTCGTAATTGGCATCACCGGGTTTATGGTTCAGACCGTCGCGGATGGCGAACACCAGTTTCGGGAACACGGCGGTTTTACGATTTTTGCCCAGACCGGCAATACGGTTACGCAGGATCGACTGCTGGATCAGGCGTGATTCCCAGCTGGTTCCCAGACCAAAACCAAAGGTGACGAACGGCGTCTGGCCGTTGGCGGTGTGCAGCGTGTTGACTTCGTATTCCAGCGACTGGAAGGCGTCGTAGCACTCTTTTTCGGTGCACGACCGCGCGTAACCGTCTGCATCGGCGATCTGCCACGCTTCGGCAGTTTTACGGTGTTTTTTGAAGCTGGCGGTGACAAAAGGTGCCAGCACTTCGTCGATGCGGTTGATGGTGGTGCCGCCGTAAATATGGCTGGCAACCTGGGCGATGATCTGCGCGGTGACCGCCGTGGCGGTGGAGATGGATTTGGGCGGTTCAATCTCGGCGTTACCCATTTTAAAGCCCTGGGTCAGCATGCCTTTCAGATCGATCAGCATACAGTTAAACATCGGGAAGAACGGCGAGTAGTCGAGATCGTGGTAGTGAATATCCCCGCGCTCGTGCGCCAGCACCACGTCGCGCGGCAGCAGATGCTGACGGGCGTAATGTTTGGCCACAATACCCGCCAGCAGGTCGCGCTGGGTCGGGATCACTTTGCTGTCTTTGTTGGCGTTTTCGTTCAGCAGCGCGGAGTTGGTTTGCTCCACCAGACCGCGAATTTCCTGATTCAGACGGCCACGTTTTTCACGGGCAATATCGCGGTCATGGCGATATTCAATGTAGGCGCGCGCCAGTTGCTTGTACGGGCCGGACATTAACTGGTTTTCTACCGCGGTCTGAATGTCGTTAATATCGACCTGACTGCGGTCCTGCATCTGCTGGCCCACGACCTCTGCGACGGTGGCGCAATAGTCTGCGTCATCGACTCCCGCTGCTTTAGCTGCACGCAAAATTGCTTCCTGAATGCGCTCTGAGTTGAAAGGCACTTTACAGCCATCTCGTTTCATCACATGCGGTGTCATGATCTCTCCATTAGTAAAAAACAGGTTATCCACAGAGGCGGGAATTTATTCACGGGCTGTATTCGTTTGTGTCATCAGCCTTTCCCGCTCCGCTGGCCTTTTTTATCCACAGTATTTACGATTAAGCGTGGTGCAATAATAGTCGATAAATACAACATGTAGGGCCAGCGACGGATTCTAAGCCCTGTATATAGTGATTTGCATCAAACATGTTTGCGATTTTATTGATGCAGGACAAGGTAAGCCGGAGACGGTACAGAGCATGGGCGTTGTGGGGAATGTAAATTATGCGCGGGTGTTTCGTGGTTTATTGCGCTCTTATTTGCTCTGGCGAACGGCTTTCACTGTGGGCGCACAGAGCGCGCAGGGGGCGGCCAGTCGCCGCCGCCCCCTGCACCCCCGGGCTTCCGGCAAGAAAATCGCCGCTGCGCGGTGCCCTCGGCTTATCCCTTCCGGCTTCGGGTCGGGCGCGATGCAGCGTCCCTGCAACTCGCGCCCTCAGCCCGCATCCATGCGGGCTGCCCCGGCCGTAAGTGAACGCCTCAGCGATTTTCAGCCGACCCCCACACACTTCCAGATTTCTAAAAAACACCACTCACAGCTTCCTGTAAGTTCAGACAAACACAAAGCCACTCCGTTGCCTTATAAAGAATAAAGATAATAACGCGAGGGGTTGAGTCCCCGCTGAAACCGGCGAGCCGGAGGCCGGATGACGAGGACTGGACGCCAGGGATGGCGGCCAGAGGCGACATGAGGCAGGAGGCCGAATCGAGCCGACCGCGGGCAGACGGGCGGGAGGGGAGCGCAGTGCGCAGCACCGGTTTCGGTGCGGGGCCGCGGGGATTGACAAGGGGGCCGCGGTGGCCCCCTTGTCACGTTCACCGTCAGCGGCGTCCCGTTTGACTCCAGTCTAAAAGTGAACGGAACCTTCCCCTGACCCAAACGGAACATCACCCTGACGCTAACCGATCCACCACACCGCCTCATACGGCCTTAACACCGCCGCCGCTGGGGCCTGCGCCACCTCCGCATAATTACTCATCACCACCCGCCAGTCGCCAGCCATCGCCTCCGGCTCCCACGCCTGATTCTCCCCGCTCAGATTCGCCACCACCAGCAGCGTCTGTCCCTGCCACTGGCGGCGATAACACCACACGAACGGATGCGCGGGCAGCAGATCCTCATAATCCCCCCACGTCAGCACCGGCTCGCTTTTGCGCAGCGCAATCAGCGCCTGATAGGTATAAAACACCGATCCGGCATCGCGCAGCGCCGCTTCCACGTTCACCTGCGGATAGTTCTCACACAGCGCGATCCAGGGTTCGCCACGGGTAAATCCGCCATGCGGTGAGGCATCCCACTGCATCGGCGTGCGGCTGTTGTCGCGGGATTTGGCGGCGAGGATCGCCAGCAGCTGGTCGGCGTCCTGACCGGCGGCACGGCGTTCGGCAAACATATTGTGGCTCTCCACGTCGCGGTAATCGGTAATGCGCGTAAAGTGCGGGTTGGTCATGCCAATCTCTTCGCCCTGATAGATATAGGGCGTGCCCTGCATACCGTGCAGCACCATGGCGAGCATTTTCGCCGAGGTGACACGGTATTCGCCCTCATCACCAAAGCGCGAGACGATGCGCGGCTGATCGTGGTTACACCAGAACAGCGCGTTCCACGCCACCTGATGCATACCCTGTTGCCAGTAGCGGAACAGCGTTTTCAGCGCCACAAAATCCGGGGCCGCCAGCGTCCATTTCTCGCCGCCGGGGTAGTCCACTTTCAGGTGATGAAAGTTAAAGGTCATTGACAGCTCGCGGCCATCCTGGGCGGCATACTGCTGGCAGTGTTCCAGCGTGGTAGAGGACATTTCGCCCACCGTCATCAGCCCGCGCGGGCGGAAAACGTCGCGGCTCATCTCCTGCAAATACTCGTGGGCGCGCGGCCCGTCGGTGTAAAAACGACGCCCGTCGCCCAGTTCATCCGACGGGAAATCCTGATCTTTGGAAATCAGATTCACCACATCAAGACGCAGCCCGTCAACGCCGCGATCGGCCCAGAATTCACATACTTTTTTGAGTTCGGCGCGCACCTGCGGGCTTTCCCAGTTCAGATCCGCCTGCTCCGGGGCGAACAGATGCAGATAATACTGCCCGCTCTCCGCATGCCAGCGCCAGGCGCTGCCGCCAAACTTCGAGCGCCAGTTGTTCGGCGGCGTCTGCGGCGAGCCGTCACGCCAGATATAAAATTCGCGGTACGGACTGGCGGGATCCTGCGCGTGCCGGAACCAGGCGTGCTGGGTGGAGGTGTGGTTTAACACCATATCCAGCACGATACGGATGCCGCGGGCATGCGCTTGCGCCACCAGCTCGTCGAAGTCGTCCAGCGTGCCATAGCCCGGATCGATAGCGGTATAGTTCGCCACGTCGTAGCCGTTATCCACCTGCGGCGAGATATAAAACGGCGTCAGCCAGATGGCGTCAACGCCGAGGATTTTCAGATAGTCGAGGCGGTGTGTTACGCCGCGTAAGTCGCCGCGTCCGGTGCCGGTCGTGTCCTGGAAGCTCTTGGGGTAAATCTGGTAGATCGCGCCGGTCTGCCACCAGTGGGGAAGTGTATTCATCGTATCGTCCCGATTGTAAAAAAGGGGCGCCATCGCGCCCCTGAAGCATCAAACAATCTGTAGCGCACCCTGGCGGGCTTTGCGCTGGTACATAAAGGTGGTGAGCACGAGCGGCACGACAATCGCGATAACCATGGCGATGCCGTAGACCTGCCAGTAACCGGTCTGGATGGACAGAATACCCGGCAGACCACCGACGCCGATACCGTTCGCCATCACGCCATACAGGCCGCACAGCAGCGCGGCGAGGCAGGAGCCAATCATCGCGCACAGCATCGGGAAGCGGTATTTCAGGTTGATACCGTACATCGCCGGTTCGGTCACGCCGAGGAAGGCGGAGATCGCAGCAGGCACTGAAATCTCACGTTCATTCTCTTTACGGCTGACGATAATAATACCCACCACGGCGGACGCCTGAGCAATGTTCGACAGCGCAATCAGCGGCCACATCGGCGTGCCGCCCATGCTCTGGATCATCTGCATATCAATGGCGAGCGTGGTCTGGTGCACACCGGTGATCACCAGCGGCGCATAGAGGAAGCCAAACAGCGCCGCGCCTATCGGGGCGAAACTGCCGGTCATCAGATGGCGCATGGCGAAAGCCACCCCGTCACCGATCATACGACCAAACGGCCCGATAAACGCATGGGCGAGGAACACCGCGAGGATCAGCGAGCAGACCGGCACCACCACCAGATAGAGGTAAGAGGGGACGATGCGTTTTAACTGCAACTCAATATAGCCAAGCGCCAGACCCGCCAGCAGCGCCGGGATCACCTGCGCCTGGTAGCCGACTTTATCGATGCTGAACAGGCCAAAGTTCCACGCTTCCGGCACCTGTTGACCCAGTAAGTAAGCGTTCATTAACTGCGGCGAAACCAGCGTAATGCCGAGCACGATGCCGAGGATCGGCGTGCCGCCCATTTTCTTCACCGCCGACCAGCAGATGCCCACCGGTAAGTAGAAGAAGATCGCCTCGCCAATCAGCCACAGGAAGTCATAGATGGTTTTCAGCGCTGGCGACATCTGTGCCAGCGTCTGGCCGTTGCTCATCGGCAGATCGCCGATAACGTTGCGGAAACCTAAGATCAAACCGCCGCTGATCAGCGCCGGCAGCAGCGGGAAGAAGATCTCGGCAAAGTGCGAGATCAGCTGTTCGTGCCATTTCATATTCTGCCGCGCCACCCGTTTGGCATGCTCTTTATCCGCATGCGCCTGGCCGGTGGTGGCGAGCAGGACTTTGTAGTAGTCGCCGACCTCGGTGCCGATCACCACCTGGAACTGCCCGGCGTTGGTAAAGCAGCCTTTCACCATTTTGAGTTTTTCAATGGCTTTCGGATCGGCTTTCGCCGGGTTATCCAGGACAAAACGCAGTCGGGTAATACAGTGGCTGACGGTGGCGATGTTATCCCGCCCGCCCACCAGCTCGATTAATTTATCGATGTCAGCTTGATCTACTTTTTTGCTCATCGTGAAGCCTCACAGAGGATTTTGAATTGTGCGTAGGGACAGCGGAAAGAGTATCTGTGGATCGGCAAAAGCGGAAAGGGAACGTTCCCGAAACCGGTTAAGGATCACACTAAATCATACTAGCCCAGATTAACCGAGGCGGGCGGGGACGATAATGGTGCGGGGTTCGGCGCGGCCGGTGATCTGATCGATAAGCTGCGTGGCGGCCATGCGGCCTGCTTCACCGTAGCCCGGATCGACGGTGACGATCTCTGGATGCAGGAATTTCATGAGCGGCGTATTGCCGACGCTGGCGAGCTGCAGGGCAGTAATGTTCTGCTCTTGTAAGTACTTACTCGCCCCAAGCGCCAGGGTATCCGTGGCGCAGACCAGTGCGGTGGTATCGGGAGTGAGGACGCGGGCGACCTGTTCGTAGCCCTGTTTCATGGCAAGGCCGGGCAGCACGGCGACCGGCTGCATCTGATGTTGTTCGCAAAAGCGCAGATAGGCGTCGTGGCGGCGCTGGCCGGTGGTGGTGTCGCTGGTGGGTACGCCGAGATAGCTGATATGCCGGTGCCCCTGCGCGTAGAGCTTTTCCAGCAGCATCTGGATCGCCCGTTCATCGTCATAACAGACGGAGGCAAAACCGCTGGCATCCCGCGCCATCAGCACCAGCGAAGACTGCCAGGGCGCAAGCAGCGTTTCCGTCAGGCCGGTAAAACCAAACAGCACCACGCCGTCGATATTGCGGCGGCTCAACATGCCAAGATGTTCTTCCACCAGCGCCGGGGAAAACTGACTTTCCATCATGATCGGATCGTAACCCTCGGCGTAAAACGCCGGCAGCATGGTCTGCACCGCGAGGTTCTCCGACAGCGAATCCAGGCGCGTGACGATGATCGCTACGATTTTATCGCTCTGCCCGCGCATCGCCCGCGCCGAGCGGGACGGGGAGAAGCCATGCTGTTGCATAACGGCTTCCACGCGCTCGCGCGTCTGGACGCTAACGCCGCTCTCATTATTGAGCACGCGCGAGACGGTGGATTTACCCACGCCGCTTAAGCGGGCGATGTCTTTGATTGTCAGTCGGTTTTGCATGCGTCCTTTCCTGTCAGAGTCGGTATCAGCCTAATGCTACTGAAGCAAATCACAATGCGCAAAGACTGGTTTACGTTCGGTTTAGTTGCGGGACGTTATCATGCGCCGCGACTCAACCTTATCACTTTTACCGGAGGCAACATGGATCCTGATCCCACCCCTCTCCCCGACGGGAGTTTTTCCACGTCCCGGTAAGCCAGTTCTCGCTGCCTTGCCGGACACGTAAGGCAGCGACGTTTCACGTCCCTGCAAAATCATATTTGCGCCTGCGGGTGCAGAGGGACTTTCTATGCTGAAAAATTTTATCCGGCAGCGCGTCTTTGCGCTCAGCCGCCATTTACCACGCCGTCTGGTTGACCGCAGCCCACTGCCGGATGCCACCACCGCAGGGGTTACGCCGATCCCAGCCTCGCTCAGCGCGCACTGCCTGCGCGTCGCGGCGATGGACGAATCGCAACTGTGGCACAGCTTCGGCAGCCATCCTGAGGGGTTAAACCCGCAGGAAGTGAGCACCATCCGCGAGAAGCACGGTGACAACCGCATTCCGGCGCAGGCGCCGTCGCCGTGGTGGGTGCATCTGTGGTTATGCTATCGCAACCCGTTCAATTTATTGCTGACGCTGCTCGGCGTGATCTCCTATGCGACGGAAGATCTGTTTGCCGCAGGCGTCATCGGCCTGATGGTGGCCATCGCCACGCTGCTCAATTTCGTCCAGGAAGCGCGATCGACCCGCGCCGCCGACGCGCTGAAAGCGATGGTCAGCAACACCGCCACCGTGCTGCGGGTGATCAACGATAAAGGTGAAAGCGCCTGGTGCGAACTGCCCCTTGATGAGCTGGTGCCGGGAGATATTGTCCGGCTGGCGGCGGGCGATATGATCCCTGCCGATTTACGCGTATTACAGGCGCGGGATCTGTTCGTGGCGCAGGCGTCGCTGACCGGTGAATCGCTGCCGGTGGAAAAGGTCGCCACCACCCGTCATGCTGCGCAAACCAATGCGCTCGAGTGCGACACCCTGTGCTTTATGGGCACGAACGTGGTGAGCGGCACGGCGCAGGCGATGGTCATCGCCACCGGCGGCAACACCTGGTTTGGTCAGCTGGCCGGGCGCGTCAGTGAACAATCAACCGAGCCGAATGCGTTCCAGAAAGGCATCAGCCGCGTCAGTATGCTGCTGATCCGTTTTATGCTCATCATGGCCCCGCTGGTACTGTTGATTAACGGCTACACCAAAGGCGACTGGTGGGAAGCGGCGCTGTTTGCGCTGTCGGTGGCGGTGGGCCTGACCCCGGAAATGCTGCCGATGATCGTCACCTCGACGCTGGCGCGCGGCGCGGTAAAACTCTCTAAACAGAAAGTGATCGTGAAACATCTGGACGCTATCCAGAACTTCGGAGCGATGGACATCCTCTGCACCGATAAAACCGGCACCCTGACGCAGGACAAGATCGTGCTGGAGAACCACACCGACATCGCCGGAAAGGTTAGTGAGCACGTACTTCATACCGCATGGCTGAACAGCCACTACCAGACCGGGCTGAAAAACCTGCTGGACGTGGCGGTGCTGGAAGGCGTCGATGAAGACCGCGCCCGGGAACTGTCGGCCCGCTGGCAAAAAATCGACGAGATCCCCTTTGATTTCGAGCGCCGCCGCATGTCAGTGGTGGTAGCGGAAACGCCGGATGCGCCGCTGCTGATTTGCAAAGGGGCGTTGCAGGAGATGCTCAGCGTCTGTAGCCACGTACGGCACAACGGCGAGGTGACGGTGCTTGATCAGGCTATGCTGCGCCGCATCGAGCGTGTCACTCAGACCCTCAATCGTCAGGGCCTGCGCGTGGTGGCGGTGGCAAGCAAATACCTTGCGGCGCGACAGGGGGATTATCAGCGTGCCGATGAGTCAGACCTGATCCTCGAAGGCTATATCGCGTTTCTCGATCCGCCGAAGGAGAGCACCGCCCCGGCGCTGAAAGCGCTGCACGCCAGCGGCGTTACGGTGAAAATTCTCACCGGCGACAGCGAGCTGGTGGCGGCGAAAGTGTGCCACGACGTCGGGCTGGACGCGGGCGACGTGGTGACCGGCAGCGCTATTGAAGGTTTAAGCGATGACGCGCTGGCCGCGCTGGCGCAACGCACCACGCTGTTCGCCCGCCTGACGCCGATGCACAAAGAGCGCATCGTCACGCTGTTAAAACGCGAAGGGCATGTAGTGGGTTTTATGGGCGACGGTATTAACGATGCGCCCGCGCTACGGGCGGCGGACATCGGTATTTCTGTGGACGGTGCGGTAGATATTGCGCGGGAAGCCGCCGATATTATTCTGCTGGAAAAGAGCCTGATGGTGCTGGAAGCCGGGGTGATCGAAGGGCGTCGTACTTTTGCCAATATGCTCAAGTACATCAAAATGACCGCCAGTTCTAACTTCGGTAACGTGTTCAGCGTGCTGGTGGCGAGCGCGTTCCTGCCGTTCTTACCGATGCTGCCGCTGCACTTGCTGATCCAGAACCTGCTGTACGATGTGTCACAGGTGGCGATCCCCTTTGATAACGTCGATGAGGAGCAGATCCAGAAGCCACAGCGCTGGAACCCCGCCGATCTGGGGCGTTTTATGCTGTTCTTTGGGCCGATCAGTTCAATCTTCGACATCCTGACGTTCTGTGTGATGTGGTGGGTATTCCACGCCAACGTGCCGGAAGCGCAGACGCTGTTCCAGTCCGGCTGGTTTGTGGTGGGGCTGCTGTCCCAGACGCTGATTGTGCATATGATCCGCACCCGTCGCGTGCCGTTCTTCCAGAGTCGCGCCGCCTGGCCGTTGCTGGTGATGACGGCGGTAGTGATGGTGTTGGGCATCGGGCTGCCGTTCTCGCCGCTGGCAAGCTATCTGCAACTCCAGGCGCTGCCGCTGGCGTACTTCCCGTGGCTGGCAGGGATTTTGCTGGGGTATATGGCGTTTACGCAGCTGGTGAAAGGATTTTATAGCCGCCGGTATGGATGGCAGTAAGAGGGGGGGGATTGTGCCGGGTGGCGCTACGCTTACCCGGCCTGCGTTCCGGACGTATCACTTGATGGTTTGCCCGGCGGCGCTGCGCTTGCCGGGCCTACGATTCCACGTCTAATCGGTAGGCCGGGTAAGGCCAGGGCCGCCACCCGGCAAACCATCACGCAAAATTAACGGCGTACCGCAATCGCTTCGATTTCAATCTTCACATCTTTCGGCAGACGCGCCACTTCCACGCAGGAGCGTGCCGGGAACGTCGCATTGTGCTCGGTAAAGAACGCTTCGTAGGTAGCGTTAACGGTCGCGAAGTCGTTGAGATCTTTCACGAACACCGTGGTTTTCACGATGTCGCCTACTTTCAGGCCCGCTGCTTCAACGATAGCTTTCACGTTTTCCAGCGACTGACGCGCCTGCGCAGAAACGTCGTCCGGTACGGTGCCGGTTTTCGGATCCACCGGGATCTGCCCGGAAGTGATGATCATACTGCCCAGATCAACACCCTGAACATAAGGACCAATAGCTGCTGGTGCATTTTCCGTCGCGATGGTTTTAGTCATGATTTCTCCTGAATAACAGCGAAAATAAGGGTTCCGCGCCATTATAGGCAGCGCAGTACCCATTACCAACCTCAATTAGCTGGCCAGCACCACATAATGCGAAAACTCTTTTTCGCAGTATTTGCATTTGAGTGCGATGTCGCCGGCGCGTTTTTTCACTGCAAAACTGGAGAAAACCGGTTCAGCATGACTGATGCAGTTGCTGTTCGGACACACCAGCACGGCGTCGATACGCTCCGGCAGTTTCGGGCGCGATTTCCCTACCACGTCGTACTCATCAATACGGTTTACCGTGGCGTCCGGCGCATATAAAGACAGCTGATCCACTTGCTCATCGGTCAGGAAGGTGTTCTCGATTTTGATCAGATCTTTGCGACCCATCTCGCCTGACGGCAAATTCAGGCCGATGGTGATGCGCTGGTCGGTTTCGGTCAGCTTGAACAGCGTCAGCAGTTTAAAGCCCATCTGCGCCGGGATATGGTCAATCACGGTGCCGCGTTTGATAGCTTCGACCTGGAGTTTATTATCGTGTGTCATCTCAGTGCTCCTTACAGAACCAAATCGCGATTAAGAACCAGTGCCAGCAGCGCCTGGCGGGCGAAGATGCCGTTACCGGCCTGCTGGAAATACCAGGCGTGCGGGGTTTTATCGACATCGGTATGGATCTCATCCACGCGCGGCAGCGGGTGCAGCACTTTCATATTGCTGCGCGCATCGGTTAAGTCGCTGGCGCGCAGTACAAACTGCGCCTTGACGTTGGCGTATTCCGACGGATCCAGACGCTCTTTCTGCACGCGGGTCATATAGAGAATATCCACTTCCGACATCACCGCGTCGATGCTGTCGTGCACGCTCCACGCAATGCCCTTTTCATCGAGCATATCGAGAATGTACTGCGGCATCGCCAGCGCAGCGGGGGCGATAAACAAGAAGCGGTTGCCATTGAATTTTGCCAGCGCCTGCGCCAGCGAATGCACCGTGCGGCCATATTTCAGATCGCCGACCATCGCGATATTCAGGTTTTCCAGACGCCCCTGGGTTTCCTGAATGGTAAACAGATCCAGCAGGGTTTGCGTCGGATGCTGGTTAGATCCATCCCCGGCGTTTAGCACCGGAATGCCGCCGGAAAACTCTGTCGCCAGCCGCGCCGCGCCCTCCTGCGGGTGGCGCATAACAATCGCATCAACATAGGTGCTGATCACCGAAATGGTGTCTGCCAGCGTTTCGCCTTTTTTGCCCAGGGAAGTATTGCTGCTGTCAGAGAAGCCGACCACGCTGGCCCCTAAGCGGTGCATGGCGGTTTCAAAGGAGAGACGGGTGCGCGTGGAGGCTTCAAAAAAGCAGCTGGCGATCACTTTGTGCTTTAGCAGCTCCGGTTGCGGCGTGGCCTTCAGACGGGCGGCGGTTGCCAGCACCTGTTCCAGTTCTTCGCGACTGAGATCATTTATGGAAATGATATGTTTTTGATAGAGCGGATTAGCCATGGTTCTCTCCTGACGCCTGGGCAAAAAAAAGCCCCTCAAACAGAGGGGCTGTGAATAGCGTGAGCAACGGGAAGAAAAACGGCAGGCCTGCGTCTGTTTTCAGACGCGGTAAGACGTGATGTCGTACGCTGTTGACCATGCTTTCCTCCCGGCAAATTGCCCGGCATTATACTCAGCTGCATTGGCGGATCAAGTGATTCAATGCACGATTTGTATAAAGCAAACGGTTATTTTGCATACAAATGCATTCTTAATAAATAATTAACACGTTTGTGCACCAGCGCCGTGCGTGACACATCCCGCGGCGCGACCCAGACAATACTGCTGCTCGCCACCACGCCGAGGATGTCCGGGATCGCCTGATAATCCAGTATTCTGGCGACGGCGCGGCCATATCCGGCGGCGGTATGGATAAGGATAAACTCACTGTTGTGCTCGACGCTGACCACCATTTCCGACACGGAGCGCGCCGCATCAGGTGCCGGGCGCAACTGTGGATTCACGGAATAAATCTTTTGCCCCTTCGCATTGCGAATTTTTATCACGCCCAGCAGCTTTAACAGCCGCGAAACGGTGGACTGGCTGATGCTGTCAAAACCGTGCAGCTGTAAATCGCGGCGGATCGCCTCCTGCGATAAATAGCTTTTCTCCACAATAAGACGCTGGCAGACAGCGAGCTGAAGTTGCTCTCTGGCGGTGCATTCTGCGTATTCCTTCATCGTTTTATTCCAGTTAGTTGCCAAAATGCCCGGTGGCGCGCGCCATCCGGCGAAAACTAGAGCAGGGCGCCGAGACTCAGTACAACGGTGATCACTACCGTAAGGATTAACAGCAACGGCGCAACCCATTTCAGGTAACGCACATAAGGTACGCGCGCAATGGCCAGGCCGCCCATCACAACGGCAGAAGTTGGTGTGATCAAATTCACAATGCCGGAGGCGGACTGGTAAGCCGTGACCACCAGATCGCGATTGACGTTCGCAAAATCCGCCAGTGGCGCCATGATCGGCATGGTCAGTACCGCCAGACCTGACGAGGACGGCACCAGGAAAGAGAGCACCACTTCCAGCCAGTACATCACATTGATAAAGGCGACGGTGGACAGCCCGCTGACCAGCCCTTCGGCGCTGTGCAGAATAGTATGGGTGATCATGCCTTTATCCATGATCACCACGATGCCACGCGCGATGCCGATGATCAGCGCCACGCCGAGCAGATCCCGCGCGCCGTTGATAAAGGTGGAGGTCAGTTCTTCCTCGCTCATGCGGGCGATCAGCCCGACGACGATCGCCGCCGCCAGAAACACCGCCGAGATCTCCGCCATCCACCAGCCGAGCACCGCCACGCCGTAGATCATCACCGCGAAGGCCAGCGCGAAGATCACCAGGATAAGTTTGCGTACCGGGGTGAATTCCAGCAGTTCCTGCGGCTTATCACCGAGAAAATGCGCGCGGTTTTCTTCACGCTTATCAGCCACGATCGAGCAGGACGGATCCTGGCGTACTTTACGCGCATAGCGCATCACCCATGCCACGCAGATCAGCCAGCCCACCGCCAGCAACAGCACGCGCAGTAAGATGCCGTTGGTAAAGGGGATCCCGGCGGCGTTGGCGGCGATCACCGTGGCAAAAGGATTGATGGTGGATCCAAGCGTGCCGATCCCCGCGCCCAGCAGAATGGTCGAGGCAGCCACCACCGGATCGAAACGCGCCGCCAGCATCACCGGCACCAGCAGGGTGTAAAACGGCAGCGACTCTTCCGCCATACCGTAAATGGTGCCGCCAGCGGCGAACAGCCCCATCAGGATCGGGATCATCCACTCTTCATGGCCGTGTAGTTTCAGGGTGACGCGGGCGATCCCGGCATCGATCGCCCCGGTTTTTGTGACGATCCCCAGAAAGCCGCCGATGATCAGAATAAAGAGCGCCACGTCAATCGCGCCCGCCTGCCCGGTGACGGGATCGTACAGCCCGCCGATGGGAGCCATCAGCACGGCAACCAGCCCCTGCGGGTGGGCGGCGACCTGCGCGTAAGTACCGGCCACCGGCACTTCTTTGCCGAGCGTCTCATTCATCATCATCTGATACTGACCGGCGGGGACGATCCAGCTCAGCGCGGCGACCAGCGCGATCAGGATAAATAAAATGGTGTAAGCGGAAGGAAATTTGAACTTGCCCATGGGGTGATCTCCCTGTGCGGGCGCGCCAGCTCACCGGCGCGCCCGGATAATTACTCGCCGAGTGTCGCCACCATGACCGCTTTAATGGTGTGCATTCTGTTTTCTGCTTCGTCGAAAACGATGGAGTTCGCCGATTCAAACACCTCTTCGGTGACTTCCAGCCCCTTCAGCCCGTACGCCATTTCGATTTCCCGGCCCATGGTGGTGTGCTCGTTATGGAACGCGGGCAGGCAGTGCATAAATTTGACGTTCGGATTGCCGGTGGCTGTCACGACGGCACGGTTAACCTGATAGGGCGTCATCAGGCTGACGCGCTCGGCCCAGGCTTCTTTCGGCTCGCCCATCGACACCCACACGTCGGTGTAGAGAAAATCAACGCCGTTCACGCCTTCTTCGACGTCTTCCGTCAACATGATGCGCGCCCCGGTTTCACGGGCAATGGCACGGCACTGCGCCACCAGCGCCTCTTCCGGCCAGAAGGCGCGTGGTGCTACCAGACGGATGTCCATGCCCATTTTCGCGGCGCCTACCATCAGGTCGTTGCCCATGTTGTTACGCGCATCCCCCAGATAGGCGAAGCTCAGTTCTGGCAGGGTTTTGCCGGGCGCATGTTCCAGCATGGTCATCAGGTCGGCGAGGATCTGCGTGGGGTGAAATTCGTTGGTCAGGCCGTTCCACACCGGCACGCCCGCAAACTCGCCCAGCTCCTCGACAATCGCCTGGCCGTAGCCGCGGTATTCAATGCCGTCGTACATGCGCCCCAGCACGCGGGCGGTGTCCTTCATCGACTCTTTATGACCGATCTGCGAGCCGGTCGGGCCGAGGTACGTCACCTGCGCCCCCTGATCGAACGCCGCCACTTCAAAGGCGCAGCGGGTGCGGGTGGAGGTTTTTTCGAAGATCAGCGCGATGTTTTTCCCGGTCAGAGTGGGCTTTTCACGACCCGCTTTTTTGGCGGCTTTCAGTTCGATGGCCAGATCGATGAGCGCCTGGATCTCCGCCGGGGTGTAGTCCAGCAGCTTGAGGAAATTGCGGTTTTTCAGGGAGTGGGACATAGCTAATTCCTTTTGGTGTTAATTAGCGCCTGATGGCGCTGCGCTTATCAGGCCTACAGGCCGTAGGCCGGATAAGGCGAAGCCGCCATCCGGCAAAAGGGTATGGAGGCTTAATGCCGGATCAACGTACCTTTCTCGCCGGCGAGGATCGCCGGGCCGTCCGCCAGCGCGCCGATCCCGGCGATGCCGTGGCACTCGTCAACAAAACGGCGACAGGCGGCCACTTTCGGTCCCATCGATCCGGCATGAAAGGTCATCCCGGCGAGCTGCGCTGGCGTAACCTGCGCGAGCGGACGCTGCTCAGGCGTGCCCCATCCGACATACACCGCATCGGCGTCGGTAAGGATCAGCAGCGCGTCGGCTTCGATTTGCCGCGCCAGCAGGGCAGCGGAGAGGTCTTTGTCGATCACCGCCTCGATGCCGTGGTAGCCGTCGGCTTTTTCCACCACCGGCACGCCGCCGCCACCGTTGCAGATCACCAGATGGTCACGGCCGATCAGCGCATTAATGGCATCGCGCTCAACGATGCGCTGCGGCTGGGGCGAAGGCACCACACGGCGGAAATAGTTGCCATCGGCTTTAAACATCCAGCCTTTTTCGGCGGTGAGCGCGGCGGCCTGGGCTTCGTCATACACCGGGCCGATGTATTTGGTCGGGTGATGGAAGGCCGGATCGGCGGCGTCCACTTCGACCTGAGTGAGCAGCACGCTGATCTCGCGCTGCGGCAGCTGGTTCTTCAGCGCCTGTTGCAGCATGTAGCCGATCATTCCCTGGCTTTCCGCGCCGAGCACATCCAGCGGGTAGGGCGTAACCTTGTCGTAAGCGCTGTTTTGCAGCGCCAGCAGGCCAACCTGCGGCCCGTTGCCGTGCACCAGCACCACCCGCCAGTCGTGGGTCAGTCGGGCGATGGTTTTCGCCGCGAGCAGAATATTTTTGCGCTGAATATCGGCTTCCAGCGGTTCGCCACGTTTTAACAGCGCATTGCCGCCAAGGGCGACGACGAGAGTCGGTTTCAGTTCCATGGGGCGTCTCCTTAAATGCCGTCGCGTTCAAGCGGACAACTCATGCAGCGCGCGCCGCCGCGACCGCGGCCCAGTTCGTCGCCGGGGATCGGCAGCACGGTGATGCCTGCCTTGTCGTATTTTTCGTTGGTCCAGATGTTGCGCTCGTAGCCCACCACCACGCCGGGGCGCAGGGTCAGCACGTTATTGGCGTCGTTCCACTGCTCGCGTTCCGCTTCAAAGGCGTCACCGCCGGTGGTGATCAGGCGGATCTGCGACACGCCGAGGGCTTTTTCCAGCGCCGTTAACAGGCCTGGCTCCTGCAAGCGGCTGATACCGCCGCGCCCGTCCGGCGTCAGCGTCCAGCACTGGGCATCTTTGCGCACCACTTCCGGGTAGACGGAGAAGGTATCGACGTCGATATGGGTCATGACGGTATCAAGGTGCATACAGGAACGGTGCTTCGGCAGCTCGACGGCGATCACCCGCTCGGCCTGGCGATGTTTAAACAGGGCGCTGGCGAGGAATTCCACCCCCTGCGGCGTAGTGCGTTCTGACAAGCCGATTAATACCGCGCCGCGACCAATCACTAATACGTCGCCGCCTTCGATAGTGGCGTGGTCATAATTAATGTTTTCATCGCCGAAATATTTAATAAAATCGCCGTCGGCAAATTTGGGATGCCAGCGATATATCGCACGCAGATTATTGGTTTCACGCTGACGCGCCGGTTTGGCCATCGGGTTTATAGAGACGCCGTTATAGATCCAGCAGGAGGTATCGCGGGTAAATAAATGGTTAGGCAGCGGCTTCATAATAAAATCATTCGCCGAATGGGTATCCACTACCATATTTTTGATAAACGCCGGAATTTCTCCGTAGGTCAAACCGCCGCTTAAACGACGCGCCAGTTCGCGATGCGGCATATCCGCCAGCCAGCCGCGCACATCGGCGGCAAAGGCCGGTCCGAGGCGGTAATCCGACACCTGGGTTTGCAGCAGCCAGCCCTTGGCATCCGGCACGTCCAGCGTCTGGGTGAGCAGGTCGGTAAGCAGTAAAACGTCCACGCCCTGATCGCGCAGCGTACTGGCAAAAATATCGTGCTCTTCACCCGCACGCTCAACCGATAACACGTCGTCAAATAACAACTCCTGGCAGTTCGATGGCGTCAGTCTTTTCAGGCTAAGATTGGGGCGATGTAACATCACGCTACGCAATTGGCCAATTTCAGAACCGACATAATGCTTTTCCATATTTATTCCTTGCACTTTTTTAGAAATAAAGGGGCCAGCGTTATGAAAAGACTATTCTCATAACCCTTCGTGTTCAGTTGAATTCGGGAGTCATACTAATCGCTGTCGCTATTAATAATGTGATAGTGCTCACGTGAAACCGGCAGTACGAAGGTTTAATTCTTATTGCATGACGAGCATCAGAGAATACTTAATTGCTTTTATTTAAGGGGTGCATTGCTACGCATTAATTGGATTCATTATTTTAAGATGTTAATATTATGTAGGGTTTTTAATTATGATGGTTTTATTTATCTTATTGAAAAATATGCATAAAAATAATTTTATCGCATGGTTATGCACGTCTGCTAATAAATTATCCTGGCGTTAAGTAAAATTAATAAATAACTATGAAATAATCTGCCTGAATATGCCGTACGCTAAAGTGTGAGCGGGTAATGGTTTTTTTGATAATTTCATAGTATTCAGTGGATTACGGGAAGATGCCCAATGGCGGTGCAACAGGTTATGCAGTTTATTTGCATACTCTGAGGCGGGGCGTTAACAGGCTGATAACAGGATGTCGGATAAACATGCGTCATCGCAAATCTTTTCCATTTAGAGGTGGTGCAGTAAAAGAATTTTTCGTATAACACATAAAAATTGAAACATTGTTTTATGTGAGAGGTTCATCATGATCGTTGGCAATATCCACAATCTTCAGTCCTGGCTGCCGGAAGAACTGGCGCAGGCTATCGACTACGTTAAACAACACGTCACGGACGCGACCTCGATCGGGAAGCATGACATTGATGGCTCGCGCCTGTTTTACCTGGTGTCTGAGGATATGACGCAGCCGTTTGCCGAGCGCCGTGCCGAGTATCACGCGCGTTATCTGGATATTCAGATCGTGCTGAAAGGGCAGGAGGGGATGACGTTCAGCACCCTGGCGCACGGCACGCCGGACACCGACTGGCTGGCAGACAAAGACATCGCGTTTTTACCGGCAGGCGAGCAGGAAAAAACGGTGGTGCTGAGCGAAGGGGATTTTGTGGTGTTTTATCCGGGCGAAGTGCACAAACCGTTGTGCGCCGTGGGTGAGGCCGCGCCGGTGCGCAAAGTGGTGGTGAAACTGCTGGTGGCGTGATTTTGCCGGGTGGATTTCTCTTTTTTGCCGGGTGGCGGCTGCGCCTTACCCGGCCTACGGATCGGATGGTGCACTGTTTTGCCGGGTGGTGGCTGCGCCTTACCCGGCCTACGGTTCGGATGGTGCACTGTTTTGCCGGGTGGTGGCTGCGCCTTACCCGGCCTACGGATCGGATGGTGCACTGTTTTGCCGGGTGGTGGCTGCGCCTTACCCGGCCTACGGTTCGGATGGTTCACTGTTTTGCCGGGTGGCTGTGCCTTACCCGGCCTACGGATCGTTGTGATGGGGACACCGTTGTAGGCCCGGCAAGCTTGCGCCGCCGGGCGGTACCGGAGAGCACATCACTCCGCCAGCGTCGCCACCATCACCGCTTTAATGGTGTGCATGCGGTTCTCCGCCTGGTCAAACACCACGCTGTTGGTCGATTCAAACACCTCGTCGGTCACTTCCATGCCGCCGTGCAGGCCATAGGTTTCGGCCATCTGCTTGCCGAGCGTGGTTTGATCGTCGTGAAACGCGGGCAGGCAGTGCAGGAATTTCACCTGCGGGTTGCCGGTCAGCGCCAGCATCTGGCGGTTCACCTGATAGCCACGCAGTAACGCGATGCGCTCCGCCCACTTCTCTTTGGCTTCGCCCATCGACACCCAGACGTCGGTATAAACAAAGTCAGCGCCTTTCACACCAGCGGCGACCTCTTCCGTCAGCGTGATATTACCGCCGTTCTTCACCGCCAGCGCCGTGCACTCTGCCACCAGGCTCGCGTCCGGCCAGCAGGCTTTAGGGGCGACAAGACGCAGATCCAGACCAACCAGCGCGGCGGCTTCCAGCATTGAGTTGCCCATGTTGTTACGCGCATCACCGGCATACACCAGCGTCATCTCATTGAATGCTTTACCCGGCAGATGCTCCTGCATGGTGAGCAGATCCGCCAGCAACTGCGTCGGATGAAACTCATTAGTCAGGCCATTCCATACCGGCACCCCGGCATATTCTGCCAGCGTTTCAACGACTTCCTGTCCGTAACCACGGTACTGAATGCCATCGTACATGCGTCCCAGCACGCGGGCGGTATCCTTAATTGATTCTTTATGCCCAATCTGACTACCGGCAGGACCGAGATAAGTGACGCGCGCGCCCTGGTCAAATGCGGCAACTTCGAAAGAGCATCGTGTGCGGGTTGAGTCTTTTTCGAAGATGAGCGCGATGTTTTTGCCAGTAAGCTTCTGTACTTCTTTGCCTTTTTTCTTGTCGTCTTTTAGTTGCGCGGCGAGTTTCAGCAGGGCGTGGATTTCAGCGGGTGTAAAATCGAGCAGTTTAAGAAAGTGCTTCCGGAATAATGCAGACATGTTTCCCTCACATGGCGCAGGCCACTTATTGAATTAAAATTCACTTTATATGTGTAAATATTCATTTGCAACCCTGTTTAACAAATCTTTTCGGTCAGGAGTGGAGGCATTGTCAGTGGTGTGTGAAAATAAGAGTATCTGCCGCACATTAAGAGGAACGAGCCATGGCAAACCCGGAGCAACTGGAAGAGCAACGCGAAGAAACGCGTTTGATTATTGAAGAACTGCTGGAAGATGGCAGCGATCCTGACGCGCTGTACACCATTGAGCATCACCTTTCCGCCGACGATTTTGAAACGCTGGAAAAAGTGGCGGTGGAAGCGTTCAAACTGGGTTATGAAGTGACCGAGCCGGAAGAGCTGGAAGTGGAAGAAGGCGAAGTGGTGATCTGCTGTGACATCCTGAGCGAATCCGCGCTCAAGTCAGAGCTGATTGATGCGCAGGTTGAGCAGCTGATGACGCTGGCAGAAAAATTCGACGTTGAATACGACGGCTGGGGAACCTACTACGAGGATCCAAACGGCGAAGAGGGCGACGACGATGAAGATGAAGATCTGGTGGATGAAGACGACGACGGTGTTCGCCACTAAGTAAGACGTGCGGCGGCGCCCGCTGCCGCACAGCCATTCCCCCTCACTCCAAAAAAACAACCACAAAAACTCCCATTAATGCACCATTTCTGGCAGGTGCGCTGAAATCCGATGTTGCGTAACATATGCCTCCTTTTTTTCACAATAACCGTTTAACAACCTTTGCAGAGAGTCAGGATGAAACTGTCACGGATCGTCATACCGCTTGTCGTTGTGGTTGTTGCCACTGTCGTCGGTTTTTTTATCGGCGCCCGCCCTACGCATAGCGGACTTACCGATGAGCAGCAATTTGACGCCGCGATGGCGCAATTCCCCTCCTTTATGGTGCTGAAAGAGCAGGAGCCGGCGTACTGGTCAACGCTGCGCACTCGCGCACTGACGATGCAGAAAGCGGGAAAAACGGAACAACAAATCATCGACGTCATCCAGCCAGAAATTTTGCAAATCCAGATCTCGCGTCTGCAATCCGCGCCTGACGATCAGGTGGTGCGCTATATGAAAGTGAATATGGAGCAGACCGCGGCGATCCAGAAAGTCAGTGATGATGACTGTTATCGTTTCCTGTTCCCGACCGTAAAAGGCGGCATCAACCCGATGCGTATCCTGCCGAAAGAGATGCTGACGTACCGCGCCACGGTGGATGCCGAGATGATGCGTTCGGCTTACGGGGCGGGCAAACACACCCCGACGCCGCAGGAGCAGAAACGCGCCCAGCAGGATCTCCAGCCGGTTGCCGAAAAGCTGATGCAGAAATATGGCGCTGATGTAGCCATCCTGTCGGAGCCGCAGAAGGGTGTCGGCAAAGAGAAACTGACCTGCGATATGGTAGAAGAATTGTGGAGCAACGTGCTGGCCTTACCGGCCGATAAAGCCGCGGGTATTGTGCGCTTTATGACGGTGCAGTAACGCCACGTCGATAAGCCCTCCCGCAGGGGAGGGCCAGATGACCAGCATTTACAAAGACTTAAGCATGCGCACTTCGCAGTCCACGTGGCCGGTGCAGCCCAGCGGCGTGTCGATGTGCGTAAAACCCAGGCGCTCATACAGCGCAATGGCGTCTTTAAGAAAGGCGGTGGTTTCGAGATAGCAGCGGGTAAAGTCCTGCTCACGGGCGAAATCGAGGGCGGCGAGGGCGAGCTGGCGCGCCAGTCCTTTACCGCGAATGCCCGGCAGGAAATACATTTTTTGCAGTTCGCAAATGTCCGGATCGCTACAGCTCAGCGGCGCGACGCCACCGCCGCCTACCACCTGGCCGTCCTGCTCGACGACCCAGTAAGCGTGGCGGGGCTGGCTGTAGAGCTGAAATAAGACATCCAGATTTGGATCGGCAACGGTGTAGCCCTTATCCGCCGTCAGTCCGAATTCAGCCGACACCTCGCGGATCACGCGGGCAATGGCCGGATTATCTTTTTCCTGGAGAGGGCGAAGCCGTAATTCGCCTGTCATACTGTGTGCATTATTCTGCATGGGATAACCTGGAAACGTGGGACAGTAAAAGTCTGTGGACAGGCCCCACTATAAAACAGACCTTGCGAGATGAAAAATAAAAGCCAGCCTTAACATTTTTCCATTTTATTGCCGATATACGGCAATGAAGTACGGCGCAGGACATTGTGCTGCGTGACGTTAATTCCCCCTTTTAATAAGGGTTTTAATCATTCATTTCAGGACGAAAAAGTATGGATTCCTTAACAAAAACTCAGCGTCATCAAATCAAGTTTCACGGAGATGGCGGCAACTATTTTGCAATATGGCTGGTGAATATCTTCCTGTCTGTTATTACCCTTGGCATATATTCGGCGTGGGCAAAAGTCAGAACCTACCGTTATTTCTACGGTAATACCGAACTGGCTGGCGATCGTTTTGATTACCATGCCCGCCCGATGCAAATTCTGATTGGCCGTATCATTGCCTTCGTGGGCATCGTTATTTTCTACCTCTGTTTCCTGGCCAGTGAAGTGCTGGGAATGGTGATCATGCTGGCGTTCATTGCGCTGCTGCCGTGGATTATTATCCGCAGCTGGCGCTTCAATGCCATTATGTCCAGCTACCGTGGTGTGCGTTTTAACTACCTTTGCCGTGTCGGTCGCGCCTACTGGGTATTCCTCGGCTTTCCGTTGCTGGCTTTCGCGGCGCTGATTGTTGTCGTATCGCTGTTGAATTTCTTCACCAACCCGATGCTGGGTATTCTGCTGATGGTGGTGATTTTTGTACCGGGCGCGATCCTCATCCAGGGCGTTAATTCCGCGCTGACCTACGACCTCTACGTGAATAATATGTTCTTTGGCGATGCCGCGTTCAAAGGCGACATGAATAAAGACGCCTTTGTCAAAATGGCGTTTAAAGCCGCGCTCTTTGTGGTGCCGGTGCTGATTATTCTCGGACTGATTTTCGCCAAAATGTTTTACTCCATCATGCAGGCAAGCTTATACGGCGGCACTGAAGATGCGATCGCCATGATGGTGCTCAGCAATATTGGCCTGATTATTCTGGCTTATGTGGTGGCGCTGGCAGGCGGCATGATGGCGGCGGCCTGGCTGATTGTCGCGCACCGTAATTACGTAGCGAAGCAGACCACGCTGAACGGCGGCGCACTGCGTCTGCACTCCAGCATGAAATTCACCTCTTACCTCGGCCTGCTGTTCACCAATGCGCTGATCGTCATCTTCTCTTTAGGCATTGCGTCGCCATTTGCCCATGTGCGTCATGCGCGCTACGTGCTGCAAACGCTGGAAGTGGAAGGCGATCTGGATCAGCTGACCGTGCACGCCCATGGCGAGAAAGCGCCTGCGGCCGTGACGGAAGAACTGGTGCAGGCTCTGGATATCAATGTCGGCCTCTGATCTTAGCGGCTTTTATCAGTATCCCGGTCGGGCTGCCCGTGAGGCGGCCCGTCTGACGTTGCATGACGGGGCGGTGACGCTGCATCGGGACAGCGGCGACGAAACGTATCCGCTGGCGGCGCTGACGGTGTCAGAGGCGCTGGGACATATTCCGTTGTCCCTCACCTTTGCCGACGGTGGCCGCTTTGCGCCCGGTGACGATAAAACCTTTCGCCAGTGGTATTTCCGTCACCGGCGTCCGGGGCTGGTCCACCGGTTAGAGCAGCACAAACGTGGCGTGGTGGCGATGCTGTTCGCCACCGTGCTGGTGGGCGTGTTTTACGTCTGGGTGCTGTTGCCGTGGCTGAGCGGCGTGATTGCCAGCCAGTTGCCGGTCAGTATCGAGCAGCAGCTTGGCCGCTACAGCGCGACTTATCTGGAAGAGCAGGGGCTGACGGAGAGCAAACTGAGTACGGCGCGTCAGCAGCAGTTGCAGACGCTGTTCCGGGCGGTGATCCCTGCGGATATGCGCGGGCAGACCGGCCTGCGCCTGCGCATCATGCATTTCCCGCTCGGGGCGAATGCGCTGATGCTGCCGGACGGCACCATGATGCTCAGCGACCAGCTGGTGCGACTGGCGAAAAGCGACGATGCGCTGGCCGCCGTAATGCTGCATGAGATCGGCCATTACCGTTACCGACATTCGATGCAGATGGTGGTGCGCTCATCGCTGATCTCCATCACCCTGATGTGGGTGATGGGCGACGTCAGCGGGATCGGCGATACCCTGTTACAGTCGGCGGTGTTGGTGAACGAGATGCGCTTTTCACGCCGCATGGAGCGCGAGGCCGACCGTTTCGCGCTGGAGGAGATGCAACGCCAGGGACGACCATTAAGCGCGATGCTGCAAATCTTCACCGCGCTGGGCGAGCAGGGCAAGGATGACGAGAAGCGGGCGCTCCCGGACTGGCTCAGCACGCATCCGGCGATGCAGGAGCGGCTGGAAACCATCCGCAACGCCGCGCAATAAAACGCATTAAAACGCATAAAAAAACCGGGCATTGTCAGATGCCCGGTTTTTTATTGGCGATAAAAGCTTACAGCGCGCTAATCACGCCCTGCTGCTCAATCAGCTTCGCTTTGGCCTGGGCAAATCCGTCCAGACGCTCACGCTCTTTGGCGACCACGGCTTCCGGCGCGCGCGCCACAAAACCTTCGTTACCCAGTTTGCTTTCGATTTTCGCGATTTCCTGCTCGATCTTCGCCACTTCTTTCGCCAGACGCTCAAGCTCCGCGGCTTTGTCCACCAGACCGGCCATCGGGATCAGCAGCTCGGCACCGTCAACGATTTTGGTAACCGATACCGGCCCTTTATCGTCGGCAGGCAGCACGGTGATGCTTTCCAGACGCGCCAGCGTTTGCAGGAAGCTACGGTTTTCCGTCACGCGACGGATCACCGCCTCGCTGCAACCACGCAGCAGTAATGCCAGCGGTTTGGCAGGGGAGAGGTTCATCTCAGCGCGAATATTACGCACCGCGACGATCGCCTGTTTCAGCCACTCGGTATCTGCCAGCGCCGCCTCGTCTGCCAGTGCCGCATCAAACTGCGGGAACGGTTGCAGCATGATGCTTTCGTTTTGAGGAGAAAGAGCGGTGATGCCTTTCAGCACTTTCACGCGCTGCCAGATGGTTTCGGTGATGAACGGAATAATCGGGTGCGCCAGACGCAGCAGACCTTCCAGCACCGTCACCAGCGTATTACGGGTGCCGCGCAGTTCCGCTTCAGAACCGCCGTTCATTACCGGCTTGGTCAGCTCCAGATACCAGTCGCAGAACTGGTTCCAGGTGAACTCGTACAGAATGCCCGCGGCAATATCAAAGCGGTAGCTGTCCAGCGCTTCACGGTAGGCTTTCACCGTGCGGTTGAACTCGGCCAGGATCCAGCGATCTGCCAGCGACAGCGTCAGTTCGCCGCCGTTGAAGCCGCAATCCTGATCTTCGGTGTTCATCAGCACAAAGCGGCTGGCGTTCCACAGTTTGTTACAGAAGTTACGGTAACCTTCCAGACGCTTCATGTCCCAGTTGATGTCACGACCGGTAGAGGCCAGTGCCGCCAGGGTGAAGCGCAGGGCGTCGGTGCCATGCGGTTCGATGCCGTCCGGGAACTGTTTCTCGGTACGCTTGGCGATTTTCTCCGCCAGCTGCGGCTGCATCATGTTGCCGGTGCGTTTTTCCAGCAGATCCGGCAGGGAGATGCCGTCCACCATATCCAGCGGGTCAATGACGTTGCCCTTGGATTTGGACATCTTCTGGCCTTCGTCATCACGGATAAGACCGGTCATGTAGACGGTTTTAAACGGTACCTGCGGCTTGCCGTTTTCATCTTTGATGAAGTGCATGGTCATCATGATCATGCGCGCGATCCAGAAGAAGATAATGTCAAAGCCGGACACCATCACCGAGGTCGGGTGGAACTGGCGCAGCGCGTCAGTGTTTTCCGGCCAGCCGAGGGTGGAGAAGGTCCACAGCGCGGAGGAGAACCAGGTGTCGAGCACGTCTTCGTCCTGGCGCAGGGCGATGTCGGCAGACAGATTGTTTTCGCTGCGTACTTCTTCTTCCGTGCGGCCAACGTAGACGTTGCCATCGTTGTCGTACCATGCCGGAATACGGTGACCCCACCACAGCTGACGGGAGATACACCAGTCCTGAATGTCACGCATCCAGGAGAAGTACATGTTTTCGTACTGCTTCGGTACAAACTGGATGTCGCCGTTTTCTACCGCTTCTACCGCCGGTTTTGCCAGCACGTCTGCACGGACATACCACTGGTCGGTCAGCATCGGCTCGATCACCACGCCGCCACGATCGCCGTAAGGCACGGTCAGGTCGTGGGGTTTGATCTCTTCCAGCAGGCCGAGGGCATCAATGGCCGCCACTACTGCTTTACGGGCGGCAAAACGCTCCAGATTCTGGAACTGCGCCGGGATAGCGCCTGAGTAAACGTCGGATTCATTGCCTTTGGTGTCGTACACTTCGGCCACGTCACGAATGTCGCCGTCAAAGGTCAGGATGTTGATCATCGGCAGCTGGTGACGACGACCCACTTCGTAGTCGTTAAAGTCATGCGCCGGGGTGATTTTCACGCAGCCGGTGCCTTTGGTCATGTCGGCGTGCTCATCGCCAACGATCGGAATACGACGATCCACCAGCGGCAGCATCACGAATTTGCCGATCAGATCTTTATAACGCGGATCTTCCGGATTCACCGCCACGCCGGTATCGCCCAGCAGGGTTTCCGGGCGGGTAGTGGCGACCACCAGATAATCTTTACCGTCGGCGGTTTTCGCGCCGTCAGCCAGCGGATAGCGGATATGCCACATCGAGCCTTTCGACTCGCGGTTTTCCACTTCCAGATCGGAGATAGCGGTGCGCAGCTTCGGATCCCAGTTCACCAGGCGCTTGCCACGGTAAATCAGATCTTCTTTATACAGGCGCACAAAGACTTCTTTCACGGCATTGGAAAGGCCTTCGTCCATGGTGAAGCGCTCGCGCTCCCAGTCCACGGAGTTACCGAGGCGGCGCATCTGGCGGGTGATGGTGCCGCCGGATTCTGCTTTCCACTGCCAGATTTTTTCGATAAAGGCATCGCGGCCATAATCGTGGCGGGTTTTACCTTCTTCGGCGGCAATTTTGCGCTCCACCACCATTTGCGTGGCGATACCGGCGTGGTCGGTACCGACCTGCCACAGGGTGTTTTTCCCCTGCATACGCTGGTAGCGGATCATGGTGTCCATGATGGTTTGCTGGAAGGCGTGACCCATATGCAAACTGCCGGTGACGTTCGGCGGCGGGATCATGATGCAGAAGCTTTCCTGGCTTTCATCGCCATTTGGTTTGAAATAGCCCTGCTGCTCCCAGTGCTCGTAAAGCGGCTGTTCAATATCTTGCGGGTTATATGTCTTTTCCATTATTTCCAGGTTGCCGTATTCAGGTTAAAACCAGCCAGGCGATAGGCTTTATAGCGCTCGCGGGCCAGTTGTTTCAAAGTTTCTTCGTAGGGGACGAAGTCTACCACTTCTGTGAAAGCGGTGGCAAAATCTGCAAAGTTAACGCGTAAAGCGATTAACAGATCGCGCGGGCTGCTGTTGCGTTTCTGCGGCCAGGCGATTTCCACCGGCGCGCCGCCCCGTGGTCCTTCCCCCGCCAGATTATGCGGCACAAAGCTTTCCGCCGGACGCGCCCACAGGGCCTCGTCAAGACGGATCGCCTGTTGTTCATCTTCACAGGCGATCAGCACGCGCTTGCCGTTGCGCCAACGTTCCGCGGCAATTTCACACACCAGTTGCTCAACGGCGCTGAGGCCATCTACGGTGTCGTCATTGTCCAGAAGGTAGAACGTCGCGTTTTTCATGATATGGGGCTTCTTGTCGTGGATTTAAATGCAAAGCCGGGTGGCGCTTTGCCTACCCGGCCTACGGTTGAGTGGCGTGTAGGCCGGGTAAGGCGAAGCCGCCACCCGGCACTTTACATCACTCGTCGCCGTTAAAACCCGCACGATTGAGCAGGAACTGCGACAGCAGCGCCACCGGACGACCGGTTGCGCCTTTGGCTTTCCCGGAACGCCATGCGGTACCGGCGATGTCGAGGTGCGCCCAGTTATATTTACGGGTAAAGCGCGCCAGGAAGCAGCCCGCGGTGATCGCCCCGCCAGGACGGCCGCCAATGTTCGCCATATCGGCAAAATTGGATTCCAGCTGTTCCTGGAACTCATCGGCCAGCGGCAGACGCCACGCGCGGTCGCCCGCCTGTTCGGACGCGCCGATCAGTTCGTGCGCCAGCGGATTGTGGTTCGACATCAACCCGGTGATGTGGTGGCCCAGCGCGATCACGCAGGCACCGGTGAGGGTCGCCACGTCGATCACCGCTTCCGGATCAAAACGTTCCACGTAGGTCAGCACATCGCACAGCACCAGACGGCCTTCGGCGTCGGTATTCAGCACTTCCACCGTCTGACCTGACATGGTGGTCAGTACATCCCCCGGACGATAGGCCCGTCCACCCGGCATGTTTTCACAGCCCGCCAGCACGCCGACCACGTTAATCGGCAGTTGAAGTTCCGCGACCATCCGCATTACACCGTACACCGCTGCTGCGCCGCACATGTCGTACTTCATCTCGTCCATGCCTTCGGCAGGCTTGATGGAGATACCGCCGGAGTCGAAAGTCAGGCCTTTACCCACCAGCACAATCGGCCGCGCGTCTTCATCGCTGCTGCCTTTGTATTCGATAACCGACATCAGGGATTCATTCTGCGACCCCTGGCCGACCGCCAGATAAGAGTGCATGCCCAGCTCGCGCATCTGCTGCTCGCCAATCACGCGGGTGACGACGTTTTTACTGAACGAATCCGCCAGCTGGCGCGCCTGAGAAGCCAGATAGCCCGCATTACAGATATTGGGCGGCATATTGCCGAGATCTTTCGCCGCTTTAATACCGGCGGCAATCGCCAGACCGTGCTGAATGGCGCGCTCGCCGCTGGTCAGCTCACGGCGGGTCGGTACGTTGAAGACCATTTTACGCAGTGGACGACGCGGCTCGCTTTTCGTGGTTTTCAGCTGATCGAAGCTGTACAGCGTCTCTTTGGCGGTTTCCACCGCCTGGCGGACTTTCCAGTAAGTGTTACGGCCTTTGACGTGCAGTTCAGTCAGGAAGCACACGGCCTCCATAGAGCCGGTATCATTCAGGGTATTTATCGTTTTCTGAATAACCTGCTTATACTGACGCTCATCCAGTTCACGCTCTTTGCCACAGCCAATCAGCAAAATACGTTCGGAAAGCACATTTGGAACGTGGTGAAGCAATAACGTTTGTCCCGGTTTGCCTTCCAGTTCGCCGCGACGCAGCAGCGCGCTGATATAGCCATCGCTAATTTTATCGAGTTGTTCGGCGATGGGAGAAAGTCGGCGAGGTTCAAATACGCCAACCACGATGCAGGCACTCCGCTGTTTCTCCGGGCTACCGCTTTTTACACTGAACTCCATGCACTACGCTCCTGAATCTTAAAGACAACAGCCATGGCTACGGATAGAATTGCAAGCTTTAGTAACTCATGTCCGCTGTTGCGGTGACTTCGTGTTAATCTTAACGTTATTACGGCTCAACACGTCAGAACTTATTCTAAACCGCGAATCCGCTTAGTTTTGTTATCTTAGCGATGATTTCAACGACTCAAGAGAATAAATGACGTTTAAGCCATGAAACAAGCGATTTTCCTGCAAAAAACGGGTTTTTACGGGCGTATTTAAAGTGATAATCATAAGATATTTGGTGCGGGAGACGCTCAAAAGCCAGTTGGCGATCCTATTCATCCTGCTTCTGATTTTCTTCTGTCAGAAGCTGGTCAGGATCCTCGGCGCGGCGGTGGACGGTGAGATCCCGACAAACCTGGTGCTCTCTTTACTGGGATTGGGCGTGCCTGAAATGGCGCAGCTGATCCTGCCGCTCAGCCTGTTCCTCGGGCTGTTAATGACGTTGGGTAAACTCTACACCGACAGCGAAATCACGGTGATGCATGCCTGCGGCCTGAGCAAGGCCGTGCTGGTGAAAGCCGCCATGATCCTCGCGCTGTTTACCGGCATCGTGGCGGCAGTGAACGTTATGTGGGCCGGGCCGTGGTCGGCGCGTCACCAGGATGAGGTACTGGCGGAAGCCAAAGCGAATCCTGGGCTGGCAGCGCTGGCACAGGGCCAGTTCCAGCAAGCCACCGACGGCAGCTCGGTACTGTTTATTGAAAGCGTGGACGGCAGCCGTTTTAACGACGTCTTCCTCGCGCAGATCCGTCCGAAAGGCAACGCTCGCCCGTCAGTGGTGGTCGCGGATTCCGGCGAACTGTCGCAGAAAAAGGATGGCTCGCAGGTTGTCACGCTCTCCAAAGGTACGCGCTTCGAAGGGACCGCGCTGCTGCGCGACTTCCGCATTACCGATTTCCAGGACTATCAGGCGATTATCGGTCATCAGACCGTGGCGCTTGATCCAGACGATACCGAACAAATGGGCATGAGCACGCTGCTCAACACCGATAACAATCGAGCCAACGCCGAACTGCACTGGCGCTTAACGCTCATTTTTGCGTGCTTTATGATGGCGCTGATGGTCGTACCGCTGTCGGTAGTCAACCCGCGTCAGGGTCGCGTACTCTCGATGCTGCCGGCGATGCTGCTGTATCTGGTGTTCTTCCTGCTGCAAACCTCGCTGAAATCGAACGCGGCGAAAGGGAAAATCGATCCGTTGATCTGGATGTGGGTCGTCAACCTGCTGTATCTGGCGCTGGCGATAGGTCTGAATCTTTGGGACACGGTGCCGATGCGCCGTCTGCGCGCCCGTTTCACGGGTAAAGGAGCGGTATAATGCAGGCATTCCGTGTACTTGACCGCTATATCGGTAAAACCATTTTCACCACCATCATGATGACGCTGTTCATGCTGGTGTCGCTCTCCGCCATCATCAAATTTGTCGATCAGCTAAAACGCGCCGGGCAAGGCAGTTACGATGCGCTGGGCGCTGGGATGTATACCCTGCTGAGCGTCCCGAAAGACATTCAAATCTTCTTCCCGATGGCGGCACTGCTGGGCGCGCTGTTGGGACTGGGGATGCTGGCGCAGCGCAGCGAACTGGTGGTGATGCAGGCGTCCGGCTTTACCCGTATGCAGGTCGCGCTGTCGGTGATGAAAACCGCTATCCCGCTGGTGCTGCTGACCATGGCGATGGGCGAATGGGTGGCGCCGCAGGGCGAGCAGATGGCGCGTAACTATCGCGCGCAGCAGCTGTATGGCGGCTCCCTGCTTTCCACGCAGCAGGGACTGTGGGCGAAAGACGGCAATAACTTTGTTTATATTGAGCGCGTGACCGGCGATGCTTCCCTGCGCGGCGTCAGCATCTACGGCTTTAACGATCAGCGCCGCTTGCAGTCCGTACGTTACGCGGCTTCTGCGACCTTCGATGCGAAAGCGAAAGTCTGGCGTTTATCGCAGGTGGACGAATCGAACCTCACCAATCCGAAACAGGTGACCGGCTCGCAGACCGTCAGCAGTTCCTGGAAAACCAACCTGACGCCGGACAAACTGGGCGTGGTGGCACTGGATCCGGATGCACTGTCGATCAGCGGTCTGCGCGATTACGTGAAATACCTCAAGTCCAGCGGCCAGGATTCCGGGCGCTATGAGCTGAACATGTGGAGCAAGATCTTCCAGCCGCTGTCGGTGGCGGTCATGATGCTGATGGCGCTGTCATTTATCTTCGGTCCGCTGCGCAGCGTGCCGATGGGCGTGCGCGTAGTGACGGGTATCAGCTTCGGCTTCGTGTTTTACGTGCTGGATCAGATCTTCGGCCCGCTGACGCTGGTTTACGGCATACCGCCGCTTATCGGCGCACTGCTGCCTAGCGCATCGTTCTTCGCCATCAGCCTGTGGTTGATGCTGCGGCGTTCCTGATCCGCTTCCCCCTCTCTGTACCGGAGAGGGGCATCCCCCCGATAATTCTGTACTTTGGGACGTCTTCTGCTACGCCGACTATGCTTTGCATACGGTTAACAAAAATATCAGGTAGTTATGTCCAGATTTTTCTTTAATGACCGCAAACAGCTGGTCAACGACGCCATCGAAGGCCTCGTCATTTCCGCCCCGCATGCCAATCTCGTCCGCCTTGATATTGATCCCGCTATCCGCGTAGTCGCCCGCAGCGACTGGAGCAAAAGCCGCGTGGCGGTGATCTCCGGCGGCGGATCCGGCCATGAACCGGCGCACGCGGGCTTTGTCGGCAAAGGTATGCTGACCGCGGCGGTCTGCGGCGATGTGTTTGCCTCGCCAAGCGTGGACGCGGTGCTGAACGCCATCGTGGCGGTCACCGGCGATCGCGGCTGTCTGCTGATCGTCAAAAACTACACCGGCGACCGCCTGAACTTCGGCCTTGCGGCAGAAAAAGCCAAGCGCTACGGCCTGAAAGTCGAGATGGTGATCGTCGCCGACGACATCGCTTTGCCGGACAACAAACAGCCGCGCGGCATCGCCGGGACGGCGCTGGTGCATAAAGTAGCCGGTTTCGCCGCCGAACAGGGCCAATCTCTCAGCGAAGTGCGCGACCTGGCGCAGCAGGCCAGTGACAACGTCTGGAGCCTTGGTCTTGCGATGGAAACCTGCAACCTGCCGGGCAGCGACGGCGAAGAAGAGAACCGCATTCAGCGCGGTCAGGTGGAGCTTGGGCTGGGCATTCACGGCGAACCCGGTGCCACTACCGTCGACACGCACAACAGCAAAACGCTGATCGACACCCTGGTCGGCCCGTTAAAAGAGAAGGCGGGCAACGACCGCGTGGCGGTGCTGATCAACAACCTCGGCGGCGTCTCCGCGCTGGAAATGGCGCTGCTCACCAAAGAGCTGGCGCACTCGGCGTTAAAAGATCAGATTGCCTATCTGATTGGCCCTGCGCCGCTGGTCAGCTCGCTGGATATGAAAGGCTTCTCGCTGTCGCTGCTGCGCCTGAACGACACCTTTGAAAAAGCGCTGTGCGCCGATGTTGAAACCGTCGGCTGGCAAAAGCCGGTTGTCTTCGCGCCGATGCGCACCGTCAGCCACCACGCTATTCACGAAAACCTGGAGATCCACCCGTCCGAGAACCCGCAGGTGAAGGCGCTGGTACAGGCCATCACCGACACGCTGATTGGCCTTGAGAACCGCCTGAACGCGCTGGATGCCAAAGTCGGCGACGGCGATACCGGTTCAACCTTTGCCGAAGGCGCGCGTGACGTGGCGCAACTGCTGGCGAACGGCAAGCTGCCGCTCGATAACACCGGGCAACTGATGCAACTGGTGGGCGAACGCCTGGCGACGGTGATGGGCGGCTCCAGCGGCGTGCTGATGTCGATCTTTTTCACTGCGGCAGGACAGGCGACTAACGATGGTCAGCCGCTGGCGGAGGCGCTGTTAAAGGGGCTTAAGCAGATGAAGCATTATGGCGGTGCCGATCTGGGCGATCGTACGCTGATTGATGCGCTGCAACCGGCGCTGGAAGCGCTGCGCGATCGGGATCTGTCGGCGGCCATCAGTGCGGCGAAAAAGGGCGCAGAAGCCACTGCGTCGATGCAAAAAGCGGGGGCGGGGCGATCGTCTTACGTCAACCGAGAGAATCTGGAAGGCGTGACCGATCCGGGCGCGGTCGCGGTGGCAGAAGTCTTTGCTGCTCTGAAGAAGGTCTAAATACGTAGGCCCGGCAAGCTACGCGCCGCCGGGCGTTTTACCCTTTAAAAATCCGCTTTTAACACCACGCGATAACGGGCTTTACCGTCACGCACATGCTGTAACGCTTCATTGATTTTTGACATCGGGAACAGCTCGGTGGTCGGAGCCACCTGCGCACGACCGGCAAACTTCATCAGCTTGCGCAGTTCGTACGGCGTACCGGTGGCGGAGCCGGAAATGCTGCGATCGCCGCCGATCAGCGTGAACGCCGGCACCGGCAGTGGTTTCAGCACCGCGCCCACCGTATGGAAGTTACCGCCGTAGGCCAGCGCTTCAAAGTACGGCTGCCACTCAAGATCGACGTTCACGGTGTTGATGATCAGGTCAAACTGACCAGCCAGCGCTTTCAGGGCTTCTGGATCGCGGCTGTTCACCACTTTATCCGCGCCAAATCCACGCACTTCCGCTTCTTTCGCCGGGTTAGAGCTGAACGCTGTCACTTCGCAGCCCATCGCACGCAGCAGTTTAATGGCGATGTGGCCCAGGCCGCCGATGCCGATCACGCCGACACGGCTGGTGGCGGTCACATGATGCATCAGCAGCGGTTTAAACACCGTGATACCGCCGCACAGCAGCGGGCCTGCGGTTTCAATATCAATGCTGTCCGGCAGCGGGATCACCCATTGCCAGTCGGCACGAATTTTTTCAGCAAAGCCGCCACGGTTTAAAATGGTCGGCACCGCGCCTTCCAGACAGTTGATCTGGTTGCCGCTGATACAGGCATCACAATGCCCGCAGCTGCGCGCCGTCCAGCCGATACCCACGCGCTGGCCCACTTTCAGGCCTTTGTCCTGCGCGTCACGGCCCAGGGCCACCACGCGACCAATCACTTCGTGACCGGCCACTAACGGGTACTGCGACATGCCCCACTCGTTATCGATCATCGACAAATCAGAGTGGCAGATACCGCAATAATCTACCTGCACTTCAACGTCAGCCGGCAGCAGTTCACCTGCATCGAATTCCTGCAATTCCAGATCGGCACCGGCTTCTGGCGCGGCGTAACTTTTTATGATGCTCATCACAATTTCCTTCGGTTGGCATTGATTAGAAAGAAGTGTAGAGCATTCCGCGAGGGGCGACCTGGCAATAGGAGCGGTGAAGCGCCACGCTTTGTGTAAGCGGTTATTAAGCCACCGCGTCTTATACTTCATCCTGATTGATCGTCACCCTTAACGGAGAACCCAATGACTTTACGCGCGGCAATCGTGTTGCTGGCGGGCGGGCTGCCTTTTTTCGCCCTGGCTCATAACTTTGTGGAAGGAGAACGCGTGCCGCCAGTCGGCGTGGCGGATCGCGGCGAATTGCAGCTCCGGCAGGCGGCGATCCGCTATCAGGCCTGGAACAGCGCGTGGCTGGGCGGAAAAGTGGGTGTGGTACTGCATATGGCAGGACGGCTGTCGGCGAAAGATCAGAATGCTGCGCTGATCGACGCCATCGGCAAGGCCAGGCTGCCGGCGAGCCGCTTCGCGATTACCACCATCGTCAATACCGATGACGCGATCCCCGGCAGCGCGCTGTTCGTGCGGCGCAGTCTGGAGGAGAGCAAACGGCAAACCCCCTCTGCGCAGTTCGTGGTGGACGATCGCGGTGCAGCGCTGCGCGCCTGGCAGCTACAGCCGGGTGGCTCCGCTATCGTGGTGCTGGATAAGGACGGGCGGGTGCGCTTTGCGAAAGACGGCGCGCTGAGCGCAGCCGAAGTGGATCAGGTGATGGCGTTACTCCATCAACTGCTGGCGTAATCGTGTATTGTTAAAGCAAGGTAAATAGTTGTGATGAGGACGTTGCGTAAAAGCAAATTTCTGTACATTGCGCTACGCTTTCCAGACACAGCAGGATGCAAATAAACAGGCAAGCGGCTGTTCAGGCTGCAAAAGTTCCTGGTCAGATTATGACGGCTATTGGCAGCCGTGACATGCGCCATTCGCATCAAACCGCCACGACGAGGAACCATGACTGTAACGATGAACGTCAACGCCGATAACTGCCTGAACCATGAAGATGAGCTACAGGCGCTACGCGAGGCGCTGCAAGTCCGCCTCGATGAACTGCTGCCCGCGGGCCAGCAGCAAGATCTGGTCTATACGGCGATGCGCGAAGGCACGCTGGTGGCAGGCAAGCGGGTGCGTCCGTTGCTGCTGGTGCTGGCGGCGCGCGACCTCGGCTGTCACGCCGATCAGCCTGGCCTGCTCGATCTCGCCTGCGCGGTGGAGATGGTGCACGCCGCGTCGCTGATGCTCGACGATATTCCGTGCATGGACAATGCACTGCTGCGTCGTGGTCGTCCCACTATTCACCGCCAGTATGGCGAAAACGTCGCTATCCTCGCCGCCGTGGCGCTGCTCAGCCGCGCTTTCGGCGTGGTGGCGGAAGCCCAGTCGCTGTCTCCCGCCTGCAAAACCCTGGCGGTGGCGGAACTCTCCACCGCCGTTGGGCTACAGGGACTGGTGCAGGGGCAGTATCTCGATCTGCACGAGGGCGCAGGCGCACGCAGCGCCGAGTCGATCCTGCTCGCCAATGAATTAAAAACCAGCCGTTTGTTTGACGCTACGCTGCAAATGGCGGCGATTGTCGCCGATGCCCCGCCGCAGGCACGCCAGCGATTACGCTGTTTCGCGCAGGATCTGGGTCAGGCCTTCCAGTTGCTGGACGATCTGGCGGACGGCCTCAACGGTACCGGCAAAGACAGGAATAAAGATCACGGCAAATCGACGCTGGTGGCGATGCTCGGCGCGGAGGCTGTGCATCAGCGGCTGCGCGATCATCTGCGTAGCGCCGACGATCATCTTGCCAGCGCCTGTCAGCGCGGCGTTGCCACGCGGCGCTTTATGCACGCCTGGTTCGACAAGCAGATGGCGCAGTTCGGCTAAGACAGGGTTTTTATCTCAGGATGCCATAGCGACTGGAGCGGCAATGAAGGACAGGGAACTGACTCAACGCAAAAACGATCATCTGGATATTGTGCTCGATCCGGCGCGCGCCCTGAAAAAGCGCGGTACCGGTTTTGCCGACTGGCGTTTTGAACACTGCGCAATGCCGGAGCTGCATCTGGATGCTATCGATCTGCGTTGCGCGCTGTTCGGCAGGACGCTGCGCGCGCCGCTGCTGATAAGCTCGATGACCGGCGGTGCCAGCCGTGCCAGAGAAATCAACCGTCATCTGGCGGAAGCGGCGCAGGCGTTAGGACTGGCGATGGGCGTCGGATCTCAGCGCGTGGCGCTGGAAAGCGAAGACAACTGGGGGCTGACGCGGGAACTGCGCCAGGCCGCGCCGGATATTGCGCTGCTGGCGAACCTGGGGGCGGCGCAGATCGCCGCTCCCCATGGCATTGACTACGCGCGCCGCGCCGTCGAGATGATCGAAGCCGACGCGCTGATTATCCATCTCAACCCGTTGCAGGAAGCCTTGCAGAACGGCGGCGACCGCGACTGGCGCGGCGTGCTGACGGCCATCGCCCGCACAGTGAACGCGCTGCCGGTGCCGGTGGTAGTGAAAGAGGTCGGCGCGGGGATTTCCGTGCCGGTCGCCCGCCAGCTGGCTGACGTGGGAGTGGCGATGCTGGATGTTGCCGGTTCCGGCGGCACCAGTTGGGCAGCGGTCGAAGGAGAACGCGCCGCCACGCCGCACGCCCGTGCAGTTGCCATGGCGTTTGCCGACTGGGGCATTCCCACCGCGCAGGCGCTGCGCGAGCTGCATCAGGCGCTGCCGCAGATGCCGCTTATCGCCTCCGGCGGCGTCAGCGACGGCATCGACGTTGCTCGCGCCATCGCACTCGGCGCGACAATTGCCGGCCAGGCCGCTGGCGTACTCGGCAGCGCCACCACCTCCGCCGACGCGGTGATCGCCCATTTTCAGATTATTATCGAGCAGTTGCGGATCGCCTGTTTCTGCACCGGCAGCGCCAGCCTGGACGCGCTGCGTCAGGCGACGCTGGTGCGTGTCGGGGATCGGGAATGAGCCATTACGCGGTTATCGCGCCTGCGCTCTACAGTCATGTGCGCGCGCTGGAAGCGCTAGCCCAGGCGCTGATCGCCCGCGGGCATCGCGTCACCTTTATGCAGCAGGCGGAAGCGCGCACGCTGCTTGGCGACGCGCGCATTGGTTTTTATCCCCTTGGCGAACGCAGCCATCCCCCCGGCAGCCTGGCGCATACGCTGGAGTTAACCGCGCACCCTGCCGGGACGGGCATTTTTCGGCTGATCGCGGATATGGCGAAAACCAGCGACATGCTCTGCCGTGAACTGCCTGCCGCGCTGCAACAGGCGGGTATCGACGGACTGATCGTCGATCAGATGGAAGCAGCGGGCGGGCTGGTTGCAGACGCGCTGGGGCTGCCGTTCGTCTCGGTCGCCTGCGCCTTGCCGGTAAACCGCGAGGCGCACCTGCCGCTGCCGGTGATGCCCTTTAACTACGGCACCGGCGCGCGCCGCCTGAAACTGTATGCCACCAGCGAGCGCATTTATGACTGGCTGATGCGCCGCCATAGCGAGGTGATCGCACGCCATGCGCGCGCCTTCGGCCTCGGTGAGCGGCGATCGCTCCACGACTGTCTGTCGCCGCTGGCGCAGATCAGCCAGACGCTGCCCGCGTTTGATTTTCCCCGTCGCCAGCTGCCCGCGCATTTTCATGCCGTCGGGCCGCTGCGCCACGTCCACGCCACGCCGGAGGCGGCAGCACCTTCCACGCCGCCGCGGGTGTTTGCCTCGCTGGGCACGCTTCAGGGGCACCGCTTTACACTGTTCCGCACCATTGCCCGCGCCTGTCGGCAGCTGAACGTCAGGCTGCTTATCGCCCACTGCGGCGGCCTGAACGACGTGCAGGCGGCGCGACTGCGGCGTTACGGCGCGGAGGTGACTGATTTTGCCGATCAGCCCGCCGTGCTGCGCGAGGTGCAGGCGGTGATCACCCACGGTGGACTGAATACGGTGATGGACGCGATAGAGAGCGCCACGCCGATCCTGACTATTCCGCTGGCGTTCGATCAGCCGGGCGTCGCCGCGCGCGTGGTCTACAGCGGCATTGGCCGTCGCGCCTCCCGATTCACAACCGTGAACGCGCTGGCGAAAAATCTCCATGCGCTGCTTAACGATCCCGGCTACCGTCAGCGGCTGACGCTGATGCAGACGCAGCTTGCGCAGGCGGGCGGCGCGACCTGTGCGGCTGCGGTGGTGGAGCAGGCGCTCAACAGCCGCCACCCGATCCTGGCGAACTGCGCATGACGCAGTGCGATCTGATCCTCGTCGGCGGCGGGCTGGCCAACGGGCTGATCGCCTGGCGGCTGCGCCAGCGCCAGCCACAGCTGAAGCTGCTGCTGCTGGAGGCCGGAGCAGCGCCGGGCGGCAATCACACCTGGTCGTTTCATGAGCAGGATCTCACCCCGGCGCAGCACGCGTGGGTCGCGCCGCTGGTGGCCCATCGCTGGCCCGGCTACGACGTGCGTTTTCCGGCGCTGACCCGTCGGTTCGATGGCGGCTATCTGAGCATCACCTCTGCGCGCTTCGCACTTGAGATAACGCAGGCGCTGGGGGATAGCCTGAGAACGCAGACACCGGTCAGCGCGCTGACGCCACAGACGGTGACCCTGGCAGACGGCACGGTACTGCGCGCAGGCGCGGTGATCGACGGGCGCGGCTATCAGTTGGGCGAGCATCTGACCATCGGATCACAGGCATTTCTGGGCCAGCAGTGGCGGCTCAGTCAGCCGCACGGACTGACGCGTCCGCTGCTGATGGACGCCACCGTGGATCAGTCGGCGGGCTACCGCTTTGTCTATACGCTGCCGCTCTCCGCCGACAGCCTGCTGATTGAAGATACCCATTACATCGATCGCGCGACGTTAAGCGACGATCAGGCGCGCCAGCATATTGCCGACTACGCGGCGGCGCAGGGCTGGGCGCTGGAGACGCTGGAGCGTGAAGAGCAGGGCAACCTGCCGATCACCCTCGCGGGAGACTGCCGCGCGTTCTGGCGGCAGAAAGCGGGCCAGCCCTGTAGCGGACTGCGCGCCGGGCTGTTTCACTCCACCACCGGCTACTCCCTGCCGCAGGCGGCGGCGCTGGCGGATTTGATCGCTGACCAACGCGACCTGTCGTCCGGCGCACTGTTCGCGCTGACGCGGGATTACGTGCAGCAGCAGTGGCGTCGCCAGCGTTTCTTCCGCGTACTTAATCGTATGCTGTTTCTTGCCGGACGCCCTGACAGGCGCTGGCAGGTGATGCAACGTTTTTACCGACTCAACCCTGGGCTTATCGCCCGCTTTTACGCCGGTCAGCTTACCCTGGCCGACAAAGCGCGGATCCTGACGGGCAAACCACCGGTACCGGTGGGCGAAGCCTTACAGGCCGTACTCAAACACACTCCCCGGCTGCGAGCGTTCAGTGATGAATAAAACAGTAGTAATAGGTGCTGGTTTCGGCGGCCTGGCTTTAGCGATCCGCCTGCAGGCGGCAGGCATTCCCACGCTGCTGCTGGAGCAGCGCGACAAGCCCGGCGGCCGCGCCTATGTTTATGAAGATCAGGGCTTTACTTTTGACGCAGGCCCCACGGTGATCACCGATCCCACCGCCATCGAAGAGCTGTTCACGCTGGCGGGCAAGCGCATGGCCGACTATGTCGATCTGCTGCCGGTGACGCCGTTTTATCGCCTCTGCTGGGAGTCGGGCCAGGTCTTTGACTATGACAACGATCAGGCGCGGCTGGAAGAGCAGATCCGCCGCTTCAACCCCCGGGACGTGGAAGGCTATCGCCGCTTTCTGGCGTACTCTCAGGCGGTGTTTAAAGAGGGCTACCTGAAGCTCGGCACGGTGCCGTTTCTGTCGTTCCGCGATATGGTACGCGCCGGTCCGCAGCTGGCGCGTTTGCAGGCATGGCGAAGCGTTTACAGCATGGTGTCGTCGTTTATCGAGGATGAGCGCCTGCGCGAGGCGTTCTCCTTCCATTCGCTGCTGGTGGGCGGCAACCCGTTCGCCACCTCGTCCATCTACACGCTGATCCATGCGCTGGAGCGTGAGTGGGGCGTGTGGTTCGCCCGCGGCGGCACCGGTGCGCTGGTGCAGGGGCTGGTGCGGCTGTTTGATGATCTCGGCGGCACGCTGGAGCTGAACGCCGAAGTCACCCGGCTGGAAGCGCGCGGCAATGAGATCAGCGCAGTGCAGCTGGCAGACGGGCGGCGCATCGAGGTGGCAGCGGTGGCCTCTAACGCCGACGTGGTGCACACCTACGAAAAACTGCTCGGCCATCATCCGGTGGGCGCGTCCCGCGCCGCCTCGCTGAAACGTAAGCGCATGAGCAACTCGCTGTTCGTGCTCTATTTCGGGCTTAACCATCATCACAGCCAGCTGGCGCACCACACCGTTTGCTTCGGGCCGCGCTATAAGGCGCTGATTGACGATATTTTTAACCGCGACACCCTGTCGGAAGATTTTTCGCTCTACCTGCACGCGCCCTGCGTCACCGATCCTTCGCTGGCACCGCCCGGCTGCGGCAGCTACTACGTGCTGGCCCCGGTACCGCACCTTGGTACCGCCGATCTTGACTGGGACATCGAAGGGCCGCGCCTGCGTGACCGCATCTTCGCCTATCTGGAGCAGCACTACATGCCCGGCCTGCGCGACCAGCTGGTGACGCAGCGCATGTTCACGCCCTTTGATTTCCGCGACCAGCTCGGCGCGCATCATGGCTCGGCCTTCTCCGTCGAACCCATCCTGCGCCAGAGCGCCTGGTTCCGCCCGCACAACCGCGACAGCCGCATTTCTAACCTTTATCTGGTGGGCGCGGGCACTCATCCGGGCGCAGGCATTCCCGGCGTGATCGGCTCGGCGAAAGCCACCGCAGGACTGATGCTGGAGGCGCTGGCACGATGAACAGCACGCTGATGGAACACGCCACCGATACCATGGCGGCCGGCTCGAAAAGCTTCAATACCGCCGCAAAGCTGTTTGACGCACCGACACGCCGCAGCGCCCTGATGCTCTACGCCTGGTGCCGCTACTGCGACGATGTGATCGACGGCCAGGTGCTGGGCTTTCGGGATGCTTCCGCCGTTAACGGCAGCGCCACCCAGCGGCTGGCGATGCTGAGAACCGAGACAGAGCGGGCCTACGCGGGCGCGCCGATGCAGGAACCCGCTTTCGCTGCCTTTCAGGAGGTGGCGACGCGGCACGCCATTCCGCCACAGCTGGCGTTCGATCACCTCGAAGGCTTCGCCATGGACGTGCGCGACACGCACTATGAGACGTTCGGAGATACGCTGCGCTACTGCTATCACGTGGCAGGCGTGGTGGGGCTGATGATGGCGCGGGTAATGGGCGTGCGCAACGAGGCGGTGCTGGATCGCGCCTGCGATCTGGGGCTGGCCTTTCAACTGACCAACATTGCGCGGGATATTGTTGAGGACGCTGAAACCGGGCGCTGTTACTTACCGGCGCAGTGGCTGGCGGAGGAGGGTATCGAACGCGAGCAGCTTGCCGATCCCGTTAACCGCGAGAAGCTGGCGCGGCTGGCGGCGCGACTGGTGGACGCCGCCGAACCTTACTACGCCTCGGCGCGCGCGGGCCTCGCCGGTTTGCCGCTGCGTTCCGCCTGGGCGATTGCCTCGGCGCACGGGGTGTATCGGGAGATTGGTGTGAAGGTGAAAGCTGCCGGCCCCCGCGCCTGGGATCGGCGGCAGGGCACCAGCAAGGGTGAGAAACTCGCGCTGCTGCTCAAAGGTGCTGCGCAGGCGGTCAGCTCTCGCGTTGTCCCGACGTCGCCGCCGCGTTCTTCCGCGCTGTGGCAGCGTCCGCACCGGCATGACGATCGCGCGGTGTAGCCTGCTCGCCCTGGGGCGGTCTGCCGTTACGACTGCGCAGGATCGCCTGGAGCTTTGATACCGGCGGCGCATAGAGAAAGCCGAAGGAGACGCAATCCTCTTTGCCGCGCACCGCATGATGCAGACGGTGCGCCATGTATAAACGCTTCAGATAGCCGCGGCGCGGAATATAACGAAACGGCCAGCGCTGATGCACCAGCCCGTCATGCACCATAAAATAAATGGCACCGTAGAGCGTCATGCCTGCGCCGATCCACTGGAGCGGCCAGACGCCGGACGAGTCGACGGCGATCAGCGCTATCGCCAGCACGGCGAACACCACGGCATAGAGATCGTTGACTTCGAACCAGCCGGTGCGCGGTTCATGGTGGGAAAGATGCCAGCCCCATCCCCAGCCGTGCATGATGTATTTATGCGCCAGCGTCGCCACAATCTCCATGGCGGCGACGGTCGCCAGCACAATCAGGGTGTTCCACAGCACGAGCATCGTGATTCCTTGTTTTGAGATGATGCAGAGTATAGCAACGGAGTCGCCTGGCTGCCGCGCAGCTGGCAGAAGGGCGGGACTAAGGCGAAATTTTCGGCACTTAGCGCACGCTACGGACAATTGAGGTTGCGAAGGTGGCCGGTAAGGGTATAATCCTCAACGTTTTCCGCATACCTTTCCGTGCCGGAGTGGCGAAATCGGTAGACGCAGTTGATTCAAAATCAACCGTAGAAATACGTGCCGGTTCGAGTCCGGCCTTCGGCACCATCGGAACATCAATAGACGTCAACGGACGTCTTTTTTTGTGCCTGAAATCCAGTATCCGCAAGGCTTTCCTCGCTTTTTCACTCAACCTAAGTCAACCTGATTCAATCTACATCAACTTACTGATGCGGGTACAACTGCGGGTATATCGCGGTTCGATAATGTTTGTACCCACACAGAACCCTTGAAAGGATATTCATCATGGCTCTGAGTGATGTGAAGGTTCGTTCGGCTAAGCCTGAAGCAAAAGCCTATAAACTTACTGACGGCGACGGTATGGTTTTGCTGGTTCATCCTAACGGCTCCAAATACTGGCGGCTACGTTATCGCTTCGGTGGTAAAGAGAAGATGCTGGCGCTGGGGAAATACCCTGAAGTCTCGCTGGCAGATGCCCGGGCACGCCGGGATGAAGCCCGTAAGCTGTTAGCTAATGGTGTCGATCCAAGTGAGAACAAGAAAGCCGTTAAAGTAGAGCAAGAACAAGAGGCGATAACGTTTGAAGTGGTCGCCAGAGACTGGCACGCCAGCAATCAGAAATGGTCTGCATCGCACAGTGCTCGTGTATTGAAAAGCCTGGAAGATAATCTCTTTACTGCTATCGGTAAGCGGAACATTGCTGAATTGAAGACGCGGGATCTGCTCGTACCCATCAAAGCTGTGGAGTCATCCGGGCGTCTTGAAGTCGCTGCCCGTTTACAGCAGCGTACCACCGCGATTATGCGCTTTGCCGTTCAGAGCGGCTTAATCGACTACAACCCCGCGCAAGAGATTGCCGGTGCGGTTGCTACGGCGAAAAGACAGCATCGTGCGGCTCTGGAGCTTAATCGCATTCCCGAATTACTTCACCGCATCGATCACTATTCTGGCAGGCCGTTAACCCGACTGGCGGTTGAACTCACTTTGTTGGTTTTCATCCGTTCAAGCGAGCTGCGTTTTGCCCGCTGGACAGAAGTGGATTTTGAAACAGCTATGTGGACGATCCCCGGTGAGCGTGAACCGCTGGACGGTGTTAAACATTCACAGCGTGGTTCGAAGATGCGGACTCCACATCTTGTTCCCTTATCGCGTCAGGCCTTAGCTATTCTGGAAAAGATCAAATGCATGAACGGGAATCGAGAGCTGATTTTCGTTGGCGATCACGATCCACGTAAACCGATGAGTGAAAACACGGTGAACAAGGCGCTGCGGGTTATGGGGTACGATACGAAAGTTGAAGTCTGCGGGCATGGTTTTAGGACGATGGCTTGTAGTTCGTTGATTGAATCGGGATTGTGGTCGAAGGATGCGGTAGAGAGGCAGATGAGCCATCAGGAACGTAACTCTGTACGTGCGGCCTACATTCATAAGGCTGAGCATTTGGGAGAGCGTAGATTGATGGTGCAGTGGTGGGCGGATTATCTGGATGCTAATCGGGAGAAGATTGTAAGTCCGTTTGAATTTGGAAAGTAGCAACAATATTAAGACATATATTATTAGTATCTAGGATATATGCTTTTTTAGTTTTTAACTAAATGAAAGTTAAACCCTTTCAAAACTAAATAAAAGTCACGCGAAGTTATTTCCGTGACTTTTATTTTAGCTACGTGTGTTCAACCTAGGTTTGCTCAAAAAAAAGCTGTATTTATGTACAGTTGTTGTTGAGTATTTACACTCAAAATGATACAATCTTATCCTGATGATGGAAGAGATATATAACATGAAACATATCCATTTAATTAATTCACTGTCTTTAAATAATGCTGAAAAGTTCACTGAGAAAGCGACAGGCAAGTACTATACTGATGAAAAAATTGCATTTTTGATGATAGAGAAATTATTGCCATTAATAAATGCAACTGGTAAAAAAAATTATAATATTGCGGATCCATTTTCAGGAGACGGACGACTTATCACATTGCTTATTAAACAATGGATATTAAATGGCTTTCCTGATGTGGAATGGAATGTTTATCTATTTGATATAGAACATGCTGGCCTTGTTCATGCTCAAAGTGAGTTAGCTGAACTTAAATTAGCTGGTGCAAATATTAAAGTTACTGTAAAAAATATTGATGTTTTTTATGAGTTTGAAAACTATATCGATTACTTTGATTGTGTTATTACTAACCCACCTTGGGAGAATATAAAACCAGATTCCAGGGAACTCAATCTATTTGAGCCATCTATTAAATCGAAATATATCGAGTCGCTTCGAGAGTTTGATGATTATTTGTCAAAAGTTTTGCCATATTCACAACCGAAGCGCAAATTTGCTGGTTGGGGGACTAATCTTTCACGTGTTGGTGCAGAGCTTAGCTTAGAAATATGTAACAAAAATGGTATATTAGCTATTGTTATGCCTGCATCTTTTTTCGCTGATGAACAGTCTTTTACTTTGCGTCAAAAGTTCTTTAACACTGGAAGGCTCGATTTCATAAACTATTATCCAGCGGAAGCAAAGTTATTCAATGGCGCTGATGTGTCTTCATGTTCTTTTATTTTAATTAAAGGCGATTCTTTTAATAAGGACATGCAGCTTAGTGTATATGATAAAAAATTAAATATTAATTCATTCGGGTGTTTTGATTTATCTAGTATAGATACTCAACATCTTAGTATTCCAATATCTCAAGGTGTTCATGCAATCCATTTATTAAAGAAGCTGCAAGAGGAATACTCAACTTGGAATAGCTTAGAAAAAAATGGAGAAATATGGGCGGGAAGAGAAATCGATGAGACGGGGAGTAGCAATTGGACAAAAAAAAATGGGGATGGATACCTATTCGTTAAAGGGAAAATGATCGGAAGATACAACTTTGACATTAGTTATAATTTAAAGATAACTAAAAGAATTGATAAGGTTCCATCCAGTTCTAATTTTAAAAGAATTGCATGGCGTGATATTTCTCGTCCAAGTCAAAAGAGAAGAGTAATCGCAACAGTAATTCCTCCTGATTCATTAGCAGGGAATTCACTGGGGGTGGTCTATTATCAAAATGGATCACAGGATTCACTTTTTAGTTTATTGGGAATAATAAACTCCCTTTGTTTTGAATTTCAATTAAGAAGCTTTTTAGCCACTGGCCATGTTTCATTATCAGCCTTAAGAAAGACTGCGATACCGTCTGAAAAAATATTATCGCAACATACTGAGTTGAAACAGCTGGTAATCTCTTGCATGAATGGGTGTTGTGATGCTGAACTGAAAATTGAGGCTTATATAGCCAAAAAAATTTACAAATTGAATTTGAATGAATTTGATAAACTTTTGTCTTCATTTGATAAGATTGAGTTAGCAGAAAAAGAAAATTTACTGAGGATGTTTCAACATTATGGCTAAAAGTGAAGCATTAATGATTCCCAATCATAAGGCTGCAAAGCTAAGTGAACTGGATATGATGATTGTTAATTCGGTACCGCCAGGCGGTAACTGGAAAAACATTCCTTTAGATGTACCATCTAAAAGAATAGAACAAATTCGGGAAAGCTATGCACAAGGAAAAGGAAGCCGTTCAACCTACTACGGTAGATTACTTCCAGATATGCCTGCATATACTATTAATACTTATTTTAACCGGCCTGGAAATGGTTGTCATATCCACTATGAGCAAAATCGTGTCCTATCCCAGAGAGAAGCAGCAAGATTGCAATCATTCCCAGATGATTTTATTTTCTGTGGAGGGCAAACAGCAGTTAATACCCAAATTGGTAATGCCGTACCTCCATTTTTGGCTTTTTTGATTGCGAAAGAAATAGAGAGAGCCATAGGTAATACTGGTTACTATGTCGATTTGTTTTCTGGGGCAGGGGGGCTTGGGTTAGGATTCAAATGGGCTGGATGGACTCCATTATTAGCTAATGATATTGAGGAAAAATATCTACAAACATATTCAAGAAATGTTCATGAAGAAGTTATTTGCGGAAGTATTTCTGATGATGAAAATTTCTCAAAAATAATAAATAAATTATCAGGAATCAAAAAAACATATTCTGATAAACAATTGTGGATACTGGGGGGGCCTCCATGTCAAGGATTTTCTACGGCAGGAAATGCAAGAACAATGGATGATCCAAGAAACTCACTCTTCATGCATTATAAATCCCTCTTGGATCAGATAAAACCAAACGGTTTTATTTTTGAAAATGTTGCTGGTCTGTTGAATATGGAAAAAGGCAAGGTGTTTGAAAGGGTTAAAGAAGAACTATCATCAACCATGAAAACTATGAATGGGTGGGTATTAAACTCTGAACATTATGCAATTCCTCAACGCCGAAAAAGAGTTATATTAGTAGGTTCAAACGATCCTTTATTTTCAATCGAACCTCCAAAAAAAATAACAGAGCAAAAGGATTCTTGGGTTTCTGTTAAACATGCATTATCTGACCTTCCTCCTTTACAGCATGGTGAAGATGGAATTGGTAAATACTATATCCATCAACCTGAAAATGACTATCAACTGTTCATGAGAGGTTATATCACTGCTTCAGAGTATTATAACAGGAATGTAAAGCCCTCTTTTTAAGAGGGCTGTTTTTTTATTCTATTACCTCATCAGGGCTTGAGCGAACATAACGATCACTTGTCCAAGATAATTCTAATTCCTTTCCTATTTCACTCATCCCTGACATTAGGTTTTTTAATATTATGTTGAATTTTTGTTGGTTTTTTGTAATTATTTCTTGTAGCTCCAAAATGATGTCTTTGAACTCGTTTTCTGAATTTGAATTCTCGGACATTATTCCGGCTATTCTTTCATCTAAGCTGTTTGTAACTGTGCTTAATGATTGTAGGTTATCCATGGCTTCAGTAAAGTAATTATCAGACAATTCATTTGATACTATAAATGCATTCCTACTTTCTTTTCTATGATAATCATTCAATGAAGTAAATGCTATTCTTATTCTTCTTGCTTTTTGCACAATTGTATATTTTGTTTCACGTTTTAATCTTTTTATTGCTTTAAAATAAGTTACATGCTTTGAAATATATAACCCTTCAAATTCTGGAGTATAATTAGCTACTTCAAGATGTAAAAGACTCGCAAGGAAAGTATAATAACCTTCATCAAGTATTTTTTTTAGGAGGTTCATGTACGTATGTCTGTTATCACGTAGTATTTTACTTAGTCTTAAGGCTTTTTCAGTATCATCTACAGAGTGTTTCAGACGATTCCATACCTCCTCTGCGAACCATGAAATAACTGTATGCCCTTCATTCTCAGCTTCTAATAAAGAGGTTATATCGCTTAAATACATGCGATTATTTTTGGCACTATTACATGATTTACAAAGTAGTTGAAATTGAGGGCGATGGGAAAATCCTAGTGATATCGGGCCAATATGGTCTGCTTGGCAAGGCATAGGGTGTAACCCTCCATTCCCTGTATTCAAGCATTCTTCTTTAATAAAAATATCATTTGTTCTAACTTGGCCCATTAGCCTATCAGCAGCAACCCAATCACCGTCTACCCAATATTCGAAAACTCTTCGATCAGTAACATAGGATTTAAGATTTTCTTTAGTTCTTCCTTTATCAGCAGTAGAGCGACAACAGCGGTTAAATGAATGGAATCCATCAAAACGGTCTGGAGGGTTTGCCATAGCTCCAGGGCTTAGCATGCGAGATTCTTGAGGTATGTATTGTTCTTTCAGATACTCAATCCATGCTTCGAGATTGTTTGGTAGTTCAGGCGTTGTGATAAATTTTGTAGAAAATAAAAATGATAAGTCTGAGTATATTTTTTCACCAAAACGATCATCCAAGCGTGTTAAAAGATCGACTATGTGTTCGTTTTGAGATAGCTCAAAAGTCTCATCGATATAATTAAGTTTTTTAACCCGAGAAAAGAAATGTTCGTTGGGATAAGAGTAAGACAATTCCATTTCTTTACCGCATTTTTTGCAGGGTTTAACTCCAAATGGATGAATTATTTTAGCTGTTTTACTAATCCATGCATTTTCAGTATCGGGATTTATCCCGATGCTTTTTGCTTTATTTTTCCACCATTCATAGCGTCGTTGATGAGTGTGCTTAAATTTTCCTGATGCCCTATTTGATGGGGCTTCCCATTGAATCTCACCTTTTTCCCCAAAAGGGTCTGGCATTCCAGCATAATTTGGATGCTTAACTATTTTCTGGGAATACGCTAAAAATGCCGCATCACCATATTTAGGTTTTACATTTTTTTTCATTATATTTTGGTCTGAGTGGTTACTTTTGTAGTCGCTAATTATTTTATCAAAATCTGGAACAACTGCAATTTTTGCAATTTTCATAACGTCTCCATGTAAGAAAGTCGTAATTAGACATTATATTCATTTTCACCTAAAACTATACTTAGAGAAAACCCATTTTGTCATAGGACTGGTTCCTCATCATCTTAGCTCCTAAGCGATATACTGAACACATCACTCGCCCACATCATCTTCTCCCCACGCTTTGCTGTAATCCGGTATGGCGCAACCCATAATTTTAAAGTGTCCGAGAAAGCAAAGTGCTGCTGTATCGGTTGGCTAAAGTCATCGTGCGCAGGGTAAATCAGATACATCTCGCCTGTTCCACCAAGGTATTTTTGGCCGTAGGCAAACATTTGATAGAAGTCGGATTGTGCTAATCCATAAAGTGATTTTTTTTGTGAGTTGTTATCTACCAGCTTCCATTTAGTATCCATCACCATTTTGGTTTGAACTGGGTGGCGTGACTGAATCAACAAATCAGGACGAAGCTTAAAGCAATCGTTAAGCCCATGCTTTACCAAAGAATAAGTGGCAGCCTGTGATTTAACTTTAAGGTGAGGAGGAAGCTCGTGGGGGAGGGTTTGTGTAACAAAAGACTCAAATACCGCTTCCATAGGGAACAAGAGTGATATTGCGTTGGTGTTTCCCTGCAAGGCACTCGGGCTCATTCCTCTCAGAATCAGCTGCGCCCAGGCCATTGGCTCGTTGTAATGAGCCATACCACGCCCTAGGCGTAAGCTGCTTATATCACTCTCAATATCCCGGCTAGGTGGGATACCGTCAAAAGCAAAGCGCAGCTCGTAAAGCCAGCGTTGATTCTCAGATGAAAGTCTCAGGCTAAGTAATTTATCCAGCGCGGAATGTAAAAGCCGATTGGCTGAACAATCTGGCATGTAGTCATCATAATCGACACAAAATTTATGACGATTCACCACGTTATGCCGCAACTGCGCGGAAAGCATCAGCTTGCCCCTCATAAAAGACAGATTACCTTGCTCGCTCACATAGTCGGATCGTAAACCTTGTTTAAGCAATTGGCTGACGCTTTGCAAAAACTGGCTGATAAAAATCTCGAGCAAAGGCATGCGCTGTGCCTGGAGAGTTGCCTGCTGGGTTTGAATATGTCGAAACCCAGGCAGGTGGCTTAGCATCGTGATGAATGTTTCTCGCGCACTCGCAGCCGTGAGGTTTTTACCAACCTTGGGTAGTATCTCAAGTTGGAAACCGTGAGGTGTTGAAAGCATCCCCGCGTAGTTTTGCACCTGAAGCAATTTAAAACCTGAGCGTGAGGTGAGTTTGAGAAACTGGCTTCCTTGAATGCTTGTTAGGCTAAGTGTTTCTAAATAATCAAAGACCTGTTGAGGGACCAGCTTTGCGCCAAGTGAAGCCGCATTTCCACTCCCTAGCAGGTCATATTCAAAAACAGAGAGCACTTCACCCATGGTTTACTGCCTGCTCATCAAGAGTGGTCTGCTGTGGCTGATAAATAGCGCGGTAAGCCTGTGGCATATTCCAGATCTCTTCATCAAATGCTTCGAGCTCGTAAGCTGTCGATTGCTGATCATGGCGTCGTAAAGCATGATTGTTACCAAAAAGCGTATCCAGATCGTCGGTTTTCTCAATCACGAATTGCAGACTGTCGTCTTGCTTTTGGTTGTCTGCCAGCACCAGCCTGATCTTGTTCCAGTCATCGAAAAAGTATTCCTGCAACAGCGGAATGATCTTTTTCTGGAATGCGATCTTCAATTGTTTAAACGCAGCTTCTTCATCACCGGCATCGAGTGCATTTTTTACCGGCATAAAGAACGCATGCCCTAGCGTATGTTCACGATCGTAAAGTGCTTCGATGCGGCTGTTGAGTTTCTCTAACAACGACTCGAGTTCTATGCCTTTCACCTTACTTCCACTCAGCAAAGAGAGATCAGGCATCATTTCGACAAAGTCAAAGCGACGGCGCAAAGCCGTGTCCATCAGAGCTAAAGAACGATCCGCAGTGTTCATGGCTCCGATGATGTCGACATTGCCAGGTACACTGAAGTGATCACCGCTATAAGACAGTTGCAGGCTCATTGCATTGGACATACCCGCACGCTTGTCTACTTCAATGAGCGAAATCAGCTCGCCAAAGATCTTGGAGATGTTGCCGCGATTGATCTCATCAATGAAAATGGCGTAGCGATGTGCTGGATCGGCATTGGCACGCTGACACAGGCGCATAAAGATACCCGGCTCAATAGGGTAAGAGATATTGCCACTTTCGTCTGAGCGAGCGCGGATACCTTCAATAAATTCTTCATAGCCGTAAGATTGGTGGAAAGTAACCACCGCAAATCTCTGGATGGACTCGGCAGATTTAGGTCCTTGCTTTAACTCTGCATACAAAGAAAGCAGCTCATCCACTTGCTCTAGCTGGGATTCAACCAGGAACCATTCACTATCGGCAGTTTTGTCGAAGATCGCAGGTTCTCGGCGACCTTTATAAGCAACGGTAGTTGATCCCGGTATTGTGAAGGATTGCAATGTCGCCCAGGCAGTTTGCGAAAAGTTGCTACTACGTCCATTCAGCAGCGCCTTACGTTGGAACCACATATGCTCAATAATTTGGCGAACTTTTGCTCGTTTACCAAGATCGAGCAACACCAGCGCTATAACCTGCATCCAGTTCAACGATTCAAGGCGAGAATCAAGCCAGGCATCACGATCGGTTGCTACAGCATGAGAGGTGTACTCTTTCATCTTTTGCTGCAATGTGAAGGTCTTGCCAGTGCCTGGCGGACCAAAATAGATCACGTTAGTTGGTGAGTGTGAGAGGGGCTTAATTTCGGTGAGCTCACTACTAGTTGTTGATGTGGCGCTGGATACTTTCTCCTGTTTTTGTTCATTATCGCGCTCACGTAGCAATTCATAGAGATGCCAAATAGCCATATTCACGTAATAAGGATCTGCATTGGGAGATTGGGCGTGTATGGCTTGCTTCAATTCATTGTTTTTCTGTAACCAGTTACCAGTCAGTTCTAAACCGAGGTGGAATTTCTTATTCAGAAAATCTGCCGCTTTAGTAAACGCATTCTCATCCACTGTACTGGTGCAGGTTTCTGGCGAAAACGCGGCAAAGACACGATTTCTTAAACTCCAATACATGCGCTTCAGAAGTCCTATCTCTTTGGCCTGCTTCAGAGCATCGCCAACATATTGGTAGGTTGCTTCATCCGGCTGCTGACGAATACGCTCGGTTAATTCTCTTAGCAGTGGCAGGCTTTGTTGATATTCCGCTAAAGACGGAACACCCTGACGAATGCTGGCAATGCCATTGCCACGTTCATACCAAAGCCGTTTGACCAAATCATCCGTATCAGGCTCAGCAAAAGTTGAGGTTTGCTGTAGCAAGGTCGTAAATTCGCGGTATCGCTGATCCCACTTTGAAGCTGCGTAATTTTTATCTTTCGCCAGGGTATCAATCAATTCACTGATCGTAAGCTTGCCTGCTTCGACACTATCTACAAGAGTCATCGTGGCTTTTCCTTTGCTGTGACATTGCTTGTCATATAGGCTAAGTGATGAAGTTTAACTAAGTTTTATCTGGCATCAAGTTCTAGCCAAATTTCATAATCAAGTACTCTACGTAGAAAGTGCACTGCCAGTTAATCGAATTAACGTTAGTAGCAAAACAAGGAGTTTAGGTACACAGCAAGACTGTGTTGTCCTAAGCCCGTATTTGGGGCCTTTCAGGAGTGTTACTAAATTTCTAACGCCACATTACTTTTAGAGATATCCGTCACATACCCTTTTCTTTTTAGTGGTTATTGTTGGGGTGCAATAAGCGTTTAATTGACAAGGATATTAAATGGAAAGGTATCAAAATCGTGGTGGCGATTCAGGAGTTGTGGGTTTTGAGATAGGGGATGACTCAATTACTGTGCAATTTCGTGATAACTCTTTGTACCTATACAACTCTATCCGGCCTGGTCAAGTTGCGGTTGACCACATGAAAATGCTTGCAAGGGCGGGGCAGGGGCTTAACAGTTACATCAGTCGTACTGTTCGCAAGAATTTTTATCAAAAGCTACGATAATATCTCCCCATCGTATGTCCAGAGTTATGTTGCTCTGGACAGATCTATTTTTTCCTCTAGCCAGCTTCTTAACTCACTTTCCTTCCAGCGGGAGCTACGTCCTAGCTTAATCGGTTTCGGAAACTTACCTTCGCTTATCAGCTTGTAGAACCACTTATCGCTCAGCCCTGTAAATTCGGTAATGAATACCATATCCACCAGCTTGTCGTTCATTAGGTCAATGTTGTTGCTTTGCATGGTCATGACGTTTTCTCTTGTCTTTATGAGTTGAAAGACAGGAGCTCGAGGTTCAATCATTTTTGATATCGCCTATCACTCCGCCATAATCATCCGTTTCTCAGTAATTAATAATTTTTAGTTCTGGCTGCAGCCAAAGTTGCGTTCGCCGTCTTCATTACATTTCGATCTCAGTTTTGCCATATAGGCACTACGAAACATCAGCTCATCCATTTTCGTATTCATCGGGGTATTAAATTCCTTTTCACCTTTGCTGTTCAGGTGGTAGTAACCATTTGTTGGAAAGTGAACCAGACCTCTGTCCGCAGGATATGAAAGCCCCAGAGAGCTCACCCAGGCTCCGGCTATCATTGAAGCTAACGTCCCACTGTCTTTGTTGAAATCTCCTGGATGAAAGTAAGCGTCTTTATTCAGGAGAAGCAGGGCGTGGTAATGCTTTTTCCCTTCAAGATTAAATTCCCTCACCCATACATAACGAAGCCGACAGGGGTAGGTCCGCTTACCTGCTTTCTTTTTACGTTTCAAATCCGCCTTAATACGCTCCTTCAGAGATTTCATACAACGCGTGATAACCGAAGCATCAACTCTGGCTTTCTCCAGTTTCTCTTTGCACATGGGTAAGCGGAAATCCACTCTTACAGCCAGTAATCGAGGGTATTCCTTCTGTGCTTTGCTGATACTCTCCTCGGTCCGTTTCAGATATTCCTTTCTCAAATCCCCATAGCATTCTGAATAATCTTCCATTGCTTTCACCATGTGTTCTTAAAAATTCATTACATGGTAAAGACAGTAAGTTTTTGTTTAAGAAAGGCTAAGTATGAGAGGGGAACAACTGTTTTCTTAGTGTTTGTGGTTAATGTATTTGTTAATTAAATTATGGATATATTATTAATCCGGCAAAAAGAGCTGTGACGAAAGTCAAGATCCAATAGAAGAAGGAAAAGAGCCGTTATGCTTTTTCTGCTGCTTTTTTTACCCGCAAGTTAGTTTGTTGAGGCCAGATATCTTGTGGTCGCTTTGTGCGTTGTCACATCTGTACCTGAAGTGAGTTTGCAGCTTGTTCCGTTCTGACTCTTATACTGAAGTGGTTTACTGAATTTGGCCACCTGAACAGAGGTGATATGCTCACCTCAGAACAACACAGGTGCTCCAATGAAAAGAAGAAATTTCAGTCCTGAATTCAAACGCGAATCCGCTCAACTGGTAC
>NZ_JAHUXA010000018.1 GCF_019218745.1 Enterobacter sp. ENT03
GGACGAGGAGAAAAATTTGTGGCAAACTGTCTGTAAAGGCACGATGAGGTCTCTTCTGTATTGTTAGCGCAACCAGTAGATCACACTTCATCGTGCCTTTCATTTTTCTGGGGATACCTCAGCCCCACGGGAGAGGGTCGGGGTGAGGGGAAAATCAATGCAGCCAGTGCACGCCGTCGTCCGGCATAAAGAGCGCGTTGTAGCGCATCTGGAAATTATTGATTTCCGCCACGTCCGGCTCCAGCTCGCGCAGGAAGCCGAGCGCCTGACGCACCTGGGCGTCGGTCAGCGGAGCGGCAAGGCGGGCTTTTTTCAGCAGACGGTGCCAGTACTGGAGGTTTTGCTCGCTGGCATCGACAATGCACGCCTGCCATACCAGCAGCACCTGCGCGGCATTTTGCAGATGGGCTTCATCCGGGCGCGCCAGATACTGAATGTACTCCGCGCCTGCGGTTTTCCCCATTTGATCCAGCATCGACTCCACCGGCACTGGCGTGATGCCGAGCCGTTCATTCAGGCGGCGCACCGCCCGACGGGAGTCGGAGGTTAATACCCGAAACCCCACTACAAACACGACGACCAGCGTCGCCAGCGTTAACCAAATCATGAAAGCTCCAGCCCCTTTTGCGAGCGCTTATCATAAGGGTAAACGCGGCGACGTACAGCCTCAGTTTATGCCGTTATGCCGGTGGTTACGGTGAAACGCCGGGTTTCCAGCGGGGCCAGCATCAGCAGGCTGCCGTTACGCTCTGCCGCCAGAAATCCTTCCGGACGACAGGTCGCCGGCAGGGCAAAGGCTGCAACCTGCTGATCGCCGTTATATAAAATCCAGCGCGTGACATAGTTGAACTCAGCGCTGGAAAAACGGGTGACAAAGGTGGTGCCGTCCGGCGCGGTCATACTGAATTCGGGCGTCGCCGTGTAGCGATCGAGTTTATCGGCAAAAAAGACGATCTCCGGATCGTAAAACTGCGGCTCGCTCAGGGTAGTCACCGTGGTTTCGCCCTGGCGGATGCGTTCGTTAAACGCCAGCCACTGTTCGGTAGGCTTCACATGCGCCGGAACAGACTCCCGCAGCGCCAGCGCCTCATCCGGCAGGTTCTGGCTGAACGCCGCCTGCGGCACGTATGCGTAATTCATATGGCACATGTACTGCAACGGCATCGCCACCGACGCCAGATTGGTCACCGCCATCTGGATGTCGAACAGCGCGCTGGCGTTATGCAGCGTGACCGACGGCTGCGCCTCGTAGTGATGCCCGAAGCCCATCACATATTCGTAGCGCCCGCCGACACGTAACGCCTCGCCGTCCAGTTCCAGCCAGGCGTCGTCCATCGCCGCGCAGGCCATTTCACCGTGCAGCGAGTGATTATCCTCCGGCGAGGGACAGCCGTTCGCCAGCAGCCCGGAGTGAAACGCGAAACAGCCATAGGTGTCGACAATCTGCGCTGCCGGTTTCGGCTGGCGGAACATGTTTTTCATGGTCAGGTCGTGACCATCAAATTCCGCGTCCCAGATCATCTGCCCCAGCCACGGCAGGATCACCAGATGCCCGCGGGTGTTCGCCACTTTCAGCCCTTCCACGCCGCTGGCGTAACGAAAAGCGGTAACCGTAAAGTCGCTGTTTTCCAGCAGGATTTTCGGCTGCGCGGTAAATAACTCACGCCACAGTGTCAGTCGCGTTGCCATGAAGGGCCTCCTTATTAACCACTTTCGATTCACGCCAGAAATAGATGCCGACATAGACAAAGCACAGCATGGACACCACGAACGAGAGTTGCAGCGAGTGGAACAGGTCTGCCACGTAGCCCTGTACCGCCGGGACCACCGCCGCGCCGACAATCGCCATCACGATCACCGCCCCTGCCATTTCTGTGTGCTCGTTATCCACGGTGTCCAGCGTACCGGCATAGATGGTCGCCCAGCACGGCCCGAACAGAATGCTCACCGCTACCGCCACGTAGACCGCGCTGAAGTTTGGCGCGAGTGCGACGTAGGCCAGGAAGAGCGCGCCAATCACGGAATAGAGGATCAGCACTTTTTCCGGGTTGAACCGGGTCATCAGGAGGTTGGCGACAAATTTACCGATAAAGAAGCAGATGAAGCTGTAGACCATAAAGTTAGAGGCATCGCGCTCGTTAATGTCACCCAGCTCCAGCGCCAGACGGATGGTGAACGACCACACCGCGACCTGCATACCGACATACAGGAACTGCGCGATGATGCCGCGACGGAAGCGGGCGTTACCTGCCAGATAGCGCAGCGTGTCCATTGCCGACGGGCGCTGGCGTTGCGTGGTCTGTGCGACTTTGCAGGTCGGGAAACGCGTCAGCATAAACAGCACCATGACCACCACCAGTACCATGATCATGTACTTATAGGGTTCAAGGGTGTTTTCCAGCATCAGCACTTTAAAGTCATGTATTTGCGCGGCGCTCATGCCCGCCATCTGTTTTTCCAGGCTGTCGCCTTCGGAAAACACCAGATATTTGCCGAGCAGAATGCCCGCTATCGCGCCAACCGGATAAAACGTCTGGCTGACGTTAAGGCGCAGGGTAGCGTGGGATTTTGGCCCAAGCATTGAGCTGTAGGTATTGGCGGCCGTTTCGAGGAAACTTAAGCCAATGGCGATGGCGAAGATGGCGGCGAGGAACATGGTGTAAGTAGCCATGTGCGATGCCGGGAAGAATAAGGTACAGCCGACGATATACAGCGTCAGACCGATTAAAATCGCCATCTTATAACTGCTTTTCTTAATCACCAGCGAAGCCGGAATAGCAATTAAGAAATAGCCGCCGTAAAACGCGCTCTGCACTAAGGCAGAGGCGAAATTACTTAATGAAAATACGCTTTTAAACTGCGTAATTAATATATCGTTTAACGCAGCAGCGCATCCCCATAATGGGAACAGGCACGATAACAAAATAAACTGGAACAGAGGGGTTTTATTCAGATACCCGTCGGGCATCTGAACGATATTTTTATCGTTCATAGTGCTACCTTTTACGTTGCAGGGTTTTTACCCTTCGTATTTCAAGCTGCATATTTGTTGGCGGCATTTACGCGCCCGAATCACTTACTACAGTAAGCTCATCGGGCTGCGCGCTTTTGCCGCCGCAATGCAACTGGAAATGCATTGGGTATATTATTCGTTTAACGCCAGAAACTCATTGAATTGCTCAATGCTGGGGTAAGACGACTGGGTGCCTTTGCCCGTTACGCTGAACGCAGCGAAGCGTGAGGCTTTTTTCATGGCGGCTTCAACATTACCGCTCTGGACATAGTAGTGGGCAAAGCAGCCAATAAAGGCATCGCCTGCGCCGCTGGTATCAATGGCATTGACTTTGATGGCCGGGACATGGACGTCAATATCGCGCGTCATCCACAGCGCGCCTTTTTCGCCCATGGTAACAATAATATTATTCAGCCCTTTGTCGATCAGGCTGCGGGCCGCCTGACGGATATGATCCAGATTATCGACTGGCATGCCGGTAAGTATTTCCAGTTCGGTTTCATTCGGCACGAAGAAATCACATTTGCAGGCATAGGACATGTCTAATTCACGCAGTGCCGGGGCGGGATTCAGTAAAACTTCGATGCCGTGTTTTTTACCAAATTCAATGGCGTGATATACCGTTTCCAGCTGTACTTCGAGCTGCAACACAATAAGCTTACATTTTTTAAGATCGTCTGCGGCACGGTCTATATCCTCCGGCGAGAGGAATTTATTCGCGCCCTTAATAATAAGAATGCTGTTGCTGGAATTTGGATTCACAAAAATCGGCGCCACGCCGCTGCTGGTGCACGGCACTTTTTCAACGTAGGTGGTGTTGATGCCCCAGGATTCCAGGTTACGGATCGTGTTGTCGGCAAAAATGTCATCGCCCACTTTGGTCAGCATCAACACTTTCGAGTTGAGCTTCGCCGCCGCCACCGCCTGGTTTGCGCCTTTCCCGCCGCAACCAATTTTAAACGCCGGTGCTTCAAGGGTTTCGCCCTCTTTCGGCATCTGATTGGTGTAGGTGATCAAATCCACCATGTTGGAGCCGATGACTGCAATATCCATTTTTACTACCTCTTAGAAACAATCACATAACAATGATATTATCGTAACATTACCATGTTATTTTAGTATCATTTGTGACTCATCTCGCGATTACAGGAACATTTTGATCGCCGATATTCCCGCTTTCCGGCGAAAATGTTACTTTAGGAACATCAGCGTTGAGGCCTGTATTGCGGAGAAAGTGAATGGAAACCAAGCAGAAAGAGCGAATTCGTCGGCTGACGGAGCTGCTCAAAAAGACCGATCGCATCCATCTGAAGGAGGCGGCGCGTATGCTGGAAGTTTCTGTGATGACGATTCGCCGCGATTTCAGCCAGGATGATGAGCCGTTGCCGCTGGCGTTGTTAGGCGGCTATATCGTGATGGTGAATAAGCCCGCCGCCCTATCTGCCAGCCTGCCAGTCGCGCCGGTGGCCGGGCATCATCGCGATGATGTGCCGATGGCTATCCTCGCCGCCGGGCTGGTAAGCGAAAACGATGTGGTGTTTTTCGACAACGGCCCGGAAATGCCGCTGGTGATCAGCATGATCCCCGACGACATCGCGTTCACCGGTATTTGCTATTCCCATCAGGTCTTTATGGCGCTTAACGCGCGCCCCAACACCACCGCCATGCTGTGCGGCGGTACCTATCGGGCAAAAAGTGATGCGTTTTACGATCCGGTGAATGCCTCGATCCTCGATTCGCTCAATCCGCGCAAAGTGTTTATCTCGGCCAGCGGCGTGCATGCGCAGTTTGGCGTTACCTGGTTTAACCCGGATGATCTGCCGATGAAGCGCAAAGCGATGGAGCGCGGGCTGCGCAAGATTTTGCTTGCCCGTTATGCACGCTTTGATGAGGTGGCGCAGGCGAACATTGCGCCGCTCGCCGCTTTTGATGTGCTGATCAGCGACAGGCCGTTACCGGCGGATTACCCCGACCGCTGCCGTAACGGCTTTGTGAAAGTGCTCACCCCCGGCAACGGGAGTGAGTGAGGCGCGGTTTACTCGAAGAACAGCCCCAGTTTGTTGAACACGCCGGGGTCCGTCTGATGGCGGATCACCTGCACCACATCTTCCAGCTTGTCGATTTGGCTTATCATCTGCTCCAGTCGCTGATCGTTAGCCACCAGTAGCCAGATACGGCTTTGCTCACCGCCCTGTAGCGGCAAACAGAGAATGCCTTCGACGTTAAACGCGCGACGGGCAAACAGGCCGCAGACATGGGTCATCACGCCGGGGTGGTTACGGACGGTGAGTTCAAGGATCACGTTGTCATGTTCAGAATGTTGCATGGCTTATTCTCCCACCATCTCAGTATTGGCCGCGCCCGGCGGCACCATCGGATACACTTTTTGGTCAGCGTCGATACGCACATGGATCAGCGCCGGGCCAGGGCGGGAAATCGCCGCCTGCAAGGCGGCCTGCGGATCCGCTTCGCTATTTAAATCACAGCTGTACAGCCCAAAACCGGCGGCGATCTGCATAAAGTTCACCATTCCCGGATAGGTGGCGGCAAACACGCCCTGCTGATAAAACAGGCTTTGCTGCTGATGCACCAGCCCCAGCGCTTCGTTATTCATCAGAATGATTTTTACATCGAGATGATTTTCCGCGGCGGTGGCCAGCTCCTGAATGTTCATCATCAGGCTGCCGTCGCCGGAGAAGCACAGCACTTTGCGATCCGGGTTCGCCAGCGCCGCGCCAATGGCGGCAGGCAGGCCAAAGCCCATGGTGCCAAGCCCACCGGAGGTCAGCCACTGGCGCGGGCGGTTCAGCGGATAGGCCTGCGCGGTCCACATCTGATGCTGGCCCACATCGGTGGTGATAATGGCGCTGTCGTCCACGCAGGCTGCCGCCGCGCGGATAATACCGTAATGGGAAAGCGGATCGTCCGCCCCTGCCATGTTCGCCGGAAATTCCCGTTGTAACTGCGCGACCAGATCGCGCCAGGCCGCGCGCGGCTGCGCCTCGATCTGCGGGTTCAGTTCCGCCAGTACCTCGCCGACATCCCCCTGAATGGCGATATGCGGCTGGCGGATCTTGCCAAGCTCGGCACGGTCAATATCGACGTGAATGATTTTCGCGTTCGGGCAGAACTGTTCCGCTTTGCCAATCGCCCGGTCATCAAAACGCGCCCCCAGAACGATCAGCAGATCCGCTTCCTGCAAAATAAAGTTGGTGCTGCGCGCGCCGTGCATTCCCAGCATCCCCAGCGATAACGGGTGCGCTTTTGGCAACATGCCGAGGGCCATCAGCGTCATGGTGGTAGGCAGGTTCGCTTTTTCCGCCAGCGTGCGCACCGCGTCAGGCGCGTTGATCACGCCGCCGCCGAGATAGAGCACCGGGCGCTGCGCCTGGTTAATCATGGTCGCGGCATCACGCACGCTTTGCGGTTCAAAAACCGGGGCTGCCGCCACGCCGCCAGGCGCTGGCAACTCGCTCAGTTCGATTTCAGTGGTCTGAATATCCTTGGGAATATCTATCCACACCGGGCCAGGACGGCCTGACTGCGCGATCCGGAACGCGTCGCTTATCACCTGCGGCAATTCACGGATGTCACGCACCAGATAGTTATGCTTGGTGATGGGGATAGAGATGCCGTAGGTGTCCACTTCCTGGAAGGCGTCGGTGCCAATCATCGAGGAGGGAACCTGGCCGGTAATGCACACCAGTGGAACCGAATCGAGACGCGCATCGGCAATAGCGGTGACCAGGTTGGTCGCGCCAGGCCCGCTACAGGCCATGCATACCGCCGGTTTGCCCTGTGTGCGCGCCATGCCCTGGGCGATAAAACCGGCGCCCTGTTCATGACGGGCAAGCACATGGCGGATCTGCGTACTCTGGCTTAAGGCGTCATACAACGGCAGCACGGTGCCGCCGGGAATACCGGTCACGATGGTGATGCCCTGGCGCTCCAGTAAATGAACGATTAATTGCGCGCCGGTAAAGCGCTTTGTCTGTGATGTTGTGTCCGAAATTGCCATGCTCCAGTCCTGTTCTTCTGGGCCGACTTTCCGGGGAGGTCGCAATAAAAAACCCCGCCCGGTTTGCGCCGGCGGGGTTTGGAATCGTGTGTTCCGGACCCTACGGCGCGATGCCGACGACCACCACCACACGCACGACGACCACCGCGGCGAATGGCGCGGTATTTAGTAGGGTCGAGGTCAGCATGGATGGGTTCATTAGGGTTCTCAGTTCATTTTTTTAACAGGATTCATACAAGCACAGGATGTCGCCGGTGACAATGGTTTTGTGTAAGAGCGGGGGAAAATGCGTGAACGATCACGCTTTCCTGCAACCTGGCTTACGGGTATTAATTATTCATTTCCTGCAATAAACGGGTGTTGATAAACAGCTTTTCCCGACCAACAACGGCATCTTCAAGCACACCCAGCTCGACCAGCTGTTTTAGGTAAACGGAGGCCGTTTGCCGTCTGGCGATGCCAGCTTCAACAAGGTTTTCAATACGGCAATAGGGCTGCGCAAACAGGATTTGCACCAATTCCCAGCTATAAATTTTGGGTAACATTTCCCGCATTAGCCGCGCCGTATTTTCAACCAGTGCCCGGATGATAGCGATTTTATTTCGGGTCCATACCGCGGTATTTTCAACGGCGCTAAGCATAAACAGGATCCATTTTTCCCACTCCCCCTTTTCTGTCACCTCTCGTAGCAACGCATAGTATTCATTCCTGTGCGCCAGGATATAACGGGAGAGGTACAGCACGGGCAGACTCAGTAAGCCGGCCTCGATTAAAAAAAGAATATTAAGGATACGGCCTGTGCGTCCGTTGCCATCAGGAAAAGGGTAAATACACTCAAACTGATAGTGAGAAATGGCCATTTTCACTAATGGATCCAGATCATCTGCGCTGTGAATAAAGGTTTCCCAGTTCGTCAGTAAATCCCGGATAACCTTTTCACCTTCCGGTGGCGTGTAGATCACTTTCATGTCCTGATCGCGCAGTACCGTGCCAGGCGTTTTACGCACGTCGGTCTGTACGGCGCGTAAGGTTGTACATATTTGGATGGCTGAACTCGCACAAAGAGGGTATTTATCCAGCTCATTGATGCCCTGATAGAGTGCGGTGCGATAACGCAGCGCCTCTTTCGTCGCCGGATCAGCATGCTCCTCTCTTGAAGCGTACTGAAAAAGTTGATCGCTGGTGGTGACAATGTTTTCGATGCGTGATGAATCCTTTGCTTCAAGCATCGGTAACAAGTTGATCAGTAGCCCCTGGTCGGGCAACAACTCTCCTGCCGCCTTCAGTTCTGCCAGCGCCGCACGCGCGCCGATGCACGCTTTGAGTATCGCGCGGGTTTCAACTCTCTCCACATCAGGTGGCAGATAAGGTAACTGGTTGTAAGGCCGTTCGGGCTTCCACATGTTCATTAAATTCCATTTTATCGACATGTATTCATGTTATGTCGATACCATCGACATGTCACGCCGTTATGTCGATAAAATCCATTTTTATCGACATGTACTTCCCCCTGTCGTGCCGCTCATTCACGCACTGAAAGATTTTCCCACACGTTCGCAACGGTCATCCCCGGCTAACGCGACTACTATTAATGGCAGTTAATTCATTGCAGTCACAAGAGAAACCCTATGTTTAATGCTCTACATAAACTATTTGCCAGCCCTGAGAGGCTTCTTAACGTTATCGACCGCAACAAGGTGCAGGAATCGATTGAAGACGGGGAGCGCATCATCATTGATGAGGACGGCAATGCCAGCGTGAATATCAATTGTCCGGCGGTGGTCGAGGATTTTGCCCGGCACGTTGAAGCACTGAAAAGGGTTTAGGATGGGAACGGCAATTTTTATGGTGTTGATGGTGTGCGGCTACTGGTACACCAGCCGCGATCTGTCGACACGCCTGAAATTCCGCCGTACTTTCGGCTGGGATGTCTATTTTCTGGTGGCGCTGTACGGCTGCATTTTCGTGTTGCAGGGGATCATTGCGACGGCCATCGTCTGGCTTGGTTTGTTGCTGGCGTCGGTAACGATGAACGCCCTGCCGGGGCTGTTCGGCAGCGAAGAACATCGCTACCAGATGACCTTTATGAACTGGAGCTTTCTCGGCATCCAGGCACCGGTGGTGATCATCCTCGCCTTCGCGATCCTGTTTTGCCTCTATCGCTCAAACTGGGCGCGCAGCGCGAACCTCGACAGTACCGGCAGAAAGAACCTCTACAAGCACCTGTCGCGCGCCAATGGTATCGAAGGGTTGCTTTATCAGTGCATGGAAACCGGGCAACTGGTGTGGCTGACGCTGAAATCCCAGCGCGTGTACATCGGCATGATCCACACTGCGACGGTGGACGGCGAATCCTTTAACAATATCGTGCTGATCCCGATGCTCACCGGCTATCGCGACGCCCGCAACGCGGAAATGAAGATCGAGAATAACTACAGCGCGCTCTATGCCCGGCAAAATATCACGCTGACCTCGGAGCCGCATTCGGCCTTTCATTTTCGGAAGGTGATTTTGCTCGATCAGGTGGAAAGTTTGTCGCTATTCGACCCCAACCACAGCCTGGCGCTGGGATACGGCAAGGACATCGACAAAGATGAGGAGTAACGCGTCACATAAAAAAACGGCCCTGCATGAGGGCCGTTATTCTTTTAAGCCCCTGGCACAAAACAGGTTTGTGCGATGAGGCTTTATCGAGCGTTTGCGGGGTGGTGGACCGCAGAACACACTGTGCTACGTCAACTCTCACAGTATATGTTGAATCAGCAACAGGCGCAATTTTGCGCAGTAAGAGTATCGGTCAAAGATCGCATTTCGTCCAAAAAATACTGTTCATGCATACAGTATTTTTCTATACTGAATCTGTATTCAAAGTGTGCGATACGGGGCTGCTAGTTTGTCGGGCGCGAATGAGTCCTGGCTGAAACGGGTGGTGCCGTCAGTGCCTTAACCCCGGGAGTGCACACTGTGATACGCCAACACACACAACCTCGTTTCGCCACGTCTGCCCCCAGGCTAACGGAGCGACAGCGTGTGAAAAACGGCTGGTGACAGGCAGCGGAAAGGTAAGCCAGCCGGACGTACTCCTTACGCCATAAGGAGAAGCGTATGAGCGGAGTGGATATGGTTATTCTGATCCTGAAACTCATTGTTGCGTTGTTGCAACTGCTTGATGCCGTCCTGAGATTGCTGCGGTAATTCAGGTTCAAGTCGCACCGAAGAGGGGCGGGCAACCGCCCCTCTTTCACCTTCTGCGCCTGCCGCTATGGACTGGCGTCACCCGCAATATGTGTTACATTTTTATGACATTTCTTCCGGTCGCGCCTGTTATGACACTCTCCGTTTTCCTGATTTTGCTGTTTGCCGCGCTGCTACACGCCAGCTGGAACGCCATCGTTAAAGCGGGCAGCAATAAGCTCTATTCAGCGATCAGCGTCAGCGGATCGGCGGCGCTCATCGCACTACTCCTGCTGCCATTTTCACCGCAACCGGCATGGGCCAGCGCGCCTTACCTGGCACTCTCCTGCGTATTGCAGGTTGTCTACACCGTGCTGGTGGCGAAAACCTATCAGGTTTCCGATATGAGTCAGACCTACCCGCTGATGCGCGGCACCGCGCCGCTACTGGTGGCGATGATCAGCGTGCTGGTGCTGGGGGAACATCTGTCGACCATGGCATGGATCGGCATCGCGGTGATCTGCCTCGCCATTCTGGGGATGGCGTTCAATGGCCGTTCCAGCCCGCGCAAAGGCATTGTGCTGGCACTGATCAACGCCTGTTTTATTGCCGGGTATACGCTGGTGGACGGCACCGGCGTGCGCGTATCCGGCACCGCCCTTGGCTATACGCTGTGGACCTTTTTCATGAACGGGGCCTGCCTGCTGATCTGGGCGATGATGGCCCGTCGTCGTGAGGTGTCACGCTACCTGAGCGCGCACTGGAAAAAGGGCATTTTTGGCGGCCTCGGCACCATGGGCTCTTACGGGCTGGCGCTATGGGCGATGACCCAGGCCCCGCTGGCAGTGGTCGCCGCGCTGCGTGAAACCTCGATCCTGTTTGGCGCGCTGATTGCGTTTGTGCTGCTCAAGGAGCACGTCTCCGGGATGCGGATTGCCGCCGCCTGCGGTATCGCGCTGGGTGCGATATTGCTGCGTCTCGCCTGATGTAAACTGGCAATATTTATTGCCACAAATTCTTTACATTTCCCCGCTGTCATCCTTCTTTCATTCACGCCATGCATGATGGCTTTCGCCGGGCGCTGTGGTAGATTCCTCTCGCATTCAGCGGCCTGACCAGGCTTTTATCCTTCTTTTCCTTAATTTTAAAAAGTATTACGCGACATGAAACGGGACAGAAACGTTAATTTGTTAATGATGCTGGTGTTGCTGGTGGCGGTCGGCCAGATGGCGCAGACCATCTATATTCCGGCGATCGCTGATATGGCGCTGGCCTTCAACGTACGGGAAGGCGCGGTGCAGAGCGTCATGGCGGCTTATCTGCTGACCTATGGCGTCTCACAGCTTTTTTATGGCCCGCTTGCTGACCGGGTGGGCCGCCGTCCGGTGATCCTCGCCGGTATGACTATTTTCATGCTCGCCACGGTGATGGCGATCGCCTCTCCCAGCCTGACGGTGCTGATCATCGCCAGCGCGCTTCAGGGCATGGGTACCGGCGTCGGCGGGGTGATGGCACGAACCCTGCCGCGCGATCTCTACGCCGGCACACAACTGCGCCAGGCGAACAGCCTGCTGAACATGGGCATTCTGGTCAGCCCGCTGCTGGCGCCGCTGATTGGCGGCCTGCTCAATACGCTGTGGGACTGGCGTGCCTGCTTCGCCTTTTTACTGCTGCTGTGCATCGGCGTGACCCTCAGCATGGCGCGCTGGATGCCGGAAACCCGACCGGTGGACGCGCCGCGCACACGTCTTATCGCCAGCTATAAAACACTGTTTGGTAACGGTTCTTTCACCTGTTATCTGCTGATGCTGATTGGCGGCCTCGCCGGGATCGCGGTGTTTGAAGCCTGCTCCGGCGTGCTGCTGGGCGCGGGTCTGGGGCTGAGCAGTATGGTGGTGAGTATTCTGTTTATTCTGCCGATCCCGGCGGCGTTTTTCGGCGCATGGTTTGCCGGACGGCAGAACAAGCGCTTTTCCACGCTAATGTGGCAGGCGGTGGCCAGCTGTCTGCTGGCCGGGGTGATGATGTGGATCCCCGGCTGGTTTGGGGTGATGAACGTCTGGACGCTGCTGGTTCCGGCGGCGCTGTTTTTCTTCGGCGCGGGGATGCTGTTTCCTCTTGCCACCAGCGGCGCAATGGAGCCATTTCCATTTCTGGCAGGCACCGCGGGCGCGCTGGTCGGCGGCCTGCAAAATATCGGTTCCGGCGTGCTGGCGTGGCTGTCAGCCATGCTGCCGCAAACCGGTCAGGCTAGCCTTGGGATGCTGATGACGCTGATGGGGCTGCTGATCCTGTTGTGCTGGCTGCCGCTGGCGTCACGCTTTGCCCATCACGAACCGGCGGTTTAACCTCACACGGCGGGTCAATCATCGTTTTTAACAGCGGCGCGGGGCCAGGTCGCCACGCGCCCTCCTCACCATCATAAAACTGCGCGTCGGCATTGATGGCATAAGGGATTTTTGCCCGCTTCAGTTCGCAGGCCATAAAGGTGGCGAAGGCCAGCTGTGAGGCCGTCGGCGCGCTTTTAATGGATTCCCCCACCGCCCAGCCACCCACCCAGCTAACGTGTCCGGTTTTCTGCTGCCAGCGCAGCGCCGCGTTGATACGCGCGCGGATGGCGGCTTTCTCAGCGGCCGTACCGGATGTCCACGGGTATTTGCCGTTACTTTTTTGCGGTCCCCAGCCAAAAATATGCCACTCCGCCAGCACGAAATTCTGGCTGTGCGGCGGCAGTTTCAGCTCGGTCAGCGCTTCCGGGGCCGAGCGCAGGCGCGGGGCGACAAAAATCATGCGCCGGGGATCAATGCCGTGCAGGGTTTTGATCAGCCGATCATAGACACGGTTCAGCGCCGCCTGATCGTGATTGAGTTTCTCTGCCGGTTCGTAGATCAAATCAAAGCCAAGCAGCGGATGGTCCGTGCCAAAATAGCGCGCCACCGTCGTCCACCATGCCAGTAACGCCGCCTCGTTTTTCAGCGGATCGGCCTTAAAGCCATCGGCCTGAAAAGCGATGATCGGGATGACGCCGTACTGCTCGCATGCCTCCACCAGCTTACGCAGGTGCACCAGCCGCGCCTCGGTCATGTTCTGCGCCACGCGGATACGCACATGATGGATACCCAGCGCCGCAAAATCTCTCACCACCAGCGGATCGAATTCGCGGATACCGCGCTCGGTGCGCGCCCAGTCAACATCCATGCCAGGCCCCAGCTGCGCGGCGTAACGGGCTGCCGTCAGCGTCGGCGCGGCATACGCGGCGCTGGCAGCAAACAGCAACGCACTGGCGATCACGGTTTTATACACGATGAACCCTGCATGAAATGGCGTGGCAAAGAGGTGTTTTTTAGCATGCTTTTCCGTATTCCGTGTAGCGTAAATTGTTGGCATCGCTTGCATCCCTGCCGTCTTCCTGTTTTCTTTAACACTCGCTTTTGCAAAGGGAACCGCCATGACACCTGCCGAACTGACTGCCCGCTTTCCGCTTGTCGCCTCGCTGATCAATTTGCAGGAGGCGTGCTGGTTTAATCCACACACCACGTCGCTGGCCGAAGGCCTGCCCTGGGTGGGGCTTACCGCTGACGACATCGCAGCCGCCCACGCGAGGCTGGCGCGCTTCGCGCCCTGGCTGGCCGAGGCCTTCCCGGAAACCGCCGCCAGCCAGGGGATGATTGAGTCTGAACTGGTGGCGATCCCCGCCATGCAGCAACGGCTGCAAATAGAATACGGCGCGGCTATTAACGGCACGCTGTGGCTGAAAAAAGACAGCCATCTGCCGATTTCCGGCTCCATCAAGGCGCGCGGGGGCATCTTTGAAGTGCTGACCCATGCCGAGAAACTGGCATTCGCTGCCGGGCTGCTGACGCCGGAAGATGACTATCGCCGCCTGCTCACGCCAGCGTGTAAGGCCTTTTTCTCACGCTACAGCATCGCCGTAGGCTCGACGGGGAATCTCGGCTTATCCATTGGCATTATCAGTGCCCGCCTCGGTTTTAAGGTGACGGTGCATATGTCCGCCGATGCCCGTGAATGGAAAAAAGCCACGCTGCGCCGCCATGGCGTCAATGTGGTGGAATACGATGAAGATTACGGCGTGGCGGTGGAGCAGGGGCGCAAAGCGGCGGCGTCGGACGCCAACTGCTTTTTTATCGACGATGAAAATTCACGCACCCTATTTCTGGGATACGCGGTGGCCGGAGAGCGGCTGAAAGCGCAGTTTGCCGCGCGCGGGCTGCGGGTCGATGCCGATCATCCGTTATTCGTCTACCTGCCGTGCGGCGTGGGCGGCGGACCGGGCGGCGTGGCATTCGGCCTGAAAATGGCCTTTGGGGATCACGTTCATTGCCTGTTCGCGGAACCTACCCACTCGCCGTGCATGCTGCTCGGCGTCTATACCGGGCTGCATGATGGTATTGCGGTGCAGGATCTGGGGATCGATAACCTGACCGCTGCCGATGGTCTGGCAGTGGGGCGGGCGTCCGGCTTCGTGGGCCGCGCCATGGAAAGGCTGCTCGATGGGTTTTACACGCTGGACGATCAAAGCCTGTACGACATGCTCGGCTGGCTGTCGCAGGAGGAAAATATCCGTCTTGAGCCGTCGGCGCTGGCAGGTATGGCCGGGCCGCAGCACGTGTGCGGATCGGCAGCCTATCAGCAGATGCACGGCTTTAGCGCCGCACAGCTGCAAAACGCCACTCATCTGGTGTGGGCGACGGGCGGCGGCATGGTGCCGGAGGCGGAAATGGCGCAGTATCTGGCGAAAGGCCGCTGACGGCGCGTTATCACCAGGCGGCGAGCATGCTCGTCACCTGGCGAATATGCGTAAGCGCAAACAACAGCGCGAGGCACAACACCGCCAGCGCGATGAGGAACTTGTCGCGCACCGCGGCTGGCTGCACGAAGTCGCTGTGGCTGACATCCATCAGGTTACGGCTGCGGGTATAACGCCAGAGGATCAGCGCGGTGAGCGCCAGCGCCGCCAGCGAGATCCAGAATGCCACCCCGGATTCAAACCAGTGATGCCTGGCTGCCAGCGCAATCAGCGCCCCGTAGCCTAACAGCGTGCGAAACCAGGCCAGCGAGGTGCGCTCCGGTTGCAGACCGGGATCCTGCTCGCGGCGCGCTTTGCGGCTATCCGGCATAGAACACCAGCGCCATGACGACGACAGCGACGAGCGTCAGAATAAAGCTGATCACCAGCAGCGTGCGGGTATACGGCAGATCTTCTTTCAGCCGCATCGCCTTCTCATTGCGCAGCCAGCGCAGATAACCGTAAATCGCCAGCCCGCCCGCAAAAAGGCACAGCAGTAGCGCCAGCAGTTCGCGGATCAGCGGCGTGGCAAAATCCGGCGCGAGCTGATCCAGCCCGACGCCTGCGGCTAAAAACCCAAGCGCAGTGCGGATCCATGCCAGAAAGGTACGCTCGTTGGCCAGCGAGAAGCGGTAGTCCGGCGCTTCGCCGACGCGGGAAATTTTCATGGTGTGGCTTCCCTGAATAAACAGATGAGCGCCAATTCTAGCTGAGGGGGAGGCGGTAGGGCACTATAAAACTTACCCGGCCTGCGGGGTAAACCGCAGGCCGGGCAGGATTAACTTAATCGCGGCCAGTAGTCTTTATTGGCGGCAATTAAGTCATCGAGGATCGCTTTGGCGACAGAGGCGCTCGGCACGGTTTTCGAGAGCGTAATAGCCTGCCACAGTTTAAGGTATGACCCCTCCTCCCAGGCATCGACCACCAGTTTTTCCACCGCCACTTGCTGGCTCATCAGCCCTTTCTGGAAGTGCGGAATGTTGCCGACCGTCAGCGGCTCCGGGCCATTTTTTCCTACCAGACAGGGGATCTCCACCATCGCGTCGGCATCAAAATTGGCGATAGCGCCGTTGTTCGGCACGATCAGCAGCATGCGCTGTTGCGTGTTGAAGGCGATGGCCGCCGCCAGGTCGACGATATAAGACGCATGCTCGTCGATTTCCAGCTCACCGGCGGCAGAATGCCCGGCCTCAATAATCGCGCGGCAGGCGCTGAACACGTGCTTCTCCCGGTGATCCATCACCTCGTTCGCCCGTGTACGCGCGGGATTGGCGTGCGCCACAACATAATCCGGGAACAGATAATATTTCAGGTAGGTATTCGGCAGCGTAGCCGGATCCAGCGCCTGCACATCCTTCGCCTTCGCGAACGTATCGTTCCAGCTCGCTTCCGTATGGGCATCATTTGCCGGTGGAATGTAGCCGTGTTCAGCCACGTATTTGCGCAGCGCGGGCATTAAATCGTTGCCTTCCAGGTCCTCTATCGCATGCCACCAGCCAAAATGATTCAGCCCGTAATAGCGGGTGATCATCTGTTTGCGGTCCTGCAGGCCGAGGATCTGCGCCATGCGCCCTTCAATACCAATCGGCATATCGCAGATATTGAGGATTTTGGCCACCGGGCGCAGTCGCCGCGTGGCTTCTGCGACAATCGCCGCCGGATTGGAGTAGTTCAGCATCCAGGCGTGGGGCGAATACGTCTGCATATAATCCACCAGCTCCAGCACGCCGCCAATGGAGCGCATTCCGTAGGCAATACCGCCCGGCCCGCAGGTTTCCTGGCCGACCACGCCGTGTCGCAGCGGGATCTTCTCGTCTTTTTCACGCATCGGGTATTTACCCACGCGGATATGCGCCATCACAAAATCGACATCGCTGAACGCGGTTTGCGGATCGGTGGTATAGCAAAACTCGATGTCCGGTGCCTGTTCACGCAGGATGACTTTACAGGCTTCGGCAATCACCTCCTGGCGCGCGCCATCGTTGTCATAAAACTTCAGCGCCCGTAGCGGCAGACGATCCTGATTGGCGAGTAACATCAACACGATGCCGGGGGTAAAGGTGCTGCCGCCGCCAGCAATGACGACCGAGAATTTTTTCATGATATGACCTCTGTCATGGGGGATGGTTGGTTTGATAAAGGAGCTTTCATCAGGCTTTCCAGCTGATCGCGCACCAGGGGAACGTGCAGGCCGACAATCACCTGAATGGCGTTGCCGCGCCGCACGACACCGTGCGCGCCCAGGGCTTTAAACACCTCGTCACTTTGGGTTTTCGCCATATCGACCAGCGTGATACGCAGCCGCGTGGCGCAGTTATTAACGCTTTCAATATTTGCCGCGCCGCCCAGCGCATGCAGGAAACCAGCGGCCTGCCCTGTTTTGGTCTGTGCCGCCACAGGCGTCCGACCCTGCGCGGCGTTGTAATCGGCTTTGCTGTAGAGTTTGATTTCGCTCTCTTCACGGCCAGGGGTTTTCAGGTTAAAGCGCAGGATCAAGGCGCGGAAAACCACAAACCAGATGGCGGTGAACGTGAGACCAATGCCGAGCTGAATAAACATCACCGAAGCGTGGTTATGGAACATTGGCATCCAGTTGAGGGGTAAAAACTCATTAAGCAAACCGCCGCCGAACATACCGACGACGCCCGCCATATACATGATGGCGGTCATGGTTGCGGCTAACAGCGCGTGAATAACGAACAGAAATGGCGCGATAAATAAGAAGGTAAATTCCAGCGGTTCGGTAATACCGACCAGAATAGCGGTCAGGGTCGCCGGAATTAATAATCCGGCGACTTTCACCCGGTTTTGCGGCGCGGCGGTAAAATAGATCGCCAGTGCAATTCCCGGTGCGCCAAATACTTTGGAATTACCATGCATCGCGAAGCCACCTGCCGGAAAGAGATCTTTTAATGGCTGGGTGCTCTGGCTGAATTCATGAATATGCTGAACCCAGTACGGCTGTAATCCGCCCTCAATGACCACCGGGCCGAAAATAAACGGGCCATAAACAAAATGGTGTAACCCGGTGGGAATTAACAGTCGCTCAAGTAATGTATAGATCCATACGCCCAGCGCCCCGGCACCGCTTAAAAACGTTTGCAGCGACCCAATAGCCACCTGCACTTTTGGCCAGCACAGGAGTGTTAACCATGCGCAGGGGAGCATAACGAAAAAGGCGACAATCACCACAAAAGAGGTGCCCTGAAAAATGCCGAGAAACACCGGCAGGCTCTTATCATAAAAGCGGTTATGGATGGCCGTCACGAGGCCGGAAATGACAATCGCGCCAATAATGCTGGTGTCGAGCGTTTTAATCCCGGCGATCATCGTCAGACCGCTTCCGGCAACGGGTTCACTGTTGAAATTAACGTGAAAAAAATCGCCCCAGGCCATGCCCATCGCGCCAATAAAATAGTTCCAGGTCAGAAAAGAAATTAATACGGCAAGGCAAGCCCGGCCATGCGCCTGTTTAGCCAGGCCCAGCGGCAAACCGACAGCGAAAATAAGCGGCATATTGCGAAATACTGCCCATCCGCCCTCTTCAATAATCTTTACGATTTGAAAAAATAAGCTGTCGGGCCGCGTCAGCGATTCGCCAATAAACAGGGGATTTTGCAGCATAATGGCAATGCCGACGATCATGCCGGCAAACGGAAACAGCAAAACCGGGGTGAACATCGCGCCACCAAAGCGTTGTATTTGACTGAGCATTTTTACATCCTCATAAAACAACAAATGTAGGGTTAATGGTTTTTTGTAGTAATACTGGTGGCTGGAGAATAGAGAGTTGCGGTTCTGGCGACATGACGCGCCGCTGCGTTCCGTGATCCCTTTCATGGTTTTATTTCGCGCTATCAGGTCTACTTTTCTTAAATAAACTGGACATGTTCAGCGGCACTATCCCTGTTCACAGGCACAGAGAGATCTACAGATGATCTATAAATCCATTGCCGAACGATTACGTCTGCGGCTGAATTCTTCGGATTACAATATTGGCAGTCCGTTACCTGGCGAGAAAACGCTGGCGCAGGAATTTGGCGTGGCGCGGATGACCATCCGCAAGGCGATTGATCTGCTGGTGGGCTGGGGATTAGTGGTACGCCGTCATGGCAGCGGCACCTTTGTGGCGCGTAAGGATGTTCATCACGAAACCACCAATCTTACCGGCTTTGTGGAGGTGATGCGCCAGCAGGGGAAAAACGTCTCCAGCAAGGTGCTGGTGTTTGAACTGATGCCCGCGCCGCCCGCCATCGCCAGCCAGTTGCGCATCCAGATTAACGAGCGGATCTACTTTTCACGCCGCATCCGCTATGTGGAGGGCAAACCGCTGATGCTGGAAGACAGTTATATGCCGGTGAAGCTGTTTCGCAACCTGTCGCTGGTGCATCTGGAAGGCTCAAAATTTGATTACATCGAGAAGGAGTGCGGCATAACCATCAGCGGCAATTATGAAAGCCTGACGCCGATGCTGGCGGATAAACAGCTCGCCAGCTTTATCAACGTGCCAGAACATACGCCGCTGCTGCGCATCACGTCCCTTTCCTACAGCGACAGCGGCGAGTTTCTTAACTATTCCGTGATGTACCGTAATACCAGCGAGTACCAGGTGGATTACCACCTGCATCGCATCCGTCCGGAAACCCTGTTAACCCATTCCCCAGAATAATACCGCCAGCAGCTGCGGAGTGATGATGCGCAGAAACATCACCAGCGGGTACACGGTGGCATAGGAGAGCGCGGCCGCACCGCTGGTGGCGTGCAGACCGTTGGCGAAGGCCAGCGCCGGGGGATCGGTCATTGAACCGGCCAGCATGCCGCACAGCGTCAGGTAGTTCATTTTGGTGAAGATACGCGCCAGCAGACCGACGGCGATCAGCGGCACGGCGGTGATCAGCATGCCGTAGCCCATCCAGTTAAGACCGTCGCCGTTAATCAGCGTGTCGATGAAATCGCCGCCGGATTTTAAGCCGACCACCGCCAGAAACAGCACAATTCCCAGCTCACGCAGTGCAAGGTTGGCACTGGGCGGCATAAACCAGTACAGCTTGCCGATGCTGCCGATACGCCCGAGGATCAGCGCCATGATCAGCGGCCCGCCTGCCAGCCCCAGTTTTAACGCCACCGGAAAGCCCGGCACGTACAGGGGAATGGAGCCTAACAGCACGCCGAGGCCGATGCCGATAAATACCGGCAGCATCTGCACCTGCTGGAGTTTTTGCTGCGCGTTGCCGACTTCGGCGGCCACCGCATCAATAGACGCCTGACGTCCCACCAGGTTGAGAATATCACCAAATTGCAGGCTGGCATGGCTGCTGGCCACCAGCTCGACCCCGGCGCGGTTGAGGCGCGAGATCACCACGTCGTAACGCTGCTTGAGGTGCAGATCGCGGATTTTTTTGCCGAGTACCTTTTCGTTAGTCACCACGACACGTTCAACGCGCAGATCGGTGCCGCGCGTGGAGAGCGAGGTATCGACTTCCTGACCGATAACCACCAGCGCGTTACGCAGATCCGCCTCCTGACCAACGAGGTGCAGCAGGTCGCCGTGCATGATCAGCGTGGACGGCGACGGCACCATCAGGGTGTCATCGCGTTTCAGACGGGAGCAGATAATGTTATCGCTGTTAAGTACCGGCACATCCTGGATCGCCATGCGGTTCAGGTTGGGGTTTTCCACGCGGATATTGATGGTTTTAAGCTGAGGATGACCGTTACCGGCGCTCTCCTCATGCTGCTGCGCTTCGTGGTCGATATTGACGCGAAACAGCCGCCGCATCAGCCACATGGTCAGCAGAATGCCGCAGATGCCGAACGGATAGGCCATCGCGTAGCTCATGCCCATCTGATCGACGATGTCGCCCGGCGTGCCTAAATCCCGCAGGATTTGCTGCCCCGCACCCAGCGCGGGCGTGTTAGTGACCGCGCCGGAGAAAATCCCCAGCACGACCGGTAACGGAATGGCAAAAAACTTATGCAGTAGCGTCGTGACCAGCCCGCCCATCACCACAATCAGCACGGCGAACAGGTTGAGGCGTAATCCCGACACCCGCAACGAGGCGAAAAAGCCCGGCCCGACCTGGATACCGATGGTGTACACGAACAGGATCAGACCAAACTCCTGCATCACGTGCAGCATGTCGCTGCTAAGGCCGATCCCGGCCTGATCGACAAAATGCCCGACGATAATGCCGCCAAACAGCACGCCGCCAATCCCAAAACCCACGCCGCGGATTTTGATGTTGCCGATCCACAAACCCACGACAGCAACCAGCGCCAGAATACTGACCGTTAACGCTATCTCACTCATAAAGGGATCCTTGTGAATAACACTAATATTTACAGGGATTTTCGCAGAGCGCAGCGCGGCTGTATGGGTGGTGGCGCACAAAAGGGAGTAAGCAGAGACAAGCAGGCCGGGTCAGCGTGGTGCTGGCCCGGCCAGAAGATCAGCGGTGAGAAAGACTTAGCTGTTCAGCGCAGGACGTTCGCTGATGGCGATACGCTGCGGGGCGATGGCTTCCGGCACGTTGCGGGTCAAATCGATGTGCAACAGGCCGTTGGTGAAGGTCGCGTTATCCACTTCCATATGTTCGGCCAGCGTGAAGCCCAGGCTGAACGGCTGGATGACCAGGCCCTGATGCAGCCATTTCGGTTCACTGGCGGGTTTTTCCGGCGTGCCTTTGATAGTCAGACGCTGCCCTTCCAGCTGGATCTCTAAATCGTCCTGACGGAACCCGGCCAGCGCCAGCGTGATGCGGTAGTGGTTATCGTCGCTTTTTTCGATGTTGTACGGCGGGAAAGACTGGCCTTCAGCCGTGTTTTGCAGCGCATTGGCCAGTTTGTCAAAACCGATCCATTGACGCAGAAGTGGGGACAAATCGTAGTTACGCATGGTTATTCTCCTTCTGTGAAGCGAGTATATTCCTGCCTGTCCGAAGACAGGCATCTACTCCCTGACGGCGAGCAAGGTGTAGCGGGCCGCGCAGGCGACCCTGGCAATTAGTTGATTTCGATACGGCGCGGTTTGTTCGCTTCCGGAATGACACGTTCCAGATCGATATACAGCAGGCCGTTGACCAGGTTAGCGCCACGAATATGAATGTTCTCAGCTAACTGGAATTTGCGCTCGAAGTTGCGTTCGGCGATGCCCTGATAGAGGTAAGTACGCTCTTTCTGGTCGGCGGCATGGGCGCCTTTCACCACCAGCACATTGTCCTGGGCGGTGATCTCCAGTTCGCTTTCTGCAAAACCGGCCACGGCAATGGCGATGCGGTAATGGTTTTCGTCAACCAGTTCAACGTTATACGGAGGGTAACCGCCGTTGCTTTGGGTTTGATTATTTTCTAACAGGTTGAACAGACGATCGAAACCAATGGCAGAACGGTACAGCGGAGAGAGATCGAAATTACGCATAAATAAGCTCCTGAAATCAGCGAGAATTTTAAGCCTTCCACCATGGACAGGCTTGTTGGCCCCCGAACACCCCGCAGGCGTGTTCTTTCCGGGACATAACCTAAAATGGGTGCAGTCGTTTTCTTTTCAAGGGCGTTTATCTGACTTTTTTTTGCACTTTCGCAGCCATTGCTTAGACTGGATTACAGCATAAATTGTTAAATTGCGATGACCGCCACACTGTGGCGCTCCTTCACTACTCTTTTACGTTCAGGATCGCTATAAGCGTGTACGGCCACTCACTATGATCAAATCGTCATGAAAAACGTTCTTCTAACACTGGCTGTCGTAAGCGGGATGATGTCGATCGGCGGCTGCTCCAGCGTAATGTCACATACTGGCGGCAAAGAAGGCATTTACCCCGGAACCAGCGCCAGTAGCAAAATGCTCGGCGATGATGACACCAGCCTCGGCATGAAATCGCTGGTGGCGCTGGATATGCCCTTTACGGCGGTGGTAGATACGCTGCTGCTGCCCTGGGATTTATTCCGCAAAGACAATTCACTGCGATCGCGCGTCGAGAAAAGCGAGCAGGCGAATCTGGCGACTAACTCGGTGATCCCGCCTGCCGTCAGCCCCTGATTTATGATCCCGTTGCCGTTAACCACAGTTGACGGTACCCCTGCGTCTCTTCCATCCAGGCGATATGTCGCCCGTCCGGCGAAAAGACCACCGCGTCGGCGGCGGGTGTATTCTCATGATCGGTTGTCAAAAAGGTGATGTCGCCGCGTTGCGCGTCACACATCGCAATGCGATTTTCCAGCACAAAGCCCAGTGCATCGCCTGACGGATGCCAGTTAAACGCCGACTGAATATCGCTGGTATTGTGCGTCAGCTGGCGCGGCTCCCCGCCCTGGGGCGACATCAGCCACAGCTGAACAATGCCCTGCTCGTCACGCATCAAAAATGCAATGGCAGTGGCTTGTGGATTGCTGCGCACCCAATGCCGCAGCGTGCTCACCAGCCCCGGAAAAGGTCGATCATGCGTAAAGGTCAGACGTTGTTGCACGACGCCTGCGGGCGGCGCGGGCAGCGTATCGGGCGTACCGGCTAAAGGCCGATCGCCCGCCTGTTTCCAGCCTGCTTCTGTGCGCGGCAACGTGACGATAAACAGTTCCGGCACTTTCTCCCCGCGCATCGACAGCGTATCGCCGATAAACGCCAGCGCATGGTTTCCCACCCAGCCCTCTTCATAGGCCCGGTTGATGTCATCGCTGCCCGGCTGCGGTGTGGCGGTGGTGCTGCTGACCAGTACGCACCAGTGGCTGCCGGCATATTCCCGTGGATGCGTACAGGGCGGGTTTACCGGGCCAAAGGGGGCTGCCACGCCGACGTTGCGCAGATCCTGCGCCGGGGAGAGCGTATGCATTACGTGATCGTTATAGGTAAAGCTGACGTAATCCCCGTTCGGACTGTAGACGTGCACATGGCTGCCGCCGCGCAGCGCACCGGGGGTGAAGGGCGCAGTAATGTCCATCGCATCCAGATTACGGGTGTGACCGGCGTGCGTCACCACGCCACGGCGGTGGTGAAAATCGTACTGCCACTCTGCGTCGGGGTTCTCCGGGCCATGAATAAAGACATATTTCTCCGCCGCCGGATGCACCGTCACCACGCCGACGTGCGCGCCCTGGGGGGCGGTATAGATCACCTCGACGGCACCGCTGTGCACATTCACCCGCTCAATGGTACGCCCGGTAAAAGAAGCACCAGAGGGCCGCACGTCATACACCAGCCACTGGCTGTCCGGCGTCCAGGTTTGGGTATTGGTGAGTTGATGGTGTTGTGCAGCAAAAGTGATTTGTTTCATGTCGTTATCCGTTAGCGGGCGTCGTGAGTGCTCAGTACAGCATACTTTTCTGACGACGGCAGCAGGACTTCACACCGACTTCATATTCGTTTTCTGCAGTACCGCCTATTCCCCCTCCCAATGGATAAGCAGATGGAACATTTTGACGTGGCGATTATCGGTTTAGGACCGGCTGGCTCGGCGCTGGCCCGACAGCTAAGCGGCAAGATGCGCGTGATTGCGCTGGATAAAAAACAGCAGTGCGGCAGCGAGGGTTTTAACAAGCCGTGCGGCGGTTTGCTGGCTCCGGATGCCCAGCGTTCGTTCATCCGCGCAGGTATTACCCTGCCGGTCAGCGTTATCGCCAACCCGCAAATCTTCAGCGTTAAAACCGTCGATGTGACCGCCGGGCTAACGCGCAATTACCAGCGCAGCTATATCAATATTAATCGCCATGCGTTTGATTTATGGATGAAATCCCTTATCCCTGACGATGTAGTGGTCCACCACGACAGCCTGTGCCGGAAAATCTGCCGCGCCGGGGATCGCTGGCAGGTCACGTTCATGGCCGACGGCCAGGAGCAGCAGATCACCACCCGCTATCTGGTGGGCGCTGACGGCGCGAACTCGCTGGTGCGCCGCCATCTTTATCCCGATCATCAGATCCGTAAATATGTCGCCATCCAGCAATGGTTTACGGAGCAGCATCCGGTGCCGTTTTACTCCTGCATTTTTGATAATCAGATCACTGACTGCTATTCCTGGAGCATCAGCAAAGACGGCTATTTTATTTTTGGCGGCGCGTATCCGATGAAAGAGGGGCAGGCGCGCTATGAGTCGTTGAAAGAGAAGATGGGCGCGTTCGATTTTCAGTTCAGCGCGCCGGTGAAAAGCGAGAAATGCACTGTACTGTTCCCGTCACGCTGGGCGGATTTTGTCGGCGGCAAAGAGAATGCATTTTTGATCGGCGAAGCCGCAGGGTTTATCAGCGCCAGTTCGCTGGAAGGGATTAGCTATGCGCTGGACAGCGCGGAGATCCTGCATGACGTACTGGTTCAGGAAACCACGCAGGCGAACCAGGCATACTGGCGGGCAACGCGAAAATTACGCGTCAAACTTTACGGCAAGATACTGAAAAGCCGGTGTTTAACCGCACCGGCATTAAGAAAGTGGATAATGCAAAGCAAGGTGGCGCATATCCCGCTCCATCAGGATGCGCAGCCCGCCACAACACTGTGCGGGCTGGCAAATGAGCATTAACCGACGCGCTTCACATCGCCCACCAGCAGGATGTAAGACAGCGCGCCAATCAACGCCACGGCGGAAATATAAACCAGTGCCGGCGCGAAACCATACCCCTGCGCGAGGTAGCCAATCACCAGCGGCACGGTGATCCCACCCAGCCCGCCGACAAAGTTAAACACCCCGCCGGTAAGGCCTATCAGGCGCATCGGCGCAAGGGAAGAGACCAGCGACCAGGTGATAGACGCAAAGCCATTGCCGAAGAACGCGATGGCCATCAGCGTCATGATCCAGACCGGATCGTTCGTGTAGTTCGCGCCCATGATGCAGGTAGAGATCAGTAAACCGCAGATAATCGGCGTCTTGCGTGCCACGCCCAGCGAGAAGCCTTTTTTCACCAGCTTATCCGCCAGCCAGCCGGAAAGCAGTACGCCAAAGAAGGCCGCCAGGAAAGGTACGGTGGTCATAAACCCTGCCTTCAGCGCGGTGATGCCTTTCTCCTGAGTCAGATAGTTGGGGAACCAGGTCAGGAAGAACCACAGCGTGGAGGTAACGGCAAACTGCCCCAGATAAACCCCAAGCAGCTTGCGATGGAAGACCAGTTTCCAGTCTGCCTTCGTCAGCGGCTGACGCTCCGCTTTTTTAACCGGCGCATCGCCATCTATCAGCCCACCGCCGTCACGGATGTAATCCAGCTCGGCTTTGGTGATACTTTTGGTCAGACGCGGCGGCTGATAGACCTTAAACCAGATCAGCGACCAGACAATCCCGATACCGCCGGTGACAATAAATACCCAGTGCCAGCTCAGTATTTCCTGGATCCAGATCAGCAGCGGCGTCAGGAAAGCCAGGCCCACAAATTGCCCGGACGTATAAAAACCCACCGCCGATGCGCGTTCATGTTCCGGGAACCAGCTGGTCACCATCCGGTTATTGGTCGGAAACGCAGGCGCTTCGAAAATACCGGTGATCGCCCGCAGGTCAATCAGTGACATTAATCCGGTAGCAAATCCCTGGAACAGCGTTGCCACCGACCAGCCGAAAATGGCAATAAAATAGGTTAAGCGTGAACCCACCCGATCGAGGAACCAGCCGCCAGGGATCTGGCATAGCGTATAAAGCCAGGCGAACGCCGAAAAGACGTAACCCATCTCCGCTTTGGTGATGCCAAATTCTTCCTGAATATGGGCTGAAGCAACCGCCAGATTTGCCCGGTCAACGTAGCAAATCACCACGGTAATAAAGATCATAACCAGCGTCAGATAACGGCGACGACCAGGTTTTTTAGCAGTAACGGAAATATCCATCGCAATCTGTCTCCAGATTTTGGGCATAGCGAAGCCGCTCACCATGCCCTGTAATTTACAGAGGGTGTCTACGAATTTTTATATTTGCTTAAGAATGCTCTAAATAGTTCGCGTTGCAGGAAGGCGGCAAGATTGCAAATCCCCAGGAGCTTACACGAGTAAGTGACTGGGGTGCGTAATCGCAGCCAACGCACCTGCGGCGTGAAATATGAAGAGCATTTACCACTCGGCGACGGAGCCATCCTCATGCCGCCACAGCGGATTACGCCAGTCCGGCGCATTTTTGCTCAGTTCAATCACGCGCGCTTCGTCGATTTCCACACCCAGGCCCGGTTTGGTGAGCGGTTTAAAGAATCCGCCTTCCATACTGAAGTCTTCTTTATTGTTTACAAAGTCGAGTAATTCCGCGCCCTTGTTATAGTGGATGCCCATGCTTTGCTCCTGGAATACCGCGTTACGCGAGACGAAATCCACATGCAGACAGGCGGCCAGCGCAATGGGTCCCAGAGGACAGTGCGGGGCCAGTGCGACGTCATAGGCTTCAGCCATACCGGCAATTTTGTAGCATTCGGTGATGCCGCCCGCGTGGGACAAATCGGGTTGCAGGATCGCCAGCCCACCGACTTCCAGTACACGTTTAAATTCAAAGCGCGAGAACATACGCTCACCGGCGGCAATAGGAATATGGGTCTGGGCGGCCAGTTTCGGATAATATTCTGCCTGTTCCGCTAATACCGGCTCTTCAATAAATAAAGGTCGGTATTGTTCCAGCTCTTTAATTAATACTTTCGCCATCGGCGCACTCACGCGACCATGAAAATCGAGTCCAAATTCAATATCGTTGCCGAAGGTTTCGCGAATTTGCGCCACCGTATTTACCGCGGTATCCACGGCGCGGGAATTATCGATAATGCCCATCTCTTCACAACCGTTGAGCTTAAACGTATCAAACCCGATACCGCGTAATTTTTTAATGCCTTCGATCACTTCTGCGGGACGATCGCCCCCCACCCAGCTGTAGGCTTTAATTTTGTCACGCACCAGGCCGCCCATCAGTTGCCACACCGGCGCATTCAGGACTTTCCCTTTAATATCCCACAACGCCTGGTCGATACCGGCAATGGCGCTCATCAGGATCGGGCCTCCGCGATAAAAACCCGCCCGGTACATGACCTGCCACAGGTCGTTGATGCGCGCCGGATCCTGACCAATCAGATATTCACTCAGTTCATGCACGGCCGCTTCAACCGTCCGCGCGCGGCCCTCGATAACCGGCTCACCCCAGCCAACCACACCTTCATCGGTGTCGATTTTCAGGAACATCCAGCGCGGGGGTAAACGGTACGTGGTGATGTTGGTTATTTTCATTTCACTGCCTCTCGATACGCCTTAACAAATGCTTTCGCCTGCTGCGCGGTGCGCTCAACGGTCTGTCCTGCGCGATAGAGATCGCTGCCTAAACCCGCCCCCGCGCAGCCTGCATTCAACCATTGCACGAGGTTTTCCGGGGTGACGCCGCCGACCGCAAAGACCGGGACCTCAGGTGGCAGCACCGCTTTCAACGCTTTGATGTAGTCCGGACCAAAAGCCGACGACGGGAATATTTTCAGCGCCTGCGCACCTGCATCCAGCGCGGTAAATGCCTCGCTTGCGGTGGCGCATCCGGGGCAGACGGTCATGCCGTAACTCACCGCCCGGCGAATAACCTCTGGTTGAATATTTGGCGTGACGATAAGCCTGGCCCCCATGCGGTGAAGCTGGTCCACCTGTTCGGGCTTAAGAACCGTGCCTGCGCCGATCAGGGCCTTGTCGCCATAAGCGTCGATAATCGCCGGAAGACTTTTTTCCCACTGCGGTGAGTTCAGCGGGATTTCGACCGCATCAAAGCCGGCCTCAATGACGGCGCCAACATGCGCCAGTGCCTCTTCTGGCGTGATGCCTCGCAGGATCGCGATAAGCGGGAGTTTAGTTTGCCACTGCATGTACGATGCTCCTTATACCTTCCTGAAATGCCGTATCGCCGGAAACCACTGTGGTATGACGACCCACAGCATCCAGCGCTTGCTGATAGCGGCTGGCAAGGGCGTTTCCGGCAACAATCGTGATTGCCTGTTCATTCGCAAAGTGTTCCACCATGCTGGCGACTTCTGCGCCAATCAGCAGACCCGATAAAAATTCACTCACCTGTTCGCGCGGCAGCGTGCCCAAAACATGCGAGGCGCGAACCTCGAAAAGCTGCGGCAAAATAAGCGGGGCGTTAAGGCCACGTTCCAGCCCGGCGGTAAATGCCCCGCAAGCGGATTGCTGTTCCGGTAATCCCGCGCCCACCAGCGAATGCTGTAATAACAGATGGTGTAATTCACCGGTCATCACGGTCCGAAAATCATGGATTTGTTGCGTGTCGGTCTGCACCCATTTGCAGTGCGTACCAGGCATCACATAGACAGAGGAAGGAGAGAGCCTGCGGGCGCCGAGCAATTGCGTCTCTTCGCCACGCATCACATTGTGGTTATCGTCGCGCGAGACTGACAAACCGGGAATAATCCAGATATTGTCGCCAACGGACGTTAATTGCTGACCAATGGCAGAGAATTTTGCGGGAACCGGCAGATAGGGCGCCATTTTCCAGCCCACATTGCTGCCCACCATTCCCGCCATAACGACGGGGGTGTCATCCTCGCGCCAGTTGTCTGTCACTTCAGCTAGCACCGCCTGCGGGGAACGACCGTTAAGTCGCGTGACGCCTGCTTCTGATTGCCTGCTCTCCAGGCATTTTTCACCCTGATAAAGCCAGGCACGCAGGTTGGTCGATCCCCAGTCAATTGCGATGTAGCGAGCTGTCATGTGATTTCCTTTAACCTTCGTGTCGAGCTGGCGATCATCGTTTGGGCCGCCTGCTCTGCCGCATCGCCGTCCTGATGCCTTATCGCATCGAACAGCGCTTTATGTTCCTGGAGCGTTTTGGGCATATTGGCCTCATCGCCCATCCAGGTTCGTTCAAATACCGCTTGCTGTAGCGAGCTGATCGCCACGCTGAGCTGTTGTAAAACGGGGTTGTGCACCGATTTCAATACCGCTTCGTGATAGCGAATATCGGCGTCATTGAACGCGTCCCGATCCTGATTGTTTGCAATCATGTCGTTGAGCGCCGCTTCAATTTCGGCCAGATCGCTTGAGGTTGCCCGTTCTGCCGCCCAGCGAGCGATGGCTGGCTCCACCAGGTTGCGGACCTCGCTCATCGCACTGATCAGCCGCGGGTCATAGTCGTTTTCCAGCACCCATTGCAGTACGTCGGTATCAAGGTAATTCCATTGATTACGCGGCGTGACAAACGCCCCGCGATACCGCTTCATTTCAATCAGCCGTTTTGCCATCAGCGACCGGAAGACTTCACGAATAATGTTGCGCGAGGTTTCAAACTCCTCGCATAACTCGGCTTCCGCCGGTAATGCGGCACCGGGAACGTATTTACCGCTGACAATCTGCGTGCCCAGCGTGATAACGATGCGATCGGTTTTATTGAGTGTCATGGAGAGTCCTTATGCTCTGTAAGTACCCTTCTACTTTACCGCGACCGCTGAATTTCGATGCAATTTTGTAGTACTAACGTGATGGTGTTCATCGTTGCCATGGCCACAATGTAGTACAACAAGATAATGTTGTACTACAATTTAGATCACAAAAACGACAATTGGTGACAAGAATGTTATGAAGGCGTCACTAAGGACGTAAAAAAACCCGCAGCCTGTGCGGGTTTCAGGAATGACAGATAGACTGGTTAATTCAGTACAAACTTCTCAATCGCGTACGCCACGCCGTCTTCAAGGTTGGATTTGGTGACGAAATCCGCCACCTCTTTTACGGAATCAATGGCGTTATCCATCGCCACACCGAGACCGGCGTATTCGATCATCGCAATGTCGTTTTCCTGATCGCCAAGGGTCATGATTTCTTCTGGCGTGATCCCAAGCGTGTCGGCCAGCGATTTTACACCAGTGCCTTTATTGACGCGTTTATCGAGGATTTCGAGGAAGTACGGCGCACTTTTCAGCAAGGTATATCTCTCTTTTACGTCTGCCGGAATGCGCGCAATGGCTTTATCAAGAATGGCCGGTTCGTCAATCATCATCACTTTCAGCAGCTGGATCGCCGGGTCCATTTTTTCCGCTTCGCAGAAGACCAGCGGGATGGTGGCAACGTAGGATTCATGCACCGTGTAGTAGCTGATGTCGCGGTTGGCGGTGTACAGCGTGTTGCGATCCAGCGCGTGGAAGTGCGACCCCACCTCGCGGGAAAGCTGTTCCAGATAACGGTAATCGTCGTAGCTCAGCGTGGTTTGCGCCACCGTGCTGCCATCACTCGCTTTTTGCACCAGCGCGCCGTTGTAGGTGATGCAATAATCACCCGGCTTATCCATATGCAGCTCTCTCAGGTAGTTATGGACTCCGGCATAGGGACGCCCGGTGGTCAGCACAACGTTAACGCCCTTTTCGCGCGCGGCGGCAATCGCCTTTTTGACTCCAGGTGAAATGGTATGGTCCGGCAGCAGCAAAGTACCGTCCATATCGATTGCAATGAGTTTGATAGCCATGAGTTCCCCGCAGTAAATGAGTCTTAACGCATGCTAACGCGATTCTGCTCAAAAAACACGGTAAGAAAGGGGATGGAGTCTGGCGAGGGGATCCCCCTTTTGCGGCCGAAAAAAAGCCCGGTAGCGCTGACGCTGACCGGGCCTGATGCTTTTGTCGCCCCGGTCAGCAACGGGTATGAACCGGAAACATGGGTAACACTTCAGACCGGATACATGGGTAACAGTTATAACTGGCATAGAAGAGGAGACTCGCTATGCCCTGGACTGAGACCCGACCTATGCAACGCCTTGATTTTATCCGTGCCTGCCATGCAGGTACGGACTCCTTTTCAGCCCTTTGCCGGCTTTCTGGCATCAGCCGGAAAACCGGGTACAAATGGCTTGAACGCTTTAATCCTGATGACCTTTCATCCCTCTCTGACCGCTCGCGTGCCCCACACTCCCATTCCCGGGCCGTGCCGGATGATACCGTCAGCCATCTGATTGCGCTGCGGCATAAACATCCTGACTGGGGGCCTAAAAAGCTGAGGATGTGGCTCCTCAATCATCAGGTCGATTTTATCGTGCCCGCCGCCAGTACCATCGGCGATGTCCTCAAACGCGAAGGGCTGGTTCCGGATAAAAAGAGAAAACGCAGAACACCGGGCAACCGCCAGCCGCTGACCACCATCAGTGAAAACAACCAGGTCTGGAGCGCGGATTTTAAAGGCAAGTTCAGACTGCTGAGCAGAGAATACTGCCATCCCTTCACCCTGACGGATAACCACAGCCGGTATCTGCTGAGCTGCCAGGCAACGTCCCGGGAGAGTGAGCCTTTTGTCAGAACGTGTCTGACACAAGCGTTCCTGGAATACGGTCTGCCGGAAGTCCTCAGAACAGACAACGGGCAACCCTTTGCGGGGACAGGCATAGCCGGATTAAGTCGCCTTGCGGTCTGGCTCATCAAGCTGGGCATCAGGCCGGAGCGCATCAGAAAGGGCCATCCGGAAGAGAATGGTCGCCATGAGCGCATGCACCGTTCACTGAAAAGAGCGGTGAGCTGTGGCAATACCTTTATGACCATGGAAGAACAACAGCAGTGGTTCAGAGATTACCGGAATGAGTTTAATCACGAAAGGCCGCATGAAGCGCTGGGTGGAGCAACGCCTGACAGCGTGTGGGAGCCGTCGCCACGCCACTGGGACGGCAGGGTACCGGAATACGATTACCCGGTGGGAGCCATGGTCCACAAGGTAAAGTCGAGAGGGACACTCTTCATGGGTAAAAGGGGAACGGTCTTCCTGAGCGAAGCGCTGACAAACGAGTACATTATGCTGGAAGAACAAGATGATGGCCTGGAGGCCATCATCTTTAACGGAATAACGCTTGCGTACTACGACCGTAAAACCCAGAGTGTGCTGCGGATAGACTAGAAAAGTGTTACCTATGTTCCCGGTCTGATCTGTCACCTGTGTATCCGGTCATACAAACGTGCCACCGGGGAAACGGCTTAAATATCGATGTTCGCTGCTTTCAGGGCGTTCTCTTCGATAAAGGCGCGGCGCGGTTCAACGGCGTCGCCCATTAACGTGGTGAACAGCTGGTCGGCTGCAATTGCATCTTTCACCGTTACACGCAGCATACGGCGGCTGTCCGGATCCATGGTGGTTTCCCACAGCTGATCCGGGTTCATCTCGCCCAGCCCTTTATAACGCTGAATAGACAGACCACGACGGGACTCTTTCACCAGCCAGTCCAGCGCCTGCTCGAAGCTGGCAACCGGCTGACGACGTTCGCCACGCTCGATAAAGGCGTCTTCTTCGATCAGGCCACGCAGTTTCTCACCCAGCGCGCACAGACGGCGGTATTCGCCACCGACAATGAATTCCTGCTCCAGCGGATAATCAGTATCCACACCGTGGGTACGGACGCGCACGATCGGCTCGAACAGTTTCAGTTCAGCGTTCTCGCGCACCGCGACGTTCCAGGTGCTGCCGTGCATTTCGTTTTCATTGAGCGTGTTGATGAGCTGCGTCACCCAGCCGGTCACTTTTGCTTCATCGGCAAGATCGGCTTCCGTCAGCGTCGGCTGATAGATCAGCTCTTTCAGCAGCGCACGCGGGTAGCGACGCTCCATGCGGCCAATCATTTTCTGCGCGCCGTTGAATTCAGCCACCAGTTTTTCCAGTGCTTCACCTGCCAGCGCCGGAGCGTTAGCGTTGGTGTGCAGCGTGGCGCCGTCAAGAGCGATAGAGATCTGATACTGATCCATCGCTTCGTCGTCTTTAATGTACTGTTCCTGCTTGCCTTTCTTCACTTTGTACAGCGGCGGCTGTGCGATGTAGACGTGGCCACGCTCAACGATTTCCGGCATCTGACGGTAGAAGAAGGTCAGCAACAGCGTACGGATGTGCGAGCCATCGACGTCGGCATCGGTCATGATGATGATGCTGTGATAACGTAGTTTATCCGGGTTGTACTCGTCACGGCCAATGCCGCAGCCGAGCGCAGTGATAAGCGTTGCCACTTCCTGAGAGGCGAGCATCTTGTCGAAACGCGCTTTCTCTACGTTAAGGATTTTACCTTTCAGCGGCAGGATGGCCTGATTCTTACGGTTACGCCCCTGCTTGGCAGAGCCGCCCGCAGAGTCCCCTTCCACCAGGTACAGTTCGGAATGAGCCGGGTCGCGCTCCTGGCAATCCGCCAGTTTGCCTGGCAAACCGGCCAGATCCAGTGCGCCTTTACGACGGGTCATTTCACGGGCGCGACGGGCTGCTTCACGGGCGCGTGCCGCATCAATGATTTTGCCAACGACGATTTTCGCGTCAGTCGGGTTTTCCAGCAGGTATTCGGCCAGCAGTTCGTTCATCTGCTGTTCAACCGCGGTTTTCACCTCGGAAGAGACCAGTTTATCTTTGGTCTGCGAGGAGAATTTCGGATCCGGTACTTTCACAGAAACCACGGCAATCAGGCCTTCACGCGCATCGTCGCCGGTGGCGCTGACTTTCGCTTTTTTGCTGTAGCCTTCTTTGTCCATGTAGGCGTTCAGGGTACGGGTCATCGCCGTACGGAAGCCAACCAGGTGCGTACCGCCATCACGCTGCGGGATGTTGTTGGTAAAGCAGTAGATGTTTTCCTGGAAACCATCGTTCCACTGCAATGCCACTTCCACGCCGATACCGTCTTTTTCGGTGGAGAAATAGAACACGTTCGGGTGAATTGGCGTTTTGTTCTTGTTGAGATACTCAACAAACGCTTTGATGCCGCCTTCGTAGTGGAAGTGGTCTTCTTTACCGTCACGTTTGTCGATCAGGCGAATGGACACGCCGGAGTTCAGGAACGACAGTTCGCGCAGACGCTTGGCCAGGATGTCATATTCAAATTCGGTGACGTTGGTGAAGGTTTCATGGCTCGGCCAGAAACGCACCTGCGTCCCGGTAGCGTCGGTTTCGCCGGTAACGGCCAGCGGTGCCTGCGGCACGCCGTGCACGTAAGTCTGCTGGTGGATTTTGCCTTCGCGACGGATCAACAGCTCCAGTTTTTGCGACAGGGCGTTAACCACGGACACGCCCACACCGTGCAGACCACCGGAAACTTTATAGGAGTTATCATCAAATTTACCGCCTGCGTGCAGTACGGTCATGATAACTTCCGCCGCCGATACGCCCTCTTCCGGGTGAATACCGGTCGGGATGCCACGGCCATCGTCCGTTACGGAGACAGAGTTATCGGCGTGGATCGTCACCACAATATCTTTACAGTGACCCGCGAGCGCTTCGTCGATAGCGTTATCCACAACCTCGAATACCATATGGTGCAGGCCGGTGCCGTCATCCGTATCGCCGATATACATACCCGGGCGCTTACGCACCGCATCCAGCCCTTTCAGGACTTTGATACTGGAGGAGTCATAAGAATTCGACATCAACGTTTCTCGCTCATTTAGTCTTGGGTTAATCCGTTATTTTACCCTTTTCCACGGTGAACATCTTCGAATTTTTGTCCGACATGTCCAGAACGTGTTCAGCGCTGATGGCGCTGACAAAGACCTGTGACTGCGTGGCTTTTAAGCGGCTGGCAAGCAGTCCGCGCCGTGCGTCATCAAGCTCTGAGGCAAAATCATCTATCAGGTATAAACAGCGTCGCCCGCTTTCACGGGTTAAGAACTCACCCTGCGCGAGTCGCAATGCACACATCAGCAGCTTTAACTGCCCGCGTGAGAGCGTATCTTCCACCGGCGCACCGTCGGCACGAATGCGGAAATCCGCCTTGTGCGGGCCATGCGCCGTGTACGTCAGCATGCGATCGCGCTCGAAGCTGCGCTCCAGCACGTCGGCATAATCAGTCTCTTTTTCCCAGCCGCGCTGGAAAGAGAAGCTCAGGGTAAATTCGGGCAGAAACTGTTTACAGGTATCCGCCATATCTTCAGCGATAGCGGCGCTGTATTCGGCACGCCACTGGCTGATTTGTTCCGCCAGCGGGATCAGTTCCTTATCCCACGGGCGCAATTGCGCATAGTGGCTTACCTGGCGCAGCGCGGCGTTGCGTTGTTTCAGCAGGCGCTTCAGGTTGCTCCAGGCGGTAAAGAATCCGGTTTCATTGTGAAAGCATCCCCAGTCGATGAATGCTCTTCTGTATTTGGGGCCGCCGTTGAGTAAAGTAAACCCCTCGGGCGTAATCAGCTGCATCGGCATCAGCAGCGCCAGTTCCGCGACCTTATGGCCGTCGGTGCCGTCGATGCGTACCGTGCTGTCGCCCAGTTTGTCTTTGGTCAGACCGATTAAGGTTTCGCGCTCTTCGCCCTGCAGGCGACCATGCAGAATAAAAGATCCCTGCTCGTGACGAATGACGCGACCAATTTGCAGACTGCGAAAAGCCCGGCCATGGCCCAGGGTGTAGATCGCCTCCAGCACGCTGGTTTTGCCGCTACCGTTCGCGCCAACCAGAAAGTTAAAGCCGGGGGATAAAGCGAGATCCGCGCTTTCAATATTGCGAAAGTCGCGGATCAACAAGCGGGTGAGCGACATTACAATCTCATTGGCATGACAACGTAAGCCGCGCTTTGGCTGGCTGCATCTTCAATCTGCACGCTGGACACTGAGTCCGTCAGCATCATGCGGACGTTTTCGCACTTCAGCGCGTTGAGCACATCCAGCACGTAACTGACGTTAAAGCCAATTTCCATATCCGTGCCGCCGTAAGTGACGTCGAGGATCTCTTCCGCCTCTTCCTGCTCAGGGTTATTGGCAGTAATTTTGATCTGATTCTGGCTGACGTACAGCCGCACGCCGCGGAACTTCTCGTTCGAGAGGATCGCCGCACGGGCAAACGCCTGTTTCAGGATGTCGCAGCCGGCTTCCAGATGCTTGTCCGGATTTTTCGGCAATACGCGGCGATAATCCGGGAAACGGCCATCAACCAGCTTCGAGGTGAAGATAAAATCGCCGACATGCGCACGAATATTGTTGCTGCCGATTTGAATGCGCAGCGGCGAATCGCCGCCGTCCAGCATACGCATCAGCTCGATAACGCCTTTACGCGGCACGATCACCGAATGGTTGGGCAGTGACTGACCCACCGGCATAGAGCAGACCGCCAGGCGGTGACCATCGGTCGCCACGGTGCGCAGCTCTTCGCCTTCGGTTTCAAACAGCATGCCGTTTAAGTAATAACGCACGTCTTGATGCGCCATGGAAAACTGGGTCGCTTCGATCAGACGCTTCATGGTCGCCTGCGGAAGCGTAAATTCAACTTCGCTCTGCCAGTCGTCCAGGTTCGGGAAATCAGCCGCCGGCAGGGTCGACAGCGAGAAACGGCTGCGCCCGGAGCGCACCAGCATACGGTCGCCCTCCAATTGTACGGCGATCTCGGCACCTTCCGGCAGACCACGGCAAATATCAAAGAATTTGCGCGCCGGAACGGTAGTCGCGCCCGGTTCGTGCGGCTGCAGCAGCGCGACGCGGGCCACCATTTCCATTTCCAGATCGGTACCGGTCAGCGACAGTGCGCCGTCTGCCACTTGCAGCAGGAGGTTACCCAGAATAGGCAGCGTAGGACGACCACCCAGCGGGCCACTGACCTGCTGGAGCGGCTTGAGTAAATGTTCACGTTCAACGGTAAATTTCATAGCGTCACTTTCATCGCATCACGAAGATAATGTTCTGATTAAATTGGAAAAGTCTTCTTTGATATCATGACTTTCTTCACGCAACTGCTCGATCTTACGGCAGGCATGCAGCACGGTAGTGTGGTCGCGGCCCCCAAACGCATCGCCGATTTCCGGCAGGCTGTGGTTGGTGAGCTCTTTCGCCAGCGCCATCGCCATCTGGCGTGGTCGCGCTACCGAGCGGGAGCGGCGTTTGGACAGCAAATCCGCCACTTTGATTTTGTAGTACTCCGCCACCGTCTTCTGAATGTTGTCGATGGTGACCAGTTTTTCCTGTAACGCCAGCAGATCGCGCAGGGCTTCCCGCACGAAATCAATGGTAATGGCGCGACCGGTAAAGTTCGCATTGGCAATGACGCGGTTCAGTGCGCCTTCCAGTTCACGCACGTTCGAGCGCAGACGCTTGGCAATAAAGAACGCCACTTCACCCGGCAGACGAATGTCGTTTTCGTCAGCTTTCTTCATCAGGATCGCCACGCGGGTTTCTAACTCCGGCGGTTCGATCGCGACGGTCAGCCCCCAGCCGAAGCGGGATTTCAGACGATCCTCAACACCGTTGATCTCTTTGGGATAACGATCCGAGGTGAGAATGATCTGTTGATTACCTTCCAGCAGGGCGTTGAAGGTGTGGAAAAACTCTTCCTGGGATCGTTCTTTATTCGCAAAGAATTGAATGTCATCGATCAGCAGGGCGTCAACGGAGCGGTAGTAGCGTTTAAACTCTTCGATCGCGTTGTTTTGCAGGGCTTTTACCATGTCCTGAACAAAACGCTCGGAGTGCATATACACCACTTTGGCATTCGGCTTGCGCGCCACAATGCCGTTACCCACCGCATGCAACAGGTGCGTTTTACCCAGACCCGTACCACCATAAAGGAAGAGCGGGTTGTATGCGCCGCCTGGGTTATCCGCCACCTGACGCGCCGCAGCACGGGCCAGCTGGTTAGATTTACCTTCAACGAAGTTATCAAAGGTGTGTTTAACGTTGACGTTGGAGCGATAGGTTGGCTCCGCTGGTGCCGGGACGTTATCCCAGCCAGAGCGGGCAAGCGCAGGGCGCGGGGCAGGTACCGCCGCCACTTGCGCGGGTGCGGCCACATTCACCGTTTCCCTGACAGTTTGCGTTACCGGCTTAGTCCCCACTTCAAAACGCAGCTGTGGGGCGTCGGTACCGCAGAAATCATTGAGCAGTCCATTGATATTATTAAGGTATTTGTCCCTTACCCAATCGAGAACAAAACGGTTGGGCGCGTACAAAGCCAGCGTGTTATCACTCAGTTCCGCCTGCAACGGGCGGATCCACATACTAAATTCTGTGGCTGGTAACTCATCCTGCAATCGGGCAAGACACTGCTGCCAAAGCGAAAGTGACACGGCGGACTCCACTCGAACAAAGTCGATAAAATGACAAAGGCTGAAAATTCGTGATTGTTGACACACGTCGAAAAGGTCCCTGAAAGACCCTGAAGGGTGACGTGCGAACCGCTATCTGCGATTTGTCCCTTTCTGCGATCGAGGATCGTGATCGGGACCGCGGATCATAGCGTAAACAGCCGAAGAGATCTTGTGTTTCTCACAGATTCTTCACTATTTATCCACAGGGCGATCCGAACCGGGTAAGTGTAAACGATCCTGGCAGGGGGGTGGCAGGATTTAGCCCGCATATTGGAAAATATGCTGAGCAGCGCCAAAATTTTGCTTAATTGATCTCAGGAAGATCCTTGAGGATCCTTGCGCTTTCGTCGCCAGCCCGTATAATCCTCCACCCGGCGCGCAGCGTATGATTTTTGTCGTTTAAGGCTGTTCATTTTACAGACAGAATCGTGCGAAAATACGCGGGATATAAGGAAAGAGAATTGACTCCGGAGTGTACAATTATTACAATCCGGCCTCTTTATTCACCAACACTGAAGCGTACGCAGTTGGCATTGCCAAACGAGCAGGCGCAAAAGTCAGTGAAATCATTCAAGTTTAGGTAGAAATCGCCATGAAACGCACTTTTCAACCGTCTGTACTGAAGCGCAACCGCTCTCACGGCTTCCGCGCTCGTATGGCAACTAAAAATGGTCGTCAGGTCCTGGCACGTCGTCGTGCTAAAGGCCGTTCCCGTCTGACCGTTTCCAAGTAATAAAGCTAACCCTGCGTGGTTAAGCTCGCATTTCCCAGGGAGTTACGCTTGTTAACTCCCAATCATTTCACATTCGTCTTCCAGCAGCCACAACGGGCTGGCACGCCGCAAATCACCATCCTCGGCCGCCTGAATTCGCTGGGGCATCCCCGTATCGGTCTTACCGTCGCCAAGAAAAATGTTAAACGTGCGCATGAACGCAACAGGATCAAACGCCTGACGCGCGAAAGCTTCCGTTTACGCCAGCATGAACTTCCTGCAATGGATTTCGTGGTGGTGGCGAAAAAGGGGGTTGCTGACCTCGATAACCGTGCTCTCTCGGAAGCGTTGGAAAAATTATGGCGCCGTCACTGTCGCCTGGCTCACGGCTCCTGATAGCCCTGATAAGGGTTTATCAACGCCTGATTAGTCCGCTACTCGGGCCACATTGCCGTTTCACTCCAACCTGCTCGGCCTACGGAATTGAGGCATTGCGCAGGTTTGGAGTGATAAAAGGCAGTTGGTTGACGGTGAAACGCGTATTAAAATGCCACCCTTTACACCCGGGTGGCGACGACCCCGTCCCGCCAGGACCTTTTAATACCAGAGAACACTAACGATGGATTCGCAACGCAATCTTCTTGTCATCGCTTTGTTGTTCGTGTCTTTCATGATCTGGCAAGCCTGGGAGCAGGATAAAAATCCTCAGCCTCAGACGCAGCAGACCACGCAGACTACGACCACCGCAGCGGGTAGTGCCGCAGACCAGGGCGTACCAGCCAGTGGCCAGGGAAAACTGATTACTGTTAAGACCGATGTGCTGTCTCTTACCATCAACACCCGTGGTGGTGATATTGAACAAGCGCAGCTGTTAGGTTATCCGAAAGAACTGGGCTCCTCCGAGCCGTTCCAGTTGCTGGAAACCACCCCGGAGTTTATCTATCAGGCGCAGAGCGGTCTGACCGGTCGCGACGGCCCGGATAATCCGGCTAACGGCGCACGTCCGCTGTATAACGTCACCAGTGACGCGTTTGTGCTGGCGGATGGCCAGAACGAACTGGCGATCCCGATGACCTTCACCGATGCGGCAGGTAACACCTTCACCAAAACCTTCACCCTGAAACGCGGTGATTATGCGGTGAACGTCGGTTATAACGTGCAGAACAGCAGCGCGAAACCGCTGGAAGTGGCACCTTTCGGTCAGCTGAAGCAATCCATCAATCTGCCAGCCCATCGTGACACCGGAAGCAGCAACTTTGCGCTGCATACCTTCCGTGGTGCGGCGTACTCGACGCCAGATGAGAAGTACGAAAAATACAAATTCGATACCATTGCTGACAACGAGAACCTGAACGTCACCGCAAACGGCGGCTGGGTAGCGATGCTGCAACAGTACTTCGCAACCGCGTGGATCCCGCGTAACGACGTGGCCAACAATTTCTATACCAACAACCTGGGCAACGGCATTGCCGCAATCGGCTATAAGTCTGCACCGGTTCTGGTACAGCCGGGTCAAACCGGTGCGCTGAGCAGCACTCTGTGGGTGGGTCCGGAAATTCAGGACAAAATGGCCGCTGTTGCGCCGCACCTTGACCTGACTGTGGATTACGGCTGGTTGTGGTTCATCTCGCAGCCGCTGTTCAAACTGCTGAAATGGATCCATAGCTTCCTGGGTAACTGGGGCTTCTCCATCATTGTTATTACCTTTATCGTTCGTGGCATCATGTACCCGCTGACCAAAGCGCAGTACACCTCCATGGCGAAGATGCGTATGCTGCAGCCTAAAATTCAGGCTATGCGTGAGCGTCTGGGCGATGACAAGCAGCGTCAGAGCCAGGAAATGATGGCGCTGTACAAAGCTGAGAAGGTTAACCCGCTGGGCGGCTGCTTCCCGCTGCTGATCCAGATGCCAATCTTCCTGGCGCTGTACTATATGCTGATGGGCTCTATTGAACTGCGTCATGCGCCGTTCGCCCTGTGGATCCATGACCTGTCCGCACAAGACCCGTACTACATTCTGCCGATCCTGATGGGCGTGACGATGTTCTTCATTCAGAAGATGTCGCCAACGACCGTTACCGATCCGATGCAGCAGAAAATCATGACCTTTATGCCGGTCATCTTTACGGTGTTCTTCCTGTGGTTCCCGTCTGGTCTGGTGCTGTACTATATCGTCAGCAACCTGGTGACCATTCTGCAGCAGCAGCTGATTTACCGTGGTCTGGAGAAACGTGGCCTGCATAGCCGCGAGAAGAAAAGCTCCTGATCCTAAGCTGTAGGCCGGGTTAGCGTAGCGCCACCCGGCAAAAGGAAAGTACAGAGAGGGCGGTCAAATGACCGCCTTTTTTATTTTTTTTAACGAGATAAATCATGAGCCATAACGACACTATCGTTGCTCAGGCCACCCCCCCTGGACGCGGTGGCGTGGGCATTCTGCGCATCTCTGGCCTGAAAGCGCGAGAGGTTGCGGATGTTGTGCTGGGTAAACTACCCAAACCGCGTTACGCCGATTACCTGCCGTTTAAAGATGCTGACGGCAGCGCGCTGGATCAGGGTATCGCACTGTGGTTCCCCGGCCCGAACTCCTTTACCGGTGAAGACGTGCTGGAGCTTCAGGGGCATGGCGGGCCGGTGATTCTCGATCTGCTGTTAAAACGCATCCTGAAGATCCCCGGTGTGCGTATTGCGCGGCCAGGCGAATTCTCTGAACGCGCGTTCCTGAACGATAAGCTGGATTTAGCCCAGGCCGAGGCCATCGCCGATCTGATCGACGCCAGTTCAGAACAGGCGGCCCGTTCGGCGCTGAACTCGTTGCAGGGCGCGTTTTCCGCGCGCGTTAATCATCTGGTGGAAGCACTCACTCACTTACGCATTTACGTTGAAGCGGCCATCGACTTCCCGGATGAAGAAATTGATTTTCTCTCTGACGGCAAAATCGAAGCGCAGCTCAACGAGGTCATTGGCGATCTGGATGCCGTTCGTGCGGAAGCGCGTCAGGGCAGCCTGCTGCGTGAAGGCATGAAAGTGGTGATCGCGGGCCGTCCAAACGCCGGTAAATCAAGCCTGCTCAACGCGCTGGCCGGGCGTGAGGCGGCGATTGTCACCGACATCGCGGGTACCACGCGCGATGTGCTGCGCGAGCATATTCATATCGACGGCATGCCGCTGCATATCATTGATACCGCCGGGCTGCGCGAAGCCAGCGATGAAGTCGAGCGTATTGGTATTGAGCGCGCCTGGCAGGAGATCGAACAGGCCGACCGGGTGCTGTTTATGGTAGATGGCACCACCACCAGCGCGGTTGACCCGGCAGAGATCTGGCCCGATTTTATCGCCCGTCTGCCGGCAAAATTGCCCATTACGGTAGTACGTAATAAAGCCGATATCACTGGCGAGACGCTGGGCATCAGCGATGTGAATGGTCACTCACTTGTACGCCTGTCGGCGCGAACCGGCGAAGGTGTCGACGTGCTGCGCCATCATCTTAAAGCCAGTATGGGCTTTGATACGCGTATGGAAGGCGGTTTTATGGCGCGTCGTCGTCATTTGCAGGCACTGGAGCTGGCGGCTGACCATCTGCAACAGGGTAAAGCGCAACTGCTCGGCGCATGGGCAGGCGAATTGCTGGCAGAAGAGCTGCGGCTGGCGCAACTGGCGTTAAGCGAGATCACCGGCGAGTTCACGTCCGACGATCTGTTAGGCCGGATCTTCTCCAGTTTTTGCATTGGCAAGTGATCGTTTTAAAATAAACGTTGCACCTCACTACGGATCTGTGCGTTAATAGCCTCATTGGTTTGACGCACAGACCTTTAAAGCAGTTAGTAAAGTAGTCCTCCAGAAGTTATCCAAAGATACCCTTCGTCGTGAGCTTCTCTTAATCGCTTCAAAAATTCTGTCAAGCACACCATCACGCCGTAAGGCACTAATTCAATATCAAAGGTAATTTCTATGTCTGCTAAAATGACTGGTCTGGTAAAATGGTTCAACGCTGATAAAGGTTTCGGCTTCATCACTCCTGACGATGGCTCTAAAGACGTGTTCGTACACTTCTCTGCTATCCAGAATGAAGGCTACAAATCTCTGGACGAAGGTCAGAAAGTGTCCTTCACCATCGAAAGCGGCGCTAAAGGCCCGGCAGCTGGTAACGTTGTAAGCCTGTAAGCTTCCTCGTTCTAAGCACAGTATTTTAAAACCCGCCTCTGGCGGGTTTTTTCGTTTTTATGTGCTGCTGTTAAAGGAAATGTAAAATTCCGGCACAGTGGTTCAAATCCCCTTTTTTCCTTTATCAAACCTGCGCACAATACAGGCCATTAGCTTTCCTCGTTGTCTGACACTTCAGACCATTATCACGGAGCGAAAAATGGCAACACACTTTGCAAGAGGGATACTGACTGATGGTCATCTTACCTCAACGAGGCTACCTTCCGCCTGCCACCACGCCGCACGACAACTTCCGGAACATCAACGTCACCGCTTTCTGGCCTCCCGGGCATTACTCGCCGAACTCATGTTTATGCTTTACGGCATTAGCGAACTGCCGGACATCGTGAACCAGCCAAACGGTCGTCCCGTCTTTTTTGATATGCAGTTACCGCATTTCTCCCTTGCCTATGCCGGGAACATGGTTGGTGTGGCGATCACCACCGAGGGCATTTGTGGGCTGGATATGGAGCTACAGCGTACAACCCGCGGTCTGCACAACCCCCTGGCACAAGAGCGGCAGATCTTCAGCAACAACGAAAAACTGTGGATCAGTAACCAGAGCGATCCGAATGAAGCCCAGACGCAGCTCATCACGTTGCGTCAGAGCGTGCTAAAGATGACCAGCCAGACGCAGGACTCACCAGAGCTATTACAGCTGCTGCCGGGTTCAGGTCGTTTACGGGCGGCGCTGGCAGCCCCTGTGGAAGCGTTGTGTGATGCGGAGGATGTGCTGATCTGGTCGGTGGCCGTTTCGCCGGCGATGGAAACGCTGCGGATCTGGGCGTTCGACAGTAAAAGCGGCTGGAGTAGCCTGCCGGATATTCAACAGCGGGCGAATGCCCCTGCGGCGCGACTGATGCGATTTAGCAGTTTATCTGCCTGAGCATGGATCTGCCCTCACCCCGGCCATTTTGCCAGGATGAGGGAGCAAAGATTAGTGCGCGTCGATAAACGCAATCTTCAGCACAAACAGCAGCGCGACAATCACCACGCAAGGGCTGAGTTCGCGCAGGCGACCGGTACCGATTTTCATCACGCAGTAAGAGATAAAGCCCAGCGCGATGCCTTCGGTGATCGAGAAGCTGAACGGCATCATGACTGCGGTGATAAATGCCGGTACCGCTTCGGTCAGGTCATCCCACTTCACACGCGCTAAACTGGACGTCATCAGCACGCCCACGTAAATCAGCGCGCCAGCAGCAGCGTACGGCGGCACCATCTTAGCCAGCGGCGAAAGAAAAATCACCAGCAGGAACAATACACCCACCACCACCGCAGTCAGACCAGTACGGCCACCAACGGAGACGCCGGAAGAAGATTCAATGTACGCGGTTACGGACGAGGTGCCGATAAACGAGCCTGCCACCGACGAGATACTGTCCACGTACAGCGCCTGCTTCATGCGCGGGAATTTGCCTTTTTCGTCTGCCAGACCCGCTTTGTCCGTCACGCCAATCAGCGTACCGGAGGAGTCGAACAGGTTTACCAGCATGAACGAGAAGATCACGCCCGCGAGGCCCAGATTAAACGAACCGGCTAAATCGACATGGCCAACCACACTGGTCACGCTCGGCGGCACAGAGACGATACCGTTATACTCCACGTCCCCCAGAATCCACGCCAGCAGCGTGGTCACCACGATAGAGACCAGCACTGCCGCGTGAATATTACGCGAGGCGAGAATGGCGATAATAAAGAAGCCCAGCACGCCCAGCAGTACGCTGTGTGAGGACAGATTACCAATGGTGACAAGGGTTTCCGGATTCGCCACGATCACGCCGGCGTTTTTCAGACCCATCATCCCGATGAATAAACCGATACCGCTGGTAATACCCACGCGCAGGCTGACCGGGATATTCGCAATCATCCAGTAACGCACGCGGAAAATCGTCAACAGCAACAAGCCAACCGCACCCCAGAAAATCGCGCCCATACCGATTTGCCACGGCAGACCCATAGCGCCCACCACCACAAAAGCAAAGAAGGCATTCAGCCCCATCGCCGGTGCCAGCGCAACGGGCAGGTTAGCGAACATCCCCATCAGAATGCTGCCAAGCGCTGCAATCAGACAGGTGGTCACGAACACCGCGCTGGTATCCATGCCAGCGGCACCCAAAATTTGTGGGTTAACAAAAACGATGTAAACCATCGTCAGGAAGGTGGTGAACCCGGCGATCACTTCGGTGCGTGCCGTTGTGCCGTGTTCACGCAGTTTAAACACGCGGTCGAGCAACCCCTGGCCAGCTGGCTGGGTGGTGTGTTGTTGGCTCATTATCAATTTCCAAACATGGGAGGGAAAAATCCGTCGCTATCCTATACCAAAATGCGACAATGGTGATGGGTATCACCCATTTTTTTTCATTGAATTTGCTTATACGGCAACGATTGCGTGGCGTAATCTGCGCCAAGTAATCGTTAAAATTGCATTAAAACAGGAAACGGCATGTCCCAAATTGACGCGGTATTTTTCGACTGTGACGGCACGCTGGTCGACAGTGAAGTGATTTGTTCCCGGGCTTATGTCCATATGTTCCAGGAATTTGGCATTACGCTTGATCTTGAAGAGGTGTTTAAGCGCTTTAAAGGCGTGAAGCTCTACGAGATTATCGACATTATTAACGCCGAAAACGGCGTGGATCTGGCGAAAGCCGATCTCGAACCTGTCTACCGCGCCGAGGTCGCACGTCTGTTCGACAGCGAACTGGAGGTGATCGCGGGTGCAAATGCGTTACTGGATGCGATGGCCGTGCCGATGTGCGTGGTCTCTAACGGGCCGGTGAGCAAAATGAACCATTCGCTGGGTAAGCTGGGAATGCTGCACCACTTCCCGGATTTGCTGTTCAGCGGCTACGACATTCAGCGCTGGAAACCCGATCCGGCACTGATGTTCCACGCCGCGAAAGCCATGAATGTCGATCCAACGAAATGTATTCTGGTGGATGATTCCTCCGCCGGGGCGCAGGCAGGTATCGCGGCGGGCATGGAAGTGTTCTACTTCTGCGCCGATCCGCATAACCAGCCGCTTGACCACCCGAAGGTGACGACCTTTACCGAACTGGCGCAGCTACCGGAATTATGGAAGGCGCGCGGGTGGAATATTACGCGGTAATTTTTACCCCTCACCCCGGCCCTCTTCCACTGGGAGAGGGAGAAAGGCGGGATTGTGCTCGATCAGTTCCCTCTCCCTGGGGAGAGGGTTAGGGTGAGGGGGCACTAACTCACTCTTTCGGATCTTTCCCGGCGAGCAGTTTGTCCAGCTCGTCGCCGCCCACGTGGCGGAAATCCTGGCCTTTCACGAAATAGAAAATGTATTCGCAAATGTTCTGGCAGCGGTCACCGATACGCTCAATAGAGCGCGCGCAGAACAGCGCCGTCAGTACGCTTGGGATAGTGCGCGGATCTTCCATCATGTAGGTCATCAGCTGACGCACAATGCCTTCATATTCCTGATCCACTTTCTTGTCTTCGCGGTAAATACGGATCGCTTCATCCAGATCCATGCGCGCGAACGCATCCAGCACATCGTGCAGCATCTGCACCGTGTGACGGCCAAGTGACTCCAGGCTTACCAGTAACGGCTGGTGTTGCTGAGAGAACTTCTCCAGCGCCGTGCGGCAAATTTTGTCAGCCACGTCGCCAATACGCTCCAGCTCAGCGATGGTTTTGATGATCGCCATCACCAGACGCAGATCGCTGGCGGTCGGCTGACGCTTGGCGATGATGCGCACACAGGCTTCATCGATAGCGACTTCCATCATATTGACCTGCTGGTCGCCAGCCACAACGCGCTTAGCCAGCTCGCTGTCCTGATTATGCATGGCGGTGATAGCGTCAGAGAGCTGCTGCTCCACCATGCCACCCATGGTCATGACCTGCGTGCGAATACTTTCCAGCTCGGCGTTAAACTGGCCGGAAATGTGTTTATTGAGGTTAAGGTTATCCATAGCGTGCTCCTGAATCAGCCGTAGCGACCCGTAATGTAATCTTCAGTTTGTTTCTTAGCCGGCTTGGTAAACAGATCGTCGGTATTGCTGAACTCAATAAGCTCGCCAAGGTACATAAACGCCGTGTGATCGGAGCAACGCGCAGCCTGCTGCATGTTGTGGGTCACGATGACGACGGTGTAATCCTGTTTTAATTCGGTGATCAGCTCTTCAATACGGCCGGTAGAGATCGGATCCAGCGCCGAGCAAGGCTCATCCAGCAACAGCACTTCCGGGCGAATGGCGATGCCGCGGGCGATACATAAACGCTGCTGCTGACCACCGGAGAGCGAATAACCGCTCTGATGCAGTTTATCTTTGGTTTCGTTCCACAATGCGGCCTTGGTGAGCGCCCACTGGACGCGCTCGTCCATATCTGTGCGGGAGAGCTTTTCAAACAGGCGCACGCCAAACGCGATGTTGTCGTAAATCGACATCGGGAACGGCGTCGGCTTCTGGAATACCATGCCAACTTTGGCACGCAGCAGCGCGATGTCCTGGGTATTGGTGAGAATGTTGTCACCATCCAGCAGGATTTCGCCTTCTGCACGCTGCTCAGGATAGAGCGAGTACATTTTGTTAAAGGTACGCAGCAGGGTGGATTTGCCACAGCCTGACGGGCCGATAAACGCCGTCACCTGGTTTTTGGCAATATCCAGACTGATGTTTTTCAGGGCATGGAATTTCCCGTAATAGAAGTTCAAATCACGAACCTGGATCTTACCGGATGCAGTATCAACCATACTCATTTTACTCTTTCCTCATTCGACACGGCCGGGGGCCATGCCGCTAAAAATTAACCGTGTTTCTTCTTCGAGAAGATCACGCGCGCCAGAATGTTCAGCAACAGTACGCACAGGGTGATAATCAGCACGCCTGCCCAGGCCAGTTCCTGCCACTCTGCAAACGGGCTCATGGCAAATTTGAAAATCGTCACCGGCAGGTTAGCGATAGGCTGCATCATGTCCGTGCTCCAGAACTGGTTGGAGAGCGCAGTAAACAGCAGCGGTGCGGTTTCACCCGCGATACGCGCAATGGCCAGCAGAATGCCGGTCAGGATCCCGGAAACAGACGCTTTTAACGTGATGGAGGAGATCATCTTCCATTTCGGCGTGCCCAGCGCATAAGCCGCTTCACGCAGGCTGTCCGGCACCAGTTTGAGCATGTTCTCAGTGGTACGGATAACAATCGGCACCTGCAGCAGCGCCAGCGCAATCACGCCCGCCCAGCCAGAGAAGTGTTCCATTTGCGCCACCACAATGGTGTAAACGAACAGGCCAACCACAATTGACGGCGCGGAGAGCAGAATATCGTTAATAAAACGAATCACTTCTGACAGCCAGGATTTACGGCCATACTCCGCCAGATAAATGCCGGCCATAATGCCCAGCGGCGTCCCGACCGCGGTAGCCCAGAAAATCAACAGACCGCTGCCCGCCAGGGCGTTCGCCAGGCCACCACCTGCCGTATTAGGCGGCGGCGTCATTTCGGTGAATAACGCCAGCGACATGCCATCAATACCGCGCGTCACCGTGGAAAACAGGATCCACACCAGCCAGAAAAGACCGAATGCCATGGTCGCCATCGACAGCGTCAGCGCGACACGGTTCTTAAAACGGCGTCGCGCCTGCATCTTGCGACGTGATTCCGCCAGCGCGGTGACGTTTTGCATTTCGAGCGTTGCCATTATCGCGCCCCCTCGTTTTTCGCCAGGCGCATGATCATGATTTTAGAAATCGCCAGCACGATAAAGGTGATCACAAACAGGATCAGGCCCAGTTCCATCAGCGCCGATACATGCAGCCCGGATTCGGCTTCCGCAAATTCGTTCGCCAGCGCAGAGGTAATGCTGTTGCCCGGCATGTACAGCGAGGCGCTGTCGAGCTGGTAGGTATTACCGATGATAAAAGTCACCGCCATGGTTTCACCGAGTGCGCGACCAAGACCGAGCATCACGCCGCCGATTACGCCATTTTTGGTGAACGGCAAAACAATGCGCCAGATAACTTCCCAGGTCGTACAGCCAATGCCGTATGCCGACTCTTTCATCATCACCGGCGTTTGTTCGAACACGTCGCGCATCACGGAGGCAATGTACGGAATGATCATGATGGCGAGGATCACCCCGGCCGCCAGAATACCGATACCGAAGGCCGGGCCGGAGAACAGCGCGCCCACAAACGGGATGTTCGACAGCACGTTGCCGACCGGCTCCTGAAAATATTTCGCAAACAAGGGCGCGAAAATGAACAGCCCCCACATGCCGTAAACAATACTAGGGATAGCCGCCAGCAGTTCAATGGCGATACCCAGCGGGCGACGCAGCCAGCCTGGCGCCAGTTCAGTCAGAAACAGAGCAATGCCGAAACTTACCGGAACGGCGATCAGCAGTGCGATAAATGAGGTTACCAGCGTGCCGTAAATGGGCACTAACGCCCCGTACACATCGTTCGGCGCGTCCCAGTCTTTGGTCCACAGGAAAGAGAAACCAAACTTCTGGATGCTTGGCCAGGAGGAGATAATAAGCGACACAATAATGCCGCCCAGCAGCAATAGCACAATCAGCGCAGCCAGTTTTACCAGTGCGCTGAAGATCATGTCGGCTTGTTTACCCGGTGGGTTAAAAGCGGGCTTAGTTGCAGCCATAGGTCACTCTTTTAGTTGAACTCTGTTTTGAACGATGCCCGGTAGCGATGCCGCGTACCGGGCCTACAAAAAAGCATGTTAGCGGATTTTTGTAGGGCGGATAAGCGAAAGCGCCATCCGCCATCATTAACTACTTTGATTAGTACAGTGCTTTACCGCTGCTGTCTTTCACGTTGGTTTTCCATGCAGCACGGATCTGCTCAACCACGTTGTCTGGCAGGGTGGCGTAATCCAGGTCATTCGCCTGTTTAGCACCATCTTTGTAAGCCCAGTCAAAGAACTTCAGCACTTCAGCGCCCTGCTCAGGTTTCTTCTGCTCTTTGTGGATCAGAATGAAGGTGGTGGAGGTAATCGGCCACGCGTCATCGCCTTTCTGGTTCGTCAGGTCCTGAGCGAAGGTTTTGCTCCAGTCCACGCCTTTAGCGGCGTTAGAGAAGCTTTCTTCGGTCGGGGATACCGGTTTGCCATCCGCGGACACCAGTTTGGTGTAGGCGAGGTTGTTCTGTTTCGCGTAAGCGTATTCAACATAGCCAATCGAGCCAGGCAGACGTTGCACGAAAGCAGCGATGCCGTCGTTACCTTTACCGCCCAGACCAGTCGGCCAGTTTACGGTGGAGCCTGCGCCAATTTTAGATTTCCACTCTTCGTTCACTTTCGCCAGGTAGCTGGTGAATACGAAAGAGGTGCCTGAACCATCAGCACGACGAACAACAGCGATGTTCTGAGCAGGCAGCTTCAGGCCTGGGTTGAGTTTCGCAATCGCGGCGTCATCCCATTTTTTGATTTTACCGAGGTAAATATCGCCCAGTGTTTTACCGTCCAGCACCAGCTCGCCGGATTTCACACCCTGCAGGTTAACCGCCAGAACCACGCCACCAATAACGGTCGGGAACTGGAAGAGGCCTTCCTGAGCCAGTTTTTCATCAGACAGCGGAGCATCAGACGCGCCGAAATCAACGGTGTTCGCAGTAATTTGCTTCACGCCGCCGGAGGAGCCGATACCCTGGTAGTTTACTTTGCTACCGGTGGCTTTCTGATAAGTATCAGCCCATTTGGCATACACCGGTGCCGGGAAGGTTGCACCCGCGCCAGTCAGGCTTGCTGCCGCGTTAACAGCAAAAGCGCTCAGAGATAAGGTCGCAGCGACAACAGTGGCGACAGTGGTACGCATGGCTTTCATAATGACTCCTGCAAGATTTCGTAAATCGTTGTTTGAGTAGCTCCGGTATGCAAAATAGGACAAACAGGTGACAGTAAAATGTATGAAATATGACAGTTTTATGACAGACCTTATATTCTCGGTGCCATTCTAAATAATTATCTATAAATCAAAAAGTTGCGAAGTTAATGAGGGAATTATTGCGGGAATATTTTCTTTTTATTACAGGATAAAAAGTAGCTGAAGGTGAGGGATTGTTATAAAGAAAGACGGGAAATTTTGATTAAAAACAAAACAAATGAAGAAACGCCCCGGCCATGCAGGGGCGTTTAAGGGATTACTCGACGGTAACGGATTTCGCCAGGTTACGCGGCTGGTCAACGTCAGTGCCTTTGATCAGCGCAACGTGATAGGCCAGCAACTGCAGCGGTACCGTGTAGAAGATCGGTGCAATCACATCTTCCACGTGTGGCATTTCGATAATGTGCATATTTTCGCTGCTGTTGAAACCGGCATCACGATCGGCGAAGACGTACAGCTGGCCGCCACGGGCGCGCACTTCTTCGATGTTGGATTTCAGTTTTTCCAGCAGTTCGTTGTTCGGCGCCACGACGATAACCGGCATATCGGCATCAATCAGTGCCAGCGGGCCGTGTTTCAGCTCGCCTGCGGCGTAGGCTTCCGCATGAATATAAGAGATCTCTTTGAGCTTCAGCGCCCCTTCCAGCGCGATCGGATACTGATCGCCACGACCCAGGAACAGCGCGTGATGCTTGTCAGAGAAATCTTCTGCCAGCGCTTCAATACGTTTGTCCTGTGACAGCATCTGCTCGATACGGCTCGGCAGCGCCTGCAGACCATGCACAATGTCATGCTCAATGGACGCATCCATACCTTTCAGACGGCTTAACTTCGCCACCAGCATCAGCAGTACCGTTAACTGGGTGGTGAACGCTTTGGTAGAGGCAACGCCGATTTCAGTCCCGGCATTGGTCATCATCGCCAGATCGGATTCACGTACCAGCGAGGAGCCAGGCACGTTGCAGATCGCCAGCGAACCGAGGTAACCCAGCTCTTTCGACAAGCGCAGCGCGGCCAGCGTATCCGCCGTTTCACCGGACTGAGACAGGGTGATCATCAGGCTATTACGACGCACCGCGGATTTGCGGTAACGGAACTCAGACGCGATCTCCACATCACAAGGCACGCCAGCCAGGGATTCAAACCAGTAGCGTGACACCATACCGGAGTTGTACGAGGTGCCGCAGGCCACAATCTGGATATGCTCAACCTTTGACAGCATGTCATTGGCATTCGCGCCCAGCTCGCTTAAATCCACTTCGCCGTGGCTGATACGCCCGGTCAGGGTGTTTTTAATGGCGTTCGGCTGCTCGAAAATCTCTTTTTGCATGTAGTGGCGATAGATACCTTTATCACCCGCGTCATATTGCAGATTGGATTCGATTTCCGGACGCTCAACTTCGTGGCCTGATTTGTCGAATACCGTCACGCTGCGGCGCGTCACTTCTGCAATATCACCTTCTTCCAGGTAGATAAAGCGACGGGTTACCGGCAGCAGGGCTAACTGATCGGACGCGATAAAGTTTTCGCCCATGCCGAGGCCGATCACCAGCGGGCTGCCTGAGCGGGCGGCCAGCAGGGTATCCGGATGACGGGTATCCATGATCACCGTACCGTAGGCACCGCGCAGCTGAGGGATCGCGCGCAGTACCGCATCACGCAGCGTACCGCCCTGTTTCATCTCCCAGTGAACGAGGTGAGCAATCACTTCGGTATCGGTTTCGGAAACAAAGACGTAGCCACGCGCTTGCAGCAATTCACGCAGCGGCTCATGGTTCTCAATAATACCGTTATGGACCACCACAATGTGTTCAGACACATGTGGGTGCGCATTCCCTTCAGAGGGTTCGCCGTGCGTTGCCCAGCGTGTATGTGCAATCCCCGTACCGCCATGAAGCGGATGTTCTTCCGCAGCCTGAGACAGCATCTGAACTTTACCCAAACGACGCAGACGGGTCATGTGCCCTTCGTTATCGACGACGGCCAGACCCGCAGAGTCATACCCACGATATTCCAGACGACGTAAGCCTTCGAGAAGGATTTCAGCAATATCACGCTGCGCGACTGCGCCAACAATTCCACACATAGTTAATTTCCTGATAATAATGCGTTGTCGCTGACCTGTTTTTGCCCGTATCGGGCGCCCCGAGCCTTGTAGAGAGTGGGGTTATTTTTATAGTTACTGCTGGTGGGCGGGGGCAATCATTGTTGTTGCCCCTCATCCGAATCCTCTCCCGCAGGAGAGGAGGAAAATCAAATCTTCTTCTTCACCGGACGTTTCCAGCCCTTGATATGGGTCTGTCGTACACGGCTGATGACCAGCTCATTTTCAGCGATGTCATTGGTGACCGTGGTGCCCGCGCCGATACTTGCACCGCTCGCCACCGTTACCGGCGCCACCAGCTGTGTATCGGAGCCGACAAATACGTCATCGCCAATAATGGTTTTATGCTTATTGGCACCATCGTAGTTGCACGTGATAGTGCCTGCGCCGATGTTCACGTTGTCGCCAATTTCCGCATCGCCCAGGTAAGTAAGGTGACCCGCTTTCGAGCCTTTACCCAGACGCGCTTTTTTCATTTCGACAAAGTTGCCCACGTGCGCGCCTTCCAGCAGCTCGGCACCTGGACGCAAACGCGCGAACGGACCGATGGTGCAGGCGGCGGCCAGTTCAGCGTCTTCGACCACGCTGTAAGGGCTGATTTCGCAGTCGTCGCCGATCACACTGTTTTTGATCACGCAGCCTGCGCCGATCTTGACGCGATGCCCCAGGGTCACATTGCCCTCAAGGATAACGTTAGTATCGATTTCCACATCGCGCCCGTGGGTCAGGGAGCCGCGTAAATCGAAACGCGCCGGATCGCGCAGCATGACGCCTGCCAGCAGCAGTTTTTCCGCCTGTTCGGCCTGATAGACGCGCTCCAGACGGGACAGTTGCAGGCGGTTGTTAACGCCTTCTACTTCGCTCAGGCGTTCCGGATGAACAGCGGCGATCTCGTGTCCTTCCTGATAAGCCAGCGAGATAATATCAGTGATGTAGTATTCGCCCTGCGCATTGTTGTTAGTCAGTTTCGCCAGCCAGCGCTTCATGTCTGCGCCGTTAGCGATCAGAATACCGGTATTAATTTCCTGAATCTGACGCTGTTCATCGGTGGCATCTTTGTGCTCAACGATGCCGGTCACCTTGCCGTTCTCGCGGGTGATACGGCCATAACCAGTCGGATCGCTGAGATTCACGGTCAGTAAGCCAATGCCGTTCTGCGGTTTCGCGTCACGCAGACGTTGCAGGGTGGCGACCGAAATCAGCGGCACATCGCCATAGAGCATCAGAATATCTTCATCATCGGCGAAATAGGGGGCGGCCATCTGCATGGCGTGGCCTGTGCCCAACTGTTCAGCCTGCAGCACCCAGTTCAGCTTATCGTCACGCAACCTCTGCTTAAGCAGTTCGCCGCCGTGACCGTATACCAGATGGACACGGTCTGCACCCAGTTCATTCGCGGCATCAATGACATGCTGGACCATCGCTTTCCCTGCAAGGGTATGCAGCACTTTTGGAAGATCGGAATACATGCGGGTCCCTTTACCAGCGGCAAGGATGACCACACTCATAGCATTGTTCAACATACGCGTCCTGACTGTAATTTGAGGGTGAATTTTTACTTTTTCACATTGAAAATACTACATTTTTTTCGCCGTGAATTGGGTAGCAGATAAACTGCCCACAGCGAGGTAATAACCACCTGTTGCGCCCCCTTTTCCGGTCATCATAATGCCATTGGTCTAAAAAAATGAACATATTGCTTACTGTAAAGTTGTTATCTCGATGTTTTACTTATTTTTTCGGAGAATGAATAAAGAAAACACAGCCAGACGGGCAGCAGTAGAGGTGAGTATAGGGGAGTAAAGCAGAGCGCGAAGCGGTACGAATGGGGGATATTTTTGCTGGATTATTAAAAACATAAAGGCCGCCTGAGGCGACCTTTATTGATGTCCGATCACGCCACCAGCTGTTGTCGTTTTAATGGGCGGCACTACGTGATTACAGATTAAAAGTACCAAAAGAAACGTTCATGTTATTAAAAAAAGCGATAATTTTGTTAATCAGTTTCATGATGCTTTCCCGACTGTTGAATTTATTTATGTGACTTACTTCACAAAACTAAGTCTACACCTCAACTTTTAACCGATCAACATTTTTGTGACTCAACTCACAAAAAATAAGAAACATCATTTCATTTGTCGCATCCGTTCCATTCGGGCATAAAAAAAGCCAGCCTGGGAACCAGACTGGCTTTGTACTTTTCAAGCCGGTGTTACATCGCTTTTTTGGTCAACTCGATAACACGCAGTTTCGCGATCGCTTTGGCCAGCTCCGCAGACGCCTGAGCGTAATCCACGTCGCCATGAGAGCTCTTAATGTGCTCTTCTGCTTTACGTTTCGCTTCCAGAGCTCGCGCTTCGTCGAGATCCTGGCCACGAATAGCAGTATCAGCGAGAACGGTCACGCTGCCAGGCTGCACTTCAATAATGCCGCCGGACAGGTAGATAAACTCTTCATGACCGAACTGTTTAACGATGCGGATCATACCAGGCTTAATGGCGGTGAGCAGCGGGGCGTGACCCGGGAAAATACCCAGTTCACCTTCACTACCCGTTACCTGGATTTTTTCGACAGTACCCGAGAACATTTGTTGCTCGGCGCTGACGACGTCCAGGTGGTAAGTCATTGCCATATCACCCTCCGATTAAGGCGTTAAAGTTTTTTGGCTTTTTCCACGGCTTCGTCGATGGAACCAACCATGTAGAACGCCTGCTCTGGCAGGTGATCGTATTCGCCTTCCATGATGCCTTTAAAGCCACGGATGGTGTCTTTCAGGGAGACGTATTTGCCCGGAGAACCGGTAAATACTTCTGCCACGAAGAACGGCTGGGACAGGAAGCGCTGGATCTTACGTGCGCGAGCTACCACCAGTTTGTCTTCTTCAGACAGCTCATCCATACCCAGGATGGCGATGATGTCTTTCAGTTCCTGGTAACGTTGCAGCAGGGACTGTACGCCACGCGCGGTGTCGTAGTGTTCCTGACCAACTACCAGTGGATCCAGCTGACGGCTGGTGGAATCCAGCGGGTCAACGGCCGGGTAGATACCCAGAGACGCGATCTGACGGCTCAGTACCACGGTTGCGTCTAAGTGCGCAAAGGTGGTGGCTGGTGACGGGTCAGTCAAGTCATCCGCAGGTACGTATACCGCCTGAACGGAGGTGATAGAACCGGTTTTGGTGGAGGTGATACGTTCCTGCAGCACACCCATCTCTTCTGCCAGGGTCGGCTGATAGCCTACCGCAGAAGGCATACGGCCCAGCAGTGCGGATACTTCCGTACCGGCCAGGGTATAACGATAGATGTTATCAACGAACAGCAGAACGTCACGACCTTCGTCACGGAACTTCTCAGCCATGGTCAGGCCGGTCAGCGCAACGCGCAGACGGTTTCCCGGTGGCTCGTTCATCTGACCGTAAACCAGGGATACTTTGTCCAGAACGTTGGAGTCAGTCATTTCGTGGTAGAAGTCGTTACCCTCACGAGTACGTTCACCCACGCCCGCAAACACGGAATAACCGGAGTGCTCGATCGCGATGTTACGGATCAGCTCCATCATGTTTACGGTTTTACCTACACCCGCACCACCGAACAGACCGACTTTACCGCCCTTAGCGAACGGACACATCAGGTCGATAACCTTGATGCCGGTTTCCAGCAGTTCCTGCGAACTGGACAGCTCTTCGTAGCTTGGTGCTGCGCGGTGGATCGCCCAACGCTCTTCTTCACCGATGTCGCCTTTCATGTCGATTGGTTGACCCAATACGTTCATGATACGACCCAGTGTTGCTTTACCTACCGGTACTTCAATCGGGTGCTGAAGGTCTTTAACTTCCAGACCACGACGCAGACCGTCAGAAGAACCCATGGCGATAGTACGCACGATACCACCACCGAGCTGCTGCTGAACTTCCAGCACCAGGCTCTCATTACCATTTTGTACCTCAAGAGCATCGTACACACGCGGTACGGCATCCTGAGGGAATTCGACGTCAACCACGGCGCCGATTACCTGGACAATTTTTCCAGTAGCCATCTTGAATCCTCTACGAATTAACCTGGTTATACCGCGGATGCACCACCGACGATTTCGGTGAGTTCCTGAGTAATGCTGGCCTGACGAGCTTTGTTGTATACCAACTGCAGCTCTTTAATCAGGCTGCCGCCATTGTCGGTCGCGGCTTTCATCGCCACCATACGTGCGGCCTGCTCGCTGGCCAGGTTTTCTACCACGCCCTGATAAACCTGCGACTCAACGTAACGGCGCAGCAGGGTATCCAGCAGCGGTTTCGGATCGGGTTCATACAGGTAATCCCAGGCTTTGTGCTTCAGCTCATCATCTTCTGATGCCGGTAACGGCAGCAGCTGAGTGAGGGTCGGAACCTGAGACATGGTGTTAATAAATTTGTTGCTGACAATATACAGCCTGTCCAGACGGCCTTCATCGTAGGCCTGCAACATCACTTTTACCGGGCCGATCAGTTCGGACAGGGACGGGTTGTCACCCATACCGGTCACCTGGGCGACAATGTTGCCCCCTACGGAATTGAAGAAAGAAACGCCTTTAGAGCCGATCATCGCGATGTCGCTCTGAACGCCTTTATCAGACCAAACCTTCATTTCCGCCAGCAGCTTTTTGAACAGGTTAATGTTCAAGCCACCGCACAGACCACGGTCGGTAGACACCACCAGGTAGCCCACGCGCTTAACGTCGCGTTCTTCCAGGTAAGGGTGCTTATATTCCAGATTGCCGTTCGCAAGGTGACCAATCACTTTGCGCATGGTATCTGCATAAGGACGGCTGGCCGCCATTCTGTCCTGCGATTTACGCATTTTGGAAGCGGCGACCATCTCCATCGCTTTAGTGATCTTCTGCGTGTTCTGGACGCTTGCGATCTTACTACGTATCTCTTTTGCGCCGGCCATGAGCTTCTCCTCAATGCCTTGCGGTCTGCCCTAAGACAGACCGCCGGACGTTACCAGGACTGGGTTGCTTTGAAGGAATCGAGGATGCTTTTCAGCTTGCCTTCGATTTCGTCGTTATAGCCACCGGACTGGTTGATCTCTTGCATCAGCGGAGCGTGGTCACGGTCAACGTAAGCCAGCAGCGCGGCTTCGAAGCTACCGATTTTCGCCAGTTCCACATCTTCGAGGTAACCGCGTTCAGCCGCGAACAGCACCAGGCCCTGTTGTGCAACAGACATTGGGGCATACTGTTTCTGTTTCAGCAGCTCGGTCACTTTCTGACCATGGCTCAACTGCTTACGGGTAGCTTCATCCAGATCGGATGCGAACTGAGAGAACGCAGCCAGTTCACGATACTGTGCCAGCGCGGTACGAATACCACCGGACAGTTTCTTGATGATCTTGGTCTGAGCAGCACCACCAACACGGGATACGGAGATACCCGGGTTAACCGCCGGACGAATACCGGAGTTAAACAGGTTGGTTTCCAGGAAGATCTGACCATCGGTAATAGAAATTACGTTGGTCGGAACGAACGCAGAAACGTCACCCGCCTGGGTTTCAATGATCGGCAGCGCGGTCAGGGAGCCGGTTTTACCTTTCACTTCACCTTTGGTGAAGTTCTCAACGTATTCCGCGTTTACGCGGGATGCGCGCTCCAGCAGACGGGAGTGGAGGTAAAACACGTCGCCTGGGAATGCTTCACGTCCTGGCGGACGGCGCAGCAGCAGGGAAACCTGACGGTATGCAACAGCCTGCTTGGACAGGTCATCATAAACGATCAGCGCATCTTCACCGCGGTCACGGAAGTATTCGCCCATTGCGCAACCCGCATACGGTGCCAGGTATTGCAGTGCAGCAGATTCAGAAGCGGTAGCAACTACAACGATAGTGTTGGACAGCGCACCGTGCTCTTCCAGTTTGCGCACCACGTTAGAAATGGTGGAGGCTTTCTGGCCGATTGCTACGTAAACGCATTTGATGCCGGAGTCACGCTGGTTGATGATCGCATCGATAGCCATCGCGGTTTTACCGGTCTGACGGTCGCCGATGATCAGCTCACGCTGACCACGACCGATTGGGATCATGGCATCAACGGATTTATAACCGGTCTGTACCGGCTGATCGACGGACTGACGATCGATTACGCCCGGTGCGATAACTTCGATTGGCGAGAAGCCATCGTTATCAACCGGACCTTTACCGTCGATTGGCGCACCCAGGGTGTTCACCACACGGCCCAGCAGGCCACGGCCTACCGGTACTTCAAGAATACGGCCAGTACATTTAACCTTCATGCCTTCGGCGAGGTCAGCATACGGCCCCATCACAACTGCACCTACGGAGTCGCGCTCCAGGTTCAGTGCGATAGCGTAACGGTTACCCGGCAGGGAGATCATTTCACCCTGCATACAATCGGCCAGGCCGTGGATGCGGATAACACCGTCACTTACAGAAACAATAGTACCTTCGTTATGAGCTTCGCTCACAACACTGAACTGAGCAATGCGCTGCTTGATCAGTTCGCTGATTTCGGTGGAATTCAGTTGCATGCTCCAGTCCCCTTAAGACTGCAAGACGTCTGCGAGGCGTTGTAGACGGCCGCGTACGCTGCCATCAATGACCATATCACCCGACTGGATGATTACGCCCGCCAATACAGACTTATCGATATTGCAATTCAGCTTAACTTTGCGTGACAGACGTTTTTCCATCGCGGCAGTAATCTTCGCAAGCTGTTCTTCACTCAGTTCGGTCGCCGAGGTTACTTCAACTTCAGCGGTAGCTTCACTAAGGGCACGTAAGTGCTCGAACTGCTCAAGAACATCCGGGAGCACTCTCAGACGACCATTTTCAGCCATTACCTTAATCAGGTTCTGGCCGTTGGTATCAAGTTGCTCGCCGCAAACGGCGATGAACGACGCAGCGAGGGTTTCCGGTGCCAGTGCACCTGAAAGCATCTCTGCCATATGTTCGTTTTTCGTTACCTCAGCGGCAAACGCCAGCATGTTCTGCCAGCGATCGACACTTTGGGTTTCGACAGCAAAGTCAAAAGCTGCTTTGGCGTAGGGGCGAGCTACCGTAACAAATTCAGACATCAGCCCCTCCCTCCTTACAGTTCAGCGACAAGTTTGTCCACGATGTCGCTGTTAGCAGCTTCATCCACGGAACGTTCGATGATCTTCTCGGCGCCAGCAACAGCCAGGATAGCAACTTGCTTACGCAGTTCCTCACGAGCACGTTTACGCTCAGCATCAATTTCTGCCTGAGCCTGTGCAACGATTTTGGTACGTTCCTGTTCTGCTTCGGTTTTAGCTTCGTCCAGGATCTGAGCGCGACGTTTGTTCGCCTGCTCAATAATTACCTGGGCTTCCGCTTTCGCCTTTTTCAGCTGGTCGGTCGCATTGGCCTGTGCAAGGTCCAAATCCTTTTTAGCTCGTTCTGCAGAAGCGAGGCCGTCAGCGATTTCTTTTTGACGTTTCTCAATGGCAGCGATCAACGGCGGCCATACATACTTCATACAGAACAGAACGAACAGGACAAACGCGATGGCCTGGCCGAGGATTGTTGCGTTAAGATTCACAGCACAATGCCTCTTATCTGGTTAACGTTCTAAAAATTGCTTAATCAAGCAACGCTTACTACGCGACAGCAAACATCACGTACAGACCCAGACCTACAGCGATCATCGGGATTGCATCCACCAGACCCATAACGATAAAGAACTGAGTACGCAGCAGAGGGATCAGATCCGGTTGACGCGCTGCGCCTTCCAGGAATTTGCCCCCGAGGATGCCGATACCGATCGCAGCACCGATTGCCGCCAGACCCATCATCACAGCGGCAGCCATGTACAGCAGATCCATATTCAGGTTTTCCATGACAGTCTCCAGTTTGTTTCAGTTAGAACGTAGTAGTGTTGGTAAAATCAATGCTCTTCAGATGCCATCGACAGATAGACAATCGTCAGAACCATGAAAATGAAGGCTTGCAGCGTAATGATCAGGATGTGGAAAATGGCCCATGGCACATTCAGGATCCACTGTGACCACCATGGCAGAAGTCCTGCAATCAGAATGAAGATCAACTCACCGGCATACATGTTGCCGAACAGTCGCAGACCGAGTGATACCGGTTTAGACAGCAGGCTTACCCCTTCAAGGATTAAGTTGACAGGAATAAATGCCCAGTGATTGAACGGCTGCAGCGTCAACTCTTTCGTGAAGCCGCCAATGCCTTTCATTTTGATGCTGTAGAACAGGATGAGGATAAATACGCCCAGCGCCATCGACAGGGTGATGTTCACGTCAGCAGACGGAACCACACGCAGAGCCGGCAGGCCAAACACATGCTCGCCGATATACGGCAGCAGGTCGATAGGCAGTAAGTCCATCAGGTTCATGAGGAATACCCAGACGAAAATCGTCAGGGCCAGCGGAGCAATCAGCTTGCTCTTGCCGTGATACATGTCTTTCACGCTGCCATTGACGAAGCCAATGACCAGCTCGATCGCCGTCTGGAATTTTCCCGGTACGCCGCTGGTTGCTTTTTTGGCAACGCTACGGAACATCACGAGGAACAACAGACCCAGAAGCACCGAGAAGAACATGGAGTCGATGTTAAGCGTCCAGAAAGTGGCTGGGGGGTTATGCGGATCCACCAGCGAAAAGGTACGCAGGTCAATCTGAAGGTTATTCAGATGGTGGCCTATGTACTCCTGCGGTGTTGAGATTTCTCCTGCAGACATGATGCCTCTTACCCTTTGTTGTTAATTACAGCGGGTGCCAGTATCTGTACAACCAGCACCGAAACCCACGTGACGATCAGCGGTAAAAAGACCGCCTTCAAAACCGCCAGCGCCACCACCAGTAGGGTAAAGGTCGCCAACACCTTGAACACTTCCCCTAAGGCGAAGGACCAGGCCATGCGGCCTTTAGCAGGTGTATGCGCCTGATGACGCCAGGCAAAAATCATAAACAACATATTTGGCAGTAATACTGCCAGCCCACCGCATAACGCGGAGACGCCCCAGAAGGGGTCTTTCAGGCAAAATAGCAATGCACTCGCTATCACTGCCAGGAACTGAATGAACAGAAGCTTACGAGCAACGTTTCGACTCAAGAGCGACAAAGACATCACGTTTTTTACTCCTGCCCCCAACGAGGTATGTCGCGTGTCGTATAAAACGTTCTTTAAGGCTGAGAGTCAAGCATCAAAAAGCGAGCAAATTATACGGTGCGGACTCGTGATTTCAAACAATAAGTAGCGAAAAGGTGAATAAATGTTTAAATAAATTTCTCGACGGCTCTTTTTCCACTTTTTCGTAAAGTGTGAACCATCGAACATGAATGCCGATCGCGCGAAAAGCCTGATACTAAAGCGTGCACCAGATCACAAATTGCGCATCTTCATTTAAGCGGCTTTTATCGAAGCATAATAATCCCCGTTACCATCTTTATGATAATTAAGATGAATATTAGCGACTATTTTTAAAACAGCTCCCTATACAACAAAAACCTTTTATTGACATTCTTAATAAATTTTTAACATCACTAAACTTTATCCCGCCCTGATTTTTAGCAGACATATACTTCCCTGGTTGACTATTTTGCAGGTTAATCATGCCTGCCAGGTTAATGAACCGAAAAATCCCAGTAAAAATAAGGTTAAGCAAGGCGGGAATTATTCTCTTTCTGTCTGCTGATTTTTAACACATTCACTACAGCACGGAATTAACATTTTTTGATAAAAATTAAATATTGTTTGGCTTAATCATCACCAGATGACGTTCGCCATCCAGTTGCGGAACGCGCAGTTTGACCACGGCGTCAACCGCGAATTCTGCCGGCAATTTTTCGATTTCATCATCAGGCAACTGGCCTTTCAGCGCGTAAAAGCGCCCCCCCACCCCCGGCAGGTGATGACACCAGCTCACCATATCGTTCAGCGAGGCAAAAGCACGACTGATCACGCCGTCAAACGGCGGCTCTGCCGGGAAATCTTCGACGCGGCTCTGCACCGGCGTGATGTTTGTCAGGCCAAGCTCGTGCTGGACCTGGCGCAGAAAACGGACTCGTTTTCCGAGGCTGTCTAACAGCGTGAAGTGCGCGTCAGGTAATACGATTGACAGCGGGATCCCCGGCAACCCAGGCCCGGTGCCCACGTCGATAAAGCGAACCCCGACCAGATGCGGCGCCACCACCACGCTATCCAGAATATGACGGATCAGCATCTCGTTCGGGTCGCGTACCGACGTCAGATTGTACGCTTTGTTCCATTTGTGCAGCATATCGACATAGGCCACCAGCTGGTTTTTCTGGTGATCGGTGAGCGAAATACCTGCTTCATCCAGCAGACGAGAGAGTTTGTTGAGCACGGTGATTACCTGTTTAGATGCTTATGGGCGGGAGTCGCTTCGCTAACCCGCCCTGAGTTGTTCTGTCGGCCCGATAAGCATAGCGCCACTGGGCAACGTTCAAGGAACTACGCGCTACGGCGCAGCATGCCCTGCTTTTTCAGCCACACCAGCAGGATAGAGATCGCCGCAGGCGTGATGCCGGAGATACGCGATGCCTGACCGATGGAAGAAGGCTTATGATCGTTAAGCTTGGCGATCACTTCGTTGGACAGGCCACTCACCTGACGATAATCCAGCGTCGCAGGCAGCACGGTGTTTTCGTTACGCTGCTGCTTGTCGATTTCGTCCTGCTGGCGCGCAATATAACCCTCGTATTTCACCTGGATTTCGACCTGCTCGGCAGCCTGGGCATCACTCAGCCCCGGCGCAAACGACGACAGCTCGACCATATCGCGATAGGTCATTTCCGGACGACGCAGCAGATCTTCCCCGTTCGCCTCGCGGGACAGCGGCGCGCTCAGCTTCGCATTCACCTCTTCAATCTTTTCAGAGTGCGGGTGCAGCCAGATGTCTTTCAGACGCTGACGTTCACGCTCGATGTTTTCCAGCTTCTCGTTAAAGCGCGCCCAGCGTTCATCGTCCACGAGGCCCAGTTCGCGGCCCGCGGCGGTTAAACGAATATCGGCGTTGTCTTCACGCAGCATCAGACGGTATTCCGCGCGAGAGGTGAACATGCGGTACGGCTCTTTGGTACCCAGCGTGCACAGGTCATCCACCAGCACACCCAGATAGGCTTCGGAACGTCCCGGCGCCCAGCCCTCTTTTTCGGCCGAGAAACGGGCGGCGTTCAGACCCGCCAGCAGCCCCTGCGCAGCCGCCTCTTCGTAACCGGTGGTGCCGTTGATCTGACCTGCAAAGAACAGACCGGCGATAAATTTGCTTTCCAGCGTCGGCTTCAGGTCACGCGGATCGAAGAAGTCATACTCGATCGCATAGCCAGGCCGGACGATCTTCGCGTTTTCCATGCCCTGCATGGATCGCACGATCTGCATCTGCACATCAAACGGCAGGCTGGTGGAGATACCGTTCGGATAAATTTCGTTCGAGGTCAGGCCTTCCGGTTCCAGGAAGATCTGATGCTGATTACGATCCGCAAAACGCATCACTTTGTCTTCGATCGACGGGCAGTAACGCGGGCCGATCCCTTCGATCACGCCGGCATACATCGGGCTGCGATCGAGGTTATTGCGGATCACGTCATGGGTTTTTTCGTTGGTGTAGGTGATATAGCACGGCACCTGGCGCGGATGTTGATCCACATTACCCATGAACGAAAAGACCGGCAGCGGCGTGTCACCGTGCTGTTCAGCCAGCACGCTAAAATCGATGGTCCGCGCGTCAATACGCGGCGGCGTCCCGGTTTTCAGGCGGCTGACGCGCAGCGGCAGCTCACGCAGACGGCGGGAAAGCGAAATCGACGGCGGATCGCCGGCACGGCCACCGCTGTAGTTATCCATGCCGATATGAATTTTGCCGTCGAGAAACGTCCCGACCGTCAGCACAACAGATTTGGCACGGAACTTCAGACCCATTTGCGTCACTGCACCGACGACACGATCGTTTTCGACGATCAGATCCTCAACCGCCTGCTGGAAGATCATCAGGTTCGGCTGATTCTCAAGGGCCGTGCGTACCGCCTGGCGGTAAAGCACACGATCCGCCTGAGCACGGGTGGCACGAACCGCCGGCCCCTTGCTCGCGTTTAGTATCCTAAACTGGATGCCTGCCTGATCGATCGCTTTCGCCATCAATCCGCCCAGCGCGTCCACTTCTTTTACCAGGTGTCCTTTCCCAATACCGCCGATCGCCGGGTTGCACGACATCTGTCCCAGGGTGTCGATATTGTGTGTCAAAAGCAGGGTTTGCTGACCCATACGTGCAGCGGCCATTGCGGCCTCAGTGCCTGCATGACCCCCGCCAATGATGATGACGTCGAAAGGATCCGGATAAAACATGGTGGTTTGCCTCGCCTGAGCGGTTAGAAAGTGGTTGGGTGCCTGGGCCGTGGATTCTACTCAACTTTAGCCCATCGAGAAAGAGCCGGGATCCTGACTATTATTAAGAGATCTTTTTCTTTTAGAGATCTTTTTTACTATGATCTCTTATTAGGATCGTCCATCTCTGTGGATAACCCGGATCCGGCGTTGAAGATCAATACATTGGAAAGGATCGTTACCTGTGAAAGATCGGTGATCCCACGCCGTATAAGCTGGGATCAAAATGAAGGGTTATGCACAGCCCAAAAACTCATCAAACCTTATACCGTGGATAACTACCGGTTGATTCAAGCTTTTAACCAGACTTATACACAGCTGATCGCACGATCTTTACACAATCTTGAGTAAATTAATCCAGGATCCCAGCCAGATTTCCGCTGGATCCTCCGGAATATCATGATCGAGGACGTTGATCCGCAGCGTTTCACCGATCTGTTTAGCACCGCAAGCTTGCATTTCGCTTTCCAGCTTGTCGATCGCCCCACAAAAGGTGTCGTACTCGCGACTGCCGATCCCGATAGCTCCAAAGCGTACTCTGGACAGATCCGGCTGCTGTTCTTTCAGCTCTTCATATAAAGGAAGAATGTTATCCGGCAGATCGCCTGCGCCGTGGGTACTGGAAACCAGCAGCCACACGCCCTCTGGCGGTAGATCCTCCAGTAACGGGCCATGCTGCGTGCTGGTGCTGTAGCCCGCCTCTTCCAGCTTTTCAGCCAGGTGCTCCGCCACATACTCTGCTCCGCCCAGGGTACTGCCGCTGATAAGCGTAATATCTGCCATGATCGTCCGTCCTCAATTAAGCGTGGCGTATTGTACGCTGTGAATGAGCTGGGATCTACCTGTGGAAAACAGGGTGATTATTTCAGAGGATCACGGGCGGATAGTACGCATGATCGGGTTCTGCAGGGAGATCAACGTCTCGGTGGACTGAATTTCATCAATTGTTTGGATCTTGTTGATAAGTACCTGTTGCAGCGCGTCGATCGATTTACACATCACCTTAATAAAGATGCTGTAGTGCCCGGTGGTGTAATACGCCTCGGTGACCTCCTCCAGGCTCTCCAGCCGTGCGAGGGCCGACGGATAATCTTTGGCGCTTTTTAAAATGATGCCGATAAAGCAGCAAACGTCATAGCCGAGCTGCTTCGGATTCACATCAATGCGCGCGCCGGTGATAATGCCTGCTTGTTTCATCTTCTCGACGCGAACGTGAATAGTGCCGGGGCTGACGCCAAACTGCTTGGCGAGTTCGGCATACGCGGTACGTGCATTTGCCATCAGCGCCTCAAGAATGCCGCGATCCAGATTATCGATCTGATAATTTTCCATAGGTTTTTCTTATGTTGATTAGGGATTCTATCCAGTTTAGCGCCATATTTTATCGAATCAAAAGTGAAGCGGGCTTTTTATCTGTTGATTATTGAATATCACTCTTGTTTTGTTGCTTAATCAGTGCCAACAGGACACAGGAGTTCAATAATGAAAACCGCTTACATCGCAAAACAACGCCAGATCAGTTTCGTCAAAGCTCACTTTTCCCGTCAGCTGGAAGAAAAATTGGGCCTGATCGAAGTTCAGGCACCGATCCTCAGCCGGGTAGGGGATGGCACGCAGGACAACCTGTCTGGTTGCGAAAAAGCGGTACAGGTCAGTGTGAAAACGCTGCCGGATGCGCGTTTTGAAGTCGTGCACTCGCTGGCGAAGTGGAAACGGCAGACCTTAGGGCAACACGACTTCAGCGCCGGGGAAGGGCTTTACACGCACATGAAAGCCCTGCGCCCGGATGAAGATCGCCTCACGCCGATCCACTCGGTGTATGTCGATCAGTGGGACTGGGAGCGCGTCCTTGGCGATGGCGAACGTCATCTCGGCACGTTAAAAGCGACCGTTTCGGCGATCTGGTCTGGTATTAAAGCAACGGAAGCGGCAGTGAGCGCGGAGTTTGGTCTGGCACCGTTCCTGCCAGAGCAAATCCACTTTGTACACAGTGAAGAGCTGTTGACCCGCTTCCCTGGCCTTGATGCCAAGGGCCGCGAACGTGCCATTGCGAAAGAGCTGGGCGCAGTGTTCCTGATCGGCATCGGCGGCGATCTGAGTGACGGCAAACGTCACGATGTGCGTGCCCCGGATTATGATGACTGGACGACCCGCACCGAAGCTGGTTTTGCCGGTCTGAACGGCGATATTCTGGTGTGGAACCCGGTGCTGGAAGATGCGCTGGAGCTGTCCTCGATGGGGATCCGCGTTGACGCCGAAACACTTAAACGTCAGTTGAAACTCACCGGCGATGAAGATCGTCTGGCGCTGGAATGGCACCGCGCGCTGCTGGAAGGGCAGATGCCGCAGACCATCGGCGGCGGGATCGGCCAGTCACGTCTGACCATGCTGTTGCTGCAACTGCCGCACATTGGTCAGGTACAGTGCGGCGTCTGGCCTGCTCAGGTACGCGACAGCGTCTCATCCCTGCTGTAATTCAGCGCCGCCAGCGACGCAGCAGGCGGCTGCGCATCCCGGTATCAAAGCGCCAGATATGATCGAAAATGCGCAGGATGCCGGGCTTGCCGTGCGCTGACATTGCCACCGCATGAAAGCGGTGCTGATGGACGCGCTGCAACTCGTTTATTTTGCCGATCACCTCGTCCGGTAGCCGCTGGGCGATAAAATCGGAGATCACCACGGCATCTGCATCGAACCACTCGCCGCCCTGCATTCGCTCGATAATGGCGCGAAAACAGCTGGCGAGATCGGTACCGCCGCGAAAACGCTGACTCAAAAAGCGGATCGCCTGCTCAATACCTTCCTGGCCCGACAGTTCATAACGCACCACTTCGCTGGAAAACAGCATAATGAAACAGCGGCGTCGGTCGGCCAGCGCCACGCGCATCAACGCCAGGCAAAATGCCTTCGCGCACTGCTCATTAAATCCGCCCATCGATCCGGACGTATCGACGCAGACGATAAACGGTCCGCGCGGTTGCTCATCAAAATCCTGATGCACCACTGGTCGCTCAGTGATCTTCTCCCGCCAGGCTTCGCCCTGTAAGCGATAAGTAAGCAGTTGCTTCTCCACCAGCCGGCGATAAAACTCATACTCCAGCTCGCTGATGCCCAGCGTGGCCAGTTCAGGCGGCAGCAGGCGCAGAATATCGTCGCTCTGTTGCAGGCCATCAACCTGTTCGGGAACGGAGGACGGCTCGCGCACCAGCGTGCGGAAAGTTTCCATTGGCGCATCGTTGCGGGGTACGGACTTCGCCTCACGTGAGCGGCCCAGCTGTTCGGCCAGCTTTTTCAGTTCGGGCTGGGCGGCCAGAAAATCGCCGTATTTTATGATCAACTGATAGTCGCCGCGCTTTAACTGCCCGGCGCTCATATCCCACAGCCGTCCGGCTGCATTGTCGTTTTCCACCAGCACCGGATCCAGCTGCCCGCTAAGCGTCATGCGCTCCTGCACTTCGCTGAGCAACTGCTCGCGCTCTTCTTCCAGCAGTTGCTGATTGAGCGCGGTGGTCTGCACCACCAGGCTTAACCGCCAGCGCTGCAAAAACAGCGTGTGCAGGGAAGGCGTAAAGGTGACGTTATCAGCCACCAGCTGTTTTGCCTGCGCGGCATAAGGAGAATGGACTTTTTCCAGCAGGGTGAGGATTTGTGGCAACTGCACGGTGAGCTGCGTGGTGGAGAGCAGCTGGCTTTGCTGGTAGCAGATGACCTCTTCCGTCAGCTCGGGCGGCACGCGGGTATCTTTCAGCCGGCCTTTTAATGCCTCCCGCCAGCGCGGAATATCCTCGGTGATCGCATGGCGCAGACGGGGGAATTTCTCAAAAAATATCGCCAGTTGCGGTGAGGCCAGCAGGGCGAGGATCAATTCTTCAATCATCCCCTCTTCACTGACCGCCAGCATCACATTGAGGGTATCCAGCGTCAGCATTGACGCGCCTGTTTGATTTGCGCGCCAACGTCCTGCAGGCTGCCTTCAATGCGACCCGCCCAGTCGCTGTGAATAAACAGGCATTTTTGCTGTTCACTGAAGCGCGTATGCTGCTGATGCCATTCGTTTTCCAGCGCTTCCAGCTGGCGGGTGATCTCATCCGGCACGTTTTCCTGTGCGCTGCCTGGCAGGGCCAGACGCGATCCTTGCAGACTGACGTCGCGCACCAGTAGATGCAATGTGCTGTCGACTTCCAGATTTAATAACTGCGCAAAACCGATGCCGTTGAGTTTGCCGCGGATCTCGCCGCCTTTTGTCAGCCACTGCTCAAGCGCAGATCGCTCAATGGTGAGATGGATCACCTGCATATCGTGCAGTTTCAGCGGCTGCTGGAGAAGCAGCGTCAGGGTGGTATCGATGAGTTCGGCCGGTAACTCATAGTGCGGGCGACGGCTGAACATGCCGCTCTGGCGCAGCACGCGCAGGGCAGTTTTATCGCTTTGCTGCTGTTGTAACTGAAGACGGCGCTGCCCGATGGCCGCCAGTCTGGTCAGCATCGGCTGCTGCTGCCAGGCATGAACGGTCATCAAAATATCTATTTGTTGCGTAAGCAGATTCATGCTCTCTGCGTCATGCCACAGACAGTCTTTCAGCAGGATCAGATCGATCGGCGCCACGGCATCGCGTCCGGAGAAAAAGGCGCTGGCCTGCAGTAAGCGAATGGCTTTTTTCCAGCGGCGATCGGAAACATACGGGGCATCAGGCAGGCTATCCAGTTGCTGACGCAGCTGAAAAATCAGCTCAAAGACGGCATCGGGCAGGGTGATCTTCGGAATATCCTGCTGCCACTGATGATACTCGTCGTCACTGATTTGCAGGGCATCGCTAACCGGATTGTCGTTTTCATCCTGCTGGCTCACCAGCATGGCACGGAAATTCCCCTTATCCTGCACTTTATCCAGCCACAGGCGAATAAGCATACGGTCATACAGCGCTTCAAGGCTGCTGTCCGCTTCCGGCAGTTCGTTGGAGGCTGCCACCAAAAGACGCATAGGGATTTTGGCTTCGCTGGCACCGTTGCGGAAACGGCGTTCGTTAATGGCCGTCAGCAGCGTGTTAAGGATCGCCGGGCCGGCTTTCCAGATCTCATCTAAAAAGACAATTTCCGCCTCCGGCAGGTAACCGGTGGTGAGGCGTTCATAGCGTCCTTCGTCTTTTAACGCCTGAATCGACAGCGGGCCGAAAACCTCCTCCGGCGTGGAAAAGCGCGTCATCAGGTATTCAAACGCCCGGGCGTTCCGAAAGGCAAACTTCAGCCTTCGGGCGATAAGGCTTTTGGCAATCCCCGGTGGGCCCAGCAGGAAGACGCTTTCGCCGCTCAGGGCCGCCAGCAGACACAAGCGGATCGCATGGCTGCGCTCAAAAAGCCCTTTTTCCAGTGCCGTACTGAGGCGGGAAATTCTTTCAGCTAATAAATGTGGGTGAGCCATAATTCATTTACTTCCTTTCGCCGGGTTTAGGGCGCAGAGCAGCGAGTATAAACGTTTCAATAAGGGCTTGTAATAGACTGAAGTAATGGTTCATTTTCTTTGAGGCAGGATAACCCGGCCGCATTTAGGGGTACGATTTGGTAAAGAATCGTGCATACTGTGCGCTTTTTGTGGGCCAAGGGACTAAGCACACAGTTGGCATTCAAACAAAAGATTAGTCTATGAGCACAGATAATAAGCAATCGTTGCCTGCGATAACGCTCGCAGCCATCGGCGTTGTGTACGGTGATATTGGTACCAGCCCGCTTTATACCCTTCGTGAATGTTTGTCTGGTCAGTTTGGTTTTGGTGTTGAGCGCGATGCTGTGTTCGGCTTTTTATCGCTCATTTTTTGGCTGCTGATCCTGGTCGTATCCGTCAAATACCTGTCTTTTGTCATGCGCGCCGATAACGCCGGAGAGGGCGGGATCCTGACGTTGATGTCGCTGGCCGGGCGAAATACCTCGGCACGCATGACCTCGGTGCTGGTGATCATGGGGCTGATTGGCGGCAGCTTCTTCTATGGTGAAGTGGTGATCACACCGGCGATTTCGGTGATGTCTGCGATAGAGGGGCTGGAGATTGTTGCGCCGTCGCTGGAAACCTGGGTGGTGCCGCTGTCGATCATCGTCCTGACGCTGCTGTTTATGATCCAGAAGCACGGCACCGGGCTTGTGGGTAAACTTTTTGCGCCCATCATGCTGGCGTGGTTTTTGATTCTGGCGGTGCTTGGTTTGCGCGGTATTATCAGCAACCCTGAAGTGCTGCAGGCGCTCAATCCGGCCTGGGCGGTCCATTTCTTCCTTGAATATAAAACGGTTTCTTTTGTGGCGCTTGGCGCAGTGGTGCTGTCGATCACCGGCGTGGAAGCACTGTACGCGGACATGGGCCATTTCGGCAAACTGCCGATCCGTGTAGCCTGGTTTAGTCTGGTGCTGCCGTCGCTGGTGCTGAACTATTTCGGTCAGGGCGCGCTGTTACTGGAAACCCCTGAAGCCATCAAGAACCCGTTTTTCCTGCTCGCGCCTGAATGGGCGTTAATACCGATGCTGATTATTGCTACGCTGGCGACGGTTATCGCTTCGCAGGCGGTGATCTCCGGCGTTTTCTCCCTGACACGCCAGGCGGTACGTCTGGGTTATCTGTCTCCGATGCGCATCATTCATACTTCGGAAATGGAATCCGGGCAGATCTACATTCCGTTCGTGAACTGGCTGCTCTATTGCGCGGTAGTTATTGTCATTGTCAGCTTTGAACACTCCAGTAATCTGGCGGCGGCCTACGGCATTGCGGTGACAGGCACCATGGTGCTGACCACTATTTTGTCGACGACCGTGGCGCGCAAAAACTGGCACTGGAACAAACTGCTGGTGGGATTCCTGCTGATCGCCTTCCTGTGTATTGATGTGCCGCTGTTCTCGGCGAACCTCGATAAGTTGCTGTCCGGCGGCTGGCTGCCGTTGAGCCTCGGCATGGTGATGTTTGTCATCATGACCACCTGGAAAAGCGAGCGTTTCCGTTTGCTGCGCCGCATGCATGAGCACGGTAATTCACTGGAGGCGATGATCGCCTCGCTGGAGAAATCGCCGCCAGTGCGCGTGCCTGGCACGGCCGTGTATATGTCCCGCGCGCTGAACGTGATCCCCTTTGCCATGCTGCATAACCTCAAGCACAACAAAGTGCTGCACGAGCGTGTCATCCTCCTGACGCTGCGCACGGAAGATGCACCTTATGTGCATAACGTTCGCCGCGTGCAGATCGAGCAACTCTCGCCGACCTTCTGGCGCGTGGTGGCAAGCTACGGCTGGCGTGAAATTCCTAACGTAGAAGAGGTATTCCACCGCTGTGGGCTGGAAGGTCTGAGCTGTCGGATGATGGAAACCTCGTTCTTTATGTCCCATGAGTCGCTGATCCTCGGCAAACGCCCGTGGTATCTGCGTCTGCGCGGCAAACTCTTTTTGTTACTGCAACGTAACGCACTGCGTGCGCCGGACCAGTTTGAAATCCCGCCTAACCGGGTGATTGAACTCGGTACGCAGGTTGAGATTTAATCTCTGAACGCCTCCGCCCGGCGGCGCTTCACTTGCACGGGCCTACAGACCGTAGATACTGTTATGCCATGCAAGCATTTTCCTCATGCAGCGTGGCATCGAACGGGCGTCCTGATTTCAGGACGCCATATGCCACCTGGGCAAGTTTACGCATCATCGCCCCGATTATCAGCTTCGCTCCCTTGCCGTTCTTCTCCAGACGCTCCCTGAACGTTTTTCCCCACGCCGTTTTATACAGCGCCACCATCGCCGGCATAT
>NZ_JAHUXA010000019.1 GCF_019218745.1 Enterobacter sp. ENT03
CGATACTCAGGCACGAACCGGGAAAGGTAAGACGGATGAGTATAGTTAATGCGCTGAAAGTGCTGGGAAAAGAGTACAGTAATCTGGTCCTGAATAAATGACCAGATTACTGGGGATCCCTCAGCCCCCTGGGAGAGGGTTAGGGTGAGGGAAGAAATCAACCCTGCTCCGCCAGCCATACCAGCATTTTCAGACTCGCCGAATAATAATCTTCCTGCGCATCAATCTGCGGCTCGCCGTGCTTCACGCCAAGCGCTAAATCCCGTACCGCCAGCAATCCACCGCTCATATTATAGGGCGCGGTTTCATTGGTCGTGACATTCACCCACGCCGGATTTTTATCGCGGCTGAACTGCCCGAACCAGTTGCGCCATGGCGCCAGCAGTGGGCTTTGCGGATTTTGCCAGGCCACGTACAGCGGAATGCGGATCGCATCGTAGCTCATGCGCGGCGGCCATTCGCTGGCGGGCTGCATTTTGCCATCGGCCTGCAACGCCACCCAGTCAGTGGGCAGCTTCGACTCGCCCCAGCCCATTTTGCCGGTCAGCGTGTTCGCATCACGCATCAAATCACGCCAGACCACAAGGTGGCTGCGATCGGCAAACGCCTGCCAGGCCGGGAAAATAAAATAGGCCGGATTGAGGTTCACGTAGCTGTTACGGTTAAAGCCTTGCGCGCCCGGCAACATCACGCGGTAGCCCGCGAAGTTAATCACCGTATGGGCAACCAGCGCTTTAGTGATCGCGTCCGACGCGGCGCTGTAACGCGCATCGTGCCAGCGCGCGTCGGCCTTGAGCAGCGCCCAGGCGATCAGCGCATCGCCGTCGGAGGCGTTGTTCTTATCCGCAATCGGATCCGGCTCTACCGGGTTATAGCGCCAGTAGAAAAGGCCGGTTTGCTTGTCCTTCAGCGTTTTATCGGTCCAGCCCCAGATCTTGTCGAAGCTGGCGCGGTCATTACTGGCGACCGCCATCAGCATCGCGTAACCCTGGCCTTCGGTATGGGAAACGTTGTTATTGCCGGTATCGACAATGCGTCCATCCGGCATTAAAAACCGGGCTTTATAACTGTCCCAGGCAGGGCCTGCCTGAGCGCAGACGGTAAATAACAGACTCACCGTCATGACTATCGCGGTAGATACGCGCTTGACCATAATTCGACTCATTGTGGGTTGTGATAACGGAACAGAACGTCTGACAGCGAGTTCAGCCGTTCGCGTTGCAACGCAACATGCGCCTCGCCGCCCTGGCCCTGTAACCAGCCGGCGTAAAGACCTTCAAGTATTGCACAAAAAGCATGGCACCAGCGCGTTTGCTGCTCCTCGTGGCGGGAGATCGGCATTGCCTGATGGCGCAACGTCATTCCGGTGTCGCTGGCATCAATGTCAATAAATCCCCAGCCAAAGTGGCGCAGTTGCGCATTGATATTCGCCTCCAGCTCGCCCACGGTTTCAGCGGGCGGCAGCGGGAACTGTGCGGCCAGGGTTTCCCCCATCTGACGCAGGAACGGCTGGCTTTCCACCTGCCCGACATTACGCACCATGCCGTCGATCATAATGGTCAGCAGATCAAACCAGCCCGGTGGCGTTTGTTGTTGCTGGAACCAGCCGATCAGCGGCGCGTGTTGACTGTTCACTGTCATGGTTACTTGTCTCCCAACAAATAGCGGAAATAGAGTCCGGCGGTGCTTTCGTTATAGTTGCCGAAGGTGTCATAGCCGACTTTCCCGCCGACGGTCATATTCTTGTTGACGTTGTAGTCCACGCCCGCGCGCATGGTGTAGCCGATACCACTCTCCGATCCGCCGTTGTAGCGATAGTCGCGGGCAAAGCCCAGGTCATACAGATCTTTCATCAGATCCTGCTTCGCGGCGTCGGTCGGGAAGTAGTCGCTGCTGTCCTGGGTATAGGACTGATAGCCCACCGAGCCGCCGAGACTTAACTTCCAGTTGTCGATTTTCTGCGTCAAATCAACCGGTAAAGAGACGCTGACGTAGTTCTGCGGGCTGAAATAACCGCCCTGGCCGTAGGTGTAGTAACTGAGGTTTTTCGAGAAATCCATCCAGCTGACGTTAAGCCCGGTCTGCAACTGGCGGAAATCGTCGTGGAACGGACGCAGGTAGACCCCGGCGCTGGCGTTCATGCTGGTGTTGCTGGCCACGTTTTCACCAAGATAGCTGTAACCGCCGCCACCCACATAGAAGCCCGCATCGCCGTCGTCATAACCGATCTGCACGTTGCCGCCGTTTTTCGTCACCCGGCCCCAGGTCTTACCCGAGTATGTGTCTTTCATGCCGACATAGGAGAGCAGACTGTCGGTCACCGCGCGGCGCTCACCTTTGATGATCAGCGACAGGTAGTCGGTCAGCTTCGGTGACCACTGCACGCCGCCCACCAGCGTACTGAGATCCTGGCCCAGCGGCGTGGTGCCAATATCGAGCTTGTAACTTTCGCCGCTCAGCGCCATCGCCAGCTCAACGCCACTGGCTTTCTGCGAATCGGTGGACGAGGCGATCGGATTATCCAGGCTGGATTTGAAGTTCGACGCGCTAAGTTCCTTCAGGCGACCGGTTCTGTACAGCTGGCTTAAATTCGCAAGACCCGTAGTGGTCAGCGGCGTCAGGTTTTGCGCATCATACTCCTGCAAATCATCAAAAGCGGCTGCCGTTGGATCGACAGAATTCTGCGCATTCTCAATCGATGACGCGATATTGCTGATGGCGTTATCAATCGGATTGGTGCCATAACGCCGCCAGGTATCCCCCGACGCGCTGCCCGCACTGAGCGTGATCGGCGTGGCGGTGAATTCAAAGCGGGATTCGCCAAACGGCGAACTGGACCAGGTTAACGGCGCTTTGACTTCGGTCAGTTTGCTGGTGCCGGATTCCCCGTCGCGCCCGCGCACTTCCACGCCGCCCTGCATCCACATGCCGGTTTTCTGCTCCATGCTTTGCATCATGTCGTCCACCTGACGCAGCGTGCGCGCCTGAGCGGTTTCCAGCGGCAGATCGGTGCGGGTGGTGCCCGGCAGCGTGCTGCCCGGTTCACGAGCCACCTGCGCCACCTGCCACGGCAGCGTCTGACCGTAGATCGACGCCGAGGCGGTTTGCCCCGCCGTCGTGCTGGTGCGCACAAACGGATTATCCGCCACCAGCACGCCGCCGATGGTTGGCGTCGCAGCGCCGTTCGTGCTATCCAGCCCCACCAGTTTGCCGCGCGCGCTGCGCAGATAGGTCATGGCCTGCTGGTGGTTGCCCTTCGCCTCTTCCAGACGCGCCAGCAGCAACAGGCGATCGGCAGAGTTATCCGCGCGCAGGCCGCGCGCCAGTGTGTCGGCTTTCTCGACGTTATCTTCCGCCAGCGCCACATCAATCGCGCCGACGCGCGCATCCTGGCTGTCGGTATCGCGGGTCATCAGGTAGTCATAGACCACCCCGGCCTCTTTGTTCATTTTGCCGGTCTGATAGAGGCGGCCCATGGCGAACATCAGATCGGTATTTTGCGGATCGCTTTGCAGGGCGCGCATCAGCTTGTCATAGGCAGCCGCATAGTTGCCCTGCTCACGCAGCGCATCGGCTTCATTGATCACAACACCGGTCTGTAAGCCCGCCAGCTGCGTCGGCGTGCTGCGCGCCTGAATTTCAGGCCGCGCGAGGAAGCTCTGGGCTTCGCTGTTCAGGCCAGCGTTGTTGAGCACGGTGATCTGATCGGCATAATCCCCGGCGTTGCCCTGCACGCCTGCGCGCATGTTTTGCCGCACCAGCGCCACTGCGCCAGTGACATCGCCGCTTTGCGCCAGAAGACGCGCAAGTTTACCGGCGTCTGCCGGGCTTTCAGGCGGCGTGGCGGTCAGGGTTTTTAGCGTGTTGGCCGCAGCATTGGTATTGCCCTGCGCCAGATAGCGCTCGGCGGTCGCCAGTTGCAGGTTGTAGTTCACCCGCTTCGCCAGATCGCGCATCTGCCCGTTCTGATTCGCCGGGGAAATCCGCGACAGCAGCGTTTGCGACTGCTGCCAGGCGCCGTTTTCACTGGCAAACAGCGCCGCCGCGTACAGTGAGCTGGCACCTGCGCCCGGACGCGATGCTGGCGCGATCACATTGCTGGCTTCGCTGTCGTTGCCATTTTTTTGCAGCAGACGCGCTAAATCGAGGCGCAGCCAGGGATCGTCCGGCAGACGGGACACGCCCTGTTGCAGCACCGCAATCGCCTGTCCGGTATTACCGCTGGCGGCGAACTGTTGTGCCTGACGACGGATCGGATCGCCCGGCAGACCGGTGACGACGCGCGGTTGCAGCTTCGCCTGTAATCCGGCGGGCAGCGTGCGTAATACGGTTTGCGCTTCCTCGGCTTTGTTCTGATCGCGCAGCACATAGTAGAGGTTTTCCCGCGCAGCGGCGTTTTGCGGCTGGTCGTTCAGCACGTCGCGCAGCGTCTGCTCCGCCTGCGGATAATCTTTGTTGTGCCGCAGCACATCGGCGCGGAACAGCTTCGCCGCCGTGCCGCGTTCGCCGCTTTGTTGCGCCAGCGGCGCGGATAACGCCAGCGCCTGGCTGACATTCCCCTCTTTCAGCGCCTGTTGCGCCTGGGCCAGTTGACCATAGAACGCCGCGTCTTCCGCCTGCACTTTACGTTCAGCGGACGCCTCGCCGCCCTGACTGGCCGCACGGTTCAGGTATTGCGCCGCGGCCTGGTAGTCGCCGGAACGCTGGGCGATGTAACCCAGCCCGGCCAGCGCATCCGCGTCTTCCGGGTTGGTTTGCAGCACCTGTTCGAACTGGCGACGGGCATCGCGGGTGTTGCCGCTGTTCAGCGCGGTAAAACCTTCGCCTTTCGCCGCACCGCCGATGTTTTTGCGGTAATACGCCTGCACGTCGCTGTCCTTCGGATGGCGTTGCAGGTAGTTATCGTAAAATTGCTCGTCACCTGATTGCGGCCCCAGCCACAGCAGCGCCTGGCGCAGGCCCGCGTCGGCTTCTTTGTTGCCGCTCGCCATCTGTTCAAGCTGCATGATGCCGTCGCGGCGCGTCTCTTCCCGCCACGTCAGCATTTTGCCAAGCGCCACGCGGGCGGCGTTATCCTGCGGATTTTGCGCCACGAAACGCTGGATCTCACTGAGCGCCTGCGGGTACATGGCTTTATCGCTCGCCATGGTCAGGTAATATTCCGGGGCGAGGCTCGGCGGCGGGGAATCACCGTTAAACATGCTGCGCCAGGTGGCGAGCGCGGCGGGAATGTTGCCGCTGCGCGCCTGCTGACGGGCCAGCGTCAGTTGTCCCTGCGGCACCTGCGCCAGCTGTTTGGCGTTATCCAGCGCCTGGAGTCCACCGTCGCCTGGCGAGACGGCTGCCAGCCGGGCGCGCCACTGCGCAGCGGCTTTCAGATCGCCACTCTGCTGCGCCCATAGCGCCATCAGGTACAGCGCCTGGGTGTTGTTGGCATCCACCATCAGCACTTTTTTCAGCGATTCGTTCGCCAGATCGTCATGGGATTTTTCATGCCAGTAATTGGCCTGGTCGAACAACGCTTTCAGCACCGCATCGTTTGGCGCGGCCTGCGCTATCCCTGCCGTTCCCAGCGCCAGCACGCCTGACATATACAGGGTGGATAACGCGCGGGCCGTTTTTATCGTCATTATTTTCACTCGTTGTCCCCAGGGTTCAGGCGTTTATGCGCACGTCTTTTCAGCAGCGCATACAGCGCCAGACCCATCACTATGCTAAAGCACAGCCCGAGCACGGCCAGCAGGCCGGAGTGCTGATTGGCGTACCAGATCACCAGCAGGTGCGGCGGCATTTCGCCCCGCGGATACTGCGGCCCGACGCGGAAACTGCGCACGCCGTTTTCATTGGTAATGATCGCGGCATCGCCACGGATCCCGGCGTTGATACGCGCAGAAGCCAGGTCGCCATGCAGACGGGCCAGTTGATCGTCATTGCTGCCGAGCGCCGTCACCACGGTGCGTTCGCTGTTCCACGGCGAGCGGAAGCTGATAAACCCACGCCAGGATTCGTTTGAAGAGAAGTAACGATCGGCTTCTACGCCCTCGGCGTTCCAGTCTCCCGCCATCCAGCGTTGAACGTTTTCCCACTGCGTTGGTTCGCGGACGCTGAGCAGATTGTCATGGGCGACAAAGGGCGAGGACCTGAGCAGTTCGCCGTTAAATTCATGCTGATTCAGACCGGTCACCGCCAGCACGTCGCGATCGCGCAGCAGTTGCAGATTGGTGCCCGCCGTCGGAATTCCCAGCACCACGCGGTTCTGACTGAGGGCAGTGCCAGTGGCATTACCGGAACGCGCCGCCATATCCAGCAGCGTCGCCACCTGGGTTTCGGTCGGTTTTTCCGGCAGCAGCAGCACGGTTTCGGCATAGTCGGCCAGTCGCGTGAACGGGAAGGACGCGCCGACGAAATAGGAGAGATTCGGCAGCAGCGCGAAATGACGCGTGTGGCTCAAGTCGATCCAGGAGTCGTCGTCAATGCGGCTCTTGATGTTGTTGTTGAGCAGCACGCTGCACGGCGCGGTGGCTTTCGGCACGATGTTGAAGTAGAGCGACAGCTGGTTATCGCCATAAATCATGTACGGCTCCAGCGGCATGTCGAACTGCTCCTGACGCGCATCGCCGCCAATTTTATGCCACAACGTTTCCAGCGCGCCCTGCTTGTTGACCGGCAGATTGTGCAGGAAGGTGTTGTTCATACTCATGCTCAGCCACGAGCGATCTTCATCAATCCAGCTTTCCGACGGGAAACGGTAGCCAATGCGCAGCGGAATGGTTTCGCCATCCCACAGGAACAGATCGGGTGCTGCGCGGAAGGCGACACGCAGGGCGTCATGCCAGATGCCGTTTACGGTCAGGCTCTGATCTTTACGGATCAGTTCTGACAGCTTCACCGGACGATCGGTGGGGATCCAGCGCGGCGCGTCATAAGGTTTACTGGGCGGGATCGTCTGGGCCGCCACCGGCAGACTGGCGGTTTGCAGATCAAAGTTGCCGCGCGTCAGACGCCAGGCCGCCGCACGCAGCGCGCTGTCGTCTTTCCCCACGATCAGCAGCAGCTTGTAGGTGGGGTTCGCCGGATTGTCGATAATACTCAGCATCGGCTGCGCGGTCTGCGGCAGGGTGACGCCGCCGATCTGCTCGCCCGGATGACCAATCAGAATGCCGTTCTGTTCCGGCAGACGATTGGTCAGCGCCGCAAAAGCGACGCCGCGATAATCCGCCTGAATGCCCATCCACGACGACACCAGCGCCGCGGCGCTGATAGCATCCGCCGTCAGCTTCGCCGGAAACGCAAAGGTGATGGTGGCAGGCGTCATCTGCATGTTGTCGAAGAACGGGCGCGGAAAGTGGCTCAAATCCGAACCAATATCCAGCTGTTGCCCTTCAAGATTAAACGCGGAGTCCGGCAGGATGGTGACGCGATATTTATCGGTCAGATCGCGCTGGCACATCATGGCGTCGCCGTCGTTGATTTTAAAGCTGATGGTATTGCTGGAGACCATCAGCGCTGCCGGAACATCCAGCTGAAAGCGGGAGACATCGGACTCCGCCGCGCCCAGCGGCACCGTGCCGAGCGGCTGGCCGTTGAGCATCAGCTGCATGGTGGCGTTGCGGGTCGCCATCGCCGGGGACACTTTCAGATTCAGCGCCAGCTGGGCGTTGGTCATCACCTGCCCGACCGGCAGAGTGAAGTTCACCCCGCCCTGTAACTGGCCACCGCTTAGCACGATGCCCTGCGGCTGGCCCATCTGCGCCACGGAAACAGAGGTCACTACCGTCGGCACAAACACTGACGGCGCGGCGGGCGCGGTTTCCATCACCGGCGCGGGCAGATCCAGCGGCGGCAGCATATCCGGCAGCATTTCTTCTGCGCAAAGCGGCGTTATAAAGAGTGCGCTGACGACAATCGCCAGTCGGGTTAAACGTTTCATACGCTGCCGTCCTCCGGTGAGGCGTTGAGAACGGCGCGCTGCCGCCGGGTTTCACGGCGCGTTTTCCACGTCAGCCAGAACAGATCGAACACACAGCGCATAATGGTCAGCATGGAGCGGAACGGGTTGTCCTGCGGCTTCGGCGGGTTGATCCACGCATCAGCGCGGGACAGCACCACGCGCACCAGCTCGCGGCGGCGGGCGAGCGGAATGTCTTCGGCAAACATCAGACGGATGAATTCACCGTCCACGCCCATGGTTTTCACCGGAATGCTGATCGCGCCAGACTGCAACAGCAGCTCCACTTCTTCGATTTCATCAGTCAAATGGCGCTCATCCGGGGCGACGATACGACAGCCGCCCATCGACATATCCAGGGTTTCGCTGCGGGACGAGATCCCGCTGGCATAGTGGATCAGCACCGGGATGGTCACGTCGATACGAATGGTTTTGCGCGTCTGCCGGGTTTCCCGCGCCACGGCAATCGCCGCCAGCAGGAAGATCAGGCTGTATAGCCCCCAGAAAACGTTGAGGGCGATAACTTTGGGATCGACGCCGAAATGGTCATGCGCGAAGGCGCGGATAATCCCCCAGATCACGGCGATGCCCAGCAGGATCGCCACCACCAGATGCGGGCGCACCACCCGGAAGTCAAAGTAACCCACGTTCAGCAGCGCGCCTTTATCGGTGACGTTAAACTTGCCGCGTTTCGGGAACAGCATAGTGACCGCTGTCGGCAGCACCAGATGGAACGCCAGCACCAGGTCATAAATTTCGCCCCAGAAGCTGTAACGGTAGCGGCCATTCATGCGTGAGTTGAGATAAATCGCGAGGAACAGGTGCGGCAGCGCATAGGCAAATACCAGGCTGGCAGAGGAATAAATAATGTTGAGGTTAAACAGCAGGTACGCCAGCGGCGCGGTCAGAAACGCAATGCGCGGCAGGGCGAACTGGTAATACATCATGGCGCTGAGATAACACAGGCGTTGCTGAATGGTCAGGCCGCGTCCGAACAGCGGATTATCGATGCGGAAAATCTGCGTCATGCCGCGCGCCCAGCGGGTGCGCTGAATAACGTGCAGGACCAGACGCTCGGTCGCCAGACCTGCGGCCAGCGGAATATCCAGAAAGGCGGATTTCCAGCCCAGACGCTGCATTTTCAGCGCGGTATGCGCATCTTCGGTGACGGTTTCCACGGCGAAGCCGCCGATTTCTTCCAGCGCACTGCGACGGATCACCGCACAGGAGCCGCAGAAAAAGGTGGCGTTCCAGTTGTCGTTACCCTGCTGGATCGGGCCGTAGAACAGCTGGCCTTCGTTAGGAATATTGCGTCCCACGGAGAGGTTACGCTCAAAGGGGTCAGGCGAGTAGAAGTAGTGCGGCGTCTGTACCAGCGCCAGCTTCGGATCGTTAAGAAAGCCGCCTACCGTGGCCTGCAGGAAAATACGCGTCGCCACGTGGTCGCAGTCAAATACGGTGATCAGCTCGCCGTGGGTCAGTTTCATGGCGTGGTTGAGGTTGCCCGCTTTGGCGTGTGAATGCTCATTACGCGTGATGTAGCCGACGCCGACATCGGCGGCAAACACGGCAAATTCACGACGTTTGCCATCATCCAGAATATAAATTTTCATTTTATCTTTTGGATAATCGATGCACTGCGCCGCCAGTACGGTATCACGCACCACGTCGAGGGATTCGTTATAGGTCGGGATATAAACGTCAACGGTTGGCCACAGGTTCATATCATCCGGCAGCGGCACAATTTCGCGTTTCAGCGGCCAGATGGTCTGCAAGTAGTTCAGCAGCAGCATGATCCAGATATAGACTTCCGCCAGAAATAAACCCATGCCGAGGATCGTCTCAATCTCGGAATTAAAATGCAGGGTTTGCGTCACGCGGAAATACATATAGCGGGTCGACATTAATATCGACATGACGATCATGATCACTGAAATACTGCGTTTTTTGGAAAAGCCCATCAGGAATAAAATCCCGATGCTGATCAATCCAAAAATATATTGTTTCTGGCTGTCCATGGGCGTGATGATGACCAGCACGGCAGCAGGCGCCAGTGCCAGCGCGAGCAGGTAAAACAGGAACTTTTTCATAAATCGCTCTGCGGAGAATTAGAAACCGGACATCTTCGGAAGGCTGTGAACGGTGCCATCACCGACTTTCACATCCAGAATATTGGCGATCTTTTTGGCTATCAGCTCAATATCAAACGCTGCCGCAGAAGTCGGGCTGAAATCGAAGACCGACTGTTGCGAGGCGTTAGCTTCCCCGACGCTTTCATCACGATGCACGATACCGATCAGGCGCTCGCCCAGCCGCTGCTCCATAAACGCCGTGACGTCGCGGCTAATTTGCCGACGGCTGTCACTCTGGTTCAGCACAATGTAATGCCCCGCTTTGCGGTTCAGCACATCGCCGGTAAGACGGTGATTTTCTACCTGCGGTAATAAAGAGAGCGAGGCGGTATCGGCCAGCAATGTCACCAGATGCAGATCCGCAAGGCGTGACATCGCTTTTAATGCCGGAGAGGGACCGGGCGGGAAATCCGCGATAATAATTAACCCTGGATAATTCAGCAGCGTGTTCAGACCGCGCGTCAGAAAATGCGCGTCGTGCGTCAGGCGATCCTCAAAAACTTCGCGCTGGGCTTCGGTGGCATCGCCATAGGGCAGCACGAACATGTTGCTTCCTGCGGAGAGCACAAACTGGCTCCAGTCGGCCAGCTCCGCCGCGCGGGCAACAAAACCACGGCCATCGGCAAGGGGCACGCCGAAATGCAGGCGTAGCGCGTTCTGCACGTCAAAATCGAGCGCCAGCACTTTGCTTCCCGTCCGCGCCAGCGCGTAGGCGAGATTTGCCGTCATGGTTGTTTTTCCGACACCGCCCTTGGGCGAACAGACACAGATCAACGGCATGAAGCGATCCTTTCTAACAGCGATTTGAGGGGCTGATTTTTTTCGGCGGCCGGTTTCGTCTCTGCGACTTTCGGCGCGAACAGCTGTGCAAAGTTAACGGGTGCGGCGGCAGGCGCAGGCGCAACGGGCCGTTGAGGGACCGCGGCAACCGCAAGCGGTTCAGGTGCAGGTGGCACCACTGGCGTGACGGCAGCAGGCGCTGATACGGGTTCAGGCGCGGCAGAGAGCTGCGAGGCGACGTCCTGGAATAGCGAGCTGGCCGTAGAGACAGAGGCGGGTGTTGATGCCGGCAGCGCATGACTGACGTTATCAGCTGGCGGCGTGGTGGCGTTTACCGCGAAGATCTCAGGATTAACCGCCTGGGGAATGGCTGCCGATACGTGACCGCCCATCGCCAGCGTCGATTCCTCTGTCGCTGGCGACAGTTGATTGATAATTGCCCAATTTCCCTGCTCGCTTCCATGATGTTGAGAGGACAGATCCTTAAAATCGAGATGTTGGGTGCGGGTCTTATCCTTAAACCTCTGCAAATCATCATAATGATTCATAGTTATACTCATGATTTACAAATAGAAAATGTAACCATCACCGTTTAATGCTTCTTAAAAGCATTTCACTGATAAGGTGGCGTAATTAATAATAACGTGCGGATATAATAACTGGGTAAAGCGTTAAGCTATTTTAGCGGGTGGTTTTATAGGGGCTTTTTTACCCCGCTATTCAACGGCAGCAAATATATAAACTTTGCCCGCCAGGACGCTATCTTTTTTTAATGTCAGAATAAGTAAAGTCTTATGCACTCATGAAAAACATATTCCTGGTGCAAAGTATTATCTTATCTGAAATGGTCAGTCTTTTGCATTAATAACATAGCGTAAAGGAGAGTTTTAAGCAGCCCTGCGGGTAGGTAAGTGCCGGGCGGCGCATGCTGCCCGGCAATAAAGCATTTAAATCGGGGGTTCATCGATCAGGCTCAAACGGCCCAGGCGCTGGCGGAAACAGCCGAGAACGGCATTAACATGCGCCTCAGACATAAAAGAATCCCTGTACGTGCGCTCAACGAGCGCTTCCTCTTTTTTTAATTTATCGAACAGGCTGAGAATGAGCTTTTTAGCCAGACCCATCGACTCCCCCAGCAGCAGGAAATCGTCTCCCAGATACTCCCCGTACTGGGTTTTAAACCCCGGCGCTAACTCGGCTTCACCTTCTTCACAGGCTAACAGCGGCAAGGCCAGATAACCGGATGCAAAAGCCTCTGCGTAAGGCGTGACCGACACAAAATCATACACCGGTGCGAGAAGTGGCTGACCGCCGGGCGGCAGGATCAGCCCGAAATTACGCAGGTGCATATCGTTGTTGCCCAACAGATACGCATACAGGATGCGGCGGAAGAGATCGATTTTAAACGCGAGGTTATCGTTAACGTTTTTCGTTATAAAATGGGCGATCTGTTGATAGCTGACGTACTGCTTACCATCATCGCCTGTTTTACCGTATTTCTCGTGAATGCCCATTGCCCCGTCGAGCTGTTCCTGGTGCAACGGTGCGCCTGCCTCATCGCGGTCAAAGCGGCGGATCACAAACGCATATTCCGGCACATCTCTCTCATTTTCCGGGGCGAATTTCACCAGCCCGTGCGGGGGAACGGCGAAGCCCAGCCGCGACATCAGCGTCATGGTGGCATGTTCATTTTCCGCAAGGTCCGGAAATTCAGCCGGCGAGGGTTTAAGAATGAACTCGCCCTGATGATCCACTACCTGAAAAATATCGTCCTGCAACACCATCTGTAATTTCGGCTGATAGCCTGAGATGCTCATTCCCTTCTGCACACCGGGCAATTCCTGCACAAACTGGCTACGGGTAAAAGGAAGCTGCGGATCGGTTTTTGACGAGCCGCTCAGGTGTTTTAATCCGCGGGCGGAATAGCCCGATACCTGATCTTTTACCGCCAGTGGAGTAAGTAAAATGCGGCAAAATGACATCACGCCTCCGTACCTTTCAGTTGCACTGCGCCAATCAGGTTTTTTCCGTTATCGATCAGCATTCCCAGCAGATCGTTTTCATCGCGCTTTAATAACTGGCTGTAGCGGTTTTTGAGCCAGCCTTCTGGCGCGAGGGAGGTAAAATAGGGATGCAACGTGGCGCTGAAAAACTGGCGCTGGCTGACGGGCAGGCTTAACGACAAGGGTGGCCCGCTGTATTCCGGGTAATAGCTGAACAGATAGCCCTGCTCATCCTGCACCAGCTCGCCAATAGCCACGCCATAGAGCAAAACAGTTACACGTCGGTGCATAGTTTGACTCCCAGCGTTTTCGCGATGAGAAAAACAGTGCCAAATTTGACCCCTTCGGGATCTTTAAACAGCCGTTTTAGCGTGGAGGTAGAGACGCCGGTCTGCAGCTCAAGCGTATCCAAATCGATCCCCAGCGCTTTGCGCCTCGCGTTCAGGCGCTGCCCAAGATCAGGGATCTCATCAACGGGCTGGACAGACATCGACGCATCAAATACCTGCTGCCGGATGACATCCTGTTGAAGTTCATCCAGTGCGTGGCGCAAAGACTGAAGCTTTTCAACAAGGTTTTTTCCGCTAATAGAGTTCATATAAGACCTATATTTTATTAATTAACCTTTTATAGTTTAAAAAAGAAACAAAATCAATAAATAGGATCTTTAATAACCCTTTTCGCTTCATTCTCGATAATAAAAGGCCATAAAAAAACCGAAGCACGATGGCTCCGGTTTGATTTTCGCCGTGTAGCGCTGCGCTTACACCGGCCTGGGGTTTGGTGGGGCTGTAGGCCCGGCAAGCAAGCGCCGCCGGGCAGGGTTGATTACCCGTGGACGATCGGCTTTTCGCCGTTCTCATCCTGGTCCACCGCGAAGCAGGCGACCAGCTGGCCGCCGTACTCTTTCAACTGCGGCTGCAACTGGGTGCAGGGGCCGAAGCGACGAACACAACGGGCGTTAAAGGCACAGCCCGGCGGCGGATTCAGCGGGCTTGGCAGCTCACCGGTCAGCTTGATACGTTCGCGACGGTCGTCCGGGTTCAGACGCGGTGTGGCAGAAAGCAACGCCTGGGTGTACGGATGACGCGGGTTGGAGAAAATCTGCTCTTTGGTGCCCTTCTCCACGCAGCGGCCGAGGTACATCACCATGACTTCATCGGCGATGTGTTCGACCACAGAGAGATCGTGAGAGATAAACACATAAGACAGCCCCAGATCCTGCTGCAAATCCATCATCAGGTTCAGCACCTGCGCGCGCACGGATACGTCCAGCGCCGACACCGGTTCATCGGCGATGACCACGTCCGGATCGAGCATCAGCCCGCGGGCAATGGCGATACGCTGACGCTGACCGCCAGAGAACATATGCGGGTAGCGGTCGTAATGTTCGGTTTTCAGGCCGACTTTCGCCATCATCGCCAGCGCTTTTTCACGGCGCTCGGCCTTGCTCAGCGTGGTGTTGATTTGCAGCGGCTCTTCCAGGATCTGCCCCACTTTTTTACGCGGGTTCAGGGAACCGTACGGGTTCTGGAAGACGATCTGAATTTTTTGACGACGCAGTTTTTCGGCGCTCACATCGGGCTTGAGCAGATCCTGGCCCTGATAGTAAAGCTCGCCGCCGGTCGGCACTTCGATCATCGTCAGCAGACGACCGAGCGTGGATTTCCCACAGCCGGATTCGCCCACCACCGCCAGCGTTTTACCGCGCTCCAGTGAAAAAGAGACGCCGTCCAGCGCTTTTACCAGGCGTTCCGGGGCAAACAGCCCTTTCTTCACCGGGTAGTGTTTTTTCAGGTCGATAGCCTGCAACAGCGGTTGTTGCAGGGTGGCCTCATGCGTACTCATAGTTCGGCCTCCCGGCATCATCGAGTGGGTAGTGACATTTAGACTGACGGCCATCGCTCAGCGTATTCAGATCCGGCTCGTCAACGCGGCAGCGATCGGTGGCATACGGGCAGCGCGGGTTCAGCAGACAGCCGTTCGGACGGTCGTATTTGCCCGGCACCACGCCTGGCAGCGAGGCCAGACGCGCTTTGTCCTGCGCAAACTCAGGCAGTGCGCGCAGCAACGCCTGGGTGTACGGATGACGCGGCGCGCGGAAAATATCCGTAGCCTTGCCGGTTTCCACCACCTGACCGGCGTACATCACAATAATTTTATGCGCGGCTTCCGCCACCAGCGCCAGATCGTGGGTGATGAGGATCAGCGCCATGTTTTCCCTTTGCTGAAGTTCCAGCAAAAGTTCGATGATCTGCGCCTGAATAGTCACATCCAGCGCGGTGGTCGGTTCGTCGGCAATCAGCAGCTTCGGACGACAGGCGATAGCCATCGCAATCATCACGCGCTGGCTCATGCCGCCGGAGAGCTGGTGCGGGTAAACGTCCAGACGCGAGGCCGGATCGGGAATACCCACCTGGTTTAACAGGTCGATGGCCCGCTGGCGGCGGGTTTTCTTGTTGCCGCCCTGATGCACCTTGATAGCTTCCATGATCTGGAAACCGACCGTGTAGCACGGGTTAAGGCTGGTCATCGGATCCTGGAAAATCATCGCCACTTCCGCGCCCACCAGACTGCGGCGCTCTCTCTCGGAGATGCGCTTTAAGTCCTGGCCGTTGAATTCCAGCTTATCGGCCATTACGCGGCCTGGGAAATCAATCAGTCCCATGATCGCCAGCGAGCTGACGGATTTACCGGAGCCGGATTCGCCCACGATGCCAACCACTTCACCCTGCTCAACGCTGTAGCTTATGCGGTCTACGGCACGGAACGGTGTCCCTTCGTCGCCGAAGTGCACCGATAATTTATCTATATTTAATAACGCCATTTCGTAGCCCTTTACTGCTTGAGTTTGGGGTCGAGCGCATCACGCAAGCCGTCACCCATCAGGTTAAATGCCAGCACCGTCAGCAGGATCGCCAGACCCGGGAAGGTCACGACCCACCAGGCGCTTTGTGCGAACTGCAACACGTCAGAGAGCATGGTGCCCCACTCTGGTGTTGGCGGTTGCGCACCCATGCCGAGGAAGCCAAGGGCGGCCATATCGAGAATGGCGTTCGAGAAGCCAAGCGATGCCTGAACAATCAGCGGCGCAAGGCAGTTAGGGAAGATGTTAACGAACATCTGGCGCATCGCACCGGCTCCGGCGACGCGGGAGGCGGTGACGTAATCACGGTTCACTTCCACCATCACGGCGGCGCGGGTTAAGCGCACGTAGTGAGGTAGCGCCACGAAGGTCAGCGCCAGCGAGGCGTTGACTATCGATGGCCCGAAGACCGCCACCAGCACCAGCGCGAGCAGCAGGCTCGGCAGCGCCAGCATGATGTCGACCACGCGCATGATGATGTTATCAACCAGGCCGCCGAAATAACCGGCGATAAGGCCGAGGATAATTCCCGACACCAGCGACAGTACTACCACCAGACAGCCAACCAGCAGCGACAGGCGCGCACCGTACATCAGGCGTGACATGACATCGCGGCCTACGTCATCGGTACCCAGCAGATGCGCCCAGCTGCCGCCTTCCTGCCACACCGGCGGCGCGAGCAGGGAATCACGGAACTGGTCAGCCGGGTTATAAGGCGCGATCCAGTTGGCAAAGATGGCAATAATCAGTACCACGACGACATACGCCAGGCCGACTACTGCCCCTTTGTTGCGTTTAAAATAGTGCCAGAACTCCTGCATCGGGGTCATCGGCACCGGTGCAGACACCGCTTTATTTTCAGTAACTTGTGACATGATGGCCCCTTACTTCTTATGTCGAATACGCGGGTTCACCACGCCGTAGAGCAGATCGACCAGCAGGTTGACGAGAATAATCATCGTCGCCACCAGCAGTACGCCCCCCTGCACCACCGGATAATCGCGGCGTTGCAGCGCGTCGATCAACCAGCGTCCCAGTCCCGGCCAGGAGAAAATCGTCTCGGTCAGGATGGCCCCCGCCAGCATGGTGCCGACCTGTAAGCCAATCACCGTGACGACCGGCAGCATGGCGTTACGCAGCGCATGCACCACGATCACGCGCATCCGGGTCAGGCCTTTCGCGCGGGCGGTACGGATATAGTCTTCACCCAGCACTTCCAGCATTGATGAGCGGGTCATACGCACGATCACCGCCAGCGGGATGGTGCCGAGCACCACCGCAGGCAGGATCATATGCGCCACCGCATCAATGAAGTTGCCCTCTTCACCCCAGATGGCGGTGTCGATCAGCATAAAGCCGGTCAGCGGATTGCTGTCATCAAGGAAAACCATGTCGCTGACGCGCCCGGAGACCGGGGTCAGGTTGAGTTGCACCGACACCAGCATGATCAGCATCATGCCCCACCAGAAGATCGGCATGGAGTAACCCGCCAGCGCGATGCTCACGGCAGTGTGATCAAAGATGGAACCGCGTTTAACGGCGGCGAGAACGCCCACCGGGATACCCACGGCGACGGCAAATATCATGGCGCAGACACCGAGTTCCAGCGTCGCTTTAAAACGCGGCACGAACTCGTCCCACACCGGGAGACGGCTCTTAAGCGAAACCCCTAAATCACCATGCAACACGCCCCACACATAGTTGACGTACTGCTGCCACATCGGCTTGTCCAGGCCAAGCTCGGCCAGCAACTGCGCGTGACGCTCAGGGGAGATACCACGCTCACCCGCCATGATCATGACCGGGTCGCCCGGGATCATATGGACAAAGGCAAAAGTGAGAAGGGTGATACCGATAAACGTAGGGATGACAAGCCCCAGACGTCGGAGGATGAACTGCAACATAACCCGGATTCTCTGTAGTGACACCGTCAACGACGTGTCTGTATTGCTCACAAATCTTATCCCGCGCGAAAACCGCTCGGGTAAAGCATTATGCCGGATGGCGCTGCGCTTATCCGGCCTACGGGCGTAGACCTGGGCAAGCGTAGCGCCGCCGGGCATGGGGTGCGTGAGCACCCCTGGGTTTTAATTATTCAACTGATACGTTTTCGAAGTGGTGTTTGCCCAGTGGATCAACCACATAGCCTTTCACTTCTTTACGCACTGGCTCGTACACGGTGGAGTGCGCGATGATCAGAGCCGGAGCCTGGTCGTGCATCACTACCTGAGCCTGTTTGTACAGTTCAATACGTTTGTTGTGATCGTCAGTCGCACGTGCCGGCTGGATCAGATCTTCAAACGGCTTGTAGCACCAGCGAGAGTAGTTGGAACCTTGTTTCGCCGCGTCGCAGCTGAACAGGGTGGCGAAGAAGTTGTCCGGATCCCCATTGTCCCCGGTCCAGCCCATCATCACGGCCTGGTGTTCGCCCGCCTTCGCACGTTTCAGGTACTCGCCCCACTCGTAGGTCACGATTTTGGCCTGTACGCCGATTTTCGCCCAGTCAGACTGGATCATTTCCGCCATACGGCGTGCGTTCGGGTTGTACGGACGCTGTACAGGCATCGCCCACAGCTCGACGGTGAAACCTTTATCCTGACCGGCTTCTTTCAGCAGCGCTTTCGCTTTCTCAACGTCGTAGGTGTAATCCTTAACGTCGTCGTTATAACCCCACATGGTTGGCGGGATCAGGTTTTTCGCGGCAACGCCTGCACCCTGATAAACCGCTTTGATGATCGCTTCTTTGTTCACCGCATAGGTCAGCGCCTGGCGAACTTTCACGTCATCAAACGGTTTTTTCTCGGTGTTGAAAGAGAGGTAGCCGACGTTCAGACCGGCCTGCTCCATCAGGTTGATTTTGGTGTCTTTCTTCATGCGTGCAATGTCAGCCGGGTTCGGGAACGGCATCACCTGACACTCATTTTTCTGCAGTTTTGCATAACGTACAGAGGCGTCCGGGGTGATGGAGAACACCAGGCGGTCGATCTGCGGTTTGGTACCCCAGAAGCCTTCAAACGCTTTGTACAGAATGCGGGAGTCTTTCTGGTACTGCTGCAGCTGGAACGGACCGGTACCGATTGGGTTCAGGTCGATTTTCTCCGGCGTACCGGCTTTCAGCATGTTGTCAGCGTACTCTTTAGAGAGGATAGAAGCGAAGTCCATGGCGAGGTCAGCCAGGAACGGGGCTTCCGGACGCGCCAGTACAAACTGTACGGTTTTGTCGTCGACTTTTTTCACTTCGCTAATCAGGTCTGGCAGGCCCATCCCTTCGAAGTATTCGTAGCTGCCGCCAGACACTTTATGGTACGGGTTTTCAGCATTTTTCTGGCGATCAAAAGAGAACACCACGTCGTCGGCGTTGAAATCGCGCGTCGGTTTGAAATCTTTGTTGTCCTGCCACTTCACACCGCTACGCAGGTGGAAGGTATAGACTTTACCGTCTTCGCTGACTTCCCACTTTTCAGCGAGGCCTGGGATCACTTCGGTGGTACCAATTTTGAATTCAACCAGACGGTTGTAGATTGGCACTGAGCTTGCGTCGTAAGTGGTACCAGAGGTAAAGAGCTGTGGGTTAAAGCCTTCCGGCGAGCCTTCTGAACAGTAAACCAGGGTCTTGGCCTGTACGCTTGCTGCGACGGTCATGGCCACCAGGCTAAGACCAAGCTTCAGCATCCCTGACTTCTTCAAGGAAATACTCATTATTCTGCTCCAATGTGATTATGTGTTGTTTACCCGTTGCAGTGGGTATACACATCATTCTTCAAGCCGCGTCTTTGTTGGCTGCCTTCGCTCACCCTGTCACATAGTTCACTATGCTCCAGGGATTCGCTCAGTTGCCGCCGCGACGCGACTTGAATAATTTCGTGTATATATCCGACAGGCCTTTATTTATTTTTTACCGGTCTGGTCGGTTGTGCCCGGAGGCTATATGAGAGATGGGGAATCCTTTCACAAGGTTGACTGAGTTGCAGTGCAGATTCTCCGTGAAATGCCCCTCATGCCCTACAATCTGTCAACAGAATGTCAAAACGTCAATACAGGTAACCAGGATTTACAACGACGGTGAGAATTGGCAAACAAAGATTAAAAAAAGTACATGGACTGGTTTTCAGCAGGGAAAATTGTGCTACTGGTCGGATGCCAGAATAAACCGCTGCTTTTTACCCATGAGCCAGTGATTAACATTCACGCAGTTTATGAAAAAATTCTTACGGAATGATGAATATGTGAGCGATTAATACCGCGAACGTTAAAACGCACAGGTGAAAATGCTGAGCTTATCCATAAGCAACGCGAAAAAAGATTCAAACATATATAAAAAAATACGATGGAATATCTGGCAAATGCCGGGAATTATGGGCGATACCGACGTGGTATTCAGTAGGGTTATTTTCGCCGGGTGGCACTCAGCACAAACGTAGGCCCGGCAAGCCTGCGCCGCCGGGCATAATACCGGCACGCTGCCCTCTATCTTCGCCGGGTGGCGCTGCGCTTACCCGGCCTACGGGATCAGTGGATGCCAGATGCAAAAAGCCCGTCGTGTTTCCACGACGGGCTTTTAAATTTGGTCGGTGATAGAGGATGACTCGCCACACTGTGGCTCGCCCTGCGGGTCGTTGCTTCGCAACGTTGTCTCGCTTCGCTCGGCGCGAACCTCCTCCCCCGGAGCTTCTCATCCTCCCGAACCACAGATAGCAAAAAGCCCAACCAGAAGGTTGGGCTTTTTAAATTTGGTCGGTGATAGAGGATTCGAACCTCCGACCCCTTCGTCCCGAACGAAGTGCGCTACCAGGCTGCGCCAATCACCGAATGCGGGCGAATCTTACTGCCGGGCACCGCAACCGTCAATCCCTTAACGTAAAAAAGCCTTTTGACTGGCGATAAACTCGCCAGCCTGTTTACTTAGCCGCCGACGCCGCGCCGTCCGGGATGTGGCACCAGTTGTTGTTCTCATTGATACCGCCATTCGGCGAGGTATAACCCAGGCAGCCCATGATGGTGTCATACAGTTCAACCTGGCGACGCGGTACTTTCATCCCGGCCTGCTGCTTGAGATGAGCGAACATTTTGGCTTTGTCTGGGTTTTCCAGATACTTGTCAGACATCCATACCATCATTGGCACGCGGAACTGCTCCGGCGGAGCCATTTTGCGCGGCGTACCGTGCAGATGCTCGTTCTCGTTGATTGACTCACCATGATCGGCCGCGTAGAAAACAATCGCTTTCTTATCGCGTACCTGGTCGATAACACTGTCGATAAAGTGATCGACATAGGTCACGGAGTTATCAAACGAGTTGATCATCTCTTCTTTGGAACACTTGTCGTCCACGCTCTGACACTCAGGCGTCCACTGGGCGAAACTACGCGGATAACGCAGGGTGTAATTAAAGTGCGAGCCTTTGGTATGGAAAATAATGAGGTGCTTGCCATCAGGATTGTTTTGCAGCGAGCCCTTCATTTCGTCCAGCAGCAACGCATCATCGACATGTTTACCGCGATTACGCGGCTCAGCGCCAATCTGCTCACGGTAGGCGATGTTATCCGCCATGGTGTTGCTGTAGAACCACATTTCGCTTTGCATGGCATACAGGTCGCTGGAGAAGCCGAGCTGTTTCAGTACCGCAAAGACGTTCTGCTCTTTCAGGGTACGCTGAGGATTTTCATCCGCCCCGCCCTCACGCACAAACATACAGCGCAGTGACAGCTTGGTGGCGGTATCACAGGAATAACCGCGGAAGGCGACCAGGTTTTTCTCGGCCGCCAGCTTCGGCGTGGTATTACGCTCGTAGCCGAGCATGCCCATATGATCCCAGCGGGTCGTTTCACCGATGATAAAAACCACATAGGTATCATCGAGATCCTTCGGCGCCACGTAAGAGAATTTGGTGGCCGGATTGATCAGCGAATTGTTATCAGAAGACTCATCCACCTGCGCCCAGGCGTACAGCCCTAACGCTGACAGCCAGTTAGACGGCAGATAAGAGTTGGCGACGACGCCGCCGTAGCTTGGCATATCGACGCCAGTCGCGCGCTCCATATGCTTTTGCTGCACTTCAAGCAGGCGAATCGGCCCCCAGACCATCAGCCCGGCTAACACCACCACCGTGGCGCTGCGCATACGCAGCCCCGGTGTGCGCAACTGGCGCAGCAACGTATAGCGGCAGCGATTGCTCCAGATAAAAATCAGCGGCAGCGTGCTCACGCACACCAGCCAGAGAATAAAATGCAGACCGACGACTTCTTTTGACAGGTCAATGTCCGTTGTCATCACCGAGGCAATAATGCCGTAGCCGATCACCACGTTCAGGAAAGTCATGTAATAACTGGCACCGGCAGAAAAGAGCACCACCAGCGTCGACAGCACGCGCCAGGCACGCCGTCCAAATAGAGAAAGAACCCGAAGTAAAAAGAAGGTGACTAATACCGTTGCCACTAATTCAACAATAACAGCAACGCCTTTCCAGACCGTAAACTCTTGCGCATATCCATCAAATCGACGAATAAAAACAGCGGCGTTCATAAACAGACCGATGTACAACGCCAGCAAAAAACTCAGCCTTTGTTGCGTCATCATTTTGATATATTTCATTCAAAGCACCCTGGGAGAAGGGAATAGAGAACACCCGTGCGCAGGCGTCGTGTCTGCGTAAAGGCTTATTAAACGTCAAAGAAGTCATCCGAGAACTTCCTGAAGCGCGGGGTAGTAGACCACGCGGGTGATAAAAAGTGTCACCGCGAATGTGATCTCATTAAACATTTACAAAAATAATGCAAAACGCGGCAGAGCTTACTTTATTACCCCTGATGCGGGAAGGGAGAAAGCGTGAGAGGAGAACGGAAAAGCGCCACGCAGAGCGTGGCGCCGATCGCTTAATGGTGGGTCAGTGCCTGAGTATTGTTGAAGTATTCACGCTGCGGCTGGCGAATGGTGGTGGAGAGCGCCAGCGAAAGGATCAGCAGCGCGAAGATGACGCAGAATGTGACGTAGAAGCCGCCGAACAGCGAGGCGATAATCGAACCACAGATGCTGCCGATACCAAAGCCCAGGTAAATCACCCCGTAGTTTTTCGCCAGGTTGTTCAGCCCGAAGAACTCGCTGACCAGCGACGGGAACACGGTGATGGTACCGCCGAAGTTAAAGGCGACGCAGGCGATAGCAGCGAAGAAGCTGACTTCGTTAAGGGGCGCAAACAGCAGGCCCGCCATACCCACCAGCGAGACGACCTGGCCGAGCGTAATGACGCGAATACGGGACATTTTATCGGAGAGGATGCCGAGCACCAGACGGCCCGTCAGGTTGGCAATAGAAATCACGGTAACGGCGTTTGCCGCGGTCGCCACATCCAGATGCACCATGCCCTGGGCAATATCTTTCGCCACGCCGATCACGTACAGACCGCTCATACAGGCGGTGAGGAACATCACGGCCAGCATCCAGTACTGCGGTTTACGCATGGACTGCGCCAGCGTGAAGTCATTCTCGACCACGCCATTAACCATGCCGACTTTCTGCTGCGGCGCATCTTTCATCAGCATGGCACCGAAGACAATCATCACCAGTACCATTGCGCCCCAGATCATAAAGGTTTTTTCGAGGCCCACGGTCGCCAGCAGATGGCTGTCGATGAATTTAAAACCGAGGCTGCCCAGACCATAAGAGCCAATGGAGAAGGCGGAAATCAGCCCTTTCCGCTCCGGGAAGAATTTTACACAGTTGGAGAGCGTCAGCAGATAGCCCGCGCCATCGGCAAGGCCGACCAGCACGCCGGCGCTCAGCCACAGCATCAACAGGCTGTTGGCATGAGCGGTAAGAAAGAAACCGACGCCGAGCAGAAGACCGGACGCGATGGTGACACGTTTAACGCCAAACCGTTCCTGAAGTTTCCCGGCTACCGAGGAAGACAGCGCCAGCCCGAGGCTCAGCAGGCCAAAAGAAAATGCCACCTGGCTTACCGGCTCATCCAGCTTTTCCGCCAGCGCGCTATTAAACAGACTCCAGGTATAAACCGATCCAAGGGCAAATTGCGTAATGATGGTACCGACCAGCGTCAGCCAGCGGGTACGATTCAGTGAGGATGTATTCATGGCAGTCTTCCTGCGTAAGCAAAAGGGAAATTCTCTGCCGCTAACCATAACGAAGCGCCGCTGATGCCGGATCGAAAACGGCATGAAATGCAGTGAGGACGGAATGAAATGCCTTACAGCGGGAATGAATGACAACGGGAAAAATGGCGACCAGCGAAAATTGCACGTAAGTTAGCGCGCACTATCGCGGAGAAGCGCATGAATATTGTATAAAAAATGTAATTGATTTGTTTTAAATGCTAATTAAAAGCGCGCGCTGAAGCCCATGCTGTAGAGGTAGTTTTGCCCGGCATCCATATTTTCGGACTGCGACAGAGAGGCATAGGCAGCGAGGTGAGGATTGAGCAACATATCCGCGCCGAGGGTCACGTCCAGCCAGTTACCGTCCTGACTGGACGCCGTTAAGCGGTTGAGGCCAGACTGGGTTTTCCAGATATTGTCGCCAAACTGCTGGTTATAGCTGATTTGCGCCCACGGGCGGAGATCCCCGTGACGGCTATCTACACGCCAGCCCACCGAGCTGACGCTGGCATGCCAGAGCGGATCGCTGAATTGCAGATTGGCGGGGCTATCGCCAAATTCGTTATACATCGATGAGGCAGAGCTGTCGTAATGCCAGGCGGCCACCGGGCCGGTCGTGACATTATTCACCAGCGGAATATTCCAGCCGAGGCTCATGGTGCTGGTCGCGTCCAGCGGCGTATCATCAGGCAAATTCCAGGCCAGGCCCGGCGTATTTTGCGTCGAACGGATGCGCCCTTCGAGAATATCGTCATAACGTGGTTGGTGATCGCTGTCCCATGTATAACGATCCGCCATATTACTTTGCGGGTCGCTAACGATATATTCTTGGTGCCACGCCTGCGCCGTCTGGCAAAAAAACAGACTCACAGACACGATCGCCAGAGCGTGGCCACGGTTAATTTTTATCTTCATCAATGCGACTCCAGAAAAGAGCCAAAACCGGCGTTATCGTTATCATTTTGTGCGGATAAAACCCTGTATTAACTATTGTCTCTTTGAGAGACACGTCAAGCCCGCGGGATAATTTTCTTTTGCCTTCTACCGCAATAATGGAAAGGAGAAACATATGCAACGATGTGGTTGGGTCAGTCAGGATCCTCTGTATATCGACTACCACGACAAGGAATGGGGCGTGGCGCAGTCTAATAATCAGAAGCTGTTTGAAATGATCTGTCTTGAAGGCCAGCAGGCGGGCCTGTCCTGGATCACCGTGCTGAAGAAACGGGAAAATTATCGTCGCTGTTTTTATCAATTCGATCCGCAGCGCGTGGCAGCGATGCAGGACGAAGATGTGGAAAGGCTGTTGCAGGACGCCGGTATTATCCGCCATCGGGGAAAAATTCAGGCAATTATTGGTAACGCCAGGGCGTATCTCGCGATGCAGGAACAGGGCGAAGACTTTGCCGATTTTGTCTGGTCGTTTGTCGATCATCAGGTAAAGATGACCCAGGCCGCCAGCCTTGCCGACATCCCCACTTCAACACCGGAATCGGATGCCCTGTCAAAAGCGCTGAAAAAACGCGGCTTCAAGTTTGTCGGCACCACCATCTGTTACTCCTTTATGCAGGCCTGCGGTCTGGTCAATGACCATGTCACCACCTGTTTTTGTCATCCCGGAGGCAATGATGATCCACGAATGGCATGAAAATGACCCGACACCGCTGCTGACGCTGTGGCTTGCGAGCACCACCTTTGCCCACCCTTTTATCGACGCGCGCTACTGGCAGGAGAGCAAAAACCTGGTGCGCGATGCGTATTTACCCGCTGCCAGAACCTGGGTATGGGAAGAGAATGGGCGCATGGAAGGCTTTGTCAGCGTGATGGACAACCGCTTTGTTGGCGCGCTGTTCGTGCACCCTGACGCGATCGGTAAAGGCATCGGGCGAGCGCTGCTTGAGCACGTCAAACAGCGCTATGCCGATCTCAGTCTTGAGGTGTATCAGAAGAATGAGCGGGCGGTGAATTTCTATCATGCGCTGGGTTTTCGTATCGAAGACAGCGCCTGGCAGGAAGAAACGCACCACCCGACATGGATCATGCGCTGGCAGGGGGATCAAACGCCGTCAGCGTAAGCGCCGGGCCGGTGTATTTTTCCACCCACGCCAGCGCCGTATTCCCGGCGCAGCCGTTGCCCAGCCGCGAGCTGGGGAGATCCCTGGTCAGCACGTTTACCGCGCCATTTTTGCAGATCCCCCCGGCCGCCGGATCCAGATCCGGCCAGCCGCCCTCATGGATGCAGATGACCCCCGGACGAATGCCCTCGGTCACCACCGCACCCGCCAGCACCTGCCCGCGCCCGTTCCACACCCGCACCAGGTCACCGTCGCGAATCCCGCGCGTCTGCGCATCCTGCGGATGCAGGGTGACGGGTTCGCGCCCGGCCACCGCGTACTGCTCGCGCAGCGCGGAGTAGCTTAGCTGGCTGTGCAAACGGTGGGCCGGATGGGCAGAAAGCACCTGCAACTGCTGCGGTTCGGCATTACCGTGCCATTCATCAGGGGCCAGCCACGTGGGATGCCCCGGACAGTCGGCATAATTAAATGACGCAATGCGCTCAGAGTAGATTTCGATTTTGCCGCTGTCGGTTTTTAACGGATTGGCTTCTGGATCGGCACGGAACGCGGCAAAACGCACGAATTTCGCGTTCTCCTCGCTTTCCGGCATCTCAATAAGCTGGTTGGCCTGCCAGAATTCAGCGAACGGCGGCAACGTCACGCCCTGGCTTGCGCCGCGCGCGCTGGCGATGTCATAGAACGTCTCCAGCCATTGCAGATCGGTTTTACCTTCGGTAAAACGCGTCCGACCGCCCTGCTCCCAGCGCTCGCTGAGATCGGCAAACACCTCAAAATCGTCCCGCGCTTCATCGCGCGGCGCGACCACCTGCTTCATCGGCACCAGATGCTGGTTGCTGTAGTCGCCGGTCATGGTCAAATCGTTACGTTCAAAAGAGGTCGTGGCCGGCAGAACGATGTCGGCGTGCTTCGCCGCAGCCGTCCAGTAACATTCGGAGATCACCACCAGCTCTGGCTTTTGCCAGGCGCGGATCAGCCGGTTGGTATCCTGATGATGGGTAAAGTTGGCACCGCCCGCCCACCAGACGAATTTAATGTCCGGGAAGTGACGATCCATGCCGTTGTGCTGGTACGCGCCGCCGGGATTTTCCAGCGCTTCCACAATGCGCGCCACCGGAATTTTATCGGCCGCATCCACACCACCCTGCACGCTGCCCTGCATGGAACCGAGCACCGCCGCGCGGCGCGTCGGGTTGCCGCCGTTGGCAAAATGATAAGACAAACCAAAGCCGCCGCCCGGCAGACCGATCTGCCCCAGCATGGCGGCCAGGGTCACCAGCATCCAGTGCTTTTGCTCGCCATACTGCTGGCGCTGCATCCCCCAGCCGGACATCAGCATTGTGGTATTTTCGTGGAACAGTTGCGCCAGTTCGCGAATTTTAGGCGCATCAATGCCGCAAATGTCGGCGGCCCACTCGGCGGTTTTGGCGATGCCATCGCTAATCCCGGTTAAATAGTCGCGGAACAGGTCAAACCCGGTGGTGCAGCGGGCAAGAAATGCTTCATCTTGCCAGCCGTTTTCCACCAGCGTATGGGCGATGCCGAGCATCAGCGCCACGTCGGTGCCCATATGCGGTGCCAGCCATTCGGCGTTGTCGCCGAGGAAGTCGACAGTTTCCGATCGCATCGGATCGATGCAGATCACCCGTTTGCCGCTCTGGCGCAGCTGATCGAAATAGGGGATCCCCTGTTCATCCGAGGCATTCCAGGCAATTTTCAGGGTGTTGAGCGGGTTGGCGCTCCACAGCACCACCACATCAGAATGCTCCAGCACCAGCGGCCAGCTGGTCTGCTGCTGGTACACTTCGTTACCGCCCACAACATAGGGCATGATCGCCTGCGCCGCGCCGGTGGAATAATCCCCCAGATGGCCGGTGTAGCCTCCCGCCAGGCTCATATAGCGTTGTAATAGCGTCGCGGCCTTATGCAGTACGCCGTTGGAGCGCCAGCCGTAGGATCCGGCGAATATCGACGATGGCCCGTAGCTTTCCCGAATACGGGCGTGCTGGGCGTGGATCAGATCCAGCGCTTCATCCCAGCTGACGCGCACAAACTCGTCCTGACCACGTACGCCGGTCGGCTTTTCTGGTGACGTCAGGAAACCTTTGCGAACCATCGGGAAACGCACGCGGCTGTTGCTGTGCACCTGATCGCGCACCGCGGTTTGTAACGAATTGGGATGAGCGGTCGGCAATGCGCCGCGGGATGACAGGACGTTTTCACCGTCGGTTTCAACCAGCATCGGCCCCCAGTGGGCTGCCGTGAGGATCGTCTTTGTGGATGGATGTGCCAAAACTTGTGCTCCCTGGTCGCTGCTGCAGGTGTGACGGACGCTCATGCGCCGCTCAATGTTATTTACAAAATTCAGAATCTTTCCGGAAGTTTCTAACGATCCTCAGGTCATAATCAACCGCGATTATCGCTATGCATAGAATTAAAAATTATTAAGGAAATTCGATGAAGAAAAATGTCCTTCTCATTGTGGCTGCGGTTTGCGGCGCACTGGCTGTATCAGGCTGCACAACCAACCCTTACACCGGCGAACGCGAAGCCGGTAAATCGGGTATTGGCGCAGGTATTGGATCGCTGGTCGGCGCAGGCGTCGGCGCGCTCTCCTCCTCGAAAAAAGATCGCGGTAAAGGGGCGCTGATTGGTGCTGCTGCGGGTGCAGCCCTTGGCGGCGGCGCAGGTTATTACATGGATGTGCAGGAAGCGAAACTGCGCGACAAAATGCAGGGAACGGGCGTTAGCGTGACGCGAAACGGCGATAACATCGTGCTGAACATGCCAAATAACGTGACCTTCGACAGCAGCAGCGCGACGCTGAAACCGGCAGGTGCGAATACCCTGACCGGCGTGGCGATGGTACTGAAAGAGTATCCTAAAACCGCGGTTAACGTGGTGGGTTACACCGACAGCACCGGCGGCAAGGATCTGAATATGCGTCTGTCGCAGCAGCGTGCCGATGCGGTTGCCAGCGCGCTGATCACCCAGGGCGTGGAAGCGAACCGTCTGCGTACCACCGGCGCAGGCCCGGCGAACCCGATCGCCAGCAACAGCACGGAAGAAGGCAAAGCGCAGAACCGCCGCGTGGAAATCACCCTGAGTCCATTGCAGTAATTCCTCTGTTTACCCCCTCGCCTGCAAGCGAGGGGTATTCCCGGTAAAATATGTTAATCTCCGCAAAGTTACCCCAGGAGACGGACATGAACGCAAAGGCAGCGCGCCCGACAATCAGTGACGTCGCGAAAGCGGCAAAAACGGGTAAAACCAGCATTTCACGTTATCTGAACGGTGAAAAACATCTGCTTTCGGCTGCCCTGCTGGCCCGCATCGAAAACGCCATTGCCGAACTTAATTACCGTCCCAGCCTGATGGCCCGCGGCCTGAAACGTGGCCGTACGCGGCTGATAGGCCTCATCATTGCCGATATTACCAATCCCTATTCCGTTAATGTGCTGAGCGGTATCGAAGCGGCCTGCCGTGAAAAAGGCTTCACGCCGCTGGTGTGTAACACCAATAACGCGCTCGATCAGGAGCTGCATTATCTGGATCTGCTGCGCAGTTATCAGGTGGAGGGGATCGTGGTTAACGCCGTGGGCATGCGCGAGGAGGGGCTTAACCGCCTGCAACAGTCATCGCTGCCGATGGTGCTTATCGACCGTAAAATCCCGGATTTCGCCTGCGATGTGGTCGGGCTGGATAATACCCAGGCGGCCACCACCGCCACCGAGCATCTGGTGGAGCAGGGATTTGAAGCGCTGCTGTTTCTTAGCGAACCGCTTGGCACGGTGAATACCCGCCGCGAGCGCCTGAACGCCTTTCATGCCACCCTTGCCCGCTATCCCGGCGTGATCGCGGAAGATGCCGAAATCGTGCTGCATGAAGCCGGACAGATCGACAACACGCTGCGCCAGTTTCACACCCGTCACCGTGGCATGCGCAAAGCGGTGATCTCCGCCAACGGCGCGTTAACGCTACAGGTAGCCCGCTCAATGAAACGCCTTGGCCTGCACTGGGGCAGCGACATTGGCCTGCTCGGTTTTGACGAGCTGGAGTGGGCGGAGCTGGCAGGTGTGGGCATCACCACCCTGAAACAACCCACCTGGCAGATTGGTTATGCCGCCGTGGAGCAGGTGGTACGCCGCATCGATGGCACCGACAACACCGTGCATGAACAGGTCTTCTCCGGCGAACTTATCGTTCGCGGCTCTACCGCCCGCTAATTCCCCTTCGTGATGACGATCATGCTTTAGCGATCCTGAACTTTCAATTGGAACCGGTTCCATCTAGCTTAAACAGAAGCGAATACGCATCTGTTGTCCTGGAGTCGGGAAATGAAAAGAAAAATTATCGTCGTCACTGCCGCTTACGGCCACGAGCGCATTCAGTCGCTGGGCGGTCAGGCTGCCGTGCTGCCGTTTATTGCGGCGGCAGGCGCCGACGGCGTGGAGATCCGCCGCGAACTGTTCACGCCCGCTGAGCTGCACGCCCTGCCTGCTCTGGCCGCCACCATCGAGTCCCATAACCTGCTGGTCTGCTACTCTGCGCCGGAACCGCTGTGTCTGTTTGACGGCACGCTGAACCCGCAGCTGCCCGCCCTGCTACAGGAGGCACGCACGTTGAATGCGCTCTGGCTGAAGGTGTCCCTCGGGCATTTCCAGCATAAATCAGCGCTGGAGACGCTGCGCGGCTGGCTGGCAGACAGCGGCATGACGCTGGTGGTGGAAAACGATCAGACCGATTGCGGCCAGCTTGCGCCGATGCAGCGCTTTAAAGCCGCCTGTCGGGTGCTGGATCTGCCGGTAACGCTGACCTTTGATATGGCGAACTGGCTGTGGGTCGGTGAATCCCCGGAGGAAGCGGCCCGCCATCTGGCCCCCGCCGTCAGCTATATCCATGTGAAGGCCGCCGTGGCTCACCATTATCACTATCGCGCTATTGCGCCGGATCCGGCTGATACCCGCTGGGCTGAATTACTCAATCGACTGCCCGCTGACGTGCCGCGCGGCATTGAGTTTCCACTGGAAGGCCGCGATCTGACCGCCGTCACGCGCCGCTACGTCAATTTATTACGTGAGGAGTAACGCCATGTCAGATGCGCTGGATGTCATCACCATCGGCGAAGCCATGGCCATGTTTGTCGCCACCGAAACCGGTGACCTGGCCCAGGCGGAGCACTTTTTTAAACGCGTCGCGGGCGCTGAGCTGAACGTCGCCACCGGTCTTGCGCGACTGGGAATGAATGTCGCCTGGGTGAGCCGCGTCGGCGATGACAGCTTCGGGCAGTTCGTGCTTAATTCGCTGCAAAAAGAAGGGATTGGCACGGGTGGCGTGACGATTGACGGACGTTACGCGACCGGTTTTCAGCTGAAATCTAAGGTTGAAAATGGAACCGATCCCATTGTGGAGTATTTCCGTAAAAATTCCGCAGCCAGCCATCTGTCGCAGGCAGACTTCAACGAAGAGATGTTTAACCGCGCCCGCCATTTGCATCTGAGCGGCGTGGCGGCGGCGTTGTCATCGGATGCTTATGCCCTGCTGGATCATGCGGCGGGCGTGATGAAAGCGCGCGGCAAGACGATCTCTTTCGATCCGAATTTGCGCCCAGTGCTGTGGAAAAGCGAAGCCGAGATGGTCGAGAAACTCAATCAGCTGGCTTTCCAGGCCGACTGGGTGCTGCCGGGCCTGAAAGAGGGTGTCATTCTTACCGGACAACAGACGCCGGAAGGTATCGCCGATTTCTATCTTTCCCGCGGCGTGAAACTCGTGGTCATTAAAACCGGCAGCGACGGCGCGTGGTTCAAAACGGCCGACGGTGAACAGGGCGCGGTGGCGGCAATTAACGTGGATAACGTGGTGGATACCGTGGGCGCGGGCGATGGCTTCGCGGTCGGCCTCGTCAGCGCACTGCTGGAAGGCCGCTCGTTGACCCAGGCCATTCAACGAGGAAATAAAATCGGCTCGCTGGCCATTCAGGTCCAGGGAGACAGCGAAGGACTGCCAACGCGGGAACAGCTTAACGAGGGGTAAGACGCCCTCTTTAAAACATTCGAACCTCAGACCCCTACAATGCCAGAGGCAACCCTATGAAAAGTCCGACTAATGCAACAAAACGCTGGCTGTACATCATGCCGATTGTGTTTATCACGTACAGCCTGGCTTATCTGGATCGCGCGAACTTCAGCTTCGCCTCTGCGGCAGGCATCAATGACGATCTGGGCATCACCAAAGGCGTTTCATCGCTGCTGGGGGCGCTGTTTTTCCTCGGCTATTTCTTCTTCCAGATCCCCGGTGCGATGTACGCCGAACGCCGCAGCGTGCGCAAATTAATCTTTATCTGCCTGATCTTATGGGGTGCCTGCGCCTCGCTGACCGGGATGGTAAACAATATTCCGGCGCTGGCCGCCATCCGCTTTATTCTTGGCGTCGTGGAAGCGGCGGTGATGCCCGCGATGCTGATTTATATCAGCAACTGGTTTACTAAATCAGAACGCTCGCGGGCTAACACGTTTCTGATCCTCGGCAACCCGGTGACGGTGCTGTGGATGTCGGTGGTATCCGGCTATCTCATCCAGTCCTTCGGCTGGCGGGAAATGTTTATTATTGAAGGCGTGCCGGCGGTGATCTGGGCGTTCTGCTGGTGGGTGCTGGTGCGGGATAAACCGTCGCAGGTTGCCTGGCTGGCGGAAGACGAAAAAGCCGCGTTGCAGGCGCAGCTGGAGCAGGAACAACAGGGCATCAAAGCAGTGCGTAACTATGGCGAGGCATTCCGTTCGCGCAACGTCATCCTGCTGTGCATGCAATATTTTGCATGGAGTATCGGCGTGTACGGCTTTGTGCTGTGGCTGCCGTCGATTATTCACAGCGGCGGTGAGAACCTCGGGATGGTGGCGGTTGGCTGGCTCTCGTCGGTGCCTTATCTGGCCGCGACCATTGCGATGATCCTCGCCTCATGGGCGTCGGACAAAATGCAAAACCGTAAACTCTTTGTCTGGCCGCTGCTGTTGATCGCCGCCTTTGCGTTTATCGGCTCCTGGGCCGTGGGAGCAAACCATTTCTGGATCTCCTATACGCTGCTGGTGATCGCCGGGGCAGCAATGTATGCGCCTTATGGCCCTTTCTTCGCCATTATCCCGGAGATGTTGCCGCGTAATGTGGCGGGCGGCGCGATGGCGCTGATCAACAGTATGGGCGCGCTCGGCTCTTTCTTTGGCTCGTGGTTCGTGGGTTATCTCAACGGCTCAACGGGCAGTCCGGCGGCATCGTACATATTTATGGGGGTGGCGCTTTTTGTTTCGGTATGGCTTACTTTGATTGTTAAGCCTGCTAATAATCAACAGATTCCGGCGGGCGCACGTCACGCATGATGCGTCTGGCGACCCGCTATTACTGATTTGGGAGAACCGCATGAAGCCGTCCATTATTCTGTACAAAGCCATGCCTGATGATCTGCAAAAACGTCTGGAAGACCATTTCACCGTGACCAGGGTGCCGAATCTGCATCCTGAGACGGTGCAACAGCATGCAGAGGCATTTGCCAGTGCGGAAGGTTTGCTGGGTTCAAGCGAGAAAGTCGATGCCGCGCTGCTGGAAAAGATGCCGAAGCTGCGCGCCACCTCGACCATCTCGGTAGGCTATGACAATTTTGATGTTGACGCGCTAAACGAGCGCAAGATCCTGCTGATGCATACGCCCACCGTGCTAACTGAAACCGTGGCCGATACCATGATGGCGCTGGTGCTGAGCACCGCCCGTCGCGTAGTGGAAGTGGCAGAGCGCGTGAAAGCTGGCGAATGGACGAAAGGCATTGGCCCGGACTGGTTTGGTATCGACGTACACCACAAGACGCTGGGGATCGTGGGCATGGGCCGCATCGGGCTGGCGCTGGCGCAGCGCGCCCACTTTGGCTTCGGTATGCCGATCCTTTACAACGCCCGCCGTCATCATACAGAAGCGGAAGAGCGCTTCGGCGCGCGCTACTGTGAACTGGATACGCTGCTGGAAGAGGCGGATTTTGTCTGCCTGGTGCTGCCGTTAACGGATGAGACGCACCATATGATCGGCGCGGATCAGTTTGCGCGCATGAAATCCTCGGCGATCTTTATCAATGCCGGTCGTGGCCCGGTGGTGGACGAGAAGGCGCTGATTGCGGCGCTGAAAAACGGGGATATACATGCCGCGGGTCTGGACGTCTTCGAACAGGAGCCGCTGCCGGTGGATTCTGAACTGCTGTCGCTGCCGAACGTTGTCGCCCTGCCGCACATCGGTTCCGCCACCCATGAAACGCGCTATAACATGGCCGCCTGTGCTGTGGATAATCTGATCGACGCGCTCAATGGCAAGATAGAGAAAAACTGTGTGAATCCGCAGATTGCGAAATAGCCGGAAGCCAGAAAACAAAAAACCCCGCATTGCGGGGTTTTTTTCAGAAAGCGTGCTTTAAACGGAAGCGATTACAGGCTTACAACGTTACCAGCAGACGGGCCTTTAGCGCCGCTTTCGATGGTGAAGGACACTTTCTGACCTTCATCAAGAGATTTGTAGCCATCGTTCTGGATAGCAGAGAAGTGTACGAACACATCTTTAGAGCCATCGTCAGGAGTGATGAAGCCGAAGCCTTTGTCAGAGTTGAACCATTTTACCAGACCAGTCATTTTACCAGACATAGAGAATACCTTTTTAATTAAGTTTGCCTTCCGGCGCTATGGCGTGCTTTACAGATTTTTAAGCGATATAAGGAAAGCTCTCAACGAAGGGTATCTATGGATAACTCTTGAAGGGACTGCTTTATAAAATGCTTTAGGTCTGTACGTCAAACCGAGAATCATTAACGCATTATCGCGTGGGCTTAGCAAGATTTATTTCAGCCATCCACAAGGCCAGGGCCTCAGCGAAGCGGCGAATTCCCCCGCCTTTTCGCGGGGGAAACAGACTTATTGCGTTGCGTTAACCGCAGCGGTCCAGGCTTGTGTAAACGCCTGATGCTGCGACGCCAGCGGCCCAATCAGCGAATTATACTGGCTGGCCTGCTGCGAGGTCGGGAACTGGATCCCGTTGGCGACAAAGCTCACCTGCGTGTCCTGCTGCGCGATAAAATCACCCACCTGAACCAGTTGTTGGGTGAATATTTGTGCAGCCGGGATCAGCGGTTGCAGTGCATTTGCTGGCGCAGTGACCACTTTTTGATAAGCCTGGTCATAAACCGGTTTCAAATCGTCGGCCTGTTTCAACGACGCACGCGACGTATCCGCCTGCGTTTTCGCGTTTTGCAGCTGCTGGCTTAACACGCCCAACGACCCGTTAGCCTGACGCAGCGGTTCGCGCTGAGTCATGTAATCCTGCGGGACGCGAATGGCATTCACGCTATCAACCACCGGACGCAGACCCGCGTCCATCGCCTGATTTACCTGCTGGGAATACCCATAAAGAATGGCGTAATCCGACACAAAGGGACCAAACTGTTTTTTCTGATCAGCGGTCAGGGTAGGCAAACGCTCACCGCTGCGCATAACTGTATTTTGCAGAAAATCGATAAACGCCTTGCGCTGATCGCCTTCTTTATCAAAACACCCACTCAGGCTAACCACCATTAATAACGCCGCAAGAGGCGCAAACCAGCGAGAGCAGGACTTTCCTGTCGCCATTTTCATACTCCTTTCACCCAAAAAAGCGCACACCGGCACCCACGTGCCCGACGCTGACAAGGATAGTCCAGGTCGGCGTCGCAAGATACCCTTTCCTGACATTCTTGCAGGGAAAACACCGTGTTGGTGATGGTCTGCATCCCCCGCTACGCTTCGCCTGTTTATGCAATGCTTAGTATTTTTTTTGCTAATCCTTTACAAAAGTCTACACCAAAAAACCAGGGCTTATTGATCAAGGCATTAAAGGGAGCGCAAGCGTGAAAAGATGCATTTTAACTACATAAAACTCCATTACCTGACAATTAATCACTGCCGCAACCATCCGGATTACTATTTACCGACTACTCTTAAGTGGCTCGTTGACGTTTACGATCACGCTTTGTGATTTATGAGGAGTTCTCTATGGAATATAAAGATCCTATGTTTGAACTGCTTAGCAGTCTGGAACAAATAGTCTTTAAACACGATGTATCGCAACAAAATATCACGTTGAATCAAAAACCTAATCCTTTCAGTGAGTTTGAGCAACTGCGAAAAGGCACCGGTCTGAAAAACGATGATTTTGCCCGGGTAATGGGTGTGAGCGTGGCGATGGTTCACGAATGGGAGTCTAAAAGGGTAAAACCCTCCCCGACTGAACTGAAGTTGCTGCGTCTTCTCCAGGCTAACCCAAGATTAAGTAAGCAATTGATGGAATAATTTTTAGTACTTTTGTACCTGAGGTGTTCCGGAAAGTTTAAACCCGCCAAATGGCGGGTTTTATGTTTTTAAAGGCGCTGTTATGGTATTCCCTGTCATATTCGTCTTTTTAGACTGGAACGCTCTTGATCAATTTCGACAACTATATTCTTTCTGCGCAACGTCTGACGCTGCAACTACCTCCTGCGCTTCCCCTTCATACCGGAAGCCTGCATTACGGGATCTATCAGTCTGCGTCGGCGATCAGGCATATTGTTGTGGTCTATCACGGCGGCGGCGTTCACAGCCAGGCGGGGTACCCCATCCTGGCCCGTCAGCTCAGCGCAATACCAGGCATTGCCGTCTGTCTGGTGGATATACGTGGTCATGGCCAGTCTTCGTCGGGCAAACTTATGCATCCCCGTCAGATCTGGCAGGACGTCGATACCCTGCTTTCAACTCTCCATGCGACTTACCCGCAGGCTCGCTGCCATTTGCTCGGTCATTCCAGCGGCGGCGGTATGTTGCTTAATTACGCAACGCGCTTGCCACGAAATCCATTAGCGCACAGCCTGATCCTGCTTGCTCCGGAACTGGGGCCGTTCTCGGGGACGATGCGCCCGCTACCAGAGGCTGATAAATTCGCAACAGTGAAAAGCTGGCCGTTTATCCTCAATGCACTTAGCGCAGGCAGGTTATGCGCCCAGTATCCGGCGGTAAAACTGCATTTCCCGGCGCACGTGCTAAAAAACGATCCGCATTTTGTCTGCCATTACACTGTGAATATGGCGAACGCGTTAACGCCGCAAGCGCCGGCAAAGCAGCTGGCGGCGCTCTCCCTGCCCACGCTGATACTGGCAGCACAGCATGATGAATTATTCAGCGCGGAGGCGATAACAACCTTAGTACGTCAGCAGAATAACCCGCAGGTGCAGTGTGAGACGTTGCCCGACTGCGGGCATCTGGATTGCGTGTTCGGCGTTGCAGAGCGGGTGCGGCAATTTATTGCATAAAAAAACGGCCTCCGTTTCCGGGGGCCGTTTTTATTTTTGTGCCGGATGGCGCTGCGCTTACTGCAACAGCGAAATATCCGCGACCTGCAGGAACAGTTCACGCAGCTTCGCCAGCAACGTCAGGCGGTTGATACGCACCTGCGCGTCATCGGCATTCACCATCACGCTTTCGAAGAACTCATCCACCGGCTCGCGCAGTGACGCCAGCTCGATCAATGCATCCTGATAACGGCCTTCTGCGAAGAACGGTTGCAGCTTATCGCGCATCACCGCCACCTGCATGGCGAGGCGGATTTCCGCATCGTCTTTCAGCACCGAGGCGTGAACGTTATCGTTCAGCGGCTCGCTGGATTTCGCCAGGATGTTGGACACACGTTTGTTGGCTGCTGCCAGCGCCGCCGCTTCGGAAAGCGTACGGAAGTGGGATACCGCCTTCATACGCGCATCGAAATCTGCCGGACGGGTCGGACGACGCGCCAGCACCGCCTGAATGGTATCCACGCTGTAGCCTTCGTCCTGATACCAGGCGCGGAAACGGCCCAGCATAAAGTCGATGACGTCGTCAGTGACGTTAGCGTTAGTCAGCTTATCGCCGTACAGACGCACCGCTTCTTCGGTCAGGGTTTGCAGATCGAGGTTGAGGTTTTTCTCGACGATAATGCGCAGCACACCTAATGCAGCACGACGCAGCGCAAACGGATCTTTGTCGCCTTTCGGGTGCTGACCGATACCAAAGATACCCGCGAGGGTGTCCATTTTATCGGCAATAGCCACCGCACAGGCCACCAGATTGGACGGCAATGCATCACCGGCAAAGCGCGGCTGATACTGCTCGTTCAGCGCCACAGCAACGTCTTCCGCTTCGCCATCGTGACGCGCGTAGTGCATGCCCATCACGCCCTGGGTGTCGGTAAACTCGAACACCATATTGGTCATCAGGTCGCACTTGGAGAGCAGGCCCGCACGTTCAGCGTGGCTGACATCTGCGCCAATCTGACCGGCGATCCAGCCCGCCAGCGCGGTGATGCGGTCAGTTTTGTCGCGCAGCGTGCCGAGCTGTTGCTGGAATAGGACGGTTTGCAGGCGCGGCAAATTATCTTCCAGACGCTTTTTACGGTCGGTATTAAAGAAGAATTCTGCATCCGCCAGACGCGGGCGCACGACTTTCTCGTTACCGGAAATAATTTGCTGCGGATCGCTGGACTCGATGTTCGCCACGAAAATGAAGTTAGGCAGCAGTTTGCCGTCCGCCGCGTACACCGGGAAGTACTTCTGGTCACCCTTCATGGTGTACACCAGCGCTTCAGACGGTACCGCGAGGAATTTCTCTTCGAATTTCGCGGTCAGCACCACCGGCCATTCCACCAGCGAAGCGACTTCTTCCAGCAAGCTTTCGCTCAGATCGGCAACGCCGCCAATCTTACGCGCCGCGTCTTCAGCGTCTGCTTTGATTTTGGCTTTACGGCCTTCGTAATCCGCCATCACTTTGCCGCGCTCCAGCAGGATCTGCGGGTACTGATCGGCATTGTCGATAGTGAATTCCGGCTCGCCCATAAAGCGGTGACCACGGATCACGCGATCGGCGGTAATGCCGAGGATGGTGGCCGGGATAACTTCATCGCCCAGCAGCAGGGTCAGGGTATGCACCGGACGCACAAAGTGCACGTCGCTTGCGCCCCAGCGCATCAGTTTTGGGATCGGCAGTTTAGCAAGCGAGGTGGCAATCATGTTCGGCAGCAGCGCTTGCACGCTTTCGCCTTTCACATGGGCGCGATAGAGCAGCCATTCGCCTTTGTCGGTGGTCAGACGTTCGGCCTGATCAACGGTGATACCGCAGCCGCGCGCCCAGCCTTCTGCCGCTTTGCTCGGTTTACCTTCCGCATCAAACGCCTGGGAAATTGCCGGGCCGCGTTTTTCAACTTCGCGATCCGGTTGTGCCGCCGCGAGGCTGGCGATTTTCAGCGCCAGACGGCGCGGTGCGGCGAACCACTCCACATTACCGTGTGCGATGCCAGCCGCATCCAGTTCTGCCGTCACGTTCGCAGCAAAGGATTCCGCCAGGCTGCGCAGGGCTTTTGGTGGCAGCTCTTCAGTGCCGAGTTCCACCAGAAAAGTTTTTTCAGACATGGCCGCCTCTTATTTGTTTCGGTTGCACAGCGGGAAGCCAAGGGCTTCACGGGACGCATAGTAAGCCTCTGCAACGGCTTTGGTCAGCGTGCGAATACGCAAAATGTAACGCTGACGTTCGGTCACGGAGATGGCTTTGCGCGCATCCAGCAAGTTAAAGCTGTGGGCGGCCTTCAGAATGCGCTCGTAAGCAGGCAGCGGCAGCGGGTTTTCCAGCGCCAGCAGCTGCTGCGCTTCTTTTTCATACTGCTCAAAGCAGGTGAAAAGGAAATCGACGTCAGCGTATTCGAAGTTATAGGTGGACTGCTCCACTTCGTTCTGATGGAACACGTCGCCGTAGGTGGTTTTACCCAGCGGACCGTCGCTCCAGACCAGGTCGTAAACGCTGTCCACGCCCTGAATGTACATGGCCAGACGTTCCAGGCCGTAGGTGATCTCACCGGTAACCGGTTTGCATTCCAGACCGCCCACCTGCTGGAAGTAAGTGAACTGTGTCACTTCCATGCCGTTCAGCCACACTTCCCAGCCCAGACCCCAGGCACCCAGCGTCGGGTTTTCCCAGTTATCTTCAACGAAGCGAATGTCGTGGATGGTCGGATCCATACCCAGTTCTTTCAGTGAACCGAGGTACAGCTCCTGGATGTTGTCCGGAGACGGCTTAATGACCACCTGAAACTGGTAGTAATGCTGTAAACGGTTCGGGTTTTCGCCATAGCGACCATCGGTCGGGCGACGGGAAGGCTGCACATAGGCGGTTGCCATAGGCTCTGGCCCCAGCGCGCGCAGGCAGGTCATCGGGTGTGAGGTGCCGGCGCCCACTTCCATGTCCAATGGTTGAACAATGGTGCAGCCCTGGCGAGCCCAGTAATCCTGTAAGGTCAGGATCAGGCCCTGGAAGGTCCTGGTATCAAACTTTTGCATAGTATTTCGTGCTGGATACGGTGGATTTAAGGAAGTCGCCAGTATACCCGTTGACCGCAAGATATACAGTACGAAACGGGGTTGTTTAGGCAAAATTGGGTTTGTGGCGCGGCGTTAGCGCATGGAAAGGTGCAAAAACTGCCCGTCAGGATCGAATGCACAAACAAAACGTTCATCACGGGGCGTATAGCCGCGCACCTCATAACTCGCCTGGAATTGCACAAATCCCGTGACCGCAATATTCTGCGCCCCGGTATTATAGCGGTGCGCGGCATTCTCCTTGCAGAGTTGCTCCATCGATAACGAACGTGCCGGCGTCACTTTCGCCTGCTGCGCTTTTTGCGGACTCTGGTCGTCAGGGCTGCTACACCCGGAAAGTAAGAGTAATACTGCTGGAAACAGAGACTTCATCATCATTTTTATCGCCGCCGTGTTGTCTGGCTATTATTTTTAATAAGAGGGAGCGGGCTTTTTGCGCTGCTAAATATAGTGCAAACAGAGGACGCCCCTCACAAGCGCCAGAGAGGAAACTCAGAATTATCTAATGAGAACACGCACGCAATCGCGGGTCAGAGCCTTTTTAAGACGGAAATCGGGGAACCAATGCAGTCAAAAATTAACTGGATAGATAATCTGCGGGGCATCGCCTGCCTGATGGTGGTGATGATCCATACCACCAGTTGGTATATCACTAACTCGCAGAGCGTCAGTCCACTGTACTGGGATATGGCGAATATCCTCAATTCCGCGTCGCGTGTCAGCGTACCGCTGTTTTTTATGATTTCAGGCTATCTGTTTTTTGGTGAGCGCAGCGCGCAGCCGCGCCATTTTTTGCGTATCGGCCTTTGCCTGCTGTTCTACAGCCTGGTGGCGTTTCTCTACATTACGTTTTTCACCTCGATAAACGGCGAGCTGTCGCTGAAAAACCTGCTGCAAAAACCGGTGTTTTATCATCTGTGGTTTTTCTTTGCCATTATCGTTATTTACCTGCTGTCGCCGCTGATCCAGGTGAAAAGCGTGAGCGGCAAAATGCTGCTGGCGTTAACCGTGGTGATTGGCGTGGTCGCCAATCCCAATACACTGTCGCTGAAAACCGGCGGCGTCGAGTGGCTGCCAGTGAATCTGTATATCAATGGCGATACGTTTTACTACGTGCTGTACGGCATTCTCGGCCGCGCCCTCGGCATGATGGACACGCAACGCAAATACTTAAGCGGGCTGTGCGCGGCGCTGTTTATCGCGGCGGTGTTTGTGATTTCGCGGGGCACGCTGCATGAGCTGCGCTGGCGCGGGAATTTCGCCGATACCTGGTATCTTTACTGCGGCCCGATGGTGTTTATCTGCGCCATGAGTTTGCTGACGCTGGTGAAAAACACGCTCAATACGCGCGTTCTGCCAGGACTGGGGCTGATCTCACGCCATTCGCTGGGGATTTACGGCTTTCATGCGTTGATCATCCATGCACTGCGCACGCGCGGGGTGGAGATCAAAAGCTGGCCGCTACTGGATATGGTGTGGATTTTTGCCGCCACGCTGGCGTGCAGTTTAGTGCTGTCGATGCTGTTGCAGCGGCTCGATACCCGCCGCTTCGTCAGCTGATGGCCCGCTGGCGGGCGCGGTGCAGCTGCCGGGGGGAGGAAAATCCCGCGGCCTGCGAGGCGTGTTCGACACCGCGCCCCTGCACCAGCCACTGCTCCGCCACCGCCAGCCGCAGCTGTTCGAGATAATCGCGCACGCTGATCCCCAGATGTTGCTGGAACAGCCGCGTCAGATGGCGCGGGCTGACGTGCGCGCAGGCGGCAATGTCTGCCAGCGACCAGGCTTTCTGCGGTTCATTCGTCAATGCATCCTGCGCCCGATGGATCGCCGGATGCAGATGATTACGGTAGCGCAGCCACGGCGACAGCTGCGGATCGTCCCCCGAACGGCGAAACCACACCACCATCTCCCGCGCTACAGCGAGCGCCACTTCTGGCCCGCACAAACGGTTAATCAGGTGCAGGGTTAAATCAATGCCCGAGGTGATACCCGCGCTGGTCCAGATGCCGCGATCTTCAATAAAAATACGGTTCTCTTTCACCTGCGCCGTCGGCGCGGCGGCCTTCAGCCGGGCGATGACGTCATGATGGGTGGTGCATGTCACCCCCTGCATCAGTCCAGCTTTGGCGGCGAGCAGCGCGCCGGAACAGACGCACATCAGGGTGATTTTCTGGCTGTGGATCAGTGGCTGCTGGCGCATCAGCCAGTGGCGCACGCGGTCGGCCTGTGGGGTAGCGAAAAAGCGTGAGGAATCTGACACGCCGGGAAGCACCAGCAGACTGCCTTCCGGCAGCGTGTCGGGCAGCGGCGCAATATTGCCCATGGTCACGCCGATAGAGGTCGGCACCTCGGCGTCCGGCCCGATGAAATGCAGGCGAAACGCATTGCCCGCCAGCGTAAAGGTTTCTGCCGGGCCGGTCATATCCAGCGCCAGCACCCCCGGCAGCATCACGAACCAGACATCCACACTCATGCAAGCGACTCCAGCGTTTGGGTTACCGTTTTAATGTCAGCAAAACGATCCACCAGCACGGTTTCCGTACGGTGACGCAGCGTTGCGCTGTCCAGCGTAATGCCATTATGCGTCATCGGGAAGGTTAACGTCGCTTCACTGACAAAGGTCACGCGGTAGCCCAGATCCGCCGCCACCCGCGCGGTGGTTTCGCAGCACTGTTCGGTGCGAATGCCACAGATAATCAGATGGTTGATGTCCCTGCTGCGCAGCCAGTGGTCAAGCCCGGTATCAGTGAAGGCATTGTGCACATGCTTATGAAAGGTCACCGCCGCCTGATGGCCTAAAAAGGGCAACGGGGTCACAAACCCACTCTCCAGCGAGAACGGGCCGCTGTCGGCGACGTGAAAAATGTCCACCACTGGAATATGGTGCGCCTCGCAGCCAGTGATCAGACGGAGGATCGCGTCCTGGAAGGCGGGGAGATCCGCGTTCTGCCAGAAATCTTTTTGCGGGAAGGATTGTTGGGTGTCGATATTGATTAGCGCGGTACGGGTCATTTCAGGACGCCTTATGCAGTGGGTGTGATCCCATTCTGACAAGGCGTCCTGTGTTTGCTAATACCAAAAAAGGACATCATCAGGCCGTTTGTGGACGGCCGGTGTTCACGACATCAGCGGCAGAAGCTGCTGATAGATCCGGCGGAAGGTTTCCCGACGCGGCGCATAGTGGGCGTGGCGCGCGGCATCCGGCTGATGCGCCTGCTCCAGCGGCAACGGCGGCAGCAGATCGGACAGCGGTCGATCCGGGTTCAGGGCAATCTGCGCCAGTCTTGCTGCGCCGAGCGCCGGGCCGACATCGCCGCCGGTGCGGTAATCCAGCTGCTGGCCGCTAATATCCGCCAGCATTTGCCGCCAGTAAGGGCTGCGCGCCCCGCCGCCAATCAGCGTGACGCTTTTCGGCGTGATGCCACAGGCATGCACCACATCCATGCCATCTGCCAGCGCATAGCCGACGCCTTCCAGCACGGCCCGCGCCAGTTCGTTCTGCCCGTGCTGATGGGTCAGGCCGAAAAAGACGCCTTTTGCCTGCGGATTATTGTGCGGCGTGCGTTCGCCTGAGAGATAAGGCAGAAACCAGAGGTCACCGGCGTTGTCATCCGCCTGCTGCGCGGCGTTAATCAGTTCTGCCACCGAAGACAGTCCGGTCAGCTTCGCCGCCCAGTCGAGGCAAGACGCGGCGCTCAACATCACGGACATCAAATGCCAGCGTTCCGGCAGCGCGTGACAGAAACTGTGCACGGCGCTTTCCGGCTTACTCAGAAAACCATCGCTGACGGCAAAATAGACGCCGGACGTACCCAGCGAGAGCATCGCCTGGCCTGCATCGATCATGCCGACACCCACCGCACCGGCGGCGTTATCGCCGCCCCCCGCCACCACCGGCACGGCAGGTAATCCCCACGCCTGTGCCACCTCGGGCAACAGGTCGCCGGTAATTGCACTGCCTTCAAACAGCGCGGGCATCTGGTCGCGGGTCAGCCCACAGGCCGCCAGCAGGGTATCGCTCCAGTCACGTCTGGCGACATCCAGCCACATGGTGCCAGCCGCATCGGACATATCACTGGCGTACTCGCCGGTCATCCGCAGACGCAGATAATCTTTTGGCAGTAATACTTTTGCCACGCGGGCGAACACTTCCGGTTCGTGGCGCTTCACCCACAGCAGTTTTGGCGCGGTAAAACCGGGCATCATCAGATTGCCGGTTATGGCGCGCGAGTCCGGCACCTGCGCTTCCAGAAGCTGGCACTCTTCACCGCAGCGGCCATCGTTCCATAAAATCGCCGGACGTAAGATAGCGTCGTGTTTATCAAGCAGAGTAGCGCCGTGCATCTGCCCGGCGATCCCCACCGCTTTTACCCCGGCCAGCGGATGCTGCTCGCCGAGACCCTTGATCGCGCGATCCGTCGCCAGCCACCACTGTTCGGGATCCTGCTCGGACCATAATGGATGCGGGCGTGAAACCGTCAGCGACTCGGTGTATGAGGCGAGCACGTTCCCCTGCTCGCCCAGCAAAATAGCTTTTACGCCCGATGTGCCGAGGTCGATACCGATGTACATAATGACTGCTCCTGTACAGGCTGTGATCAGTGCGCCACGACCGGCGTGGCGCTTACGATTTTCTATCCAAACAGATAGCGGTTAACGATGTTTTCCAGCAGTTCCTGATGACCGCTCTGATGCTGCGGTGCCAGGTTTTGCTGCTCAGCGTACTTCGCCAGCTCGGTCAGCGTCAGTTGTCCTTTCAGGATCTGCTGACCAAGTTCACCATTCCAGCCGGCATAACGCTTCGCTACACGCTTATCCAGCTCACCGCTTTCAATCATGCGCGCTGCCACTTTTAACGCCAGCGCCATGGTGTCCATCGCGCCGATATGCCCGTAGAACAGATCGTATTTATCGGTGCTCTGACGACGGATTTTGGCGTCAAAGTTCAGACCGCCGGTGGTAAAGCCGCCCGCTTTGATGATTTCATACATCACCAGCGCGTTTTCTTCGACGCTGTTCGGGAACTGGTCGGTATCCCAGCCCAGCTGCGGGTCGCCACGGTTGGCATCGACGGAGCCAAAGATGCCCAGCGCAATCGCCGACGCGATTTCATGGTGGAAGGTGTGCCCAGCCAGGGTGGCGTGGTTGGCTTCGATATTCACTTTGATCTCTTTTTCCAGACCGAACTGCTTCAGGAAGCCGTAGACCGTAGCGACGTCATAATCGTACTGGTGCTTGGTTGGCTCTTGCGGTTTTGGCTCGATCAGCAAGGTGCCCTGGAAGCCGATTTTGTGTTTGTGCTCCACGACCATCTGCATGAAGCGTCCGATTTGCTCGCGCTCCTGGCGCAGGTCGGTATTCAGCAGGGTTTCATAGCCTTCGCGACCGCCCCACAGCACGTAGTTTTCACCGCCCAGTTGATGGGTAGCGTTCATTGCGGTCACCACCTGCGTGGCTGCCCAGCTGAACACTTCCGGATCCGGGTTAGTGGCTGCGCCTGCGCCGTAGCGAGGGTTAGTAAAGCAGTTCGCGGTGCCCCACAGCAGCTTCACGCCGCTCTCCTGCTGTTTTTGCGCCAGCACGTCGGTCATTTTCGCGAAATTGTTCAGGTACTCTTTCAGCGATGCGCCTTCCGGCGAGACGTCAACATCGTGAAAGCAGTAGTACGGCACGTTCAGCTTGTGGAAGAACTCAAAGGCCACATCGGCTTTACGTTTTGCCAGCTCAAGCGCATCACCCGCCTGCTGCCACGGGCGCTCAAACGCACCCACGCCAAACATATCCGAGCCGTTCCAGCAGAATGTGTGCCAGTAGCAGGCAGCGAAACGCAGATGATCTTCCATGCGTTTGCCCAGAACCAGCTCGTCCGGATTGTAGTGGCGGAAGGCTAAAGGATTGGTGGATTGGGTACCTTCGTAGCGTACACGTTCAAGTTGGTCAAAATAGGCTTGCATAATCAGCTCCATAATCAATGTATGCGGCGAGTGTTCATTTCTGCGTTAATACTGGATCCTCTCAGCGCCCGGCTCAATTACGTTATTTCACACTGCTATTGAGATAATGCACAAACGTGCGCTGGCTCCCAAAATAAGCCCGCACCCACCCCATTGCGGCGCGCCTTCCAATTTTCTGCAAAACCTAATTCCCGCACAGATTAAAATCAGATCGCGGTCATAAATTAGCAAATAAACCAAATATCGTAATGGCAGGATAAAAATCAGTAATTGCCAGGTTTTGATTCCGCGTTAAGAATTTGCTGCGTCTGGATCCTGCATGTTTCTTTTATCTCAGACCCTATAACCCTACAAAAAGGTATTACTATTATGAAGATAAAGAACCTTTGCCTTACAGTCTGCGCTTCCCTGCTGCTCGCCACCTTTGCGGGGCAGGCGAAAGAAATCAAAATCGGTATGGCTATTGATGACCTGCGTCTGGAGCGCTGGCAGAAAGATCGCGATATTTTTGTTAAAAAAGCCGAATCCTTAGGTGCCGAAGTATTTGTGCAGTCGGCGAATGGCAACGAAGAAACCCAGATGTCGCAGATTGAAAATATGATCAACCGCGGCGTTGATGTGCTGGTCATTATTCCTTACAACGGCCAGGTATTAAGTAACGTTGTGAAAGAAGCGAAACAGGAAGGCATAAAAGTATTAGCCTACGACCGTATGATTAATAATGCCGACATCGATTTTTATATCTCTTTTGATAACGAAAAAGTCGGTGAACTTCAGGCACAAAGCCTGGTGGAAAAAGTGCCGCAGGGGAATTATTTCTTGATGGGTGGCTCGCCGGTGGATAATAACGCCAAGCTCTTCCGCGCCGGTCAGATGAAAGTATTAAAACCTTATATCGACAGCGGAAAAATTAAAATCGTTGGCGATCAGTGGGCCGATGGCTGGTTGCCGGAAAATGCGCTGAAAATCATGGAAAACGCGCTGACCGCTAACAACAACAAAATTGATGCGGTGGTCGCCTCGAATGACGCCACGGCGGGCGGCGCGATCCAGGCGCTGAGCGCGCAGGGTCTGGCGGGTAAGGTGGCGATTTCAGGGCAGGATGCGGATCTCGCCGGGGTCAAACGCATTATCAACGGTAGCCAGACAATGACCGTTTATAAACCTATCACGCAACTGGCGAATACCGCTGCGGAGATCGCCGTCGAACTGGGTAACGGCAAAGAGCCTAAGGCCGATGCCACGCTGAATAACGGTCTGAAAGATGTTCCTGCCCGCCTGCTGACGCCAATTGAAGTGAATAAAGAAAATATTGACGCCACGGTGATCAAAGACGGATTCCATCAAAAGAGCCAGCTGTAACCTTTGCACGCTTCCCCGTCTGCTACGGGGGAGCGTTTCAGGCACTGTTATTCCATAGCCTTACGCGGAGCAGGTATGCCTTATTTACTTGAGATGAAAAACATTACCAAGGCGTTTGGCGCGGTCAAAGCCGTGGATAATGTCAGCCTGCAACTAAACGCCGGAGAAGTATTGTCCCTGTGTGGCGAGAATGGGTCCGGCAAATCCACCCTGATGAAAGTGCTGTGCGGGATCTACCCCTTTGGCAGCTATGACGGTGACATCGTTTTTGCAGGCGAAACGATCGAAGCCAGCCATATTCGCGACACAGAACGCAAAGGCATCGCTATTATTCATCAGGAGCTGGCGCTGGTGAAACACCTCACCGTGCTGGAAAATATCTTCCTCGGTGCTGAAATCACCCATCGCGGCGTGATGGATTACGACACCATGACGCTGCGCTGTCAGAAATTACTGGCGCAGGTCAGCCTCGCCATCTCCCCCGATACCCGCGTGGGTGATTTGGGCCTCGGCCAGCAACAACTGGTGGAGATCGCCAAAGCGCTGAACAAACAGGTACGCCTGTTGATCCTCGACGAGCCTACCGCCTCGCTGACGGAGCAGGAAACCGCGGTGCTGCTTGATATTATTCGCGATCTGCAACATCACGGCATCGCCTGCATTTATATCTCGCACAAGCTGAATGAAGTGAAGGCGATTTCAGATGTTATCTGCGTGATCCGCGATGGGCAGCACATCGGCACCCGCGATGCCGCCGGGATGAACGAAGATGACATCATCACCATGATGGTGGGTCGTGAACTGACCGCCCTTTACCCCAACGAACCCCATACCACCGGCGATGAGATCCTGCGCGTGGAGCATCTCACCGCCTGGCATCCGGTTAACCGGCATATTAAGCGCGTCAACGACGTCTCCTTTTCCCTGAAGCGCGGCGAGATTTTAGGCATCGCCGGGCTGGTCGGCGCCGGGCGCACCGAAGCGGTCCAGTGCCTGTTTGGCGTCTGGCCGGGGCGTCATGAAGGCCAGGTGTTTATTGATGGTAAGCCGGTGCAGATCCGTAACTGCCAGGAAGCCATACGCCACGGCATTGCGATGGTGCCGGAGGACCGTAAAAAAGACGGCATCGTGCCGGTAATGGCGGTGGGTAAAAATATCACCCTCGCCGCGCTGGATCAGTTTTCCGGCCCGCTCACCAGCCTCGACGATGCCGCCGAGCAGCAATGTATTTTGCAGTCGCTGGCGCGGCTGAAGGTGAAAACCTCGTCGCCGGAACTGGCGATTGGCCGCCTGAGCGGCGGCAATCAGCAGAAGGCAATTCTGGCGCGCTGTCTGCTGCTCAACCCACGTATTTTGATCCTCGATGAACCCACACGCGGGATCGACATTGGCGCGAAATACGAGATCTACAAGCTCATCAATCAGCTTGTGCAGCAGGGCATCGCCGTCATTGTGATTTCATCAGAGCTTCCGGAAGTGCTGGGCCTCAGCGATCGGGTGCTGGTGATGCACGAAGGCAGGCTGAAGGCCAATCTCATCAATCATCATCTGACCCAGGAACAGGTTATGGAAGCGGCGCTGAGGAGCGAACATCATGTCGAAAACCAACCCATCTGAACTCAAACTGTCTGCGCCGCAGCCGGTTACCCTCGGCGGGCTAAAGTCGCTGAATTTACAGGTATTCGTGATGATCGCCGCGATTGTGGCAATCATGCTGTTTTTCACCTGGATGACCGACGGTTCGTACCTGAGCGCGCGTAACGTCTCGAACCTGCTGCGCCAGACGGCGATCACCGGCATTCTGGCGGTGGGCATGGTGTTTGTGATTATTTCGGCGGAGATCGATCTCTCGGTAGGCTCGATGATGGGTCTGCTGGGCGGCGTGGCGGCGATTTTCGACGTCTGGCTGGGCTGGCCGTTGCCGCTGACCATTGTGGTGACGCTGGTGCTGGGTCTGTTGCTCGGCACCTGGAACGGCTGGTGGGTGGCGTATCGTAAAGTACCGTCGTTTATCGTCACGCTCGCCGGGATGCTGGCCTTTCGCGGCGTGCTGATCGGCATCACCAACGGTACCACCGTGTCGCCCACCAGCGCCGCCATGTCGCAGATTGGTCAAAGCTATCTGCCGGACGTCGTGGGCTTTGGCGTGGGCGCACTGGGACTGATTGCTTTTACGCTGTGGCAGTGGCGCGGGCGGATGCGCCGCCAGGCGCTGGGACTCAGCGCCGGGGCATCCACCTCCGTGGTGGGACGCCAGGCACTGATCGCGGTGATTGTGCTGGGCGCCATCTGGCTGTTAAACGATTACCGTGGCGTGCCGACGCCGGTGCTGATCCTCACCTTCCTGTTGCTCGCCGGAATGTTTATGGCGACACGCACCGCCTTTGGCCGCCGCATCTATGCCATCGGCGGCAACATTGAGGCAGCACGCCTTTCCGGTATTAACGTGGAACGCACCAAGCTGGCAGTCTTCGCCATCAACGGCCTGATGGTCGCCATCGCCGGTTTGATCCTCAGTTCACGACTGGGGGCCGGTTCGCCTTCAGCGGGCAACATCGCAGAGCTTGATGCCATCGCCGCCTGTGTGATCGGCGGCACCAGCCTCGCCGGCGGTATTGGCAGCGTGGCGGGTGCGGTGATGGGGGCGTTCATTATGGCGTCGCTGGATAATGGTATGAGCATGATGGACGTGCCGACATTCTGGCAGTACATCGTAAAAGGCGCCATTTTGTTGCTGGCAGTCTGGATGGACTCGGCAACAAAACGTCGCGCATAAGGTAATGAAATCTCAGGGATGATCACACTGCCGGAGGAAAGTTTTCCGGCAGTGTGATGAATGTGGTAAGCAGACGTAATGTTCTACGGAATAAGAGACCAACATGTTTGAAAAGCGCCACCGCATTACGTTGTTATTCAACGCCAATAAAGCCTATGACCGTCAGGTTGTCGAAGGCGTGGGTGAATATTTGCAGGCGTCGCAGTCCGAATGGGATATTTTTATTGAGGAAGATTTTCGCACGCGCATCGACAACATCCGCGAATGGCTGGGGGATGGCGTTATCGCTGACTACGATGACGACGAGATCCAGCGGCTGCTGGCGGGGGTTAACGTGCCTATCGTGGGCGTGGGGGGGTCGTATCATCGCGCGGATAACTATCCGCCGGTACATTACATCGCCACCGATAACCATGCGCTGGTCGAAAGCGCTTTTTTGCATTTAAAAGAAAAAGGCGTCCAGCGTTTTGCGTTTTACGGCCTGCCCGCCTCCAGCGGCAAACGCTGGGCGGTGGAGCGAGAGTACGCATTCTGCCAGCTGGTGGCGCAGGAGAAATATCGCGGCGTGGTGTATCAGGGGCTGGAAACCGCCCCGGAGAACTGGCAGCACGCGCAAAACCGTCTGGCTGACTGGCTGCAAACTCTGCCGCCGCAGACCGGTATTATTGCCGTCACCGATGCCCGCGCCCGTCATGTCTTGCAGGTGTGCGAGCATCTGCATATTCCGGTGCCGGAAAAGCTGTGCGTGATCGGTATTGATAACGAAGAGCTGACGCGTTATCTGTCGCGCGTGGCGCTCTCGTCAGTGGCGCAGGGCACGCGGCAAATGGGCTATCAGGCAGCGAAACTGCTGCACCGCCTGCTGGATAACGAGCCATTGCCGTTACAGCGTTTGCTGGTGCCGCCGGTGCGCGTGGTGGAGCGGCGTTCAACGGATTACCGATCGCTGAGCGATCCCGCGGTGATCCAGGCCATGCACTATATCCGCAATCACGCCTGTAAAGGGATCAAGGTGGATCAGGTGCTGGATGCGGTTGGCATTTCCCGATCGAATCTGGAAAAGCGCTTTAAAGAGGAAGTGGGTGAAACCATTCATGCGGTGATCCACGCCGAAAAGCTGGAGAAAGCCCGCAGCCTGCTGATTTCCACTTCACTGTCGATTAACGAGATCTCGCAAATGTGCGGCTATCCGTCATTGCAGTATTTCTACTCGGTATTCAGGAAGGAGTACGACACGACGCCGAAAGATTATCGCGATCGCTACAGTGAAATACTGATGTAGTAGGTATTGCCCGACGAAAAAAAACGCCTTCCGGCTGGAAGGCGTTTTTGTTTACGGTTTTCGTTTACATGTGGGCGGCAATCAGTCGCTGATTGTCCTGATACATGGCAAACAGATAATTGTTATAGCTCTTGCCCTGCGTGGAATAGCCTTTGAGCTTATGGATCATCGTGCTCGCCGTCACTTCCTGGTCCGCTTTGCGCAGCTGCGCGCGGGACTTGCGAAACGACTTATACGCCGGGTGCGTATTCAGGTTAACCACATAGGCGTTGACTGACTCTTTCACCGAAGCAAACTGGGAGTAGCCTTTCACCTTGCCGGGCGCATTGGTACAGTGACCTTTCATGCATTTCATGCCGAACAGGTTATTGTTACTACGCGCCAGCTTAGAGGTGCCCCAGCCGCTTTCTGCGGCGGCCATCGTTGCCACCATGCTGTCCGGAATGATGTCGACGCGATCCAGCAGCGTATTCCACGGAATACGGCGGGTATTGCCCGACCAGTTCACTTTGTAGCGTTTGGCAATATCCTTCAGACGCGCGCGCTCGGCTGACGACCACTGGCTTTCGTACTGTTTGGACATCAACCAGTTACGCTCAGCGGCGATCGTTGCGTTTTGACTCGTAATATAAGGCATGACCGTCCGGAGAAACGCTTTTTTTCTTGGTGTTCCGGAAGGGTATTTTCGCAAATCAGGAAGTGAACTACTCTTTGCACTATTGCGAGAATACTCTTGTTTACTGCTAGCCTGCTTCTTACTTATCTGTTTGGTTATTAGGGGTTTATGACTCGCTGTTTTTTCGTGCGTCTTAGCAAGCACCTCACCGGAAAATATCAGGGTGAGAAACATCAGAATCGCTACCCCATATCGTCGTATGGGAGTCGTTATCATTAGGTCTCCAGGTCGGATTGTTGCATTCCAACACCTTATTTTAATCACAATTTTGAGAGCGGAATCTCAAATCATATCAAAATTACCCTCTTATTGACACACAATGAATAAGCGATTTCCGAAAGCCTGTCATCTGCTACTGCGTGTCAACGCATAAATTATGCACGAAATGCGTGGCTTATCGCAAATCCCTGGCGATTTTTGAAGCAGATCACTCACCCTTTCACCTCCCCCCTGCCGAAGCGTTCATGGGGATGAGTTATCCTCCGGCGTCTGCTGGCACACTGGATAAAATTCATGCGACAGGCACCCTGAATGAAACGTTCTGCCCTTCTATTATTGTTGCTGCCCACCGTGGCCTGGTCAGACTGGACGTCCCCCGGCTTTCCGGCGTTTACCGATGCCGGATCGGGGGTATACCGCAGCGACGCGCCGCTGAAAAAAGGCGCTTATCCGTTGACCCTGAAACTTGATCAACAGTGCTGGCAGCCGACCGACGCGCCACGGCTGAATCAGATGCTCTCTTTGCAGCCGTGTAGCGGTACGCCGCCGCAGTGGCGCGTGTTCCGTGACGGCGATTATCAGTTACAGCTGGATACCCGTTCCGGTACGCCAACGCTGATGCTCACAGTGAAAAGTGCCCCGCAAACCAGCACCGCCGCGGTGATGCGCCAGTGTCCGAAATGGGACGGTAAGCCGCTGACGCTGGACGTGAGTAAGACCTTTGCTGAAAGCAGCGTGGTGCGCGATTTTTACAGTCAGCAAACCGCCACGGTAAAACAGGGAAAAATCACCCTGCTGCCGGATGCCAACAGTGACGGACTACTGTTGCTGGAGCGCGCAGAAACCGACGCTGTCGCGCCTTTCGACTGGCATAACGCCACCTTCTATTTTGTGCTGACTGACCGCTTCGAGAACGGCGATCCGGCCAATGACAACAGTTATGGCCGCCACAAAGACGGCATGGAAGAGATCGGCACCTTTCATGGCGGCGATCTGAAAGGACTGACGCAGAAGCTTGATTATCTCTCACAGCTCGGCGTCAACGCACTGTGGATCAGCGCGCCCTTCGAGCAGATCCACGGCTGGGTGGGCGGTGGCACCAAAGGCGACTTCCCGCATTACGCCTATCACGGCTACTACATTCAGGACTGGACACGGCTTGATGCCAATATGGGCAGCGAAGCGGATCTGCGTACGCTGGTGGATGAAGCGCACCAGCGCGGGATCCGCATCCTGTTTGACGTGGTCATCAACCACACCGGTTATGCGACGCTGGCCGATATGCAGCAGTATCAGTTCGGCGCGCTCTATGTGCAGGGCGAGGAGCGCAAAAAAGTGCTCGGCGAGCACTGGACGGACTGGAAGCCCGCAGCCGGACAGAACTGGCACAGCTTTAATGATTACATCAACTTCAGCGATAAAAACGCCTGGCAGAACTGGTGGGGCAAAGCCTGGGTGCGCACCGATATTGGCGATTACGATAATCCCGGCTTCGACGATCTCACCATGTCGCTGGCGTTTTTACCGGATCTGAAAACCGAATCGACCGCCCCCTCCGGGCTGCCGGTGTTTTATCAGCACAAGTCGGATACCAACGCGAAAGCCATCGACGGCTTCACGCCGCGCGATTACCTGACTCACTGGCTGAGCGACTGGGTGCGGGTGTACGGCATTGACGGTTTCCGCGTCGATACCGCCAAGCATGTGGATATGGCGACCTTACAGCAGTTGAAAACCCAGGCGACTCAGGCGCTGGCAGAGTGGAAGCAGGCCAATCCGCAGAAAAAACGTGATGATGCGCCCTTCTGGATGACCGGCGAAGCCTGGGGCCACGGCGTGATGGAGAGCAGTTATTACCGCCATGGTTTCGATGCGATGATCAATTTTGATTATCAGGAGCAGGCGGCGAAAGCGGCAGATTGCTTCGCCAGCATCGATCTGACGTGGCAGCAGATGGCCGATAAACTGCAAAGTTTTAATGTGCTGAGCTATTTGTCGTCCCACGATACGCGGCTGTTCCGCGAAGGGGATCAGCGGGCGGCAGAACTGCTGTTGTTGACGCCCGGCGCGGTACAGATTTTTTACGGCGATGAGTCCGGGCGACCGTTCGGCCCGACCGGATCCGATCCATTACAAGGTACGCGCTCGGATATGAACTGGCAGGATGTGACCGGCAGTGCTGCGCCGCGTGTCGCCCACTGGCAGCGGCTGGGGCAGTTCCGCGCCCGCCACCCGGCCATCGGCATGGGTAAACAAAACACGCTCTCCCTGCCGCAGGGCTATGGTTTTACCCGTGAAGCGGGCGACGATAAAGTGATGGTAGTGTGGGCGGGGCAGCAATAACCGCGCGCGTGATCCCTCTGCGCAGGCCGAGGGATTATTTTGCTTTCGATTTTGCCAGCATTGCTTTGATATTGGCCAGGTTCGCCTGGCCTTTATGCATCCGCTCTTCAGCGCTCACCACTTTGCGCTCCTGCTCCCAGATTAAATCGTCCTGCGGCAGTTCAAGCAGGAAACGGCTCGGCTCCGGGCGCACCAGCTCCCCATACTGACGGCGCTCTTTGCACAGGGTGAAAATCAGCTCTTTTTGCGCACGGGTGATGCCGACATACGCCAGGCGGCGTTCTTCCTCGATATTGTCTTCGTCAATGCTGCTCTGGTGCGGCAGGAAGCCCTCTTCCATTCCGACCATAAACACATAAGGGAACTCCAGACCTTTCGAGGCGTGCAGCGTCATCAGTTGCACCTGGTCGGACTCTTCATCGCTTTCGCCGCGCTCCATCATGTCACGCAGGGTGAAGCGCGTGACCACCTGTGTCAGGGTCATCGGCTCATCAATATCGTTGCCTTCGAGCATCTCCGTCATCCAACTGAACAGCGTATTGACGTTTTTCATGCGCATTTCAGCGGCTTTCGGGCTGGGTGAAGTTTCATACAGCCAGGATTCATAGTTAATGCCGTGGATCAGATCGCGCACCGCCGCGATGGGATCGCGCTCGGACAGGCGCTGCACTTCGCCCAGCCAGTGGGTAAAGCGGGTGAGCGACTCGTACCCGCGCCCGGTCAGCGTCTGGGTCAGACCCATGTCAAAGCTGGCGGCGAACAGGCTCTTGTTACGCGTGTTGGCCCACTCGCCCAGTTTCTGCAACGTGGCGGAGCCAATTTCCCGCTTCGGCGTGTTCACAATGCGCAGGAAGGCGCTGTCGTCATCGGTATTGGTCAGCACGCGCAGGTAGGCGAGCAGATCTTTGATTTCCGGCCGCGAGAAAAACGACGTGCCGCCAGAGATGCGATACGGAATGCGGTTCTGCATGAGGAATTTTTCGAACACGCGGGACTGGTGATTACCGCGATAGAGAATGGCGTAATCTTTGTACTGCGTTTTCTGGATAAAGTGATGCGCAATCAGCTCGCCGGTCACGCGTTCCGCTTCGTGATCTTCGTTATTGGCCGTCAGCACTTTCAGCTCCGCGCCGTAACCCAGTTCGGAGAACAGCCGCTTTTCAAAGACGTGCGGGTTATTGGCGATGAGGATGTTCGCCGCTTTCAGAATGCGTCCGGATGAGCGGTAGTTCTGCTCCAGCTTGATCACCTGTAACGCCGGGAAATCCTTGCTGAGCAGCACCAGGTTTTGTGGCCGCGCGCCGCGCCAGGAGTAGATCGACTGGTCATCATCCCCCACCACCGTAAAGCGCGCCCGGCTGCCCACCAGCAGTTTCACCAGTTCATACTGGCTGGTGTTGGTGTCCTGATATTCATCCACCAGCAGATAGCGGATCTTGTTCTGCCAGCGCTCGCGCACCTCTTCATTGCGTTGCAACAGCAGGGTTGGCAGCAGGATCAGATCGTCAAAATCGAGCACGTTACAGGCTTTCATGTGCGCATCGTACAGGCCGTAGCAGTGGGCGAAAATGCGATCCCGTTCGCCTTTCGCCTGGGCCGCCGCCTGCGCGGGCGTGCAAAGATCGTTTTTCCAGTTCGAGATCGTCGAGATCAGCTGTTGCAGCACCACTTTGTCGTCATCGATCAGCCCCTCGGTCAGATCTTTGAGCAGCGCCACCTGGTCAGTATCGTCAAACAGCGAAAAGTTGGACTTCATGCCGAGCGCCGCGTATTCCCGCTTGATGATGTCCAGTCCCAGCGTATGGAAGGTGGAGATCATCAGGCCGCGCGCTTCCTGGCGTCCCAGCGTTTGCCCGACACGCTCTTTCATTTCGCGGGCGGCTTTGTTGGTAAAGGTTACCGCCGCGATGTGTCGCGCCTGGTAGCCGCAGCCACGGATCAGGTGCGCGATCTTATTGGTGATCACACGGGTTTTGCCGGAGCCGGCACCCGCCAGCACCAGACAGGGTCCGGTGACAAATTCGACGGCTTGTTGTTGTCCGGGGTTCAAACGCATAAGAAAATCACTCAATGAAAGGCGGGAGGGGATAAAAGCGCGTGGTAGTATAACGAGCGTAAACTATCTGACTCAAGGCACGATCATGGCAAAAACAGCGGCAGCAATGCATATCCTTGTTAAAGAAGAGAAACTGGCAGTAGATCTTCTGGAACAGATTAAAAACGGCGGCGATTTCGAGAAGCTGGCAAAAAAACACTCTACCTGCCCGTCAGGTAAGAAAGGCGGTCATTTAGGTGAATTCCGTCAGGGCCAGATGGTTCCGGCCTTCGATAAAGTGGTGTTCTCCTGCCCGGTGCTGGAGCCAACCGGCCCGCTGCACACCCAGTTCGGTTACCACATCATTAAAGTGCTGTACCGTAACTAATAATAAAGCCCGGTGGCGCTAACGCTTACCGGGCCTACATTTAGTGCTTAAAAAAGCCCGGTGGCGCTGGCGCTTACCGGGCCTACATTAACGCTACAGGGTGTTATTAACCGGCGACGGCAATACGCTTCATATCCGTCATATAACCGCGCAGTTTCTTACCAACCGCCTCAATGGCGTGGCTGCGGATCGCTTCGTTTACGTCGCGTAACTGGGCGTTGTCCACCGCAGAACCTTCAATCGCTTTACCCAGATCGCCCGGTTGCAGCGTGGTCATAAACTCTTTCAGCAGCGGCACACAGGCGTAAGAGAACAGGTAATTACCGTACTCGGCGGTATCGGAGATCACCACGTTCATTTCATACAGACGCTTACGGGCAATGGTGTTGGCGATCAGCGGCAGCTCGTGCAGGGATTCATAGTACGCAGACTCTTCGATGATGCCGGAATCAACCATGGTTTCGAATGCCAGCTCAACGCCCGCCTTCACCATCGCAATCATCAGCACGCCTTTGTCGAAGTACTCCTGTTCGGCAATTTTACCTTCAAACTGCGGCGCGGTTTCAAAGGCGGTTTTACCGGTCTCTTCACGCCAGGTCAGCAGTTTCTTATCGTCGTTAGCCCAGTCAGCCATCATGCCGGAGGAGAATTCGCCGGAGATGATGTCATCCATATGTTTCTTGAACAGCGGTGCCATGATGGTTTTCAGCTGTTCAGACAGCGCATACGCACGCACTTTCGCCGGATTGGACAGACGGTCCATCATCAGGGTGATACCGCCCTGCTTCAGCGCTTCGGTGATGGTTTCCCAGCCGAACTGGATCAGTTTTTCTGCGTATGCCGGGTCGGTGCCTTCTTCCACCAGCTTGTCGAAGCACAGCAGAGAGCCGGCCTGCAACATTCCGCACAGAATGGTCTGCTCGCCCATCAGGTCAGATTTCACTTCCGCCACGAAAGAGGATTCCAGCACGCCTGCACGGTGACCACCGGTTGCTGCGGCCCAGGCTTTGGCAATCGCCATGCCTTCGCCTTTCGGATCGTTTTCCGGGTGCACGGCGATCAGCGTCGGCACGCCGAAGCCACGTTTGTACTCTTCGCGCACTTCAGTGCCCGGACATTTCGGCGCCACCATCACCACGGTGATGTCTTTACGGATCTGCTCGCCCACTTCCACGATGTTGAAGCCGTGGGAGTAACCCAGCGCCGCGCCATCTTTCATCAGCGGCTGTACGGAACGCACCACGTCGGTGTGCTGTTTGTCCGGCGTCAGGTTCACCACCAGATCCGCCTGCGGCACCAGCTCTTCGTAAGTGCCCACTTTGAAGCCGTTTTCGGTCGCTTTACGCCACGACGCACGTTTTTCAGCAATGGCTTCGGCACGCAGCGCGTAGGAGATGTCCAGCCCGGAGTCACGCATGTTCAGACCCTGATTAAGACCCTGCGCACCACAACCGACGATGACCACTTTTTTACCCTGCAGGAAGCTTGCGCCGTCAGCGAATTCATCGCGACCCATAAAGCGACATTTGCCCAGCTGTGCCAGCTGCTGACGCAGGTTCAGTGTATTGAAGTAGTTAGCCATGGTGATTCCTCGTGATGTTGTGTCGTTTATTACTCTATGGATTTCACGTTTCAGGAAGGCGTCAAGTCTGCGACAAATTCGTCAGGAACGAATTTGAACAGCCAAAGGCTGGCCTCCGGTGAGAGACAGGATGTCTCTCATCAATCCCCAGGAGCTTACGCAGGTAAGTGACTGGGGTGAGTTGACGCAGACAACGCACCTGCAACGTGAAAGACGACGAGTAACTTATTATTCGGTTCGCTTATGCGACAATGAACTTACTATATGACAGGAAAATTATTGCGGAAATTGATATATTCACAACGTCACGTTGCAATTTCTGCAATGTAAATCGTGGAGTGTCGTCGTGGATTTACGCGATCTGAAAATCTTCCTGCATCTGGCGGAAAGCCGCCATTTTGGCCGCAGCGCGCGCGCCATGCACGTCAGCCCTTCCACCCTTTCTCGGCAAATTCAGCGCCTGGAAGAGGATCTCGGCCAGCCGCTGTTTGTACGCGATAACCGCACGGTGACGCTGACTGAAGCCGGGGAAGAGCTGCGTACTTTTGCGCAGCAGACGCTGTTGCAATATCAACAACTGCGCCACACCATTGACCAGCAGGGTCCGTCGCTGTCCGGCGAGCTTAAGCTGTTTTGTTCGGTGACGGCGGCCTACAGCCATCTGCCGCCGATCCTCGACCGTTTTCGCGCTCAGCACCCGTCCGTGGAAATTAAGCTGACCACCGGCGATGCCGCTGACGCGATGGAGAAAGTGGTCACCGGCGAGGTGGATCTGGCGATTGCGGGTAAACCAGAAGCGCTGCCCGGTGCGGTGGCCTTTTCGATGCTGGAAAATCTGGCGGTGGTGTTGATCGCCCCGGCGCTGCCCTGCCCGGTGCGTAATCAGGTGTCCGTTGCCGAGCCGGACTGGTCGACAGTGCCCTTTATCATGGCCGATCAGGGGCCGGTGCGTCGCCGTATTGAGCTGTGGTTCCGCCGACAAAAAATCAGTAATCCGTCGATTTACGCCACGGTCGGCGGGCATGAGGCGATGGTGTCGATGGTGGCGCTGGGCTGCGGCGTGGCGCTGATCCCCGAAGTGGTGCTGGAGAACAGCCCGGAGCCAGTGCGCAATCGCGTGATGATCCTTGAGCGCAGCGATGAAAGAACACCGTTCGAGCTTGGCGTTTGCGCACAAAAAAAGCGGCTGCATGAGCCGCTGATAAATGCGTTCTGGTCGATTCTGCCTGGTGCGTAGGTTTCGCCGGATGGCGTCGCACTACGTTTTACTGACTGGCACGTAGCCTTCGCCGGATGGCGGCGCAAGCGCCTTATCCGGCCTACGTTTTACTGACTGGCGCGTATCCTTCGCCGGATGGCGGCGCAGGTGCCTTATCCGGCCTGGGATTTACACCGTTGTAGGCCTGATAAGCGCAGCGCCATCAGGCACTCCAAAACATCAACCCGCAAGGAAAAACCGAAACGCCGGGTTGTTGGTTTCATCGTGACACTCGTACCCCAGTTCATTCAGGCGCGTTTCGAAATCGGGTTCATGTTCGCCCAGCTCGAAGGCGGCCAGCACGCGGCCATAGTCGGTGCCGTGGCTGCGGTAGTGGAACAGCGAGATGTTCCAGTGCGTACCGAGTGTGTGCAGGAATTTCAGCAGCGCGCCGGGAGATTCCGGGAATTCAAAGCTATAGAGCCGTTCCTTTAGCGGTTTCGACGGGCGACCGCCGACCATATAGCGCACATGCAGTTTCGCCATCTCATCGTCAGACAGATCCACCACGCTGTAACCGCCCTCGTTCAGCAGCGCGAGAATTTCTTTGCGCTCCTCCAGCCCGCGACTTAAGCGCACGCCAACAAAAATGCAGGCGTCTTTGGCATCGGCAAAACGGTAGTTGAACTCCGTGACCGAACGTCCACCCAACAGCTGGCAGAATTTCAGGAAGCTGCCTTTGGTTTCCGGGATGGTCACCGCCAGCAGCGCTTCGCGCTGTTCCCCCAGCTCGCAGCGTTCGGAAACGTAACGCAGACCGTGGAAATTAACGTTCGCGCCGGACAGCACATGCGCCAGACGTTCACCGCGAATGTGGTGCTGCGCAATGTATTTTTTCATGCCCGCCAGCGCCAGCGCGCCGGACGGCTCTGCCACCGCACGCACATCTTCAAACAGATCTTTCATGGCCGCACAAATGGCATCGCTGTCGACGGTGATGATGTCGTCGAGATATTCCTGGCACAACCGGAAGGTTTCATCGCCGATACGTTTGACCGCCACACCTTCCGCGAACAGCCCGACGCGCGGCAGATCCACCGGATGCCCGGCGTCCAGCGCGGCCTTCAGGCAGGCGGAATCTTCCGCTTCAACGGCAATCACCTTGATTTGCGGCATCAGTTGCTTGATCAGCACCGCCACACCAGCCGCCAGTCCACCGCCGCCGACCGGCACAAAAACGCGATCGATGTGCGCGTCCTGTTGCAGTAACTCCAGCGCCAGCGTGCCCTGACCGGCGATCACCATGGGATGATCGAACGGTGGCACCCAAGTAAAGCCCTGCTGCTGCGACAGCTCGATAGCGCGGGCTTTCGCTTCGTCAAAATTTGCGCCGTGCAGCAGGACTTCGCCGCCGAATGCGCGTACCGCGTCGACTTTGATGTCAGCCGTCGCAACAGGCATGACAATCAGCGCTTTCACGCCGAGGCGCGAGGACGAAAACGCTACGCCCTGGGCGTGATTGCCCGCAGACGCGGTGATCACGCCCTGCGCTTTTTGTGCTTCCGTCAGACCCGCCATCATGGCGTAAGCGCCGCGCAGCTTGAAACTGTGCACCGGCTGGCGATCTTCGCGCTTCACCAGAACGACGTTATCCAGCCGCAAAGAGAGCTTTTCCATTTTTTGCAGCGGTGTAACCTGCGCCGCTTCGTAGACCGGTGCGCGCAGCACCGCCCGGAGATATTCCGCCCCGTCAGGGGCGGCAGACAGCGGTTGGGCTTCGGCCATGATCAGCCTCCCAGTTTTGATTTATCGCGCACCGCGCCTTTATCAGCACTGGTCGCGAGGCTGGCGTAAGCACGCAGCGCAAAGGACACCTCGCGCTCACGGGCTTTCGGCGTCCAGGCCGCGGCACCGCGCGCTTCCTGTGCTTCACGACGGGCAGCCAGTTCCTGATCGCTCACCTGCAGCTGGATGCCACGGTTCGGAATATCAATGGCGATGATGTCGCCATCCTCAATGAGCGCAATGTTGCCGCCGCTGGCCGCTTCCGGGGAGACGTGGCCGATGGACAGACCGGAGGTACCGCCGGAGAAACGCCCGTCGGTAAGCAGCGCACAGGCTTTGCCCAGCCCCATAGATTTCAGGAAGCTGGTCGGGTAGAGCATTTCCTGCATCCCCGGGCCGCCTTTCGGCCCTTCGTAACGGATCACTACCACGTCACCCGCCACGACTTTGCCGCCCAGAATGGCGTCTACCGCATCGTCCTGGCTTTCGTAGACTTTGGCCGGACCGGTAAAGGTCAGGTTGCTGTCGTCCACCCCGGCGGTTTTCACGATACAGCCGTTTTCCGCAAAGTTGCCGTACAGCACGGCCAGGCCGCCTTCCAGGCTGTATGCATGTTCCAGCGAGCGGATACAGCCGTTGGCGCGATCGTCATCCAGCGTGTCCCAGCGGCAATCCTGCGAGAAGGCTTTGGTGGTGCGGATGCCTGCCGGTCCGGCGCGGAACATCTGCTTCACCGATTCGTCCTGGGTGACCATCACGTCATATTGCTCAAGGGTTTGCGCCAGCGTCAGGCCGAGGACGTTTTTCACGTCACGTTTCATCAGCCCGGCGCGATCCAGCTCGCCCAGAATACCGATCACCCCGCCCGCACGGTGCACGTCTTCCATATGATATTTCGGCGTGCTTGGCGCGACCTTACACAGCTGCGGAACGTGACGCGACAGTTTGTCGATGTCGGTCATGGTGAAGTCGATTTCCGCTTCCTGCGCCGCTGCCAGCAGGTGCAGAACGGTATTGGTGGAGCCGCCCATGGCAATATCCAGCGTCATGGCATTTTCGAATGCCGCTTTGCTGGCGATGTTGCGCGGCAGCGCGGTTTCATCATCCTGCTCGTAATAGCGCTTGGTCAGTTCAACAATGCGTTTACCGGCGTTGAGGAACAGCTGTTCGCGATCGGCGTGGGTCGCCAGCAGGGAACCATTGCCCGGCTGCGACAGGCCGAGCGCTTCGGTCAGACAGTTCATGGAGTTGGCGGTGAACATGCCGGAGCAGGAGCCGCAGGTCGGGCAGGCGGAGCGCTCAACCTGATCGCTCTGTTCGTCGGAAACTTTCGGGTCCGCGCCCTGAATCATGGCATCCACCAGATCCAGTTTGATGATCTGGTTGGAGAGTTTGGTTTTTCCGGCTTCCATCGGGCCGCCGGAGACAAAAATCACCGGAATGTTGAGGCGCAGCGACGCCATCAGCATGCCGGGGGTGATTTTGTCGCAGTTGGAAATACAGACCATGGCGTCGGCGCAGTGGGCGTTGACCATGTACTCCACGGAGTCGGCAATCAGTTCACGTGATGGCAGTGAATAAAGCATACCCCCGTGGCCCATGGCGATACCATCATCCACCGCGATGGTATTGAACTCTTTGGCGACGCCACCTGAAGCCTCAATCTGTTCGGCAACCAGTTTGCCCAAATCGCGCAGATGAACGTGACCCGGCACGAACTGGGTAAAGGAGTTCACCACGGCAATAATCGGCTTCCCGAAGTCGTCATCGGTCATGCCGGTTGCGCGCCATAATGCGCGGGCGCCGGCCATATTGCGGCCATGGGTGGTGGTAGCGGAACGGTACTTTGGCATGCTTTTTACTCCCATCATCTTTTCCCTTCATACTTTGCGCCACAGGTGCGTTGGCTGCCTCGCTCAGCCCGGTCACTTACCAGAGTAAGCTCCCGGGCATTCACTGCGTTGCCGCCTTCCTGTGACACAAATTATTTTGGGAAATAATATTTTTGTTATTGGTTAACTTGATCCAGCCAGCCCCATTTGTCTTCGGTTTCACCGTTAAAGAGGCCGAAGAAGGCTTGCTGAATGCGGGTGGTTACCGGGCCACGACGGCCTTCGCCCACCTGGATTTTATCGACGCTGCGCACTGGCGTGATCTCGGCAGCAGTGCCGGACATGAAGACTTCATCAGCCAGATAGAGAGATTCGCGGGACAGCACCTGCTCGCGCACTTCGATACCCAAATCCAGCGCCAGTTTGATGATCGCATCACGGGTAATACCCGGCAGCGCGGAAGAGGTGAACGGCGGGGTAAACAGAATGCCATCTTTCACTTCAAACAGGTTTTCGCCGGCACCTTCTGAGATATAGCCGTTCACATCCAGCGCGATCCCTTCCTGATAACCGTGACGACGCGCTTCGCTGCCGACCAGCAGGGAGGAGAGATAGTTACCACCAGCTTTTGCCGCGGTTGGGATGGTGTTCGGTGCCACGCGGTTCCAGGAAGAAACCATCGCGTCAATGCCCTGCTCCAGTGCTTCTGCGCCCAGGTATGCGCCCCACGGGAACGCGGCAATGATCACATCGGTGCTGTAGCCTTCCGGCGGGTTAACGCCCATGCCGACATCGCCAACAAACACCAGCGGGCGGATATAAGCGCTGGTCAGGTTGTTTTTGCGGATCACCGCACGGCAGGCTTCCATCAGTTCATCAACGCTTTGAGAGACCGGGAAACGATAAATTTTGGCTGAATCACGCAGACGCTGCATGTGTTCGCGATGACGGAACACCACTGGCCCTTTGTGCGAGTCGTAGCAACGGATCCCTTCAAAGACTGAAGTACCGTAGTGCAAGGCGTGGGACATCACGTGAACTTTCGCGTCCTCCCAACGAATCATCTCGCCATTGGACCAAATGTAATCAGCTTTTTTCGTCGTCATTTTTCTTCCTTTTGCGCTCAGGCGCGTATTTGTTGTGATGTCGTTGTACGTTGCTGGATCTCGACACGAGCTACGTCAACCAGTTTGCTTAGCTGGCTAAACAGTAATTCGACAGACCTGGGGCTGGCAACGGTCAATTCAATATTTATGTTCTGCGGATCGGCGGCGGTTTCCATGTTCATCGCACAAATCTGGAATCCACGATGACGTACTACGCGTAAAACGCGCTCTAATGTTTCCGGATTAAAGCGGGCCTGCACGGCGAGTTGATGTTGCATCATGATAATTTCTCCAGCATTTGTGAGTTACTGGCACCAGGTGGCACCAGAGGCCAGACGTTTTCGAGTTCGTCGATTGAAACATGAAGCAGATAAGGCCCTTCGCTTGCGAGCAGGGTTTCGATCGCCGCTTCAACCTGGTCTTTACGGGTGATGTGTTGGCCGGGAATACCAAAGGCGCGGGCCAGCATGAGGAAATCGGGATTATCGGTCAGGGTGGTTTCGCTGTAACGCTCCTGGAAAAACAGCTGCTGCCACTGGCGAACCATGCCTAAGCGCTGGTTATCAAGTAAGACAATCTTCAGCGGCAACTGTTTGCGTTTTACGGTGCCCAGCTCCTGAACATTCATCATGAAAGAGCCGTCACCGGAGATACAGATCACCGTATCATCCGGACGGGCAACCTGCGCGCCAACGGCGGCCGGCAGGCCAAAGCCCATGGTACCCAGACCGCTGGAGGTGATGAAGTTCTCCGGGCGGCTGTAGGTCATATGCTGTGCGGACCACATCTGGTGCTGGCCCACATCGGTTGTGACCACGCACTCTTTCGGTTTACGGTCGGACAACTGCTTTAACAGCAGCGGCGCGTAAATCGCCTCGCCGGGATGGTCATAACGCCAGGCATGTTCGCGACGCAGATCTGCGGTGTACTCACACCATTCGGTGATATTCAGGGGTTGCTGTAAGGCGTTCAGCAAGGCGGTTAAATCGCCCTGCAGGGCAACATGCGCCTGACGCAGCTTATTCATTTCCGCCGGATCGATGTCCATGTGGATGACGCTGGCATGCGGAGCAAAGGTATTCAGTTTGCCAGTTACACGGTCATCAAAACGCGCGCCCACGGCGATCAGCAGATCACACTCCTGTACCGCCAGATTCGCCGCTTTGGTGCCGTGCATCCCCAGCATGCCGAGATACCACGGGTAGTCCGCTTCAACCGCGCCCAGCCCTTTCAGCGTGCAGGCCACCGGAATACGGGTGGCAGCAGCAAAGTCACGCAGCGCGGGAACCGCCTGCGCCATGCCTACGCCGCCGCCGACGTACAGCATCGGTTTTTTCGCCTGCACCAGCATCTGCCGCGCCTGCTCCACCGCGTCCTGCGGGAAGTTTTCTTCCGCATCAACGGTGGAAAAATGCGGCTCAAGGTGACCGGAGGCCAGCTGAATATCTTTGGGAATGTCGATCAGTACCGGGCCGGGGCGACCCGAATTTGCGACCTGAAAGGCTTCCGCCATGACGCGCGGCAGTTCATCCAGCGACTGCACCAGAAAGCTGTGTTTGGTGCAGGCCAGCGATAAGCCGATCACATCCACTTCCTGAAACGCATCGGTACCAATAAACGGGGCGGCAACCTGGCCGGTGATCGCCACAACGGGCACGGAATCGAGTAACGCATCGGCGAGACCGGTGATCAGGTTAGTCGCGCCAGGGCCAGAAGTGGCGATACAGACGCCGGTTTTACCGGTGGAACGGGCGTAACCAATGGCGGCCATCGCAGCACCCTGTTCGTGACGGCACAACAGGTGTTCCACGCCGCCGTCATACAGTGCATCGTAAACCGGCATAATTGCGCCACCCGGATAACCGAAGACGGTTTCAACTCCTTGTGCCCGCAAAGCATGTACTACCCACTGTGCCCCGTTCATAGTTACTTCCCCGTCGTAAATCGTGAGGAACAGAATTTTATGCTAGTACTCATTCTTTGCTCCTCGTGGATATTTTAAAGTCATAAAAAAACCCCCGGACCTTTCGGTGCGGGGGTCTTAGTTCGTTAAGGCTTGATTTTTAAGCCTTTCCTCGTCCAAGTGCAGCCCCGCACGGTGGGATAATAATCACCACCACGCTAATCACGACCAGGCTAATCACTCGTAGAAGGGCTGTCATTTTATATACTTTCTGGCTTCTTGTTCGAAGGAATACCTAAAGAGTTATCACAGACGGCGCGCAAAAGACAAGATTTATTTATACAGCCGTTTTTTATCTGCACGACATTCTTAATAAAAGCGTTTGTTTTGTATAAGAAAAATCGCATATGAGAATAATTCAGTTTGTATCGTCATAATCTTTGCTTCTCACTCGTCGGCCTCTTTATGCGAGGCGCATTCCAGCCTGCCAGCAAAAAAATGTAACGCACAAAAAAGTGCTGAACGCATTACGAAGACACCAATTTTGATACGTGCCGGCGACTTTCCCTCTGGACATAATGGCGGTTCAAGGAGGGATCATGACATTGTCGGTTATCTACACTCGTGCAGCCTTAGGGGTCACGGCACCGCTCATTACGGTAGAAGTCCATCTCAGCAATGGGCTTCCCGGCCTGACGATGGTGGGTCTGCCGGAGACCACGGTAAAAGAGGCACGCGATCGCGTACGCAGCGCAATCATAAATAGTGGTTATCAGTTCCCGGCGCGGAAGATCACCATTAACCTTGCGCCAGCCGATCTGCCAAAGGAAGGTGGGCGATATGATTTACCTATCGCTATCGCGCTCCTGGCCGCCTCTGAGCAGCTTACAAGCACCATGCTGAGTCAGTATGAGTTTGTGGGGGAATTGGCGCTTACAGGTGCACTACGTGGCGTTCCTGGCGCGATTTCTGCCGCTATGGAGGCCATTAAAGTCGGAAGAAGGATTATTGTTGCCGCGGATAACGCAGCCGAAGTGAGTTTACTCGGCTCGCCAGATTGCCTGATCGCCGGACATTTACTGGAGGTTTGTGCTTTTCTGGAAGGGAAAAATACTCTGCATCATCCTGAGCAAACCAGCGTGGACGATGTGCCAACGGACAACGATCTCAGCGACGTTATCGGCCAGGATCAGGGTAAACGTGCACTGGAAGTAACAGCCGCTGGCGGCCATAACTTGCTGCTGATTGGCCCGCCGGGCACCGGAAAAACGATGCTTGCCAGCCGTCTTAATGGTCTCCTGCCGCCGCTAAACAATCAGGAAGCGCTGGAAAGCGCGGCTATCCTGAGCCTGGTGAATGCGGCGATCCTTAAAAAACACTGGCGGCGCAGGCCGTTCCGCTCACCTCATCACAGCGCGTCATTAACGGCGATGGTTGGCGGTGGGGCGATCCCAGCCCCCGGAGAGATTTCGCTCGCCCATAACGGCATTCTGTTTCTTGATGAGTTACCGGAGTTTGAACGCCGGGTACTGGACGCATTGCGGGAGCCGGTTGAGTCGGGTCAGATCCATATTTCGCGTACGCGGGCTAAAGTGACCTATCCCGCCAGCTTCCAACTCATAGCTGCGATGAATCCCAGCCCGACCGGGCATTATCAGGGGAACCATAACCGTTCAACGCCGGAGCAGACGCTGCGCTACTTAGGCAAACTGTCCGGCCCCTTCCTTGATCGCTTTGACCTGTCGCTGGAAATCCCGTTACCGCCGCCCGGCGTGCTGAGTCAGTCCAGCGGTCAGGGCGAGCGTAGCGAAAGCGTACGAGATAGAGTGGTTCGGGCGCGTGAACGTCAGTATGTACGTCAGCAGAAGCTGAACAGCTGTCTGGAAAGCAGTGAAATGCGGGAATATTGTCAGCTGGGCACCGAGGATGCGCACTGGCTTGAAGAGACGCTGACGCGGCTGGGGCTGTCAGTGCGTGCGTGGCAACGTCTGCTAAAAGTGGCACGAACTATCGCGGATCTTGAGGAACAGGAGGAGATTCACCGACGACATCTTCAGGAGGCGTTAAGTTATCGCGCCATTGACCGGCTACTCATACACTTACAAAAGATGCTGGGGTAGAGCAGCAATAAAAAAGGGGCTTACGCCCCTTTTCTTTAATCTTCAGATTCGGTGTAGTCTTCCGTACCTTCCACCTGCGGTTTACCGCCGGAGAGCGTATGGAAACGCTTAGGACGCTTAATGCGTGTCATGTACTTACTCCAGACACGCTCCGCTTCCGTTACCGGCTCACGCTGACCACGGCATACGGCGACAAACTGCACTTCTTCTTCCGTTGCCGGCTCACGCTTGCCGAGATCCAGTTCATTGAAGGCGTATCCGTGGCGCTCCAGCAACTGGGCTTCTTTGATGGTGAAGTCACCATGACGCGAGAACCCACGTGGATAGTATTTATTGTCGAAAAAACGATTCATCGTCGTAAAGCTTTCCGCCATCCTGCACGCTCCTAATTCTTTGGCCGAGCTATTTATGGCGCGGAGTATTAGTTACGCTTGACAGAGTGTAAAACAAAACATTTAAATCATAACGACAAATAAATTTGTGGAGAAAGCTGTGGATACGGAATTGTTAAAAACTTTCCTGGAAGTCAGCAGGACTCGCCACTTTGGTCGCGCTGCGGAAGCGCTGTACTTGACCCAATCGGCGGTCAGTTTTCGGATCCGTCAGTTAGAGAACCAACTCGGCGTGAATCTTTTCACCCGTCATCGTAATAATATCCGGCTGACACCGGCCGGGGAAAAGCTGTTGCCTTATGCAGAAACGCTGATGAGTACGTGGCAGGCTGCACGTAAAGACGTGGCGCATACCTCCAGGCATAATGAGCTTTCCATCGGTGCCAGCGCGTCGTTGTGGGAGTGTATGCTGAACGGCTGGCTGAGCCGCCTGTATCAGTCGCAAAAGAATTTGCAGTTTGAAGCGCGCATCGCGCAGCGACAATCATTGGTGAAGCAGTTACATGAAAGACAGCTGGATCTGCTTATCACAACCGAAGCGCCCAAAATGGATGAATTTAGCAGTCAGTTGTTGGGCAATTTCTCACTCGCGCTCTACTGTGCAGCCGCAGGTAAAACGAAAGCCAACCTGAATTACTTACGTCTGGAGTGGGGACCTGATTTTCAGCAGCATGAAACGGGGCTTATTGCCAGCGACGACATTCCGTTGTTAACCACCAGTTCTGCCGGGATAGCCCGCCAGCAACTGGCTGTCCTCAATGGCTGCAGCTGGCTGCCCGTGTTATGGGCAGACAGCCAGGATGATCTGCATATGGTTACCGATAGTCTGACGCTTTCACGGCCGCTGTATGCCATTTGGTTACAGAACAGCGATAAACAGAATCATATTAAAGATCTGCTTAAAATCAGCGTGATGGAGTAATAAAACATGCGCAGGGACGCCATGTTTCTATCTTCACAGAGAGTAAAAGGGGAAGTTTGAAGCAAATTTCAGACAAAAAAAATCCTTTGCCAAAGCAAAGGATAATTTTCTGGCAGGGGCGGAGAGACTCGAACTCCCAACACCCGGTTTTGGAGACCGGTGCTCTACCAATTGAACTACGCCCCTAATTAGGGTGGCGGAACGGACGGGACTCGAACCCGCGACCCCCTGCGTGACAGGCAGGTATTCTAACCGACTGAACTACCGCTCCACCGAATTTCTTTACAACTCCCGGCTGTCACCCCGGTTTACTGCTTAATTTGATGCCTGGCAGTTCCCTACTCTCGCATGGGGAGACCCCACACTACCATCGGCGCTACGGCGTTTCACTTCTGAGTTCGGCATGGGGTCAGGTGGGACCGCCGCGCTAGTGCCGCCAG
>NZ_JAHUXA010000001.1 GCF_019218745.1 Enterobacter sp. ENT03
TGCGGTGACGGCCGTCAGGACGCAGCACATCGACATCGAGCTTTGCTTTAGAGACATCAATGCCAATGAAGTGCAGTTCGTGTTCCATAGTGAAACCATCCTTGTCAGTGCGGATTACCGGAAAAAAACCGGTCCATGATACTGTCCGGTTTGTCACTTGTGGAGAAAGGCAGTCCACTGCATAAATCTACGTCACAGGCTGCAAGCCTGAGGCCGGGTACGGCATGTGGACTGCATGGCAGAAAGAACCGGCCGGTTCTTTGTGCACGGGAAGCATAATACAAGGCCGGGTAAGGCGCAGCCGCCACCCGGCACACAAACTTAACGGGATAACTCTTCCGTTAACTTCCCGTCCTGACCCTCTTCCGGATGGACCGGCGCGGTGCTCTGAATTTCCTGTACGCGCTTGCGCACGCCGAACCAGCCCGCCACTAACAGCACGGCGAGGAACGGAATAGAGGCGATGGTGTAGGTGCCGTTCGGGTAATCGAACGCCATCAGTACCAGCACGCTTAACAGGAACAGCAGCGTCAGCCAGGACGTGAAAGGCGCGCCCGGCAGTTTGAACGATACATCCGCCGCTTTGCCTTCTTTAATAGCTTTACGCAGACGCAGCTGGCACACCACGATAAACGCCCAGGAGGCGATAATGCCCAGCGCCGCCACGTTCAGCACGATCTCAAACACGCTGGCCGGAACCAGATAGTTCAGCACCACACCGAAAACATAAATCACCAGCGTCGCCAGAATACCCGCCCATGGAACCTGCTGTTTGCTCATTTTTGACATGAACTTCGGCGCGGAACCGCCCATCGACATGGAGCGCAGAATACGACCAGTAGAATAGAGGCCAGAGTTGAGGCTGGAGAGGGCCGCCGTCAGTACCACCATGTTCATGATGTCGCCGATATAAGGCACGCCCAGTTTCGAGAAGAAGGTCACGAACGGGCTTTGTCCCGCCTGATAGGCGGTCCACGGCAGCAGCAAGACCAGCAGCACTACGGAGCCGACGTAAAACAGGGCGATACGCCAGATCACGCTGTTAATGGCTTTCGGCACCATGGTCTGCGGATCCTTACATTCGCCGGCCGCCGTGCCTACCAGTTCGATAGAAGCAAAGGCAAAGACTACGCCCTGGACCAGCACCAGCGCGGGCAGCAAACCGTGCGGGAAGAAACCACCGTTATCGGTGATCAAATGGAAGCCCGTCGCGTTGCCGTCCAGCGGCTTACCGGTGCCGAGGAAAATCGTACCGACCACGAGGAATACGACGATCGCCAGCACTTTAACCAGCGCAAACCAGAACTCCATCTCGGCGAACCATTTCACGCCGATCATGTTCATGGTGCCGACAATCGCCAGCGCGCCGAGGGCGAACACCCACTGCGGCACATCGCCGAACGCACCCCAGTAATGCATATAGAGCGCCACGGCGGTGATGTCGACGATACCGGTCATCGCCCAGTTGACGAAGTACATCCACCCGGCCACGTAAGCGGCTTTCTCACCGAGGAACTCACGAGCGTAAGAGACGAAGCTGCCGCTGGACGGACGGTGTAACACCAGTTCGCCGAGGGCGCGGAGAATAAAGAAGGAGAAGATCCCGCAAACGGCATAGACGATAGCCAGTGATGGCCCGGCCATTTGCAGTCGTGCGCCTGCGCCTAAGAACAGCCCGGTGCCGATAGCCCCGCCAATCGCTATCATCTGTACCTGGCGGTTGCCCATCGCTTTGTTGTATCCCTCTTCATGAGAGTTTAACCAGCGACGTTTTGCAGCATGATGCTCCGCTGCGCTGTTGTTGTTTTTGTTCATTGAGTTACCTGTTGACCTGTCTGAATCATCGAAGGATTTCCTCACCCGTCAGGGCAGAACAAACGATTGCCCCGACGAATTAATGTCTTGTCTTTCCAGTCTTTTTGCGTGTGGATAAGACAAAACATGGCGCAGCATCCTACCTGCAAACCGTAAACGACGCAAAACTTACCCTTTTAAAAATTGAAGGAGGTCTCGTCATTTTATGCAGGCGGTTGCAACACCGCGTAGACACGATTCAGCTTGTTTAAAAAGGTGGCGGGGTGGTGAGAATTTACCCATATTCAGATACATAAAAAAGCAGGCCAGGCTAAAATTTTGGGCGTAAATTTATAAGTATTTGCGATGAATGAAAGGGTTTTGAAAGCCCCTGTCTTAACGGCACTAAATAGGGAAGGGGGAAGATGAAAATGTTTAAATGGACGTTTGACTTGGATGTGCTGGCGCAACATATCGTCGCCCTGAGTCTGGCCGGTCACATTTCAGTATTAACGGTGCAACAGGGTTCGGCGGTTCTTAGACGTCACGATGATATTTTAAACGGAGATTTGAGGGAATTAAATTCCAACAATGTCTTATCTCCTTAACAGCTCAACGATACGAAGTTTAAAGTCATTAGAATAGACAGTTCGCGATTCGGTTTGCCAGTCGGCAGTGTTTTTCATGGTTAGAGCTCCTTCTAAATTAAATGGAGCTCTAACCTGACGACACCTGGAGCAAAATAACAGATAGCCGTGGCTATACGCCTACCGTGAGAGAGTTAAGGTATTCACTTAAAATTCACATATTTAGCTTTGTATTGCGGTACAGTTTCCTTTAATCTTTCTGGCATTTCTGTGGTGGGAATTACATTTATTTTTACCCCATTAACCCCAACGGATTTTAAACAAAATTCGGTATATCTCAAATTTTTTTCGCCTGGATAAAAATGTCCAGATGAATTTGACATCGATATTAATATACCCTCTTGAACAACCATTTCGCCTGCAGAGACAGGCCATTCCTTTCCAAGGATAGATGAGTGTTTGATTCCTTTTGAATTTGCTTCCACTCCATACAATTTACCACTGGTATCCTGTATGAATTTAAATTCACCATTGCGGTCTGTTGTTAACGGAGCACCTTGATAATAAAGTTTACTTTCACGAATTCTTATTCTGAAATCACGTCTTGTTTCTTGATAATTTACAAACACACCTTTTTTTATTTTTTTTGCGTCTTCAATCGCTTTATCTTCAAGCATCGCCAGGGGAGCTGGTTGTGCAAGGCTGGGCTTAGGATTGACTTTTCCTGAAAGGGAACCCGCTTGTATTTTAATTACCGGCGGACGTGCAAATTGTTTGTGAATTCTCTCCTTATGCACAGGAGGGACAGGAGGGTTAGGTTTCCCTCGCTGTTCGGCCTGCCCAGGAGGATTGCCTGTAGCCCCATCGGGGCCCTGAATTGGCTCTTTTTGTGCAACATGAAGCGCATTAGCTTGTTCATTGTGCGCTGGCTTAAACGCTACCAAATGGACGTTGTTTTTTTCTTCTTGTGTCCATACTTTTTTTGGCATATGCCCGCTGGGGTCAGTGTTGTTGACCGGGTCATGCTCACAGTACACATACGGGTTTATTCCCCCGTCACCAAAGGGACTCTCACTGTCCGGACAAGTAAAACGACGCAAGGCCGGGCTGTAAGCCCGGTAGCCGTTCCCCAGATGTGTCACTCCGGACAACGGGTCCTGGCGCTCACCGTTAAATCCCGGCAATGAAGTTGCTGTACGTGTCGCGCCGCCCCCGAAGGGGCTCCAGGCAAATATGCTACAGTTGCCTCCCGACAGTGATAGCTCGGGAGAGCCGTTCATGTTATTGCCGGTCATCTGTAAGGTCATCGTGATATCCTCCCAAAATGATTTTTAAAAAAAGCTCGTATAATGGACAGCTCCCGATCTGAACCCAGGTTCCGTGGACTGTCGTCTTACCCGCAAAATGAGCGTCTTTAACAGCAGTTCCTTACCCGTAACGTGACGACCACTGACGCGAACCCGGGCGCTCATTTCTCCGGGATCAAAAACAGACGCCCTGGTAAGCCAGGTACCAGCCAGTCGGTCATGTGTCTGTGAAATAGGCTCCAGCAACGGTGTCACTGCGGTATCACCGATGACAGAGCCGCCCCGCTGGATGCTGCCCGGAATATGTGTGGTCCCGCCAGCCCTGCGTTGCATTACAGTCCCGTTACGGTCTGACAGAGAGAATTCTGCGTTATTGACCAGATTATCATCTGCCAGTGAGTGCAGAGATGACATACGGGAGCGTAATGGCGTATCAGGAGTGAGTGTTTCCATCTCCATAGCTCCGGATGCGGCAGATTTTTCTAACGTTTCATCCAATATTCTTCTGTATCCCCCTTCGGGCCCGAACAGGCTGGATAATTCAGAGTCAGAGGATGTAGCTTTCTTGAGCCCATACCTTTTTGCCGACTTGCGCAATTTTTTTACCGTATGCCTGATATCCCCACCTGCCAGCCCCATAGACAATGAGGCCCAGGTCAGCTCACGGGACGCTGTCAAATTTCCGCGGGCTTTGGCTATCTGCTGGCCTATTCCTGTCGCCACCTGCGTGGCAATCTCCGTCCCGTTTTCCACCGCGCTGGCAGTGGCTAACCCCGCCGCAATACTGTCTGCGGCTTCTTCTGATGCGATACCCAGTTTCACGCTCAGTGTGATCACCTTGCGTATCAGCCAGGTGATCGGGCCGTGTCCGTTGGGGTCGGTCCGGTTGACCGGGTCATGGTCACAGTACACATACGGGTTTATCCCCCCGATACCAAACGGGCTCGCACTGTCCGGACAGGTAAAGCGACGCAGGGAAGGACTGTAGGCGCGGTAGCCGTTTCCCAGATGTGTCACTTCGGACAGCGGGTCCTGCCGCTCGCCATTAAAACCCGGCAGCGAGGTCATGCTACCAGTGCGGGCTGTTCCGCTCCCGAAGGGTCCCCAGGCAAACGTGGAGCTGTTGCCACCGGAGAGCGAAACCTCCGGGGAGCCGCTCCGGTTAGTGCCAGTTAACTGTATAATCATTTCAGTATTCTCCTGATAGCAGGCAGATACCCGTGGTGTCCAAATCACAGGGACTCATCACTGACAGCTGATGTACCCAAGTAGCCGGGAATATTACGAGTAATATGGTTCTGTTCCACGTGCACTTCGCTCAGCAGGCGGCTGCCAGCATAGTACAGCTCACGGGTGTCACCACTCAGGCTCTGTGTCACCAGTGTATCGAACGCATCATAGGCGTACTGGCTGCTGCCATCCTGACCGGTGATGCTGACCAGTCGTCCGGCTTCATCGTAAGTCAGGGTCCGGCCTGCTTCATCGGTGGTCATCCGTCCGTTAGCGTCATAGACCAGCGTGATACTGGCGGGGTAGTGGCTGGTCAGGGTGTGCGTAACCGATATCAGCTGGCACGGATCGTCTGGGTTGGTGTACAGGTATTCCGCGTCATCCGTTGCGCCATTGTCTGCCAGAATGGTCTGGCAGTGTGTAATATTGCTGTACACATCTAGTGTGAAGTGCTCCGCGCTCAGTGCATTCCCGTACGCATCCTGTGTCGGGACACTGCCAGTGCAGACGTAATCAGTCATCCGGTTGCGCACATCGTAGGTGAAGGTTTCATCTCGCAGGGTGGTATTGCCTTGAGTGGTGGTGCGGTTATGTACCTGTCCACCCAGGGTGTAGTGGTTAATAATCGTTAACATATCACCGACGTTTGGGGCGATATCGCGCTGAACTTCACGACCATAATCATCCAGTATCAGGGTGGTGATTAACACATCGGAACCAAAGTGTGGGTTTTGCTCCACTTTCTGTGAGGTCAGCCGTCCGGCAGCATCATATCCAAAGGTCACCGTCACCAGCGGGTCACTCAGGGTGTTCAACTGTCCGTCACTGGCATAATCCAGAATGAGCGTGTTATCCGCGACATCGGTCTGTGTCAGCGGTTCACCCAGCAGGCTCCACGTATTGCCTGCGTGACGGTCAGTTCCGGATGGCGATAAAAAGTTCTGCGTGTTGGAGCTGCCTGACGAAAGCCAGGTATAGGTATTACTCCGGCTACCGTTTTCAGTCGCAGAATAAAGCCGCCCGGTATTATCAGCTACACCAGCGTCTGTCGGCTTCCTGTAGTAGTCAATCGTCTGACTCAGACTGTTTGCATCGTTGTAGACTGTATTCAGGGCGTTATTCAGTTCGGGGATGTAGCGATAGTTCAGTTTATGTCCCGCAGCGTCCGTGGTGGTGTCCGGTACCATATTTGCACCGGAATATTCAGCGTTCAGTGACCGGCCACCACAGACGCTCCCGCTCAACCGCCCAAATCCGTCAAAGGTCTGAGAACCCATCAGCACGTCCGGGTCATTTTGCTTTTCCCGAAGGTAAACATTGACAGGAAGATGAGCATACGCGAATGGTGCATATGTCCATGACTGGACTGCTACCGTTGACGGCTTGGTTGTTCCCGCCTTATCGCTGACATCCCACTGTGTAGTGGTGCTCACCCGGTCAAAAGTATCGTAGGTGTAGCTTGTGCTCACCCAACCAGTCGTATCCGTATCGGACGGGTGCTGGTCCCAGGCATTTGGTTGCGGGTAGGTAGTTTTACGCAGGCGCCCCAGCCCGTCGTATTCATTGACGGAGGTGGTATATACCTTCCTTGTACTGTCGTCTCCAGCTGTCTCCTGCTTTGATTCGGTTATCAGGGTTTCGGTCATCAGGGTTTCGTCCTGCTGTATTTTCTGACGACCCAACAGCAGCATATTACCGGGCACCTGCAGCTCAGTCACTGTAATCTGAGTGACCGGGTCCTGGTCTGAAGCGTACAGCATGCTCAGCGTAACGCCCATGGAGACAGGAATGGAAAGGTTCTGTTCCCCCCAAACGTCATACCGCGCCTGATGCTCAATGTTGACATCTGGTATGCCGGGGTCCGGTTTGTAGGAGGGGGCATCAGGATCCGTATAGAATGTCTTAGTCCAGTCTTGTCGGGTAATGCTGAGTCGTCGCCCCCAGCCATCCCAGCTAACAGCACCGGTCTGAAAGAAATCATTCGGCAGACTGATATCGCTGGCATTAACCTTGTGTGCAACAGGGCGCCCCATGCCGTCGTGATAAATCATTGTCTTATTCCCGGCATTGTCTGACCGAGTTGTGGTTATGGCGTCTACTACATACTTCCCTGTATCTGTATGCCCCTCCAGCGCATATTTATGGGAATGACTAATTTCATAGTCAGTTCCCAGTGCCTGGGTTTCCAGTAACAGGCGACCAAGAGGGTCAAAAGCGAACGTGACAGTGTTACCAAGAGTATCCGTGATGGAATACGGCTTGCCGGTAAGATATGAATGGGAGGATGAACCCTTCAAACTCAGCCCGTCATGCGTTGTCAGGGTATCCTCCTGAATCAGTCCGTAGTCGTCCTGATCGAAACTCCATACGGTATCCAGCGTCTGGATGTAGCTTTCTATGCTGTGTTCCGGGTCCTCTGGGTTGTAGTCAGGGTCACAGATGGTGGTTGTCTGCTGTACCTGTCGCCCGTAGTGAGGAGAGCTGATATCCGTTTCATACGCATTCGCACGGTTCAGTAACATATGGGTGTCCGTCGTCACGTCAGAACCATAATACGAGTCCTGTGCTGGTATTACCGCTGTAGCATAGACCATACCATTAATCGTGTTCATCGACGCATAACGGTAACGTGTTGTCCTGACCGGGACATCTTTATAACCATTTACAAAAGGAGGGGTGACTTTGGTGATTTTCGGGCGGTACACAAAACCATACGGATCCGGCGGGCAGCCGATGGTTTTATCGGTGTTGTCGGCCTCGCCTGCCGGGGGGTAAAATTTATATTCCGTCAGAGTACTGTTGGAAGCCACACCACCGGCGCTATTCGCCAGACTCACCTGCTGTGTCAGGTTACCGTAGTCGTCATACTCATAACTGGTGTACTGGGAGTGACTGCCTGACGGGCTGGTCCAAGTTTCATTCTGCAGCTTCGGGCACTGAAAACAGGCTGGCTGTTCGTTAAATGTTTTACTGGTATCGGCATACCAGTCCGTTTTCACTGTGTTCACGTGCACACCATCCTGTGTGGTGACGGTCGATACCAGGAGATGATAGCTATTGTACTGGTATGTGGTTATCAGTGCATTATCACTGCCGTCAGTGGCCGGCTGCCTGGAAACACTCTGATAGAGATAATCCGGCTCCTGTATACTGTAGGTGGCATCGGAATCAGCTAACCACGCCGCACCTGCGGTATAGCCGCCATATCCGAGATAGTTTTTAGAGGGAGAACTGCTGGCCTGGCTGCTACTGTCGACGAATGACCAGTAAGTGACAATATCCGGTGAACCCAGCCCCGGACTGATGGTCAGTATTGTAACAGCCGGCAGATGATACCGGGGGGCATTCGGGTCGTCAGGAAACGCCATCGCCTCCATATCGTAACCCACTGATTTGACCAGCCCTGTGGGCATGGTGATGGCCGTCAGGGGGCGCAGCCCGGAAGAGCCGATTTCCGCGTCAGTGCAGTACGTAAATGTCCAGGGCACCGGAACCGGCGGAGACGCCGAATCGGTAAGGGCTGAATTTGTCATGGAAACCAGGTAGTCACCGCTCGTGTTCAGCGTGAAGGTTTGTTCGCTATCCGTCCCTGGCAGCAGGGTCATGACCAACCCCGAACTGTAAACCGCAGAAAACAAAACTCTGAGAAGCTGGGTGGTGTCATCCGTGGTATTATCGGTAACTTTCGACAGATAGAGATGGCCTGTGCCTGGGTCCCGTGTCCAGGATATTTTCAGAGAGCGTCCTAGAGGGGACCACAGGGTTACCGGCAGATAATATCCACTATCCTGCTCATAAAGTTCGGTGATATTACCGCCATTGTCAGTGACTCGGTACCAGATTTCATCTGTACCATTATCAATTTTTTCAGCATTAAAGGTTTTAATTTTGCACTGCTTCACATTGAAATAAACCGTTCCGCTGCCATCGGTAGATTCATCAATTTTATAGGTCTCACCGGAGTTTAGATAAAGGGTTCGGGTATTTTTATCATACCAGGTGAGGGTAAACATCATCCCGGTTCCCATCCCCCAGGTGTTATCGGTTGTCGTGGGGGAATAGGTAAGAGTTAGATCCAGCGAGGGGCCCATGTCATAATTGCCGACCAGGGTGGCCAGGGAATGATTAAAGGAAAAAAGACGCGTGCGGGGATCCACATCACCAGAGGAAGCGCTGATGAAATTGGGGGTCTGTGTATAATATTTCAGACTCATGTCGAAGCCTCTCTATAAATTTAGTGATAGACGATTAGTCGCGGGAACACAAATTACGTGTCAATTAAAAAGCATGTTACTGTTCTTCAACGGTTAGAGTCATACTTGTTTCCTCCTTTGGATTAACATCATCGGTACCGAAAATGGGCACCAGAAAAATATGATTGCCAAAATTATCCACCAGACCGATGGGGGATTTCCCTGTGTCGTCCGGATGGTTATTTTTATCCCAGATAACATCTGTAGACGAAGACTCAAATGCGATATTGACCGCAGCGAATGCAATTTCTCCGGGGTTAATAGTGATTCCGTCTTCAGCTGTGTCTCCTATAACACTCAGAGTCCCGGCGCAGGCCCACCCATTTTTTTCATGCGTTCCCACAGGACCTATTTTATGTCCTAATTCAATAAAAAAAGCCTCAGTAAGAGGTCTTTGTGCGGTATAAGTATAGTCGGGTAATAATATGTGCTGGGCATAAGTAGCCCATTGCGGTTTGCCATGGATAGCCATCCCTTTGATATAGGCAGAGTAAATATGGGATCCATAACTCGTGTAACTGCCGTCCACTTCCGGGTATAAAAAATGAATCCATAACAATTTATTAAATTTAAATGAATATTTTGATTGCTCAGGGGTAGAATCAATGTAAACCCTGTAAATGACTCTTTCATGGATTGTTCCTACGTCTCTTACTTCATTACTGCTTTTGAATAATATCTCATCTGACGCTGTTTCCTTACTTACCAGTATATATGCACTGCTCCCGGCAGTGTCAGAGTACTGGTACTTTTTCCTGGATATAAAATTTACACTCACATTAGCGGGCATTTCCCCGTTAGACGTATATTTATAGGTCCCTGTGGACAGTGGTGCCTCAAGATGGATATACACATTGATATTGCCTGGAATAGGATCGGTATGATATTTTGGGCACCAGGCACCAAGGTTTAGTTCATGGTCATATGCCCCACTACTCGGGGATAAGTCTGGCAGCGGGAATGTGGTGGTCGTTTTATAATATGCGTTCCGGTAATCTATGTTGGTAGTAAGGGCAAAATTGTCTGATATATCAATAATGGTTTCGCCATCAGTACCAAGACCGACCAGCGAAAGCGCGGTTAGTACCTCATCATTTGTCGGCTCGTCAAAATTGTCGCTGAACCGCTTAAATGTTATGCCCACAAACACAGGGATGCTGTGTGCACCAAAGGTATTGTATTCGTCATTTTCTCCGTTCATAAACAACGTTCCTTTGTTAGTACTAGTTGTATCATCTGACTGCATACCTATAAGACATGATTTAACAGACGCGACGTTATCCCAGTGGTTGCTGCTGGCGGCGATGACAGTGACAGACGCACTGGCCCCCACTGGCTGACCATCAGACCTGGTATACTGGACTTTGCCGTTATCCAGAGTGCCAAACTTAGGCATGCTGCTGTCAACAGCCAGAGTCATAACACATTCGCTCCATGTGACATCGTCTGCGGTGAGTGTCAGGCGGGCATTCAATCCGTTATTCTCGGGAGTAAAGGTATATTTGTCGGCAAGATTCGGGTCACTGAGAGTACCCCCTGTGATGGTGGCGTTGTGGCTGATTGTTTTAGTCGCAGGGTCGGTGTAAGTTGGGGCGGTGAAGTAAAGGTAAGAACCCTTTCCGTCCGGAGAGTCAGCCACAACGCTGAATGGTATAGCACCGGACATACCCGGAAAAATCCAGGGAATATGTCCGTCAGTCTGTTGCTCTGTGATGGTCACGGTGGCAGCGATAACGGAGATACTGGCATCATTACCCATTTGCTGGCCGTCAGCCATGAAATATCTGGCAATCCCGTCATCCATGGTTATGCCCGATACCGCCTCACTGTCAACTGCCAGGCTCAGTTCGCAACTGCCCCAACTGGTAATGGCCTTTGTCAGTGTAAGATTCCCTGTGCGATGGTCATCGGACAGCGTAAATGTGTAATAGCTGCTGCTCAGGTCCGAAATACTGGCATTGACCAGCGAGGTGCCCGTGGGGGATAAAAAATGAATACGGTCACCACTGCTGACAGTGGTACTGGTCTGAACGCTGAATGTCACAATGCCCGTTGTGCCGGGGGAAATCCAGGGAGCATGGCCACCCGTTTGCTCTTCTTTGATTACCGTTGATGACGTTTTTTGCATAATATTTTTCCTGTTAATTCATATCGTTAATAAAGAATTACATAGATTAAAACGATATTTGATGTTTTTATTCACACCTGCAGATAGGCATCTTCTGCGAACGTGAATAGCGTTCACAATAAAAACAGAAAGTTACAAATACTGTTTTTTTCCGGACTGTAATTTATAAGCCCGTAAAAACCATTTTGTCAGAATGACAGCGAAACAGACTGGGTGTGAATATACATATAACGAGTACGCCAGATAATCCAGTGGGCTGGCAGGTAATGATGGTTAATTAAATATTAATAGCATCGATTCATTAATTTTTAATAAATTTAAAATCTTCAGGTTATTCATTTTTATGATGTAATTTAAATTCTGTCCGGACAATGATATATCTTAAAACATCCTGCAGATCGGGTGGAATTAATAAGTGCCACACACCAGGCTGGTTGATAGTGAAAGATCACCCTATCAGCAAAATGTCAAGATCATGATTCACGTCACATTATCTACTGTGGTACTGAAACCCTACTCATGGCATTGCAATTGACCTGGCTACAACATTTTGCTGATATTGAATCCGTTTGGCTGAGAGGCATATACCCTAAAAGCGTTCCGAATACCGCTACACTTTTACCAGCCCGTCTCCTCGGGGGATCGGGCTGACTGTGTTCATAGTTGATCAAAAAACCGGGTTATTCGATGTGATGCTGCGCCGGGTGGCGGCTACGCCTTACCCGGCCTACAAATTTACTCCGCTGCCAATGACCTTTTCGGTAGGCCGGGTAAGCGCAAGCGCCACCCGGCGCTTACTTCACGCTCAACGTCTTTCCGCAGGCCACAAAATTCCCGCCGCCGAGATGGTGCAAGGTGTTGAGTTTATCGTCATCAAACTGCCAGTGACCGTTGATAAACGCCCGTTCATCTGCGGCGGCGGCCACCACTTCGCCAAACAGCGTGTCATATTTTTCCTGCGCGGCGGTGGCGGGCAGCAGACGGCACTCCATCCATGCCAGACATTTCTCTTCCACCACCGGTAAACCCAGCACCGGACCGGCTATCGCCGGAATGCCGTAGCAATTAAATTTATCCTCATCGCGCCCGGTCACACTGCCCACGGCATAGGTCCATCTGACGGCAGCAACGCCGGGAATAACGATGCCGAACATCCCGCTGCGCTCGATAAGCTCGCGCGACCAGGTACTTTTGTCCACCACAATGGCAATGCGCGGCGGCGAGAACTCGACCGGCATCGACCAGGCGGCAGCCATCACGTTACGGCGGTCGATCTGATCATCACGACTGGTGATCATGATGGTCGGCCCGTGATTGAGCAGGCGGCTGGCGTGCTCGAGGGCAACAGGGCGGAAATGGCTCATGGGGGGCTCCTCATCGGGTTGATAACGCATTTAATGCCTGACGGCCCTGATAAAGCAAGTCGTAACCTGGGCGTAATCCCTTCGTCACAATCCCTCCCTATAGTCTCGCCCTACTAAGTCCCAAAGAGGATAACAATATGTTGACTCCCCTGTGTTTTCCACAGGTGAGTGCGGCCCGGCGGATGTCCATCCCCGGCGCGTATCGGCTTCCCGTTGTGGGAGGGCGATCATGAACGCATTCACCGCAATACGGCTGCAAGGCGTCTCTTATGCCTTCGGCTCACATACCGTTCTCAATCACATCGATCTCACTGTCGACGCGGGCAACATTGTGGCGCTCCTTGGTCCATCCGGCTGCGGCAAGAGTACGCTGCTGCGCCTGCTGGCGGGGCTGACACAACCGGCGGAAGGCGAAATTTATTTTGGCGACCGTCTGGTGGCGAAACCGAACTGGTCACTGCCGCCGGAAGCGCGCGACATCGGCATGGTGTTTCAGGATTACGCCCTGTGGCCGCACATGACGGTGGCGCAGAACGTCGCGTTCCCGCTGAAAATGCGCAATGTGCCGCGCGGTGAGCGGGTGGCCCGCGTGCTGGCGGCGCTGCATCGCGTCGGGCTGGCCGATTTCGCCGACCGCAAACCCGCGGGCTTATCGGGCGGGCAGCAACAGCGCGTCGCTCTGGCACGGGCGATTGTCGCCGAACCGCGCGTGCTGCTGTTCGATGAGCCGCTCTCCAATCTCGACAGTGAACTTCGTGAGTCGTTATGTCTTGAGATGTCGCGCCTGCTGCGCCAGCTCGGCATCACCGCCGTCTATGTCACCCACGATCGTCGGGAAGCCGAACTGCTGGCCGACCGCATCGTGCATCTTTCTGCGGGCAGCATCGCTGCTGTGCGCGCCGTTACATCATCCTCAGGGGAATATGCATGAAAGCCATACTGTCTGTGAAAAAAGGAGTCGCACTCGCCATGATGTTGTCTTCCGTCATGATGTCCAGCGCCCACGCGCTGACGGTGTATACCGCAGGGCCGGGATCGCTGGCGAAGAATCTCGCCACCGGTTACGAGAAAAAGACCGGCGTGAAAGTGAATATTTTCCAGGCCACCACCGGCAAAGTGATGGCGCGTCTGGAAGCAGAACAGGCGAATCCCCAGGCGGATATTTTGATCTCCGCCTCCTGGGATACCGCCGACGATCTGCACGCCCGCGGCTGGTTGCTGCCTTATCAAAGCAGCAACGCCGACAAGGTGCCTGCCTCGCTGAAAACCGCTGAATATGTGGCGCAGGGCATCTCCGCGCTTGGCATCGTCTGGAATACCAAAAGCGGTACCCCGGAACCGAAAGAGTGGCAGGATCTGACCGCCCCGGCGTTCAAAGATAAGGTGACGACGCCGGATCCGGCGCTGTCCGGCGCCTCCCTCGATCTGCTGATCGGGCTGCAAAACAGCATGGGCGATAAGGCCTGGGCGCTGTTTGATGCGCTGAAGCAAAACGGCATGGTGGTCAGCGGCCCGAACGCCCAGGCGGTGACGCCGGTGATGCAGGGGGCAAAAGCGGCGGTGTTCGGCGCGGTGGATTACGTCTCCTATGGCAACATCAGCCAGGGTGAATCCCTGAAAGTGATCTTCCCGGCCAGCGGCACGGTCATAGCACCGCGTCCCATGATGATCCTTAAAACCACCCAACATGCAGACGACGCCAAAGCCTTTGTCGATTACGTGCTGTCGCCGGAAGGACAGGCGATGGTGGCGGACGCCTGGCTGATGCCGGCGCGCACCGATGTGCAGGCTAAACGCCCGCTGCTCAACGATCTGCACATTCTGCCGACCAGCCAGGACGGCACCAGTGAGCGCAGCGACGTTCTGCAACGTTTCAATATCCTTTTCAGCCAGTAAATTCAGCCGACGGGGGCAACCCCGTCTTCAGGATCTTTTGTGAATCAGAGAGTGCTTGCTGTCCTGACGCTGACGCTGCTGGTGGTACTGGTTGCGTTGCCGCTGTCATTTATTGTCCTACAGGCGATTTTCCCGTCGTTCAGCGCCGGGTCGTTTGCCGCGCCGTTTAGCGCGGTTCTGCCACAGTTTAGCGACCCGCAGTTGCCCGCGATGCTGGGCGGCACCTTGTGGATCGCCGCAGGTGTAGCGCTGTTGAGCGCGCTGATTGGCCTGCCGCTGGGCGTAGTGCGCGGGCTGTTTAACCTGCCGTGCCCGCGATTATGGGATGTACTGTTTTTGATCCCTTTTCTGACGCCGCCCTATATCGCTGCGCTGTCATGGATGCTGGTGTTACAGACCAGGGGTTATCTGGCGCAGGTGGCGGGCTTTGATCTCAACGATCTGCTGTTCAGCCGCAGCGGGATTGTGCTGGTAATGACGCTGAATATCTTCCCGGTGGTCTATTTTGCGGTGTCCCGCAGCCTGCTCGCCAGCGGGCAACGGCTGGCGGTGGTCGCTCGTGTTCACGGTGCGAGCGCCTGGCGCGCCTTCTGGCATGTCACATTGCCGATGCTGTCGCCCGCGCTGGCGGCAGGCATGCTGCTGGCGTTTACCCTGGCGGTGGAAGAGTACGGCGTCCCGGCTGCGCTGGGATCGCGATCCGGTGTGGTGATGATGACCGTTGGCATTGAGAAGAAGCTTGCCGACTGGCCAATCGATTTACCGGGGGCGTCGTTGCTGTCGCTGATCCTGATCGTCATCGCGCTCGGCGGCTGGTGGCTGCAACGTCAGCTGGTGGGGGATAAAGACGTCACCAGCGTGACCGGCAAACCGACGGAAAACCTCGGCGCGTCATTGGGTATTGCGACGCTGCCGGTGATGCTGCTGATGGGTGGCGTCGGGTTTCTGGCGGTGGGGCTGCCCGGGATCGCCATGGCGGTGACCGGGATTATGTCGACGCTCTCCGGCGGTCTGTCATGGGAAAACCTTACCAGCAGCCATTATCACGCGCTGTTCTCGCAACAGGGGGATGCGCTTTCCGCTCTCGGCACCAGCCTGTCACTGGCGCTCGGCTCGGCGCTGATCACCGGCGTGCTCGGGTTACTGGCGGCGTGGCTGGTGGTGGTACAAAAAATCCGTGGCCGCACGGTGCTGGATGCGCTGTCTTTGATGCCCGCTGCGCTGCCGGGGATTGTGGTGGGGGTCGGGCTGATCCTGCTGTGGAATCGCCCGTTCTGGCCCGTGTCGCCCTATAACAGCTGGCTGATTTTGCTGCTCTCGTACTGCTGTTTGCTGATGCCGTGGCCGGTGCGCTACGTCGGCAGCGCGTTACGGCAGCTCGGCGGCAATCTGGAGCCTGCCGCCCGCGTGCATGGCGCGAGCGCGTTTCAGGCGCTGCGGCTGATCGTTCTGCCGCTGGTGTTTCCCGCGATGCTGGCGGCGATGCTGATGGTGTTCGCCATCGCTTCACGGGAACTGGTGACGTCACTGCTGCTGGCCCCGGCGGGGACACAAACCGTCGCGGTGTTTATCTGGCGTCAGTTCGAGCAGGGATCGGTCGGGCAAGGTATGGCGATGGCGACGCTGACGCTGGTGACCGGGCTGATCCTGATGTTGACAGCGCTGGGTATCATGCAGCGAAAAGGCCGGGGATAAACGCCAGTGCACAAATTGCCGCATCAAAATAGTCATCCAGGGTATAACTAAGGCTCATCTTTTGCCGGAGTGTGAAATGAGCCCATTTTTAACGGCCTGGTTTGAACGCCTCAACTGGACGGGTACGCCTGAAGCCGATCTGGCGACGCTTCAGTCCCTGCACCAGCACCACAACAGCGCTATCCCTTTTGAAAATCTCGACGTGTTACTGCCGCGGGAAATTGAACTGACGGACGAGGCGCTGTTTGCCAAGCTGGTGGTCGCCCGGCGGGGCGGCTACTGTTTCGAGTTAAATGGCCTGTTTGAACGGGGGCTACGGGAGATCGGTTTTACCGTGCGCAGCCTGCTCGGGCGGGTGGTGATGTCTAATCCGACGCAGATGCCGCCGCGCACGCACCGTATTCTGCTGGTGGATCTGGACGGCGAACCCTGGCTGGCGGATGCGGGCTTTGGCGGGCAGTCTCTGACCGCACCGATCCGCCTGCAGGCCGACATTGAGCAGCAAACGCCGCACGGCCTGTACCGTCTGCAACAGGAGGGAGTGGACTGGATCTTACAGTTCCGGCATCACGACCGCTGGCAGCAGATGTACCGTTTTGATCTCAGCCAGCAATATTTCTCCGACTTCGTGACGGGTAATCTCTATTCCGCCCACTGGCCGCATTCGCATTTCCGCCATCACTTGCTGATGTGCCGTCATCTGCCGGATGGCAGCAAACTGACGCTGACCAATTTCCACTTTACCCGCTGGCAGAACGGTCATGCCGAGGAGCAGTTCAACGCCATTGATGTGCCTGCGCTACATGAACTTCTACAGACGCGGTTTGCGCTCGGAACGGACGATGCGCAGCATGGTGTGACGCTGGAACAGCTGACGGCAGTGATGTCCGGGATCGCCACGCACGACAAGTAATCCGTCAGGATCCTGCTTTACTGAACAGTTCCAGTTCGATCGCCCGGTCTATGTGGCGATCGAACGCCGCGTCATCCAGCCCGTCCAGTTCCAGCACATGCATGCCGTCCAGACCACATACCAGCGCGATCAGCCGCCAGGCGACGTTTTCCACGCTGTCGGTGAGCATAAATTCCCCGTCCTGCAAACCGGCATGAATGATTTTCATCGCTTCTTCATGCCACATCTCCATGGTCAGCACGTAGGCGCCTTTGATTTCCGGATCGCGCATCGCCATCAGCTGCGCTTCCCGCCACAGCGTAATGTAACGCTCAAAGCCGCGGTCATCGCTGCCGAGCATGGAATGCAGGCGCTGTCGCCAGCTGGCGTTGTCAGGCACGACATCCGTATCCAGCAGCACGCGGATCAAGCGGATAAATGCCAGCGCGCGCAGTTCACTGGTGGAGGCGAAATGGTGATGCACCTGGCCTGCGGCAACGCCCGCGACGCTGGCGATACGGCGCACGGTCATGGCGGATAATCCTTCTTCCAGCGCCACGGACATGGCGGCCTGAAGAATGATTTCCCGACGATCTTCTCGATTGAGGTAGCCCATAGTAGCTCTGTGAGTGAGTGGCGGGAGGACTATAACAAAAAGCTGGACATGCGTTCAACTTCAAGTAGGATCGCGCAGTTCTGGACGCTTGTCCAAAAATGGAAGAGGTGAGTATGCTTCGTCAATGGGTGACGTTATGGATAATTGTTCTGGTCTATATTCCGGTGGCGATCGACGCGACGGTTTTGCATGTGGCGGTGCCGACGCTGAGTATGCCCCTGCGTCCCGGCAACAATGAGCTGCTGTGGATCATCGATATTTATTCGCTGGTCATGGCCGGCATGGTGCTGCCAATGGGCGCGCTGGGCGACCGCATCGGCTTTAAACGGCTGTTGCTCTCCGGCAGTGCGCTATTTGGCCTGGCCTCGCTGCTGGCGGCCAGCGCCTCGAGTGCAAGCGCGCTGATTGTGGCGCGCGCATTGCTGGCGGTCGGCGCGGCAATGATCGTGCCCGCCACGCTCGCCGGTATTCGCAACACCTTCTCAGAAACCCGGCATCGCAATATGGCGATTGGTATCTGGGCGGCGGTGGGTTCCGGCGGTGCGGCCTTTGGCCCATTGGTGGGCGGATTACTGCTGGAGCACTTTTACTGGGGCTCGGTTTTTCTGATCAACATTCCCATCATTATTGTTGTAATGGCGCTGACCGCCTGGTGCGTGCCACGGCAAGCTGGACGGCGGGAGCAGCCGCTGAATTTCGGTCAGGCTGTGATGCTGATCGTGGCGATTTTACTGCTGGTGTACTGCGCCAAAATGGCGCTGAAAAATGCCGTCGCGCCAGGTTTACTGGCAGGCGGGGCGGTGACTGGCATGATCCTGCTAGTCACCTTTGTGCGAATTCAACTTGCCGCCCGCACGCCGATGATCGACATGCGGTTGTTTTCAAATCGCATCATTCTGAGCGGCGTGATAATGGCGATCACCTCGATGATCACGCTGGTGGGTTTCGAGCTGCTGATGGCGCAGGAGTTGCAGTTCGTGCATGGCTTTACGCCGTTTGCCGCCGGGGTGTTTATGCTGCCGGTGATGCTGGCGAGCGGTTTTAGCGGGCCCATCGCCGGGCTGCTGGTGTCGCGCCTTGGCCTGCGGCGGGTAGCGGCAGGCGGCATGGCGCTGAGCGCGCTGAGTTTTCTCGGCCTGTCGGTGACGGATTTTACGACCCAGCCATGGCAGGCGGGCGCGCTCATGGCGCTGCTGGGCTTCAGCGCCGCCAGCGCACTGCTGGCGTCCACAGCTGCGATTATGGCGGCGGCACCGAAAGAGAAAGCGGCCGCCGCCGGGGCTATCGAAACCATGGCCTACGAGCTGGGAGCCGGGCTTGGGATCGCGATTTTTGGTCTGCTGCTAAGCCGGAGCTATTCTGCTTCTATCGTGCTGCCCGACGCACTGAGCGCAGAACAGGCGGCGCAGGCCGCGTCTTCCATTGGCGAAACGGTCCAGCTGGCGCAAACCCTGACACCCGATCTTGCCGCCACGATCATGCAGGCGGCAAAAACGGCTTTTATCAGCTCGCACAGTGTGGCGTTGAGCAGCGCTGGCGTGATGCTGCTTATTCTGGCGATGGGGATTTGGTTTAGCCTGGCGGGTACGGATAAACGGCAGGGGCGTTAACGCTGCCGGGTGGCGTACCAGCACAGCAGCGATCCGCCGCACACCATCAGCGCCCCCTGCCAGAACGACAGTGACAGCGGGGCGCTCAGCAGCAGCGCTGCCAGCGCGGAAGAAAGCACGGGGGTGAAATAAGACGCGGCGGCGAGCACGTTAACATGACCGTGCAATATCCCGGTATTCCATGCCGCATAGCCAAAACCCAGCGCTCCGGCAACGAGAAATAATTTTAGCGTAACCGGCCCGCTGAAAATCATTGGTGGCTGATCACTGAGCGCGTATTTGATCCACAAACTGAGCGCGGTCAGCAAAATAAAGAAGGTAATACCGTTGTGCCCGCGGGCATATTTACGGGTAACGGTACAATACGCCGCCCAGATAATCGCCCCGCAAAACGCCAGAATATAACTGAGCGGGCTGGAGATCACGTTACGCATAATCTCCGGGAGGTTAAGACCATTCTCACCGCCCAGTACCCAACAGACGCCAAACAGGGAAAGTAACAGGCCGGGGATCACCCACAGGCTGGATTTTTGTCCGTCAAACAGGATGGCAAAGAGAATGGTCAGACTGGGCCACAGATAGTTCACCATGCCCACTTCAATCGCCTGCTGACGCGTCGCGGCATAGCCGAGCGACAGGGCGAGGCACAGCTCATAGCTGACAAACAGCAGGCTGCCGGCGAGTAAATAACGCGGCGGGAAACGACGAATATCGGGAAAACCCACGGTAATAAGTAACAGCAGGCCGCTAAGCGTGTAAATCATGGCGGCGCCACCCACTGGCCCCAGCCCCTCACTGACACCACGGATCAGCCCGACCAGGGTGCTCCATAATATAATCGCCAGTAAGCCGATCAGCGTTGCTCTTTTTTTGGTCATCCCGCGCCCGTTATTTCCCCGAAAACCGAAGGCGAATTTATAACATTATTTGCGATCGGCGGGGATCAGATTAAAAATTCGAACTGATTAACGTGATAGAACAGCGTTAACGGCTGCGATTTTGAAAGGGTAAAGCCTAATGACTGATAAAAAGTGGCGGCGGCCTCGTCTTTAGCTTCGACGAAAAGCGCATAGATGCCCACCATGCCTGCGGTTAACCAGGTGCGGCGTATAGCATCGAACAATAATTTCTCACCGAAACCTTGTCGTTGCAGACGGCGATCCACGGCCAGTCTGCCGAGCAGGACACAGGGCAGATTGCGGTAAGGCAATTTGCGTTGCCGGGAGCCAGAAAGATGCTCTTTTTCGTAGGACGCCCCGGAGAGGGTATAAAAGCCCATAATTTCAGGGATCGCTTCGTTTGTGACCAGCACGTAGCAGCGCAGAATTCGCCGCTCTTGCTGAATCGACATCTGGGACGTTAAAAACGTATCCAGCGCCTCAACGCCACAACTGAAATTGTCAGTCCGGTAGGGGCGGGCAGGATCCCAGGACTCAATGCTTAGCGTTAATTCTTCTGCCACGTCCAGCTGTCCTTGTCATGATAACGTGCAGCCACTGCTTTCATGCGTTCCGTTGGCTGCGGTGGATTGTCCAGCAGCGCCTGAATGCGCGCCCAGTTTTGCTCATCCAGCGCGATACGCCGATGCTCATTGATGACTTCAGCGGCTCGCTCACGCACGGCATCGATCACAAAGGTACTGACCGGAATGCATAGCAGGCTGGCGGCTTCTTCCATCTGTTTTTTCAAATTCTCATCAAGCCGAAAATCAAAACGCTCTTTTTTCACGGTGGACATAGTCAACCTTAATATGTACGGTAAATTGCCGTACATAATATCATGCCCGTTTAAAAAAACGCCAGCGGATAAACGCTGGCGTCACTACAATCAGATAGACGTCCGGCGGTAGCTGCGGTATTCCGGCTGCCAGAAGTTTTCTTCGATAGCCTGCTGCAACGCCTCGGCGGAGGTTTTCACCGCCAGACCCTCTTCCTGCGCCATTTTCGCCACGGCCAGCGCAATCGCCCGCGACACGGTCTGAATATCTTTCAGCGCCGGGAGCACCATGCCTTCACCGTGGTTTGCCAGCGGGGAGTGCTGGGCCAGAGTTTCACTGGCGGCCATCAGCATGTTGTCGCTGATGCGGGATGCGCCGGACGAAATCACCCCAAGGCCGATGCCAGGGAAGATGTAGGCGTTATTACACTGGGCGATGGGGATCACTTTATCCTGCCAGTGCACCGGCATAAACGGACTGCCGGTAGCAACCAGCGCCTGACCATCGGTCCAGCTGATAATGTCCTGCGGGGTGGCTTCGACGCGAGAGGTCGGGTTCGACAGCGGCAGCACGATAGGGCGCGGGCAGTGCTTGTGCATCTCGCGAATAATTTCTTCGGTGAATAATCCGGTCTGCCCGGAGACGCCGATCAGAATATCCGGCTTCGCATTGCGCACCACATCCAGCAGCGAAATCGCCTCGGCGTCAGTATCCCAGTGTTGCAGATTGTCGCGCTTTTGCACCAGTTTGCTCTGGAACGACAGCAGGTTTGGCATCTGGTCGGTCAGCAGGCCAAAGCGATCTACCATAAAGACATTCTGACGCGCGGCGTCTTCGCTCAGCCCTTCACGCTGCATCTGGGCGACGATCTGCTCGGCGATGCCGCAACCGGCGGAGCCTGCGCCAAGAAATACCACTTTTTGCTGGCTCAGCTGGCTGCCCGCCGCGTGGCTGGCGGCGATCAGTGTGCCAACGGTAACCGCGGCGGTGCCCTGAATATCGTCGTTAAACGAGCAGATTTCATCGCGATAACGGGTCAGCAGCGGCATGGCGTTTTTCTGCGCGAAATCTTCGAACTGCAACAGCACGTCCGGCCAGCGCTGTTTCACCGCCTGAATGAATTCATCGACAAAGGCGTAATATTCATCGCCGGTGATGCGCGGATGACGCCAGCCCATATACAGCGGATCGTTGAGTAACTGCTGGTTATTGGTGCCGACATCCAGCACCACCGGCAGGGTGTAAGCCGGGCTGATGCCGCCACAGGCGGTATACAGGGAGAGTTTGCCGATAGGGATCCCCATGCCGCCGATGCCCTGATCGCCGAGGCCCAGAATGCGCTCGCCGTCGGTGACCACTATCACTTTGATATTATGGGTCGGCACGTTTTGCAGCATGTCGTCCATGTTGTGACGGTTCTGGTAGGAGATGAATACCCCGCGCGCGCGGCGGTAAATCTCAGAAAAACGTTCACAGGCGGAGCCGACGGTCGGGGTATAGATCACCGGCATCATCTCGTCGAGATGGTTATCGACCAGACGGTAGAACAGGGTTTCGTTGGTGTCCTGGATGTTACGCAGGTAAATGTGCTTGTCGATTTCCGTTTTGAAGCCCTGGTATTGTAACCAGGCGCGCTCGGCCTGTTCCTCAATGGTTTCTACCACATCCGGCAACAGCCCCAGCAGGTTGAAGTTGCTGCGTTCTTCGAGGCTAAAGGCGCTGCCTTTATTGAGAAGGGGGAATTCCAGCAACACTGGACCGGCGTAGGGAATGTACAGAGAACGGTTTTTTTTATACTTCAGTAACATCGCAAAGCTCCTTAAAAATCGATCCCGTCATCTGCGTAATGACGGCGACGGCTGCGGCGCAAGTATAAAGCATGCAGATGGCAAATACTTCCCGGTTGCGCCAATCGTAAGGAGAATGTTGCAGAATTGCGAGGCGGGTTCAGAAGCCCGGCAGACGAGTGCCGCCGGGCAAATACGATTAAGACTCCGCGCGGCGATGACGGCCGGTGCGGTGCGTTACCACGGTAGCTTGATCCTCTTTAGTAACGACTTTTCGCTGGTTGGACAGCTTGTGATCCATACCCAAAACATGACGTGCCTGACGATTCGTTTTCATGCTGACTCCTTAATCCTGTGACAAGTTTCAAGGACGCGCCCGCAGCCTGAGCGGGTGAGCGTAATCCCATAGCAAAAACCGTTGCCGCACGGTACAAAAAGTGCGCGGCAACATTGATGTTCGGTCATCCCATACCAAATATCAATGGTTGAGCCGGCTTTCAGAACAGTCTGTGATGTCACTCAGGTTCCCCTCACCAGACCGGTGAGGGGACGTGCGGTTCACTCTAGTTCAAGCTTTCGGTTGATGTGGTCGATAGCCGCCTGCCATTGCGCCTGTAAATGCGGCTTCTGGTGTTTTGGCTTACGTGCCCGATCCTCCGCCAGCCGGTTTTCCAGGGCAATCAGCTCGGCCAGCAGGCGATCGGCATCAGTGTCTGGCCTTGTCGTGGCGGAGGGGATGGCGACAGGGGCGGTCACGGCATCCGGCTCCCGCAGCCGTGCGAATACCGCTTCCACGTCGTGCCACTCCTGCAACTTGCCGTCTTCAATCAGCCAGAAACGGTTACAGCTGCTGGTGATCAAATCACGATCGTGACTTACCAGCAGCACGCCGCCGTCAAAGCCCGTCAGCGTTTGCGCCAGCGCTTCTTTACCTTCCATATCCAGATGGTTGGTTGGCTCATCCAGCATCAGCAGCGCATAGCGCGCCAGCGACATGCCGACAAACAGCAGGCGTGAACGCTCGCCGCCGCTTAACGTGCTGACCCGTTGCCCATGCCGCGCAAAGGTAAAACCCGCGGCGATCAGCGCTTGCTTGCGCACCTCCGGCGGCGGGGCGAACGGCGCTAGCGCATCGAACAGCGTGTCATCGTCCGACAACTGGTGCAGCGTCTGATCGTAATAGCCGAGGGTGACGCGCGGATGCAGCACCACACCGTCATAAAGACGCTGCTGCTGATACTGTTGCCACAGCAGGCGTAACAGCGACGATTTCCCGCAGCCGTTGCGTCCCATGATCGCCACGCGGTCACCGCTTTTTATACGGGCCAGCGGCAGCGTAAACAGCGGAGCGGCATCCGCCGCCGGGGCTACCGCTAATTCGCGCATCTCCAGCAGCCGGTCGGCGCGCAATGCATCGCCCTGTAGCGAGAGCGTCCAGTGGCTACCGGCGGTGACGTCGGTCTGCACCTCTTTCAGACGCAGGATCTGCTTTTCCATCTGCTTCGCCTTACGGGCGAGATCTTCGTTATCGTAAACCTGTCCCCAGGTCGCCAGCCGTCTGGCGCTGGCGGTGATGCGGTCGATCTCTTTCTGCTCGGCTTTCTGGCGCAGGGCGTCAGTTTCATCCCGCTCCGCCAGCGCCCGCCGCGCCGCCTGACACGGCAGCGCAAAACAGTGCAGCGTTTGGTCGCGGAGGATCCAGGTGTTGTTAGTCACCGCATCCAGCAGTCGGGCATCGTGGGACACCAGCACAAAGCTGCCGTTCCACCCCTGCAAAAACTGCTCCAGCCACAGCAGCGTGGGGAGATCGAGATGGTTGCTCGGCTCATCCAGCAGTAACAGATCCGGCTGGCGGATGAGCGCCCGCGCCAGTAACAGCCGCGTGTGCTGACCGCCACTAAGCGTACCCGCGCACAGTTGCCATTCCCGCTCGCAAAAGCCCTGACTGGCCAGCAAGGTTTCCGCCTGCCAACGTTGGGTTTCACGTTCCGCCTGCGGCAGTTGCGACAGCACCGCGTCAAGCATGGTGAGTGCCGCGAGTTCGTCAGGCAGGTGTTGTTCGACCCGCGCCAGCAGGCAGTGTCGGGCCACAGAATAGACGCCAGCGGTCGGGGGAAGGGTGCCATCCAGCACTTTTAACAGCGTGCTTTTGCCGCAGCCGTTATAGCCCACCAGACCAATGCGGTCGCCTTTTTTGACGGTAAAAGAGAGATCGCGAAACAGCGAACCGAACGCCGTATCGACACGAAGGGATTGTGCAGTTAGTAATGTGCTCATTGCTTACTCAAGAGTTACAGGCACGTCTGTGCCTCGTCAAACCTCGCTGACGATAACCCGGTAAGCCCGAGAGAAGGGAGTTAGGTAATAGCTTCGCTCAAGCTTCAGTTATCGCAGCACGATACCGATAACGCTTGAGCTATGGCGATCGCCAAAATGATGTGAATAGATAAACAATTCACAGCGCAGCATAAGTAACCTCCTTTTTTATTTATCAGGTGAATGGATAGAGTGAGTGTAACGAGCAACGCGGCCTTTGCCTAGTCGCCAGCCACTACCAGATTTTGTCCTGTCAGGCGGGAAAGATTGCCGCCAAGCCGCACGTTATTCAACGGGCGTAGCGCGGCAAGTCGGTTATTCACCGCCGCCGGACAGGTATAGAGGGTGCACCAGGCTTCCAGCCAGGCCAGATTGGTCGGCTGTTCTAAAAAGTGACGATCCTGTTCGCTGCCGGTAGCTTCCCGGAAGGGCGTGGGATCGTCAAACCCGGCGATCACCCGTTCGCCCAGACGTTTTAGCGCCGCGTTTTCTGCATCGCTCAGCACCACGTGATTCGCACGGGCAAACAGCGCCAGCATCACCAGCGGTTGCAGGGCGTAATTATGATAGGCCAGCGCCCGCTGACGGCGCTTCAGCTCGTTGGGTAGAAAACCGCGCGCATCCACCTGGGCTAATCCGATGCGCAGCAGGGCAACAGCATCCCCAAACAGATCGTCGCGCCCGGTGACGATGGCCGTTGACATCAGCGCCCAGCCCGCCCAGTAACTGTGGTTGTTGATTTTGTTAAGCGGCAGCCCGCGCCAGTCGCGGGCGGTCAGCGTGCCGAGCTGGCTTAGCCAGTGCTCCACCTGCGCGGCGGCCGGATCGGTGTTCAGCGCAGAGTGCGGGGCGAATTTCATCTGGATCCAGGCCGAGGAAAAGCTCGCCAGCGCCCATTTACGCACCGATCTGCCGGTATGGCTGGTGTCCGTGGAGGTGAGCGCCCCGGCCCGCGCCCAGCTTTCCAGCGCGTTGATGGCACAACGACTGTCGCCCCGTTGCACCAGTTTGCTGACCTGGCGCTCCATCGCGTCAACGGTGCGGGTCGAGTCGCGATAGGCCTCTTCCGCCTCTTTATTTAGCGTGGCGCGGGCGGCGTCGGACCCTTCATATTTACTGCGCAGACGCAGCGCGCCGGTATAGGGCGGCGGCACCGGAGGACAGGCTGCTTTTGCCGTTGCGGATTGCGTGGGCAGGGTAAACCCGGCGGGGGGCAGGTACTGTGCGGCATGCGCCGTCGCGCTGAACGACCCGGCAGCCGCCAGTACCAGCAGGGAGGAAAGAGGTAACCATCGCAGCACAGTGTCAGCCTTAAGGTTTGATAAAGCTGAAACTATAGCAAATTAATGGGTGCCAAAAACCTGCACCGCGCGTTGCAGGCGGGTGGCGCGGGCGGAGAGATCGCCTGCGGCGTCGGTTACCTGCTCCACCATGCCATTGTTGTTATGCGTCATCACGCCGATACGCGATACCGAGCTGTTGATCAGCTGTAACGCCTGCGTCTGCTCCTGGGTGGCAGTGCCGATCTCTTTGATCATCGTCGACATGTGAATGACGTTGTCGATCATCGCCGTCAGGTGGGATTCCGTGCTCTCCACCATCGCCACGCCGTGACTGACGTTGGCGACGTTTTTCTCGATCAGCGTTTTGATCTCTTTGGCCGCCGATGCGGAGTGCTGCGCCAGGTTACGCACTTCGGCGGCCACCACCGCAAAGCCGCGACCGGACTCACCGGCGCGCGCCGCTTCCACCGCCGCATTCAGCGCGAGAATATTGGTCTGAAAGGCGATGCTGTCAATCACGCTGATAATATCGACAATCTGCCGGTTATCCCGGGACACCGACTGCATAATGCTGATGGTTTGCTTCATGATGTCGCCGCTGTTGATGGCGTCGCTGCTGGTTTTATCGGCACGGATCATCGCCTCGCCTGCGGTTTCCGCCGTCTGTTTCACTGCGCTGGCGATTTCTTCCACCGCCGCCGCAGTCTGGTGCAGGTCGGCGGAGGTTTCTTCGGTGCGGGTGTGCAGGTTGGTGCCTTCTTTGGCGATGCGCTGGCTGATCTGCTGAATGCCGTGCAGCTGTGTATTCACGTCATCGACCAGGGAGTTCAGATTAAGACCGGACTGATTCACCATGCGCAGCAATAAGCCAATTTCATCGACGCGATTAAACTGCACATAATCGGCTTTGCGCCCGGAGATGATTTTTTGCATCTGACCAAGAATAACCTTTAACGGGCGCGCGATCTGTTTATTCAAAAACAGGGAGAGCAGAATAAAGATAATGAGGGTGACCGCCATTTTCACCGGCAGCATAACCGGCATTATTTCCAGCACCAGAACGGCCAGCAGACTAATAACCATCGCGAGATGGATGCGCGTTGCCACGCTTATCCACTTAAATATCGACAGGAACGACAACAACCCACGCCGCACCAGCACACCTTTATAAAAACGATGGCCTTTGAGGGTATTTTCATTTACCGCTGCATAAAGTTTTTCGCTGGCGTCGATTTCATCGCGCAGTGGAATATTACGTACTGAAATATAGCCAGTCAGCCGCTCCTGATGATAGACCGGCGTGACGTTGGCGCGTACCCAGTAGTGATCGCCGTTCTGGCGGCGGTTCTTCACCAGCCCGGTCCAGCTCTCACCCTGCTGGATGGTGAACCACATATCGGCAAAGGCCGCCGGCGGCATGTCGGGATGACGAATAATATTATGCGGCTCGCCCGTCAGCTGGTCTTCTTCATAACCACTGGCAGCAATAAACGCGGAGTTCGCATAGGAAATATGGCTGTGTGTATCGGTGGTTGACATTAATGTCATGCAATCTTTGAGCAAATACTCTTTTTGTGTAACAGGAGTGTTACGCTTCATGAAATCCCCACGATGAAATTCTTCAGGTAATCCCTGAAAGTAAAGTGTCGGGTAGTGCATATTTTTCTTTTCGGCGTGGCATTTTCTACTAAGTGCAATGCGACGGATAGTAGCAGCGCGAAATATTTTTTAAGCAGGAATTACATGAGGTTGTTATAAAATTGATAAATAAAAACATCGGCATTCTTATTAAAAGAACGCCCTGAAGACTTAACGCAAATAAAAAGTGAAAAGCGGGAATAATGGGCAGATAAGTATTTTCGCATGAGGCATTTTATTAACACCTCATGCACATTTAACGACGTGGGGCCACCGACTCCCGAATAATTAACCGGCCCTCATGGCGCGGCAGCGGGGCGTTTTTGCTTTCATCGGAGGGGGATAACAGAATACGCACCGCGTCGCTGATCATCTCATCCATCGGGATATGCACTGTGGTCAGCGTCGGGGTGAAGTAGCGGCCAATGGTCGAATCATCGAAACCGGCAACGGAAATATCTTCCGGTACGCGAAAACCGTGATCGGTCATCGCTTTGGTGACGCCGATGGCCATGTCATCGTTGGCGGCAACAATGCAGGTCATGTCCCGGCGCTGTTTCAGGAGCGCGCACCCGGCGTCATAACCGCTTTCCGTGCTCCAGCTGCCACGTACAATCAGCGAGTCATCGGGCGCGATCCCCGCCTGATTTAGCGCATCCAGATACCCCGCCAGACGGCTGTCGCCCGTCGGCGAGCCTTCACCGCCGCCCACGAAAGCAATGGTGCGATGCCCTTGATCCAGTAAATAGTTCATCATCTGCAGGCTGCAATGACGATGGTCGACAAATACCGCACTGTTACGATTACGCTTCAGCTCGCGGTTGATCACCACAATCGGCACGCTGTTCTGGTCGATAATATCGTCCAGATCGTCAACGCTGAGGTATTTGGGGTAAATCATGATCGCCTCGCAGCGCAGCTGGAGCAGGAAATTAATAGCATTAAGTTCATCTTCCCGGCTGTGCTTGCCGTCCGCCAGCACCAGCTGTCGCTGGTGATCTTCACTACAGGTCGCGGCCTGGTAAATCATCGACGAAAAGAACGGCCCGTTATACAGACCGTTGGTGATCACAAGCCCCACGGAATTGGACTCATTCGTTGCCAGCTTGCGCGCCAGCAGATTGGGCCGGTAGCCGGTTTCTGCAATGGCCTGAAAAATGCGGGCTTTCACCTCCTCGCTGACCACCACTTTGCCGTTGAGCGCGCGCGACACCGTCGCTTTTGAAACGCCCGCTTTTCTGGCGACATCCAGTATCGTGACCATAAATTCCTGCTAGTTATCAATGCCTGTGCCTATTATGCAGCAGGAGCATGATTTGAGGGGGGATTTCACAGCGGAATTGTGCGGCAGAGCAGCGATTTCACCGTTCTGCCGCGTGCATTTTGCCTCAGGACACCGTCATTAACGGCGCATTTTGACGAATATCCCCCCCGGACTGGTGCCAGGTTAACTGATAGTCGTCGCTGTTGATCACCAGCACTGGCGTGGTGAGGTCGTACCCGGCACGCTCAATGGCCTCTTTATCAAACTCCAGCAGCGGTGTGCCCGCTTTCACTAGATCACCTTCTTTGACCAGCGGACGGAAATGCTGACCCTGCAAATTAACCGTGTTCAGCCCGACGTGGATCAGCAGTTCTGCGCCGTTATCGCAGGCCAGTCCGACGGCGTGATGGGACGCGATCAGGGTTTCCACCCGTGCATCACAAGGAGCGACAACCATGCCCGACTGCGGGCGAATGGCGATACCATCACCCAGCGCTTTCTGCGCAAAGGCGTCATCTGCCACCGTTTCCAGCGCGATCACTTCGCCGTCCAGCGGGCTCATGATGTTCAGACTGGCCGTGGTTGCGGCGGCGGTTGTGGTGGTGGTTGAAGAGGCAGCGACAGGCGCGACGTCCGGTTCGTTAAGATGCTCATCCGCCACCGGGTCTTCAAAGCCGACGAACTGCACCAGCACAATGGTCAGTACAATCGCCGTGGCACTGCCCGCCAGCTCACCGATAAAGGACATCGGCGCGTCCGGGCTGATGGCATTCACCAGCGTAAACAGACCTGGCAGCGCAGCATAGGCGTAGTAAAGGGAGCCAAACAAACTGGCGACTACCGCGCCCACCGCGCCACCGATACAGCCGCAGATAAACGGCTTTTTAAAGCGCAGGGTCACGCCGTAGATAGCCGGTTCCGTAATGCCAAAAATGGCGGTCACGCCCGCCGACAGCGAGGTGGTTTTCAGTTCGCGATTGCGGGTTTTCAGGAATACGCCGAACACCGCCGCCATCTGGCCGATCACCGCGATGGTCTGGTATGCCTGGAAGGAGTCGTACCCCTGAGTATCGAAGTTCGCCATGATCACCGGGGTGATCCCCCAGTGCACGCCGAAGATCACCACGATTTGCCACACGCCGCCAATCACCGCAGCAGCCACGGCGGGTGCGGCGGCAAAAAGCGCGTTATAGCCGGAGGCAATGCCCATGGCCGCCCAGGTCGTTACTGGCCCGATGATGATCAGCGTCAGCGGAACGATGATCACAAAGCACACCAGCGGGGTAAACAGGGCGGTGACCACATCCGGCAGGATGCGCTCAACACGTTTTTCCAGCCATGACAACGCCCAGACGAGGAACAGCGGCGGCAGCACCGATGAGGTGTAGACGGTTTTCGCCAGCGGAATAAACAGGAAGGTAATAGTTTCACCGCCCGCGATACGGCCCGCCATGGCGGACCATTCCGGGTTGATCAACGCACAGCAGCAGAGCACGGCGATATAAGGGTTACATTTGAAATGACGCGCGGCGGTGATGGCGATAAACACCGGCAGGAAGGCAAACGGCGTCCACGACATAAAGTTGAGGATCGCAAAAGTCCCGGTGGTTTTCACATCGGCATCGATAAGCCCGACGACAATCAACAGCCCCTGCAAAATACCGGCCGCCGCCAGAATATAGACGATAGGCGCAAACACCGCTGACATGGTGCCAATCACCGCATCCAGCCAACGGGTTTTCGGTTTTGCCGTTGCGCCCGTATGATTTTCGCCAAGCAGGGCGGAGAGGGCATTAAACACGTCCGCGACATGGGTGCCAATCACCACCTGAAACTGACCACCGCTCTCTACTACCGCAATCACGCCGGGTAAATTTTGTATGCGGCTTTTTGCTTCGGCCGGGGTTTCATTGAGCACCAGGCGTAAGCGGGTGGCGCAGCGCGTAAAGCTGCTGATGTTATTTTCGCCGCCTGCCTCGCGAAGGATGTCACTGGCTAACTTATTGTAATCCCTGATAACTGCCATTCTTATGTACCTTTTTTATGGGTAAATTTATGCGTGACCGTTCGTGTAACCGGTTTCATGCTAGCAGTGAATGATACCCGTGCAACCGGTTTCATGGCGGAGTGTGGGCTGAATCACATTGATTGACTGAATGAATTTACCAGGGCGAGGCGAGATTTTTTTTCAGAAGGGGACAAGAGATAAATCGACGAGCGAGAGAAAAACGGGGCCATTCCGTTGGCCTGAGACGGGGATGCGCGGGGCTTAAATGTCATCCATGGTGTAACTGACCACCAGCTCCAGACAATGACGGATCACATCGGCCGCAGTGGCATCGTGCGTCGTTTCCAGCGCGCCAATCAGCCACAAAATAATGTCTTTATTGGTGACATAGGCGTGTGAAATCATCAGACTTTTAATGGCGGTAGCCAGCAGGGCCGCCTCATCGGGCATTAATTCTGCGGCGTTACGCACATAAGTCGATAAAGCCGGGTTGTGCAGTGCTGAAAAGACGTCTGGTTGCTGTGCAATGGTCGTGTTCATGTTATTCACCGCAGTTATAAATTTAGTGGCTGACGTAGGTCAGGTGATAGTGATGCTGTTACGACTGTTCGAACAAATCTGTATTTAACTGAAACTATTAGCTCTGACGCTCAAACAGCAAACCAATCAGCGCCTGATAATGTTCTTCTTCTTCCAGCGTGGTGGCCTGTTCAAGACGCACCAGCAATTTTGTACATAAATTTTTGCGATTCAGATGGCGGCCTGTTTTCAGGATTTCCACCACGATCTCACCCAGTGTTTCTTGTTGGGTCGGCAGAGCGGCTTTATTAAAATAATGTGCAATGGCAGCAGATGAATCGAACGAATACCCGTCCTGTTGCATTGGTCGCTCCTGTTAAATGTACTAAACCTCTTAAGTTGCCGCCTAAGTTATACAAACTTTATAAACTTGTACATAACAACCGTACAGGTTTTGCTACGCTTTGGCCTTTTGAGGATATATCGCCCTGCTATCAGGCAGTTAAACAGAAAAATAATTTCGTTGATTTCTGCGCGAGCTGTACAGCTTGTACAACGAAAAACTGTACCGAAAGTTACTGTCGTAACGGGCTTAACTGACTGTAATATCTGCACAAAAATATATTTTATAAAGCCCACTGACGGGCAAGACGAAGCGCCTGGCATCTGGTAATGTTGCCCGCAGACAAGAAAATCTCGGGGAAAAAATGCTCACAACCATCATCTACCGCAGCCATATTCGCGATGACGTTTCAGTTAAATCGCTGGAAGAAATGGTCGCGGGAGCCAATCAGATAAATAGTCAGGCGAATGTTACGGGCATTTTACTTTTCAATGGCACGCATCTTTTCCAGTTGCTGGAAGGGCCTGAAGAAAATGTTGTGAAAATTTACCGTCATATCTGTCGCGACAACCGCCACTATAACGTAGTGGAGCTTCTGCATGATTACGCCCCGGCAAGGCGCTTTGGCAAAGCGGGCATGGAACTGTTCGATTTACGGCAGTGCGAAAAAGACGAAGTGCTGCAGGCCGTACTGGACCGCGGGACTTCAAAGTATCAGTTAACCTATAACGACCGCGCATTGCAGTTTTTCCGCACCTTTGTCGAGGCGACGGAAAAAGAGAACTACTTTGAGATCCCGCCCGGCGACGCATGGGCCTTTGTGCCAGATGACGAGGTTGTACAGCTCGGCGCGCCGCAAAAACAAGCGTCGGCGGATTGCAGCTTCGCCTTTCAGCCCATTATCGACCCGCTGGCCCGCAAAATCGTCTCGGTTGAAGCGCTGCTGCGCACACCCGACGGCGCGGGGCCGGAAGCCTGGTTTGCTGATAAGCACGGGGATGACATTTACCTTGCCGATCTCAACAGCAAGAACGTCGCGTTTGCGATGGCGAGCGGCCTGAATCTGTTCGAACAGTCGTTGGCGGTCAACCTGTTACCGATGACGCTGGTGAAGATCCCTGATGCCGTCGAGGTGTTATTAGCGGGCATTCGCGCCAGCGGTCTGGTGCCGGAGCAGATCATCGTTGAGTTTACCGAAGGCGAGGTGATTTCCGGCTTTGACGCCTTTACCGGCGCAGTGCGCCAGCTGAAAGCCGCCGGCATCAGCGTGGCGATCGATCACTTTGGCGCGGGCTTTGCTGGCCTGCAGCTGTTGACCCAGTTCCAGCCGGACCGCATCAAAATCAACCGCGAGCTGATCAAGGATGTGCACATGAGCGGCCCGCGGCAGGCGGTGATCCAGGCGATCATCAAGTGCTGTCACTCGCTGGAAATTGCCGTCTCCGCCGTAGGCGTTGAGAAAGCAGAAGAGTGGATGTGGCTGGAATCCGCAGGCATCAGCCAGTTCCAGGGGTATCTGTTCGCACATCCGGGTATTGATGCTATCCCGGTTGTTGCCTGGCCGGAAAAACAATCCGCCTGGTAACCGTAACGGTAAATAACCCTGTTATTTGTACAAGCCCCGCCATGTCGGGGCTTTTCTTTCATTCGAAAATTAAAAATACCCTTAATAAACAAACTGTTAATTCTTGTACAACAAAAAAAGGTTTGTACAAGCTGTGGTTATTAGTTAGTTTAGATATGAAGTGTTAAACAGATGTAAGAGGGGGACCAATGGCTCACTACAGTATTGGCGATGTCGCTGAACGATGCGCAATCAATCCTGTAACGCTGCGGGCCTGGCAACGACGTTATGGGTTGCTGAAACCTCAGCGCAGTGAAGGCGGACATCGTCAGTTTGATGAAGAAGACATTCAGCGTATCGAAGATATTAAGCGCTGGATCAAAAGTGGTGTTCCGGTCGGCAAGGTGAAAGCATTGCTGGAAGCAAAAGACGTGGCCGTTGATGACGGTTGGGTGTCGCAGCAGGAAGAGATGATGGCGGTGCTGCGCCGGGTAAATCCGGCGAATCTGCGTGCCAAAATCATCGCCATGGGGCAGGAACATCCGGTTGATGCGCTAATCGATCAGGTTTATACGCCGGTGCGTCAACGTCTTAGCCTCGATCAAAACACTGCCCGCGCGATGAGTAGTCTGCTGGACGGGGCGTTGATCGAATACGCGGTGGGTTGCATCGCGCACGCCCGGACAAAGCCGGGTAAAGCAGCATTGCTGATTGGCTGGGATACCGACGATCGTACCCGCCTGTGGCTGGAGGCATGGCGTCTGTCAGAGCAGGGCTGGCATATTGATGTGCTGGCTGAACCGCTGGATCTGCCCCGTCCGGAGCTTTTCCCGGGTCAGCAGATTTTTATCTGGACCGGTAAAACCCTGACACGCCGTCAGCAGGAGCAGTTTGAGCACTGGCATGAGCAGGGTTTCACCATCGTCTTTCACGGTAAGTAAGCGTTATTTCCCCCAGCGGTCGCGCAGATAGCTGACCGCTTCCCGGGTCTGGGGCTGATTCAGATAATTTTCCCGAAACAGGATCGTGCCGTTAATGTTGGGCACGGACTCGTTCAAATCGATCTGCTTTTTCAGCTCAGGCACGCCGCCCCTGATTGCCCAGTCTGGTTCATTTTTCGACGGTTCTCCGACTTTATATAACGCGACGCCGATATACAGGCGCGTGTTGGTCGGTTTCACGACGTTCGCCCACCAGTGCGCCAGCACATCGTAACGCGCCGCGTCCCGCGCAAAGGGCCAGTAGATCTGCGGGGCGATATAATCCAGTAATCCCTGTTGCACCCAGCGCCGGGTATCGGCAAAGGATTCGTCATAGGCTGCCGCGCCGCGCGTGTTGGAGCCGGACGGATCGTGGGAAATATTACGCCACACCCCCGCCGGACTGACGCCAAACTCCACGTCCGGCTTCAGCTGTTTAATCGTGCGTGAAACCTGTTCAATTAACTGCTGCGTGTTATGCCGCCGCCAGTCGGCTTTCGAGGCAAATCCCTGACCGTATTGCCGGAACGTCTGACTGTCGTTCAGCATTGAGCCGGGCGTTTCGGTATAGAAATAGTCGTCGAACTGCACGCCATCTACCGCATAGCTCGTCACCACTTCCGCCACGATGCTGGTGATCCAGTCCCGCACCTCGGGGATTCCCGGGTCGAGCACATAGCGGTCGCCAGCAGTACGGATCCAGTCACGGTGCAGCACAAAAATACTGGCCGGATGTTGTGACAGCGTACTGTTCAGCTCGCTGGCAGTAGAGGGTTTGATGTTGGTGGACACGCGATAAGGGTTAAACCAGGCGTGAACTTTCATGCCGCGGCGGTGCGCTTCATCAAGCATAAACTGCAGCGGATCATAACCGGGATCCTGACCGATTTTCCCGGTCAGCATATCTGACCACGGCAGGATTTTTGACGGCCACAGCGCTGTGCCATCGGGTTTAACCTGGAAGAAGACGGTGTTAATGCCGAGTCGTTGCAAGTTATCCAGCTTGGTTTTCAGCGCGTCCTGCTGAATACGGATGCGCACCGCGCTGCTGCTGCCGTTCACCGACTCCAGCGGCGGCCAGTCGAGGCGGGATACCGTCGCCAGCCAGACGCCGCGCACCGGTTGCTGATCCTGTTTTGATTTATCCCCCAGCGGATGTTTTGCCACCGGCGGTAACGGGCTGACCATCGAGCGCGGTGCTTTGGAGGAACAGCTGGCCAGCAGCAGGACGCAGCCGGTGAGGGCGGCCAGATGTGTAATACGGCTGAAGCGTGGAAAGCGACGATTACGGGCGATTGAAGTCATTTTCATCATATTCACAGTGAAATCCACGCGGCCATTCGTGACACTGTCACTTAACGTCCGCGCATCAGGTGTTAATTCCGATAGTTATCGCAGCACAACATCATAGTACGACGCAGCCATTGATGCGCCGGATCTCGTTCTTTTCTTTCATGCCACGCCTGCGCATAGTCAAAACGGCTCAACGGTAAGGGTGGCGCGAAAGAGCAGAGTTCGTGCTGGTGATCCTCGCCGCTGACGGAGTGACTGGCGACCGTCAGCAGCAGATCGGTGCCCGGCAACACGCGCAGCGCAGCGCTCCAGTGCGGAAGCGCCACGCAGATATGCCGCCGCAGCCCCCGCGCTAATAGCGCTTTTTCAATCTCATCCACCGTATCCGGCACCACCACCAGCGAGACATGCGGCTTTGCCAGCCACTGCGCCAGTGTCAGCGTCTGGTTTTCCGGCAGAAATTGCTTATCAGCGAAGCAAACAAACTGTTCGGTGAACAGCGTCTGTTGTTGTATCGCGGGGGCCGCGTCCGGAAAGACGCCCAGCGCCAGATCCAGTTCGCCGTCCTGCAACTGCGCGAGCATACCCTCGCGACTGCTCTGGGAAATGGCCAGATCGATCCCCGGCGCCTCTTGACGCAGCGTCCGGAGAAGCGGCGGCAGCACCAGTCGGGCAGCATAATCCGACATGGCGAGGCGTAAACGCCGCCGGGTGGTCGCCGGGTCAAACTCCGGCGCACCCACCAGGCGGTTCAGCCCGCACAGCGCCGCGTCCAGCGGCGCTAACAGGCTCTGCGCCCGTGCGGTGAGCTGCATCTTTCCCTGCTGGCGGATCAGGAGCGGGTCGTCAAACAGGCCGCGCAGCTGCGCCAGCGCATGGCTGACCGCGGGCTGACTGCGGTGCAGACGTGTGGCGGCGCGGGTGACATGCTTTTCGGTGAGCAGGGCGTGCAGCGTCAACAGCAGATTCAGATCGATTTTGCGGAGTTCATCCATTTCGTGCATATCCACCATGCATATAAACGATTTTCATAAATATAACGGATAGTGAAAAATGCCGCCATCAGGTCATTTTTAGGGGAGCGTTAAGATGTTAAGCAAGTCGCTGGTTTTTGCACTGTTACCTGTCGTCATTACCCTGCTGGCGGGGGCGATGCTGCCTTTTCAGGCCGCCAGCAACGGCGCGCTGAGTAAAGCGCTGGGCCATCCGCTGTGGGCAGCGTTAGTTTCGCTGGTGGTCAGCATTATCGTCCTGCTGCTTTTGCTGTGGCTGAACAAAGTGCCTGCGCCGCGCATGGGCGGGGCGTTGCAAGGGTCATGGTGGATCTGGACCGGCGGCGTGATGGGGGCGTTATACGTCACCTGTGCAGCGGCCTTTGCGCCGCAACTGGGCGCGGGGAGTTTTATTGTGCTGGTGGTGGCCGCACAAATGATCACCGCCATTGTGGTGGATCATTTTGGCCTGATGGCCCTGACCCCGAAACCGGTGACGCTGGCCCGTGTCCTTGGCGTGGCGCTGATCATGGCGGGGGCGATATTTATTCAGTTCAGCAAGGACTAGCAGAAAATGAGAGCCAGATCCGTGCGCTGATGTAACGAAACGACATGTGAACTGGCTTACATTTTTGGGCTCTTTCACACTCTATAGTTACAGCACGCTAATCACAGGTAAGTAAGTCCTATTCAATTAGCGATCTGGCTGGATGAGTTTTCGTTTCTCGACCCACTGTTAACAGAACAGCTTCCCGAGGGAAATAATATAAAACTGGATTTAACGAAAATTAGCATGGAGCGGTTATGTACATTAACAATGAAGTTATCAGTTACCTACAAACTAACAGGATCCTCGCATTAAAGTTGGATCAGGCAGTTTCTGCCGTCGGCCAGCAGGTTACAAATCAAGTTGAAACCTTAGGTAAGGGCGCTACCCGCCTGCTGTATTACACGTCTTGTTTTACCGATGAATATAATGATGTTTGCCAGCAGCAAAAGACGGAGGACATGCGTTTCAGAAATGCTGTTATTCGCATTATCCAGCAAGGTGACGTTGTCTATGAAATGCTGCGGGTCTACTTTGAAGAAATATTCAAATACAAAACTAATGCCCAATTAGAGCATATAAAAAAAGCACTAATGGCCGTGAATGTACATATCGCGGCCAGCACGCTTACAGGTGCGGGATACGCTTTAGCAGTCGCTACCAGCGTCCGTATCGGATTGAATCTAAGTCTGCAACTCAGCTCCCTAACGGGTCGTGCAACGGGTACGGCGGCGGGGATTGTGGCCACGTATGGCCTGGTTCAGAAAGCGGCGGATAGTGCTCGCCGTCTTCAAGTCCAATATCCAGCGTATTACTCTGCACTTTACATGCAACAACTGGAAATGATGTATTTCTTGATTGAACCGGTATTCGAGCGCGCGGGCGCACGTGAAGCGCAATGGTCGTCTGATTCCGGTATAGCAAATATCATCACCCGGATGATCAGATAACCATGATTCGATCACTTAAGAAATTTCTACTGTGGCAACTCAGATTTTTTTCATCGCTGTACGGCCCCGTAATTCTTACGATTATTTTTGCATTGCTCCAGGGCTATTTTTTTTCCTGATAGCCCTGTCTGGCCTACAGGAGTATTCGCCATAGTTATGATTGTTATTTTCACGCGTTACTGCAAATGGTAACAGCGGTAACATTACTGTAATTTGAATCTTCACTGATAAGGAAGTTATATGTCTACTCCCGCTCATTTATGGCTTGAAGATGAAAATGGATCGCCGATTATCGGCAGCTGTTTAATGCCCCTGCGTTTAGGTTCCATCGAATTAAAATCATTTTCGCATGGTGTGTCCATTCCAGTGGATCCCAGTTGGGGCAAACTTACAGGCACACGCGTTCATAGCCCGATCACAATAGTGAAAGAATTTGATCAGACAACACCACTCCTGTACCGCGCTGTCTGCGAAGGCCGAAGCATGAAAAAGGCGACAATCAAAATGTATCGTATTATGGAGTCAGGTATAGAGGCCGAATATTTCAATATCATTCTGGAAAACGTTAAGTTCACAACAGTTGCGCCATATATGGCTCCTAACGGTATGAGTAGCACTCACCTTGAAACTCTAGAATTGCGTTATGAGGCGATCACCTGGAAGTATACAGAAGGAAATATCATCTATCGTGATTCATGGAACGATCGTTACTGTGCGTGATAACTAAAGGCATCAGAGGAGGCAAATACCTCCTCTGGCAGTAACGAGGAGAGAAAACAGCCGACTTTACTGCTGAAAACCACAACTGGCGAAGATGGTTCATGATCGTGCCTGTCGGTTTCCTCTGACAGAAAATCGTGATGCTCAGTTATAACTCAATGGATAACTGATAGGCGCAGCGCTGATAAACGCGCCAATAATCTTCGCGCCACACCACAACCTGCAACAGCTTATTGATAGCTGAAACGATAAAGCAAATACTGCGTCACCCCGCATATTTACCGCAAAAATGCGGGGCTATTTCACTTATAAAGCGATATAAAACACAAAATACCGGTTATTTCCGCGTCATTTCTCGCCAGTTGAACTTCGTCACATTTCTTTAACCTGCAAACCAGTAGATTTTTAGTCGTCAGGCAATAATCGATTCAGCAAAAAGGATTAAAAATGAAAATTAAACTGGCTTTAACGGTAGTTGCAGTGATGGTTTCCGGTCAGGTAGCGGCAAAAACCTGGGTGCTGACCAGCGCTGAACAGGGCATGGATAAAGGAAACTGGAAGATTTCCAGCGAGCAGCTGAAAATCAAAGACAAGCCGTTCAGCATCGAACAAAAAGTGCTGCACGGCGGTAAGCAGGAAGGCAGTAAAATCCTTGTTATTACCAGCAAGGACGGGCTGACCATCACCCTCAGCCCGACCCGCGGCATGAACCTGCTGCGCGTAGAAGGTTTTGGCTCAAAAATGGGCTGGGATTCGCCGGTAAAAGAGGTCGTCAATCCGGCATTTATTAATCTGGAAAGCCGCAACGGACTGGGCTGGCTGGAAGGTTTCAATGAAATGATGGTGCGCTGCGGCTACGAGTGGACCGGGCATCCGGTCACCGCTGACGGGCAAATCTACACCCTGCACGGCAAAGCCGGGAATACGCCTGCTTCACAGGTGGAAGTCGAGGTGGCTGACGCCGCCCCCCATGAGATCCGGATCCGCGGGCTGATAAAAGAGAGCACCTTTAAGAAAGCCGATTTGCAGACCCTGACCGAGCTGCGCTACGTGCCTGGCAGCAACAGCTTCAGCCTGCACGATGTGCTGACCAATCACGCGGATTATCCGCACGATTACCAGATCATCTATCACAGCAACTTCGGTATGCCGATCCTGGAAGAGGGCGCGCGCTTCCTTGCCCCGATGTCCAGCATCAGTCCGTTCAATGACTATGCCAAAGACGGCCTGAAAAACTGGCAGACCTACGCCGGGCCAACCAAAGGCTTTGACGAAATGGTCTTCAATATCCAGCCGCTGGCAGGCGACGATCATCAGACGCTGGCGGCGGTGGTTAACAAAGCGGGGGACAAGGGCGCGTCCATCCAGTTCGACACCCGCCAGTTGCCGGTGCTGACGCTGTGGAAAAACACCGACACCGTTAAACAGGGTTATGTGACCGGCATCGAGCCTGGCACCAGCTACGCTTATCCGGTGACCATCGAGCGCGAGCAGAAGCGCGTGAAACAGTTGCAGCCAGGCGCCAGCACGCAGTTTGATTTGACCTATACCCTGTTGCATAACAGCGAACAGGTGAAGGAAGTAGAGAAGAAAATTACCGCGATTCAGGGCGAGACGAAAATCGACGAGAACGCCACGCCGATTGCTAAAGAGTAAGCCGGTCACGCGCTCCCGCAAAAACGGGGGCGCGTTTTACAGCGACTCACGCAGCAGCAACGGACTTTCCACGCGCACCGTATCTTTGTGCGTATGCTGATTGATGATATGCAGCGCGCTCAGGCGACCAATTTCATAATGCGGTAACTGCACCGTTGATAGCGGCGGGACAAACAGATCGCCGATGCCCACCATATTGTCATACCCCATCACGGCGACATCCTGCGGGATACGTAACCCCTGCGCCAGCAGCGTCTGGTAGACCATAAATGCAATGCGATCGTTACCGCAGATCACCGCGTCGAACTGCGGCTTGCCGTCGCGGATATGCGCCAGCAGCAGGGCGGGCATGTCACGATAGTGTTCATCGCCAAATTCCATATAAGCGTGATCGAGCGAGTCAGGATCGATACCCGCTTCACGGCAGGCGCGCTCCAGCCCCTGACGGCGACGGATGGTCGCCAGATGCTTTTCGGGGAGATGCAGACAGAGCGGGCGACGGTAGCCCGCCGCCAGCAGCGCTTTTACGGCGCTGTACTGGCCCTGTTCATCATCCGGGATGTAGCTCGCCACCGGATCGTGCAGGCTTTCACAGTTCGCCAGCACGCAGGGCAGCGTTAGCAGCTTGGCGGGCAGCGGCACCTGTCGCAGGCCCATGGTGGTATAGATGATGCCGTCCGGCCGGTGAGAGAGCAGCAAATCCACCATGGTTTCCGGGCTGTCGTCAGAGAACATGTTGACCACAAAACTGTTCCAGCCGTGGGCGCGGGCCGTTTCTTCAATGGAAAGGGTGATCTCCACCGAGAAGGGCGTGGTCACGGTATCCAGCGCCAGCACGCCGATGGTACTGGGGGAGGCATGGGCACCGCGGATTTTCTTGGCCGACAGATCCGGCACGTAATTCGTCTGCTCGATGGCCTGTTGCACGCGAGCCAGGGTTTCCGGCTTCAGTCGCTCCGGGCTGTTGAGCGCGCGGGAGACGGTCATCAGCGATACGTTTGCCAGTTTTGCCACATCTTTCAGGGAGGCCATTCTCTTACTCCATCATTGCTGCGTTGCGAGGGCAGTATAACTAAGTTGCTGATGTAAAAGGATCATACGCTATTCTTTTGCCACCGTGTCGCCGGGCGTACCGCGGAAATGTTGATCGCGATCTCATCTCCATTATGTTAACGTTAACTTTTGTGATTAACATCATAAATCGTAGCAAAGTGGCGTGAGGATTTACTTTTGTTAACGTTACCATTCAGGCATACCTCCAACACGAGATCGCCATGATGAAAGTCCATCATTCTCACAGTTACCCGTTACTCAGTGCCTTGCTGTTCTTCTTTTTTGTCACCTGGTCCTCCTCAGGTTCATTGCTTTCTATCTGGCTGCATCAGGAAGTCGGGCTGAAAGCGGGGGATACGGGGATTATTTTTGCGGTGCTGTCGGTTTCGGCGCTGTTCGCGCAGATCTGCTACGGCTTTATTCAGGACAAACTGGGCCTGCGCAAGCATCTGCTGTGGTATCTCACGGCAATGCTGATCCTCTCCGGCCCGGCGTATCTGCTGTTCGGTCATCTGCTGAAGATCAACGTGCTGCTCGGCAGCGTGTTTGGCGGCATTTTTATCGGCCTGACTTTCAATGGCGGTATCGGTGTTCTTGAGTCTTATACCGAGCGCGTGGCGCGTCAGAGCCAGTTTGAATTCGGTAAAGCGCGCATGTGGGGATCGCTGGGCTGGGCGGTGGCGACCTTTTTCGCCGGGGTGCTGTTTAACATCGATCCGAAACTGAACTTCGCGGTGGCGAGCTGCTCGGGTCTGGTCTTCCTGGTGCTGCTGGCCCGTCTGCGGGTGTCGTCAGCGCCCCATGCCATGCAGGAAGCAGTGGCGGGCGGTAAAGTGACGCTGGCAGACGCGCTGCGATTGCTGACGCTGCCGCGCTTCTGGGCGCTGGTGTTCTTCGTGGTCGGCACCTGTATTTACGGCGTCTACGATCAGCAGTTCCCGGTCTATTTCTCGTCGCAGTTTGCCACGCCGCAGGAGGGCAATGCGATGTATGGGTATCTGAACTCGTTCCAGGTGTTCCTGGAGGCTGCCGGGATGTTCTGCGCGCCCTGGCTGGTGAATCGCGTCGGGGCGAAAAATGGCCTGATTTTCGCGGGCATGGTAATGGCGATGCGCATGATTGCCTCCGGGCTGGTGGAAGGGCCGCTGCTGATCTCCATCACCAAACTGCTGCACGCCGTGGAATTGCCGGTGCTGCTGGTGGCGATCTTCAAATACAACAGCCTGAACTTCGACAAGCGCCTCTCCTCGACCCTTTATCTGGTGGGCTTCGCCTGCACCAGTTCAGTGATCGCCTCGGTGCTGTCGCCGCTGGCGGGGTACAGCTACGAAAAATATGGCTTCGCCGAATCCTATCTGTTTATGGGAATGCTGGTGTTCGCCATTACCTTTATCTCCATGTTTTTACTGCGATCCGGCAAGGCGTCGGCGGATCCGCAAGCCCCCCAACTTTCCGCTATCTGATTAAAAAGAGTGAAGATGATGACCTACACAATTGCTGCCGCTGAGCAGGAACTTAAGGCAAAGCGCGAGGCGCTCAACCTGCGCTGGTATCCGCGCTACCATCTGGCCGCCCGCGCGGGGTGGATGAACGATCCCAACGGGCTGGTGTGGTTTGATGGCTGGTATCACGCCTTTTACCAGCACCATCCGTACTCAACCAAATGGGGGCCGATGCACTGGGGACATGCGCGCAGTCAGGATCTGGTGCACTGGGAACCGCTGCCGGTGGCGCTCGCCCCGGAAGGACCGGAAGACAAAGAGGGCTGCTTCTCCGGCTCGGCGGTGGTGGATGGCGATACGCTGGCGCTGATCTACACCGGGCATAAATTCCACGGTGACGCCAGTAACGAAGATAACCTCTATCAGGTGCAGTGCCTCGCCACCAGCCGCGACGGCATTCACTTTGAACGGCAGGGAATTGTGGTGGATACCCCGCCCGGCGTGCATCACTTCCGCGATCCGAAAGTCTGGCGGGAGGGCGACAGCTGGTGGATGATCGTCGGCGCACGGCTGGGCGAAACCGGGCAGGTGCGTCTGTATCGCTCGGCGGATCTGCGCGAATGGCAGGAAGAGGGCGTGCTTGATGAAGCGGAAGCGGGCATGGGCTTTATGTGGGAGTGCCCGGATTTCTTCACGCTGAACGGCAAGCGCGTGCTGATGTTCTCTCCGCAAGGAATGGTCGCCGATGGCTTTAAAAACCGAAACCTGTTCCAGAGCGGCTATATCACCGGCGACTGGCAGCCGGGACAGCGTTTTGTGCGCAGCAGTGAATTTGTCGAAATGGATCACGGGCACGACTTCTACGCGCCGCAGAGCTTCCTGACGCCGGACGGACGACGCATTGTCATCGGCTGGCTGGATATGTGGGAGTCGCCTCTGCCAGAGCAGCAGGATGGCTGGGCCGGCATGTTGTCGCTGCCGCGCGAGCTGAGCCTCAGTGCCGATAATCGTCTGTGCATGCGTCCGGCCAGAGAAGTGGAAACGCTGCGCCAGAGCTGGTTCCCGTGGCCGGTCAGTACGCTCAATAATCAGCAGATCGATGTGGCGGAAAACGCCGGGGCGATGGAAGTGATCCTGCACTGGAAAAGTGCCGACAGCACCGCTGAACAGTATGGCGTGAGCCTGGGCGAAGGCCTGCGGGTGTATGTGGATACCCAGCAGCAGCGGCTGGTGCTGGAGCGTTCCTATCCGCAGCATGGATTATGCGGAACGCGCAGCGTGCCGGTCTCCCTCGCGGGCGATATCAGTCTGCGTCTGTTTATCGACAGCTCCTCCGTTGAAGTTTTTGTTAATGACGGTGAGGCATGCCTCAGCAGCCGTATTTATCCGGACGCCGGTCAGCGGGAATTACGTTTATTTGCCTGGAGCGGTCACGCGGTATTATCTGAGGGCGGTGCCTGGCAGCTGGAATAACTAAAAATATATGTAGTCAATAACCCGTCCCTGGCGACGGGCGGGTTATTGCTGTCTGTGTCGCCGGAATATCCCTGCACCCTTAATGATTGATTAGCGAAATAATAAAAAAGGTTTCCCGATGAAAATACTGGTAATCGGCTGTATGTTGACGTCTGTCTTCAGCGGCGCGGTCTGCGCCCAACAAACGCTTTCCCTGGAAGAACGCCTGGCGCAAATGGAAAACCGGCTGAAAGCCACCGAAGCGCGTGCCGCCAGCGCAGAGGCCGAGATCCGTGCTTTAAAACGCCAGGATGCGCCCCGCGCGGTTGCCACCCGCGCACCGGTAAAACCCACACTCCAGGTCAACGACACTGACGAATTAAAATTTTATGGCGATGTGGAATTTAATATGGACGGTGCCAGCCGCACCGGCGGCCTGACGTCGCTGAAAACCAGCGCCAATAAAAACTGGACGCCGGGGGAAAAAGAGCGCTGGGATATTAACGGGCGCATTCTTCTTGGTTTCGATGGGCTGCGAAAGGGCGCAGACGGCAAATATGCCGGGTTCAGCGTGCAACCGCTGGCGGATATGAGCGGCAAAATGAATCTCGACGACGCGGCGTTTTTCTTTGGTCAGCAGGATGACTGGAAAATTAAAATTGGCCGTTTCGAAGCCTGGGATATGTTCCCGTTAAATCAGGATACCTTTATCGAATATTCCGGTAATACCGCCAACGATCTCTACAGCGACGGTTACGGTTATATCTACATGATGAAAGAAGGGCGTGGCCGCAGTAACAGCGGCGGTAATTTCCTGCTCAGCAAAAATATCGATAACTGGTATTTCGAGGTGAATACGCTGGTAGAAGACGGCAGTGAGCTGTTCGTCGACAAGAACTATCACGGTAACGCGCTGGATAACCGGAAAAACGTGGTGTATGTGCGTCCCGTCGCAGCATGGCAGTCCGGTCCGTGGTCGGTAGCCGCCGCGCTGGAGAGTAACCTGGTGAATAACGCTTACGGCTATCAGCAGGCGGACGGCCGCTTTGCGGATCAGTCCAGCCGCACCGGTTATGGCATGACCATGAGCTGGAACACGCAGCGGATCGACGCGGAAAACGGCGCGGTGGTGAATCTGAGTACGGCTTATCTGGATGCCGCCGACGAAAAAGACTTCAGCGCCGGTATCAATGCGCTCTGGCATCGCGTCGAGGTGGGCTATATCTACGCCCATAACAAAATTGACCGCTTCAATATGACAGGCGTCAATGCCGACTGTAATGGCGACTGCGCGATCCTCGCGCCGGGCCGTTACGACATCCACACGCTTCATACCTCATGGCAGCTGCCGGAGATCATGGATCTGCCGAACTTCAATATTTACCTCGGGGCATACGCCTCCTGGCTGGATGCGTCGGCGTCCGAAAGTGGCAGCAACGATGACCGCTACGGCGCGCGGGTTCGCTTTAAATACCTGTTCTGATCTGACTTTACGTTAAGGGGAATATATGAAGGTCTGGGCTTTAGGCGACGCGGTGATAGATCTGTTGCCGCAGGGAGAGATGCAGTACACCGCCTGCGCCGGCGGTGCGCCGGTGAATGTTGCCGTCGGCGCCGCGCGTCTTGGCAGCGAGTGCGGGTTTATCGGGCGCACCGGCGACGATCCGTTTGGCCGTTTTCTGCAACAGACGCTGGCTGAGGAGGGCGTGGATACGCGGTATATGCAGTTTGACGCGCAGCACCGCACCAGCACAGTGCTGGTGTCCCTCGGCGATGAAGGGGATCGCAGCTTTACTTTTCTGGTCAATCCGTCTGCCGATCAGTTTTTAACGGCGGAGGATTTGCCGGAATTTGCTGACGATATTCTGCATTTTTGCTCGCTGGCGCTGGTGGCCCCGACCTGCCGGGAAACGCTGGTACGCGCTATTGGCCGTATTAAACAGCGTGGCGGCCTGCTGAGTTTTGATATTAATCTGCGCGAACAGATGTGGCCGGATGCGCAGGAGATGGCCAACACCGTGCGCCATTTTGCACATCAGGCCGATATTCTTAAACTCTCCCAGGAGGAGCTGTACTGGTTAGCGGGCACCGCGCAGCATGACAAAGCGCTGGCGATCCTCAGCGGCTATCCGTCGCGCCTGAAAGTAGTGACCTGTGGTGCGGAGGGCGCGCTGGTGTTGTGGCAGGAGCAGGTGATGCAGGTCAGTGCTTATGCCGTGCAAAGCCTCGACACCACCGGCGCGGGGGATGCATTTATGGCGGGATTACTGGCAAGTCTGGCACAGGGCAATACGCTGGACGACCTGACGCAATTGCAACAGGCCATCACCCAGGCGAGCGCCTGTGGCGCACTGGCCACTACCGCCAAAGGTGCATTAGCGGCGTTGCCTGATGCCGGCGGCGTGGCGGCGTTCTGTGCCGCGGCGCCGGCGCTGCACTTTCGCCTCACGCACCAGGCATAAAAGTCGTCATAAAACAGGGAGCCTGTGCGGCTCCCTGATTACACTCACATCATCTTATTTTGCGGGATTTTCTCCAGCGGCACTGGGCGGCCAATGTAGTAGCCCTGCGCCTCATCGCACTTAAATTTTTCCAGCATACTGAGCTGTCCTGAGGTTTCCACACCCTCGGCGGTGACGTTCAGGCTGTAGGATTTGCCCAGATTAATCATATTTTCAATCACATCCCTGGCGTTATCCGAAGACTCCATGGCGAAAATAAAAGATTTATCCAGCTTGATGCCGTCAAAAGGAAAGGTGCGCAAATAGTTAAGGGAGGAATAGCCGGTGCCGAAATCATCGATCAGGAAGCGCACGCCCAGTGTTTTCAGTTCGTGCATGATGTGGAGTACCCGTTCCGGTTGTGACAGTGTCACGTTTTCGGTGACTTCCAGCTCCAGCTGCGCGGCGGGCAGGCCGGAAACCTCAAGCGCTTCTTTCACACGCTCCACTAAGCCCGGATTCAAAAACTCCACCGCGGAGATATTCACCGACAGCGTCATCGCAGGCAGCGACTCGTTGATGTCCTTACAGGCGTTGAGCAGCACCCAGCGGCTCAGTCCCATGATCAGGCCGGAACTCTCCGCCAGCGGAATAAACTGATCGGGCATCAGCAGGCCCAGCGTAGGGTGCTCCCAGCGCACCAGCGCTTCAACGGCGTGGATGCGGGACTGCCGAAAGTCATAGCGCGGCTGATAATATAAAAGGAACTGGTTTTCACTGATGGCGCAGCGCAGATCGTTTTCCATTTCCCGGCGCTGAATGATTTGCTCGATCATATTCTGATTGAAATAGATCCAGCGGGTGTGTTCGTCTTTCTTCGCTTCATAGAGCGCAATGTCAGAGAAACGCATTAAATCCCAGGGAGTCTGCGTATCATTCGGATAGAGTGCAATCCCCATGCTGACACCGATAAAAATATCGTTGTTATCGACGAGCTCAAACGGCGCACTTAACGCCGCAGTGATGTTTTTACAGACCGCGTCCACCTCGGCGCGATGCTGAATATCGGGCAGGATAATCACAAACTCATCGCCACCGTGGCGGCTGACCTGATCGTTTTTACTAATGCAGCCCGCCAGCCGGTGGGCGACCTGTTTCAGCAGTTTATCGCCCGTCGCATGGCCAAAGAGATCGTTTACCGGCTTAAATTTATCGAGGTCGAGGGTGATCACCGCAATCTGGTTGCCAGAATAGGGGTGCTCACGCAGCTTTGATTCGAGGAAATCTTTCAGGGAGATGCGGTTAGGCAGGCCGGTTAATTCGTCATGGAACGACAGAAATTTTACCCGCTCCTGAGCCTCAAGCTCGGCTGTCACATCCGTCGCGGTTCCCCGGAACGTGGTGGCACCGCCTGACACATCAACACGTTTTATGACAATGTTGCAGTATCTGCCTTGTCCCTCGGGGGATAAATAAGCGCAGTTTTTGCGTGTGAAAACCGTGTCTGCCGCCGGATCCGTGAACCATTCCTTAATGGCGGTGGCTGACTGAGGCACAAACGCTGTCACACTCCGCCCCAGCCACTGCCGCGTCGGATAGCCGGTGATCGCCGGAAAGCGATCTGAGATCCACGCAAGCTGCAGATGCTCATCCATTTCCCAGATCCAGTCGGTGGTGGCTTCTGCCACATCACGAAAACGCCGTTCACTGGCGGCCAGCGCCCGTTGACTCTGTTTTAACAACCAGACATTACGGTCGTTGCTACGGGCTTTCGCTAATACGCTGCGTAATACCGCCGCAATAAACAGCAGGGTGATGATCCCCATCCCCAGTAATAACGGAAATTGCCATTTCAGCAGCGCGCCGCCGGGATCGTCACTTCTCCAGCCGAGCGTCATGTCACCCTCATCGGTGGGTATATTCACCATGCCCACGCGATAATCAGCGGCCTGGGCGAGGGGGTTGGACGGTTTAAAACTCACCTGTTCAATCGCATACTTGTGGCCCATCTGCACTAATTTCTGCGGGGTGAGTTTGTCGACAAAGATCATTACCGTCGAGTTATCTGCCGTCTGCCGGACGCTCGCATCACTGCCTGTTTTTATCCAGGCCGCGCCTATAATGACCGGCTCACCGTTGGCCATCATGATACGGGTCAGCGGCGCACCTTTGCTGAGCGCCAGTTCGTTTTGCAGACGCTTTAACACCTGCGCGCCGAGCCAGGTTTCGAACGGCTCAAGCTGGCGCTGCCCGTTAAGCACGCTGTAGGTTGTCTGGCCCGTCGGTGAGATGACAAACACCCCTTCATACTGAAACAGTTTATAGAGTGAATCCCCCAGGTTTTGCCCGTCCCAGGCCCACTGGATGTTCATACGCTGATGAAGGTTGAGATACGCTTCTCCCCAGTCGGCATAATCCGCCAGATGATCGCGCAGGGTCGCGGTTCTGTTATCGAGCGCTGTTTTTAATAACTGGCCGCTGCGCAAATCTGCACGCTCGTTTTGTTGGCTGGCAACGCGCCAGGTGGCGGTAATGGCAACAATAAACATCACCACAATCATTAAGATCATAAAAAGCATAGATTTCTTTACTATGCTAAGCGTGTCGTGCTTGACGAAATTACGGGTTTGTCCGGGTTGCCAGTTCATATTTTATCGCTCACACATCACGGCTACGGGTGATTATTTTTTAGAGGTATCCGTAACGGTTATCGGCAGAAAAGGCATTAAATTTAATAAATGGCGAGAAATTGGGCTGCGTTAACAGTGACTACTATCAGACGGTTCAGTTCGGTAATATGTGGTCTGTCAAGTCTGACTAAGAGTCGTTTTTTGATAGCCCCTCTACCATGAAATCTGCAATCATTATAAGTCTTTGCAATCTCATATATTAACAGTATCTATATCTTCGGCAGTGAGGGGAAAAATGCCAATAAATTCTATTAGAAATAATACCGCAGTGCATGTGAATGACATACGTCAAGAGCGGGTCGAATTAAAGAAGCTTAGAAACAATTTATCACAAAATATTACAGGCATTAAAAATTGCTTAACTGAAATAAATAAGTCCATTACCGCGCACAATAAGAATATTGCTGGCAACCAGTCATTACTTAAAAGTCTTCAGGCAGTCTCAGTAAATCATGGTGAGAATGCCACGGTACGTTTGAAAAACGATCATTTTAAATACGGTCAGGCGAGTAACTTTTTTAAGAATCTTTTCCATGGTAGCCGTTATCAGACTGAGCGCGAGGCGGCAGCCAATAAAATCAATGCTGAAGGGAGTGCGGTATCTGCCGGAACGGTGATTAAAACGTTACAGACAAAAATTGACAGCGACTTAAGTATCGTTAATGCGCTAAAAACAGAAGTCGCCGAGTGTGCTAAGGAAATTGATAATATTGAGACGAAAAAACATAAAATAGACAAAAAAATAGACAAGCTGGATAAAACTGAAACCGATGCGAAAAGGGCTGAAGAAAAAAACCATCAGACTCGACAAAATTTTTCTATGATCTATCAAAGTAACGCGGGATGCAAAGCGCTCAATAGTGAGGCACGTCATCAGTTTGGCAACGCTCCTTCTGGTGGCAAAGTGAGCGGGAGTAAAGTCGTTGAAGAATACCGCAGGGTTCATGGTTATGAGATTTTCAACCATGGTAATAAGTCACTGACATCTACTATTAAAGCAAATTGTAGCGGACTGAGTGGGCTGGTGGAAACGGCCGCTAAAGCATGGTACACCCCGACAGAAAAAAATATCACCACTTACCGCGGGCAAGGCATTACACAGAGCGGCATTAACTCATTAATTTCACAATTTAATGCTGATGAAAAGAACAACACTGAAACCGTGTACAACCTTGGGCAATTCTTTTCCACATCCAGACATGTAAATGTTGCCAGCGATTTTGCAAAAAATAGTCAGGATGATGCAAAGGTCATATTCAAGGTGAAAGGCAATAGCAGTAACGGTTTATCCATCCCTGGTGGCCTGTCATTTAAGAATGAGGAGGGCGAAAGACTGTATTCCCCGCTGGCAAATTTCAAAGTTACAGCCATATCCACAGCACCGTCGAATACCTACCATGTCACGTTAGAGGAAGTTAAGAAGACTGACAGTGCGCTGCTCCTGCCTTATTAACTGAAGAATCAAATGTGAACGTAGCGCCCTTACAGGACGTTACGTTTACAACAGAGCGAACGCCTCAAATGCTTTCACTGGTCCATGCTGGCCGTCTGTTCTTCGGTACACTCATATTATTCAACCTCATTGGTTATTCAATTTTTTAAAAGTCACTGTTATGGCTCTACCAACCTTGACGAAAGGAGGCACATCTAAAAATAGATTTTCATACAATCAAAAAAGCTATAAAGACAATTAATTAGCTTTTAGTACTATTAATTAACTACAACGACGGGGTGCTAAGGTGATATTCGCTACGGTCAGTTTATTATCAAGGGACATGCAGGAGATATTCAATGGAGAAGAAACTTATTGCGTTACTTTGCAGCGCCGTCCTTACCGCGTCATCACTCTCACTGGCAGAAGCCTGTACTCGCATTACTTACGCCACAACCGATAACGTAGTGGTGACGGGGCGAAACATGGACTGGGATAAGGATGATAATTTAAAACTGCATATCATGCCTCGACACGCGCAACGCAGCAGTGATGGGAAACACCCGTTCTCGTGGACGGCAAAATATGGCAGCGTAATGGCTTATTCCTTTAACGGCAGCGTGGCTAATTCCGGAATGAATGAAAAGGGCCTGCAGGCAGATCTGTTATATCTGGGCGAGGGTAGCTACGCTGATGCTTCCAGCGCAGAAAAAACCCTGGAAGCCAGGAAATTTATTCAGTACGTGCTTGATAACTTTGGCACGGTAAGCGAAGCAGAGACAGCCCTTAAAGGTGAAGCCCTAAACATGGTGAACACCGCGCCGACAGCCGGTTTACATTATATGGTCACGGATAAAAGCGGCGAGAATATCATTATTGAAATCTTCGGTGGCAAACTTAAAATCCATCCTAAAAAGGGCAATGCGGTAATGACCAACGATCCCAATTATGAAGCAATGTCCAAAATTTATGATTACTACCGCGAGAAAGATCTCTCGAGAAATATGCCAGGTTCGCCCCATTCCGTTGATCGTTTTATGCGCGCCGCCGGCTGGCTGGAACAGCTCAGCAGTGAAAAAGTGAACGATTTTATTAATCTGGTTCCCGATGAAGATTTTGCCATGCAGGCGAAAATGAGCGTGCTGTCCGTCATGCGCAATGTCTCAACGCCCTTCGCGATAACGACGGAACGAAACCCAGAAAACAGCACAACAGTATGGCGTGGCGTCAGCGATCTGAAGAATCAAGTGATGATGTTTGACCTGGCAGGCTCGCCTACCACCGTGTGGGTGGACCTCAAGAAAATTGATTTTGATGAGGGTGAAAGGGTGCTCAGCTTGTCTGATGGCCGTATTAAACACGGCGACGTCACCGAGCAGTTCCTGCCTGTCGCTGGATAATAACACCCCGTCACAATGACGCTGCCGCCCTGGCGGCGGTGTCATACAGCGAGGCGATGGTGCGTAATAACTGCGCCGTCTCACCAATTGCGCTACCAGAGATGCCACTTTCCGCATGAATATTGACAAGACAGGCTTCGCGCACATCCCGGTATTTCATGCATAAGGCCCGACCTTCGTCTGTGGTCGAGAAAAAGAGTTCTTTTCCCGCTTTTTCGCTGGTCACATAGCCCGCTTTGACCAGTTTCTTCAGGGCGTAGGTCACCACATGGGTATCTTCCACGTTGAGAACAAAGCAAATATCAGCCAGTTTCTTTTTGCGATTGCGATGATTCACGTGATGCAGAAGCGACACATCAAAAGCGCCCATATCCGGCTCGCCCGCGGCGGTCATGCAGCGCACCATCCATTTGTTAAAGGCATTGCTGGTCATGATCAGCGCGTACTCCAGCTCGGATAATTCCGCACAGCGTTCAGACACCAGATGGCGCGAGGAGACGATGCGGCCATCCGTAATATCGTCGTGATGGGTTGATGGGGCACTCTTTTTTGCGGTCATATCGTTCCTTATCGGATTGTGACTCTTGGCCAAAAATGTAAACGCAAAGCGATAAAATAAGAACATTTTATTGATAAATTGTTTACATGGTTTTGAGCATAAGTTATAGATTTTGAGTGCAGGCGCTGTGCGAAAAACAGTTCCTGTACACAACACAACATTTCTCGCCGTCATGGATCACGCTTCGCGTTGACGTGAAGTATTAAAAAAAAAGCCGCCGGCGCGCAACGCTCACTTTAGATAGGGTAAATGGTATGGATGTTTCTACGTTGTTGCCGCTGATCGGTATACCGATAGTGGTTATAGGTTTTGCACTGCGCTTCAACCCGCTGCTGGTGGTCGTGATAGCGGGGCTGGCTACCGGTCTATTAGTCGGCATGGATTTTGGCATGCTGCTGGAAACCTTCGGTGAAAAATTTGTCAATAGCCGCTCGCTGGCGACCTTCATTCTGATCCTGCCGGTGATTGGGTTGCTGGAATATTACGGGCTGAAAGAGCGCGCCCAGGCCTGGGTGGCAAAGATTGCCAGCGCCACCTCGGCCCGTATTCTGATGCTCTATTTTGTGGCGCGCGAGGGTACGGCGGCGCTGGGACTGATGTCTCTTGGCGGTCATGCGCAAACGGTGCGTCCGTTACTGGCACCGATGGCCGAAGGGGCGGCGCTGAATGAATACGGCGAGCTGCCGCAATCAATCCGCGACAAGATCAAAGCGCATGCGGCGGCGTGCGACAACATTGCCGTGTTCTTTGGCGAAGACATCTTTATTGCGTTTGGCGCGGTGCTGCTGATCGATGCGTTCCTGAAGGAGAGCGGCATCGAGGGGATTGAACCGCTGCATATCGGCCTGTGGGCGATCCCAACCGCCATTGCAGCATTGATTATTCATATGACACGGTTGCTGCGACTTGATGCCAGTATTCGTCGCGACGTCATGGCATGGCGCGCGGAGCAGGGCACACAGGAGGTGGCGCGATGAGTACGTTAATCACCATTAACCGCGTTTATTACCTGATCGGCTTTGTCGTGATGCTGCTGGTTATTATGACGCTGCGCGATCGCGCTAACACAAAACGTTTTACCACCGCGCTGTTCTGGTTTTTATTCGGCGGCATTTTCCTGTTTGGCGATCTGATGGTGCAGGAGTTGGGCAAGTCGCTGGCCTACCGGATCATCGGCGGTGGCGTGATTGCCATTGCTTTACTGGCGGGTTTTGGGCTGGTGGGGAAAGGGCACTATAAAATGTCGAGCGATGAAGAGCGCGTGGCTTCATCACAGCGGCTGAAAAACTGGCTATTTTTACCGGCACTGATGATCCCCGTGGTGACGGTTATCGGCACCCTGTTCCTGAAAGGGGTGTCGGTGGGCGGCGTCTATCTGCTCGATCAAAAACAGCTTACGCTGGCCGCGCTGTGCGTTGCCTGTGTCGCGGCGATCCTGACCGGATGGTGGCTGACAAAGGGCACGCCGCTGCACGCGATTCGCCAGTCTCGCCGTCTTGTGGATACCATCGGCTGGGCGGTGATCCTGCCGCAAATGCTCGCCATGCTGGGCGGGGTGTTTGTGGTCGCTAATACCGGTGAGTCGGTGCAAAAGGTGGTGAGCCTGTTCGTCGATCCTGACAATCGCTTCCTGCTGGTGGTGATTTACTGCCTGGGCATGGCGCTGTTCACCATGATCATGGGTAACGCCTTTGCGGCATTCCCGGTGCTGAGCGCGGGGATCGCCTTGCCATTCCTGATCAACGTTCACCACGGAAACCCGGCACCGCTGCTGGCGATCGGCATGTACGCCGGTTACTGCGGCACACTGATGACGCCGATGGCGGCGAATTTCAATATCGTTCCCGCCGCGCTACTTGAACTGAAAGATAAATATCAGGTTATCAAGATCCAGATCCCCACGGCGCTGACGCTGCTGGTGGTGAACGTGTTTTTAATGTATTTCCTTGTGTTTCGCTAAGCGCGGCACGGAATTAAGGAGCGGTTATGGAATTAACGCAACATCAGGCCGATGCTTTCGCCAGAATGCCTTTAACGTATTTGCGACAGGAATACCCAAACCACATCATGCATCTTCTTAATGATGATGGTGATGTATTATCGCCGCGTCAGATGCACCCGATTTTTTATGGCTGCTTTGACTGGCACTCGGCGGTGCACGGCTACTGGCTGCTGTTACGCTGTGTTCGTCTGTACCCGGAACTGCCGTGCCGGGATGACATCATCGCGCTGTTTGACGAGCACATAACGGAAGAGAAGGTGGCGCAGGAGCTGGCGTATTTCAACGCGCCGTTCCGCGCGTCTTTTGAACGCCCGTACGGTTATGGCTGGTTGCTGGCGCTGGCACAGGAGCTGAAGCAGTCGTCACTGCCGCAGGCACCAGCATGGCATCAGGTACTTGAACCGTTAACCCAGGATATTCGCCACCGGCTGATGGCGTATCTCAGTAAACTCACTTACCCGATCCGCGTAGGCACGCATTACAACACGGCCTTTGCCCTGGCGCTGGGAGTGGATTATGCCCGGGAACTCAAAGACCGTACGCTGGAAGTGGCCATTGTCGAGGCGGCTACGCGGTTTTACCAGGCCGACACGAATTATCCCGCGCATTATGAGCCTGGCGGTGATGAGTATATTTCCGGTGCATTAACCGAAGCGCTGCTGATGAGTAAGGTCGCGGCTCATTTCCCGGCATGGTTCGATACGTTCTTACCCGATGTTGAGGCAGTTTCAGCACTGATGAACCCGGCGGAAGTCAGCGATCGCACCGATCCGAAAATTGCGCATCTTGATGGCCTGAATCTGAGCCGCGCCTGGTGTATGAAACATATCGCAAAAGCCTTGCCAGAAAACCATGCCGCCCAGGCGCCGCTGCGTAACGCAGTGGATCGCCATCTGGCGGCCAGCGTGGAACATGTGGTGGGCAGCCACTACAGCGGTGGCCACTGGCTGGCCAGTTTTGCGTTGTTGGCGCTGGAGTAAAAGGCAGGGCGCACGTTATCTGTTATCCGCATCATCAAAAGCCCCGGTAGAAGGGGCTTTTTACATTGTGATAGGCAGCGAGATAACCACAAAGTTATTAACGGAACGGAAAAATCTGCGGCTCATTTAATTTACGTTTATCCGACCACGTTTAACATCATGCAAATTTATCTGTGATACCGTGCCCGGCCATTATTGGCTGGCGTCGATAAGTATCATCTTATCAAAGAGTCAAAATCTGCCATGATGCCCAAACTTACGTTGACCGATGATGATTTACTGGCCAGAGGTAATGACCGTTACGTTTTTCAGCATCCGCAAGATAGCCGACTGTTAATCAAAGTTGTGATACCCGGTATTCCGAAATACAAAAGCAAGATTCGTGAGGTGTACCGGGAGTTAAAAGAGTGCAAACCACGTAACGATGTTGATGCACTGTTTCTTCAGCGCATGCAAGGACTGGTCGAGACAAATAAAGGTATCGGGCAAGTGATCGTCAAAGAAGCGGACGAGCAAAATAATATTGCCCGCACGCTTTACCAGCTTGCGAAGGACCATGAGCTTGACGCGGAAAAGTTAAGTAAGCTCAACGCATTTTTAGCGTGGTTCGTGAATACCGACGTTATTATCAACTCATTGCACTGTAAGAATATTGTGTATGCCTGGGATAGCGCACGTCAGGAGTATCGCTTCAAAATCATCGATGGCTTCGGGGATAAAACCTTTATCCAGCTCAGTAAGCTTTCAGGCGCGATACGCGATAAAAATAAAATTAAGTGCCTCAAGCGTATGCTGCGGGATCTTCACAACATTCAGTAAACGCAAGCGGGGTGCAGGTGGGAGGGGGTATGAGTGAGCGGTCTGCGCCCCATTTTAGTTCATGGGTATGTAACCAGTAGCTCATGAAATACACAATTCTTCAGTTCTCAATTTATGAAATTATCTTTCACATAGTGTGATGTGAATAATGATTTCGAGCTTCTGATGACAAAGTCCTGAGTGAAATCTTGTTCTAACGGAAGTAGAACGGCAAACGAGACAATTAATACCATATTCGCCGCAGTAGCGAATGATCTCAGTAATAAAATTTGCATAAATTTCACTCCCTTTCGTCTTAACTCCCTGTGATGATTATGGTTATGGAGATTTAACTTAAGGGAAGAGGATGCAGATACGTTATCCGGTACGGAAAGCTGACGGACGGGACTATAAGAACTATGACGAGTTACAGACCGACATCCGTAAAAACGCTCACGGTTGGTGGTTACTCGGCATGAGTCATTACTGGCACGGGGGGATCCACATCGGGACGTCATCCTCTCCGGCCTCAGTGCTGGATCAGGATACGCCGGAAAAATCCGTGCCGCTCCAGTTCATGATGAACGGCGAGGTGGTGGCATGGCGGGTTAACCGGGATTACGCAAATATTGACTGTTACCTGGAACGCCCCCTGCGCCAGTCCGGCACCTTTGTTCTGGTCAAATCAGTGTACAAGCCAGACGAGCAGGATGAATTCTCCTGCTGACGCTGTACCAGCTTTACATGCACATCGCACCATTGTCGGAATTTCCGAAACGCCCGCTTCACCGGGTCACGCCGAAGGGACACGGCGTGCGGATGCGCAAACACTCCCGCTACGATGACAGCCGTGAAATCGTGCCGGACGTGCTGGCAAATAAACACGGCCACGCCAGAACGCTGATGCAGGGTGACACGCTTGCCGTGCTGCAACAGAAATCTTTTTTACTGGAACAACAGCCGGAGCCGTTCGCTCTGGTGCAGCGTCTTCAGGACGGTAAACCCGCAGGCAAGCTGTTCTGGGTCTCGATGCGTCCGGAATTTCTGGAGCAAGATGGCGACTGTTACGTGTGCCTCCCAGACTGGATGCACAGCGCACTGAATCACGGCGTATTTGATGATGTGGTGGTGCCATCTGTTCCGCTGAAAGTCATGGTGAAAGCAGGGGATCCGGTCGGGTTCCTCGGCGCTCAGGATCTGGCTGACGAAGATAACTATCCGCAGATTATTACCACGGACTATAAAGCCCATATCGAGCTGCTGAGCCCCGATGAGCATGTGCCGGATGTGGTGGCAAACGTGAAGGGCATCAAAACGGGCAAACAGTTCATTAAGCTGAAGCTGAAACGGCCGCTGTACCTGCGAAACGGGGAGGGCGAGGAAAGTACCTTTGAGCAGATGAGCGCTATTACCCGTGCCGATGCAGGGAAAATTATTCCGCGTGATGCCACGTACCCGTTTATGGATAAAACCGGGGTCACATACTTTCAGATCCGCCCGCATACGTGGATGCACCAGGACGATGTGGAACAGCTCAGCCAGCATGATTTAGCCGGATTGGACTTTGACTGTATTGAAGCTGAACACACAACCGATTTTACCCGCACGTTGGATGAACGCTGGTTTATTGATGCCCTGAAAAGCATCAGCTCGCACTTTGATAGCGAAAAAGGACCTGCATCAGCACAGGCAAAAATGTTTTATGACAGCCTGATCCACAATGCTGAAAACAGAAGACCGCCCAGCCCGTATCCCGATAAATCTCAGGACGAACTGCTGTTCGGCGCACTGCATACCAATCAGATGAACATCCCGGAATATGCGCGGCGCCTGATAGTGAAGCATGACAGCGACTGGCACAGTACCCGCGAAGATACACGCTGGTCATCGGTATTTAAGGCCAGGGATGAAAGCCCGGTTGTGCAGCAGGCCAACGGGGGATTTCTGGACGCCACGCGCTGGATGGATAAGGTTCCGCCGTTCGCCAGTCAGCGGTCAGTATGGCATTTTCATCCACTTGAGTTCTTATATGTAATGTCCGGTGATGATGATATGGATATCAAATGGTTAACTGTACCTAAAGGTCAGTTAACATTTGATGCTGAGGGGAATGATAATAACGACAGTCCTTATTTCAGTCGTCACATTCATTGGCCTGGAGGTGTATCAGGGATAACTATTGGACGAGGATATGATTTAGGACAGCAAAATGATCCATCATCAGATTTTGACTCTATTGAATTAAGTCAACCGTTAAATAATTGGCTTGTAGAATCAAAAGGCATGTCTGGTTTGGATGCTAAAAACCGTTATAAATCAGCGGATAGCAGCATCAGTGATTATGAGATAACAAGAAAACAGCAATATGATCTTTTTGTCATTACTTACAATAGGTTAGAGGAAGATGTAAAAAGAATATGTCAAAAGCCTGATACTATTAGGGTGTATCATCCGAATCTAAATACCACTCCAGAACAAGCATGGAATGATATTCCAGAAAAAATAAAAGAGGTGCTTGTAGATCTTAGATATCGTGGGGATTACACGCCTCATGCTCGTTCTTTAATTCAGCGGCATGCATATTCTGGGGATTTATCTTCATTCGGTCAGGTATTATCAAATAGGAATCAATGGTCAAATGTTCCACAAGATAGATTTTTAAGGAGAGTTAGATTTTATGAAAATTAAATATATTTTGTTCGCTTTGTTTGCTTCATATTCTGCGGCAAGTGTTGCCGCATTTTCTGAGGAAGAAAATAGCCAGCTTGCAGGTATTAATGAGAAAAGATCAGGGGAAGTAAAAGCGGCATTAGATAAATTGAACAAATCGGTTGATGCACAGGTCGATAACAACCCAGAACGTAAGCACTTGATTCTGGCTTTGAAAAAGTCATGGGGAGATATGATTGTTAAAAAGTGCCAATTGGAAACGATTGATTCCAAAGGAACTGATGCAGAAACAGCTGAAGTGAGCAATTGCCTTCTAAAAAGCTATCAGGAAGAAATGAAGTATTTCGATGCAATGCTCCCGTAATATTCACTTATTGCCTCGAGAACAAAATCAGAAGATGGGGCAGAATGTTTAACATTAGCCAGAGCTGTAATTGGCGGCCAGCGTACAGCATGTGGTGGGCAGCCACTACAGCGCGGGGCACTGGCTGGCCAACTTTGCTTGATGCCGCTGGAGTAAAGGCAGGGCAGAGACGGCAGGAATAAGGGGTTCGGCGATACCAAACCCCGTCGGGATCACGCGCCAAATGCGCCGTCAATGGTGTGCATGGCGCCGGTCACGAAAGAGGCTTCCGGCCCGGCGAGCCAGGCTACCATACCGGCCACTTCTTCAGGTCGCCCGTGACGTTTGATGGCCATAAAGCTGTGCATCAGATCTTTCATCGGGCCATTTTCCGGGTTAGCGTCAGTATCAATTGGGCCAGGCTGAATGACATTAACGGTGATACCGCGTGGACCAAAATCTCGCGCTAAGCCACGAGCCAGGCCCTGTAACGCGGATTTACTGACAGCGTAAGAGGCCATGCCAGCAATGGGCATCCGATCGCCATTGACCGATCCCATAATAATGATGCGTCCTCCTTCCGGCATTTGCCGCGCGGCCTCGACGGCAGCGTGATAGGGCGCATGGATGTTGATGCGAAACAGACGATCCACAGCATCACTATCCTGCTCAAGTGCGTCACCGAAAAGCGCAATACCGGAGTTCACCACCAAAATGTCCAGCGGACCGGCTGTACGAACCAGATTGATCACCGCGTCGCGATCGGCGCTGTCAGCCTGTACCGTTTTGCTGCCCGTTTCTGCCGCCAGTTGCATTGCTGCGTCCTGCGACCCGGCGTAACTAAAGGTGACTGATGCACCTTCGGCGGCAAACCGACGGACGATGGCCGCGCCGATACCTCGGCTGCCACCAATAACGAGAACGGATTTGTGTTGAAAAGAAGTCATGTGCGTGTCCTTGTGGTATTGTAGTGAGCATTACAATATTCGACGGTCATGCAGCCTGTCAAGGAGTTATGTAGTGGTCACTACAAAAGCAAGTAAAACCCCGGGGCGTCCCCGCAAGTTTGATGCTGAGCAGGCGATCGCCACAGCGCAAAAACTCTTTCATTCAATGGGATACGACGCACTCAGCGTAGCGGATCTCACGAAAGCGCTGGGTATTAATCCTCCCAGTTTTTACGCCGCGTTTGGCAGCAAGTTCGGCCTGTATCAGCGCGTGCTGGCGCGTTACTCCCGCCAGGACGCTATTCCGTTTGCCGACATTTTACGTGCAGATCGTCCGGTGGCGCAGTGCCTGACCGAGGTGCTGAACGAAGCCGCGCGGCGGTATGTTGCAGATCCGATCACCAGCGGCTGTATGGTGGTTGAGGGCACGCATTGTGATGATCGGGAAGCGCGCGATGCGGCGTGTGAACTTCATCAGGCCGCAGAAAGAATGATCCGCGAATTTATCGCGCGTCAGTATCCTGAACAAGCCGAACGGCTAACCGATTTTATAGCCACGGTGATGGCCGGGCTTTCTGCCAGAGCACGGGCAGGATACAGCGAAGCGCGATTGCGGGAAACGGTACGCATGTGTGCCGCGGTGCTGGAACAGGCGCTGCCGGTTGATGCTGGCGCGAGACAGGAATGATGCGTTCCAGGCCTGAGGCGTAAAACATTTTCCTACAAACCCGGCAAACATGCCGGGTTGGTTATTAACGGTAAACGACAGATGCGGGCGTAATCATAAAGGGTGGGGCTGAGTTGCAGGCGGTGCGCGTGACCCTAAATACAATTTAACATAATATACATTATGCGCACTGTTGATGTGGTAGTTAAATGCTGAGGTTTAATCCCGGCCCAGATATGTCATAACTTTCCAGCCTTGCGGCCGCGCAGCGTCGCATCCATCCATCTGAGCTGGTCAGTATTCAGCACGATTGCTTCAATGACCTTCTTCAGGTTCATCAGATCGGGCTGCAATCTTTTCATCTTGTCCAGGACTGACATTCCGTATCGTCATGACGAGTACTGTTTTTCTGTGGCGGTATCCTTCCTGCTCCTGCCTGCGGGATCCTTTTTCCCATGAATTCAGGAAACAAAAAAACCCGCTCAAGGCGGGTTTTTTATCACGTTTACTTATCTGCTCAGGCTCTGGCCGTCATCGCTATCGTAAGTGTTCGTGGCATTATCGGCTCTTACAGCGCGATAACGTTAGCAGCTGCCGGACCTTTGGCGCCATTCTCGATAGAGAACTCAACCTTCTGCCCTTCGTCCAGCGTCTTGTAATCGTTGCTCTGGATAGCAGAAAAATGTACGAATACATCTTTGCTGCCGTCTGCTGGCGTAATGAAGCCGAAGCCTTTTTCAGAGTTAAACCATTTTACTAAACCAGTCATTTTATTAGACATAGATACTTCCTTTAATTTTCTTGAGCCACAGATTGTGGCGAACATGGCCTGCTTGCAGATGAGGACTTATTGGGCACTTAGGAGGAGGCTCATGCAGAAGAGTATCTAAGGATAACGCTTGAACTGAGGACTGCTTTACTAAAACTGCTTTCATAAGGTCTGTATGCCAAACCGATGACGCATAATGGACTGTTATGGGTTGTGAAGCAAGATTAGTTTTGTCAATGTTTTGCGCGGGAAATTTACAATTCGAGGAGGTGTTTGAGTAATCTTAAAAGCCCTGACCATTGCAGTCAGGGCTTTTAAGGTACTATGGACTTCAGAGTTAACATTAATGGACTTAATAGAGTGATACTACTATTTATACTGCTTTTAAATGCACCCGTTTACTACAGATAATATTGGGCATTAAGACTAAAAAACCTCCCACTATTTATCTCGTTAAACACCTGCCTGCGCTTTTTAAAGCTAAGCGTGGCAACTTAAACAAGTACATCCCCATCGCGACATATACTCTTTGATGCGTTGCCCTTTGCCGTTACGGTTACAAAAAATAAGCTAAACCGCCAGCATGTACTACAAAAACAAGGCCTTACATCGTCGCGTTATCACTACCATTTTGCGAATCAGCACAATCACTACGAGGCCTGAAAGCATACTGCATCCCAAACTACAAACTTCGTGGCCTTTATAGCAAAATGGCTTACCCCAGTATTTCAAACTATTCACTAAGGACTTTCATTGTGCTGCTAAGTTCTAATTTACGCATTTGAACTCAGGAGTCAATACTGTTTTTAAACGCATGTTTATACTTACAGCGCCATAATAATGAGAAACCATTTACTGACGCTTAAATGAACATTGCCTCTACTTCCACTTCGACCACGGCCCGTCATCCGCTTGAGACGAAACCTTATCCCCAAGCGTACTGACGTAAAGATCTTCCACTTCCTTTCGTGCCCAGGGGGTACGGCGCAAAAATTTCAGGCTTGATTTGATACTGGGATCTTTTTTGAAGCAGTTGATATTTATGCGTGCGGCCAGCTCGTCCCAGCCAAAACGGGCGACAAGATCGGTTAATAAGGCTTCGAGCGTAACGCCGTGCAGCGGGTCTTTGGAAACATGTTCAGCCATGATGATCCCGGAGAGAGTAAATTTCTGCACACCATACTGCCCTGCGCGGCGTAATGCAATTCAAGCCCCCTGTTTGGCTAGCGAATTTGGGTCTGTTACAAAGCCCGTCATCAGGCACTCAGGAGAGCCAAAGGCGATGATGCCTCCGGCTCTTTTGTTTAGCTGAATAACCGCAGCAGATAATCCAGAATCAACGACGGCAGCGTAAAGTCCGGATCCGCGAACGTCACCCCCTTCGCGCCCAGTTGCGAGAAGATGGGCAACGTCAGCGCCGGTAACACACACAGCAGCAATCCATTAATACTGCTGGCGATCACCGCGCCACGGAACCCGCCGGTCGCATTCCCAAAAATAGCTGCCGCGCCGCCGGTAATGAAGCTCGCCATGATCCCCGGCACAATAATCGGCAAGCCAATAAACGGGAACAAGAAGATACAGACCAGTTCAACGGCGAAGCTTATCAAAAAGCCAATCAGCGTGGCGTTAGGCGCTTTGGTGAACAGCACCATAACGTCTACGGCCGGAACCGCACCCGGTGCAAAAACGCGGGCGAAACCTTTAAAAGCCGGCACGATTTCAGCGGTGAATAAATTCACCCCTGCTTTCGCAAGATAAAGGCCGCAGGCAAAAATAGCCGACTGTTCCAGCACAAAGATAACGACGTTCTTATCCCCTGCCCCTGCACCATATACCACGGTCATTGCATCTTTGATCTGCGGTTGCGTGGCAAAAACACAGGAAATCAGCAGTAGCACCAACATTGTTAACAATGTTGCAATATTAGGCTCACGGATAAAATCGAATTTATTACTGATATTTAAGTGCTCAGTATCGCTTTTTTTATTACCGAACCATTTCCCCATATAAGAGCCAATCACATAGGAAGAAATAGCGGCATGCGAAATAGCGTATTCATTAGAACCGATAATTTCACGGCTGAAGCGGCTGAGGATAAACGGCGATACGGCCATATAGGTGCCAATCAGCAGTGAAGCGATGACAACCATCATGGTATGACTGAAGCCGAACTGCATCAGCACTGCCGTAATGGCGAAGGCCATAAACAACACCAGATGCAGGGACAGATAGATGTACTTGCAACGGGTAAATCGCGCCAGCAGTATATTAAGTATCATAGAAAACAACAGGATAAGTGCAGCGATTGAACCTAACTTATCAATAGTTGCCGCCATAATGGCTTCGTTGCTCGGCACCACCCCAACAATATTAAATGCGTTTGAAAACAGTGAACTAAAAGCGGTCAGCACTTTCATTAAAATGCTGCCGCCCACTTTGATCATCGTAAAACCGATAAAAGATAAAAAGGTTCCCGTAATCAAACGGGAAATTGACGCTTTTTGAAATAACAATCCGAGAAAGGCAACGATTGCTATGATAACGGCGGGCGTTTTAACAAGCCCTAAAAGTATATCCATTATTATCATCCCAGTAGGTACGACTGATTACACCATTATGTCGGGCTCCATGCAAAGAACCCGCGGAGATACTATCACTGGCGATCAACATCGATCTGCTATACACATCACAGTTGAAATAATATATACGCAAAACTAAAACATTATTTCATTTGAGTTAATGATAATTGTATGGATGATTTGATATGCTTAGTTAATATATTGTTACTACCATTCTAGTCATCTAATAAAAGCGATTTTTATTTAAAAAAAAGCATGCGCGAAGGCATGCTTTAAGCGAAGAGAAAGGATGTTAACCCGGTGGTGTAATGACGAACGCACGATCGCGCCCTTTGATTTTCGCCGCATAGAGCGCTGAGTCAGCCCCCTCTTTGATCATGCGCGCATCGTCTTCAGTGCCGGTACCCACCAGACTGAAGCAGCCAGCGCTGATAGTGACCACCTGACGCCCCGTTGATGAATGTTCGTGCCTGATCCGCGCATAGCGCACCGCGTCCACGGCGTTCTGCGCCAGCATAAAAGCTTCTCGCAGATCGGTTTCTGGCAGCACAATCGCGAATTCCTCTCCGCCATAACGGGCGATCAAATCACTCTGACGTAAATTCAGCTGCATCAGTATTTCGGCAACCTGACGTAAACAGTTATCCCCCGCCACGTGGCCGTAGTGGTCGTTATAGCGTTTAAAGAAATCAATATCGATCATGATAAGCGACACGGGCTGCTGCGTATGGACAGAGGTTTTCAGCGACTGGGTCAGGAAGAGATCGAACTGGCGACGGTTAGCCAGCCCGGTGAGACCATCCGCCAGTGCCATCGTCTGTAAGGTGTGATTAATACTGGTCAGCTCATCCCGCAGCATGGTCAGTTCGGTCTGGTCACGCACGTTGCGTCTCACCTGGCGAAACACCAGGGCGCCCATGATCACCGTCGCGAGCAACAGCATGGCGTTGAGGATGATGTCGGGCAGGCTCTCTTTTAGCCAGCTTTGCCACAATGCCGGTTTGTCATACCCCGCCGCGACGACCAGCGGGAAGCGCTCAAGGCGCGCATAGCCATAAATACGCTCGACGTTATCCAGCGCCGATTTCCAGGTCGCATTGCCGCGATCGTGTTTAGGGAGTTCACGAGTAAACAGCGGACTGGCAGAAAGGTTGCGGTTAATGACATTGTTATCAAACGGTCGCGCATAGAGCGCCGTGCCGTCGGTGCTAAGCAGGGCCAGTACATCACGCTGCCCCATCTCAAAGTAGTTATAGAAGTGACGGAAATAGTCGACTTTTACCGTTGCCAGCGCCACGCCGGCAAAGCCGCCGTACCTGTCATTAATCCGTAGCGACACCGGAATAATCAGATCGCCCGTTGAACGGCTACGAATAACATGCCCGATATGCACGCTGCCGTGGCCATTCGCCCGGTGATAAAGAAAATATTCGCGGTCGGCGTTATTCGCGATGGCCGGTAATTTGCCAAAAGACGTCACGCGCATAAAACCCTGTGCATCGTAGACGAACAGACCATGCAGCTGCGGCAAGCGCTCTTTAATATCGGCGAGATAGCGATTGAATTTTTTCGGCTCCATGCCGCTGATGCCGGTTTGCGGGATATTACGGCGTATCTCACGCAGCGTCAGTTCCGCCTGCACAAAGGTATCTTCCGCCTGACGCGCCTGTGACACCGACAGGTTGATCGCGCTACGCTCCGTCTCTTTGATGGCGCGTTCCCAGGAACGGTTGAGCGTCCAGCTGCTGGTGGCGATGCCGGCGATCAGCAATCCGCCCATAAACAAGGTGATGCTGCGCCCCAGTGATGAACTGAGCGACAGTGCGCCTGCAATGTGTTTACCGACTTTCACCCTTCCTCCTGCGCCACACCCTGACTTTCAGTAAAGCACACAATGCGCTGATTTATTAACAGAATAGGCTGACATATTGTTCCTTGCTGTCAGCCTCAGTCAACGCTATCGCCCTCACCCACTGTAGATTTATGTCAAATTTATCACAGTAAAAAAACACATTTAAAACATCATTTTAAAATATTTATACGGACTGTTTACAGCCGAAAAATAAGCACCTGATATGTGATAAGGATCAACTTATTTAATGAATCTTTTCAAGGTTATGCCGTTAATAGTATGACCTTTTATAACGAAGTTACTCCCATGAAAAAATATGCACAATCAACCGTATTCACCAAATTATTAACCGGTTTTTCCGTTCTTATCGCCATGATGCTGTTATTAGGCGTGGTGGCGATTTATCAACTTCACGCCAGCAATCAGCACATTGATGCTTTCCGTGATAATCGTATGCCGGGGGTACGATCGTCGCTGGAAATGCGCGGTGTACTTTCTGAAATGCGGCTACAGCAAATTCAGTACATTAACTCCACAACCCCCGCCGAGCGGGAAAAACACCGCCTTGAGCTGCTGCAAAACCAGGAGATTTTCCTCAATGCGCAGCGGCGTTATGCGCGTCAGTCCAGCCTCACTTCGCCTGAAATGCAGGCGTTATTTTCGCAGGTGGTCAATAACTTCACGCAATTTGTCGATGTGAACGCAAAAGTGATCGACGCTGTTAATGCAGAACGTCTTGAGGAGGCCAGCCAAATAAGCGGCGCGGTGTCGTCAAAATATCGTACGCAGCTGATGAAAGATTTAGCTTCGCTGGTCGATATGGAAATTGCTATTGGGGATCAAGCCAGTCAGAAAGCCGCCAGTGGTTATAAACAGGCATTGTATATGCTGTGCGGTTTATTAATTCTTGCGCTTATTGCCACCGGTATTATCGCCGCGTGGATTTCGCGTAATCTCTCCCGACAACTGGGTGGCGAACCGGGCTATGCGGTGGAGATCATGCAGCATATCGCCGCCGGTAAACTGGCGACCCACATCGAACTTAAAGACCAGGATCAACACAGCCTGCTGGCGACCATTAAGTTTATGAACAGCAAGCTGGCGGAAATTATTCACAGCATTATCAACGGCAGCGAATCCATTTCTCATGCCGCCAGTGAAATCGCTATGGGCAACAGCGATCTGTCACAACGTACCGAAGAACAGGCCGCGTCGCTGGTACAGACCTCTGCCAACATGCAGCAGATCACCGAAAACGTGAAAAGTAACGCTGAAAACGCGCATAAAGCCAGTGAACTGGCGCGTCAGACCTCGCAAACCGCGGTTAAAGGCGGCAAAGAGGTGCACGATATGCTGCAACGCATGCACCAGATTTCCGACAGTTCACAGAAAATCGTCGATATTATTTCGGTCATTGAGGGTATCGCCTTCCAGACCAACATTCTGGCGCTCAATGCTGCCGTAGAAGCCGCCCGCGCCGGTGAACAAGGCAAAGGCTTTGCGGTGGTTGCCGGTGAAGTGCGTAATCTGGCGCAGAAAAGTGCCGAAGCGGCAAAAGAGATCAAAACGCTGATTGATGGCACGGTGGAGAAAATTACCGAAGGTTCACGCTATGCGGATACCGCCAGCCGGGCGATGGAAGATATTGTGAACTCGGTGAATAAAGTGACCAGCATTGTGGCCGAGATTTCGTCGGCGTCCCATGAACAGCATCAGGGCATTCGCGAGATCAGCGTCGCCATCGACCAGATGGACCAGGTCACTCAACAAAACGCCGCGCTGGTTGAACAGGCGGCGGTGGCCGCCCATTCGATGACCGAACAAAGCGAGCACCTGCGGGATTCGGTGCGCTTCTTCCAGCTCTCAGCCAGTTAAAGCCTCAGGGGGCGCAGGCCCCCTTTTCTTCACGGTCGGTGTTTCAGGGTAAGTCAGTGACAAGAGAGAGGTCGTAAGCGGTGGCGAACATAGCAACGCAGGCGACCAGCACCACTATCATTTGAACGATTCTTTCCATTGCGCGTCCCTCCTCTGTTCAAAGCTAATCTTAGGGCTAATGCAAACTAATTGCTAAGTAAATGTGGCGCATTTGTTTCACTACGTAGCCATTACGACGCTGTAGCCACAGTTTATGTTTTGAGAAGAATAAAGGATGTTGTAACTACAGGAGGGGTTAAAAAAACCCGGCCTTCGCCGGGTCAGGGTTTACGCGAGTTTGCTGCACGGCCTCAGCACAGCGGCTTCACCGCATCGCGCATACCCCGCAACAGGATTGCATCCAGATCCAGCGACACCTGCTCGACCAGACCGGTGACCTGCGTCAGATCCTGCTCCCAGTGTTCGCTCACGGACAGCACCGCTTTCACCAGTTCGCTGGTGCTGATCTGGCGATCGCCATGCTGCGCCCACAGTTTCTGATAACGCTCGATCCAGTGCGCATCATCCTGCACCGGATAGGTTTCGCCGTTGCGCTCGCCACGATAGAACGCAATCAACGCCGCCAGAGCAAAGGTCAGACGGGCCGGCAATTTACCGGTCGCCTTCTGCCCTGCCAGCAGCTGCGGCAGAATACGTGTGCGGAATTTAGTCATGCCGTTGAGGGAAATCGACAGCAGCTGGTGCTTGATGTACGGGTTACGGAAACGGCCGGTCACCGCGCTGGCAAAGGTTTCCAGCTCATCGCGCGGCAGATCCAGCACCGGAATGATCTCGTCGTAAATCGCTTTTTCCACAAACGCACAGATGTCGCTGTCGTTCATCGCCTCGCCTACGGTGTCGATCCCGGCCTGGTATGCCACCGGCACCAGTGCGGTATGCGCGCCGTTGAGGATCGCCACTTTGCGCTCTTTGTACGGTTTAATGTCATCCACAATCAGCACGTTGAGCGGGAATTTATCCAGACGCAGATCAGACGCCAGTGACTTCGGCCCCTGAATGACAAACAGGTAGAAATGCTCGGCAGTATCAAGGAAGCCATCGTGATAGCCCAGCTCAGCTTCGATGCTGGCAACCTCATCACGCGGATAACCGGTCACAATACGATCCACGAGGGTGGAACAGAAGGCATTGGTGCTGTCCAGCCACTGCACGAACGCCGCCGGTAACGCCCACTCCTGCGCATAGCGCAGCACCAGTTCACGCAGCGCATCGCCGTTATAGTCAATCAGCTCGCACGGCACGATCACCCAGCCTTTGTCTGCCGCGCCATTGAAATGGCTGAAACGCTCAAACAGCAGACGGGTCAGTTTCGCCGGGTAGCTCACCGCTGGCGCATCTTCAAACGTGTCGCCGGCGTGGTAGCTGATGCCCGCTTCGGTGGTGTTAGAGAACACAAAACGGATGTCCGGGTTGTGTGCCAGCTTCAGGAACTCATCATACTGTGTGTAAACGCTGATCTCGCGATTCACGGAGCGGATCAGACGCGCATCGCTGACGGCTTCGCCCTCTTCATTCAGCCCACGAATGATGGTGGTATACAGCCCATCCTGCGTGCTCAGGGACGGCGGGAAATCGCTCTGGATCGGACGAACGATCACAATCCCGGCATCAAGGTCGGTATGTTCGTTCAGCAGATCGATTTGCCAGTCAACGAATGCGCGCAGGAAATTCCCTTCGCCGAACTGAATGATACGTTCCGGGTACTGGGCTCCGGGAAAATCGCGACGGTTAATCGTTTTCACAATGGGTTCCTTTTTGATTAGTCATACAACCTGGGAAGATTGGTGTGATAACTTACCAGACTTTACGACTATGAAACCCTGTTTTGATCAAAATGCGTCGTCATATTGCGGCGAATGTTAAATTCTTATAAAAAATTGTCGTGCCCGTCACATTTCCGTCCGGCATCAGCGCATAACCGGGGATCTCGCCCACCCGCTGCCAGCCACAATTGGCATAGAAATATTCCGCATTGCTGCCGGTTGCCGTATCGAGAACCAGCAACGTTTTGCCATTTTCCTTTGCAATATCATCGAGTTTGTCCATCAGCACGCGGGCCACACCCTGCCGCCGCGCAGATTGGTGAACCAAAAGTTTGGCCACATCCGCACGATGTGGCTGATTGGGCGGCTGGTCGAGGATAATCTGCGCGGTACCGATAATGCGCGCCGCCGTGTTTTCGGCAATCACCAGCACCCGCTCGCCCCGCGCCACGCTCGCTGCCACTCCCTGCCAGAAACCGCTGGCGACCTCACGGGTAATGGGCAGCATAAAGCTCACAGATGCGCCGCCGCGCACGCAGTCTTCGAGCACGTCGCAGAGTTCGTCAATTCGCAGGAGGATGTCGTCGCGCCCGAGCGGGCGGCAGTGAAATGGCGTGGTCATCATGCTTTCCTTTTCAAAATGACCACTATGCTGATAACAAAATCTTAACGCAACGGTGTAGCCATAGCGTTTTCCTGTGGCTGCGCTCAGCGTGACGCGCTGTTTTTCACCTTCATGGCATACATGCGATCGTCTGCCGTTTTCAGCCAGCTTTTGATGTCCGGCATGGCCTGGTGATCGTACTCACTGACGCCCCAGGAGAACGACAATTTCCAGGGCTTTTGTGAGGAGTGATTAAAGGCCTCTGCCTGCTCAACCAGATGGGTCATCGCGACCCAGGCGCCATCTTCGGTGGTATCGGAAAACAGCACCGCGAACTCATCGCCGCCGAAGCGCACCAGCAGATCGGCCTCACGGAAACTCTCCCGCAACAGCGCCGCCACGGCTTTCAGGGCATTGTCGCCCTCTTCATGGCCCCAGGTATCGTTGATGTATTTAAAGCGATTGAGATCGATCCACGCCAGCGTCAGCGGCTCCGCCCGGCGGCGGGCGGCGGTGATGGCGAATTTCGCGAGGTTTTCAAAACCACGGCGGTTGTACAGGCCGGTCAGCCCGTCGGTTGTCGCCACGCTGATGGTGGCGAACTCATCTTCCACAATGGCGGCAAAATCTTTCAGTACCGCCAGTTCCGGCGGGGCAAACTCGCGCGGTTTCCTGTCGATAATACAGAACGAGCCCACGTTGGCCCCATCCGGCACGCGCAGCGGATAACCGGCGTAAAAACGGATAAAGGGTTCGCTGGTCACCAGTGGGTTATCGCTAAAACGCGGATCGGCCCGCGCGTCGGCCACCACCATCGGCGTGTCATTCAAAATCACGTGCCCGCAAAAAGAGATTTTGCGCTCGACATGCCCCTCCTGGATGCCGTCACAGGAGATAAAATGCAGCGCATTGTCACCCACCAGGCTGACCAGCGCGATGGGCACGTCGAACATGCGTTTTGCAAGACGGGTCAGCCTGTCGAAGCGTTCATGGGATGCGGTTTCCAGCAAACCAGATTCGTGCAGCGAGGCCATCCGTTGCGATTCGTTGGGGGGAATTTCAGGGTGTTTCATAATGCACTCTTCTCGCCAGACATGCATAAAGTCTAGCGCATTCAGCGAGTTTGTCAGTGGCAGTAGATCCGGTTTTTCCCTTCACGCTTGGCGCGATACAGGGCATCGTCGGCGGCTTTCAGCCAGTCGGCGACGTCATCCATCGCCGGGGTCGCACTGGCTATACCAATACTCAGCGTGGTACGAAAGGTGGTATCCGCGCCAATGGTCATCACCGACGCGCCGTCCATAATTCGGGTGGCGACGACATACGCCTCGTCGAGCGTCGTATCCGGCAGCAGGATCACAAACTCATCGCCCCCCAGTCGCGCCGGGGTATCCGTTTGCCGGGTCGCAACATGGAGAATTTTCGAGACCGTCACCAGCAGCATATCGCCCACTTTATGGCCGAACCTGTCGTTGACGTCTTTGAAATTATCAATATCGATAAACATCAGTACCGAGCTACGGCAGCGCTGATTCAGCGTTTCCAGCTCATGGGTAATGCGTTTTTCCAGCAGGCGACGATTGGCGATGTCCAGCAGCGGATCCATCATGGCAATACGTTCCAGCTCGCGGCTTTTCAGCCGCAGCTTACGGGCAATGGAATCCGTCAGCACGCTCAACGCGAGCATATAGATCGCCACCAGCGGCAAGGTGGCAAACATCGTGCGCTGGGAAACCCCGGCCACAAAGGGCATACCGCTCACCAGCCAGGCCAGCAGGCACACCGCCACCAGCGCGATGGCCGCTTTGCGCAGCAGTTTACGCCCACCCGCCGCCAGCCTGTCCGAGAGCAAAATAGTGGCGATCACCACCGACGGCAGCGGATTCAGTGCCATCATGGCGATCCAGAAACCGCCCGCCCCCGCATCAAACAGCAGATTCTGATGCTCCGTGGTCAGCGGGGTGGCAGCACGTCTGGCGCGGTAAAACGCGGCGGTTGGCCAGATAAAGGCATTCGCGCCGAGCAGCGCCATCATCCACAGCGGCTGATGGTGTTCCACCAGCACCGAGAGGATCGGGAAAAAGCACAGCAGCGTACCGAGGATACGCATCAGATACATGCGGCGAACGAATCGCAGCCCCGTCACTCTGGCATTAGTGTTCAGTTTATCCGATCCGTTCATGACGCGAGTCTCACCAGACAGCGCTGGCCGAAGTATTGACGTAAAGCATAGTATTGACGTGGAAAATACCTGGCAAGCCCTTTCACGGTTATACCGCCAGACAATGCACGTCACCGGGTGCACTCACGCGATTACGCCCGGCCTTTTTCGACAGATAAAGAAACGCATCCGCTTCATTCAGCAGACGATTAAACGTTTCCGTCTGCTGCCAGAATTCCGTCACCGCATGACTCAGCCCGATACTCACCGTCAGTGACAGCGTCTGTTGCCGCCAGCGAAAACGGTGTTCTTCAATGCTCTGACGAATAGTTTCCGCCAGCGCCAGCGCCTGTTGTTCATTTGCCAGGGTGGCGATCACCGCGAACTCCTCCCCGCCCATACGCGCCACGCTGCCTGCTTTCCCGACGAGCTGCTGCACCTTCTGCGCCAGCGCAGTGAGGATCCTGTCCCCGCATTCGTGACCATAGTTGTCATTAATGGTTTTGAAGTAATCAATATCCAGCAGCATGACCGACATGGTTCGCGGCGCATGGGTATCCTTCTCCTGCTGACGCAGCAGCTCATACAGCCCCGAGCGGGAATAAACCTGCGTGAGAAAATCGAAGTCCGCACGCAGCGACACCTGCTGGATCAGCGCATTAATCGCATTCACACTTACCGACACCATGATCGGGCAAATCGTCATGGTGGCGATCCCCAGACGGGCGGAAAACATCTGTGAGGTATGCAGATGTTCAGCAACAGAAATATTGATCACCGAGTTCGCCACCAGCACGATCTCTGTGGCGCCGGTGATCAGCGTCAGTACCGCTGTAGTCAGCAGCGAATAACGCACCGCACACCAGATCAGCGCCGGCAGCGGGAATGCCAGACTGCCCGCCCCGCCAATCACCACCGAGGCGGCGATACAGATCGTCAGCGTCACCAGCGGTAACAGATGCTGCACCTTAAACGGACGACGCAGCCCCGGCCAGGAAACGGCCAGAATGCACGGCAGGATCATCACGCCAGTAGAAAACTGTTCGCTGAACCAGTCGGCAAACAGCGGCCAGAACGCCTGACTGTCGATACCATAAGACGCAAAGGTGCCAAAGAACGCGCACAGCACCGAGGCCAGCAGACAGTAATTAAACAGCCGCAGGGCGATGGCGAGCGCTTCCGCTTTCTCCGGCGCATGTTTATCCCGTTGCACCAGCAGCGCAAAGGTGAGGATAAACACCATATTGGAGAAGTTAATGACGAAAGAGGTCGCCCCCCAGTCGGTGGTCAACCCGTCATACAGCAGCATCGCGATATAGCAAATGGCGTAATTATGCAGGCGGTTAAGCCAGGCAACACGCGCAAAAATACCGGCCATCACCGCATTCAGCGGCCAGAACAGCGACAGCTCTTCCACCAGCCGCAGCATCGCGCCAATGGCGTAGAACAGCGTGGTAATAAGAAACAGACAGACAGCGTTACGCAGTGGTTTATCTTCGCGAAACACACGAAAAGGCGTCTTCACATCAGGGCGCATTCAACAGGAATTCCAGACAATCGCACAGGGCGAGCATGAGGCCAGACAAAAATGGATCAGGAGCTTAACATGTCCTTAAACATCCTGATCGGCAATCGCGTCATATTCTCTGTGCGTATATCTGACGATCAGTAAACGGAACGTCCCATTCGCGTGGTTAGGGCTTCAAGCGCCGCAATGCCCGCCAGTGAATTCCCCGCCTCATCGAGTTCCGGGCTCCAGACGGCAATCACCATTTCATGGGGCACCACGGCGATGATCCCCCCGCCGACGCCGGACTTCGCCGGTAGCCCCACGCGCCAGGCAAATTCCCCTGCGCTCTGATACATGCCACTGGTGGCCATCAGGGCATTCACCTGACGGGCCTGTAACGGCGTAACTACAGGCTCCTCCAGATGCGGGGCGCGGCCTTCGCAGGCGAGAAACAGAAAGGTCTTCGCCAGTTCGGCGCAGTTCATCCGCAGTGCGCAGTAGTGGAAATAGTTTTGCAGCACGGTGGTGACATCGTTATGGAAATTGCCAAAGGATTTCATCAGCCAGGCAATCGCCGCGTTACGCGCAGAATGATCGAACTCCGAGCGGGCGACGGTCGCGTCATAGGCAATGTCCGGCACATCGCTGAGCTTACGGACAATTTCCAGCATCCGCTGACGGGGCGCGCTAAGACGACTTTGCAGCATATCGCACACCACCAGCGCCCCGGCATTAATAAAGGGATTGCGCGGAATGCCCTGCTCGATTTCCAGCTGTAACAGAGAGTTAAAAGGATGACCGGAGGGATCTTTACCGACGCGCGACCAGAGTTCATCTTCCTGATAGTGGTTCATCGCCACCACCAGACTCAGCACCTTGGAGATTGACTGAATGGAGAAACGCTCGTCGGCATCGCCCGCGGCAACATGCTGCCCGTCCACGGTGCTGATGGCGATCCCCAGCTTGTTACCGTCCACCGAAGCCAGCGCCGGAATATAATCCGCCACCTTGCCGCGCCCCAGCAGCGGCCTGACCTGCGTCAGAATAGTTTCCAGTACGTCGTTATTGATGATCATCGCCACAGCCTGCTCCTTACACCCCGGCCAGAAGAGGCCAGGAGTATACCAGAGCGGCCGTCAGGCCGGCAGACGAAAACGCGCCACCGCCTGCATCAATTGATGTGAATCATCATGGAGTTGCCGGGACGCCATCGCCGCGGTACCCACCAGTTCACCCGTATGCCGCGCTACCTGATTAAGACCGTGCAGCTGGCGGGTCATCTGGTGAATATTCTCCCCCTGACTGAGGGTAGCGGCGGAAATATCATTAAGCAGCGTGCTCAGATGCCCCACCAGCCCGGTAACCTGTTGCAAATTATCTTCCAGCCGCGTCACCGCCTGCGATCCATCCTCAATCCCCTGTAATGAATGCTGGATCAGTTGCTGAATGGTCTGCGTGGAGTGACTGCTCTTGCGCGCCAGCAGACCGACCTCTTTCGCCACCACCGCAAAGCCGCGCCCGTGATTCCCGGCATGCGCCGCTTCGATGGCCGCATTGAGCGCCAGAATGTTGGTCTGGAAGGCGACGCTGTCGATAATCGACACAATGCCGCGCATCTCGGCGGAGCGTTCAACAATCGCGCGCATCGAGGCATTGACCCTTTCCATCATGCGATCGCCCCCCGCCGCCACCTGTTGCGCCTCATCGGCCCGCTTGCTGGCAAGTCTTGCATAGCCCGTATTCCCTTCGACGTGGGATTCCAGCGCCGCGATATGCGCCGTCACTTCATCCAGTTCCTGCGCCTGCCGGGCCGATTGCTGATAAAGCTTCTGGTTACCTTCAGCCAGATGATTGATGTGATCCACCATCGAGGCGGTAGCATCGTTCACCTGCGCCACCAGCTGTAACAGCCCCTGCTGCATGGTGCTGATACTGCTGCCGAGCTGGCTGATTTCCCGGTTGAAGTACCTCACCTGTGGAAGCGGCGTGGAGAGATCGCCGGCGGCAAGCAAATTAATATGCGCAATCAGACGGCGCAGCGGCACGATCACCCAGCGGGACATGCCAAACCACACCGCCACGGCAATGCCCAGCAGTAACGCTGGTGCCAGCAAATAAAGATCCTGCAAGCCGGTGAGACTGCCCATCAGCGCCTGACGCCCCTGCTCCGCCCGTTGCTGGCTGGCCTGCTGATAGCGGGCAAAGTTCTCGTTGAAATCCGCCTGAAACGCCTGGGCGGGCACGGCAAAAAAGGCGTCAATGGACTGGGTGCGGGTCAGACCGTCGGCCTGCTCTTTAATCGCGCCGAAGAACTGCTGATAGCTGTTAATCAGCGCCTCATCGTTAACCGGGTGTAACGCCAGCCAGTCGTCCCAGGCCTTATGGGAGGTGACCAGCGCCTGCTGCGCCTCATCCATCAGACTGTGCCAGCTACCGTCAGACCCGGTGGCCTGATCTTGCATAAACCATACCCCGGCGCGGTTTAGCAAATCGCTGGCGGCGAGCAGCGCGATGCGCGACTCATCAAGTTTGACCTGCTGTTGTTGCGCCAGCTGATTGCGCTGTTCGTTATGCTGCGCTTCGTTAAGGGAGCGGGAGAGCAACAGCGAGGAGGAGATCTGGAGGGCGGAAAACAGGCCGATCACACAAAAAATACCGGCCAGCAAACCAAACTGCCGTGGGGTAAATCGCCGCGTCAGACGACGAAAAATTTGCAATAAGTTCATGATATTCTTCTGTAACCTCACAATGGGCGCGAGTCTACAAAAGATAAATGACAGTACCATGACATTGAGATTGCCATGGACAATGACATGGACATGGACATCGCCCGGCGGCGCGTTGCTTGCCGGGCCTACGGGCGAGATGTTGTAGGCCCGGCAAGCGCAGCGCCGCCGGGCAAGCTCACCAGACGCGATCCTTCCACACCGTCTGCACATTACAAAACTCATGCAGGCCGAAATGGGACAGCTCACGGCCAAAGCCACTTTTCTTCACCCCGCCAAAGGCGACGCGGGCATCGCTGGCGCTGTAGCCATTAATAAACACCCCGCCGCACTCCAGCCGCGCCGCAAAACGGGCGGCACGCGCCTCGTCGGCGGTAAAGATCGTCGCCGATAACCCAAAATCACTGTCATTCGCCAGCGCCAGCGCGTGCTCCGCATCCTTCGCCACGGTGATCGCCGCGACCGGCCCGAACAGCTCCTGCCGAAACGCCGTCATCTCAGGCGTGACGTTACCCAGTACGGTGGCCGGATAGTAATTCCCCGCGCCCGCCCGTTTCTCACCGCCGAGCAGCAAGCTGGCCCCTTCGCGCAGACTGGCTTCTACCTGCTGGTGCAGCTCGTCGCGCAAATCAAAACGCGCCATCGGGCCGAGAAACGTCTCTTCGTCCTCCGGTGCGCCCATTTTCAGCGCTGCCGCCGCGACAAACTTTTCAGTAAAGGCGGCGGCAATCCCTTCCTCGACGATAAAGCGCTTCGCCGCGGCGCACACCTGCCCGGTATTCTGATAGCGCCCGGCAACGGCGGCGTTTACCGCCAGATCCAGATCCGCATCGTTAAGCACAATAAAGGGATCCGAACCACCCAGTTCCAGCACGCATTTTTTCAGCGCTGCGCCAGCCTGCGCACCAATGGCCGCCCCAGCCCGCACGCTGCCGGTGACCGTCACTGCCGCTATACGCGGATCGGCAATCGCCTGGCTGACACCGTCATTCGTGGCATTCACCTGCGCAAATACCCCTTCCGGTATGCCCGCCTCGCGGAAAATTTCCGCCAGCAACTCTGCACAGCCCAGCACATTGGGGGCGTGTTTCAGCAGGTAGCTGTTACCGGCAAGCAGGATCGGCACCGCGCCGCGAAGGACCTGCCATACCGGGAAGTTCCACGGCATTACCGCCAGCACCGGGCCAAGCGGACGATACTCAATCACCGCCTGATTGTTTTCCACCAGCGTCGGTTCCGCCTTTAGCATCCCCGGGCCGTGTTCAGCATACCAGTCGCAGAGATCCGCCGATTTTTTTACTTCGGCGCGCGCCTGCACAATGGGCTTACCCATCTCCTGAGTTATGCATTGGGCCAGGGTTTCACCGTGCAGGCGCAGCGTGGCGCCAACCTGACGCAGCTTATCTGCACGTTGCAGCACGTCCAGCGCGCGCCACTGGTGATAGCCACGCTCGGCCTCGGCGATGGCGTTATTCACCTCGTCAGCGGTGGCCCATGGACGGGCGGCGAGGGTTTCTCCGCTGGCCGGGTTGACGGACAGCGCATGGGTGGCAGATGTAAGGGTCATCATTTTCTCTCTTATTGACTGTAAGACTTGCCCTATCCTGCCTGCCTCTGCTATTCCTGAAAACTGAATAATATTAACCGCACTGTTCACAAATTGAGAATGGCATGGATTTAACCCAGCTTGAGATGTTTAACGCCGTGGCCCGTACCGGCAGCATTACCCAGGCGGCGCAGCAGGTGCACCGCGTGCCTTCAAACCTCACCACCCGTATTCGCCAGCTCGAAGCGGATCTGGGGGTCGATCTCTTTATCCGCGAAAACCAGCGGCTGCGCCTGTCCCCCGCCGGGCACAGTTTTCTGCACTACAGCCAGCAGATCCTCGCGCTGGTGGACGAGGCACGCAGCGTAGTGGCAGGTGATGAACCCCAGGGCTTGTTCTCCCTGGGCGCGCTGGAGAGTACCGCCGCCGTGCGCATTCCGGTGACGCTGGCACAATACAATCAACGCTATCCGCGTATTCAGTTTGATCTGGCAACCGGGCCGTCCGGGACGATGATCGATGGCGTGATCGACGGGCGGCTCAGCGCGGCCTTTGTCGATGGCCCGCTGATGCATCCGGGGCTGGAGGGGATCCCGGTGTACCGGGAAGAGATGATGCTGGTTGCCCCTGGCGGGCATGCGCCGGTGACGCGCGCCGCCGAGGTCAGCGGCATGAGCATTTACGCCTTTCGCGCCAACTGCTCTTACCGCCGTCATTTTGAGAGCTGGTTTCAGGCGGATCACGCCACGCCGGGTAAAATCCATGAGATGGAGTCCTACCACGGGATGCTGGCGTGCGTGATCGCAGGCGCAGGCCTTGCGCTGATGCCGCGCAGTATGCTGGAAAGTATGCCCGGTCATCATCAGGTCAGCGCCTGGCCGCTGGCGGAAAACTGGCGCTGGCTCACCACCTGGCTGGTGTGGCGGCGCGGTGCGAAGACCCGCCCGCTGGAGGCGTTTATCGAACTGCTGAGCGAGCGGGACGCGGCGTCATAGGATTTTGCTATACCCGCGTCTGAACATTGCGCAGACCGGGGGCGGAGCGGTACGTTTAGTGTTTCCCTCCTGATAATGGAACAGGCATGAACACCAAAGCCCGAAAGGTCATGATCATCGGTACCGGCAACGTGGGCGCCTCGGCGGCCTACGCCCTGCTCAATCAGAATATATGTGAAGAACTGATCCTCGTGGACATCAATCATGAGCGCGTGGCGGGCCATGCGCAGGATCTGGCAGATGCAGCCGCGTATATGCCGGGCATGATGACCCTCTCCACCCGCGAGATAACAGAATGTGCGGATGTCGATATTGCGGTGATCACCGTTTCCGGCGGCGCGCTGAAGCCCGGTCAGACCCGTCTTGATGAGCTGACCGGCACCGCGCGCATTGTGCAGAACATCGTGCCGCAGATGATGGCGAACGGTTTTAACGGTATTTTTCTTATCGCCACCAACCCCTGCGACATCATTACCTGGCAGGTGTGGAAACTCTCCGGGCTGCCGCGCAATCAGGTGATCGGCACCGGCGTCTGGCTGGATACCACCCGTCTGCGCCGCACGCTGGCGGAGGCGCTGGACATCGGCGCGCAGAGTATTGATGCCTTTATCCTCGGCGAACATGGCGACACCCAGTTCCCGGTGTGGTCGCACTCGTCGGTTTACGGCTCACCCATTGCCGAGGTCTACCTGCGTAAAACCGGGCAGCCGCTGGATGGCGACCAGCTGGCAGCGAAAGTGCGTCGTCTGGGATTTGATATTTATGCCCGTAAAGGCTGCACCGAATACGGCATTGCCGGCACGATCGCCGAGATCTGCCGCAATATCTTTACCGGCAGCCACCGGGCACTGGCCATCTCCTGCATTCTCGATGGCGAGTACGGCCTGAGCAATATCGCCATTGGCGTGCCCGCCGTGCTGGCGCAAAGCGGGGTACAACAGATTATCGAATTACAACTGGCAGACGACGAGCTGGCGCTGTTCCGTCACTCCGCCAGCGTCATCGCCGCCAATATTGAGCGGCTGCCGTAAAATCACGCCTGTTTGAGCTGAATGCGCCCGGTGAGATAGGTGGTGGCCTGACCCGCAATACTTACCCGCTCGCCGCGCCATTCACAGCGCAGATCGCCGCCACGGGCAGACACCTGACGCGCCGCGAGCTGCGTTTTCCCCAGTTTTTCACCCCAGTACGGAATGAGCATACTGTGCGTCGAGCCGGTGACCGGATCTTCCGCCACCGCCTCGCCGGGGCAGAAAAAGCGACTGACAAAATCATGACTGTCGCCCGGAGCGGTGACGCAGACCATCTTACCCAGCGGCATCATCGCCGGAATATCTGGTTGCAGGGCTTCCACCTGCTGCTGATCCTGCAACACCACCAGGTAATCGCGTCCGGCACGGACCTCCACCGCGTGGTCGATCCCCAGCGCACTGAACAGCGCAGGCGGCGGCGTGTCCACCGGCTGCGTCTGCCAGGCCGGGAAATCCAGCGTCAGCCAGTCGCCGTGACGCGCGACGGTTAACGGACCGACAAAGCGCGTGGTAAACGCGATTTCCGTGTCAGGATGACCCAGATGATTAAATATCACGTGCGCGGCGGCGAGCGTCGCGTGACCGCACAGGTCAATTTCATACTGGGTGGTAAACCAGCGCAGTTCATAACCCTCAGCATGACGCACAAAAAACGCTGTCTCGGACTGGTTATGCTGTTTCGCCATTTTCAGCAGCGTCTCATCCGGCAGCCACTCCGTTAAGACGCATACCGCCGCCGCGTTGCCACCAAAGGCGCGGTCGCTGAACGCATCAACCATATAAAAATCAATTTCCTGCATTGCCTGCTCCTGTTACGGGTCCGACGGTTACCATGACACAGGGCGGCGAGGCGCGCAGCCATTTTTCACCCTCAGCGGGCGCAGAAAAATGAGATATAGATCACAAAACGGCTGTATTTTCGCCAGCGATCGTTTTAAGATCGCCGCCTTTCCTTTTGCTTTCACGCCTGAGAATTTTATGACAACCAACACGGTTTCACGCCGGGTCGCGTGGCTACGGGTGGTTACGCTTGCCATTGCCGCCTTTATTTTTAATACCACCGAGTTTGTGCCGGTGGGGCTGCTCTCTGACATCGCGCAGAGCTTTGATATGGAAACCGCGCAGGTCGGCATTATGTTGACCATCTATGCCTGGGTGGTGGCGCTGCTGTCACTGCCGTTCATGCTGCTCACCAGTCAGGTGGAGCGGCGCAAACTGCTGATTGGCCTGTTCGTGCTGTTTATCGCCAGCCATGTGCTGTCATTCCTGGCGTGGAACTTTACCGTGCTGGTATTAAGCCGTATCGGTATCGCCTTTGCTCACGCGATTTTCTGGTCGATCACCGCGTCGCTGGCGATCCGCCTCGCCCCGGCGGGTAAACGCGCCCAGGCGCTGAGCCTGCTGGCGACGGGTACCGCGCTGGCGATGGTGCTCGGTCTGCCGATTGGCCGGATCGTCGGACAGTATTTCGGCTGGCGCACCACCTTCTTTATTATCGGCCTTGGGGCGCTCATCACCCTGCTGTGCCTGATGAAACTGCTGCCGCGCCTGCCGAGTGAGCATTCCGGATCGCTGAAAAGCCTGCCGGTGCTGTTCCGCCGCCCGGCGCTGATGGCGATCTATCTGCTGACCGTGGTGGTGGTGACGGCGCACTACACCGCCTACAGCTATATCGAGCCGTTCGTAATGACCGTAGCCGGATCGAGCGCCAGCTTTGCCACGCTGCTGTTGCTGGTGCTGGGCGGCGCGGGCATCATAGGCAGCGTGCTGTTCAGCAAGCTGGGTAACGCGCACGCTTCCGGGCTGGTGAGCGGGGCTATCGCCCTGCTGACGCTGTGCCTGGTGTTGCTGCTTCCGGCGGCAGACAGTGAGCTGCATCTGGCAGTGCTGAGCGTGTTCTGGGGCGTGGCGATCATGGTGATCGGGCTGGGGATGCAGGTGAAAGTGCTGTCACTGGCACCGGATGCCACCGACGTGGCGATGGCCCTGTTCTCAGGGATATTTAACTTAGGAATTGGCGCGGGGGCGCTGGTGGGAAATCAGGTGAGTCTGCACGGGTCGATGAGCGCTATCGGCTATGTCGGCGCAATGCCTGCGCTGGCGGCGCTGATCTGGGCGCTGCTGATTTTCCGCCGCTGGCCGACGGCGCTGGAAGAACACGCGCCGACCGCCTGAACGGACAGCCCCTCACCGAAACGGTCAGGGGCTGTTTTTTAATGGTAAGTGGTTATGATTTCCAGCACGCCATTAATGATGAACTGCACCCCCATACAGACCAGCAAAAAGCCCATCAGACGTGAAATCGCTTCGATACCGCCTTTGCCCACCAGCCGCATGATCGCCCCGGAGCTGCGCAGGCTGCCCCACAGAATCAGTCCGACCAGCGCGAAAATAATCGGCGGTGCCACGGTGATCACCCACTCCGGAAATTCGCTGGTGTGGCGTACCGTGGAGGCGGAGCTGATGATCATCGCAATGGTTCCCGGCCCGGCGGTGCTCGGCATCGCCAGCGGCACAAAGGCGATATTGGTGTCCGGCGCGTCTTCCAGCTCCTCGGATTTGGTTTTCGCCTCCGGCGTTTCATGGGCTTTCTGCTGCGGGAACAGCATCCGGAAACCGATAAAGGCGACGATCAGCCCCCCTGCAATACGCAGACCGGGTATCGAAATACCAAAGGTGTTCATCACCAGCTGCCCGGCATAGTACGCCACCATCATAATGATAAAGACATACACCGAGGCCATGCGTGCCTGTTCGTTACGCTGGGCGTTGTTCATGTTCCCGGCCAGGCCAAGAAACAGCGCGACGGTGGTTAACGGGTTCGCCAGCGGCAGTAAGACTACCAGCCCAAGGCCAATCGCCCGGAAGAGATCCAGCATGAGAATTTCACTCCTGTGATGAGGTAAAGACCGGTCAAGTATATCTGCAAACGGGGGTGAGGGGCAGGACGGTGACGACAGTGAAGGGTTTTAGCAATTCGTGGCATGGGTTGATTCATTCAGTTGACTTATACTTGCCCCGGCAATAATATCCGCCGTGATTACTTACTTGCCGGGGCAACCATCGTGAAAAGCACAAGTGACTTGTTTAACGAAATCATCCCACTTGGCCGTCTTATTCATATGGTTAACCAGAAAAAAGATCGCCTGCTCAACGACTATCTGTCGCCGCTGGATATTACCGCGACGCAGTTTAAAGTGCTTTGCACCATTCGCTGCCCCGGTTGCATTACGCCGGTGGAACTGAAAAAAGCACTGTCTGTCGATCTGGGCGCCCTGACCCGCATGCTGGATCGTCTGGTATGCAAAGGCTGGATCGAACGTACGCCAAACCCGCACGATAAGCGTGGCGTACTGATCCGGTTGACCACCGATGGCGCGGCGCTGTGCGAGCGCGGTCATCAGTTATTAGGACAAGACCTGCACCAGGAACTAACAAAAAACTTAACGGCAGACGAAGTGGCAACTCTTGAGCATTTGCTCAAAAAAGTACTGCCGTAAACCAACGAGGTATGACGATGTCCAGACGCAATAATGACGCCATCACTATTCATAGCATTTTGGACTGGATTGAAGATAACCTGGAATCACCGCTGTCGCTGGAGAAGGTTTCCGAGCGTTCAGGTTACTCAAAGTGGCACCTGCAACGGATGTTCAAAAAAGAGACTGGCCATTCATTGGGTCAATACATCCGCAGCCGCAAACTGACTGAAATTGCGCAAAAGCTCAAGCAAAGCAACGAGCCGATCCTGTATCTGGCCGAGCGTTATGGCTTTGAGTCTCAGCAGACGCTGACGCGCACTTTCAAGAACTACTTTGACGTGCCGCCGCACAAATACCGTACCACCGGTATGCATGGCGAAACCCGGTATCTGCTACCTATTAACCACTGTAATTGAGAAACGCCTGTTTTAGACGTATCGAGGAAATCATGAAAACTATCGTCTCCGCTGCCCTCACCGCTCTGATGCTGGTAAGTGCCCAGAGCTATGCGGAGCAGTCCGGTCATCCTTCGGCGGCAACCAGCCGCGACGCGATGATTATGCCTTCGGCCCATGACGAGTCACCTTTCGACTTTAACCATATGGGCACCGGCAGCGACAAATCCGACGAATTAGGCGTGCCTTATTATAACCGGCACGGCTAATTCGCTTTGCCCCGCTTCGGCGGGGCTTTTTTTTATCTGACCGGCAGCGCCTTACGCAGGCGAATGCCAAAGACATTGATATACAGCCCCGCCATAATCAGCACCGCCCCCGCCAGTTGCAGCAGCGTCAGGGTCTCCCCGAGCAGCAACGCCGCGCTGCCCATACCGAACACCGGCACCAGCAACGACAGCGGCGCGACACGCCAGGTTTCATAGCGCCCGAGCAGCGTTCCCCAGATGCCGTAGCCGATAATGGTTGCCACAAACGCCAGATAGAGCAGTGAGAAGACGGTGACAATGTCGATATTCACCAGGCTTTGCAGCATCACCGCCGGACCATCGAAAATCAGCGACGCCAACATAAAGGGCACAATGGGGATCAGCGCGCTCCACACCACCAGCGACATCACCGACGGGCGCACCGGCAGCTGCATGATCATCTTGTTGAAAATATTGCCGCAGGCCCAGCTGAGCGCCGCCGCCAGCGTCAGCATAAAGCCGAGCAGCGCCACATGCTGACCATTCAGGCTCGCCTGCGCCAGCACCAGCACGCCGAACACCGCCAGCGTAATGCCGATCACCTGTTTCGCCTGTAAACGCTCGCCGAACACGCAGGCACCGAGAATGATGGTGAAAAACGCCTGTGCCTGGAGCATCAGCGAGGCCAGCCCGGCGGGCATGCCGAAGTTAATGGCGCAGAACAGAAAAGCAAACTGCCCGAAGCTTATCGTCAGCCCGTAGCCCAGCAGCAGACGCAGCGGGATCTTCGGGCGGGAAACCACCAGCAGCGCCGGAAAGGCCACCAGCACGAAACGTAATCCCGCCAGCATCAGCGGCGGCATGTTATGTAGCCCGAGTTTAATGACGACAAAGTTCAGTCCCCACACCACCACGACCAGCAACGCCAGCAGACTATCTTTGCGCGTCATCATTGCCCCGATCAGTTAGATTTATTAAATTTATGTAAAAAAGTAACGTTAACGTAAACGAATGTACAGAGGCAGATCCCAAATTCTGGCAGGGGCATTTTCGCATTTGAGAGCAAACCCGTAGCTATACAAGCGCTTTTATGCATGTTATTGCTGTAAGACATAGCAAATAACGATAACAGATGTGATGTCAGGCAAGCCCATGATCCCAGCACAAACCCGTTCCACCCTCGCACTATTGGCCTCCTCGTTACTGCTGACCATCGGTCGCGGTGCCACGCTGCCGTTTATGACCATCTATCTCAATCGCCAGTACGGCTTGACGGTGGATGCGGTGGGTTATGCCCTGAGTATCGCCCTGACCATCGGCGTCTTTTTCAGTCTGGGCTTTGGCATGCTGGCGGATAAGTTTGATAAAAAACGCTACATGCTGATCGCCATTACCTGTTTTATCGTCGGCTTCACTGCCATTCCGCTCAGTCATAATGTGGTGCTGGTGGTGGCGCTGTTTGCGCTGATCAACTGCGCCTATTCGGTGTTCTCCACCGTGCTGAAAGCCTATTTCTCGGACACCCTGACGCCGTCGGCAAAATCAAAAATTTTCTCGCTCAACTACACGGTGCTGAATATTGGCTGGACGGTGGGGCCGCCCCTCGGCACGCTGCTGGTGATGCAGAGCGTGAATCTGCCGTTCTGGCTGGCAGCAGCCTGCGCCGCGTTCCCGCTGGTGTTTATACAGCTGTATGTGCAGCGCATTCCGGTCACGCCTGATGGTGAAGTGAGCGTGGCCTGGTCGCCGTCAGTGCTGCTGCGGGATAAAGCCCTGCTGTGGTTTACGCTGTCGGGCTTTCTGGCCGCGTTCGTCGCCGGTTCGTTTGCCTCCTGTATTTCCCAGTACGTGATGAGTGTGGCGGATAACAGTTTCGCCGAGAAAGTGGTGGCCGTGGTGCTGTCGGTGAACGCCGCGATGGTGGTCAGCCTGCAGTATGCGCTGGGTCGCCGTCTGACGGCGCGCAACATTCAGCCATTGATGGCCGCCGGGACGGTCTGTTTTGTCATCGGGCTGACCGGATTTATGCTCGCCGGCAGCAATTTGTGGTTCTGGGGCGCGGCATCGGCGATCTTTACCATCGGCGAGATTATCTATGCGCCGGGGGAATACCTGCTGATTGATAACATCGCCCCCGCGGGCATGAAAGCGAGCTACTTCTCGGCACAGGCGTTAGGCTGGCTCGGCGCGGCGTTAAACCCGCTGGCGACCGGGGTGATCCTCACCACATTGCCGGGCTGGTCGCTGTTTGTGATCATGATGGTGGTGATTGTGCTGGCCTGGCTGATGATGCTGCTCGGGATGCGGGTCAGTCCGTGGCAGGATGTGAAGCAAAAGGTGACGGTGTAAGGCGTTTTGCCGGGCGGTGGGGGGTTTAATGGTAAATGCCGGGTGGCGGCTACGCCTTACCCGGCCTACGGCACACGTGGTGAAGATCGTAATGGCGTTGTAGGCCCGGCAAGCCACGCGCCGCCGGGCATTTACTACTACGCCTTACCCGGCCTACGGTGCTCGAGGTGAAGATCGTAATGGCCCTGTAGGCCCGGCAAGCCACGCGCCGCCGGGCAACTGCTGCGTTAAACCCTCAAACAAAAGGTTACACCGTCACTTACCACACATCACTGGCGATCGCCGTTACCAGCCGGACTTTATCCCACTGCTGCGCTTCTGTGAGGGAGTTGCCCTCTTCGGTTGACGCAAAGCCGCACTGCGGGCTTAAACAAATCTGCTTGATGTCCACATACTGCGCCGCTTCCTGCAAACGCGCTTTGATACCTTCCGGGTATTCCAGCTCACCATTTTTGGTGGTGATAAGCCCCAGCACCACCTGCTGTTTGCCCGGACGCACAAAGCGCAGCGGCGCAAAATCGCCGGAGCGGTCGTTATCGTATTCCAGGAAGAACGCATCGACATTCACCGTGCCGAACAGCACTTCCGCCACCGGCTCGTAACCGCCTTCGGAGATCCACGTCGAGCGGAAATTCCCCCGGCAGACATGCAGCCCGATAGTCAGATCGTCCGGCTTACCTTCCAGCGCCTTGTTGAGCACGCGGGCATAAATCTGCGCCAGCTCATCCGGATCATCGCCCCGCTCACGGATCTGCCGACGCTGGTCGTCAGAGCACAGGTACGCCCACACGGTGTCATCCAGTTGCAGATAGCGGCAGCCGGCATCATAAAAGGCACGAATGGCATCGCGCCAGGTGGTCGCCAGATCGTCGAAATAGCGGTCAAGGGTCGGATACACGGTAGCGTCAATCGCCTGGCGACCGCCGCGGAAATGCAGCACGCTCGGGCTGGGGATGGTCATTTTCGGCTGCGCGTTACCGCTGATGCTTTGCAGATAACGGAAGTCTTCCAGCATCGGGTGATCGCCAAAACTCAGCTTGCCGGTCACGCGCACGCTGTGGGCTTTGGTCTGCACGCCGTTAAACTGAATGCCCTGCTCCGAATCGTAACGCTCCACGCCGTTCAGACCATCAAAGAAGTCGAAGTGCCACCAGGCGCGGCGGAACTCACCGTCGGTCACCACATGCAGGCCACAGGCGCACTGCTGCTCCACCACCTGGCGGATGGCGTCATCTTCCACGGCGCGCAGCTGCACGGCGTCGATTTCACCGCGGGCAAATTGCAGACGGGCCTGTTTAATGGCGTCCGGGCGTAAAAAACTGCCGACGACATCGGCGCGGTACGGGGCGTGTTGCTGCTGCATGGTTCTCTCCTTGCCGCCAGTGGAAGTAATACCCTGGCGTGATAGTTCATTATTTGAATTTTTAGCCTTCTGGACGGCTAAACATCCAAAAAAAGATGTCATATCCTGCCGCTGATGGCAAATGAGAAAACCTCACCCATGATGAAAAAGATTCATCTTCAGTCCGTCGTGCTTGCCGCTTCTGCTTCGTGGGCAGGTTTAGCTGCCAGGTTTTCCCGGTTGCGGGTGCCCCATTCACACAGCGGCTGCAACGCCTGGGCCAGCGAACGACCAAACTCGGTGATGGTGTACTCCACCCGTGGCGGCACCTCCTGGAAATCATGACGACTGATGATGCCGTCTTCCGTCATCGCCTTGAGCTGCTGGATCAGCACTTTCTCGCTGATCCCCTCCACCAGCCGTTTAAATTCCCCGAAACGACGCGGGCTGTACTGCACGTAAAACAGCAGCAGCGGCTTCCATTTACCGCCAATGTAATGCAGGGCCACATCAAGGCCGCAGACAGGTTCCATCATTTTTCTCCATACATACCTTTTGGTAGGTACTAGTATACAGGAAAGTCTGTGCTTACACTGCTTTCTCACACACAATGCCGGAGAACATCATGGGTAAGCTTGCAGGTAAAGTTGTCGTTATTACGGGTGCGAACAGCGGGATCGGTCTGGCGTCGGCGAAACGCTTTGCACAGGAAGGCGCACGTTTATTTCTGACCGGTCGTCGCGTCAGCGAACTGGAGAGTGCCGTGGCGGAGATCGGGCATGGCGCGGTCGGTATTCCGTGTGACATTTCAAAAATGGCCGATCTCGACAACCTGTTTGACCAGGTCCGTCAACAGGCGGGACAGATTGACGTGCTGTTTGCTAACGCAGGCGGCGGGGATTTCGCGCCGCTGGCGGAAATCACTGAGGAGCACTACGAACGTATTTTTGACACTAACGTCAAAGGCACGCTGTTTACCGTGCAGAAAGCGCTGCCGCTGCTGAAAGATGGCGGATCCGTTATTCTCACCGGCTCCACCAGCGCCACCACCGGTATTCCGGCGTTCAGCGTTTACAGCGCCAGCAAAGCCGCGCTGCGCACCTTCGCCCGCGGCTGGATCCTCGATCTGGCCCCGCGCAAGATCCGCGTGAATGTGCTGGTGCCTGGTTCCACCTCCACACCCGGCTGGCATAACCTGTCGCCGGATGAGACAGCGAATCAGCAGATGATCCAGGACGTTGAGGCAACGACACCGCTGGGCCGTCTGGCGGAGCCGTCCGAAGTGGCCGCCGCCGCCCTGTTCCTCGCCTCGGACGACAGCAGCTTCGTTAACGGCAGCGAACTGTTCGTGGACGGCGGCGCGGCGCAGATCTGACACCGTTATCGCGCAGGGCGATCACGCCTCGCCCTGCGCAAACGCATAACCCTCATCTTCCCAGCCGGTGATGCCGCCAATCATGATTTTTACCGGCAGGCCGAGACTGGCGAGTTTTAACGCGGCGCGATCGGCGCCGTTGCAGTGTGGCCCGGCACAGTACACCACAAACAACGTGCCGTCGGGCCACGCCTGCATCCGTTCGGCACTCATCTGCGTATGCGGCAAATGGATCGCCCCCGGCAGATGGCGGCGGGCAAACATCGCCTCACTTCCCACCACATGCAGTAACACAAAATCCTGCTCCTGATGCGTGATGGCGTGATGGACGTCGGCGCAGTCCGTTTCCACCCGCAGGCGGGTCAGAAAATGCTGGCGGGTGTCTTCCGGCGTGGCGGCAGGGAATTCGGTTACATAGCTCATCGTGTTTTCTCCGGGTTTGTGATACCACTACTCTATCGTGTCAATCACCGTGCCACCGCCCGCCGGTCTGCCAGAAAACGCCAGGATCATGACAATATTATCTTCTCCTTCCTACCGCCCGCTGGTGGTCGCCCTCGCCTACGATGGTTTATGCACCTTCGAATTCGGCGTGGCGGTGGAAATTTTTGGCCTGCCGCGCCCGGAACTGGGCGACAACTGGTATCGCTTTGCGGTAGCGGCGGTGGATGAAGGGGAACTGCGCGCCACCGGCGGCATCCGCATCATGACCGACGGCGGGCTTACTCTGCTGGCGCAGGCCGACACCATCGTGATCCCCGGCTGGCGCGGCGCGGACACGCCGGTGCCGCAGGCACTGTGCGATGCCCTGCGTGCCGCCAGCGCGCGCGGTTGCCGCATCATGACCATCTGTTCCGGGGTATTTGTGCTCGCCGCCACCGGTTTGCTGAACGGGCGCAACGCCACCACCCATTGGCGCTACACCGCGCAATTGCGCAGCCGCTTTCCGGCCATTCAGGTGCTGGAGGATGCGCTCTATTATGATGAGGGGACGGTGCTGACCTCGGCGGGCAGCGCGGCGGGGATCGATTTATGTCTGCATGTGGTGCGGCGTGATTATGGGGCAGAGATCGCCAATAACGTCGCCCGCAGACTGGTGGTGCAGCCGCACCGCGACGGCGCGCAAACCCAGCAGCTGGTGCGTCCGGTTGCCCGCGCGCGGGAGAGCAAATCGCTGGGCATGATCTTTGATTTTTTGCATCAGTCGCTGGCGGAAAATCACACCGTGGACGCGCTCGCCCGTCAGGCGGGGATGAGCCAGCGCACCTTTTTACGGCGCTTCGCCGATGCCACCGGCACCACGCCCGCGCGCTGGGTGCTTAACGAGCGGCTGCGGCGCGCAAAAGAGTATCTGGCCAGCTCGACGTTACGCATTGATGAGATCGCCGACCAGACCGGATTTGGCAGCGCGGCCTCGTTGCGTCACCATTTCCGCGCGCAGTTCGGCCAGGCACCCGGCGACTACCGCAAAGCCATGCTGACCCGCCCGCTGGACTGAATCGCAGGCAAAAAAAATCCGCCAGAAGTCTGGCGGAAATGCTTGCATGGATAGGATCATTGTTATGCGTTGTACGTATGCCCGTCAATGCATTGACGGGGCCACGGTTCGTTTAAGACCTTAGCAGTACCAGGCTCAACAAGAGCTAAACGATGGCAATACAGCGCAGTCTGAATTCGCCGTTTTAAGGTCCTGCGATAATTCCCAAATAAGAAGATATATCCTTTAGGGCCAAAAATTTGTGTTAGCGTCTGTTCTCCACCTGACCGGCGTGAGGGATTATTTACAATCTCAAATTTATTTGCCCAACATGTCACGGAAGCTCGTTTATCTTCACGACTTTCAACCCAGAAAAGCACCATCCACACGGCGCAATTTGTTCAACTTGTGGTACACGTTTAACCGCAAGCTCCTGCATCCAACGAAAGCGCAAAGCGCGTAAGATGGCAAGCTGATGAAATACAGACAATGCCCTTGTTATTAAACAAGGGCTTATTTTACCCGCGAACCTCACCGTTCACTTAACGACTCAACCCGCGATTTTTCAGCATCGGCTCAGGCAGCGGATCGTGCCCGCGCCACTGGCGATAAAGCTCAGCTAAATCACTGCTGTTTCCCCGTGACAGGATCGCCTCCCGGAAACGTCGCCCGTTTTCCGCACGTAAGCCCCCCTGCTCCACAAACCACTGATAGCCGTCATCGGCCAGCATCTGCGTCCACAGATAGGCGTAATAACCTGCCGCATAGCCGCCGCCAAAAATATGCGCGAAGTAGCTGCTGCGATAGCGCGGCGGCACCGCCTCCAGATCGAGGTTTTCCTGTTTAATGGCCTGGGCTTCGAAGGCATCGACGTCGTTAATGTCACGATCCGCGCGGATGCTGTGCCAGTTCATATCCAGCAACGCGGCGCTTAACAGCTCCGTCATGTCGTAGCCTTTATTAAACAGCGTGGCGCTGAACATTTTTTCACGCAGCGCGTCCGGCATCGGCTCACCGCTCTGATAATGACGGGCGTAACGGGTAAACACCTGCGGATGGCTTGCCCAGTGCTCGTTGATCTGCGACGGGAACTCGACAAAATCTCGCGGTGTGTTGGTCCCGGAAAGCGTGGCGTAACGCTGGCTGGCAAAGAGGCCGTGCAGCGTGTGGCCGAACTCGTGGAACAAGGTGATCACATCGTCCCAGGAGATCAGCGCGGGCTGCCCGGCGGCAGGCTTCTGATAGTTACAGACATTGTAGATCACAGGCCTGGTGCCGTTTAAGGTCGACTGCTCCACAAAGTTGCCCATCCACGCGCCGCCGCTTTTCGAGTCGCGGGCGAAGAAATCACCGTAAAACAACGCAAGCCCTGTACCGTCCTCATCGAAAATTTCCCATACCCGCACGTCCGGGTGATACACCGGAATATCCGCCCGCTCGGTAAAGGTGAGGCCAAACAGCTGGCTTGCCGTCCAGAACACGCCGTCCACCAGCACGTTGTCCAGCGCGAAGTAGGGTTTGATCTGGCTTTCATCAATGGCGTATTTCGCCTGGCGCACCTGTTCACCGTAGAAAGCCCAGTCCCAGGCGCGGGCGGTAAAGCCGCCCTGCTGCGCGTCGATCACCTGCTGAATATCCGCCAGTTCCTTTTCGGCACGGGCGCGTGCCGCGGGGGCGATGTCACGCATAAAGCGCAGTGCGGCAGCCGGTGTTTGCGCCATCTGATCGGCGATCTTCCACGCGGCATAATCGTCAAAGCCCAGCAACTGCGCCTGACGGGCGCGGATCTGCGTTAAGCGCAGCACTATCTGCCGGGTGTCGTTTTCATCGCCGCGCTGAGTACGCAGCCAGCCCGCGGTAAAGAGTTTTTCACGGGTCTGGCGATTGCGCAGCGCCGCAAGCCAGGGCTGCTGGGTGGTGTTTAGCAGCGGGATCAGCCAGCGGTCGTGCAGACCTTTCTCTTCTGCCGCTGCGCGTGCCTGGGCGATCTCGTCCTCATTCAGGCCGTCGAGTTCACCGACATCCTCCACCACCAGCGCCGCCGCTTTTCCGGCGGCCAGCAGATGCTGGTTAAAGCGGCTGGTCAGCTGCGCCGCTTCGGTATTGAGCGCTTTCAGCGTCTGTTTATCCGCCTCAGGCAGTTTAGCGCCGGCGAGGATAAAGCGCTGATAGGTGACTTCCAGCAGGCGGCGGGATTCGTCGTCAAGCCCGGCGGTATCCCGCGCGTTATAGACCGCTTCCACGCGGGCAAACAGCGCGTCATCGAGGTAAATATCGTTGGCAAGATCCGCCAGTTCAGCGGAGAACGCCTCGTCCAGCAGTTGAAGCTCGTCGTTGGTATGCGCCGAGGTCATGGCGAAAAAGATGCTGGTCACACGCGACAGCAATTCCCCGCTCTGCTCCAGCGGCAGCAGCGTATTGGCAAAGGTTGGCGCGTCAGTTTGTCCGGTGATGGCGGCGATGTCGGCGCGTTTTTGCCGTATCCCTTCATCAAAGGCGGGCCGGTAGTGGCTGTCCTGTAGCATATCGAAACGCGGTGCCTGGTACGGCAGCGTGCTCTGTTCAAACAGTGGATTGGTGGCGGACATGTTTTACTCCCCTGAGCCGTTGATCGCTTTCTACAGTAACAAATCCCCCCGTCACGGGACCAGATTATTTGCCACACTACACACTCGCCCGGTATGCGTTGCCACCGGGCCGCTGCGCAACTATGCTAAGGCAACACAAAAAGCGTTAAGGAACAGAGAGATGATTATTTTAGTAACCGGGGCAACTGCGGGTTTTGGTGAAGGTATTACGCGTCGCTTTGTGAAAAACGGCCATAAAGTGATCGCCACAGGCCGCCGCCAGGAGCGCTTACAGGCGCTGAAAGACGAACTGGGCGACAGCGTGCTGACGCTGCAACTGGATGTGCGCAACCGCGCCGCCATTGAACAGGCAATGGAGAATTTACCCGCTGAATGGCGCGACATCGACGTGCTGGTGAATAACGCCGGTCTAGCGCTGGGCATGGAGCCGGCGCACAAGGCGAGCGTCGAGGACTGGGAAACCATGATCGACACCAATAACAAAGGCCTGGTGTACATGACCCGCGCTGTGCTGCAGGGCATGGTGGCGCGCAATCGCGGTCATGTGATCAACATCGGTTCAACGGCGGGCAGCTGGCCGTACGCAGGCGGCAACGTCTATGGCGCGACCAAAGCCTTTGTGCAGCAGTTCAGCCTGAACCTGCGTACCGATCTGCACGGCACCGGCGTGCGCGTGACCAATATCGAGCCGGGGCTGGTGGGCGGCACCGAATTCTCTAACGTGCGTTTTAAAGGCGACGACGACAAAGCCGGAAAAACCTACGAGAACACCACGGCGCTGACGCCGGAAGACGTTACCGAAGCGGTCTGGTGGGTGGCGACGCTGCCGAAACACGTCAACATCAACACGCTGGAAATGATGCCGGTCAGCCAGACCTTTGGCGGCCTGAGCGTGCACCGCGGCTGATGTGCAGACCCCGGCGCCAGCCGGGGTTAGTTCTCTGCGCTACGGGGCCAGACTGCGCAGGATCAGCGACGACAGCAGTACCGCCGCCGTCGGGGCGTCCTCAAGGTTGTACTGTAACTGCACCGGGCTGATATACGGCTTCATCACCAGATAAATCGCCTGCGCGGTTTCATCCAGCGGCGTTTTGCGCTCAAACTCCCCTGACTTACGCCCTTCCCGCAGCACGTCCTGAATCAACTGTTTAAGCTGTTCTTCGTAGGCGCGGGTGGATGCCCACTGATCGCGCGTGGCCACCGCGGCGATGTCGTAAAGTTTGCGGTCATGGAAAAAGAGATCGCTGCCTGCCTCTGCTAACGCCCGGAACAGACGACGAAATTTTTCCGACGCCGTGGGCGCGTCAGCAATGGCGGCAGTGACGATCTCCATGATCATCGCCAGCCGGTTGCGGCAGATCACTTCCCCGATGGCCTGTTTGGAATCGAAGAATTTATAGATGTAGGCTTTCGAAAAGCCGATGGCGCGGGCAAGATCGGACACCGTGGTTTTTTCATATCCAAAGTGGCTGAAATGTTCGGTGGCGGCTTCCACCACCTGATCGCGAACGCTGTGGTCCGCCGTGCCGCGCGTGGCGTGTGGGTTCAATTTTTTCGTCATCCGATAAGCTTAACTCAGCAGCGCCGGGTTAACAACGAGTGACCAGATGGTAATAGGGTCACAAGCGGCATCAGAGACGGCCTGTCTTTTTTATTCCTGCGAGCAGGTACGCATTTTATCCATTCGCACCGCCGTCTTCCCGTCGCTGTCTTGCCGTTTTGCGCTGAAAACGGTATCTTTCGCCCGCACCTGCAAAATCAGGTGCCGGGATTGGCATCCTGCAAACTTCACTGACGACATACGACGCGCGAGCGTCAACGTTAACTGACTGCAGGAGCCTATCCCATGACCCGCTTTATCCACCCGTTACTTTCCATCCCGTTTGATGCCGACACCGATTTCACCGTCCTTGCCGATCACTGCCACCAGCTTGCGGAAGCGCAGGCGGAAAGCCTCGATCCGGCGCTGCGAATGGCGCTGTGCGGGCGCTTTTCCGCCGTGTTTGCCCTGCTCAAACCCCAGCTGAACGAGCCGATCCCGCCGGAACAGCAGGCGCGTTTTACTGTGAATACCCTGCCCACTCGCGTTCCCCAGTTTGCCCCCGATTCCGATACGCTCGGCGAATACTGCGCAGCCCTGGCCCAGGTATTACTTTGCCGCAGCGTACCGCCGCAACAGGAAGAACCGCTGCGCTGGCTGCTGGCAGATTTGATGGCGTATCTGGCCGAGGAAATCAACGCGCCGCGCTGGATCCGCACAGAAGACGGGGTGAGCGTTATTGATGACGTGACAGGGTAACGTACTGGCGTAAGGCTTAGGTGGGGTAATGTCCGCTTTGTGGGAGCGGACATCTATTTTTGGGAATGATTTCCCATGGACAACAATGAATAATAGGACGTAATAAACCCCAGCAAGGAGCGAATATGTACTACAACAATGAAGTTATTAGTTATTTACAGGCAAATAAAATTCTGGCGTTAAAACTCGACCATGCTTTTACAGAAACTGGAAAGAGAGTATCACATCAAATTGAAACTATAGGCGCAGGTGCAACGCGCGTGCTGTATTACACATCCTGCTTTACAGATGAATATCAGGACGTCTGCCAACGCCAAAAGAGCGAGGACCTCCGATTCGCCAGGGGCGTTTACCATATTCTGAGAAGTGAAAATATTGTTTATGAAATGCTAAAAATCTACTTTGAAGAAATATTTCGCTACAAAACATCCGATCAATTAGATCATATAAAACATCTGTTAATGGCAGTGAACATCCATATTGCCGCCAGTTCACTTACGAATACAGGATTTGCTTTTGCAGCCGCAACCTCCGTCGCCGCTGGCATGAATTTAAGCCTTGAAATCAGCGCATTAGTCGGCAACTGGTCATCGAGAGGGATCGCATCGGTGGGTATATATGGTGTCGTTCAGAACGCTGCTGATAGCGCAGACCGCCTTCACTTTACTTACCCTGCTTACTATGCTGCGCTATATGCCCAGGAACTGGAAATGATGTATTTTCTGATTGCCCCCCTGTTTGAGCGGGCTGAGGCAGTTAAAGCACAGTGGGCAACGGATGATAGTATTGCAGATATTATCACCAGGATGATTCGGTAAGATATGATGAACCTTATCAGAAGATTTTTTAAGCGAGTGTTCAGATCATTATTTTCAATGTACGGCCCAATATTGCTAACACTCTTGTTCGCCGTCGTACTGGTACATTTTTTCCCTGACGGACCTTTATGGCCTGTGCCTGTTTTTCTCATATTCATGCTAATTATTTTTGGTCGCTACGTGAAAGGCTAAGCAAATGGAATAGTGTGCTTGATCACAAAGATTGTCAGAGGCGTCAAATGACGCCTCTGACAAACAAATAGCAATGCACAGTCATTGCAAGGCTGGCGACAATGATGCCAATGCCTGTTACCACGCTGATTATCATTGCCATGGCAGACTGTTCGAAACCACATTCGCCGGTAGCCAGAACCAGTTCAAGTTCCAGTTACCCCTTTCTACAAGTGACACCGCGCACGTCGTCCCATTTTCTTTTTTAGCAATGTATTGACCCGCTGCCTGTCACAATACCGCTTTTACCCAGATTCTGATGCTCTCGATAGATAAGGTGCTATATCGGCGCAGGTGTTACTTTGCCCCAGCGTGCCGCCGCAAGAAGAAGAACCGCTGCGCTGGCTGCTGGCAGATTTGATGGCGTATCTGGCCGAGGAAATCAATGCCCCGTGCTGGATCCGCACAGAAGACGGGATGAGCGTTATTGATGACGTGACAGGGTAACGTTTTGATACCCGGCTATACTCAGGTAATGTCCGCTTCGCGGCAGAAGCACTAAGTAAGGGCCATCAGAAATATACCCTAAATAGGGAATGGCCTCACGTAAGCCTCAGCTTTCGGGAACAATGAGGTACAACATCCTGCAAACCACCTCAATTCGGAAGACATGATGAAAAGAGAGACGCTGTTCAAATATGCACGTGAACATTACAAAGCCGAGCCAGAATATTTATGGAGCAATCTTCCAGGCTATGCTGTTCTCCGGCATCACGACGGCAAGAAGTGGTTCGGATTAGTAATGAACGTGCCCGGTACAAAGCTTGGCTTGCATACTGAAGAGGAAATTGACGTGCTGGAGGTCAAGGTCAGGCCAGAACACATCGGTTCTCTCAGAAAAATGGCAGGGATTTTGCCTGCTTATCATATGAATAAAGAGCACTGGATCAGCGTTATTCTTTCCGGGCCGCTATCACCCAAGGAGATCCACGATCTTTTATCCGAAAGCCATGAACTCACCACAGGGTAAAAAATAAACGCCGCCTACGGGCGGCGTGATGACATGTAAGGGACTCAGCAGCCTGCTCCGAACTTATCCATCCGCGGCCTGCCTTAATGATGTTCCCGGTTCACCCGCAGCGTAATGGACCAGCGCGGATATTTCACGGGAGGAACGGCGTGCTGCCATCCCCAGCGGGCCTCGCCGTCGAGTTTATATATTGAGCGGGGCACTACCTCAAGGCTGACGGCCCTGCGACTATTCAGCCTGTCGGGCGGCCATGGCCTGAAGCGGATCGTGGCCGGGTTGTCGAGTGAGATCCCGACGATGGTTTCGTATACCGGAACATCGCGGTGCCATCCCAGCTGTGTACCGGGTACATACTCGGTGACAAGCAGGTGGGAAATCGCCTCATACTCCACTTTCAACCAGTCAGCGACCCGGTTTCGCAGGGGAACAAGGCGTATATCCAGTTCCGGGCTCGGCTTTACGGTATGCGTGCTGAAATCGTAAAGACCACCAAAGCTGAGAATACGCACCTTAGATTCATACTCCTTATACTGTGCGGGCTTCAGAGGCAGTGTGGCGATGATCTCCAGCAGGCTTTTTTCCTCTTCCGGCGTCAGAAAATCGGTCTGGTAGATCAGCCCCGGAATAGAGGGCAGCACGTCGCCAGCAAATAAATCAAACTGCATGTTCCCTCCTTACCGTGATTGGTTCCGACCGTCGCTATTGCCCAGGCTCGCCGTCTCGCTTGTCCAGCCTTGCCAGAAGATAGGAAGCGGTAAGGCTGTCCGGCGCGCGGCTGACCTCTTCCGGTGTGCCGGCTGCCACGATTTGCCCGCCGCTTTCCCCCGACCCGGGCCCCAGATCGATGACCCAGTCGGCTTCGCAGGCGATACGCATATCGTGCTCCGCGATTACCACTGTATCGCCGCGCTGAACCAGCCTGTCCAGGACGCGCATCAGCTTGTCCATATCTGCCGGATGCAGTCCAGTGGAAGGTTCATCCAGCAAATAGAGCGTTTTGCCACGCTGCGTGCGCTGTAGTTCCCAGGCAAGCTTAATGCGCTGGCATTCGCCACCGGACAGTTCAGTGGCCGGTTGACCCAGCGTCAGATAACCGAGACCGAGGGAGGCAAGCGCAGCGAGAGAGCGCTGGATGGTGTCATTATTTCTGAATACCGAAATGGCTTCGTCGACGGTAAGAGCCAGCACGTCCGCGATCGTCCTGTTATGCCAGCGGACTTCGAGCGTCTCCTCGTTGTACCGCCGTCCACCACAGGCAGAACAGGGTGCGCTTGCCTGCGGCATAAACATCAGTTCAATGGTGATCTGCCCCTGCCCCTCACAGGCGGGGCAGCGGCCGGCCGGCAGGTTAAAAGAGAACCGGCTTGCGTCAAAGCCCCGCTTTTTAGCCTCGTCGGTGTCGGCAAAGAGTTTGCGCACGGTGTCAAAAAAGCCGGTATAGGTGGCCAGGTTAGAGCGCGGCGTGCGGCCAATAGGCCGCTGATCGATACGGACCAGTCGTTTCAGGGAGGTCCCGCCAGCGGTGATGCTCCCCTGTACATCTGGCATAACGCTGTCGTCTTCGGCGTCCTCTTCATCCGGTGTTTTGTCGAGCCGTTCAAGCAGCGCCGGAAGCACCCGTGACAGAAGCGTGGACTTACCTGAACCGGATACGCCGGTGATGGCAGTCATCCGCTCAAGGGGAATGCGCACATCAAGATCCTGGATGTTATTGCAGGTGACCTGTTCAAGACTCAGCCAGCGCTCCGGCAGACGCCGACGACGAAGACCCGGACGATGCCTGTCAAACAGGTAGCCCGCGGTGGGAGAGCGTGAGATCTGTTGCAGTCCGGGGGGCGTACCGTTATAGACGATTTCACCGCCTTGCCCCCCGGGGCCAGGCCCTATCTCCGTCAGCCAGTCGGCCTCAGCGATGACGTCAAGATTGTGTTCGACGATGACCAGAGAGTTACCGGCCTCCACCAGCAAACGCAGGGACTGGAGCAATGCCCGTACGTCTTCCGGATGTAGGCCAGCTGCCGGCTCGTCGAGCACGTAGATCACGCCGAAAAGCCGCGAGATAAGCTGCGTGGCCAGACGGATACGCTGCAACTCGCCGGACGAGAGCATGGTAGTCCTCCGGCCAAGAGACAGATGGCCAAGACCGAGCTTTTCGAGCTGGCCGAGGCGTCCGCAGATGTCGGTCGTCATTCTGATGACGGCCTCCCGCAGTGCGGTTTCGCGTGGCAGATCCTCAGAAAGTCCTTCAGCACAGGGCGAAAGCAACGCTCTGAGCTGCGTTATTGTCAGTTCACCCATTTCGGCAATGTCACGGCCTGCAAAGGTGTAAGCCAGGGCATCCCTATTAAGGCGCTTACCGTGGCATTCATTGCACGATGCCACGGTAATGAAACGGGAAAGACGCTTTTTTACGGACTCCTTACCGCCTGAGAAACTCTGCAGCAGGTATTTTCGGGCGCTGGTATAGGTTCCGGTATAAGCGGGCTCGGTACCCGCCGCGATCGCCTCCCTGCGCTGCTCCGCATTCAGTCCCATAAAGATAGGCACTGATGGCTGTTCATCAGTGAAGAGGATCCATTCCCGATCTTTTTCAGCCAGCGTATTCCATGGTGCATCAATATCGTAGCCCAGCGTATCGAGAATTGAGCGTAGGTTTTTCGCCTGCCAGCCGTTGGGCCAGGAGGCTATCGCCCCTTCGCGAATGCTAAGCGTTCCGTCAGGGACCAGCGCGTCGGCTTTAACTTCATGCACTATGCCCATGCCCTGACAGGCAGGACAGGCCCCCTGAGGATTATTAGGCGAGAAGGCTTCGGCCGGCAGGAACGTAACGTCCGCAGGATGGCTCCCGGCACGAGAGAATAGCAGCCTTAGGGTAACGGAAATGCGCGTCAGGCTACCGACCGTTGAGCGTTCCTGCGCGCCTGCCCGGCTCTGTTGCAGGGCGACGGCAGGCGGAAGCCCGTCTATAGCGTCCACATCCGGCGTGGACGCCTGCTCGATCAAACGTCTGGCGTGCGGTGCAACGGATTCCATAAACCGTCGCTGCGCCTCAGCATACAGCGTATCAAATGCCAGTGATGATTTTCCCGAGCCGGAGATCCCGGTAAACACCACCATGGCATTACGGGGAAAGGAAAAGGACACATCCCTGAGGTTGTGCGTCCTGGCCCCGTGTACAGTGACGCCAGGGCTGATATTCTGAGAGTGTAAGCTGATGCGTTCTGATGCTTTTTCGGATGACATGGTTTCCCCTGATAATGCGTCAGTCTGTTGGTAACGCCGTATTGTTTTGGCGTAAAAATCGCTTTTGACTGAAAAAGTGCCGGAGAGACGGCATTTAAAGAACTTCAAGGGTAGACCCGGGGAATGCATCGTACAATTGTCAGTTCCGTTAATTCAGTCGTGACTAAATGGAATGTGTTTCCGCGATATGATGGAAAAATTGATGTTCTGTTTCACAGGAGAATAGGATGAACCTGGTTGACGGTATAGAAGCGTTCGTGAGGATTGCTGACCTGGGCAGCTTCGCGGCTGCGGCGCGTGAGATGAATATTTCCCCCTCAGCCGTAAGCAAGCTGATCAGCAAAACGGAAGAAGAGCTGGGAACGCGTTTACTGAACAGGAACACGCGCGGATTAAGCCTGACGCAGGAGGGCGAGATGTTTCTTGAGCGTAGCCGGATCATTCTTGATGAGCTGCGGTCAGCGAAAGAAGAACTCTCGTTAATCGCAGGAGTGCCAAGAGGCAAGCTTCGCGTTAGCATGCCTAATATGCCCTCTTTTTTTTCGCCCATTATTAGCCGATTTATGGAGCGCTACCCGGCTGTAGTTCTGGAGGTGGATCTGAGCGACAGACTGGTTGACGTGGTGGATGAGGGATTCGATGCAGTAATACGTGTCGGCCAGTTGTCAGACTCTCGTCTGACGGCCCGATCACTCGGTAACTGCGCAATGAATCTGGTGGCATCGCCGGACTACCTCAAGCGATACGGAACACCTGCGAGCGTGGAAGATCTCCTTTCCCATACCTGTATCCAGTACCGCTATCCCTCCAGTGGACGCACGGAACCCTGGCCGTTTCCGGATTCTGCTTCCGTCGTGCAGGACGTTATCCCGGCGCTCGTCTGCAATAGTACGGATGTTCGCCTTGGGCTGGCACTCGACGGTAAAGGTATTGCTTTTATGCCCGGCTTGCTCACGGAAAAATATATAAAATCTGGTGAGCTACACATTGTCCTGGGAAATAGCGTGGGACAAAACTATGAAATGAATCTCGTCTGGCCCACAAACAAATATGCACCTCCCAGGCTCAAAGCCTTTACGAATTTTATGGTGAATTATTTCACTGACAGATACGCTTAATTTAAAAACATTCTCGCTTTCTTTGTGGCTCATGCTCAGGCTTCGACTGGAAGAGAGAATAGAGAATTAAACCAGCTTCAGCATAATGGCACTGAAGATAATAAGAAATATACTGGCCCCCTTAAACAGACGGATTTTGTCGCCGTTAATAAATACGCCTACCGTCACCGCGCCGATCGTACCCACGCCCGTAAAGATGGCATAGGCAACGGACAGCGGGATTTCCTGCATGGAGATACTCAGGGAACTGAGCGCCACAGCAAAGAGTAAAATGGTAGCCAGCAGGAACGTGATCTTACGCCGAACGGTACCGGCATTCGCATAGCCGTTGAGGGTAGAGATACCTGCGACCTCAAAGCAGCCCGCAATGAAAAGAATGAGATAAGAAATCATGATTTTGCTCCTTTCACACCAATCACGCCCAGCATCAGGGTGACGACAAATACGATACGAAGGACTTCTATGTGCCCCCCATGAGATAACGTGTCGGCCATTTCGATCATTACGACAAACAGAGTGCCAAGTCCGGTGTAAACCACGTAGGCAATACTTGCGCCGACGTATTTAAAAGAGAGCATGAATATACCGAAGCTGGCCACCACGCAAAACACTGTCAGAAATAGTTCAAACGAGCCCTGCGCGTGCTTAAGACCGAATGCCCAGGCGCATTCAAACATCGCGCCGATAATAATAAGAATGAGACCTTTGGTATTCATAATAATATCCTCTTAAGATACTGGTATTTTTTTAAATATGAGTGTCGACATAAAAAAATGATAACCCCATACCAGGAAGCACGAATTAAATAGTCAGGTATAACAATTATTATATCAGTGAAATTTATTTAGTTCCGTGCTGGAATAGAAGCAATATTAAGCCTCTCACTCATTCACGACAATACAGGCCATTGGTATTTCAGAAGTGACAAAACGGAAACGATACTGAGTAATCCTGTTTGTTCACATAACAGCTAGTGCCCTGACGATCGGAACAGTGCAGGATTCACGCGGCTGCGCAGACCGTAGATGCACGGGTAGTGGAGATAATGAGTCTGTTCTTAAAATACCAGGTGAACTTCCGCTTTTCGCTCAAAGCAGACATTGCCTGTGTGACCAACCGCTTCGTGCCACACGCAGTCATGTTAAAGTGCCCCCCTGTACCCAGAACCCATACCATTCCAGCCTCGAGGTTTCCGACATGACGACCTTTTATCAACTGACTGCCACCAGCCTGCGCGGCGAACCCATCCCGATGGCCGACTATGCGGGTAAGCTGGTGCTGGTGGTGAATACGGCCAGTAAATGTGGTTTCACGCCGCAGTATGCTGGGCTTGAAACGCTCTACAAAAAGTACGGCGCACAGGGGCTGGTGGTGCTGGGTTTCCCCTGCAACCAGTTCGGTAAACAGGAGCCAGGCGGGGCCGACGACATCGCGCAGACCTGTCACATCAACTACGGCGTGAGCTTCCCGATGTTTGAGAAAGTGGAGGTCAATGGTGCCGCCGCGCATCCGGTGTTCCGCCACCTGAAAGCCGAGCTGCCCGGCGTGCTGGGCGGGCGCATCCTGTGGAACTTCACTAAATTTCTGATTGGGCGCGACGGCAAACCGCTTAAGCGTTTCGCCCCCGTTACCACCCCGCAGAAAATGGAAGCCGCCATCGTCGCCGCACTGGGAATATAACGCAGCCGGACGGATCACGTCACAGCGCGACTGACGAACGCCTTCTTGCTCTGACAGTCTCATCAGCCGCATTCTGCCGTCGAAATTCCCCCGGCGGCATACCTGCATAGCGGGCGAAAGCAACGTTGAACGCACTTGCAGACTGGTAGCCTGTCCGAAAAGCGATCTGTTCTATTTTATCCTGGCCACTCAGCAGCGCGTTGCGGGCTAACGACATTCGCCAGAACAGCAAATACTGCCCTGGAGACATGCCGACCGTCTCGCTGAAGACGGCGAAAAAAGAGGATCGGGACATCGCGCATTCGCGCGCCAGCCGGGCTATTTGCCAGTCAGCGCCGGGGTTTTGATGAATGTGATGCAGCGCGGTGGCGATCTTGTCGTGCTGTAGCCCTTTCAGGATCCCGGTCGTTGTCGACAGTGCGGCATCGCTGCGCAACGCCTCCACCAGCAACAGTTGTAAAAGATGCATCAGTACCACGTCCCGTCCGGGTCGCCGGGTACGGCTTTCATCCAGCAGGAGGTCGAACAGGGTGACGAAACGACGTTGCCCTTTGATCAGGATCTCATTGGGGAGTAGCGCGACGATGAGCTGTTTGTCCGGCGTATCGAATTCACAGTGCCCCACATTCATGAGAAATTCAGCCTCCCCTGTTGGGGAGCCTATTCTCACGTGTCCCTCGCCCAGCACGGTCGGCGTCGTAATGCCTGCGGGAGGGGCGGCGCCCGCATTGGTATTCTCGAAGGTATAGGTGGCGGGTATCAGCACGAAATCACCGGCGACAAGCCGTGTCGGCGCGTTACCGTTAATACGCATCAGGCATTCGCCCTGCAACACCGCGCAGTAAAACGCCTCGCCGGCAGACTCCCGGACCACGCGCCACGTCCCTGCCCCCTCAACGAGCTTTGCCTGGGTCGGTCTGGGATTGAGCAACGCAACCATATCGGTTAACGGATCTGACACTGGACGCTCTCTCAAGAAAAGTGGATTTCTGATTATATATTGTCCAGACACTGACCGCTATGATTGCTGCTCTGACCCACAACGAGGATTTACCATGCCAACTGCACTGATTACCGGATGCTCTTCAGGTTTTGGGCTGGCAACAGCACACCTGTTTTTAGCCAAAGGCTGGCACGTGATTGCCACCATGCGAACGCCAGATGCCACGCTTTTTCCTGCCAGCGACCGGCTGACACTATTGCCGCTGGATATTACGTCTGAGGAGAGCATCAGCGAGGTGGTGAAACAGGCGGGCGCGATTGACCTGCTGGTCAATAATGCCGGTCTTGGCGCCGCGGTACCCGTTGAACTGACGCCCCTCGCCACCGCGCAGCAATTAATGAACATCAATGTGCTGGGCACGCTGGCGTTAACCCAGGCGTTTCTGCCGTTGATGAGAGAGAAAAAAGCGGGGGTGATCATCAATGTATCTTCGTCGGTAACCACCAAAGCGATGCCGCTGATTGGGCTTTATCGCGCCAGTAAAGCGGCGCTGAATGCCTGGAGCGAGACATTAGCCCTGGAAGTGAAGCCTTTCGGGATCCGCGTTCACGTTGTGTTACCGGGGCGCTCGCCCGAAACGAAGTTTGGCGAAAATGCACGGGCGTATTTCGGCGGCCGTGACGATCCTGCCTATGGCACTATGCTGAATGAGTTTATCCAGAAAGCCGGCGATGCCGGGTCGCCAGTGACGCATGCGGAGGATGTGGCGAACGCTATTCTGGCGGTTGCTGAGCAGCAAAACGCCCCGCTCTACACCGCCGCAGGTGAAGATGCGATGCAGTTTCTCACCGCCGCGCAGCAGCGTTCCCCGTTTTGTGACTGATTGCGCCGTATGACACCTGAAAAAAGAGAGAGGGTTTTCCTCTCTCTTTTCTCCGCCACACAACCTCTATCAAACCTGCGTCAGCCCACCATCCACACAGATTTCTGCGCCAGCGATATAGCTGCTTTCTTCACTCGCCAGGAATAATGCCGCACTGGCCACTTCGTCGGGCCTGGCCATCCTGGCTAACGGAATGGCGCTGATGATTCCATTGCGCAGCTCTTCGGAGGCAGCCTGCATCATTTCCGTATCAACAGGCCCTGGGGCGACAACATTAATGCGAATACCGCGGGCGGCAAGCTCATTGGTCCAGGTGCGGGCAAACGATCGTAATGCCGCTTTACTGGCGCCGTAGACGCCATACCCTTTGGTGCCAATGACATCGGCGATCGAGCCGATCAGCACTACACTCGCCCCCTCTTTCAGCAGAGGAAGTGCGGCCTGAAGCGCAAATAACGGCGAGCGCACATTCAGCCCGAAAATAGTGTCAAACTGCGCCGGGGTGACGTCATCAATGGTCGCGTACTCGGCCATACCGGCGTTGATGATCAGCACATCAATGCGGCCGGACTCCGCGTTAATCAGGTCAGCGATCCGTGTCAGTTCGCTTAGCTGACTGACATCTGCACGCAGCGGTCTGGCGTCGCCTTCTATGCCAGTAAGGGCGATGTCTAACTCCTCACTGCGGCGCGAGGTGAACCAGGTGGTTGCGCCTTCACGGGCAAAGCGCTGGCTGATAGCAAGACCAATGCCTTTTGCGCCGCCCAGGATCAGGGCCACTTTATTCTCTAATTGTTGCATCTGCTAACTCCTTCAGGGGTGGAAAACAGATGATATAATTTTTATACTTAATAACAATTACGCACTTTGTTTATACCAGGTATCACGGAGTATATCGCCATGTGTCAGATTGACGGCAACAACCTGAAAGAAGTAGGAAAAACCCGACCGGTGCTGGAGAACATCACCAATAAATGGTCGATTTTAATTCTCACCGTGCTGTGCAGCGAGCCTGCACGCTTTAATGAACTCCGCCGTCGGCTGGATGGCATAACCCACAAAGCGTTGGCGGACGCGCTAAAGCGGCTGGAGCGCAATGGGCTGGTGAATCGCAATGTGCTGCCGACGTCGCCCGTCAGTGTCGAGTACAGCCTGACCCCGCTGGCCAGGACGCTACAGGAACCGTTCAGCGCGCTGTACGACTGGGCGCTCAGGCATGGGCCGGAAGTGGCGCGGGCGCAGCAGGAATATGATGCCCGGCATACAGAAGAGGTTTGCTGAAGCGGGCATCAGTTATTTACCGGATATGAATCAACATCACCGCTATCCGTGATGTGTCAGTGGTTAATTACGCATTAAGGCGTGGTGGTGAAGCGCGATGGCCGATAATTTTGCGGGATCTCATCGTGCTCTGCGTCGCTGAGTTCCTCACAAACCAGCCGGCCAATTGTCGCTGCGCAGGTCACCGCAGGATGCATGGAAGCGACATAGAGGCTTTTGCTTTCATCAGTAAAACCAAGTACCGGATACCCATCCTGCGGAACAGGACGTTCGCCTGTGGCGTTGTGGATAAGCGAGGATGATTCAGCGCCTCTAATTCTGCTTCTTACCGCCGTCTGCGCAGCCAGAGCCGTTTCTGTTACGTTGCCGCTTGCAGGGTAATCTTCTGCGGCGACTAAATCCCCGTTACGGGCATGCCGAACCTCAATATCATCACCTGAGATAATCGTTTTGACCACGCACCGGGGTGCGGTAAAGCGCAGTAAGATGGCGGGCGATGACAACACCGGAACAGGGGTGCCAGTCTGGGCAGTCAGGGCGGAAATACCTGTTCCACAGGCCAGCACCACGCAATCAGCATCCAGCTCACCCTGTGACGTCAACACACCTGTCACCCTACCCTCGGTCATGCAAAGCCCCGTAACGGTTGTTTGGGTTTGCAGCACAGCCCCTTTCTCGCAGGCTTTTTCCACGAGTAAACGTGTCGCGTCGGTCGCCTCGATGGCCCCGTCTTTTGCTGCATAACGGGCGTGTGAGGGAGGGTTGACCAGCGCAGGCTCCAGACTGGCGATGTCTGCCTGCTGGAGTAGGCTTTCCCCCTCCACGCAGGTTTCGGAAACTGCGCCGTATTTTAACGAGCCACTCCAGTTAATCCGCAGTTCCGGTATTTTTTCTTCCAGCCTGTGCCAGTCCGTCAGTGCGGCGCGCCGCAGAAGCGCATCCGCCGCCTCATCGCTCACCGCGCCCGTCAGCCAGCCAAACGCGCTCCCCGTCGCACCTGAAGCGGGCATCTTTTGCTCAACAAGGGTGACGTCAAATTCATGGCTGGCAAGATGCCATGCGATTGAGGCGCCGGTAATTCCGGCTCCCACGACGACGATCTTTCTTTTGCTACGGGTCACGGTGACCTTCTCCGGTGTGGCAAACATATTCTTGCCATGATGCAAAAGTAATCTGTTTCAGGCAAGCTGCCAGGATCCTTAGCCACAATGGGTTAAGCGTTGATCGCACAGGCCGCGCTTTCCAGCATCAGCGGATATTTTTATGCCCTGACAAGGCCAGTTTCCCCTATCTTTCATATAATAGTGCGCGTCTGTCAGCCACTGCGCACAGTCGCGGCAGATCAAGCGTGACCGATTTTTTAACCGTTCTGACAGCTCAGGGTTGTTGGCAGAAAATAAGGGGAAAGCATGCCTTTTTTAGTTGGTGAGTTATCTGGCGCTCCGGCATGGGTGCCTGCGGTATTGCTCGTCACTGTTTCGCTCGCGGTGGGATTCCTGGCAAGATTTATACTTTTGCAGTTTATTCGTTACTGGCAGAGTCGCGACCGAAAGCTCTTTAAGTCACTGGAGAAACACCTTCGCGGATCGATGTTTCTTTTCATTCCCCTGCTGTTAATCCGCGTAGGGGTCAATTATGCCAATATCCAGCCGGAGTCCCTGAGCTTTATCAGAACGACAACGAATATCTTTATTATTTTGTCGTTTTGCTCCGTCCTGATTCGATTAATTAATGTTGCTCAGGATATGCTTTTTATTCGCTATGACATTAATATTTCGAATAATCTTCGCGCCCGTAAAATTCGCACGCAGATCATGTATGTCAAGAAAGTCGCTATCGTCTTACTGGTGACGTTTTGTTTATCCCTGATTTTACTGAGTTTTCCTGGCGTGCGGCAGTTCGGCACCACTATTCTGGCGGGTGCCGGGGTAGCCGGGATAATAATCGGTTTTGCGCTACAAAAGTCGCTGGTTAATTTATTTGCCGGTATCCAGATTGCCTTTACGCAACCGATAAAAATCGATGACGCGGTGGTGGTGGAAAAAGAGTGGGGCTGGATCGAGGAGATAAATCTGACGTATGTGGTAGTGCGTCTGTGGGATCTGCGCCGCCTGGTATTGCCCATTACCTATTTTACCGAAAATCCCTTCCAGAACTGGACGCGTAATAACGCGCAAATTTTAGGTTCGGTGTTTCTTTATGTGGATTATTCCATGCCGTTGCAGCCGCTGCGCGAACACTTTGAAAAAGTGCTCAGTGAAACCCGGCTTTGGGATCAGGAAACGCAGGTGTTGCAGGTGACCGATACCACCGAAAAAACCATGACCATCAGGCTATTGATGACGGCACAGAACTCACCGACGGCTTTTGATTTACGCTGTTACGTGCGGGAAAAAATGATTGAGTTTATTCAGCAGAATTATCCGCAGAGTCTTCCGCAGGTGCGGGCGACCCTGCCCCCTTCCGTTGCCGCCGACAGCGAGTAAGGCGTTGCCCGGCCTCAGGACATCAGCAGGTTCTGAGGCGGGCACCATCGGCGAATTGTCCGGCGTTATCCGGCTTTGACTGACAGAGCGACATCTTTAACCGCCGTCTCAACCCCGGCGGCGTTCATCTGAATGCTGGCGATCACCTCACCCGCTTCCCGCATCAGCGTCACCCCTTCGCGGGTATTCGTCAGGTTGTTTTCGATACCACTGAGTACCTCTTTAGCCAGCTGATTATTGCTGGCCACTACCCGCTCAATTTCTTCCGTAGCGCTGCTGACGCTGGCCGCAAGCGTGCGGACTTCGGCGGCAACCACCGCAAAACTGCGTCCAGAGGCACCCGCCCTCGCCGCTTCAATTGCGGCATTGAGGGCAATCAGCCGTGTCTGCATGGCAAAGCTGCGGATGGTTTCCACTATGCCGTCAATGCTGTCGGACTGATTGTTAAGCCGGGAGACATCGGCAGAAACCGCCCCCAATCCCTGGGCAATGGTGTCAATCATGCGGATGCTGTTATCGATAACGCTGGCCCCGGCCTGCGCACTGCCGCGGGTCTGCACCGCCATATCCCATGCATGAACCGCCGCTTCCTGCTCTCGCTGGTTACGCAGGACATCTGCCGTGACGTCGGTGGCGAACTTCACAATTTTATAAAGCTGTCCGTCATGGTTAAAAACCGGGTTATAGGTTGCGCGCAGCCACAGCGGCTCTCCCTGACGGTTTAGGCGGGGAAACTGACCGGAAAAAAACTCGCCCTGATTCAACCGCTCCCAGAACTGACGGTATTCATCGCTTTTATACAGCGTCGGTGAACAGAACAGCCGGTGATGTTTACCGATAACCTCCTCCCGTTTATAACCGGTGGCGGCGAGGAAATTCTCATTGGCTTCCAGCACGATACCCTCGGGGCTAAACGAGATAATCGCCATGGAGCGGCTGATGGCAGTGACGATGGATTCCTGCTCAAGGGCCACCTGGATACGCGCAGAAATATCCGCCGCAATCTTAATAACGCGCGTCACCTTGCCGCGCCGGTCCGTAATGGGGATATAGCTGGCTTCCAGCCATACCGGTCGATTGCCCTTTGCCAGACGCAGATATTTGCCGCTGAAGCTTTCGCCGCTGGCAAGGCGCTGCCAGAACTGGCTGTACTCCGGCGAGCTGATGAATGACGGCGGGCAGAATAGTCGATGGTGTTGACCAATGATGTCCTCAGCCCGGTATCCCATCGCAGAGAGAAATAGCGGGCTGGCTTTCTGGATCACTCCTTCCGGACTGAATTCAATGACAGGTTTATTCTGACAAAGTGCGTGATAAGACGCGGCTGAACGCAGACGGTTCAGGGAGAAAAAACGTTTAAGTGCAGTTATACGCATCAGATGTACCGGATAAAGTAAGGATTCATTCTGGTTATCGGCAATCCGGCGGCCAGCGTTATGTATTGCTGCGATAGTTGCAAATGATGAGTGATGCCCCCTCAGCCGCATCAGGCCGGAAGGGGCATTATTTTCTGACTATGATTTGATGTCGGCTACCGGCGAAACCTTCGAAAATATTTCCAGGTAGTCATGTGAGCCGTAACCGGGGAAAACCAGAAACAGCAGCACAGCGCTGCCTTGTTCATAATGCACCGCCATGTCTCCGTTGCGGGTGATAAAAAGCCGGTGGTTCCACCACTGGCATCCCACACTCATATCAGGGGTGCAGTTGCGCCTTTTATGCACCAACTGGCCCTCTTTTGTCAGATAAAAATAGTTGGTTTCAGGGCTGGAAGGTTGTGGTGCGGACTCATCGAGTAAGATAAAGGTTTCTTTGCTGAGCGGTCTGTTACCGGCATCCAGCGACACGGCTTCCAGGGATTTTGCCGGATAGTTGAAGCGAAGCTGAACGGTGGAAGCGTCTTTATCATTGACCCTGAAGAGTTGCGTTAACTCACCCGCCCCCCAGTAACGCTCCCCGCTGGCCTTAATCGGCGTCGTTTTAAACTGATAAACATTCTGCTGACGAATATCCTGGCGGCGCGGGTATTCCGCTTTATACAGCGCTTTTTGCGGTGATGAGGTGATGCATCCGGCAAGTAAAGATGACAATAAAAGGGCGAATAAAACGCGCATTGGCGTACTCCTGGCTTCCGCTGTCGCGGCTAACATTTTGATATTGTAACCGTAATACAACAACGCCCGCCGTGCCAGTGCCATGACGCTGGCCGGGCTGACGAACTCGCCGTGACGCCTTCACGCCCCGGCAAACGTCAGCCACGTTTCACGCCTGCGGCCTGAAGCGCAGCGCCATAAACATCAATACCACAATGCCGACGCTCATGATGGCCCAGGCGCTGTCCAGCGAGGCGGCGCGGTCACGGACTATTCCGGCCACCAGCGGCATTAACGCCGCCAGCATATAACCGCCGCCCTGCACAAAGGACAACAGCGCGCCCGCCTCTTCCGGCGCGGTGGCATGATCAAGCGTGACGATCAGCGACAGCGGAAACAGCGCACCAATCCCCAGTCCCAGCAACAGCGTTGGCAGCCACGCCTGCGCACCGCCCAGCAACATCAGGCTCACCAGCCCCAGCAGGATCAATGCCAGCACCACCAGCAAGGGACGACGGCGATCGCGAAAGCGGTGGATCAGGGTGGAAAGGATAAATCCTGCGGCCACTTCGGTCAGCGTCAACGCGCCCAGCACGTAGCCACTCTCTCCGGCCTGCCAGCCGTGCTGCATGTAAAACGGCGGCAGCCACGCCAGCACCAGCGTATACGCCCCCGTGCCGACGCCAAAGAAGATCATCAGCAACCAGGCGCGGCCCGTGAGCGGCACGCGGGGACGATGAGTGAGATTCAGCGGCGCGGTCCGGCGCACGTGGGTCAGCCACAGCACCAGCGCGATGGCGGCGGGGAGCGCCGGTATCGCCAGCGTCAACGCCAGCCCCTGACGCATCGCCAGCGGTGCGGCGCTGGCCGCCGCCATTGCCGCGCCCGCCATAATGCCGGTAGAAAATAGCGCCATCAGCGTGCCCGCCTGAGCGCCAAACTGCCGCTTGATCAGCGGCGGCATCAGCGCCTGAATAACGCCAATCCCCACGCCTGCCAGCAGCGCGCTGATAATCAAGGTGGCGGCAGATTGATGTAAACCGCGTGCGGCGCTTGCCAGCACCAGCACGATCAGACCAGCGGTGATCCCCCGTACTTCGCCCATTTTCTGTTGCAAACGCGGCCCGGCAAGCGCCGCCAGCCCCATCATCATCACTGGCAAGGTGGTCAGCAGACTAAGCTGTGTGGCGCTGAAGTGAACATCATGTTGCAATAGCGGGAACAGCGGCCCCATTGCCGCCATCACCGGGCGAAGATTGAGTGCGATGATAAAAACCAGCACGATAAACATTCCTGCCGTTGATAAGATACGATCCACTTTCCTGCTCCTGATAAGCCAACTTATCTTAACGTTAAGATAAATTACGGAGCGGCAACAGGCCTTGTGCACAAAATAACAAAGGTGGCAGCAAGCCCGCCTGAAGGAGTTCAAGAGTGGCAGATCATGTCGATTTCATCGTGGATCAGTGGGCCAGCGCGATGCCGGAGCTGGATGCGTCATCGATGTTGGTGTTCGGGCGAATGCTGCGCATCATGAAAAACCTGGCGAAAGCGCGTGCCGCGGCGCTGGCATCCTTTGGTTTCCGTGACGGCGAGTTTGATGTGCTGGCGACCCTGCGCCGGGCGGGTGAACCTTATCGCCTGTCCCCCACCCAGCTGTATAAATCATTGCTGGTCACCTCAGGTGCCATGACGAATCGTCTCCATCATCTGGAAGACGCCGGGCTTATTGCGCGCGTGAGTGATCCTGACGATAAGCGCAGTATGCTGGTCGCCCTGACCGAAGCCGGACGTGAAAAAATCGAGCGGGCGCTGAAAATACATACCGAGACGCAAAACCAGTTTCTCAGTACGCTGAATGACACTCAGCAGCAGCAACTGCGGCAGTTGCTGAGTCTGTTACTTTGTGATGAAACGTAACGCTTTCGCCCAGCGGGGCATGGTGGATCCAGCATGCGTGGCAGGGTGTTTCCCCCTGATTCCTGTACGCTTGATGAATACTATACCGCGCTGGAGCAGGTGTTACTTTGTCAGTACGTTTGCTCACAACAGGAAAACGCTGCGCTGGCTACTGGAGGAGTTATGGACGTTTCTTGCGGATAACATTAAAACACCCCGCTGGAGCCGTATGGCGCACGGGGCGATTTTGGTCGAGGAGATTACTGCTCGGTATAATTCATGTTAGTCACTACACCAGCATCATTGAATTCCAGCAACAAAAGTTGATTTCTGTCCTGAATGAGCGGGATAACCAAATAAATTCGCCGATCGACCACCTTTGAGACGTAAGTCCAGTGATGGGCAGTTTTAAACTCTTTCGGCGTTGTAGGGGCACCGAGTAATAACAACACATCTTTTTTAGTGGATTTCCCCACCACGATGCTTTGCCGGATAACCGTCTCTGAATAATTATTTAAATTTGTGGCTTGCGTTTTGTCCACATTCGCAGCACAACCGCTCAGTGCGACAGTACTTAAGGCCAGCAGAAACACGTGTTTTAGTTTCATTTAGCATCTGCCTCATAATAAACACCCATATCTGCGTCGTATTTGATTTCTTTGGCGTAAATAACGCAGTAGCCGCTCTTGTCTGCATAGCTATAATGAATCTCATACAATGCATTTTTCTTCGGCGAAATTTTAATATTAACCGAGCAACCACCATACAATGAATGATGAATCCTTGTCAGGCGATCAGCCAATATCGTTGTTTCGAAAAAGGTGTCACTGTAATCTTTATTTTTTAACTTAGGGAAACCCAAATCCCTGGTATTCCCTGACATAATATTTACGAAACCACTGTGCTCCTGAACCCACCCTCCAGTTTCCTGACCGTCACTGCCTGTTTGATACAAGGCGTAACTCATAGGCGCACCCATCAATCGAATTTTCGCAATATCTGATGTATTTGCAGGAGGTACGTACACGGGTGGTTTTTTGAAAAAAGTGCTACAGCCAGCTAATAATAAACTTACCGCTAAAGCAGCCGCTTTTCGTGCACCATTCTTACTAATCAACTGATTCATTATTGTTAATCCCTTGCAGCATTTGCATTCTAATTGTTACTTTGCGGGTGAAAATGTAATGCAATCACCTTCTCAACATGAAGCAATGACTGAACTCTTTAGAGGGATGCCGCCTACGAACGGCTGCATGCCGGGCGGGCTGTCCTGAGCAAAATAAACGCATCCTTCCTCCATCGTCACCCTTCTTGTCCAGAAAATAACATCGGCAGAATTCATGTGTTCTTTAGGTCAAAATGAAAATGTTGGCGGAGATGGCCTGCATGCCGGCGATGGCCTGTGAAAGCCTCAACCATGGTCTTTTTGAATGGGACGCGGGATCGGAGAAAGTGAAATACGAGCCGTTCTTTTCCTCAGACCATTCACCGGGATTACTGCATTGTTACATCTGATTTACGCGCGCCATAAGCACCCTTCCGCCCTGGTACGGGCGTATCTGGATTTTTATGTGGCGTGGGTGGAAACACTGAAATAATGTGCCAACAAAACCGGCCTGAGCGGTGGTTGAGGCAATTATTTTATATTTACCAGCTCATCAACAGCAGGCCACTCACCACCAGCAGAATAATGATGACGCGGCGTATCATCTTCCATTGTTGGTATTCCGCTGCATCGGCTGCGCATATCCTCTTCTCCGCGTCGCTTTCGAAACTTTCATTTTTACCCTGTTCAAGTATGTGCCGATAATGTTTCCGCATCCCATAAACAGTAAACTGGTTCCAGATCAAAAATGCGGGATATAAAATACACACTGTGCTGAGAAAATCATGAAAAAAACCCACCTGGCCGGAGAAAAACAGGTGATTCACTTTATTGGCAAATACCATCCAGATAAGCGCCATTGCCGCGCCAGTCCAGAATTCACTATGGGTGGTCATTGCACGCAATGCTGCTTTAAAGTTCTTACTTCTCCGGGCGGCAGAGAGGTCAGTCAGTTCAGGAATGCTTTTTCTGGTCCAGTAAATTCTCATGGTTTGTCCTGTCCGTTTGTGTCACACAACGGCAATTAAAATAGACCTACGATTATATTGACTCTGTTACCTGACACGCCTACTTTATACGGACGCCAGCTTAACGTCACCCCTTAAAAATTTCTTCTTCAGAATATACCTACAGTCTGCGATCCTGACGTGAGCAGAACAACATTTAAGTAAAATTTTATAGAGAGATGCGCGATGGAATGCCTTAAAAAGGTTGTAGCGGGAAGTCTGTTATTAATGAGTTCTAATATTTTTGCCGCAACAAATAACGCCCCGGATGCAGAAGCGCTTCGCTTTTATGAGGATATCGTCCATTCGTTACCTGAACTTGAACCTGTAACATGGACCGCGGCTGCTGAAAAATACAAGCTTCTCGTTTTCATTGATAACCAGTGTATATATTGTACTCAGGTTGTTAAGAATGTTAAAAAATATAACGATGCGGGTCTGACAATGTCGTTTATTACCGTTGCGCCATCGTCAATACGTGACAGCGTTATCGAAGATATGGGCAGAGTCTGGTGCGCAGCAGATCGCAAGAAAAGTTTGCAAAACGCGATGGCGGGATTTCTGCCGGATAACGACGCGTCGGAAGCCTGTACAAATAGGATCGTTAAACAATCCGCTCTGGCCGTTCGGCTCGGCGTAACGGTAACGCCAGTAATGGTCGTCATCGATAAATCTGTTCATCCCTTTATCGGCAGCGTCCCACCAGCGCAGATCCTTTCTGAACTGCAATAAGCATCCCTGCTACGTTATTCAGTTCTGTTCCGACACCAGGAGCGCCATGGTGTCCGGCTCCAGCGCGCAGAATACGTGCTCCTCATCCGCCGGGTAGGAAATGTAATCCCCCGCGCCCAGCTCCACAGGCGACGCCGTCAGCCCGACCCGCGCACGACCCTGCGTCACAATAATATGCTCAACGGATCCCGCCGGGTGCGGCATGGACAGCCTTTCCGAGCCCGGCTGGGTGATCAGCAGATAGATGTCCCGCCGCGCGCCGGGTGGACAGGTCGCCAGTAAAATCGCCTTATAGTCAGCCAGCTCCGCGGTCACCGTCGGGCCTTCCCCACAACGTATGACCTGCATCTTATTGATTTCAGGCTCCATTAGCCGGGCAAACGGGATATTCAGCGCTACACACAATGCCCATAAGGTTTCGAGACTGGGATTACCGCTACCCGACTCCAGCTGCGACAGGGTGGATTTCGCAATTCCGGCCCGACGCGCCACTTCCGCCAGCGACAGCCCGGCGCGCTGGCGCTCTCGTGTCAAACCTTTCGCGATCAGATCTATTGGTTGATTCATTATTTCGCCTGTATCGTATTTTATATCGAACGATCGTTCGACTTGAAAAACGCTTTTGATGCGTTCATTATAATGAACAACCGTACTTTATGAGAAGAGATGATGAGCAATAAACCTGCTGCGTTACCGCCTGATGCGATAAAAAGCATTGTGTTAATTTGCCTGGCTGACAGTCTGGTGGGCCTCTCCTACGGGTCGCTTGCCATTTCGGAAGGCTTTCCGCTGTGGGTCCCGCTGTCGTTATCATTGCTGGTGCTGGCCGGTGCCTCTGAGTTTATGTTTATTGGCATTGTGGCGGGCGGCGGCAGCCCGTTAACCGCTGCCGCCGCTGGTCTGCTGGTCAACCTGCGGCATTTTCCTTTTGGCATCGCGGTAAAAGATCTGGCCGGGCGCAAGCGTTTGAGCTGGCTGGGCTGCCATATCATGAATGATGAAAGCGTGGTGGTGGGCATTTCGCAGGAAAACCTCGTGCAGCGCCGTGCGGCGTACTGGGCCTGTGGACTGGGCATCGCCTTCTGCTGGCCGGTGAGCGTCCTTGCCGGGGCCTGGCTGGGGCGTTTTATCCCGGATACCCAGGCCATGGGGCTCGACGCCGTGTTCCCGGCGATTTTAATTGCGCTGATATTCCCGGCCTTGCTGAAACGACGCGTGGCGATCCCGGCGTCGGTCGGCGCGGCGGTGAGCCTGATCACGGTGCCTTTTCTGCCTGCGGGGATGCCGGTTCTCTGTGCTATGGCGGGCATGCTGGCCTGGCGGGGGGATAAATAATGTCATCGACAATGATCGCTGTCGGCATCGCGGTGCTGGCGCTGGGAACCTATCTGATCCGTTTTGCAGGATACCGGCTGGGCACCCGACTGGCGCTTTCCGAACGCACACAAACGTTATTATCCGATGCCGCGATCCTGCTGTTACTGGCCGTGGCCGCCATCAGTACCCTTTATGAAGCGCAGGAATTTGCTGGCGTGGCACGGGTAGCCGGCGTGCTGTTTGCGCTGTTTCTTTGCTGGCGAAAAGCGCCACTGGTGCTCACTATTATTGGCGCGGCAGTCATGACGGCGGGTCTGCGCTATATCGGCCTTGCCTGACGGCGCGGGATAGTGATTCCTCTGATTCTGCCGCGCCTGCGTCTGGCGGCTAAAAGCGTGGCATATAATTCATGTTGAAATCATTCACAATGAATCAATGAGGAAGAGTTATGAGCAGCGAAAAAAGTAAACAGCCACAGAGTGATCATGCTGAAGATAACGCCTTTTTCCCTTCAGAATATTCTCTGGGCGAATTTACCAGCCCTGTTTCTGATTTGAGTGATGCTGATTATCCTCATCCCTATAAAGGCGGAAAAAAGATCCTGGTCATAGCTGCCGATGAGCGTTATCTGAAGACAGATACCGGGGCGTTATTCTCAACGGGGAATCATCCCGTTGAAACGCTGGTGCCGCTCTATCATTTACACGCTGCCGGTTTTGAATTCGAGGTGGCGACGGTTTCCGGCCAGATGGCAAAATTTGAATACTGGGCGATGCCACGCCAGGATCCACGGATCATGCCTTTCTTCAAACAGTATCAGTCACTATTCAAGTCGCCGAAAAAACTCGCTGACGTGGTTAAGGATCTGAGCGGCGACAGTGACTATGCGGCGGTGTTTATTCCCGGCGGCCACGGCGCGCTGATTGGCCTGCCTGAGAGCGACGCCGTGGCGGATACCCTGCGCTGGGCGATTCATCACGATCACGTGGTGATCTCGCTCTGTCATGGTCCGGCGGCGTTCCTGGCGCTGCGCAACGGTGAGAACCCGCTCAAGGGTTATTCAATCTGCGCCTTCCCGGATGCCACTGATAAACAGACGCCGGATATGGGCTATATGCCCGGTCACCTGACCTGGTATTTTGGCGAGGCATTAAAAGCGATGGGGATGAATATCATCAATGATGATATTGATGGCAGTGTGCATCAGGATCGTAATCTGCTGACGGGCGACAGTCCTTTTGCGGCGAATGCTCTCGGCCAGCTGGCGGCGAAAGAATTGCTCACCCGCTATACCCATTAATTTGCCCCGAACGTACCTCGCGTTTTAATAGTGGTAATAACCTTTAAAAGCCCCGGCGTGTGGTCCGGGGTCCCCTACTAATATTGGCATCAGATTCTTCTCAAACACTTAATACAGTGCCTGGTAAAAATGTTTACAAAGCCTTTACCGGCTTATAATCGAATTTTACAAAACGTAACAGGGACTGATAATGAAGAAAACATGCCTGCTGGCAGTGATTACCGGAGCATTATTGCTCCAGGGCTGCGCGTCTGCTTTTCAGAAACACCATGGTATTGACTGGGGTAATGCTGATACCTGCCCGGCCCCCAAACCCAGCGAAATTAAAAATACGCGTCTTCTGATTGAAGACGGTAAGACCCTGAAATGCCAGATCAGACCTTATGTCAGCAATATGGCGTGTCAGGGCATCACTGATAAGACAAATGCGGATGGCGTGGTCTGTCAGAACGGCATGGGAAACACCATCCTGTTTATATTTGATGAGAAGGGTGTACTGAAGAGCCACGGCCCAATATAAGCGCCCTCAGGTGGGCTGCCTGCAAAAAAAATGGTATGGTAGCCAGGTTACCCATCTGAGAACTCACATCGAATGGCCGCTGAAACGCAATTAAATCCAACACAGCCTGTAAACCAGCAAATCTACCGTATTCTGCGCCGGGATATTGTGCATTGTCTGATCGCTCCCGGCACGCCGCTGTCTGAAAAAGACGTCTCGGTGCGTTTCGACGTTTCCCGCCAGCCTGTACGCGAAGCTTTTATTAAGCTGGCGGAAAATGGGCTGATCCAGATCCGCCCGCAGCGCGGCAGCTACGTTAATAAAATTTCCATGCAGCAGGTACGCAATGGCTGTTTTGTGCGCCAGGCCATTGAGTGCGCTGTCGCTCGCCGGGCGGCCACATTAATCAACGACAGCCAAAGCTATCAGCTTGAGCAGAACTTGCATCAGCAGCGCATTGCCATTGATCGCAAGCAGCTCAACGATTTCTTCCAGCTTGACGACGAATTTCACCAGAAACTGGCGCAGATCGCCGATTGCCAACTGGCCTGGGACACCATCGAAAACATCAAAGCCACCATGGACCGCGTGCGTTATATGAGCCTTGATCACGTGTCGCCACCGGAAAAACTCCTCAGTCAGCATCAGGATATTTTTGCCGCGCTGGAGAAAAAGGATGTTGAAGGCGTGGATCAGGCGATGACCCGCCATTTGCAGGAGATCGGTGAAACCGTGCAGCTGATACGTCAGGAAAACCGCGACTGGTTTACGGAGGAGTAAAGCGTTACGTGGTGCCCGGCGGCGCTGCGCTTGCCGGGCCTACAAAGGCATGTTAGCGATAAAATCATAATAAGTAGGCCGGGTAAGGCACAGCCGCCACCCGGCATGTTAGCGATAAAATCATAATAAGTAGGCCGGGTAAGGCGCAGCCGCCACCCGGCATGTTAGCGATAAAATCGTAATATGTAGGCCGGGTAAGGCATAGGCGCCACCCGGCATGTTAGCGATAAAATCATAATAAGTAGGCCGGGTAAGGCGTAGCCGCCACCCGGCTTTTTACGTTATGAAACGTACTGCGCCACCGTGGCTTTTGCCCCCTGGCGTTGCAATAACTGATACGCGCGGTTCACCTCGCTGACAAACGCGCTTTCATGCGGCAGTTCGTTACCGAAAATCGCCTCAATGCCCAGCAGTGCTTTTACCCGCGCTTCCCCTTCTGCACTGCTGTTCACTGCCTGCTGGATCACCGTCAGCAACGGATCGCACACCTCAATCGGCTGCCCCTGCTCGTCCGTGCCGCCGACATAACGCATCCAGCCCGCCACGCCCAGCGCCAGCAAACGGAAATCGCTGTGATGAACCAGATGCCAGCGCACCGAGTCCAGCATGCGCTGCGGCAGTTTCTGGCTGCCGTCCATGGCGATCTGCCAGGTACGGTGACGCAGCGCAGGATTGCTGTAACGGGCGATCAGCATATCGGCATAATGCGCCAGATCCACGCCCTGCACGCTCAGCGTCGGGGCTTGCTCTTGCAACATCAGCGCGTGCGCCGCGCGGCGATAGTTGTCGTCTTCCATGCACTCGTTAATGTGCTGATAGCCCGCCAGATACCCCAGATAGGCCAGGAAAGAGTGGCTACCGTTCAGCATGCGCAGCTTCATCTCTTCGAAGGGCAGCACATCCACCACCAGCTCGGCACCGGCTTTTTCCCACGCCGGACGTCCGGCCACAAAGTTATCTTCCACCACCCACTGACGGAACGGCTCGCAGGCCACACCCGCCGGATCGCGCACGCCGGTGAGCTGCTCGATTTTATCCAGCGTTTCAGCGGTCACGGCGGGCACAATGCGGTCCACCATGGTGGACGGGAAAGTGACGTTTGCGGCGATCCAGTCGGCGAGATCGGCATCAACCGCGCGGGCATAGGCGGTGATCACATTGCGCATCACATGCCCGTTTTCCGGCATGTTGTCGCAGGACATGACAGTGAAAGCATTTAGCCCGGCGGCCCGGCGGCGCGCCAGCGCTTCGACAATGACGCCCGGCGCGGATTTCGGCTGCTGCGGGTTTTGCAGGTCTGCCAGGATCAACGGGTGATCGAGCATCAACTGGCCAGTTGCCGGTGAGTGGCAATAGCCTTTCTCGGTGATGGTCAGGGAGACGATCGCCACCTGCGGCTCACACATCGCCGCCAGCACGGTTTCCAGACCTTCCACCTGCGCATGCAGCGCACGTTTTACCACGCCGACGACGCGGGCGGTCCAGGCATCCGCAGACATTTCGGCCACGGTATAAAGATGATCCTGCGCGTTCAGATCGGCGATCTGCTGCTCGCCGCCAATCAGGTTGACCTCGCAGTAGCCCCAGTCGCTGTTATGCTCTGCGGCCAGAATGTCGGTATAAACCGCCTGATGCGCGCGATGAAAAGCGCCAAAACCCAGGTGCACAATGCGCGGCACCAGCGCGTTACGATCGTAAGCCGGTAAGGTGGCTTTCGCGTTTAACAGTCTGTTTTCCATGGATGAGACTCGTCTTATTAAATGAAACACCGGTCCATAAGATGACGGATGCCGGGTCGCGGTATGTTGACCTGAGACAGGGTTTGCTGACTACACCAACTAGAATGGTAACTAAATGTATCAAAAAAGGCGCTTTAATGATTCAGCGCCTGAATGGTTATACGAGGTTTATTCAGACCGGATGACGCGCGCCTGTTACCTGCTGCTGCGCCGTTTTTTCTGCGGCATCCTCACGAATACTCAGGTCACGGTCACGAACTTCCGGCATCAGAATGGCAGATACCAGACCAATGATTGAGTAGACGATCATCATCGCGACAATCGGCCACCAGGAGCCGGTCATGTTGCAGAAGATCCCCGCCAGCACCGGGCCAAAGCCCACTGCGACCAGACCGCCCGCTTCTTTGGAGATCGCCATACGGGTAAAGCGGTTCCGCGAGCCGAACATTTCGGCCATGGTGATATTTTCCAGGGCGAACAGGCCGAGCACGGCGAAATTATGAATAACGATAATCGACGCCATGATCACTCCGGGCGTATAGCTGGTGTCGACGATAATCGAAATCATCGGGTAGGCCAGCACAATCGCGGAGATGTTGAGCAGGATGTACGGCACCCGGCGGCCAATTTTATCCGACAGCCAGCCCAGCAGCGGGATGGTGATAAAGCCGAGGATCGAACTTATCATCAGCGCATCGGTGGGAATGCTTTTGTTGAACAGCAGCGTCTGCACCAGATACCCGGCAAGGAACGTCTGGATCAGCCCGGAGTTACCCGCCTGACCAAAACGCAGACCGGTCGCCAGCCAAAAGGTTTTACTGCGGAACATTGCGCCCAGCGTGGTTTCAGATGCCTGTACCTTCGCGGGTATGGCATCGTCGTCGTTGACCTGCTCGAACACCGGGCTTTCTTTCAGGTTCAGGCGCAGCCAGATGGCGAAAATCATTACCACGACGCTGGCGAGGAACGGAATACGCCAGCCCCAGGCAACCAGCTCTTCACGATCGAGCACAAAGAACATAAAGGCCCAAATCGCGGTGGCGCTGAGCGTACCGCAGTTGGTGCCCATCGCCACCAGCGAGGAGATGATCCCGCGTTTGCCCTTCGGCGCGTACTCCGCCAGCATGGTGCCCGCGCCGGAGATCTCCGCCCCGGCCCCCAGTCCCTGAACAATACGCAGGGTTACCAGCAGCACCGGCGCAAAGATGCCAATTTGCGCGTAGGTCGGCAGCACACCGATAAGCGTGGTGCAGATCCCCATCATGGTGATGGTGATAAACAGCACTTTTTTACGCCCGATACGGTCGCCCATTTTGCCGAAGAAAAAGGCCCCGACAATACGCGCCACATAGCCTGCGCCATAGGTTCCCATCGCGAGGATCAGCGCCATCGCCGCTGACTGTTCGGGGAAGAATATTTCATGGAATACCAGCGCCGCGCCAAGCGAGTAGAGCTGGAAATCCATAAATTCGAGCGCGGTACCCAGCCAGCCAGAAACGGCGGCTTTCACCAGGTCGGACGTCGTTCTTTCATTATTTACTTGGGTCATAATGGCTATCTCTGAAAAAGTAAGATGCGTACCACTCACTCGCATTGATTGTTGTTATTGTGGGAACGTCAGTAAGACTTTGCAGCATTGCCGCTGGTCTTTTTCAAACAGTTCGATGGCGTCGGTAACCTGTTGGTAATCAAACGTATGGGTAACGAGCTTGTCAGGATCGATAAGCCCCCTGCGCATCCAGTCGATCACCATCGGGAATTTGTGCGCATTCAGGCGCGATGAAAATATCGACAGTTCTTTGCCGGTAATACCCTGCTGCACGATGTGCGAGGGTTCACTGGAAAAGCCCATGATCACGATGCGCGCGGCGGGTGACGCGAGGCCGATGGCTTCCGGCAAAATCGCCGGGTGACAGGCCGCATCGATAATAATGGTCGGCTTGATCCCCTGCGCCTCCAGCGTCTCCTGCAACGATGCCTTGCCGTTGTTGATCACCCAATCCGCGCCGCTGCGTTTCGCCATTGCCAGCCGTTCTTCGATGCGATCGGTGACAATCACCTGTTTAACCCCGTAAACGCCCTTCAGCGCCTGCACGGTGGTCAGCCCCATCGGGCCTGCGCCGTAAATCAGCGCGATGTCGTTCTCGCCGGGATTGATCTGCCCGGTGACGTTCGCCGCAATGGTGAACGGTTCAACCATCACCGCCTGTTTATCGGGGATGGCGTCCGGGATGGTCCAGGCGTTTTTCGCAGGCACCACGGCATATTCACTAAAACCACCGTCACGGTGTACGCCCAACACCACAAGCGAAGTACAGACGTTAGGCTTGCCCACCGAGCACGGGTAGCAGTGTCCACAACTGATCACCGGATCCACCGCCACGCGCTCGCCGAGTCGCGCGGCGTCCACGCCCTCGCCCACCGCGTCAATGACGCCGAAGAATTCATGGCCAATCACCCGCGGGTATTTCGCAAAGGGATTGTGACCGCGGTAAATATGGCTGTCGGAGCCGCAAATCCCGGCCAGTTTGATTTTGACGCGAACGTCGCCGGCCGCGGGTGCTGGTAACGGGCGTTCATCAATCAGCAGTTGGTTGGGTGTTTCAATAACAATACTTTTCATCATCTCTCCTGATCACCAGTTCCACAGCGTGCCATCTTCCAGCCGCGCGACGGGTAAATACGCGGGATCGTAGGGATATTTCGCCGCCAGCTTTTCATCGAATTCGATACCGAGGCCCGGCTTATCACCCGGATGCATATAGCCGTTATCAAACGTCCAGTTATGCGGGAACACTTCCAGCATTTGTTCCGAATACCCCATATATTCCTGCACGCCAAAGTTCGGCACCCATAAATCGAAATGCAGCGCGGCAGCGTGGCAAATGGGCGACAGATCCGACGGCCCGTGAGAGCCAGTGCGCACCTGATACAGCGAGGCAAAATCGGCAATGCGGCGCATACCGGTAATACCGCCCGCATGGGTAATCGTGGTGCGGATGTAGTCGATCAGCTGCTCTTCAATCAGCTGTTTGCAGTCCCAGATGCTGTTAAACACCTCACCGACGGCAATTGGGGTGACGGTGTGCTGGCGTATCAGACGGAAGCATTCCTGGTTTTCTGCCGGGGTGGGATCTTCCATCCAGAACAGACGGTACTCTTCGATGCTCTTGCCAAAACGTGCCGCTTCGATGGGCGTCAGGCGGTGATGCATGTCGTGCAGCAGATGCTCGTTGAAACCAAATTTATCGCGCACGGCGGCAAACAGCGACGGCGTGAAATCGAGGTATTTTTCCGTGGACCAGAGCTGTTCTTCCGGCCACTGGCCTTTGGTCGCCGGTTCGTAAGCCAGCCCTTTGCCCTTTGACATGCCATAGGTGGTCTTCATGCCCGGCACGCCGCACTGCACGCGGATCGCCTTAAAGCCCATCTCTTTGTGACGGGCGTAATCTTCCAGCACATCATCAACGGAATGCCCGGTGGTATGGCAGTACACCATCACGCCCTCACGGGATGCGCCGCCCAGCAGCTGGTAAAGTGGCATATTCGCCGCTTTCGCTTTGATGTCCCATAGCGCCGTATCCACAGCAGAGATCGCCGACATGGTGACCGGGCCACGACGCCAGTACGCGCCTTTGTAAAAGAACTGCCAAATATCTTCGATACGGTGCGCGTCGCGCCCTACCAGTTGCGGGCAGACATGATCTTTCAGGTATGAGGCGACAGAGAGTTCACGCCCGTTGAGCGTCGCATCTCCCAGCCCGGTGATCCCGTCATCCGTCGTGATTTTCAGCGTGACAAAATTTCGCCCTGGACAGGTGACAAATACTTCAGCACTAACAATCTTCATCGTGGTTCCTGCGTCTTTTGATGTAATGAATGAAATCTAACCAACAGCACTACTACCATACATGTATGAAGATCTAAATTTACGTGCTGGCTCACAAAACAACGCGTCTGCCGGTAAAATAAAAGGCCCTGCTCACCTGAAGAAAAGACGCCGCGATGCGATATGCCGATGAACTGCGTGACCTGCTTTTGCGGGATGAATGTCGAATGGAAGCCCTGAAGGCCGTCGCGGCATCAGGTGTCGAGGCGTGCTGGGTAGGTGCCGGGCTGGTACGCGATGCGGTGTGGGATCACCTGCACTACTTACCCCCGCAGCCGCCAGGCGGCGATGTGGATGTGGTGTGGTTCGATGCCCGTCAAATCGATGACGCCGTCGATCGTCATATGGAACAGCGATTGCGGGAAATAAGCCCTGGCCTTGACTGGTCGGTAAAAAACCAGGCGCGGATGCACGGGCGTAATCATGACCGGGCTTATCACAGCGTGGAAGACGCCCTGCGCTTCTGGCCGGAAACCGCCACTGCAGTAGCGGTCCGGTTACGCGGGCCGGAGCAGATCGAGATTATTGCGCCTTTTGGCCTGGAGGATCTTTTCGCCTTACGGCTGCGTCCCACGCCGCGTTTTCAGCACGAAAAACGCGCCATCTTTGATGAGCGGGTGATGCGTAAGCGCTGGCTGGCGCGTTATCCGAAGCTTGTTCTGTACGAGGATTAACCGGCGCGGCCCCAGCCGGCGACGATAATTAACATCCCGCACAACGCGACCGCCGCCCCCAGCCAGTCATAGACACTGAGCTTTACGCCATCCACCACCCGCAGCCAGATCAGTGCGGTGAATACATAAACGCCGCCATAAGCTGCATACACCCGTCCGCTGGCCGCCGGATGCAGCGTCAGTAGCCAGACAAACAGGCACAGTGACACCGCCGCTGGCAGCAACAACAGTGCGCTACCGCCGCGTTTCAGCCATAACCAGGGCAGAAAACAGCCAATAATTTCACAAAGCGCAGTGATAAAAAAAAGCAGTGAGGTCTTAAGCATACGGGGTTGTCAGTGTCGATTGGTTTAAGAAGATGACGGCATCATACCGGGTGACGCAGGCGAAAGGCCAGGTCCGTCACTTCTCCTGCGGCATAACCCGTCGCGCCGGTATGTCACCGGCAGGCGATGGTGTAGAATATAAACAATATGTCTCTGCAACATTAAATAAGGACTTTCTGATGAAAATCTCTCCAGGCAAACGCCTGTGCCTGACGGCGATGCTGACGCTGGGCGCGATGATGGTTACTCCCGGCGCGATGGCGGAAACCAGTAAACTGATTATTGAATCCGGCGACAGCGCCCAAAGCCGCCAGCAGGCCGCGATGGAAAAAGAGCAGTGGAATGACACCCGCTCACTGCGTAATAAAGTGAATAAGCGCGTGGAAAAAGAGTGGGACAAAGACGACGCCGCGTTTGATGCCCGTGATAAGTGTCAGCAGAGCGCTAACCTCAATGCATACTGGGAAAACAACACCCTGCGCTGTCTTGACCGTCGTACCGGCCGCGTCGTCGCGCCGTAAGTTTTTGTCATAAGGATTTGACTATGAATGAGATTAATAGCGTGAAACTGCGCCCGCTTGAACGTGAAGATCTGCGTTATGTTCATCAAATGGATAACAACGCCAGCGTTATGCGCTACTGGTTTGAAGAGCCGTATGAGGCGTTTGTCGAGCTGTCCGATCTGTATGACAAACATATTCACGATCAGAGCGAGCGCCGTTTTGTAGTGGAGTGCAACGGTGAAAAAGTGGGTCTGGTGGAGCTGGTAGAGATCAACCATGTGCACCGCCGCGCGGAGTTTCAGATCATTATCTCCCCGGAGCATCAGGGCAAAGGTCTGGCCACCAAAGCCGCTAAGCTCGCTATGGATTACGGCTTCACGGTATTGAACCTCTATAAGCTGTATCTCATCGTCGATAAAGAGAATGAAAAAGCCATTCATATTTATCGCAAGCTCGGCTTTATGGTGGAAGGCGAGCTAATCCATGAGTTCTTTATTAATGGCGAATACCGCAACACGATCCGCATGTGTATTTTCCAGCAACAGTATCTTGACGATCATAAAGCACCCGGCAAGACACTGTTAAAGCCTACTGCTCAGTAGGCGGCGACATTAATAGTAAGCGATCGTATTTTTGATACTGAATTTACGCTCGACCGCTGGCGTGACGCTTTCATCGACGATCAGCAGCGTGCAGCTGACCGGATTATCGTGGCGGTCGTAGTCGCAAGTTTGCTTCACATGGCCAAGTGGCTTGTCGTTAAGCACGCTGACGGCGGTATAGTCGAGTTTTTTACGCTTATCCGCTGACGGCGTGGAATCCACCTGTAAGTGCATCTCTTTCGAGGTGGTGGATTTGCCCAGCGGATAACCTTCGCCGTCGTAGCGATAATCCACCTGTAAATCCTTGCCGCGCGCGGTCACCACAAAGCCTTTATCATCCGTGTCCCAGGTTACGCCCGCGGCCGGGAACGCGGCAAGCTGGCATTTACCCTGGAGACGCAGGCGTTTTTCATTGGTTTGTGCATCAATATAATAATTCGCATCCAGCACCAGCGAGACACCGGTATTATTTTCGATGTCGTGGAGCTCCAGTGAATCAAAACACCCTTCTGCCGACAGCGTGCCGGTCACGCGTTTCGCCACTTCCCCTTTATCATTCAGCAGCGTCTGGCTGAAATCCTTTACCGGCCCGCGAAGGGGATCAAAATCAAATTCGTTCGAAAAACTCGCCATTTCCGGCGTAAAAGCGACCGGGTCCTGCTTATTATCACAACCGGCGAGCGCTACCGTCAGCGCGGCCAGAATGATGATTTTTTTCATGGTGATTACCAGAGGTGCAAAATATTCAACCATAGTAGCAAATACAGCGAATTATCGCCTCACCCGTCTCGCCTGTTATGCGGAAGGTTCTGAGATTTTCCTCAACTGACCTGCTTCCCGCGTGGGCTGCTAAACTGTAGATAAATTTATGAGAGAAGGGATCGTTTATGAAAGCTTGCTACGTGTTATGCGCAGGATTATTAATGGCAGCGGCACCGGTTATGGCTGCGCCGGAGTCCTGTGAAAACGTGAAGAGCGATATTTCGCAGCGCATCGTAAACAATGGCGTGCCGGAATCCAGTTTTACATTGGATATTGTGCCTGGCGATCAGGCCGATAAACCGGATGCGCAGGTGGTCGGCCATTGCGCCAATGATACCTGGAAGATCCTTTATACCCGCACCAGCGGTGCCAGCGCCTCCAGCGGCACGCCTGCCACCCCTGATGGCGCACGCACTGAGCCGCAATAAGTTAAGCGTATTACCGTTATTCCCTCTGTCTTTACAGGGGGAATTTCCCAAACATTGACCTCAGATAATACCTTTCTACTCCCTTATTAGTACCCTCTCCCTTCCTTAGCCTGATCGTAATTTCAGCTAATAATGATTTTCATTATAAGAACAGGGAGTGAGCGATGTCCGATGTCGATAATTCCGGCGGTCTCAGCCGGCGTACCCTCGTAAAATCCACCGCTGCTGGCGCGCTTATTATGGCGGCTGGCGGTTTCGCTTTACCATTTGGGCTGCGCCGCGCCGCCGCAGCCGTACAGGAAGCCGTCAAACCGGATGCGGATAAAACCGTCTGGGGGGCGTGCTCCGTAAACTGCGGCAGCCGGTGCGCCCTGCGCCTGCATGTCCGTGATGATGAAGTGACCTGGGTGGAAACCGATAATACCGGTGACGACACCTACGGCGATCACCAGGTGCGTGCCTGCCTGCGCGGGCGCTCTATCCGCCGCCGCATTAATCATCCCGATCGGCTTAATTATCCGATGAAGCGCGTGGGTAAACGCGGCGAAGGGAAATTTGAACGTATTTCCTGGGATGAGGCATTAAATACCATTGCGACGAATCTCAAAGGCGTCGTGGAAAAATACGGTAACGAGGCGGTATATATTAATTATTCCTCCGGCATTGTCGGTGGAAATATGACCCGCTCGTCCCCTTCTGCCTCGCTGGTGGCGCGATTAATGAGCTGCTATGGCGGTTTTCTCGGTCAATACGGCACCTACAGCACCGCACAGATCGCCCGCGCCATGCCCTTTACCTACGGCAGTAACGAAGGCAACAGCACCTCGGACATCGAAAACACGCAGCTAGTGGTGATGTTTGGCAACAACCCGGCCGAAACCCGCATGAGCGGCGGCGGCATTACATATTTCCTTGAACAGGCGCGGAATCGTTCGAATGCCCGCATGATCGTTATCGATCCGCGCTATACCGATACCGCCGCCGGGCGTGAAGATGAGTGGATCCCGATCCGCCCCGGTACTGACGCGGCGCTGGTGGCGGGCATCGCCCATGTGCTGATCAGCGAAAACCTCGTCGACCAGCCGTTCCTCGATAACTATTGCGTAGGTTACGATGAAAAGACGCTGCCGGAAGGTGCGCCTGCCAACGGACATTACAAGGCCTATGTTCTGGGTAACGGCGATGATGGCATCGCCAAAACGCCACACTGGGCGGCCGCTATTACCGGCATTCCCGCCGAGCGCATTATCAAACTGGCGCGGGAAATCGGCACCGCGAAACCGGCGTATATCTGCCAGGGCTGGGGTCCCCAGCGCCAGGCCAACGGCGAACAGACCGCTCGTGCCATCGCTATGCTGCCGATCCTCACCGGTAACGTCGGCATCAATGGTGGCAACAGCGGCGCGCGCGAATCTACCTATACCATCACCATTGAGCGCGTCCCGGTGCCGGAAAACCCGGTGAAGACGAAGATCTCCTGTTTTACCTGGACTGATGCCATTGCCCGAGGCCCGGAGATGACCGCCACCCGCGATGGTGTGCAGGGTAAAGAGAAGCTCGACGTGCCCATCAAGTTCATCTGGAACTACGCCGGTAACACGATCATTAATCAGCACTCGGACATCAATAAAACCCACGATATTTTGCAGGACGAAGCGAAATGCGAAACCATCGTGGTGATTGAGAATTTCATGACCTCATCGGCGAAATACGCCGATATTCTTCTGCCGGACCTGATGACCGTCGAACAGGAAGATATTATTCCTAACGATTACGCCGGAAACATGGGCTATCTGATTTTTATCCAGCCCGCCACCTCCGCCAAATTCGAGCGTAAGCCGATTTACTGGATCTTAAGCGAAGTGGCGAAACGCCTCGGGCCGGATGTGTACCAGCGGTTTACCGAAGGCCGTACTCAGGAAGAGTGGCTGCACTATCTGTATGCGAAAATGCGGGCGAAAGATCCGCTGCTGCCGACGTATGACGAACTGAAAGCAATGGGCATTTATAAACGTAAAGATCCGCAGGGTCATTACGTCGCCTATAAAGCATTCCGTGACGATCCGCAGGCTAATCCGCTGAAAACCCCTTTCGGAAAAATTGAAATTTACTCCTCGCAGCTGGCCGACATCGCCGCCCACTGGCAACTTGAACAGGATGAGGTGATAAGCCCTCTGCCGGTGTACGCCGCCACCTTTGAAGGCTGGGATTCGCCGGATCGTAAGACATTCCCGTTGCAGCTGTTTGGTTTCCACTACAAAGCGCGGACCCACTCCACCTACGGCAACGTCGATGTATTGCAGGCCGCCTGCCGTCAGGAGGTGTGGCTGAACCCCATTGATGCCGCGCAGCGTGGCATTGTCAGCGGCGACATGGTGCGGGTGTTTAACGCCCGCGGTGAAGTGCGTATCGAAGCGAAAGTTACGCCGCGCATTATGCCTGGTGTTAGCGCCATGGGCCAGGGCGCGTGGCATCAGGCCAGTATGACGGGTGATCGCATCGATCACGGCGCCTGCATCAATACGCTAACCACGCACCGACCTTCTCCGCTGGCGAAGGGAAATCCGCAGCACACCAACCTGGTGGAAATCGAGAAGGTTTAAGGAGTAACCCATGACAACTCAGTACGGCTTTTATATAGATTCCAGCCGCTGCACCGGGTGCAAAACCTGCGAGCTGGCCTGCAAAGATTACAAAGATCTGACCCCGGACGTCAGTTTCCGGCGCATTTATGAATACGCGGGGGGAGACTGGCAGGAGGACAACGGCGTCTGGCAACAGAACGTTTTTGCGTATTACCTGTCGATTGCCTGCAACCACTGCGAAGATCCGGCCTGCACTAAAGTCTGCCCCAGCGGGGCGATGCACAAGCGCGACGACGGCTTTGTGGTGGTCAACGAAGAGGTCTGTATCGGCTGCCGCTACTGCCACATGGCCTGTCCGTACGGCGCGCCGCAGTACAACGCCGCCAAAGGCCATATGACCAAGTGTGACGGCTGCCATGCGCGCGTGGCGGAGGGTAAAAAACCGATCTGCGTCGAGTCCTGCCCGCTGCGCGCGCTGGATTTTGCGCCCATCGACGAGCTGCGTAAAAAGTACGGCACGCTGGATGCGGTGGCCCCGCTTCCTGCGGGGCGTTTTACCCGCCCGAATATCGTGATCAAACCCAATGCCAACAGCCGCCCGACCGGGGACAAGACCGGCTTTTTGGCTAACCCGCAGGAGGTGTGAGATGGGTAACGGATGGCATGAATGGCCGTTGATGTTTTTTACCGTGATCGGTCAGTGCGTTACCGGCGGGCTTATCGTCAGCGGCCTCGGCTGGCTGGCGTGTGCTGACAACAGTGAAAATCGCGCCCGACTGACCCGCAGCCTGTTTTTTCTCTGGCTGCTGATGGGCATCGGGTTTGTGGCCTCGATGATGCATCTGGGATCGCCCCTGCGGGCGTTTAACTCCCTTAACCGCATCGGCGCGTCGCCGCTGAGCAATGAAATCGCCGCCGGTTCGCTATTTTTTGCCGTCGGCGGTCTGTGGTGGCTGGTGGCCGTTCTCGGTAAAATGCCGGACGTCCTCGGCAGGATCTGGCTTGTCCTCAGCATGCTGCTCGGGGTGATCTTTGTGTATGCCATGACCCGGGTTTATCAGATCGATACCGTGCCGACCTGGCATAACGGTTACACTACGGCGGCATTTTTCCTTACCGTGCTGCTGAGCGGCCCGCTGCTGGCGGCGCTGTTGCTGCGAGTGGCACGTATTCCCTTTAATGGCGGTGTATTTGCGTTTATCAGCGTGCTCGCGCTGCTGGCAAGCGTGGCGGTGGTGATCATGCAGGGCGCGGATCTCGCCACCCTCGCCTCGTCAGTACAACGCGCAAGTGGGCTGGTACCAGATTATGCCGCGCTGCAAGTGTGGCGTCTGGTGTTGCTCGCCGCCGGCCTGGGATGCTGGATCTGCCCGCTGCTCTGGCGTCGTGAGCCGCAGGTTCTCAGTTTGCTGGTCGGGCTGGTGATGGTGCTGGCGGGCGAACTGCTGGGCCGCGGGGTGTTTTACGGATTACATATGACCGTCGGTATGGCGGTTGGTGGATAAATCAGGAGTGTTTTATGGATGACGCACAGCGTCAGGCGTTTGCCGTTGCCGCCCGGGTTCTGGGGGCATTATTTTATTACCCGCCGCAGAGTGAACAGGCCGCCCCGCTGGTGGCGGCGCTTCAGGATCCGTCCTGGCAGTCACAGTGGCCGCTGCCGTCCGGCAGCCTGTCGCCGCTGGCAGAGCGCTTTACCGCATCCGCCGACGAGCTGCTGCCGGAGGCCTGGCAACGTCTGTTTCTCGGCCCATGGGCGCTGCCCGCGCCGCCCTGGGGATCGGTGTGGCTGGATCGTGAAAACGTCTTGTTTGGTGATTCGACGCTGGCGCTGCGCCAGTGGATGCGGGAGAACAACATTGTTTTTGCGCCGGGTCAAAATGAGCCGGAAGATCATATCGGGACGCTGCTGATGCTGGCAGCCTGGCTCCTGGAAGAAGGACGAGAAGCGGAATGCGAACAGCTATTGGCCTGGCACCTGCTGCCGTGGGCCGGGCGCTGGCTTGCGGTGTTCAGCGAACATGCCGCGCATCCGTTTTATCAGGCACTCGGCGAATTAACCCGTTTAACGCTGGCGGCCTGGCAGACGCAGCTGCTGATCCCGGTGGCAGAAAAACCGCTGTACAAATAAGAAACACATCCCTGAGCCGCGCGGTGTCTGCCGTGCGGCTTTTTTATTCATACTGATAGCGGATGTGAGCGCCGGGTGGCGCTGCGCTTACCTGGCCTGTGGAACTGCAACAGCGTGTTGGCCCGGCAAGCAAAGCGCCGCCGGGCAAACTGACCGTTATGCCAGTACGCGATCCGCCGCCAGCGTGCGGTTTAGCGTCAGCAAATTAATATATTGCGCCAGATCGCGCTGTTCTGCGCGGGGCAGATAAGGAAGTTCGCCGATCAGCGGCGCCGGGATTTTACGGCTCAGCACATTGATAATTTCGGCGTAATGGGCCAGACCCGGATTGATACGGTTCGCCACCCAGCCAATCAACGGCAGGCCATCGCTGGCAATCGCCTGCGCGGTTAATAACGCATGATTGATGCACCCTTCCTGGATCCCCACCACCATCACCACCGGAAGCTGTTCCTGCACCACCCATTCCGAGAGCGGACGCAGATCGTTCATCAGGCTGCGCCAGCCGCCAGTACCTTCAACCACCACATGCTCAACCTGCTCGCCAAGCTTTGCCAGACCGCTGCTCAGCAGGCTGTAGCTGATAGCCCGGCTATGCGCCACGCTACTCTCTTCTTCACTCAGCGCAATGGGGTTAATTGAATCATAAGGCAGCTCAATACTTGAGACGCTTTGCAGCACCAGCGCATCTTTATTGCGCAATCCTTCCGGCGTCTCTTTACTCCCCTTCGCAACTGGCTTGTACCCCGCCACGCTTCTGCCACTGGCAGCGAGCGCCTGCAGTAGTGCACGTGAAACCACGGTCTTCCCGACTGCAGTATCTGTACCTGTTATAAAGAAACGCTTAAGCATTACTTACTCCACCGTTATGCTTCGGAAATATTAACCAGAACAATAATTCAGTGGCGGGAGTCTACGTGAACCCGTAAGTTGTCAGCTTGAGGTAGCGCAATTTTTTGTACGTCTGGCTAAAAAATGTTAACCCTGCAACAGACGAATTAACAAAGAACCGTTATACATCGCGTCTTTTACCAGCGCCGCGCCCGCCATTGTCCCCTGATTGGTAAATTGCGTGCTTTCCACCACCATATGCCTGCTGTAAGCCGGAAGGGATTGCTGACGGATGCAGTCGCTGATCGCCGGAAACAGAATGTCGGCGGCTTTACTCAGCGGCGAGCCGATAAGAATTTTTTGCGGGTTAAACAGATTGACCATGATGGCGAGGATGCGGCCGACGTTGGTGCCAACGCCGGTGATAATGTCTTTTGCCAGCAGATCGCCGTCCTGCGCGGCCTGACACAGTGACTCAACGCTGAGCGGCTTGCCGTGCAGCATTGAACTCATCGACTGGCTCATGCGCTGCTGCGCCAGCTCCAGCACGCTGTCAACGCTGGCAATGGTTTCCAGGCAGCCATTGTTACCGCAGTAACAGCGCTTGCCATAAGGATCAACCTGGGTATGGCCGATTTCCACCAGGCTGCTGCTGCCGGCGTGTAACAGGCGACCATCGGTGATCACCCCGGCGCCCACGTTATGGTCGATCACCACCTGAATCACGTCCCGCGCGCCGCGTGACGCGCCAAACAGCGCCTCGGCCATCGTCCATGCGCTGATGTCATGCTGAATATAGACCGGCACGCCAGTGTGGCTCTCCAGCGCCTCGCCGAGCGCCATATCTTTCACGTCGTCGTAAAACGGCATGCGGTGCACGATACCATTTTCAGTATCAATGATTCCCGGCAAGGTAATGGCGATGGCGGTCAGGCGTTCAAGCTGATGCTGATGGCGAATAAAGAATTGATCGATGTGGGTAATAACACGTGAAATTAACGGCTCGTCCGACACCAGCGGCAGCGGCTGCTGCTCTTCCACCACCAGTTTGCTGCTCAAATCACGCAGCGCCAGATGAATTTCTCCGCGGCTGATACGCAACGACAAATAGTGCCAGGCTTCGGTTTCTACCACCAGCCCGACGGCGGGACGGCCCCGACTGCCCGGCTCCTGAATTTCCGTTTCCTGTACCAGATGCGCCTCGAGCATCTCGCGCACTATCTTGGTGATGCTGGCTGGCGCAAGCTGCGCCAGGCGTGAAAGATCGATGCGCGAAACCGGGCCAAGCTGATCAATCAGGCGATAAACGGCACCTGCATTAGTCTGCTTAATCTGATCAATATGCCCTGGCTGACTATCAGCAACCACCTAAGACTCCCTTTATTTTCGAGCTTCGAAATAATCTGCGGGCTATGGTGAAGTAGTTCAATGAGGCCGTCAAATTTTTGATTAGCCATGTGATTTACCGCACATTTTACCGATAGCCGTGGTGAATAAATTTACGGAATGGTCGCCAGCAGATGTTCCCTGAAACGCGCCGCAGCCGATCCCTGCTCATGATGTTTCGCCCACACCAACCACATTTCAGAAACCGCATCCGCCTCAAGGATGGGCAACCAGCGCATTTCATCCAGCTGCACACGTTTAAAGGAGGCTGGCAGGATCGACACCCCTAACCCGGCGGCCACCAGCCCGATAATCGTCATCGCCTCCCCGACCTCCTGGGCGATCGCGGGGGTCAGTCCGTAGCGGCGCAGCAGCCCAAGAATATCGTCATACAACCCGGTGCCGACCTGCGGATCGAAGAAGACAAACGGCTCGCGGGCCAGTTCGCTCAGCGTCACGCTGGTTTTCTCCGCCAGCGGATGATCCCGCGGCACCATTGCCAGTAGTGGCTCGCGCAGGATCACCTGCCAGGTCAGCGTATCCGGCAGCTGAGTGTTGCGCATCAGCCCTAAATCCAGACTGCCATCGTGCAACGGCGCGATCTGCTCCCGGGTGTTGATTTCGCGGGTCTGCAAATGCACGTCGGGATAACGACGGCGAAATAACGACAGCGTATCGGAAACCGGCCGGATAAAGGGCGCGGAAGACGTAAACCCGATGCGCAGCTCGCCGGTCTGCCCCAGATGCAGCCTTGCGGCGCGGGCAGCGGCGTCTTCTACCTGACTTAAGATCAGGCGGCAATCAGCAAGAAATTGTTTTCCGGCAGGCGTGAGTTCAACGCTGCGGTTGGTGCGGGCAAGCAGCCGTGCGCCAATTTGCTGCTCCAGCATCTGGATCTGCTGACTCAGCGGCGGCTGGGAGATATTCAGCCGGGCCGCCGCATGACCAAAATGCAGCTCCTCAGCGACGGCGACAAAATAGCGCAGGTGACGCAGTTCAATATTCATATGCTAAACATCTCATTTGAGAGGATTAATATATTAGACAGAATATTTACATTTTCCTACCCTGAGGTCGTGGTCTTACCCGTCACCTTTAATCACGGGGATGTAAAGTTAAGGATGTTCTGTGAGTCATACCACCCCTGTTGACGTCGCCCCGGCCAGCGACACCGATGTACAGGTGAACGCCCGGCCCGCCCCGTATATTAAACGCGGCACTTCTCAGTTTATGCGCGTCACCCTGGCGATGTTTTCCGCCGGACTTGCCACCTTTGCCCTGCTCTATTGTGTACAGCCGATTTTGCCGGTGCTGTCGCAGGAGTTTGGCGTGTCGCCCGCCAGCAGCAGTATTTCCTTGTCGATTTCTACCGGAATGCTGGCCACCGGCCTGCTGTTTACCGGCCCGTTGTCCGATGCCGTTGGCCGCAAATCCGTGATGGTGACTGCCCTGCTGCTCGCCTCCTGCTGTACGCTGCTCTCTACGGTGATGACCAGCTGGCATGGGATCTTAATCATGCGGGCATTGATTGGCCTGTCGTTAAGCGGCGTGGCGGCGGTAGGCATGACCTGGCTTGCCGAAGAGATCCACCCCAGTTTTGTGGCGTTCTCGATGGGACTGTACATCAGCGGCAACTCGATAGGCGGCATGAGTGGGCGTTTGTTAAGCGGCGTGTTGACGGATTTCTTCTCGTGGCGCGTTGCGGTGGGCGTCATTGGCTGTTTTGCCCTGGCCGCGGCACTGATGTTCTGGAAAATCCTGCCGGGATCGCGCCACTTTCGCCCGACCCCGCTACGGCCCCGCACGCTGGCGATTAACTTCCGCCTGCACTGGCGCGATCGCGGCTTGCCGCTGCTGTTCGTCATCGGTTTTCTGCTGATGGGCGCGTTTGTCACCCTGTTTAACTATATTGGTTACCGGCTGATGCAGACCCCGTGGCAGCTGAGCCAGGCGTTTGTCGGCTTGTTGTCGGTGGCGTATCTCACCGGGACCTGGAGCTCACCTAAAGCCGGGATGATGACCAGCCGTTACGGCCGCGGCCCGGTAATGCTCGTTTCCACCGCGATTATGCTGACGGGCGTGCTGCTGACGCTGTTGACGTCTTTATGGCTGATCTTTGTCGGTATGCTGCTCTTTTCAGCAGGCTTCTTTGCGGCGCACTCGGTGGCCAGTAGCTGGATCGGGCCACGGGCGCGGCGGGCGAAAGGCCAGGCGTCATCGCTGTATCTGTTCAGCTACTATCTGGGATCGAGCGTGGCGGGCACTCTCGGCGGTGTGTTCTGGCATCGTTTTGGCTGGAATGGCGTGGGAGGATTTATTGCACTGCTGTTGATCGCAGCCCTGCTGGTGGGGCGTTGCCTGCACCGCCGTCTGGGGTGATGAATGACGTTGTGCCGCCAGGACGTCTGCACTGGCCCGGCTTGCGTGGCATTATTTACGAAAACATGCCCATCACTGATGACGCGCCCATCAATTCACGTACGGCATCCAGCGCCATTAGTGCAAATATCACCCAGATAAACGGATTCATCATGATCGAATTCTTATGTTGTTGGTTCACATGAATTTTACCTATTATGGCATAGTATTATATTTCTTCACAAAAATACGACTTCCGTTTGATGGCAATCATAATTCCCTATCAGAATTTACTTAAGCACCATTATTCCTGGGCCGTTTCCGCTCCTACGAGGCAATATGGAAAATAAAAACTATCAGCAACTCACCCGCATCTTTACCCGTCTGTCGCGCTTTTCTCACCTCTCGGCCATGGCAGGCTGGGACATGTTCACCATGATGCCGCCGGGCGGTAGCCAGGCGCGCGGCGAAGCCCTGGCGGAACTGAGCGTGCTGCAACACCAGATCCTGACCGATAAAAATGTCGCGGTATGGCTTGCGGGCGCGGCACAGGAAAATTTAAATGATCTTGAACAGGCTAACCTGCGCGAGATGACCCGCCAGTATCAGCAGGCGGCGCTGTTGCCGGAAGCGCTGGTGGAAGCAAAATCCCTGGCAGGCAGTAAATGCGAGCACGCCTGGCGCAGTCAGCGTCCGGCCAATGACTGGGAAGGTTTTGCAGAAAACTTAAAAGAAGTGGTCAAGCTCAGCCGCGAAGAGGCCCGTCTGCGTGCCGATGCCAAAGGCTGTTCGCCTTATGATGCGCTACTGGATATTTATGAGCCGGATATGACCAGCGCGCGTCTTGACGAGCTGTTTGGCGATTTGAAATCCTGGCTGCCGGATCTGTTAAATCAGGTGGTGGAGAAGCAGGCGCAGCAGCCGCTGATCGCCCCGCAAGGTCCCTTCCCGATCGCCCTGCAACGTGAGATCGGCGTTGAAACCATGGCGCGTCTCGGTTTTGACTTTAACGGCGGTCGGCTGGACGTCAGTGCACACCCGTTCTGCGGCGGCGTGCCGGAAGATGTGCGCATCACGACCCGTTACGACGAAAACGAACTGTTGAGCGCCCTGCTGGGCGTTGTGCATGAAACCGGTCATGCGCGTTATGAGCAAAATCTGCCGCGTACCTGGCCGGGTCAGCCAGTGGCGCTGGCGCGCTCTACCGCCATTCATGAGTCCCAGAGTCTGTTTTTCGAAATGCAGCTCGGCCGCAGCGAAGCTTTCCTGAAACAACTGTTGCCACTGGTGGTACAGCGTTTTGGCGATCAGCCCGCGTTCAGCGAAAGCAACTTTGTGGCCTGGAACCAGCGCGTCAAACCGGGTTATATCCGTGTCGATGCGGATGAAGTCAGTTACCCGGCCCACGTGGTGCTGCGCTATGAAATTGAGCGCGCACTGATTAATGGTGACATTGAAGTAGAGGATATTCCGGCGCTGTGGGACGAAAAAATGCGCAACTGGCTGGGGCTGTCTACCACCGGTAACTATCGCGACGGCTGTATGCAGGATATTCACTGGACCGACGGCGGCTTTGGCTACTTCCCGTCTTACACCCTGGGTGCCATGTATGCCGCGCAGCTGTTCCACGCTGCCAAAAAAGCCTTGCCGGATCTGGACGCCGCAATTGCCCGAGGCGATTTCACCGCGCTGTTCGACTGGCTGCGACAGAATATCTGGCAGCATGGCAGTCGCTTCACTACCGCACAACTGATTGAAAATGCTACCGGCGAAGCACTGAACAGCCGCTATTTCCGCCAGCATCTCACCGCCCGCTATCTGTAAATCCCCGCCGCGCCGGGTCATCTTACCCGGCGTTGTACATATGGTTACACGCCGATACCAATCACTCACGGAAGCCGCGAATTATCAGGCATATAGTGTTTTCAACGGCCCCGCAGTGGGGTTGAATGATGAAACCAATTCGAGGATCACGAGATGAAAAAAGTATTAGCTCTGGTTGTTGCCGCTGCTATGGGTCTGTCTTCTGCTGCGTTCGCTGCTGATGCTGCCACCTCTACCACAACTGCACCGGCCGCGACCGCGACCACGACTCAGGCTCCGGCTGCCACGAAAGCGGCACCGGCAAAACACAAGAAACACAAAAAAGCCGTTGAGCAAAAAGCCCAGGCTGCCAAAAAACACCACAAAAAAGCTGCCGCTAAACCCGCTGTAGAGCAAAAAGCGCAGGCCGCTAAAAAGCATCACAAAAAACACGTAAAACATGAAGCCGCTAAACCGGCCGCTCAACCCGCTGCTCAACCTGCTGCTTAAGTTGTAGCAATGTTATCTGTGCCCGCATGTCCGGGCACGTTAATAACACGGCGCTTAGCTTTATGGTAAGCGCCGTTTTTTATCCGGAGGGCGTATGCTGGGGCGTTATCGATTTGAGTTAATTCTCATCACGCTTATTTTATGCGCAATCGTTGCTACGCATTTCTATTTTTCCTGAATGTAGTTCGCTGATTTTACTCCCACTTTCCACGCCTCCCGTCTATAGTTAGTCTTACATTGGGTTACTTTTAATAATCATAATTGCCCCACCAGAGTGTGCTATGCGTAAAACCTTTTTGATATTACTGGGATCGTTCTGCTTATTTTCTGCGGTCGTGCATGCCGATGAAGGCGATGACGAGGCAATGAATGCCGATGAGGTGAAAACGTTGTTTTTCGGTCATGATGATCGCACCCGCGTCACGGACCCTGAACAGTCTCCCTGGGATGCCATCGGGCAACTGGAAACCGTCAGCGGCAATTTATGTACCGCTACCCTGATCTCCCCGCATCTTGCCCTGACCGCCGGACACTGCCTGCTAACTCCCCCCAACGGCAAACCAGATAAAGTACTGGCGCTGCGCTTTGTGGCACAAAAAGGCATCTGGCGTTATGAAATTCACGGTATCGAGGGTCGTGTCGATCCGTCACTCGGTAAACGACTCAAACCTGATGGGGATGGCTGGATCGTGCCCTCCGCCGCCGCGCCCTGGGATTTTGGCTTGATTGTGCTGCGCTATCCGCCGTCCGGCATTACGCCGCTGCCGCTGTTTACCGGCGATCGCGAGGCGTTAACCGCGGCGCTGAAAACCACGGGCCGTCGCGTTACGCAGTCCGGCTATCCGCAGGATCATCTGGATAACCTCTATAGCCACCAGGATTGTGTGATCACCGGCTGGGCGCAGAGCACAGTATTGTCCCATCAGTGCGACACGCTGCCTGGTGATAGCGGTTCGCCGTTGATGATAAAAACCGACGCCGGCTGGCAGCTGATTGGGGTGCAGAGTTCCGCGCCCGCCGCGAAAGATCGCTGGCGGGCTGATAACCGGGCGATTTCCGTGACCGGTTTTCGGGAGAAACTGAGCGAGCTGGCCGAGGAGTGATCATCCGTACCGCTTTTTGCGCAGCGGTAATAGCGCTGAAATGGGCTGTGGCTGGCTGAAGTAAAAGCCCTGTAACCGATCGCAACCGGCAAGCCGCAGCAATTTCATCTGCTTTTCGTTTTCCACACCTTCCGCCGTTACAGACATGCCCAATGCGCTGGCGATGCGGATGGTGCCGCCGACCAGGGCAGCAGCCTGTTCATCTGCATCCACCAGCCCGGCCAGCGATTTATCTATTTTGATGCTGTCAAAATTCAGGCGTCGCAAATAGCCAATACTGGAGTAGCCGGTGCCAAAATCATCCAGCGCCACGGTGATCCCCAGCCCTTTAAGATTGGCGATTGCCGTGCGCGAGCGCTCCGGATTTTCCAGCACATAAGTTTCGGTCACTTCCAGTTGCAGGCGATGCGCCGGGAAGCCGACCGTCTCCAGCACGCTCGCCACTTTTACTTCAAATTCCGGATCGCGAAACTGCGCGGGGGAAATATTCACCGACAGTTTAAGCTCGTCGAGCGCCTGTAAATCGCTACAGGCGCGCCGCAGTACGAACTGACCGAGGCCATAAATCAGGCCGCTGCTTTCCGCCACCGGGATAAACTCATCCGGCCCCAGCGCGCCAGCCGGGCGACGGGGCCAGCGCACCAGCGCTTCGACGCCGGTCATTTCCAGCGTATGCGCATCGATAATCGGCTGATACCAGACGTCAAATTCCTCATTTGCCAGCCCGTTACGAATATCATTTTCAATGATCAGTTTACGTTCGCGCGCGCTGTTTAACGCGGCGTCATAGTGGGTGATGCGGCCTTTGCCAGTCATTTTTGAGTGGTACATGGCGATGTCGGCACGGCGGAATAATTCGGTACTGGTGCAGTCACCCTGCATGCTGCTGGCGATGCCGATACTGACGGTAATATGAATACTGCGCTCATCCAGCCGCACCGGCGCATTGAACCAGGAGAGCACCAGCATCGCAAAAATTGCGCTCTTTTCATGCGCATTATCGCCATGCATGGTCATCGCAAATTCATCGCCGCCCATGCGTGACAGCATGCCGCCATGCGGCACTTTTTCCTGCAGGCTACGGGCGATAGCGACGATCAATTTATCTCCCACGTCATGCCCGTAGACATCGTTCACATCTTTAAAGCCATCCAGATCCATAAATACCACGCTGATGGTGTCGGTATCGCCGGATTGATTCAGTTGCTCCAGCCGCTCGATTAACGCACGGCGGTTGGGCAGGCCACTGAGCCAGTCGGTCACCGCAATGCGCCGCGCCAGTTTTTCACCACGCGAGAGTTTATACAGCCCGGCGCTGGTCAGCAGGATAAAGAGCAGGATCAGTAGCGTCACCAGGCCGACAATCTGGCGGATTTCCCAGGCCGCCGCCTGTGCCGCCTGCGCGCCGGGAAGATGAGGATCCCAGCTCAGATAACCGAGAGTCTCCCCCGCCGAGCTGCGCAATGGGATGCTGGACGGCGAAGGCAGGGTATCGCTAAAAGTGAGGTGGTTGATCTGGAAGGTATCCCCCAGATCTTTAATAAGCTTAGGATCCAGATGGCGGGTGATCACCAGATAACGACGGGTATGATCATTGACTTCCAGACGTCCGGTCATCGGTCTGATAAGCCCGATACCGATAAAAGCCACGCCATGACGCGTGCGGGTGATCCCGGCGTAAATGGTATTATCGTCCGGCAGCGCGTGCTGATTATGATCGATTAACGCCTTCAGACCTGCGCCAAAAAAATCCAGATTCTTTTCGGTGAACGGCTCCCGGCTAAAGGAGCCCCACAGCAGGGTGAAATTCTCATCCAGCACGAAGGTCCCATCATAAAGATTATTGACCTTAACCCCCGTTCCCCAACTGTTATATAACCAGGTGTTATTGACCTGTGGACTGTAGACCTCGCGCACGGCATCATCCCAGACGGCGTTATCGAGCACCAGCGACCACACCCGATTCACCGACGTCTGGATTGCCCCCTGTACCGAGAGCGCCGAACGGTGTTCATCAATTTCATTCGTTTTGGAGCTGATAAGGTGCAGCGAGAGGTAGATCAGGGCAACAACGGAAATAACCAGACCAATGCCCGCCACAAAGATCATGACGGATAACGTTCGTGCGGTGGGAAGATTACGCCAGCTGAAGGGTTTAAACATTCACCGCTCTCTTATGCGCCTGAAAAGGCTGTTATCTTTTTAATTTAAGTAAGAATAAGCGTAGCTGATTTCGCCGCCAGCGGCAGCCGACGGCGATCACATCAGGCAAGTTTAATCAGCACCATACCGACAATCAGCAGCAGTACCCCGGCCCATCCTTTTTTATTCAGGCGCTGAGAAAACAGGATCCAGCCTGCCGCCAGCGTCGCGGCGATACCGAAACCGCCCCACAATGCATAAGCAACGGACAAATCAATGCCTTTCACCGCCTGCGACAGCGCACTAAACGCGGCGAGCACCGCAGCCAGCGATAACACGCCATACGTTTTTCGACGAAAACCGTCCGAGAACTTCAGCAGGATGTTGGCGATGATTTCCAGCAAAATGGCGACGCCAAGCCAGGCTCCATGTTGCCACTCAAAGGGTTGCATGGTCAGACTCCCTGGCTTTACGGGTGCCGGACTTGATGAGCGCAATGCCCACCACCAGTGTGGTCAACCCCGCCACTTTCATCACCGTCAGGCTTTCATCAAACCACGTCACGCTACATAAGGTTATCAATAAGATGCCGATCCCTTCCCACAGGGCGTAAGCGACGCCAAGGGCGATTTTTTTAACGGCAAATGACAGAAAAATATACGATAAGGCGATCATCGCCAGCATTAAAATAAACCCGGTGTTTCCGCCCGACACGCTTGCCCATTTCATCGACAGCGTACCAATAATTTCAGCCAGAATGGCCAGCGCCAGTAAGATCCAGTAACGCATCACGCTCTCCTGCATGAGAATATTATTTTTCGCGACTTACGATAAATCGCAAACCTGAAAACAGTTGATGTTAGCCGCGCGCATTATGCGCAAGCTGATGCAGAGAGAAAATGGGCTAAAGCGCGGAGCGCCAGTGCTGGTCGCCAGCGAGCAAGTGAGCGGTAGAAGAGATTACGAGAGGGATAAAGCGAAGTGACCTGCAATTGTTATCCATAAAATTACAATTATCCGCGTATTGCTTCTCGTCCTGCGGATGAAAATTGTCCTCTGTTGTTGAAGTTGAGTATTAAACACGGAATATTTCTACCATAAACATTGTGGAGAAGGATAAAATTTTCAATTCTTTACCAACTGGCTGGGTTATTTTTTGGACATCTTTACTATCAGCCAAAAATAATAAAGGGTGCCAGGCACCCTTTATTTTTAATACGTGACGGATATTAGCTCGCCTTGAAAGGATCTTTGTGGTCATCCTGACTGTCATCACGCTTACGGGGCATCTCGCCCTGCTTCGCCGGGTTGTCTTTGACCGGGCGCTGCTGTTCAGCTGCTGTGCTGTGAGCTGGTTGAGAGTGATTTGTCATGTCGGCCTCCTGTTATCTTGTCTTTTTAGTTTAGTCGATAATCGCCGAACGGGTATTTAACGAGCAATCTCGCTCTCGCTGCGCTTTTTCTTGACCCTGGGAACAGGGCGATTAATTGCATAACCTTCATTCAGAAAAGCATAATTATCCATTAACTGATCTTCTTCATGTTCACCCGTCCATAAGCCGGAGAGCGCATTAAAGTTCATGGTCTGTTCTCCGTCAGGCGTTTCGACATAATAATCACCGGTTTTCAGATAGCCTGCTGAAAACATAACGCGGCGATGACTGTTGGTTTTCATTTTGTATTCAATCTTACGAAAACCTGTTGGTACGGCGCGATATATATATAAAGGCAAATGGGTAATTTTAAAATCCCCTAACCCGGCGATAACTTCCCCATCACGCATAAGTACGACGTCCTCAACCATAAGGTTTATTGGAACCGTATTATCCTGCTGATGATTCTCCGCCTTAAAATATACAAAGTTCATGCTTTCTCCATTCCGCAGATACAATCTATCTGTATTAAGTTATAGCGCATAACGCAGCGGCAAAGAATTAATTAAGATTCCGCTGAGAGGCAGGGTTAATGAGAAAGTATGAACGAGTGGTTTATATTTAATACGTTATTCAGCAGGATAGTGAGCGGGAAAGCTATATCGCAGCAGGCACAGGTGAATCAACGGACTGCTGCGGTTTGCGAGGGACAGACTCAGGCGACTTTCGTTTCCAGCGGTGCTTCACATTCACGCAGGCTGCGCTGCAAATCATAAATCAGACTGCGAACCATCTCAGGTGAAAGACTAAAGAACTGCGAATCAAAGGTACTGGCGCCCACCGAATGAGGTGATGTGCTGTAGCCAAACTTTACAACAACGTTACTACGATTCTCAACCGGACCAACCTGCCAGCCAACGACCGGAAAGGCAGGAAACACGGGCTCAATGCTCATCCTAAATCTCCTTATAAATTCGATGTTTTTCACATGGTTAACATTACAACACGCGAGTCACGACATGTTTAACCGATCAAAAAACAGTGCAAGGCCATCACTTTCTAAAACGATGCTTGCTAATCAGGCTCCAGTGTCAGGAATTATCTTAGCCTAATGGCTAATACTCACAAGTGTATTTCGTAAGAAATATCTTATTTAAGGAATAATCCGTTTTTTAAGGTTATCGAATCGTTCTGACCCAGTAATTCTGCCCCACTCGATTAACAAAAAAGAACATTTTTTAAACATACACCCTTATTTAGGGCAGGTAGATCCTAATATATAAGAAGTAAAGTTATTAAAATAAATATTAATTATTATAGAAAATTTTCGCGCAGCGCTGATTTCGTGTCTAGGGTTAATACGTGTTTTTATCAACGAGGCGGATATAATGACCAACCAGGATAACAAACTTTCGCAATACCCACGTCCACCGTTCCCTGAGCAGCCGCAACAGGCACCAGGCCTTGCCTCTGAGATGAAGCCGCTCCCCGATCATGGCGAAACTCGCTATATCGGCTCTGGCCGTCTGGCAGGTAAAAAGGCGCTCATTACCGGTGGCGATTCAGGCATAGGTCGTGCCGTGGCCATTGCCTATGCACGTGAAGGTGCTGACGTGGCGATTAACTATTTACCGGAAGAAGAATCCGATGCGGAAGCCGTCATTGCTCTGATTCAGGCCGAAGGCCGTACCGCCGTGGCCCTGCCCGGCGATATTCGTTCGGAAACTTTTTGCCAGCAATTAGTGGTGGAAGCCATTAATAAGCTCGGTGGCTTAGATATTCTGGTGAACAACGCGGGCCGTCAGCAGTTCTGTGAATCTATTGAAGATCTGACGACCGAGGCGTTTGACGATACCTTCAAAACCAACGTGTATGCGCCGTTCTGGATCACCAAAGCGGCTGTACCGCACCTGAAAGAAGGCGCGGTGATCATCAATACCTCGTCCGTACAGGCGTTTAATCCAAGCGATATTCTGCTGGATTACGCACAGACCAAAGCCTGTAACGTGGCCTTTACCAAGGCGCTCGCTAAGCAGCTGGGTAAGAAAGGTATCCGCGTAAATGCGGTGGCCCCCGGTCCATACTGGACGCCGTTGCAGTCCAGCGGCGGTCAGCCGCAGGAAAAAGTGAAAGCCTTCGGTGAGAGCGCGCCGCTGGGCCGTCCGGGTCAGCCAGTAGAAATTGCCCCGCTGTATGTGCTGTTCGCCTCTGACGAAAGCTCCTTCGCCTCCGGGCAGGTCTGGTGCTCCGATGGTGGTACCGGCACCGTGTAACATAATGGCAGGCCTCGCCTGCCATTTTTCTTTTCGCAGGATAGCGTGTCGATGAAGAACCAAACTTATTCCCATCCGGAGCGCGTGGATGGCTTTGCCGGGCTGGGTGATTACGCCGCGATTGGCGATGGCCGCTCGGTGGCGCTGATCGCCCCTGACGGCGCAATTGACTGGTGGTGCGCCCCTAATATGGATTCACCACCGCTGTTTGACCGCATTCTTGACGCCACGAAGGGCGGTTACTTTCAGATTGAACCCCTTGGCGACTACCGAACCCATCGTCAGTACCGGGAAAACAGTAACGTGCTGGAAACCTGCTATGAAACCGATTCCGGCAAAGTGATGTTCACCGAGTCGCTGAACAGCAATCATGCGGGGCGACTCCCCTGGTGTGAGCTGGCGCGGCGGGTGGAAGGTCTGGAAGGCGAAGTGGCGTTAAAAATCGTGTTTGTGCCCGGTTCAGCGTCCTGTACGCGCGCGCCCTGGCTGGCTCAGTCCCCGAAAGGCCAGGTTATACATATCGGTGAACTGATGGCGATGATTAATACCACGCCGGATGTCACCGTCACCCTGGCTGAAGACGATCGTATCGAAGCGACGTTAACCACCTCCCCCGGCTCCCGCAGCCTGATTGCCCTGTTGGTAAGCGACAAAGAACCGCTCGCCGTGCCGCCGCTGGAGAAAATTGACCGCCGTATTGAGATCAGCGACCAGATGTGGCGACAGTGGGCGGAGGATCTGAGTTACGACGGCCGTTTTCCGGAGCACGTTAAGCGTTCGGCGCTGGCGCTGAAATTTCTGCTTTATTCCCCGACCGGCGCACTGGCAGCCGCACCGACCACGTCATTGCCCGAAGGCATCGGTGGTGAGAAAAACTACGATTACCGCTACGCCTGGATCCGCGATGCCTGCCTTATCATCCGCGCCTTCGCCTTTATTGGCGCGCTGGAAGAGTGTAAAGCCGCCTTCTCCTGGCTGACGAATACCATCGTGCGTCATGAGGGCGAACTGCGCGCCTGTTATACCCTCAATGGTGAGATCGTGCCGGATGAAACCTGGCTACCGCTGGAGGGTTATAAGGGATCGCAGCCGGTGCGGATCGGCAATAACGCGCAGAGTCAGCGGCAGCTGAGTATGTTCGGCGATATGCTCGACACCGCCCTGCTGTTCGTCCACGCCGGTCATGTGCTGGATCTGACCACCTCGCGCCTGCTGTCGCGGCTGGCGAACGACTGCACCGACTCCTGGCGTCAGGATGACTCCGGCATCTGGGAGTTGCCTGAGCGAAATCACTATACCCATTCGAAAATGGCCTGCTGGGTGACGCTGGACATTGCCGCACAGCTTGCCGAGGACGGGCATATTGAATCGACCTGGATCGCCCGCTGGACGCGGGAGAAAGATCGTATTCGCGACTGGATCGAAGAGCATTGCTGGTCTGAAAAGAAACAGGCTTATACCTTTTACGCCGGTACGGATCGCCTCGATGCCTCGCTGTGCCTGGTGTGGTACTACGGTAAGAAGAATAATCTTGCGCGTATGACCGCCACCTATGATGCGCTGGTAGAGGAGTTGGGCCACGGCGAGCCAATGCTTTATCGCTACAGTGATGTGGAGAAAGAGGAAAGTACCTTTGTTGCCTGCTCGTTCTGGCTGGTTGAAGCCTGGGCGCGGTTGGGTAATAACGAGAAAGCCTCAGATTATATGGAGCGCATCCTGAAATGCCTGTGCAATAAAGGCAACGTTGAGACGTTCAATGAGATGTTTGATGTGCGCACCGGCGAGTGGCGCGGTAACGTGCCGCAGGGGTTAAGCCATCTGTCATTGATCTGCGCGGCGGATGCCCTTTCGCGCCAGCGGGAAGAAGGCGACGATGCCTGGCATGTGTGACGCAATATCGCATATCGGATAAGGTGCAGCGGCCGCCCGACACAACTCGCAACACATCAGAGGCCGTCAGGCCTCTTTTTTATGCCGCGCCGGTCGCCGAACCAGCTCGCCGCCGCAGTTCGGACAGCGATGCTGCAACGGTGTTTTGGCGCAATCAAGGCAAAACGTGCATTCGTAGGAGCAAATCAGCGCCTGCGTCGAGTCAGGCGGCAATGCTTTGCCACAGCGCTCACAGTCAGGTTTAAGTTCCAGCATCCTGTTCCCCTTTTGATGTTTTCATGAGCATACGAAAAGCACAGCGCAGACTCTAGCCCGCCAACAGACAGAAGAAGGCCAAAAAGGGACAGCTTTACTGAATGTGTGCCCCTGTTCGTGATCCCGTGAGTTATGCTATTATACGTTTCATATACATTTCGTATTAACCCGACATCCAGGATCATTGATGGGCATTGTAAAAATCTCCGACCTGATGCATGAGAATCTTCGTCTTGCCAGCAATGCGATGAGCCGGTCGATCAATTCTCAGGCAGAACACTGGTTAAAAATCGGCATGCTGGCGGAAGTGTATCCGCATTTGACCCATCAGGATCTCATGCGCCTGCTGGTGCAGACCGAGTCCCAGGGCGGTGCGGAAATTCAAAAATTAGTGCAGCGCGAAGGGTTCGCGGCACAGAAAGAGGCGCAGATACCATGACGATAAAACTTCATACTCAGGAAGAAATTGAACTTGCCCGTGCCGCCGGACAGGCTGCCGCCAGCGTGCTGGCGATGATCGGCCTTCATGTAAAAGCCGGGGTCACGACCGATGAACTGGACAGGTTGTGTCACGATTTTATCGTCAACGAACTGAAAATTACGCCCGCCAACATTGGTTATCATGGCTATACCCGTACCGTGTGCACCTCGGTTAACCACGTGGTATGCCACGGGATCCCGGCGGATAAAGTGCTGAAAAAAGGCGACATCGTTAATATCGACGTGGCGGTGATCAAAGATGGCTGGTACGGCGACACCAGCCGAATGTATTTTGTCGGCGAGCCGTCCATTCGCGCGAAACGTCTGGTAGATATTACCTACGCATCGATGGTGGCAGGCATCAAAACGGTTCGCCCAGGCGCGACCCTTGGCGATATTGGGGCTGCGATCCAGCGGGTCGCGGAAGACGCAGGATTTTCGGTGGTCAGAGAATACTGCGGTCATGGCGTGGGCCAAATTTATCATGATGAACCGCAGGTTCTGCACTATGGCATACCGGGCACCGGCACGGTGCTCAAACCAGGCATGATTTTTACCATCGAACCGATGATCAACGCCGGTAAAGCCGCCACCAGCGTGCTGTCTGATGGCTGGACGGTAGTGACCAAAGACCGGTCGTTGTCGGCACAGTGGGAACATACGGTGGCGGTAACCGAGAGCGGTTATGATTTACTGACGCCATGGCCAGATGGCACTGGCGAATACGAAGCGCCGTAAAACCAGATATTACTCTACTACTAAGGGATTATATTTCAGATGCCCCGCCCGAGTGCGGGGCGTTTTATATTCATTCCCTGCAAAACTTCTTAAAATTAATTTAATTCTGTTGCCCTTTTTTATATTTTTAACGACGTGACGAGCCGCACACATTATTGCTGGCGCACCTCGTCAACAGCACCTAAATAAACCGCCGCTAACGACTGCGTTTCGCATGACGTTCCCAGGTGTCCTGTTTAGCGGCGGCAGATTTACGTAATGCAACATAACACGCGCCGCTGCCGCCGTGATGTTCTTTCGCCACACAAAATGCCTGCACTTCCTCAAACTCGGTCAGCCAGCGGGCCAGATAGCTACGCACAATATTGGCATGGGAATTATCCTCGCGGCCTTTGCCATGGATAATCAGCAAATTGCGCAGATTATCTTTGCCTGCCTGATGCATAAAACTGAACAGCATTTTTCGGCATTGTTCGACGGGCTGACGCAGTAAGTTCAGGCTCGCCTGTTGGCTGTATTTCCCCTGGCGTAGTTTCTCAATGACGCCGGTTTGCAGGCCTTCCCGCCGGTACTCCAGCGGGGTGCTCAGGGGCACAATATCCAGAAAGCCGGTGGTGAGAAAGTTATCAAGTTGCAGGAGATCAGGATGCTGCGGGCCAATGGCCCGGCGTTCGCGCTGCCAGTGCACATCGGTATTGCGCTTAAGCGGCTGGACATCTTCCATGGCGTCGAGGAACAGGGATTTTTCGTCAAGGTTCATGATGGTGTCCTCAGGCTACGTCTACTGAAACCAGCAGCGCTTAACTATAACCGTGTATGGCGCGTGTCTCAATGAACATTCCAGGTTTGCGAAACACGTTAAGCCGCAAAGGATCATAACCAGAGGGCATAATATTTCACTGGTCGGTAGTTTACCGCCACTTAACTAATACCGTAGGGGAATTAAATAAATTCGTTAATTATGCTTTGGCTAAAATTTATCATCATTAAAACTGGAAATATGCCACCGGGTTGCTATAACTTAAATTAACCCACAAGGACGATTTATTCGGGAATAAGCTTAGGAAGCACTGCTGTGTGTACTGTAGAGTCTGGCGGATGTCGGCAGACTCTATTTTTTTATTGCCGGGTTTTATTATCGCTTATTATTCCACCATCAAAACGTTTCGCTGCCGGTTTAATACGTTTTACTCCTTACGAATTGTAGAAACCGCCCCCTTCCTCGTGCTAAATTGATCGCGCCCTGTCCCCCTCTGCCGCATGTTAAGGATGCCCAATGCTGACTCTGCTTGAAGATAAAATTGCCACCCCGTTGGGTCCGTTGTGGGTGATTTGTGATGAACAGTATCGTTTGCGGGCGGTGGAATGGGAGGAGCACAGCGACCGCATGGAGCAGTTGCTGGCGCAGCACTACCGACGCGAAGGTTTTCAGCGCGTCAGCGCCAGCGATCCGGGTGGACTGAGTCAGAAACTGCGCGACTATTTCGCAGGCGACCTCGCCATTATTGATACCCTGCCCACCGAAACCGCCGGCACGCCCTTTCAGCGTGAGGTGTGGAAAGCGCTGCGTGCCATCCCCTGCGGCCAGGTGATGCATTACGGACAGCTGGCCACCCTCCTGGGACGCGCGGGTGCCGCCAGAGCAGTCGGTGCGGCGAATGGTTCTAATCCGGTGAGTATTGTCGTGCCCTGCCATCGGGTGATCGGCAGTAACGGTACGCTGACCGGTTACGCGGGTGGCGTGCAGCGAAAAGAGTGGCTTTTGCGCCATGAAGGCTATTTCTTATTGTGAGATTAAAGCGCATTTAGTGCTTTTCTATCAGTGATTAGCGTAAAAGTCCTCACTGTATATATGGAATATCAATGACATAGCAAAAATAATGTTATTAGGTTTCCAATAATCACGTTCTACGACTGTCCCAGGCTTACGTCTGTAGCAAAAAGATGTTAAAATTGACCAAAATCAATTAAGGCTTGAGCAGACCTATGATCCCGGAAAAGCGAATTATACGACGCATTCAGTCTGGCGGTTGTGCTATCCATTGCCAGGATTGCAGCATCAGCCAGCTTTGCATCCCGTTCACCCTCAATGAACATGAGCTGGACCAGCTTGATAACATCATCGAGCGCAAAAAGCCCATTCAGAAAGGTCAGACGCTGTTTAAAGCAGGGGATGAACTGAAATCGCTCTACGCTATCCGTTCAGGTACCATCAAGAGTTACACCATCACTGAACAGGGCGATGAGCAAATCACGGGTTTCCATCTGGCGGGCGATCTGGTGGGCTTTGATGCTATCGGCACCGGTCATCACCCGAGCTTTGCGCAGGCGCTGGAAACGTCCATGGTCTGTGAAATCCCCTTTGAAACGCTTGACGATCTGTCCGGCAAAATGCCGAGCCTGCGTCAGCAAATGATGCGTCTGATGAGCGGCGAAATCAAAGGCGATCAGGATATGATCCTGCTGTTGTCGAAGAAAAACGCCGAGGAGCGTCTGGCGGCCTTTATCTACAATCTGTCCCGTCGTTTCGCACAGCGTGGTTTCTCACCGCGCGAGTTCCGTCTGACGATGACCCGCGGCGATATTGGCAACTATCTGGGCCTGACGGTCGAAACCATCAGCCGTCTGCTGGGACGTTTCCAGAAAAGTGGCATGCTGGCGGTGAAAGGCAAATACATCACCATTGAAAACGGTGATGCACTGGCCGTGCTGGCCGGACACTCCCGAAACGTTGCCTGATTTTTCCCTTCCGTATCAGCCTTTGCTGGATCGCTAAATTTATCTGATTTATTGATCTGGCAAAGGTAATCCCCTGTTTCATTCAGCATATATGGGTTATCTTTTACTTACAGACTGCGGTGACAGATGTAAGGAGACCCTGTATGGCCAAATATCAAAATATGCTGGTTGCCATCGATCCTAACCAGGACGATCAACCTGCATTACGGCGCGCTGTGTATTTGCATCAACGGATTGGTGGTCGGATCAAAGCCTTTTTGCCAATCTATGATTTTTCCTACGAGATGACCACCCTGCTGTCGCCCGATGAGCGCACCGCCATGCGGTCCGGCGTGATCAGTCAGCGAACGGCGTGGATCCGTGAACAGGCGCAATATTATCTGGATGCCGGTATTCCTATCGACATCAAAGTCGTCTGGCATAACCGTCCTTTCGAAGCCATTATCCAGGAAGTGCTGTCAGGTCATCATGACCTGGTGCTGAAAATGACGCATCAGCACGACAAACTGGAATCGGTGATTTTCACCCCAACCGACTGGCATCTGCTGCGGAAATGCCCCTGCCCGGTGTGGATGGTAAAAGATCAGCCGTGGCCGGAAGGCGGCAAAGCGCTGGTGGCGGTTAACCTCGCCAGCGAAGAGCCGTACCACAATGCGCTGAATGAAAAGCTGGTGAAGGAAACTATTCAGCTCGCGGATATGGTTAACCATACCGAAGTGCATCTGGTCGGTGCCTACCCGGTTACGCCTATCAACATCGCCATTGAACTGCCGGAATTTGATCCGAGCGTTTATAACGATGCGATTCGTGGCCAGCATCTGTTAGCCATGAAGGCGCTGCGCCAGAAGTTCAGCATCGACGAAAAGCAGACCCATGTGGAAAAAGGTCTGCCGGAAGAAGTTATCCCGGATTTGGCCGAGCATCTGCAGGCGGGCGTGGTGGTGCTGGGCACCGTAGGTCGAACCGGGCTGTCCGCGGCGTTCCTTGGTAATACGGCGGAACAGGTTATCGATCATCTGCGCTGCGATTTGCTGGTGCTGAAACCGGATGAGTTCCAGACGCCGGTAGAGCTGGACGACGAAGACGATTAACCTTCGCCGTTTATTGATGTCCAGCTAAAATAAAAGGCCGCTCAGTGAGCGGCCTTTTTTATTGCAGCATGTTTATTACCACTATTACCACAGCGCGTTACAGCGCTTTCAGGATCGCATCCACGCTGGCTTTGGCATCGCCAAATAACATGTGGGTGTTCTCTTTAAAGAACAGCGGGTTCTGCACGCCGGCATAGCCGGTGTTCATCGAACGTTTGAAGACGATCACGTTCTGCGCTTTCCACACTTCCAGCACGGGCATACCGGCGATCGGGCTGCGCGGATCGTCCAGCGCCGCCGGGTTCACCGTGTCATTCGCGCCGATCACCAGCACGGTATCGGTATCGCTGAAGTCGTCGTTGATTTCATCCATCTCCAGCACGATGTCATACGGCACTTTCGCTTCCGCCAGCAGCACGTTCATGTGGCCTGGCAAACGCCCGGCAACCGGGTGAATACCGAATCGCACTTTGATGCCGCGCGCGCGCAGCTTCTCGGTAATATCCGCCACCGGATACTGTGCCTGTGCCACTGCCATGCCGTAGCCCGGAGTGATGATCACGCTGTGGGAGTTTTTCAGCATTTCAGCGGTTTCTTCGGCACTGATTTCACGGTGCTCGCCCACTTCTTCATCGCTGCCCGTTGAAGAGCCGTCCGTGCCGAAGCCGCCGGCAATCACGCTAAAGAACGAGCGGTTCATCGCCTTACACATGATGTAAGAGAGGATGGCACCTGACGAACCTACCAGCGCACCGGTGACGATCAGCAGGTCGTTGCTCAGCATGAAGCCCGCCGCCGCCGCCGCCCAGCCTGAATAGGAGTTGAGCATGGACACCACCACCGGCATATCTGCGCCGCCGATAGAGGCCACCAGATGCCAACCGAAAGCGAGTGCGATCACGGTCATGATCAGCAATGCCAGCACCTGCAGGCCCACGCTGTCGGTGCGAACAAAGAGCACCAGCAACAGGAAAGAAACCACCAGCGCCGCCAGATTCAGCTTATGACGGTTAGGCAGCATCAGCGGCTTCGAGGAGATCTTGCCGCGCAGTTTGCCAAAGGCCACGATGGAGCCGGTGAAGGTCACCGCACCGATAAAGATGCCGAGGAACACTTCAGTAAGATGGATGTTGACCAGAATCGGCTCAAGACCCGCCTCGTGGTACAGGTAGCTGTTAAAGCCCACCAGCACCGCCGCCAGACCGACAAAACTGTGCAGAATGGCGACCAGCTCCGGCATTTCGGTCATTTCGACTTTCTTCGCCAGATGAATACCAATCGCGCCGCCAATCACCATCGCCACGATGATCCACACCACGTTGCCGGTTTCCGGCCCGAAGATAGTGGCAATCAGCGCGATCGCCATCCCGGCGATACCGAAACGGTTACCCTGCTGGGAGGTTTCATGTTTTGACAACCCGGCCAGACTAAAAATAAACAGGATCGCGGCAACAATGTATGCAGCTGTAACTAATCCTCCAGACATGTGCTACCCCTTAGTTCTTCCGGAACATTTTCAGCATGCGCTGAGTGACGGTGAAACCACCAAAAATGTTGATGCTGGCGATCAGCACGGCAATAAAGCTCAGGAAGCTGATCCAGCCGCCATGACCGATCTGCAATAACGCCCCGACCACGATAATGCCTGAAATGGCATTGGTGACCGACATCAGCGGCGTGTGCAACGCGTGAGAAACGTTCCACACCACGTAATAACCGACCACGCAGGAGAGCGCGAACACGGTGAAGTGACCGAGGAACTCCTTCGGTGCCACATCGGCCAGCCAGCCAAACAGAATGATCGCCAGCGCCATCAGCGCGAATTTACGCCATGGCGATGCCGGTGCTTTATCTTCAACAGGCTCAGGGGCCGCTTTAGCTGCCGCTTTCGGTTGGGCAGAAACCTGAATTGGCGGCGCGGGCCAGGTGATTTCACCGTCACGGACTACCGTCACGCCGCGTACCACAACATCGTCGAAATCAACGGTCACGTTACCGTCTTTCTCTTTGCACAGCAGCTTCAGCAGGTTTACCAGGTTGGTGCCATAGAGCTGGGAAGACTGCGTCGGCAGACGACCCGGTAAATCGGTATAGCCGATCACTTTTACGCCGTTCGGCGTGGTGACCACCTGATTGGCAATGGTGTATTCGCAGTTACCGCCGTTTTGCGCCGCCAGATCGACAATCACGCTGCCCGGCTGCATGGAATCCACCATTTCACGGGTGATCAGCGTCGGCGCGGGTTTGCCGGGGATCAGCGCGGTGGTAACAATAATATCCACCTCTTTCGCCTGGGCGGCGAACAGCGCCATCTCTGCTTTAATGAAGGCTTCGGACATCACTTTGGCATAGCCATCGCCGCTGCCCGCTTCTTCTTCGAAATCCAGCTCCAGGAACTCCGCGCCCATACTCTGCACTTGTTCTTTCACTTCCGGGCGGGTGTCAAAGGCACGGACAATCGCGCCCAGGCTGTTAGCCGCGCCAATTGCCGCCAGACCTGCCACGCCTGCGCCGATCACCATCACTTTGGCGGGCGGAACTTTACCGGCAGCGGTGATCTGCCCGGTGAAGAAGCGGCCAAATTCGTGTGCGGCTTCGACAATCGCGCGGTAACCGGCGATGTTAGCCATGGAGCTGAGGGCATCCAGTGATTGCGCGCGGGAGATACGCGGCACGGAATCCATCGCCATAATGGTGACATTGCGGGCCGCGAGTTTTTCCAGCAGTTCCGGATTCTGCGCCGGCCAGATAAAGCTCACCAGGCGGGTGCCGGGGTTGAGCAACGCGATCTCATCGTCGTCCGGGGCATTCACCTTGAGAATAATGTCTGACTGCCAGACGTCGTTTCCTTCAACGACCAGCGCGCCCGCCCGGGCATACGCGTCGTCATCAAAACTTGCCAGTTTGCCGGCGCCGCTTTCAACAGCGACAGTGAAACCCAGTTTCAGCAGTTGCTCTACCGTTTTCGGTGTGGCAGCAACGCGGGTTTCATTGGCCAACCGTTCTTTTGGTACACCAATACGCATAGTTTTCCCTTCCATCGGTTTAAGATGATGGTTTGTCAGTTTTTTCAAAAAGACCTTGTCCCTCACCCGCGCGGGTCAGGGGCATCAACGCTAATAAATCAAACAGTAACAAACTTTCTATAACCTACTGAAAATAACGCCTGCGATCTAGCGCCGGAAAACAGTATTTCCTATTTAATTGCGGAATATTAAGAGAAACGCGTTCTGACAGGCTGGTTTACCTTAAAATTGCGGCCCATGCCCCATATTCCGCCACAGCGAGACGGCAAAACATGATTACCTGCGTGAGGAGATCAACATTTTAACAATGAGTTAACTTATAAAAGTCATATGCTTTACCGGTTTTGCTGGTCTGGCGGCTGTTTTTTCCACATATATCTAATCGTTATGATATTTCAGCGTCTGCCCCGCACAGGCCGTTAAAAATGACGCAGACAGTCACGACATTTCAATGCCATAATCGGCAACGTTTTCAAGACAACCACACTACCAATAACTGGTTTGCGCAAGGCGAAGGATAATTTTTATGAAGCTTAAGAACACCCTCGTGGCGTCTGTACTTCTTTCAGCGACAACATTGTCGGTTAATGCAGCGACAGAACTAACCCCTGAGAAGGCAGCCGCGATTAAGCCGTTTGATCGTATTACGATCACAGGTCGCTTTAATGCCATCAGCGATGCTGTCAATGCGGTTTCTAATCGTGCAGATAAAGCGGGCGCGGATGCATTCTATATTGTTGACTCCGCTGATTATGCCAACAGTGGCAACCAGCGCGTGGTCGCCGACCTGTATAAATCAGATGCGCCTAAAGCGGATGGTCCGAAAAACCGCGTCATCAATGGCGTGACTGAATTATCAAAAGATCAGGCCGTTGAGCTGGAGCCTTTTGATACCGTCTCTGTTCGTGGCTTCTACCGCAGCCAGCCAGATATTAACAACGCCATCACCAAAGCGGCGAAAGCGAAAAACGCGGCCTCCTACTATATTGTGCGCCAGGTCGATACTAACGACGGCGGCAACCAGATGATCACCGCCTATATTTACAAAGCCGATGCGAAAAAACGTGTGCTGCAGAGCCCGGATGCCGTTCCGGCGAACTCCGAAGCGGGTCGTGCACTGCTGGCAAAAGGCGGTGATGAGGCGAAGAAAGTAGAGATCCCGGGTATCGCCACCAGCGCCGCGCCGAGTGCCGACGTGGGTCGCTTCTTTGAAACCCAGTCCACAAAAGGCGGGCGTTACACTGTCACGCTGCCGGATGGCACTAAAATTGAAGAGGTGAATAAAACCACAGCGGCGCAAATGGTGCCCTTCGATAGCATCAAGTTCACCGGTAACTACGGCAACATGACGGAAATCTCCTATCAGGTTGCTAAACGCGCGGCGAAGAAAGGCGCAAAATATTACCACATCACCCGCCAGTGGCAGGAACGTGGTGCAAACATCACCATCAGCGCCGATCTGTATAAGTAATTCCCCTCTCTGAAGGCGGCTTCTGCCGCCTTTTAGCGCTTTTTGCAAAATTTTCTGCTCTGGCGCATTGCATGCGCTTGCCGCTCTCCGTAAAATTCCGCGCCTCAGTCTGATCCACCATTTTTATGCGCTACGGCGAAATAATTATTCTGGATCCAGTTCGTTCATAACAGGATGACGATGGAAAAGAAACTTGGCCTTAGCGCTTTAACTGCGCTCGTTCTGAGCTCAATGCTCGGCGCGGGTGTGTTCAGTCTGCCGCAAAATATGGCGGAAGTGGCCAGTCCCGCGGCCCTGCTGATTGGCTGGGGGATCACCGGCGCGGGCATCTTATTACTGGCTTTTGCCATGCTACTGCTGACGCGACTGCGCCCGGACCTCGATGGCGGCATTTTTACCTATGCCCGTGAAGGATTTGGTGAACTGGTCGGTTTCTGCTCTGCCTGGGGCTACTGGCTGTGCGCGGTCATCGCCAACGTCTCGTATCTGGTGATCGTTTTCTCGGCGCTGAGCTTTTTCACCGACACGCCACAGCTGCGCATTTTTGGCGACGGCAATACCTGGCAATCTATCGTCGGTGCTTCCTGCCTGCTGTGGATCGTTCATGCGCTGGTGCTGCGTGGGGTACAAACCGCCGCCAGTATTAACCTTGCCGCGACGCTGGCAAAACTGGTACCGCTGGGGCTGTTTGTGGTGCTGGCCGCACTGGCGTTTAATTTTGATAAGTTCAGGCTCGATTTTACCGGCATTGCGCTGGGCGTACCGGTATGGGAGCAGGTGAAAAACACCATGCTCATCACCTTGTGGGTGTTTATCGGTGTTGAGGGCGCGGTGGTGGTATCAGCCCGCGCGCGCAGCAAACAGGATGTGGGCCGCGCGACGCTGCTGGCGGTGATGGCCGCGTTAACCGTGTATCTGCTGGTGACGCTGCTGTCGCTGGGGGTGGTCGCCCGTCCTGAACTGGCTGAAATGCGTAACCCGTCGATGGCGGGCCTGATGGTGCGCATGATGGGCTCGTGGGGTGAAATTGTGATTGCCGCGGGGCTTATTGTGTCGGTATGCGGCGCCTATTTAAGCTGGACGATCATGGCCGCGGAAGTGCCGCTACTGGCCGCCACCTATAAAGCCTTCCCGCGGATCTGCGCCCGTCAGAACAAGAACAATGCCCCCTCTGCGTCACTGTGGCTGACTAATGCCTCCGTGCAGGTGTGTCTGGTGCTGATCTGGCTGACGGGTTCGGATTACAACACGCTGTTAACCATCGCCTCAGAAATGATCCTTGTGCCCTACTTCCTCGTCGGGGCCTATCTGTTAAAAGTTGCCCGCCGACCGCTGCATCAGGTGGTAGGTATCGGATCCTGTCTGTATGGGTTATGGTTACTGTATGCTTCCGGCCCAATGCACCTGCTGCTGTCCGTCGTGCTGTATGCGCCCGGTCTGCTGGTATTTATCTATGCCCGCCGCACGCACCAGCACGATAAGCAACTGCACCGCGCGGAACGTGTCATGATCGCCTGTCTGCTGATTGCAGCGGTACCGGCGACCTGGATGCTGATGGGGTAATGACCACGCCCATCGTCAGAACGTTAAGGAGATAACGATGGGTAACACGCAGCCCAGCCCGATTTTGATCACCGGTGGTGGCCGTCGTATCGGCCTCGCCCTTGCCCACCATTTTCTCACTCTGCACCAGCCGGTGATCGTCAGTTACCGTACGCCCTATCCGGCGATTGAGGTGTTGCAGGACGCGGGCGCGGTCTGCATTCAGGCCGATTTTTGCTCCGATGAGGGGATTTTAGCCTTTGCCGACGAGATAAAATCCCGCACCCGTTGTCTGCGCGCGGTGATCCACAATGCCAGCGGCTGGCTGCCGGAAAACCCCGGTACGCCTCTCACCGAGGTGCTGTCTGCGATGCTGCAAATCCATGTCCATGCCCCTTATCTGCTTAATCATGCGCTGGAAGGGTTGCTGCGCGGTCAGGGTCATGCGGCCACTGATATTATTCATTTTACCGATTACGTGGTGGAGCGCGGCAGCGATAAACACATTGCTTACGCCGCCAGTAAAGCCGCGCTGGATAACATGACCCGCTCGTTTGCCCGCAAACTGGCACCGGAAGTCAAAGTCAATTCCATCGCCCCGTCGTTGATTTTATTCAACGAGCACGACGACGCCAGCTACCGCCAGAAAGCGCTAAACAAGTCGCTTATGAAAATCGCGCCGGGGGAAAAAGAGATTATTGATCTGGTGGATTATTTGCTTACCAGCTGTTACGTCACCGGTCGCAGTTTCGCCGTCGATGGCGGTCGTCCACTGCGTTAACGAAAGATTGATGGCGGGTTGAAACAAGGCGGTGTATGTTGGCGTTTTTAGCTAACCATCATGCATATGAATAAGATCGTTTTTGTAGAAGACGACCCGGAAGTCGGCGCGCTGATCGCGGCGTATCTCGGTAAACACGATATTGACGTTATTGTTGAGCCGCGTGGCGACTGCGCTGAAGCCGTGATCCTGCGCGAAAATCCTGAACTGGTGCTGCTGGACATTATGCTGCCCGGCAAAGACGGGATGACGCTGTGCCGCGATCTGCGCGGCCAGTGGCAGGGTCCGATTGTGCTGCTGACCTCCCTCGACAGCGACATGAACCATATTTTGTCGCTGGAAATGGGTGCCAGTGATTACATCCTGAAAACCACCCCGCCCGCCGTGCTGTTGGCCCGCCTGCGGCTGCATCTGCGTCAGCACGCCGGGAGCACTACCACGCCCGCGGCCTCGCAACACACCTTAACGCCCCACAAAGCGCTGCGCTTTGGCAGCCTGTCCATCGATCCGGTCAATCGTCAGGTGCTGCTGGCGGGGGAAGAAATTATCCTCTCGACCGCCGATTTCGATCTGCTATGGGAGCTGGCGACCCACGCCGGCCAGATTATGGATCGGGATGCGCTGTTGAAAAATCTGCGCGGCGTCAGCTACGACGGCATGGATCGCAGCGTTGACGTGGCGATTTCCCGCTTGCGTAAAAAACTATTGGATAACGCCACCGAGCCATACCGCATCAAAACAGTACGTAACAAGGGCTACCTGTTCGCCCCTCATGCGTGGGAAAACTGAGTGCTGGCGCAACCACGGGTGTCTGAATGAAAAAGCTTTTCGTGCAGTTTTACCTGCTGCTGTTTGTCTGTTTCCTGGTGATGACCATGCTGGTCGGGCTGGTATACAAATTCACCGCCGAACGCGCGGGCAGACAGTCGCTGGACGATCTGATGAAAAGCTCGCTGTATCTTATCCGCAGCGAGCTGCGCGAGATCCCGCCCCACGAGTGGAGCAAAACGCTTAAAGAGATGGATCTCAACCTCTCCTTTGATATGCGTATTGAGCCGCTGAATAAATTCAGCCTCGATGCCTCGACCGCCCAGCGGCTGCGCGAGGGCGATATTGTGGCGCTGGACGCGGAGTACACCTTTATCCAGCGCATTCCCCGCAGCCACTATGTGCTGGCGGTCGGACCGGTTCCCTACCTCTTTTATCTGCATGAAATGCGCCTTCTTGATATGGCGTTGCTGGTGTTTATCGCCATTTCGCTGGCCTTCCCGGTGTTTATCTGGATGCGACCACACTGGCAGGAGATGTTGCGCATTGAGTCGGCGGCCCAGCGCTTTGGTGACGGGCACCTGACAGAGCGGATTCACTTTGACCGGGGTTCAAGCTTTGAGCGGCTTGGCGTGGCCTTTAATCAGATGGCGGATAACATCAACGCGCTGATCGCCAGCAAAAAACAGCTGATCGACGGTATCGCCCATGAACTGCGCACGCCGCTGGTGCGGCTGCGTTATCGGCTGGAGATGAGCGATAACCTGAGCGAGCCGGAGCGAATGGCGCTGAACCGCGACATCGGCCAGCTGGAGGGTCTGATCCAGGAACTGCTGACCTATGCCCGTCTGGATCGCCCGCAAAATGAATTGCACCTGACCACGCCGGATCTGCCCACATGGCTCACCAGCCACATTGCCGACGTGCAGAGCGTCAACCCTGATAAACGTCTGCGCGTCACTGCCGACAGCACGGCGCATTATGGCGCGCTGGATATGCGCCTGATGGAACGGGTACTGGATAATCTGGTCAATAACGCCCTGCGCTATTGTGAAAACGAGGTCAGCGTCAGCCTGAATCTGGACGGCGTTTATGCCTGTTTGCAGGTGGATGATGACGGCCCCGGCATCGCTGAAACGGAACGCCAGCGGGTGTTTGAGCCTTTTGTCCGGCTTGATCCGAGCCGCGATCGCGCCACCGGCGGCTGCGGTCTGGGGCTGGCGATTGTACACTCCATCGCCCAGGCGATGGGCGGCGAGGTGAGCTGTGACGCCAGCGATGCCGGCGGCGCGCGCTTCCGGTTTCGCTGGCCGGTGACGCAACTGGTCGCCCTTCCCGTCCTGCCAGACCGCTGATCGCAGTGGCCGGACGTGCCGGAATATGCTACACATAAAGTATGTTGTAACTAAGGGGAATTATATGGCGCGCTATGATCTGATCGAACGCCTCACCGGCACGTTCCGCCAGCTCGAACAGGAACTGGCGGAACTGAAAACAGAACTCGCGGCCTGTCGCCTGCTGGCAGGCCGTGTCTTCGAGTTGCCGGACGTGGCGAAAGGCAGTGAACACGATCCGCTGACAGTGATTGCGGTGAAGCAGCATATCGGTAAAGAGGCGGCGGAACGCGCGATGCGCCACTTCACGCATCTTTTTATCCAACAGCAATCTGAAAAACGCAGCAGCAAAGCCGCTGTGCGCCTGCCGGGGGTTATCTGTCTGCAAACGTCCCCGGACGTGCGCCAGCAGATTGAAGCGCGCATCGACACCATTAACGAACTAAAGCGGGCCTTTGAGCGCATTATTACCGTGGAGTCAGAGCTGCCTCCCGCCGCGCGTTTTGAGTGGGTGCATCACCATCTGCCGGGGCTGATTACCCTTAACGCCTATCGCTCAATAACCACCCTGCGCGATCCGGCGACGCTGCGCTTTGGCTGGGCGAACAAACACATTATTAAGAATCTGACGCGGGATGAGGTGCTGGCTATGCTTGCGAAAAGCCTGAAAGCCCCGCGCGCCGTTGGCGGCTGGACGCGCGAACAGTGGCAGGCGCGACTGGAGCAGGAGTACAACGACATTGCCGCCCTGCCGCAACGAGCGACGCTGAAAATCAAGCGACCAGTGAAAGTCCAGCCCATTGCCCGCGTCTGGTATGCGGATACGCAAAAGCAGGTGCAACACGCCTGCCCCGCGCCGATGATTGCCTTGATCGACGAGGAAAACGGCGGCAAGGTGCCGGATATTGGCGAGTTACTGAATTACGATGCGGAGAATATTCAGCACCGTTTTAAACCTGAGGCGCAGCCGTTGAGGCCTATCATTCCCCGGCTGCACCTCTATGTCGCCGGTTAGTGGCCCGGCTTCATGCTACCGACCATCGACTCCGGGCGCACCCAGCTGTCGAATTCGTCAGCGGTGAGGTAGCCCAGCGCCAGAGCTGATGCTTTGAGCGTCAGCCCTTCTTTATGCGCTTTCTTGGCGATTTCCGCCGCCTTGTCATAGCCAATATGCGTATTCAACGCCGTCACCAGCATCAGCGACTCATTGAGCAGCTGGTCAATGCGGCTGCGAACCGGTTCAATGCCGGTGGCGCAGTGCTCGTTAAAGCTCTCCATGCCGTCTGCCAGCAGACGCACCGATTGCAGCACGTTGTGAATGACCATCGGGCGGAACACGTTCAGCTCAAAGTTACCGGACGCGCCGCCCATGTTCACCGCCACGTCGTTGCCCAGCACCTGACAGCACAGCATGGTCATGGCTTCGCACTGCGTCGGGTTCACTTTGCCTGGCATAATGGAGCTGCCCGGTTCGTTTTCGGGAATGGCGATCTCACCGATGCCGCAACGCGGGCCGGAGGCCAGCCAGCGCACATCGTTGGCGATTTTCATCATTGAGGCTGCCAGCCCCTTCAGCGCGCCGTGGGTGTGCACCAGCGCATCGCAGGTGGCGAGCGCTTCGAATTTATTGGGCGCGGTCACGAACGCCTGCCCGGTGGTGGCGGCCAGCTCTTCCGCCACCCGCACCGCGTATTCCGGGTGCGTATTCAGCCCGGTACCTACCGCCGTACCGCCCAGCGCCAGCTCGCTCAGATGCGGCAGGCTGTGCTCAATGTGTTTGAGATTATGCTCCAGCATCGCCACCCAGCCGGAAATCTCCTGCCCCAGGGTCAGCGGCGTAGCGTCCTGCAAATGGGTGCGGCCAATTTTGACGATGTCTGCAAAGGCGCGGGATTTTTCGCTGAGCGTGGTTTTAAGCACGTTCAGCGATGGGATCAGCTGTTCGCGGATGGCGATGACGGCTGCGACGTGCATGGCGGTGGGGAAAACATCGTTTGAACTCTGGCTCTTGTTCACGTCGTCATTGGGGTGAACTTTGCGCTCCATACCGCGCACGCCGCCCAGCAGCTCACTGGCGCGGTTCGCCAGCACTTCGTTCATGTTCATGTTGCTCTGCGTACCGGAGCCGGTCTGCCAGATGGCCAGCGGAAACTCGTCAGGATGTTTACCCGCCAGCACTTCATCGGCGGCGCTGATAATCGCGCGGGCTTTTTCTTCGGGCAGTAACCCCAGATCCTGATTCACCTTAGCGGCGGCACGTTTGGTCAGCGCCAGCGCGCGGATCAGCGCCTCCGGCATTTTTTCCGTCGAAATACGGAAATGCTCCAGCGATCGTTGGGTTTGTGCGCCCCATAATTTATCGGCCGGAACGTCGATGGCGCCCATTGAGTCTTTTTCACTGCGATGCGAAGTCATACTTTCTCCCTGAATATCAAGTGATGGGGGTTGCCGACATTGCTCACCTGCAAACGAAGTTGTAAGTATTACTGATGTTGCGTGGGACGATAGAAAATGTTGCAAAAAAACGTCCGGCAACGCGCTACGCCGCCGGACGGAAAGGGCTTATTTCACACAGCGCGCGCAGGCCGAAGACTGGATCTGAGCGAAGAAATCGTTGCCTTTGTCATCCACGAGGATGAACGCCGGGAAGTCTTCGACTTCGATTTTCCAGATAGCTTCCATCCCCAGTTCCGGGTACTCCACGCACTCGAGACTTTTAATGCTGCTCTGCGCCAGTACCGCTGCCGGGCCGCCGATGCTGCCGAGATAGAAGCCGCCGTGCTTGTGGCAGGCATCCGTCACCTGCTGGCTGCGGTTACCTTTTGCCAGCATGATCATGCTGCCGCCCTGCGACTGGAGCTGATCCACATAGGAGTCCATACGTCCGGCGGTGGTCGGGCCAAGTGATCCTGAGGCATAACCCTCCGGTGTTTTGGCGGGACCAGCGTAATAGATCGGGTGATCTTTCACGTACTGCGGCAGGCCTTCGCCTCTGTCCATACGCTCTTTTAACTTCGCATGGGCAATGTCGCGGGCAACAATAATAGTGCCGCTCAGTGACAGACGGGTGGATACCGGGTATTGCGACAGCTGGCGCAAGATCTCTGCCATCGGACGGTCGAGATCGACTTTTACCGCCTCGCCCTCCCCGGCCTGGCGCAACGCTTCGGGGATGTATTTCCCTGGGTTGTTTTCCAGTTTTTCCAGCCACACGCCGTGGCGGTTGATCTTCGCTTTAATATTGCGGTCGGCGGAGCAGGAGACGCCCATCCCCACCGGGCAGGACGCGCCATGACGCGGCAGACGCACAACGCGAATATCGTGAGCGAAGTATTTACCGCCAAACTGCGCGCCAAGACCGAGATCCTGCGCCGCGCGCAGCAGCTCGTTTTCCAGCTCGATGTCGCGGAACGCCTGACCCAGCTCGTTACCTGAGGTCGGCAGTTCGTCATAATATTTGGTAGAGGCCAGCTTCACCGTTTTCAGCGTTGCTTCTGCCGAAGTGCCGCCGATAACAAAAGCGATGTGATACGGCGGGCACGCCGCGGTGCCGAGCGTGCGCATCTTATCTACCAGGTAATCCTTCAGCCGGCCCGGCGTCAGCAGCGCTTTTGTCTCCTGATAAAGATAGGTTTTGTTGGCGGAACCGCCGCCCTTAGCGATGCAGAGGAATTTGTATTCGTCGCCGTCGACGCTGTAGAGGTCGATTTGCGCTGGCAGGTTGGTGCCGGTGTTCACCTCTTTATACATATCCAGCGCCGCATTTTGTGAATAGCGCAGGTTATCTTCGATATAGGTGTTGTAAACGCCGCGGGCAAGCGCTGCCTCATCACCACCGCCGGTCCATACGCGCTGGCCTTTCTTGCCCATAATAATCGCCGTGCCGGTGTCCTGGCAGGTGGGCAGAATGCCTTTGGCAGCAATTTCAGAGTTCCGCAGGAATTGCAGCGCGACATATTTGTCGTTTTCGCTGGCGTCCGGGTCAGCCAGAATATCGGCCACCTGCTGCTGATGCGCCGGGCGCAGCATAAAGGACGCATCGTGGAACGCATGTTGCGCCAGTAATGTCAGGGCCTGGGGGTCAACTTTGAGGATTTCCTGGCCGTCGAATTCGGCGATGGAGACGTGGTCACGGCTTAACAGATAGTATTCGGTCTGATCCTTATTCAGCGGAAAAGGATCCTGATACTGGAAGGGTTTATTCGACATTGTTCTCTCACTGACTGCACGGTCTGGTTATGGTTCGGGCAGATGTTCCATTGCCCTGCTTAAAAGCGAGTCGCTTTATCCTACACAATTTTTTAACAAAAACTGAGACTAGTACGACTTTTTGCGTGCAGTGGTTACTTCCCTGACGTTTATTGGTTTAATACCGGCCATCTCTTTACTGAAAATACAGGGCTTGATAATGCAAAAACTCATCAACTCAGTGCAAAACTATGCCTGGGGAAGTAAAAGTGCGTTAACGGATCTCTACGGTATCGCCAACCCGGAACAGCTGCCGATGGCGGAGCTGTGGATGGGCGCGCATCCAAAGAGCAGCTCAAAAGTGCAGGACGCGGACGGTGCGGTTCAGGTGCTGCGCGATCTGATCGATCAGGATAAAACCGGCTGGCTGGGCGACGCGGTAGCAAACCGTTTTGGCGAACTGCCGTTCCTGTTCAAAGTGCTGTGCGCCGATCAGCCGCTTTCCATTCAGGTGCACCCGAACAAGCAGGCGTCGGAAGCCGGTTTCGCAAAAGAAAACGCCGCAGGTATTCCGCTGGATGCCGCCGAGCGCAACTACAAAGATCCGAACCATAAACCGGAACTGGTCTTTGCCCTGACGCCGTTCCTCGCCATGAACGCGTTCCGTGAATTCTCTGAGATCGTGTCACTGTTGCAGCCGGTCGCCGGTGCGCACCAGGCGATTGCCCATTTTCTGGAGCAATCGGATGCAGACAGCTTAAGCCACCTGTTCGCCAGCCTGCTCAATATGCAGGGTGAAGAAAAATCCCGCGCGCTGGCAGTGCTGGGCGCGGCGCTGGCCAGTCAGCAGGGGGAGCCGTGGGAAACAATCCGTCTCATCAAGCAGTTCTACCCGGACGACAGCGGTCTGTTCTCACCGCTGCTGCTTAACGTGGTGAAACTGGCCCCAGGCGAAGCGATGTTCCTGTTCGCCGAAACCCCGCACGCCTACTTGCAGGGCGTGGCGCTGGAAGTGATGGCGAACTCCGATAACGTGCTGCGCGCCGGACTGACGCCGAAATACATCGATATTCCTGAGCTGGTGGCGAACGTGAAATTCACGCCGAAACCGGCAGCTGAGCTGCTGACCCAGCCGCAGAAAAACGGCAACACGCTGGAATTCCCTATTCCGGTGGAAGATTTTGCGTTCTCCCTGCACGACTTATCGTCACAGGAAACGGCGCTGGCTCAGCACAGCGCGGCGATTGTGTTCTGCGTGGAAGGCGAAGCCCTGCTCAGCAAAGGCGACGCGCGTTTGTCGTTGAAACCTGGCGAGTCGGCGGTGATCCGCGCCGATGAGTCGCCGGTGGCCGTCAGTGGTGTTGGCCGCGTGGCGAGAGTCTACAATAAGGTCAACTAAGTTACTGACGTAACTGGCAGGGATTGCTAAGCTTAGCAAGACTTTACGATCGTCCAGGCGGCTCTTACCGCCTGGTTTCATTTTTATGGATAATCATTATGAAAAAAACGCTGGTCGCCGCAGGAGTAATTGTTGCACTGGGTGCTATCTGGACGGGTGCAGCCTGGTACACGGGAAAACAGCTTGAGGGCCGTATCGCGGATATGGTCAATCAGGCAAATGCAGAAATCAAAAACAGCGCGCCGGAAGCGGGCGTGGAACTGGCTTATCAGAGTTATCAGCGTGGTGTATTCAGCAGCCATTTGCAGCTGGTGATCAAACCTGTTGCCGGCAGTCAAAATGTCTGGCTGAAGCCGGGTGAAAGCGTGGTGTTAAACGAGTCTGTCGATCACGGCCCATTCCCGTTTGCCCAGCTTAAACATTTCAATCTGATCCCGGCGATGGCGTCAGTGAAGTCAACGCTGGTGAATAACAATGTGTCGAAGCCGCTGTTTGATATGGCGAAAGGCGAGTCACCGTTTGTGGTGGACACGCGCATTGGCTACGGCGGCGATACCCGCTCTGACATCGCCCTGAAACCGCTGAACTATGAAAAAGAAGGTGAGAAAGTTGCTTTCAGCGGCGGTGATTTCCAGTTGAATGCAGACCGCGACGGCAATGAAGTGTCGCTGACCGGTGAAGCAGAAAGCGGCCTGGTGGACGCCGTCAACGAGTACGGCCAGAAAGTCCAGATCACCTTTAACAATCTGAAAAGCGAAGGCAACAGCAAACGCGCCAGCTTTAACGAGCGCATCGGCGATCAGAAACTGACGCTGGAAAAACTGGCTATCTCTGTGGAAAACAAAGAGATGGCGGTGCTGGAAGGGATGGATCTGACAGCGAAGACCGACGTGGCGAAAGATAACAAAACCGTCAACAGCCAGATTGATTACACCCTCAACAGCCTGAAAATTCAGAACCAGAATATGGGCAGCGGCAAGCTGACGCTGAAAGTGGGTCAGATTGACGGTCAGGCGTGGCATCAGTTCAGCCAGCAATATAACGCGCAAACTAAAGCACTGATGGCGCAGCCAGAGGTGATGCAGAACCCGGAACTTTATCAGCAGAAAGCGACCGAAGCGTTCTTCTCCTCCCTGCCGCTGCTGCTGAAAGGCGAACCGGTGATCACCGTGGCGCCGCTGAGCTGGAAAAACGACAAAGGCGAAACCGCCTTTAACCTGTCACTGTTCTTAAAAGATCCGTCTGCCGCAACCGGCGAACCGCAAACCCTGGCGCAGGAAGTGGATCGTAGCGTGAAGTCCCTCGACAGCAAGCTGACCATTCCGGTGGATATGGCAACCGAGTTTATGACTCAGGTAGCGAAACTGGAAGGTTATCAGGATGCCGACGCCAGCAAGCTGGCTGCACAGCAGGTAAAAGGTCTGGCGGCAATGGGCCAGATGTTCCGCATCACGACGCTGGACAACAACGTGATCGCCACCAGCCTGCAGTACGCGAATGGTCAGGTGACGCTGAACGGACAAAAAATGCCGCTGGATGAGTTTGTCGGCATGTTCGGTATGCCGGATCTCGGCCTGCCGACACCGCCTCAGCCGCCGGTTGCCCCGGCCGTGCCTGCGGTTCCGCAACAGTAATCCCCGTCTGCACCTGAAATGCGGCGCTTGCCGCAAAGTAAGGTGCAGTTTCCATTTCTGCATTAGTCCCGCAATTTATCTGACCGTCACCAGCCGTGAGGGCATGATCTGCTCCTGTGTGGCTGCGTCATGCTTATCGATGCGTTGCAGGATCCGCTCCGCCAGCGCACAGCCAATCTCCTGCGCCGGGGTCAATGACCAGGCGATGGGCAGATCGTCCAGCTGGCTTTCCGGCACGTCCGCAAAGGCCGCCAGCGCAACCTGCTGATCAAATACGTTACCGACGCTTTCAAAACCGCTCTGCCGTCCGGCCCGCATCAGGCCAAACCAGGCGCCCATGGCGATGGTGCTGTTGTAGCACATCACTGCGCTGATGGTGGGATTGTGGCGCAGCAGTGCGCCAATGGCCTCGGCGGCGTGCTTCTGACTGGTTTCGCACTCCACTACCCATTCATTGTGAAACGGCAGGCTGTATTTCAACAGGGTGGCGCAGTAGCCGCCGACCCGTTCCGCGCGAGTCAGGGAGGAACTTTTGCCGCCCAGCCAGGCGATACGCTGATGACCGCCGCGAATAAGATGTTCGGTCAGCATTTGTGCGGCCTGCATATTGTCCGGGCGAATAATGTCGGCGTCATCGAGATAGCTGGCGCGTGAGGCGAACACCACGGGCACTCCATTGACGCGGGCGTTGATCTCGGCGGTATTACTGACGCCGCCGGCAATGACGATCCCGTCTACCCCCTGCGCCATCAGCGTGTCAATGCGCGACAGCAAATGCTCGCCCTGCCGCCCGCCCTGGGTGAGAAACACCATTTTGCCCTGCGCCTCCAGCACGCCGGATAATCCCGCCGTCAACTGAGCATAAAACGGATCGGAGAAGTGGCTGACAATCAGCCCCACAACGCCGGTTTTGCCGCCGCGCAGCAGTGCCGCCTGACGGTTGCGCACAAAACCAAGCTGCTCGACCGCCGCATTCACTTTTTGCCCGGTGGACGGCGAAATGCGCCCTTTGCCGCTGAGCACCAGCGACACGGTGCTGACCGATACGCCTGCATGCAGCGCGACATCATTGATGGTGATTTTTTTACTGTTCGTCATCCCGGCGAGGTATCCCTGCTAATGATTCAGGTAAAACGTTTTTTTACCGTTACCCTTTTTACCGCAATTTATACGCTTACTATGTGATATTTGTCGCACTAAAACTTGATAAAACGTTTTATCTTCTGGCCACTGAATCCACTTTTCCAGACAAGGAATTGTTCATGCCTGTCAAAACTGCACCAAAAATTACGCTGTGGGAGTTTTTCCAGCAATTAGGCAAAACGTTTATGTTGCCGGTGGCCCTGCTCTCTTTTTGCGGGATCATGATGGGCATCGGCAGCTCGCTGAGCAGCCATGATGTGGTGACGCTGTTACCGGCACTCGGTAACCCCGTGTTGCAGGCGATTTTCATCTGGATGGGGAAAGTCGGATCTTTTGCGTTCAGCTTTCTGCCGGTGATGTTCTGTATTGCTATCCCGCTGGGGCTGGCGCGTGAAAACAAGGGCGTGGCGGCCTTTGCTGGTTTCGTCGGTTATGCAGTGATGAATCTGGCCGTTAACTTCTGGCTGACCGCGAAAGGCATTCTGCCTACCACGGACGCTGCCATTCTGAAAGCGAATAACGTGCAGAATATTCTGGGGATCCAGTCGATTGATACCGGCATTCTCGGCGCGGTGATCGCCGGCGTCGTGGTGTGGTTGCTGCATGAACGTTTTCATACGGTGCGTCTGCCGGATGCACTGGCATTCTTCGGCGGCACGCGCTTTGTGCCGATTGTCACCACGGTGGTGATGGGACTTGTGGGGCTGTGTATTCCGCTGATCTGGCCGTTTTTCGCCATGGGCATCAACGGGCTGGGGCAGATGATCAACAGCGCCGGAGATTTTGGTCCGATGATTTTCGGTACCGGCGAGCGTCTGCTGTTGCCCTTTGGCCTGCACCATATTCTGGTGGCGCTGATCCGCTTCAGTGAAGCAGGCGGCACCCTCGATGTCTGTGGACATACGGTCAGCGGCGCGTTAACCATTTTCCAGGCGCAGTTAAACTGCCCGACGTCCCACGGTTTTGCCGAGAGCGCCACGCGCTTTCTGTCACAGGGTAAAATGCCCGCCTTTCTTGGCGGCTTACCGGGTGCCGCGCTGGCGATGTACCACTGCGCCCGCCCCGAGAACCGTCATAAAATTAAAGGCCTGCTGATTTCCGGCGTCGTTGCCTGTGTGATCGGCGGTACGACCGAGCCGCTGGAGTTCCTGTTCCTGTTTGTCGCGCCGGTGCTGTATGTGATCCATGCGCTGCTTACCGGTCTGGGCTTTACCATGATGGCGGTGCTGGGCGTGACCATCGGCAATACCGACGGCAACGTGATCGACTTTGTGGTGTTTGGCATCCTGCACGGTCTGGCAACCAAGTGGTATATGGTGCCGGTGGTCGCAGCAGTCTGGTTTGTGGCCTACTACGCCATTTTCCGTTTCGCTATCACCCGCTTTAACCTCAAAACCCCAGGCCGCGAAGCGGAGATCAGCAGCCAGCTTGAAAAGCGCTTTGCCGGCAGCGCCGGGAAATCCGGCTATAACGTCCCGGCAATTTTGGCCGCGCTCGGCGGTGCGGAAAACCTGGTGACCATCGACAACTGCATTACCCGTCTGCGTTTGTCCGTGGCGGATATGAACAAGGTGGATACCGAGGCGCTGAAAGCACTGCGGGCGATTGGTGTGGTGAAATTAAACGCGCATAATCTTCAGGTGGTCATTGGCCCGCAGGTTCAGTCGGTCAAAGATGAACTGGTGTCACTGATGAATACCGTTGAAGCATAAGGATATAACGATGTTTGATTTCTCACGTGTCGTGGATCGCTACGGCACCTGGTGTACCCAGTGGGATTATGTGGCGGACCGTTTTGGTCATGCTGACCTGCTGCCCTTCACCATCTCGGATATGGATTTTGCCACCGCCCCCTGTGTGATCGACGCTTTGCAGGCACGGTTAGCGCACGGCGTGCTGGGCTACAGCCGCTGGAACAACGAGGAATTCATCAGTGCCGTACGGCACTGGTTCGGTACGCGCTTTAACGCCCCGCTGCCGGACAATGCGCTGGTGTATGGCCCGTCGGTGATCTATATGGTCGCCGAACTGATCCGCCTGTGGTCGGCGACAGGCGACGGAGTGGTAGTGCATACCCCGGCCTATGACGCCTTTTACAAGGTGATCGAAGGCAACGATCGCCGCATCGTGCCGGTGCCTTTACAACACAATGGCGACTGGTATTGCGATATGACCAGGCTGGAAGCCGTGCTGGCACAAGAAGAAAACAAAATCCTGCTGCTGTGTAGCCCGCAAAACCCCACCGGGAAAGTCTGGACGCAGGACGAACTCAACACCATGGCGACACTGTGCGACCGCCACGGCGTGAAGGTGATCAGCGATGAGATCCATATGGATATGACCTGGGGCGATCATCAGCATATCCCCTGGAGCCGCGTCGCTCAGGGGCCGTGGGCGCTGCTCTCGTCGGCATCGAAAAGCTTTAATATCCCGGCGCTTACCGGCGCATACGGCATTATTGCAGACGACGTGACACGGTCACGTTATCTCACTGCACTGAAGAGTCGCGACGGGCTGTCATCGCCATCGGTACTGGCGCTGCATGCGCATATCGCCGCCTATGAGCAGGGCGCGCCCTGGCTGGATGCGCTGCGGGACTATTTAGCGGCGAATCTGGCGTATGTCGCGGCGGAATTGAACGCCGCTTTCCCTGCCCTTAAGTGGCAACAGCCGCAGTCAACCTATCTGGCATGGATCGATCTGCGCCCGCTCGGCATCGACGATATGCAGTTGCAAAAAGAACTGATTGAAAACCAGAAAGTCGCCATTATGCCGGGGCTCACTTACGGCGATGCGGGCCGCGGGTTTGTGCGTCTGAATGCTGGTTGCCCGCGGGTTAAGCTGGAACAGGGTGTCAGCCGGTTAATCGCCGGGATCCAGGCACTTTTGTGATTTTGTGTTGCGCAACCAACTTATTGCTTGCGCAACATAGCTTTTTACCCCGATTTATTTTTATAATGCTCTGCACTTTACCTAAAACATCTAAAAAGAGTGCAGCATGATCGATTCCACTATTCCATTGACCGACATTCACCGCCACCTTGATGGCAATATTCGCGCCCAGACGATCCTCGATCTTGGCCGCCAGTTTAATCTCGCCCTCCCTGCTGACACCCTTGATACCCTGCGTCCACACGTTCAGGTCACAGCTAACGAACCCGATCTGGTCAGCTTCCTGTCGAAACTCGACTGGGGCGTCAAAGTGTTGGCCTCGCTGGACGCCTGCCGTCGTGTGGCGTTCGAAAATATGGAAGATGCCGCGCGCAACGGCCTGCACTATGTGGAACTGCGTTTTTCACCAGGCTACATGGCGATGACCCATAACCTGCCGGTGGCGGGCGTGGTGGAAGCGGTTATCGAGGGCGTCCGTCAGGGCAGCAGCGCGTTCAACGTACAGGCGCGCCTGATTGGCATTTTGAGCCGCACTTTCGGTGAAGCGGCCTGTCTGGAAGAGCTGGAAGCGCTGCTGGCGCACCGGGACAGCATTACTGCGCTGGATCTGGCGGGTGATGAGCTGGGTTTCCCCGGCAGTCTGTTCCTTTCCCACTTCAACCGCGCGCGCGACGCTGGCTGGCACATTACCGTCCACGCGGGTGAAGCGGCAGGCCCGGAAAGCATCTGGCAGGCGATCCGTGAGCTGGGCGCCGAGCGTATCGGCCACGGGGTCAAAGCCATTGAAGATCGCGCGCTGATGGATTTCCTTGCCGAGCAGCGTATCGGTATTGAATCCTGCCTGACCTCTAATATTCAGACCAGTACCGTCGCCTCGCTGGGTGCGCATCCGCTGAAAGTCTTCCTTGAGCACGGCGTGCTGGCGACGCTGAATACCGACGATCCGGCAGTTCAGGGCGTGGATATTATTCATGAGTACAATGTGGCGGCTCCGCAGGCGGGTTTAAGCCGCGAGCAGATCCGTCAGGCGCAGATCAACGGGCTGGAGATCGCTTTCCTGAGCGCCGCTGAAAAGCAGGCGCTGCGCGATAGCCTCACCCGTAATTAAAAAAAAGCCCGGCACGCGCCGGGCTATTTCATTAAGACAGGCAAAGCGTCGAGCGATGTTTTGCCGATTCCATCCCCAGCTCGATCAGCTCCATGATCTGGATCGCCTGACTGGCGGGCACCGGGTTTTCCCCTTCACCGTTTAGCGCATCGCGGATCCCGGCGTAATACGCCGGATAGTTGCCCGGAATGGTCAGCAGCGTTTCTTCTACCCGCTCGTCGCCTTCCGCACGGGTCAATACGCCATCCCGCATGTCATAGCCCCAGTCCTCCTGCGGCAGACGCTCGCCGTTTTTCAGACGTTCTTCCTGCGGATCAAGGCCAAACTTCACGTAGCTGCCGCGCGTGCCGTGCACGATATAACGCGCTGATTCTGCCGCGGCCAGCAGCGTGCCGTGCAGGATCACACGTCGCTGCGGGTAGGTGAGCACCGCATGGAAATAATCCGTGGCCTGTGCGCCGGGACGCAGCTGCGCCAGGTCAACGCTCAGTCCTACCGGCAAGCCAAACAGGTTGACCGCCTGATCGAGCAGATGCGGCCCCAGATCGTACCAGATGCCGCTGCCCGGTCCGGCCATTTCACGCCAGCGGTTACGTACTTCAGGACGGTAGCGGTCAAAATGCGACTCGAAGAAGGTGACTTCCCCCAGCGTGCCGTCTGCCACCAGCGCTTTCAGGGTCAGAAAATCACTGTCCCAGCGGCGGTTATGGAACACGGACAGCACGCGACCCAGGCTTTTCGCCAGCGCATCCAGTTCGCGAGCCTGTGACAGTGTCACGGTAAACGGTTTATCCACTACCACATGTTTCCCGGCTTCCAGCGCCGCTTTCGCCAGCGGGAAATGGGTGTCGTTGGGCGTGGGGATGACAATCAAATCCAGTGAAGGATCGTTAAACAGGTGCTTCGGCTCTGACACCACCGGCACGTTCGGCCAGCCGGCGTGGACTTTGTTTTCGTCACTGCTGGAGATCGCCGCCAGCTCCATCCCCGGCGTACCTTCAATCAGTGGTGCGTGGAAGGTTTTGCTGGCATAGCCATAACCAATTAATCCGACACGGATTTTGTCACTCATATAGCTGCCTCTCATCAGTGGAGGAATGGAATAACAGGTTGTTCATCATACGTGGCGAAATTGCGCCTGTCTTCCCCGACACTCCTGCCGTAAAGGACAGACTTTTTTCAGCGCATTCCTAAAAATGGGAAAGTTCCCGCGACGACTTGTCCGGATAATTACCTGCCGCTACTATTCCGCTTCAACAAAAAAGGAGAAGTCGGAATTATGTACGGAGTTTTCAATCGCATCGTTGAATTAGCCGGTTGGGTTGTGCTTGGCGTCAGCGTCATTCTGCTGGGTGTGGCCAGTCATATTGACAATTATCAGCCCCCAGAACCTGCTGCCGTCACCCAGGCAAAATAACCTGGCCTTTACGGAAAGGTGACTGCCCTCCCATTCCTGTAACCGGTTTCTGAAACCGGTTGCGGTTATAAAAGCATCGCGTGTAACGTTCCTGAACGTCATAGATCAGTAAGGAGCGAAAGATGGCTGCTTTTCCGGAACATTTTTTATGGGGTGCCGCAACCGCGGCGTATCAGGTTGAAGGCGGGCATGATGCCGATGGCAAAGGCCCGTCGATCTGGGATGTGTTCTCACATATTCCCGGCGCGACCTGGCAGGATACCAATGGCGATGTCGCCGTTGACCATTACCATCGCATGCAGGAAGACGTTGCGCTGATGGCGGAGATGGGCCTGCAAAGTTACCGCTTTTCCATTTCGTGGCCGCGACTGCTGCCGAAAGGCCGCGGCGAGGTGAACGAAGCGGGCGTGAAGTTTTACAGCGATCTGATCGACGCCCTGCTGGCGCATAATATTGTCCCGATGATCACCCTTTATCACTGGGATTTGCCGCAGGCGTTACAGGATGAAGGCGGCTGGGAGGCGCGTTCAACTGCTGAAGCCTTTGAAGAGTATGCCCGTCTGTGTTACGACCGTTTCGGCTCCCGCGTCCGCCTGTGGGCCACGTTTAATGAAACCATTGTCTTTATCGGCCACGGTTATATCACCGGTAGCCACCCTCCTTCTGTCACCGATCCGGCACGCGCCATTCAGGCCTGTCACCATGTGTTTATCGCCCACGCACTGGCGGTGAAAGCCTTCCGTCACGCTGGCATTGCGGGCGACATCGGCTTTGTGAACGTCCTGCAACCGCATACCCCGCTCACCCACCTGCCGGAAGATGTGGCGGCGGCAAATATGGCGGACGCTATTCATACCCACTGGTTCTACGATCCGGTGCTGAAGGGCGAATACCCGGCGGCATTACTGGACGCGGCGCAGCAACGCTGGGGCGTACCGCGTTTTGCCCCGGATGACGATCGACTGCTACGGGAAAACCGCTGCGATTTTATCGGCCTTAATTATTACCGCCGTGAAACGGTAGTGGCGAATCCAGGCGAAACCCACATTCAGTCGAATCATTCCGGTGAAAGTAATAGCGGACATGAATTCGGCTTTAAAGGTCTGTTTAAATTTGTCCGCAATCCCGATGGCGTCTATACGGACTGGGACTGGGAAATCTGGCCGCAGGGTCTGACCGACGGCATTATGCAAATTAAAGCGCGTTACGGTGATATTCCGATGTACATCACCGAAAATGGTTTAGGCGCGAAAGATCCCATTATTAACGGCGAGATTGTTGACGACCCGCGAATTGATTATCTGCGCATGCACGTGGACGCCATGGCCGAGGCGATGGCTCAGGGCGCGGATGTGCGCGGCTATTATCCGTGGTCCTTTATTGATCTACTGAGCTGGCTTAACGGCTATAAAAAACAGTACGGCTTTGTGTATGTCGATCATAACAATAACCTTGCCCGCAAACGTAAAAAGAGTTTCTTCTGGTATCAGCAGCTGATTGCCAGCCGGGGCGCGCAGCGTTAATTCCTCTCGCAGGCACATTCCGCTGCCTGCGTTATTCTGCTTAAGAAAATCCTTATTTCACCTCGCACCGCATAGACGGACAAATGCGCCCCTGGAAGTCGCGTATTATTGCCCGTTGCGTCTGACCGTTACCGGTAATAAAGGCTGTCGTAATCGCATGGCAATGCTTTATAATCCCGGCCCGGCAAATCACGTGTATTGACATAAAGGTGAACTATTCATGACTGCTACGCCCGCAGAACGCATCGGAGGCTGGTTGCTCGCCCCACTGGCATGGCTGCTGGTTGCTCTGCTGAGTACCTCGCTCGCGCTGCTGTTGTATACGTCAGCGCTGATGTCGCCGCAGACATTCGCCACACTGCGCGCTCAGGGCGTGCTGTCGATAGTGATGTGGTTTGCCACGCTGCTGTTCGCCGTGGGGATGTGGTATTACACCCTGTGGCTGACCATCGCCTTTTTCAAACGACGCCGCATGGTGCCAAAGCACTATATTATCTGGCTGCTGATTTCCGTGCTGCTGGCGGTGAAAGCCTTTGCGTTTTCACCGGTATCAGACGATCTGGCGCTGCGCCAGCTGCTGTTCCCGCTGTTGGCGGCCGCGCTGCTGGTGCCCTATTTTAAGCGGTCAACGCGGGTGAAAAACACCTTTGTTAACCCGTAATAACCCTACAGTTATGCTGTTGTCGCCCGTTACGGATTGCCCGATAATGGGCGGTTTTTTCTTTCAGGCCGAATAATGACTGATTACTTGCTGCTGTTTGTCGGAACCATTCTGGTCAATAACTTTGTGCTGGTGAAGTTCCTGGGACTCTGCCCGTTTATGGGGGTGTCCAAGAAACTGGAATCCGCCATGGGGATGGGACTGGCCACCACATTTGTCATGACAATGGCGTCGGTGTGCGCGTGGATCATCGATACGTGGATCCTCATTCCGCTGGATCTGATCTATCTGCGTACGCTGGCCTTTATTTTGATCATCGCCGTGGTGGTGCAGTTCACCGAAATGGTGGTGCGCAAAACCAGTCCGGCGCTGTATCGCCTGCTGGGTATCTTCCTGCCCCTCATCACCACCAACTGTGCGGTGCTGGGCGTGGCGCTGCTCAATATTAATCTTGGGCACAATTTTATGCAGTCCGCGCTGTACGGCTTTTCCGCAGCGGTGGGCTTTTCACTGGTGATGGTGCTGTTCGCCGCGATCCGCGAGCGTCTGGTGGTGGCGGATGTGCCTGCCCCTTTCCGCGGTAACGCCATTGCACTGATCACCGCGGGTTTAATGTCTCTGGCCTTTATGGGCTTTAGTGGTCTGGTGAAGTTGTAATGAGCACGATCTGGATTGCCATTGCGGCCCTGAGCGTCCTCGGGCTGATTTTTGGCGTCATTCTTGGCTACGCCTCCCGCCGCTTTGCGGTGGAAGACGATCCCGTTGTCGAACGCATTGACGAACTGCTGCCGCAGAGCCAGTGCGGTCAGTGCGGCTACCCCGGCTGCCGCCCCTATGCGGAAGCCGTGGGCATTCAGGGTGAAAAAATTAACCGCTGCGCCCCTGGCGGCGAAGCGGTGATGCTGAAAATCGCCACGCTGTTAAACGTCGATCCACAACCGCTGGACGGCGATGACGCCGCCCCCGAGCCGGTGCGTATGCTGGCGGTGATCGATGAACCTAATTGTATTGGCTGCACCAAATGTATTCAGGCCTGCCCGGTCGATGCCATCGTTGGCGCGACCCGCGCCATGCATACGGTGATGAGCGACCTGTGCACCGGCTGTAACCTTTGCGTCGATCCGTGCCCGACCCGGTGTATTGAATTGCGTCCGGTTACCCCGACGCCTGACAGCTGGAAGTGGGATTTGCAGACGATCCCGGTGCGCATTATTTCTGTGGAACAACATGCTTAAGTTATTCTCCGCCTTCCGAAAAGATAAACTGTGGGACTTCCACGGCGGTATTCATCCGCCGGAAATGAAGACCCAGTCCAACGGCACCCCGCTGCGTCAGCTGCCGCTGGCTTCGCGTTTTGTGATCCCCCTCAAGCAGCATATTGGCGCTGAGGGTGAGCTTTGCGTACGGGCCGGCGATCGCGTGCTGCGCGGTCAGCCGTTGACCCGCGGTCGTGGTCGTATGCTGCCGGTTCATGCCCCGACGTCGGGCGTGATCGTGGCCATCGCCCCCCACTCCACGGCGCATCCGTCGGGTCTGGCGGAACTGAGCGTGATTATTGACGCTGATGGTGAGGATCGGTGGATCGAGCGCGACGGCTGGAGCGATTACCGCTCACGCAGCCGCGAGGCGCTGATTGAGCGGATTCATCAGGCAGGTGTCGCCGGTCTGGGCGGCGCAGGCTTCCCTACCGGCAATAAATTGCACGGCGGCGGCGATAAAATCGACACGCTGATTATTAATGCCGCCGAGTGTGAACCCTACATCACCGCCGATGATCGGCTGATGCAGGACTGCGCGGCGCAGGTGGTTGAAGGTATTCGTATTCTCGCGCATATCTTGCAGCCGCGTCAGGTGCTGATCGGCATTGAAGATAACAAACCGCAGGCGATTTCTATGCTGCGTGCGGTGCTGGCGGGTTCGCACGACATCACGTTGCGTGTGCTCCCCACCAAATACCCCTCCGGCGGTGCGAAGCAGCTGACGCAGATCCTGACCGGTAAACAGGTGCCGCACGGCGGGCGTTCGTCTGACATCGGCATCCTGATGCAAAACGTTGGCACGGCGTATGCGGTAAAACGCGCGGTGGTGGACGGCGAGCCGCTGACCGAACGTGTGGTGACGCTGACCGGTGAAGCAGTAAAACAGCCCGGTAACGTCTGGGCGCGTCTGGGTACGCCGATACGCCATTTGCTGGATGCGGCGGGTTTCTGCCCGAGCGGTGAACAGATGGTGATCATGGGCGGCCCGCTGATGGGCTTTACCCTGCCGTGGCTTGATGTGCCGGTGGTCAAAATTACCAACTGCCTGCTGGCCCCCTCCGCCACCGAAATGGGCGAGCCGCAGGAAGAGAAAGGTTGTATCCGCTGTAGCGCCTGTGCGGATGCCTGTCCTGCGGATCTGCTGCCGCAACAGTTGTACTGGTTCATTAAAGGCCAGCAGCACGACAAAGCCACGTCGCATAATCTCTCCGACTGTATCGAGTGCGGCGCCTGTGCCTGGGTATGCCCAAGTAATATTCCGCTGGTGCAGTATTTCCGTCAGGAAAAAGCCGAGATCTACGCCATCGCGCAGGAAGAAAAACGCGCGGCCGAGGCAAAAATGCGCTTTGAAGCGCGTCAGGCACGGCTTGAGCGTGAAAAAGCCGCGCGCCTCGCCCGTCATAAACAGGCGGCCGTGCAGCCAGCGGCGAAAGATCAGGCCGCTATTGACGCCGCACTCGCCCGGGTGCGCGAGAAAAAACAGAACGCCACCCAGCCAGTGGTTGTGCAGGCGGGCGCCGTTCCGGATAACAGCGAGATGATCGCCGCCCGTGAGGCCCGTAAAGCCGAGGCCCGCGCCCGTCAGGCGGCAAAAGCCGAACAGCGTGAAGCCGTTACCGAAACGGACGTCGATCCGCGCAAAGCGGCGGTAGAAGCCGCCATCGCCCGCGCCAAAGCGCGTAAAGCCCAGCAGCACACTACCGGGACGCCAGAGCCGGAAATTGCGTCTGCGCCGGTTACACAGGAGATCGATCCGCGCAAAGCGGCAGTGGAAGCGGCCATCGCCCGCGCTAAAGCGCGTAAAGCACAGCAGCACGCTGCCGGGACGCCTGAGCCGAAAATTGCGCCTGCGCCAGCTGCGCAGGACATCGAACCGCGCAAAGCCGCGGTTGCAGATGACATCGATCCGCGCAAAGCCGCAGTCGAAGCCGCCATCGCGCGCGCCAAAGCACGTAAAGCACAGCAGCAGGTCACCGATACCGCGGCGGCCAATGACGATCCGCGTAAAGCGGCCGTCGCCGCGGCGATCGCCAGAGTTCAGGCTAAGAAAGCCGCACAACAGGCCGTAAACGAGGATTAAATGGTTTTTCGAATCGCAAGCTCCCCTTATACCCATAACCAGCGCCAGACCTCGCGCATCATGCTGCTTGTGTTGCTGGCGGCCCTGCCGGGCATTGCCGTGCAAAGCTGGTTTTTCGGCTGGGGAACGCTGATACAAATTCTGCTGGCGGGCGTCAGCGCACTGGCGGCTGAAGCGCTGGTGCTTAAATTACGCAAGCAAAACATCCGTGCGATCCTCGCGGATAACTCGGCACTGTTAACCGGGCTGCTGCTGGCGATCAGTATTCCGTCGTTTGCCCCCTGGTGGATGGTGGTACTGGGCACGGTGTTCGCGGTGATCATCGCCAAACAGCTGTATGGCGGCCTTGGGCATAATCCGTTTAACCCGGCGATGGTCGGCTATGTGGTGCTGCTGATCTCCTTCCCGGTGCAGATGACCAGTTGGCTGCCGCCGCATGAGATCGCCGCCACGGTGCCCGGCTTTATGGATGCAGTACAGTTGATCTTCTCCGGCCATACGGCGTCCGGTGGCGACATGAACACCCTGCGCATGGGCATTGACGGCATCAGCCAGGCGACACCGCTGGATACCTTTAAAACCTCCCTGCACGCCGGACATTCTGTCGATGAGATCCTGAGCTACCCCATTTACAGCGGCGTGCTGGCCGGTGCAGGCTGGCAATGGGTTAACCTGGCCTATCTGGCAGGCGGTGTGTTCCTGCTGTGGCAAAAAACCATTCGCTGGCATATTCCGGTGAGCTTTATCGCCATGCTGGCCTTTTGCTCAACGCTCGGCTGGTTGCTGTCGCCGGACAGCCTGGCATCCCCGACGCTGCATATTTTCTCTGGCGCTACCATGCTGGGCGCGTTCTTTATTCTGACCGATCCGGTGACCGCCTCGACCACCAATAAAGGCCGTCTGATTTTTGGCGCGCTGGCGGGTCTGTTGGTGTGGTTGATCCGCAGCTTCGGCGGCTATCCGGATGGCGTGGCCTTTGCCGTGCTGCTGGCGAATATTACCGTTCCGTTAATCGATTACTACACGCGTCCGCGCGTGTACGGTCACCGCTGAGGACACACCATGTTAAAGACCATGCAGAAACACGGTGTAACGCTGGCGATCTTCGCCGCCTGCTGTACCGGTATGACCGCCGCGATTAATCAGCTGACCAAATCCACCATCGACGATCAGGCCGCGCTGCAACAAAAAGCGCTGTTCGATCAGGTGGTGCCCGCGTCGCTTTACGATAACGATCTCAGCCAGAGCTGCTATTTTGTAACAGCGCCGGAGCTTGGCAAAGGTGAGCACCGCGTGTATATCGCCCGTAAAGGCGACACGCCGGTGGCGGCGGTGATTGAAGCCACCGCGCCCGATGGCTATTCCGGCGCGATCCAGCTGCTGGTGGGCGCGGATTTCAACGGCACCGTAACCGGCACGCGCGTCACTGAACACCATGAAACACCAGGACTGGGGGATAAAATCGAACTGCGTATCTCCGACTGGATCCTGACCTTTGCGGGGCGGAAAATCGATCCGCAGGACTCAGCACATTGGGCGGTGAAAAAAGACGGCGGCGATATCGATCAGTTTACCGGTGCGACCATCACGCCGCGTGCGGTGGTGAACGCCGTGAAACGGGCCGGGATTTATGCGCAGTCGCTGCCTGCCCGCCTTAACCATTTACCGACCTGTGGAGAGTAAACCATGAGCGAAGTAAAAGACGTTATTGTTCAGGGGTTGTGGAAGAACAACTCCGCGCTGGTGCAGTTGCTGGGGATGTGTCCGTTGCTGGCGGTCACCTCGACGGCGACTAACGCGCTGGGGCTGGGGCTGGCAACCACGCTGGTGCTGACGTTGACCAACCTGTCCATCTCTGCCCTGCGTCGCTGGACACCGGCTGAGATCCGTATTCCGATTTACGTGATGATCATCGCCTCGGTGGTGAGCGTGGTGCAGATGCTGATCAACGCTTACGCTTTCGGCCTTTATCAGTCGCTGGGGATCTTTATCCCGCTTATCGTCACCAACTGTATTGTAGTGGGTCGTGCTGAAGCCTTTGCAGCGAAAAAAGGCCCGGCGCTGTCGGCGCTGGACGGTTTTGCCATCGGCATGGGCGCCACCGGCGCGATGTTTGTTCTGGGATCGATGCGTGAAATTATTGGTAACGGAACGCTGTTTGACGGCGCGGATGCGTTGCTGGGTAGCTGGGCGAAAGTGCTGCGCATTGAGGTGTTCCACACCGATTCCCCTTTCCTGCTGGCGATGCTGCCGCCCGGCGCGTTTATTGGCCTCGGCATGATGCTGGCAGTGAAATACCTGATCGATGAGCGCAGTAAAAAACGCCGTGCCGCTGCGGTGGCGACGACCGATGCGGCACCAGCCGCCACGCCCGGGAAGGCATAATGAACAATGTGAAAAGAAGGGAAATCTTGACCCGTCTGCGGGATAACAATCCGCATCCGACCACCGAACTGAATTTCAACTCGCCCTTTGAGCTGTTGATTGCAGTGCTGCTGTCGGCGCAGGCCACCGACGTCAGCGTTAATAAAGCCACGGCAAAGCTCTATCCGGTCGCGAACACGCCGCAGGCGATGCTGGAACTGGGCGTCGAGGGTGTGAAGTCTTACATCAAGACCATTGGCCTGTTTAACAGCAAAGCGGAAAACGTCATCAAAACCTGCCGGATGCTGATCGAACTGCACGGCGGCGAGGTGCCGGAAGATCGTGCGGCGCTGGAAGCGCTGCCGGGGGTCGGGCGCAAAACCGCGAACGTAGTGCTGAACACTGCCTTCGGCTGGCCAACCATTGCCGTGGATACGCACATTTTTCGCGTCTGTAACCGTACCCGTTTTGCGCCTGGCAAGAATGTCGAGCAGGTGGAAGAGAGCCTGCTGAAAGTGGTGCCTGCGGAGTTTAAAGTGGACTGCCACCACTGGCTGATCCTGCATGGACGTTACACCTGCATCGCCCGCAAGCCGCGCTGCGGCTCCTGCCTGATTGAAGATCTTTGTGAATACAAAGAAAAAGTGTACGAATAATGTTCTCGCCCGTGGCTGAAACCCGGGCGCTTATTCCACCAGAAAGCCTCTTAATGTTTTTTTATCGCAAAAAATTTCTATAACACTCGCGGGGCAGTGCATTTTTTGCAGTTTGTTAAATTAATGTGTTTTTCTGCAAGATTGCGCCTTGTATCAAAGAGGCTTTTTTTCAACCAGCAACAGATAAAACCAGTCAATTCTTAAAAGCTGGACGTATTCGCTGAATTTATCGCTTCCCGGCAGAATATATCGCCATATCCCAGAAGTACCGCGACCTTCACAGAGTAAAAAACTGCGTTTTAATCCATAGTGAAATTTAACGCTAAATAACATTTAGCCGTTCCGAGTTTTATGCCGCTCTGATTATATGTAACAGACTATTACAAAGGTCTTGCCTGAAAGCCCCGGATAGGGAACATTACCTGCCGTTTCCCCCCTCCACTATAACTATAAGCGCGATGAACTCTGGACATGGCGCACTGAACACCCCCATTAATATGGGATGTAAAAAAAGAGGTATATGTGTCGACTGCAAACAAAAAACCAGCAGATAACGTAAGTATGAACGCGTTCAAGCAACCGAAAGCGTTTTATCTGATCTTCTCTATCGAATTATGGGAACGCTTCGGCTTCTACGGCCTGCAAGGCATCATGGCCGTCTACCTGGTGAAACAACTGGGTATGTCCGAATCGGATTCCATTACGCTGTTCTCCTCCTTCAGCGCCCTCGTGTACGGTCTGGTTGCCATCGGCGGCTGGCTGGGCGACAAAGTGCTGGGTACCAAGCGTGTGATTATGCTCGGCGCGATTGTGCTGGCGATTGGTTATGCCCTGGTGGCATGGTCCGGTCACGACGCGGCGGTGGTTTATATGGGTATGGCGACCATTGCGGTGGGTAACGGCCTGTTTAAGGCGAACCCGTCCTCCCTGCTCTCCACCTGCTATGCCAAAGACGATCCGCGTCTGGACGGTGCTTTCACCATGTATTACATGGCGGTGAACATCGGTTCCTTCTTCTCCATGCTGGCGACCCCGTGGCTGGCCGCGAAATTCGGCTGGAGCGTGGCCTTTGCCCTGAGCGTGGTCGGTATGCTGATCACCGTCGTGAACTTCGCCTTCTGCAAACGTTGGGTGAAAAACTACGGCTCTAAACCGGACTTCGAACCGCTGCGCGTGGGTAGCCTGCTGCTGACGCTGGTGGGCGTGGTGGTACTGGTGACCATCGCGACCTGGCTGCTGCACAACCAGGGCATCGCCCGTATGGTGCTGGGTGTGGTTGCGCTGGGTATCATCTTCATCTTCGCGAAAGAAACCTTCGCAATGCAGGGTGCGGCGCGTCGTAAGATGATCGTGGCCTTCATTCTGATGTTACAGGCGATTGTGTTCTTCGTGCTGTACAGCCAGATGCCGACCTCTCTGAACTTCTTTGCGATCCGTAACGTTGAGCATTCCATTCTGGGTATCGCGTTTGAGCCGGAGCAGTTCCAGGCTCTGAACCCGTTCTGGATCATCATTGGCAGCCCGATCCTTGCCGCCATCTATAACAAGATGGGCGACAACCTGCCGATGCCGCACAAGTTCGCTATCGGTATGGTGTTGTGCTCTGCGGCCTTCCTGATCCTGCCGCTGGGTACCAAATTCGCCACCGACGCGGGTATCGTCTCCGTGAACTGGCTGATCGTGAGCTACGCCTTCCAGAGTATCGGTGAGCTGATGATTTCCGGCCTCGGCCTCGCGATGGTGGCACAGCTGGTGCCGCAGCGTCTGATGGGCTTCATCATGGGCAGCTGGTTCCTGACCACTGCCGGCGCAAACCTGATCGCCGGTTATGTGGCAAACCTGATGGCTATCCCGGAAGGGGTAACCGATCCGCTGATGTCGCTTAACGTCTACGGCAGCGTATTCCTGAAAATTGGTATTGCCACCGCGGTGATGGCTGCGCTGATGGTGCTGCTGGCACCGAAACTGAACCGTATGGCGCAGGATGATTTAAAAACTGACGCCCCGGAAATCGCGAAAGCGTAATCGCTTCGGGAAACGCAAATAAGAAACCGCTGGCACACTGTCAGCGGTTTTTTTTTAAGGTTTATCGTACACTTGAGTTTCATTCAGACAGGAGTTAACTATGAAATTGTTCTACAAACCGGGCGCCTGCTCTCTTGCTCCGCACATCATCCTGCGTGAAACCGGGAAAGCTTTTACCCTGGAAGCAGTCGATCTGATGACCAAACGTCTGGGCGACGGCAGCGATTACCTGGCGATCAACCCGAAGGGCCAGATCCCGGCATTGCAGCTGGATGACGGTACGCTGATCACCGAAGCCGGGGTAATCATGCAGTATCTCGCCGACAGCGTGCCGCAGAAAAACCTGCTGGCCCCGACCAGCGAGCTGTCTCGTTATAAGACGCTGGAGTGGCTGAACTATATCGCGACCGAACTGCACAAAGGCTTTACGCCGCTGTTCCGCCCGGATACGCCGGACGAGTACAAACACACCGTGCGCGGCCTGCTGGAGAAAAAACTGAGCTTTGTTAACGCCGAACTGGCTTCACGCGAATTTATCGCTGGCAACCATTTTACGATTGCCGATGCGTATCTCTACAACGTGCTGCGCTGGGCGCGCGCCGTAAAACTGGAGATGGGCAGCCTGAGCAACATTGACGCCTTTATGGCGCGTGTGGCGGCACGTGAGAGCGTGATCGACACGCTGGCCGCAGAAGGGTTATAAAATTATGCCGGGTGGCGCAGAACGCATGCCACCTGCAATAAAAAAGGGAGTGATTTCTCACTCCCTTTTTAACGCTTAAGGTTTAACGCTTACTTCCAGCACACCAGACAGTAGTTCTTCTTACCGCGACGCAACAGCGTGTAGCGGCCGAACAGACGGTCGCTGTCCACAAAGGTATATTCCGGATCGGCCTGTTTTTCACCGTTAATGGTAATGGCATTAGAGGCGATAGTTTTACGCGCCTGGCCACGGGACGGCTGCAGATCGGAATCCACCAGCGCCTGCATCAAATCCGCGCCCTTATCCATCTCAACCATTGGCACGCCATCCTGGGCCAGCTGTTCGAAATCCGCTTCGCTCAGATCGCTCAGGTTACCGTTAAACAGGCTGGCGGTAATGCGTTTAGCGGCTTCCAGACCTTCTTCGCCATGGACCAGACGCGTCACCTGATCGGCTAACACATACTGGGCGCGCGGCGCTTTACCGCTGTTCTTGTCTTCTTCTTCCAGCGCATTGATCTCTTCCAGATCCATAAAGGTGAAGAATTTCAGGAAGCGATACACATCCGCATCGGCGGTGTTGATCCAGAACTGGTAGAACTTGTACGGGCTGGTTTTCTTCGGATCGAGCCACACCGCGCCGCCTTCGGTTTTCCCGAATTTGGTGCCGTCAGCTTTGGTGATCAGCGGAACGGTCAGACCGAAGACCTGTTTCTGATGCATGCGGCGCGTCAGATCGATACCGGAGGTGATGTTACCCCACTGGTCAGAACCGCCGATTTGCAGTGAAACGTTATGCAGTTTGTTCAGGCAAGCGAAATCGTAGCCCTGCAACAAATTGTAGGAGAACTCGGTGAAGGAGATACCCTGGTCGTCACGGTTCAGACGCTGTTTTACCGCTTCTTTGTTAATCATCTGGTTAACAGAGAAGTGCTTACCAATATCGCGCAGGAAGGTCAGCACGTTCATATTGCCGAACCAGTCATAGTTATTCGCCGCGATAGCGGAATTCTCGCCGCAGTCGAAATCGAGGAACGGTGCTACCTGGCGGCGGATTTTATCCACCCACTCCTGCACGGTGTCTTCGGTATTGAGCTTACGCTCGGCGGCTTTGAAGCTCGGATCGCCAATCAGACCCGTTGCCCCACCCACCAGCGCAACTGGCTTATGCCCGGCCTGCTGGAACCGTTTCAGGCATAACAAAGGAACCAGATGCCCCAAATGCAAGCTGTCAGCGGTAGGATCGAAGCCGCAATACAGCGCGATCGGACCTTGCGCCAGCAGCGAGGCTAATGCCTCTTCATCCGTCACCTGGGCGACCAGGCCCCGCTCTTGCAATTGTTTAATCAAGTTACTGCTTGCCATCAAATTCTCCATATAAAACGACTGCACCTCTGCCGGTACACGGCCTTTCGCCAGTTACGAAAGAGACATAGAATAAAGCGCCGGAAACAGGAGCACCAGCGCTTAACACAACATTTTTAGTGATTACGGCGCGAGACGGTCAATTTTCCAGGCGTCATTTTCCCGCTGGTATAAAAAACGGTCATGCAGACGATGAGCGCCGCCCTGCCAGAATTCCATCTGCTCGATGCTGATGCGAAAACCGCCCCAGAAACTCGGCAACGGCACTTCACCCTGCTGAAACTTCTGCTTCAGTTCCAGAAACTTGCTCTCAAGGATACCGCGCGCGGAGATGCGGGTGGACTGTTGCGAAACCCAGGCGCCGATCTGACTGTCGCGCGGGCGGCTGTGGAAATACTTCACCACGTCCAGCGTCGACAGGCGCTCGGCTTTACCGGTCACCATCACCTGACGTTCCAGCATGTGCCAGGGGAAAAGTAAATTCACGCGGGGATTGCGTTCGATATGCTGCGCTTTGCGGCTGCCGAGATTGGTGTAAAACACGAAGCCTTTTTCATCATAGTGTTTGAGCAACACAATGCGCTGATACGGCTGACCGTTTTCGTCAACGGTCGCCACCACCATGGCGGTGGGATCGGCAAGTTTGGCTTCGCAGGCCTGGCCCAGCCAGCGCTCAAACAGCGCTAGCGGTTCAGCGGGGAGATCGTTACGGCGTAAACCGCCTTTGATATATTCACGGCGCAGGTGCGCAATTTGCTGCAGTTCATCGTGGTCTGACATGGCATTCGCTACGTTGTGATGGGGTGGCGCTATTGTGCGCCGCCCAGGTAGAAATCTCAACGTTGCGGGTTTTGCAGTTGACAGTTATCCAGTACAACACGGTCACGATGATAAACGGTGGCGCTGTCACCCTTCGACCAGAAGACATAGATGCCGTCAGTGTAACGGGCGCCTGAAGCCGACAAGCCCTGCGTCAGCGTTAAGGGTTTGTTATCCAGCACAAAGCTTACTTCTTCGCGGGGATGATTCAGCTTTACGGTCAGCGGTTTTTCATCACACTGGTATTCCAGCGTATCGGTATTCATCCGCTCCACAAACTGATTGTAGGTACTACATCCTGCCAGCAGCACTGGCACACATGCGATTAACAGTTTTTTCATTCACCTGCCCCATAGACTTTCCCGGTCTGAGAGGGCAATGCCCTCTCTCTTAACCCGCTCAGTTTACCGGCCGGTGGCGCACCGGGGAGTCAGGAAACTCTGATTATGACCGTTCGCGCGGGGGAGTGCGGGGATTGGCGGGGAAAATCGCGCCCAGTACACTGGCGGCAGACGCGCCCGTGACCGACGGTAGATTGCCCGGTAAGCCGGCGACCGTGCGCCAGGCCAGCCAGGCGAAAGCCAGCGCTTCCATATCGTCGCCGCTGATCCCCGCCTCGTCAGTGGTAGAGACTTCGATGCCTGGCAGCAGTCCTGCCAGCCGCGCCATCAGCAGCGGGTTGCGACCGCCACCACCGCATACCAGCAGGCGCTCCGCGCCACCGCTGAGCATGACCTGTTCGGCTATCGTCATCGCCGTCAGCTCCACCAGCGTGGCCTGAACATCGACGCTCGCGACGCCGGGGAAATGCGCCAGATGGCGCTCCAGCCAGCCGTAATTGAAATACTCGCGCCCGGTGCTTTTGGGTGCTGGCGCAGAGAAATAGGGGTCGCTAAGCATATTTTGCAGTAATGGCAGGATCACATTACCCGCGCTGGCCCACTGCGCGTCTTTATCATAAGGCTTGCCTTTTTGCCGCCAGATCCACGCATCCAGCAGCATATTGCCCGGCCCGGTGTCGTAGCCGCGCACCGGCTGATCCGGAAAGAGCAAAGAGAGGTTGGCGATACCGCCAATATTCAGCACCATGCGCCGTTCGGTGGGATGCGCCAGCAGCGCATGATGGAAGGCAGGCACCAGCGGTGCGCCCTGCCCGCCAAGGGCCATATCGCGGCGGCGGAAATCGCCCACTACCGTGATGCCAGTGCGCGCGACGATCTGATTATTGTCACCGATTTGCAGCGTGTGCGGCGCATCGCCCTGCGGTTCATGCCAGACGGTTTGCCCGTGGCAGCCAATCGCTACCACATCTTCAGCGCGTACCTGCTCCTGGGCCATCAATGCCAGCACCGCGTCGGCAAAGAGTTTGCCCAGCTGCGTATCAAGCTGGCCGAACTGTGACAGCGTGAGCTGCTGCCCCTGGCAAATGTTAAGGATCGCCTGCTTAAGCGGTACGGGGATGGGATACGTCAGGCTAGCCTGCTGCGCCACCATTCGGTCATCAATTGCCGCAAGGACCACATCCACCCCGTCCAGGCTGGTTCCCGACATAACGCCAATGTAGCGACCTGATTTCATACGCCTTCCTGTTTGCGTGCGGATTAAAAGATACCAGACACAACACTCCACCATAAAGTGGCGGCTAATACTATGAAGTCTTATGTCTTTTTGTGTATAGCCGTTATCGTCCCGCCCTTTTTGTCGCTACACTGGTTTCGTTTAGACACAGTTAAACGGGCCAAAGGTACAATATTTGCCATGTTTTGGCAGAAGTTGTGTTCTCACTGGGTAAATGCCATATAATTTAGTTATACGGATGCTCACCTGAGCGTTTCATGTTGGACAGGAGATTCATAAATGATGTTACGTGTTTTGGCCGTTTCGCTGGTTGGCTTCACCCTTGCAGGTTGTGTGAACAACGATAGCCTTTCCGGGGACGTTTATACGGCATCCGAAGCCAAGCAGGTTCAGAATGTGACCTATGGTACTGTCGTCAATGTGCGTCCGGTGCAGATCCAGGGCGGCGATGATTCTAACGTCATTGGCGCATTAGGCGGCGCGGTGCTGGGCGGCTTCCTCGGTAACACCGTTGGCGGTGGTACCGGTCGTTCGCTGGCAACAGCGGCTGGTGCGGTTGCAGGTGGTGTAGCCGGTCAGGGCGTGCAGGGTTCGATGAACAAAACCCAGGGCGTTGAGCTGGAAATTCGTAAAGACGACGGCAACAGCATTATCGTGGTGCAGAAACAGGGTAACTCCCGCTTCTCCCCGGGTCAGCGTGTTGCGCTGGCCACCAATGGCAGCCAGGTAACGGCGTCTCCGCGTTAATTACTCCGCCTTGTGATAATAAAAAAGCCCTGCATTGCAGGGCTTTTTACGTTAATCGCGCGTATGTAATTCAATAATGTTTTGCTCAAGACGTGCGATAAGGCTGATAAGCTGCGTCAGTTCTTCATCTGAAATTCCCGCCAGTATTTCCCCACGCGTCTTTCTGATCACCGTTTCCATTTCATCTATAATGGGTGTGGCTTTCTCTGTGAGCTTAATACGTTTTGCACGACGGTCACTGGCGCAGGTCTGACGGGAGATAAGCCCCTTGTCTTCCAGCTGATCCAGCGTACGCACCAGCGAAGGCTGTTCAATGCCGATCGCTTTTGCCAGTTGAATTTGCGACTGCTCGGGAGGTAACTGGTGAATATTATGCAGCGTTACCCAGTGAGTCTGCGTTAATTCCAGAGGTTTGAGGCGATGGTCAATTAAAGCACGCCAGATGCGCACTAAACGTGCCAGATCAGAACCTAATGGCGATTCCAATTTCATCTCCTTATAATTAGCTTGCTAAGTTATTATACTGATTTTAGAATAGTGTGCAGCATTTATATTGGTAAAACAAATGTAAAGCTTTTCTGTATTTTACTATGTAATTGTTTTTAAAGACTTCCCGCACGAACATTATTGTTACTTTTTTGTGTTTTATTCACATTACGCGCTTAACTCTGCACAGGATCCCCAACCGTGACGTTCAGGTTCTTTACCACCGGCTTGCCACTGCAGGATCTGATCGTCGGCGCTTCCGTCTATTTTCCGCCGCTGTTTTATGCCGTTGCGCTCGGTTTCTTTCTTTGGCTTATTATCCATCGTCTGCTGCGCAGCTGGCTCTATGCTGGTGAGATCTGGCATCCATTGCTGCTGGATCTTTCCTTGTTTGTCATTTCGGTGGCGCTGGCGCAGGCCCTTTTGATCGCGTGGTAACTCCTGCATGAAAACCCTTAAATATTTCTCGACGCTGCTGGTACTGGCCCTCGCGATTGTCGCCGGGATTGGGCTATGGAATTACTATATGCAGTCGCCGTGGACGCGAGACGGAAAAATCCGCGCCGAACAGGTCAGCGTGACGCCGCAGGTTTCCGGCAGCATCACGGCGATCAGCGTGCGCGATAACCAGTTTGTTCATGCCGGCGAGGCGCTGTTCCGCATCGACGAAACGCCCTATCGCATCGCCATTTTAAACGCCGAAGCCCAGCTGGCCCGCGCGCAGACGGAACTGGCGAAAGCCAATAACGAAGCCAGCCGCCGCCGTCACCTCCCCCACAATTATATTTCCGCCGAAGATCTGGATACCGCCAATATCAACGTCAAGGCTATGCAGGCCGACGTCGCAGTCGCCCAGGCCGAGCTTGCGCAGGCGCAGTGGCAGCACCAGCAGACCACGGTGAAATCGCCGGTGGATGGCTGGGTTACTAACCTTTCCGCGCGGGTGGGTAATTACGCTACGGCCGGCCAGCCGGTATTTGCGGTAGTGGACAGCCATTCGTTCTACGTAGTGGGCTATTTCGAAGAAAGCAAATTGCGGCATATTCGTGAAGGCATGCCTGCCAGCGTGGTGCTCTACAGCAGCGATCAAAAGTTACAGGGTCACGTATCCAGCATCGGTCGCGCGATTTACGATCAGAGTGTAGAGAGCGACGGCAGCCTGGTAGCCGACGTCAAACCTAATGTGCCCTGGGTACGTCTGGCCCAGCGCGTGCCGGTACGCATTGAGTTTGATGCGCCGCCGCAGGGACTGACTCTGGTATCCGGCACCACCTGTACCGTGGCAATCGGGCGCTGACGGTGCGGCTGCTCCAGGCGCTGCCGTGGTTTAAGGCCAGCCGTGGGCAGTGGCGCTACGCCCTGCGCAACGGGATTGCCATGTGTCTGGCGCTGAGCGTCGCCTATACGCTTAATCTCGACGAGCCTTACTGGGCGATGACCTCGGCGGCGGTGGTCAGCTTCCCGACGGTGGGCGGGGTGATCAGCAAAAGCCTTGGCCGCATTGCCGGGAGTCTGTTGGGCGCGGTGGCAGCATTGCTTATCGCCGGTCATACCCTAAACGATCCCTGGCTGTTTTTATTCGCGATGGCCGGCTGGATTGGCTTTTGCACCTGGGCCTGCGCGCATTTCAGCAATAACGTGGCTTATGCTTTTCAGCTGGCGGGTTACACCGCGGCGATCATCGCTTTCCCGGTGATCAACATCAGCGAAACCACAGAGCTGTGGGACATCGCCCAGTCGCGAGTATGCGAGGTGATTGTCGGTATTTTGTCCGGGGGCGTGATGATGATGATCCTGCCCAGTACGTCAGACGGCGCGGCGCTGCTCACTGCGCTGAAAAAAATGCATGCCCGGCTGCTGGAGCATGCCGGGTTACTCTGGCAAATGGACACCAGTGATGCCATTCGCACTGCCCATGAAAATGTCATCGGCCAGATCCTGACCATGAATTTGCTGCGCATCCAGGCGTTCTGGAGCCACTACCGTTTTCGCCAGCAAAACTCCCTGCTCAACTATTTACTCCATCAGCAGTTGCGCATGACCAGCGTGATCTCAAGCCTGCGGCGTCTGCTGCTGAACTGGCCCGATGCGCCGGCGATGACCCGTCCGCTGCTGGAACAACTCCTGGCAGTACTGGCGCGCCCGGATGCCGATTTTTATACCGTCGCGCGCATTATTGCCCCGCTCGCGCCAAAGCATGATACCGATTACCGTCATCGCGCCTTCTGGAACCGGCTGCGCTATTTTTGCCAGTTGCACCTCGCTGGCAGTCGCTGGATCCAGCAGCTGGAAAACGCCAGACCCGTCAGCGCGCTCGCCGTGCCGCGCACCCCGGCGCTGGCCCGCCATACTGATAATCTGGAAGCGCTGTGGAGCGGATTGCGCACTTTCGCGACCCTGGTAGCCATCGGCGCATGGACCATTGGCGCGCAATGGGAGTCCGGTGCATCGGCGCTAACGATGGCGGCAATCAGCTGCGTGCTCTATTCCGTCGTCGCCTCACCTTATAATTCGCTGACATTGCTGATGCGCACGCTGGTTTTGCTGTCGCTGTTCAGCTTCGCGGTAAAATTTGGCCTGATGGTGCAGATCACCGAGCTGTGGCAATTTTTACTGTTCCTGTTTCCGCTGCTGACCACAATGCAACTGCTGAAGCTGCAAATGGCGAAATATGCCGGGCTCTGGGGGCAGCTTATCGTTTTTATGGGATCGTTTATTTCAGTGACCAATCCGCCGGTTTATGACTTTGCGGATTTCCTGAACGACAATCTGGGTAAATTACTCGGCGTGGGAATAGCCTGGCTGGCGTTTGCGGTGCTGCGTCCTGGTTCGGATGTGCGCAAGAGCCATCGGCATATTCGCGCCCTGCGCCTGCGCTTTATCGATCAGCTGAGCCGCCGACCGCAGTACCGCGAAAGTGAGTTTGAGTCGCTGGTGTATCATCACATCAGTCAGCTCAGTCAGAGTAAAGATGCCCAGTCCAGGCGCTGGCTGTTACGCTGGGGCGTTGTGTTGCTCAACTGTACGCATGTGGTGTGGCAGTTGCGGGAGTGGGAAACGCGATCCGACCCGCTGTCGCGGGTACGGGATCGCTGTCTGGCGCTGTTGCGTGGGGTGATGAGCGAAAATGGCGTCCGGCATGGCTTGCTGGGCGTGACGCTGGCGGAGTTACAGCATATTTGCGATACCCTGGCACAGCATCATCAGCCTGCTGCGCGGGAGCTGTCGTCGATTGTCTGGCGGCTCTACTGTGCGCTTTTGCAGCTCGAACAGGCCCCGGCAGCAGGAACGGTTGCCGCGGTTACCTGATCACACCACAGGCGTAACGCGCCCCGCCACCGCCCAGCGGTTTGGGATTGTCAGACATGTTATCGCCGCCAACATGGATCATCAGCGCTTTATCCTTCACTTCATCGAGTTTTTTCAGGCGCGGTGCAATCACAGCATCAGTGGCCTTGCCGTCATTGTTGACCACCAGCACAGGCAGATCGCCGGTATGCCCTGCGCCTTCCGGGCCTTCATGTTTACCGGTATTGTGCGGGTCGAGGTGTCCGCCTGCGGCTTCCGCCGGCATCGCTTTACCGTCTTTTATGGCCGGTTCGCAGGAGCCTTTGGCATGCACATGGAATCCATGTTCACCGGGCGGCAGTGCTTTAAGATTGGGGGTAAATTCCAGCCCTTTGTCGGTTTCAGTAATGTTAACCGTACCAATAGACTGACCGATGCCCCCGGAGGTGACGAGGTTCATCTTAACTTCTTCGCTGGCAGCCTGCGCACCGGCGCAAACAGACAAAGCGAGCATCGCGAGACAAAAACGCTTCATATAACCTCCCGTAATTTTATTTGCCCCTGAAGTGTAAACCAGGGGCGAGGATCTTACTGGAAAGTCAGGTTAATCCGTGATCAGGGTACGTCGTAACCGAGTGCCGCTTTGCGAATACGGAACCACTGCTGGCGGCTGAGTTGAATATTCTCCGCTTCAATGGCTGCGCGCACGCGCTCAATTTTACCGGAGCCGATAATCGGCAGCGGTTGGGACGGCAGACGCAGGATCCACGCATACACCACCTGTTCGATGCTCCCGGCGTTAACTTCTTCGGCAATCTGCGCCAGTTCATCGCACAGCGGCTGGAAAGCGTCGTCGTTAAACAGGCGACCGCCGCCAAGGCAGGACCATGCCATCGGACGCACGCGCAGTTGCTGGAGCTGGTCGAGGGTGCCATCGAGGATCAGCGGTTGATGCACCGGGGAGATCTCCACCTGGTTGGTGACGAGGGTAAACGGCAGACGGGACTGCAACAGCGCGAACTGCGCCGGGGTGAAGTTCGACACGCCGAAATGGCGCACTTTGCCGCTCTGATGCAGATGCAGGAAGGCTTCTGCCACCTCATCGGCATCCATCAACGGATCCGGGCGGTGGATAAGCAGCAGGTCGAGATGGTCGATGGCCAGGTGGTGCAGCGACTGTTCGGCGCTGGCGATAATATGGCTTTTATCGGTGATGTAATGACCCAGCGCGTTTTCTGCACGGGCGGTGGTGGCGATGCCGCATTTAGTGACCACTTCCATGCGCGCACGCAGATGTGGGGCCAGCTTTAAAGCTTCGCCGAACGCCGCTTCACACTGATAGCCGCCATAAATGTCAGCATGATCAACCGTGGTGACACCCAGATCCAGGTGCTCCTCAATAAAACTGACCAGCTGGCGCGGGGACATATTCCAGTCCATTAAACGCCAGTAGCCCATCACAAAACGCGAAAATTCCGGGCCTTGCGGCGCAAGGGTAATACGCTGAACCATAACCGCTTCCTCTTTAATTAATCTGCACTGAGTATACGCATTTGCAGGATTAAAAAAGTGAAGGTTGTTGCGGTTCCTCCGGCGCATCCGGTTTGTTTGCGCGTAATTTACGCAACAGGCGTTGACGGCACAGACGCAACACCGTCTGTTTTTGCGTATCGCTCATGCTTTGCCAGTTAAAACGCTCGTCTCGTGTACGCATACATCCCCGGCAAAATCCGCGCTCGTCCGACTGACAAATGCCCCGACACGGACTCTGGATCGGGAAAAACTCTAATTGCTCTGCCACGCTCCGTCTCCGGTTAAGGGTTTATTACATTGAAGACGTCAGCGGGTCATTTCGCAAATCGACTTGCATTAGACCGAACGGTCTATTACAGTGTTTCCATGAACAGACACTGCGAACATGATACCCGCGAACATCTGCTGGCCACCGGCGAGCAGTTATGTATGCACCGTGGCTTCACCGGCATGGGGTTAAGCGAACTGCTGAAAACGGCAGAGGTGCCCAAGGGATCGTTTTATCACTATTTCCGCTCGAAAGAAGCTTTTGGCGTCGCGCTGCTTGAACGGCATTATGCCAATTACCATGCCCGTCTGGCGCAGCACTTTGCCAGCGCGGAAGGTAATTATCGCGATCGTGTGCTGGCGTATTATGAATATACCCTGGAGCAGTTTCGCCAGCAGGGCATTATCAGCGGGTGCCTGACGGTGAAGCTGTCAGCGGAAGTGTGCGATCTGTCTGAAGATATGCGTACCGCCATGAATCGCGGTGCCGGCCAGGTGATTGCCCTGCTCGCTGACGCGCTGGAAAAAGGCCGCGAAGAGCGCAGTCTTGAATTTCCCGGCGATGCGCTGACGCAGGCTCAGGTGCTCTATTCCCTGTGGCTGGGCGCCAATTTGCAGGCCAAGATGTCCCGCAGCGCCGTGCCGCTGGAAAGCGCACTGGCCCATGCCCGTTTTGTTATCGCAACGCCTGCTCTATAACAGGCGTTTTTATTTAAACTTTTACTAGTCGACCGGTCTATTCAGGAGCAGTTATGTCTAAGACGTTATTTACCCCGTTGAAAGTGGGTGCCATTACCGTACCGAACCGCGTATTCATGGCTCCGTTGACGCGCCTGCGCAGCATTGAGCCGGGTGATATTCCGACCCCGCTGATGGGCGAGTACTACCGCCAGCGCGCCAGCGCCGGTCTTATCATCAGCGAAGCAACGCAGATTTCCGCACAGGCGAAAGGTTATGCAGGCGCACCAGGGCTGCACAGCCCGGAGCAGATCGCCGCTTGGAAAAAAATCACCGATGGCGTGCATGCGGAAAATGGCCGTATGGCCGTACAGCTGTGGCACACCGGTCGTATCTCCCATACCTCGCTGCAACCGGGCGGTCAGGCACCGGTCGCGCCGTCTGCTCTCGCTGCTGGCACCCGCACGTCCCTGCGTGACGCCGAGGGTAACGCCATCCGCGAAGAAACCTCCGTGCCACGCGCGCTGGAAACCAGCGAAATCCCGGGAATCGTTGACGATTTCCGTCAGGCCGTAGCCAATGCCCGCGAAGCCGGTTTCGACCTGGTCGAACTGCACGCGGCTCACGGCTACCTGCTGCACCAGTTCCTGTCCCCTTCCGCTAACCAGCGCACCGACCAGTATGGCGGCAGCGTGGAAAACCGCGCCCGTCTGGTGCTGGAGGTCGTGGATGCGGTCTGTAACGAATGGGGCGCGGACCGCATTGGTATTCGCGTCTCGCCAATCGGTACCTTCCAGAACACCGATAACGGCCCGAACGAAGAAGCCGATGCGCTGTATCTGATCGAAGAGCTGGCCCGTCGCGGCATCGCCTATCTGCATATGTCTGAGCCAGACTGGGCGGGTGGCGCACCGTACACTGACGCGTTCCGCGAAAAAGTGCGCGCACGTTTCCATGGCCCGATTGTTGGTGCCGGGGCGTACACGCCAGAGAAAGCAGAAGATCTGCTGAGCAAAGGGCTGATCGATGCCGTGGCCTTTGGTCGTGACTACATCGCCAACCCGGATCTGGTTGAGCGCCTGGAGCGCAAAGCCGAACTGAACCCGCAGCGTCCGGAAAGCTTCTACGGCGGCGGCGCAGAAGGTTACACCGATTACCCAACGCTTTGATCCGTTGATTGATAGCGGCGGCAATCCGCCGCTATACTGAGTTAAGGTTTATGACCGGAACGCAAAACAACTGATTAAGAGGATAATATGCGCTTACTTCACACCATGCTGCGTGTTGGCGATCTGCAACGCTCCATCGATTTTTACACCAACGTGCTGGGCATGACGCTGCTGCGCACCAGTGAAAACACCGAATACAAATACTCTCTGGCTTTCGTGGGCTACGGTCCGGAAAGCGAAGAAGCGGTTATTGAGCTGACTTACAACTGGGGCGTCGACAGCTATGAGCTGGGCACCGCCTACGGTCATATCGCGCTGGAAGTGGATAATGCGGCTGAAGCCTGCGAACGTATCCGTCAGAACGGCGGCAATGTCACCCGTGAAGCGGGCCCGGTAAAAGGCGGCACTACTGTTATCGCCTTCGTTGAAGATCCGGACGGTTATAAAATCGAACTGATCGAAGCCAAAGATGCCGGTCGCGGTCTGGGCAACTGATCTCCCCACGGGCGCGCTGCGCCCGTTCTTTTTACGCGGTATAATCCTTTCGTAAAATTTGCCATAATGCGCGCTGCATTTTTCCGTCTTAAGAGATCCTGATGTCCGATAACGCTCAACTCACCGGTCTGTGCGGCCGTTTTCGTGGTTTTTATCCTGTTGTAATCGATGTAGAAACTGCCGGGTTTAACGCTAAAACCGATGCGCTGCTAGAAGTTGCCGCCATTACGTTAAAAATGGACGACCAGGGCTGGCTGATGCCGGACAGCACACTGCATTTCCACGTTGAGCCGTTCGAAGGGGCAAATCTGCAACCTGAAGCGCTGGCGTTTAACGGTATCGACCCCAACAACCCGCTGCGCGGGGCGATCAGTGAGCACGATGCGCTGCATGCGATTTTTAAAATGGTGCGCAAAGGCATCAAAGACAGCGGCTGTAGCCGGGCGATCATGGTGGCCCATAATGCGACCTTCGATCACAGCTTTATGATGGCCGCCGCGGCGCGCGCCTCACTCAAACGCAACCCTTTCCATCCGTTTGTGACCTTTGATACCGCGTCGTTGAGCGGTCTGGCGCTGGGACAGACGGTGTTATCCAAAGCCTGTGCCGCGGCCGGTCTGGATTTCGACAGTACCCAGGCCCACTCTGCCCTCTACGACACCGAGCAAACCGCCCTGCTGTTCTGTGAGATCGTTAACCGCTGGAAACGACTGGGCGGCTGGCCGATGGCACTGCCTGCCGACGATAATCAGGCATAAAAAAAAGCACCCGAGGGTGCTTTTCTATTGCCTGCGCTTATTCAGCGTCCGGCTCTTCGGTTTTGTACTTCGCCGCGGTTTCTTTGATCAGCGGCTGAAGTTCACCGCGCTGATACATCTCAATGATGATGTCGCAGCCGCCTACCAGCTCGCCATCCACCCACAGTTGCGGGAAGGTCGGCCAGTTAGCGTATTTCGGCAGCTCGGCACGGATGTCCGGGTTCTGCAGAATATCAACATAGGCAAAGCGTTCGCCACAGGCGGAAAGCGCCTGGACGGCCTGGGCAGAGAAGCCACAGCTAGGCAGCTTAGGGGAACCTTTCATGTACAGCAGGATCGGGTTTTCAGCGATTTGACGCTGGATTTTTTCGATGGTTTCGCTCATTGTCTTGCTTCCTTAACTTCTTCTTACGACAGTCGTCTCATTGTAGCGGTTCAGACAACCCACGGAAAATAACATTTTGTTCACCACGCACTATATTATCGTCTGCCGCGCAAAGATGCCTTAAGAATATCTGTTTAAGCGAAACGATTCGCTCATCCCGTAACCATTAATTGGCCTGTATTGCTGCTTTTTTTTGCGCTCGTTAACGAATTCGCGTCAGGATGCAAAAAGCCTATTAACTTTTTTGCTTTTTATGCTTTAGAATCGACGAGTTTTGAAAATCACCCGCAAGCATGATTTCATGCCTGCCCGAATCAGGGGAATGCTCAGTGGCGCGGATAAATAAAATCTCGATCACGCTCTGTGCTTTAGTTTTTGCCTCGCTGACGTTTACGCCATTAAGTCAGGCGTCCGAACAGGCGCGGCCCTCTGCCGTGCAAAAAACGCATCTGGCAAAAACCACCGACCGTAAAAAACAAAGCACGACCCAAAAGACAACAAAGAAAAGCAGTGGCACCAGTAAAAAAATAGCGAAACAAGCAACCAGTAAAACTCCCCGTCAAAAAACGTCTGCTAAAACAAAACGCCTGTCAACCAGTACAAAAATCAGCAGCGTCGCTTCACGCAAAACTAAATCCAGCGCAGGAAAAATCGCCGCCGTTACCGTTACGGAAAAGTGCACTACCCGTAAAGGTCGTAAGCCGCATTGTGTGAAAGTGAAAAACAGCAAGCCGGTGACGCTGGCAGAGGCGCATAAAGTGCGTATCAAAAAAGCGCAGACGACTGCGTTATCGACATTAATGAACCAGATCGGCAAACCCTATCACTGGGGCGGCACCTCACCCCGTACTGGTTTTGATTGCAGCGGACTGGTCTACTACGCTTACAAAGATCTGGTGAAATTCCGTATTCCACGCACCGCGAACGAAATGTATCACCTGCGTGATGCGTCGCCGGTGAACGTGGCGGAACTGGAGCGCGGCGATCTGGTGTTCTTCCGTACCCAGGGTCGCGGTACCGCCGATCACGTGGGCGTCTATGTTGGCAATGGCAAATTTATCCAGTCTCCGCGCAGCGGCCAGGATATTCAGATCACGTCCCTCAGCGAAGATTACTGGCAGCGTCACTATGTTGGCGCACGTCGGGTTATGACGCCGAAAAACGTCCGCTAAAAAAAATCACCCTGCCAGACTGCGCAGGGTGATCTTCTTTTATTACTCAGTAAGGGTCAGTTTGCCAGGCATTCCCGGCGGGCATCAGCACGGGAAAACAGCACCAGCAGCAGCGCCAGCGCCGCAATGATCGCGCCCATCACCGGTACGAACGCATAACCCAGACCAGCGGAAATCACCGCCCCACCCGCTGCCGCGCCCAGTGCGTTGCCGAGGTTAAAGGCACCGATATTCACGGAAGAAGACAGTCCCGGCGCTTCGTGGGCGACACGCATGACGCGCATCTGCAACGGCGGCACGACGGCGAAGGTTGCAGCGCCCCACACCACCATCGCCATTGCCGCGCCGACATCGCTTTTTACCAACAGCGGGATCGCCAGCATGATCACCATCAGCAGCAGCAAAAAGCCTTTCAGCGTACCGCTGACCGAACGGTCCGCAAACTTCCCGCCGAGATAATTGCCCAGCGAGAAGCCCACGCCAATCAGCACCAGCATCGCCGTGACAAAGAACGGCGTGGCGTGATTCAGATCCTGCAACACCGGAGAGATATAGGTATAAAGCGTGAACATCGCCCCGGCCCCCAGCACGGTGGTCAGCAGCGCCGACAGCACCTGCGGACGCATCAGCACCGACAGCTCCTTGCGCACATCAGGACGCACCCCCGCACTCCCCTTCGGCAGGGAGAAGAACAGGCTGATCATCGACACGACGCCCAGACCGGCGGTGGCGAGGAAAGACATCCGCCAGCCGATAGTTTCGCCAAGCCAGGTCGCCGCGGGTACGCCGCCGATATTGGCAATGGTCAGCCCCATAAACATGGTCGCCACCGCACTCGCCTGCTTGTGCTTCGGCACCACGCTCGCCGCCACTACCGAGCCAAGCCCGAAAAATGCCCCATGGTTGAGGCTGGTGATAATGCGCGACAGCAGCAGCGTGGTGTAATCCGGCGCAATGGCCGACAGCACGTTGCCGAGGGTAAAAATCGCCATCAGGAAAATCAGCGCATTACGACGGGCGCGATGTGACAGCAGCAGCGTCATCAGCGGTGCGCCCACCATTACGCCAATCGCATAGGCGCTAATCAACATGCCAGCGGCAGGAATGGAGACATCGATGCCGCGGGCGATAACCGGCAGCAATCCCATCGGTGAAAATTCAGTCGTACCTATCCCAAAAGCCCCAATCGCCAGTGACAGCAGGGGAAAATTCATCTTCATTGTTTAACTCCAGTAATGCGAAAGCGCGCAGGCCGCCTCGCGGTGAAGTCAAAAGCATGACATCAATCACAAAAAAACAGAAGTTAATGAAGTGACAAAAGAGTATTGCGAATTTGATAATAATCGGCGGGAATGAAAAAGAGCGGGAGAGAGTTCTCCCTGCTCTGGATCAATTAAAAGCGGCAGTCATTGCGCCAGCAACAATGAGGCTGAGCACAATTACGGTAGTCAACAGCGAATACTTCAGATTGCTATCCATCATTTTTTCTCCTTCGTTAACCCCCACAAAAAGTGAGATTGCTCATTTTTGCATAGTTAAACGTAAAAATCTTCTCAGTTTTAGATTGATAACGATTTTTGGACTTCCCCTTTTCATCAAGATCAGCCAGAATTCCACGCTAAATTTATTCGCGTACCGGCCACTGACCCCTCCTGACGTACTGTGTTGTTTTCCCGGCGTACCGCAACTGATAAAAGTTGTGTGAAGGGTTAATAAAGGCAAACGTTTACCTGTAGAAGTTTCAGGAGTTAAAGATATGGTCTGGAGTGAGATCTAATGGCAACAATTAAAGATGTAGCGAAACGCGCAAACGTTTCCACTACAACCGTATCACATGTTATTAACAAAACCCGTTTTGTGGCGGAAGAAACGCGCAACGCGGTGTGGGCAGCCATTAAAGAGCTGCATTATTCCCCCAGCGCCGTGGCGCGCAGTCTGAAGGTCAACCATACCAAGTCGATCGGCTTGCTGGCGACCAGCAGCGAAGCGCCGTACTTTGCTGAAATCATTGAAGCTGTTGAGAAAAACTGCTTCCAGAAGGGCTATACGCTGATCCTCGGCAATGCCTGGAACAATCTCGAAAAGCAGCGCGCCTATCTGTCGATGATGGCGCAAAAGCGCGTCGACGGCCTGATGGTGATGTGTTCCGAATACCCGGATCCGCTGTTGCGCATGCTGGAAGAGTACCGTCATATCCCGATGGTGGTGATGGACTGGGGCGAAGCGAAAGCCGACTTTACCGATTCGGTGATCGATAACGCCTTTGAAGGCGGTTATATGGCAGGCCGGTATCTGATCGAGCGCGGCCACCGTGAAATCGGCGTCATTCCTGGGCCGCTGGAGCGTAACACCGGCGCAGGCCGACTGGCGGGCTTTATGAAGGCGATGGAAGAAGCGCTGATCAAAGTGCCGGAAAACTGGATCGTGCAGGGTGATTTTGAGCCGGAATCCGGTTACCGCGCCATGCAGCAGATCCTTTCCCAGCCGCATCGCCCTACCGCTGTCTTCTGCGGCGGCGATGTAATGGCGATGGGCGCGCTCTGTGGTGCTGATGAAATGGGTCTGCGCGTGCCGCAGGACGTGTCGCTGATTGGCTATGACAACGTGCGCAACGCGCGTTTCTTCACCCCGGCGCTGACCACCATTCACCAGCCCAAAGACTCGCTGGGTGAAACGGCCTTTAATATGCTGATGGACAGGATCGTCAGCAAACGCGAAGAGTCACAGTCTATTGAGGTGCATCCGCGCCTGATTGAACGCCGCTCTGTCGCCGACGGTCCGTTCCGCGATTACCGCCGTTAAGCCTTCCGGGAGCCAGTTACGCTGGCTCCCGCAACCACTCGTTATTCAGCGTTTCACTGTCCCCTAAATAATCCAGCAGCCAGCTTAAGGCAGGCGAGTTGTCGTTTTGCTGCCACGTCAGGCAGCAAGCGGCATCCGGGAACGGATTTTCCAGCGGCAATGCCACCCACTCTCCGCGATCAAGCCACGGCTTGGCAAAGTGCGCCGGAACCATACCGATACAGAGCCCCGCCGACAGACACGCCGCCGACGACTCCCAGTCGGGTGCCACAATGCGGCGCTGGTTGTCCAGCAGCCAGGTGATACGCTTCGGCAACGAGCGGGAGGTGTCTTCGCGCACCAGCGACGGCCAGTTGCGCAACGTGTCATCGCTGAGCGGCCCGTCCATCGCCGCCAGTGGGTGCTTGCTGGATACCACGCACTTCCAGCTCAATTTACCCATATCGCGGAAAGCATAGCGTCCGCCCACCGGCACCGCCTGGGTCGCCCCTATCGCCAGTTCAACGCGGCCATCCGCCAGCGCATCCCACACGCCATTGAACACTTCCTGAAAAACGATCAGCTCCACATCCGAGAAATGCCGGTAGAAGTCGACGATCATCTGCCGGCTGCGCTCAGGTCTGACAATATTATCCACCGCGATAGAAAGCTGACCGCGCCAGCCGTTGGCGATCTGCTGACACTGTTGGCGGGTGATCTGCATTTTTTTGATAACAGAACGCCCCTCCTTCAGAAACCAGCGCCCTGCCGGGGTTAATACCACGTCACGATGACGCCGTTCAAACAGCGGCACCGCCAGCCACTCTTCCAGTTGCCGCACGGTATAGCTTACCGCCGAGGGCACCCGGTGCAGTTCCTGTGCCGCCGCGCTGAAGCTGCCGGTTCGGTCCACCGCATCAACCACTTCCAGTGAATATTCTGACCACATGTTCTGCCTGCAAATTTTTTGAATGCAATGTGCAAATATTAGCGTTTCACAAGCCGCATTGCACTCCCTACACTCTGCCGCTCTGTTCACCTGCCTAAATAAGAGAACGAGACATGAACCCTGGAAAAGGATTTTTAGTCTGGCTGGCGGGGTTAAGCGTACTGGGCTTTCTGGCTACAGATATGTATTTACCCGCCTTCGCCGTTATTCAGAATGACTTACAAACGCCAGCGGCTGCCGTCAGCGCCAGCCTGAGCCTGTTTTTAGCCGGATTTGCCATTGCGCAACTGGCCTGGGGACCGCTGTCCGACAGCTATGGTCGCCGCCCGGTGCTGTTGAGCGGTCTGGCGCTCTTTGCCGTCGGTTGTCTGGGTATGCTGTGGGTGCGCGACGCCACCTGGCTGCTGGTACTGCGCTTTGTACAGGCAATCGGCGTTTGCGCCGCCGCGGTCACCTGGCAGGCGCTGGTGACAGATCATTATCCGGCGCACCGCACCAACCGTATTTTCGCCACCATTATGCCGCTGGTCGGCCTGTCTCCGGCGCTCGCCCCGCTGCTGGGGAGCTGGATCCTCGCGCATTTTTCATGGCAGATGATTTTCATGACACTGTTTGTCATTACCCTCGTGCTGATGGTTCCAGCGCTGCGCCTGAAACCGGTGGTGAAAAAAATCGACCGGGACGCCGTGCCGCTGACCTTTGCCACGCTGCTGCGCTCCCGCGACTATCGCGGTAACGTGCTGATCTACGCCGCCTGTTCTGCCAGCTTCTTCGCCTGGCTGACCGGTTCGCCCTTTATTCTCAGTGAAATGGGTTACGGCCCGGCGGCGATTGGCCTGAGCTATGTGCCGCAAACCATCGCCTTCCTGATCGGCGGCTACGGTTGCCGCGCGGCGCTGCAAAAATGGCAGGGTCAACAGCTGCTGCCGTGGTTGCTGGTGATCTACGCCCTGAGCGTGGTAGGCACCTGGCTGGCGGGTCTGCTGGCCGGTCAATCCCTGACCGCCCTGCTGGTTCCTTTCTGCGTGATGGCGATGGCGAATGGCGCTATCTATCCGATTGTGGTGGCGCAGGCACTGCGGCCATTCCCGCAGGCGACCGGGCGTGCGGCGGCGTTGCAAAACACCCTGCAACTGGGGCTTTGTTTCCTGGCCAGCCTGCTGGTTTCTGCGCTTATCGGTACTCCGCTTCTGACCACCACCAGCGTCATGCTGGTAACGGTATTACTGTCAGCGATCGGTTATCGCATGCAGCGTCACAGCGCTAAAGAAAGGGAGCGCGACACGGCGGCTGTATAATTCCCCTGGCAACTATGTTGCGAATCAGTGATTAGGTTGCTAAGAATTTACTATTGTATCTGCCGGATCTGAGGCCTATACTCATTTCCGGCACCTATAATTACGATAAATATTATGCATTAACAGGCCCAGGATGTTGCCTGTCTCACCACGGATGGCCTTTTCGGCAAGGGTAATCTCCCTTCCTCTGTTCTACGTCGGATTTCTGGCTCGCGGACCCTTCCGTGAGATTTCTCACAAACCCTTAAAAGCGACTACGCTGTTTGAAGGTTCTGATCACATACAGGTGATGGAGAAGCTATGAGTTCATCGTGCATAGAAGACGTCAGCATACGGGATGATGACTGGTTTCGTATCGTAAGCGAACTGCTTGGTCGGGCGGGGATCACTATCAATGGTCCCGCACCGGCAGATATTCAGGTCAAAAATCCTCGTTTTTTTAAACGCGTGCTTCAGGAAGGATCGCTGGGGCTGGGTGAAAGTTATATGGATGGCTGGTGGGAGTGCGACCGGCTGGACATTTTCTTCAATAACGTGCTGCGCGCCGGTCTTGAAAACCAGCTGCCGCACCATCTCAAAGATACGCTGCGTATAGCAGGCGCCAGATTATTTAATTTGCAGAGCAAGCGCCGGGCATGGATTGTCGGCAAAGAGCATTACGATTTAGGTAATGACCTGTTTAGCCGCATGCTCGATCCTCAAATGCAATACTCTTGCGCCTACTGGAAGGATGCCTCAACGCTGGAAGACGCCCAGCTCGCCAAGCTAAAGCTGATTTGCGAAAAGCTACAGCTTAAGCCAGGTCAGCGGGTGCTGGACATTGGCTGCGGCTGGGGCGGTCTTGCGCAATATATGGCGCAGCATTATGGCGTCAGCGTCGTGGGGGTAACGATTTCTGCCGAACAGCAAAAAATGGCGCAGGAACGCTGCCATGGGCTGGACGTGACTATCCTGTTGCAGGATTATCGCGATCTGAGTGAGCAGTTTGACCGCATTGTGTCGGTCGGTATGTTTGAGCACGTCGGCCCGAAAAACTACGCCACCTATTTTAAGGTGGTCGATCGCAACCTTAAGCCTGATGGCCTGTTTTTACTGCATACTATCGGCTCGAAGAAAACGGATCACCACGTCGATCCCTGGATCAATAAATACATATTTCCCAACGGCTGCCTGCCGTCGGTACGGCAGATTGCCACCGCCAGTGAACCGCATTTTGTTATGGAAGACTGGCATAACTTCGGCGCGGATTATGATACGACCTTAATGGCGTGGCATAACCGTTTTCAGGGGGCATGGCCGGAGATCGCCGATAATTATTCCGAGCGCTTCAAACGCATGTTCAGCTATTATCTCAATGCCTGTGCGGGGGCGTTTCGTGCGCGGGATATACAGCTCTGGCAGGTGGTATTCAGTCGCGGCGTGGAGCAGGGTTTGCGCGTGGCGCGCTGATAAAAAACCCCGGTTCGCCGGGGTTTTTTTATGGGATTTACTCGTCGCGCTCAACGACAACGACACGGGCCGCCATCACGCGCTCGACGGTGTCCACCACGGCCTGCGTTTGTGGATCGATCTCGATATTCACGCGGCTGCCCAGTTTTTTAGCGCTGAGCGTCGTGCGCTCCAGCGTTTCCGGGATCAGGTGTACGCAGAAGCGGGTTGGTGTCACCTCGCCTACCGTCAGGCTAATACCGTCAATGCCAATAAATCCTTTATAAAGAATATATTTCATCAGCGTCGGGTCCTGGACTTTAAACCAAATCTGGCGATTATTTTCTGAGGCCAGGATCTTAACCACTTCCGCCGTAGTGATAATATGACCGGACATTAAATGCCCGCCAATTTCATCACTGAATTTCGCCGCACGTTCGACATTTACATAATCGCCGGGCGCTAATTCACCGAGATTGGTAATACGCAGCGTCTCTTTCATTAAATCGAAGCTGATAAGATTGCCATTAATTTCCGTCACGGTCAGGCAGCAACCGTTGTGCGCCACGGACGCGCCCGTCTCCAGACCATCCAGCATGGTGTCTGGCAGCTCAACCACGTGAGTGCGGAAATTGGGTTTCTCATCAATGGACACCACTTTTGCCGTGCCCTGTACAATACCGGTAAACATGCCTGGTGCTCCTGTATCATTAATTCGGTTAACCGTGTTTCGCTCCCAGCACAATAACAGGTGAAAAATGAGGTTGCCAGTCTCGGGCCTTATTACGCTGTTTTTTCTCTGGATTAATCGCATTTCCCCGCTACAATGTACTGGTTATTTCTCCTGCAAATCTTTTGCTGCCAGTTACGGCGGCTGCTCAGTTTTTCATATAACTACAATTCAACAGGTGTTCACGTGCAGAAGTACTTTCTCGAAGCGCGTCAGTTATTAGCACTGGCAATCCCGGTGATCATTGCGCAAATCGCCCAGACTGCGATGGGTTTCGTCGATACCGTGATGGCGGGCGGCTACAGCGCCACCGACATGGCGGCGGTGGCTATTGGTACATCCATCTGGCTACCCGCGATCCTTTTTGGTCATGGCTTACTGCTGGCGCTGACGCCGACAGTGGCGCAACTGAACGGCTCCGGCCGCCGCGAACGCATTGCCCATCAGGTGCGCCAGGGTTTCTGGCTGGCGGGCGGCGTGTCGATACTGATCATGATCGTACTGTGGAACGCTGGCCATATTATTCATGCGATGCACAACATCGATCCTGAGCTGGCGGATAAAGCCGTGCGCTATCTGCGCGCCCTGCTGTGGGGCGCACCGGGCTATCTGTTCTTCCAGGTGGCGCGTAACCAGTGTGAAGGGCTGGCGAAAACCAAGCCCGGCATGGTGTTTGGTTTTATCGGCCTGCTGGTGAATATCCCTATCAACTATGTGCTGATTTATGGTCATTTTGGGATGCCGGAAATGGGCGGTGTCGGCTGCGGCGTGGCGACGGCGGTGGTGTACTGGATGATGTTCATCTGCATGGTTTCGTACATCAAACGTGCGCGTTCCATGCGTGACATCCGCAACGATATGCGCTTTGGGAAACCGGATTTTCCGGTTCTGCTGCGTCTGGCGCAACTGGGGCTGCCCATCGCCCTTGCGCTGTTCTTTGAGGTGACGCTGTTCGCGGTAGTGGCGCTGCTGGTGTCGCCCCTCGGTATTGTTGATGTCGCCGGGCATCAGATCGCACTTAACTTCAGCTCGCTGATGTTCGTCCTGCCGATGTCACTGGCGGCGGCGGTCACTATTCGTGTGGGTTATCGTCTGGGCCAGGGTTCGACGCTGGATGCGCAGACCGCAGCGAGAACCGGACTGGCGGTAGGCGTCTGCATGGCGGCAGTGACCGCTGTTTTCACTGTTCTGCTGCGGGAAGATATTGCCCTGCTGTATAACGACAATCCGGAAGTGGTGCATCTGGCCTCGCAGCTGATGCTGATGGCGGCGGTATATCAGCTTTCTGACTCGATCCAGGTGGTCGGCAGCGGCATCCTGCGCGGTTATAAAGATACCCGTTCCATCTTCTTTATTACCTTTACCGCCTACTGGGTGCTCGGACTGCCAAGCGGCTACGTGCTGGCGCTGACCGACCTGGTGGTGGATCGCATGGGGCCTGCCGGTTTCTGGATGGGCTTTATCATCGGCCTGACGTCAGCGGCCATTTTGATGATGCTGCGGATGCGCTATCTGCAACGCCAGCCTTCAAGTGTGATCCTCACCCGCGCGGCGCGGTAAGCAAAGAGTCGCCGCCTGCGGGCGGCTACTTTCTCAACATTTTGCGCAGTTGTTCCGCAATCGCGTGAAATCAGGATGAAAATTGCTTTTTTCCGCTTGCCACAGGCGCGGCCTGCCGCTAATATTCGTCCCCGTTGTCAGCACAACAATGCGTTCATAGCTCAGTTGGTTAGAGCACCACCTTGACATGGTGGGGGTCGTTGGTTCGAGTCCAATTGAACGCACCATCCTTTCTGTACAGTGCGTCCGTAGCTCAGTTGGTTAGAGCACCACCTTGACATGGTGGGGGTCGGTGGTTCGAGTCCACTCGGACGCACCATTCAGCAATACTCTCTTCGTTCTTCTTGTTTGACACCCTGGTTGCTTTATCCGATCATGCTCGCTTATGCACAGCCATGATGATTTCAGTGAGCCTCCATGTTTGATTACGCCGAATTCCCCGAACAACGCCAGGACAAAATAAAACAACTGTTAGCCCAGCACGGCAAAGTCGTGTGCGCTCAGCTTGCGCCTGAACTTAACGTCTCTGAGCACACTATTCGCCGCGATCTTAAAGAACTGGCGAATCTTGGCCTGTGCAAGCGCGTGTATGGCGGCGCGGTCAGCGAGCTTCCCCCCTCCGGCAACTTTCTTAACCGTGAAAACGTCAACAGTGAGATAAAAGAACAGCTTGCCCGGCACGCCGTTACGCTGATTAAGCCGGAAAGCTGCGTCTTCTTTGATGCTGGCACCACTAACCTGGCCATTGCGCGCCAGCTCCCTGCGGGTATGGTCCTGACCGCCGTCACTAACTCCCCCTTGATTGCTGCTGAACTGATGCACCACGAGGCGGTGGAAGTGATTTTCCCCGGCGGGCGCATCAATAAACAGACTGGCGGCGCGACAGGTATTGATACCTTGCGTCACATCGAAAAAATGTTTTTTGATCAGTGTCTGCTCGGTGCCTGCGCATTCGATGCTGACGAAGGCGTCACGGTTTTCGAGTATGACGACGCCGAATTCAAAAAATGTCTGGTGACGCGCAGCAGTGAAATCATCGTCACGTTGACCGCCGATAAAATTGCCACCCTCGCCCGCTATCAGGTCGCCAGCTGCGACGAGATCACCACGCTGGTGGTTGAAGACTCTCTGAGTAAGCCCGCGTTAAACGCACTGCGAAACAAGAAGCTGGATGTGATCCTCGCCCGTTGAGCAAAAATAATCCGCAGGGACGTTTGTACTCTCGCACACAATCGCGCATAATCGAGCACAACCAAGCAGAGAATTATTCTCTGCCCCCTGCTGTTGTTCACGCTTAAAAGGATCGAAACATGAACCATTCCCTGCCTGATGTCGCTTTCCTCCATGAACTGGCCGATGCCGCGGATAAAGAGACGCTGCCGCGTTTCCGCTCCGGGTTAAACCTGCACGTCGGCTCCAAGCCCAAAGAAGGCTTTCGCTTTGATCCGGTGACCGATGCCGATCGCGAAGCCGAGCGCGTGATGCGTGCCATTATCAACGAGCGCTTCCCTTCTCATTCCATCATGGGGGAAGAATTTGGCACCACCGGCGACGGCCCGTTGCAGTGGGTTCTGGATCCGGTGGACGGTACGCGTCCGTTCCTGTGCGGCCTGCCGGTCTGGGGAACGCTGATCGGACTCACAGTGGAAGGCCGCGGACAGATGGGCATGATGGGCCAGCCGTTTACCGGCGAGCGTTTCTGGGCAGACGGGAAACAGGCCTGGCGCAGCGGCCCGCGGGGCAGCGGTGTGATGACCACCCGCAAAGGACTGTCGCTGGATCAGGCCATTTTGCACACCACCTCGCCGGAGCCGATTGCCCGCACGCCGGACGTTAACTTTGCGGCGCTGCACAGCGCGACCCTGATGACCCGCTACGGCGGCGAGTGCTATGCGATGGCGATGCTGGCGGCCGGGCAGATCGATCTCTGCCTGGAATATTCCCTGCAACCCTATGACATCGTGGCCTTTGTGCCGATTGTCGAGCAGGCTGGCGGTGTAGTGACCACGCTGTCAGGAGATCGCCCGGAAGCCGGTGGCCGCATTCTGGCGTCAGGCTGCCCGCGTCTGCACGATGAAGCGCTGAAAATTCTTAACAGTTGATGTGATTAACAGGATTTCTATGAGCGATAAAAATCCAGCCCTGCCGCTGCCCGGTGCCACCGACACCGCGCATCCCCTGCCCGGCACAAACGAGCAACGGGCGACACGCATTGTCTTTTTTATGGCCGGGTTTGCTACGGCGGCCTGGGCGGCGCTGGTGCCTTTTGCCAAATATAATACCGGCGTCAGCGACGGCACACTGGGCCTGCTGCTCCTGTGCCTCGGCGGCGGTGCACTGGTAGCGATGCCGCTCACCGGTGCGCTGACCGCCCGTTTTGGCTGCCGCCGTGTCATGGTGGTATCGGTGCTGATTTTCTGCGCCATTCTGCCGCTGCTGGCGGTGACCCAGGATGCGCGCTTACTGGCGCTGGCGCTGCTGCTGTTCGGAATGGGGATTGGCACCACGGATTGCGCAATGAACGTGCAGGCGATCATTGTGGAAAAAGCGGCGCCTCGTCCGTTGATGTCCGGTTTTCACGGCTTTTACAGCGTGGGGGGGATTGCCGGTGCCGGGGCGATGAGCGGCATGATGTCGCTGGGGCTTTCCTCACCCGCGGCCAGCCTGGTGACCACGCTTATCGTGGTAGCCTTACTGCTGGTGTGCGTGCGCGGTTTTCTTGGCTATGCGAATCCGCAGGAAGGCCCGGCTTTTGCGGTTCCTCGCGGCGTGGTGTTGTTGCTCGGTGGGATCTGCTTTGTAGTGTTTCTGGCTGAAGGCGCAGTACTGGACTGGAGCGCCGTGTTCCTGACCGAATATCGTGGGCTGCCGGAAGCGCGCGGCGGGCTGGGTTTTGCCTGTTTCGCGGCGACCATGACGCTGGGCCGCTTAACCGGCGATCGGATCGTCGCCCGCCTCGGCCAGCAGCGCGTGGTATTTGCGGGTGCCCTGTTGGCCGCCGCGGGTCTGTTGCTGACGGTGCTATCTGCGTCCTGGGCGCTGTCGCTGGTCGGTTACGCGTTGATCGGGCTGGGTTGCGCAAACATTGTGCCGGTGATGTTTTCGGCCATTGGCAAACAGACGGCTATGCCGCAGGTGCTGGCAGTACCCGCAGTGACAACGCTTGGCTATATGGGGGTCCTCGCGGGACCGGCAAGCATCGGCGGCATTGCGCATCACAGCAGCCTGACCGCCGCCTTCGTGGTGGTCGCCGTGGCGATGGCTGGCGTGGCGCTGGTTTCACGGCTGGTTAAGGTGTGACAACTTCCTTCCGGCCCGGTCGATTTTTATCGTGCCGGGCCTGTTAATCGTATTAAGTCCCTGAAAATATTTTTATCTTTACTTAACACGTTGATAACACTTCGTTGTGAATCTGCACAGATGCATTTTGAAACGCTGTTTTCATTTTCCTTTTGCCTGCTTTTCATCGTATAATGCGCGCCAATTGACTCTTGAATGGTTTCAGCTCATTGAACTGTAATATTCAACTATCACAGCGACTCATTCCCCCCTGGGCTGATACACAAGCACATATTCCTCTGCACGCTTTTTTTGATGTCACCTATTCTTATGACGTGACATCGCAAAACTTTCGCAACACCGGTTTGACTCTGCGGCGGTGCGCCCCCGGAGCACTATTTCCATATCCTTCTCAACTTAAAGACTAAGACTGTCATGAAAAAGACCAAAATTGTTTGTACCATCGGCCCGAAAACCGAATCAGAAGAGATGCTGACCAAAATGCTGGACGCTGGCATGAACGTGATGCGTCTGAACTTCTCTCACGGTGACTATGCAGAACACGGTCAGCGCATCAAGAACTTGCGCAACGTGATGAGCAAAACGGGCAAAAAAGCCGCTATCCTGCTGGATACCAAAGGTCCGGAAATTCGTACCATCAAGCTGGAAGGCGGAAACGACGTCTCCCTGAAAGCGGGCCAGACCTTCACCTTCACCACTGACAAAACCGTTGTGGGTAACAGCGAGATTGTTGCTGTGACCTACGAAGGTTTCACCAGCGATCTGTCCGTTGGCAACACCGTACTGGTTGACGATGGTCTGATCGGCATGGAAGTGACCGCCATCGAAGGCAACAAAGTTATCTGTAAAGTGCTGAACAACGGCGACCTGGGTGAAAACAAAGGCGTTAACCTGCCGGGCGTATCTATTGCCCTGCCGGCACTGGCAGAGAAAGACAAACAGGACCTGATCTTCGGCTGTGAGCAAGGCGTTGACTTTGTTGCCGCTTCCTTCATCCGTAAGCGTTCTGACGTGGTGGAAATCCGTGAGCATCTGAAAGCGCACGGCGGCGAGCACATCCAGATCATCTCCAAGATCGAAAACCAGGAAGGCCTGAACAACTTCGACGAAATCCTCGAAGCCTCTGACGGCATCATGGTTGCGCGTGGCGACCTGGGCGTTGAAATCCCGGTTGAAGAAGTCATCTTCGCACAGAAAATGATGATCGAAAAATGTATCCGCGCCCGTAAAGTGGTGATCACCGCCACCCAGATGCTGGACTCAATGATCAAAAACCCGCGTCCGACCCGTGCGGAAGCAGGCGACGTGGCGAACGCCATCCTCGACGGTACCGATGCAGTTATGCTGTCTGGTGAGTCTGCGAAAGGTAAGTACCCGCTGGAAGCGGTATCTATCATGGCGACCATCTGCGAACGTACTGACCGCGTGATGACCAGCCGTCTGGAGTTCAACAACGACAGCCGTAAACTGCGTATCACCGAAGCCGTTTGCCGTGGCGCGGTGGAAACTGCGGAGAAACTGGCTGCGCCGCTGATCGTAGTGGCGACCCAGGGCGGTAAATCCGCACGTGCTATCCGTAAGTACTTCCCGGATGCCACCATTCTGGCGCTGACCACCAACGAACTGACCGCCCGTCAGCTGGTGCTGAGCAAAGGCGTTACCGCGCAGCTGGTGAAAGAAATTTCGTCCACAGACGATTTCTACCGCCTGGGTAAAGAAGTGGCGCTGGAAAGCGGCCTGGCGCAGAAAGGTGAAGTGGTGGTTATGGTTTCCGGCGCGCTGGTTCCGAGCGGCACAACCAATACCGCTTCTGTGCACGTCCTGTAATAATTGCAGTACGAATTAATCTGATTAAAAAAGCGCCTGTGTGGCGCTTTTTTTTATTCATTCAATAACAATTTTCAATAAGTGCAAATCAATTTTAACTATTTCTCAAGATTCTTTCTAAGATGAATCCGATGAAAGTGGTCTGTTTTCACACAGTTTTTTTATGTCTTTACCTGAAGTCGGTGTTTCTTTGAGCGAACAGTCAAATTTAAGGGTATTCCCAACAAAAAAATATTCTCAATATAAAAAAGTTTGTGTAATACTTGTAACGCTACATGGAGATTAACTCAATCTAGAGGGTATTAATAATGAATCGTACTAAACTGGTACTGGGCGCGGTAATCCTGGGTTCTACTCTGCTGGCTGGTTGCTCCAGCAATGCTAAAATCGATCAGCTGTCTTCTGACGTTCAGACTCTGAACGCTAAAGTTGACCAGCTGAGCAACGACGTGAACGCAATCCGTTCTGACGTTCAGGCTGCTAAAGATGACGCAGCTCGCGCTAACCAGCGTCTGGACAACCAGGCTCACTCTTACCGTAAGTAAGAGTTCCTGTAATAAAATGGCGCACATTGTGCGCCATTTTTTTGTCTGCGATTTCCCTTCCGTTACTGCGTCATCACTTTCCCGTCGTCGTTCGCCACAGCTGTCACCGCTGGCTCACCATTTTTTGCTGACAATACCGCTGCCGGGCTGGACGTAGCCTGCTTTGCCGCCGGGATCGCCACCGGGTAACCGGCACGACGCACCATCGCTTTATCAATTGCCGTCTGCTCCCCACCCGCCTGACGAATAAAATCGCCAAAGGTCGCGGTCAGCGTGATCGGTACCGTCTGGGTGTTTTCTTCAAGCGTAGCGGCCAGTGGACGGTGCACCTCGATATAGTGTCTGCCGTCTGGCTCTACAGAGTACTTCACCGGTTCGTTGATGATACGCACTGGCGTACCGGTGCTCACCTGCGAGAACAGCGCTTCGATGTCTGGCGCCCCCATCCGAATGCAGCCGGAGCTGACGCGTAACCCTACGCTGTCCTGCGCATTGGTGCCGTGAATAAGATATTCGCCGTTGCCCATCCCCAGACGCAGCGCATAACGCCCCAGCGGGTTGTAGGGACCGGCGGGCACCACGGCGGGTAAATCGATACCCTTCGCTTTCGAGCGCGCACGAATGCCTGCTGGCGGCGTCCAGGTCGGGTTCGGGATCTTCTGGCTAACGCGCGTGACGCTCACCGGCGTTTCCAGCCCCTGCTGACCAATGCCGATGGGGAACACCTGCACAATGTCTTTACCCGGCGGATAAAAATAGAGGCGCAGTTCCGCCAGATTGACAATGATCCCTTCTCGTGGGGTGTCCGGCAGCAGCATCTGCGTGGGGATGGTCAGCGTCGTGCCAGGTGCGGGGATGGGGGCCATGGTATCGTTCGCTTCGACGAGCAGCATAGCGCTGGTGTCAAAGTGCCGGCTGATAGCCTGCAGATTGCGATCCTGTGGTTGCACGACATACGTTTGATTCTGGCCGATAAGACGACTGCCTGTCGGCGGTAATGGATAATCGGCCGCCCAGGCACCCTGTATGACGCTGTAAGCGCCGATAAGACTTAATGTTATTAGAGACGCGCGCTTCATGCTGAAACTCCTGTAATCACTGGCAGTGCGCCAGAAGGCTGATAAACCAGCGAGGCAGAAATGCTGCCTCGCATAACAGGATAGTCGCTGTCTTTTGAGTTTAGCTAATGTTTGCGGCTTTCGTACGAATTGCGCGGATCATTGCTTCCAGCCCTTGCGAGCGGGACGGGGTTAAATGCTGGGCGAGAGACATCTTTTCAAACCACGGGCGCACGTCAAACGCGACGATGTCCTGCGCGGTCATCTGCTGGTACAGAATAAACACCACCGCGATCAGTCCCTTGACGATGGCGGCGTCACTGTCGCCCTGCAGTTCGATGACGCCGTCATCGCGACGCTGCATCACAATCCATACCTGACTCTGGCAGCCCTGAATACTATTTTCCGGGTTGTGCGCCTCGGCGGCCAGTTCCGGCAGCCGCTGGCCCAGTTCAATGATATAGAGATACTTCTCTTCCCAGTTGGCGCAACGGGTAAAGTTGCGCAACAGTTTTTCTTTATCGGGTAAAGCGGCCATTACGTCCCCCTGTCAGCCTAATAACTGATGAATGCGTTTCAGTCCGGCCACCAGACGATCCACTTCTTCTTGCGTGTTGTACATCACCAGCGACGCGCGGCACATGGCGGGCACCTGGTAAAACGCCATCAGCGGCATTGCGCAGTGATGCCCGGTGCGCACGGCGACACCATAATTATCCAGGAAGCTGCCCACGTCATAGGCGTGATAATGACCCAGGTTAAAGGCGATCACGCCCAGACGGTCGGCCGGACCGTATAACGTCAGATCCGGCACGTCAGCCAGCGCGTTCAGCGCATAACGCATCAGCCCGCGCTCGTACTCCGCAATGGCGTCAAGCCCCAGCGCGGTCACATATTCCATGGCGGCGCCAAAGCCGATAATGGCGCCGGTGTTCGGCGTACCCGCCTCAAAGCGCCACGGCGCTTTCGCCCAGGTCGTGCCTTCCGTCAGACTGACGCTGGCGATCATCGCCCCGCCCCCTTCCCACGGTGGCATCGCCTGCAGGATCGCTTTTTTGGCGTAGAGAACGCCGATACCGGTCGGCCCATACAGTTTATGCGCAGAGAAAACGTAAAAATCGCAGTCCAGCGCCTGCACATCTACCGCGTGATGCATCACCGCCTGCGCGCCGTCCACCAGCACTTTCGCGCCCTGTTGATGGGCCTGCGCGATGATGTCCGCCACCGGGTTTTCGGTACCCAGAACGTTGGAGACGTGCGTGACCGCTACCAGTCGCGTGCGATCATCGAGCAGCCCGGCCAGCGCGTCCAGCTGAAGCGTACCGTCCTGATTGATCGGGATGACCCGCAGTTCCGCGCCAGTGCGTTCACACAGCATCTGCCAGGGCACGATATTCGCGTGGTGCTCCATGGCGGTGATAATGATGTTGTCACCCGCCGCCACGTTGCGATTGCCCCAGCTGTTGGCGACCAGATTGATGCCTTCGGTAGTGCCGCGCACAAACACCAGCTCTTCCGGCGTACGGGCATTGATAAAGCGGGCAACCTGCGTGCGCACGTTTTCCATGCGCTGCGTCGCTTCTGCACTCAGGGTGTGAATGCCGCGGTGCACGGCAGCATAGCCGTGACGGTAAAACTCCGCTTCAGCATCAATCACCTGATGCGGTTTTTGCGCGCTGGCGGCGCTGTCGAGATAAGCCAGCGGCTGACCATTCACTTCACGCTTCAGAACGGGAAAATCCGCCCTTACGCGCTCAACGGAAAAACTCATGCGATGCCCCCTGGCAGGCGCTGACCGATACGGGACAGCACCTCTTGCCTGAGCGCCTCGTCGCTGATGGCTTCCGTCAGTTCAGCGGCAAAGGCGTAGATAATCATTTGCTGCGCGGCCTTTTCGTCGATACCACGCGAGCGCAGGTAAAACATTTGTTCATCGTCAATGCGGCCAATGGTCGCGCCATGGCTGCATTTTACGTCGTCGGCGTAAATTTCCAGCTGCGGTTTGGTGTCCACTTCCGACAAACGGCCAAGCAGCAAATTATTGTTGGTCATCTGCCCGTCGGTTTTAATGGCATGCTGTGCCACGTTGATCAGACCGTTAAACACCGCGCGGCCTTTGTCAGAGACGATGGTTTTGTGCAGCTGACGGCTGTTGCAGTAACCCTTGTTATGCGCAAGCCAGGTACGGGTATCGCACACTTCATTGTTGACCGGCATCACCAGGCTGTTAACGCGCAGTGTGGTGTTTTCGCCGTTCAGCGCCATGCTGGTGTTATGCCGCAGCACCGCGCCGCCGAGCAGGAAACTGTGGCTGTGCGCAGCGGCATCGGCGGCCAGCAGAATATCGTTATGCGCAAAGTGGTAACTCTGCGGGTTTTCAAACACCAGCTTCGCGTGATGCAGCTGCGCATTCGGCGCCACGTCCATGGTCAGACGCGAGCCGGTGAAATGGCGCTGATCGTTGAGGCTGACATAATGCTCGTACACCGTTGCTTCAGCGCCCTGCTCCAGCGTCAGGTGATGGCGGTAGTGCGCTGTGTTCATCTCCTCGCCCGTCAGACCCTGAGTGATATGCATCAAAAGCAGCGGCTTCGCCGGTCGCTGGTTACGCGCCACGTGGATATGCGTGACGCTGTGCGCCAGGCTTTCCGTCAGGTGCAAAAACACCTCAGGCTGGACCGGCGCGGGCAGCGCGGCGCGTTCATCGTTAATGATGACCGCAAAGCCACTGTTGTCGGTGCTGTCGCTGAGATCGGCGTCAAAACGCCCGTCAACAAACACCAGCCGCACCGCGTCCACCGGCAGGGCCAGCGCGTCACGCTGTTCGGCGGTTAAGCGGGTTTGCCTGCTGACAAACTGGCTGCTGAGCAGGCCTTCCAGCGGCGTGTATTTCCAGTTCTCATGCTTGCGCGTCGGTAGCCCTAAACGCAGCACCTGTTGCAGATGCTGCTGCGCCTGCTCCGAACGGGCGTCGCCCTCGCTTTCAAACAGATGATGCCATTGCTGAAGCGCGTTACTGCTGTTCGGTAAGCCAGCCATAGCCCTGCTCCTCCAGTTGTTTCACCAGCGTGAAATCACCGGATTTCACGATGCGGCCCTGGTACAGCACGTGCACAAAGTCGGGCTTGATGTAATCCAGGATGCGCTGGTAGTGCGTGACGATAATAAAAGAGCGCTTTTCGTCGCGCAGGGAGTTGACCCCTTCAGCAACGATTTTCAGCGCATCAATATCCAGACCGGAGTCGGTTTCATCGAGGATGCACAGTTCCGGCTCCAGCACCGCCATTTGCAGAATGTCGTTACGCTTTTTCTCGCCGCCGGAGAAACCCACGTTCACCGAGCGGGTCAGCAAATCTTCCGGCATTTTCAGCAGCTTGATTTTCTCTTCCATCAGATCCTGGAAGTCAAAGCGGTCAAGCTCCTCCAGCCCACGGTACTTACGCACGGCGTTGAGGGCGGTTTGCAGGAAAAACTGATTGCTGACGCCAGGGATCTCAACCGGATACTGAAACGCCATAAAAATGCCTTCGCCCGCGCGATCTTCTGGCGACAGCTCCAGCAGATCTTTGCCGTGAAACTGGACTGAACCGCCGGTCACTTCATAGTCTTCGCGCCCGGCGAGCGTGGCGGATAGCGTACTTTTCCCGGAGCCGTTAGGTCCCATAATGGCGTGAACTTCCCCTGGACGTACCTCAAGGCTCAGCCCACGCAGGATCTCTTTCTCTTCAACGGCAACCTGCAAATCTTTAATGCTTAACATGTAATTTCCTTAACCGACGCTGTGCTCAAGGCTGATGGCGAGTAATTTCTGGGCTTCTACGGCAAACTCCAGCGGCAGCTCGGAGAAGACATCCTTACAGAAACCGTTAACGATCATTGAGATCGCATCTTCTTCGCTGATGCCGCGTTGCAGGCAGTAGAACAGCTGATCTTCACCGATACGCGAGGTGGTGGCTTCGTGCTCCAGCTGTGCGCTGTTGTTGCGGCATTCCACGTACGGGAAGGTATGTGCGCCACAGTCCGGGCCAATCAGCATCGAGTCACACTGGGTAAAGTTACGGGCGTTGGTCGCGGTCGGCATGATTTTTACCAGCCCACGATAGCTGTTCTGGCTTTTACCGGCGGAGATCCCTTTTGAGATAATGGTCGAGCGGGTGTTCTTGCCGATATGGATCATCTTGGTGCCGGTATCGGCCTGCTGATGTCCACTGGTCAGCGCCACCGAATAAAATTCGCCGATGGAGTTATCGCCACGCAGAATGCAGCTCGGGTATTTCCAGGTGATCGCCGAGCCAGTTTCCGACTGCGTCCAGGACATTTTGCTGTTTTCGCCTTCGCACAGCGCACGCTTGGTAACAAAGTTCAGAATGCCGCCAGTATTGTTGTCGCCAGGGAACCAGTTCTGCACGGTGGAGTATTTTACTTCCGCGTCTTTGTGGATGATCACTTCCACCACCGCCGCATGCAGCTGGTAGCTGTCGCGCACTGGCGCTGAGCAGCCTTCGATATAGCTGACGTAGCTGCCTTCATCGGCGATCAAAATAGTGCGCTCGAACTGACCGGTTTTTTCCGCGTTGATACGGAAGTAGGTCGACAGTTCCATTGGGCAGCGCACCCCTTTCGGGATGTAGATAAAGGTACCGTCTGAGGCTACCGCCGCATTCAGCGCGGCAAAGAAGTTATCGTTCGAGGGCACGACGGTGCCGAGATACTTCTGCACCAGTTCCGGGTGATCGTGGATCGCCTCCCCGAAGGAGCTGAAGATCACGCCGTGCTCAGCCAGTTTTTCACGGTAGGTGGTGGCCACGGAAACGGAGTCAAAAATGGCGTCCATCGCCACTTCACGCCCTTCACGAACCGGCACGCCCAGCTGATTAAAGGCTTCTTCCACTTCATCCGTCAGGTAGCTGCCCGCACCGGTCTGCTGCACCGCCCCCGGCTGCGAGGCACAGGTATCATCGCAATTGCCGCAAGATGGCGCGGAGTAGTAGCTGTAATCCTGATAATCCAGCTTGTCGTAATGGGCTTTCAGCCAGTGCGGCTCTTCCATGTCCAGCCATGCCCGATACGCTTTCAGGCGGAACTCCAGCATCCATTCAGGTTCGTTGCGTTTGGCCGAGATCGCCCGCACTACATCTTCATTGATGCCGTGGGCCATTTCGTCCGTCTGTAACCGGGTAAAGAAGCCCTCTTTGTAATTCAGTGGGCCGGACCAGGTTTTGACATCGTCAGTCGCTTCAGTATTACGAGACATAGTACCGCCTATACCCCAAAGCTTTCGCCACAGCCACATTCGTGCTGCGCTTTCGGGTTATTGAATTTGAAAATCTGATTCAGTCCTTCGCGCACATAGTCCACTTCGGTGCCATCAATAAACGGCATCGCCTGAAGCGGCACGTAGAGACGCGCGCCGTCAAACTCAAACAGCAGATCGTCTGCCGCTGGCTCTGCGACCGTATCAAGAACATAACCAAAGCCAGCACAGCCCGTCTGTTTAATGCCCAGACGCACGCCGAGCAGGTCTGGCTGCTTTTCCACCAGCGCGCAGATATGCTTCGCGGCAGCGGGCGTTAGCGTAAGTCCCTGCCAGCCGGGATTGTTGGGGTCGAAGGTTCCTGCTTGCAATTCCATAGGTCTACCTCACGTAATGGTGCCAAAGGGCATAACGCTATGTTAGTGATAATGATTATCACTTCAACCTCTATTCCAAAGGGTTATTACCAGAAACGCCCTTTTTGCACAGTTCTATTAAGCATAGACCCTGACAACGGGCTTATCCGTAAAGGGCTCCGATATTTAACTCATTGAAAATAAAGCGTTCTGAAGCGGTGTTATTACTGACACCGTACGGAAATGAAACATGTATAGGCAATGCCTATTTATCAGATAGGATTTTATAACAAATTTGCAATATGTACGTGACAAATGATGCGAGGAGCGCCCGCCGTAGCAGGCGTGCCGGGTCGGCGTGTAAGAATGGTATGCCGGGTAAACGTAGCGCTACCCGGCAAGGCAAATATTAACGATACAGTGAGGATTCACCCGACGGGCGGGTTTTAAAGCGGCGGTGGACCCACAGATACTGCTCGGGCGCCCGGAGGATCTCGCTTTCGATCACTTTGTTCATATAGCTGGCGGCTTCGAATTCATTCTCTCTCGGGTAATCGGTCAGTTCCGGGCCGATGAATAATGAATAGCCTGTGCGATCGGGCTTACGCACCATGGTCACCGTCAGCATAACGGAACCTGAAAGACGCGACAGCACATAGGTGCCGTTGGTTGTGGCAGCGTTAACTTCAAAGAATGGCGCGAAGGTACTGCCCTTACGGCCATAATCCTGATCCGGCGCAAACCATACCGCTTCGCCCTTTTTCAGCGCGTTAACCAGCCCTTTAAGATTACGACGGTCAATCATGGATTTATTGGAACGCATCCGCCCGCGCGTCTGCACCCACTCCATCAGCGGGTTATTGTGTGGACGGTAAGTGGCCATCATTGGCTGACATAAGCCCATCACGCGGCCACCCAGCTCCAGCGACATAAAATGCACACCAATGACCATGACGCCCTTCTGTTTTGCCTGCGCTTCCTGCAAATGCTGATAGCCATCAACATCAAACCAGCGGCGCACGCGCTCATCAGACCAGAACCATGCCATTCCGGTTTCCAGCAGGCCCATGCCCAACGAACGAAAGTTGTTTTCGATTAATGCTTCGCGCACCAGCGGATCCATTTTCGGGAAGCACAGTTCCAGATTGCGGCGGGCAATACTTTCACGCCGTTTCAAAAAGGGACGCGCCAGGGTGCCGAGCGAAGTGCCAAGACGGGCAATGAGTGGATAGGGTAATTGCACCAGCAACCAGAGAACGCCGAGGCCAAACCATGTCGTCCAGTAGCGGGGATGAAGAAAAGAGAGTTTTAACGATGTACGCATTGCAATGTTACCTGAAGTACCTCTATTAAGTAGCGCGCCAGGAACCACGAATCTTATCTTCAGGCTGTGATGCGTTACCGTCTCTGAGTCTGACAACGATCACGTTCAGAGATTCACTGTTGTGCACTATATCACAGCGCGAAATAATCACGCGACGTTTCTAATGGATTAGGCGGCTGCATCTGCAGCCGCGTTAACGGTCAGAGAATGGCTGTGGTCAGCCGGGATGAGCAGCACAAACGGTTCTGTTCATCATAAATATGGATCTGCCAGACCTGATGGCGGCCGCCGGTATGCAACGCCGAACAGACCCCTCGCACACGGCCACTGCGCACCGAGCGAATATGGTTGGCGTTCACTTCCAGCCCCACCACTTTTTGCTCCCCTTCACTGCACAGATACCCCGCCACCGAGCCGAGGGTTTCCGCCAGCACCACCGACGCCCCGCCGTGCAGCAGGCCGAAAGGCTGATGCGTGCGGTTGTCCACCGGCATGGAGGCTTCGATCGACTCCGCGGTGAGGCGTTCAAACTGAATATCCAGCAGCCCGACCATGTTCCCTTCGCCCATCGCGTTTAACGCGTCCAGCGTTACTTCACGTTTCCAGATCATCCTGTTATCTCCAGTAATGCCTGTAAAGGATGGCGAACGCCGCTGCCCTCGATACGCTTGACCTGGCTACGGCAGGAATAGCCGGTCGCCAGACAGCGATTGCGCGGCAAACGCTGCATCGCCTGATGCCATGACAGTTCATAAATGCCCAGCGAACTGGCATGATTTTTCACTTCGTGGCCGTAGGTGCCGGCCATGCCGCAGCAGCCGACGCTGATATTTTCCAGCTTCGCGCCGAAACGGGCGAAGATGGCGGCCCACTGCCCGGGCGTGCCCGGCAGCGCCGTCACTTCGGTACAGTGAGCAAACAGATACCAGGACTCACCACTGACGGCGCGCGGCTCCACGGCTTCCAGCGCAGCGGGCAGCCATTCATGCACCAGTTGCACATTAAATTCACCACGCTTGTCACCCAGCGTTTGCTTGTATTCATCGCGATAGCAGAGCACCAGCGCCGGATCGACACCCACCATCGGCATGCCAAGCTGGGCGATGCGCGTCAGGAAGTCGGAGGTTTTCTGCGCCGTCTTCGCAAAGCGCGTCAGGAAGCCTTTAATGTGCTGCGCCTTGCCGTTGGGGGAGAACGGCAGGATCACTGGCTGATAGCCGAGTTTTTCCACCAGCCGCACAAAATCGCTCACCACCTGCGCGTCGTAGTAGCTGGTGAAGGGATCCTGCACCACCAGCACCGTTCTGGCTTTTTCTTCGGCGCTTAATATTTCCAGATGTTCCAGCGTCATATTCGCCGTGCGATGGCCCACCAGTTGCTGTTGCAGGGAGGGTTCCGACAGCAGCGGCAAATCCACCATCCCGATACGTTTTTCCGACAGCGTGCGCACCCAGGGCTGGCGCAGGAAAAAGTTAAAGGTTTTCGGTGCGCGCGCCATCAGCGGCGCATAACTTTCCACCGAGGCGACCAGGTGATCGCGCAGCGGGCGCAGATAACGGGTGTGATAAAGCTGCAGGAAGCGCGAGCGAAATTCCGGCACATCGATTTTGATCGGGCACTGGGTCGAGCAGGCTTTACAGGCCAGACAGCCGGACATCGCCTCTTTTACTTCATGAGAGAAGTCGTATTCGCCTTTGCGCGCATGCCAGCTGTTGCGCGTGCGTTCGATAAGCCCTCGCAGGCTGACGCGGCTTTCCACCAGCTCTTTTTCCAGCTTCAGCGGATCGACACCGCGATCCGCCAGCAGACGCAGCCATTCACGCACCAGCGTGGCACGACCTTTCGGCGAGTGAATACGATTGCTGGTGATCTTCATTGACGGGCACATCGGGCTTTTCACGTCAAAGTTAAAGCACAGGCCGTTGCCGTTACACTCCATCGCGCCGCGCCAGGATGACCGCACCGCAATCGGGATCTGGCGATCAAACGTGCCGCGCTTTATTGCATCCACCTGCATCATCGGCGTGTCAACGCCCGCAGGCGGGCAGATTTTGCCTGGGTTGAGCCGATTATGCGGATCGAATGCGGCTTTGATTTTGCGCAGTTCGCCGAACAGCTGCTCGCCGAAAAACGCCGGACTGTACTGAGCGCGAAAGCCTTTACCGTGCTCGCCCCACAGCAGCCCGCCATATTTCGCGGTAAGCGCCACTACCTCATCGGAGATCTGTTTCATCAGCATCTCCTGCTGCGGATCGCACATGTCCAGCGCCGGACGCACATGCAGCACGCCGGCATCCACATGTCCGAACATCCCGTAGCTCAGACCGTGGCTGTCGAGCAGCGCGCGGAACTCAACGATGTAATCCGCCAGATGCTCCGGCGGCACGCAGGTGTCTTCCGCAAAAGGAATGGGTTTGGCCGCGCCTTTCGCGTTACCCAGCAGACCGACGGCTTTTTTACGCATCGCATAGATACGCTCAATGCCCGCCAGATCGCCGCACACCTGCCAGCCAATCACGCCGCCCTGCTCTGCGGCAATCAGGCTATCCAGCCGCGCACACAGCGCGCTGACCTGGCCGTCGATCAGCGCTTCGTCATCACCGGTAAACTCGACAATGTTCAGGCCGAGCATCTCTTTATCCGGCACATCGGTGATCAGTTCATGCACCGAATGCCAGACAATATCTTCCCGCGCCAGGTTGAGCACTTTTGAGTCAACGGTTTCCACCGACAGCGCCTGCGCCTCCACCATAAAGGGGGCATTGCGCAGCGCCGAGTTAAAGGAGTCGTACTTGATATTGACCAGGCGGCGCACTTTAGGCAGCGGGGTAATATCCAGCCGCGCTTCGGTAATAAACGCCAGCGTGCCTTCAGAGCCGGTCAGGATGCGGGTTAAATCGAAACGGGTCATCTCGTCGTTGAAGACATGACGTAAATCGTACCCGGTGAGGAAGCGGTTAAGCTTCGGGAACTTATCGATAATCAGCTGGCGATGATTGCGGCAGCTCTCGAATACGGTTTTATAGATCCGACCAATGGCGGTCTGCGCCTCGCCGAGGGTTTCCGCCAGCTCCAGCGACACCGGTTGCGTGTCCAGAATGTCGCCGCCCATCAGTACCGCGCGCACGCCCAGCGTATGATCCGAGGTTTTACCGTATACCAGCGAGCCCTGCCCGGACGCATCGGTATTGATCATGCCACCCAGCGTGGCGCGGTTACTGGTGGAAAGCTCCGGCGCAAAGAAATAACCGTAGGGCTTCAGATACTGGTTAAGCTGATCTTTGATCACCCCGGCTTCCACGCGCACCCATCCCTCTTCGGGATTGATTTCAAGAATGCGGTTCATATAGCGCGACAGATCGACCACAATCCCGGCGTTCAGCGCCTGACCGTTGGTGCCGGTCCCCCCGCCGCGCGGGGTAAAGATCAGCGATTCGAAACGCGGTTCGGCGGCGATACGCGCGATCAGCGTGACATCAGCCGTTGAACGGGGGAAGACCACAGCATCGGGAAGGAGTTGATAAATGCTGTTATCGGTCGCCATGGTCAGCCGGTCGGCATAACTTGTGGCGGTGTCTCCGGTGAAACCTTGTTGCTCCAGTGCCTGTAAAAAATTCAGCACCAGCTGAACGACGCCGGGTGCCTGAGAAATCTGTGGGATCATTACTGTTGACCCTGCCTGACTGTTAGAGTTGTGAGTATTTAATCGTTTGCATTTTGCGTTTATCGTTGTATCACATTTTTTTCTTATACGCGCGGCAGAATTACAGGCAGAATTCGCTGTCTGAAATCGCTGATATTTAGCAGGTTTAGAAAGTCATTTTCACGTCGCGCTGGCGTTCCGGCGTACCTACAGGATGAAGAAAGAATATGGTTAATTTTCGACAGGCCAGGGATGTACCGCAGGTAATGCTGTCGGTGCTGTTTTTAGCGCTCATGATTGTCGCCTGTCTGTGGATCGTGCGCCCGTTTGTGCTGGGATTCGCCTGGGCTGGCACTATTGTAATTGCCACCTGGCCGCTGTTTTTACGTCTGCAACGTCGGCTGCTGGGCCGCCGCTCACTGGCGGTGCTGGTGATGACGCTGTTCCTGATCCTGGTGTTTGTGATCCCCGTTGCGCTGCTGGTGAACAGTCTGGTGGACGGCAGCGGCCCGGTGATCCATGCCATTACCGCCGGCGATATGAGCCTGCCGGATCTGGCGTGGCTGAACAGCATTCCGCTGGTGGGCGACAAACTGTATACCGGCTGGCATAGCCTGCTGGATATGGGCGGCAGCGCCATTATGGCGAAAGTGCGTCCTTATATTGGCAGCACCACCACCTGGTTTGTCGGCCAGGCGGCGCACATTGGCCGCTTCCTCATGCACTGTATGCTGATGCTGTTATTCAGCGCCCTGTTGTACTGGCGCGGCGAGCAGGTGGCGCGCGGTATCCGTCATTTCGCGACCCGACTGGCGTCCACGCGTGGCGATGCGGCGGTACTGCTGGCGGCACAGGCGATCCGCGCCGTCGCGCTGGGTGTGGTGGTGACGGCACTGGTACAGGCAATTCTGGGCGGCATCGGTCTGGCGATTTCCGGTGTGCCCTATGCCACGCTGTTAACCGTCGTCATGATCCTCTCCTGCCTGATTCAGCTTGGACCATTGCCGGTGCTGATCCCGGCCATTATCTGGCTGTACTGGAGCGGCGACACCACCTGGGGCACGGTGCTGCTGGTGTGGAGCTGCGTGGTCGGTACGCTGGATAACGTCATCCGCCCCATGCTCATCCGTATGGGCGCTGACCTGCCGCTAATCCTGATTTTATCCGGGGTGATCGGCGGGCTTATCGCTTTCGGCATGATTGGCCTGTTTATCGGTCCGGTATTGCTGGCGGTGAGCTGGCGTCTGTTTGATGCGTGGGTGCAAGAAGTGCCCGCGCCCGTGGAAATCCCGGCGCAGCTCGGCAAAGACCAGAGTGAATAAAACGTAATTAATGGCGGGGAAACCCGCCTTTAATTAAGCATTACTAATCAATTCTCTGCCTGTCTGCGAATATTCCTGGATACCTTCCCGCCACATCCCACTTCTTTGTCGCAAATTCTTTACGCTTATTTAACTATTGAGACGAATCTGATCGACGCAAAAATTCACCATGCCTACTATTAGGACACGGTTATAAATCAACATATTGATTTATAAGCATGGAATCCCCTGAGTGAAACAACGAATTGCTGTGTGTAGTCTTTGCCCATCTCCCACGATGGGCTTTTTTTTATCCTGAAAACGCCTTATTCAGGATAAAAAAATCCCCGGACCAAACCGGGGATGAATATTAAGTGATTATTTATTCAGTTCGGCCAGACTGAGCCAGGTTTGCACCACGGTATCCGGGTTGAGCGACAGACTATCGATCCCCTCCTCCATCAGCCAGGCAGCAAAGTCTTCATGGTCAGACGGGCCTTGTCCACAGATGCCCACGTATTTGCCCTGTTTCTTCGCCGCGCGGATCGCCATCGACAGCAGCGCTTTCACCGCGTCGTTACGCTCGTCAAAGAGTTCAGAAACCACGCCGGAATCGCGGTCAAGCCCCAGCGCCAGCTGCGTCATGTCATTAGAGCCGATGGAGAATCCGTCGAAGTACTCAAGGAACTGTTCAGCCAGCAGGGCATTGGACGGGATCTCACACATCATGATCACTTTCAGGCCGTTTTCGCCGCGCTTAAGCCCCTGGCGCTCCAGCTCTTCAATGACCGCTTTCGCCTGTGCCACCGTACGTACAAACGGGATCATGATCTCGACGTTGGTCAGCCCCATATCGTTACGCACGTATTTCACCGCCTCGCACTCCAGCGCGAAGCAGTCGCGGAAGCTATCGGCCACGTAGCGGCCCGCGCCACGGAAGCCGAGCATCGGGTTTTCCTCCTCCGGCTCGTAACGCGCCCCGCCTACCAGGTTGGCGTATTCGTTCGATTTAAAATCGGACAGGCGCACAATCACCCGTTTCGGGTAAAACGCGGCACCCAGCGTGGCGATGCCTTCGCTTAGACGTCCAATATAAAAGTCTTTCGGCGAATCGTAGCCTTTCATCAGCGCGCGGATCTCGTTTTGCAGCGCTGGCTCCTGGTCGTCAAATTCCAGCAGCGCGCGCGGATGCACGCCGATCATGCGGTTGATAATAAATTCCAGACGGGCAAGCCCCACGCCTTCGTTAGGCAGGCAGGCAAAATCAAACGCGCGATCCGGGTTACCGACGTTCATCATGATTTTTAACGGCAGATCCGGCATGGTGTCGACGCTGGAGCTTTTGATACTGAAATCGAGCATCTCGGCGTACACGTAACCGGTATCGCCTTCGGCGCAGGAGACGGTGACTTTTTCGCCATCCTTCATGCGCTCGGTGGCATCGCCACAGCCCACTACCGCCGGAATGCCAAGCTCACGGGCGATGATCGCCGCATGGCAGGTGCGTCCGCCACGGTTAGTGACAATCGCCGCCGCTTTTTTCATGATCGGCTCCCAGTCCGGGTCGGTCATGTCGGTGACCAGCACATCGCCTGGCTCAATCCGGTTCATTTCGCTGATGTCGTGGATCACTTTCACCGGACCCGCGCCAATGCGGTGGCCAATAGCGCGGCCTTCAGCGATGATTTTGCCCTGGTCATGCAGCGTGTAGCGCTCCATCACCTGACCACGTGAACGCACAGTTTCGGGGCGCGCCTGCACGATAAACAGTTTCCCGGTATGGCCGTCTTTCGCCCATTCGATGTCCATCGGTCGGCCATAGTGCTTCTCGATCTGCACCGCCTGTTTCGCCAGCTCCTGCACTTCGTCGTCGGTAAGCGAGAAGATGTCGCGATCGGCTTCGGGCACATCTTCAATGCGCACCTGTTTGCCGTGCTCCTGGGTTGGGGCATAAATCATGCGGATTTTTTTCGAACCCAAGGTACGGCGCACGATCGCCGGACGCCCGGCTTCCAGCGTCGGTTTGTGCACATAGAATTCATCCGGGTTCACCGCGCCCTGCACCACCATTTCACCCAGCCCCCAGGCCGAGGTGATAAAGACCACCTGGTCGAAGCCGGATTCGGTATCAATGGAGAACATCACACCGGACGACGCGAGGTCGGAACGCACCATCCGCTGTACGCCCGCCGACAGCGCGACGCCGCGATGGTCATAGCCCTGATGGACACGATAAGAGATGGCGCGGTCGTTAAACAGAGAGGCATACACATGTTTAACGGCCACCAGCACGGCGTCATAGCCCTGCACGTTTAAGAAGGTTTCCTGCTGGCCGGCAAAAGAGGCGTCCGGCATGTCTTCTGCGGTGGCGGAAGAGCGCACCGCAAAAGAGGCTTCCGCGTCGTCAGCCGACAGCCGGTTATACGCCTCGTGAATGGCCTGTTCCAGTTCTGGCTGGAAAGGTGTGTCGATGATCCACGCCCGAATTTGCGCGCCTGCTTTCGCCAGCTCGCCCACGTCATCAATATCCGTTTTATCCAGCAGATCATAGATGCGTTCGTTAACGCCGCTTTGATCAAGAAACAGATTAAAAGCATCCGCGGTGGTGGCAAATCCGTTCGGTACGGCAACACCCATACCGGACAGATTGGTGATCATTTCACCCAGGGAGGCATTTTTGCCTCCAACTCTGTCTACATCATTCATGCCGAGTTGGTTATACCAAAGCACCAGCGGTGACGAGCCATTGTTGGACATCGAACAATCCTTTTGTGATATATGAACGGGTTTAGGAAAGACCTGATAACACAATTATCCTGGCATACTTACTCTGTTGAAAAAAACGGTGAATCGTTCAAGCAAATTTTATTTGTGCTTTTTAAGACTGTTTCCCTGGGCGTGGTAAGTCACTGAATCAACTAATTTCATGAGATTGTGTGCATTATTCCCTGCACGTCTAAAAATGAAATGCACTTTTCATTAAAAATAAAAACAGCATTTCACTTTTTAAATTATCCATCGCTGACTACGCAGCCTGATGATTTTAATTTATGCTTTTATGTCATTACGAATGGCGACGAGATGGGAAAATGGATAATTCTGTAGACAGGCACGTTTTTTATATTTCCGATGGCACGGCAATCACCGCTGAAGTTCTGGGTCATGCGGTAATGTCGCAGTTTCCGGTGGCCATCAACAGCATCACCCTGCCCTTTGTCGAAAATGAGAGCCGTGCGAAAGCCGTAAAAGAACAGATCGACGCCCTGTATCAGCAGACGGGCATTCGCCCGCTGGTGTTTTATTCCATCGTGTTGCCGGAAGTGCGCAACATCATTACGCAAAGCGAAGGATTCTGTCAGGACATCGTGCAGGCGCTGGTCGCGCCTTTACAGCAGGAACTGAAGCTCGATCCCTCTCCTGTTGCGCACCGCACGCACGGGCTGAATCCCGGCAACCTGATCAAATACGATGCGCGTATCGCCGCTATTGACTATACGCTGGCGCACGATGACGGCGTGTCGATGCGCAATCTCGATCAGGCACAGGTTATTTTACTGGGCGTGTCACGCTGCGGTAAAACCCCCACCAGCCTCTATCTGGCGATGCAGTTTGGCGTGCGCGCTGCCAACTATCCGTTTATTGCCGACGATATGGATAATCTGGTGCTGCCCGCTGCGCTAAAACCCCTGCAACATAAACTTTTTGGCCTCACCATTAACGCGGAACGTCTCGCCGCCATACGCGAAGAGCGCCGGGAAAACAGCCGTTATGCCTCGCTGCGCCAGTGCCGGATGGAAGTGGCAGAAGTCGAAGCGCTGTACCGGAAAAACCAGATCCCTTATCTCAACAGCACCAATTTCTCCGTGGAAGAGATCGCCACCAAAATCCTCGACATGATGAAGCTCACGCGCCGGATGTACTAACGATTAAAAATCCTCTTGAACTAGTAAGCTAGTACATCGGTTGAAATTTCGTTATCATTGCCTTTTGGTTTGTGATGCACATCACGCCCGTACTTGAAATACGACGGGATTGGTTTATCGTGATGTCCATCACTTCCCGGCAGTCCTGCCGCTGAAGCCACAAATTTCTGAGAAATGTAATGAATAAAACCGATGAACTGCGTACTGCGCGCATAGAGAGCCTGGTGACCCCGGCTGAGCTGGCGCAACGGTATCCTGTTTCCGCAAGCGTAGCGGAACATGTCACGGCCTCACGACGTCGCATTGAGAAAATCCTCAACGGTACGGATCGCCGTCTGCTGGTGATCGTCGGGCCGTGCTCGATTCACGACCTCGACGCCGCGATGGATTACGCCCGCCGCTTACAGCCGCTACGTGAAAAACACCAGCACCGGCTGGAAATCGTGATGCGCACCTATTTCGAAAAACCACGCACCGTCGTGGGCTGGAAGGGGCTGATTTCCGATCCGGATCTCAACGGCAGCTATCGCGTTAATCATGGCATCGAACTGGCACGCAAGCTGCTGTTGCAGGTGAACGAACTGGGCGTCCCTACCGCCACCGAATTCCTCGATATGGTGACCGGGCAGTTTATTGCCGATCTCATCAGTTGGGGTGCTATTGGCGCGCGTACCACTGAAAGCCAGATCCACCGGGAAATGGCCTCGGCGCTCTCCTGCCCGGTGGGTTTCAAAAACGGCACTGATGGTAATACGCTGATCGCCGTGGATGCGATCCGCGCCTCCCGCGCCAGCCATATGTTCCTCTCGCCGGATAAATCCGGGCAGATGACCATCTACCAGACCAGCGGTAATCCCTATGGTCACATTATTATGCGCGGCGGCAAGCAGCCGAACTATCAGGCGGCCGATCTGGCGCAAGCCTGCGTCACGCTGCGTGAATTCAATCTGCCGGAGCGCCTGGTGGTGGATTTCAGCCATGGCAACTGCCAGAAACAGCATCGCCGCCAGCTTGCGGTATGTGAGGATATTTGCCAGCAGATCCGCGGCGGTTCGACAGCCATTGCCGGGATCATGGCGGAAAGTTTTATTGAGGAAGGCACGCAGAAAATCGTCGCCGGTCAGCCGCTGGTGTACGGCCAGTCGATCACTGACCCTTGCCTCGGCTGGGACGACAGCGAAACGTTGCTGGAGATGCTCGCCCGCGCCGTTGACAGCCGCTTCTGACGGCTGAGGCCACCGCGTTGCCCGGCGGCGCTGCGTTTGCCGGGCCTACATCTGGAATTACCACTTTGCCCGGCGGCACTGCGCTTGCCGGGCCTACATCTGGAATTACCGCTTTGCCCGGCGGCACTGCGCTTGCCGGGCCTACATCTGGAATTACCGCTTTGCCCGGCGGCGCTGCGCTTGCCGGGCCTACATCAGTCGATCCCAAAGTGAAGGTAGGCCGGGTAAGGCAAAGCCGCCACCCGGCACCCTTCGCCTAGCTTGAACAGCTCACTTCCAGACGCTTACCCCAGTCCGGTGGACGACTGACGTAATCATCATTGCGATCGGCAAACGGCGTGCGCAGTGCCGTATGCAGACGCGCCAGCTCGGTCATATCACCCTGCTCGGCCTGTTCAATAGCACGCTGGGCCAGCCAGTTACGCAGGACCATGGCCGGATTCACCGCCTTCATCTGCGCCTGACGTGTCGCATCATCAATCCCTTCCCCCTGCAAACGCGCACGATAATCCGCAAACCAGGCATCAAATCCTGCCCGGTCGATAAACTCGTCGCGCAGCGGTGAACGGGCGCTGTGTTGTTCCGTCTGGCTCAGCAGACGGAAAGTGCGGGTGTAGTCGCTGCCTTCTCTCGCCATCAGTGCAAAGAGACGATTCAGTATCTCGTTATCGCCTTTCTGCTCTGTCGTGAAGCCCAGTTTGCCGCGCATCAGTGCGCCATAGTCGCGCAGCAACACCTGCTGATAGTTTTCCAGCGCCTGATTTAGCACGTCAACCGCCACAAAAGGCGACAGAGTTTGCGCCAGCTTTTGTAAGTTCCACAACCCGACGCCTGGCTGATTATCGAAGCGATAACGGCCCTGGTAATCGGAGTGGTTACAGATATACCCCGGCTGGTAATCGTCGAGGAAACCGTAAGGGCCGTAATCAATAGTCAGGCCGAGGATCGACATATTGTCGGTATTCATCACACCGTGGGCGAATCCCACCGCCTGCCAGCGGGCGATCAGCGACGCGGTACGGCTGACCACATCGTTAAACCACAGGGCATATTTATCTGCCTCATCCTGCCACTGTGGCCAGTGATGGCGAATAACGAAATCCGCCAGCTTCTGCACCTTTTCCGGTTCGCGCCGGTAGTAGAAATGTTCGAAGTGACCGAAACGCGCATGGCTTTGCGCAATGCGGATCATCATTGCGCCCTGCTCGGTGGTTTCCCGGCGCACCGGCGTATCGCTGGTGACAATCGACAGCGCGCGCGTGGTAGGAATGCCGAGATAGTGCATGGCCTCGGAGGCCAGGCTTTCACGAATGGTGGAACGCAGTACGGCGCGGCCATCGCCCATACGCGAGTAAGGCGTCAGTCCAGCCCCTTTGAGATGCCAGTCGCGGGTGGTGCCATCGGCAAGCAACTGCTCGCCCAGCAGAATGCCGCGTCCGTCACCAAGCTGACCGGCCCACACGCCAAACTGGTGACCGCTGTAAACCTGCGCCAGCGGCGACATGCCAGGCAGCAGCGCTTCGCCGCCCCATACGCCTGCGCCTGACGCTGAATCAAACAGCGATGCGGGGATGCCCAGGCTTTCGGCCAGCGGTGCGTTATGCCAGACCAGACGCGCATTCTGTAGCGGTGTGGGTTGCAGTGCGGTGTAAAACTCCGGCAGCTCATCGCGCCAGTGGGTTGTAAAAGACAGGGTCATGTTTCCTCCTGTCTTAAGTGTAGAGGGTAATGCAGCGGTTAAACACGGGATAACCGCAAGGTTATCCCTGCGCCAGCGTCGTCAAGTTGTTCACACTGACGGGCGGCCATAACGCGCCCATCATCGCCGGGAAATTAAATGGCATGACGCGCTGAAGAGTAGATTCATTATCAATGCCCGCGATGATCATTGACTGACAATAAGGTTTTACCTGACTGGCAATGGTTCGTATAAAAGGTTCGAACGCCGGAGAGGTTAATCGATGATGGACAAAGTTTTTATCCAAAATCACTCGCTTAAACATTCCATCGAATATGGCACGGGTGGAACTCATTCCCGATCCAAAATTCCCCAGCACCAGAGAATAACGTTCGGCTAGCAGTGAAAGCTCTGGATGACTTTTGCCTTTATTTAAATCGGGATAATTCTCATTAATTGTAAATTCCAGAAAAGGGAAACGCTCAACGCTGGCGGCCAATTGCGGATCGCTTAAAAGCGCCCCGGCAATCACCGGAGTTATATTTATCCACGCGGGAATATGGTGCTGCATGAAAAAGAGTTTACAGGCGTCAAGTAATTCCAGTTGCTCGGCGAACAAGGTCAGCGCGGACTGGGCAGACAGGCGCGGCAACACCTGCCCGGCAGGCGTATGGGCGTGACCATCTGCGCCAATAAAATTGACGATAATTTCCAGGCCTTCCAGCTTGCCTTGTGCGCTACGGGCGGGCTGTAATAACAGCTCGGTGCGCCATGTCGATTCAAGCGTTACGATCATATCGCCAGTCCCATTATCGGGGTGTTTCCCGGCTCGCTGAAAGGGGGTGTAATACCATTCACCGCTATGGGCTGTAGACGAAATACTTTCATTTTTTCCTTTTAATTACGGTTCATCCTTTGCCCTAAGGCAAATCTTATCCCGAAAAAATTTTAATTGCCAGCATCGTAAATTTCATTAACACAATAGTTTAGAAATATTAACAGGCTAATTAATTAGGATGATTTACCAGGAATAATCCGCAGTGAAATAATTAGAAAAGAAAAAACAAAGAAAATGAGATACATTTACCCACCGCGCCCGGTGGGTAAATGTCCGAATTAAATGCGGCGGGCTTGCCAGAAATTTTTACGCCAGTAGACGTTATCCAGCGAGGAGCGCATCACACCGCGGCTGGTGGAGGCATGAATAAACTGGTTATCGGTGTCGTAAATGCCGACGTGCAGGCCGCTTTCGCCTGAGCCGGTTTTGAAGAACACCAGATCGCCGGGCAGCAGATCGTCTTTGTCGATTTCAGTGCCAATCTTCGCCTGCTGGCGGGTTTCGCGCGGCAACTGTAAGTCGAACTTGTCACGGAAGGTCATCAGCACAAAGCCGGAACAGTCCACGCCGCCGCGACTCATACCGCCATAGCGATACGGCGTGCCACGCCAGTTGCTAAGTTGATCGTTAAGACCCGCGATAACGGTGATCGAGTCGGAAAGACGGGGATTTGGCGGCGGTGCGCGATGGCTGCTGCACCCTGCCAGAAACAACGCTGCTGCGAGTAAAAACCAGAAACGCATACCGGACGCATCCTATTCATTATTATTTCTGCAGAAATTTAGCCTGTGAGCTGTGTTATGCGCAAGTTGCCATTCACTTATTGCGCGGAAATCAGCACGCTGTGCCCCTCAATGTTCAGGCGACGAAATGGAATGTGATAAGCCTTTTCCAGATTGGCAGGCGTCATGACACGATCGCGTGCGCCGCTGGCGACCAGTTGCCCCTTGCACAGCAGCCATGCACGATGCGCATGACGCAGCGTATGGTTGAGATCGTGGCTGCTCATGACAATAGTCAACCCCGCTTCGCACAGCGCGCTGAGAAGCCTGTCCAGCGCGGCCTGTTGCGCCACATCGAGACTGTTCATTGGCTCATCCAGCAGCAGCAGTTGCCCGTGAGGATTCCCCTGCGGATGGATCTGTAAGATCACGGCCGCCAGACGAACACGTTGCCATTCGCCGCCGGATAACTGGCTGGTGGCGCGACCGAGCTTATCGCTCAGACCGAGCGCGGCCGCGACCGCTTCGCTCAGCGCCGTGTCAGGTTGGTGCCGCTGATGCAATGTCAGAAAGTGCCAGACCGGCATGGAGAACGGCGGCATCTGCTGCTGCGCCAGAAAGGCGCGGTGGCGGGCAAGCGAGGTGGCATGCCAGGCATCCAGCGATTTATCGTTGAAGGTGACGCTGCCCTGCCCCTGGGTCAGCCCCGCCATACGCGCCAGCAGTGTGCTTTTCCCGGCACCGTTAGGGCCAACAAGATGCAGGATCTCGCCACGGTGAATATCGCCGCTAAGCGGCCCGAGGCGATCCTTCGCTTCAACATCCTGTAATTGCATCAGTACTGACATTATTTCGCCAGTGCGGCCTTGATGGCTTCCATCACAATCGGATCTTCCGGGGTCATGTCTGGCGAGAAGCGCTGCACGACCTGGCCATCACGACCAATAAGGAATTTCTCGAAGTTCCACAGGATGTCATCCGGGTACAGCGGCGCGCGGCCTTTGCTGGCCAGGCGCTCCTGAAAACCGCTCGCTTCCGGCGCAACGGCGGTCGGTGCTGCGGCTATCAATTTGCGGTACAGCGGGTGACGATTTTCACCGTTGACCTCGATTTTGCTGAACATCGGGAACGTCACGCCATACGTCGTGCTGCAAAAGGTTTTGATCTCTTCTTCGCTGCCCGGCTCCTGGCCGAGGAACTGATTGCACGGGAAACCCAGCACCACCAGACCGGCATCTTTCCAGGCTTTCTGGATGTTTTCCAGCTGCTCGTACTGCGACGTGAGGCCACATTTAGAGGCCACGTTGACGATCAGCAGCACCTTGCCTGCATAGTGTTCCAGCGTCGTGTGTTCGCCATCAATGGTGGTCACATCGGTATGTAAAATCTCGTGTTGCATAACATCCCCTTAGTTTGCAGATCGTATAGCCGGGTCTTAACGCCCGGCCTTTAATAATAGCCAGATAAATACAGGTGCGCCCAGTGTGGCAGTCACGACGCCAATCGGCAGCTCTGCTGCACTCAGCGCCAGACGCGCAACGATGTCAGCAAACAGCAGCGCTGAAGCCCCCGCCAGTGTGCAGCCGGGGAGCAGGATGCGGTGATCGGTAATCCCGCACAGGCGGAGAATATGGGGGATCACCAGCCCGATAAAGCCAATCGCACCCGCCAGCGCCACGCTGACGCCCACCATCCAGCCGGTGGCGAGCACCAGCACGTTGCGCCAGAACCACAGCGACAGCCCCAACTGGCGGGCGGAGGTTTCTCCCAGCGCCAGCATGTTAAGCGGCTGCGACTGGACGCATACCCACGCCATAACGGGTACCAGCGCCAGCATCAGCCAGCTTTGTTGCCAGTCAACGCCGCCGAAGCCGCCCATCATCCAGTACATGAGCTGGCGCAAGTCGAAGGAGGTGGAGAAATAGATCGCCCAGGTCATCAGAGCGCTACAGATAATGCCCAGCGCCACGCCCGCCAGCAGCAGACGGCTGGTGGAAAGATGCCGATGTGCAAACCGCAGCAGAATAAGGGTAATGACCAGCGCGCCGCAGATAGCGCACAGGCCCAGCGCCCATTCGGGCAAGACCCCCTGCCCGAGCATCACGGCAGCGATAAGCCCGACCCCTGCCCCGTTCGATACGCCCAGCAGCCCCGGCTCCGCCAGCGGGTTTTCAAATAGCGCCTGCATGATCGCCCCGCACAGCGCCAGCGCGCCGCCCACCAGCATCACCGCCACGGTTCTCGGCAGACGGATTTGCCAGACAAATAAGCGCCCGGCGTCGCTAAACCATGCCTCGGGGGCGATCCACTGATCCCCGGCACACAGGCTGAAGGTGCAGGCAATCAGTAGCAACAGAGCGAGGAAGCACAGCCTGCGGCGATCGTGGCGGTGCTGATGACGGGCCAATGCCTGCATAATGTCTGCTATTCGGTGAAATGATGTGTTTGATTTTAATGCTGATATTGCAAGGAGGAAAGAAAAAAGGCCGCAGTTGCGGCCTTTTTGGTTAGCTCAGATTACTCTGCTTTGGGCGAAGCGTTTTCGACGCGGCTTTTTAACTTCTGGCCGGGTCTGAAGGTCACCACGCGCCGGGCTGTAATGGGAATATCTTCACCCGTTTTCGGGTTACGGCCCGGGCGTTGATTCTTATCACGCAAATCGAAATTACCGAAGCCAGAGAGTTTCACCTGTTCACCGTTTTCCAGAGCGCGACGGATCTCTTCGAAAAACAGCTCTACAAGCTCTTTGGCATCTCGTTTGCTAAGCCCAAGCTTATCAAACAGATATTCTGACATTTCAGCTTTTGTTAGCGCCATAGGTTCAATCCCTCAATGATGCCTGGAATCGCTCTTTTAATGCCTCTACGCATCTGGCAACGGTAGTGGCAATATCCTCTTCTTCGAGTGTACGGCTGTTATCCTGAAGGATCAGGCTGATAGCGAGGCTCTTATAGCCCTCCGCCACACCCTTGCCGCGGTACACGTCAAATAAGTTTACGCCAACTACCTGATTTACGCCAACTTTCTTACATTCAGCCAAAACATCTGCTGCGGGTACATTTTCAGCGACCACAACAGCGATGTCGCGGCGGTTTGCCGGGAAGCGGGAAATCTCCTGCGCCTGAGGCACCACGCGGTCTGCGACCTTGTTCCACTCCAGTTCAAACACGATGGTACGACCATTGAGATCCAGCTTGCGCTCCAGCTCAGGATGCACAACACCAATGAAACCAACGCGTTCGCCTTTCAGATAAATCGCGGCGGATTGGCCCGGATGCAGCGCCGGATTTGCCTCGGCTTTGAACTGAATGTTGTTCAGTTGGCCGGTCAGATCGAGCACAGATTCCAGATCGCCTTTCAAATCATAGAAATCAACGCTCTCTTTTGCCAGATTCCAGTGCTCATCGTGACGGTTGCCACAGATTACGCCTGCCAGCATCACATCCTGACGAATACCCAGGTTTGCCGAGGTATCAGGGACAAAACGCAGACCGGATTCAAAAATGCGGACGCGGTTCTGCTGACGGTTCTGGTTGTAGACCACCGTGGCCAGCAAGCCTGTCCACAGGGACAGACGCATCGCTGACATTTCGCTGGAGATCGGGCTTGGCAGGATCAGCGCTTCCTCACCAGGATGCACCAGCTGCTGCACTTTCGGATCCACGAAGCTATAGGTGATAACTTCCTGATAGCCTTTGTCGATGAGCAGGGTTTTCACGCGCTTCAGCGACAGGTCCGCTTCGCGATGCTGACCCATGATCAGGCCAGCCTGCACCGGCTCGTCCGGAATATTGTTGTAGCCGTAGATACGTGCCACTTCTTCAACCAGATCTTCCTCGATGGCGATGTCGAAGCGCCAGCTCGGGGCAACGGCCTGCCACTGGCCCTGACCTTCGGTCACCTCACAACCCAGCCGGCGCAGAATGTCGCTCACCTGCGCATCGGCAATATGATGACCAATCAGGCGATCCAGCTTGCTGCGGCGCAGGGTGATGGTCGCCGGTTTTGGCAATGCCGCGTCGTGGGTCACGTCGATCACCGGGCCAGCGTTACCGCCGCAGATGTCGATCAGCAGACGAGTCGCACGTTCCATAGCTTTGAACTGCAACGCCGGATCCACGCCACGCTCGTAGCGATGGGACGCATCGGTGTGCAGGCCATGACGGCGCGCGCGACCAGTGATGGAGAGCGGACTGAAGAAGGCGCATTCCAGCAGCACATCCTGCGTTTGATCATTCACGCCGGAGTGCTCGCCGCCGAAGATACCGGCCATCGCCAGCGCTTTGCTGTGGTCAGCAATAACCAGCGTGTCAGCGCTGAGCTTCGCTTCGTTGCCGTCCAGCAGCACGAGGGTTTCGCCCTCTTTTGCCATGCGCACCACGATGCCGCCGTCAATACGGTTCAGATCGAAGGCGTGCATCGGCTGACCCAGTTCCAGCAGCACATAGTTGGTGACATCAACCACGGCATCGATAGAACGAATACCACAACGGCGCAGTTTCTCTTTCATCCACAGCGGCGTAGGCGCGCTGACGTTGATACCTTTTACCACACGGCCCAGATAACGCGGGCAGGCGTCAGCCGCTTCCACAGTAATCGGCAGCGTATCATTTACGGTCGCCGTAACCGGTGCGATTTCTGGCTCTACCAGCGGTGCCTGATTCAGCACCGCTACGTCGCGGGCGACACCGATAATACCGAGGCAATCGGCGCGGTTTGGCGTTACGCTGATTTCGATGGTGTTATCGTCAAGCTTCAGGTAGTCGCGCAGGTCGGTGCCAATCGGCGCATCGGCAGGCAGCTCGATGATGCCGTTATGATCGTCGGAAATGCCCAGTTCAGAGAAGGAGCAAAGCATGCCTTCAGAGGGTTCGCCGCGCAGTTTGGCTGCTTTAATTTTGAAATCACCCGGCAGCACAGCACCGACCGTCGCAACAGCAACTTTCAGACCCTGACGGCAGTTTGGCGCGCCACAGACAATATCCAGCAGGCGATCGCCGCCGACGTTCACTTTCGTCACGCGCAGTTTGTCGGCATTCGGGTGCTGACCGCACTCCATTACTTCGCCCACAACCACACCGGTAAAGCGGCCTGCGACCGGTTCAACGCCGTCAACTTCCAGACCTGCCATGGTGATTTGACCGGACAACGCTTCGCTGTCAATTGCCGGATTCACCCATTCGCGTAACCACAGTTCACTGAATTTCATTGTTTTGTCCTGCCTTATTTAAACTGTTTGAGGAAACGCAGATCGTTTTCGAAGAATGCGCGTAAATCGGTCACGCCATAGCGCAGCATGGTCAGACGCTCCATGCCCATACCGAACGCAAAGCCGGAATAAATTTCCGGATCGATGCCGACATTGCGCAGCACGTTCGGGTGCACCATGCCGCAGCCCAGCACTTCCAGCCATTTGCCGTTTTTACCCATCACATCCACTTCCGCAGAAGGTTCGGTGAACGGGAAATAGGACGGACGGAAACGGATCTGCAGATCCTCTTCAAAGAAATTACGCAGGAAGTCGTGAAGCGTGCCTTTCAGATTGGTGAAGCTGATGTTGGTGTCAACGATCAGGCCTTCCATCTGGTGGAACATCGGGGTGTGCGTCTGGTCGTAATCGTTACGGTAAACGCGGCCTGGCGCGATAATGCGGATGGGCGGCTGCTGGTTGGCCATGGTGCGGATCTGCACGCCAGAAGTCTGCGTACGCAGCAGGCGAGTCGCATCAAACCAGAAGGTGTCGTGATCGGCACGCGCCGGGTGATGGCCAGGAATATTCAGTGCATCAAAGTTATGGTAATCGTCTTCGATTTCCGGTCCGGTCGCTACGGTAAAACCAAGCTCACCGAAGAAACTTTCGATGCGATCGATAGTGCGTGTTACCGGGTGCAGACCACCGTTTTCAATGCGACGGCCCGGCAGGGAAACGTCGATGGTTTCAGCGGCCAGACGGGCGTTGAGCGCCTCGTTTTCCAGGTCGGCTTTACGGGCATTCAGCGCCTGCTGAACCTGCTCTTTAGCTTCGTTGATCACCGCACCTGCTGCCGGACGCTCTTCAGGTGGCAACTCACGCAGCGTGGTCATCTGAAGGGTCAGTTGCCCTTTTTTACCCAGATATTCGACACGCACATTATCTAATGCGGCAACATCTGAAGCCTCGTTAATGGCTGCCCTGGCGCTGGCAACCAGCTCTGCGAGATGTGACATGGTTTTCCTCATTATGTCGGTGCAGACACCGTTATGGTGGTCTCTTATTTTTAAAAATCAGGCATAAAAAAAGCCTCCATCGGGAGGCTTTCTGGCGCTGTTTTTCGTTTCTTCTTTCACGCGCTAGCCTCCTGATTCAGGTGCTAAAGTAAAAAAAGAAGCGGAAAATAGCAGCATTCATGCTTGCGTTACCTTGTGTGGAAAAACCGATAATGCCTATTGAAAAGGCCGGGCGACAAATTGTCAACAAAATGACGGTATTACAAATAAAAAAGAGGGAGCTAAGCCCCCTCTCTTCACTGGCTTATGCCAGAGCTGCTTTCGCTTTTTCGACCAGGGCAGCGAATGCCACTTTGTCGAATACAGCGATGTCAGCCAGAATCTTACGGTCGATTTCAACAGAGGCTTTTTTCAGGCCGTTGATGAACTTGCTGTAAGAAATACCGTTCTGACGTGCTGCTGCGTTAATACGCGCAATCCACAGTTGACGGAACTGACGCTTTTTCTGACGACGGTCACGATAAGCGTACTGACCTGCTTTGATAACAGCCTGGAAGGCAACGCGGTAAACGCGTGAACGCGCACCGTAGTAACCTTTAGCTTGTTTCAAAATTTTCTTGTGACGTGCACGTGCAACTACACCACGTTTTACGCGAGCCATATGTGCTCTCCTGTATCTATTCTTAAAAAGTTAAAAGGTTAACGACTTATGCGTACGGAAGGCACGCGATTACCAGACCCAGATCGCCTTTAGAAACCATGGCTTTCGGGCGCAGGTGACGTTTACGCTTAGTAGCTTTTTTGGTCAGAATATGACGCAGGTTAGCGTGCTTGTGCTTAAAACCACCTTTACCGGTTTTTTTGAAGCGCTTAGCAGCACCGCGTACGGTCTTAATTTTTGGCATTTTAATAACTTCCACTTCGCATTGTTAATAAACGAAACAAAGGCGAATCAATCCCGTGAGCATGGCCCACAGGAATGATTACTTGATGGCCTTACTGTTTCTTCTTAGGAGCAAGCACCATGATCATCTGGCGGCCTTCGATCTTCGATGGGAAGGATTCGACCACTGCCAGTTCACTCAGATCTTCACGGACGCGATTAAGCACTTCCATACCAATCTGCTGGTGAGCCATCTCACGACCGCGGAAACGCAGTGTGATCTTAGCTTTATCACCCTCTTCCAGAAAGCGAACCAGGCTGCGGAGTTTTACCTGGTAGTCGCCATCGTCGGTACCAGGTCGGAATTTGATTTCCTTAACCTGGATAACTTTTTGCTTCTTCTTCTGTTCCTTAGAAGATTTGCTTTTTTCATAGAGGAACTTGCCGTAATCCATTATACGACAAACGGGCGGCTCGGCGTTAGGGCTAATTTCTACTAAATCGACCCCGGCTTCATCAGCTTTTTCCTGAGCTTCTCTCAAATTCACAATACCAAGCGGTTCGCCTTCCAGACCTGTTAAGCGAACTTCTGTGGCGCGAATCTCGCCATTGATGCGATTCGGTCGCGCCGTTTGAACTCGTTTTCCGCCTTTAATACTTTATTCCTCCAGTTGTTGAAGACTGCGGCTGCGAATCTCTTGTTGCAGCTTCTCGATAACTTCATTTACGTCCAGGCTACCCAGGTCTTTACCTCGACGGGTACGCACGGCTACTTTGCCGGCTTCAACCTCTTTGTCACCACAAACCAGCATATAAGGGACACGACGTAAAGTGTGCTCACGGATTTTAAAGCCAATCTTCTCGTTTCTCAAGTCTGCTTTTACGCGAATGCCGGCATTTTGCAGTTTGCGTGTCAATTCGTTGACATATTCAGCCTGAGAATCAGTGATATTCATAACAACTACCTGCACCGGCGCAAGCCAGGTTGGGAAGAAGCCCGCAAATTCTTCGGTCAGGATGCCGATAAAGCGCTCCAGTGAACCGAGGATCGCGCGGTGAATCATCACCGGAACTTGTCGCTCGTTATTTTCGCCAACATAAGAGGCGCTCAGACGAGACGGCAAGGAGAAGTCCAGCTGTACAGTACCGCACTGCCATGCACGATCGAGGCAGTCATACAGTGTAAATTCAATTTTCGGACCGTAGAACGCGCCTTCACCCAGTTGATATTCAAACGGGATGTTGTTCTCTTCCAGCGCGACTGCCAGATCCGCCTCAGCACGATCCCACATCTCGTCGCTACCAATACGTTTTTCCGGACGAGTTGAGAGTTTGACAACGATTTTCTCGAAGCCAAAAGTGCTGTACATATCGTAGACCAAACGAATACAGGCGTTCACTTCATCACGCACCTGCTCTTCTGTACAGAAGATATGGGCGTCATCCTGAGTGAAGCCACGTACACGCATCAGCCCATGCAACGCGCCTGATGGCTCGTTACGGTGACAGCTGCCAAATTCTGCCATACGCAGTGGCAGGTCACGGTAAGATTTTAGACCCTGATTGAAGATCTGCACATGTCCTGGGCAGTTCATCGGTTTTATGCAATATTCACGGTTCTCTGAAGAGGTCGTAAACATGGCATCTTTATAGTTGTCCCAGTGGCCGGTTTTTTCCCACAGCACACGGTCCATCATAAACGGGCCTTTCACTTCCTGATACTGGTACTCTTTCAGTTTAGAACGTACAAACGTTTCGAGTTCACGGAAAATAGTCCAGCCATCGTTGTGCCAGAATACCATACCTGGCGCTTCTTCCTGCATATGATACAGGTCGAGCTGCTTACCGATTTTGCGGTGATCGCGTTTTGCGGCTTCTTCCAGACGCTGCAAATAAGCGTTCAGCGCTTTTTTATCTGCCCACGCAGTACCGTAGATACGCTGCAACATCTTATTGTTGCTGTCGCCACGCCAGTACGCGCCTGCGGTTTTCATCAGTTTGAAGTGATGGCAGAAACGCATGTTCGGCACGTGCGGACCACGGCACATGTCGACGTATTCCTGATGATGGTACAAGCCAGGCTTGTCATCATGGGCGATATTTTCATCAAGAATGGAAACTTTGTAGCTCTCGCCGCGGGAAACAAAGGTTTCACGCGCTTCATGCCAACTGACCTTTTTCTTAATGACATCGTAGTTGGTTTCGGCGAGCTCATGCATACGTTTTTCAAGCGCGTCAAGGTCTTCCTGCGTCAGGGTATGGTCAAGGTCAATATCATAATAGAAACCATTGTCGATAACCGGACCGATCGCCATTTTGGTATGCGGCCACAGTTGCTTGATGGCATGACCCAACAGGTGCGCACAGGAGTGACGAATAATTTCCAGACCATCTTCATCTTTTGCGGTGATGATAGCCAACTGCGCATCGGTTTCTATGAGATCGGTTGCATCGACCAGCTCGCCATTAACACGCCCTGCGATACACGCTTTCGCGAGACCAGGACCGATATCCAGTGCGACATCTAATGGGCTTACTGCTTTATCGAAGTGACGTTGACTGCCGTCAGGAAGGGTAATAACTGGCATTTTATATCCTTATTTGCAGTGGTGACCCACACGAAAGATCACATACAAAACTATTTTCTAATAATTATCAGCAGCTAAGATAAGGTTTTCCGCTTCACTCTGCGGAATGTGTGCGCCTGATTTGCTACGCACCCTTACCCTCTGCGGATAAGCTCACCCCTGATAGTACACGTCTAAGCCGTTGGTTAAAAGGCTCTTCGGGGGAAATCCGGGTCAGGCCGTGTTAGACAGCGCTTTGATAACCGCTTCCATGGCGACTTTGGTGAGTTCAGTTCGCGCGATGCGCTGATTCGCCAGTGAGGTACGCAGCACGCCAGCAATAACGATGTGCTTGGGCTCCTGGCCCAGATCGCGCATCTCCAGCACGACTTTACCTACCACCCGGCACATCTCCTGGTATAACTCATCATCTTTCGCCTGATTCCCCACATTCACCCCTGTTATTGCTGTTTATGATCGGCTGTAGCTCATCGAAAAACCGCGGTGCCGTCAAGCAAAGACTTTTTTTGGCGTGAGGTTTAGCGCGATTCATTCATATCACTAATGTAAATATGCATTTTACAATCGCCTGTCCGAGTTCCCATAAGTGCATGGTAAGTCGATATATTCGTCTTTATTACCACCCTGGCACCCTGTATTTACGGCCAACCGCCGATGATTTGCATTAAAGTCAGCGTGGATTTTGCCGATGATCTGGTTATCCATGGCCACGAGAATCGTTAAGAAAAGCAAATGCAAGCACTCAACTATAACGCGATTGCCGGTCTGAATCTGGTGGCGAGACAAAACACCACGTCGCTACTTTCGCAGTCCATTTCCAGGCTGTCGTCAGGATTACGGATCAATTCAGCAATGGATGATGCAGCCGGGCTTGCGATTACCAACAGAATGCGTTCGAACATTAATGCCGACACGGTGATTTCCCGTGGACTGGATGATGCGACAAGTCTCGCTCAAACGGCGGACGGCAGCCTGAGTTCAGTGGCTACGTTGTTGATCCGCGCCAAAAGTCTGGCGATCCAGTCCGTCAACGACACGTTATCGGAAAGCGATAGAGCGAGCATTAAGCATGAATACGCCAGTATTCTCGCCGGGATTAGCGATCTTTCCGAGCAAACGGAAATCTTTGGCAAATATCCGCTGGCAACTGCCACTCCGGAACTGCCCCCTGCCCTGATTGGCGATATTGCGCCGATCAGTGGCAAGTTTCCGGTTGCTGGTAGCAATTACACCTTCAGTTCTGGCGTGGTGCCTTTGGCCTATTTACCGGCAGGCTCCACGAATATCACCTTAACTATCGACTCGCTAGGCCTCGACGACGACATCCAGCTATTTACTCGTGACGGTAAACACCTGGCGGGCACACCTTTTTCCGGGCCTGATCCCGATTATACCTGGGTCAGTCGCGGGATCACCGATGCGGCAAAAGCCGGCAGCAAACTCCTGACGGCGGCGAATGGTTTTCAGAACGGTGCGACGTATGACGACAGCCAGCTCATTGAAGGTGGCGTAGCCTGGAGCCTGAATGGCAGCGAGACGTTAAATTATAACGGTATGACCATAACCTATAGCGGCGATGGCGATCGTTATGAAGATCGCGGTATCGGTGCCTATAACGACGGGGCCAATGGCAGTAATCGTCTTGAACGCCTGACTATTGATAATGTCAGTGAAGATTTGATCGTGGTGATTGTCGGTAGCGGTTCTTTTACCAGTAATTTGACATGGGGTGCGCTGCCCACACCAACCATTACGCCCGCCACACCGCCGAAAAAGAGCGGTCCAATGGAGGTCATTACCAGCGCTAATTTTGGTGACGATATACAGGCGATGACCCTAACCGCTACGCCTGCCGACACCAAAACATTGGGCATTGACGACACCAGCCTACTGACCGTGGCGTCATCCCGTTCTGCAATGGGCGCACTGGACAGTGCACTGGAAAAAGTGAGTCGTTATCGCGCACAGTATGGCGCCTGGATGAATCGCTTTGATTCCGCAAAATCGGTGTTGTCACAGCAAACGCTATCCACGCAAACCGCTCAGAGCCGGATCATGGATGCAGATTACGCGCTGGAAACCAGTAAACAAATTAAAGCGCAGATTTTACAAGAGAGTCAGAACGCCGTGCTGAAAATTGCCAATCAGCTGCCTGACAATTTACTGACATTATTACGCGCATAAAAAAACCGGCACTAAATATTCCGGTTTTTTAAATAATAGTAAGATAATGCTTACTACTGATTAATAACCTCGGGTTAGTGTGGATTAATACCACTCCCCGGCCACCAGCGTTTCGACATTAAATGCGTCATCGGCGGAACGACCCGTAGATTGTGCACCCGGCTGAATATTGGAACCCGCTTCGATGTCTTTAGCATGGAAAGAGGCATTAGGTTTACTGGTGTCACTGGCAGACGTATAAGCAGTGTCAGCGGCGAATACGCTGAAGGAGAGTGCGGAAAGCACCGCTGCTGCTGCGATAGTTTTAAATGTTTTCATCATGTTTATTCTCTTTTTAGCTTAATACCGTGTGTCTTGTTGGGAATTAATTACCCATGGCAGTAAGTTTAGATCTGGATCACACTTTTTGATAGTCGAAATATTTATCAAATCTTGTCAAATAAATTGAACATGTGTCCGGGCAGGCAATTATGGAGAAATCATGAAGGAACACTATTTTTAATTAGCTAAAACATTGTACTGTTATTTTATAAGCACTAATTACACATGACACACAGATAAAGTGGGCCGAAAAATTCGGCCCAAAATCAATTACATCTTATAACCCAGCGACACAACAGTGCGGCGATCGGTATGCTTCGGCGCGGATTCTGGTGGCTCAGAGTTCCAGGTTACGTTATACGCCACCTTCAAACCAAAGTGCTCATTGATCGATACGTTCAGCGCCGTTTCCGAGTTTAGCGTCGTATCTTCGGCACCAAACACTGACACCCCCTGAGTGAACTTAGTGGTATCTGTCATCTGCCAGGCGTAAGTCCCTGACGCATAACCCAGCGGCTGTGTTTCGTTATCGCCATCGGTGTACTCGTCATAACGCACGCCCGGACCAAATTCAAAACGCAGGCTGTGCACCGGGCCATTCAGGAACTGGCGTCCATAACCTGCCGTCGCGATATCACGCTGACGATACCCGTTGTAACGGTCGGTCAACCAGCTGGCCTGACCAAACAGGTAATCGGCATCGTTCACGTTATAGCGTGAACGACCACCAACAGCATATTTCTCAGAAGAACGCTCATCATTAGAAGAGGTGTTGCTGGCGTTGCCCCACAGCGACCAGGCGGTAGTATTTCCGTACCAGGTCAACGTGGAATCAGCGGTCAGCGAGGAACTCTTGGTGTTACCTGACTGGGCCAGGTAACCAGCATTCAGATTACCTTCAAACGGTTTCTGTGCAGTGGAGGGATCATCCATGACAGTAAAAACGGTATCATCTGCGGCAGCATTCAGGGACGCAAGCACGCCTCCCGCAAGCATAACAACTGCGGGTACTGTCTTTAAAAGCTTCATTTATAAAGAGTCCGTACAACAAAAAAAGAGACCATCACGGTCCCGGAAACTTACATCAGGATCAACGATCAACAATCCTGAGAAAGGTAACAAATTATAAAAAGGCTCAATTAACATAGCAATGAATTCTTATTTCATTTTTTGAATAAGAGAGCTCTCAAAGCATCATTAAATGTATATCAAAGTGAGGACGATCAAATTCAACTTCATAATATAAATCATACGTTTATTTACGTTGCTATCTGGCGCAACGGTGCCATGCTTAAAAGATCCACGCTAAAAGGAGGTAATGATGGCTCGCATCTATACATTAACACTTGCCCCGTCGTTGGACAGCGCAACACTGACGCCGCAAATTTATCCCGAAGGTAAACTCCGGTGTACCGCGCCGGTATTTGAACCTGGCGGCGGCGGCATTAACGTCGCCCGCGCCATTACATTTCTTGGCGGCCAGGCTACGGCCATCTTTCCGGCGGGCGGGGCAACCGGTGAGCATTTAACCGCCCTGCTCGCTGACGAAAACGTTCCAACCCAGTGCATTCAGACCCAGGACTGGACCCGTCAAAACCTGCACGTCCATGTAGAAGCCAGCGGCGAACAGTATCGTTTTGTGATGCCCGGCGCGGCACTTGATGCCAATGAATTCCGCCAGCTCGAAGAAAAGGTGCTGGCCATTGAAAGCGGTGCGCTACTGGTGCTGAGTGGCAGTCTGCCGCCCGGCGTGCAGCTGGAGGCCTGGGTGCAGCTCATCAGCGCCGCGCAGCAGAAGGGTATCCGCTGCATTGTTGACAGCTCCGGTGATGCCCTGACCGCCGCGCTGGAAATCGGTAATCTCGAACTGGTGAAGCCAAACCAGAAAGAGCTAAGCGCACTGGTTAATCGCCCGCTCACGCAGCCGGATGATGTGCGTAAGGCCGCGCAAGAGCTGGTGAACAGCGGCAAAGTACGTCGCGTAGTAGTTTCGCTCGGCCCGCAGGGTGCACTGGGCGTTGACGGCAGTGAATGCGTGCATGTCGTGCCGCCGCCGATGAAAAGCCAGAGTACCGTCGGTGCTGGTGACAGCATGGTGGGTGCTATGACGCTGAAGCTGGCAGAAGGCGCTTCCCTGACCGAAATGGTGCGTTTTGGCGTGGCCGCAGGCAGCGCGGCGACGATCAATCAGGGCACCCGTCTGTGCGCGCTGGAAGATACGCAAAAAATTTACGACTATCTCAACCGTCATTAACTCTCGTCTTCCCCCGTCGGTTCAGGCGGGGGAAATCATACTCGCCGGTGGTCGCCAAATTTCCCATGTCGACTATGCTAAAAAAACTTTCAGGATAACAATGAGGTGAATGATGAGTACTGGTGACATCACCCGCTACGTAGTAACCGTCAAATTTCACGAAGACAGCCTGAGTGAAATTAACGAGCTGAACAACGAGTTTACCCGCGCCGGTTTTTTACTGACTCTCACGGATGATGATGGCAAAGTGCATGAACTGGGCACCAATACCTTTGGTCTGGTCAGCACGCTGGATGAAGAGGAAGTGAAAGCGCAAGCTGCCGCGCTGGCAGAAAGCGCGATGGATAGAGAGCCGGAGATCAGCGTGTCTCACTGGGATAAATGGCTTACGGAGCAACAGCAAAAAGCACAATAAGTGCCATTGCACACAGCAGGCGGCTCAGGTGTGCGTGAGTTCTTATTTTGTCCCGCATTAGTGCGCTAACCTTATGATCTGACAGATAACATGGGGAGAGACATCATGTGGCAAGCGATAAGTCGTCTGTTGAGTGAACCCTTTGGCGAAGGGGAAATCGAGTTCCGGCGCGAACTGCCCGGTGGTGAGATCCACGCCGCCTGGCATCTGCGCTACGCCGGGCGCGATTTTTTTGTTAAATGCGATAACCGCGAGTTATTACCCATCTTTACGGCGGAAGCCGACCAGCTTGAACTGCTTTCACGAAGTCAGACCGTCAGCGTCCCCCATGTCTGGGCTGTGGGTGCTGATCGCGATTACTGTTTTCTGGTGATGGATTATCTCCCCGCTCGTCCCCTTGATGCGCATAATGCGTTTTTATTAGGCCAGCAGCTTGCCCGTCTCCATCTGTGGAGCGATCAGCCGCAGTTCGGACTGGATTTTGATAACGACCTCTCCACCACGCCGCAGCCGAACGCCTGGCAGCGTCGCTGGTCGACGTTTTTTGCCGAGCAGCGGATCGGCTGGCAGCTGGAGCTGGCCGCTGAAAAGGGGCTGGAGTTCGGCAATATCGACGCTATTGTGGATCACGTAAAGCAGCGACTGGCGTCACATCAGCCGCAAGCGGCCCTGCTGCATGGCGATCTGTGGTCTGATAACTGCGCGCTGGGGCCGGACGGGCCTTATATTTACGATCCCGCCTGCTACTGGGGCGATCGTGAGTGCGATCTGGCGATGCTGCCGCTACACCCGGATCAGCCGCCGCAGATCTACGATGGGTACCAGTCCGTTTCGCCACTTCCCGCCGGATTCCTCGATCGCCAGCCGCTGTACCAGCTTTATACCCTGCTCAACCGTGCGATTTTATTTGGCGGGCCGCATCTGGCGACGGCGCAAAAAGCACTGGAGCGCGTGCTTGCGGCATGAGGTGTTAACGTAAGTGCCGGGTAAGCGTCAGCGCCACCCGGCCATGCCAGCAAGCGTTAAAGAAAACCGAGCAGTGAAAAGAACAGATAGCCGAGAACAATAATAATGACCGGCAGGATATAGAGGGTAAATATCTGGCGGAAAATGGAGTGATTCGGCACCACAATGCGCGCTTCGATTTGCGCCCGGTTAAGGCCTTCCTCGCCTTTGGCATTCTCCAGAATCGCCATGTCTTCGACGTTTTCCCGCAGAAAGCGCGCCTGTCGACTCATACGCGCGCCGGACGCCTGCAACGCCAGGCCAACAAAAATCAGCGCATAAATGATCCAAAAACCGATATTCAGCTGCTGATGGAAGTCCGGCAGCGGTGAGTTGTACCAGAAGAAATTCAGGAACGGCGTATTAAAACGCATCATCTCGATCATCACATGGGCGAAATCCTGCATCACTGCGCTGATGCCAGGCTGCTTTTCGCTGTGCTCGTACATAAACTTCAGCACGGAAATCAATGTTGAAATAAAGGCCGGGATGAAAATAACCCAACCCATCACGCGTTTGAGCACGGCAATGCGTCCAGCTTGTTGATACGTCATGTATTCCCCTTGTTAAAGACGTTCCATTTGCGCCTAAGTTTACCCTGTCATATTCATTTTCGCCTGTTCTTTAGAGGCGGTATGATGAGGAGTAAGCCATAATCCCCTGACACCCGCCCCAATAAGGAGAGGTATTAATGTCTACCCCGCGTCAAATTCTTGCTGCAATTTTCGATATGGATGGATTACTCATCGACTCAGAACCGCTCTGGGATCGTGCTGAACTGGAGGTCATGGCAAGTCTGGGCGTGGATATTACTCGCCGCAATGAACTGCCCGATACGCTCGGTCTGCGCATTGATATGGTGGTGGATCTTTGGTACGCCCAGCAGCCGTGGAGCGGCCCGGATCGTCATGAGGTCACGCAGCGTATTATTTCCCGCGCCGTGGCGCTGGTGGAAGAAGAACGCCCGTTGCTACCGGGGGTGCGTGAAGCGCTGGCGCTCTGTAAGGCGCAAGGACTGAAAGTGGGTCTGGCGTCGGCCTCGCCGCTGCATATGCTGGAAAAAGTGCTCGCCCTCTTTGAGCTGACCGACAGCTTTGATGCCCTCGCCTCCGCCGGTACGCTGGCGTACAGCAAACCGCATCCGCAGGTCTATCTGGATTGCGCCGCGAAGCTGGGCGTCGATCCGCTCACGTGCGTGGCGCTTGAAGACTCGGTCAACGGCATGATTGCGTCGAAGGCCGCGCGTATGCGCTCAATTGTCGTACCGGAAGAAGAAAATCAGCAGGATCCGCGTTATGCGCTTGCCGATGTGAAGCTGACCTCACTGGCTGAGCTGACCGTCTCGCACCTGCGCGGTTAAACGTATTGCGGGTAGCAGACGCCGTTCTGTTACCCGCGTCAATTATATTGAAACATCATTTCACTTTAATTTGTTTTTCAGATCCCTTCCTTCTATGCTCATCACAATCAGGCGCGTCTGCCTGCGTCATCAGCACAATTGAGGTGAATATGATACGGGAAGCTTTCAGTTTACGCGGTAAAGTTGCCATCGTGACCGGCTGTGACACAGGGCTGGGACAAGGTATGAGCCTTGGGCTTGCGGAGGCAGGCTGCGACATTGTCGGTATCAATCGCAAATACCCGCACGATACCGAACAAAAGGTCATCGCGCTCGGGCGACGTTTTACGGCGATCCAGGCCGACCTTAGCCAGCAATCCTCCTACGACACGCTGGTGCAGGAGGCCGTCAGCCGCATGGGGCGCGTTGATATTCTGATCAATAACGCGGGCACTATTCGTCGGGCGGATGCGCTGGAATTTAGCGAACAGGACTGGGATGACGTCCTTAACCTTAACCTGAAAGCCACCTTCTTTCTCTGCCAGGCGGTAGCAAGACAATTTATTGCCCAGGGCGGCGGCGGAAAAATCATTAATATTGCCTCCATGCTCTCTTTTCAGGGCGGCATTCGCGTCCCCTCCTATACCGCCTCAAAGAGTGGTGTGCTCGGCCTCACCCGCCTGCTGGCAAACGAATGGGCCACGCACGGAATTAACGTCAATGCCATCGCGCCGGGTTATATGGCGACGAACAATACGCAGCAATTACGGGAAGATGCGCAGCGCAATGACGAGATCCTCAGCCGCATCCCCGCCGCCCGCTGGGGGACACCTGACGATCTGAAAGGCCCGGCAGTTTTTCTCGCCTCCAGCGCTGCGGATTATGTCAACGGCTACACGCTGGCAGTGGACGGCGGCTGGCTGGCGCGTTAAGTCGCGTTTTGAGATAAACAGTTACACCGTCACCTCTTCCGCCTACTGTATAAAAACCCTATACTGTATACTTCGACAGTTTAGTGAGTGCAATCATGACGGCGGAAGGCCACCTTCTTTTTTCGATAGCCTGCGCGGTGTTTGCCAAAAACGCCGAGCTGACGCCTGTGCTTGCGCAGGGGGACTGGTGGCATATTGTCCCGTCGGCCATTCTCACCTGTCTGCTGCCGGATATTGACCACCCGAAATCATTCCTCGGCCAGCGTCTGAAATGGATCTCCAAACCCATTGCCCGGGCCTTCGGGCATCGCGGCTTTACGCACAGTCTGCTGGCGGTGTTTATTGCCCTGACGCTGTTTATGCTGAAAGTACCCGACAGCTGGCTGGTGCCCGCCGATGCCTTACAGGGGCTGGTGCTCGGCTATCTGAGTCATATCCTCGCCGATATGCTGACCCCTGCGGGCGTGCCGTTGCTGTGGCCCTGCCGCTGGCGGTTCCGCCTGCCGATCCTGATGCCGCAAAAAGGCAATCAACTGGAGCGCGTGCTCTGCATGGCGCTGTTCACCTGGGCGGTATTTATGCCGCAAACCATGACCGAAAACAGTGCCGTGCGCTGGTCATCCCAGATGATCAACACCCTGCAAATGGAATACAATCGCTTAATCCATGAACAGTTCGGTCAATAATCCGGCAATAAAGGGCATTTGAATATAATCCATTCCATTTGGATATAAGCGTCACATCACACTTCTGCTACTCTTCCGCCAACAAGTAAGGCGTTCTGCCGCCTGTCATAAAAAATCAGCTCAGGAGATTGGGGATGAATTTTCCATTAATCGCGAACATCGTGGTGTTCGTGGCTTTGCTGTTCCTGCTGGCGCAAACCCGCCACAAACAGTGGAGCCTCGCGAAAAAAGTACTGGTCGGTCTGGTGATCGGCGTGGTGTTTGGCTTTGCGCTGCAGGCCATTTACGGGTCCGATAACCCGGTACTGAAAGACTCTGTTCAGTGGTTCAACATTGTCGGCAACGGCTACGTTCAACTGCTGCAGATGATCGTCATGCCGCTGGTCTTTGCTTCTATTCTCAGTGCCGTGGCGCGTCTGCACAACGCCTCGCAGCTGGGTAAAATCAGCTTCCTGACCATCGGCACCCTGCTGTTTACCACGCTGATTTCAGCGCTGGTGGGCGTGCTGGTCACCAACCTGTTTGGTCTGACCGCCGAAGGCCTGGTCCAGGGCACTGCGGAAAGTGCGCGCCTCGCGGCTATCCAGACGAACTATGCCGGTAAAGTGGCGGATCTGACCGTGCCGCAGCTGCTGCTGTCGTTCGTGCCGAAAAATCCGTTTGCCGATCTGACCGGTGCCAGCCCGACCTCAATCATCAGCGTGGTGATCTTTGCCGCTTTCCTCGGTGTGGCTGCGCTGAAACTGCTGAAAGATGATGCGCCGAAAGGCCAGCGCGTGCTGACCGCCATCGATACCCTGCAAAGCTGGGTCATGAAGCTGGTGCGTCTGGTGATGCAGTTGACGCCGTACGGCGTGCTGGCGCTGATGACCAAAGTGGTGGCGGGTTCCAACCTGCAGGACATCATCAAGCTCGGCAGCTTCGTTGTGGCCTCTTACCTGGGACTGGCGATCATGTTCGTGGTGCACGGCATCCTGCTGGGCGCAAACGGCATCAGCCCGCTGAAATATTTCCGTAAAGTGTGGCCGGTGCTGACCTTTGCCTTCACCAGCCGCTCCAGCGCCGCGTCGATTCCGCTGAACGTGGAAGCGCAAACCCGTCGCCTGGGCGTGCCGGAATCCATTGCCAGCTTCGCCGCCTCGTTTGGTGCCACTATTGGTCAGAACGGCTGCGCAGGTCTGTATCCGGCAATGCTGGCGGTAATGGTTGCGCCGACGGTGGGGATTAACCCGCTGGATCCGGTGTGGATCGCCACCCTGGTGGGTATTGTGACCCTCAGCTCGGCGGGTGTGGCCGGTGTGGGTGGCGGTGCAACCTTCGCTGCGCTGATCGTGCTGCCTGCGATGGGGCTGCCGGTCACGCTGGTTGCGCTGCTGATCTCCGTTGAGCCGCTGATCGACATGGGTCGTACGGCGCTGAACGTCAGCGGATCAATGACCGCCGGTACGCTGACCAGCCAGTGGCTGAAGCAGACCGACAAAACTATTCTGGACAGTGACGACAACGCCGAACTGGCGCATCGTTAAGCTCTGATCGCCCGGCGGCAACGTAGTCTGCCGGGCGTGCTCTTCCCGCCCGGACGCTTTCAATCCTGCTCCACTTCCCCTTCCTGTCGCATCTGTTCAGCCCAGCGCTGGGCGGCGGCCGGCTCGCTGAAGACCGGTGAACGACAAAAACGCTCAGCGATCAGCACAAAAGCAACGTATTTCCCGCGGCGCAGCAGCCAGACATCGCGAAAACCATCGACCTTAGAGGCATGGTCAGGCGGGGCAGGCTCGACGCGTGGCACATAGCTGATAACTCGACGATTTTGTTGACGCAATGATTTCATAAGCCAGGATTCACTAAGTACAAATTCCACAAACAGGCAATTCCCATCATAGCCGAAACTGCCCCTGCTCGTCGCGCCTCGCCTTTTTTCCGCCGCCGCCCGGCTCATTTTTGTCAGTAACACGCTACGGTGAAAAGTCGTGTGCTGTTCTATAGTTAGAGTGAATTTGACGTAAAAACGGCCAGTTTCAATGCCATGACCCCGCAGCGAAAACAGGAGATTTGTTCAATGTCGCACTCTGATAGTCACCCCAAAAATCATCATGCCCCGGTCCACGATGACCGCGCCGCCCGCCCAGGCCTGGACTCTCTGGCCCCGGAAGATAATTCCCATCAGGCGGATCCCGTACCTACGCCGCCCGGCGCGCAACCTACCGCCCCTGGCAGCCTGAAAGCACCGGATACCTCTAACGAAAAACTCAAGGCGCTTGAAAGCTTCCGTAAGGGCGGCGAGAATTTTCCGCTGACCACCAACCAGGGCGTGCGCATTGCCAATGACCAGAATTCCCTGCGTGCCGGTCAGCGCGGTCCGACGCTGCTGGAAGATTTTATCCTGCGCGAGAAGATCACCCACTTTGACCATGAGCGCATTCCCGAGCGTATCGTCCACGCCCGTGGCTCTGCGGCGCACGGCTATTTTCAGCCCTATCGCGCATTGAGCGACATTACCAAAGCCAGCTTCCTTGCCGATCCCGATAAAATTACCCCGGTCTTTGTCCGCTTCTCTACCGTACAGGGCGGCGCAGGATCGGCAGACACCGTGCGCGACATCCGCGGCTTTGCCACCAAGTTTTATACCGACGAGGGGATTTTCGATCTGGTCGGCAATAACACGCCGGTGTTTTTTATTCAGGACGCGCATAAATTCCCGGACTTTGTGCATGCGGTAAAACCCGAACCGCACTGGGCGATCCCGCAGGGGCAAAGCGCCCACGATACCTTCTGGGATTATGTGTCGCTGCAACCGGAAACTCTGCACAACGTGATGTGGGCGATGTCGGATCGCGGTATTCCGCGCAGCTACCGCACCATGGAAGGCTTCGGGATCCATACCTTCCGGATGATTAACGCGGAAGGCAAAGCGACCTTTGTGCGCTTCCACTGGAAACCGCTGGCGGGTAAAGCCTCGATGGTGTGGGACGAAGCGCAAAAGTTGACCGGCCGCGATCCGGATTTCCATCGCCGCGAGCTGTGGGAAGCCATCGAAGCCGGGGATTTCCCGGAATACGAACTGGGACTCCAGTTGATTGCGGAAGAAGATGAGTTCAAATTTGATTTTGACCTGCTCGATCCTACTAAGCTGATCCCGGAGGAGCTGGTGCCGGTACAGCGCGTCGGCAAAATGGTGCTTAACCGTAACCCGGATAATTTCTTCAGCGAAAACGAACAGGTGGCGTTCCATCCTGGACACATTGTGCCGGGGCTTGATTTCACCAATGATCCCCTGTTACAAGGGCGACTGTTCTCCTACACCGACACGCAGATCAGCCGTCTCGGTGGGCCAAACTTCCACGAAATCCCGATTAACCGCCCGACCTGCCCGTATCACAATTTCCAGCGCGATGGCATGCACCGCATGGACATCGACACCAATCCGGCGAACTACGAGCCAAACTCGATTAACGACAACTGGCCGCGTGAAACGCCGCCTGCGCCGCAGCGCGGGGGATTTGAGTCGCATCAGGAGCGCGTCGAAGGTCATAAAATTCGCGAGCGCAGCCCCTCCTTTGGCGAATATTACGCGCATCCGCGCCTATTCTGGCAGAGCCAGACGCCGTTTGAGCAGCAGCATATTATCGACGCCTTCAGCTTTGAGCTGGGCAAAGTGGCGCGTGCTTATATCCGCGAGCGGGTAGTAGACCAGCTGGCGCATATCGACATCACCCTGGCGCAGGCGGTCGCACACCATCTCGGCATCACGCTGACCGACGATCAACGCAATATTGCGCCGCCGCAGGATGTCAGCGGCCTGAAAAAAGATCCGTCTCTTAGCCTGTATGCCATTCCAGATGGCACGCTGAAAGGCCGCGTGGTGGCGGTGCTGCTGAATGACACCGTCTCCGCCAGCCAGCTGTATACCCTGTTGCAGGGCTTAAAGGCGAAAGGCGTGCACGCGAAGCTGCTCTATTCGCGCATGGGCGAAGTGACGGCCGACGATGGTTCGCAGGTGCCGATCGCCGCCACCTTTGCTGGTTCACCGTCGCTGACCGTAGATGGCGTCCTGGTGCCCGGCGGAAATCCAGCCAGTCTGCTGGATAATGGCGATGCCAGTTATTATCTGCTGGAAGCCTATAAACACCTGAAGCCGATTGCGCTGGCCGGCGATGCGCGGGCGTTTAAAGCAGTGCTGAAAGTGGATGCGCAGGGTGAGGAAGGCATTACAGAAGGTGACAGTGTCACGCAAGCATGGATGGATGATTTCCTGCTGCAACTGGCGGGGCACCGCGTCTGGGCGCGATCAAGTAAAATCAGCAAGATCCCGGCGTAGTTGAAAGAAGATGCCGGGTGGCGCTGACGCTTACCCGGCCTGCGATACCGGACCTGAGGGCGCTGGCGCTTACCCGACCTGATTCGCTTCGTAACGTACTGTAGGCCCGGCAAGCAACGCGCCGCCGGGCATCACCTGTTATGGCAAATCCCACCACGAGCCCAGCCGATACCCCCGCTCCGCTATCGCATCTTTCAGCGAGGGCGAGGTCAGCACCTCCAGCTCTTTCAGCCGTGGCCAGCAATAACTGCTGGCAAGCAGCGTATTATCAATAAACGCCGGATGGCTCATTATCTCCAGCGACTGTTCGCCACGGGCAGTGGACGCATCAAGCACCGACAGAAACAGCGCGTCAGAAATATCATTCCCGTAAAAGCCGCTGGAATAGCCGTCGCTGCTGCGCACCGCGCCGGGCGTCAGGTCATGCAGCTTCGCCACCTCGCGGTCGATGCGAAGCCCGACGCCCTTCTCAGCCGCAAAGGCCGCCACCCGCGGGAAAATCTGCGGCAGCATATGCACATGATGATGGCTGTCGATATGCGTCGGCTGGCATCCAAAACAGTCGACAAAGCGCTGATACTGACACGCCAGCTCCTGCTCAATCTCCGCCAGCGGCAATTCGCCCTGCTCCGCCAACTCCCACAGCCATTTCCCCAGCTCACCGTTGCGCGTCAGTCCCGGCATCGGGCTTAACGGCGTGCCAAGCGTCAGCACAAAGTGCATACCGACCGCAAGTTCAGGCAGCGAGCGGCTGAGCGCTGCCGCATGCTCCACCGCCGGCGCGTTCATCATCGCTGTGGTTGACGTCACCACGCCGTTGATACACGCCTCCGCAATGCCGTAGTTTTGCGCCCTGCACAGTCCAAAATCATCGGCATTGACGATCAATAACCGTTCCATAGGTCACCCCTTAGCGTTAAAACCGTCGATGGTTTTCGCGAAGCGCGGCAGCCATTTCTGGTGCGCCAGCAGCAGTTCACGGGCGAGGATTTCTGCGTCTTTGTCGGAGTGGATCAGCGGGCTTAAATTTAACGCCAGCAATACATCGTTAAACTCGCCGCTTAATGCCGCCTGGCTGGCCGCAATTTCGAAGCCTTTAATGGTATGGATCAAGCCCATAACCTTGTCATCGAAATGCGTCACGCGCGGGTGCGGCGTCGCGCCGTCACGCCCGAGGATGCAGGTCATCTCTACCGCCCAGTCCGCGGGGATGTTATCGATATGCCCGTGATGGGGCACGTTAACGTAATGCTCCGCCTGCTTGTCGTTGTAAATGGCGTTGATGACTTCGCAGGCCGCATCGGAATAGTACGCCCCGCCGCGCTGCTCCAGCTCTTTCGGCTTCACTGCCAGCGCCGGATCTTTATACAGCTCAAACAGCTGCCTCTCGACCTTCTGCACCACCTGCGCCCTCACGCCGCCTTTGTAGAATTCACCCATCTCGATGGCCAGCATCTCTTTTTGCTTGAAGTAGTACAGCAGATAGGAGCATGGCAGGAGATTGAGTGCGCGGATCAGCCCTTCGCTGAACGGCAGATCGAAAATGTTCTTCACCGAGTTCGCCGTCAGCCTGCCGGAGGCCACGCCGTCCAGCAGCTCCGCAAAGCGCGACTCGCCGTTAACCAGCACATCCTTGATGAACACCATATGATTGAGGCCGAACAGATCGATACCCAGCTCATCGTCATCGGTGAGGCTCAGCACATCGCGAATAAACATCTTCATGCCGATGGGGATGTTGCACACGCCGATAAAACGTTTAAAGCCGGTATGACGATACACCGCCTCCGTCACCATGCCTGCCGGATTGGTGAAGTTGATCACCCAGGCGTCGGGGCAGATCGCTTCCACATCGCGGATGATGTCAAAAATCACCGGAATGGTACGCAGCCCTTTAAACAGGCCGCCTGCGCCGTTGGTTTCCTGACCGAGATAGCCGTGGCTTAACGGAATACGCTCGTCCATTTCGCGCGCCTGCAACTGACCGACGCGCAACTGGGTAGTAACAAAACTCGCGCCCTGCAGTGCCGCACGGCGATCGAGGGTTTTGTGCAGCGTCATTGGCACACCGGCTTTCTGGATCATGCGCTGGCACAGATCAAAAATAATATTTAGCTTTTCCTGTCCGTCTTCTACATCCACCAGCCATAATTCGTCGATCGGCAGTTCGTGATAGCGTTTAATAAAACCATCAACCAGTTCCGGCGTATAGCTGCTGCCGCCACCAATGGTGACGACCTTCAGTTTTTTATTCATAACATCTCTCTCTGGCACTGCCCAATATGAATGGCGTGCATTAATCAGTTAATAACGGTGAGGTGTTTCCGGTAACTGCCTGGCGTAAAGGACGTTACTTTCTTGAACGTCTTAATAAATAAACCGGGACTGCTGTAACCGGACTCATAAGCAATATCAGTGACGGAGTAATTGGTGATTTCCAGCTGCTTCTTGGCAAAATTAATGCGGATCTCATTGATGATCTGCATCGGTGTTTTACTGTAATAGCGCTGGGTGGCGCGCGTTAAATACTCTTGCGTCTTACCGGATAATTTCACCATATTTTCCAGCGCATTTTCGCCAAATTGCATTTTGTCGTGCATCTCTTCCACGGTAGTTTTCAGCCACTGCGGAATATCCCCCTGCACCACCTCTTCCCGGTGATGACGAAGCCGGTTGACGATATAAAAGGTCACCACTTCGATAAACTCATTGAATTCGTTATCGCGAAAATTAAGCGAGGCGATCACCGATTCAATCCAGGTGAGAAAGGCACTTTTCACGTGATAGACCTGCGACGCGACAAAGCAGAACGGCAGCAGCGGCAAATAGTGCTCTTCAAAAAACTGCCTGCTGACGCCGACGTTGAGAATGCGCGTCGCGCCGAATTCATAGAAGCTTTGATGGTGCGATCCCATCGGGATAAACACAAAGTCGCCCCGCTCCAGCAGTACGCGTTTGCCGTTGATCTCCTGATAGTAGCGACCGGTCAGCACGATGGTGAATTCGTAATAGTCGTGCTGGTGCAGCCCGCTGATGCTCTCCACTTTGTTATAGATGAAGACGTGAAAATTCCGGCCATTGAACAGCTGCTGTTCCCGTGCGGTTTTGATTTCCATCGCGTTCACCTGTGGCTGCATCATGGGGTAGCTCCTCTTTTAGTGCACTTTCTCGTGCAGCTCAATCAATTCGGCAATCAGTTCGCGCGCCAGCATCGAGGTCATCAGGTGATCCTGCGCATGCACCAGCACCAGGCTGACCTTCATGCGCCCCTCACCCTGATCGTTCTCAATCAGCTGCGTCTGTACGCGATGGGCTTCGTTAAGCGCGGTGCGCGACTGCGCCATGGTTTGCTGCGCCGCCGCGAAATCACCCGCCTTGGCCTGCTTTAGCGCGGCATAAGCAAGGCTGCGCGCCTGACCCGAGTTAATGATAAGCCCCATCACCACTTCTTCAAGTTCATCCGCGGCAAGCTCGGTTTCAACAACATCATCCAGATTAAACATACGGTGTTCCTCATGTCAGTCCGGCGCAGGCAGACTTCGCCTGCGCCGTCAGGCTTAAAATTTTAGGGCGTTGGCAATATCTTCTTCGCTTTCTTCTTCATCAATGACCGCCTGCGCTTTGTTGGCCACCATCACGAATGGCAGGTAAATCAGGGTGGCGATGCCAAGGTTGAACAGGGCCAGCAACAGGGCCGCCACGCTGCCATTGGTGTTAAAGAAGGCCCCGAGTCCGGTTGGCATGGTCCAGGGCGCGATGTTGGTGACCGGCGGAATAATGCCCATGTAGTAGGCCGCCAGCATGATGCCCGTCAGCACTGGCTGCACCAGCACGAACGGGATAAACATCACCGGGTTCATGATAATCGGCAGACCGAACAGAATAGGTTCGTTGATCTGGAAAATACCGGACGGTAACGCCAGCTTACCCACCTGCCGGTAATCCGCCCGGCGGGAACCGATAAAGATAGCGATGATAAGCCCCAGCGTGGCACCCGAACCGCCCAGCAGCACGTAAGAATCCAGCATCGGTTTAGCCCAGACGTGGAAGGTTTTGCCCGCCGCCAATGCCGCGTCAACGGAACCGTACTGCTGGTAGATCGCCATGTTTTCCAGCGCCCAGGGCGTCATGACGCCGCTTTCCAGCGCCGTCAGCGCCAGCGAACCGTGCACACCGAAGAACCACAACAGCGAGTTGAAAATGACGTATACCCAGCCGACTACGCTGCCCATTGAAGAGAGCGGTTTCGACACGGAGTCGAGAATGACCTGATGAAAGTTAGTCCCCCAGGCGGTTAGCCCCCAGCCAATAATGCCCATCACCGAGAGGATCAAAAAGCCCGGGATCAGCGCGGAGAAGGAACGGGATACCGAAGCGGGAACGCTGTCCGGCAGGCGGATCACCCAGTTACGGCGCACCACAAAGGTAAACATCTCCGCGACCACAAGACCAATAATAATACCGGAAATAATATTCGCCCCGCCGAGCCAGTTCGCGCCAACGGCATAGGCTTCACCCACGCTGTAGGGGGTGACTGTCATAAACGCCGCGACGGATAATAATCCGGCCGCCAGCGGATCGACTTTTCGCTCTTCGGCCAGCGCCATCCCAATAAAAAATGGCGCCATCAGCGACATAATCCCTAAGGTACCGTTATAAACGTTGCCGCCGATGGCCTTAAAACCATTCAGGGTTTCAATGGTCGACGCATCTAAACGAATGCCTAATGAGTAAAAAAAGGATCCATCGCCAAAACTTAAAAATACGTTATTAATTAAGACGAACATCGCCCCTGCAAGGGTTAATGGCATTAAACGTATAAAGCCATTTTTAATGGCGTTGACGTGCGGTTGTTTTCCTATTCTGACAGCAACAGGGATCAGCATTTTCTCCAGCGAATCAATTGCCTTGCTCATAGAAAAGTCCTTAAAAGCCGCAATAAATTATTGCGGCAGAAGTAAGTGAAATAACTCTTTGACGGGAAAATAAATAAAATTAATTTGCTGCTTTCTTAATGGCCGCGACAGCCGTTTTCAGTACAGCCAGACCATCGACTTTGCCGTAGTGGAGTGAATCTATAACTTCGACAGGTTTATTGGGTAACAGACGTTGAATTTCAGCCAGCATATAGGCGATTTGCGGGCCTAACAGCACAACATCGGCCTGTGGACCTTTTTCACCGGCCAGGGTTTCTGGAAAGGCATCGATCACCACCGGTACTTCATACTTCTCTGCCTGTGCACGCATTTTGGACACCAGCAGCGAGGTGGACATGCCCGCTGAGCAAAACAGATAGATATGTTTCTTTTCCATCACAACCTTCCTTACGTTTCAACCGCAGCACGCAGGCCGTGCAGGCAACGTGTTTGCTGATGACTGGGATAACTCGTTAACCCTTGAGTTACTTTTGTTTCTGGTTGAAGAAAATATACAGCATCCCGCCTGCGGGCGATAATCCGTGACTAACCCTAATTGTCTCTCATTGACCTGGTATGATGATAGCCTTCACATATTCGGCGAATAATTCGCGACAAGAAATAAGATTTTCGGGCAAAAAGAAACCGGCACGATGGCCGGTGTCTTTATATTGCTCAGGCTTAAAAAATTAAGACTTCGGTGCCTGCGGGTCAGTATCGTATTCCGCACAAGTCTGGTAACCGGAGTTCAGCACATGACCGGTTTCGTCCAGCGCAACGAAGTAAGTTTCAGTTTTGCCATCACGTTGACCCAGGATATAGGTCTGGCAGGTGCCACGTGCGTGGATCATGCTCACTTCAGAAGAAGGCTTACCGGCAACCTGCATTACCTGTGCACGGCTCATGCCTTTCTTAACGTCTTTTACCACTGGCGTGGCAACCTGATCTTTGGTGCGATCGTAAGCAGTACACCCTGCCAGCATGGTCATTACGGCTGCGGTACCCAGAATTCCTGCGAGTTTCTTGTTCATATTCATCCTTCCTCTTGTTATCCGCTTGTGTATCAGCGCGTTAACTAAGCCTGGAATATAAAATAACTTTTTTCAACCTCATGAACGTATTGGCATAACTTTAAGAAAAATCTAATAAATCCGACAGAGGCAAACAAAACGTTGTTATTTGTGTCACCTGCGCCGTCGCGCCTTGTCGTTTGGGCCACAACGGGTTAATTTGAAAAGATTGTTACTTAAAATCTGCCCGCAAGGGCGACAGACGGAGAGTGTTGTCATGACGCTGCAACAAGAGATTATTCAGGCGCTGGGCGTTTCGCCGCGCATCAATGCAGAAGAAGAAATTCGCCGTAGCGTGGATTTTTTAAAATCATATCTGAAAGCGCACCCCTTTCTGAAGTCGCTGGTGCTGGGGATCAGCGGAGGACAGGATTCCACGCTGGCCGGCAAGCTCTGCCAGATGGCGATTAGCGAACTGCGTCAGGAAACCGGCGATAAAGACTATACCTTTATCGCGGTTCGTCTGCCCCACGGCGTGCAGGCGGATGAGCAGGACTGCCAGGATGCCATTAACTTTATCAAGCCGGATCGCGTGCTGGTGGTGAACATCAAAGCCGCCGTGCTGGCAAGCGAGCAGGCTCTGCGCGACGCGGGTATCGAATTAAGCGATTTCGTGCGCGGCAACGAGAAAGCGCGTGAGCGTATGAAAGCGCAGTACAGCATTGCAAGTATGAGCAAAGGCGTGGTGGTGGGTACCGACCATGCGGCGGAAGCCGTCACCGGGTTCTACACCAAATATGGCGATGGCGGCACCGACATCAACCCGCTGTTCCGTCTGAACAAGCGTCAGGGTAAGCAACTGCTGGCGCAGTTAAACTGCCCGGAGCACCTGTACAAAAAGGCGCCGACTGCCGACCTGGAAGACGATCGCCCTGCACTGCCGGATGAAGTCGCACTCGGCGTGACCTATGAAATGATCGACGATTATCTGGAAGGCAAAACCATTGATGACAGCCATGCGCGCACCATCGAAGGCTGGTATCTGAAAACCGAACACAAACGCCGCCTGCCGGTGACGGTTTTTGACGACTTCTGGAAAAAATAGCAAATCCTTGATTTGTAGGCCGGGTCAGCGCAGCGCCACCCGGCAAAAGCTCACCATCAGGGTTTAATCTCACCAGGCGGCGCAAGCCGCCTCTTTTTTCGCCTCGCTTTGGCTGCTACACTGGATAAGTAAACAGTATCAGGAGTCTAATGTGGTAAGGCGTCAATCAGCCCCGCGCCTGCAGTTTGAAGCGGCGGCCATTTATGAATACCCCGAACATCTTCGCCCGTGGCTGGAAGCATTGCCCAAACATCCCGGCGTCTATTTCTTCCATGGCGAAAGCGACACCATGCCGCTCTATATCGGTAAAAGCATCAATATTCGCAGCCGGGTGTTGTCGCATTTGCGTACCCCGGACGAAGCCTCGATGCTGCGTCAGTCGCGGCGCATCACCTGGATCCTCACCGCCGGGGAAATCGGTGCGTTATTGCTGGAAGCGCAGCTGATCAAAGAACAACAGCCGCTGTTTAACAAGCGGCTGCGCCGCAACCGCCAGCTCTGCTCGCTGCGGTTCGACAGCGACAAGCCCGAGGTGATCTACGCCAAAGAGGTGGATTTTTCCTCGCAGCAGGGACTGTACGGGCTGTTTGCTAATCGCCACGCGGCGCTGCAAACGTTGCAGTCTATCGCCGATGAACACAAGCTGTGTTACGGCCTGCTGGGACTGGAATCGCTCAGCCGCGGTCGCGCCTGTTTTCGTTCGGCGTTAAATCGTTGTGCGGGGGCGTGCTGCGGTAAAGAGAGCGTTGAGGCGCATCATCAGCGTCTGCGGGATGCCATGACCCGCATGCAGCTGGTGTGCTGGCCGTGGCGTGGTCCGGTGGCGCTGCGGGAAAGCAGCGGTGAAATGACGCAGTATCACATTATTCACAACTGGTACTGGCTGGGTTCGGTCGCCTCGCTTGACGATGCGCCGTCGCTGTTAAAAACGCCTGCTGGTTTCGATCAGGATGGCTACAAAATTCTCTGCAAGCCGTTGATGGCGGGGATCATGGACATTCATGAGTTACCCTGGACCGCCCCCTGAACCGGCAATCGCCTGCCGGTTCAGGGGCTTAATGACCCGGCAGCCAGGTAATTTCGCTGTACAGCAGTTGTCCTTCCGATTTCAGTAAACGCAAGGTATGACTGCCCTCCTGCCAACTGGCACCCTGATCTGCCGTCAGCAGTTTATCCCCCAGTTGCCAGGCACCGCTGAGTACAAAAACTACCCCGCCGCGCGAGCCAAAGGTGGTGAAGGTGCGATCCGCCACGCGCACTTTGGCCTGGCAGTATTCGCGACGGGTCATGATATTAAAATCCATTGACATCTGCCCGTCGTGCAACTGCACCTTGATCGGCTGTTCGCCTGAAAAAGAGAAAGGCTGCAGGCGTTTTAAGGTATGACAAAACGCATTTCCCCCGTCGAGGGTCACTTCCCCGCCCTCGATCAGCGTGATCACGCGATCCACCCCCTGAAATTGCGGAAACTCACCGTTTGCCGCCAGGGATGCAATACTGGCGCGCCAGTGAAAATCCCGCGTCGCTTCCGGGAAACAGCAAATCTCACGGGTTTCGCCTGCCCCGTTGCGCCACAGGTTCACCGCCATTTTGCGAATATCAAAATATTCCATCATCACTCCTGAATGGCGCGTTATGCGCGCCTGCGCCGCAGCCAACCGCCGCGCACTGTTATCATCTTTTCATCTTGCCACACAGGTTATCGGCAGCGGATGGGTAATGCCTTAGCGATGGCGTGGCATCTTATAATATATTTTTTAACAGCATGATAAAGATGTAGTTTTGCGTAATAAGGTACAGAGCATACCGTGTCGCAGGCGAGGGGCAAAGGGGGGGACAAAAGAAAAACCGCCGGACCTGCCCACAGCCTTAAAGGCGTTTGTGGACAGGTCCGGCGGTCTTAGTAACGTTCGCGGTTTTATTCAGCGGATTCTGGCATTTTACCTTCTGCGGCCGGACGTTCTGTCAGACGCTTCTCAAAATTGGCATTAAATTGCTTTTTCTGTTCCGGCGTTAAAATGTTGTAAATCTTGTTCTGGGTTTCCATGTGCGCCAGCATACGGGCTTTGTGCTGGTCTTCCATCTTCGCAATCTGGGCTTCGGCTTTCGCTTTATCAAAGGTATCGCTGGCGATGATGTCATGGGTCGCGCGGCGTTCTTCCACGCTCGGGCGCTTCATCTGGTCGCGCTGGCTTTTCATGATCTCACGCACTTGCTGTTTCTGGGCGTCGGTCAGGTTCAGATCTTTAAACATCATATCGTGATGCATACCCGGCTTGCCTTTGTGGTGCATCATCGGCTTGCTGTCAGTCGGGGCTGCGGTGGTATCAGCAGCATGGGCCAGATTAGCAGCACCCATCGCCAGGGTAGAGGCAACAAACAGAGCGGTCAATTTACGCATAATGTATTCCTTCTTTCAGTTATTCTTTCGGCGTAATGCCGTGTTGACGAAGTTCACTTTACGGCGTTTTTCGTCAAATAATCAGAGCAACAGTAAAGCATTGAAAGGGGAAAAAACAAATTACGACCAATTATGAAGAAAATAAGGAAAAAGCGTGGAGAGTTGCAACGAAAATTATTCAGGATACTGATTTAAAAGAGATTGTGAAGAATGATACCTGAGCGCCGTATAATAATAAAGCAATGTTGTCAGATAATTCTGTATCGTCTGACCGCATCGCCCTTTTTATTTTTACGCAGGCGCTCATTGGCGGGAAAAATAACAGCGACGTCAGGGCAACCGTTCCAGCATCAGACCCGCGCGAAGCCCCATGGCAACCTGCGGATTAGGGAATAACACATATTCCGTCGCCGCCTGCGCCACGTAGCGCGTCTCGCCGTCTTCAGCGAGCAGCGTCCCGGCAGCAAATGGCGTGAAGTTCAGCGTCTCAGCGGACATGTGCAGCCTGAAAGCATCGCTGTGGCGGGTCAGCTGTTGCGCCACGCGATAGCGTAGCGGCGCGCTGCTGGCTGCAGGAGGCGGATTATCGCCCATCAGCGCCTGAATGGCGTGTAGCGTGGTGGCGAACTGATGCAGATCGTTTTCGCCAAACGGCAGCGCTTTTCCCAGTTCAAGCGTGCAGGCCAGCGCGGCAAAACGCTCACAGCTGTAATGGGTTAAGGTGCCGCCCGGCGTCTGATGAAAGACCAGCGCCTCAAGCCCTGCATCACCCAGCCAGCGCAGCCAGGCCTCATCCCACGGCGTGTCGCGCTGCGGCAGCACGCCAAAGCGCGGGTGATGCGAGCCACGAATGGCGGTATGCAGATCCAGATGCCAGCGATCGCCTGCGGGCTGGGCGGCGTAAAAACGGCTGATCGCTTGCTCCAGCTGTAGCGCGCGCACCGTTTCCACACTGTGGGCAAACTGTTGCCAGCGCCCGCCAAACATACGATTCAGATCGCTGTGCAGATAGCGTTTACCGGCACGCAGCGCAGGCGGGTTGCCGAGGATCACCAGCATGCGCCAGCGCAATGGCGTGTCGCCGTGCATCAGCGCCGTCAGCAGGTTGTCCAGCATCTCCACCGGGGCGGTTTCATTGCCGTGAATGCCCGCCGACAACACCAGTGATTTTTCCGTTGGCTGATGCGGGATCAGCTCAAGGATCCCTTCTGCACGCCAGTGCCAGCGCAGTATCTCGTTTTGCCCCCACGGATTTTCCGGCGCGCGGCCGCTCAGGGTCTGGGTAAGAAAATTCTCCATCGTCGCTCCTTATTGCTGGAACGGATAAACCGATCCCAAATCCAGTAACTGCGTCAGCCTGTCGAGCGCCTCCCGCCCTTCGCGCAGCAACTGCGGATCGGCAAGATCGGCCTGGGTGAGACGGTCACGGTAGTAGCGATCCACCCAGCCATTCAGCGCCGCGAACAGCGTATCGTTCATCATGACCGCCGGATTTACCGCCTGCTGTTCCGCCTCATTTAATACCACCCGCAAGCGCAGACAGGCCGGACCGCCGCCGTTAGACATGCTTTCGCGCAGATCGAACACCCGCAACTCGCGCAGCGGATTATCCCCGGCCAGCATGTCATTCAGATAGCGCCAGACGTTCGCCTGCTCACGACACTCCTGCGGCACCACCAGCAGCATGGTACCATCATCGCGGCTCAGTAACTGGCTGTTAAACAGGTAACTGCTCACCGCTTCTTTGACCGAGACCTGCGCCTGCGGCACTTCGATGGTCTGAAAGCCCGGCACCTGCTCCGCCAGCCGGGTCATCAGCCCGCGCTGTTGCACAAAGGCGCGTTCGTGGCAGAACAGCAGCGTACCGTTAGACACGGCGATCACATCATTATGGAACACCCCTTCGTCGATTACCGTGGGGTTCTGTTGGGCGAACATCACCCGCGCGGGATCCACCTGATTCAGCCGCGCCACCGCCTGGCTGGCTTCCAGCGTTTGCCGCGCCGGGTAACGCTCAGGCGCAGCATGTCCGTTCTCTTCCCGCCCGTAGACAAAAAGCTGCACGCCCGACTCGCCATACGCACGGCTGAAGCGGTTATGGTTCGCCGCCCCTTCGTCGCCAAAACGCGCCACCTGCGGCAGCGCACCGTGCACTAAAAAATGCCCTTCATCGCGGAAGATGGCGCGCAGCAAGGCTTCCGTCGTCGGCGCTTCCGTAGCGCGGTGGAATTTATTGTTCAGGTTTGCCACCGTCAGATGCACTTTATGATCAAGGGCATCTGCCGAGGGGCAAATCGTGGCGGCATTCGCCACCCACATCGGCGAGGCGGAGCTGGCCGCCGACAGCAGTTCCGGGGTCTGCGCCGCCGCCCTGGCGACCACCTGCTCATCGCTGCCGGTAAATCCCAGCTGACGTAATACCGCGATGTTCGGGCGTTCATGAGGCGGGATCACCGCCTGCGCAAATCCCAGATCCGCCAGCGCTTTCATCTTGAGCAAGCCCTGCTTCGCCGCCAGCCTCGGGTTAGAGGTGCGAAAACGGTGCGCGGTGGAGGCCTCGTTACCGAAAGATAGCCCGGCGTAGTGGTGCGTCAACCCCACCAGACCGTCAAAGTTAACTTCGCGTGCGGTCATGGCCTCTCCTCCCGGCTAAAATCCAGCCCCGGGCTGAGGGTTTCCGGTAGCGCAAGGCCTGGCGACTCGAGGCTTGCCATCGGCCAGGCGCAGTAATCTGCCGCATACCAGGCGCTCGGGCGATGGTTACCGGATGCGCCCACGCCACCAAACGGCGCGGTGCTGGCCGCACCGGTGAGCGGCTTGTTCCAGTTGACGATCCCGGCGCGCGCCTGTAGCAGTAACTGGTCGAATTTTTCCCGCGACGGCGTGATCAGCCCGCAGGCCAGCCCGTAACGGGTGGCGTTGGCGAGATGAATGGCGTCGTCAAAGGTGTCATAGCGCCAGACGCCAAGCAGCGGGCCGAAGACTTCTTCATCCGGCACCTCTGCCACGTCGGTCAGTTCGATAATGCCCGGCGTTAACAATGAAGTGCCGGGTTTGATCAGCCGCGGTGCCAGCAGCGTTTTGCCGCCCCGCGCCTCATGGGCCTGCCAGGCGGTATACACCGCCTCTGCCGCCTGAGGGGAAATCAGGCCACCCATAAAGGGTTGCGGCTCGGCGTCCCAGGCCCCCGGCATAATGCGTCCGGCGATCTCCACCAGCCGCGCAAGAAAGGCATCCCCCTGCGCGCCGCGTTTCACCAGCAGACGACGGGCGCAGGTGCAGCGCTGTCCGGCGGTCACAAACGCCGACTGAATAGTGAGATGCACGGCGGCATCAATGTCATCCACCTCTTCGACAATCAGCGGGTTATTGCCGCCCATTTCCAGTGCGAGGATCTTCTCCGGCTGGCCGCCAAGCTGGCGGTGCAGATGAAAACCGGTGCTGGCACTGCCGGTAAACAGCAGTCCGTCGAGATCGGCAAGCTGGCTCAGCGCCTGGCCGGTATCGCGCCCGCCCTGCACCAGATTCAGTACGCCAGGCGGCAGTCCGGCCTCCTGCCACAGTTTCACTACCGCTTCGCCGCTCCACGGCGTCAGCTCGCTCGGTTTGAAGATCACCGTGTTGCCAGCCAGCAGCGCCGGGACGATATGCCCGTTCGGCAGATGCCCGGGGAAGTTATACGGCCCGAACACTGCCAGCACGCCGTGAGGACGGTGACGCAGCGTGGCGGCCCCGTCCGGCATGGCGGTGTGCTGCTCGCCGGTGCGGGTGTGGTACGCCTTCACCGAGATGCCGATTTTGTTGATCATGGCGGTCACTTCGGTGGCGGCTTCCCAGCGCGGTTTGCCGGTTTCCCGCGCAATGATTGTCGTCAGGCTGGCTTTGTTAGCCTCCAGCTGCGCCGCAAATTTCTCAACGATGGCCTGGCGGGCGCTGAAAGGTTGCTGCGCCCAGGCCGGAAACGCGGCCCGTGCCGCGCGCGCGGCGTCTGCAACCTGTGCGGCATCGGCATCGCGTCCCTGCCACAGTGTCTCGCGGGTGAGCGGATCGTTTTTTTCCCGCTGTTCGCCCTGACCGCTGATCCAGTCGCCATTGATCCAAAGATTCATTGTGTTTTCTCCTCTGCACACAGACGGACCAGGCGAACCTGCTCCCCGGCGCGACATTTCAGGGCGTCCATCTGGGCGGCACTCAGCAGCAGACGATGGGTATCGGGATCGGCATTTACCAGCATGGCGCGGAACTGCTGGTACTGTTCGTTTGCCACAAGACACGCGGGCCACTCCCCTGGCGCGGGCTGCCCTTCGGCCACCTCTACCAGACGGCTTTTGCGGATCGCCCGTACACGGTCAATATCGCACTCCAGCGTCGGGCCGCCGTCAAAGATGTCGATATAGTGACGGTAGCGGAAACCCTCTTTTTCCAGCACCGCACGAGCGGGCGCTGTGTGCGGATGCACTTCACCGATCACCGCCTGCGCTTCTTCCGACAGGAAATGGGTATAGATAGGATGCTTGGGCATCAGCTCGGCGATAAAGGCTTTCTGCCCGGTACCGCACAGGTGGTCGGCACGGCTGAACGGCATGGAGAAGAAGCGTTTGCCGAGACTTTCCCAGAACGGCGAGTAGCCGGTTTCGTCGATCACACCGCGCATCTCCGCCACCACTTTTTCGTTAAAGCGATGGCGGAAAGCGGCCATAAACAGAAAGCGGGATTTCGACAACAGGTAGCCGTTGCCCTCTTTGCGCCAGTCGGCGTCGAGGAACAAGGTGCACAGCTCGCTGCTGCCGGTGTGATCGTTACTGAGAAACAGCGTCGGCAGGGCGTTGTAGACGTTCAGCTCTTTGGAGGCGTGCACCTGCGTGCCGACGCGGTAGTTGTACCAGGGATCGTTAAGCCCCACCGCCACTTCGATGGCGCAGATCCCGGCAACGGTGCCGCTCTGTGTCTCTTCCAGCACGAACACGTAACCCTGTTCCCCCGGCGGCAGTTCGTCCTGCCAGGTTTTGCGTGCACGCTCAATGCGTGCGGAGAGCGTGGCTTCATCCGCCGGCAGCGAGGTCAGCCCGCCGCCGGTTTTGCCGGCCAGACGCATCAGGGCCGGAAGATCGCTGTGTTCAATCGGGCGGATCACCATCATAGGCTTTCTCCTGCCAGGTAGCGTTCACAGGCGCGCGCCAGCCGTTCAAGGCCGTGACGCACTTCCTCTTCGCTGATATTCAACGCGGGCGCAAAGCGCAGCACGTTCGCCCCGGCAATCAGCACCATTACGCCCTCTGTCGCCGCCAGTTGCGAAATGAGTTTGGCTTTACCGGCATGTTCCGCCGTCAGCTCGCAGCCAATCAGCAGACCCAGGCCGCGGATCTCTTTAAACAGCGCATGACGGGTATTGATCGCCTGCAACTGTTCGACAAACCACTGGTGGCGCTGTTTCACACCGTCGAGAAAAGCAGGCTGGTTGATTATTGTCAGCACCTCGCCTGCCACCGCCGTCGCCAGCGGGTTACCGCCGTAGGTGGTGCCATGCGTACCGACCACCATCACCGCGGCAAACGCCTCGCGGGTCAGCATCGCGCCAATCGGGAAACCGCCGCCGAGCGCTTTCGCGGTGGTCAGCACGTCCGGCTCGACGCCGTAATGCATATAGGCATACAGCTCTCCGGTACGCCCGACGCCGGTCTGTACTTCATCAAAAATCAACAGCGCCTGATGCTTATCGCACAGCTCACGCAGGCCTTTTAAGAATGCTGCCTCTGCGGGTACTACACCGCCCTCACCCTGCATCGGCTCGACGATCACCGCACAGGTGTCATCGTTAATCAGCGCCCGGGCAGCGTTGAGGTTATTGAATTCCGCATGGCGAATATCCGGCGGCAGCGGCGCAAAATCTTTTGAATAGGCAGGCTGTCCACCGGCGCTGACGGTAAACAGCGTGCGACCATGAAACGCATTTTTAAAGGCCACAATGCCGCTTTTCTGCGCGCCGGCGTGGTCGTGAGCATATTTGCGCGCCAGCTTCAGCGCGGCTTCGTTGGCTTCCGCCCCGGAGTTACAGAAGAACACGCGATCGGCAAAGGTGGCATCAATCAGGCGTTTGGCAAGACGCAGCGCCGGTTCATTGGTGTAGCCATTGCCGGTGTGCCAGAACTTCGCCGCCTGTTCGCTGAGCACGCGACACAGCGCCGGGTTAGCGTGACCGAGGGCATTCACCGCAATGCCACCGGCAAAATCGATATACTCTTTTCCTTCCTGATCCCACAGGCGGGAGCCTTCGCCGCGAACCGGAATAAAGGGAGCCGGAGCGTAAACCGGCAGCATCCAGTGATCAAAGTTTTCACGCGTAATTGAGTGGGACATGGCGACCTCATCCGGTAAATAAAAGGTTGTTGAGATGTTAATAATTATGATTGTTTGCGCTGTTAATGTAGATTGCACGGTTCGTGCCATCCAGCGATAAAAATGCATAACCGCGGGGCGTGGTCGAAATATCAACGACTTAAAACCAAACGATATTCACTTTATCTGCATAATAAGTGAATAATTTTAAGGCATTTCCAGGTACCGGGCGGATCGCCAGGAAATTTTATGCATTGATAAAATATAATTCTGGAATTGTGATCTTACGCGGAAGGTGATCGCGTGCCGCGCCCTTTTTCAGGGCGCAATGCACCAAAGCGGGGCGGGATCGGCACCATCGACGACACCTGTTGCAGCCATGTACAGAAAAGCACGGCGCTGTGGCGTAACGCGGGGAATTTTCTGCTACCATCCCTGCACAATTTATTGCTAAGTGGCAGCGACTATGAAATTTGTCTCTTTTAATATCAACGGCCTGCGCGCCCGTCCTCATCAACTGCAAGCGATTATCGACAAGCATCAGCCCGATGTGATTGGCCTGCAGGAGACAAAAGTCCATGACGATATGTTCCCCCTCGAAGAGGTGGCGAAGCTGGGCTACAACGTCTTTTATCATGGTCAGAAAGGCCACTACGGCGTGGCGCTGTTGACCCGCGACACGCCGGTATCGGTGCGTCGCGGCTTTCCTGGCGATGACGAAGAAGCGCAGCGTCGTATTATCATGGCGGAATTAGCCTCGCCACTCGGCAATATCACGGTAATCAACGGTTATTTCCCGCAGGGAGAAAGCCGCGACCATCCCACCAAATTCCCGGCGAAAGCGAAGTTTTATCAGGATCTCCAGGATTTTCTGGAAAACGATCTCAGCAAAGACAGCCCGGTGCTGGTGATGGGCGATGTCAACATCAGCCCGACGGATCTGGACATTGGCATCGGTGAAGACAGCCGCAAGCGCTGGCTGCGTACTGGCAAATGTTCGTTCCTGCCGGAAGAACGCGAGTGGATGGCCCGTTTGCAGGGCTGGGGGCTGGTGGATACTTTCCGTGCGGCCAATCCGGATACCCAGGATCGTTTTTCGTGGTTTGATTACCGTTCAAAAGGTTTTGACGATAACCGCGGGCTGCGTATCGATCTGGTGCTGGCAAGCACTGCACTGGCTACGCGCTGCACCGATACCGGCATCGATTACGAGATCCGCGGCATGGAAAAGCCGTCCGACCATGCGCCGATCTGGGCGACCTTCGATCTCTAAGCGTCAGGGTTTGACGCGCCGCCACACCAGCGGATTCGTGCTCAGCGTGCGTTCGTCACGCTGACACTGTAATAAAATGCCGTCGGCTTTCACCACGGCCCCTTCCGAGTAATTTTCATCCTGATAAACGCAGCACTGATTACAGGGCTGCGGACGCTGACCGCCGGAGGAGAACACTTCCGGCGGCACATTCACGTCGACGTCGCCGGTACTGTAGCGCACCTCCGCCTGGGCGGTGGCGGTGACGAGCGCCAGAAGGCTGGCGGCAAACAGAGCGTGTCGGATCATCGTTTTTTTTCCTGATTACGTGGTGATATTAACTATAACGGTAAAAAAAGGCAGAACCTTTAATCCGTGGGGTCATCGTTTTTTATTATGACCTCCCGACGATTATTAATTTCCCTGTACCTGTCTAAATCGGTTGCCTTATGCCGCTTTTCCAGTGTTATAGTCGAAAACGCAAACAACGCCTTAACAACACACAACAAATTTTACGCCCCTGACATAAGAGGATGTTATATCGATGGATCAGTCTTGCTCTCTGGAAACCTTTCTAAGCCGTATTCAACAACGCGATCCCCATCAGACAGAATTTGCCCAGGCGGTTCGCGAAGTCATGACCACGCTGTGGCCGTTTATTGAAGAAAACCCGCGTTATCGCCAGATGTCGTTGCTGGAACGGCTGGTCGAGCCGGAACGTGTGATCCAGTTCCGCGTGGTGTGGGTGGACGATCGTAACCAGGTGCAGGTCAACCGCGCGTGGCGCGTGCAGTTTAACTCCGCCATTGGTCCTTTTAAGGGTGGGATGCGTTTTCACCCGTCGGTGAACTTATCGATTCTGAAATTCCTTGGCTTTGAACAGACGTTCAAAAATGCGCTCACTACCCTGCCAATGGGCGGCGGCAAAGGCGGCAGCGATTTCGATCCGAAAGGCAAAAGCGAAGGCGAAGTGATGCGTTTTTGTCAGTCGCTGATGACCGAACTGTACCGCCATCTGGGACCGGATACCGATGTGCCGGCGGGTGATATTGGCGTCGGCGGGCGTGAAGTGGGCTTTATGGCCGGGATGATGAAAAAACTCTCGAATAACAGCGCCTGCGTGTTTACCGGTAAAGGGCTGTCGTTTGGCGGCAGTCTGATCCGCCCGGAAGCCACCGGCTATGGCCTGGTCTATTTCACCGAGGCGATGTTAAAACGTCACGGTCTGGCCTTCGAGGGGCAGCGCGTGGCGGTGTCCGGCTCCGGCAACGTGGCGCAGTACACCATTGAGAAAGTGATGGAACTGGGTGGACGGGTGATCACCGCCTCTGACTCCAGCGGCACGGTGGTGGACGAAGCGGGCTTTAACCGCGAGAAACTGGCACGCCTGTGCGAAATCAAAGCCAGCCGCGACGGTCGCGTGGCGGATTATGCCCGCGAGTTCGGACTGGTGTATCTGGAAGGCAAACAGCCGTGGTCAGTACCGGCAGATATTGCCCTGCCGTGCGCGACCCAGAACGAGCTGGACGTTGACGCCGCCCGCACGCTTATCGCCAACGGTGTGAAGGCGGTAGCGGAAGGTGCCAACATGCCGACCACCATCGAAGCCACCGATCTGTTCCTGGAAGCGGGCGTGCTGTTCGCTCCGGGTAAAGCGGCGAATGCAGGCGGTGTGGCAACGTCCGGGCTGGAGATGGCGCAGAACGCCGCGCGTCTGAGCTGGAAGGCGGAAAAAGTCGATGCGCGTCTGCACCATATCATGCTGGATATTCACCATGCCTGCGTGGAATACGGCGGTGAAAGTAAGCAGACCAACTATGTGCGCGGCGCGAATATCGCGGGCTTTGTGAAAATTGCCGACGCCATGCTGGCGCAGGGCGTGATCTAATCGCGTGGAATTGCCCGGCGGCGCTGTGCTTGCCGGGCCTACGGTGACTGACTTAACCGGGGTGCCCGGCGGCGCGGCGCTTGCCGGGCCTACGATGACTGACTTAACCGGGTTGCCCGGCGGCGCGGCGCTTGCCGGGCCTACGGTGACTGACTTAACCGGGTTGCCCGGCGGCGCGGCGCTTGCCGGGCCTACGGTGACTGACTTAACCGGGTTGCCCGGCGGCGCTGCGCTTGCCGGGCCTACGGTTACTTTGCCGATCCCTGGGTTACCTTGTAGGCCGGGTAAGGCGTAGCCGCCACCCGGCAACATGCGCTACGCCGCCGGAGCCGCACTCGCAGGCGGCTTTTTCTTCGCCCGCCCTTTGAAGGTTTTCTTTTTATCCCCACCAGGTGCCGCCAGCCCGCGGAACTGACGCACCGGCGTGCTGCGAGCCTGATCGATCAGTTGATACAACGTACCCACCAGCGGCTGCATAAAATCCTGATAGCGACACTGCTTTTCGCTGATTTGCGTCAGCACTGATTCCCAGTGGGCGGTCATGTCCGGCCGCGCCGCCATCTCCGGCAGGGAGTGGATCAGCGCCCGCCCGGCGTCGCTGGAATGGATATAGCGCCCTTTTTTCACCAGGAAACCGCGCTTAAACAGTAGCTCGATGATCCCGGCACGAGTAGCTTCAGTGCCCAGCCCGTCGGTGGCGCGCAGGATCTTTTTCAGATCTTTATCCTGCACAAAACGCGCGATACCGGTCATCGCTGACAGCAGCGTGGCGTCGGTGAAATGCCGTGGCGGCTGGGTCTGCCGCTCCACCACCTCGCCCTTCTCGCACAGCAGTTCGTCGTCTTTGGCGACCACCGGCAGCGGCGTGCCGTCATTCTCTTCGTCGCGCTCTTTATTGCCCAGCAAAGTGCGCCAGCCCGCTTCCGCCAGAAAACGCGCTTTGGCGATAAATTTACCTTTGGCGATGTCGAGTTCGATGGTGCATTTGCGGAATACCGCGTCCGGGCAGAACTGCATCAGATACTGCCGCGCCACCAGGGTATAGACCTTCTCTTCGTTATCGGTGAGGTTCACCTTGCTGCTGCGCGCCGTCGGAATAATGGCATGGTGCGCATCGACTTTTTTGTCATCCCAGCAGCGGTTACGGATGTCGGTATCGATTACCGGCTGCGGCAGCAATGACGGGCTGTGCACGCTGATGGCGTTGATCACCGCCTGACGCCCGGCAAAATGCTCTTCCGGCAGATAACGGCTGTCGGAACGGGGATAGGTGATGAGCTTGTGGGTTTCATAGAGCTTCTGGCAAATATCCAGCACGTTCTGCGCGCTGAGGCCAAAGCGCTTCGCCGCTTCAATCTGCAAGGTGGAGAGTGAGAAAGGCAACGGCGCGGCCTCGGATTCCCGTTTGTCGTTATAGCTGGTGACCATCGCCGGCTGGCCGGTAATGCGCGTTACCACATGATCGGCAAGGCTACGGTGCAGCAGACGCCCCTCTTCATCCTGGTACGGTTCGCAGGCGTCGCTTGGCTGCCAGGTGGCGGTAAAACGCTCTTCTTTAGGGGTGACGATATGCGCTTTCACCTCGAAAAAGTCTTTCGCCACGAAGTTTTCGATCTCTTCGTCACGGCGCACCACCAGTCCGAGCACCGGCGTCTGCACCCGCCCCACGGAGAGCACGCCCTGATAACCGGCGCTCTGCCCGAGCAGCGTGTAGGCGCGGGTCATGTTGATGCCGTAGAGCCAGTCAGCTCGGGAGCGGGCCAGCGCCGATGAACTAAGAGGGATAAATTCGCTGTTGGCGCGCAAACGGGTGATCGCGCGCTCCACCGCCTGCGGGTTGAGGTCGTTTATCAGACAACGCTGCACGTTACGGCGTTTTTCCGCAGGCAGCTCCAGATAGTTCAGCACCTCATCCACCAGCAACTGCCCTTCACGATCCGGGTCACCGGCGTGAATAACTTCGCTGGCCTCCCCCAGTAAACGCTTGATGACGTTGATCTGTTTGGTGACCGAGGCGCGCGGTTGCAGCTGCCATTTTTCCGGCACAATCGGCAAATCCGAGAGGTTCCAGCGCGCATAGCGGCTGTCATAGGCATCCGGCTGCGCCTGCTCCAGCAGGTGACCAATGCACCAGGTGACCACCTGACCATTCCCGCACTCGATATAGCCGTCGCCCTTGCGGTGCGGCTTCGGCAGCACCTCGGCAATGGCGCGGCCCAGACTCGGTTTTTCGGCAATAAACAACCGCATTGACTTAACGGATCTCAATCATAGGACGACCACCACGGGCCTCAACCAGCTCGCCAATCGCCGTCAGGGTAATGCCATATTCGGCGGCAGTGGCCTGTACCTTATCTTCTGCGTCCGGCGTAACCGCCAGCAGTAAGCCACCGGAGGTCTGCGGATCGCACAACAGATCGCGCCACGCCTGCGGCATGTCGCCCATCAGATGACCGTAACTGGCGAAGTTACGCCCGGTACCGCCCGGTACTGCGCCCTGAGCAATGTATTCTTCTACGCCCGGCAGCTTCGGCACGTCATGATAGCGCACCTGCGCCTGCACGCCTGCGCCCTGGCACATTTCGCTCAGGTGGCCGAGCAACCCGAAGCCGGTGACATCGGTCATCGCTTGCACGCCGTCGATGCTGGCAAAACCGGCACCGGCGAGGTTCATCTGGCACATCACTTCCGTGGCCAGCCCAACGTGCTCGGGTTTAAGCAGGGATTTTTTCTCGGCGGTAGTCAGCACGCCAATGCCCAGCGATTTGGTGAGATAGAGTTTGCAGCCTGCTTTCGCGGTGCTGTTTTTCTTCACGCGTTCGGTTGGCACCACGCCGGTGACGGCGAGGCCAAAAATCGGTTCCGGCGCGTCGATGGAGTGACCGCCCGCCAGCGCGATCCCCGCCTGCTGGCAGGCAAAGCGTCCGCCTTCCACCACCTCACGGGCGATCTCCGGCGCAAGGGTATTGATTGGCCAGCCCAGAATGGCGATCGCCATAATCGGCTTGCCGCCCATAGCAAAAATATCGCTGATAGCATTGGTTGCCGCAATGCGTCCGAAGTCGAACGGATTGTCGACAATCGGCATAAAGAAGTCGGTGGTGCTGATCACGCTGGTGCCGTTGCCCAGATCGTAAACCGCAGCGTCATCACGGGTCTCGTTACCGACCAGCAGGTTCGGATCGATAAACTTTGCCCGATCGCTGTGCAGAATGGTTTCCAGCACTTTGGGGGAAATCTTACAACCGCAACCAGCTCCGTGACTGTACTGCGTTAAACGAATGGCTTGCTCGCTCATGGACATCTCCTGTCATTGCAATCCGGCTATGGTAGCGCTCAATCGGATAAGTGGTAAGTATGACTGTCCGAATTGCGTGGCTTTCGCTCACAATACGGACAGTCGGGCCGTGGTGGATCAGAAATAACGCACGAACGGCGTGGTATCAGGCAGGCTGATGGTAGTGGAGGCTTTCAGCTGCGGCGTGCCGAGGTAGAGGAAACCGACGATATGATCCTGTTCGCGGCACTCCAGCGCTTCACGCACCACCGGGCTGTCGGTCATCGGGCCGCTGCGCCAGATGCCGTTAAAGCCCTGCGCCAGCGCCGCCATTTGCATCGCCATCACAGCACAGCCCGCCGACACCAGCTGTTCCCAGTGCGGCACTTTCGGGTGATCTTCGCATTTAGCGACCACGGCAATGATCATCGGCGCGCGGAACGGGCCAGAGCGGGCTTTTTCAATGCCCTTTTCATCAAGACCGGCGGCAATCGCGCCTTTCTCCAGCAACTGGCTGAAGCGCTCGCGCCCTTCACCTTCAACGACAAAGAAGCGCCACGGCTGGAGCGTGCCATGATCCGGCGCACGCATTCCCGCCTGTAAAATACTTTTCAGTTGCTCCCCCGCCGGGGCGGGTTCGGTCAGGCGAGAGGCGCTACGACGGTTAACGAGCAGTTCAAGTGCATCCATTAGTTAACTCCTGTCATCAAATTTATGCATAAAATTAACACGACAGGAGATTTTGTTACAGCGACGGCGGCGGATCTTGCTGACAAGTTGCCGCGGTGTAATTAGGATAACCGCACATTCCGCTCAGGGTAGCGGGGGTTGTTAATCAGGACAGGAAGAATACATGCGAACCCTTTGGCATTTCATTGCTGGTTTTTTTAAATGGACATGGCGATTGCTCAATTTCGTCCGTGAACTGGTGCTCAACCTTTTCTTTATCTTTTTAGTGGTGGTGTGCGTCGGCATCTGGATGCAGGTGAAGAGCAGCACTGCCGAGCACAGTAACCGTGGCGCGTTGTTACTGGATATTGCCGGTGTGGTGGTGGATAAACCTTCCAGCAGCAGCAAGCTGGGCGTGCTGGGCCGTCAGCTGTTTGGCGCCAGTTCCGATCGCTTACAGGAGAACTCGCTGTTTGATATTGTCGAGGCGATTCGCCAGGCGAAAGACGATCGCAATATCACCGGTATCGTGATGGATCTGAAAGATTTTGCCGGTGCCGATCAGCCGTCGATGCAGTACATCGGTAAAGCGTTGCGCGAATTCCGCGACAGCGGCAAACCAGTTTATGCGGTGGGCGATAACTTCAGCCAGGGCCAGTATTACCTTGCCAGCTTCGCCAATAAAACCTTCCTCTCCCCGCAAGGCGTGGTGGATCTGCATGGCTTTGCCACTAACGGTCTGTATTACAAATCGCTGCTGGAAAAACTGAAAGTCTCAACCCATGTCTTCCGCGTCGGTACTTATAAATCCGCCGTCGAGCCGTTTATCCGCGACGATATGTCCCCGGCTGCGCGTGACGCCGACAGCCGCTGGGTAGGTGAACTGTGGCAAAACTACCTGAACACCGTCGCCGCGAACCGTCAGGTTTCGGCGCAGCAGATCTTCCCTGGCGCGCAGGCGATGCTGGAAGGGCTGACCAAAGTGGGTGGCGATACGGCGAAATATGCCCTCGATAACAAACTGGTGGATCAGCTTGCCACCAGTGCCGAAGTCGAGAAAGCGCTCAGCAAACAGTTTGGCTGGAGCGATGCCGATAAAAATTACAGCGCCATCAGCTACTACGATTACGCGCTGAAAAAACAGAGCGAAAACGGTGACAGCGTGGCGGTGATCTTCGCCAACGGCGCCATCATGGACGGTGAAGAAACTCCGGGTAACGTCGGCGGTGACACCACGGCGTCGCAAATCCGCGATGCGCGTCTCGATCCGAAAGTGAAAGCTATTGTGCTGCGCGTTAACAGCCCAGGCGGCAGCGTCAGCGCCTCTGAGGTGATCCGTGCCGAACTGGCCGCCGCCAAAGCGGCAGGCAAGCCGGTGGTGGTATCGATGGGCGGCATGGCCGCGTCCGGCGGTTACTGGATCTCCACCCCGGCTAACTACATTGTGGCGAACCCGAGCACCCTCACCGGCTCAATTGGCATCTTCGGGGTGATCAACACCTTTGAAAATAGCCTCGACAGCGTAGGCGTGCATACCGATGGCGTGGCGACCTCGCCGCTGGCGGATGTGGCGGTCACTAAAGCGCTGCCGCCGGAAGTGCAGCAGATGATGCAGTTGAGCATTGAGAGCGGCTATAAACGCTTCCTGTCGATTGTGTCGCAGTCGCGCAATAAGACGCCGGAGCAGATCGATCAGATTGCGCAGGGCCACGTCTGGACCGGTCAGGACGCGAAAGCGAACGGTCTGGTGGATGCGCTGGGTGATTTCGACGATGCGGTGGCAAAAGCGGCTGAACTGGCGAAGCTCAAGCAGTGGCACATCGATTATTATCAGGATGAGCCGACCTTCTTCGACCAGGTGGTTGACAGCATGTCTGCCAGCGTTCGCGCGGCGATGCCGTCAGCGTTACAGGCGTATCTGCCTGCGCCACTGGCCCCGGTTGCTGGAGTCGTGAAAGCGGAAAGCGATAAGCTGGCGGCGTTTAACGACCCGCAAAACCGCTATGCGTTTTGCCTGACCTGCGCTAACGTTCGCTGATAACCCATCCCCTCAGCCTTGAGGGGATTTTTTATGGCTATGAAACAGAACATCATGCAAAAGAAATCGATTTATGTTGCCTACACCGGCGGGACTATCGGCATGCAGCGCTCTGAACAGGGCTACATTCCGGTTTCCGGACATCTGCAACGCCAGCTGGCGCTGATGCCGGAATTCCACCGCCAGGAGATGCCCGACTTCACCATCCACGAATACCATCCGCTGATGGACTCTTCTGATATGACGCCGCAGGACTGGCAGCATATCGCCGAAGATATTAAATCGAACTACGATCGCTACGATGGTTTTGTCATTCTGCACGGCACCGACACCATGGCGTTTACCGCCTCGGCGCTGTCGTTCATGCTGGAAAACCTCGGCAACCCGGTTATTGTGACAGGGTCACAAATCCCGCTGGCGGAACTGCGTTCGGACGGGCAGATCAACCTGCTCAATTCGCTCTATATCGCGGCCAATTACCCCATTAACGAAGTGACGCTGTTCTTCAACAACCGTCTGTTCCGCGGTAACCGCACCACTAAAGCCCATGCGGATGGCTTCGATGCTTTCGCCTCGCCGAACCTGCAACCCTTGCTGGAGGCAGGCATTCATATTCGCCGCCTCGGCACGCCGCCTGCGCCGCACGGCGACGGGAAGCTGATTGTGCATCCCATTACCCCGCAGCCAATTGGCGTGGTGACCATTTATCCGGGCATTTCTGCCGACGTGGTGCGCAATTTCCTGCGCCAGCCGGTGAAAGCGCTGATCCTGCGCTCCTACGGCGTCGGCAATGCGCCGCAAAACGGCGAGTTCCTGAAGGAGCTACAGGCGGCGAGCGAGCGCGGCATTGTGGTGATCAACCTGACGCAGTGTATGTCCGGCAAGGTCAATATGGGCGGCTACGCCACTGGCAACGCACTGGCCCATGCAGGCGTCATTGGCGGCGCAGACATGACGGTGGAAGCCACCCTGACGAAACTTCACTACCTGTTAAGCCAAAACCTGGATGTTCAGGCCATCCGTGAGGCGATGACGGTCAATTTGCGCGGCGAGCTGACGCCGGACGAGTAAGGAGCAGGAGATGACCCGGGCACTACTGTTAGTCGATTTACAGAACGATTTTTGCGCCGGTGGCGCGCTGGCGGTCGCCGGGGGCGACAGCACCGTGGACATCGCCAATACGCTTATTGACTGGTGTAAAGGACGCGGTGACGCCGTGGTGGCAAGCCAGGACTGGCATCCGGCGAACCACGGCAGCTTTGCCAGCCAGCAAAACGTCGAGCCCTATGCTGAAGGATTGCTGGACGGGCTGCCGCAGACGTTCTGGCCGGATCATTGCGTGCAAAACAGCGACGGCGCGGCGCTGCATCCGCTGTTACAGGCGAACGCCATCGACGCGGTGTTTCATAAAGGCGAAAACCCGGCGATTGACAGCTACAGCGCCTTTTTTGATAACGGTCACCGGCAGAAAACCCAGCTCGATGACTGGCTGCGTCATCACAACGTTAATGAGCTTATCGTAATGGGACTGGCAACGGATTACTGCGTGAAGTTCACCGTGCTGGATGCACTGACGCTGGGCTACGACGTGAACGTGATCACCGACGGCTGTCGCGGCGTTAATCTGCATGCGCAGGACAGCGCACAGGCGTTTATGGACATGTCAGCGGCGGGCGCCACGCTGTATACGCTGGCAGACTGGCAGGAAACTCACGCGTAAGTTGTAACACGGGTATTTATCACAAATACCCGTTCTTTCTGTTCCCCTTCAATGACATAAAGTGAAGCCCTTCGCATTATCCGCGAAACGACGGTGTTATGCTTTTTTGGCTGTTTTTTCGCCACGCCACTGGCCTGGCTTTAATTTTTGTCAAAGAGGAACCCCTATGAAACGTTTGCCTGTTCTGGCAGCTTTACCCCTGCTTTGCGCATCGCTCGCCTCCGCCAGTTCTTTCATGTCGGTCGGTTATTTTAACGGCGGCGGAGACGTGACCGCAGGCCCTGGCGGGGATATAAACACGCTGGATGTACGCCTGATCACTCACCTTAACTACTCGTTTGGCCTGATCTATAACGGTGAAAAAGGCGAAACCAATGACGCGCTAAAAGATCCAATGAAGCGGCATCAGATTTGGCTCTCGCCGAAAGTTGCCGCTGATCTCGCACTGATCCCCGCCCTGCGGCAACAAAATCCTGACCTGAAAGTGTTGTTATCGGTCGGCGGCTGGGGCGCACGTGGTTTTTCTGCTGCGGCCGCGACGCCGGAGGCACGCGCGGTGTTTATTCGCTCAGCCCAGGATATTGTCGCGCGATATGGGCTCGATGGTATCGATCTGGACTGGGAATATCCGGTGAACGGTGCCTGGGGAGCCGTCGACAGCCAGCCCGCCGATCGGGATAACTTTACCCTGCTGCTGAAAGCACTCCGTCAGGCGTTTGGCGATAAAAAACTGGTCACCATCGCCGTTGGCGCGAACGTCGACAGCCCGAAAAGCTGGGTGGACGTTAACGCCATCGCCCCGTTGCTGGATTACATCAACCTGATGACCTATGACATGGCCTACGGCACGCAGTATTTCAACGCCAATCTGTATGACTCCAAAGCCTGGCCCACCGTTGCTGAGGCGGATAAGTACAGCGTTGACGTTGTCGTTAATAACTATCTTGCGGCGGGGTTAAAGCCTCAGCAGATGAATCTGGGCATTGGATTTTATGGCCGGGTGCCCAAGCGCGCCATAGAGCCGGGCATTGACTGGAGCAAACCGGATGCGCAAAAAAATCCCGCAACCAAGCCCTATTTTGGCGAGCGTGAGGTTGCGCTGTTCGGTTCGCTGGGATTCGATCTCACGAAAGATACGTATGTGAAATATAACGACATTGTAAAACGGCTGCTTAACGATCCGCAGAAGCGCTTTACTGAACACTGGGATGAAGAGGCAAAAGTGCCGTGGCTGTCGGTGAAGTCTGCTGAGGGAAAAGCGCTGTTTGCACTCAGTTATGAAAATCCCCGCTCAGTGGCTATCAAAGCGGATTACATCAAGGAAAAAGGCCTTGCCGGCGCGATGTTCTGGGAATATGGGGCGGATGATAATAACCAGTTAGCGAAACAGCTGGCTGCATCGCTGGCGCTGAAACCGTAACGCTCTTTCAGGCCGGGAACGTGCGCTTCCCGGCCTGTTTTAGCACGCGGTTAGTTGACCTTCAGCGTGGCAATAGATTTCGGCGTGATACCGAACTCTTCTTTCAGTTGCTGTTTATTTTTCATCACCATCTGACCGTTCGTGTCGATGGTCATATGCTGGGCGTCGGTGTTGTGACGCGCCTGCCAGAGCATCACCAGTTGCAGGCTGTTCTCTTTTTGTTCGGGCGTCAGCGCCACACCATCAGGCCATTTCCCCAGCTCCACCGCGGTAACCAGTCGCTGATACACTTCCGGCGTTAAACTGTTAACAAGCTCATCCACATTCACGATAGATCGTCTCCGTATGGAATAATTTGCTGAATCGATTCTCTAGCCTTTGATCTGCTCGCCGCTATCGTCATCGGTGAAGCTGAGCGAGGCTGAATTGACGCAAAAACGTTCGCCGGTCGGCTGCGGGCCATCCGGGAAAACATGGCCCAAATGGGCATCGCAATTCCCACAGCGGATCTCGGTACGTTGCATGCCGTGGGAGTAATCATTCAGGTATTTGATAGCGTCGTCGCTGACCGGTTCATAAAAGCTCGGCCAGCCGCAGCCAGAATCATATTTGCTCTGGGCATTGAACAACGGCGCATCGCAGATTAAACAGTGGTAGACGCCATCGCGTTTGTTGTGCAGCAGACGCCCCGTGAAAGGCGGTTCTGTGCCATGATTTTGCGTGACATAGAACTGCATTTCGGTGAGTTTTTTTTTCAGGTCGTCCTGGGAGGGATCATTAGCCATATGCTTACTTCTCGCGTTGATGACATTCACATCTTTTCTTTGATTCTAACAAAACATTAACAGGCAGGCGTCTACTTTTGTTCTAAACTTAGTCGTTACGAAATCGCAGCCAGGTAATTGTGATCTGTTTCACATATTTATCTCGCATGGCCTTTAAAATTCCAGCCGGCGGCCCCATGTGGGTAGCAGCCCATTGGAAAAGTGAGGCGACTCAGTCGCGCAAAGGTTGTGCACAGGATTGATTTGTCGCAATGATTGACACGATTCCGCTTGACGCTGCGTAAGGTTTTTGTAATTTTACAGCCAACCTTTTATTCACTAACAAATAGCTGGTGGAATATATGACTATCAAAGTAGGTATCAACGGTTTTGGCCGTATCGGTCGCATTGTTTTCCGTGCTGCGCAGGAACGTTCTGACATCGAAATCGTTGGCATCAACGATCTCCTGGACGCTGAGTACATGGCGTACATGCTGAAATATGACTCAACTCACGGCCGTTTCAACGGCACTGTTGAAGTCAAAGACGGCCACCTGGTTGTTAACGGCAAAACCATCCGTGTTACCGCTGAAAAAGACCCGGCTAACCTGAAATGGGGCGAAATCGGCGTTGACGTTGTTGCTGAAGCTACCGGTATCTTCCTGACCGACGAAACTGCTCGTAAGCACATCACCGCTGGCGCGAAGAAAGTGGTTCTGACTGGTCCTTCTAAAGACAACACCCCGATGTTTGTTAAAGGCGCTAACTTTGACAAATACGAAGGCCAGGACATCGTTTCTAACGCATCCTGCACCACCAACTGCCTGGCTCCGCTGGCAAAAGTTATCAACGACAACTTCGGTATCGTTGAAGGTCTGATGACCACTGTTCACGCAACTACCGCTACTCAGAAAACCGTTGATGGCCCGTCTCACAAAGACTGGCGCGGCGGCCGTGGCGCAGCACAGAACATCATCCCGTCCTCTACCGGTGCTGCTAAAGCAGTAGGTAAAGTACTGCCAGAACTGAACGGCAAACTGACTGGTATGGCGTTCCGCGTTCCGACTCCGAACGTATCTGTTGTTGACCTGACCGTTCGTCTGGAAAAAGCAGCCTCTTACGAAGAAATCAAGAAAGCCATCAAAGCCGCTTCTGAAGGCGAAATGAAAGGCGTTCTGGGTTACACCGAAGACGACGTTGTTTCTACCGACTTCAACGGCGAAGTATGCACTTCTGTGTTCGATGCTAAAGCAGGTATCGCATTGAACGACAACTTCGTGAAACTGGTTTCCTGGTACGACAACGAAACTGGCTACTCCAACAAAGTTCTGGACCTGATCGCTCACATCTCCAAATAAGTTGAGATGAGAATCTGATCCATAAGAGCGACTTCGGTCGCTCTTTTTTTTGCATTGAAGACAGAGGATTGAGGAATATCATGATGATTACTAAAATTTTTGCTCTTCCGGTCGTTGACCAGTTCACCACTGCCCTTTCCCGCCGTGTGCTGGACGATCTGGACCTCATTGTTGTCGATCACCCACAGGTAAAAGCCTCGTTTGCTCTGCAAGGCGCGCATCTGCTCTCCTGGAAACCTACAGGCGATGATGAGGTGCTGTGGCTTAGCGATAATACCCCGTTCAAACATGGCGTCGCGCTGCGCGGCGGCGTACCGATCTGCTGGCCATGGTTTGGCCCGGCGGCGAAAGAAGGCCTGCCGGCACACGGTTTTGCCCGTAACCTGCCGTGGACGCTGAAAGCCCATAATGAAGACGATAACGGCGTGGTGCTGACCTTTGAACTGCAAAGCAGCGATGCTACCCGTCAGTACTGGCCCCATGACTTCACGCTGTATGCCCGCTTTAAGCTCGGCAAAACCTGTGAAATCGAACTGGAAGCCCACGGTGAATTTGAAACCTTCTCTGCCCTGCACACCTATTTCAATGTTGGTGACATCAGCGCCGTGAAAGTCAGCGGGCTGGGCGATCGTTTCATCGATAAAGTGAACGGCGCTAAAGAAGACGTGCTGGCGGGCGGCGTGCAGACCTTCCCGGACCGTACCGACCGCGTGTACCTGAACCCGGAAGCGTGCAGTATCATCAACGATGGCGCGCTGAACCGCACCATTGAAGTGATCCACCATCATCACTGTAACGTGGTTGGCTGGAATCCAGGCCCGGCACTGTCCGCCAGCATGGGCGATATGCCTGATGACGGCTATAAGACCTTTGTGTGTGTGGAAACGGCTTGCGCCACCACCGCGCAAAAAGCCACAGAAGAAAAACCGTCACGTCTGGCGCAGACCATTCGCGTCGTTAAGCGCTAACTCTGCGTTACCCCGGCCTTCTCCCTCTCCGCCAGGGATAAGGCCGGGATGAAGAACTATCGCGTTACACCACGTCCAGCGGCGTTTTGCGCCCCGGTGCCGGGAACGCCTTATCCAGCATGGCGACGGCCTCATCTGAGAGTCTCAACGCCAGCGCAGCGGCATTTTCCTTCACATGATCCACACGTGATGCTTTCGGTATCGCCATGACGCGCGGTTGACGGATCGCCCAGGCCAGCAAGACCTGCGCCGGGGTGGCGTGATGAGCATGGGCCACCTCCTGTACCGCGCGGCTGTTTAACAAATCATCACGTAGCCGCCCGGCTTGCGCCAGTGGACAATAGGCCATCACCGGCATCTGCTGTTGCTGACACCAGGGCAGCAGATCGAATTCAATACCGCGCGATCCCAGATGATAGAGCACCTGATTCGTGGCGCAGGCCTTGCCGCCTGGCACGCTCCAGAGTTCCTGCATATCGGCATAATCAAGATTCGACACCCCCCAGCGGCGAATTTTGCCCTGCCGGATTAACGTTTCCATCGCCTCAACAGTGTCAGCCAGGGAATAATTGCCGCGCCAGTGCAACAGATAAAGATCGAGATAATCGGTTTGCAGACGGCGCAGGCTGGCGTCGCAGGCGGCTATCGCTTTCTGCCCACCAGCGTTCCACGGATAGACTTTCGACACCAGGAAAACCGCCTCCCGACGCCCCTGTAACGCCTCTCCGACCACCTCTTCCGCGCCACCATCGGCATACATTTCAGCGGTGTCGATCAGCGTCAGCCCGGCGTCAATCCCGGCACGCAAGGCGGTGACTTCCTGTTGCCGTTGACCGGCATTTTCGCCCATATACCAGGTGCCCTGGCCAATAGCGGGCAGTGTCAGCCCACGCTCAAACATCACGGTGCTGTCGCTCATGCTCATCTCCAGTGATTATTGCCCCACATTAATGCAAACAGGGCGCACGAAGCGCCCTGGTATTATTCACAGAATGTACCCTGCGGTTGCACCATCAGAAGCTGTAGCTGACCCCAGCAGACAGTGCGCCCGCCCAGGATTTATCTACCATCGGGCTGTCTTTCACTTCGCTGGACAGACGTGTGTAACGACCAGTACCGTACAGGCTCCAGTCATCATTCAGTTTGTAGCTTGCGCTCAACTCCAGGTACGGGCTCCAGTCACTGTCCGGATCATAACGATCAAGACCACTGCGGCGGGATTCCTTACCGGATACGCCGTAGTAGTATTCGTTCATGTTTTCGCTGCTCCACTCTACCCCGATGCCCGGCGTTAACGTCAGGCCGCCATTGGTATAACGATAGAGCCACGCGAGATCCCAAGAGACACCGTTGCTGTTATCCAGCGTATCGCCTGCCAGACTGGTGCGTAAGAAGCCATACTGCGTGTTATGCACATAGGACAAGCCTGCCATCAACGTCGCTTTACGTTTATCAAGCTGACGCAGCTGGCGGTCATCGCTGTCTTTCGGTTTGAATTCAAACGGGGAGTAATAGGCGGTGATAGAGAGTTTGTCGCTCTCATCGTTCCACAGGTAATAGCCGCCGCCAAGGCCGCGGAACCAGAAGTCATCGCCTTCATAGGTGATAACCGGCACCGGAACCACTGTGCGATCGTAGTCCTTGTACGGCGCTTCAAGGACACCAACACCGGCACCTACCGAGAACTTATTGTCAGCCAGAGCTGAAGTGGCTGTGATGGCGGTCAGTACGCCCAGCGCCAGAACTTTGAATTTGGTCACAATCCTTTCTTTCCTATCGTCAAATAATGGGCCAATGAAGTGTAACTGTCCGCGCCTGGCATCCCAACTATTTTTATCTCAAATATTCTAAAACCCAACACAGTATTTTGCGGTCACATTATGACAGCGTGCTTACCATACTATGACGCGGCGATGACGCGCTGGCGCGGCCTTTACGATGAAATTGAAAAACATCAGATGAGTTATTGATAAGTCATTGAAATTGGTTTGCGGTGGCATGCAAGTTTTGCAAATGCCATCTACGCTTAATTTTAAGAAGGTGTATCGCGAGCACGCGAGCGCCGGGCGTCCTGTCACCTGGCCGCGGGTTGCTGGTACTCATCAGCAACGTTCAACCTACCTCTTCCGGGAGCCTCCATTATTCATACGAACGGCTCTTAACCTGTGCTAAAAAACGAAAGGACGGCATGCCATGAATATATTCGATCACTATCGCCAGCGATATGAAGCTGCCAAGGACGAAGAGTTCACACTGCAGGAGTTTCTTTCCATATGTCGGCAGGATCGCAGCGCTTATGCCAACGCGGCAGAACGTCTGTTGATGGCCATCGGCGAGCCCGTGATGGTGGATACTGCCCTGGAGCCACGGCTTTCCCGTCTATTTTCGAACCGGGTAATTGGACGCTACCCCGCCTTTGAAGAGTTCTATGGTATGGAAGAGGCCATCGAACAAATCGTTTCTTATCTCAAACACGCCGCGCAAGGGCTGGAAGAGAAGAAACAGATCCTTTATTTACTTGGCCCGGTGGGCGGCGGTAAATCGTCGCTGGCCGAGCGCCTGAAATCGCTAATGCAGCGCGTCCCTATTTACGTGCTGAGCGCCAACGGCGAGCGCAGCCCGGTCAACGACCATCCGCTGTGCCTGTTCAATCCGCAGGAAGACGCGCAAATTCTGGAAAAAGAGTACAACGTGCCGCGCCGCTATCTGGGCACCATTATGTCGCCGTGGGCGGCGAAGCGTCTGCATGAGTTTGGCGGTGACATCACCAAATTCCGCGTTGTCAAAGTCTGGCCGTCAATTCTTGAGCAGATCGCCATTGCCAAAACCGAGCCTGGCGATGAAAACAATCAGGACATCTCGGCTCTGGTGGGCAAAGTCGATATTCGTAAACTGGAAAACCACGCGCAAAACGATCCGGATGCTTACGGCTATTCCGGCGCACTGTGCCGCGCCAACCAGGGCGTGATGGAGTTCGTCGAGATGTTTAAAGCGCCAATCAAGGTGCTGCATCCCCTGCTGACGGCAACTCAGGAAGGTAACTACAACGGGACCGAGGGTATTTCCGCCCTGCCGTTTAACGGCATTATTCTTGCGCACTCGAACGAATCCGAATGGGTGACGTTCCGTAACAACAAGAATAACGAAGCCTTCCTCGACCGTGTGTACATCGTTAAGGTGCCGTACTGCTTGCGTATCTCGGAAGAGATGAAAATCTACGAAAAACTGCTCAACCACAGCGAGCTGACGCACGCGCCTTGCGCGCCGGGCACGCTGGAAACCCTGTCGCGCTTCTCCATCCTCTCGCGCCTGAAAGAGCCGGAAAACTCCAGCATCTATTCCAAAATGCGCGTCTATGACGGTGAAAGCCTGAAAGACACCGATCCGAAAGCGAAATCCTACCAGGAGTATCGCGATTACGCGGGCGTGGACGAAGGCATGAACGGGCTGTCGACACGTTTTGCCTTCAAGATTTTGTCCCGCGTGTTCAACTTCGATCACACCGAAGTGGCCGCCAACCCGGTGCACCTGTTTTATGTGCTGGAGCAGCAGATCGAGCGCGAGCAGTTCCCGCAGGAGCAGGCCGAGCGGTATCTGGAGTTCCTCAAAGGCTATCTGATCCCGAAATACGCCGAATTTATCGGCAAAGAGATCCAGACTGCCTATCTGGAATCCTATTCAGAATACGGACAGAACATATTCGACCGTTATGTCACCTACGCCGACTTCTGGATCCAGGATCAGGAGTATCGCGATCCGGATACCGGCCAGCTGTTCGATCGTGAATCGCTGAACGCGGAACTGGAGAAAATCGAGAAGCCTGCCGGGATCAGCAACCCGAAAGACTTCCGTAACGAGATCGTTAACTTTGTACTGCGCGCACGGGCAAATATCAGTGGCCGTAACCCGAACTGGACCAGCTACGAGAAACTGCGCACGGTCATCGAGAAGAAAATGTTCTCGAATACCGAAGAGCTGTTGCCCGTGATTTCCTTTAACGCCAAAACCTCAACCGACGAGCAGAAGAAACACGACGATTTTGTCGATCGCATGATGGAAAAAGGCTATACCCGCAAGCAGGTTCGTCTGCTGTGCGAATGGTATCTGCGCGTGCGTAAATCGTCATAACACCCGCCCGGTTCGCGCCGGGCCTAAAATAATACTCCGTAGGCCGGGTGAGCGTCAGCGCCGCCCGGCACCTACAGATCCTGCGAACAGTTGGCAGTACGGAGGGCGTATGACCTGGTTTATAGACCGGCGTCTTAACGGCAAAAACAAGAGCACGGTTAACCGCCAGCGCTTCTTGCGCCGTTATAAATCGCAAATCAAGCAGTCGATTTCCGGGGCCATTAATAAGCGCTCGGTGACCGACGTGGAGAGCGGCGAGTCCGTTTCTATTCCGTCTGAAGATATTAACGAACCGATGTTTCATCAGGGGCGCGGCGGCCTGCGCAACCGCGTTCACCCCGGCAACGACCATTTTGTACAGAATGACCGCATCGAACGCCCGCAAGGGGGTGGCGGCGGAGGCGGCAGCGGCCAGGGGCAAGCCAGCCAGGACGGCGAAGGTCAGGACGAATTCGTCTTCCAGATCTCGAAAGATGAATACCTCGATCTGTTGTTTGAAGATCTGGCCCTGCCGAACCTGAAACAGAATCAGCAGCGTCAGCTTACCGAGTACAAAACCCACCGCGCGGGTTACACCGCGAACGGCGTCCCGGCAAATATCAGCGTGGTGCGTTCACTGCAAAACTCGCTGGCCCGCCGCACGGCGATGACCGCCGGTAAACGCCGCCAGCTGCGTGAGCTGGAGGAAAATCTGCAACAGGTGGCGAACAGCGAGCCGGCGCAGCTGCTTGAAGAGGAACAGTTGCGGCGCGAGATCGCCGAGCTGCGGGCGAAAATCGAACGGGTGCCGTTTATCGACACCTTTGACTTACGTTACAGGAATTATGAGAAGCGCCCGGAGCCATCCAGTCAGGCGGTGATGTTCTGTCTGATGGACGTATCAGGCTCGATGGATCAGGCCACTAAAGACATGGCGAAGCGTTTTTATATCCTGCTCTATCTGTTCCTTTCCAGAACCTATAAGAACGTGGATGTGGTCTACATTCGCCACCACACGCAGGCCAAAGAAGTGGATGAGCACGAATTCTTCTACTCACAGGAAACCGGTGGCACCATTGTCTCCAGCGCGCTGAAGTTAATGGATGAGGTGGTGAAAGAGCGTTACGATCCGGCGCAATGGAACATTTATGCCGCGCAGGCCTCGGACGGCGACAACTGGGCCGATGACTCTCCGCTGTGTCACGAAATTCTGGCGAAGAAGATCCTGCCGGTAGTGCGTTATTACAGTTATATCGAGATCACCCGCCGTGCGCACCAGACGCTATGGCGTGAATATGAGCATTTACAGGCGAGCTTCGATAACTTCGCCATCCAGCATATCCGCGATCAGGATGATATTTACCCGGTGTTCCGCGAACTGTTCCATAAGCAGGCCAGCGACGCCCATAATTAGTCCCTCCCTGTCAGCCAGCGATGATCATCGTTGGCTGATTTCTCCCGTAATTTCTTCAGCCAGCCGTTCTTTCCAGCACCAGCACAGATGCCACCAGCACCATGACAATGGCAAAAAAAGAGGACGTGATGATCAGCGTTTCCAGTAGCCAGGGATCGTTCATTGCCACACCTGTCGTTTGACGGACGATGCGCCATTATGAACAACGCCGCGTGACATATTTATGACGTTTCCAGGTCAATACTGTGAATAACGCGCCGCTGAAACGATTCCATTTCGATAATATTTTTCTTTTATAGGACATGGACTAAAAGTAGTGAAAATATGCAAATACTGGCATTATTGTTACCGGTATCACGAAAGTGCGTTTCCATAACCCCATTAGTAAATCTCGCAATTGTTAAGCCTGACGACATGCATCAACAATAGTCTCTGAACTAACGACGAAATAACCTTACAGAGACAGGTGAATAAGATGCAGGAAAAGATCACCCGTAAAGAAAAAATAAGTTATGGCCTTGGCGATATGGCCAGCCATGTCGGGCTGGATAATGTCATTATATTTCTCACCTTTTATTATACGGATGTGGTTGGCTTACCGGCGGCTTTTGTCGGAACCATGTTTTTACTGGCGCGGACAGCGGATGCGATTATCGATCCGGCAATGGGGTATCTTGCCGACCGTACCCGTACACGCTGGGGAAAATTCCGGCCGTGGATGCTGTGGCTGGCCCTGCCCTTTGGTATCAGCTGTCTGCTCACCTATGCCGTGCCGGAATCCCTGAGCTTATCCGGGAAAATGATCTTCGCCTCCGTCACCTATACCTTCATGATGCTGATGTACACCGCCATTAATATTCCCTATTGCTCAATGGGGGCGGTGATCACGCCAAATAACGAAGAGCGTATTTCATTGCAGTCGTACCGTTTCTTTTTAGCCACCCTCGGCGGCGCGATGTCAACGTTCTTTATGATGCCGCTGGCAGAATATATTGGCGGCGATGACAAATTGCTCGGTTATCGCGCGGCGATGGGAATTATGGCGGTGGCAGCCGTGATCATGTTCTGGATCTGTTTTGCCAATACCCGCGAACGTATTAATGCCCCCGCCACGCATAATAATTACCTTGCGGAATTACGTGATTTATTAAAAAACGATCAGTGGCGAATTGTCGCGGTATTAGTGTTGACCAATATCGGTTTTGGCGTGGTGCGTCTGGGCGCGATGATGTATTTCGTCACCTATTATCTTGGCAGCGCCAGCTATTTTATGTGGATGCTGGGGGCGCATATTCTCGGTAAAGCGGCGGGCAGCGCGCTGGCGAAACGGCTGACGCGCAACTTCAGCAAAGTCCAGATGTTTGGGTACTGCGCGGTGCTGGCGGGCGTACTGAGTATTGCGCTGTTCTTCGCGCCGAAATCCATCTTTGTGCTGGTGCCGCTGACCTTTATCGTCTCCACTCTTTATCAGTCCACTACCACCCTGATGTGGGTGATGATGGCTGACGTCGCCGACTACGGCGAATGGTTGCAGGGCAAACGCATGGACGGCGTGATCTTCTCCACCTTCCTTGCGGTACTGAAACTCGGCATGGCGATCAGCGGCGCTATCGTTGGCTGGACACTCGGCTTGAGCGGCTATGTCGCCAACGCCCCGACGCAGAACAGCACCGCCATGTACTGCATTGTCGCGCTCTTTACCGTGGTGCCGGGCGTGCTCTCCCTGTGCGCTTTCGCCATGCTGCGCTGGTACAAACTCGACGACAACACCATGAAATCTATTCATTTAGCTAAACAAACGGTTGCGTAAAAGGACGTATTATTTATGAGCGAATTAATCCAACACCCGGACAGCATCGAATGGCGCTTTGAGCGGCAGATCCTGCGCATTGAAGCCTGGGGCGACCATAGCCTGCGCGTACGCGCCACCTGCGCCCCGGCGTTCACCGATACGCTGCATGCCCTGCTGCCGAAAAACGCCGCCGGTGAAAGTGAGATCACCGCCAGCGCAGAGACGCTGACGCTGCGCAACGGCAACATCACCGCCGTGCTCAATTTGAAAGGGCAACTGGCATTCTATAACCAGCGCGGCGAACTGCTGCTGGAAGAGATGTGGCGGCAGCGCTCCACCGTCGGCATTGGTGCCAGCGAGAAAAGCCAGGACAAATACGTCAGTGCGCTAAAGCTCGATGGCCGCGAATTCAAACCGTTGCCCGGCGGCAAATATCAGCTCACCGTGCGCTTTGAATCGCGGCAGGACGAAAAAATTTACGGTATGGGCCAGTACCAGCAGCCGTGGCTGGATCTGAAAGGCTGCGTGCTGGAGCTGGCCCAGCGTAACTCCCAGGCCAGCGTGCCGTTCATGCAGTCGAGCCTGGGCTACGGTCTGCTGTGGAATAACCCCGCCATCGGCGAGGCGAGCTTTGCGAAAAATCACACCGAATGGCAGGCGCGGGTGACTCAGGAGATGGATTACTGGATCAGCGCCGCCGACAGCACCGTGCAACTGACCCGCCAGTACGCCAGAGCCACCGGCACCCCGCCGCCTGCCCCGGCGTTCACCAGCGGGCTGTGGCAGTGTAAGCTGCGCTATCGCACCCAGCAGGAAGTGCTGGAAGTGGCACGGGAATACCGCCGCCGCCATCTGCCGTTGTCGGTGATGGTCATCGACTTCTTCCACTGGCCGAATCAGGGCACCTGGTGTTTCGATCCGGTGGACTGGCCGGATCCGGCGGCGATGGTTGCCGAGCTGAAATCGCTGGGCATCGAACTGATGGTGTCAGTCTGGCCGACGGTGGAAGCGCGCAGCCCCCTGTTCCCGGTGATGAAAGCGAAAGGCTGGCTGGTGACCAGCGATCGCGGCGTGCAGGTCAATCTCGATTTTATGGGTAACACCACCTTCTTTGACGCCACCCATCCGCAGGCACGGGAATTTGTCTGGGAGACGGTGAAGAAAAACTACTACGATCTGGGCATCAAGCTGTTCTGGCTGGATGAAGCCGAGCCGGAATACCGTGCTTATGACTTCGATAATTATCGCTATCACGCCGGTCCAGTGCTGGAAGTCGGCAACCAGTATCCACGCGATTTTGCGCAAGGCTTTTATGATGGTCTGGTGGCGAACGGCGAAACGGAGATTGTGAATCTGGTGCGCTGTTCATGGGCCGGCAGTCAGCGCTTTGGCGTGCTGGCCTGGTCCGGGGATGTACATTCCTCCTTCCACGCTTTCCGTAATCAGCTCGCTGCCGGGCTGAACATGGGGCTGGCGGGTATTCCCTGGTGGACGACCGACATCGGCGGTTTCCAGGGCGGCAATGTCAACGATCCGGCATTTCACGAACTGCTGGTCCGTTGGTTCCAGTGGGCGGTGTTCTGCCCGGTGCTGCGTATGCATGGCTACCGCGAGCCGCAGATCCAGCCGCCGGAAAGCTATCGCAACGGCATTCCGCAGTGCAACAGCGGCTCACCGAATGAGCTGTGGAGCTACGGCGAGGAAAATTACGCCATCATGCAGCACTGGCTGTCGGTGCGCGAAAAGTTGCGTCCGTATGTTGATGCGCTGTTTGACAATGCCCACCAGCACGGCGATCCGCTGATGCGCCCGCTGTTCTGGCATTATCCTGATGAACCGCAAAGCTGGCAGGTGGAAGATCAGTATCTGTTCGGCGAGGATCTGCTGGTGGCACCGGTGATGCATGCCGGACAGCGTCAGCGTGACGTCTGGCTACCGGGCGACCACGGCTGGGTGGCGCTGAACGGCGAGCGCTACCAGGGACAGCAGCAGATCAGCGCAGACGCGGCCCTTGAAACCATTCCGGTCTTTATCCGGGAAAACAGTCCACTGGTGGCGCTGCTGGTGCAGCATTAAACCCGCAGCATGACCGAAAAAACGCCTGCTTATGAATGGCTTTCCGCGTAAAGTAAGCAGGCTAATTTTTCTGGTCAGGATGCCACCATGTTCGATACCACGCTGTTTATCTTGCTCGCCCTCGCCGCGCTGGGGTTCGTCAGCCACAACACCACCGTCGCTATCTCCATTCTGGTGCTGATCATTGTGCGCGTGACCCCGCTCAACGCCTTTTTCCCGTGGATCGAAAAACAGGGACTGACCATTGGCATCATCATCCTGACCATCGGCGTGATGGCTCCTCTTGCCAGCGGCACCCTGCCGCCGTCAACGCTGTTGCACTCCTTCGCTAACTGGAAGTCGCTGGTCGCCATCGCGGTCGGGGTGTTTGTCTCCTGGCTCGGCGGGCGCGGCGTGACGCTGATGAGCTCACAGCCATCGCTGGTGGCGGGTCTGCTGGTCGGTACGGTGCTCGGTGTAGCGCTGTTCCGTGGCGTCCCCGTCGGCCCGCTGATCGCCGCAGGTCTGGTGTCGCTGTTAATTGGCCGGCAATGATCGCCGCCGTTGCCACTGTTTTACCGACTGCTCCAGCAGGCAGCACAGCAGGTAATACACCAGGCCGGTAAAGATAAACAGCGCGGCCGGATAGACCTGGACGCGGCTGTTGACCTGTCCGGCGACGGTGGTCAGCTCCGGCACGTTGACGATAAACGCCAGCGAGGTGTCTTTCAGCAAAGCAATCATCAGGCCGACATACGACGGCAGCGCATTGCGCAGCGCCTGGGGTAACAGCACCCAGCGCAGCAGCTGCAGGCTGCTGAATCCTCCGGCAAGCGCCGCCTCATATTGTCCTTTCGGTAAAGCGCCCAGTGCCGCGAGGGTCGAATACATCACCGACGCCGAGGTAAACCACGCCAGCGCCAGCGTGACGGTCACCGCCCCCGGCAGATCCGCGCCGGTTAGCGCGGGCAGTAAAAACCACAGCCAGAAAATCACAAAGATCAGCGGAATGCCGCGGATCAGCTCCGCCCAGACAAACAGCAGTCTGCGCGGCCAGCCGTTGAAGCGCCAGGCGCAGCAGGCCAGCGCTATGCCGCCCGGAAACGCCAGCAGCGCCGCGCCCAGCGTCATCAGCACCGACAGCAGTACGCCGCCCGGCTCGCCCTGCGCGGTGCGCCCCAGCAGCAGATACTCCAGGTTATCGGTAATAACCGTAATACTGGCGATCATCCTGTTTTCTCCCGTCTTGCCCGCCACCACAGCGGCGCATTCAACAGCAGGCTCATCACCAGTCCGAGCAACAGATAGAGCGCGCTGCCGATGGCGAACGCTTCCAGCGCATGAGCGTTATAGCTTTCAATTTGCCGCGTCTGGTAGGTGAGTTCGGCAAAGCCGATGCCGGTCGCCAGCGACGAGAGCTTCATCAGGTTAAGATATTGCCCGACCACCGGCTGCCAGGCGTTTTTCAGCCCCTGCGGCAGCAGGATCCAGCGAAACAGTGCCAGCGGGCTGAAGCCCTGGGCGGTGGCCGCTTCCACCTGTCCGCGCGGCACGGCATGTAGCCCGGACTGGATCTCCTCCACCAGAAAAGCCGCGGTGAACAGCCCCAGCGCCCACGCCGAGCTGAGAAACTCCGGCGTAAACCACCACACCTCACCCGGCAGCACCGAAAACACGTGCTCGTCGTTAACGTACTGACGAAACGCCTGCGGCAGCACGTTCCAGGCGGCGAAATACCAGAACAGCAGTTGCACCAGCAGCGGCGTATTGCGAAACAACGACACCCACACCGCCACCACGCCGCGGCCCACGCGCCCGCCCGTAAGCCGCAGCGCCAGCAACAGCACGGTGAGCAGCGTCGCCAGCACCATTCCTGCCAGCGTCACCCATAACGTGGTCAGAAAACCGGAGAGGATCCACTGCGCGGGCTGGCCGGTCAGCACCCCGGCCCAGTCAAGATGAAGGTTCATCAGCCATCCCTGCTTTCAGCATGCAGCGGGTTGAGCACCTTTTGCAGAAACCGCTGCGCACGAGGATGCTGTGGCGCGGTGAAGAACTGCGCCGGGGCCGCCTGCTCAAGAATTTCACCGCCGTCAATGAAGATAACGCGGTCGGCAATTTCACGGGCGAACTGCATTTCGTGGGTGACGACAATCAGCGTGATACCGCTGTGCGCCAGCGATTTCATCACCTGTAATACTTCGCCGATCATCTCCGGATCCAGCGCCGAGGTTGGCTCATCGAACAAAATAATGTGCGGGCTGGCCGCCAGCGTGCGGGCGATGGCCACCCGCTGCTGCTGTCCACCGGAGAGCTGCGCCGGGAAGTGATGGGCTTTGCCCTGCAGGCCGACGCGCTCCAGCAGACCGAGGGCGATCTGCTGCGCCTCCAGCGGTGATTTGCCGTGCACGCGGGTCAGCGCCAGCGTGATGTTATCCAGCGCGCTGAGATGGGCATAGAGATTGAATTGCTGGAACACGAATCCTACCTGACGGCGGATCTCACGCAGCGCACGGCCCTTAAGCCCGCTGGTGGGTTTACCGTCGATAAAGATCTCGCCGCTGGTCAGGGTTTCCAGCTGGTTAATCAGGCGGATCAGCGTCGATTTTCCCGATCCGGATGGCCCGCATATCGCGACCACCTCCCCGGCGCTGACCTGCAAATCAATATTCTTAAGCACCTGATGATCGCCGTAACGCTTGCTCACCTGGCGGAATTCGACCGTGCCTTTTTGCACGGCAAACGCCTCCGTGGCCGACGCCACGGAGGTGGAAAATAAACCTGCAAACATAGTTACTTCGCTTCTATTTTAAAGCTGCGCGGCTGCGGGGTTTTGGTTTGCGGACCAAACCAGGTGTCGTAGATTTTCGCCGCCTCGCCACTCTGCTCAAGCTTCACCAGCTCGGCATTCACCGCTTTCAGCAGCGCGGTTTCCCCTTTGGTCACACCGACGCCAATTTCTTCTTTCGACAGCAGATCCGGCAGGATTTTAAACTTCGCTTTGTCCGGCGCTTCCGCCAGCAGACCGGCAAGAATAGTGCTGTCCTGGGTGATCGCCTGCACGTTGCCGTTCCGCAGCGCGGTCAACGCCAGCGGAATATCGTCGTAGGCCAGCACGCGGGACTGCGGGAAACGCTGATGCAGCGTCTGCTCGCCGGTGGTGCCCTTCACCGCGCCGATACGCGCTTTGCTGTAGGCGTCGAGCGAATCTTTACCCTCTGCCGGCACGAGGAATTGCTGACCGGTCACAAAATAGGGCGTGGAGAAATCAATCACCTGGGCGCGCTCCGGGGTGATGGTGATGTCAGCGACGATCAGATCCACCTTCCCGGACTGCAACAGCGGAATGCGGTTCGCCGGGTTGGTGGCGACCAGCTCCAGCTTCACGCCAAGGCTTTTGGCGAGCGCGTTGGCGAAATCCACGTCATAGCCCACGATGTCATGGGTTTTCGGATCAATGGCGCCAAACGGCGGGTTAGCGTCAAAGGTCGCCACTTTCACCACGCCTGCGGCTTTAATATCGGCAAGTTTGTCGGCGTGCGCCGCAAAAGAGAGCGTAGTGAGCAGCGCCAGTGCGGTCAGCGCACCGGCTTTTTTAGTCTGTGTGAAAGTTGCCATGCGGGTCATGTTCCGTAGTTATTGAAATTGCAGCTAAATTCACACAGCTTCCCCTGCGCATACAAATATCAAAAAGTGCATTACATATCGAAAAAAGTTATGAAAATAACCAACGCAAAAGGATCCGCTTATTACTGCCGTCACCGCAGCATAAACGATAAATAACCTTACTTAAGAAATGGCTTAACAAGCAGAAAATAGTCAGAATAAAGACCTGCCAGATTTGGCGGGTGGGCCATCAGGGATTAGACTGACGCGGCTCACTACGCCAGAAGACAGAGAATATAATGACGACCGCTATTTCACTTCGTACCCGCCACGGATTGCTGCTGTTTGCCGGGATCCTGTTGATTGCTACCACTCTGCGCGTCACCTTCACCGGCGCCGCCCCGTTGCTGGGGGCCATTCGTGACGACTACGGGCTCACCACCGCACAGACCGGGATGCTCACTACTCTGCCGCTGCTGGCATTTGCGCTGGTATCGCCGCTGGCGGCGGGCATTGCGCGTCGTCTGGGCATGGAGCGCAGCCTGCTGGTTGCCATGCTGCTGATCTGCGCCGGTATTGCCGTGCGTTCCCTGCCCTCGGCGGCGCTGCTGTTTATCGGCACGGCGGTGATCGGCTGTGGCATCGCGCTGGGTAACGTGCTGCTACCGGGGATCATCAAACGTGATTTCGCCGGTCAGGTGGCGAAAATGACCGGGGCCTACTCGCTCACCATGGGCGCGGCGGCGGCGCTTGGCTCGGCGCTGGTGGTGCCCATTGCGCTGCACGGATTCGGCTGGCGCGGTGCACTGCTGACGCTGATGGCTTTTCCGCTGCTCGCCCTTGCCCTGTGGCTGCCACAGTTACGCGCCCGCACGCCTGCCGCCTTAAGTAGCACGCCAGGCCTGCACGATCGCGGCATCTGGCGCTCACGGCTTGCCTGGCAGGTGACGCTGTTCCTTGGTATTAACTCGTTAATTTATTATGTGATTATTGGCTGGCTGCCGGCGATTTTAATCAGCCACGGTTACAGCGAGGCACAGGCCGGATCGCTGCACGGCCTATTACAGCTGGCAACCGCTGCACCCGGTATTTTTATTCCGCTGGTGCTGCATCGCCTGCGCGATCAGCGCGGCATCGCCGCCGTGGTGTCACTACTGTGCGCCTTCAGCGCCGTCGGGCTGTGGCTGTTCCCGGCGCAGGCGGTACTGTGGACGGTGATCTTTGGTTTTGGCTCCGGCGCAACGATGATCCTCGGCCTGACGTTTATCGGCCTGCGCGCCAGTTCAGCACATCAGGCCGCGGCATTATCCGGCATGGCGCAGTCGGTGGGCTACTTGCTGGCCGCCTGCGGGCCGCCGCTGATGGGGAAAATTCATGATGCCAGCGGCGACTGGCATATTCCGCTGCTCGCCTGTGCGCTGTTAGCGGTGGTGATGGCGGTTTGTGGCGCGTTCGCCGGGCAGGATCGCGAGATCAACGTTCGCTGATCCCGCCTTTACAGGAAAGTTTAGTTGCTGGCAGCACGCAGCAGGGCATGAACCAGCGGCACCGGGCGTCCGGCCAGCGCGCCGCGTTCATGCTGGAACAGGGTGGCGACGAAGAACGGATGGCTGGCCAGCTCCACGGCGCGGATCTCACCGTCTTCGTCCCAGCCAGTGACGCGGAAATCGCCGGAGTTCAGCACATCCGCAAATTCCGGTGAGATCCCGTAGCGGCAGTGATAGCCCTCTTCGATAGTCTCGCGACCATAGGCTTTGCCGATCAGCGTGTTCGGACGCAGTTCAATAACCCCCGTCTCTTCCACCAGCGAACATTGCAGCGCGGAGATCACCATCCGGCCATGGGTATCGGTTTCCGCATGGGCGGCGTTTTCCCACGCCAGCACATTGCGCGCGTACTCAATCATCGCATGCTGGAACCCCCCGCAGGTGCCGAGGAACGGAATGCTGTTTTCACGGGCATAACGAATGGCGATAAACGCGCCTTCAGGGTTTTTGTAGGGGCTGGCGGGTACTACCCAGATGGCATCGTAACCGACTAAATCTTCGGCGAACTGAATTTCCGACGTCGCCAGCCAGTCATAATCAGCAGTGATGTTTTGTACGGCGGCGGCATCATCAATCGCCAGCGGAATAGCCTGGTGAGCAATAACGTCAGGATTGTAATCACCCACGAGGGCGATGCGCAGCGTTTCTTTGACAGGCAGGTGGTCCATGGCGGTTCCCTATGTTGTGCAATTTACGGATAACATAAGGAACATCAGAGTAATGATCTTTTGCCGCTATCACAACACCTTAAAATTCGCAGGGGGTGTTTTTGTACGGCTACCGACAAGGAGAACGAGGATGATCAATTGTAAACGGGTTTACGACGATCCTGCTGAGGACGACGGCTATCGGGTGCTGGTCGACCGGCTCTGGCCGCGAGGCATCAAAAAAAGCGATCTCGCCCGCGACGAGTGGTGCAAAGCGCTGGCACCCTCAACGGCGCTGCGTAAGGCGTTTCATAGTGAGGTGCTGGATTTCGCCGCGTTCAGCGAAGCCTATCGTGCTGAACTGGATGCCCAACGGGAGGAAGGTCTGCGTCTGTCGGCGCTGGCAAAAACGCAAAATCTTACGCTGTTATATGCCGCAAAGGACAGGCAGCAAAACCACGCCCAGGTTCTGGCGGCGTGGTTACAGGCGTTGTTTAATAGCTAACCTGGGCGTCGGCGTTCTGCGGCAGGGCATCCGGCAGCAGCGGCATCAGATGTTCTGCACGCACAAAGGCGTAGCCATGATGGCCGTCGAAGGTATATACGTCGCCGATAACCAGCCACAGGGCGCGCGGCGCGTTGCCGGGCATCAGTGTCATCACGCCATTAATCGGGTTGAGAAAACGCTCACCCGGCTGGCAGAGGCCGTACAACTCTACAGATTTACCAATATTACGACGACCATGAGGGGTCTGCGCGCCAATGATTAAGGCCTGGCTGCCCGGTTTTAACAAGTACATGCTGCTCTCGTGCGCTTCGCTAAAATGATTAAGATAAATCCTAAAAGCAAGTTTACCCTGGCAAGCGTGGCTATGTCACGATCTGCATGTAACCGGTCGTGACTAAGTCTTTTTTAGGCTGCCAGTGAAAGTGTCGTTTATCGCAACGCCGTATTCCGTTATCGTATAAGAAAATCCTCATTGCTTTTTATTATCTGTTCAGGCGGCAACGCCTCTCTGGAGCCTTACGTGAGAAAGACCACAATTATTATGCTGATTATTGCTATTGCCGCCGTTGCCGGATCGCAACTCGGCTGGTGGTGATCTCTGCTGTACGCTAAAAATAAGTATTCTCTGGATAATGTTATCCACGGACTCAGCCTTGTTCTGAGCAGGAGCGCGTTATGTTCACCGGCCTGAATAAAAATGAAACACGAAGACTGGCGACGCTGACGCTGCTCCGGGCGCAGGACGGTGCACGCGATGCAGCGCTTGGCGAATTTGCTTGTCTTGCCAGTGAAATCATGGGCGTGGATGGCTGTTTTGTGACCATTTTTGATGACGAGTTTCAGTACATCAAATATGTAAAAAATAACCCGGCGATCCCGCTGAAAATGCCGATTGCTGATTCTATGTGCCAGCATTCGGTTAAGAGCTGCAATGCCATTATTTGCAACGATACCCGGCTGGACGATCGTTTCCGCGATCATGAACTGTCGGTGAATGGCCACGTGATTTTTTATGCCGCCGCGCCGTTACAAACCAAAGAGGGTTTCGTGCTCGGCACGCTGTGCGTCAGCCATCCGGCACCGCTTGAACCGACGGCGCAACAAACAGAAAACTTCCTGCGCATTGCCTCGCTGGCCTGTAATTATCTGGAAGCCTGGTATTCATTAGGGCGGGTGGATGCCCTAACCGGCCTGCCAAACCGTCAGTTTTTACTGCAGGAGATGGAGCGCATCGCGCTGGAAACGGCGCACCGCCCGTCCACGCTGATCCTTTTTGACTGCATTGACATGCCGAAAGCCTATGAGCTGTCGCGCTATCTTGGTCTTACCGCCGTCGAAAAAATGCTGCGCGGTTTCGGCCCACTGTTGCGCCTGCGGTTAAAATTACCGGACACCACGCCGTTATATGCCTTTGCGCCGGGGCGTTTTGCGCTGTTAATTGATACGGAATACGCGAAGACGCTGACGAAAAAAGCCGAAAATCTGCCGGATATTGAGGCGCAAATTCGCGGCGACATTGCCATCAGATTAAAAATCTTCACTGGCTATGTGAATTTCCAGCCTGGTGGTGAAAATCCGAAAGAGATATTACGCCAGGGGATCAGCGCCCTGCACGAGGCTATTCGCCAGGATATTCCGGTCTTGCCGTTTGACCGGGATTTCGATCAGAAACGAAACAGCGATTTTAAATTGCTCTACGATCTGAGCGAAGCCATTAAAGCACCGGATCAGTTTTATCTGGTCTATCAGCCGAAAATTTCTCTGCACAGCGGTTTCACCGAAGGGTGCGAGGCACTGCTGCGCTGGCAGCATCCGGTGCTGGGCAACATCTCCCCCGCGACCATCGTCGCGCTGGCGGAAAAAACCACGTTGATGAACGATATTACGCACTGGGTGATCCGCACGGTCATCGTCCAGCTGCAACGCTGGCGCGCGGCAGGCATCACGCTGCCGGTGTCAATTAACGTCACGGTCAGCGATTTTTCCTGCGCCGGATTTGCCGATACGCTGGAACGACAGATACGTGAGGCAGGCCTTGCGGCGAAAGATATTCGCATTGAATGTCTGGAAACCGAGAAGGTGCTGGAGAGCGAGCAGGCGTTGTATGAGCTGGACCGCCTGAAAGATAAAGGCTTTAAGATCCTGCTCGACGACTTTGGCGCAGGCTACAGTAATATCAGCTATCTGCGCCGCATCCCTATCGACATTATTAAACTCGACCGCTCGCTGATTAGCCAGCTGACCACGGATGCTGGTAGCCGTATTATCGCCCGCAACGTCATTATGATGTTAAAAGATCTGAACTATCTGGTGCTGGCGGAAGGAGTGGAAGATAAAGAAACCGCGATGCTGCTCCAGTCTTACGGTTGCGACGAAGCGCAAGGCTACTTTTTTTCACCCCCCGTCCCGCCAGAGGCGATCCCCGCCTGGCTCGCCGAAGCCAGTCCGCTTGATGTGGCATCACTGCGCAACACTCTGTAAACCTGCGCCCTTTTTCTTTCAGCGTTTGCTGAGTGCCAGTTTGGTGGCAAAGAGAATGAACAGCGTACCGGTGCCGCGATCCATCCAGCGGGAAACGCGCTCGCGCTTTAAGACGCTCGCCAGCGGACGGGTCGCCAGAATCAGGATGGTTGACCAGCTCATGCCAATCATCACGTGGATCGCCACCAGCCCGAATGTCCAGGCAATCAGCGGCTGCCCGTGGGGAATAAACTGCGGCAGGAACGAGACATAAAACACGCCCATTTTCGGGTTCAGTACATTTCCCAGCATCCCTTTCACGAACCAGTTTTGCGCCGTTTTGTCATTTTCTGTGGCGGGTAATCCCTTGCCCGGACGCAGCAGCATGGTGATCCCCAGCCAGCAGAGATACGCAGCGCCGCAGAATTTCAGGATGTTATACGCCAGCTCCGATACCGCAATCAGCGCCCCCAGACCAAAGGCCACCATCGCGCCCCAGATAAAGCAACCGACGTTAATGCCCATGGCCGCTTTGAACGCCTCCTTTTTTCCTTCCACCGACGCGGTGCGCAGGATCAGCGCGGTATCCAGCCCCGGCGTGAGCGTCAGTAAGGTGGCAGCAACGCTATAAGCCAGCAGGGTGTCAAAAATAGTCACGTCCGATCTCCGTTATGATTTTTTAAGCGCGGCTGATAATAACAGAAAGCCGACGCGGGGCGACGTGCCCCTCCCCGCCTGAAATGGTAGAGTCAGCAGAAATAACCGTCTGATGAGAAAGCACTGATGATCACCTTTACACCGATGAGCGACGCAGAGTACCCGGCATTTCTGGCGTATTTCATACCTGATTATGCGCAAGAAATCGCTGAAAATTACCGTCTGACGGACGACGCGGCATTACGGCATGCCACCGCAGAGGTCAATGCCAGCCTGCACGCAGGGGTGAACACGCCGGGTCAGACATTGCTGACGATTGTGCACGCGCCGGACGGCGCGGTGGGCTATCTGTGGTACAAAGCGGATCCGCTGTTGAAATCGGTCTACGTGAATGATTTATCTATTTTCCCGCACTTACGTAACCAGGGATTAGGCCGTTTAGCCTTAGCGGAACTGGAACACAAACTGCGCGACGAAGGCTATCAACAAATTAAACTGCGGGTGGCGGCAGAGAATAAAACTGCGCAACATGTCTATGCGGCCAGCGGATTCAACGTGACTGGCATCAACATGAACAAGCTGCTCTCACCAGACTAACGGTGTGGACGGGTCAGGGCTCAAACTTCTCCGAAAAGACGCTGCCTGAGCGAAAATTAAGACTTTTAGACGAGGCAAAATATTCAGTCGTAACTACAATCAGGGAAGTTGTTTTGGCCTGACCTTGTTACCAACATCCACGTTGTCACGTGAAGGATGCGAAGATGAATATTTCCAGCAGAACCGCTGTTCTTCTTAATCTGCTTGCTGCCGCAGCGCTTATTATGATGTTGTCGTCTAAATACCACTGGTTCTGAAGCGCACACCGACATTAAAAACAGACACCCCGGCTTCTGGCCGGGGTGTCTTTAAGCATATGCTGATGCCGTCTTGAGAAGGTATCTTTCTACTAAAATTTTTTATTTTTGAAACTCGTATACAGCATTGCGTAGCGTCTGGCATTTCTCAAGGTCATCAATCTCAACAACGTACGCATCCCCATTGGCTTGTTACGAATATAGTATAAGGTGAACAGCTGATATTTCTTGCTGGATTTATCAAATGTGCCCTTATGCTTTCTATAAAAGTTCAGATACCCGGAAAATTTTTTATGAGAACCGGTTATGCGAGCCTCGCCATGATTGACATAAAGTATCTGCGTAGCCTTCTGCACTTTTAAAGGGGGGCCATATTTTTTGGCAAGGCGATAAAACGCATCATAATCTTGTGCGGCTAATAAATGTGTATCAAACAGCCCATCCTGTAATCTACTGGTTAGCGTAAAAATCTGATTGCCGACTATATTCTTTTTATCAAATAGCTTTTCGTTATATTCAGGCTTAGGATATAAACGCAACTCGGCTAAATTGCTATACTGTTTACTTTCACAGATGTAATCATCAGCATACAGAAAAGCATGTTTCTTCAACATACTCTGATGGTCAATAAATGCGGATAGCCGATTGGGTAACCATTCATCGTCGTCATCAATACCGGTGATCAGGGCGCCTTTCGCCAGCCTAATTGCCTGGTTTCTGACAGCACAGGCCCCAGAATTATACTCGTTGCGAATAAACTTCACACGAGGATCATTAAGGGTTTCAACATAATGGCTGAGTTTATCGTAACTCGGCGAGCAGTCGTCAATTACTATCAGTTCCCAGTGGCTATAGTCTTGCGCCACAATAGACTCTATCGCCCTTATTGCAAGCGTTTCCCGATTCCAGGTGGGCATATAAATTGAGATTAACGGTGTTGCTGCGCACACGCTCGTTAAACTATTTCGTTCAGTAATTTCATCCAGTGAAGAAGCTCCGGCAGCATCACCAGTGGTGAATTCCACGCTCTTACAATATGAAAAAGTCAGGAAAGCTACGTTATAGGGAGAGAGAAACGATTTTACTGTATGCAAGTTAGGAAAGAAAAAATCTATAAAATTACCATAATACAGTCGGGCACCTGAAATATCCCTGGCTTCTGTGACCACGCCAGAATAACAGGTATCATTCTCTTTATGGCTTTCATTGTGCTGAGATGATCTTCGAATAAAAGTGTTTGAGCCTCTGGTTGTGACCATTATTTGCTCCGAAACCGTTTCGTTTTAATTTCGGGGCAAGAATAACAATGATTCATATCCTGATAAACATAATTACACTTCTTCGAATTATTTTAAGAGAAATCCCATGCAAACTTGCCAATTAATTGCATTGTGAATAATTGCAAGAATTAAACATCGCATGTATAGCAAAAAGGACGGGAACCTCTGGTTCCCGCTGATGGCACTTAAAGCAGCTTTATTTTGACGTCGTAGCCGTCCAGTCCCGTCATCGTCTCACGTGGGATGAACTCAATCTCGGAAACCTCTTTCGCCGTTTTTTTGCGCAGCTCTGCGACCTTTTTGGTTATCAGGGCGGAAATCTCTTCTTCAGCTTTATGTGTCAGTTCTTCATGTTTCATTGTTTGATACTCCTTTAAACCGTTCCGCATACTGTTGATGTCAGAACGCTCGTGCTGCTACGTTTAACTTATTATAAAGCTTAGGTTATCTTTCTTGTCTGCGTCCAGGAATCAGAAAAAGACGGACAATCAGGGTGATGAGGATGAAACCTGTCCTGAGGCGACAAAAAAAGGCCCGCTTCCGCGGGCCAGGGTCTTACACAAGGCAACAAATTAAGATTTATGTTCGAGCACGTTTTGAGTGCTTCCAATGGCAATTTTTTTCGGTTTTTCACTCTCAGGGATTTCCTGATGAATATCAATTTTCAGCAGTCCCTCCGCAAGGCTGGCGTGACTGACTTTGGTGTGCTCCGGCAGTGAAAAACTGAGCTGAAAATCTTCCCGATAGATGCCGCGATGGATCCAGCTTTCCTGTTCGCTGGACGACTCTTCCGCGCGTTTACCGGAAATTTTCAGAGTGCCACCGACAGTTTCAATTTCAAGCTCGTCCTCTTTCCAGCCCGGCACGCTCACCGAAATCGTATAGTTGTTGGCATCCCGGCGTTTCACGTCGTAAGACGGGGAAGCCGCAACCGGCGTATCACCGGTAAGCTGGCTGAACAACCGGTCGATTCGATTGAAGCGATCGGAAAAGAGGGAATCAGCGAATGTAGGTAAGGCTGACAAAGTTCTGAGTGCCATGATTAATCTCCCGAATTCCTGTTCAAAAGTTTAATGGTCAGGCAAGCATTGCTTGTCCGTGAATAAAAATAATATCTACCGGGGGTTTTTCAAGGCGACCAACAAAAAATTTTTTCAGGGTTTGTAATGTTTTTTTGATGCCCGCGACGGGGCCACGTTGGCACGGCACCGTGCATGGTGTAGCAACAAGGACGAACGCTGTGACAAGGAACGCACTTCACCGGCCACCACAGCAAATCCCTTACCCTGCTCTCCTGCACGTGCCGCTTCCACTTCGGCATTAAGCGCCAGAATATTTGTCTGCAATGCGATCCCGTCAATGATGGAGGTGATTTCAGATATTTTATTGGAAGAGCTGAAAATATCATCGATAGAATTTTTAAGCGCGCTTAGCTCGCGATGGCTTTGATTAACGATTGTCTGCACCTGTTCAATATGCGTATTTGCCTGCTTCGCGTTATCTATATTTTGTTTACTGACTGACGGTGGTTCTAGTACTGGGGCAAGTCACAGGCATTTTACTGACCGCCTGAAACGCAAAAAACCCGCTCAAGGCGGGTTTTTTATCACGTTCACTTATCTGCTCAGGCTCTGGCCGTCATCGCTGTCGTAAGCGCACGTGGCGTTATCGGCTCTTACAGCGCGATAACGTTAGCAGCTGCCGGACCTTTGGCGCCATTCTCAATCGAGAACTCAACCTTCTGCCCTTCGTCCAGCGTCTTGTAATCGTTGCTCTGGATAGCGGAAAAATGTACGAATACATCTTTGCTGCCGTCGGCCGGGGTAATGAAGCCGAAGCCTTTTTCAGAGTTAAACCATTTTACTAAACCAGTCATTTTATTAGACATAGATACTTCCTTTAATTTTCTTGAGCCACTGAGTGTGGCGAACATGGCCTGCTTGCAGATGAGGACTTATTGGGCACTTAGGAGGAGGCTCATGCAGAAGAGTATCTAAGGATAACGCTTGAACTGAGGACTGCTTTACTAAAACTGCTTTCATAAGGTCTGTATGCCAAACCGATGACGCATAGTGGACTGTTAAGAACTGATAAGCAAGATTAGTTTTGTCAAGAATTTGATAAGAAAACTGACAAACTATATTGAGCCTGTCTGGATAGCTGAATCATCACTTTTTTCACCGATCGGACATTTTAGTTTTATCAAATAAACTTGCATTTCAAAATCGTTGCGATTTTTTTCAGATTACCTGTAAAAAAACAAGTAATCATCAAATTAACCCTGTATCGTTGCAGTCCCTTATCGCAGGAGATGCCTATGTCCGGTCGTAAAAATACACAAACCCATCGCAATTACTTAGTCAAATGCCCATGCCCAAATTGTTCAAAGGACTCAGAGCATAGTTTTAGCCGTGTCCAAAAAGGGGCCCAACTCGTCTGTCCGTTCTGCAGCACTTTGTTCAAATCAAAATGATAGTAAAAGCGTTCTTACAGAGCTAAAGAGTGTTAAATACCCCAGGCCAATAACGATTTTTGGGGTGACTAATAACATTCAAGATGTGATACGGTGGTGGATCGCCTAATCCTTAGGCGTAAACTGCCCTATGAAAAGATTATAAGTATCTACTTTGAGACTTTTTATGTGAGAGATCTGCTTCGCGATCTAATGGCCAAAAACTTTTCAGCAATAAAATATGCTGGTCTGATTTAAAATACTATTCATTCCTGTTGTTCTGGTAACTGCTCAGCATGCTCCGGAGTGCCCCCTAAGCATTACCCCAGACACACCGATTCATTTATCGCAAAGAATTACATTAGACGCTGCAGGACCTTTTTCACGTTTATAAATCGTGTATTCAACCTTCTGGCCTTCAAAAAGGGTCTTAAAGTCATCGCCCTGAAGGTCCGAAACATGAACAGAGATATCTTTACCTCCATCAAGAGGAGAGATGAAACCAAACCCTTTATCTTCTTTAAACCATTTTACCAGGCCTCTGATTCTTGAGGACATAATAACTCCCGTTGCACATGATGAGGGTGGTAATAAACCCAGTATAAAACGTAGATTCAAAGAGAGTGACATCTGCACTCGCTCAGGCCATGAAGATGATCAGATAACTAACGACCTTCGCCTGTACTTCGAATTTATGATTTCATTAGGGCATGAATAGTAATAATAAGCAAAGAACTTTCTGTCCTGCATTTCCGCGTAAGAAAAAAATGAATCGCCACGGATAATCCAGACACTTCGGAGACGTTGTTGGACTGCCCCCACAACAAACGGCAAAATACCATGATGACCGGGGAAAAGACTGGACGATCGTAGCCGTTTGAACAGCATATTTTACAGTCAGTTTTGGGGAGGTTTTGGGGAAAGGATTGTAAAAGTAAAAAGCCAACATAAATCTACGATCTATGTTGGCTGTATGTTACAAAAACAGTATTACATGTGGCTGATAATAGCGTCACCAAACTCTGAACATTTCAGCAGCTTAGCGCCTTCCATCAGACGTTCGAAGTCATAGGTTACGGTTTTAGCAGCAATCGCGCCTTCCATACCTTTGACGATCAGGTCTGCGGCTTCGAACCATTCCATGTGACGGAGCATCATTTCAGCAGAGAGGATCACGGAACCTGGGTTCACTTTGTCCTGGCCTGCGTATTTCGGTGCGGTGCCGTGGGTGGCTTCGAACAGGGCGCATTCATCACCGATGTTCGCGCCTGGGGCGATACCGATACCGCCTACCTGGGCTGCCAGCGCATCAGAGATGTAGTCACCGTTCAGGTTCATACAGGCGATTACGTCGTATTCAGCCGGACGCAGCAGGATCTGTTGCAGGAACGCATCGGCAATCACATCTTTAATGATGATCTCTTTACCGGTGTTCGGGTTCTTGATTTTCTGCCACGGGCCGCCATCGATCAGCTCGCCGCCGAACTCTTCTTTCGCCAGCTGGTAGCCCCAGTCTTTGAAAGCGCCTTCGGTGAACTTCATGATGTTGCCTTTGTGAACCAGGGTCACAGAGTCGCGATCGTTGGTGATGGCGTACTGGATCGCGGCACGCACCAGACGTTTGGTCCCTTCTTCAGAACACGGCTTCACGCCGATACCACAATGTTCCGGGAAGCGGATTTTCTTCACGCCCATTTCGTCGCGCAGGAATTTGATCACTTTTTCAGCTTCGGCGCTGTCTGCTTTCCATTCGATACCGGCATAAATGTCTTCGGCGTTTTCGCGGAAGATCACCATATCGGTCAGGTCAGGACGTTTCACCGGGCTAGGTACGCCTTCATAGTAACGTACCGGACGCAGACAGACGTACAGATCCAGCTCCTGGCGCAGGGCCACGTTCAGGGAGCGAATGCCACCGCCTACCGGGGTAGTCAGCGGGCCTTTGATCGCCACGCGGTAGTCGCGGATCAGATCAAGGGTCTCTTTTGGCAGCCAGACGTCCTGGCCATAAATCTGGGTGGATTTTTCACCGGTGTAAATTTCCATCCAGGAAATCTTACGCTCACCTTTGTAGGCTTTTTCCACGGCGGCATTGACCACCTTCAGCATAGGCGGGGTCACGTCCACACCGATCCCATCGCCTTCGATGAATGGGATAATCGGATTATTAGGAACATTGAGTTTGCCGTTTTGCAGGGTGATCTTCTGACCTTCCGTCGGAACAACTACTTTGCTTTCCATTCACCTCTCCTTCGAGCGCTTCTGGTTATGACTGATTTTTTGTTAATGAATTGTAATGAGCCTGTCAATACTAACTGATTGTTGGGTTTCATGAAAGGCACTCGTTATTCAGTTATAATGCGGCAATTGATAACTTCTGAAAATACCATGCTGAAAACTTCTAATAGAAATCACCGGGTTAAGCGATTCAGCTCACGACTTACTGCTAAGCGCCCGACGGAAAGCGGGCCGAAACGGGTCATCCTGTTCAATAAACCCTACGATGTGTTGCCGCAGTTCACCGATGAAGCCGGACGTCAGACGCTGAAGGATTTTATTCCGGTAGCAGGCGTGTATGCTGCCGGTCGTCTGGATCGCGACAGCGAAGGATTACTGGTGCTGACCAACGACGGCGCGCTCCAGGCGCAGCTGACGCAACCCGGTAAGCGCACCGGTAAAATCTATTATGTGCAGATTGAAGGCGAACCGAATGACGAGGCGCTGGCTGCGCTGCGTAACGGCGTGACGCTTAACGATGGTCCGACGCTGCCGGCGGGCGTTGAGCAGGTTGACGAGCCCGACTGGCTGTGGCCGCGCAATCCGCCGATCCGCGAACGAAAAGCAATGCCCACGAGCTGGCTAAAAATCACCCTTTATGAAGGCCGCAACCGCCAGGTACGTCGCATGACGGCCCACGTGGGTCATCCGACGCTGCGGCTGATCCGCTATGCGATGGGCGGGTATACGCTGGATTCACTTGCTAACGGTGCGTGGCGTGATGCCTCCGATAATGCCACTGAAAAAGGATAAGAGTATGTTTAAACCCCACGTTACCGTTGCCTGCGTCGTTCATGCGCAGGGCAAATTTTTAGTGGTGGAAGAGACCGTCAACGGCAAGGCCACCTGGAACCAGCCTGCCGGTCATCTGGAAGCAGATGAAACGCTGGTGCAGGCGGCACAACGCGAGCTTTACGAAGAAACCGGCATCGTTGCCTGCCCGCAGCATTTTGTGCGTATGCACCAGTGGATCGCCCCTGACCGCACGCCTTTCCTGCGTTTTCTGTTTGCCATTGAACTTGACACTCTGTGCGCTACTGAACCCCATGACAGCGATATTGATCGCTGCCTGTGGGTCAGCGCCGAGGAGATCCTCACCGCCGATAACCTGCGTTCCCCGCTGGTTGCGGAAAGTATTCGTAGCTGGCAGACCGGGCAGCGTTACCCGCTGGACATTATCGGCGAATTTAACTGGCCGTTTACAGGGGATGCCTCAGTGAGGAGTGCGTGATAGAATACGCCGCCTTGAAGTTTAATGTCGTGAGTATTCTATGTCTGATAGCCCAAAAAAAGTGATCGTCGGCATGTCCGGCGGTGTCGATTCTTCCGTTTCTGCTTACCTGTTGCAACAACAGGGCTACAAAGTGGAAGGCCTGTTCATGAAGAACTGGGAAGAAGATGACGGCGAGGAATACTGCACTGCTGCCGCCGATCTTGCCGATGCGCAGGCGGTGTGCGACAAACTCGGCATCGAGCTGCACACCGTCAACTTTGCCGCAGAATACTGGGATAACGTGTTCGAGCATTTCCTGGCGGAATATAAAGCCGGACGCACGCCGAACCCGGACATCCTGTGCAACAAAGAGATCAAATTTAAAGCCTTCCTCGAATTTGCCGCTGAAGACCTGGGCGCGGATTATATCGCGACCGGCCACTACGTGCGTCGCGCGGATGTCGATGGCAAAAGCCGTCTGCTGCGCGGTCTGGATGGCAACAAAGATCAGAGCTACTTCCTCTATACCCTCGGTCACGAACAGATTGCGCAAAGCCTGTTCCCGGTGGGCGAGCTGGAAAAACCGCAAGTGCGTCAGATAGCCGAAGATCTGGGGCTGATCACCGCGAAGAAAAAAGACTCTACGGGTATCTGCTTTATCGGTGAGCGCAAGTTCCGCGAATTCCTGGGCCGTTATCTGCCTGCGCAGCCGGGCAAAATTGTCACCGTTGATGGTGACACCATTGGAGAACACCAGGGCCTGATGTACCACACGCTGGGTCAGCGTAAGGGTCTGGGCATCGGTGGCACCAAAGAAGGCAGCGAAGATCCGTGGTATGTGGTCGACAAAGACGTTGAAAACAACGTGCTGATTGTCGCTCAGGGCCATGATCATCCGCGCCTGATGTCGGTGGGTCTGATTGCCCAACAGCTGCACTGGGTGGATCGTCAGCCGCTGACCGGCACGCTGCACTGCACTGTTAAAACGCGCTACCGTCAGACGGATATTCCCTGCACGGTGACAGCACTTGATGAAGACAGGATTGACGTTCGCTTTGACGAACCCGTTGCTGCCGTTACCCCTGGCCAGTCGGCGGTATTTTACCTGGGTGACGTGTGCCTCGGCGGCGGCATCATTGAGCAGCGCCTGCCGCTGCCGATTTAACGCCTGATACAAAGCGAAAGTAAGGAGACAACGTGGCAAAAAATTATTATGACATCACCATCGCGCTGGCAGGAATTTGCCAGGCAGCCCGTCTGGTGCAGGAGCTTGCGCATCACGGGCATTGTGATGCCGACGCGCTGCATGTATCGCTCAACAGCGTCATTGATTTAAGCCCGGACTCCACGCTCGGTGTGTTTGGCGGCAGCGAAGCTAACCTGCGCATCGGTCTTGAAACCCTGCTCGGCGTGCTGAACGCCAGCAGCCGTCAGGGTCTGAATGCGGAACTGACGCGCTACACGCTGAGCCTGATGGTGCTGGAACGTAAACTCGCCGCGCATAAAGGCGCGATGGACACGCTCGGCAGCCGCATCGACGGCTTGCAGCGCCAGCTCGACCATTTCGATTTACAGTCCGAAACCCTGCTGAGCGCGATGGCAGCCATCTATGTGGACGTGATCAGTCCTCTTGGCCCGCGCATTCAGGTAACCGGCTCCCCGACGGTGCTGCAAAGCGCACAGGTGCAGGCCAAAGTACGTGCAACCCTGCTGGCCGGGATCCGTGCCGCGGTGCTGTGGCACCAGGTCGGCGGTGGCCGTCTGCAATTAATGTTTTCCCGTAATCGCCTGTCCACACAGGCAAAACAAATTCTTGCTCATTGTTAACTCCCGGAGTTGTGACCTATGGAATTATCCTCACTGACCGCTGTATCCCCTGTCGATGGACGCTACGGCGATAAAGTCAGCGCGCTGCGCGGAATTTTCAGCGAATACGGTTTGCTGAAGTTTCGTGTCCAGGTAGAAGTTCGCTGGCTGCAAAAGCTGGCCGCGCATGCAGCTGTCAAGGAAGTTCCTGCTTTTGCTGCCGACGCAAACGGTTACCTTGATAAAATCGTCGCTGAATTTAATGAAGCCGATGCCGCGCGCATTAAAACCATCGAACGCACTACCAACCATGACGTCAAAGCGGTGGAATACTTTCTGAAAGAGAAAGTGGCAGCGATCCCTGAACTGCATGCCGTGTCTGAGTTCATCCACTTCGCCTGTACCTCAGAAGACATTAATAACCTGTCACACGCCCTGATGCTGAAAACCGCCCGCGAAGAGGTCGTCCTGCCTTACTGGCGCAAGCTTATCGACGCGGTAAAAGATCTGGCGGTGCAGTATCGCGACATCCCGCTGCTGTCACGTACCCACGGCCAGCCGGCCACGCCGTCGACCATGGGTAAAGAGATGGCGAACGTCGCCTATCGTATGGAGCGTCAGTATCGCCAGCTCGCGCAGGTGGAGATCCTCGGTAAAATCAACGGCGCCGTGGGTAACTATAACGCCCATATTGCTGCGTATCCGGAAGTTGACTGGCATCAGTTCAGCGAGGAGTTTGTCACTTCCCTCGGCATTCAGTGGAACCCGTACACCACGCAGATCGAGCCGCATGACTATATCGCCGAGCTGTTTGACTGCATCGCCCGTTTTAACACCATCCTGATCGATTTCGACCGTGATGTATGGGGTTACGTGGCGCTGAACCACTTCAAGCAGAAAACCATCGCCGGTGAAATTGGCTCGTCCACCATGCCGCACAAAGTTAACCCGATTGACTTCGAAAACTCCGAAGGCAACCTGGGCCTGTCGAACGCGCTGTTGCAGCATCTGGCAAGCAAACTGCCGGTGTCCCGCTGGCAGCGCGACCTGACCGACTCCACCGTGCTGCGTAACCTCGGCGTTGGCATTGGCTATGCGCTCATCGCCTATCAGTCGACGCTGAAAGGCGTGAGTAAGCTGGAAGTGAACCGCGAGCGTCTGCTGGACGAGCTGGATCACAACTGGGAAGTGCTGGCGGAGCCGATCCAGACGGTGATGCGCCGTTATGGCATTGAGAAACCGTATGAGAAGCTGAAAGAGCTGACCCGCGGCAAGCGCGTTGATGCCGAAGGGATGAAGCAGTTCATTGACAGCCTCGAACTGCCGGAAGACGAAAAAACGCGCCTGAAAGCCATGACCCCGGCGAATTACCTTGGCCGCGCCATTACTATGGTTGACGAACTGAAGTAATTCCCCCGCCCTTTGCCCCCTTCCCGCCCGGAAAGGGGGCTGTTTAGTAAATGTTTATGCCTTGCGTAACATAATCCGCGTTAAACTCATCACATCTAAGAAAAAAGCGAGGCCAGACGATGCGCGTACTCGTTGTGGAAGACAATGCCCTTCTCCGCCACCATCTTAAAGTTCAGCTGCAGGAACTGGGCCATCAGGTTGATGACGCGGAAGACGCAAAAGAAGCCGATTACTATTTAAACGAGCATATTCCCGATATTGCGCTGGTGGATCTGGGCCTGCCGGATGAAGACGGGCTGTCGCTGATCCGCCGCTGGCGCAGCAACGATGTCTCGCTACCGGTGCTGGTGCTGACCGCCCGTGAAGGCTGGCAGGATAAAGTTGAAGTGCTGAGCGCCGGTGCCGATGACTATGTGACCAAGCCGTTTCACATTGAAGAAGTGGTGGCGCGGATGCAGGCGCTGATGCGCCGCAACAGCGGGCTGGCGTCGCAGGTGATTTCCATGCCGCCGTTCCAGGTCGATCTCTCCCGTCGCGAGCTGTCAGTGAATGGTGAAGTGATCAAACTCACCGCGTTTGAATACACCATTATGGAAACACTGATCCGCAACAGCGGCAAAGTGGTGAGCAAAGATTCGCTGATGTTGCAGCTTTACCCCGATGCGGAACTGCGGGAAAGCCACACAATCGACGTACTGATGGGGCGTCTGCGCAAGAAAATCCAGACGCAGCATCCGGTTGACGTCATCACTACCGTGCGTGGTCAGGGCTACCTGTTCGAACTGCGCGAATGAAAAACGTGCTGCGTCACATGTTACCGCTCTCGCTGCGGGTACGCTTTCTGCTGGCCACCGCTGCGGTGGTGATGGTGCTGTCGCTGGCTTATGGCATGGTGGCGCTGGTGGGTTACAGCGTCAGTTTTGATAAGACCACCTTCCGTCTGCTGCGCGGCGAGAGCAATCTGTTTTATACCCTCTCCACCTGGGAAGATAATCATTTCAGCATTGATCTCCCTGAAAACCTCAATTTGCAAAGCCCGTCGATGGCACTGATCTATGACCGTGAGGGCAAACTGCTGTGGGCGCAGCGCGAAGTGCCCTGGCTTATCAAACGCATCCGTCCTGAATGGTTACAGTCCAATGGCTTTCATGAAATCGAGGCCGATGTCGATGCTTCACGTCTGCTGCTGACCAGCGATCACGCCGCGCAGAAGCGTCTGCAGGCGATCCGCGAAGATGACAGCGACAGCGAAATGACGCATTCGGTGGCGATTAACGTTTACCCCGCCACACCGCGCATGCCGCAGCTGACCATCGTGGTGATCGACACCATCCCTATTGAACTGAAACGCGCCAATATGGTCTGGAGCTGGTTTATTTACGTGCTGACCGCCAATCTGTTGCTGGTGATCCCCCTCTTATGGATCGCGGCATGGTGGAGCTTGCGCCCCATTGAAGCGCTGGCGCGCGAAGTCCGCGAGCTGGAAGAGCACCACCGCGAACGCCTTAACCCGGAAACCACACGGGAACTGACCAGCCTGGTGAGCAATCTTAATCGCCTGCTAAAAAGCGAGCGGGATCGCTATGACAAATACCGCACGACGCTGACCGACCTCACCCACAGCCTGAAAACGCCGCTGGCGGTGCTGCAAAGTACCTTGCGATCGCTGCGCAGCGAAAAGTTGACGGTCAGCGAAGCTGAACCGGTGATGCTGGAGCAGATCAGCCGAATTTCGTTGCAGATCGGCTATTACCTGCATCGCGCGAGTATGCGTAGCGGCAATATGCTGCTGAGCCGCGAACTGCATCCGGTCGCCCCGCTGCTGGATAATCTGACCTCGGCGCTGAATAAGGTTTACCAGCGTAAAGGGGTGGACATCAGCCTCGATATTTCCCCGGAGATCAGTTTTGTCGGCGAGCAGACGGATTTTATGGAAGTGATGGGTAACGTGCTGGATAACGCCTGCAAGTACTGCCTGGAGTTCGTGGAAGTGTCGGCGCATCTGCACGATGATCGGCTGCATATTATTGTCGAAGACGATGGCCCAGGTATTCCTGCCAGCAAGCGTGACCTGGTGTTTGACCGTGGTCAGCGTGCGGATACGTTACGACCCGGTCAGGGTGTCGGGTTGTCGGTGGCGCGGGAAATCGTCGAGCAGTATGACGGCAAGATCCTGGCGGGGGAAAGTTTACTTGGCGGCGCGCGCATGGAAGTGGTTTTTGCCCGTCAGCAGCTTATATCCGCCGATAATTAGACCAGCCAGACAAAATAAGCGCGCCCGCCGCACGCAGCCTGTCATCCTTCCGTTATAATCCGTCTCAGGTACGTAAGCCCTGGAAAATCATATGGACTACCATTTAACGTTAGACTGGCCCGACTTCATCGCACGCTACTGGCAAAAACGCCCTGTGGTGCTGAAACGGGGTTTTGCAAATTTTGTTGATCCACTGTCGCCGGATGAGCTGGCGGGACTGGCTATGGAAAACGAAGTGGACAGCCGCCTGGTGAGCCATCAGGAGGGAAAATGGCAGGTCAGCCATGGTCCGTTTGAAAGTTACGATCACCTCGGCGAAACCAACTGGTCGCTGCTGGTGCAGGCGGTGGATCACTGGCATCAGCCAACCGCCGCGCTGATGCGCCCTTTCCGCATGCTGCCTGACTGGCGTATTGATGATTTGATGATCTCCTTCTCCGTGCCTGGCGGCGGCGTAGGTCCACATTTCGATCAATATGACGTGTTTATTATTCAGGGTACCGGTCGCCGTCGCTGGCGCGTGGGCGAGAAAGTGGCGATGAAACAGCACTGTCCGCACCCGGATCTGCTGCAGGTCGATCCTTTCGACGCCATCATCGATGAAGAGATGGAGCCGGGCGATATTCTCTATATTCCGCCAGGATTCCCGCACGAAGGCTACTCGCTGGAAAACTCGATGAACTATTCGGTGGGCTTCCGCGCGCCGAGTGGCCGCGAGCTGATCAGCGGTTTCGCTGATTATGTGTTGCAGCGCGAACTCGGCAGCCAGCGCTATACCGATCCGGATGTGCCGCCGCGCGAGCACCCGGCAGATATTTTGCCACAGGAGTTGGATCGTCTGCGGTCCACCATGCTCGATCTGATCAATCAGCCGGAGCATTTCCAGCAGTGGTTTGGCGAGTTTGTCTCCCAGTCGCGCCACGAGCTGGACGTCGCGCCGCCGGAACCGCCGTATCAACCGGACGAAATCTATGATGCGCTGCAACAGGGCGATAAACTGGTGCGTCTGGGCGGGTTACGTGTGTTGCGCATTGGGGATGATGTCTTCGCCAACGGTGAGAAGATCGAGTCGCCGCACCGCCCCGCACTCGCGGCGCTTGCCAGCCACATGGTAATTACCGCCGATACGCTGGGCGAGGCGCTGGAAGATCCTTCTTTCCTCGCCATGCTCGCCGCGCTGGTCAACAGCGGTTACTGGTTCTTTGAAGATTAAGTTGTGAATGTGCCCGGTGGCGCTGCGCTTACCGGGCCTACCAGGTACTGTGGACGTTTTCGCCCGGTGGCGCTGCGCTTACCGGACCTACAGGTACTCTGGCCGTTTTCGCCCGGTGGCGCTGCGCTTACCGGGCCTACAGGTTCTGTGGTTGTCGTCGCCCGATGGCGATCCTGGAACGCGTACAGTCGATCATAGGCCGGGCAAGCGTAAGCGCCGCCCGGCGATACTACTCTTCCCGCCGCTCCCCCGCGGGCCAATCCGCTACCTCACCCGCCCAGTCAGGCGGATAAATACCCTCCCGCACATCACGATGAAAAGTTGAATAAGGCCAGTCTCTCACCCGCGCCACCCAACCATGCTTTACCGGATTGATATTGATGTAATCCCGATGGCGTCGCGTATCCTCCTCGTCCCTTAACGCATGCTCCCAGAACCTGGGCTGCCAGACATCTCCTCTGTTAAGCGAACGGGTGAACATTTTCTTGAGATCCCGCCAGCGGCCGGAAAAATCGCTGTCATTCTCCGGCAGCGTCCAGATGCAGTGCATGTGATCGGGCAGAATAACCCAGGCATCAATGTCAAAGGGTTTGCGTTGTTTAACGAAGGATGTTGCCTGACGAAGCAGAGCAACGTGGCGGGTTAACAAGTCGCTTTGCCGGTTTTTCAGGTTAACCGTAAAAAACCAGCTGCCTCCGGGGATGTAATGACGGCGATAATTAGACATGCGGTAATCCTTTACCTGTGGAGAGGCGATTCTGCCCGGTGGCGCTACGCTTACCGGGCCTACGGGTCAGAAGGGGCATTGCCCGGTGGCGCTGCGCTTACCGGGCCTGGAATGCTGCAATGCGTACAGCCAAACGTAGCGCCGCCCGGCGTTAATGGCCTTTCGCCGTTAACTCTGCAATACGAACGATCACTCTCACCGCTTTTTCCATGCCTTCCAGCGTCACGAATTCATGCTTGCCGTGGTAGTTATAGCCGCCGGTAAAGATGTTCGGGCATGGCAATCCCATAAAGGAAAGCTGTGCGCCATCGGTGCCGCCACGAATGGGTTTCATGATCGGTTCAATGTCGCAATCGCGCATCGCCTGCTGGGCAATCTCGATGATGTGCGGAAACTCGACGACTTTATCGCGCATATTGTAGTAGCTGTCCTCGATCACCAGTTCTATATAGCAGTCCGGATGCAGCCCCTTGCCGACCTTTTTGGCGATCTCCATCATTTTACGTTTGCGCGCCTCAAAAGCCTGGCGGTCAAAATCGCGGATGATGTAGTGCATCTCGGCGCGATCTACGGTTCCTTTAATGCTGGTCAGATGATAAAAACCTTCATACCCTTCCGTCTGCTCCGGGCTTTCCTCTGGCGGTACTTCAGCATGGATGCGGCTGGCAAGGGACAATGCATTGACCATGACGCCTTTCGCGGTGCCGGGATGGACGTTGTTGCCAACAATTTTGATGGTCACCGATGCGGCGTTGAAGTTTTCAAATTCCAGCTCGCCTACGCCGCCGCCGTCAATGGTATAAGCCCAGCGCGCATCGAAGGCTTCGACGTCAAAATGTTTCGCGCCTTTGCCCACCTCTTCATCCGGCGTAAAGGCCACGCGAATATCGCCATGGGGGATATTTTGCTGGATCAGCACCGACAGTGCCGTCATGATTTCCGCCACGCCTGCTTTGTCGTCGGCACCGAGCAGCGTTTTGCCGTCAGTGGTGATCAGCGTCTGGCCCAGCAACTGGTGCAGCACCGGGAACATCACCGGGGATAACACTTCATCGCCCATGCCAAGGGCAATATCGCCGCCGCGATAGTTCTCAACGATCTGCGGATTGACGTTTTTGCCGGTAAAGTCGGGTGAGGTGTCAACATGCGAAATAAAGCCGATGGCCGGAATATCGCCCGGTACGTTGGCGGGCAGAGTTGCCATCACCGTGCCTTTATCGCTCAGGGTGACGTTAATAAGCCCCATCTCTTCCAGCTGTTCTTTCAGCAACTGCAACAGCTTCCATTGTCCTTCGGTACTCGGAACCTGTCTGACGCCCGGTTTTGATTGTGTATCCAGCGAAACATAGTGCAAAAAACGCTCTAGTAATTTATCCATGCGGGCCACCCTCACTATTTGAAACAACATTATTGATAAGCGTGAAAACAGAAATATTGCGTCAGGTCACTTTTACCCGTGCAAACGAGAATTTTTTAGCTTACGCGACCCCAGCCTTAAGCATGGTTGAGAAAATCCGCCCCTGAAAGGGAATATTTCACAAGGATTGGCGATTTCAGTGGTTTGCCGTAGAATGCCAGGCCTTATTAATGTGTCAGACCCCAAGGTGGTTAATCACAAACCCCGCAATGGTAAGCCATCCGTTGCGTCTACACGGGACAGAGTAAAAAATTGAATACACAAACGCGTTCGCTTTCACCGCTGGTGCACCTGGCGGGAATTCGCAAAAGCTTTGATGGTAAAAATGTCATTTCCGATCTTAACCTCACCATCAATAATGGCGAATTCCTGACACTGTTGGGCCCCTCTGGCTGCGGTAAAACCACGGTTCTGCGCCTGATTGCCGGGCTGGAAAACGTCGATGCCGGCCATATCCATCTCGAAGACCAGGACATCACCCAGGTTCCGGCTGAACACCGCCACGTCAACACGGTTTTCCAAAGCTACGCGCTTTTCCCGCACATGACCGTTTTTGAAAACGTGGCCTTTGGCCTGCGAATGCAAAAAACGCCAGCCGCTCAAATTACCCCGCGCGTCACTGAAGCCCTGCGCATGGTGCAGCTGGATACCTTCGCCGAACGTAAACCACATCAGCTTTCCGGCGGACAACAGCAACGTGTCGCCATCGCCCGTGCGGTGGTCAACAAACCGCGCCTGTTACTGCTTGATGAATCGCTCTCCGCGCTGGATTACAAATTGCGCAAGCAAATGCAGAACGAACTGAAAGCCCTGCAACGTAAGCTGGGTATCACTTTTGTGTTTGTCACCCACGATCAGGAAGAAGCGCTGACCATGTCCGACCGTATCGTGGTGATGCGCGACGGTAAGATCGAGCAGGACGGCACGCCGCGCGAAATCTACGAAGAGCCGAAGAATCTGTTCGTTGCCAGCTTTATCGGCGAGATCAACCTGTTCAACGCCACGGTCATTGAACGTCTGGATGCACAGCGCGTACGCGCCAGCGTTGAAGGCCGCGAATGCAATATCCACGTCAATTTCCCGGTAGAAAATGGTCAGCGCCTGAACGTCATGCTGCGCCCGGAAGATCTGCGCGTTGAGGAGATCAACGACAGCCGCGAGGTGGATGGTCTGATTGGCTTTGTGCGCGAGCGCAACTACAAAGGCATGACGCTGGAATCAGTGGTAGAGCTGGAAAACGGCAAGATGGTGATGGTCAGCGAATTCTTTAACGAAGACGACCCGGATTTTGACCACTCGCTGGATCAAAAGATGGCCATCAACTGGGTGGAAAGCTGGGAGGTCGTACTGCCTGATGAAGAGCACAAGTAAATTCCAGAATGTGGTGATCGCGACCGTCGTCGGCTGGCTTGTGCTGTTTGTCTTCCTGCCCAACCTGATGATCATCGTCACCAGTTTCTTAACCCGCGATGATGCCTCGTTTGTCAGCATGGTGTTTACGCTGGACAACTATTCGCGCCTGCTCGATCCGCTCTATTTCGATGTGCTGCTGCACTCGCTGAATATGGCGCTGATCGCCACCCTCGCCTGCCTGGCGCTCGGCTATCCTTTTGCGTGGTTTCTGGCGAAGCTGCCGCCGAAGGTGCGCCCGCTGCTGCTATTTTTGCTGATCGTCCCCTTCTGGACCAACTCCCTGATCCGCATTTATGGCCTGAAACTGTTTCTCAGCACCAAAGGCTATCTGAATGCGTTTCTGCTGTGGCTGGGCGTCATTGATACGCCGCTGCGCATTATGTTTACGCCGGGCGCGGTGATCGTCGGGCTGGTGTATATCCTGCTGCCGTTTATGGTGATGCCGCTGTGGTCGAGTATTGAGAAACTCGATAAACCGCTGCTGGAGGCCGCCCGCGATCTGGGTGCCAGCAAGCTGCAAACCTTTATCCGCATTATTATTCCGCTGACCATGCCGGGCATTATCGCGGGCTGTCTGCTGGTAATGCTGCCAGCGATGGGGCTGTTCTACGTCTCGGATCTCATGGGCGGTGCGAAAAACCTGCTGATTGGTAACGTGATTAAAAGCCAGTTCCTGAATATCCGTGACTGGCCGTTCGGCTCCGCCACCAGTATTACGCTGACGGTGATCATGGGCCTGATGCTGCTGGTTTACTGGCGGGCAATGCGTTTTCTGAATAAAAAGGTGGAACTGGAATGATCGGTCGCCTGCTGCGCGGCGGTTTTATGGCCGCCATTTACGCTTTTCTCTATATTCCGATCATCATTCTGATCGTGAATTCCTTCAATCAGGCCCGTTTTGGCATCAACTGGCGAGGATTTACCACCGACTGGTATAGCCTGCTGATGAACAATGACAGCCTGTTACAGGCCGCCCGTCACTCGCTGACCATGGCGGTGCTGTCAGCGACCTTTGCCACGCTGATTGGCTCGCTGACGGCAGTGGCGCTTTACCGTTACCGTTTCCGCGGCAAACCTTTCGTCAGCGGCATGCTGTTTGTGGTGATGATGTCCCCGGACATCGTCATGGCCATTTCGCTGCTGGTGCTGTTTATGCTGATCGGTATTCAACTGGGCTTCTGGTCGCTGCTGTTCTCACACATCACCTTCTGCCTGCCGTTTGTGGTGGTCACCGTCTATTCGCGGCTGAAAGGATTTGATGTACGGATGCTGGAAGCGGCGAAAGATCTCGGTGCCAGCGAAGTGACTATTCTGCGCAAAATTATTCTGCCGCTGGCAATGCCCGCGGTGGCAGCTGGTTGGGTGCTGAGCTTTACCCTGTCGATGGATGACGTGGTAGTCTCTTCCTTCGTTACCGGACCAGGCTATGAAATTCTGCCGTTGAAAATCTATTCAATGGTGAAAGTTGGGGTGTCACCGGAGGTGAACGCGCTGGCGACTATTCTGTTAGTACTCTCGCTGGTCCTGGTGATCGCCAGTCAGCTTATTGCACGTGATAAAACCAAATCTCAGGGGACGTTAAAATGATCAAATGGTCACGCCACCTGCTCGCTGCGGGCGCTCTGGCAATGGGTATGAGCGCTGCGCACGCGGACAACAATACGCTCTATTTCTATAACTGGACCGAGTATGTGCCGCCTGGCCTGCTGGAACAGTTCACCAAAGAGACAGGAATCAAGGTGATCTACTCGACCTACGAGTCGAATGAAACCATGTACGCCAAGCTTAAAACCTACAAAGACGGCGCGTACGATCTGGTGGTACCTTCCACCTATTTCGTCGATAAAATGCGCAAAGAAGGCATGATCCAGAAGATCCATAAAACGAAGCTCACTAACTTCGGTAACCTCGATCCGGACATGCTCAACAAGCCTTTCGATCCGCAAAACGACTATTCCATTCCCTATATCTGGGGCGCGACCGCCATCGGCGTGAACAGTGAAGCTATCGATCCGTCCACCATCACTGGCTGGGGCGACTTATGGAAGCCGGAATACAAAAGTAGCCTGCTGCTGACCGACGATGCGCGGGAAGTATTCCAGGTGGCGCTTCGCAAGCTGGGGATGTCCGGCAACACCACCGATCCGAAAGAGATCGAGGCGGCGTATCAGGAGCTGAAAAAACTGATGCCAAACGTGGCAGCGTTTAACTCGGATAACCCGGCGAACCCGTACATGGAAGGCGAAGTGAATCTGGGGATGGTGTGGAACGGCTCGGCGTATGTGGCACGACAGTCCGGTACGCCGCTACAGATCGTCTGGCCGAAAGAAGGCGGTATTTTCTGGATGGACAGCCTGGCGATCCCGGCTAACGCGAAAAACGTCGATGGCGCGCTGAAGTTAATTAACTTCCTGCTGCGTCCGGACGTGGCGAAGCAGGTGGCGGAAACCATCGGCTATCCGACGCCGAACCTGGCGGCACGTAAACTGCTGGCCCCGGACGTGGCGAATGACAAATCGCTCTATCCGGATGCAGACACCATCAGCAAAGGCGAATGGCAGAACGATGTTGGCGCCGCCAGCGCGCTTTATGAAGAGTATTACCAGAAGCTGAAAGCCGGGCGGTAACTTTCACCAGCCTCTCCCGGCGGGAGAGGCTGCTTCACCTTATAACCCTTTCAAAAGCTTATCCACAAACTCCGGCACCACCACACTCGCCAGCCCGTAATGCTTCTCTTCAAATTCGCTTCCGACCTGACTTGGCTCAAGGTTGAGTTCAACCGTGTGCGCCCCCTGTAAACGCGCTTCATGCACAAAGCCCGCCGCGGGATACACATGCCCGGAGGTGCCGATGGCGATGAATACGTCGGCCATCGCCAGCGCGCTGTAAATCTCATCCATCCCCAACGGCATTTCGCCGAACCACACGACATGCGGGCGCAGCGTCGACGGGAACTGGCAGCAGTGGCATTTGTCTTCCGGCGTAATATCGCCGGTCCACTCCAGTACCTGACCGCTCTGGGTGCAGCGCACTTTCAGCAGTTCACCGTGCATATGCAGGACGTTTTTATTGCCAGCCCGTTCGTGCAGATTGTCGATATTCTGCGTCACCAGCAGAAAACGATCGCCAAGGGCGGCTTCCAGTTGTGCCAGCGCCAGGTGCGCGGCGTTCGGTGCGATCTCTGGCTGCTGAAGCTGGCGACGGCGGGCGTTATAGAACGACTGCACCAGCGCCGGATCGCGGGCGAACCCTTCCGGCGTGGCAACGTCTTCGACATGATGTTCTTCCCACAGGCCATCGGCCGCGCGGAAAGTGCGAATGCCTGACTCGGCGGAGATCCCCGCCCCGGTCAATACCACCACTCTCGGTTTTTCCATCACTTCGGGCACCACTCTGTCTCTGAAAAAAATTCGCTGACGTAAACGCTCATGCAGGCGGCGTTTGTTACGGCGAAAACGGCTTAGGCGATGTAACCGGCGCGACTGCATATCAACCCTCTTTAGGCTAGTCGGTGAGGTGCAGGAAGGCCGCCCCGCGCATGCCGCCTGCATCACCATGACGCGCGCGTTCAATACGCGGCAGGCGGGCAACCGGCAGCAAATGCGGCGGTAAGCGGTCGGCGATTAGCGTGGTAAGCGCGGAGAAATTCGATAATCCCCCGCCGATAACCAGCAAATCGGGATCCACAATCGTCAGTATATTACCCAGACACACCGCGAGCAGATCGGCGTAGCGCGCCACATGGGCGCGGGCCTGGGCATCCCCCTGCTCATAGAGCGCGATAATTTCCGGGGAAGATAAGGATTGATCGTAGAAGTGTTGGTACAACCATGCAAAGCCGCGACCAGAAAGATAGTTCTCTATGCAGCCGAGTTTGCCGCAGCCGCAGCGGGTCAGCGGGAAGTCGAAGCCGACCACATCGAAAGCATCGACCGGCAGACGGATATGCCCGAACTCACCGGTGATATAGCTGCGTCCGGTAATGGATTTGCCGTTCAGCACCAGACCACCGCCAACGCCAGTGCCGAGGATCAGCCCCATCACCAGCGGGTATTGTTTAAATTCGTCGTCCCAGGCTTCCGAAAGCGCAAAGCAGTTGGCGTCGTTGTCGAGACGGACATCCCGCGCCAGCAGCGCCGAGAGATCCGCGCGCAGCGGTTTGCCGCTGGCCGCCGGAACGTTGGCGGCATACAGCGTGCCGTCTGCGGTTTCCGGCATACCGGGGATACCGATGCCGACCGAGCCTTTTACGCCATAGCGTGCATCAGCCTCATGCACCAGTGTCGCGACCGCGTTAAGAAATGCGTCATAACCTTCACGGGGCGTGGCAACTCGGGTTTCATGGCATAACCGCCGTTCAGCGTCGAAAACGCCCATCGCAATTTTTGTACCACCAATATCAAATCCGTAATACATCGCCACTCCTTGTTAGTTATTGACCGCTCAGCACCCTCGCCGGATCAATGTTGCTGGCGCGGCGGGCCGGATACCAGCTGGCCAGCAGGCTCAGCAGCAGCGCCGTAACCAGCACGTAGATCACATCCAGCGCATGCAGCTCTGATGGCAGGAAATCGATAAAATAGATGTCGCCGGAGAGAAACTGATGGCCGATAAGACGCTCGATGCCATTCATGATCGGCGTGAGATTCAGCGACACCAGCACGCCGATGACCACACCGCACAGGCTACCGAACAGCCCGGCCAGCAGACCATACCAGACGAAAATCGCACGGATCAGGCCATCTTTCGCCCCCAGCGTACGCAGTACCGCGATGTCACCGCTCTTGTCTTTCACCGCCATCACCAGCGTAGAGACGATGTTAAAACAAGCCACGCCGATCACCAGCACCATCGCCAGATACATAATGGCGCGGATCATCTGGATGTCCCGGTACATATAGCCATAGGTGCCGATCCAGCTTTTGATGTAGACATAGCTGTTGGTGACTTCGCCCGCGTCACGCACCAGTTTTTGCGCGTTAAAGACGTCATTCACTTTCAGCGCGATACCCGTGACACTGTCACCCATGTCCAGATACTGCTGCGCATCCTGCATCGGGATCATGGCAAAGCTGTGATCCAGCTGACCGCTCAGCTGCAAAATACCACTGACATGCAGACGCACGCGTTTCGGCTGTTGCAGTTTGTGATCGGCGGTGGCGTTCGGGATCATGATCGACACCCAGTCGCCCTGCTTGACCTTCAGCGCGTCGGCGACGCCCTTGCCGATGATCACCTGTTGTTCACCCGCTTTAAAGGCGGACCAGGCGTTGTTCTGCACGAAGCGCGGTAAAGCGCTGAGTCGGGTTTCCTGCTGCGGATCGACGCCTTTCACCTGGATGGCGCGCAGGTTGGCCCCGCTCTCCACCAGCCCGGTAAAGTTGATGTAGGGGGCGGCGGCCACGATGCCCGGTACTTTTTCGACTTTCGTCAGCGCCTCGGTCCAGTTATTCCACGGCTGGTTAACGGCTTCGATTTCACCGTGCGGCACCACCGCCAGAATACGGTTGTTCAGCTCACGCTCGAAACCGTTCATCGCGCTAAGGCCGACGATCAGCACTGCCACGCCCAGCGCAATACCGACCGTTGAGATCACCGAAATCAACGACACCATGCCGCTGCGACGTCGGCCACGGCTGAACCGCAGCCCAATCAGAAGGGATAAAGGCGAGGCCATTACTGCGCTCCCATCAGCGTCAGATCGGCGGTCAGGCGACCATCGCGCATTTCGAGCTGGCGGGTCATGCGGCGCGCCAGTTGGAGATCGTGCGTCACCACCAGAAAGGCGGTGCCCTGCATCTTATTCAGCTCACCGAGCAGCGCAAAAATACTGTCGGCGTTGCGCGCGTCCAGGTTACCGGTTGGCTCATCCGCCAGCACCAGACGCGGGTTATTCACCAGCGCACGAGCGATAGCCACACGCTGACGCTCACCGCCGGACAGCTCTGACGGACGGTGTTTCGCCCGGTGCTCCAGCCCTACCGCCGCCAGCATTTCCCGCGCGCGCCGTTCGATGTCTGCCGGTTTGTGTTTGCCAATCAGCAGCGGCATCGCCACGTTTTCCTGGGCGGTAAAATCCGGCAGAAGGTGGTGAAACTGGTAGATAAAGCCCAGTTCGCGATTACGCAGTTCGGCTTTGGCGGTAGACGACAGTTTGCTCATGCGCTGATCGTCAAAAATCACATCACCGGAGGTGGGCGTGTCCAGCCCGCCTAACAGATGAAGCAAGGTACTTTTGCCAGAGCCGGAGCTGCCGACAATCGCCATCATTTCACCCTGACCCACGCTGAAGCTGACATCGTGCAGCACATCGGTTTGCACGTTCCCTTCCTGATAGCGTTTGCACAGGTTGTCGCATTGCAACAGGATCTTATTCATAACGTAAAGCCTCAGCGGGTTGGGTGGCGGCAGCGCGCCATGAAGGGTAAAGCGTGGACAGCAGCGCGATGGCCATCGCCACCAGCGCAATCACAATCACCTGTAGCGGCTCAATGACGACCGGCAGCGCGGCACCGTCCAGCAGGGCGCCAATGATCGGCATTAAATTGTTGAGCTGGCTGGCGAGCAGCGCCCCCAGTAGCGCACCGAGCAGCGCGCCAATGATCCCGGCGCTGGCCCCCTGCACCATAAACACCGCCATGATCTGGCGCGGCGTCAGTCCCTGGGTTTGCAGAATAGCCACTTCGCCCTGCTTCTCCATCACCATCAGGCCGAGAGAGGTAATGATGTTAAAGGCGGCCACGGCGACGATCAGGCTCAGCAGCAGCCCCATCATGTTTTTTTCCATACGCACCGCCTGAAACAGCTCGCCTTTGCGATCGCGCCAGTCGTGCCATACCGTGCCCTGCGGCAGGGTCTGCTGGCTGAGCTGATCGACTTTCAGCGGCTCGTCGAGCCACAGTCGCCAGCCGGTGATATTTCCCGCCGGATAGCGCATCAGGCGTGAGGCGTCCTGAATGTTCACCAGCATCTGGTAACCATCCACTTCGCTGTTAGCGGCAAACGTGCCGATCACCGTAAACAGACGCTGGCTGGGCAGACGGCCCATCGGCGTGAACTGGCTGGCGGAGGGCACCATCACACGCAGCTGATCGCCACGGTTAACACCCAGTTGCCCGGCCAGCTGTTCACCGAGGATCACGTTGTACTTGCCCGGCTGCAAATCGCGTTGCTGCACGTTGACCAGAAACGGTGACAGGGGATCGTTTTGCGCCGGATCGATGCCGAGCATTACGCCTACCGACACGCTGCGCGCGCTTTGCAGCACCACATCACCGGTGGTCAGCGGCGCGATGCGGTTGACGCCCGGCAGACGGGCGGCACTTTCCGGTATTTTTTGCGGATCAAGGGAACCGTGATCGGCACTCAGCACGGCCTGCGGCATCAGCCCCAGAATGTTATTTTGCAGTTCGCGTTCAAAGCCGTTCATCACCGATAACACCGTCACCAGCGCCATCACGCCGAGCGTAATGCCAATGGTGGAAAGCCAGGAGACAAAGCGACCGAAGCGGTCGACTGCACGCCCGCGCATGTAGCGCAGGCCTATGAATAGTGCGACAGGTTGATACATGAAATCCGTCTGGTTGCGATGAGCAGACTTGGGAGTATATAAGCGAAACCAGGGATGGTAAATCGCTTAAACATGGAGAATTGTCGGGAATACGCTTAAAAAGTTCTGAAAAATCAAACCGCTATTACATCATTTGTACAGAATGCCTGCATTGTCGCGCCTGATCTTTTTCCGAAAAATCCTTCACCACGTTCAATTCCAGACCTTTACGCATTACAGCCTTGCGCGGCATCACCACAATTAACGCCTGAATTTTGGCAAAACAGGTTCGCGGTAACAATGAAACAAAAAGCATTATGGATTAATCAGATCAAAGGGTTGTGTATCTGTCTGGTGGTGATTTACCACTCGGTGATTACCTTCTACCCGCACCTGGAAGGTCTGCAACATCCGCTGTCGGAAACGCTGTCGAAGTGCTGGATCTACTTTAATTTGTACCTCGCACCCTTCCGTATGCCGGTGTTCTTCTTCATTTCCGGCTATCTGATCCGCCGGTATGTGGAAGAGGTGAAATGGGAAGGCTGCGTGGATAAACGCCTGTGGAGTATTTTTTATGTACTGGCGCTGTGGGGCGTATTGCAGTGGCTGGCGATCGGTGCGTTGAACGACTGGCTGGCCCCGGAACGGGATTTGAGCACCACCGCTAACGCCGCCTATGCCGGATCATTTACCGGTTTCCTGCACGGTATGCTCACCGCGAGCACCAGCCTGTGGTATCTGTATGCGCTGCTGGTCTATTTTGTGCTGTGTAAGATGCTGCAACGCTGGAAAGCGCCGGTGATGATACTGCTGGCGCTGCTCTCCATTGCCATTAATTTCCTGCCGCTGCCGTGGTGGGGATTAAACAGCGTGGCGCGTAATATGATCTATTACAGCCTGGGCGCCTGGTATGGCGTGGCGGTGATGGAGGTGATCAAAACCGTGCCGCTACGTCGTTACGGTCTGTGGCTGGCGGCGGCGTTGGTCGTCGCGGTGCTGTTGTGGTTCAAAAATGTGCCGCTGCTGTTGTCGCTGTTTTCGATTGTGCTGATCATGAAGCTGTTTTTGCAGCTTGAGCAGCGCTTCCCGCCGGGTGAAAACAATCTGCTTAACGTGGTGGGTTCTAATACCATCGCTATTTACACCACTCACCGTATTCTGATTGAAGGCTTTAGCCTGGCGCTGATCCCGCTGCTTAATCAGGCGTGGCTGCCGCCGATGGTGGAACTGGCGCTGCTGCTGGTCTATCCGTTTATCAGTCTGCTGATTTGTACCGCCGTGGGACTGATGGTGCGCAAACTCTCGACACGTCTGTTTGGCGATCTATTCTTCTCGCCACCGGTAGATTTACGCCCGGCGATGGCCGCCCGTTGACGGTTGCCTTTGCTAAAAAGGCATGATCGAGGATAATAAACTGCATTGTGTTTCAGTGGCATGCCCCCATATCGGGGGCGTACCCTTAAGAGATCATGACACCCGCTATGCCTGAACAATTCCGTTACTCCCTGCCCTCCAGAGCAGGCGACCAGCGTCAGCTGGGCGAACTTACTGGCAGCGCCTGCGCCACCGAAGTGGCCGAAATCGTTGAACGCCATCATGGCCCGGTCGTCCTGATCGCGCCCGATATGCAAAACGCGCTGCGTCTGCACGACGAAATCAGGCAGTTTACCGATCATCTGGTGATGAATCTGGCCGACTGGGAAACGCTGCCTTACGACAGCTTCTCACCGCATCAGGAAATTATCTCCTCCCGCCTGTCGACGCTCTATCAGCTGCCCGCCATGCAGCGCGGCGTGCTGATCATGCCGGTGAATACGCTGATGCAGCGCGTCTGCCCGCACAGCTTCCTGCATGGCCATGCGCTGGTGATGCAAAAAGGCCAGCGGCTGTCCCGTGATGCCTTGCGCGTGCAGCTGGATAATGCTGGCTACCGGCATGTCGATCAGGTGATGGCGCACGGTGAATATGCCACGCGAGGCGCGCTGCTGGATCTCTACCCGATGGGCAGTGAACAGCCCTACCGTATTGATTTCTTTGATGACGAAATCGACAGCCTGCGCCTGTTCGATGCCGACACGCAACGCACGCTAGAAGAAGTGGAGGCGATTAATCTGCTGCCTGCCCACGAATTCCCGACGGATAAAGCCGCCATCGAACTGTTCCGCAGCCAGTGGCGTGACAATTTTGAGGTGAAGCGCGATGCAGAGCACATCTATCAGCAGGTGAGTAAAGGCACCCTGCCGACCGGTATTGAATACTGGCAGCCGCTGTTCTTCAGCGAACCGCTGCCGGCGCTGTTCAGTTATTTCCCGGCGAACACCTTGATTGTGAATACCGGCGATCTGGAAACCAGCGCGGAGCGCTTCCAGAACGACACCCAGGCGCGCTATGAAAATCGCGGCGTCGATCCAATGCGACCACTGCTGCCACCGTCCCGCCTGTGGCTGCGTACCGACGAACTGTTCGGCGAGCTAAAAAGCTGGCCGCGTATCCAGCTGAAAACCGACAAGCTGGCCAACAAAGCTGCCAACACCAATCTGGGCTATCAGACGCTGCCGGATCTGGCGGTGCAGGCGCAGCAAAAAGCGCCGCTCGAGGCGCTGCGTAAATTTATCGAATCCTTCAGCGGCCCGGTGGTGTTCTCGGTAGAGAGCGAGGGCCGTCGTGAAGCATTAGGCGAACTGCTGGCGCGGATTAAAATCGCGCCGAAGCGTATTCAGCGTCTGGATGACGCGACCGGCAACGGGCGTTATCTGATTATTGGCGCGGCGGAGCGCGGTTTTGTCGATACCCTTCGTCACCGGGCGCTGATCTGCGAAAGCGATTTACTGGGCGAGCGCGTCTCCCGCCGTCGTCAGGATAATCGCCGCACCATCAACCCGGATACATTGATCCGTAACCTGGCGGAGCTGCATCCTGGACAACCAGTGGTGCATCTGGAGCACGGCGTCGGACGCTATGCCGGGATGACCACGCTGGAAGCGGGTGGCATCAAGGGCGAATACCTGATGCTCACCTACCTGGGCGATGCCAAACTCTATGTGCCTGTCTCTTCCCTGCATCTGATCAGCCGCTACGCCGGAGGCGCCGAAGAAAATGCGCCGCTGCATAAACTGGGCAGCGATGCCTGGTCACGGGCACGGCAGAAAGCGGCGGAAAAAGTCCGCGATGTGGCGGCGGAGCTGCTGGATATTTACGCTCAGCGCGCCGCGAAAAGCGGGTTTGCGTTTAAGCATGACCGCGAACAGTATCAGCTGTTCTGCGAAGGCTTCCCGTTTGAAACCACGCCCGATCAGGCGCAAGCCATCAACGCGGTGCTCAGCGATATGTGTCAACCGCTGGCGATGGATCGGCTGGTGTGCGGCGATGTGGGCTTCGGGAAAACCGAAGTGGCGATGCGGGCGGCTTTCCTGGCGGTGGAAAACCACAAGCAGGTAGCGGTGCTGGTGCCGACCACCCTGCTGGCGCAGCAGCACTATGATAACTTCCGCGATCGTTTCGCCAACTGGCCGGTACGCATCGAAATGCTCTCCCGCTTCCGCAGCGCCAAAGAGCAGGCACAAATCCTTGAACAGGCCGCCGAAGGGAAAATTGATATTCTGGTCGGCACGCACAAGCTGCTGCAAAGCGATGTGAAGATGCGCGATCTGGGGTTGCTGATCGTCGATGAAGAGCACCGCTTTGGCGTGCGCCACAAGGAACGCATCAAAGCGATGCGCGCCGACGTGGATATTCTGACGCTGACCGCCACGCCGATCCCGCGAACGCTGAATATGGCCATGAGCGGCATGCGCGATCTGTCGATTATCGCCACCCCGCCTGCCCGTCGTCTGGCGGTGAAGACTTTTGTGCGCGAGTACGACGAACTGGTGGTGCGCGAAGCCATGCTGCGTGAAATCCTGCGTGGCGGCCAGGTGTACTACCTCTATAACGATGTGGAAAACATTCAGAAAGCCGCACAGCGGCTGGCGGAACTGGTGCCGGAGGCCCGTATCGCCATCGGTCACGGTCAGATGCGCGAGCGCGAACTGGAGCGGGTGATGAATGATTTCCATCATCAGCGCTTTAATGTGCTGGTGTGCACCACCATCATCGAAACCGGGATCGACATTCCCACCGCCAACACCATTATCATTGAGCGGGCCGACCACTTTGGTCTGGCGCAATTGCACCAGCTGCGTGGCCGCGTCGGGCGTTCCCATCATCAGGCCTACGCTTGGCTGCTGACGCCGCATCCTAAAGCGATGACCAGTGACGCGAAGAAACGCCTCGAAGCCATTGCTTCGCTGGAAGATCTGGGGGCGGGCTTTGCGCTGGCAACGCACGATCTGGAGATCCGTGGGGCCGGGGAACTGCTCGGCGAAGATCAGAGCGGCCAGATGGAGACGATTGGCTTCTCGCTGTACATGGAGATGCTGGAAAATGCTGTCGATGCGCTGAAAGCCGGGCGCGAGCCGTCCCTTGAGGATCTCACCAGTCAGCAGACGGAAGTGGAACTGCGTATGCCCGCGCTGATCCCGGATGATTACATTCCTGACGTCAATACGCGCCTGTCGTTCTATAAACGGATCGCCAGTGCGAAAAGTGAGAACGAACTGGATGAGATCAAGGTGGAGCTGATCGACCGCTTTGGCCTGCTGCCGGATCCGGCGCGTACCCTGCTTGAAGTGGCACTGCTGCGTCAACAGGCGCAGCGGCTCGGCATTCGCAAGCTGGAGGGCAATGACAAAGGCGGTACCATTGAGTTCGCCGAGAAGAATCACGTTGACCCGGTGTGGCTGATTGGTCTGCTGCAAAAGCAGCCGCAGCATTTCCGCCTCGACGGGCCGACACGCCTGAAGTTCTTCCAGGATCTCGGTGAGCGAAAAGCCCGTATTGAATGGGTGCGTCAGTTTATGCAGAAACTGGCGGAAAACGCCGTCGCCTGAGGTCACTGACGCACCGTCCGATGGCGGTGCGTCAGCCTTTACAAACTCTTTGCACTTCCCCTGGGTTTCCCGACACGTTCGCCATCCATAATTGAGGTTTATGTTGAAATAACAATAACCTGAAAATACCTGTGGGTGATGATCCTAATGATAACCTCGCGTTTTACCCGTTGGCTGACGTACGTTGCCGTTGCCTCGGCGCTGACCCTCGCCCTCCCTGCTCAGGCAAATACCTGGCCGCTGCCCGCCACAGGCAGTCGCGTGGTAGGAGAAAACCGCTTCCACCTCGTTGAGAATGACGGCGGCTCGCTGGAAGCAATCGCTAAAAAATACAATGTCGGATTCCTTGCGCTATTGCAGGCCAACCCCGGCGTGGATCCTTATGTGCCCCGCGCGGGCAGCGTGCTGACCATTCCCCTGCAAACCCTGCTACCGGACGTGCCGCGCGAAGGGATTGTCATTAACCTTGCCGAGCTGCGTCTTTATTACTACCCGCCAGGAAAAAAAGAGGTGACGATCTATCCCATCGGCATTGGCCAGTTGGGGGGCGACACTCTGACGCCCACCATGGTGACCACCGTGTCGGACAAACGCGCGAATCCCACCTGGACACCCACCGCGAATATTCGCGCCCGTTATAAAGCCCAGGGCGTTGATCTGCCCGCCGTGGTCCCTGCCGGGCCGGATAACCCGATGGGGCATCACGCCATTCGTCTGGCGGCCTACGGCGGCGTGTACCTGCTGCACGGCACCAACGCGGATTTCGGCATTGGCATGCGCGTAAGCTCCGGCTGTATTCGTCTGCGCGATGGCGACATTGCCACGCTGTTTAAAAAAGTCACGCCTGGCACCAAAGTGAATATCATTAACACGCCAATTAAAGCGTCACTGGAGCCTGACGGCAGACGGCTCGTAGAAGTGCATCAACCGCTCTCCAAATCCATTAATGACGATCCGAAAACCCAGCCGATCGTCTTAAACAGCGCAATGGAAGCGTTCAAAGCCGATGCACAAACGAATACCGTGCTGATGGATGAAGTGATGCAGGTTCGTTCTGGTATGCCGGTAGATGTCACGGAACATCAAGAGGTTGCGCAAAGTTTGTAAAGGCCGCCGGTTATTTTTATAATGATCGTTCAACAAACATCATTATTCAGGCGGCGCTATGACCAACGATGTGACCTGCTGTACTAAAAAAAGCCGTGGCCGACCGAAAACCTTCGATCGGGACGCCGCGCTTGATAAAGCCATGACGCTGTTCTGGCAGCACGGGTATGAGGCCACCTCTTTAGCGGATCTGGTAGAAGCCACCGGCGCAAAAGCACCGACGCTGTATGCGGAGTTTACCAATAAAGAGGGGCTGTTCCGCGCCGTGCTGGATCGCTATATCGCCCGTTTTGCCGTCCGGCATGACGCACAACTGCTGTGTGAGGACAAGCCGCTTGAGCAGGCGCTGCGTGATTATTTCACCTCCGTCGCGACCTGCTTTACCAGCAAAGACACGCCAGCGGGCTGTTTTCTGATCAATACCTCTGCCACGCTGGCGGCCTCCTCTGATGAGATTGCGCAGACAATCAAATCGCGTCACGCGCTGCAGGAAAAAACGCTGGTACAGTTTTTACAGCAACGTCAGGCGCGCGGCGAAATTCCCGCCAGCCGCGATGTTCACGCCCTTGCACAGTTTTTAAGCTGCATTTTGCAGGGTATGTCTGTCAGCGCCCGTGAAGGCGCGTGCGTGGAAAAACTGCTGCAAATTACGACTACCACCCTGCGGCTGTGGCCCGAACTGCTGAAATCCTGATCCTTTTCTTCTGCCGTTTTGATTGGTCTGCCCTGTTGCAGTAATAGGTCAGACCTTTCGGCATTCCGTCTCGTTTTGCTATTCTTAATGGTGATTATTTTTGTGCTAATCATTAGCACACATAAGATAGGAGCAATTTGCAGGTCATGAAGACACGTTCGATGGCTGTTCACATGCAGAAGGAAAATGAAATGGTTTTGCTATTACCATTCCTTAAAGTGCTAATAGTAATAACATTGTTATTTAGTCTGTGGGTGTTATGCGGCAATTCAGTGGTTTTCGCGTTCGTATCGGTCGTTGTCACCGCCGCCCTGCTGGTGAAACAAAGTAAAGATACTGCGGTTTAAGTCAGACAGGTACAAACAAAAAGGACTCCCCAGCCTGAGCGATTGGGGAGTCAATTATGTAGGGACTGCTTTTTTACGCTTTGTTGTTCAGGATCAGCTGACCGTTGCCGTCCAGCGGAATTTGCGTACCAGGGTCATTATCCATACGAATTTTGCCCTGCTGATCGCCAATTTTGTAGGTTACGTCGTAACCGAGCATTTTTTCTGATTTGTCGTACACCGTTTTACAGCGCTGTTGGCTGCTGGTGTAGGTATCATTATCCTGTAATGAGCCCTGGATCTGGTTGCCGGCATAGCCGCCACCCAATGCCCCCACGACTGTCGCCACGTCTTTACCGCGACCACCGCCAAACTGGTGACCAATCACCCCACCGGCTACCGCACCCAGCACGGAACCTGTCAGGCGATTCTCATCCTGTACCGGCCGGCGATGCGTTACCGTGACATTACGGCACTCTTTACGCGGTGTTTTAACCGTCTCTTTAATTGGTGTGGCTGATACAACCTGCGCATATTGTGGACCGCTCTTGAAGACATCAAGACCCGCAACAGCCGCCACACCCAGAGCAGCGGCCACACCAATTCCTATACCCGCTAACATTGATTTATTCACAGGAATATCTCCCTTCTTTGCTATTGGTAACAATTTTGCAATCAAAGCCGAAGTGCGCCAATCAGAATTCAGGAAGATTGAGAGGTATTGTGCGGGGAAATACGCTGATTCAGAGAAGTCTGAGCCAATAGCCCTGTCAGGCAGAAGGATATGCTGATTGCCCCGCCGTGTGGCGGGGCATGATGCTTAGTGCAGCTTCAGGCGCGGGCGGATCACCCGGTTGATACTGCCGACCACCATCATCAGGCCGGTTTTGAAATAACCATGCAGCGCGACCTGGTGCATACGGTAAAGCGAGATATACACAAAGCGCGCCATACGCCCTTCAATCATCATTGAACCGCGCATCAGGTTGCCCATCAGGCTGCCGACGGTGGAGAAGTTAGACAGCGACACCAGCGAGCCGTGATCTTTATAGACATACGCTTTCAGCGGCTTGCCTTTCATCTGCGCGAGAATGTTATGCAGCGCGCAGGTTGCCATCTGGTGTGCGGCCTGTGCACGGGGCGGTACGAAGCCGCCTTCCGGACGAGGACAGGATGCACAGTCGCCGATGGCAAAAATATCGGCATCGCGGGTGGTCTGCAACGTCGGCTCGACGACCAGCTGGTTGATACGGTTGGTTTCCAGCCCGCCGATCTCTTTCATAAAGTCCGGCGCTTTAATACCTGCCGCCCAGACCATCAGATCGGCTTTAATATGCTCGCCATCTTTGGTGTGCAGCCCTTCACTGTCGGCGCTGGTTACCATAGTCTGCGTCAGAACACGCACGCCCATTTTGGTCAGCTCATTATGCGCCGCACCAGAAATGCGTGGCGGCAGCGCAGGCAGAATACGCTCGCCCGCTTCCACCAGCGTCACGTTCAGCGCTTCATTGCTCAGCCCTTTGTAACCGTAGCTGTGCAGCTGTTTGACCGCATTATGCAGCTCTGCTGACAGCTCAACGCCGGTCGCGCCGCCGCCGACAATAGCGATGTTGACCTTGCCGCTGGCACCGAGGTTGGCGGAGTATTTCAGGAACAGGTTAAGCATTTCCTGATGGAAACGGCGCGCCTGGTGCGGGTTATCGAGGAAGATGCAGTGCTCTTTCACGCCCGGCGTGTTGAAATCGTTGGAGGTACTGCCCAGCGCCATCACCAGGGTGTCATAGGCGATTTTACGCTCCGGCACCAGCAGCTCGCCTTTTTCATCGCGCAACTCGGCCAGCGTCAGGGTTTTGCTGTCGCGATTGATGTCCATCACCGACCCCAGCTGGAACTGGAAGTGGTGATTACGCGCATGCGCCAGGTAGCTCAGCGCATCCACACCTTCATCCAGCGAACCGGTCGCCACTTCATGCAGCAGTGGTTTCCACAGATGGCTATGGTTGCGATCAATCAGCGTGATTTTCGCTTTTTTTCCGCGCCCAAGCTTCTTTCCCAGCTGTGTCGCCAGCTCAAGGCCGCCTGCACCGCCGCCCACAATCACGATCTTTTTCAATGGTGTAGTCAACGTGACCCCCTCAAAATTATTAACCAATTGTTAAGTAAAGGTTATATAAATAAGTTTTAATTAACAACAAGTTACCAGCATGAAAACAGCCTGCTGGTAACGAGAATAGCATGTTCGGTGCATTGGTCATACCAAAATTGATGTACATCAAGTTTTGCTGCTTAAAAGATAAGCGTGTTCCGCGCGAAAGCAAAAAAAAGCCAGCGATTAAGCTGACTTTTAAGAGGATGTACCGGGTTAACCGAGGGTTTTAAAGGCTTTGATGCGCTGCAGATGCGGGGAGATATTCTTGAATTTGTGGGTCTGCTCTTCATCCCAGACAATTTCATAGAAAGGCTGCAGCAGCGCCGCGGTGCGCTGACTGTCCAGCGCTTCATCATGGCGCGAGAGGATCGCCAGGCAACGGTCGCGGTTTTTCTCGCGAAAGTTGGCTACGCATTTAGTGGCAATATCGGCGTACTCTTCAGGACGGTCGATTTTGCCTTCCATGTTCTCTTGCGGGAACAGGTTCGGGTTAAACACCACCTGGCGGACATCGCACAAAAATCCGATGCGCTCCGCCCAGAAGCCGCCGAGTCCGACGCCGCAGATCAACGGCCGTTCATCGACGTTCAGCTGCAACATTTTATCCACTTCCTTTAGCAGGTGCTGCATATCATGCCGGGGATGACGGGTGCTGTAACTCAGCAGTCGCACATCCGGATCGATAAACTGCAGCTGCAACACTTTCTCGTGATTACCCGGACTGTTCGAGTCAAAACCGTGTAAATAGATGATCATTGTGTCCTCACCACACTGCAACGCGCCGATGACGGCGGGTTAATGAGCCGTTTTATGTTCCTGCCAGCGTTCATGCAGCTGTTCCAGCGCGGCGCTGACCGTTTTCCACTTCGCGGATGACATCAATTCCTGACGCGTAAATGAACCTTTATGATACAACTCTGTAACACGCTGTGCATTGATCGGCGACAGGTTATCCAGCACACTTACCGCACCTTTACGATTATTACACACCAGGATCATATCGCAGCCCGCATCCAGCGACGCCTGGCCGCGCTCCGCATAGCTGCCCATGATCGCCGCCCCTTCCATCGACAGATCGTCAGAGAAAATCACGCCGTTAAAACCCAGCTCGCCGCGCAGCACGGTTTGCAGCCAGTACGGTGACCCGCTCGCCGGGCGCGGATCGGCGTCGCTGTAAATCACGTGCGCCGGCATAATGGCGTCGAGCTTGTTTTCGGTAATGAGCGAGCGGAAGACCGACATATCTTTGGCGCGGATCTCCGCTTCGTCACGGGGATCGCGCGGCGTCTCTTTATGAGAGTCTGCGCTTACCGCGCCGTGGCCGGGAAAATGCTTGCCGGTCGTTTTCATTCCGGCGCTGTGCATCCCGTCGATAAAGCGGGTCGCCATCGCCAGCGCCAAAGCCGGATCGGCATGGTAAGAACGCTCGCCAATCGCCGCGCTGATGTGTCCCACATCCAGCACCGGCGCAAAGCTGATGTCAATGTCCATCGCGATCATCTCGCTTGCCATCAGCCAGCCGGCATCTTCCGCCAGCCTGCCGCCCTCTTTGGTGCCCAGCAGCGCAGCGAAGGACTGTGCCGCGGGCAGCCGGGTGAAACCCTCTTTGAAGCGCTGTACGCGCCCGCCTTCCTGATCCACCGCCACCACCAGCCGGTGATGCGACGCCTCGCGGATCTGCCGTACCAGTTCGCGCAACTGGGCGGGATCATGATAGTTGCGGGTAAACAGGATCAAGCCGCCTACCAGCGGATGCGCCAGGATCTCGCGCTCTTCTGCATCCAGCTCATACCCTTCAACGTCTAACATTACCGGACCCACATTCACCTCTCTTATCCTTTCTTCGGCAACTGGCCCCATATTTCATCGGCCAGCGTGATAAATTGTTGTTCGCCGGTTTGCTGCCAGCGGCACTCGTACCAGCCCGCCATCAGCATCATCACCCATGGCCGCCAGCGTTTAACCTGCCGCTGTAGCATAATGGGATCGATGTTGGCCCGCCGGGCATAGTCATTCACCAGCCGCTGACGCGCGGCATCGTCCATCCACACCGAGGCCAGCTCCAGGGCAATATCGCCATCACCGGCATATTCCCAGTCGATCAACCGTAGTCCGTGCGCACTGTGCACCAGATTGCCCGCATGGACATCCATATGCAGTGGCGCAAGGCGCAATGCGCCTGGCTCTCTGTGCTGACGTAGTTTTTTCAGCACTCGCAGCCAGAACGGTGTGCGCCGTGACGGTGCGGCCTGTTGCCAGTAAAGCTCAAGCAGCGGCAACAGCGTAATGCGCCAGCCAAAACAGGGCTGCTGGTGCAGATGATACAACACCTCTGCCAGCGCATCGGTAGCCGGTAACGCCGTTTTTACCTCACCGCGCAGATAATCGACGGCCATCCAGCCCTCGCCGTAACGCTGCGGTTTTGGAGCCAGTGAGGCAGGCAGACGTTTCAGGACGTGGTACTGACGTAAAAAAGGCGCGGATGAGGTTGCCGGATGCTGATAACGAAGCACCAGCCGCTGAGCTCCATCGTCGATAATGACACTCCCGCCGGACAGCCCTGACGTTGTCTGGCCTGCGGCGGGAGTAAACTGCGGAAAGTAGCGTGACAGGATGGCGTCACGCTCAGGTTTATTGTTGTGCAACGCTGCCTTTACCTGACCAGACGATCTCGCCAGTTTGTACCAGCATCAGTTGCATTTGCAGCGTCGGGGCATTCACGTTGCCGCTGGCGCTGGAATAGAGCACATACTGTGCGCCAACATTACGGGCAATGCCGATAGCTTTGCTGCGGGTACCCAGGCTGTCCTGTGGAGAAAGCCCCAGCTGCTGCTTGGCGACGCCCAGCTGCTGCGCGGAAACCAGCGTGAATTTACCGTTATTCGCCAGCGCATTGCGCAGCGCATCGGTACCTTCGCCGGTATTCAGCGAGCCATTGGTGCGGTTGTTCACGCTATCGACCAGCAGCACGCTGCCGCCCTCAGCGCCACTCGCCTGCAGCATTTTGCTGACCATGGGCGCGATCGCGCCGCTCCAGTCATAGTGACGGACGCGCGGCGTGGGCTGCACGGTGTCATCCTGATGCTCAATGGGCCCAGGCTGTGACGGGATTGTGGGCACCGACGGCACGGTTGGCAGCGGTTGCGTCGGCGTGGTCGGTTGTTCTGGTGTCGGTGTCGCCTGGTCAACCGGGGCGGGCTGTTCCTTATTAATCTGACACCCTGACAGGATCAATGCCACCGTCACAAGCAGGGCGTAGCGTCCCATTATTCTCATTTAAATCACCTTTATAAATAGAGATAGAGCCGCACTTTGTGCGCGCCCAGATAGTTGGCGCTGCCATAAAGCGTCACCGATGCGTTAGCTGGCACCGTGACGGTTCGCGGCGCTTCCAGCGGATGCATTTCCAGCCCTCTGGCGTCATACCAGTAAAAACGATAATGCACGGTTACCGGCACATTTCTTTCATTGTAGAGAGTGGATGACGCAGAAGACTGAATTTCCGAGCGGGATAATTCCGGTTTTTCTGCGGAGATCCCCGCCGCCAGGACGGTGGACTCCATCACCAGCGTTTGCTCATCGCTGACCGGGATCGCAGGCTTTGCGCTACATCCGGCAAGCAGGAGCGCCCCCAGCAACACGGCGGTACGCCTTCTGCTCATCTTAGTGGCCTTTGCGCGGCAGCATAGGTCCAAGGGCGTGTCCCCCAACCAGATGCAGGTGGATATGATAAACCTCCTGCCCGCCGTGACGATTGCAGTTCATGATCAGGCGATAACCGTCTTCGGCAATGCCTTCCTGTTTGGCGATTTTAGCCGCGACGGTCATCATACGGCCCAGCGCCTGTTCATGCGCTTCGGTGGCGTCGTTGATGGTCGGGATCAGAATATTAGGCACGATCAGGATATGCGTCGGGGCCTGGGGGGAAATGTCGCGGAATGCGGTAACCAGTTCATCCTGCCAGACAATGTCCGACGGAATTTCACGCCGGATAATTTTACTGAAAATGGTTTCTTCTGCCATGTCGTCTTCCTTCTTTATGACTGCATAATATTGCCAGAGAGTATGAGTGACAATCTCCTGATGTTTCAACTATAAACCTCATTTTCTTACCCTGCCGAAAGGTTGCCCTCTCTGCCCCTCCGCTGTGCGGGGTAAAACCGTGTTTCAGTAATAATTATTACATCTGTTTACAGGGTGAACTGTAATGCGTATATTTCGCATTTGCATTTCTATGCGCTATTCATCACTGAATAAGTCTCTCTCAGGTACCGCACCGACAACGTATCGGCGCTGTGCTTTAAGACCAACACACAGAAGGGTTAATGATGTCTTTCACCGTTCACGCCAGGGACGGACAACGTCCACCTGCCACTCCTCCGTCATTGCTGGCGGTTTGTATTGCTTTTGCCTTGACGCCAGCGGCGGGCTTTGCGGCTACGACGGCAACCCCAGAAGATACGCTGGTTGTCGACGGTTCGTCCTCAGGCGCTGCGGCTGCCACAGAAAGTGAAGACTACAGCGTTAAAACCACCACCTCAGGTACTAAAATGCTGCTGGTTCAGCGCGATATTCCCCAGTCGGTAACGCTGGTCAGTGAACAGCGTATGAAAGATCAGAAGCTGGAATCATTGGGCGATGTGCTGAAAAACACCATCGGTGTTTCTGAGAACGTGGCAGATTCGGATCGCAGTACTTTCTATTCCCGCGGTTTTTTAATCGACAACTATATGGTCGATGGCATTCCGACGCTGTTTGAATCTCGCTGGAACATGGGTGATGCGCTGGCGGATACCGCCATGTATGAACACATTGAAGTGGTGCGTGGCGCAAATGGTCTGACGACCGGCTCGGGTAACCCTTCTGCGGCGATCAATATGGTGCGTAAACATGCCGATAGCCGTGAATTCACCACCAACGTCAGCGCCGAGTACGGCAGCTGGAATAAGCAACGTTATGTGGCAGATCTCTCGACTCCGCTGACTGAAAACGGCAATATCCGCGGTCGTATGGTAACGGGCTATCAGGATAAGGACAGCTGGCTGGACCATTATGGTCAGAAGAAAAAATTCTTCTATGGCGTGCTGGATGCCGATCTGACCGACGCCACCGCGTTCTCTGTGGGTTACGATTATCAGGAAAACAACTCTGACCGTCAGACCTGGGGCGGCCTGCCGCGCTGGTATACCGACGGCAGCAAAATTAAAGCCGACCGCAGCGACAGCACCTCGCCTGACTGGGCCTACAGTGATACCGAAACGCAGCGCACTTTCGTCACGCTGAAACAAAAGCTCGGCGATAGCTGGCAGCTCACGGTAAACGGTACGCACACCGAAACAGAACTCGACAGCAAGGCACTGTATCTCGACGGCCAGGTTGATAAAACCACGGGTCTGATGGTCAGCCCTTATGGCGCGTCCTATCCGTTCGTTGGCGGCACGGGTTACAACACGGGCAAGCGTAAAGTCGATGCCATTGATACCTTTGCCAACGGTAGTTATGAACTCTTTGGTCGTGAACATGAGCTGATGGTCGGCACCAATTACACAAAACAGCGCAATACCTATTTCAGCTCATGGGAAAACATCGGCGATACGCAGCTGGGTAATTACAACGATTATCATGGTAATTTCCCGGAAACTAACTGGGCGCCGTTAAGCCTCGCGCAGGAAGATACGGTGCGTCAGAAATCGGCGTATCTGGCGACGCGCATTTCGCTGGCGGATCCGCTGCACCTGATTCTGGGGGCGCGTTATACCAATTACACACTGCATACCCTGACGCAGGATCTGGAGAAGAACAACACCTCACCCTATGCGGGCGTAGTGTTTGACATCGACGATACCTGGTCCACCTATGCAAGTTATACCTCGATTTTCCAGCCACAGACGCAACGTGATGGCCAGGGGAAATATCTGTCGCCTGTTACGGGTAATAACTACGAAGCGGGTGTGAAAGCAGACTGGATGGACAGCCGACTGACCACCTCGTTGTCCGTGTTCCGTATTGAGCAGGATCATCTGGCACAGTCAACCGGCGGCGTCGTTGCAGGCAGCAACGGCGAAACCGCCTATCGTGAAGCAGATGGTACCGTCAGCCGCGGCGTCGAATTTGAAGTGAACGGCGCGCTGACTGACAACTGGCAGATGACATTCGGCGCAACGCGTTATGTCGCGGAAGACAGTGAGGGTGTCGCGGTGAACTCAGAGCTGCCGCGCACCTCCGTGAAGATGTTCACCAGCTATCGCCTGCCGATGTTGCCGGACCTGACGGTCGGTGGCGGCGTCAACTGGCAGAACCGTACCTGGGCCGATGTGCCGGTAGCCAGCGGGACACTGCGTTCAGAGCAAGGTAGCTTCGCGCTGGTGGATCTGTTTGCCCGTTATCATGTGACCAAAGCGCTTTCGGTACAGGCGAATCTCGATAATCTGTTCGACAAAACCTACGAAACCAACATTAACAGCCGCACTTATGTGTTTGGCGAACCGCGTAACTTCTCGGTTAGCGCAAACTACAGCTTCTGATATACTGCTGCAAAAAGGGGAGCCATTTGGCTCCCCTTTTTTATGGTACCTCTTTGCCCGGCGGCGCAAGCTTGCCGGGCCGACAGTGTCCTTCCATCCCTTCACCCAGATCGGTGTAAGCGCAGTACCCAGGCCGGTGTAAGCGAAGCGCCACCCGGCATCACATTCACCAGACGTAAAAAAGGGAGCCATTCGGCTCCCTCAGTCTCCCCAGACTATTTGTTAGTTATTGCGGATGTATTCATCCATTTCGGTTTTCAGGTTATCGGATTTAGTACCGAAAATCGCCTGAACACCGGAACCTGCAACAACCACACCTGCCGCGCCCAGTTTCTTCAGGCCAGCCTGATCCACTTTAGCCACGTCGGCCACGCTCACACGCAGACGCGTGATACAGGCATCCAGGTTAGTGATGTTATCTTTACCGCCGAATGCGGAAACCAGAGCCGGAGCCATTTCGCTGGTGCCGGTTGTTTTTGCATCTTCGGTAGCGTCTTCGCGACCCGGAGTTTTCAGATCCAGTGCTTTGATCAGCACGCGGAACACGGTGTAGTACACCGCCGCGTAGCACAGACCGACAACCGGGAACAGCCACAGGTTACTGCCGTTACCGCTCAGTACCACAAAGTCGATCAGACCGTGAGAGAAGGACGTACCGTCACGCATACCCAGCAGGATACAGATCGGGAAGGCCAGACCAGCCAGTACCGCATGGATTGCGTACAGGATCGGTGCCACGAACATGAAGGAGAATTCGATCGGTTCGGTGATACCCGTAAGGAACGAAGTCAGCGCAGCGGAGATCATGATACCGCCCACTTTCGCGCGGTTCTCAGGTTTCGCTGAGTGCCAGATGGCGATAGCCGCAGCCGGCAGACCGTACATTTTGAACAGGAAGCCGCCAGACAGTTTACCCGCAGTCGGGTCGCCTGCCATATAACGTGGGATGTCACCGTGGAATACCTGACCTGCCGCGTTGGTGTATTCACCAATCTGCATCTGGAAAGGAACGTTCCAGATGTGGTGCAGACCAAACGGTACCAGGCAACGCTCAACGAAGCCGTAGATACCGAACGCCACTACCGGGTTCTGATACGCCGCCCACTGAGAGAAGGTCTGAATAGCCGTACCAATTGGTGGCCAGATGAAGGACAGCACGATACCCATGATGATCGCAGCCAGACCAGAGATGATCGGCACGAAGCGCTTGCCCGCAAAGAAGCCCAGATATTCAGGGAGCTTGATACGGTAGAAGCGGTTAAACATATAGGCCGCTATCGCACCGGAGATGATCCCGCCCAGAACCCCGGTGTCCGCCAGGTGTTTAGCCGCGATTTCTTCAGCAGGTAAATGCAGCACCAGCGGCGCTACCACCGCCATGGTTTTCACCATGATGCCGTACGCGACCACAGAGGCCAGCGCAGAAACGCCGTCGTTATTGGTGAAGCCCAGTGCCACACCGATAGCGAAGATCAGCGGCATGTTAGCAAAAACGGAACCGCCCGCTTCGGCCATAACATGGGAAACAACTTCTGGCAGCCAGCTGAAGTTTGCCGAACCGACGCCCAGCAGGATACCTGCGATAGGCAGTACGGATACTGGCAGCATCAGTGATTTACCGACCTTCTGCAGGTTAGCAAATGCATTCTTAAACATAATTGAGAGTGCTCCTGAGTATTTGTGCTTTTTTTTACGTTTTCACGCATTGGCGCGGGGGGAGAACCGCGCCGTGGACGGGACATCTAAGCGCCCTTTATTTATTACGCAGAGTAAAATAAATCGGCGTAATATTGTTTGACGGCTATCACGTTTCAGCCAGGACCGTTCTTAAAACTTGCACTGTTTTACAAAAGTCATGTCTGGATGTGTCCAAAAGCGTCAACACCGCCCCGTTTGAGGCGGTGAACTTTACTCGCAAAGCCTATTAATTACGAGCTTTAAAAAAACTGAGTTATCAGGAAAATTGCAGGCGGGCGGGGTCGATATGGAAGAGTCTGGCAAAGTTTTGTGTCGTTTGTTGCGCCAGTTCTTCAACCGGAACACCTTTCACTACCGCCATATACTCCGCGACATCGCGGGTCATTGCAGGCTGGTTTTCTTTACCACGATGGGGAACCGGGGCCAGATACGGTGAGTCGGTTTCCACCAATAGCCTGTCGAGCGGTATGTAACGCGCGGCGTCTCGAAGTTGCTCTGCGTTACGGAAAGTGACAATCCCGGAAAATGAGATATAGAAACCCATGTCCAACAATTTACCGGCTGTTTCTTTGTCTTCAGTGAAGCAGTGTAGTACACCCCCACAATCCGTCACCTTTTCTTCGCGCAGAATGGCAAGCGTATCCTCGCGGGCATCGCGCGTATGGACGATCACCGGCTTATTCAGCTCGCGACCAATGCGGATGTGGTTGCGGAAAGATTCCTGCTGCTGCGCTTTGGTTTCCGGCGTGTAGAAATAGTCGAGACCAGTCTCGCCCATCGCCACGACGCCCTCTTCTGCCGCCCACTGGCGCAGGGTCTCCACCTCATAAGCGTCATCCTGGTTCAGCGGATGTACGCCACAGGAGAAGACCACGTTATCGCGCTCGCCAACCAGTTCGCGCATTGCACGGTAGCCCGGCAGCGTGGTGGCAACCGCCAGACAGAATTTCACGTCGCGTGCGGCGGCTTTCGCCAGCACATCATCAACGTCTTTATGAAGGGATTGATAATCCAGGCCATCAAGATGGCAATGTGAGTCGACTAAAAACATAAAATCTCTTTCAGAAGTGGGACACAGGAAGCACGGTGCCCGGTTGCAGGTAGTGCTCCCAGCATAAGAGTAGGTCGGTTAACAGCAGTTCGCGATTTACGCCGGTCACATTCAGCAATTGCTCGCGACAGGTAAACACCGCCGAGAGGATCGCCTGTAAGCGCGCCGTCGGCAGATGCTGCGCCAGACGGCTGACCAGCGGCTGTGCATCAACGTTGGTGAGCAGCGTCGCGCCCTGCTGCATTTTCAGCGCGTCCATCAGCAGCGACGCCAGCCATTGCAGACGTTCAGCGACCTGATCGTGATTCAGCACGCCAAGCATTGACAGCCAGTCCCTGCTGTCCAGTGCGGCATTGACCGCCGTACATAAGGTTTGCCGCTGAGTGGCGCTGTCGGTCAGTAACAACTGTGCTGCTGCCCCCGGCGCCCCGCCGCATAAACGCAGCGCCGCGAGGCTGGCCTCCGCACTGGCGGTAGTTTCTCGCGCCAGCCAGGCGATAGCATAACTCTCGGTCGGCGGTGATAAGTGATGGATCCGGCACCGGCTGCGCAGCGTGGCGAGCAGTCGCGCCGGTTCGCGGCAGGCGAGGAAAAACCACGTATTCGCCGGCGGTTCTTCAAGGGTTTTCAGCAGGGCATTCGCGGCGGCGTCGGTTAACAGTGCGGCGTCGCTGACCCACACCACTTTCGCGCCCCCCAGCCGGGCGTGCTCATACAGCTTTTCCGTGACCTCGCGGACTGCATCGATACCCAGCGACGCCTTGCCTTTTTCCGGCGTCAGCGCGTAATAGTCCGGATGGGTGCCCGCCTGCATCAGTTGGCAGCCGCGGCACTGGCCACAGCTTTTATGCTCTACCGGCTGCTGACACATCAGATAGCGGGTGATGGCGTAAATCAGCGCATCCTCTCCCATGCCGGGCAGCGCATGGATCAATAACGCATGGTGTCCGCGTCCGGCCTGATAGCTGGCAATCAGTTGCTCAAAGTCCGGGCGTAACCATGGATACCATTTCATGCGTCTTGCTCCCGTACCCAACGGGTGACGGTATGGCGAATATCGCTGATCACGGCGTCAAGGGACTGGGTGGCATCGATGGTTTTAATGCTCGCATCCTGCGCCGCCAGTTCAAGATAACGCGCACGGGTGCGGTTAAAGAAATCCAGCGATTCCTGCTCAATGCGATCCAGTTCGCCGCGGGCACGGGCGCGTTTCAGGCCCACTTCCGGCGTGACGTCGAGATAGAGGGTTAAGTCCGGGCGGAAATTACCCAGCACCGCGTCGCGCAGCGTGGCGAGCATCGTGTTATCAATGCCACGTCCACCGCCCTGATAGGCCTGCGTAGAGAGATCGTGACGGTCGCCGATAACCCAGCAGCCGCGCGCCAGTGCCGGTTTAATCACCGTTTCCACCAGTTGTACTCTGGCGGCGTAAAACATCAGCACTTCGGCTTTATCGTTAATGATCTCATCGCCCACCGATTTGATGTCCAGCACCAGGCTGCGCAGTTTTTCTGCCAGTTGCGTACCGCCCGGCTCGCGGGTGAAGATCATCTCGCCGATGCCAAGCTGCTCCAGCGTTTCCACCACAACGTTACGCGCCGTGGTTTTACCGGCACCTTCGAGACCTTCAATAACGATGTATTTACTGCCCATTTTTTTCCTTTAATACTTTCAGGTAGTCCTGCACTGACCGGTTGTGGCTGGCGAGATTGGTGTTGAAGGTATGCCCGCCTTTACCGTCGGCCACAAAATAGAGATACGGCGTTTTGGCCGGATGCGCGGCTGCCTTCAGCGAGGCTTCGCCTGGCGTGGCGATCGGGCCTGGCGGCAACCCGGTAATGGTATAGGTATTGTACGTGGTTGGCGTCTCAAGATCGCTGCGCGACAGTTTACCGTTATATTTTTCACCCATGCCGTAAATGACCGTCGGATCGGTTTGCAGACGCATGCCGATACGCAGACGGTTAATAAAGACCGACGCGACGCGGTCACGCTCTTTGGCAACGGCCGTCTCTTTTTCGATAATCGACGCCATGGTGACCAGCTGGTTTTTATCCGCATACGGCAGGCCTTCCATGCGCCCTTCCCAGGTGCTGTCCACTGCGGCGACCATTTTCTGATGCGCGCGCTTTAACAGCGCAATATCCGTGGTATTGGCGGTGTACATCCAGGTATCCGGCCAGAACCAGCCTTCCACCCACTCCGGGTTGTCAAACTTCAGCGCGGTGGCAACGGTCTGATAGCTGTCGTCCTTCAGCGTGTGTTTAATATATGGGGCGTTGCGCAGTTGAAGGAGATAATCGCTTAACCGCATCCCCTCCACCAGCCGCAGCGGGAACTGCGCTTCTTTACCGCTCTCCAGCAATAACAGCATATCGCGCACGGTCATTTTCGGCGTCAGGCGATAAGTGCCAGCTTTAAAGTGCGACAGATCCGGCTCCACGCGCAGCAACCACTGAAAGACGCGCGGACGGTTAATAATCTTATCCGCGTACAGCTGCTCCCCCAGCGCGACGCGCCCGGTTCCCGCTTTCAGCGTGAATATGGTGTCTTCTTTGATCAGGATCGGGCTGTTCGCCATCTGGCGGACTTTCCACAGACCCGCGCCCGCGGCGATAACCAGTACCACCGCCAGAATCAGGACGAACCGAAACAGTTTCTTCATGACGAAATCGAATGCTCACAAAGTGGGGCTAAAAATTGATACAGCGTCCGTGACGTCCACGTCCGTTCGCCATATTCACGAACCGCAATAATCGGCATTAACGCATTACAGATGAGCACTTCATCGGCGTCTGTCAGGGCGTCTTCTGGGGCACACACTTCTGCCACCCTAAACGGTGATGCCTTAAGCTGCGCCATGCAATGCTGACGCATAATACCGTTTACGCCTGCGTGATCCAGTATTGGGGTAAAAACGTCATTGCCTTTACGCCAGAACAGATTCGCGGCACAGCATTCCGTAATGAACCCGTCACTGTCAAGAACCAGCGCCTCGTCAGCCGTCGTCTGCTCAAGATGAGTACGGATCAGCACCTGTTCGAGCCGGTTGAGATGTTTGATACCTGCCAGATGAGGATTGCGCCCAAGACGCACCGGGCTTAAGGCGAGCCTGATTCCCTCTTCCCGCCAGCGTGAATAGTGCGGGGGATACGCTGACACACTCACAATACGTGAGGGTGTGTTGCAGCCGGACGCGCTGTAACCCCGCCCGCCACTTCCACGGGTAATGATCACTTTGAGCACACCACTGTTATGCCCCAATGCCAGCCGACGCATCTCGTCTTCAAGCTCTGACCACGCCTGAAAAGGCAGCATGAGTTTTCCGCAGGCTTCGTGCAGCCGTCGCAGATGAGCGGGTAAGAAAGCTACGTTACCCCCCTGAATTCGCGCAGTGGTAAAACATCCATCGCCGAACTGTATGGCGCGGTCATTGACCTTCAGGCTCTCCCCAGGGAAACCATTAATTACATCCATTCATCCTCCCCACAGTAATGCATTAAGAGTGCCCGTGGCCTGGCGATTGTGCAAGTCGCTAAGCGTTCTGGGGTCTTATGCCCAGGAGCTTACATCAGTAAGTGACTCGGGCGAGGCCAAAGGCCGCGTCAAGCCAACGCACAGGCAACTTGAAGTATGACGGATATATCTGTCACGGCTGAATTCTCATAGGAATAACAATACTCTATTAATAATTCATGTTATTCCCGCCGTGTCTTTATTAACTAAGATTTCACCCTGGATAACTCTTATTAAAAAAAAGTTGAACAACATCTTGCAAAACCATAGAATTAATTAAAGCAATGGTGCCATATTCACAAGACAAATTAGTCCTAATTGATACATATAAATAAAAAATTATAACCCGGATGGTTATATACAAACATCGAGATAAATTAACAAATTTGAAAAATCACGTCATATGAAAGGAACTCTATTATGAAATTAACCTCCCCTTATTCTATGAAATTAAACACTTCTTATTCGCTGCTGGCACTGGCTCTTATCGCCATGTCTTCAACAGCAAATGCCGCTGCTACCACCGAAGTTAATGCGGGTACGATCAATTTTGAGGGTAAGGTGGTTGAAGCCCCTTGCCTCGTAGACCTCAATGACGTCACGCAACGGGTGGACCTGCCAGAGGTTCCAACAAGGCAATTTTACGATGCCGACAACGCCACAGCCACGCTAAATAGATTAGCCAGACATAGCGCGAGTTTTACTCTTGGTGTTACCGATTGCCCCTCAAATGCGGTGCAAGAAATAACATTTAAGTTCAAGGGCGAGGCAGATGCTTCTAATAGTCGAGTGCTAAAAAACGCGGCGAGGGATGGTAGTGGCGTCGGCATTGCGATTTTAGAAGAAGACGCAACCACAATAATTCCTGTCAATTCCGGAACCTCTAGTACGATGACCATCGCCTCTGGTGCAACCAAGGGGGAAAAAACCTTTTATGCGGATTACATTTCAACCGGGTCAGTCATAACGATAGGTGATGTTACAGCAACTGCAACGTTCGACGTAACCTTTAATTGATACATCGATGAGCGACACCAATGCCATAGGTTCGGTGTCGCTCATTTTAATACCGGGTTAATTCCCCTCGTTATGTAAATGGATGATACATAATATGATTAATTCCCTGCGCTTATTTTTTACTGTTTTTATTTTTATTTTTCTGGCAAACGCACAGGGGGCCGAAACTCAAAATTCTGGAGGTATTGGGCTAAATAAATCACGAATTATCATCCAGCCCAATGAAAAACAGACAATGCTGGGCGTGCGCAATACCAGCAAGACACAACATTTTCTGGTTCAGTCGTTCGTGGAAACCTTTTCACGACAGAAAGTGAATGATTTGATTATTACGCCGCCGTTGTTCGTGATGAAACCGATGGATGAAAATACATTGCGTATTATCAATACCGGCGTAAAAATGCCAGACGATCGCGAGACGCTTTACTGGGTGAGTGTAAAAGCCATCCCTTCATCAGCCAGCGAAGAAAAAGGTAATTCGCTCAAAATTGCCATTCAGAACCGTATCCGTTTATTAGTACGCCCTGAGGGACTCACAATAAGCGTCAGTGAGGCGCCCGGCATGTTGCAGTTTCGCCGAACTGCCAACGAGTTAATTGTGAATAACCCCACGCCTTATTATCTCAGTCTGGTCAATTTTAAGGTAGGCAGTACCAGGCTCAATAGCGAAACCGTGGAACCCTTTAAAGAGATGCGCCTGCCTCTCCCCACACAGGCAAAAGGCGATGTCAGCGTACAAACCGTGAATGATTACGGCTCCTGGACCCCTGTGATTAAGCGAGCGCTATAAATGGTGAGCTACCGTTCGCGCCGCGGCCTGTCCGGTGCCTGTGGGCCTGTGCTTATCGTACTCTGCACAAGCTTTAGCGCTGTTGCAGAAAAGCTGCATTTTGACCCCGCATTTCTGTCCGACGATCCGTCCGCGGTCGCCGCGCTTGATCACTTTGAACAGGGGCTAACGCAGCCACCGGGGAAATATCATGTTGAGTTATGGCTTAACAACGAACGTATCGGCACTCAGGACATTCAGTTCGACAGTTATCATGACAATTTAGAGCCATGTTTGAGTGATGCTGAATTAAAAGCGCTGGGCGTAACGTTTCCGCCCGATGATCCCTTATCCGCCAGCACCTCATGCGTGCTACTGACGCAGCGAATCAAAGACGCGACTGCGAATTACGATACCCGCAGCCATGTGCTGAAAATCACTATCCCGCAAATATTGATGGCGCAAAATGCGCGCGGCTATATCGATCCGGCAGAGTGGGACGATGGCATCACCGCGCTGTTAGTGAATTACCAGTACAGCGGCAGCACCGGCAGCGGCGAGATGTCCGGCGATACTAATTTTCTCAACCTGCAAAGCGGGATCAACCTTGGCCCCTGGCGTTTACGCGATTACGCCACCTGGAGCAAACAAGACGGTGATGGCAGCTCAAACGGCAGTTTTCAGCACCTAAGCACCACGCTAACCCGAAGTATTGCTGCATTGCGCAGCGAACTGACGCTGGGCGATACCTGGACGCCCGGCGAACTGTTCGACAGCGTAGGTTTGCGCGGTGTGCAGCTCAAATCAGAAGACGGTATGTACCCGGACAGCCAGCAGGGATTTGCCCCCACGATCCATGGCACGGCCAAAAGTAACGCCCAGGTCAGCATCAAACAAAACGGCTATGTCATTTACCAGAGTTACGTTCCGCCTGGCGCGTTTGTGATTGACGATCTCTACCCGGCTTCATCCAGTGGCGATCTGGAAGTCACCATTAAAGAGTCGGATAACAGCGAAAGCAGTTACATCGTGCCTTACGCTGCCGTACCACTGTTGCAGCGTGAAGGACGGATTAACTACAGCCTGGCGGCGGGGAAATATCAGTCCAGCGGCAATCAGCAGGATGACCCCAACGTTGCCCAGGGACAGTTTTTTTGGGGTTTACCCTATAACACGACGCTGTACAGCGGTATGCAGTGGTCAGAAAATTACCGCTCCGGGGCGCTGGGTATCGGTCTGAACATGGGCGTTATCGGGGCGATTTCCATGGATGTGACCCATGCCGACAGTACGCTTGCCGATGATTCCCGACACAGCGGCAACTCTTATCGGTTTCTCTACTCCAAAACCGTGGAACAGACCAACACGCACGTTCAACTGGCGGGTTATCGCTACTCGACCCAGGGCTATTACACGCTACAGGACACAACGTGGAAGCGGATGTCGGGTGACAAAGTCTCCTATGACGAAGACGACGATCGCACTGTGCTCAATACCTGGAACCTGACCCAGAATAAGCGCTCACAATTTCAGCTTTCCGTTTCGCAGTCATTGGGTGACTGGGGTTCCCTGTTTGCCAGTGCGGATAATCAGGAATACTGGAACTCAGATGCCACCACCCGTAACCTTCAGGTTGGTTACAGCGGTACGTTACGCAAACTGAACTACAGCGTGACCTACAGCTATAACAAAGTGAGCGGCAGTAGCAACGACCGGGTCGCGTTTGTGAATCTTTCTCTCCCGCTCAGCGCTTTTCTCCCCTCGTCAGAGGACTATACCAGCGCCGCCAACCGCGCGTGGCTCAGTTACAGCAATAGTTCCGATAATGATGGCAACGTCAGCAACAGCATGTCGCTGTCGGGATCCGTACTGAAAGACAATAACCTGAGCTACAGCGTCCAGCAAAACGTCAATAATCAGAATCCAAATTACGGCGGCAACGCCAGCCTGAATTACCGGGGAGCAAAAGCACAAACCAATATGGCTTATAGCTACGATACTCACGGGAACCAGATCAGTTATGGGGTTCAGGGCAGCGCACTGCTCCACGCCAATGGCATCACGCTCAGTCAACAGCTTGGCGACACCAACGTGCTGATAAAAGCCCCTGGCGCTGAAGGCATTGCGCTGGAAAACGCCACCGGAATTAAAACCGATTCACGAGGTTACGCCGTGCTCCCCTGGGCCACCGCCTGGCGGCAAAATCGGATTGCACTGCGTACCACAGATATGAGCGATGATGTTGAAATTACACGCAATATTCAATATGTCGTTCCCACTAAGGGCGCAATTGTCCGCGCCGAATTTGACGCCAAAGTCGGTGCGCGCGCGCTGATTACGCTGATGCACAACGGCAAGCCTGTGCCTTTTGGTGCAACCGCCACCACGGCAGAAAATGATAATGCCAGCATCGTCGGCGATGAAGGGCAGGTGTTTATGAGCGGTCTTGCTGCACAAGGGACACTAAACGTCCGCTGGGGGAAAAACGCTAACCAGCAATGTCAGGCGAGTTATCAGCTTGCAGAAAATAACGCGCCATTACTACAGATACAGGCGGAGTGCCAGTGATGAACAAATCCTTAATAACATTTCTTAGCTGTATCTCACTGGGTATCGGCTTATGTATTAGCCATAATGCGCTGGCAGTAACCGGCTGGTGTGCCAGCGGCAGCAATACGGATAAACCCGGCGAAGGAACGCCTTACCAGTATATTTTCGAAATGGAAAAGACGGTGACGGATGTCACGCAAGTAGAACCTGGTGACACGCTACAACAGGGCTGGCACAAGAATCAAAATTACACTGCCTGGTGTGACAACACGCCTGGCGTAAAAAGCGTTACCTATTTTAAAGCTCAGGTGGGGCCTGGTATGGTGCAAGCCCCCGACAACCAAGGATTTTATTACATCCCACATACAGTGGAAACTTTATCGGTGCAAACTTATATGGATATTAACAGCAACGGCTCACTGAGAGTGCCATTTAACAATATCAATAACCATGCGCCCGATGATCACACCAAACCGGCAGCGAAGTGGGGTTCTGGTAAATCCGGGCATATCACCATACGGGTAGAAAAAGCGATTGCCTTATCCCGAATAGTCATCCCACCAACGATTATCGCTGAATTATGGGGATCGCATACGCTAGATTCTTACGGCACCTCCCCGCTAGTGCAAGTTGTCGTGTCAGGCAGCATCATGGTGCCGCAGGCCTGCATCATTAAGGCGGGTACGTCTGTAACCATGGAGCTGGGTGCATCGTGGGCCGGGGATTATTCTACGCTTGGGGAAAAACCCGCTGGTTATACCCCTGTCACCACTACCATTAAAGCCCACTGCGACAATACCCTGGCAACGGAGGAGCTAAATCTTGGCATGCATGCACCTGCTGCGGAAGGTGGCTTTGGCGCAATAAAAACCAATAAAGCGCACCTTGGTATTATGCTAACGGCACAATCACAACACAGTGTGGAAACACGATTTCGCAGTGATGACCCCTCTATTCGCGTTCCCTTTCATCTAGCAGAGAATAACGGCGAGGCCACAATTACCCTTCAGGCCTGGCCCGTCAAAACGACGTCAGACGACATAACCCCAGGAGATTATGTGGGTGTTGCAGTACTGGATATTTACATTCCATAACACAGAGGGCGTTGAGATGCGCAGTCATATTTACGGGTGGATATTCGGCCTGATGTTTATCCCCTACAGCCATGCAGAAACTCTTTCAGGCAGCATCGGTGTTCGTTTCTTCGGAACGATTCTGGCTCAGTCCTGCGATGTGAAAGAGAGTGACCGGGAGCAAACCATCTCGTTAGGTGATCATGACAGAAAATTATTTACCCACGCCGGTGCTGTTTCACCCGCGCAATCGTTGAATATCACCCTGATTAACTGTCAGGCAGAACGCTCCACCGATACGATTAACCTAAGCTTCACAGGGAATGCCGACCCTGATGACTCTCAGTTGCTGAAATTAACTGGCAATGATGATCAAGGTAATCCCCTGAGTGGCATCGCCAGCGGTATCGCGGTTGAATTACTGGATGAGCACGATAATCGTATCGCGTTAAACAGCGATATTCATGTCCCAATGCAGACAGGCGATACCCCCCTTCCCACCGTTAAACTTCGCTATCGCGCCACCCGAGTACCGGTCACGCCAGGGGAGGCAAACGCCATATTGTGGGTAAGGCTACGCTATGAGGAATAACCAAATGAAATACGTCCTTTGCGCGTTCTGGCTGTGGCTGCCATTCGGTTCTCAGGCTGTAGTGGAGGATCATATTGAAATCAGAGTGACAGGCAGGATCACCGACAGTATCTGTGAGGTTGAGCCTAAGGTAGAGCCTGTCGCAATGGGTACGCAAGTGGCACAAAACTTTCACGATGTAGGTAATGCCTCTGACCCGATCAATTTCACTATCCAGCTGAAAAACTGTGGCCAGGATGCGAAAGAAGTCAGAATCGCCTTTACCGGGACAAGTGCGAGCGATGCCTCCCTGCTGGCGCTGAATAGTGGCTCTGTCAGCCAACTGGCGATCCGTATTCTGGATAACAATAAAAATCCGATTGCGTTAAATGATCGTCAGGACGGCGGCCGAATTTATACCCTGAATCCACTAATTCCCACTCAGAACTTACAATTCTATGCCCAGTATGTCGCCCTCAGTGTCCCCGTCGATGCGGGTGAGGCCGACGCTACGGCTAATTTTTCACTGACCTGGCCATGAATATCGTTAACCTGAAATGTGCGCTGGCCGCCCTGATGCTCATTTCATTCAATGCTTACAGCGGCATCGTAATCGGCGGTACACGTTTTGTTTTTCCACAGGAGAGTGAAACACTGGTGGTTGCTCTGCGCAATACCGAGAAAAAGCCATTTCTGATGAAAAGCAAAATCGTCAATGACGAAGGACTGAGTACCACGGGTATCACTATTCCTGTCGAGGAACCGCAAAAGCCGCCCTTTGTTGCCACCCCGCCCGTCATCATTGTGAATGGAGAACAAGAACAGCAACTGAAGATTATCTATACCGGAGGGGCATTGCCTGTCGACCGGGAAAGTTTATTCTGGCTTTCCGTTTCCGCGATCCCGCCCTCTTCGCCGACGACGGATGATTCAGCCCACGTAAAAATTGCTGTCAATCAGCAAGTTAAACTACTCTGGCGTCCGGCGGGACTGCCGGAATTATCCGAGGCCGAACGTAAGCCGTTGCGCTGGCAGCGTCAGGGGAAACGGGTTACGGTCAGTAACGATACGCCCTGGTACGTCACCTTATCTTCATTGCGGGTCAACGGGAAAAATATAACGGGGGGAATGGTTCCACCCTATAACCAACGCAACATTGACTGGTGCCCGGCGAGTGGTCGCTGTGAAATTTCATGGCAGATGCTTGAGGATGATGGGCAACCACTGCAAATAATGCGCGTTGCCCTATAAATTGATGCCGGACATTGCTGCCCGGCATCATTTGTCACTAAACGCGTTTAAATATCAAAGAACCATTAGTGCCGCCGAAGCCGAATGAGTTACACAGCGTGTACTCGAGGCCGCTGACCTGACGTGCGGTATGCGGCACGAAGTCCAGATCGCAACCTTCATCCGGGTTGTCCAGGTTGATGGTCGGCGGAATAGCCTGATCGCGCAGCGCAAGGATGGAGTAAATAGACTCCACTGCCCCTGCGGCACCTAACAGGTGTCCGGTCATCGATTTGGTCGAGCTGACCATCACGGTACGAGCGGCATCACCAAAGATCGATTTAACGGCCTGAGTTTCTGCTTTATCGCCCGCTGGCGTCGAGGTGCCGTGCGCATTGACGTAACCGATTTTCGCCGGGTCAAGCTGCGCATCACGCAGGGCATTGGCCATAGCCATTGCCGCGCCTGCACCATCTTCCGGCGGTGAGGTCATGTGGTAAGCATCGCTGCTCATACCAAAGCCGACCAGTTCCGCGTAGATTTTCGCGCCGCGTTTTTTCGCGTGTTCGTACTCTTCCAGCACAATAATGCCTGCGCCGTCACCCAGCACAAAACCATCACGCTCTTTATCCCACGGGCGGCTAGCCGCTTGCGGGTTATCGTTACGCGTCGACAGAGCACGAGCTGCACCAAAACCACCCACGCCGAGCGGCGTACTGGCTTTCTCAGCACCACCAGCCAGCATCACGTCTGCATCGCCATAAGCAATGATACGCGCCGCATGACCAATGTTATGCACGCCAGACGTACAGGCCGTGGCAATAGAGATACTCGGGCCTTGCATACCAAGCATGATGGTCAGATGACCGGCCACCATGTTCACAATCGTAGACGGCACGAAGAACGGGCTGATTTTGCGTGGACCACCATTCACCAGGGAAGTGTGGTTCTCTTCGATTAAGCCAAGACCGCCAATACCAGAGCCAATCGCAGCACCAATGCGCCCTGCGTTCTCCGGAGTGACTTCCAGCCCAGAATCCTGCATGGCCTGCCAGCCTGCAACAATTCCATATTGAATGAAGGCATCCATCTTGCGCTGTTCTTTGCGCGAGATAATGTCTTCACAGTTAAAATCCTTTACTAAGCCAGCAAATTTCGTTGCATAGGCGCTAGTATCGAAATGGTCGATCAGGCTGATGCCACTCTGACCGGCAAGGAGAGATTTCCAGTTGGACTCTACGGTATTGCCGACAGGAGACAACATGCCGAGTCCGGTCACAACTACACGACGCTTAGACACGCTTGTCCTCCAGGGAGGGAAAAAAAGATTCTGTGGGACTAAAAAAGATAAAACTCAGGCGGTCGAATGACCGCCTGGAGATGTTCACTTACGCCTGGTGACCGTTGATGTAATCAATGGCAGCCTGAACAGTAGTGATTTTCTCAGCTTCTTCGTCCGGAATCTCAGTATCAAACTCTTCTTCCAAAGCCATTACCAGCTCAACGGTGTCAAGAGAATCTGCGCCCAGGTCATCAACAAAAGATGCATTGTTGGTCACTTCTTCCTGCTTAACGCCCAGCTGCTCGCCGATAATTTTCTTAACGCGTTCTTCGATAGTGCTCATACTCTTAAATTTCCTATCAAAACTCGCTTTCGCGATGGTTTTCGTAGTGTATAAAATGTTGAAAAATTTGCAACTAAATCCCGGCAGGTCTTACCACGATTTTACGCTATTTTGAGGCCTTTTGCCCTGATAACGCAAATAAAATTATTCCCTAAATGTGCTTTAGGAAATAACGTGGTTAAACCATATACATCCCGCCGTTGACGTGCAAAGTTTCACCCGTGATGTAACTCGCCTCGTCTGAAGCTAAAAATGCAACCGCATTGGCGATTTCCTGAGCGCCACCGAGGCGACCCGCAGGAACCTGCGCCAGAATACCCGCACGCTGATCGTCAGACAGCGCACGCGTCATGTCCGTTTCAATAAAGCCCGGAGCAACAACGTTTACCGTAATACCGCGTGATGCGATTTCGCGCGCCAGCGATTTACTAAAGCCGATCAACCCTGCTTTCGCCGCAGCGTAGTTAGCCTGACCGGCATTTCCCATGGTACCGACCACAGAACCGATAGTGATAATCCGCCCATGACGTTTTTTCATCATAGCGCGCATTACCGCTTTTGACAGACGGAAAACGGATGAAAGATTAGTTTCAAGAATATCAATCCATTCATCGTCTTTCATGCGCATTAATAAGTTGTCACGCGTGATCCCGGCATTATTGACCAGGATGTCCACTTCGCCAAACTCAGCGCGAATATTTTCCAGTACAGATTCAATAGATGCCGGATCGGTCACGTTTAACATCAGACCTTTGCCGTTCGCACCTAAATAATCACTGATCGCCTGGGCACCGCTCTCGCTGGTTGCTGTACCGACAACTTTTGCACCGCGAGCGACCAGCGTTTCAGCGATTGCGCGGCCAATGCCACGGCTCGCACCGGTAACCAGTGCAACTTTTCCTTCAAAACTCATGGTTTTGGATTTCCTCTGTTATTGCTCAAGCGCCGCTGACATTGCCGCCGGCTCGTTAATGGCCGACGCTGTCAGGGTGTCAACAATACGTTTGGTCAGCCCGGTCAATACTTTGCCCGGACCTACTTCATACAAGTGCTCAACGCCCTGCGCGGCCATGAATTCCACACTCTTCGTCCATTGTACTGGACTGTAAAGCTGACGCACCAGAGCGTCGCGGATAGCTGCAGGAGTCGTTTCACATTTCACATCCACGTTGTTCACAACCGGAACTGACGGGGCGTTAAAGGTGATTTTTTCAAGCTCTGCCGCCAGTTTCTCTGCGGCAGGCTTCATCAGCGCGCAGTGAGACGGCACGCTGACTGGCAACGGCAGTGCGCGTTTTGCACCCGCTGCTTTACAGGCAGCGCCTGCACGTTCAACCGCTTCTTTATGACCGGCGATCACCACCTGGCCCGGCGAGTTGAAGTTAACCGGCGATACCACCTGACCTTCGGCGGATTCTTCGCAGGCTTTGGCAATAGCAGCATCGTCAAGACCAATAATAGCCGACATGCCACCCGTGCCCGCAGGCACGGCTTCCTGCATAAATTTACCGCGCAGTTCCACGAGGCGAACAGCATCAGCGAAATCCAAAACCCCGGCACAGACCAGTGCGGAGTACTCACCAAGGCTGTGACCCGCCATCATTGCAGGGGTTTTACCGCCTGCCTGCTGCCAAACGCGCCACAGTGCGACGGAGGCGGTCAACAGCGCCGGCTGCGTCTGCCAGGTTTTATTCAGCTCTTCTGCCGGCCCCTGTTGAGCCAGCGCCCACAGGTCGTAACCCAGCACCGCAGAAGCCTCGCGGAAAGTTTCTTCAATCACCGGATAGTCAGCAGCCAGTTCAGCAAGCATGCCAACGGTCTGAGAGCCCTGCCCCGGGAACACAAATGCAAATTGCGTCATGTTTTTATCCTTAAATTTTAGAAACGAACCAGTGCGGAACCCCAGGTGAACCCGCCACCAAAGGCCTCAAGCAGGACCAGCTGCCCCGGCTTAATACGTCCGTCACGGACGGCTTCGTCGAAGGCGCACGGTACGGAGGCCGCAGAGGTATTGCCATGGCGATCCAGCGTCACAACAACGTTATCCATCGACATACCCAGCTTTTTAGCGGTCGCGCTGATAATACGCAGGTTAGCCTGATGCGGCACTAGCCAGTCGAGTTCGCTGCGGTCGAGGTTATTCGCCGCCAGGGTTTCTTCAACGATGTGCGCCAGTTCAGTAACAGCCACTTTAAAGACTTCGTTACCGGCCATGGTCAGATAAGTCGGATTTTCGGGCGTGACACGATCCAGGTTCGGCAGCGTCAGTAACTCACCATAGCTACCGTCAGCGTGCAGATGCGTGGAGATAATACCTGGCTCTTCAGAGGCACCGAGAAGTACAGCGCCCGCGCCATCGCCAAAGATAATGATAGTGCCGCGATCGGCAGGATCGCAGGTACGCGCCAGCACGTCAGAGCCGATCACCAGCGCATATTTTACCGCGCCAGATTTCACATATTGATCGGCAATGCTCAGGGCATAGGTGAAACCGGCACAGGCCGCGCCCACGTCAAACGCCGGGCAGCCTTTAATGTCGAGCATGCTCTGCACCTGGCAGGCTGCGCTCGGAAACGCGTGCGTGGCGGAGGTGGTTGCCACGATGATCAGGCCGATTTCGTTTTTATCAATACCTGACATTTCGAGCGCGCGTTTTGCCGCCGCGAAACCCATAGTAGAAACAGTTTCATCAGGCCCAGCAATGCGGCGTTCACGGATACCTGTACGCGTGACAATCCACTCGTCAGACGTATCCACCATTTTTTCCAGGTCGGCGTTGGTTCGCACGCGTTCAGGCAGATAACTGCCGGTACCAATAATCTTCGTATGCATGTACGCTCAGTCTTTTTCCGGTAATACAGATTCCAGGCGAGCGGCAATCCGCGAGGGGACTTGTCGCTGCACCGCCTGCACTGCCTGTTCAATCGCGACTGTAAACGCTCGCTGATTGGCAGCACCATGACTCTTAATCACCGTGCCGCGCAATCCTAACAGACACGCGCCATTATACTGGTCGGGGTTGAGGTGACTGAATCGCCTGCTCAGGCTTTTTTGTAACCAACGCTTTAATAAAATCAGCCACCACGACCTTTTTTTCCCTTCGCCCTGCGATTTCAGCAGCGAAAGGAACATTCTGACCACACCTTCCATTGTCTTTAATGTGACGTTTCCCGTAAAACCGTCACAAACCAGCACATCCGTTTTGCCGGTAAGTAATTCGTTAGCTTCAAGATAGCCAATATAGTTAATCGACGGGATAGATTTTAACAACGCTGAGGCATCGCGAATGCTGTCGAGACCTTTTGTCTCTTCTTCACCGATATTCAGCAATGCTACTCGGGGGTGCGGAATACCGAGGACCTCTTCCGCCATCACCGATCCCATCAGCGCGAACTGCATCAGCATTTTGCTGTCACAATCCACGTTGGCCCCTAAATCCAGCACGACAGTTTTACCCTTTTGCTGATGCGGTAACACCGTCATGAGTGCCGGACGCTCAATGCCCTCTATCGGCTTAAGCAACAGTTTAGCCAGTCCCATCAACGCACCGGTGTTACCTGCACTTACGCAGGCCTCAGCGCGTCCTTCTTTCACCAGCTCCAGCGCGATGCGCATGGAACTACCACGGCTATTGCGTATCGCCTGCGAGGCGCGCGCATCACTGGCAATAACTGACTGCGCAGGAATAATCTGCAGACGCGAACGTTGTTCGAAATCAGCTTTGGCAAGTAATGGCGTGATTGCGTCGGGATCGCCGACTAAAAGAAGAGTGAGTTGTGAATTAGAATTCAGTGCCTGCAATGCTGCAGGCACTGTCACGGTAGGGCCAAAATCGCCCCCCATGACATCTAACGCCAGGGTTAGACGTGTCAAGGCGGTATATCCCCGCTTACACGGGGAAATCCTCACTAAGCTCAATCACGCAGAAGCGTGATTACTTAGTGATTACCTTGCGACCACGGTAGAAACCGTCAGCGGTCATGTGGTGACGCAGGTGAGACTCACCAGAAGTTTTGTCTACAGACAGGCTGGTGACTGCGGTCAGCGCGTCATGGGAACGACGCATGCCACGTTTGGAACGGGTTGGTTTATTTTGTTGTACGGCCATGGACCTTACTCCTCAATTACGGTTATCCACGTAAGAACAGGCAGAACCTGTTACTTGCGCTTTAAGCTGGCTAATACGGCAAATGGGTTTGGCTTTTGCGCTTCATCAGGCAATTCACCAAACACCATGTCCGCCTCGGACACTTCACAGTGTTCAGAATCATGCACCGGAACCACTGGCAAGGTGAGGATGATTTCATCTTCCACCAGCGCCAGCAGATCGATTTCACCAAATTCGTTGACCTGAATTGGTTCGTACGCTTCCGGGAGTGCTTCGGCCTGTTCGTCTTTGACGATCGGGCTAAAACAATACTGTGTGTAGACTTGATAGGGAAAAGTTTCTCCGCAACGCTGGCATTCGAGCGTTACCGAAACCTTCGCATCGCCAGTTAAAACGGCCAGGCGCTGGTTATCGATAGCAAACGACATGGAGCATTCCACATCACTGTCCACACTAACTACGGATTCGGCGATACGCTCTGCCTGATCGCGAGTATAGATTCCCTCGTAATCAAGGCGTTTTTGAGCCGTACGGACCGGATCAAGAGTCAGGGGTAATTTTACCTTTTGCATAGGGCGCGCATATTAACTTTGTAATGTCATAGAGTCAAAGAAAAAGGCAGCCTGAGGTTGCCTTTTGCCAATTATTCGCACACATTGCGGCCTCTAGTTTAAAATGCCTGACATGGTTACGCTATATAAAAGGTGGAAAAAATATGCCAAATCTCGTACTCGCTTCCACTTCGCCTTATCGTCGCGCCCTGCTGGAGAAAATCGGCATGCCGTTTGAGTGTGCGGCTCCTGGTGTTGACGAAACACCAAACGCGGGCGAAACGCCGCGTCATCTGGTGTTGCGCCTGGCGCAAGCGAAAGCCCAATCCCTTGCTGAGCGCTACCCGGCGCATCTTATTATCGGTTCCGATCAGGTCTGCGTACTGGATGGTGAAATTACCGGCAAACCGCTGACCGAAGAAAATGCCTTTAATCAGTTGATGAAAGCGCGTGGCAATGTCGTGACATTTTACACGGGCCTCGCGCTTTATAATTCCGCGACCGGTCACCTGCAAACCGAATGCGAGCCGTTTGATGTGCATTTCCGTCATCTGAGTGAGCAGGAGATCAGCGACTACTTGCGTAAAGAGCACCCGCTCAATTGCGCCGGAAGCTTCAAAAGCGAAGGCCTGGGCATCACGCTTTTTGATCGACTTGAAGGGCGCGATCCGAATACGTTGGTAGGTCTGCCGTTGATTGCGCTCTGCCAAATGCTGCGTCGTGAAAACAGCAATCCATTATTATATTAATGCCTTAACGATCACAGTTTGATCCCTGGTTTACTCTAAAATTCATCACCTGCAATTTTAAAACGATGTTTTATTTTAAAGGTGGGTGATGAATAACACGGCTAACACATTTTTGGCACTGATGTTATGTGCTACCAGCTTTCCCGTAATGGCGGCAGATAATCCGACGCATGGCATTATTGAAGGTAATCTGCCCGCCAATGTTGCTCAACTGAAAGCGCAGATGACCTACCCGGATGCATGGCTGTCTGGTCACTTCAGTGATTTCCCTCGCTGGCAAAGCCATGCCCGCCAACTATTGCGCAGCGCGCTGCTGACCCCTGATTCACATAAAGCTTTTGAACCGCAAACGCTCTCCGAACAGGATCGCGGCAGCTACATTGCCCGCAAAATTGCCCTCAATATTACTGATGACAACCGGATCAATGCGCTGATGCTGGTCCCCAAATCAGCAGGGCCTCATCCGGCAGTGGTTGTTCTGCACGATCACGGTTCAAAATTTGATATTGGCAAAGAAAAGGTGATCCGTCCGTGGGGTGATGCCGCAACGCTCGCCAGCGCACAAGCCTGGTCTGATAAGTTTTTTAGTGGACGTTTTCCTGGCGATGAACTGGCTACACGTGGTTACGTGGTCATTGCTATCGACAGCACAGGCTGGGGCGAACGTGGTCCAATGGTCTACGAACAGCAACAGGCGCTGGCGAGCAATTATTTCAACCTGGGGCGCTCGCTGGCAGGTGAAATGGCCTATGAAGATATGCGCACCGTCGATTTCCTGACCACGCTGGATAACGTCGATCGTCAGCGCATTGGCGTACTAGGATTTTCGATGGGCGGTTTTCGCGCCTGGCAACTGGCCGCGCTTTCCGAAAACGTCGCAGCCACTGCGGTAATTTCGTGGTTCGGTACCTACGATGGCCTGATGCAGCCCGGCAACAACGTACTGCGCGGTCAATCCGCCTTTTACATGCTTCACCCCGGTATGCCAGCCCACCTCGACATTCCCGATATTGCCAGTATCGCTGCACCCAGGCCGATGCTGATTTTCAGCGGCGGTAAAGATAAGTTATTTCCACCGCAGGCGGTGGAAGATGCCTTCGCCAAAGCCCGTAAAGTCTGGGCTTCACAAAACGCTGATGACAAATTGATCACGAAGAGCTGGCCTGCGCTGGGGCATGTTTTTTATCAGCAGCAGCAGGACGAGGTTTATCCGTGGCTCGATAAATGGCTTACGCCCTGAGCCCCTCGTCCCGTCGGGTATTACTTCGCGTTACGTAATAGCTGCAGGCAGCGCTTAAGCTGATCGTCCAGCGGCGCTTCGATACGGATCACCTCACCCGTATTGGGATGGGTAAATTTCAGCGCTGCAGCGTGCAGGAACAGACGGTTCAGACCGGTACCGGCAAGCTGGCGATCGAAATCGCGATCGCCATACCGATCATCAAAGGCGATAGGATGCCCGGCATATTGCGTATGAACGCGGATCTGATGCGTACGTCCGGTCACCGGGCTGCAGCGCACCAGCGAGGCGTGCTCAAATCGCTCTTCCACTTTGAAGCGCGTCTCAGAGGGTTTGCCCTCCTGATTGACACGTACAATACGTTCGCCGCTCTGCAGAATATTTTTCAATAGCGGCGCCTGCACCACTTTCACATGCGACTGCCACTGACCGCGCACCAGCGCCAGATAATCCTTCTGCATGCCCTTCTCGCGCAACTGCTCATGCAGCGAGCGCAGCGCCGAGCGTTTTTTGGCCACCAGCAGTACGCCGGACGTGTCGCGGTCAAGGCGGTGCACCAGCTCCAGGAAGCGGGCTTCCGGGCGCAGCGCGCGCAAACCTTCGATCACGCCAAAGCTCAGACCGCTTCCGCCGTGTACGGCAGTACCGGACGGTTTATTCAGCACCAGAATATGGTCATCCTCATAAAGAATGGCCTCCGTCAGCGCCGCCACTTTTTGCAGATGGGGCGATACAGCCTCTTCGTCACGTTCAGCAACGCGCACTGGTGGGATGCGGATTTCATCGCCATCCTCCAGTTTGTATTCCGGCTTCACGCGTTTTTTATTCACCCGCACTTCACCTTTACGCAGAATGCGGTAAATCATGCTCTTCGGCACCCCTTTCAACTGGGTACGCAAAAAGTTATCGATTCGTTGCCCGGCTTCGTCAGCCGAAATAGCAACCATTTTTACGGCTGGAGTCTCTGTTTTCATGGTTGGCGATTCTAAATATCCACGCCGAATAGCGCCACTCATTTTTATATGCTTATATTTATGATTACCCGGTAGGGTTTACGCATCGTTATGCTTTTTGATGGCTTTTAGAACAATCGCGAAGCAGCGGTGAAAAAACTGTGAGTAACCGGGTGATAAATGGTAAAAGTCATCTTGCTATAACAGGGTTAGCAAGGAATAATGTTTACGCTTTCCGTGTTCAAGCTTGTTATAACAATGAATTTTACGGAATCACCAATTTTGTCCGTTCGTTCATCAACGCAGCAATGGCGTAAGACGTATTGATCGTTCAGGCAGTTAGCGGGCTGCGGGTTGCAGTCCTTACCGGTAGACGGAATCTTCTCTGGAGAGTTTTCCCAGGCTGTTCCCCGAATAATTGCGCTGTTTTTCCGTATGAAATACAGGCAACCGACACTCTGCGCCTCTTAAGCGTGCGACAACCGTGAGGTTGGCGACGTGAACAGACACGAGGCCATCGGTTCACACCCGGAAAGGCGATACTCTGCCCGTAGCTTAGTCGTCAATGTAAGAATAATGAGTAAGTTACGATGAAAAGAATGTTAATCAACGCAACTCAGCAAGAAGAGTTGCGTGTCGCCCTTGTTGATGGGCAGCGTCTGTACGACCTGGATATTGAAAGTCCTGGACATGAACAGAAAAAAGCGAACATCTACAAAGGCAAAATCACCCGCATTGAACCGAGCCTGGAAGCCGCATTCGTAGACTACGGTGCTGAACGCCATGGCTTTTTACCTCTCAAAGAGATTGCCCGCGAATACTTCCCTTCTAATTACAATTCCCATGGTCGTCCGAACATCAAAGATGTGCTGCGCGAAGGCCAGGAAGTCATTGTACAGATCGACAAAGAAGAGCGCGGCAACAAAGGTGCGGCATTAACCACCTTTATCAGTCTTGCCGGGAGCTACCTGGTCCTGATGCCGAACAACCCGCGCGCGGGAGGCATCTCTCGTCGCATTGAAGGCGATGATCGTACCGAATTAAAAGAAGCGCTGGCCAGTCTTGAACTGCCGGACGGCATGGGTCTGATTGTTCGCACCGCGGGTGTGGGTAAATCAGCCGAAGCGCTGCAATGGGATCTCAGCTTCCGAATGAAGCACTGGGAAGCCATCCAGAAAGCCGCTGAAAGCCGCCCTGCCCCGTTCCTGATCCATCAGGAAAGCAACGTGATTGTGCGCGCCTTCCGCGATTACCTGCGTCAGGACATCGGTGAAATCCTCATCGATAACCCGAAAGTGATGGAGATGGCGCGTCAGCACATTTCTGCGCTGGGTCGCCCTGATTTCAGCAGCAAAATCAAACTGTACACCGGTGAAATCCCGCTGTTCAGCCATTACCAGATCGAATCGCAGATTGAATCCGCATTCCAGCGTGAAGTACGTCTACCGTCCGGTGGCTCTATTGTTATCGATTCCACCGAAGCATTGACCGCCATCGACATCAACTCCGCGCGTGCAACCCGCGGCGGCGACATTGAAGAAACCGCGTTCAACACTAACCTTGAAGCGGCCGATGAAATTGCCCGCCAGCTGCGTCTGCGTGACCTCGGCGGCCTGATCGTTATCGACTTCATCGACATGACGCCAGTTCGCCACCAGCGCGCGGTAGAAAACCGTCTGCGTGAAGCGGTGCGTCAGGATCGTGCGCGTATTCAGATCAGCCATATTTCGCGCTTCGGCCTGCTGGAGATGTCCCGTCAGCGTCTGAGCCCGTCGCTGGGTGAATCCAGCCATCACGTCTGCCCGCGCTGTAGCGGTACGGGGACCATTCGTGATAACGAATCCCTGTCGCTCTCTATTTTGCGTCTGATTGAAGAAGAAGCGCTGAAAGAGAATACCCAGGAAGTTCACGCTATCGTTCCGGTGCCGATTGCCTCTTATCTGCTGAACGAAAAACGTGCAGCGGTAAGCGCCATTGAAGCGCGTCAGGGCGGCATTAAATGCGTGATCGTGCCCAACGATCAGATGCAAACTCCGCACTACTCCGTGCTGCGCGTGCGTAAAGGTGAAGAAACCTCCACGCTGAGCTACAAGCTGCCGAAACTGCACGAAGAAGCGATGGCGATGCCGTCTGAAGAAGAGTACGCCGAGCGCAAGCAGCCGGAACAACCGGCACTGGCCACCTTCGCAATGCCGGAAATTCCGCCAGCGCCAGAAGCCGCGCCTGCTGCCGCAGCACCAGCTGATAAGCCTGCGGTAACGCCGACGTCTGAAACCGCTGCACCGGGTCTGTTCAGCCGCATTGTCGGCGCACTGAAAAAACTGTTTGCTGATGACGAGCCGGCTAAGCCCGCGGAAGTTAAAGACGAAGCAGACGTAAAAGACGTGAAGCAGGATCGTTCACAGGATCGTCGTAAACCACGTCAGAACAATCGTCGTGACCGTAACGATCGTAACGACCGCCGTGACAATCGCGATAATCGCGATCGCAACGAGGGTAACGACAACCGCGAAGGTCGCGAGAACCGTGACAACCGTGATAATCGTGAAGGCCGCGAAGACAACCGTCGTAACCGTCGCGAGAAGCAGCCGCAGAACTCGGAAGCGCGTGAAAATCGCCAGCCGGTTGCCGCGGTTGACGATGCGGATAAATCCAAATCCCGTGACGAACAGCAGCAGTCCCGCCGCGAGCGTAACCGTCGTCGTAACGACGATAAGCGCCAGTCGCAGCAGGAAGTCAAAGTGCTTAACGGCGACGAGCCGCTGCCGCAAGCACAGCCTGAGCAGGATGTTGAGCAGGAAGAACGCGTACAGACGCTGCCGCGCCGCAAACAGCGTCAGCTGAGCCAGAAAGTTCGCTATGGTGAAACTGCTCCGGTAGTAACCGAAGCCGCAACGGATGCCCCGGTTCAGGACGCACCTGTGGCCCGCATCGAGATCGCGAAAGTGGATCTGCCGGCGGTAACGGAACAGAGTGCCGAGCAGGAAGAAACGACTGAATCACGTGATAATGCGGGTATGCCGCGTCGCTCACGTCGTTCACCGCGTCACCTGCGCGTTAGCGGTCAGCGCCGTCGTCGTTACCGTGACGAGCGCTACCCGACCCAGTCACCGATGCCGATGACCGTGGCCTGCGCCTCGCCAGAAATGGCGTCCGGTAAAGTGTGGATCCGTTATCCGGTGGCGCAGAGCGTTGAGCCAGTGCAGGAAGAGGCCATCGTCGATAACGCGCCGGTTGAGGTAATTGCAGAGCAGATCGAGCAAACCGTATTACCGGTTGCCACTGCTGACCAACAGCCGGAAGCGGTACAGGAAACGACCCCTGCTGAGCCGCAGGTTGTCGAGCCGCAGACCCCGGTCAGCGCGCCAGAGCCTGTTGCTGTGGAAACCACCCATCCGGAAGCGATTGCCGCCCCGGTTGAAGCCCAGCCGCAGCTGATTGACAATGCCGATGAACCTGTCGCGCAGGAAATCATTGCTGCCGCTGAGCCGGTTGCTGACACGGAAAGCACCAACGTGGAAGACGTTGCCGCGCCAGTCGCTCAGCCAGTAGAAGCAGAAGACGTGAAAGCGGAGCCGGTTGCACCTGTTGTTGCCGCGCCGGAAGCGGTGACGCCAGCGGCGGCCCCTGCCCCTGCGGTTGAGCCGGTAATCGCTCATGCGGCTACGCATGCTGTCAGCGCGCCGATGACCCGCGCACCAGCGCCGGAATACACCCCGGAAGCACCGCGTCACAGCGACTGGGTTCGCCCGACGTTTGAGTTCAGCGGTAAAGGTGCCGCAGGTGGTCACAGTGCAACGCATCACGCGACGGCACCGGCTACCCGCCCGCAGCAGCCTGAGTAAATCTCAGCCTGTGTAAAAAAGCCGACCTCAGGGTCGGCTTTTTTTATGTCTCACGTAGCAGAATTATCCCGCTTACCCACCCGGCACGCGCATTCCCGCCACCCCCGGCATGACATCACGCATCAGGGCTAAAAACGCCCGCAAACGCGCCGGATAATAACGCGCCCAGGGATAAACCAGGTGCACCGGCAAGGGGGCAGGCTGCCAGTCGGGTAGCAGCTCCACCAGCCGCCCGGTGCGGATGTCCTCTTCCACCGTCCAGCCAGACACCACCGCCGCCCCCAGCCCGGTCAGGGCGGTATTACGCGTGGCATAGAGACTGTCGGTATACAGTCTTGGCGTAATAGAAATATGCTCCACCACGCCCTGTCGATCAGCCAGCACCACTTCATGCTGATAAAAGGTGCTAAGTGCTATCCATGGCAACGCAGCCAGCTGTTGCGGGGTCTGCACTGGCGGATACTGTGCCAGTAACGCGGGCGCGGCAACCACCCGACGGGGGACTTCCGCCAGCAGGACGGACACCGTAGCCGGATCCACCTCGGCCCCGACGCGGATCGCGCAATCAATATTATCGCTGAGAAAATCGACGCTCTTATCGTTCAGAAACCACTCCACCGACAGCTTCGGGTGCTGCTGCAAAAACTGCGTCAGCGGCGCCAGCAGTTGCTCCTGACCAAAGGCATGAGGCGCACGCACCCGCAGCATCCCCACCGGCTCATCTCCGGCGAGGCTTAGCTCATCTTCCAGCGTCGTCCAGGCATCGATGACATGTTTGGCATGCTGATAGCAGCGTTCCCCGTCATCGGTCAGCTTCATGGCATGAGTGGTGCGCAGTAACAGTTTTGCGCCCAGCAGCGTTTCCAGCGACTGCAGACGGCGGCTGACGGTGGCCTGCGTGGTATCCAGTTGGCGGGCCGCGGCGGAAAGCGAGCCGCTCTCGACGATGCGCACAAAGGTCCGCATCAGATCCACCCGGTCTATACGTTCTGCGCGTTTCATGGCCTTTATACCTATACGTTTAACGTATAACCGTTTTACCACTGCGCGGGCTACCGTGCCACCTCACAATCGGGAAAAATGGCCCTACACCTTATTGAGGAAACGAATATGAACGGTCATGCTCCCCTTTTTGACGTCCCACGCTGGTTAATCTTCATACTTGCTCTCGGCGCGGGCTTTAGCGTTGCGGCGATCTACTACGCGCAGCCTCTGCTGCCGCTGATGGGCAGCGACCTGCATCTCACCATCAACGGTATGGGGCTGGTGCCGACGCTGACCCAGGCAGGTTATGCGCTGGGGATTTTGTTCCTGCTGCCACTGGGTGACCGTCACGATCGCCGTACCCTGATCCTGCTAAAAAGCGGTGCGCTGGCGGTGTTATTGCTGGCCTGTAGCCTCGCCTCCGGGCTGAACACACTGCTGCTGGTCAGCCTGCTGATCGGCATGGCCGCCACCATGGCGCAGGATATTGTTCCCGCCGCCGCCATCCTCGCGCCGGAAGGGAAACAGGGCAAAACCGTCGGCACCGTGATGACCGGCCTGCTGCTGGGGATCCTGCTGTCCCGTACCGTCAGCGGCGTTGTCGGTGCGGCCTTTGGCTGGCGGGTGATGTACCAGCTTGCCGCGGCCAGCATTGCGTTTATTGGCGTGGTGATGTGGTGTGTACTGCCGCGTTTTGCTGTGCATTCAACCCTGAGCTATCCGGCGCTGATGAAATCCATGGCGCACCTGTGGCAGCGCTACCCGACGTTGCGCCGTGCGGCGCTGGCGCAGGGGTTCCTGTCTGTTTCGTTCAGCGCGTTCTGGTCTACGCTGGCGGTGATGCTGCTGGAGCACTATCACCTTGGCAGTGCGGTGGCGGGCACCTTTGGTATCGCCGGGGCCGCCGGTGCGTTAGCCGCGCCGCTGGCCGGGGGGCTGGCAGATAAAGTGGGTGCCGCGCGGGTTACCCAGTTAGGCGCCCTGCTGGTCACCCTCGCCTTTGCCCTGATGTTTGTCATGCCGCAGCTATCCACCGAAGCACAATTAGCGGTCATCGCCCTGTCGGCCATTGGTTTTGACTTAGGTTTGCAGTCAAGCCTGGTGGCGCACCAGAATCTGGTGTACAGCCTGGAGCCGAAGGCCCGCGGCCGACTGAATGCCCTGCTGTTTACCGTGGTGTTTATCGGGATGGCGGCAGGTTCGGCAATCGGCAGTAAAGTGTACTCCATGGCCGGCTGGCCTGCCGTGGTCGCGCTCGCCACCGTCTGCGGCGCCATCGCACTGGCGATTCGCTTAAGCGCCGGGGCTACCCGCACGCAGATCCAGACGCAGCCGTAAAACGGCAAAAAAAAGCCCGCGCTCATGACAGCGCGGGCTTTTTTGCATAACTGCTCTTAGCGGTTCATCTGGAATAACGACATACCCTGCATATCGCTAAAGGTTTTATACGACGCCTGCAGTGCGGCCTGTTTCATGGTGTAGGACGAAATCGCCGAACTCCAGTCCACGTCCACCAGCGCGCTCATCTGCGACGATAAACCTAATTTACGATCGCTGCCCAGTGAATCCAGTTTATCCAGCTCATCGAGCTGCGTACCCACTTCCGCGCGCACGCTTAACACGTTGTTCAGCGAGTTGCGCAGACCGCGGTTGGTTTTATCCAGCGCTTCTTTAGCGGTGGCCTGAGCGGTTTCATCGCCGCTGACCGGCGTTTTCAGGGCGGCAATCGCGGTATCCAGCATTTTAAACAGGTTGGTTTCCTGGGTAGATCCCGGAGGTTCAGCTACAGCATTGCCCGTTAAACTATTGAAAACCTGCTTACCAGTATGAGCGATGGTCATGGTACGGGCAGCGTCAACCTGCTGGCTGATCGACTCATCACCGCCATCATACAGGCCGGTGGCGGCGTCAAACGCCGGTTTATCGGTCTTGTAGCCGGCAAAAATATAACGACCATTGCCGTCGGTGCTGTTCGCCAGGTTCATCAGCTGATCGCGGATCCCCTGCAAATCGGTCGCCAGCGATGCCCGGTCATCATCACTTAAGGAGTCATTGCCGGCGTTGATAACTTTGGTCTGGGCGGAGGTAATAGCTGTTGCTACCTGACCCAGAATGTTATCTTCCAGCGAAATTTTCTGCGATGCAAAGGTACGGGCCAGCGCGTACTGGTTGTTCTGCGCCTGCGCCTGAGAAACCACAACCGCCTGCGATGCCGCGATCGGATCGTCCGACGGACGGTTCACACGCTGCTCGGTGGACATTTGCTCGCCGTACTTCAGCCATTCACTCTGCGAGTTGGTAATGCCCCGCATGTTCTGGTCATACATCATCTGGGTACTAATACGCATCATTCACCTCTTACTTAGCGTATGTTCAGCAACGCATCAAACAGCGTGCTGGCTGTCTGCAATACCTGTGCGTTGGCGAGATAATATTGCTGGTAGCGTTGCAGGTTGCCGTACTCTTCATCAAGGTTGACGCCAGAAATGGACTGCTGCTGATTGCTTAACTGCGTCACTACGTTGTTCTGGGTGGTGCTGCTGGTTTTCAGCGTCGCGGTGCTGCTGCCAACGGTACTGACCAGCGAGGCGTAAGCATCGTTAAAGGTTTTGTTGCCGCCCACCACTTTGCTTTTTTGCAGATCCAGCAGCGCCTGACCGTTACGGTTATCGCTGGCGCCGCCATCGGCGGTTTGCGCAAGGGCGATTTTGGATTCGTCGGTGATCGCCAGCTTCATGTTAACGATGGCATTGGTTACCGGTTTGACAGTGAAACTGTCGTTAACCGCTGCGGTACCGCTCACGTTGATCTTCAGACCATCAAAGTTCAGCGTGCCATCGGTGGTGTCCGGGGTAACGTTAAACGCGGTGTTATCGGACAGCCGCGTTACCTGCCAGCCAGTGCTGGTGTATGCCACTTTATAATCGGTAGCCTGCACTTTGGTGCTGTCGCTGACCGTCGGGTTCAACGTCGTGCCGGTAGTATTCTTGCTGTTGCTCAGCGCCGTCGGGCTGCCGATGTTAAAGAAATCGGTACCCGCATCGCCATTCCCGTCAAAACCGGCTTTATGCTGAGTGTTGAACGCATCTGCAAAGCTCAGCGCCAGCTGTCCCAGCGTGTTGCGGGTCTGATCGAGATTGGTGGACCGGAAGGTCAGCAGCCCACCCAGTGAACCGCTGGTGAGCAGTTTTTCCGGGATCTCAACGTTGCCCGCGGTGGCATCAACGTAAGCGACAGTGGTACGTGCCGGATCGGCGGAAGACGGCACAGCGGCCAGCTGACGGGAATTGCTGCCCTGCACCAGCGTATAGCCGTTCGCCATCGTCAGGTTATAGGTGCCGCCATCCTGCACGCTCACTTCCACACCGACAATCTTGTTCAGCTCGCTGACCAGCTGGTCGCGCTGATCGAGTAGATCATTAGGCGATGCGCCCGCACCCACGCCGGTCAGACGGGAAATCTGATCGTTAAGGGTGGCGATCTGCGTGGTGTAATTATTGATTTGATCGACGCTGGAGGTAATAGACAGGTTAACCTGCTTATCCTGGTCGCGCAGATATTCATCGGTAACCTTGAACTGGTTCACCAGGCCATCGGCTTTACCCAGCAGCGTCTGACGGGCAGCCGGATCTTCGGCATTGCTGGTCAGCGTCTGTAAGCTGGTGAAGAAATCCTGCAGCGTTGCCGACAGCGTGTTGGTTTTCCCGGAGAGCATATCGTCAATTTTTGACATCTGCTGATAGCGCGTGGTCAGGCCGCTGCTCTGGGTTTGCGCTGCGCGCAACTGGTTAGTGATGAACGAATCGTATTCACGCTGGACGCCCGACACATACACGCCGTTGCCACTCCAGCCGCCCGCGCCCAGCGTACTGTTCGCTGCCGCAAGGACCGTCGTCTGACGGGTATAGCCCGCCACGTTATAACTGGAGATGTTATTACTGGCGGTATTCAGTGCAGCCTGAGCTGCGGTAAGCCCGCTCATGGCGCTGTTGATCAAGCTGGACATGGAGGTTCCTTATAAACTGTCAGACATGAATCCTGATAGAGATTATCGGCAACGCCTTTCTGAACTTGAGAGGTTTCAGAACAGATTTTCAATATCGTTGCTGTACGCTTTGCTCACCTTCTCACCCATCGCTTTCATCTGCTGGATCATGCCGGTCAGTTTGCGGGCATAGTTCGGATCGGTGGCATACCCGGCGCTTTGCAACGCCTGTGCGCCCTGCTCAGCGGTGGCCGCGGTGGTCACGGCGGCATAGCGCGGATTGCGGGTCAGCACGCCCACATAATCCGACAGCGCCTCCAGATACGAGCTGTAAACGCGGAACTTCGCTTTCACCTTTTTCGCTTCACCGTTTTCGAATTCGGTGGTGGTGATTTCCGTCACCGGCCCTTTCCAGTTGGAGGTGGCCTTCACGCCGAAGATATTGAAGCTCGGCTCGCCGTTTTCACGACGGATCTGCCGCTGGCCCCAGCCGGATTCCAGCGCCGCCTGGGCGAGGATCAGGTGATGCGGCACGCCGCTTTGCTGGCTGGCAAGACGCGCCGGCAGCGAAAGCTGTGCGAGGAAGTCTTTGCTGTCGCCGGTCAGCGGCTCGTCGTTGACGTCCGGCGCTTTCGGCATGGCCTTGCGCACCATCTGCGTCAGGGCCTGGTTTTGATAGGTGGTGACCGTTTCCAGCGGGAATTTCATTGGCACCTGATCCGGTTCCGATGCCGTCGGCTGTGCAGCCTGCTCGCCGCCCATCTGTTTGACCATCATATCGGCAAGGCCAAGGCCTTTGCCGGCGGTCATCTGCTGGGCGATTTGCTGGTCATACATGCTGGTGTACATGCGCGAGGAGTCGCTGCTGAACAGGCCGTCTTTCGGCAAGGCTTCACGCATGCTTTTGAGCATCATCTGTACAAACATCCCTTCCACCTGGCGGGCCACGGGGCGAAGGTTCGCCGCAGGATCCTGCCCGGCTTTGGATTTCAGTTCATTCAGCGATTGCGCATCCCATGCCGCGCTCGCCGCCAGTCGGCTGTCGGTCAACATTAGATGATTTCCAGTTTCGCGCGCAGGCAACCCGCGCTTTCCATTGATTGCAGGATGGACATCAGATCCATCGGCGTTGCGCCCAGCGCATTCAGTGCACGCACCACGCTGTTCAGGTTGGCACTGGAGCGTACGCTTTGCAGCGCACCACCGCTCTGGCGCAGATCGATTTGCGTCTGCGGCGTCACCACCGTCTGACCGCCGCCAAACGGCGTATCCGGCTGGCTGACGTTCGCCTGACGGTTTACGGTCACGGAGAGGTTACCCTGCGCTACCGCACAGCTGTCGAGGGTCACTTCGCGGTTCATCACCACGGATCCGGTACGCGAGTTGATAACAATCTTCGCGTCCTGCGGCGTCATGCTGATTTCCATGTTCTGAATATCCGCCAGGAAGCGCACCTGTGAACTGTTGCCCGCCGGTACGCGGATCTGCACGGTCCGGGCATCCAGCGCCGTCGCGCTGCCGTAGCCACGGGAGCGGTTAATGGTGTCGGTGATCTGCTGCGCGAGGGTGAAATCTTCGTTATTCAGTTGCAGGTTAATGGTATTGCCCGCGCCGAACTGGCTCGGCAGTTCACGCTCAACCACCGCGCCGCCGGTAATGCGCCCGCCGTTCAGCTGGTTCACCTGCACGCTGCTGCCACCGGCCGCTGCACCGGCGCCGCCGACCAGCACGTTACCCTGTGCCAGCGCATACACCTGGCTGTCCACGCCTTTCAGCGGGGTCATCACCAGCGTACCGCCACGTAAGCTTTTGGCGTTACCGAGCGATGACACCACCACATCGATGTTCTGCCCCTGACGGGCAAACGGCGGCAACTGCGCGGTGACCATCACGGCCGCCACGTTTTTCAGCTGCATGTTGGTGCCCGGCGGGACGGTGATGCCCATCTGCGAGAGCATGTTGTTCAGGCTCTGGGTGGTGAACGGCGTCTGGGTCGTCTGGTCACCCGTCCCATCCAGACCCACTACCAGCCCGTAGCCGATTAAGGAGTTTTGTCGTACGCCCTGTACGCTGGTGAGATCCCGGATACGCTCCGCCTGGGCAAAAGTTGCCACCAGCACCAGCGCTATACCAAGCAGAGATTTAAACATGGGATACCTCAGTTACATCGGCGATAAATTAAGGAAGAAACGCTGCAGCCAGCCCATATTCTGCGCTTCGTTTATGTAGCCATTGCCCACATATTCGATACGCGCGTCTGCCACCTGGGTAGACGGAACCGAGTTACTGCCGCTGATGGTGCGTGGGTTCACGACACCAGAGAAGCGGATGAATTCAGTACCCTGATTGATGGCGATCTGTTTTTCACCCACAACGTGTAAATTGCCATTGACCAGTACCTGATCGACGGTGACGGTTAACGTGCCGCTAAAGGTATTGCTGGCGTTAGCGCCGCCTTTGCCGTTAAAGCTGTTGCTGCCGTCCGCATCAACATCCGCACGGGCGTTACCGAATAAACCTTGCAGATAGCGAGGGGCGGTATCGACGCCGAAGCTGGTTTTGCCGTCACGGCTGGCATTCGCTGAGGAGCTTTTGCTGGCGCTGACGTTTTCCGCCAGCACGATGGTCAGCGTATCGCCAACGTTACGTGGACGTCGGTCCTCAAACAGCGGCTGGTAGCCGTAGTTCACAGGCTGCGCCGTCTGATAAATAGAGCCATTCACAATCGGGGCCGGGCCAGGCGTCGGTTGTGCGGTGGTCGCCCCTTGCACCAGCGGTGTCGAAGGGATCAAAGCACACCCACTAAGGGACGTAGCCAGCAGAGCCAGAAGCGGATAACGAAACGCGGCGGTTTTGTACATTGCTTTCATCTTCAAAAACAGGGTGCCGGTGCAGGGTTACCGCACCGGATCACGCCTTAGAGTTGCGTCAGTTTTTGCAGCATCTGATCGGTCGTCGATACGGCTTTACTGTTAATTTCATACGCGCGCTGAACCTGGATCATGTTCACCAGCTCTTCCGCCACGTTGACGTTAGAGGTTTCAACATAACCCTGATACAGCAGACCCGCGCCGTTGAGGCCTGGCGTGGTGTCATTTGGCGCGCCAGAGGACTGGGTTTCGGTGTAGAGGTTCTCACCAATACTTTCCAGACCGGTGTCGTTCATGAAGGTTGTCAGGTTAAGCTGACCGACCTGCACCGGCGCAGCCTGGCCCTGTTGAGTCACGCTGACCACACCGTCACGGCCAATGGTGATGCTCAGGGAGTTTGCCGGAATGGTGATCGCAGGCTGAACCTGGAAACCACCCGCCGTCACTAACTGACCATTCTGATCGACCTGGAACGAACCATCGCGCGTATAGGCGGCGGTTCCATCCGGCAGCATCACCTGGAAGAAACCCTGGCCTTTGATCGCCACGTCTTTGCTGTTGTTGGTCTGCGACAGGTTACCCTGGCTGTGCAGGCGCTCAGTGGCGACCGGACGTACACCGGTACCAATCTGCAAGCCTGACGGCAGCGTCGTCTGTTCGGAGGATTGCGCCCCCGGCTGACGAATGGTCTGGTAGAGCAAGTCTTCAAAGACCGCGCGCTGACGCTTAAAACCGTTAGTGCTGACGTTTGCCAGGTTGTTGGCGATAACGTCCATATTGGTTTGCTGGGCATCAAGGCCGGTCTTGGCAATCCATAATGAGTTGATCATGGGTGTTCCTGTTTATACCCCAAATAATTCGCGTTGCAGGAAGGCGGCAACTGAGCGAATCCCCAGGAGCTTACATAAGTAAGTGACTGGGGTGAACGAAGGCAGCCAACGCACCTGCAACGTGAAGAATGAAGGGGTTATTAGCTCATTGACAACAGTGAGTTAGCCCGCTGGTCGTTTTCGTCAACGCTGCTGATCACCTTCATTTGCATCTCAAAACGCCGCGCGCTGGCGATCATGTCGGCCATTGCCGCTACCGGTTTCACGTTACTGCCTTCCAGCACGCCGGACATCACACGGATGGTCGGGTCGGCCTGTAAGGTCGCGCCGCGGGTCGCCTGCGCCGCCTGGCTTAAACGGAACATCCCGTCGTCACCACGCACCACTTCGCTGCCTTCGGCTTTCACCAGCTTCAGACGGCCAATGGGTGAAATGGTATTCGGCGGATCGCCCGGCGTCAGCGCCGATACGGTGCCGTCGGCAGCGATGGTGATCTCCGCGCCTTCCGGCACGGCAATCGGGCCACCGTCGCCCATGACCGGATTACCCTGGATAGTCAGCTGACCTGCCGGGTTGACCTGCATGTTACCGTTACGGGTATACCCTTCGGTCCCGTCCGGTGTCTGCACCGCCAGCCAGCCATCCTGCTGCAACGCCACATCCAGCGGACGCGACGTGTAGTCGAGTTGACCTTGCGTCATGTCAGCACCCGGCGTGGACGCCGTCACCAGCGTACGCGTCGGCAGTGACAAACCTTCAACCGGTACGGCACGCAGCGCATTCAACTGCGCGCGAAAACCCGGTGTTGACGCGTTGGCGAGGTTGCTGGCGGTAACAGACTGCTGATTGAGCGTCTGACTTGCCGCGCCCATCGCGGTATATATTGCGTGATCCATGAAGCCATCCCGTCAGACGTTTAGCGCAGGTTAACCAGCGTGTTGAGGATCTGATCCTGAGTTTTGATGGTCTGCGCGTTCGACTGATAGTTACGCTGCGCGACGATCATGTTCACCAGCTCTTTACTCAGGTCAACGTTCGAGGACTCCAGCGCACCGTTAGTCAGGGAACCGAAGTTACCGGTGCCTGCGGTACCCAGCAGCGCCACACCGGATGCGCCGGAGGCGGACCAGACGTTGTCACCTTCAGACTGCAGGCCTTCATTGTTGGCAAAGTTCGCCAGCACGATCTGACCTAACAGCTGGGTCTGTTCGTTGGAGTAGTTACCTACCACAGTGCCGTCATCGTTGATCTGGTAGCTCACCAGGTCGCCCGGCTTGTAACCGTTCTGGCTGGTCGCCACGATGTTGTTAGAACCGGTGTTCTGCTGCATGGAGTTCAGGAAGCTCAGCGAGAAGGTCGCCGGGACCGCACCGTTCAGCGTACCGGTGGTCACGTTGATTTCTTTTGGCCATGGTGCAGCCGGCGGTACCGGTACGGCGGTGTTGGCCGCCGGGCTAACACCCTGCAGGTTACCGTTGGTATCGAAACGCAAGAAACCCGCAGACGTCGGCGTGCCACCCGCAGAGGAATCCTGCGTGTACACCTGCCAGGTATTGTCTGAGTTTTTGACGTAATACAGGTTCATGTCATGCGCATTACCCTGAGAGTCAAATACCGTCACCGATCCTTTTTTGTTATAGGAATCGGCGTTAGTCGGATCAAAGGTTCCCACGGTAGGCAGTTTGTCAGACGAGTTCAGGTTGATCTGCATCGCCGCAGTGGTGGTGGTTTTCGCCGACATCAGCGTATTCGGCACGGAGATCGCCGTCGGGTTCGCACCCTGCTGAATGGTTGGCGGCGTACCGGTTGCCGGGTAGCCGGTCAGTTGCAGACCCTGCATGTTAACGATGTTACGATCGGAATCCAGTTTGAACTGTCCGTTACGGCTGTAATAAACCGAACCGTTGTTGTCCACCAGACGGAAGAAACCGTTCTGGCTGATTGCCACGTCCAGGCCGCGACCGGTATTGGTCGTGGTACCGTCGGTAAAGTCCTGGGTAATGCCCGCAACTTTTACGCCCAGACCAACTTTAGAACCAGCAAACATGTCAGCGAAGGACGCAGCGCCAGATTTAAAGCCGTAAGTGGCGGAGTTGGCGATGTTGTTACCGATGACATCGAGGTTGGTGGCCGCAGCATTCAGGCCGCTGACCGCTTGTGAAAAGGCCATGTCTTACTCCTGATAAATGAAGGCTTAGATAATCTGCCGTACTTCGTCGAGTGTGGTGGTACCGTAAGTACCCAAATCTAATAAGTTGCCGTTGCTGCCGCGGGTAACACCCTGCACCAGCGCAAACTGTAAGGGTTGTGCAACCAGCTGCGTTGCACCATTGCTGGCGTTGATCGCCACGTTATAAGAACCGTCCGGCGCTGCCGTACCGTCGGTCAGCTTGCCATCCCAGCTAAAGCTGTGAACGCCCGCTTTCAGCGCGCCAATCTCGATGGTGCGCACCACCACGCCGTTTTTATCCTTGATGGTGGCGGTGACTTTCTCGGCAGCCTGCTGGAGTTCCACGCCAAACGGCGTGGTGGTTTCTTTACCCGCCAGCACCGTGGTACCGGGGATCATGACGCCATGACCGATGAGCGTACTGGCCTGCAATGAGGCGCTGTTATTGAGCTGACCGGAGATCGAGCCGAGCGTGGTATTCAGCTTTTCAATCCCGCTCACGGTGCTGATTTGCGCCAGCTGCGTGGTCAGTTCGTTGTTCTGCATCGGATTGGTCGGATCCTGGTTTTTCAGCTGTGCGACCAGCAGCGTTAAAAAGCTGCCCTGTAAATCTTCTGCTTTATTACCGGTGAGTGAACTGTTGCCCGTAAGGGCCGACGTACCGGTGGCGCTGGAAGTGTCATTAACATTGACGGAAACAGACATGCCTTGCTCCTTTACTGGCCGAGTGTAAGGGTCTTGAGCATCATGCTCTTGACGGTGTTAAGCACTTCGACGTTGGCCTGGTAGCTGCGGGAGGCGGACATGGAGTTGACCATTTCCCCTACCACATCCACGTTCGGCATACGCACGTACCCTTTTGCATCTGCAAGGGGGTTGCCCGGCTCATACACCAGTTTGTCCGGGGCCTGGCTTTCAATCACCTCGGACACTTTCACCCCACCCGTGGCCGCGCCCGGAGCCGCATCCACCTGAAATACCACCTGCTTTGCGCGGTAAGGCTGACCATCCGGTCCGGTCACGCTGTCGGCGTTGGCCAGGTTACTGGCCGCCACGTTCAGACGTTTGGACTGGGCGGTCATCGCTGAACCGGCAATATCAAAAATGTTCAGTAACGCCATCTATTAATTCCCCCCCTGCAATACGCTCATCATGCCTTTGATTTGCCCACCCAGAACGGTCAGGCCGGTCTGGTACTTCAGGGTGTTATCGGCGAATTGTGTACGTTCACGGTCCATATCCACGGTGTTGCCGTCCATGGAAGGCTGGTCCGGGATGCGGTACAGCAAATCGGCAGATGGCGCTGTCATTGCCTGAGCCGGAATATGGCGGGCAGAGGTTAGCTCCAGCGCAACGCCGGTAGATTCAGCACGACCGCGTTCCATCACCTTTTTGAGTTCACTGCTGAAATCCATATCGCGCGCCTGATACCCTGGGGTATCGGCGTTGGCAATGTTCGCCGCCAGAACTTCCTGGCGCTGCGCGCGCAGATTTAACGCTTCCTGTTGAAAACGTAGCGCGGCATCGAGTTTATCGAGCATGTCTCCCCCGCTGATGACATTACGCTGATGATAAATTGACAGGTGACAGCTTAAAGGGCGTTGTCCATGCGTCATCGTCTGAATAAGCGCAAAATGCGTCGCTATTTATTGCGTTGATAGATTTGTTGTGCGGGTAGAATCTCGTCATTCTTTAAACAGGCAGGAGTCTGCGATGAACAACCTGAAAGGCGGTTTAGCCGCGACCTTACTGTTTTTAAGTCCGTCGTTGCTGGCGGCCGATCTCAATGCGCAGCTGACGGCGTTCTTCGCCCAGCGTCTGGCGGGCTTTAGCGATGATGTGGTGGTGAAGATCCGCAGCGCACCGAATCTGCTGCCAGCCTGCGAGCAACCGGCGCTCAGCGTGGCGGGCAGTGCTAAACTGTGGGGTAACGTCAACGTGCTGGCGCAATGCGCTAATGAAAAACGTTACGTGCAGGTGCAGGTGCAGGCGACGGGTAACTATGTGGTTGCCGCGCAGCCCATTACCCGGGGCAGTACGCTGCAACCGGGCAACGTCACCCTGACCCGCGGTCGTCTCGATCAATTACCGCCGCGCACCATGCTGGATATTAATCAGGCGCAGGATGCGGTAAGTTTACGCGATGTCGCGCCAGGCCAGGCGATCCAGCTGTCGATGCTGCGTCAGGCGTGGCGTATTAAAGCCGGTCAAAAAGTGCAGGTTATCGCGCAGGGTGACGGCTTTAGCGTTAACGGTGAAGGTCAGGCCATGAATAACGCAGCCGTCGCGCAAAGCGCCAGGGTTCGCATGGCGTCAGGCCAGGTGGTGAGCGGGATGGTCGGTCCTGATGGGAATATTCTTATTAATCTATAATTCTTTAAAGAATTTGCGGCATCTGCCGATAAATAATCAACATATGATGAATGGCAGGCGCCTGCGCCGCAAAACCTCGATGAGGACCACACTATGAGCATTGATCGTACATCGCCCCTGAAGCCGGTGAACACTGTCCAACAGCGCGAAAGTAACGAGACTCAGGCACCAAAAGCGCGTCTGGAAAAAACCGTAACCGCTAACAGCACTAACGTGACCATCAGCAGCGCCCAGGCGCGTCTGGTTCAGTCCGGTAACGACGATATTAATGTAGAGCGCGTAGAAAGCCTGAAAGCCGCGATCCGCAATGGCGAGCTGAAAATGGACACCGGCAAAATTGCCGATGCGCTGATTCAGGAAGCACAGAGTTTCTTACAGAGTAAATAAGCGTATGAGCCAACTGTCAGAAATACTGGATAAAATGACAGTTATCCTGAACGATCTGAAGACCGTGATGGATGCTGAGCAACAGCAACTTTCCGCAGGCCACTTCAATGGCAGCGCGTTACAGCGCATTACGGAAGAAAAGAGCTCGTTGCTCGCCACGCTGGATTATCTGGAGCAACAGCGCCGTGCTGAGCAGAATGCCAGACGCGCGTCGAATGATGATGTTGCAGAGCGCTGGCAGTCCATCACCGCGAAAACCGAGCATTTGCGCGATCTCAATCAGCACAACGGCTGGTTGCTTGAAGGCCAGATTATCCGTAACCAGCAAGCGCTCGAGGTGCTCAAACCGCATCAGGAGCCAGGGTTATACGGGGCCAACGGACAGACGTCCTCTACGATGCGCGGCGGCAAGAAGATTTCTATCTAATCGTTACCCCAGGCGTGACGGTTACAGGCAGGGAGTCCATGGACTCCCTGTTGTTGTTTCTTTTTTTCAGTGATCTAGGCCGTTTTACGGGCAAACTCTTTCACCTTAAAGCCCAGTGCCGCAAGCGTGGCGAAATACGCGATGACGCCGACCACCACGACCGCCAGCAGACGCAGCAGCCGCCAGACCATGGTGCCCTGCGACCATTCCGGCATCACCATCATCATGCCCACCAGTGCCGCTGACATCACCACCACCGCTACCACCAGACGCAGCAGAAAGCGCGTCCAGCCCGGCTGCGGCGTAAAGATGTTCTGCTTACGCAGTTGCCAGTAGAGCAACGACGCATTCAGGCATGCGCCCAGACCAATCGACAGCGACAGACCGGCGTGTTTCAGCGGGCCGATAAACATCAGGTTCATCACCTGAGTCATGATCAGCGTGACGATAGCGATTTTTACCGGCGTTTTAATGTCCTGGCGGGAGTAGAAGCCCGGTGCCAGCACTTTCACGACGATAAGCCCCATCAGCCCCACAGAATAGGCCACCAGCGCGCGCTGGGTCATCAGCGCATCGAAGGCGTTAAATTTACCGTACTGGAATAATGACACGGTGAGCGGTTTCGCCAGAATCCCCAGCGCCACCGCGCTCGGCAGCGCCAGCAGGAAACACAGACGCAGGCCCCAGTCCATCAGACGGCAGTATTCATCATGATTGCCGCTGGCAAAACTTCTCGACAGCGACGGCAGCAAAATAGTGCCGAGCGCCACGCCCAGCACCCCGGACGGAAACTCCATCAGGCGGTCGGCGTAGTACATCCAGGAGACGGAGCCGGAGACCAGGAACGAGGCGAAAATGGTATTGATGATCAGCGAAATCTGGCTTACCGAAACGCCGAGAATAGCCGGACCCATTTGTTTGACCACCCGCATCGCCCCGGCATCGCGCAGGTTAATGCGCGGCAGCACCAGCATGCCGATTTTTTTCAGGTGCGGCAGTTGATAGAGCAGTTGCAGCACGCCCCCCACGGTGACGGCCCACGCCAGCGCCAGCACCGGCGGGTTAAAATACGGCGCGGCAAAGAGCGCAAAGCCGATCATGCTGACGTTTAACAGCGTCGGCGCAAACGCCGGTACGGAAAAACGGTTCCAGGTATTGAGGATCGCCCCTGCCAGCGAGGCCAGCGAGATCAGCAGAATATACGGGAAGGTGATGGTTAACAGCTTTGAGGTGAGGGCAAATTTGTCGGCGGTATCGGCAAAGCCCGGTGCGGTCACCATGATCACCCAGGGTGCCGCCAGCATCCCCAGCACGGTCACGACCGCCAGCGCCAGCGTCAGCAGGCCGGACACATAGGAAACAAACACGCGGGTGGCATCCTCGCCCTGCTTGCTTTTGTATTCCGCGAGGATCGGCACAAAGGCCTGGGAAAACGCGCCTTCGGCAAAAATACGGCGCAGCAGGTTAGGTAATTTGAACGCCACGAAAAAGGCATCGGTGGCCATCCCGGCCCCAAAAACACGCGCCACAATGGCGTCCCGCGCAAATCCCAGCACGCGGGAAAACATGGTCATTGAGCTGACGGCGGCCAGCGATTTTAATAAATTCATTACGTTGTTCGTCCACAACCTGACGGCAAAACGCCTGCATAGCAGGCGTCGGGGGGTATGGCGGGTAGTCTACCTGGATTGCGGTGAAATACTACCGGCTTATGTTACGGGCGGTTACTCCACCATCGCGTCGCGCCACAGCTTTTCAATGACACGTTGCGCCAGTACGGCCTGTTCACCGGCGGTTTCGGGAACCGTCTGATTTTGCACGCATTCGATAAAATGACGGGCGCAGCCCACGAAACCACGCTGCTCCAGCGTGCTCTGCCAGCCGGGTACCGGGCGGATAATCACCCCCTGCCCGTGCTCTTCGCGCCAGTCGCGCATATCGGTAACGTCATACAGCCCGCCGTCGGTCACCGCCTGCACGGACTCGCGCTGGCTTCCGGCGCGACGATGCATGCTGGTGGTGATCTGCAACTGATCGCGGCTGAAGTGATGCTCCGCATAACACATCTGCCCGTCGTCATTGGTGTGCAGCACGCCGCCCTGCAACTGCGCCGGGCCACCTGCCAGCCAGAGCGCGGTATCCACGACATGCAGATAATCATCAAGCAGCGTAAAACGCAGATCGTGCGGGCCAACGCTGTCGGTGCGATGCTTGTCCATCCGCAGCGACGCACCGGTTTGCAGCCGGGTTTTCAGATCGCGGTATAAGGGCGCAAAGCGGCGGTTAAAACCGACCATCAGCGTCAGCTTTTTGCGCGCGGCCAGATCCACCAGCCGTTCGGCATCCGCAAGATTATCCGCCAGCGGTTTATCGACGCAGACGTGCACCCCGGCGTTTAACAGCTCGCTGACCACCGCATAGTGTGACGCGGTTGAAGTATGCACAAAGACCGCATCGCACTGGCTGGCAAGATGCGCCAGCGAGTCGGCATAGGGCAGACGCCAGCTTTCACATACTGGCAGCGCTTTTTCCCGCGTCGGTGACCAGGCCGCCTGTAGCGTCCAGTCGGTCGCCGCTGCCAGTACCGGCAGCCAGGCTTTTTGCGCAATGCCGCCAAGCCCCACCACCCCAATTCGTAATCGGCTCACCTTAATCTCCCAAATGTGCGAGTAATGAATCCAGACGCTGTTTCAGTTCAGCGACGTCGTTTTCCAGTGCCTCCACGCGGGCCGTTAAACCGTCGCTGGACGGCTCCGCCTGCGGTGGTGCGCTGGCGTCACCTTCAACATCACCGCTAAACAGATGCATAAAGCGGCTCTCCCGTTTGCCCGGTTCGCGTTCCAGACGCACCACGAACGGCCCGTCTTCACGGCTGGCGAGCGTCTCCAGTGTCGACTCCACTTCCGCCATATCAGTAAACTCATGCATCCTGGCAGCGCGCATGCGCAGTTCACCCGGCGTTTGTGCACCGCGCAACAGCAGCGTAGTGACCAGCGCCAGTTCTGCCGGGCTGAATTTGAGATTGCCAAATTCAGAGTTGCAAAAGCGCTGCTCATATTTGGTAACGCGATTGCCGAAACCGCTGACGGTGCGCAGAAAGTGGCGTTTCACCAGTTCATCGAGCAGATCCTGTACGGTGTTATCGTCCAGCGACATCACCGGCTCGCGGTTGGTTTTCTGATTGCAGGCGGTGACCACGGCATTCAGCGACAGCGGGTACTGTTCGGGGGTGGTGACCTGTTTTTCCAGCAGGCAACCGATCACCCGCGCTTCCTGTGCCGTCAGTAAATACTTCATTTTTTCTCCTTAACGACCCGCGGTCCAGTCTGAGGTGGTTAACGCCGTCAGCACATGGTCGCGCCACTGTCCGTCGATTAACAGATAAGCTTTGGCGTAGCCTTCTTTTTCAAAACCGAGACGCGCCAGCAAATCGCCGCTGCGTTTATTGTGCGGCATGTAATTGGCCATGATGCGGTGCATGTGCTGAGTGCGCTGCATGTAGCGGATCGCCGCACTCAACGCTTCGAACATCAGCCCTTGCCCCTGCCATTTCTGGCCAATGGAGTAGCCGAGATAGCAGGCATGAAATGAACCGCGCACGACGTTGGAAAAGTTCGCCACGCCGATAATTTCTTTTTCGTCAGGATCGAGCAGCGCAAAATAGAAGGCGCTGCCCTGCTTATGGAATTCGTTGATCATGCCGAGGCGCGCCTGCCAGCCAGACGGATAGCAATGGCTGTCATCGCGGATCGGCTCCCAGGGTTTAAGAAACTGGCGATTTTCCGCGTAATAATCGGCCAGTCGCCAGGCATCACGCTCATGCACCAGACGCACCACCAGGCGGTCTGTCGTCAGGCGTGCTTTGGGTACGTTACTGCGATAGCCAAACATTAATCACCACTCCTTCCGCTCACGTCTTGTTACCCCTTTTTCTTAACTATACCTGTGCAACGCCACTCTGTGAAAACAGCAACATACCATTTTCTGCGCCGGAAGGGATTTTCGATGAAGGTCCTCAATCAAGATGGTGGTTTGATGAAAAAATATTGTCGCCGCAGCGGGTGGGAAAACGCCGCGCCACCCCGCAGAATAAGCAGGTGATTTTTTGTTCCCCGGAGGGGAGATGTCCCGCGTATCGCAGGCACGGCGCCTGGGTAAATATTTCCTGTTGATTGACAATATGCTGGTGGTGCTGGGCTTCTTTGTCGTCTTCCCGCTTATTTCCATTCGTTTCGTCGATCAGCTCGGCTGGGCCGCGCTGATGGTGGGTATTGCCCTCGGCCTGCGTCAGTTTGTGCAACAGGGGCTGGGGATCTTCGGCGGTGCGGTGGCAGACCGCTTTGGCGCAAGGCCAATGATCGTCACCGGTATGCTGCTGCGTGCCGCCGGCTTTGCCGCCATGGCGGTGGCGCACGAGCCGTGGCTGCTGTGGCTCTCCTGTATTCTGTCGGGACTGGGTGGCACGTTGTTCGACCCGCCGCGCTCGGCGCTGGTGGTGAAGCTGGTACGCCCTCGCCAGCGCGGTCGTTTTTTCTCGCTGCTGATGATGCAGGACAGCGCTGGCGCAGTGATCGGCGCGCTGCTTGGCAGCTGGCTTTTGCAGTACGATTTCCAGCTGGTGTGCGCCACCGGCGCGGTATTGTTTATTCTTTGCGCCGGATTTAACGCCTGGCTGCTGCCGGACTGGAAGCTGTCGACCGTGAAAACCCCGGTGCGCGAGGGGATGCAGCGGGTGCTGCGCGATAAACGCTTTGTCGCCTACGTGCTGACGCTGACCGGGTATTACATGCTGGCGGTACAGGTGATGCTGATGCTGCCGATCATGGTGAACGACATCGCCGGCTCCCCTGCCGCCGTCAAATGGATGTATGCCATTGAAGCGAGCCTGTCGCTGACCCTGCTCTACCCGCTTGCCCGCTGGAGCGAAAAACGTTTTCGTCTTGAGCACCGCCTGATGGCCGGACTGCTGCTGATGTCCTTCAGCCTGTTACCGATTGGCATGGTCGGCACGCTGCAACAGCTATTTATGCTGATTTGTCTGTTTTATCTCGGCGCGATTATTGCCGAACCGGCGCGGGAAACCCTGGGGGCAGAACTGGCCGATGCCAGGGCGCGGGGCAGCTATATGGGCTTTAGCCGGTTGGGTCTGGCCTTTGGCGGCGCGCTGGGCTATGCGGGCGGCGGCTGGCTGTTCGACGCCGGAAAAATGTCGGCACAACCTGAATTGCCCTGGGTGATGCTGGCGCTTATCGGTCTTGTTACCTTCTTTGCGCTGTGGTGGCAGTTCAGCCATAAACGCTCCCGCTCAGAGGTGCCTGAGCCAGGCATTTGATTTGAAAGCCGCATTTTTCTCTTCCATACTGAATGTGAGGACCACAATCATCTGGAGGAGAAACGTGAAGCTCTATATCTACGATCACTGTCCGTTCTGTCTTAAAGCCCGCATGATTTTCGGCCTGAAGAATCTCCCCGTCGAACTGAACGTGTTGCTCAACGATGACGAAGCCACGCCCGTGCGTATGATTGGTCAGAAAATGGCGCCGATCCTGCAAAAGGATGACAGCCGCTACCTGCCGGAAAGCATGGACATCGTTCATTATGTTGATCAGCTTGACCATCAACCGCTGCTCACCGGGGCGCAAAACCCGGCCATTGCCGACTGGCTGCGGAAGGTGAATGGCTATGTGAATCGCCTGCTGATCCCGCGCTTTGCCAAATCCCCCTTTGATGAGTTTGCCACGCCGGAAGCCCGCGCGTATTTTGTGGCAAAAAAAGAGGCGGCGATGGGTGATTTTGCCGACCATCTCGCCCACTCCGCCGGGCTAATTAAGAACATCAGCGACGATTTGAGGGCGCTGGATAAACTGATCGTCAAGCCCAATGCCGTCAACGGCGAGCTATCCGACGATGACATTCATCTCTTCCCCCTGCTGCGTAACCTGACGCTGGTGGCTGGCATTACCTGGCCGACCCGCGTGGCGGATTACCGCGACAATATGGCCAAACAGACGCAGATTAATCTGCTCTCTTCCATGGCAATCTGAGTGTAACGAGACGGGTGCGAAAGCGCCCGTCCTGCTTTTCGGCGTTTTCTGCTGGTGTGTGCTGCGCTGGTGCGTGATGCTTCTTTGTGTCACGATTAACGGACGGGTGTCATGTTGAGGAAGCCGATGAAGAAGATAGTCTTAGCCGCTACGCTGATGGTATGCGGTTTACTGGCCGGGTGTAACCCGTTAACCCAGTACACAGTGAATGAGCAGGAAATCAACCAGGCGCTACAGAAGCGCAATGATTTCTCCCGCGATATTGGCGTTCCTGGCGTCGCCGACGCGCACATTGTCCTGCGTAATCTGAACAGCGCGATTGGGCGCGAGGAACCGAATAAAGTCACCCTGACCGGCGATGCCAATCTGGATATGACCTCCCTGTTCGGCAATCAAAAAGCCACTATTGCGCTGAAGCTCAAGGCGCTGCCGGTGTTCAACAAAGAGAAAGGCGCAATCTATCTGCAGGAGATGGAAGTGGTTGACGCCACCGTTACGCCACAAAAAATGCAGAGCGTCCTCCAGACCCTGATGCCCTATCTCAACCAGTCGCTGCGCAACTATTTTAATCAGCAACCGGCCTATGTGCTGAGAGAAGACAGCAGCAAAGGCGAAGCGCTGGCGAAGAAATTTGCCAAGGGTATAGAAGTGAAACCCGGCGAAATTGTCATTCCCTTCACCAATTAATCCTGGGGCGCGCGGCGCCCTTTTTTACGCCTGACGCATGGAAAAGGGATGCAAACGAAAACGTTTACGCCTATCCTTTGTGCCCGGCATAAAACCAGCCATCACTGACTGATTACCACGCAAGCCGGAGCACACCATGACAGCACAACCCCAGGTTTTGAAAATCCGCCGCCCAGACGACTGGCACATTCATCTTCGCGACGGCGACATGCTGAAAACGGTGGTGCCTTATACCAGTGCGCTGTATGGTCGGGCGATCATCATGCCGAACCTGGTGCCGCCCGTCACCAGCGTTGACGCTGCCATCGCCTATCGCCAGCGGATTCTGGACGCCGTGCCTGCCGGGCATGATTTCACGCCGCTGATGACCTGCTATCTGACCGACACGTTAAACCCTGACGAAATTGAGCGGGGCTTTAACGAGAAGGTGTTTACCGCCGCCAAACTTTATCCGGCCAATGCCACCACCAACTCCAGTCACGGCGTGACCAGCATTGATGCGATTATGCCGGTGCTGACGCGGATGGAAAAACTCGGTATGCCGCTGCTGGTACATGGCGAAGTCACCCATGCCGACATCGATATTTTTGACCGCGAGGCGCGCTTCATTGACACCGTGATGGAGCCGCTGCGTCAGCGCTTGCCGGGGCTTAAAGTGGTGTTTGAACATATCACCACCAAAGATGCCGCTGATTATGTGCGCGAGGGCAATGAGCTGCTGGCCGCCACCATTACGCCGCAGCATCTGATGTTTAACCGCAACCATATGCTGGTGGGCGGCGTGCGCCCGCACCTGTACTGCCTGCCGATCCTCAAACGTAATATTCATCAGCAGGCACTGCGCGAGCTGGTCGCCAGCGGATTTACGCGCGCCTTCCTCGGTACGGATTCCGCGCCGCATGCCCGCCACCGTAAAGAAGCAAGCTGCGGCTGCGCAGGCTGCTTTAACGCGCCGACGGCGCTGGCGAGCTACGCCACCGTATTCGAAGAGATGGGCGCGCTGGAACATTTCGAAGCCTTCTGTTCGCTGAACGGCCCGCGTTTTTATGGCCTGCCGGTAAACGAAACCTTTGTGGAGCTGGTGCGTGAGGAGGAACAGGTGCCGGAGAGCATTCCGCTGACCGATGACACCCTGGTGCCGTTCCTGGCCGGTGAAAAGGTGCGCTGGACCGTGAAGCGTTAAAAATCCGCTGCCCCCTGTTGTAAATCAGCAATAATGACTGTATAAATAAACAGTACATTACACAGGGGGCTATTATGCGTATTGAAGTGACTATCGCCAAAACCACAGCCTTACCGCCGGGCGCTATTGATGCGCTGGCCCAGGAACTCTCCCGCCGCGTCTGTGATGACTATCCCCACAGCGAAGGCAAAGTCTCCGTGCGTTACGCCACCGCCAACAGCCTGACGGTGTTTGGTGCGGGCAAAGAAGACAAAGACCGCGTCAGCGAAATTCTCCAGGAAACCTGGGAAAGCGCCGACGACTGGTTCAGACAGGATTAATCTAATGCCGGGCGCAGCTGATGCCCGCGAATAAATCATCCGAAGCAGTACCCTCATTGTTCTTTTTGCCGGGTCGCCCCGGCTTTTTTAATTATTTTTTCCGTCGCTTTCTTATTGAAATCAAATGATGGCGAAAAAACAACCTGCAAGACCTCCCTCTTTCTTTCAAAAAAATTTAAATAAAAAATCGAAATGGCCGATAGATCTAATAATTAACGCATTCATGTTAATTATTGATATACTTAACTTGCTTCAGAAAAACACGCATTGAACCTCAAGAATCGTTGTATTCACGCACGCATTAGGGGGTTGAAATGGTTAAAAATAATGAAGTCATTCAAACTCATCCGCTTGTTGGGTGGGACATCAGCACCGTCGACAGCTACGATGCCATGATGCTGCGTTTGCACTACCAGACCCCAAGCCAGCCCGACCGTGATGACACTGAGGTCGGACAGACACTATGGCTTACCACTGAAGTTGCCCGTCAGTTTATTTCGATTCTGGAAGCAGGGATCGCCAAAATCGAATCCGGCGACTTTCAGGCGGACGAGTATCGCCGACACTAGAACATGCGTATCTTTTGTCCTACAGGCACCCTCAGGGGTGCCTGATTTGTTTCTGCGCTTGTATATCGCATAGAGGTTATTTACTCTGCCGGGTGAAGAATTTGCCAGGAGAGCGTAATGAAATATGACCTGATCATCGTCGGCAGTGGCTCGGTGGGAGCCGCCGCAGGCTACTATGCCACGCGCGCCGGGCTGAACGTCCTGATGACCGATGCCTGGCTGCCGCCCCATCAGCATGGCAGCCACCACGGTGATACCCGACTGATTCGCCACGCCTACGGCGAGGGGGAAAAATATGTTCCCCTGGTGCTGCGCGCACAATCCCTGTGGGATGCGCTGGCCGCTGACAGTGGAGAAGCGGTCTTTGAGCGCACCGGCGTGATTAATCTTGGTCCTGCGGATTCCGCTTTCCTCGCCAATGTCGCCCAAAGCGCCCGTGAATTTAACCTCGAGGTTGAACGCCTTGATGCCGACGCGCTGATGGCCCGCTGGCCGGAGATCCGCGTGCCGGAGGGCTATATCGGCCTGTTTGAATCACAGTCAGGCTTGCTCAGAAGTGAACTGGCGGTCAAAACCTGGATCCGCCTCGCCCGTGAAGCGGGCTGCGCGCAGCTGTTTAACTGCCCGGTCACCGCCATACATCATCATGATGACGGCGTGACCATTGATACCGCCGACGGTCAGTACAGCGGCGCAAAACTGCTGGTCAGCGCCGGTACCTGGGTGACCCGTCTGCTCCCGTCCCTGCCGGTGCAGCCGGTACGCAAGATCTTCGCCTGGTATCAGGCCGATGGCCGTTACAGCGCCAAAAATAATTTCCCGGCCTTTACCGGCGAAATGCCGTCTGGCGAGCAGTTTTACGGCTTCCCGGCCGAGAATGACGAACTGAAGATCGGCAAGCATAACGGCGGACAGAGTATCACCACGGAAGAAGAGCGCACCCCGTTTGGCAGCGTCGCCACCGATGGCTCTGAAGCCTTTCCTTTCCTGCGTCAGTTCCTGCCTGGCATAGGCTGCTGCCTGCATGGCGCAGCCTGTACCTATGATAATTCCCCGGACGAGGACTTTATCATCGACACGCTGCCAGGCCATGACAACACGCTGCTGATCAGCGGCCTGAGCGGGCACGGCTTTAAGTTTGCCCCGGTACTGGGAGAGATCGCCGCACAGTTCGCGGCAGGAAGCGATTCTGCCTTTGATCTCGCGCCGTTCGCGCTACGCCGCTTCGATAAACGCTAATCCCCCCAGGCCCGCTTCTGCGGGCCAGTTTTGCTGATCCGATCACCAGGAACGCTATGCGTCGTTTATTTGAATTTTTCATGAATAATATTCGCGAGCACTTCATGCTTTATCTCGCCTTCTGGTTACTGCTTGGCGTGCTGGATATTATCTATCTCTATTTAATTGATTAAAAACGCCTGACAAAAATTGACAGTTCCTGAAGATCAGCGCATTTCTGCACAATTTTTTTGAATGAAGGTTATAACTTATAACACCCAGGAATCACGGCATTGCCGTCTGATGGCGTCATTTACTACGAAATCACTGAACGCTTTTCGCGTTATTCAATCAATAAAAATGAATGAGTAAAATTATTGTTCATTTTTGTTATTAATAAGTTGCAATCTTATTTTCACCACGCCATTTTACCCTCTCCTTGTTATTTAAAACGGACATTTATATGCAATGGCGTAATTCTCCCCGCCGTTATGGCGCACTGTCGATGGCCCTCCACTGGCTGATGGCGCTGGTGGTTTATGGGATGTTTGCCCTTGGGTTGTGGATGGTGACGCTCAGCTATTATGACGGCTGGTATCACCAGGCACCGGAACTGCATAAAAGCATCGGCATTCTGCTGATGATGGGCCTGGTGATCCGTCTGCTCTGGCGCGTGATCTCCCCGCCGCCTTCGGCGCTGAAATCCTGGTCGCGCACGACCCGTCTTGCCGCCGTAGCCGGCCATGTCGCCCTGTACGGTCTGCTGTTTGCCATTGTCTTCAGTGGCTATCTGATTTCCACCGCCGACGGTAAGCCCATCAGCGTCTTTGGCTGGTTCGAGATCCCAGCCACCTTTGCCGATGCGGGGGTACAGGCCGATCTGGCAGGTGAAATCCATTTATGGCTGGCCTGGAGCGTGGTGATCCTCTCCGCGCTGCACGCGCTCGCCGCGCTTAAACACCACTTTATTGATAAAGATGACACCCTTAAGCGCATGCTGGGTAAATCATCCCCTGACTCTGGAGCGTAACGATGAAGAAAAGTATTACCGCCCTGGCGCTGAGCGCCCTGCTGTTCACTACCGGCTCCGCCGTGGCCGCTGACTATAAAATTGATAAAGAGGGCCAGCATGCCTTCGTTAACTTCCGTATTCAGCATCTGGGCTACAGCTGGCTGTACGGTACGTTCAAAGACTTTGATGGCACCTTTACCTTCGATGAGAAAAACCCGGCGGCAGATAAAGTGAACGTCACCATCAACACCAACAGCGTGGACACCAACCACGCCGAGCGTGATAAACACCTGCGCAGTGCGGAATTCCTGAATGTCGCGAAGTTCCCGCAGGCGACCTTCGCCTCCACCGCTGTGAAGAAAGACGGAGATGCGCTGGATATTACCGGCGATCTGACGCTGAATGGCGTCACGAAGCCCGTCACGCTGAAAGCGAAGCTGATTGGTCAGGGTGACGATCCGTGGGGCGGCGTGCGCGCAGGCTTTGAAGCGGCGGGTAAAATCAAGCTGAAAGATTACAACATCACCACCGATCTCGGTCCGGCGTCTCAGGATGTGGATCTGATTATTTCGGTAGAAGGTGTGCGTAAGAAGTAATGCATGATGATGCCGGGTGCGCCAGTGCGTCACCCGGCATAAAGTATTATTCCGGGTCGGGGATGCCGAGCGTGGTATTAAGACGACCCCGCGATTTATTGAAGATCTTGTTGCCGTTTTCACGTCCTGCCCGACGGCGACGTTGCTCTTCTTCCGGCAGCGCCCGCTCTTCCTGACACAACACACTGCAACAGCCGCTGAATTTCTCGGCACAGGCCGGACACTGAATAAACAGCAGATGACAGCCGTCGTTCAGGCAGTTGGTATGGCTGTCGCACGGCGTGCCGCACTGGTGGCAGTGGGCAATCACATCGTCAGAGATCCGTTCACCCATCCGCTCATCAAACACAAAGTTTTTACCGATAAAACGTACCGGCAGCCCCTGCTCACGGGCGCGACGCGCGTATTCAATGATCCCGCCTTCGATGTGCCACACTTTGTTGAAACCATTATGTTTCATCCAGGCGCTGGCTTTTTCGCAACGAATACCGCCAGTGCAGTACATGACAATTTTCTTGTCTTTATGCTCCTGCATCATTTCGACCGCTTTCGGCAGTTGCTCGCGGAAGGTATCCGCCGGGATCTCCAGCGCATCTTCGAAATGTCCTACTTCGTATTCGTAGTGGTTACGCATATCAATGAACACCGCGTCGGGATCGTCGAGCATGGCGTTGACTTCCGCCGCCTTCAGATAATCCCCCACGTTGCTGGCATCAAATGTCTCATCTTCTATGCCGTCGGCGACGATACGGTCGCGCACTTTCATGCGCAGCACCCAGAAGGATTTTCCGTCATCGTCCAGCGCCACGTTCAGACGCAGGCCGTCCAGCGCCGGATCGAAACCATAAAGGCAATCACGTAGCGCCTCAAACTGACTTTGCGGCACGCTGATTTGCGCATTGATACCTTCATGTGCTAAATAAATGCGCCCGAAAACATTAAGCGCCGTTAATGCCTGATAGAGGGCATCGCGCGTCGCTTTCGGATCGTGGATAGTGAAATATTTATAGAATGAAACCGTGGTGCGCGGCTCGGCTTCCGCCAGCATACGCGCCTTCAGTTCCTCATTCGAAATGCGGTTGTGTAACACTGGCATGGTGTACTTTTCCTGCAATCATTAGAGATGGATGAAAAACGGGCGGCATCATATAGCAAATACTGTTAATTTACATCCACACATTTTGCGCTACATTTCACTCATCAGAAAAAATATCATGCAGCGACGCTCTGGAATTCACGCTTTCTTCGGCAGGAATGCCGGTTAATTTATTTTAGTGCGAAGGCTTTAACGCACGGCTTGTCGAATCACAGGAATGACATGACACATCTACCAAAATTTTCCACCGCCTTACTCCACCCTCGCTACTGGTTAACCTGGTTTGGCATTGGTTTGCTGTGGCTGCTGGTGCAGCTTCCGTACCCGGTGATTTACCGGATGGGGATGGGGCTGGGTCATCTGGCGTTGCGCGTGATGAAGCGCCGTGTGCAGGTTGCCAGCCGTAATCTGGAGCTGTGTTTCCCGGACATGAGCGCCGAGGCACGCCGCGAACTGGTGGTGAGGAATTTTGAATCCGTCGGCATGGGGCTGTTTGAAACCGGTATGGCGTGGTTCTGGTCGGACAAACGTATAGCGCGCTGGGCTGACATCATCAATTTCGAACCGGTATACGAATTGCAACGCCAGAAGCGCGGCATTTTGCTCATCGGCGTGCATTTTCTGACGCTTGAACTGGGCGCGCGCATGTTTGGTATGCAGACACCGGGAATTGGCGTCTATCGGCCGAACGATAATCCGGTGATCGATCTGCTGCAAACCTGGGGACGCCTGCGCTCCAATAAAACCATGCTCGATCGCAAAGATTTGAAAGGCATGGTGCGGGCGCTGAAAAACGGTGAAGTGGTGTGGTATGCGCCGGATCATGACTACGGCCCACGCTCCAGCGTGTTCGTGCCCTTTTTCGCCGTCGAGCAGGCGGCAACCACCTCCGGCACCTGGATGCTGGCGCGCATGTCCAATGCCAGTGTGGTTCCTTTTGTGCCGCGCCGTAAACCGGGCGGTAAAGGCTATGAACTGGTGATGCTGGATCCGCTTAACGATCCGCCGCTCGATGATGCAGAAACCACCGCGACCTGGATGAACGGCGTGATCGAGAAATGCATTATGATGGCCCCGGATCAGTACATGTGGCTGCACCGCCGCTTCAAAACCCGCCCGCAAGGCGTCCCTTCGCGCTATTAACCTTCAACTGCAGGCCGGGTAAGCGGCAGCGCAACCCGGCATCTTCTCCCCTCCCCTCTAAGCTTTAAGCGCTCTCCGGTTTGCGGCACTCTTTCAGCAGGCGTATGCTTAGCAAGCTTATTATTACTTCTACTGATAACTCTGTGACCGGATGACTATGTCCCCCTCTGCGAACCCTCTGAACTGGAAACGGAATCTTGCCATTGCCTGGATCGGCTGTTTTCTTACCGGCGCGGCCTTCAGCCTGGTGATGCCTTTTCTGCCGCTCTACATTGAGCAACTAGGCGTCAGCGGCCACAGCGCCCTCAATATCTGGTCCGGCCTGGTATTCAGCATTACCTTTCTGTTTTCCGCCATCGCCTCGCCGTTGTGGGGCGGGCTGGCGGATCGCAAAGGCCGCAAACTGATGCTGCTGCGCTCAGCGCTCGGCATGGCGATTGTGATGATGTTGATGGGTCTGGCGCAGAATATCTGGCACCTGCTTATTTTGCGCGCCTGTCTGGGTTTACTCGGCGGTTTTATTCCCAATGCCAATGCACTGATCGCCACGCAAATGCCGCGAAACAAAAGCGGCTGGGCGCTGGGAACACTTTCGACGGGCGGCGTGAGCGGCGCATTATTAGGGCCGCTGGCAGGCGGGCTTCTGGCCGACAACTACGGTTTACGCCCGGTGTTTTTCATTACGGCCAGCGTACTGTTTATCTGCTTTTTACTGACGCTGTTCAGTATCCGCGAAAACTTTACGCCGGTCGCCCGGAAAGAGATGCTGCACGCCCGGGAAGTGATCGGCTCGCTGAAAAACCCCAGACTGGTGCTGAGCCTGTTTATCACCACATTAATTATCCAGGTTGCCACCGGCTCCATTGCGCCTATTCTGACGCTCTACGTGCGCGATTTGGCGGGGGATGTCAGCAATATCGCCTTTATCAGCGGCATGATCGCATCAGTACCTGGCGTGGCGGCCCTGTTAAGCGCGCCACGGCTGGGTAAGCTCGGGGATCGCATTGGGCCTGAAAAAATTCTTATCGCCGCGCTGATGGTGTCGGTTTTACTGCTGATCCCGATGGCCTTTGTGCAGACGCCGCTACAGCTTGGCGTGCTGCGTTTTCTGCTCGGCGCTGCGGATGGTGCGCTGCTGCCGGCAGTCCAGACGCTGCTGGTCTATAACTCAGCCAATCAGATTGCCGGGCGCATTTTCAGCTATAACCAGTCCTTCCGCGATATTGGCAACGTCACCGGCCCGCTGATCGGCGCGGCGGTATCTGCCAGCTATGGCTTTCGCACTGTATTTTTCGTCACCGCGTCGGTGGTGATGGTGAACGTGTTCTACTCCTGGCTGAGTCTGCGGCGGCCTTCGATACGTTCATCCATGACGGCCTCACGCGATAGCTGACTGGTGAGATGGGCTTTACGATATTGCAGCGGCGTTTTGCCCATATGTTTCTTAAAGCAGGTAATAAACCAGGCGTATTCCGTGAAGCCCGCCAGCCGGGCAATCTCACGCACCGAAAGGCGGGACTGTAACAGCAGTTCACAGGCCTGCCGGAGCCGCCTCATCACCAGATATTCCTGAAGCGTGCCGCCTGTCTCATCATGAAATCGCCGCGAGGTGTGGCCCCTGGAACATCCCATGGCGTCAGCCATCTGCTGTAACGAGCAGGAGGTCTGATAATGTTCCTCAATCCAGCCGATCAGCCGGGTCGAAAAGGTATGTTTACCGCTGGCCTGTTGCTGCTCCGGTAACAAGCTCAGCAACTGCATCACCAGAAATGCGCTGTCGCTGGTGCTGAACAAATCGCCGGCGATCCATTTCTCAAAGCGCTGCAATAATGCCTCAATAGCGTCTTGTTCCGCGCTCACATCAAAGACACGCGCTTTTTCCCCTCGCCCACACAATTGCCTTAATAGCGCCTGCTGGCGCGGAAAGTCGCGGCAGTATTGCTCCAGCAGAGTGCTGTTGAAATGAATGGTGGTGCGGTGATAGCGGTTCCGTTCATTCTGCTCAACATACACCTTGTGCAGTTTTCCCGGCGGGAAAATAAACAGCCGGCCTGGCTTTACGGTGTATTGCTGATGCTCGACCAGCGCAATTCCGACGCCCTGCGACACCGCCAGAATTTCGACGCACTGATGCCAGTGGTAATAGTTGGCGGGCATATCCGTCATACGATTAAAGTAAATGGCTTTCTCATTGAGCCGAATATATTCCAGATAATCCACGGCATCGTTATTTCTTGCACGGTCGGTCATGACGTTACCCTTATGCCGGTGTTAATAAACTTAAACTTTTATCATCTCAGTAAAATTTCAGGTCGATATTGCCGCAAGATTTTTATTTTGATGATGTCACCTGCTGACAAACTCGACCCGCGTCACATTTGTAAACCTTCGCGTATCTTTATTATCCGCCTGTCATTACTTCCTGAGTCAGGTGAAATTATGCGGACAAAAGACGATTATTGTGAGCGGGTAAAAACGTGGCTCACCGCAGCAACAGCCGGGTTTTCCCCAGGTCGTACGCAAATAAAAATGGGCGAAACCAGCGCGCAATATTCTGCCAGCATCGCCGGCATGGAAGGCTTTTCTCGTTTGCTGTGGGGACTTTTCCCCCTCTTAAGCGGCGGCACGACGACGCCGTTATGGGCAGATTTTCTGGAGGGTATTCGGCATGGGACCGATCCGCAGCATCATGAATACTGGGGCGATCTGGAGGATAACGATCAACGCTGTGTGGAGATGGCCGTCTTTGGGCTGGGGCTGGCATTGCCAGGCAGTCCACTGTGGGGGGCATTAACCGCCAAAGAACAGGACCATCTGGTTCGCTGGTTACGACAAAGTGCCACCATTAACGTTCCCGATAATAACTGGCACTTTTTCCCGGTACTTATTCAGGTGGGTTTAAAATGCGTTGGCGCGGATTACGACATGATGGTTATTAACCAGCATCTGGACGCGGCCGAGGCATTTTATCTGGGCAACGGCTGGTATTCTGACGGCAAAGACAAACCGCGGGATTATTATATTGCCAGCGGCTTTCATTTTTACGGACTGCTGTACAGCCACTTTATGCAGGATGTGGATCCGCAGCGGTGTATGCGTTATCGCCAGCGGGCACGCCAGTTTGCTCAGGATTATATTTACTATTTCACCCCGACGGGTGCCGCGATCCCTTTCGGTCGCAGCCTGACCTATCGATTTGTGCAGGTCGCTTTCTGGAGCGCGGTTGCCTTTACCGGCCTTGATGTTTTTACGCCAGGCATCATAAAAGGATTAATTACCCGCCATCTGGATGACTGGCTGACCAGGCCGTTTATTATGCGCGATGGCCTTTTCAGCATCGGCTATCACTACCCGAATCTGGTGATGGCGGAGGACTACAACAGTCCGGGATCGCCATACTGGGCGCTGAAAGCGATGCTGATCCTCGCCCTGCCGGATAACAGCGAATTCTGGCAGGCCGAATGCGAGCCCCTGCCTGCGCTGGCGTCGATCCATTGCATTGCAGAAGCCGGTCAGTTCATTATCCGCAGCGACCGCGATAATCACGCCTTTCTGTTGATGTCCGGTCAGTTCGACCGCAATAATTTTGTTAATTTCGAGCAGAAATACAGCAAATTTGCTTACTCCAGCCATTTTGGTTTTACCCTCGAACGGGGACGTTACGGGCTGCGCCATGCGGCCTGCGATTCCATGTTGCTGTTCAGCGCCGGCGATGATTACTATCGGGGGCGTCGTGAATGTGATGAGGTCGCCATTACCCCGGATTACTTGCGCTGCGACTGGCGTCCCTGGGCGGATGTGCGGGTCACTACCTGGCTTATTCCTGCCGCTGCCGCGCATATTCGCCTTCATCACATCAGCACTCCCCGTGCGCTGGACTGTTGCGAAGGCGGCTTTGCCGTTGATCATCATGCGCTTACCGACAGCCTTTCCGAGAGTAATGGCCTCACCCTGCGCGCCAGCAGTGGCATCAGCCAGATTGTTGATCTGCTGAACAGACGGCAACCCTCCACGGTGCTCACGCCACCGGGCAGCAATATCCTGTTTGCCCCGCCCGCGATGATCCCCTGTTTACAAACCACCTTAAACGCCGGGTCGCACTGGCTGGCAACCTGGGTCGCCGCCACGCCAGGCCATCTACAGACGACCTGCGAGGCCGTGTATTTCGACAGCGAGCAGCGGCAGCTTCATGTCAACGGCAGAACCATTGAAATTAACTAACGACGCGCCCTCACCGGCGTCAGGAGGAAAGGGATGTCAGAAAGTATTCAGTCGACACGTTCGGCCTATATCAAGCTGAGCTTATTTGTCTTTTTATTCAGATTTACCTGGGCGGCCAGTTTCGGGATGTATGCCATCTGGCTGGGTGATAAAGCAGGCCTCGATGCAATGGCGATTGGTACCGTATTTGCGGTTAACGGTATTTTTGCCGTCGCCATTAAACCGGTTTATGGCTTTATCATGGATAAAATCGGCATGAGTAAACGCCTGCTCTATTTTGTCTCGCTGGTTTCAGCATTAATGGCACCCTTTTTTATCTGGTGTTATTTGCCGCTGTTACAAACGCATTTTATCAGCGGCATGATTGTCGGCGCGCTATTTTTCAGTTTTGGCTGGTACGCGGGGGTGGCGGCAGAGGAATCTTACGTTGACCGCTTCAGCCGTCTTTATGAAATGGAATTTGGTCGTATTCGGATGTGGGCGGCGCTTGGCTGGGCGACCGCCTCCTCGTTTTCCGGCTATTTCTATAATCTGTCACCGAAAATTAATTTTATTATCAGTAGCCTCTCTGCGCTGTGCGTCTTTGCCGTGCTGTTAACCCTGAAAGTTGACCATTTTGGCAAAGAAGAGAATAACGTGCTGTCGAAAGATAAAATCGTATTAGCGGATGTATTTAGTCTGTTCGCTAATAAAAAATTCTGGATGTTCTCGTTATATATCGCCGGTGTGGCGTGGATGATGTTCATTGCCGAACAGCAGTTTTCGCGTTATTTCGTGACGTTTTTTGCGACGAAAGAACAGGGCAATGCCATGTTTGGTTATATGAGCACCGCCCAGTCGTGTGCCGAATTTTTTAGCATGATGCTGGCCCCCGCGATCGTTAACCGTATCGGCGCCAAGCAGGGGATGCTGCTTACCGGCGTCATTATCAGCCTGCGACTGGTGATCTCCGGCCTGACGGATGATCCGACGATTATCTGCATCATCAAACCGCTTTACGGCGTGGAGATGGCACTGATTCTGGTGTCGGTCTTTAAATATATCGCCGAGCATTTTGATAAACGCATCAATGCCACCATGTACCTGCTCGGCTATCAGGCGATGATCTACGTCGGCTCGGTGGTCATTGCACCGCCTGCGGGATATGCCTATCAAAAAATAGGGTTTGAGCAAACCTATCTGATCATGGGGATGGTGGCGCTGGCGTTTACCCTCGTTTCGGCGTTCACCCTTTCTCGTTGTTATCACCATATTAAACCGTCTGCTGTCTCTGAAAGCGGCGGGCAAGCTACTACTTTTTAAACCCGCGGAGGGATGAACATGTCTGAGAGCAGGGAAAAAGAAAATATCGGCCTACACACGTTGCATGACGGCGAGCGGGAACAGATCGCCCGCACCATCCGGGAAAGCGTGCCGCATGTGTTAAAGATAATTGACAGCAATATGGCCTGGTTCGGGACCCGGTTTCCCGATGCGGCCTGCCAGAACGGCATTTATCCGATCATTGATAATACCGAATGGACCACCAGCTTCTGGACCGGTCAACTGTGGCTGGCCTGGGAGTGGACGCAGGATGTGAAATACCGCGCGCTGGCAGAGCAGCACATTGAAGCGTTCGCCCGTCGCATTGTTATGCGCGATCACACCAATCATCATGATCTCGGCTTTCTGTATACCCTCTCCTGTCTTGCCGGAAAAAAGCTGACCGGCAAGCCGCAGGCGGGATATATCGCGCTGCTGGCCGCCGAGGCGTTAATGGAACGCTATCATGAGAAATGCGGCATTATTCAGGCGTGGGGAGCGCTGGATAATCCAGAGCAGCAAGGGCGCATGATCATCGACTGCAACATGAATTTGCCACTGCTGTACCAGGCCAGCGAAATCAGTGGCAATGCCTGCTATGCCGACGCCGCCAGACGGCATATCGACCAGGCGCGCCGTTACATCGTGCGCCCGGATGGTTCCACTTTTCATACCTATTACTGGGATGTGGTCACAGGCACGCCGCGTTTTGGCAATACGCATCAGGGATGGTCAGATGACTCCTGTTGGGCCAGGGGTCAGGCATGGGGTATTTACGGTTTCCTGCTTAATTATCGTTACACCCGTGATGAACGTCTGCTGGCATTGAGTCAGGTGCTGGCGAATTACTTTATTAATCGCCTGCCGGAAGATTTGGTTTGTTACTGGGATCTCTCCCTGACCGATCCTGCCAGCGAGCGAGACAGCTCCGCGTCTGCGATTGTTGTGTGCGCGCTACTGGAACTGATTTCGGTGCTACCGCTGACGCATGCGGATCGTGAAAGTTATGAAACCCTGGCGTTGAGGATGCTGAACGAGCTAATCACGCGTTATGTTAATCGCGAACCAGTGCCGGGTGCGGGTCTGCTGAAACATTCGGTTTATCATTTTAAAGGGAATGCTGGCGTGAATGAATGCTGCTGCTGGGGCGACTATTTTCTGCTGGAGGCGATAACCCGGGCGAGTAAGCCATGGAACAGCTACTGGTAAGCCACGGCCAGGAACTGTTTTTGCACTTTCATACTTGCGATGCGTGATCTTCAACTATTCTTTCCCTGAACATCACATCCAATTACAGGGAGAAGACAATGACTATGTATGCCACGCTGGAAGAAGCCATTGATGCTGCACGTGAAGAATTTCTGGCGGCGAATCCGGAACTGGATGAAGAAAACGCAAGTGTGGAGCAGTTTAATATCCAGAAGTACGTGCTGCAGGATGGTGAGATCATGTGGCAGGCCGAGTTTTTAGCAGAAGAAAGCGACGACGGCGAATGTATGCCGATGCTGACCGGCGAAGCCGCACAAAGCGTTTTTGATCGTGATTTCGACGAGATCGAGATCCGTCAGGAGTGGCTGGAAGAAAACACCCTGCATGAATGGGACGAAGGTGAATATCAACTCGAACCGCCACTGGATACCGAAGAAGGCCGCGCGGCAGCCGATGAGTGGGATCAGCGCTAATTATTCATAGGGGCCGTGATGGGCGTCCAGCGGCAGCAACAGCGTGTCGAACACCAGCGAGAACGGCAGATCGAGTACCGTAAGGTAGCGCCAGCCTGAATCGCGAACGTCCCATTGTACGCCGGGATAGTACTGGTTACCGTGGCCCTGCCCCGGCAGGGTACGACTGATAATGCTGCCGCATCCGCTCAGCAACAGCGCCATAATGGCGACAGCGATAATTTTCACGCTTCCCTCCTCTAATCCACTCAGACAAAAAAATACCGGCCTGCTGGCCGGTATTATCGTTACGTTCTGCTTACTTACCGTTAAGCGCCTGCGGATTAAGCTGTAGCGCTTCGTAATGGCTGATCCACGACGAGTAACGCTCCGGTGCCGCCCACACGCGATAATGCATGCGTGACAGCGTGACCGGGTCGCTTAACAGCACCAGCCGACGATCGCGCGTCAGTTTGTCCGGCGTTTCGTTCAGCGCCTGTTCCACATGGCGATCGCGGGCGATCTCCAGCACGTGGCTGGCACGGTGACGAGCCGTCGCCATTGCCGTGGCCAGGGCGTTAAATGACGGGTTAAACACCGCGTGCATAAAGCCATCGTCCAGCGCACGCGCACGGTTAATGGTCAGATATTTATCGGTATCCACCAGCACCTGCGGCGGGGAGTACTCTTCCGGGATCAGGAACAGTTTCCAGCGTTTGGTGCGCAGACCCACCGTGGCGCGGCTGGAAATCACCGACACGAATGGCGAGAGGATCAGCGAGAAGACGATCGGTGCCAGCCAGAACAGGAAGCGCAGATCCAGCCACGCCATTCCGGCGGCCCACACCAGACCCAACAGCAGCTGCGAGCCGTGACGCATGAAAGCTTCACCCCAGGGGGTGGAGTCGTCATCACGCTGCGGCGAGTTCCAGACCACTTCCCAGCCGAGGAAGGCGCTGACCACGAACACGGTGTGGAACAGCATACGCACCGGCGCAAGCAGCACGGAGAACAGCACTTCCAGCAGCAACGATAAGGTCACGCGCAGGAAACCACCGTACTCTTTCGGACCTTTGCACCACACCAGAATGATACTCAGCAGTTTCGGCAGGAACAGCAGCACCATGGTGGATGCAAAGAGCGCGATCGCCAGTTCAGGACGCCACTGCGGCCACACCGGGAACAGCTGGCGCGGTTGCAGGAAGTATTGCGGTTCGGTCAGCGCGTGCACTACCTGTAAGGCGGTTGACAGTGCGAGGAACATAAACCACAGCGGTGCCGACAAATAGGACATCACGCCGGTCAGGAACACCGCACGGTGTACCGGGTGCATCCCTTTCACCAGGAACAGGCGGAAGTTCATCAGGTTACCGTGACACCAGCGACGGTCACGCTTGAGTTCATCCAGCAGGTTTGGCGGCAGCTCTTCATAAGAGCCCGGCAAGTCGTAAGCGATCCACACGCCCCAGCCCGCACGACGCATCAGCGCAGCTTCCACAAAGTCGTGAGACAGAATAGAGCCGGCAAACGAGCCTTCACCCGGCAACGGTGCCAGCGCACAGTGCTCAATGAACGGCTTGACGCGGATAATGGCGTTGTGACCCCAGTAGTGGGATTCACCCAGTTGCCAGAAGTGCAGCCCGGCGGTAAACAGCGGGCCATAAACGCGGGTGGCGAACTGCTGGCAGCGCGCATACAGCGTATCCATGCCCGACGCTTTCGGCGAGGACTGAATAATACCGGCGTTCGGATTGGCTTCCATCAGACGCACCAGACCGCTCAGGCAGTCGCCGGTCATTACGGAGTCGGCGTCCAGCACCACCATATAGCTGTATTGATTACCCCAGCGACGGCAGAAGTCATCGATGTTACCGCTTTTGCGTTTCACGCGACGGCGACGACGACGATAGAAAATCTGCCCTTCGCCCTGCACTTCCGCGATCAGCTCCATCCAGGCTTTCTGCTCGGCCACGCAAATATCCGGGTTGTAACTGTCGCTCAGGATATAGACGTCAAAGTGCGCGGCATTGCCGGTAGCCTTGACCGATTCCCAGGTCGCGCGCAGACCCGCGTAAACGCGATCCACGTCTTCGTTACAGATCGGCATGATCAGCGCGGTACGGTGTTCTGGATTAAGCGGTTCATCCCCGACCGTAGAGTGCGAAATGCTGTATTTGTCTTTGCCGATGAGCAGCTGTAAGAAGCCCATCAGCGCCGTCCAGAATCCGGCGGATACCCAGCAGAACAGCACCGCAAACAGGATCAGGATGCCGGTTTGCAGCACGTATGGCAGCAGCTGCATGGCTGACACCAGCAGGTCCTGGCCCACCATATCAGTCGGGTTGATCAGCGCCCAGCCCTGATAAGGCAGGATGGTTTTCATGTACCAGGTGGCAACGACCGTCTGGGAGATCGTCAGCAGCAGCAAAATGTAACGACGGACGGTGCCCATCATTCGCCACTGCTTTTCGCTCTCTTGCTGCTCTTTGGTCAACCGGGACAGGTAGCGCGGCGGCACATCGCGACCGCGCAGACGATCCCAGAAACGACCAATCGGGTTGGTGCGCCACTGCTCAGGAAACATAGAAGAACGCGTGGCTTTCGGCATCGCCTCAAGCTGGGTACGCCCTTCGTCATCTTTGATCAGTTGACCTTCGCCAAGCGACTCGGGCCAGACCTGTTGCAGACGCGTCTGCACCGAGCCGAGCGGGGTGTCATCGTCCCGCTCGAAATGACGGTGCTCAGCATCCAGCGCTTCGTGCACGGCGCGGAGGTCCGTGGTCGGCAGCGCCGCTTTCTCAATATCAGAAAGCGGCAGCGCGTCGATATACTCAGTAGTCTTATTCATTGGCAGGTAGCTGATAGCTCCAGGTTTCACTCAGCGGCTGCTCGCCATTTACCAGCGCAGCACGCATGTCGGTCGTCGCTTTCGGATCTTTCACCTTCACGCGCAGGGTTAAACGCCAGCCATGGGTTACCGGGTTATAACGCACGGCTTTTTCAACGATTTCACCGTTATCGCCAATACTGGCCTGCGCAGTGACAGGGGTATCCTGCGGCAGTTTTTTCATATCCTGGCCTACGAAGTCCACGACGAAAGCAATGGTGCCATCCGGTTGACGGATAAGGTTAGATTGCTTCACATCGCCGGTAGAGCGGCGAGTTTGCAGCGCCCAGGCGTTGTCCGGCGCATGCAGCTTGTCTTCATCGCGGCTGAACGTGATGCTGTACTTGAAGTTCATCTCTTTACCCGGCTCAGGAAGCTGATCCGGGGTCCAGTACGCCACGATGTTGTCGTTGGTTTCGTCGTTGGTCGGGATTTCAACCAGCTCGATTTTACCTTTGCCCCAGTCGCCCTGTGGGGTCACCCAGGCGCTCGGACGCAGATCGTAGCGATCGTCCAGATCTTCAAAGCGGGAGAACTGACGGCCACGTTGCAACAGGCCAAAGCCCTGCGGGTTTTCCATCGCATAGCTGCTGACGGCCAGGTGTTTCGGGTTATTCAGCGGACGCCAGATCCATTCGCCATTACCGGCATGAATCGACAGACCGTTAGAGTCGTGCAGTTCCGGGCGGAAGTTGGTCGCCGGCGACGGCTGCCCTGGCCCGAACAGGAACATACTGGTCAGCGGTGCCACGCCCAGCTTGCCCACTTTGTCACGCAGATAGACTTTCGACTGTACATCCACCACGGTATCGCGACCTGGAATGATCACAAAACGATAAGCACCGGTTGCCCGCGGGGAATCCAGCAGCGCATAAATCGTCAGGCGTTTGTCCGTCGGTTTTGGACGCTCGATCCAGAATTCACGAAAACGCGGGAACTCTTCACCGGAGGGCAGCGCGGTGTCAATCGCCAGACCACGGGCCGACAGGCCATAGGTTTGCCCTGCGCCAATGACGCGGAAATAGCTGGCGCCCAGCATACTGACGATTTCGTCATTTTTATCTTTGCTGTTGATTGGATACAGCACTTTAAACCCGGCAAAACCCAGGTCTTTGACGGTGTCTTTGTCATGCTGAACGTTGCCGAAATTGAAGTAATCCGGGCTGTATTTGATTTTACGGACCGCAGTTGACGTCACTTCATTGACAGTGACCGGCGTGTCGAAATACATACCCTGATGATAGAACTCGAGCTTGAATGGGGTTTTAACGTTATTCCAGTAGGCTTTCTCGTGATTGAACTGGATCTGCTGATAGTCCGCGTATTTCATCTCACGGAACACAGAAGGCAGGTTGCTTTTAGGGGCTTCATAGCCTTTACCGGCTAAAGACTGTGCCTGTTTTGCTACGTCATCGAGGGTAAAAGCCCAGCCCGATGAGGAGTACAGGGATAACAGTACCGCTGCGCCTAACCAACGCATTTTCATCACTTGTTGTTTATGTTTCATATAACTAAGCACTTCCCCCTTTGTGTGCTTAAATCGATCCATCCATTTTAATGGAAGTTCTGGCATTCCGACAACTTAATCCCGGCTTTGTTCGCGTGCTGGCTCAGTGTGTAAGCAAATGAAAGTCCACCATTATCAATTACGCGTTTATCCTGGAGACAGATTGTTTTAGTTAGTGTAGGGTTGCCACCGAATGTACCCTTTATTTAGCCTACGGAATAAGGCGAAAAGTCTGATACTGCATGGAGTTATATGAACAAAATCCCTGCACAGCGTGAGTATTTTCTGGATTCCATCCGCGCGTGGTTGATGTTACTCGGAATCCCCTTTCATATCTCACTTATCTACTCCAGTCATATCTGGCACATTAACAGCGCCACACCGTCGTGGGGCCTCACCCTGTTTAATGATTTTATTCATTCATTCCGGATGCAGGTCTTTTTTGTCATCTCTGGTTACTTCTCTTATATGCTCTTTTTGCGCTATCCGGTGAAACGCTGGTGGAAAGTGCGCGTCGAGCGTGTCGGCATTCCGATGTTAACGGCCATTCCGCTGCTGACTCTGCCGCAGTTTATGATGTTGCAGCATGTTAAAGGCAAAACGGAGAGCTGGCATACGCTGTCGGCCTATGACAAATACAACACGCTGATTTGGGAACTGGTTTCGCATCTGTGGTTCCTGCTGGTGCTGGTGGTACTGACCACGCTGGGTGTCTGGCTGTTTGGCGTGATCCAGCGCCGTCTGAAACCCGGAAAATTCTTTCCCGACATCGGCATGGGCAAACTCACGCTGCTGTTCTTGCTGCTTGGCGTGCTTTACGCCGCCCTGCGCCGCACCTTGTTGATTACCTGGTCGCCTGTCCTCAGCGATGGACTGTTTAACTTCACCGTGATGCAGACGCTGTTTTACGTGCCCTTCTTCCTGCTGGGCGCACTGGCGTTCATCAGTCCACGCCTGAAAGATCTGTTTATTACCCCCTCCCCCGCCTGCCTGCTGGGATCGGCGCTGGCGTTTTGCGCCTATCTCCTCAATCAGCGGTACGGGAGTGGCGACGGCTGGATGTATGAAACGGAAAGCGTGATCACAATGGTGTTGGGGCTGTGGATGGTGAACGTGGTCTTTTCGTTCGGGCATCGCCTGCTGAACTTCCAGTCCACACGCGTCACCTATTTTGTGAATGCCTCACTGTTTATTTATCTGGTGCACCATCCGTTAACGCTGTTTTATGGCGCATGGATCACTCCGCACATCCATTCGAATCTGCTGGGCTTTTTGACAGGGCTGGTGTTTGTGGTGGGTGGGGCGCTGATCCTTTACGAAGTGCATCTGCGCATTCCGCTGCTGCGTTTCCTGTTCTCGGGTAAGCCGCAACAGCAGCCGGTGAAAAGCGAGGCCTGAAACCTGCGTGGCTACTCGTCGTTCAGAGTAGCCACTCTACCGGCAGCCGATAGACGAAACGTACCAGCAGACGCTGCCAGAAGCGGGTCTTAGGCTCTTTTTTATGGACAATCTCCACGCCGTCTTTCTGCTCGATCCAGTTGACTCTTCCCCAGCGATCGAGCCGTAATTCCCACGCCATATCGCGCTGACTTTGCAGAAAACGCTGGTGGACCCGCGCCGCCAGCTGCTCGCTGTCGATAACAAAGCCCATTTCCGTATTCAGCATCGCCGAGCGCGGATCGAAATTAAACGAGCCAATAAAAACTTTACGGCCATCAATGCTGAAGGTTTTGGCGTGCAGACTGGAGCCGGAGTTACCGGTCAGGCCGCGGTCATGAGGATGGCGGCCCCCTTCGTGGGTCGGTTTAAGCTCATACAGCTCCACGCCATGTCGTAATAATTTTTTGCGCCAGCGGGCGTAACCGGCATGCACGACGGCCACATCATTAGCTGCCAGCGAATTGGTGAGAATGGCGATTTTGACGCCTTTGCGCACCAGTTGCAGCAGTTGCGCCACACCGGAGCGGGTCGGGACAAAATAAGCGGAACAGATGTCTATTTGCTGCTCCGGCATACCCATGACATTCACCAGGCGCTGCGGCAACAGCGTATGATTGCGCGCTCTGCCCTGCCCTTTGCGAGGATCGTCGCTCAGCAGGCGCGTTTTTGCCCACATCAGCGGTAGCGAGTTCGTCTCCAGCAGCGTGCCGAAGCGGGTAGATTCCAGCTTGTTCAGATAACGCTTTGCGGTGACATCGCTGTACCAGGATTCCGGGATACGGATATGCTCCTCGATCTCTTCTTCAGGAATATCCAGCACATCCTGGAGAGTAGAAACAGATTTACAGGTCCAGTAACGCTCAAAATCATGGCTCACGTCCGCAACGACCGGCCCAATAGCCAGCACATCGAGATCGGTAAACAGCGGCTGCTCCCCCGCGCCAAAATAGGCATCGCCGATGTTTCTGCCGCCCACCAGCGTCACCTCACCATCAACCGTGAAGCTTTTGTTGTGCATACGCCGGTTAAGACGCGCGAAATCAGTAAGATAGCCGAGGGCCCGCAGGGTACGAAAAGAGAAAGGATTGAATAAACGCAGTTCGACGTTTGGATGCGCGTCCAGGATGCGCAGCGTACCATCCATACCGACAGTATTGTTGTCGTCCAGCAGCAGGCGTACTTTTACGCCACGGCTGGCAGCGTCGAGGATCACGGACAGCAGCAGCCGCCCGGACATATCGTCTTCCCAAATATAGTACTGAATATCAAGGGTGCGTTCGGCCATTTCCACCAGCCGGTAACGCGCGGCAAAAGCGTCAAGGCTGTCATCCAGCACCAGTAAACCGCATTCACCAGGATGCGCCGCACAGACCGGGGCAATAGCCAGCCCCAGTCGTGTATTATGCGCCGGGTTCCTCTCCGTGTTGGGTAAGGAGACGCTGGTAAAGTCGGGTAGTTTCATCGTCATAACAGACAAAGTATACCTCGCCAAACGAAGGGCGACGGGTTAGATATTCTGAAACTGTATTTACCGCAATTTCGGTCGCCGCCGCTTTCGGATAGCCGTATACCCCGGTGCTGATGGCCGGAAAGGCAATCGAGTGATAGCCGTTTGCCTCCGCCAGCTTCAGGCTGTTGCGATAGGCATCTTCCAGCAGTCGCGCTTCGTGGTGCTCGCCACCCTGCCAGACCGGACCGACGGTATGGATCACTGCTTTCGCCGGTAACTCGCCTGCCAGGGTGATCACGGCATGACCGGGCGGGCATTCCCCCTGCTGCTGACGCACCACTTTACAGGCCTCCAGTAATGCCGGACCCGCTGCACGATGGATAGCGCCATCCACCCCGCCACCGCCCAGCAAAGAGGGATTTGCCGCATTGACTATGACATCCACCTGTTGGGTGGTGATGTCACCTTTAATGACTTTTATTCGCGAGTTCATGTTCGCCTCTCTTAACCTCGTTCATTAGGGTAAGTGTACAGCAGCGAGAAAACGTCTGGCAGCGTTATTCAGCGCCATGCACGGTTTACATGCATGGCGATAAAAGAGGCTATTGATAGGTAACGGTCAGAATGGCAGCGGTATGTTGCGGATTTACATAGCTCATTTTTACTTGTTCGATATTTTCAAACTGGCCTGAAGGACGCTCCAGTTTCCGTAACGACATCTGCCGGGTACGCACCTTTCCCTGGGTGTAACAGGACAGTTCAACATCATTGCCCAGCATTTTAACGCCGCAAGGCGATTCAACGATGGCACCGTGTATCTCAATCCTGCCGCCGGTAGCCGCACTAACCATGCCGCTACCGAGCGCGGAGATAATGCACAACCCGGTAAAAATTCTCTTGCCTCTGATCGCCATTTTTAATCCCCATTAGTCAGTCGTCCATGAGGTGATGAAATTCAGGCTTTACCGCGAGTGGTTAATAAAACAAGTTAAAATGATCGTTAATTGTTAAGAAAATTTACTATAAAACACAAATTATCACATCCTGAAAGCAATGCCTTGTTGTGGGTCACATTTTCTCTTCCGGGGACCACTCCCGCGACAGCTGCAAGTGAGACCCGTCGGCAATCGTCACGGTGATGTTTGCCGAATCCTGCGTGGAAATGTTCATGCTAATACGGGATAAAGAGGTTAATTGATTAGCGCTAAAATGGATGGTGCGGGTCTGCCGGGTCGTGCTCTTTCCGCTTTTACCGCTGCGTTCCGCGCTAATCTGCACCTGACAGACGCAGCTCTGCGTCAGCGTTACCTGCGGGGTGATCGTGTAGATCTCGCCATCCCGCACGGTATCAAAGGTGATCTGACTGGACAGCGCCGCCAATAATAAGAAGGGATGCATACTTTTCTCCCAATGAAAAAAAACAGGGCCGCAGCCCTGTTCTTTTACACAGCGAAAACTTAGTACTGGTTAGCCGTGGCGTTGTTGCCAAAACCAACCTGACGGACTTCCACCCAGGAGTTAGATGCAGTCTGGTTAACCAGCGCGCCGTTCAGCACCCCGTGCTGATTGACGTTGATGTCTGAGTCGCGGCTGTTCCACTGGTCAATAGTGGCATTGTTGCGTGATCCCGTCTGCGTCAGTTCGATGACGCTGTCATCCGAGCCCTGTCCAACATCAGCACCGTTGCCGCTGCCATTCTGGGTAATTGACAGGCTGGAATCACGGGCGTTCGTTTGCAGTGCCAGCGCAGCGTTGGTGCTACCATACTGATAAATGCTCATTTCAGAATTCGGGCCGCTGTTGTGACCGCCGTGACCATACTGAGGAATAGAGCCTGCAAACGCACCGCCAGAAACTACGATCGCTGCTACAACTGCCACTTTGATAAATTTCATGGTAAACCCCCATCGGATTGATATGTATGCGTCTCAATGCTTTCAACGTTGGGTAACGCGAATAGTCATTTGCGACTGCCTCTGCACTACGACTGCTGTTTTTTGTGTTCCATATTGCGTAATATTCGCCCTGTTACCCGAGCCTTTCTGGATAATCATTGCGGTATTACCGTAAGCCCCTTGCGTAATAGACGCATCGTTGGAATTACCCGTTTGATCGACATACGCAAGGTTATAATTTCCTGACTGCTGTACCTGGGCCCGGTTATTTCCACCATCCTGTGAAACGACCGCCAGTAATTTGGATCCTTCCTGCGTTAGCTGAGCGCTGTTATTGTTACCCTGCTGACCGATAATGGCTGCTTTGTTATAAGAAGCCCTGCTCAGTTCATTCACAGCAAAGTTATATTCTGAGGCTGCCAGATCGTAACTCGCTGCTAAGGTAATTCCAGGCGCACCCAACATTGCCAACACCATAAATAACAGTCTGTTTTTCATGCTGTCACCTGGACCTGATTATCTTGCATAATTAATGTCTGCCGGGGTCGTTAACTTATTACAATACTTGTTAACGCCTCGTAACAGTGGAGAGTATGTCTGGAGAAATTTCTTAAATATCTCACCTGTGATTCGTATTTTTTAAAAAATACTCACCTCAAAGTATGAGACGTATAAAAAACATTGTCAGGTGCATTGGGTGGCTGTCACAGTTATTGCTAAAGGATAATACCTTTATCGTACCAAAAGGCTATTTACACCCTTTAGGCTGAAACGTAAGCCGATCGTAAAGCACATATTTCGAAAAATTGTCACCAGCACACTTTTTTTCTTCACCAAATCGAGGCATTAAAAAATGAAAATGGTCATTTTATATTATTGCGCATCTATTTTTTAACATATTTAATATATCGACTTATATATCAAAAAGTTAGAGGAGGTTTGTTGCTCAACAAATTTGATACACACGTATTAACTTGTACAACTTAACCATTAAAATCAAACTACAAGTCACAGATAAAAACACATAATTTAATTTAATTTTACATTCGCTTACATGTTTAACACTTGATTTAAGGTTAGTAATGACTAGATTGAAATCAGCAGTATGTTTTCACTTTGTTAATTTCACCCATTGCGGGTTTATTATTTTTCTACACACAGCAGTTCAACATCTGTCAGTACTTCTGGGTCACCATATTGTTATGGCGATAGACGGCGGATGTACCTAAAAGCGGAGTTTAATCATGTTTAATGAAGTCCAGAGTTTACATGGTCAGTCTATCCTGTTGATCACGAAACCCTCATTACAGGCTACAGCTTTATTACAACATTTAAAAAACTCCCTGGCAGTTACAGGGAAACTCCATAATATTCAACGATCTCTGGATGATATTAATCCTGGTAGTGTGATCTTATTTGATATGATGGAAGCGGATAAAAAACTTATCCAGTACTGGCAGGAAAATTTAAGTCGCAAAAACAATAGCATAAAATTGTTGTTACTGAATACCCCCGATGAATACCCTTTCCGCGACATTGAAAACTGGCCTCATATCAATGGGGTTTTTTATGTGACTGAAGATGAATCGCATGTGGTTGACGGCCTGCAAAGCGTCCAACGCGGCGAATGTTACTTCTCACAAAAACTGGCCAGCTACCTCATTACCCACTCGGGTAACTATCGCTATAACAGCGCTGAGTCCGCTCTGCTCACCCACCGTGAGAAAGAGATCCTCAATAAGCTGCGCATCGGCGCCTCGAATATTGAGATCGCCCGCGCCCTGTTTATCAGCGAAAACACGGTTAAAACCCATCTGTATAACTTGTTTAAAAAGATCTCGGTAAAAAATCGCACGCAGGCGGTGTCCTGGGCTAACGATAACCTCAGGCGTTAGCATCATGAAACCTTACATAGCCTGGCTTGCAGCCGCAGAGCTTCTGCTGGCTTCCGGGAACCTGCACGCCGTTGAAGTGGAAGTGCCGGGATTGCTGACCGACCATACGGTGTCATCGGTGGGACACGATTTCTATCGTGCATTTAGCGATAAATGGGAAAGCAGTTATACGGGGAATTTAACCATTAATGAACGCCCAAGTGCGCGCTGGGGCAGCTGGATCACTATTACGGTTAATCAGGATCTGGTTTTTCAGACCTTTTTATTTCCGACCAAACGCGATTTCGACAACAACGTCAATATCGCGATAGCGCAAACCGAAGAAGCACTGGAACGCCGGCAAATTGATCAGGTTTTGCTCAGTACCGGCGATCTCGCACAAGACGAATTCTAAAACACAATAATCTTTCCGGAGGCTGTTATGCGTATCGCCTGTGCCGTTGTCACGCTTATGCTTATTTCCCCGCAAACCTGGGCGGGAAATATGACGTTTCAGTTTCGAAATCCTAATTTTGGAGGAAATCCAAATAATGGCGCTTTTTTACTGAATAGCGCCCAGGCGCAAAATTCTTATAAGGATCCCAGCTACAAAGACGACTTTGGTATTGAAGCCCCGTCAGCGCTGGATAATTTTACCCAGGCTATTCAGTCGCAGCTGTTAGGGGGATTGCTGACCAATATTAATACCGGGAAACCGGGGCGCATGGTCACCGCCGATTTTATTGTTGATATTGCCAATAAAGATGGTCAATTACAGCTGAACGTTACCGACCGCAAAACAGGCAAAACATCGACTATTCAGGTTTCAGGTTTGCAAACCAATTCGACCGACTTTTAACACACAGCTACTACAGGACACTCATTATGCAGCGCTTACTTATTCTACTGGCGGTGTGTTTACTTAGCGGATGCTTAACCGCCCCGCCGAAAGAAGCGGCCAAACCGACCCTGATGCCGAGGGCGCAAAGCTTTCGCGATTTAACGCATTTGCCACCGCCCGCCGGCAAAGTTTTTGTTTCGGTATATAACATCCAGGATGAAACCGGGCAGTTTAAAGCCTATCCGGCGAGTAACTTCTCCACGGCGGTGCCGCAAAGCGCCACGGCGATGCTGGTGACGGCACTGAAAGATTCCCGCTGGTTTGTGCCGCTGGAGCGTCAGGGGCTGCAAAACCTGCTTAACGAACGCAAAATCATCCGCGCAGCCCAGGAAAACGGCACGGTCGCGATGAATAACCGCGTTCCGTTGCAGTCGCTGACCGCGGCAAACGTCATGATCGAAGGCTCCATCATTGGCTATGAAAGCAATGTGAAATCGGGCGGCGTGGGGGCGCGGTACTTCGGGATTGGCGGCGATACGCAATACCAGCTCGATCAGGTGGCGGTAAACCTGCGTGTGGTCAACGTCAGCACTGGCGAGATCCTTTCATCGGTTAACACCAGCAAAACCATTTTGTCTTATGAAGTGCAGGCAGGCGTTTTCCGCTTCATTGATTACCAGCGTTTACTGGAAGGGGAAATTGGTTACACCGCCAATGAACCGGTGATGCTGTGTCTGATGTCAGCCATTGAAACCGGCGTGATCTTCCTCATCAATGATGGTATCGATCGCGGGCTGTGGGATTTGCAAAGCCCTGGTGAAGTGAAAAATGCGGTGCTGCAGAAATACCGGCAGATGGCCGTGCCACCTGAGTCCTGATAATAATAATGTGCGCGGGCGTGGCGGCTTTCGTCACGCCTTTTTTATTCCGCCGTCACGGTATTCTGCCGCTGCTTTTCCCGCCGCATCGCCAGCCACAGTCCACTGTTTTTCATCGCGAAACCAAACAGCAAGCCGACCATTAACGACGGCAATACTAAACGCCAGTCGCCCTGCCCTGCAAACGTCGCGCAGGCGCCAATGAAGGTGCCAGGGACAAATGACAGCAGCACATTTTTTGCCTGTATACACATCAGAAAGGCCACCACACCGGTGATCGCATAGCCGGCGATGGTCAGCTGCGGCAGCATGGCGCTGCTGTGAATGATCAGCAGCGCCCATGCGACACCGCTTAACAGCGTGCACAGGCTGATCACTAAACCTTTTAGTCCACCCTGTGGACAGGCGAAATAGGCCGTCGAGCCGAGAAAACCCGCCCAGCTTAACAGCCCCAGAGAGACAGCCACCCAGCCCCAAAGTGCAGAGAGAATGCCGGTGGTGAGTGCGATTGAAAAGAGTATGTTCATGGCGCGCATCTTAGCAGATACGCGCCTGCGGGATGAGATCTCACGCACGTTATTTGTAATAACGAATCACTCGTTACATTAAATAAGTGATGATGATCACATTATTCTGCGGTATCGTCCTGCAAATCGTCCCACATCGCTGCCAGCGCATCGCGCGTCAGAGAGGCCATGGTACGCCAGAACGCCGTAGTGGCATGGGCTTCAACCTTACCGAGGAACGTCCCGCACCACGGCAGGAGGTATTCACCAAACAGGGTTTCCAGCGCTTCGCTCTCGTCCTCGCCCGCGTTATCTTCCAGCCAGGATGCCGCCAGCAGCAGCAGGCCAAAATGATCGGCAGGCGCGTCGGTTAACGGCATACCGCGCGCGGTTAAAAACGCCCTGACATCCGCCTCTGTTGCCCCCTCTGCCCATGCGCTGCGGTACGGCGACACCTTGCAGTCGTCGCCAGTAAACAGCGCCTCGTAGTCTGCCGTCAGCGCGGGCAGATCCGCGCTGGCCTGTAAGCGCGCCAGCAGTTCGTCCTGCTCCAGCGGCCAGTTCTCTGCCAGCTTGCCCTCGCGGATCAGCGTGTAGAGCGGGGCCAGCACCGGATCCTGCGGCTGACGATAGTATAGCGAGCCCAGCATACGGCAGAGGATTGAAAACTCATTCATTAGTTGATTCCATAACAGACATTAAAATTCAGCAAATTCAGGGATCGGCGGCATGCCGCGCGATTCAAGGAAGTTCAGCAGACGGCGCGGGGAAACGTTAAGAATACGATCTTCCGGGAAGTTAACGTCATCCAGCACTTTACGGCATTCGGTAAAATCACCCAGCGAAAAGGCGGTGTGAGAATCAGATCCCAGCGCCACCCAGCCGCCCGCGTCACGCACGGCGGCGGCAATCGCCCGGCAGTTGGCTTCACTGCCTTTGCGGGAGTGAATAAACGAGGAGTTATTGATCTCGAGCGCCACCTGATAGTGGGCGGCAGCTTCCGCAACAGCCTTAATATCAACAGGATATTTTGGATTACCCGGATGGCTGATGATGTGCACATTGCCGCTGGCCATGGTGGCAATCATCGCTTCGGTATGGGTCGCCTGATCCTGCGGGGCAAAGACCGGCTCATGAAAACCGGCGATGATCAGATCGAGCGCGGGGAGCATCGGCCCGGTGCAGTCGATCTCCCCGGCGGTATTTTTGATATTGGCTTCGATACCGCGCAGGATCCCGACGCCCTCCACCACGCGCGGCCAGATACGCATATTGACAAAGTGCCAGTAGTGCGGGGCATCCGCCATATCAGGGCCGTGATCGGTAATAGCAAAAAGCTTCAGGCCTTTACTTTTGGCGATGGCGATATAGTCATGAAGCGTGCTATAGGCGTGGGTGCTGGCGACGGTGTGCATGTGCAGGTCAACGGGATACATGAAACTCTCCTCTGGTGATTTCCGCAAGGATAGCAAATATCGCCCGCCTTTATAATGAAAACCCGGCCATGGCCGGGCGATCCTCAGTATCCGCGTACCCGATCCACCTGACCGGAGACCGGCTGGCCTGCCTCGAGCTGCTCAATGGTCCAGGCAACAGAGGCAATGGCTTCCAGCGGGCGCGTCACCGCGGCAATGTGCGGAGTCATTGCCACACGGGGATGTGCCCACAGGGGGCTGGTTTCCGGCAGCGGCTCCTGACTAAAGACATCCAGCATCGCCGCCTTCAGCTTGCCGCTGTCGAGCGCCTGGATGAGATCGGCTTCCACCACATGCGCACCGCGCGCCAGATTCAGGAAATAGCTGTTGTCGGCGAGCTGGTTAAGCAACGCGAGATTAATGATGCCCTCGGTTTCCGCAGTATGCGGCAGCAGGTTGATCAGCACGCGCGTGCCGCGTAAAAACTCGGCGCGTTCCGCATCACCGGCAAAGCTGGCGACGCCCGGCCACGTTTTACGGCTGCGGCTCCAGCAGCGCAGCGGGAAGCCCCACTCTTGCAGGCTTTCCGCCACTTTCGCCCCCAGCACGCCCGCGCCAAGCACGCCGACGGTAAAGTCTTCGCGCTTATACTCTTCCAGCGGCTGCCATTTTGCCTGCTGTTTCAGCGCCTGATAATCATCAAAGCGGCGGAACCAGTGCAGCACCTGGCTTGTGGCATACTCCTGCATTTGCAGCCCCATGCCGGTATCTTCCAGCCGAAACAGCGGCACCGACGGCAACAGCATTTCCGGATGCGCTTTCAGTTTACTGAGAATGGCATCGACGCCGGCCCCCAGCGAGAACACGCCTTTCAGTTCCCGCCCTTGCAGCATTTCGACGGGAGGATGCCAGACCAGCGCGTAATCGGCAGGCGCATCATCACCCGGTTTCCACTCACGGATACGCGCCTGTGGCAGTACGCGTTTGAGTTCGGTCAACCAGTATTGGGTATCAAAGGTCGGATGCCAGAACAGAATATCCATATCGACTCCAGAAGTTATTGCGCTGTTTTCGTTGAGCGCGGAAATGACAGCCAGCGCATGGCGCTTTTTCGATGCGATTTATCAGGTTAGCAGCTTACCAAATTTATTCCTCTTCGCGTGGCTCTCTGCGCTGCCGATAAAAAAATCAATTCCAGCGCGATTAAGAAGCAGGTTGCTGGAAGTTTGTCTAAACGCGCTACTTTATTGAAAAAGGTGATTGACGCTGCGTAAGGATTTCCCTACATTAGCGCCGTCCCAGCAACAACGGGATGACAATATGGTGAGGTGTCCGAGTGGCTGAAGGAGCACGCCTGGAAAGTGTGTATACGGCAACGTATCGAGGGTTCGAACCCCTCCCTCACCGCCATATTTTAAGAAGAGCTCGTACTGACGTACGGGCTTTTTTTTTGCATGTTACGCCCTCACTCCTCCACCAGACGTTCATACTCTTCCACCAGAAAATCCACCAGCGCGCGCACCGAAGGCAGAAGTCCTCGTCTTGAGGGATACACCGCATGGATCACTTCCCGACGCGGTTCCCACCCAGGCAGCACTTTCACCAGTTCGCCGGACGCCAGCTGGTCTTTCACCATCAGGATCGGCAGTTGCACCACGCCAACCCCCCCCACCGCTGCCTCGCGCAGTGCCAGCATATCGGTGGTAATAAACCGCGGCGTAAACTGAATTTCTGCTTTCGTGCCAGCCGGGCCACAAAGATCCCATTTATGGATCTGTTTACCCGCCCCCAGACTCAGGGCGGGCCAGTCGCTCAGGTCCGCCGGCATGAGCGGTTCACCCCGGCGCGCCACAAGCTCGGGGCTGGCGGCCAGACACTGCCCCCGATCCGCCAGCACCCGCAACACTAACTCGCTGTCGTTAAACGGCGCAGTGCGCACACGGATCGCCACATCCACGCCCTCACCGACCAGATCGACCCGCCGGTTGGTGGCTTCCAGATGAAGCTCAACGCCCGGATAACGCACCATAAAACGCGCCAGCATAGGCCCCACATGCACGTGTAACAGTGTGATTGGACAGGTGATCCTGACGGTGCCTCGCGGTTCAGCCTGCAACGCCGCTACCGCTTCCTGCGCCGCCTCTGCCTCTACCAGCATCGCTTTACAATGCCGGTAAAACGTCTGGCCCACCTCGGTCACGGTAAACTGCCGCGTCGTGCGCTGGATCAGACGCACGCCAAGCCGCTCTTCCAGCTGCGCAATGCGGCGACTCAGTTTAGATTTGGGCTGATCGTATGCCCGCCCCGCTGCCGCGAAACCGCCATGCTCCACCACTTTCACAAACCACGCGAAATCATTGAGATCCTGCATACGTTTCCTGTCGTTCCATTTTTGGAACAGTGAGTGTGATTTTTGCTATCTACCGCAATATTAGCCGCGATTCTAAGCTAATGCTTATCAACAGACTACCTGGAGAGGATCATGAAAAAGATCGTCGGCGTTTATCCCGCGCCTCAACAACACTGGGTCGGTGATGGTTTCCCGGTTCGCTCGCTGTTTTCCTACCCGACTCACGGCAAGTCACTCAGCCCTTTTTTGCTGCTGGACTACGCCGGACCCTGGACGTTCCCCTCGGATGGTCAGCAGCGCGGCGTGGGTGAGCATCCCCATCGTGGTTTTGAAACCGTCACTGTTGTCTATGCCGGTGAAGTGGAGCACAGCGACTCGACCGGCCAGGGCGGCGTGATCGGCCCCGGTGATGTGCAGTGGATGACCGCAGGGTCTGGCATTTTGCACCAGGAGTTTCACTCTGCTCGCTTCGCCAGTCAGGGGGGAGAGCTGAAAATGATCCAGCTGTGGGTAAACCTGCCTGCAAAAGACAAAATGACCTCGCCCGGCTATCAGAGCCTCACGAAAAGCGCGATCCCGGTGATCACCCTCCCCAATAACGGCGGCATGCTGCGGGTCATTGCTGGTCGCTATGGTGAAATCTCAGGCCCGGCACACACCTTTTCGCCCCTGAACGTCTGGGATGTGTCGCTGCGTGAAGGCACAACGCTGGCGGTGGATCAGCCGGAAGGCTGGAGCACGGCGCTAGTGGTTGTGGAAGGCAGCGTTACCGTCAATGGGAGCGCGCAGGCCAGTGAAGCGCAGCTTGTCGTCCTCAGTCAGACCGGCAGTAAGGTGCATCTTACTGCCAGCAGCAATGCCAGCGTATTGCTGATGGCGGGCGAGCCATTAAACGAACCTATTGTGGGTTACGGTCCTTTTGTCATGAACACGAAAACTGAAATCACGGAAGCCGTTCGTGATTTTAACGCTGGCCGCTTCGGTCAGCCCAACGCGTAATAGTGAGGAGATCAAAATGTCTAATCCGGCAAATTTCAATGGCGCTCGTCCCGTCATTGATGCGAATGATGCGGTGATGTTGCTTATCGATCATCAGAGTGGGCTGTTCCAGACCGTCGGCGATATGCCAATGACTGAACTGCGCGCCAGGGCTACGGCGCTGGCAAAAATCGCCACGCTGGCAGAAATTCCGGTGATCACCACGGCATCCGTGCCCCAGGGGCCGAATGGTCCACTGATCCCGGAGATCCATGCCGCCGCGCCGCACGCGCAGTATGTGGCGCGCAAAGGCGAAATTAATGCCTGGGACAACCCGGACTTTGTGGCAGCGGTAAAAGCCACCGGGCGAAAAACGTTGATCATCGCGGGCACCATCACCAGCGTCTGCATGGCGTTTCCGTCTATCAGCGCTGTGGCCGAGGGTTATAAAGTCTTTGCGGTCATTGACGCCTCCGGCACTTACAGCAAGATGGCGCAGGAAATTACCCTGGCGCGTATTGTGCAGGCAGGGGTGGTGCCTATGGATACGGCGGCGGTCGCGTCAGAAATTCAGGGCAGCTGGAACCGTAACGACGCCGCCCAGTGGGCGGAGGTGTATACCCTCATCTTCCCGGCTTATCAGTTACTGATGGAAAGCTACAGCAAGGCGCAGGAGGTCGTTAAAAATAACGACATTCTCGATTCGCAACGCTAAGCGCCGCTCAGGGGCAAACGGTGGGAGATGCCTGTTCCTTAACCAGTCACACGCCAAAGCAGAAAATCTGCTTGACCGATGTAGCCTGACTCCCTATAGTAGCGCCCCGTTGCCCCCTGCGGGACGGTAGCGAAACAATACGGTGAGGTGTCCGAGTGGCTGAAGGAGCACGCCTGGAAAGTGTGTATACGGCAACGTATCGAGGGTTCGAACCCCTCTCTCACCGCCACATATAAAGAAGAGCTCGTACTGATGTACGGGCTTTTTTTTCGTCCTGATTTTGCCTCACAAAAAGCAAAGCCCGGTAATTCCGGGCTTTGTCATCAATAGTGGCGTGTCAGTAATACGCTTTCAGGGTGCGCTGGCAGAGGGCCGAGCGAACGCAATCGTCGGTCGTAAAGCGAACGATACCGACCATTTCATCTTCCTCAAAACGTGCCAGCGCGTCGCTCAGGCCGGACTTAACGCCCGACGGCAAATCACACTGGGTAATATCACCGTTAACGATGACGGTCACGTTTTCCCCGAGGCGCGTCAAAAACATTTTCATTTGCGCAGCGGTCACGTTCTGAGCCTCGTCAAGAATGACGACCGCATTTTCAAATGTACGTCCGCGCATATAGGCGAACGGCGCGATTTCCACCTTGCCAATTTCGGGTCGCAGGCAGTATTGCATAAAGGACGCTCCCAGGCGTTTGACCAGCACATCGTAGACTGGCCGGAAGTAAGGAGCGAACTTCTCCGAGATGTCGCCGGGTAAGAAGCCAAGATCTTCATCAGCTTGCAGGACCGGTCGGGTGACGATAATCCTCTCCACATCCTTATGAATGAGGGCCTCCGCCGCTTTCGCTGCGCTAATCCAGGTTTTTCCGCAACCGGCTTCTCCGGTTGCGAAAATAAGGGATTTACTCTCAATAGCATTCAGGTAGTGCGCCTGAGCTTCATTGCGCGCGGCAATTGGTGAATTATCACGGCAGTCCCGGGCCATGCCAATTGATTCTACGCCACTCATCTGCACAAGCGAGGTGACCGATTCTTCTTCACGCTGTTTATGACTGCGCGAATCCCGTCTCAGCACACGTTTTGCTTCACGACGAGCTTTGATCACTGCTTTTTGTCTTCCCATGGATAGCACCTTGAGTTGTTGGTTTACATCACACGCGTCGACTGCGACGCGATTATGCGCACGAACGTCTGAGGTTTGGCTTCCTTTTAAGCCATCATTGCTTGCTTTTGGAGATGACGCCGCAGAACGACCAGATAAGACATCTGCCGCATCGGATACATCAGGGATTTCGGAAGGGGTGGAAAACAGCGCGGTGAGAAAGTCATTGCCGGTAGAGGTACTACCGCACCGGGATTTGCGGGATGATTTACTGCTATGTCCGGTACAGGACCTTACCATTCGCGATCTCCATAGTGAAACAACCTATCACTGCCGGGAACACTGTCTGCTGTCACTACACTTTAATTTAGCATAGCTGCAACATTGCAATTACTTATTTATAACCAAAAACGCGCCTTTTGTTACAGAGAGCATCTGACATTTATATTACAGAAATATAACAATGAGTTGCTCATACAAAAAAATGATGGCGAGTGCGGCAAAAAATTGTGAACAAATACAACAAAGCGGGGAAAACACCCTGCCATGATCGACAGGGTGAGCGGGATCAGGCTTCCAGTAACGCCTGCGCCAGATAATGATCCGCGTCTGGCACGCCCGGCAACGCGAAGAAATAACCGCCGCCGATGGGCTTGATGTACTCCTCCAGCGCTTCACCGTTGAGTCGCTTCTGCACCGTCAGGAATCCCTTTTCTAAATCATGCTGATAGCAGACAAACAGTAGCCCCATATCCAGCTGCCCGGAATGGGTGACCCCGAGTGAATAGCTGTAACCCCTGCGCATCATCAGGCTGGACTGGGTTTGCGGCGTGCGCGGATTCGCCAGCCGGATATGGCTGTCGAGGGCGATCACATCGCCATCCGGATCGCGGCTGTAATCCGGCACGTCGTGTTCGTGCTGCATACCCAGCGGCGCCCCGCTGTGCTTGTCACGACCAAAAATGGTCTGCTGCTCTTTCAGCGGCGTGCGATCCCAGAATTCCACATGGAATTGAATGATGCGCACCGCCTGATAGCTGCCGCCTGCGGTCCAGGCCGGTTCATCCTGACTGGCCTGGACCCATACTACGTCGTTCATCAGTGCCGCGTTTTTACTGTCCGGATTGGCGGTGCCGTCTTTAAAGCCCAGCAGATTAATCGGCGTTTCCTTGCCATGACTGCGCGCCGCATGGGCGGAAATAAAGCCTTCCCGTTTCCAGCGCACGCTGAGTAAATCCGGCGTGTATTTGATAATGTCACGCAGCGCGTGGATCACCGTGTCAGCGGTATTGGCGCAGATTTGCAGCAGCAGGTCGCCATGGCACAGCGCGGCATCCAGCGAGTCATTCGGAAACCGCGTCATTTTTTGCAGTTTGCGCGGCGCATGGGCGGCCAGCCCGAAACGCTCGTCGAACAGCGATTTGCCGAGCGAGACGGTAATGGTCAGATTATCTGGGGCGATAAATTCCCCGAGAATGCCGGAATCCGTCGGCGGCAGACGCGGGTTCGGCGTATCCGGTGCCGGTCCGCCGGTGGTCAGAAACGCGATGCGCTGCGTCAACAGACGGAATAACCGCTGCAAATCCGCTTTATCGCTCGCCAGCACGTCAAACGCCACCAGCATCATCGATGCCTGTTGCGGCGTCAGAATGCCCGCCTGATGCGCGCCATAAAACGGCTGCGTCTCCATGCGCGCATCGGGAGAAACCGTACCCGGCGCGCTCTGCGCTTTAGCCGCGTGAGCCGGACATCCGCCGGTCAGCGCCAGCGCGCCTCCCAGCGCGCCCATACTCTTCAATAACCGGCGGCGCGATGGCTCGCTGACGCCGTAATCATCATCGTGGTTCATTTTTGCTTAATCCAGACCCAGCACACCGCGCAGCTGCGCCAGATCTTCTGCCAGCGTGGTGATCGGGCCTTTCAGGGCATTACGATCGGCGTCGGTCAGTTTGTCATAGGTTTCGAAACCGTCTTTGGTACGGTATTTCGCCAGAATGGTATCGACCTTTTTAAAGTTCGCATCCACTTTAGTCAGCAGTTCGCTGTTGCCTTTTTGCAGTTGTGGACGCAGCAGGTCAACGATCTTCTGCGCGCCATCAATGTTGGCCTGGAAATCCCACAGGTCAGTGTGGCTGTAGCGATCTTCTTCACCGCTGATTTTGCTGGCGGCCACTTCTTCAATCAGGCCCGCTGCCCCACCCACCACTTTTGATGGCGGGAACGCCAGTTCACTGATGCGTTTTTGCAGTTCCAGCACGTCGCGGTTGAGCTGATCGGCATACTGCTCCATGCCTTTGGTGGTGTTGTCGCCAAACAGCGCTTTTTCCAGACGGTGGAAACCGGTGAATTTCGGATCGGCGGCTTTCTGCTCGTAGTCATCTTCGCGGGCATCGATGCTGCCATCCAGATCGGAGAACAGCTCGGCGATTGGCTCGATACGTTCGTAATGCTGACGGGTCGGCGCGTACAGAGATTTCGCTTTTTCGAGGTCACCGGCTTTTACAGCATCGGTGAAGGCTTTGGTGCCGGCAACCAGACCATCCATCTCTTTGGTGACGTAGGTTTTATAATCGGTGATCGCACCGCTCAGGCTGAGCAGGCTGTTGCCCTGCGCGGCATCGGCGGTAGCCTCGCCTTTGACGATAAGCTTGCCTTTCGGGTTGGTCAGCAGCCCACAGGTCATGTCGTATTCGCCGGGCTGTAAGTTGGCGGTCAGTTTCTGGCTAAAGCCAGGGGCGATGTTTTCGCGCTCTTCCACCACCATCACGCCTTTGAGGATCTCCCACTCCAGCGCTTTCTGGCTGTGGTTTAAGATCACAAACTGCGTTTTACCGGCGTTCACCGTGAGGGTCATCGGCTCACACTGCTTATCGTTAACCGTGACTTTTACCTGCGGGACATCCGCGGCCTGCGCTGCAAATGCGCAGGACAGCAGCGTTGCAATACCAGCCTGTAACGCTGTACGACGAAAATGAATTGCCATGACCTTTCCCTTAAATAGTATGTTGTAACTACGCGAGATAATTTTTAGTTAATGACTACGGTGCCATGCGCGATGGCTGCGTGCCGGTGCGCGGCGGCAGTGCAAACAGCACCAGCGCCGGGATCAGATAGATAAACCACACCGCCACTTCGCTGACGCTCGGCGCTTCCTGATAGCCAAAGATGCCTTCCAGCAGCGTCCCGAACAGCGTATGCGTGCTGAGCGTGTTGCTCATATCGAACGCCACGTCCTGGAAGTGATTCCACAGCCCGGCTTCATGAAACGCCCGGATGGCACCTGCCGACAGCCCGGCGGCCACCAGCAAGATAAACAGGCTGGTCCATTTGAAAAACGCCGCCATATTGAGACGAATACCGCCCCAGTAGAGTAAAAAGCCGAGCACCACCGCCGTGGCGAGTCCGGCCAGCGCGCCAATGGGCGGCCAGATGCCGACGTCCTGCTGGAACGCCGCCAGCAGGAAAAAGACCGATTCCAGCCCTTCACGCGCGACGGCAAAGAACACCATCATTACCAGCGCCCAACCGTGGCGGTTCCCCTTCTGCAAGGCGGCATCCACCGCCTGCTCCAGCTGCACCTTGACGTTGCGCGACACTTTACGCATCCAGAACACCATCCAGGTGAGGATCACCACGGCGATCACCGCGACAATACCTTCGAACAGCTCCTGCTCTTTTTGCGGAAATTCACCGGTGGTTTCGTTGATGACGATGCCGAGCGCCAGGCATAGCGCGGCGGCGAGGAATACGCCGATCCACATCACGCCAAACCAGCGTGCGCGTTGGGTACGTTTCAGGTAGCTGGCGATCAGGCTGACAATCAGCGCGGCTTCAAGTCCTTCGCGTAACATAATGAGAAATGGGACAAACATGTAAAAACCCTTAAACGTTATTGACTGTCAACTGATGCAAAGAAAGGTAAAACTTCAATGATAGTGATTATCATTACGCCAAGAAGAAAGACAAGTAAAATCTGATTTGAATAATCACATAATGTAAATGCTTAGCGGGGTAAGGGTCGGGAAAGCAGAAAGAGACGTGCAGCAAAGAAGAACATGCCCGGCACGTTTGCGCGCCGGGCAGTGATTAATGACTCACCATTAACGACTACAGAATGTCCTGCGTGGGTGCGCCAGGTTTAGAGTGGTAGTGTGCATCCGCTTGCGCAAAACGTTGCTGCATGCTCGCCGAAGGCGCTTTGCCCAGCAGGCTGAACACCACGATCCCGATACTGCCGAAAATGAAGCCCGGAATGATTTCATACAGGCCGAACAGTTCGAAGTGTTTCCAGACAATGACCGTAACGGCACCAATCACCATACCGGCCAGCGCGCCGTTGCGGGTCATGCGTGACCAGAGCACCGAGAACAGCACTACCGGACCAAAAGCGGCACCGAAGCCTGCCCAGGCATAGCTCACCAGACCCAGCACACGGTTTTCCGGATTTGCCGCCAGTGCAATGGCCACCAGCGCCACCACCAGCACCATCACGCGACCAACCCACACCAGTTCGGTCTGGCTGGCGTTTTTACGCAGAAACGCTTTGTAGAGATCTTCCGTAATGGCGCTGGAGCACACCAGCAGCTGACAGCTCAGGGTGGACATCACCGCCGCCAGAATAGCCGACAGCAGAATACCGGCGATCCACGGGTTAAACAGGATCTGCGCCAGTTCAATAAACACGCGCTCGGCGTTCTGGTTCACCGCGCCCGCCAGCGACGGATTGTTATTGAAATAGGCAATGCCGAAGAAGCCGACGGCAACGGCACCGGCGAGACAGAAGATCATCCACGCCATGCTGATACGGCGCGCATGCACGATAGTGTGATGGGAATCAGCCGCCATAAAACGCGCCAGAATGTGCGGCTGTCCGAAGTAGCCGAGGCCCCAGCCCATCAGCGAGATGATCGCCACCAGGTTCAGCCCTTTCAGCATGTCGACGTTTTCAATGCTTTTTTGCTTGATCACTTCCAGCGAGTCGCCAAACCCCCCCACGGAAATAATCACAATCACCGGCGTGAGGATCAGCGCGAAAATCATCAGGCTCGCCTGCACGGTATCGGTCCAGCTTACCGCCAGGAAACCGCCGATAAAGGTGTAGATAATGGTCGCCGCGGCCCCCGCCCAGAGTGCGGTTTCATAGCTCATGCCGAAGGTGCTTTCAAACAGACGCGCCCCTGCCACGATGCCCGATGCACAATAGATGGTGAAAAACAGCAGGATCACCAGCGCGGAGATAATACGCAAAACCCGGCTTTTATCTTCAAAACGACCGGTAAAATAATCCGGCAGCGTCAGGGCATTATTATTAACTTCGGTATGCACGCGCAGACGCCCGGCCACCAGTTTCCAGTTAATCCACGCGCCCAGCGTCAGGCCAATGGCGATCCAGCTTTCGGAAATACCGGAAATAAATATCGCCCCCGGCAGACCCATCAGCAGCCAGCCGCTCATATCGGAAGCGCCTGCGGAAAGTGCGGTCACGAACGGGCCAAGACTACGACCACCCAGAATATAATCATCAAAGTTTTTGGTTGAACGCCAGGCGACAAATCCGATCAGGATCATGCCAAAGATATAAATAAGAAACGTCACCATCATTGGTGTGCTAACTGCCATAAAAAGATCTCCAGATTTATTCGTCGGCAACTAAAACCTTTGCCGCATGCACCTTTACCGGAACGTAGTAAAAGCGTCATTGTTATTTGAGGCGACCGTATCCTGCCGGAAGCGTTACTGAACCACAATCGATTTAACACGCCATTCACATGGAATTCATCCCTGTTTTTTGCATTTTTATTGCCAGGTTGCACTCGCTCACGCTTTTAAAGGTTGCACCTTAAAAAAGTGTTAAGCACCGCATGGTTTCAGGTAATGGAATGCAATAACCCCCCCAGAATAGCGTTACACCGCATTAACAATTACCCGCTTTATTAGCTTGCAGGCCAGGTCACAATTAACATGGTTGCACAAAGTTGCAACATAGTAGATATTTCAGGTTAACCAATACGGTATGACATCAGAATAAAGGGAGTCACGCACATGGGCGCCACCACCATGGGGGTTAAGCTGGACGATGCAACGCGCGAAAGAATTAAAACTGCCGCTTCTCGTATCGATCGTACCCCACACTGGCTGATCAAACAGGCCATTTTTAATTACCTTGAGAAGCTGGAAACCGACGGTGCGCCAACGGAGCTGGCGGCCCCCTTTAACGATAGCCCGACCGTCGGCGACGAGATCAGCGAACCGGCTGACGAACCGCATCAGCCTTTCCTTGAATTTGCCGAACATATACTCCCGCAGTCGGTCACCCGCGCCACCATCACCGCCGCCTGGCGCCGTCCGGAAACGGATGCCGTACCGATGCTACTTGAACAGGCGCGTCTGCCTGAGCCGGTCGCCAGCGCCGCCCATACGCTGGCGTATCAGCTGGCGGAAAAACTGCGTAACCAGAAAACCGCCAGCGGTCGCGCCGGTATGGTGCAAAGCCTGTTGCAGGAGTTTTCCCTTTCTTCCCAGGAAGGCGTGGCGCTGATGTGCCTGGCGGAAGCGCTGCTGCGTATCCCGGATAAAGCGACGCGTGATGCGCTGATCCGCGACAAGATCAGCAACGGCAACTGGCAGTCACACATTGGCCGCAGCCCGTCACTGTTTGTTAATGCCGCCACCTGGGGACTGCTGTTCACCGGTCGTCTGGTGTCCACGCATAATGAAGCCAGCCTCTCCCGCTCCCTGAATCGCATTATTGGCAAGAGCGGCGAGCCGCTGATCCGTAAAGGCGTGGACATGGCGATGCGCCTGATGGGCGAGCAGTTTGTCACCGGGGAAACCATCTCCGAAGCGCTGGCGAATGCCCGTAAGCTGGAAGATAAAGGCTTCCGCTACTCCTACGATATGCTGGGCGAAGCGGCGCTCACCGCGGCTGACGCACAGGCGTATATGGTTTCTTACCAGCAGGCGATCCACGCCATTGGTAAAGCCTCCAATGGCCGCGGGATCTATGAAGGTCCGGGAATTTCCATCAAGCTGTCGGCGCTGCATCCGCGCTACAGCCGCGCCCAGTACGATCGCGTCATGGAAGAACTTTACCCGCGCCTGAAGTCACTCACCCTGCTGGCGCGCCAGTACGACATCGGCATTAACATTGATGCCGAAGAGGCCGACCGACTGGAAATCTCCCTCGATCTGCTGGAGAAACTCTGCTTTGAGCCGGAGCTGGCAGGCTGGAACGGCATTGGCTTTGTGATCCAGGCGTACATGAAGCGCTGCCCGTTTGTCATTGATTACCTGATTGATCTTGCCGGTCGCAGCCGCCGTCGCCTGATGATCCGCCTGGTGAAAGGGGCGTACTGGGACAGCGAAATCAAACGTGCGCAAATGGAAGGTCTGGAAGGGTATCCGGTCTATACCCGCAAGGTGTACACCGATGTGTCTTACCTCGCCTGCGCGAAAAAACTGCTTGGCGTGCCGAACCTGATCTATCCGCAGTTCGCCACGCATAACGCCCATACGCTGGCGGCCATCTACCAGCTTGCCGGTCAGAACTACTATCCGGGCCAGTATGAGTTCCAGTGCCTGCACGGCATGGGTGAACCGCTGTACGAGCAGGTGGTAGGGAAAGTGGCCGACGGGAAATTAAACCGCCCTTGCCGTATTTATGCGCCGGTCGGCACGCACGAAACGCTGCTGGCTTATCTGGTGCGTCGTCTGCTGGAAAACGGCGCGAATACCTCGTTTGTTAACCGCATCGCGGACACTACGCTGCCGCTGGATGAGCTGGTGGCCGATCCAGTGACGGCTGTTGAAAAACTCGCTGCACAAGAAGGCCAGGTGGGACTGCCACATCCGAAGATCCCGCTGCCGCGTGAGCTGTACGGCAATGGTCGCGTGAACTCTGCCGGGCTGGATCTGGCCAACGAACATCGCCTGGCCTCTCTCTCCTCTGCCCTGCTTAACAGCGCCCTGCAACAGTGGCAGGCGCTGCCGGTGCTGGAACAGCCGTGCGAGGCCGGGGAACTGACGCCGGTGATTAACCCTGCTGAGCCGAAAGATATTGTCGGCTATACCCGCGAAGCCACCGCCGACGAAGTGGAGCGTGCGCTGGCAAGTGCGGTGGATCAGGCACCGATCTGGTTCGCTACCCCGCCACAGGAGCGCGCGGCGATCCTCGAACGCGCGGCCATGCTGATGGAAGGCCAGATGCAGCAGCTGATCGGCATTCTGGTGCGTGAAGCGGGCAAAACCTTCAGCAACGCCATTGCCGAAGTGCGCGAAGCGGTGGATTTCCTGCACTACTATGCGGATCAGGTTCGCCACGATTTTGACAACGAAACGCACCGCCCGCTGGGGCCGGTGGTCTGTATCAGCCCGTGGAACTTCCCGCTGGCTATTTTCACCGGTCAAATCGCGGCGGCGCTGGCGGCCGGTAACTGCGTGCTGGCAAAACCGGCGGAGCAGACGCCGCTGATTGCAGCGCAAGGCGTGGCGATTTTACTGGAAGCGGGCGTGCCGCCGGGCGTGGTTCAGTTACTGCCAGGACGCGGTGAAACGGTGGGCGCACAGCTGACTGCTGACAGCCGCGTGCGCGGTGTGATGTTTACCGGCTCGACGGAAGTGGCCTCGCTGCTGCAACGCACTATTGCCACTCGCCTCGATGCGCAGGGGCGTCCGACGCCGCTGATCGCCGAAACCGGCGGCATGAACGCGATGATCGTCGACTCCTCAGCGCTTACCGAACAGGTGGTGGTGGACGTCCTCGCTTCAGCGTTCGACAGCGCCGGTCAACGCTGTTCCGCACTGCGCGTGCTGTGCTTACAGGACGACATTGCTGATCACACGCTGACCATGCTGCGCGGCGCGATGGCGGAATGCCGCATGGGCAATCCGGAGCGCCTGTCCACGGACATTGGCCCGGTGATCGACGCCGACGCTAAAGCCAGCATCGAAAATCATATTCAGACCATGCGCGCCAAAGGCCGCAACGTGTTCCAGGCGGTGTATGAAAACCGTGACGATGCGAAAGAATGGAATACCGGCACCTTTATTCCACCGACGCTGATCGAACTGGATCGCTTTGACGAGCTGACTAAAGAGGTGTTTGGCCCGGTGCTGCACGTGGTGCGCTATCGCCGCGAAACGCTGGACGCGCTCATTGAACAGATCAACGCCTCCGGTTATGGCCTGACGCTGGGAGTGCATACCCGCATTGACGAAACCATTGCCAAAGTCACCGGCAGTGCGCACGTCGGTAACCTGTACGTGAACCGTAATATGGTCGGCGCGGTGGTGGGCGTACAGCCGTTCGGCGGTGAAGGCCTGTCCGGGACCGGACCGAAAGCCGGTGGCCCGCTGTACCTGTATCGCCTGCTCTCCAGCCGTCCGGAAAATGCGGTCAGCACCACCCTCACCCGTCACGACGCCGGGCAGCCGGTGGATACGCAACTGAAAATCCTGCTGACCCAACCGCTGGCGGCGTTGCAAAACTGGGCGAAAGATAATGCGGAATTGCAGACCCTGTGCGCGCAGTATGCCGAACAGGCGCAAAGTGGTACGCAGCGTGTGCTGCCGGGGCCAACCGGTGAGCGCAATACCTGGACGGTGCTGCCGCGCGAGCGGGTGCTCTGTATCGCCGATACCGAACAGGATGCGCTGACGCAGCTGGCGGCGGTGCTGTCGGTGGGTAGTCAGGTACTGTGGCCGGAAGACGGGCTACATCGCGATCTGCAAAAACGCCTGCCGCAGGCCGTCACCGCGCGGATTCAGCTGGCCGCCCCGGAAACTCTCGCCGCTCAGGCCTATGATGCGGTGATCTTCCACGGCGATTCCGATCAGCTGCGCGCCTGGTGCGAGCAGGTGGCAGAGCGTGACGGTGCGATTGTGTCGGTGCAGGGCTTCGCCCGCGGCGAAAGCAATATCCTGCTGGAGCGCCTGTGCGTGGAGCGATCGCTCAGCGTCAATACCGCAGCGGCAGGCGGCAACGCCAGCCTGATGACGATCGGTTAAGGGTTCACCAGTTGCCCGGCGGCGCAAGCTTGCCGGGCCTGGGGTGCTCACCGTCCGATTCACAGGTCGGGTAAGGCGAAACCGCCACCCGGCAAAAAGCCCGCTAGCACAGGCTTGCCCGACAAAGCCTGACCATGTAGGCTTTTGTTTTCGCTACTCCGGGAGACATGATGAAACGCACATCCCTCTTTTTTGCTGCCGCGCTATTGAGCGCGCCAGCCCTCGCTGATGACTGCGGTAATGCCAGCACGCAAGCCGAGCTGAATAGCTGCACCGCCACGCAATATCAGGCGGCGGATAAAAAACTCAACGACACCTACAGCACCGCGATGAAACGCGCCGATGCACCGCAGCGCGAGCTGCTTAAAAAAGCGCAGCAGGCGTGGATCACCATGCGCGACGCAGACTGCGCGTTTATCAGCTCCGCCACCGAGGGCGGCAGCGTACAGCCGATGATCAATAATCAGTGTCTGCACGATAAAACCGTAGAACGCGAAGCCTGGCTGGCCTCGCTGTTACAGTGTGAAGAAGGCGATCTCAGCTGCCCGCTGCCGCCGGGGAATTAACGCACGCGGATCCCTTCGATAATCATCTGCTGGACGTTATCCACCGTGCGCTGGAAAAACGCAGCGTCCTGTAGCGTCGCACCGGTTACCGCTTCAACCTGGGTCGCAAAGTCAGCGTAATGCTGGGTGGCGGCCCAGATCATAAAAATCAAATGATGCGGATCGACGGGCGCGAGCTTACCGCTCGCCACCCAGCCGGCAATAATCGCCGACTTCGCCTCCACCAGCGCTTTCAAATCCCCGGTCAGTTCGGCTTTGAGCAACGGCGCGCCCTGCAACATCTCCAGACAGAACAACCTTGAGGCCTGCGGGTGATCGCGGGATACCTCCAGCTTCAGGCGGATGTACTCTTTGATAGCCACCAGCGGCGCGAAGTCTTCCCGGAAGGCTTTTAGCGGTGCCAGCCAGATGTCGAGGATCTGCTGTAAAACGGCAATATAGAGCGCTTCTTTCGACGGGTAGTAGTACAGCAGATTGGTTTTGGACACTCCCGCCTGCTCGGCCACCTGTTCAAGGCGCGTACCGTGGATGCCAGAGCGGGAAAACAACGCCAGCGCCGCCGCGAGGATCGCCGCCCTTTTCTCACTGACCGCCTGCGAGCGTTTACCGCTTTTTTTTGCTGCCCCCTGCGTCATTCGCTCACACCCTTTTTCTTTTTAAACTTCAGCTCGCTGACCAGAACGCCCAGCACGATAAACACCCCGCCGAGCAGGGCCAGCAGCGGCAACCGCTCGCCGGCAATACGTCCGAATATGCCCGCCCAGACCGGTTCGCCGGTGTAGATCACCGTTGCCCGCGTCGGGGAGACGCTGCGCTGCGCCCAGTTCATCACCACCTGAATAATTGCGCTGAAGATACCCAGCCCCAGCCCCACGCCAAGCAGCGCCGGGGACAGCGTCGGTACGGTTTCACCGGCAGGGATCATGGCGCAAAACGCCACCAGCGAGGCGGTGGCTAACTGGATGATGGTCACCCGGCGGATGTCCACTTTACCGGCCCAGGCGCTGATGAGGATAATTTCCGCGGCGATTGCCAGCGCACTTGCCAGCGTAATGAGTTCTCCTTCCCCCGGCACCAGCAGATCGCCGCCGGGTCCGGCGAGCAGGATCAGACCGGTAAAAGCCAGCAAAATGCCCAGACAGGACATCAGCCCCGGCATTCTGCCGAGGCACAGCCACTGCAACAGCGGCACCAGTGGAACATACATGGCGGTGATAAATGCCGATTTGCTGCTGGAGATGGTCTGCAATCCCCAGGTCTGTAAGCTATAACCCAGCGCAATAGATACGCCTATCGCCACACCGGCTTTTACCTCAAGCCAGGTCACACCGCGCAATACCTTCAGCGACAGCAGCGCCACGGCCAGCGCAGCGGTGGCAAAACGCAGTCCGACGAAGAAGAACGGACCGCTCAGGGTCACCGCATATTGTACGGCGAGGAAAGTGCCACCCCAGAACATGGTGATCAGGATCAGCAGGGCTTCCTGCGGTTTTACGGAGAAGGAATAGCGAGACAAGAAGGTTTCCATGCGACGACCAGTAAGAATATCAACGCAGTAGTGTGCGGTGGCAGTCAGCGGAGTTCAACACCGGCGACAAAAAAAACCGCTGTGCCCGGACGTCAGAGCACAGCGGGTGATGACGTTAACGCGTGTTTTTGATCACCTTCACCGTGTATCGCCCGTCCGGCTGGCGATAAGCGCCATGAATATCGGTTTCGAAACCGGGGTAATGCGCGCCAATTTCACACAGCATCTGGATGAATTCCAGCGTTGCCTGGTTCTCCTCTGTCAGCATTTCTCCCGGCATAACCAGCGGGACGCCCGGCGGGTACGGCAGGATCATGTTGGCGCTGACGCGACCCGTCATCTCCTCGAGATACACCTCTTCGATCTCGCCATGCAGCTCCTTCTGGAAAGCATGGTGCGGGTTCATCACCATGGTGGGCAGCGTTTCGAAGGCGTGGAACATCAGCTCCGGCAGACGATGCTGGCGGATCAGGGCATGAATGCCATTGGCGAGGACCTGGATGCGCATATTGCCGTAGAACGCGGGTTGCTGGTTGTAGACCGACGGCAGCATCTCTTTCACCGTTAAATTGCGGTCATAATCGCGTTTAAAATCATTGAGCGCGCGCATTAACCGTAACGCTTTGGTTTTATTGATGCCGATGCTGAACAGGAACAACAGATTATACGGACCGGTTTTCTCGACAATGATCCCCTGCTGATCGAGGTATTTCGCCACAATTGACGCAGGGATGCCCTGCTCCTCCATGTTGCCCCCGCGATCCATTCCCGGCGTCAGCAGCGTGACTTTGATGGGATCCAGATACATGTGGTTTTCATCGATATTCTTGAAACCATGCCAGTCAGCATCGGGCGTCAGGCTCCAGCACGTTTCTGTCAGCGTTTCGTCTTCTGGCTGCCAGACGTCAAAAAACCAGCTATCCATCCCCTGTTTGATGCGTTTAATGTCATGGCGGAACCGGATAGCACGACGGATCGCGTTTCTCACCAGCCGTTTTCCGGCGTTGCCCTTCATCATCGCGGCGGAGGTTTCAATGGACGCCACAATGCCGTAATGCGGCGAGGTGGAGGTGTGCATCATAAAGGCTTCATTGAAGGTTTCTTCCTCGAAGTCGCCTTTAATATGGATCATTGAGGCCTGGGAAAACGCGGCCAGCAGCTTGTGCGTTGACTGGGTTTCGTAGATCACCTTCCCCGGTACGCGGTCACCGCTCATGCCGCACAGCCCCTGATAGATCGGGCTGAAATTGGTGTACGGCACCCAAGCAGAATCGAAGTGAATGGATTTTACGTCCAGCGTCTGCTTAATGGCGTCGGTGTTATACAGCAGCCCGTCATAGGTCGAGTTGGTGATCACGGCATGTACCGGCCAGGTCGCGCCGGGGGTCTGTTTTACCTTCTCAGCTATGGTTGCGCTTTCAAATTCACGACGCGGGATACCGCCGAGGATCCCCCAGGCATTACGGGTTGGGCGGAAATAGATCGGCGTGATGTCACTCATGATCATCAAATGAGTCAGCGACTTGTGGCAGTTGCGATCCACCAGAATAGTGCTGCCAGCGGGTGCCGCGTACATGCCGACAATTTTGTTCGCCGTTGAGGTGCCATTAGTCACCATGTAACTGCGTTCGGCGTTAAAGGTTTCTGCGATATAGCGCTCGGCTTCCAGATGCGGCCCGGAGTGATCGAGCAGCGAACCCAGTTCTGACACGGAAACCGAAATGTCCGATTTCATCGTATTGGCACCAAAAAAATCGTAAAACAGGCTGCCAACCGGGCTTTTCTGGAAAGCCGTCCCGCCCATATGGCCGGGCGTGCAGAAGGTATACTTTCCCTCATCAACATAGCGGAAAAGTGCTTTCGTAAAAGGCGGCAGAATCGTATCAAAATAGGCTTCGGTGCCCCGTTTGATACGATCGGCAATATCCTGCCCGGCATAAAGTTCATATTCAAAGAAATGGATATTCATGTTCAGTTCGTAAATATCCGTTTCATGCAGCGTATGTTGGCTGGCAAAAGCGTACATCGGCAACTGTTCATTGAGGGCTTCTATTTGTCGGGGCAAGGTTAAATTATAGGTATCCCAGTCAAATATTACGCCGCACACTTTGGCATTATTTTCGATGAGCTGTAACAGGTCATCAGTGTCATGGGGAAAAATAATACGGTAATTTTGCGCTTCAAGTGTGAGTTGTAACTCTTTAATCGGCGCTTCTTTAAAAAGATTGCCGAGGTGATTCATAATAGCAATGGTTTTCATATCTTATCCCTGATATATATTTTCAGCCGTAAGCTCTTTCTTCTCAATAAACATTCCCCAGAAGGTCCAACCAGAGAAAGTGACTAACGCGCCGAGCATCATGGCTTCTTCGCCTGATGACCACAGCGCATAGAAGCTGTAGATCGTGCCGATCAGCGCAATAAAGGTGTTCATTTTCGCCTGTCTGCCAGGCACGCCCGCCAGTCGTTGCATCGGGATCAGCGCGGCCATCGACAGGACGTAAGGCACCAGATTGGTGACCACCGCCAGATTTACCAGACTGTTGAACTGTTTATTCAGCGAAGGGCTAATGGTCATCAGCGCAAGGCCCGTCTGGACGATGCCGAGAATAATCATCCCCACCAGCGGCGCATCGTGTTTCGTCACGCGAGAGAAAATCCGCGGGAAGTAACCAATGTCCGACGAGGATTTAAACACCTGCGCCACGGTGAACTGCCAGCCGAGCAGCGAACCGATACAGGCCAACGCCATCAGAAACATCACCACGCTGCCAACGGTTGGCGTGAACATGGTGGCGTACGCCAGGCCAAAGGGCGCGGTGGAGTGCAGCAGATCCAGATTAGGGACAATCCCGGCAATCACATTGGTTGAAAGCACATAGATCACCGCGCATACCAGCGTCCCGCCGAACACAGCAATCGGGACATTTTTCTGCGGGTTCTCGACCGCATCCATATTGGCGCAGGCTGACTCCAGCCCCAGGAAAGCCCACAACGTCATGGAAATGGACGTCGAAATGGCAGAGAAGAAATCCAGTTTATTGGGATTCCACGCGCTGGCATACAACGACGGACTAAACCAGAACCAGCCGAGGACACACAGCCCGACGACAGGAATGATCACGCCCCACACGGTCACGGAGCCAATTTGCCCGGTGATCTTTGCGCCGCCAAAATTACACACCGTGGTGATCCACAGCACCACAATGGTTGCCAGACAGACGCCAACCGGGGAGAGTTCAACCCCCAGTAACACGCTGCCATAACCCACGGCAGAAATCGCAATGGCTATATTGGCGATGAGCAGACTGATGGCGTAGGTATAATTGGCAATAAAGTTGCCAGATTTACCAAAGGCATATTCCGCATAGCCGCCCATGCCACCACTTTTCGTACTAAAAAGTCCACATTTTGAAAATGCCCAAGCGAGGGCCAGCGAACCTAATGCCGTCACGAGCCAGGATATTATCGACATCGTACCGACTTCGGCGAGTTTAGTTGGAAGCATAATAATGCCTGACCCCAGCATATTAACCGCAGTTAATATGGTCAGATGCATCACTCCCATTTTATTTCCGGGATTATTCATCGTTCCATCTCTGTATAATAAAAGCTGTGTATTTTTTTTCACATTGTCTTGCCGTGGCGTACAGTTATTCAGCGCATCGCACTCTCCTTGTGTCGTGTTAATAACGTAATGAAGAGTTTTATAAAGGCTTGCGAGACGCATTCAGATAACGACTGGGCCAGATATGTTCCGGTGCAACACCAAGCGCATCGGCAATAATGCGTTCGGCTTTCGGATAGGCACGGGATAACGCATTTTTTAGCGTGTCGGGTTTCAACCCGGCGCGTACAGAGAGTTCACGGATAGACACACCCTGCTTGTGCAGCGCCGCGACAATATCTATGCGGTTCCAGTCGGTACGCTCTTCATTTGCAGTCATAATTCGATTAACCTCTTTCTTTTACCCCATGGCATAACCCTATGGGTGGACTCAATATCATGAAGCGGACATAGCATTGATCTCTTTTGAGGTAATAAAAAGTCCTGAATTGGATAAATGCGGCACGTCTCGCATATTTTTGGTCGCTTTGCGCATCAACTTGCAGAGTTGTATGAGGCAGGATGGAAGATAATGAAGAACGAACCCCTGACTGGTGATGAAGATACATCTGTGGAAGGACTGGCTTATCGGCTGCGCTTGCTTATCGGTTCACGCAGCACCCGCTCAGTAGCAAAAGCGTGGGATCTCTCCTACTCCACGCTGAATAATTATCTCAACCGTGGCACAGAACCTTCGCTGAGCATGGCGAAGAAAATTGCCGACCGGGAAGGCGTATCCGTGGAGTGGCTGGCCTCTGGCGTTCATAAAGAACTCCCTGATCTCACGGCAAATAATCCGGATTCAGCGCAGGAAAAGGCGCCTGCTGGGGATCCACTGGAATTCGCATGGTCCATGGTTTTCACCTCGCTTGATAAGAAAGACATTGCGGCACTGCTCAAAGTCATTCACAAGGAAGGGGTGAAAGGAATTTTGCATGACTCCTGCCTGCAAAGTGATTTTGAACACCAGCTCTACAGCTTATCAGCCAGCCAACGGGAGCGTTTTTACGCACAGGCCGCGGCGCTAATCGATGAGATAAAACACACCTACGGTACGAAAGACGAGTAACATGTTACGCTAATGGAGATCGAACCGATCTCCATGCAGATCATTTTGCTTGCATTCAACATCCCTGCGGCAGTAAAGTGCCTGTCAGCAACCACTGTTAGAGAGGCTGACACGAGTATGGACACCACAGGTTACGAGCAGACGCTGAACGACGAGTTCAGCGTGCGAATGCAAAAACTGGCCCAGCTGCGCCGCAGCGGCAATGCCTTCCCCAACGACTTCCGCCGCGATGCTACAGCCGATCGGCTGCACCAGCTTTACGATGCGTTCAGCAAGGAAATGCTACAAACCCACAAAATCGCCGTGCGGGTCGCGGGCCGCCTGATGACGCGTCGGGTCATGGGTAAAGCCGCGTTTATCACGCTGCAGGATATGGGGGGTCGCATCCAGCTGTACGTTAGCGGGAAAGGCATCGGCCAACAGCATTATGAGCAGCTGCTGCGACTGCTCGATCAGGGCGATATTATTGGTGCCGCCGGGGTGCTATTCAGAACGCAGACCGGGGAATTGACGCTTGAGTGCAGCGAGCTGCGCCTGCTCACCAAAGCAGTTAAACCCTTGCCGGATAAATTTCATGGTCTGACCGACCAGGAGAGGCGTTATCGTCAGCGCTATCTGGATCTCATCGCCAACGAAAAAACGCGCCATACGTTTCAGACGCGCTCAAAAATCATGTCAGTCATCCGCACCTTCATGAACGCCCGCCAGTTTATGGAAGTGGAAACCCCGATGATGCAAATGATCCCGGGCGGCGCATCGGCCCGCCCTTTCGTCACCCATCACAATGCCCTTGATCAGCAGATGTTTCTGCGCATTTCACCGGAGCTGTATCTCAAGCGGCTGGTGGTGGGCGGCTTTGAGCGGGTGTACGAGATCAACCGTAATTTCCGCAATGAGGGGATTTCCCCGCGCCATAACCCTGAATTCACCATGATGGAATTGTACATGGCGTATGCAGACTATAACGACCTGATAGATCTGACCGAAGCGCTGTTCCGAACGATAGCACTTGAGGTGACAGGCAAGACAGAAGTGAGATGTGGCGATAATACCTTTGACTTTGGCAAGCCATTTGACCGCCTGACGATGAAGGAAGCCATCATCAAATACGGCACCGGCATCTCAATGGAAGAGCTGGACTCCCCGGCCCTGACCACCGCGCTTGCTGACAGGTTGGGGATTGTACCGGAAGCCAGCTGGGGACACGGGCGGCTCATTACCGAGCTGTTTGATGCGGTGGCTGAAAGTCAGCTTATTCAACCAACCTTTATCACCGAATACCCCGCAGAAGTCTCACCGCTGGCTCGGCGCAGCGATGAAAACCCACAGTTTACCGACCGGTTTGAATTCTTTATTGGCGGGCGGGAAATAGGTAATGGCTTTTCAGAGCTGAACGATGCAGAAGATCAGGCTGAGCGATTCCGCGAACAGGTCGCGAACCGCGATGCTGGCGACGATGAAGCCATGTTTTATGATGCGGATTACGTGACCGCGCTGGAGTATGGTTTACCTCCGACGGCGGGCCTGGGGATCGGTATCGACAGAATGGTGATGCTATTTACCGACTCCCCCACCATCCGTGACGTGATCCTGTTTCCGGCGCTGCGACCGGTTTCCTGAACCCATCAGGGGGCGTGACTATGTGTCAGGTGGTCCTGCATGTTAGTGAACGAACGGGCTGCGTATGCAGCCTGAATGAGCGCGGGGAATTTGTTATCGCAACAGTGCTTTCCAGCAGCGTTATTCATGCAGGCGACCTGGTGGTGGAAAGCGGTTGTAACAGCGGGCCAGTGAACGTGTTTAATGTGACGCAGGATGCCTGGCTGACGCTGGACGTTCACTGCCGTACGCGTTCGGAGATCTATGCGAGGAAATTACTGAATACGATGGCGAGCGAACCATAAATTGGGATGTGCAGGTGCTATTCAGGCAAAAAAAACCGCCGGTAATACCGGCGGTGGGGACAGGTCAACACGCTGATGGAAATGTAAATAAGGCGTGCCTCTTGTCTTAGCTAAGCAGCGCTACTCGCTGTTACCGCGGCTGCCGTGGCTATTTTTGCCCCCTTTTTTTCCCGCTTCAGATGCACGTTCAGGGTTATTTTTGAAATTACCCCCACTTTGCTGGCCACCTTTACGACCTGCTTCTGATGCTCGATCACGGTTTTCAGCGAAATTACCTGAACCACCACGATGGTTTGCCATTCTGACCTCCAGAACTGTTAAACATTAGACATCATGCTGCATTACGTTGACGAGATTTCTGTCTACTCGCAGCGCGAAACCCGTAAGGTTTGCTGCGCCACATGACTTAAGCTTAGCCAGAAAGGCGTATCCAGCCACCTGGCAGTAATATTCTGCAACATCAATGTCGCCGTTAACAGAATATTTGCGCCTCGCAATCCATAAATATCTCTTATGACTTATAAAATCCGAAGCGGCAAAAATGTTTCATTTTGCGACAAAATAGCCGTCATTCGTCATTGCTGTTTCATTCTCTTAACAGAACGCGGAATGCTCGATGGATGCGCAGGGGAAGAATTTTCATGTGCTACGCTTATTTTGAGATTTGTTAAGCGAAGGGGAGTGACATGCAAACAACAGACGGCGCGAAAGCCCGTGTACTGGTGCTCTACTACTCCATGTACGGGCACATCGAAACGATGGCGCAGGCCATTGCCGAAGGTGTGCAAAAGGTGGAAGGCGCTGAAGTTACCATTAAGCGAGTTCCTGAAACCATGCCACCTGAGCTGTTCGCCAAATCTGGGGGAAAGGCGCAATCTGCACCGGTGGCAACGCCGCAGGAATTAGCGGATTACGATGCCATCATCTTTGGCACGCCAACACGCTTTGGCAACATGGCAGGCCAGATGCGCACCTTCCTCGACCAGACGGGCGGCTTGTGGGCCTCCGGCGCGCTGCACGGCAAGATCGCCAGCGTATTCAGTTCTACCGGCACGGGCGGCGGGCAGGAGCACACCATCTCTTCAACATGGACGACGCTTGCACATCATGGAATGGTTATCGTGCCCATTGGTTACGGGGCGAAGGAACTTTTTGATGTTTCACAGGTTCGCGGCGGTACCCCTTATGGCGCAACCACTATTGCCGGTGGCGATGGTTCCCGCCAACCCAGCGCTGAAGAGCTCGCTATCGCCCACTACCAGGGCGAATATGTCGCGGGTCTGGCTGTGAAACTGAAACACTAATCTGACAGGAGTAAGACGAATGCCAACTCAAGAATCCAAAGCACACCGCGTAGGCGAATTTGCCACTCTGCGAAATACCTCTCCTGAGATTGCAGAGGCCATTTTTGAACTCGCTGATTATGATGAAAAACTGGCGGAGCAAATCTGGGAAGAAGGTAACGATGAAGTGTTGATCCTCGCCTTCAAGAAAACCGATAAAGACTCGCTGTTCTGGGGCGAGCAAACCATCGAACGTAAAAACGTCTGATCTGCTTTCCCCCGCCGCCCGGCGGGGGAATGGCCATTTTTACTTCGCGACCGTCTTCAGAATGGCATTGAATTTATCGATCTCACAAAAACCCTGCGCGTCCACCGGACAGCCGTTCAGAGCCAGCGTCACACGTTGGGCAGGGGCTGCCAGCGTTAACACATCCGCATTACGGATCTGCTTCGCGCTCTGATAGACATACTCAATTTTCATCAAATCGCGGTTACCTGCCGTATCGTGCCAGCGCTGGAAGACGATTTTGCCGCCAATTGGCGTGCGCTCGTACTGGTCGTGTAACTGGTAGGGTTTGAAATCAAGTGCGGTCAGCAGGGAGGCAATGTTTGAATCGTGCCCGACCATCAGGGTGACTTTTGCTGGCCCACCAGCGTCATTCACCAGCACTTTTTCAATGTATTTCACCAGCGGTGCCGCCACGTTACGCGCCACTTCCGGGGAGGTGAATAATGAATCCTGATAGCTGTTTTTCAGCTGCGATAAGACCCGCCACTGCTGGTCAGTTTTGATCTCGCCCCATGCGACCTGATCCATCGGGAACCCTTCGTAATACTGCAACGTAAAGGCATCCACCAGCGAATTACCCACTTTCAGTGGCCCGGAAACACCAGGTTCTTTCTCATATTTTGCACTGAAGGAATCTTTCGCGTCTGCCAGCGAGCACTGCTGCTTCTCTTTACAGGCGGGGGAATCCTGATAATGGGTAATTTTTTCCAGCAGCTGGTAGCTTTCTCCCAGCTTAAATTCTTTGCGTTTGGTTTCCATGGCCTGTACGGCCTGCTGATCGAAGGCCGCAGAGTCATCGGTGATCACCGGGTTAAACACCGGGTCCATGGTGCCCATTTTTTCCTGATGATGGACCGGGATGTCGCAGCCAGGGAACGCACCGGTAATAAAGAACTGTGCGGTGGCAACGGTGCGCTGCAGGCTGTTTGCATAAGCGTAAACGCTGTCAGTTGCCGGACACTCAACGGAGGTGACCAGTTTTTGCTCCGCCAGCCATTCCCGCATGTAATGGCCCATATAAACTTCCAGCACGCCACCTTTGGTCGTTAACTGTCCACCGGGCACGTCCCACTCAGGCCATTCGTTAGGGGTAGATTGTTCCAGTACGCTGCCATTGTTCGCCAGCGGCGCACGAAGATTATGCCGGCTCATGATCAGCACCTGCTGGAGCTGATACCCCTGCGGGGCGTCTTGCGCCTGTGCAGGCAATGCGGTCAGGGTAAGCGCAGCAATCACCGCCGCCAGTAATGTTTTTTTCATTCCATCATCCTCATTTCGCGTTGAAAAATAAGTGTGACAGATTTGTGACATTTTTCTTGAAGCGATGCCGCAAAGTTTGGCATGACCAGCAGTAATTTTTTCGCGCAGACACCGTTCACGGCAGCAAAGGCCCTGACTTTCGCTTTACCTTGCGTTGCAAGCCTCGTATGATGATAACTGTATAAATAACCAGTTTCCGGAGGAAGTGTGTTTGTAGAGTTAGTTTATGATAAGCGTAACGTCGCCGGGCTTCCTGGCGCCCGTGAAATCATACTGAACGAACTGACACATCGTGTTCATCGTATTTTTCCCGATGCCGATGTGCGCGTTAAACCCATGCAGGCTAATTCACTGAACAGTGATGCCAGTAAAAGCGATCGCGAAAAGCTGAACAGAATGCTGGAAGAGATGTTTGAAGAAGCTGACATGTGGCTGGTTGCTGACTAAGCCCTCATGATTTAACAGGCCGGTCTTGCGCAGCAGGCATTTACCGGCCTGTGCTATGCCTTTCCGTTCATTTCCCCCGTTATCCCTCCCACCAAAAGCACCCCAGCATAACGCATCAACTTAATTACATTCACCAGCTGTATATATCGTCATCACTCAAACTGGCGATATGATTGTGCTCAAAGACAGCGTTTTCTTTTAATGCCATAAAACCTAAAAATAATCAGGGCATTAAACAATGAGATACGTTTTAACCTTCGCTTTACTTTGGATGTTCACCTCGCCTTCCTTTGCTTTTTCGCTGGAAAACGCTGTTATCAACCTGCGTTGCCCACAGCGCTGGCAAATAGAAGTGATCCTTCATCGCTATGAACATACTCAGGAGTCATGGGGTAAGGATAATTTTGAAACCGGGGGTGGCCATTTACGCAAAGGTTCGTTGCTGATCGTGGAGTTTGCGAATCTGGATAAAATGATTTACGACCAGGCGACAAATCATTTTTTCTTCCACTATGCGGAACAGCGTCAGCTCGTTGCGTGCCAGCTGATGAGTATGACGACTACCTTCCCGATTGATACCCCTTATTATCGCGATTAAAAAAGGGTGTCATGGCAGCAAAAAGGTAACAGGTGAGTGTAAGGGGGGATCGTGGAAATTCTGAAGCCAGAAAAACAAAGGGGTTACCAAATGGTAACCCCTTGTTTAATCTGGCGGAAGCGCAGAGATTCGAACTCTGGAACCCTTTCGGGTCGCCGGTTTTCAAGACCGGTGCCTTCAACCGCTCGGCCACACTTCCGGAATGAGGCGCACTATAAACATCCCGGTGCGCCATGTAAAGCACCATTTTTATCGTTTGGCTGAAAAACCGTCAAAACACATTTAATTGACTGAAATAACAACAGAATGACTATTTATTCAGCATAAAACTCAGTGTTTTTTGATAAAAATATCTTTCGTCAAAAAGTAGCCGAGGCGATCTGGCGTAAAGCCCCCGACCCAGGGTTTCACCAGATGCGTCCTGACATAGTGATAAACCGGTACGGCGGGCACATCCTGCGCCAGTATATCTTCAGCCTGCTGATAATATTTCCCTCGCTCCTCCACGTTTGCCGCCTTTGCTGCGTTTTGCATTGCCGCATCATAAGCCGGATTGCTGTACCCGGTGGTGTTCTCACTGTCACCGGTGCGGAAGGTATTCAGGAAGGTCGCGGCATCATCGTAGTCTGCTATCCACGCATAACGCACCGCATCAAAATTGCCGGTGTGCATGGTGTCGAGCATGGTTTTCCACTCCTGATTTTGCAGTTTTGCTTCAACGCCCAGATTCTTTTTCCACATTGAGCTGACTGCAATGGCGATGCGCTGGTGCGTTTCCATGGTGTTATAGAGCAGATTAAAGGTCAGTGGATGTGCGTCATTAAAGCCTGCCTCATTAAGCAGGCGCCTGGCTTCTGTCAGGCGTTTCTCTTCAGGCCAGGCGGCATAATCCGGATTATGCAGACTCACCCCGCCGATCTCCGGCTGGCTGATTACCCACGCCGGGCGCTGCCCCTGTCCCATCACTTTCGTCGCGATAATATCTTTGTCCAGTCCCATGTTAAGTGCGCGACGCACCCGCGGGTCGTTAAAGGGGGCTTTAGTGGTATTAAATTGATAGTAGTAGGTCGCCAGCTGCGGTGAAATATGAACCTGATCGCCGAGGGTCTTTTTTAGCTGCGCAAACTGATTCACCGGGATGGTATTGGTGATGTCAATCTCACCGGCTTTATAGCGGTTTACATCCGCGGTTTCAGCATTGATGGGCAGATAAGTGACGGTGTCGATCACCGTGTGTTTATCATCCCAGTAGCGCGCATTGCGCACGGCGACAATTTTTTCGTTAACAACCCATTCGCTGAGCTTATAGGCACCGCTGGCCACGAAGTGCTCTGGCCTTGACCACTTATCGCCAAAGCGACCAATCAGCACTTTATCAACCGGCACCAGCGACGGGTGCGCCAGCATTGCCAGAAACGCGGCGGTCGGCTGCGTCAGGGTGACTTCCAGGGTGGTGTCATTCAGCGCTTTAACACCTAATGACGCCGGTGGCTGCTTGCCCTGGGCGATCTCAGCAGCATTGACGATATGCATATTGCCAGGGTAGCTGGCATAGGGGGAACCCGTTTTTGGATCGACCAGCCGTTGCCAGCTCCAGACCACATTCTGAGCGGTAATAGCCGTGCCGTCAGACCAGGTGACGCCCGGTCGTAAATGAAAGGTCCACACCGTGCTGTCTTTATTTTCCCATTTTTCCGCCAGACGCGGTTCAATGGTGCCATCAGGCTTTACCGACACCAGGCCTTCGAATAAATCTCTGATAATATTGAATTCGACGTCGCTTTCTACTTTATGGGGATCGAGTGATGCCGGTTCGCTGCCATTATTTCTGACCAGCGTTTGCGTCGCGGCAAGCTTTGTACCGGGTGGTACCTCTGCCGCAAAGGTTGCGGTACTGGCGCATAACAGGCAGCCAGCCAGCAGAGTCATTCTGAAAATCTGCGTATTACGTGCTTTCATTTTGTTTGCCTTATCCCTGAACATGGTGACACCCTGACTATCACTCTTAGCGAGGGATATGAAATAAGGCAATATCTTTCAGTGACCTATAAGAGCTTGATCTGATTATTTTCTGAGAATGCGCACTCCTGCTGCAAGGTGCTTTTTATAAAGAATTTAATGCTATCGTCATGGGATTATTGTCAGCGTAAAGATGGGTAAAACCGCTACCCCCTTATGGCAGGTTTTTTCTATGCTTCACAACTAATTACATCTGTCATAAGAGAGTGACGTATGGATCGTATAGTAAGTTCATCGCGCGAGCGTACCTCGCTGCTCAGTACGCATAAAGTGTTGCGTAATACCTATTTCATGTTGAGCCTGACGCTGGCCTTTTCAGCGTTAACCGCCACGCTCAGTACAGTGCTCGCCCTGCCCTCGCCGGGATTCCTGCTGACTATTGTTGGTATGTACGGGCTGATGTTCCTGACTTATAAGCTGGCTGATAAGCCGTCCGGTATCCTGGCGGCATTCGCCTTTACCGGTTTCCTGGGTTATATCCTGGGGCCAATGCTTAATGCCTACCTGTCTGCGGGTATGGGCGATTTGATCGGCCTGGCGCTCGGCGGTACTGCACTAACCTTCTTCTGCTGCTCGGCTTATGTACTAACCACCCGTAAGGATATGTCCTTCCTGGGGGGTATGCTGATGGCGGGTATTGTGGTCGTGCTGATTGGCATGGTGGCCAACATCTTCCTGCAGCTGCCGGCCCTGCATCTGGCAATCAGCGCCGTGTTTATTCTGATTTCAACGGGTGCCATCCTGTTTGAAACCAGCAATATCATTCACGGTGGTGAAACCAACTACCTGCGCGCAACCGTAAGCCTGTACGTTTCACTGTACAATATCTTCGTCAGCCTGCTCAGTATCCTGGGTTTCTCCAGCAGAAACTAAGCCACCGCTTACCGGTCAGGCCCCGCTTATGCGGGGCTTTTTTATTTGCTAAACTACCCAGGTTTTTGACTGACTCTGCGATGCATTATGTTGACTTATGAAGGCCGTGAAATAGAGACCGATAGCGAAGGCTATCTAAAAGACACCTATGAATGGAGCGAGGCGCTGGCTGAGCTGATTGCCGAAAAAGAAGGCATCACGCTGGCGGCTGAACACTGGGAAGTGGTGCGTTTTGTGCGCGATTTTTACCTGGAATTCAATACGTCACCGGCGATCCGCATGCTGGTGAAAGCCATGGCGAACAAATTTGGCGAAGAGAAAGGCAATAGCCGTTATCTTTATCGCCTGTTCCCCAAAGGCCCGGCGAAACAGGCCACCAAGATCGCCGGTCTGCCTAAACCGGTAAAATGCATTTAATAGCGAATATCAAAGCGGTTGTACGCTTGTGTGGGTTGATGGGGTTCAGTTAACACCTTATCTACCCGCGCACTGCGAGGCCCGCCAGCTTTCAGCCAGGCCACCAGCGCCTCAATTTTTTCTGCATCGCCGCAAGCGACCACTTCCACACTTCCGTCATCCAGATTACGTGCATAGCCCGTAAGCCCAAGGCGTTGCGCTTCATGCTGCGTGCTGTAACGAAATCCCACGCCCTGCACACTGCCATGCACCCAGCATTTCACGCCCTGAGAGGTCTGATTTTCCATTTTCTGCTCGTTTCAACATGATGGTAAACAGTCAGTTTAGCGTCCTGTCGCCGTCTTCACATTAACCAGTTCAGTTTCTCCAATGGTACCGGGCGGTAAAAAGCCCCTTGTACGCCCCAGATGCCGGCGTCCTGCAGGACAGTCAGGCAACGGCGATCGGTCACACCTCGCACCACGACCTTGTCACAGTAACGGCGCAGATTTTTAATTAATACCGGGAATGTCGGCTTTTCCACTTCATCCTTAAAAAAGCGGCTATTGAGGATCACCGCGTAAAACTGCTGGCTCATCAGCCCGCTGACATTCGCGCCGCCGCCCCCCACGTCGGCCAGCCACATGCTGTTGCCGATACCCTGCATATCGTCACGAACGTCAGCAATATTTTCAGCCAGCGCCAGCCGGAGAAAAGGCAGTGTGGATAACAGTGCACGCAGAGTTGCGTCATAGCTAACCAGCATCGCGGACTCTGCATCGAACAAAGGCACAGAAACCAGCACATGCTGATCCCTGATCCAGGCTGTCTGCTTAGCCACCCGCTCAAGTTGTTCGTAAAGATAGCCGCGTTTCTCTTCCGTACTCCAGCCTGCAATGATCAGTTCCGGATGCAGCACCTGCTGTCCCTCTTTTTCAAGACGGGTTTGTAATTCCACGCCCAATAATTTTCCTGACAGGCTGGTGATCGGTTCGGCGATAAACTGGTAGCGATACGGTGTGATGCTCATATTTTACCCAGGATTTTGAATGCATTAGCGACTGGGGGCATTCTATAAAGCCGGGCGGACAGGACGTGTCATTCCAGACACCAGAGATGAAAGAGCGGTTTATCCGCCGCTACATTGCATTTCACGGCTGAACTCGGGAAAATGGCGGCCATTTTCTTCAATATGACAAATAAGCCAATTATGAGTGTACGTTTAGTGTTAACCAAAGGGCGCGAGAAATCATTGCTGCGCCGTCATCCCTGGGTCTTCTCCGGCGCGGTTGCGCGCATGGAAGGCAAAGCCAACCTCGGTGAAACCATTGATATTGTTGATCATCAGGGAAAATGGTTGGCACGTGGCGCGTACTCTCCCGCCTCGCAAATCCGTGCGCGCGTCTGGACATTCGATAAAGATGAAAGCATTGATATTGAATTCTTCATCCGCCGTCTGAATCAGGCGCAACAGTGGCGTGACTGGCTGGCGAAGCGTGATGGCCTGGACAGCTACCGTCTGATCGCCGGTGAATCGGACGGTATGCCGGGGATCACTATCGATCGTTTTGGGAATTTCCTCGTGCTGCAACTGCTGAGTGCCGGGGCTGAATACCAGCGTCCGGCGCTGATCGCTGCGCTGCAGGCCTGCTATCCCTCCTGTTCCATTTACGATCGCAGCGATGTCGCAGTGCGTAAAAAAGAGGGGATGGAACTGACGCAGGGTCTGGTGGTCGGCGATCTGCCGCCTGCGCTGCTGCCAATTGAAGAGAACGGCATGAAGCTGCTGGTGGATATTCAGACCGGGCACAAAACCGGCTATTACCTCGATCAGCGTGACAGCCGTCTGGCAACCCGCCGCTATGTTGAGGACAAACGCGTACTCAACTGCTTCTCCTACACTGGCGGTTTTGCCGTCTCCGCGCTGATGGGCGGTTGCCGCCAGGTGGTCAGTGTTGATACCTCTCAGGAAGCACTGGATGTGGCTCGTCAGAACGTTGAGCTAAACAAACTCGATCTTAGCAAAGCAGAGTTTGTGCGCGATGACGTCTTCAAGCTGCTGCGCAAATACCGCGATCAGGGAGAGACATTCGACGTGATCGTGATGGATCCGCCGAAGTTTGTCGAAAACAAAAGCCAGTTGATGGGCGCATGCCGTGGTTATAAAGACATTAATATGCTGGCGATCCAGCTGCTCAACCCTGGCGGCGTCCTGCTAACCTTCTCGTGCTCGGGCCTGATGACCACCGATTTATTTCAGAAAATCATCGCCGACGCCGCAATTGACGCAGGGCGTGATGTACAATTTATAGAGCAGTTCCGACAGGCCGCCGATCACCCGGTGATCGCCCCTTATCCGGAAGGACTGTATCTGAAAGGGTTTGCCTGCCGCATCATGTAACTTGATATTTGGATCGTTGCCCACATATTTGGTGTCAGTAACGGTTCTCTGGAGGAGACTATGATTGCCAGCAAATATGGTATCGGCCAGCAAGTGCGCCACACACTGTTAGGCTATTTAGGTGTGGTGGTGGACATTGATCCCGAATATTCACTTGATAAGCCGTCAGCGGATGAGCTGGCAGTCGATGAGGACTTGCGTGATGCGCCCTGGTATCACGTGGTGATGGAAGACGACAACGGCCAGCCGGTGCATACCTATCTGGCCGAGGCGCAGCTCACCAGTGAGATCCAGGCCGAGCATCCTGAGCAGCCCTCAATGGACGAACTGGCACAGACCATCCGCAAACAGCTTCAGGCACCCCGCCTGCGCAACTAAACAAACCCCGCCGGTGCGGGGTTTTTTATTTAGCGCGCGAGGCCCAGGCGTGGGATCTCAATCGCCGGACAGCGATCCATCACCACATTCAGCCCTGCTTCACCCGCCAGCACAGCCGCCTGCTCATTGATTACGCCAAGCTGCAACCACAAGGTTTTAGCCCCCACCGCGATAGCATCCTGCGCCACGCCCCAGGCTGCTTCTGAATTACGAAACACATCCACCATGTCAATTTTTTCCGGGACCTCGGCCAGCGTGCCGTAACCCTGCTGTCCGAGTAGCGTTTTACCGGCTACTTTTGGCGATACCGGGATCACGTGATAACCCTGATCGAGCAGGTACTTCATGACACGGTAGCTGGGGCGATCGGGTTTATCGCTTGCGCCTACCAGCGCAATGGTACGGGTAGACTGCAAAATGTCAGCAATATCGGTTTCTTTCATTTTATCCTCCAGGCTAGTCAATGCAGTGTACGTCAACGCTCTACAGGTAACCATTTATCCCATACCTCTGCATGAGAGAAAAAACCTGCGCCTGTCTATATGTTAGTAAACAAAAGCGCCCTGAAAACTTTATACATTCTGGCAACTCACCCGACAGCGCAGGAGACACCCATGAGAACCGGCCTGACGATGACAATGATCTTTTGCCTGCTGCCGGTTACCGTCGTCGCCACCACATTACGCCTTTCCACCGATATTGATCTGCTGGTACTGGATGGAAAAAAAGTCTCCAGTCTGTTGCTGCGCGGTGCCGACAGCATTGAGCTGGATAACGGCCCACACCAGCTGGTATTTCGCGTTGAAAAAACCATTCGTGGGGCAAACCATGAAATGCGGCTCTATATTTCCCCGCCGCTGGTGGTGAGTTTCAACACGCGCGCGGTGCAACTGGTGAACTTCTCTCTGCCTCCGCTGGATAGCTGGAAAGCAGCGGAAAAATTCAACAACGCGCCGGGGCTGGCCCTGCTGGATGGAGAAGCCGCGCCGATACCGGTGATGCTTGATGTTCTTCCGGTGCAGGATAAGGGGAAAGGCGTGAATTATGAGCGCGAGACGGCGCGTTACAACAAGTCGGGTAAACCGGCCGCGCTCCCGTTGTTCGCGCCTGTGCAGGCCGATGACAGCACGCTGCTGTCCGGCATATCCGAGCTGGACGTCATTCCGCCGCAATCGCAAACGCTTACCGAACAGCGTCTAAAATTCTGGTTTGAGCAGGCGGATCCACTCACTCGCGATCGTTTTCTGCAATGGGCGAAACAGCAACCGCCATCGTAAGCGTGGGCAGCTTCACAAAGGTATTCCTGCGCGCGTTTTTTTTGTGCCTTTCTATTGCAGCATCAAATGCTTCCAGTAATCTGTAACGAAATTCACTCCCGGAAAACGATGATGGAACTGACTACCCGTACTATTCCCGCGCGCAAACATATTGCGCTTGTCGCCCACGATCACTGCAAAAAAATGCTGATGAACTGGGTGGAGCGCCACCAGCCGATCCTGGCCCAGCATGAACTCTATGCCACCGGCACTACGGGTAATTTGATTTCTCGCGCCACGGGACTTGCGGTAAACGCCATGCTGAGCGGCCCGATGGGGGGAGATCAGCAGGTCGGCGCGTTGATTTCGGAAGGGAAAATTGATGTGCTGATCTTCTTCTGGGATCCGCTCAACGCGGTGCCGCACGATCCGGATGTAAAAGCGCTGTTGCGTCTGGCGACCGTCTGGAACATTCCGGTGGCGACCAATATGTCGACTGCGGATTTTATTATCCAGTCGCCAACCTTCAGTGACAGCGTGGACATTCTGATCCCGGACTATCAGCGCTATCTGGCAGAACGCCTGAAGTGACAACACCCAGGCGGCGCTGCCCGCCTGAGTTTTATCAGGGTTTACGCGCCACCGGCACGTCCAGTCGCTTTAAGACTTCCACAAATCGCGACGGCTGCGCCTTATCAAACAGCAGCCAGACGCGTTTTCGCGCCCGCGTCATCGCCACGTAAAGTAAACGGCGCTCCTCGGCATCGGGGAAATCTTCCGGCTGCGGCAACAATGCCTGCTCCATAACCGATTCCCGCTGTGGCGCAGGAAAACCTTCCTGCCCGTCCTGCAAACCCAGCACGATGACATACTCGGCCTGTTGTCCTTTACTGGCATGAACGGTCATAAACTCGAGATTCAGTTTTGGCCAGCGGGTCGCCGCTTTTGCAAGCGTCGCTGGCTTCAGGTGATGATAGCGTGCCAGGATCAGGATGCGGTCGTCAGGGGTTGCATAACCGCTGAGCTTATCCAGCAGCGCATCCAGTTGGTCGTCCGACAACAACGTTACCGCATTCTTTTCCCCCGCCGTCAGGCTGTTGAGCGGTTTGGACATCTGCGCCGGGTTTTGCTGAATGAAACGGTTCGCCACCTCACCAATACGCTGATTAAAGCGGTAGGTGGTATCAAGCGCGCAGCGATCTCCCTCACCAAAGTACTCGTGAAAGGCCGTAGTGAGTTCAAGTTGTGCACCGCTAAAACGGTAAATAGCCTGCCAGTCATCACCGACCGCGAACAGCGAGGTTTGTGAATTCTGGCGACGCAACGCAGACAACAGTGCCGCGCGCTGTGGCGAAATATCCTGGAACTCATCGACCAGAATATGCTTCCACGGACTGATGAATCGCCCTTTCTCCAGCACGTTAATGGCCTGATGAATGAGTCCGGAAAAATCGACGGCGTTTTCAGCTTTTAACGCTGATTTCCATGCTTTCAGCAACGGAGCCATCAGCTTCACGCGCTTCGAAAACAGATCGCGGATCTCATCTGGCGCCCCGGCAATCATCTCGGCCTGCGCCCCACCGTGCATGCGCATCAGACTGACCCAGCGATCGAGTCGGCCAGCCAGTCGCCGCTGTAACTTCACATCGCTCCAGAAATTGCCTTCCGGTACTGCCCAGTCAAGTTCTTCTTCAAGCCATTGCCGCCAGCCTTTGGCCTGCGCTTTTTTCTCACTGCACTGTTGCTGCCAGGCATCCAGAAATAATTTTTGCCGCGCCTCAGTGTCATTTTCCAGCCGACTGATGACCGGGATCTTTTTGCTGCCCTGCTGAATGATGTGCAGCGCCAGCGCATGAAAGGTACGCGCGGTAATGTCTTCGGTATGCAACCGTTGGCGGATGCGTTCATCCATCTCCTGCGCTGCCTTACGCCCGAAGGCCAGCAGCAGGATCTGATCCGGTGCTGCTTCGCCGCGCGTCATCAGCCAGCCCGCACGCGCCACCAGCACGGAGGTTTTACCACTGCCGGCACCAGCCAGCACCAGCAGCGACGACTCTCCGTTGACGACCGCCCGCGCCTGTGCCGGATTCAGCGGTGAGCTTTCGATATGGGCAAAGAAATCGGCATATTTCTTGAGCATGGCGTCGGTCCAGGCCTGATTATGCTCCGCCCGTCGACCTTCCACATCCGCCAGCCACGCCTGACACTGGTGCCAGAGTTCACGGCAATTATCAAATGACGCCAGCCTTGCGACCGGCAGCGGCAGCGCATCGAATGCGCGGCGGATCTGTTGCTGTAATCCTTCGGTCTGCTGACGGGTCAGCCATTTCCCCTGATCAACATGATCGTTAATAGCATCCAGTTGCGACTGCAAAACACCCGCCGCAACCTCGCTCATCTCTTTACTCCACTGTTCCCAGCGGCTGTGCAGATGTTGCCAGAACTGCTGCGTTTGCGCCCATTCCGTACCGTGCAGTCGCACAACTTTACTGTCCACCAGAACAAACTCCAGCTCGCCCCAGACGAGGCCGCGTTTGCATTCGATGCTGATTAACTGATTGAATGGAATGAGATATTCATGGCGGTCGCCAGACACTTTGACACCAGCGTGTAAAATCGCCACCCGGTCATAGGGGTGCTGCGCCAGCCGTTTTCCTAAAGAAGTCGCTTTCAGTTCCATGACGTGCCGTTCCCAACTCATGTCGTGATATGCCAGTGTAACCGCCAGAGAATGTGTGCTCCAGCCCAAAAAATCGTTACTATTGGTGGGCCTTTTCGTTAACGGCTATTGCTTGAGGATTTATGCGTACTGTACTGAATACTTTGAATTTTGTACTGGGTGGATTTTTCACTACCCTGGCCTGGCTGCTGGCAACCCTGGTCAGCGTTGTACTGGTGATCACTTTGCCGCTGACCCGTTCCTGCTGGGAGATCACTAAGCTTTCTCTGCTGCCTTACGGAAATGAAGCAGTGCATGTGGATGAGCTGTCGCCGACAGAGTCCAGCGCCATTATGAATACGGGCGGGACGTTGCTGAACATTCTGTGGTTTGTGCTGTTCGGCTGGTGGCTCTGCCTGATGCACATCGTGTCAGGCATCGCCCAGTGTCTGACAATTATTGGCATTCCGGTTGGCATCGCGAACTTTAAGATCGCCGCTATTGCACTGTGGCCGGTCGGTCGCCGCGTCGTTTCGGTGGAGACAGCGCGCGCTGCCCGTGAAGCCAATGCCCGTCGCCGTGTTCAATAATTAAGGATCTGAACCACGATGCTCAGCCCCCTGCTTCGCCGCTATACATGGAACAGTTCCTGGCTGTATAACGCCAGAATTTTTATCGCGCTGTGCGGCACCACTGCCCTGCCGTGGTGGATGGGCGATGTAAAGTTGACCATCCCGCTGACGCTCGGCGTAGTAGCGGCGGCGCTGGCAGATCTTGACGACCGGCTGGCCGGTCGCTTACGCAATCTGCTGATCACATTGATCTCTTTTTTTATCGCCTCGGCCTCGGTAGAGCTGCTTTTCCCGTGGCCGTGGTTGTTTGCGCTTGGGCTGATTATTTCCACCAGCGGATTTATTCTGCTCGGCGGACTGGGCCAGCGCTACGCCACCATCGCGTTTGGCGGCCTGCTGATTGCTATTTATACCATGCTCGGCATTTCGCTTTTCGAACAGTGGTATCAGCAACCGCTCCTGCTGCTGGCGGGTGCCGTCTGGTTTAATCTGCTAACGCTGATCGGTCACCTGGTATTCCCGATCCGCCCTTTACAGGACAACCTTGCACGCTGTTATGAACAGCTGGCGCATTTTCTTGAGCTGAAATCCCGCCTGTTTGATCCCGATATTGAAGACGAAAGCCAGGAACCGCTGTATGAGCTGGCGCTGGCAAACGGCCAGCTAGTGTCCACGCTGAACCAGACTAAAACGTCTCTCTTAACCCGGCTGCGCGGCGACCGCGGTCAGCGGGGTACTCGCCGTACCCTGCATTACTACTTTGCAGCGCAGGACATTCACGAGCGTGCCAGTTCCTCCCATATTCAATATCAGACCTTACGCGAACAGTTTCGCTACAGTGACGTAATGTTCCGCTTTCAGCGCCTGCTCTCCATGCAGTCTCAGGCGTGTGCGCATTTGTCGCGCTGCATTTTATTGCGTGTTCCCTATCAGCATGATGGACGATTTGAGCGTGTGTTCACCCATCTGGACGCCGCACTGGATCGCGCCCGCGCAGGCAGCACCTCCGACGAGCAGATGAAAGCACTGGGTTTCCTGCTGCAGAACCTTCGCGCCATTGACGCACAGCTGGCCACCATCGAATCCGAACAGGCGCAGGCCTTATCGGGTAACGATACGGAAAACATGCTGGCGGATGACGGTCTTAATGGCGTCAGTGATATTCGCGCCCGCCTGAGCCGAAATCTGTCGCCGGAATCGGCGCTGTTCCGCCATGCAATACGCATGTCCATCGTCCTGTGCGTAGGTTATGCCTTTATACAGCTTACCGGGCTGGAGCACGGTTACTGGATCCTGCTGACCAGCCTGTTTGTTTGCCAGCCAAACTACAATGCCACCCGACACCGTCTGGCACTGCGTATTATCGGTACGCTGGTGGGCGTGGCGATTGGTCTGCCAGTGCTCTATTTTGTGCCGTCCATAGAAGGCCAGCTGATCCTGATCGTCATTACCGGCGTGCTGTTCTTCGCGTTTCGACATGTGCAGTATGCCCATGCGACGATGTTTATTACCCTTCTGGTGCTGCTGTGCTTTAACCTGCTCGGAGAAGGCTTTGAAGTCGCCATTCCGCGCATTATTGATACCCTGATTGGTTGTGCGATTGCCTGGGCCGCCGTCAGTTTCATCTGGCCAGACTGGCGTTTTCGTAATCTCCCGCGCGTTCTGGAGCAGGCCATTGATGCTAACTGCCGCTACCTGGATGCCATCCTCGAACAGTATCATCAGGGACGTGATAACCGGATGGCCTACCGTATTGCTCGGCGCGATGCGCATAATCGTGATGCCGAACTGGCGTCAGTGGTGTCAAATATGTCCACAGAGCCTGGCGTATCAGCGGAATTACGCGACGCCGCGTTTCGTCTACTGTGCCTCAACCATACTTTTACCAGCTATATTTCCGCGCTGGGCGCTCACCGCGAAAAACTGACCTCGGGGGAGATCCTGCGTCTGCTGGATGACGCGGTGTGCTATGTTGACGACGCGTTGCATCACTCCCCCGCCGATGAGGAACGCGTTCAAAAAACGCTGGCGCAGCTGGTTGCACGTATTGCGGAAGTGGAATCTCGCTCAGACAGCAAGGAACCACTGGTGCTGCAACAGATCGGACTGGTGGTGGCGCTGCTACCCGAAATCAGCCGTCTGCAACGTCAGGTTATCCGCTGAGGCTGGCAACTTTCAGCCTCAAATTCGGTGTGCCATGTCTTTAACGCCTGGCGCAGTTGCAGCGGAAGTGCAGCCTGATGCATTCCTTCGATGGCGCCGGCCAGCGCCATCAGCACATTGACTCCCAGGTGCGTGTTTATCGTCCGTAAGCGCAGCCAACACGCCTTGGCACCCAATTTTTTTAGCGTGGCCACATCCGGTACTCCTGCTTCCCACAGTAGCATCTCTAGTTGAAAATTCAGGTTTGGCATATCTTTCAGCCTCGGTTTACACAGACGCTGCATCTTTTCTTTCCACGCGGCGGTCAGCGACCAGGCAGAAAGTTTCATCAGCGTTTCCCGATCCTGCCAAAGACTTTCATCCACGCGATAATAGTTCAGTAACACTGGTCTGCCGCGTTTCATTATGGTCAAAAAAGGGGCCGGATGTTGCGCACAGTATTCGGCACTTTTCTCACATGCACGCAGATAAAGTTCACCCTTAGCGACCATGGCAAACACCGTATCATCAACGGCAAGGCTGTAGCCGCCAAACAGCGCACGATGTCGAATTGTACCTAACGTGGAAAGGCATTCACGTGATTCATAGATCCGTCGATAAGACATATCTTTCATGATTATTCCTTTAAAATCATGGCATAAGGGCATTGTTTTGAAGTAACGGATCCGTTAGTGAGAAACATAGGGAAGTTGCCCACAACGGGCAAGATGATTTTCATGCGGGCACGAGATATAGCCCAAATTTGCGAGGCGCTTTCAGAAATTGAGGTTGATCTTTGTACGTACAGGAGTTACTGTACATCCATACAGTAACTATCAGGGTTGGATTGATTATGTACACTTCAGGTTACGCTAATCGTGCATCAACATTTAATGCTTTGACGGGCAACCGTACACAGGCAAAATCGGCCAGCGACTCGACTGGCCTCATTAGTGAAGTGGTTTATCGTGAAGACCAGCCCGGCATGACGCAGTTGCTGTTATTACCTCTTCTGCAACAACTTGGTCAGCAATCACGCTGGCAGCTGTGGCTAACGCCGCAGCAAAAACTCAGCCGTGAATGGGTTCAGGCCGCGGGTTTGCCATTGACCAAACTGATGCAGATCAGTCAGCTTTCACCTGACGACACCCTGGAATCGATGATCAGGGCCTTACGGACGGGAAATTACAGCGTAGTGATCGGCTGGCATGCTGAAGATTTAACAGATCTGGAGCACCAGCGTCTGGTTCAGGCTGCTGAAGAAGGCAACGCGATGGGCTTTATTATGCGTCCGGTGCGGATGGATCCTCACGCCACAAGACAGCATTCAGGGTTAAAAATTCACTCGAATTTGTATCATTAAGCCAGTTTAAGATAATTCCTGGGATTTTTTTTGCGGAATACTGTGCTGTCTGGTTCTTAAGCTAAATCGTCCTGCGATGCCTGTCTGGTGCGGTTTGCGCTGATTTCCGTTGTTTATATTCTCGCCATAAATGTTAAATATTACGCGCAGAAAGCTTTTTTTTCATATGCCTGACGGACTTCACACTTGTAAGTTTCCAACTACGTTGTAGACTTTACATCGCCAGGGGTGCTCGGCATAAACCGAAGATATCGGTAAAGTTACTTTGAGCAATACCCCCGGTGAAGGATTTAAACCGTGTTTTCTCTGGCGAGAAATTCATGGCGAATTTTGGATGATAACGAGGCGCAAAAAATGAAAAAGACAGCTATCGCGATTGCAGTGGCACTGGCTGGCTTCGCTACTGTAGCGCAGGCCGCTCCGAAAGATAACACCTGGTACACTGGTGCTAAAGTGGGCTGGTCCCAATTCCATGACACCGGTTTCATCAACAACGACGGCCCGACCCGTGAAGATCAACTGGGTGCTGGTGCGTTCGGTGGCTATCAGGTTAACCCGTACGTTGGCTTTGAACTGGGCTACGACTGGCTGGGCCGCGAAGCGTATAAAGGCGACACCGTAAACGGTGCGTTCAAAGCGCAGGGCGTTCAGCTGACCACCAAACTGAGCTATCCGATCGCTGACGATCTGGATATCTATACCCGTCTGGGTGGTATGGTTTGGCGTGCAGATTCCAATGCCAACTTCCGTGGTAAAGAACATGATACCGGTGTTTCCCCGGTATTCGCAGGTGGTCTGGAGTGGGCTGTTACCCGTGACGTTGCTACCCGTCTGGAATACCAGTGGGTTAACAACATCGGTGATGCACAGACTGTTGGCACCCGTCAGGATAACGGTCTGCTGAGCGTAGGTGTTTCCTACCGCTTCGGCCAGCAGGAAGACGTTGCTCCGGTAGTTGCACCGGCTCCGGCTCCGGCTCCGCAGGTATCTACCAAGCACTTTACCCTGAAGTCTGACGTACTGTTCAACTTCAACAAAGCGACTCTGAAACCAGAAGGCCAACAGGCTCTGGATCAGATGTACTCCCAGCTGAGCAACCTGGATCCGAAAGACGGTTCCGTAGTTGTTCTGGGCTTCACCGACCGCATCGGTTCTGACGCTTATAACCAGGGTCTGTCCGAGAAACGTGCACAGTCTGTTGTTGACTACCTGATCTCTAAAGGTATCCCGTCCAACAAGATCTCTGCTCGTGGTATGGGCGAATCTAACCCGGTTACCGGCAGCACCTGTGACAACGTGAAAGCGCGCCCTGCGCTGATCGATTGCCTGGCTCCGGATCGTCGTGTTGAGATCGAAGTTAAAGGTGTTAAAGACGTTGTAACTCAGCCGCAGGCTTAAGTTTACGTCTTATAAAAAAACCCCGCCCTGCGGGGTTTTTTATTGCCGGTTATCGGCTGAAAACGAAATGCGAGCCTATTCTTTGCCTAGTAACGCCTGCAAATCATGCTTTAACGTCGACATTTTACTGGCGTACTTCTCTTTATGCTCCGCATCTTCAATCAACTGCACGATGGTTTCCGAAAGCGTTTTCCCGCGACGCTGCGCCAGACCTGCCAGGCGCTGCCAGACCATAAACTCAAGATCGATGGATTTCTTGCGGGTATGCTGATGCTCAGCATTAAAATGACGTTTGCGCCGGGCGCGAATAGTCTGCTTCATGCGATTCATTAAGGCCGCATTCATATGCTCCTCAATCCAGGCGTTCACGCGAACCGGTTCATTTTCGAGCGTCAGCAGCAGATCGACGGCCTCTTTCGCCGCACTGGTTTCTATATAGCGCGTGATTAATTCACCTTCACGGTGCTTTTTCACCAGGTACTTCCATTTCCAGCCGCTTTCAAGATTTTCCAGTTGTTGGTATTTCATCGCGTTCTCAGTGTTACCCTGTAACTCAGTTCAGAATATCAGTTTTTTAGCAATCTGCTGAAAAGAAATCATATCCTGTGAGCAGGCAGATGACTTTGGTGCCAGGAAATCGCGTATTCCTGATGTGATGCTTTGCCGCTTACGGTATAATTCCGCCCTTTACTTCTGACGATAAAACCTCAACTTTGACCATTACTAAACTAGCCCGGCAAGATCTTATTCCTGATACCGATAGCTATCAGGAGGTGTTTACACAATCCGATGTGGTGCCTGAGAGTGAATTTACCCTCGGCGACATACAACCCCGCTTACACTATGCGCTGGAGCAGCTGCTTCACCCGCTGGCGTCGTCACGCTTTTTGCTGGCAAAAGCGCCGGAGGAAGTGGAATATCTGGGTCTTATTGCTGATGCTGCGGGTCAATTACTCACTGAAGATCAGCCTTTTATGGGTGGCGAGTATCGTGTTGCTGGCCGTAGCGTCACGTTTGAATCCGCCACCGATCCGTTGGCTAATTTCGTCGCCAAAAGCCGCGTGGTGCTGGCCGACTGGGTAGAGGCAGAACAACTGTTCGGCTGCTTGCGCCAGTTTAATAACGAGATCAGCTTGCAACCGGGTCTGGTTCATCAGGCTAACGGCGGCGTACTGGTGATCTCCTTGCGTACGCTGCTGGCGCAACCCTTGCTGTGGATGCGCCTGAAAGTCATCATCACCCGTCAGCGCTTCGACTGGGTTTCCTTTGATGAGTCGCGTCCGTTACCGGTCAGCGTGCCGTCAATGCCGCTGCAACTGAAAGTGATCCTTGTCGGAGAACGCGATTCTCTGGCTGACTTCCAGGAAATGGAGCCTGAGCTTGCCGCGCAATCCATTTACAGCGAATACGAAGAAAACCTGCAAGTTACCGACGCTGAAACCATGGCGCAGTGGTGCCAGTGGGTGCTGCATAGTGCTAAAAACGCTGACCTGCCCGTTCCGGCACAGGATGCCTGGCCGGTGCTGATCCATGAAGCCGTGCGTTATACCGGCGATCAGGAAACGTTGCCGCTTTGCCCGCTGTGGCTGGTACGCCAGTTGCGCGAAGTAGCGGCGCTGGGCGCAGACACTACCTTTGATGGTGAGCAGTTGCAGACCATGCTCAGCCAGCGCGAATGGCGCGAAGGTTACTTACCGGAACGCATCCAGGATGAAATCCTGCTGGAACAAATTCTCATCGAAACCGAAGGAGAGCGTGTCGGTCAGATCAACGCCCTCTCGGTGGTCGAATTCCCCGGACACCCACGCGCCTTCGGCGAGCCGTCGCGCATCAGTTGCGTCGTGCATATTGGCGACGGCGAATTTAACGATATTGAGCGTAAAGCGGAGCTGGGCGGAAATATTCATGCGAAAGGCATGATGATCATGCAGGCTTTTTTAATGGCTGAGCTGCAACTGGATCAGCAGATCCCCTTCTCTGCCTCGCTGACCTTTGAGCAATCCTATAGCGAAGTCGACGGCGATAGCGCCTCGATGGCGGAGCTGTGTGCGCTGATCAGTGCTCTGGCGGATGTGCCCATTAATCAGCATCTGGCGATCACCGGTTCGGTAGATCAGTTCGGTCGGGCGCAGCCGGTTGGCGGCCTGAACGAAAAGATCGAAGGTTTCTTCACTATCTGCCAGCAACGTGGCCTGACCGGTAAGCAAGGGATCATCATCCCTGCGGCAAATGTGCGCCATCTTTGTCTGCCGCAAGATCTGCTGGACGCGGTCGATGCCGGAGAATTTTCAATCTGGGCCATCGATGATGTGACAGATGCGCTACCCTTACTGACAAACCTGCCCTGGGATACTGAGGGGCAAACCACGCTCAGTCAGACGATTCAGGAGCGTATCGCTCAGGCCTCGCAGCAGGAAGCGCGACATCGCTTTCCCTGGCCGTTACGCTGGTTAGCCTGGTTTATGCCGAACTGATCGGACTTGTTCAGCGTACACGTGTTAGCTATCCTGCGTCCCAAACTTACAATAAGGCTCACTTAAAACATGGTAGATAAACGCGAATCCTATACGAAAGAAGACCTTCTTGCCTCTGGCCGTGGTGAACTGTTTGGCGAAAAAGGCCCACAGTTACCGGCACCTAACATGCTGATGATGGACCGTGTCGTCAAGATGACGGAAAAAGGCGGCAATTTCGATAAAGGTTATGTTGAAGCAGAGCTGGATATTAATCCGGACATGTGGTTCTTCGGTTGCCACTTCATTGGCGATCCGGTGATGCCGGGCTGCCTGGGCCTGGATGCGATGTGGCAGCTGGTAGGCTTTTACCTCGGCTGGCTGGGCGGTGAAGGCAAAGGCCGTGCGCTGGGTGTAGGTGAAGTGAAATTCACCGGTCAGGTTCTGCCGACTGCGAAAAAAGTCACTTATCGCATTCACTTCAAGCGTATTGTTAACCGTCGTCTGATTATGGGCCTGGCGGATGGCGAAGTGCTGGTTGATGGTCGCGTGATTTACACGGCAAACGATTTGAAAGTTGGGCTGTTCCAGGATACGTCTGCATTCTGATTGCCTTAACAGGCGAAACCTCCGCCAGGCGGAGGTTTCTTACTAAAGAGACAGAATCAGGCGATTACTGTCCTGACCTCCATGGCTTCTCGCCAGCCTCCAAGCCAGTATGACCTCTGATTCAGCGTCTGGTAAGGACATAGTTCTTTTGAGCGTCCGGCAATACCGGCCTGATACCCTCGTTGATGTGCCCGTTCCAGGCGATCTCGTTTTTGTCTCTTCATGCCTCGTTTCCCTCATTTTTTGAGTCTCGTGGAAAAGAAAACAGTGATTACAAAATGCGCAATCACGTCTCTTTTGTAACGCGGTTGCGCGGCATCGTCAATGCTCAAAATTCATACCATTGTCATAAATGTGAGGTATGCAGAACTTCATTTGTACAAAAAGTGTGAGACGGAACAAGTAAATGCCCGGTATAGCGCCATAAAAAAACCGCCGTTGCGTAAGCAAAACGGCGGTTTTTTAGGATTAATTGCAATCAGGGCAGACGGTTAAGTTCCCGCGCGATGTCGCCCGCTTCACGGCTCCAGGCTTCACCCAATACTTTGACCATCGCATCATACCCATCCTGCTGCTGCGCCATCTCAATATGGAACGGCCGTTTGAGAAGTTGCCCCTGATGGTTCAGCAACCACTCACCGCTGACAATCACCCGCCCATCATAACGCCCATGGAAACCCGTAACGGAGACGTTCAGCGTATCCTGCTCATTACCGAGCGGCGTTGAAGCGACCACCCAGCCGGGCAACTGCTGACTGAGATTCGCCACCAGCGTCGTGCGCAGCTGCTGATCGAGCGGACTGGCCCACAAGTTTTGTGTGCCGATAGCGTATTTTACCTCGCTGGTCTGATACACCACGCCATTGCCCGCCAGATAATCCGGCACGGACACCTGCTCTACCCACAACAGTCGACTGGCCGGACCGTTCTGGCGCTGCGCCGTGTTCTGATGCGGCGTTGGCAACTGATAATAATTTGTCTCTTCGACGTTGCTGCTACAGGCCGCCAGCAGTAGCGTCGCGGCGATGACTAATCCATTTTTCATTGTTTTGCCCTCTTAGGCTCAGGATCTTTTTTGTCCTTCGCTTCAAATACCAGCGCATTGCTTTTGGTGTTCAGCGTTTTCAGTACCGGTTGCAGTTCACGCAGTACCTGATCCAGTCGCTGCATATCCGCCACCATTTTGTTATAAGCCGCCGATCCCGGCTGGAAGCCCTGCATGCTGCGGTTCAGCTCGCGTAGCGTTTTCTGCATATCCGCCGGCAACTGTTGCGCGGACTGGCTGGCGGTGATCTTGTTGAGATTATCCAGCGTCGTTTGCAGGCGACGCATGGTGCGCTGGGTTTCATTAAGCGAACTCGTCGCCTGTTCAATCATTGGATTCAGCGGCAGATTGTTGATCTTATCCAGCGTATCCATCAGGCGTTGCTGGATCTGGGCCAGCCCACCGCTGACGGTTGGAATAATTTCATAACCCGAATATTTACGGATCCCGGTTATCGGCGGCTCTTTCGGATAGAAATCCATATCAATGTACAGCGCGCCAGTAACCAGATTGCCCGTTTTCAGCGCACCACGCAGACCGCTTTTCAGCAGCTCATTGATGTGGGACTTAATATTCGGCATTTCACCAAGCTGGCTGGCAAGCCGCTCCGGTTCAATACGGATCAGAATCGGAATGCGATAGTCGTTGTCCAGCGCCTGTTTCATACCTGGCATCATCGCCGGAACTTTGCTGACGGTACCAATGCGAATACCGCGGAATTCAACTGGTGCGCCCGTTTGCAGGCCACGAATCGAATCCTTGAAGAACATCAGATAGTCGATGTGGTCGGTATAGAGCGATTCCTGAATGCTGCGCTGATCGTCAAACAGCGTGAAGGCCGTTTTTTCCGACACTGGCGTGCCCAGATCGATACCTTCCGGCACGTCAAAGCTGACGCCGCCGCCAAACAGCGTGGTCAGTGAGCCCATCTCGACGCGCATGCCGGCAGACGTCAGATCCACCGCAATACCGCTGTCTTTCCAGAAGCGCACGTTGCTGGTCACCAGGCGGTCGTTCGGCGCATTGATAAACAGCTGATAGCTGATGGTGCGCTTTACCGAATCAAAGGTACTGGTTTCTACCGAGCCAACGCGATAGCCGCGAAACAGCACCGGATCGCCCGGCGACAGCTGTCCTGCTTTTTTACTGTCGAGGATCACCCGGATACCTTTCGCATCCGGCGGTGCCAGCGGCGGTGCATCCAGCAACTGATAGCTTTCCGGCTGTGCGCCCTTTTTACCGGGCTGGAGTTCAATGTAAGCCCCGGACAGCAGCGTACCCAGCCCGCTGATCCCCTCGCGGCCAACCTGCGGTTTGACAACCCAGAACACTGAGTCGCCATGCAGCAGTTTACTCATATCGGCATTCAGGCGCGCTTTAATCTCCACGCGCTTGAGATCGTCTGTCAGGGTGGCAGATTCCACTACGCCGACGTTAATGCTGCGGCTTTTAATGGTGGTTTTACCCGCCTCAATACCCTCGGCATTCGCGGTGATCAGTGTGACTACCGGCCCCTGATGGCTATAGTGATAAAACAGGATCCAGGCGCCGATAAGCGCGGTCACGATGGGGAAGATCCACACCGGCGACCAGCTTTTTACCTTTTGCACCTTTGCTTCCCCACTTTTCGTCTCCATGTTTTTACCACTCCTCATGGCTTGATTCTGGTTCACGATCCCAGGACAGCCGAGGATCGAAAGTCATTGCCGCAAACATGGTCATGATGACCACCAGCGCAAACATCAATGCGCCCATTGCGGGGTATATGTTCATAAGGCCGCCGATGCGCACCAGCGCGGATAGCACGGCGATAACAAAAACGTCAATCATTGACCAGCGACCGACAAATTCCACGACTTCATAAATCAGGTGCATCCGCTCGCTGTCGCGCCTGCCGTGGCCTTTTGCATCCCAGCACAGCCAGCCAAGGGCGATCATTTTCAGCGTTGGCACCATAATACTGGCGATAAAAATGACCAGCGCGACCGGATACGATCCCTCCCCCCACAGCAAAATAACCCCGGCCAGAATGGTCGAAGGCATTTTGTCCCCCAGCAGATCGGTGATCATGATCGGCAGAATATTGGCAGGCAGGTAAAGCATGATAGAGGTGATGAGCAGCGCCATCGTCCATTGCAGGCTGTTTCTGCGCCGTACATAACCACGGGTATGACAGCGTGGGCACTTGCGCAAATCTGCGGGCAGTATCGCAGTGCAGCACGGACAAGATCGTAACCCCTGACGGATCCCGGTGATGCCCGGCGTTAGCGGTTGGCTCAACGGTGGAATGTGCGCGAGATCGTCCCACAACCAGCGTCGATCGACGCACTGAAAAGCACGCAGTTGCAGCAAACAGAACAGGCACCAGGGGATAAAACTGCTGCCGACGCCGATGTCGCCGTAAGCCATCAGCTTCACAAAACTCACCAGCACGCCGGCGAGAAAAATTTCCGCCATTCCCCAGGATTTTAACTGGAAGAACACGCGCGCCAGATAAGCCTGCCAGCGCCAGGGCAGAGAGACGCGATTAACCAGCAACAGAATCGACACCAGGCCAAAAGCCGGGACAAGCTGGACAAACAGCAAGAAAAAGGTGCCGAGGCTGGCGTAATCTTCCGAGAACATCACGCCAGGGATTTCCATCAGCGTCACCTCACTGGTGACACCGGCAACTTTCATATTGATAAAGGGGAAGAGATTGGCCAGCAACAGCATGAACAGCGCCACCAGCGCATAGGCGGTGGGGCGCTGACGTGGCTCAGTCCACCGGGTGGTCAGCGTATGTCCACAGCGAGGACAGTCTGCTTTATGACCGTCCTCAAGCGCGGGAAGTGCCACCAGCAAGTCACACTGAGAACACAAAATGTGCCGGGTGGCATGATGGTGATCGCACATACGTTTATCCTGAATTATGCGCCGTTTTTAAGGGCCTCAAGGTATTCCCAACGCTCAAAAGCTTCTTCCAGCGCCTGTTCAGCCTGCGCCATATCGGCCAGCACTTTTTGCGTATGGTCATGAGGTTGACTGAAGAATGCCCCGTCAGCCACCTGAGCCTGAAGCGCGCTCAGTTCTGCTTCCAGCGTTTCAAGGCGCTGAGGAAGCTGCTCAAGTTCGCGCTGCAGGTTATAGCTTAGTTTGTTAGCGGTGCGTTTGACAGTTTCTGCTTTCGGGGCAGCCACGTCCGCATTTTTTTTCGTAATTGCCTGTTTATGCGCCAGTGACGCCGCCTGTTGACCACGCGCGTCCTGATAACCGCCGACATAACGACCAATACGCCCTTCGCCTTCGAAGATCCAGCATTCGGTCACGGTGTTATCCACAAACTGACGATCGTGGCTGACCAGCATAACGGTGCCCTGGTAGCCGTCGATAAGCTCTTCCAGCAGTTCGAGGGTTTCCACATCCAGGTCGTTGGTCGGTTCATCGAGGATCAGCAAGTTGCTGGGCTTGAGGAACAGACGCGCCAGCAGCAGGCGGTTACGCTCACCGCCGGACAGCGCGCGCACAGGCGTCATGGCGCGTTTCGGATGGAACAGGAAGTCCTGCAGATAACCAAGAACATGGCGCGGTTTACCGTTCACCATCACTTCCTGTTTACCTTCGGAAAGGTTATCCATCACGGTTCTGTCGGGATCGAGTTCCGCACGATGCTGATCAAAATAGGCCACTTCCAGTTTGGTGCCACAGTGGACGCGGCCACTGTCGGCCTGCAATTGCGCGAGCATCAGCTTCAGCAGCGTGGTTTTACCGCAGCCGTTCGGCCCGATAAGCGCGATCTTGTCGCCACGCTGTACCTGTGCGGAAAAATCCTTCACCAACACTTTGCCGTCAACGCTGTAGTTGACGTTTTCCATTTCGAAGACAATTTTGCCGGAGCGGGAGGCCTCTTCGACCTGCATTTTCGCGCTGCCCATCACTTCACGGCGTTCGCCACGCTCGCGACGCATCGCTTTCAGGGCGCGTACACGGCCTTCATTACGTGTACGACGTGCTTTGATGCCCTGGCGGATCCACACTTCTTCCTGCGCCAGTTTGCGGTCAAATTCGGCGTTCTGTAACTCTTCCACGCGCAGCGCTTCTTCTTTCTCCAGCAGATACTGATCGTAGCTGCCCGGATAAGTCACCAGCTTGCCGCGATCCAGATCGACAATGCGCGTCGCCATATTGCGAATAAATGAACGGTCGTGAGAAATAAAGATAATGGTACCGTTGAAGGTTTTCAGGAAACCTTCCAGCCAGTCGATGGTTTCAATGTCGAGGTGGTTGGTCGGTTCGTCCAGCAGCAGCACGCGCGGGTTACTCACCAGCGCACGGCCCAGCGCGGCTTTACGCAGCCAGCCGCCGGACAGCGACGCCAGCGCCATATCCGCTTCCAGGCCGATCTGCTCCAGCACTTCGTTGATACGGTTTTCAAGCTGCCACAGGCCGTGGTGATCGAGCAGATCCTGCAGACGCGCCATCTCGTTAAGGTTTTTCTCGCTGGGATCGGTCATCACCAGATGAGAAACCTCATGGTAGGCCTTGAGATATTCCGCCTGCTCAGAGATGCCTTCCGCTACGAAATCGTACACGCTGCCCGCCACATCGCGGGGCGGGTCCTGTTGCAGACGCGCCACGACCAGATCCTGTTCGTAGACAATACGCCCGTCGTCCAGACTCAGTTCGCGGTTGAGAATTTTCATCAGCGTCGATTTACCGGCGCCGTTACGACCTACCAGACACACGCGCTCGTTATCTTCGATGTGCAGTTCGGTGTTATCCAGAAGCGGCGCATCGCTGAACGACAGCCAGGCACCGTGCATACTAATTAATGACATTTATTCTTCCTTTCAGGCTGAGGTGATCAGCCAGCAATTGTGGATCTGACGGTTGCGGGCGAAATCCTGCGACTGTGTTTTTTGCGTGATTTCTTGTGCTTTCAGTCCGAGCTCAGCCAGACCGTCGTGATCCATACGGAAACCGCGTTTGTTGTTCGAGAACATAATGGTGCCGCCTTGACGCAGCAGACGTTTCAGATCTTTCATCAGGCGCAGGTGATCGCGCTGTACATCGAACGCATCTTCCATTCTTTTTGAGTTAGAGAATGTCGGTGGATCGATGAAGATCAGATCAAACTGTTCGTCGGTATCGCGCAGCCAGGCCAGGCAATCGGCCTGGATCAGGCGGTGCGCGCGACCGCTTAAATTGTTCAGACGCAGGTTGCGCTCGGCCCACTCCAGATAGGTGCGGGACATGTCCACAGTAGTGGTAGATTTCGCGCCGCCAAGACCTGCGTGGACGCTGGCGCTGCCGGTATAGGCAAAGAGGTTAAGGAAGTCTTTACCTTTGCTCATCTGGCCGAGCATACGGCGGGCGATACGGTGATCGAGGAACAGGCCGGTATCCAGATAATCGGTCAGGTTAACCCACAGGCGCGCGTTGTATTCGCTCACCTGCATGAAATCGCCCTTCTCGTTCATCTTCTGATACTGGCTTTTGCCCTTCTGTCGTTCACGGGTTTTCAGCACCAGCTTGTTCGGGGCGATGCCCAGCACGGCGATGGTGGCCGAAATAATATCGAACAGGCGCTGACGGGCTTTCTGCGGATCCACGGTTTTCGGCGGCGCGTACTCCTGCACCACCACAGAATCAGCGTAGCGATCGACCGCCACGTTGTACTCCGGTAAATCGGCGTCATACAGGCGATAGCATTCGATCCCTTCCTGACGGGCCCATTTTTCCAGTTTTTTGACGTTTTTACGCAGGCGGTTGGCGTAATCTTCCGCCATCGATGCGCTGCCCTGCGCATCAGCGCTGGTCACGGCAATTGCGTAGTTTTTCTGTACGCAGTCCAGCGGGCCGTTTTTGGCCTTGAACTGGCGATCGGCGCGCAGTTGCAGGCAGTTAAGCAGATCCGGCGAAGCGCTGAACAGCGATAAGTTCCAGCCGCCGAACTGACTTTTGATGATACGTCCCAGCGTGCTGTGCAGCGCAATCAGCGCCGGTTCGCTGTCCAGACGTTCGCCGTACGGCGGGTTGCTGAGGATGGTCCCGGTCGGGCCTTCCGGCAGCGGGTTTGTCAGTTTAGCGACGTCTTTCACGTCAAAAGCGATCAGCTCGCCCACGCCAGCACGACGGGCGTTGCTGCGGGCGCGTTCAATCACGCGGCTGTCGTTATCGGAGCCGTAAAAACGCGAGCCATAATCCGCGAGACCTTTACGGGCGCGCACCTGAGCTTCGGCTTTTACTTCTTTCCAGATGGCCTCGTCATGCTGCGCCCAGCCGTTGAATCCCCAGTGCCCGCGATGCAGGCCCGGCGCGCGATCGGTGGCGTACATTGCCGCTTCAATCAGCAGCGTACCGGAACCGCACATCGGATCGAGCAGCGGTGTGCCCGGCTGCCAGCCAGAGCGCATAACAATAGCGGCGGCGAGGCTTTCTTTGATCGGCGCAAGGCCGGTGCCGTCACGGTAGCCACGCTGGTGCAGGCCTTCACCGCTCAGATCCAGCGCAATATGCGCGGTGTCTTTGTTCAGCCAGACGTTAATACGCAGGTCCGGTTTTTCGCGATCGACGTTCGGACGTTCCATATTTTTACGCGTGAAGCTATCGACGATGGCGTCTTTGACCTTCAGCGCACCGTACTGGCTGTTACGAATGGTCTCGTTCAGCCCGCTGAAGTGCACGGCAAAGGTGGCGCCAGGGCTGAAAATCTCCGTCCAGTCGATCGCCTGCACCCCGAGATAGAGGTCAAGGTCGCTGTAAACCTTGCACTCGCTCATCGGCATCATGATGCGCGAAGCCAGACGACTCCACATCAGGCTCTGGTAGACGAGCCGGGTATCCCCCTCAAAATGGACACCACCCTGAACCACCTGAGCATTCTGCCCGCCCAGGCTTTCCAGTTCAGTTTTTAACAGCTCTTCCAGCCCGCGGGCCGTACTGGCAAACAGAGAAATCATATCGTCACTTATTCACTTAGAAAATTGTTGCGCATTATAGCTAATCTCAACGCTATGTCATAAAGTTGAGCGCTTATTTCCATATTCTGAAGAGGATGGCGTGGCAACCTTATCGCGGCTTTTCATTCACCCGGTTAAATCAATGCGCGGCACTGGCCTCACGCATGCCCTGGCGGACATCAGCGGACTGGCATTCGACCGCATTTTTATGGTCACTGAACCCGACGGCACCTTCATTACCGCCCGTCAATTTCCCGCGATGGTGCGCTTCACGCCCGCCCTGTTACCCGATGGCCTGCACCTGACCGCCCCCGACGGCAGCAGTGCGCTGGTGCGCTTTGCGGATTTCGATGCACAGCCTCACCCCACAGAAGTCTGGGGCAACCATTTTACGGCCTTTATTGCGCCTGCGGCGATAAACCAGTGGCTGAGTGGTTTTTTCGCCCGCGACGTACAACTACGCTGGGTTGGACCGCAACCGACGCGCCGGGTAAAACGCTTTGAAAGCGTGCCGCTCTCTTTCGCCGACGGTTTTCCTTATCTGCTGGTCAACGAAGCCTCGCTTCGGGATCTTCAGCAGCGTTGCCCGGCGAGCGTACAAATGGAGCAGTTCCGACCCAATCTGGTGATCAGCGGTGCCGCAGCCTGGGAAGAAGACCGCTGGAAAGTGGTGCGCATCGGGGAGGTGATTTTTGACGTGGTGAAACCGTGCAGCCGCTGCATATTCACCACCGTTAGCCCGGAGCGCGGACAAAAGCATCCCTCCGGTGAACCGCTCACCACGTTACAGGGCTTCCGTACCGCGCAGGATAACGGCGATGTGGATTTCGGCCAGAACCTGATCGCCCGCAACAGCGGCGTGATCCGCGTCGGTGATGAACTGACCGTGCTGGCCAGCGCGCCGGGCAAAGTCTATGGCGCAGGCAACGTGGCCGCGACGCTGAAGGTAGATAAAGTTGATCCGTCGGGCGTGAGCATCGATTTTCAGGGGCAGGTGTTTACCGGCAACAATCAGCAGGTGTTACTTGAGCAACTAGAAAGTCAGGGGATCCGCGTACCCTATTCCTGTCGGGCGGGGATCTGCGGCTGTTGCCGGATCCGTTTAGTCGAGGGGGAAGTCAGTGCGCTGAAACAATCGGCAATTGGTGACGATGGCACCATTCTGAGTTGCAGCTGCATTCCCAAAACGGCGCTGAAACTGGAAGGTTAAACGGCCTGTTCGAGGCTGAAACTGGCGGTCATCGGCTGCGGTTTCAGCCTGTCATTCATCACTTTGATCGCATCGCCAAGCTGCATAGTGCGGCCGGCAATCATTACGCCCGGCTGCGCCAGCAAGCAGAGCGCGGCATTATCACCCGGTTCAACCACCAGCAGATTAACCTGCTCCGCGGTGTCGCTCAGCCAGACGCTGGCGGCTTCACCGGGCAGCGGCGCCCAGCGGTCGTTATGCGCCAGGAAGTGCCAGCTTTTCGGCATCTGTGGTTTCAGAAAACGGATCGCCACCAGCGCGTTCAGCACCAGTTCCGCCTGCTGTTCACGGTTCAGATCCAGGTAACGGCATTTTTCTTCGAAGGAGAAATAAAGCGCAGCATCTTCCACGCAAAAACCGGTCGGCGCAAAAGCATCCGGGGTTAACATGCGACGGGGAAAGCGGGAACGAAATAACATGCCATTGGCCAGATCGAGCATCATACGATCGTGCTCTTCATCAAAATACCAGCGCCAGTTATCGTCAGGTTTAATTCGCATATTCCTCTCCCGTTCGCAAGCGTCCTGTTGCTTTTTTATCCCAGTTTGCCGCTTCGCTTATTGTGTAAATAATAAAAGACCACAATGTTTAAATAAGCAACAACGACGGAATATAAAACAACCAGGGCCGGAAATAAAGCCCTGGTTGTGATTTAGCGGGAGAAACGTCAAATATGGGTAACGATTTCTTTAATCAGCGGCGGCCCTTTAAAAATAAAGCCCGAATAAATTTGTACCAGCGTGGCACCGGCCGCGATTTTTTCCCGCGCGGCGATGACGGAATCAATCCCGCCCACGCCGATAATCGGCAAACGCCCATTCAGCTCAAGGGCCAAACGCCGAATAATTTCTGTGCTTTTTAATTGCAGCGGGCGACCGCTTAATCCACCCATTTCGTCGCAATGTTTCATACCCTGCACCAGCGATCGTTCCAGCGTAGTATTGGTGGCAATAACACCATCAATATTATGGCGAATTAAACTGTCGGCTACCTGGATCAATTCTTCTTCGCTAAGATCCGGCGCGATCTTTACCGCCACTGGAACATATTTATGGTGGATATTCTGCAATTCACTCTGCTTATTTTTGATAGCCAGCAAGAGATCGTCTAACGCCTCGCCATATTGCAATGAACGCAGGCCAGGGGTGTTCGGTGAGGAGATATTGATGGCGATATAACCGGCATAGGCATAGATTTTTTCCATGCAAATCAGATAGTCATCTTTACCCTGCTCAACCGACGTGTCTTTATTTTTGCCAATATTAATGCCCAGCACGCCATCAAAATGCGCTTTTTTTACGTTCTCGACCAGGTTATCAACGCCGAGGTTATTAAAGCCCATGCGGTTGATTAACCCCTCGGCTTCGACGAGGCGGAAAATACGCGGTTTATCGTTACCCGGCTGTGGACGCGGTGTCACGGTGCCAATTTCAATCGCGCCAAATCCCATTGCGCCAAAGGCATCGATACATTCGCCATTCTTGTCAAGACCCGCCGCCAGGCCAAGCGGATTCTTGAAGGTCAGCCCCATGCAGGTGACGGGTTTTACCGGCACATTCTGGCGCACCAGTGCTTCAAATGGCGTACCGGATACCCGGCGTAATTGCTGAAAGGTCACTTCATGTGCGCGCTCAGGATCGAGCTGAAAAAGGGCTTTACGAACGAAGGGGTAGTACATGAACTCTCCTGGATTCCCGGTGTGCAAACCGGGGCCGTATTATGTTTGATAGCGCCCGGAAAGGGAATTGACCTGAGGCAAAAAAGCCCGCAAAAAAAGCAAACGTTTACCTTCCGCCCTCTTCTTATGCCGATTTTTGGCAATTCTTGCGCAGATAAATCATTTAGTGGAATAAAAACCCTCTGGCAAATTGTTATCAATGTTAGATAAAAGCAAACATTTGGTTATAAGGAGTCAGTATGCGTGTAGTGACATTAGCGGGAAGCCCACGTTTCCCTTCGCGCTCCAGCGCCCTACTGGAATATACCCGCGAACGGTTAAGCGAGCAGGGGATCGACGTCTGCCACTGGCACCTGCAAAACTTTGCGCCAGAAGATTTGCTCTATGCGCGTTTTGACAGTCCGGCGCTGCTGGCGTTAAACGAACAGCTCAACGATGCCGACGGGCTGATTGTCGCCACGCCGATCTATAAAGCCTCGTTTTCCGGTGCGTTAAAAACGCTGCTGGATCTGCTACCCGAGCGCGCGCTGGCGGGGAAAGTGGTGTTGCCGCTGGCGACCGGCGGCAGCGTCGCCCATATGCTGGCGGTGGATTATGCCCTGAAGCCGGTGCTGAGCGCGCTGCGCGCCCAGGAAATTTTACAGGGCGTGTTCGCTGATGACAGCCAGATTGCCGATTACCAGCATAAAGCGACCTTCAGTCCCCATCTGCAAGCCCGCCTCGATAGCGCGCTGGAAACGTTCACCCAGGCGCTGCACCGTCTTGACCGTAAAGCCCCGTTGATCAGTGACACGCAAGGAGTCGTCCATGTTTAACCTTTTCAAATCCCGCGCCCAGTGGCTGGCCCTCGGCGGCATGTTAACGCTCTCCGCCTGGTCACAGGCAGCCCAAACCGCTCCAGACGCGCTGCGTATCGGCTATCAGAAAGGCAGCGTCAGCATGGTACTGGCGAAAAATCATCAGTTGCTGGAAAAACGTTACCCGGACACCAAAATTTCCTGGGTGGAGTTCCCTGCCGGCCCGCAGATGCTGGAAGCGCTGAATATCGGCAGTATTGATTTAGGCAGCACCGGTGATATTCCGCCTATTTTTGCTCAGGCTGCCGGGGCGGATCTGCTGTATGTCGGCGTCGAACCGCCGAAGCCAAAAGCCGAAGTGATCCTCGTGCCGGAAAACAGCCCGATCAAAACCGTCGCCGATCTGAAAGGCCATAAGGTCGCGTTCCAGAAAGGTTCCAGTTCCCACAACCTGCTGCTGCGCGCACTGCAACAGGCTGGGCTGAAATTCACCGATATACAGCCGACTTATCTGACGCCTGCGGATGCACGTGCCGCGTTCTCGCAGGGCAATGTCGATGCCTGGGCGATCTGGGATCCCTACTATTCAGCGGCCTTGTTGCAGGGCGGCGTGCGGGTGTTGAAAGATGGCACCGATCTCAAACAGACCGGTTCGTTTTATCTGGCGGCCCGTCCTTATGCTGAAAAGAATGGCGCGTTTATTCAGGGCGTGCTCGATACCTTCAGCGAAGCAGATGCGTTAACCCTCAGCCAACGCGAGGCCAGCATTAGTTTACTGGCGAAAACCATGGGGCTGCCTGAGCCGGTGATCGCCACCTATTTTGATCACCGTCCGCCGACGCGCATTTCGCCGGTTAACGACGCCACGGCCGCGCTGCAACAGCAGACCGCCGATCTGTTTTATCAAAACCGCCTCGTCCCGAAACAGGTGGATATTCGTACCCGCATCTGGCACCCGGCCACGACTCAAGGAGCTAAATCATGAGCCTGAATCTGTTCTGGTTTTTACCGACCCACGGTGATGGTCACTATCTTGGCACTGAACACGCGGCCCGCCCGGTCGATCATGGTTATTTACAACAGATTGCCCAGGCCGCTGACCGCATCGGTTTTAGCGGCGTACTGATCCCGACGGGGCGCTCCTGCGAAGATGCGTGGCTGGTGGCGGCCTCGCTGATCCCGGTGACGCAACGGCTGAAGTTTCTGGTCGCCCTGCGTCCGAGCGTGACCTCCCCGACCGTGGCGGCACGTCAGGCGGCAACGCTGGATCGTCTGTCTAATGGCCGTGCGCTGTTTAATCTGGTGACCGGCAGCGATCCGCAGGAGCTGGCCGCTGACGGCGTGTTCCTCGATCATACCGAGCGTTATGAAGCCTCGGCGGAATTCACTCACGTCTGGCGACGTCTGCTGGAGGGTGACACCGTGGATTACCACGGCAAACACATCCATGTGCGTGGCGCAAAACTGTTCTTCCCGCCGGTGCAGCAGCCGCGTCCGCCGCTCTATTTCGGTGGCTCCTCGGATGTCGCGCAGGATCTGGCCGCCGAGCAGGTGGATCTCTATCTCACCTGGGGCGAACCGCCGGAGCAGGTGAAAGAGAAAATCGAGCAGGTGCGCGCCAAAGCGGCGGCGCACGGACGCAGCGTCCGTTTCGGGATCCGTCTGCATGTGATTGTGCGGGAAACCACGGAAGAGGCGTGGCAGGCCGCCGATCGGCTGATTTCCCATCTCGATGATGACACCATCGCCATCGCGCAGGCGGCATTTGCCCGTCAGGATTCGGTAGGGCAACAGCGCATGGCGGCGCTGCATAATGGCCGCCGTGAAAATCTGGAGATCAGTCCGAACCTGTGGGCGGGCGTCGGCCTGGTGCGCGGCGGCGCGGGTACTGCGCTGGTGGGCGATGGTCCGACGGTGGCGGCGCGTATCAACGAATACGCGGCGCTGGGCATCGACAGCTTTATCCTCTCCGGCTATCCGCACCTTGAGGAAGCGTACAAAGTGGGCGAGCTGCTGTTCCCACATCTGGATGTCGCTATTCCTGCTGTACCGCAGCCGCGCCAGTTACAGGCACAGGGTGAAGCGGTGGCGAACGATTACATTCCACGCAACGCGTCCCAGAGTTAAGGAGCCGCTATGTCCGACTCATCCCGTCAATGGCTGTTGCGCGCCGCCCCCTGGTTTTTACCGGTGGGCGTGGTGGTGATCTGGCAGATTGCTTCGTCAACCGGCTGGCTTTCGACGCGCATTCTGCCCTCGCCGGAGGGCGTGGTGGAGGCGTTCTGGTCGCTCTCTGCCAGCGGTGAGCTGTGGCAGCATTTGGCCATCAGCTCGTGGCGGGCGCTGATTGGTTTCTCCATTGGCGGGTCGATTGGCCTGACGCTGGGGTTAATCAGCGGCCTGTCGCGCTGGGGTGAACGGCTGCTGGATACCTCGGTGCAGATGCTGCGCAACGTGCCGCATCTGGCGCTGATCCCGCTGGTGATCCTGTGGTTTGGCATCGACGAGAGCGCGAAAATTTTCCTCGTCGCGCTCGGGACGCTGTTCCCGATTTACATCAATACCTGGCACGGCATCCGCAATATTGACCGCGGTCTGGTGGAGATGGCGCGCAGTTACGGCCTTTCCGGTTTCGCGCTCTTTGTCCATGTGATCCTGCCCGGCGCCCTGCCCTCCATTCTGGTTGGCGTGCGCTTCGCGCTGGGCCTGATGTGGCTGACGCTGATTGTGGCGGAAACCATTTCGGCCAACGCCGGTATCGGTTATCTGGCGATGAATGCCCGCGAGTTTTTGCAGACCGATGTGGTGGTGGTCGCCATCATTCTTTATGCCGTGCTGGGAAAACTGGCGGATCTGAGCGCGCAACTGCTTGAACGCGTCTGGTTACGCTGGAACCCGGCCTATTCTGTGAAGGAGTGATCGATGAATACTGCGCGTCTGAATCGCGGTACGCCGCTGGTAATTAACGGCGTCACCAAGCGCTACGGTCAGAACACCATTCTTAATGGCCTGGATCTACACATTCCGGCCGGGCAGTTTGTTGCGGTCGTCGGCCGCAGCGGCGGCGGCAAAAGTACCCTCTTACGTCTGCTGGCCGGGCTGGAAAAACCGCAAAGCGGGGAGATCCTCGCTGGCTCCACGCCGCTGGCACAGATCCAGGACGACACGCGAATGATGTTCCAGGATGCGCGCCTGCTGCCGTGGAAATCGGTGATCGATAACGTCGGCCTTGGTCTGAAAGGCGACTGGCACGATGCGGCCCGGCAATCGCTGGCGGCGGTGGGTCTTGAAGATCGTGCGGCCGAGTGGCCGGCGGCGCTCTCTGGCGGGCAAAAACAGCGTGTGGCGCTGGCGCGGGCGTTAATTCACAAACCGGGTTTGCTGCTGCTGGATGAACCGCTGGGTGCACTGGATGCGCTGACCCGGCTGGAGATGCAGGCGCTGATCGAATCGCTGTGGCAATCCCAGGGCTTTACGGTATTGCTGGTGACCCATGATGTCAGCGAAGCAGTGGCGATGGCCGATCGTGTTTTGCTGATTGAAGACGGCAAAATCGGGCTGGATTTGACGGTTGATATTGCGCGTCCACGCAGGCCTGGTTCGGTGCGGCTGGCAGAGCTGGAAGCGGATGTGCTGGATCGGGTGATGAAACGCGGCGATGCGCCGGTAAGAGCAGTAAAAACAGGGTGAGGGATGATCCCTCACCCTTGCCCTCTCCTCGCGGAGAGGGTGACAACAGCAGATTACGCCAGCGCTTTGTCAATCTTCTCGAACAGATCGCCCGACAGATTATCCAGCCCTTTCAGTTTTTCCAGCGCGATACGCATTAAAGCCTGACGGCTTTCGTCATAGCGTTTCAGGCGGATCAGCGGCTCAATCAGACGGGACGCCACCTGCGGGTTACGGCGGTTCAGCTCGGTGAGCATCTCCACCATAAACTGATAGCCGCTGCCGTCTTCCGCATGGAATGCCGCCGGGTTGCTGCTGGCGAAGGCACCAATCAGCGAACGTACACGGTTCGGGTTAGAAAGGGTAAACGAGCGGTGATTCAGCAGGCTGCGCACGGTGTCCAGCACGTTGGCGGCGGGACTGGTGGCCTGCAAAATAAACCACTTGTCCATCACCAGCCCATCCTGGTGCCATTTGTCGTCATAATCCTGCATCAGCGCATCGCGGCATGGCAGCTGCGCCGCGACAGCGGCAGAGAGCGCGGCCAGCACGTCAGTCATATTATCGGCGTGGTGATACTGCTCGCTCACCAGACGGTCGCCCAGTTGCGCATCGCCAAACGCCAGATAGCGCAGGCAGGTGTTACGCAGGGAGCGCTTGCCGATGTCGGCATGTTCCACGCGGTAAGCGTCGAGTTTATTGGCGTTATAAACGGCCAGGCACTCGTCTGCCAGTTCTGTCGCCAGCGTGCGGGTCAGCGCTTCGCGTACCGCAGCGATCGCCACCGGATCGATAATATCGAACAGTTCAGCCACTTCACTGGCAGAAGGCAGCGTCAGGATCTCTGCCGCCAGCGCCGGATCGATCTGCTCATCGAGCAGGATCGCCCGGAAGGCATCTGCGACATGCAGCGGCAAGGAGAGCGGCTGCCCCTGCTGCTGACGCGCGACGTTCAGGCGGATGTACGTTGCCAGCAGGCTTTGCGCGGCATCCCAGCGGGAGAAATCATTGCGGGCATGACGCATCAGGAACGTCAGTTGCTGGTCGCTCCACTTATATTCCAGTTTGACCGGTGCGGAGAATTCCCGCAGTAGCGATGGCACTGGCTGGAAGTAGACATTATCAAAGACAAACGTCTGCTCGGCCTGAGTGACGTTGAGCACATGATGCACGGCATGACCATCTTTTTGCAGCGGGATGACGTGGCCGTCGTTGTCATAGAGTTCAATATCAAACGGAATGTGCAGCGGCAGCTTTTCTTCCTGCTCCGCGGTCGGCGGCGTGCGCTGGCTGATGGTCAGGGTGTACTGTTCGGTTTCCGGGTTGTAGTCGTCGCGCACGGTGACAATCGGCGTACCGGACTGGCTATACCAGCGGCGGAAATGCGACAAATCGACATTGGATGCATCTTCCATCGCCTGCACAAAATCATCACAGGTGGCGGCGCTGCCGTCGTGGCGTTCAAAGTAAAGCTGCATCCCTTTCTGGAAGTTCTCTTCTCCCAGCAGCGTGTGCAGCATACGGATCACTTCCGCCCCTTTTTCATACACCGTCAGGGTGTAGAAGTTGTTCATCTCAATGACTTTGTCCGGGCGGATCGGGTGCGCCATCGGGCTGGCGTCTTCCGCGAACTGCATGCCGCGCATGGTGCGCACGTTGCTGATGCGGTTAACGGCGCGGGAGCCTAGATCAGAACTGAACTCCTGATCGCGGAATACCGTCAGCCCCTCTTTCAGGCTGAGCTGGAACCAGTCGCGGCAGGTCACGCGGTTACCGGTCCAGTTATGGAAATATTCGTGGCCGATGACGCGCTCAATATCGAGATAATCTTTGTCGGTGGCGGTATCAGTTCGCGCCAGCACGTATTTAGAGTTAAAGACGTTAAGGCCTTTGTTCTCCATCGCGCCCATATTGAAGAAGTCCACGGCGACGATCATATAGATGTCGAGGTCGTATTCCAGACCGAAGCGCGTTTCATCCCACTTCATGGAGTTTTGCAGCGAAGTCATCGCCCAGGGAGCGCGGTCAAGGTTGCCGCGATCGACGAACAGCTCCAGCGCGACTTCGCGGCCAGAACGCGTGGTAAAGGTATCGCGCAGCACGTCGAAATCGCCCGCCACCAGCGCAAACAGGTAGCAGGGTTTCGGGAACGGATCCTGCCACTGCACCCAGTGACGACCATTGTCCAGATCGCCCTCGCCCACACGGTTACCGTTGGAGAGCAGGTACGGATAGGTGGTTTTATCGGCAATGATTTTGGTGGTAAAACGCGCCAGCACGTCCGGGCGATCCAGATACCAGGTGATATGGCGGAAACCTTCTGCTTCACACTGGGTACAGAGCGCTTCGCCTGACTGGTAAAGTCCTTCCAGCGCCGTATTGGTCGCCGGGCTGATCTCGTTGACGATGCGCAGAGTAAAGTGGTCCGGCAGCGCCGAAATCACCAGATAATTGTCTTCGATCTGGTAGTCAGTCCAGGGGGCATCATTGATGTGTAACGAGACCAGGGTTAAATCTTCACCATTAAGACGCAAAGGTGCATCAGACGCGCCCTGTCGTGACACGCGGCTAACGGCGGTGACCACGGTTTTGGCGGCGTCCAGGTCAAAGGTCAAGTCAATATCGCTAATCAGGTAGTCCGGCGCACGGTAATCGTGGCGGTATTTGGCTTGTGGCTGTTGTGTCATAAAAAACCTTTAGCATCTTTTAGTATGGTATCGACTCCAGTCTATTCCTGTTGTTCAGAACGCGCCACGCAGAATCTTCATCTTTTCAGGCAGAAACGCCCTGTTTGCTACATTTTTATAACAGTGGCACGAAATGCCCTCGCCTCAAAAAGCGGCATATGTTGTGATCGGGGTTCAATAAATTGATAAACAGGGTATACTCCAGCGATTCTCCCCTGTTGTTTAATGTACTAAACGCTCCTGTGAGAGGATGCTACGGCACGCCATGACACTATATGCTTCCCCGATCCTGCATACGCTGCTTGATACCGATGCGTACAAGCTGCACATGCAACAGGCTGTTTACCACCGTTATGCCGATGTGCAGGTGGTGGCCGAATTCCGCTGCCGTGGCGACGATCTGCTGGGTATCTACGCCGATCGTATTCGCGAGCAGGTCAACGCGATGCAACATTTACGCCTGCAGGATGATGAATTCCAGTGGCTCTCCGGCCTGCCTTTCTTTAAAGCGGACTACCTCAACTGGTTGCGCGATTTCCGTTACGACCCGCAGCAGGTGGAGATCACCAGCGACAACGGCAAGCTCAATATTCGTCTGAGCGGCCCGTGGCGGGAAGTGATCATGTGGGAAGTGCCGCTGCTGGCGGTTATCAGCGAGCTGGTGCACAGCTATCGCTCTCCTGAAGCGGGCGTCCCGCAGGCGCTGGCGATGCTCGAAGAGAAGCTGGCGGAGTTCGCCGATCTGACCGCCGATCTGGATCTGTCGCGTTTCCGGCTGATGGATTTCGGCACTCGCCGTCGCTTTTCCCGCGAGGTGCAGCAGGCTATTGTTGAGCGGCTGACGCAGGAGCCGTGGTTTACCGGCACCAGCAATTACGATCTGGCGCGCCGTCTGTCGCTGACGCCGATGGGCACCCAGGCGCACGAATGGTTCCAGGCACATCAGCAGATCAGCCCGGATCTCGCCACCAGCCAGCGCGCAGCCCTCGCCGCCTGGCTTGCGGAATATCCGAATCAACTGGGCATTGCGCTGACTGACTGCATCACCATGGATGCGTTTTTACGCGACTTCGGTCCGGAATTCGCCACCCGCTATCAGGGCTTGCGCCACGACTCCGGCGACCCGGTGGAATGGGGTGAAAAAGCCATTGCGCATTATCAGAAGCTCGGTATCGATCCGCACAGCAAAGTGCTGGTGTTCTCCGATAATCTCGATTTAAAGAAAGCGGTCGATCTCTATCGCCACTTCTCTTCACGGGTGAATTTGGGCTTCGGCATCGGTACGCGCCTGACCTGCAATATTCCGCAAGTGAAGCCGCTGAATATCGTGATCAAACTGGTGGAATGTAACGGCAAGCCGGTTGCTAAACTCTCGGACAGTCCGGGAAAAACTATCTGTCACGATAAAGCCTTTGTCCGCGCTTTACGTGAAGCCTTCGATTTACCGCTGGTAAAAAAAGCCAGTTAATCGCAAAAGGGAGCCTTAATGGCTCCCTTCTTCTTATTTATTTATTAATTCTTCGCCGGTTGCTGCGAATTCTGCTTGTCTGATGGCGCATGCCAGGTAACATAGGTATCCCCCCTTTGGGTGGATAAATGACTATTTTTTCCAGACAATTAACAGAGAGAATATTATGAGCGTTGCGCCTGTAGCCGACGTACTCCAGGGCCGTGTAGCCGTTGACCATCAGGTCACCGTGCGCGGATGGGTACGTACCCGCCGAGATTCAAAAGCTGGCATCTCCTTCCTGGCCGTCTATGACGGTTCCTGCTTTGATCCTGTACAGGCCGTTATTAATAATTCTCTGCCCAATTACAATGACGAAGTGCTGCATTTAACCACCGGCTGTTCCGTGATCGTGACCGGCACAGTTGTCGCATCGCCTGGCCAGGGCCAAAGCTTTGAAATCCAGGCCACCAGCGTGGAAGTGACCGGCTGGGTTGAAGATCCGGAAACCTATCCGATGGCGGCGAAGCGCCACAGCATCGAGTATCTGCGTGAAGTCGCGCATATGCGTCCGCGTACCAACCTGATTGGCGCGGTTGCCCGTGTGCGTCATACGCTGGCGCAGGCGCTACATCGCTTCTTCCATGAGCAGGGTTTCTTCTGGGTTTCTACACCGCTGATCACCGCATCCGATACCGAAGGTGCCGGTGAAATGTTCCGCGTCTCCACGCTGGATCTGGAAAACCTGCCGCGCAACGACCAGGGCAAAATCGACTTCGATAAAGACTTCTTTGGTAAAGAAGCCTTCCTGACGGTTTCCGGTCAGCTCAATGCTGAAACCTATGCCTGCGCCCTGTCGAAGGTCTATACCTTCGGCCCGACCTTCCGCGCTGAAAACTCCAACACCACGCGCCATCTGGCCGAGTTCTGGATGCTGGAGCCGGAAGTCGCCTTTAACGATCTGGAAGATAACGCCGCGCTGGCAGAAGCGATGCTGAAATACGTCTTTAAAGCCGTGCTGGACGAGCGTATGGACGATCTGAAATTCTTCGCCGAACGTGTAGATAAAGATGCTATTGAACGTCTGGAGCGTTTCATTTCGGCGGACTTCGCCCAGGTGGATTACACCGACGCGGTGCGCATTCTGGAAACCTGCGGTGAGAAATTCGAGAACCCGGTGTACTGGGGCGTGGATCTCTCCTCCGAACATGAGCGCTACCTGGCCGAGAAACACTTTAAAGCACCGGTGGTGGTGAAGAACTACCCTAAAGACATCAAAGCGTTTTATATGCGCCTTAACGACGACGGTAAAACCGTTGCCGCGATGGACGTACTGGCGCCGGGTATCGGTGAGATCATCGGGGGTTCGCAGCGTGAGGAGCGTCTGGACGTACTGGATGCGCGTATGGCGGAGATGGGTCTTAATAAAGAAGACTACGGCTGGTATCGCGATCTGCGTCGCTACGGCACCGTGCCCCATGCCGGTTTCGGCCTTGGTTTTGAACGCCTGATCGCCTACGTGACGGGCGTGCAAAACGTGCGTGATGTGATCCCGTTCCCGCGTACACCGCGTAACGCCAGTTTCTGATTGTCAGTTACCCCGTCTCAGAGCCAGTTTTTACTGGCTCTTTTTTTACCTGCCATTGTCAACTTATGTTAACAATGTGTGAGTATTCTCAGCCTTCAACCCCGCCTTCCTGAAGCAATGTCACTTCCTGTATCGCTGAAACACCTGTGTACAAAAAATAAGCCCTCCATTTCTTGCGGATAAGTTTTTTCTGAAGCATTAGCACATGAGGATAAATTCTGCCCGGCAATCCGGACGGCTAAATCCGACTATAAGAAAAACAGAGATAAGAATGATTCTTGAATAAGAATTGCCGTTAGCACTATTAAATATAAGCAATTCATATATATAGGAATGGATGCGATGGATTTAGCAGCGGATGTGCCGGAAATTAGAGATGGTTCACAAAGTTCCCAAAAATTCACACAATGTTACACATTATTTCTTTTGGTTACTGCTTTACGACATTTGTAGCACTTTGGCGCTAGCGAAACGATTACATGAATGGAAAGATGCCTCTCAGACACAGAGAGACACCAAACTCTCATCAATAGTTCCGTAAATATTTATTGACGGAATTTATTGGCGGCAGTGGCAGGTGTTCATAAAACCTAATGAGGGTAATAAATAATGATGAAGCGCAATATTCTGGCAGTGGTTATCCCTGCTCTGCTGGTAGCCGGTGCAGCTAACGCTGCTGAAGTTTATAACAAAAACGGCAACAAACTGGACCTGTACGGTAAAGTTGTTGGCGAACACGCTTTCACCACTTCCGGCGACAACACCTCTAACAAAGATAACTCTTACGGCCAGATCGGCTTCAAAGGCGAAACTCAGGTAAACGATCAAGTTACCGGTTACGGCCAGTGGGAATATCGTGCTAAAGCAAGCAAAGCCGAAGGCAGCCAGGACAACGTAACCCGTCTGGCTTTCGCAGGTATCAAAGTTGCTGACGCTGGCTCTCTGGACTACGGCCGTAACTACGGCATCGTGTACGACGTAGAATCCTACACCGATATGGCTCCGTCCTTCTCTGGCGAAACCTGGGGTGGCGCTTACACCGATAACTTTATGACCATGCGTTCTACCGGTCTGCTGACCTACCGTAACAGCAACTTCTTCGGTCTGGTTGATGGTCTGAGCCTGGGTATTCAGTATCAGGGTAAAAACGACCGTGACAACCTGCGTGAAGCAAACGGCGACGGCGTGGGTGCATCCCTGGGCTACGAGTTCGGTGAAGGCTTCGGCGTGATCGGTTCTTACAGCACCGCAAACCGTACCCTGGCTCAGAAAGCTGATGGCAACGGCGACCGCGCTGATGCATGGGCTGTTGGCGCGAAATACGACGCAAACAACCTGTACCTCGCTGCTGTTTATGCTGAAACCCGCAACATGACCAACCTGGGCAACAGCGGTGATTCTTTAACGGTTCCTGACAATAACGGCAACTTCTACACCGTTGCTAACAAAACTCAGAACGTTGAGATGATAGCTCAGTACCAGTTCGATTTCGGTCTGCGTCCGTCCGTATCATACGTTCAGTCCAAAGCTAAAGATCTGCCGGGCATCGGCAACCGCGATCTGGCGCAGTACGTGACTGTTGGCGCAACTTACTACTTCAACAAAAACTTCAACGTGTACGGCGACTACCGTATCAACCTGCTTGATAAAGAAGATGGTGATACCGGCTTCGTTGGCGCTGATGACCAGGCTGTTGTTGGCGTAGCGTACCAGTTCTAATAAGTAACAAACCTCGTTATATGCTGTTTTAAACAGGGCTTCGGCCCTGTTTTTTTATGTCCAAAATTCGGATATTCCCTTCAGTTCTCAGATCGATTTCTTTTTATCGCAAACGGTTGGCATTTCCCCTCTCAGCCGTTAACCTGATAGCGGCTTTTCCTTTTTGACACCACAATGGAACCTCGTCATGTTTGAGAAAATCACCGCTGCCCCTGCCGACCCTATCCTGGGCCTGGCCGATCTGTTTCGTGCCGATGCACGCCCCACTAAAATTAATCTGGGCATCGGCGTCTATAAAGATGAAACCGGCAAGACCCCGGTACTGACCAGCGTTAAAAAAGCTGAACAGTATCTGCTGGAAAATGAAACGACTAAAAATTACCTCGGCATAGACGGTATTCCAGAGTTTGGCCGTTGCACGCAAGAGCTGCTGTTTGGCAAAGGCAATGCCATCATCAACGACAAACGCGCCCGCACGGCACAAACACCTGGCGGTACAGGTGCGCTTCGCGTGGCAGCGGATTTTCTGGCTAAAAATACGGATGTAAAACGCGTCTGGGTGAGCAATCCAAGCTGGCCGAACCATAAGAGCGTGTTCAACTCTGCCGGTCTGGAAGTACGTGAGTATGCGTATTATGACGCGGCTAACCACCGGCTCGACTTTGACGGTCTGGTCGCCAGCCTGAATGAAGCTCAGGCGGGCGACGTGGTGCTGTTCCACGGCTGCTGCCATAACCCAACCGGTATTGATCCCACGCTGGATCAGTGGCAACAGCTTGCTGAACTGTCAGCGCAAAAAGGCTGGCTGCCGCTGTTTGACTTCGCCTATCAGGGCTTTGCCCGTGGTCTGGAAGAAGATGCTGAAGGGCTGCGCGCCTTTGCTGCGCTGCATCAGGAACTGATCGTTGCCAGCTCTTACTCCAAAAACTTCGGTCTGTACAATGAACGCGTCGGTGCTTGTACGCTGGTGTGTGCGGATGCAGAAACCGTGGATCGTGCGTTCAGCCAGATGAAATCAGTTATTCGCGCCAACTACTCTAACCCGCCAGCGCACGGCGCCGCCGTGGTGGCGACCATTCTCAGCAATGACGCGCTGCGCGCCATCTGGGAGCAGGAACTGACGGATATGCGCCAGCGTATCCAGCGTATGCGTTTACTGTTTGTGAATACCCTGCAGGAAAAAGGGGCGCAGGAAGATTTCAGCTTCATCATCAAACAGAACGGCATGTTCTCCTTCAGCGGCCTGACCAAAGAGCAGGTGCTGCGTCTGCGTGAAGAGTTTGGCGTGTATGCGGTTGCATCCGGTCGTGTGAACGTTGCGGGTATGACGCCGGATAACATGGCGCCGCTGTGCGAAGCCATTGTCGCCGTGCTGTAAGATTTTGCGCATTAAAAAAGGTCGCCATGGCGACCTTTTTTTATTACCAGACCGGCATCTCATCCTGTAAGAAAGGATTGTGCAGGCGCTCTTCACCGAGCGTGGACAGCGGGCCATGCCCCGGCAGGAAGGTGACATCATCACCTAACGGCAACAGCTTGCGTTTGATCGAATCGATCAGCGTCGCATGGTCGCCACGCGGGAAATCACTCCGCCCCACACCGCCTTTGAAAATCACATCCCCTGAAATCAACAGACGGGCGCGATCGTCAAAGAACACGATATGACCTGGGGTATGTCCTGGGCAATGCAGCACCTCAAGCGTGATATGACCTACGCTGACGCTCTCCCCTTCATTCAGCCAGCGATCGGGCGTCAAAGGCTGACACTCTTCCAGGCCAAACATCCGGCTCTGGGCGGGTAATCCCGTCAGCCAGAACTCATCTTCTTTTTCCGGGCCGATAATCGGCACAGCATAATGTTGCGCCAGTTCGGCGGCGGCACCAACATGATCCAGGTGACCGTGGGTCAGTAAAATCTGCGTCAGCGTCATGCCGCTGGCATCCACTACCTGTTTGATTTTTTCTGCATCACCACCGGGATCAACCACGGCGGCCTGGCGGGTTTCTTCGCACCAGATAAAGGTACAGTTCTGGGCAAAAGCGGTAACCGGAATAATACGATAGTTCATACGGCTCCTGTGTATTAAAGGCTTGCGTTACCAGTGCCGAACCGGCCCGGTATCAATATGCACAAAGTTGCTGCTGGGGTAATATCCTACACCACCTGCGTGCAGAGATAACGCCGCTTTGCGAATATTGCTTAATGCAATGCCTTCAACATGGAAATCCATGGCCTGCCCTTTGGTGTGATAACTCTTTTTCGCCACACCGCTGCTGTGGGCGCGCAGCTCATTATTGGTATCCAGCGAGCGATAGCCTGAAATAAGTTGCACTGGTTTACGGGTGCCAAGCAGTCCCTGCAAACGATAAAGCTGGTCGAACAGCTTTGGATCGATGGATTTCACTTTATTGGCGCGATAGTCGCGGAAAAAGTGGTTAAGTTTAGCTAATTCATCCTGAATATAGCCCCGGCCATCAAAAAACTCCGCCTTAATTGACTCACCGGTGTGCAGGTTATTCAGCGTCAAAATCCGTGGGCGTGGGGTGGAAAGGGTCGCAAAAGCAGGGGTTGGTAAGATGGCAGCACCGAGTGCTACACCACCTAACGCCAGCAATTTGCGGCGATTAGCGTCAAATTTATCCATGATAATCAGGTCTACAGGTAAGGAGTTGCGTAATTTATGCACTTCTGGCGCACGAGAGGCACCTTACCGGGCAACACTGGCTGCGTCAAGGCAGCCTAATCCCCGAATAAACGGGCATTTCTGCCCGTTTACGTGTAAGTGCCGGAAATTAGGACTGCAGAATTATCTGAACTACTTCATTTACCTGATTAATTGTTCCGCTTTTGGCAGGATTTGTGCGCTGGATCGCGCGGTGAGATCATAATTGTAAATATCTGTACGATACTGGGTGCGCCCATCGGCATCGACAAAGGCGGTAAGGTAGTAAAGGTTCACCGGAATGGTCTGGCGGATGTTCACATAACGGGTATCCCCCTGGCGCAGCGCATCAGAAATCCGCGCATCGTTCCAGCCTGCGTCCTGCAACAACATGTTCGCCAGCTCAGAGGCTTTGTTCACCCTCACACAGCCGGAACTCAACGCACGGGCGTTTTTCTGGAACAGGTTATGGTTTGGCGTATCGTGCAGATAGATGGCATCGGAGCTGGGCATATTAAATTTGTAGCGTCCTAATGAGTTATGCGCGCCCGGTGCCTGCTGGAAACGGAACGGCAGGTTAGACGGCGTAATAGTGCCCCAGTCCACCTGCCATGGATCGATAGTCTCTTTGCTGTTCCAGCCACGCAGCACGGTGTAGTTATGGCGCTCCAGATACCCCGGATCGTTCCACACCTTCGGCAAAATATCATTACGCGCCAGCGTTGGCGGGACGTTCCACGGCGGGTTAACCACCACGTTATTCAGCGCGCTGCTCATCATCGGCGTTTTACGATCCGGGCGACCCACAATCACCCGCGACGACAGCACCTGATTGCCCTGCTGGTAATAGACCAGCGAGTAGGCCGGGATATTCACCATAATGCCGGTAGAGAGTTTCTCCGGCAGCAGGCGCAAACGCTGAATGTTGAGCGCCAGTATCCCGGCACGCTGGGCCGGTGAGATATTCAGGGCGTCACGGGTTGACTGGCCAATCACGCCATCGGCGCCCAGTCCGTTCGAGGCCTGGAAGCGCTTCACCCCTTCCACCAGATCTTTACTGTAGGCGCTGCGTACCGCCGCCACGCGCTTCTTCTTCGCGTTCTGTACCGGGACCGGTTTTGCGGCGGTCTCCTCGACATTCGCCGCCGACGGGCTGACAACCGTCCCGTTGTCGTTGCTGTCACCTGGCAGCGCAATTTTCGGGCCGTCGTCCAGCATGCCGGAACGGCTGAGGATTTCCCGCAGCGCCGGAACGTCATTGCTCCACTGACCGGGGCTGAGCTTGCCAGACGAGGTGATCTGCGGCCACGGCTGTGAATCCGCCACCAGCGCCAGCAGGGCGCTGTGCATCGCGGCATACTGCTCATGTTGCGGCGCAAGCTGGGTGATAAACGTCGGCAGCTCGCCCTTGTCCAGCGCCAGCTGCCACTGATTAATGACCGACAGCGGCGGCGTGGCCAGCGCATAAGGTTTGGCGCTGTATAACCAGCTGTTACCTTTCACCGGAATACCGGCGATAAACTGCAGGTAACCCATCATTGCATCCGACAGCACCACATCGCGCGCCATGCCGGAGACATCCGGATTAGTCAGTAGCTCCACCCAGGCGGTGAATTGCGGCTGGAAACCGGCAATCGCCACCTCCGCCAGCTGCTGCTGGAAAGCTTTCACCGCATCGCGGTTATCCCACATCGGTTTCTGCTCGCGCGCCGCGTACAGCGCCACCAGCTGATTCATATACACCGGTTTGTAACCCGACGGGAGTTCAGCCTCCAGTGTGCTACGCGTGCTGGCCAGCGCATTATCCGGTAACGTCACCAGCGCGGCCATCACCGCCGTAGCGCGTGACTGCTCCTGCGGCTGTAACAGCGCCGTCGGTTGTTCACCGGTCGTTGCCGAACTGTCGGCAGGGATCACTTCCGGCTCATCGGCCATAGCGTTAAACAGTGAAGCGAATGCGAATGCCAGGCACAAACTCAGTGCGGACATCCGCCTACCCTTCATTTTACTAAGCAACATCCCTTGCCCCCTGTTTATGTAATTGTTGCGACAACGTTAACGCGTCACGCTTATATTGAGTATATAAAGCTAAAAATACATTTGCTCAGGCTAATGTAAAGAAGTTTAAAGAAAATGACGCCGAAGAGGCCGGTTTCGGTAAAAGAAAAAGGGTGGCTGATGCCACCCTTTTGGTCTGAGACGATCAGGATGCGCTGGCATCCGCCGTACCGGGCAACGGCTCCGGTAGCTGCGGCGCGAATCCACGCAGCCCCACCACGTGCACATGCTCCTGATTATTGAACACTTTACGCACCAGTTTGTAGGTGGTGCCTTTTTCCGGACTGATGTTTTCCGGTGCCGCGATGATTAACTGCATCTCCAGGCGTTCACAAAGTTCAAACAGCGTGGCGATGGAGCGGGCATCAAGACGGGCCGCTTCATCAAGAAACAGCAGACGGCATGGCGAAATATCTTTACCGCGCAGACGCCGCGCTTCGTCTTCCCAGCTCTGCACCACCATCACCAGAATGGACATCCCCGTACCGATCGCCTCCCCGGTGGACAGCGCGCCGGATTCTGCGCGCAGCCAGCCGTCGGAGCCACGGTTCACTTCCACTTCCATCTCCAGATAGTTGCGGTAGTCCAGTAGCTCTTCACCGATGGTCTGCGGCGTGCGCTGCCCCATGTCGATCTGCGGATTCAGGCGCTGATACAGCTTCGCCAGCGCTTCTGAGAAGGTCAGGCGGTTACTGTTAAACAGATCCTGATGCTGCTCGTGCTGCTCCGAGAGGACGTTCAGTAAGGTAGCGTGCGTTTCTCGTACGTTAACGTTAAGCCGCACGCTGTTCACCTGACCAAAGGAGACGCTTTGCAGGCCCTGATTCAGCTGACGAATACGGTTCTGCTCGCGCTGAATGGTTTTGCGGATAATGTTCGCCGCGCTGCGGGAGCTGATCGCCAGCTTCTGCTCGCGGGACGTCAGCTCTTCCGTCAGACGGCTAAGCTCGATTTCCATCTGTTCGATGGCCTCGACCGGATCGTCGGTGCGAATAATATCCTGACGGATACGCTCGCGCAGATGCTGATACACCGCCACAAAGAACTGAATTTTACGCTCCGGACGTTTCGGATCTTCCGACAGCCGCAGCACGTCGCGCAGGTGTTCGTTGTCCGACACCGCCAGACGCAGCGCACCCAGCGCTTTATCCGACATCGAACGCAGTTCATCGGCACTGAGATACGCCAGTTCGCGGCGATGCAGACGGCGCTCAACGCCATTGTCTTTCACCATGCGCATTACCGCGCACCAGCCCGCTTTCGACATCACGACCTGCTCGCGCATTTCATGGTAGTCGCGCTCCAGACGTTTAAGGCTGCGCGTCAGGGTATCCATCTCCGCCTGACACAAGGTCAGGGCTTTTTCCAGCTGGTTACGGCGCGAGCGGTTACCGGACAGACGGGCGTGCAGCTCGTCACGACGAATACGCGCGCGCTCTTCAGCCCCGCTGTCGGCGCGCACGCCGATGTCCTGCAACTCTTTTAGCAGATCGTTAAGCAGCTCTTTTTTGGTTTCGTAAGAACTTTTCAGCGACGCCTGCACCTGGCTGTACTGGCTCAGCTGCGCGGCATGGCTGCGCAGCGCGTCACGCGCGCGGGTACGTTCGGCTTCCGCCTGCTCCAGGCGTTTACGCAGCTGCTCGTTAAGATCGCTGTTGCCGTCGAGCATCTGCGCCGAATCGCTGTAGCTGAAGTGCGCGCGGCGCTGTACCACTTCGATCAGCGCAAACGCCTGCTGACGCGCATCGCGCTGTACCTGCTGAGAGTAAGCGTAATCTTCTTTCAGCTGTTCGTATTGTTCTGGATCGCTTTGCAGCACCGAGACCATCGGCTCCAGCTTCGCCAGCTGATTGCCGAACTGCTGAATAAAGCGCGCCGCTTCCTCGGCCTCGTCGAGACGTTCGCGGATCTCGTCCACCCGGTCAGCCAGGGTGTCATCTTCCAGCAGGCTGATGCGCGGCAGCAGGCGGTTCAGGGCGGCTACGCCCTCTTTCGCCTGCTCAAACTGCATACGGCTTTGCTGGTTGTCGTTTTCATGGGCGCTGATGGCGCGCTCCAGTTCGCCGCGGCGACTGGTCAGCTGGCGGATCTCAGCTTCGGGATCGTTTTCGAACGCCACGCCAATATGACCGCCGATAAAGCGGCTGAACGCCTGATGCAGACGCTGGGTTTTCTGCACGTCAAAAGACAGGGTTGCGAAACGCTCAGAGAGGGTTTCACGCTCGGCATGCAGGCTTTCAATGCGGTTTTCACGCGCTGCGCGGCCAAACAGCGGCAGCGACGGGAAGCGCGAATAACGCCACTGGCGATCGGCGACTTTCACAATCACCGCTTTTTCCAGCTCGTCCACGCCGAACACGCTGTCGTCAAACGACTGCGGATCCCCTTCGATCAGATAGAGATCTTCCGGACAATCGTCCAGCCCCTCTAACTGTTCGGTGATCAGCGACAGATCCGGCACTACGATCGCGTGGCGCGACGGGCCATAAAGCGCAGAGTAATACGGCGCGTCTTCAAGGCTGACATCGTCATAGATTTCCGACAGCAACACGCCGCCGAAACGCTCCGCCAGCGCGTTAAGACGCGGATCTTCAGAGCCACCCGGCTGACTTAAGCGCTCGATTTCGTCGTCAACTGCCTGTTTGCGTGCGCCAACTTCATCGCGCTCGACGATGGCTTCGCGTTCGCGCTCGAGCAGCTGTTGCAGATATTCAGTAACATCCTGGCTGCTTTCAAACGCTTCGCCGGTCTGCTCACACAGCTGCGCCAGGCTGTTCTGCGCCGCCAGCCAGATCGGGGCGCGCTTCATCAGCACCTGCACGCGCGACTGTAACTGCTCCAGCTCCTGACGCAGCGCCATGCGCTGTTCACCGGCGTTGGCTACGGTGTCGGACAGCGAAGCGATTTGCGCTTCCAGTTGCTGATGCAGGGCTTCGAGGCCGTCGGCATCAATATTTTTACCGTGGCGTTTACAGAATTCCGCCAGCAGACGTTCGGCGTCCTGCTGTTCGCGCAGACGCTGCTCCAGCTCGTTCAGACGCATACGCAGCGGTTGCACCTGCTCCGCCAGATGGCGCTGGTTCACGCCGTCGCGCAATAAGTCGCGCGCCACGCTCCACGCCTCGTTACGGGACAGCGGGCCATTGATCGCCGCCACCAGCTGGTAAGCCTGTTCAAACTGGCTGTGCGCGGTTTGCGCGACGCTCATTTTCTGATCGAGAGACAGCAGTTTTTCGGTGGCTTCCTGCTCTTTAGCCTGGAAGGTTTCCAGCCATTCGTCGGCGCTGTCGGCGGTGAGATCCGGCAGATGGCACAGCTCGCGGGCGCGCTGCAGGGCCTGTAACGCCTGGTTGTACTGAATGGCGCGCGTTTGCTGCACGTCCAGCGCCTGCTGGTAGTTCGCCAGCTGGCTCTTCAGCTCATCCACTTCCAGCTCGGCGGCTTCGGCGCGGGCTTCGTTTTCTTCCTGCTGATCGGCGGCTTCCGCCACCACTTCGTTCTGTTCTTCGAGACGGATTTGCAGTTCTTCAAGATCCGCTTCATAGCGCTCGATTTTTTCCTGCTGGCGCAGCGCGGTTTGCACCAGGTTCAGGTGATCGCTGGCAGCCTGATATTCGGCTTCCAGATCGCCCTCGGCCCCGGTGTGCTCCTGCAACTCACGCGCCATATCCACGTGCTTATACTGCTCCGCTGACAGCTGCTGACGGGAAGTAAAGAGTTCGCGACGGAAGGCCAGCGCCTGATCGAGATGCACGCGGCGCTCGTTGGCATGGCGCATGTAGTCTGAGGCCACATAGTTGGTGGCTTCTGAGATCAGGTGTTTGAACAGGTCCCTGTCCGACTGGGTGACGCGGATCGCCTCCAGCGTCATGCGGTTTTCACGCAGCGCGGCTTCCATATCCTGGAACGCCTTGCGCACGCCGCCGTTCTCCGGCAGCAGGTAGTCGCGCAGCGAGCGGGTAATGGCGCTGGAGATCCCGCCGTAGAGCGAGGCCTCGATCAAACGGTAGAATTTGCTACGGTCGGAGGCCGAGCGCAGGCGACGGGCGACAATGCCCAAATCGAACATCAGCGAGTGATAGTCGGTGATGGAGTTAAACTGCTTGAACTGCACCCCTTCCAGGGTGTCGAGTTTGTCTTTCAGCTCGGCCAGCGACAGCACGCGCGCCTGACGATCGTTTAAGGTTTCGGTCAGCAGCTGCGTCGGCAGAATATCAGCAGGCAGCCCCTGGATAGCGAACGGCTTGATGTCCACTTTGCGATCGCGTCCGGCGACCTGTTGCAGGCGCACGCCCACCACCACGCGCTGCTGGCGCGAGTTGATGACGTCGAGTACCGAATAACAGACGCCCGCTTTCAGTTTGCCGTGCAGACCTTTATCGCGCGAGCCGCTGGTGGCCCCCGCTTCGGTGGTGTTACGGAAGTGCAGCAGCGTCAGATCCGGGATCAGCGCCGTGACGAACGCCGCCATGGTGGTGGATTTACCGGCACCGTTGCCGCCTGACAGCGTGGTGACCAGTTCATCGAGGTCAAAGGTGCGGGCAAAAAAGCCGTTCCAGTTAATCAGCGTGAGTGAGCGAAATTTTCCGCGGTCGATCATTATTCTTCCTCCCCACCGTCCGGCAGAGTTTCTTCCTGCTCGTCATTGAGCTGCAGGTTATTTTCAATCTGCATGGCTTCGCCATCACGAATTAAGCGACGCTGCGCTTCACGCGGATCGTCGCCGCTGCGCACGTCTGCCCCAAAGCGGAACACCGATTCGTTAATGCGGAATTTGCTGTTGTCGTTACCCATAAACCAGATCATGCCGAGGCGGCGCAGACGGTTTAACGAGGAGCGCACTTTTTCCTGCAGTTTCTGCCGGTCAAGGTCAGAGCCGGTAGAACGGTTGTTCACCAGTTTCAGCAGCTTCATTTCATCCGCCAGCGACAACAACTCATCATAGAGTTCCTGCTGGCTGAAAATGCCTTCGTTTGCCAGACGCTCCGGGCTGAGATAGAGGTAGCAGAGAATTTTGCCGACCATCATGTCCAGCTCTGACAGCACCGAGCGGGGAATAAGCGTGGTGGAGCGCGGGCGCAGGTAGAAGAAGCCTTCCGGTGCGCGGATCAGCTCCACGTTATAGCGGGCGTAAAACTCTTCCAGATACTCCTGGAAATCCATCAAAAAGGCGTGATTATCCAGCTCATCCAGACCGATATGACGACCGGCGCGCAGTGCGCTGTCCAGCGCCGGAAACAACGGATTCGCCAACGCCTGCGCCAGCTTCACTGGCATCACTTGTTCAATATTTGTCAATGACATGCGCCTGTACCCTGGCTCCGTAATCGTTAATCGGCTGCCATTCTGGTGGCAGTCCGGTGAAATCGCCCTGCGCTACGCCGAGGCGCACCGCCTGATCAACCACAATGCGCGCCACGTCGAAGTGACGCGTGCGCGGGTATTGCGACAGATACTCGCGTACCACGAGGCCCAGATCGAGCGGCACTTGTCTGGTCTTGTACACCACCAGTTGCGCTTCGATCATCGCGGCGAGCTGCTCGCGGATTTCATTAAATTCTTCAAATTCCAGATCCGGCGGCAGTTCGCCGGTTACTTCTTCATCGCGCAGCGTCATTTCTTCGTCGCGCATATCCAGCAGACGATCGGCGCTGGCATAGGTCAGCGCCCAGGGATCGTCGAAATAGGTCTGGACTGACTGACGCAGACGCTGGGCAAAGACGCGGTTTTTATCCATATCGATAGCGGTACGGATAAATTTGTGCACGTGGCGGTCATAGCCGATCCACAGGTCAATGGCCTGCTGGCCCCAGCTGATAATGCGGTCGAGCTTGCTTTGCAGATCGAACACCAGGCGGTCCACAAACTCCAGGTCGGTACGTCCGACGGTAGCATCCTGAATTTGCAGTAAATTAGCCTGTAACTTATCGCCTGCCGCCTCCAGCGTATCCTGTAACTCGCGCAGTGTACCTGAGGTTTCTGACAGCAAAAGTTCACAGCTGGAAATCGCCGCGCGCCAGTCTTTGTTCAGCAACTGCGCGATGTCGTCTTTCACCAGTTGCTGCTGTTCGTCCATCACGCGCTGGGTGAGATCGATACTGTCGAAGATCTCCGCCACTGAATATTTCAGCGGCGCGAAAACGTTGCGGTGCCAGTGGAATTCATCTCCGCCCTCGTCGGCGGCATCGGCGGCGCGCTTCAGTTCGGCCGCCACGATGGACAGCTGCATGGAAAGGCGTAGCGTGGAGAATTCGCGCTGGCGAATGTAGTAATCGGTAATGCCCATGCCAAGCGGCGTCAGGCGGTAAATGGCATTACCTTCAGCCTGTTCGCTGGTAAAGCGGTTCAGCAGACGTTGACGCACCATGTCGTTGATCGCGTTGTTCGCGCGCACGCTGATGGTTTCGCTGGTTTGCTCAAACGCATCACTGACGTGGCGGAACGCGTCTACCAGTTCCCCTTCGCTCATTTCCCCGTCGAGGCGTTCGCCATTCAGCGTGGCAACGGCCAGCAGAAATGAAAGCCGGTCTACCGGCAGCGAAATGGAAAAATCATTTTTCCTCGCCCAGGCGACCAGTTCGGGGACTGTCTGAGAAAATTCACTCATCGTTTATCCTTGCACCTGCGGCTTTAGCGCGGTCACGTGTATATAGCGGCCAAGATTGATATAAGGCTCCTGACGGCAATAGCGTGTTTCTAATTCGACTAGCGCTGGAAAACAGTCGCGTTGCATCTGTTTTACACGCAGATAATCATGGAACACCCGCACGCCCGTTTTGCCGGTGATCTGCCAGCCGATCTGTTCCAGCCAGCGATACACCAGGGCGGGATCGCGCGGGTAATCAGGCGACAGCGTGCGCTTTTTCTTCTTCGGCATCCCGAGCTGCACGTAATCAAAGTTCCCGACCACCATGTTGTGCATCAGCAGGCCGTGGACGTTAAAGAACATCAATGATAACGCCCCGCCTTCACGCAAGACCGACCATAAGGTCTTAAGCGCGGTGACCGGATCGGCCACCCATTCCAGCACAGCGTGAAACAATATCAGATCAACCGGGGTTTCCAAATGCTGACTGACGTCCTGCACCGCGCATTGTACAAAATGCATGTTGCCGCTCACACCCTGCGCCTCGGCGGCGGCTTTTGCGCGAACGATCATCTCAGCCGACACATCGCACAGCGTGACATGGTGACCGCGCTGCGCCATTTTAATTGCCGTTTGCCCTTCACCGCCGCCAGCATCGAGAATGCGCAGCGGCTGCGTGCCGAAGGTCGCCAGCAGGCCATCGAGATCCTGCCATAAAATCGCCTGTCGCAACTGGCCCTTGGTCGTGCCATAGATGTTGCGGGAGAACTTTTCCGCGATGTCATCAAAATTGCGATCCTTCATGGCTGCTCCGCGATCCTGGCAAAACCGCTATTTTGTCACAGCCGCGCCCAGAAGGAACCTATCTGGTGTAATATCGCCGGAATTCACCTGCTGTATGGTTAAAAAGGAGACGGATGCGGTGTTTTTTACGCTCAAAAAATATATTGGCGGTTTCATTCTCCCCCTGCCACTGCTGCTTTTGCTAATGGCCCTTGGGATCGCCCTGCTGTGGTTTTCGCGTTACCAGCGCACGGGCAAAACCCTGGTCAGCGTCAGCTGGCTGGTTCTGTTACTGCTGAGCCTGCAACCGGTCGCCGATGGCCTGTTAAAACCCATCGAAAATAAATACCCCACCTGGCGCGGCACGCAGCCGGTCAGCTATATCGTGGTGCTCGGGGGCGGCTATACCTGGAACCCGGACTGGGCGCCAAGCTCTAACTTAATTAACAACAGTCTGCCGCGGCTGAACGAAGCGGTACGGCTGTGGCGGATGAACCCCGGCGCGAAGATGATTTTTACCGGCGCGGCCGCGCAAAGTAATCCAGTGACCACCGCCGAAGCGGGCGCGCGGGTGGCAGAAACGCTCGGTGTGCCGCGCAGCGACATCATCACTTTAGGATCGCCTAAGGATACGGAAGAAGAAGCGGCGGCGGTAAAAGCGGCGATTGGCGATGTGCCCTTCCTGCTGGTGACCTCGGCATCCCATCTGCCACGGGCGATGATTTTCTTCCAGCAGGCAGGGTTACATCCGTTGCCTGCACCGGCTAACCAGTTAGCAATTGCCTCCCCGCTTAATGCCTGGGAGCGCGTCATCCCCTCCCCGGTCTGGCTGATGCACAGTGACCGGGTCGGCTATGAGACGCTGGGACGTCTCTGGCAGTGGTTAAAAGGTACTTCCGGCGAGCCAGGGAAGGAGTGATTTAGAGGCCAGTTCAAAGCGGCTGCGGTTAAACTGGCCGGTGTTGACCAGCTGCGCCACTTCGTCCCACAGCGTATACAACCAGCGCCGCCAGATAAAGGATTCAGCGACGGGCGCGCGCTGGAGGTAATGCCATAACAGGCTTTCGGCGTATTCGCTTTCGCACAGCCGGAACAGTTCATATTCCCGTGGCGCCCAGAGCATCGGGCCAGGACTCACCGCTGCCAGCAGCTGGTCGCTGCGCGAATCTTTCAGCATGCTGCGCAGGTTGAAATTGCCGTGCACCAGCACACAGTTGTCATTAAAGCCGTCAAACATGGCAGGCAGGCATTCCCGGGTGCGGAACAGAATGCGTTTGTTTTGCATGGTGAGACCGGTATTTTTGAACTGACTGAGCGTCGTCCACAGGACTTCAACGCGCTGGCGATACCACGATGGCCAGACATTTTCCTGAGTGCTGTCCACAACGCCCACGCAGCCGTGGCTGTCATGGCGGTGCCAGCTCAGTAATCCTTCGACAATCTGATCTTTCAGCTGTTGCCAGCGCGCCGGTGAACGCGCAGGCGCTTCTACCGACACGCCGCGCAGTCGCTCAATCAATAAGACATCAGGGCCCGGATGCTCTTCATGGGTCATCACGCCGTACACGACCGGTAAACGTACCGTGCCGCTGCGTGACAGCATCGACATTTTCCACGCCAGTTGACGCGCAAGGCCAGGGGTGGTGAAGCTTCTTGCCAGTAAAGGCAGCGGGTTTCCGTTGCTGTCGTACAGTGACCAAAGTGCGGTGTCCGCTTTTTCGCTCACGCATTCCAGACGACTCAACTTTTCGCCCAGCAGGTGACTCAGTTCGGCGCGCAATCTTTCCATATCTGTTTACCCTTATGAAAACTCCTGTTTTCATAATGAGCGCCCGTCACAGTGTTGTCACCCGGATGAGATCAAAAGAGTCAGAGATAGTCCAAAGATAAGGCTGAACTGTGTTTTCGCTTATCTTTGGACGCAGGAGGCAGGGTTTAGCGTTGCGCCATTTCGACGCGGACGCGTTCCAGATCGTCCGGCGTATCTACGCCAGTACCCGGCACCGTCTGTGCGACGTCAACGTGGATCTTTTCGCCGTACCACAGCACGCGCAGCTGCTCGAGCATTTCGATCTGCTCAAGCTGGCTCGGTTGCCAGGTGACATAGCGGCGGATAAAACCGGCGCGGTAACCGTAGATACCGATATGACGCAGGAAGGTATCGCCGATGGCGTCACTGCTTTGGGCAAAACGATCGCGATCCCAGGGAATGGTAGCGCGGGAGAAATAGAGCGCGTACCCCTCGGCATCCGTCACCACTTTTACCGCGTTGGGATTAAAGGCTTCTTCTGCGCTGTGGATCGGCACAGCCAGCGTCGCCATACCGACGTCGCGCTGCGCCAGATTATCCGCCACCTGGCGCACAATCGCCGGGGGGATCATTGGCTCGTCACCCTGGATATTCACAATGATGGTATCGTCAGCCAGACCGCATTTTTCCACCACTTCCGCCAGACGTTCGGTACCGGACTGGTGATCGGCACGGGTCATGCACACTTCGCCCCCTACCGCTTCGACCGCGCGGGCCACATCTTCGTGATCCGTGGCGACAATAATGCGTTCAGCGCCGGATTCGCGGGCGCGCTCCAGCACGTGTACCACCATCGGCTTGCCATTAATGTCTACCAGCGGTTTGCCCGGCAGACGGGTTGATGCGTAGCGGGCCGGAATAATGACGACAAAACTCATGGACGATTCTCTTCAGCTGTCAGCGCGCGGGCTTCATTTTCCAGCAGCACCGGAATGCCTTCACGTACCGGGAATGCCAGGTTATCGATTTTGCAGACCAGTTCCTGTTTCTCCTGGCTGTAATAGAGTTTGCCGGTGCAAACCGGGCAAGCGATGATTTCAAGCAGACGATGATCCATGGTTTCTCCAGATGGAACAGATAAGGTTTTGCAAAAGTTTACCATATACATTTCTCAGGCCGGGTCAATTTCCCAGCCTGCGGGATACTCGCTGAATAACCCCGGCGGGCAGCGCGACAAGCTCACGCGGCTTGCCCCTTGCCAGGCGGCAAATTCAGTAATGGCACCGCGAAGTCCCTTTTCCAGCATACGGCCCGGCGTAATCCCGGCTTCCAGATAAAGCGCGATAATTTCCAGCACGCCCGTTTTACGGTGCATTTTGGCATCCATCCGCCCGACCAGTTGGCCCGCGTGCAGCAGCGGCAGGACAAAGTAGCCATACTGGCGTTTAGGCGCGGGGGTATAGCACTCCAGACGATAGCTGAAGTTAAATAACTGTTCTGCTCGCTTGCGATCCCAGACCACCGGATCAAAAGGTGACAGCACGGCGCTGTGGGTCGCGGTCAGTTTTCCCGCAGCGGCCTGTTCCAGCACTTGCGCCAGCGAAGCATGCACCCATGCCGGACCAAGCTCATCAACCGTTACAGGGATTATCTTTTGTTCTTCCTGCCAGCGGGCCAGTAAGGCGGGGAGCGCGGGCTGACGCAGCCGGTAGTAGTCTGCCAGCCACTGCGCACGAAACAGCCCAAGGCTGCGGGCGCTGTTTTCCAGCATGATGGCTTCGACTTGCGCCTGGCTGAGCAGGTCGCGTTCGTCATCCCACTCCGGCATTACCCGCGTCGTCAGATCGTAGACGCGCTGAAAGTTTCGTCGTTCCACCACCATCACCTTGCCGGCGGTGTAGAGCCCTTCCAGATGGCGTTTATGGGGTTTCCAGTCCCACCAGCCGCTGGTGCCGGTGCGCGGATGGGAAAAATCTGCCGAGCGTACCGGGCCATTTTCCTGAATCTGCTGCAACAGCTGTTCGATCTCCTGCGCATGCTCCTCCATCCAGGCGGAACGGTATTTCCAGCCCATATTTTCTGGGTCGAGCATGCGATGGCGCACCAGCGAAAAATCGCTACGCGGCAGAAAACACGCTTCGTGGGCCCAGTACTCCATGAGCTCACCCGCACGTAAGGCATCATCCAGCCAGTGCTGCGGATAGGTGCCGAGACGGCTGAACAGCACCAGATACGGGCTGCGCGCTACGATGTTAATGGTGTCAATTTGCAGCAGAGACATCTGCCGAATGGTGGGGAGAATGTCAGAGGGACGGGCGCGGCGGCGCGGTTTTTTCAGCAGGCCCTGCGCGGCGAGATGCAAACGGCGGGCGGCAGACAGCGAAAGGTGCGCAACGGACATGAGGATCCCTGAGGTAAGCAGCGCGTCCGGTTCAGGCCTGACCTTTCTGCGCCAGCGTAAGCAGTTCCCGGAGAAGATGTTCAGGCATCTCGCCTGACAACTGTGCATCTACCGGCAGATACCACCAGTGATCTTCAGCAAATGCACGACACTTCACCGCGTCTTTTTCGGTCATCACCAGCGTCTGACCGGGTGTAGTAAAAGCACTGACCTGAGCATGGCTCAGCGCCTGGTGATCGGCAAGCGCAATACGTTTTTCAGGCTCAACGCCGCAATCGACAAGGGTGGCAAAGAAACGCGGCGGATGGCCGATGCCCGCCATGGCGACAATATGCGGCAAATCGCGCACGTCCCGACGCTCACCGCTTTTCAGGTTAATCGCCTGGCCGGGCTGCAGGCGCATCGGAATTTCGCCCTCTCGTGCTTCACCGCCGTTGACGATCACTGCATCCACACTGCGCAGCCTCGATGCCCGCTCGCGCATTGGCCCGGCTGGCAGCCACCAGCCGTTGCCAAAACGACGCACACCGTCGATCACCACAATCTCTTTATCTCTGGCGAGGCGATAGTGCTGTAATCCATCGTCAGTGACGATCAGCTGCACCGGATAACGGGCGAGGATCGCCTGTACCGCATCGGATCGCACCGGGGATACGGCGACTGGCGCGCCGGTGCGCTGGAAAATCAACACCGGCTCATCGCCCGCTTCCTGTGTCCTGGTTTCCGGGGTCAGCAGCAGCGGATAGTGGGCGGCTTTTCCGCCGTAACCGCGCGAGACGACACCCACGCGCACGCCCCGCTGTTGCAGTTGCTCGACCAGCCAAATCACCACCGGCGTCTTGCCATTGCCGCCAGCGGTAAGGTTTCCCACCACCACCACCGGCACAGGTGCGCGCCAGGATTTTTTCAGCCCTGTACGATAGATCAGGCGGATGGCACCGCTCACCAGGCCATACAGCCAGGAGAGCGGCAGCAACAGTCGCCATAGCGGCGACTCACCTGACCAAAGGCGGGCAATCATTCGCCAAACTGCATCTTATGAAGCTGAGCATAGACGCCGCGCTGGGCAAGCAAATCGGCATGGCTGCCGCGCTCCACAATACGCCCGTCTTCCACCACCACAATTTCATCCGCCTTTTCGATAGTCGAGAGGCGGTGCGCGATAACCATTGAGGTGCGGTTTTTCTGCAGTTCATCGAGCGCCGCCTGGATCGCACGCTCAGATTCGGTATCCAGTGCCGATGTCGCTTCATCAAGGATAAGAACCGGGCTGTCGCGCAGCAGGGCTCGGGCGATGGCGATACGCTGACGCTGGCCGCCTGAAAGCAGGACGCCATTTTCACCAATGATGGTATCCAGACCGTTATCCATCTTATTGATAAAGTCCAGCGCATAGGCCATGCGAGCGGCGTTTTCAATCTGCTCACGGCTGTATTCTTCGGTACGCGCATAGGCAATATTGTTTGCCACAGTGTCGTTGAAGAGATGGACGTTCTGCGAGACCAGCGCCACCTGATTACGCAGCGAGGCCAGGGTGTATTCGCGCAGATCGTGTCCGTCGAGCAGAATCTCCCCTTCATCGATGTCGTAAAAACGGGTGAGCATACTTGCCATGGTCGATTTACCCGACCCGGAACGCCCTACCAGTGCCACAGTTTTACCTGCCGGAATAGTCAGGTTGATATTACGCAGCGCAGGGGTTTCGCGGCCCGGATAGGTGAAAGTGACGTTACGGAATTCAATGTCGCCTTTCGCGCGTTCGATCTGGCGCGTACCTTCATCTTTTTCCTGCTCGCTATCGAGAATAGAGAACAGCGTCTGGCAGGCGGCCATGCCGCGCTGGAACTGGGCGTTGACGTTGGTCAGGGATTTCAACGGACGCATCAGGGCGATCATGGAGGAAAACACCACGGTGATGGTACCGGCCGTGAGGGTTTCCATGACGCTCGGGAAGCTGGCTGCATAAAGCACAAATGCCAGCGCCAGTGAGGCGATGAGCTGAATAATCGGATCTGAAATTGACGAGGCAGAGACCATTTTCATGCCCTGCAGACGCATCTTGTTGCTGACCTTATCGAAGCGTTTGGCTTCCACGTCCTGACCACCAAAAATCAGCACTTCTTTATGCCCTTTCAGCATCTGTTCAGCGCTGGTGGTAACCTGCCCCATAGTGTTCTGCATGTTCTTACTGATATTACGAAAACGCTTTGACACGACGCGGATCGCAATGGAAACAACCGGTGCCAGCACGATCAAAATGATGGACAGCTGCCAGCTGTAATAAAACATCAGCACAAACAGGCCGATAATTGATGCGCCTTCACGTACAACGGTAATCAGCGCCCCGGAAGAAGAGGAGGCAACCTGTTCAGAGTCATAAGTAATACGAGACAGCAGCGTCCCGGTAGACTGCTTATCAAAGAAGGCAACCGGCATCCCCATCATGTGGCCGAACAAACGGCGACGCATGGTCATTACTACTTTGCCTGACACCCAGGAAATACAGTAACTCGACACATAACTGGTGAGTCCGCGTACGATCATCAGTCCAATGACCACCAGCGGCATCCACAGCAGCACCGAGCGATCTGTTTTACCAAAGCCTTCGTCCAGTAAAGGTTTGAGGAGCGATAGCATAAAGGTATCGCTGGCTGCGTTGAGGATTAACGCTACACCCGCCACGAGCAGCCCCGTTTTGAAAGGTGCAATCATTGGCCAGAGACGGCGGAATGTTTGCCACGTGGAGAGATCTTTGTCGTTATGCATTCAAAAAACCAGCACTTGTTGAAATAGCCGCATATTCTACCTGTTATCTACTGGGACGCCAAACCACTGATGATACCAACGCGGGAAAAGTTGATCCCGTAAGCCTAAGATTTCCCATCCTTCTGCGGAAAAATGGATGCTTATCTGCCCCTGATGAGGGGTATCGAACCATTCATATCCCTGATGCCTGTAACGACGAATTACCTTTTCAGAGGGCAGTCGCCAGGCATTAAAGCGTGAGGCGGAAGCCAGTGCCGCATGCCCTCCTGCCCGTTGTAACAACGGCAGCGAGGAAGAGGTACTGCTGCCGTGATGTGGCACCTGAATAATTGTCGCCTGCAGATGCTGCCAGTAATGGCTAAGCATAGATTGCTCTGCGGAAGCTTCAATGTCGCCGGTGAGCAAAATGCTGTTTTTGCCATCGTCCACTTTTACCACGCAGGAACGATTATTTCCGTGGGATGAGGTTCCCGACAAAGGCCAGTGAACGCTGAACGTCAGCCCTTGCCACTGCCAGCGCTCGCCGCGAAAGCATGGCAGATGCCCCGCCTCGTCCAGCGGGCTGCGGATCCATATCTCGGGCCACGTTTCGTGCAGGGTGTTCAGCCCGCCCCGGTGATCAAGATGCTCATGGCTAAGGATAATGCCTTCCGGTTTGAGATGGTGCCAGCGTAACCACGGCACAATCAACTGTTGGGCGCTGTCACCCCCAGGCCATGCCAGACCGGTGTCGTAGAGAATGGCCTTATCATGTCGGGCAATAACCATCGCCAGCCCCTGTCCGACATCCAGCATGTAAACTGACCAGTTATCCCGTGGCGTGCTTTTCCACAACGGTTGCGCCAGCAGCATGCCGGTCGCGGTACAAAGAAACGGAGCGGTTTTCCACAGCCCAAGACGCCAGATAACAATCAGCAGCCATGGCGCAAAGACCAGCCACTGCCAGCGCCAGTCAATGTTATACCAGCCTTCGGGTAAGGCGTTCAAAAACCCGAACAGCAGCGCTAGCGTGTCATCGGCTCGCGCCCAGATCCACCCTTCCAGGGCGTTAAACGCCGTCAGATGCAGTAGCATGGCCGCGAGGATCAGCGGAACGCTGACGAATGTCACCAGCGGAACCGCCACCAGATTGGCAATAATTGATGTCAGGCTGATACCGTGGAACAGCGCTACCTGTAAAGGCAGCAACAACATCATCATGCCGGTTTGCAGATAGATAAGGCTTATCGCAGCGCTCAGCATCTTTCCGCCGCGTAATACCGGCAGCGGAAGCCATTGATACCAGAAGATCAACGCCGCTACCGCGAACGCCGACAGCCACAGGCTTTGTGACAGCACGGCAATCGGATCGATAAAAAGGATCGCTGCGATACAACAGAGCCAGACCTGCCATGCCGACCACTGGCGGCCTGAAAGTCGCAGCGCTACCAGTACTCCCAACGATACTACCGTACGTAAAGCTGGCGGTTGCAAACCGGTCAACCATGCATAACCAGTGGCGCAGAAGAGTCCCACCAGCAGCGGCGCGCGCCAGTTGATCCAGCGTCCCGGCAGCCAGAATTGTACCCCCCGCGCCAGCAGCCAGCCCAGCGTGGCGGCAAGGGCAATATGCAGTCCGGATATGGCCATCAGATGTGCGGTACCGGTCTGGCGCATGACGGCTTTTACTTGCGCATCCAGAATCGTTCTCTCCCCCATGCCTAAAGCCAGCAATACCGATCGCCAGCGCAGGTTTTCAAGCATGTCGCTAAGGGACGCCAGATACTCAGCCCGCAGACTACAGCGGGCATGAATCACGCTCGCCCGGGAGAAACGACCGGTAAGCGGCTGATGTGTCGCAAGAGAATAGCGTTGGGTATCAAATCCGCCGTCATTAAGCTGGCCGTGAACCGGGCGTATCTTAAGTTCCATCTCCCATAATTGACCGGCACAGGCGGGCTGCGGCAGGTATTCACCGTAAAGCGTGATACCGGGCGCGGGCCAGAGACGTTTTCCGTTCAGCTGTTCAATGACGCCCCGGTGGGTGGTGATATTGTCGGTTTCGATCAACCGTATCTGCGCCTGCTGAATGCGCCCTGGCAGATGCTGTGTCGGCCAGACAGCTTCTTTCGCCGCGAGCATGCCCCACGCCATAAACAGTAACCATAAGCCGGTATAAGCTAAACGGCGATCGCGACAGCAGCCTGCTACACAACCGGCAACGATGATAACAATGACGGTCATCAAACCTGGCAATCGGGGCAACCACAGTAAGGGTGCCATGGCCGTCAAAAGACAAAGTGCAATTCCTGGCAGATGCATCCCCACCTCCTTGTTACAGGTAGTGTGCATAAAAAGGCATAAGATGTCGGGCAGAAGTTTGTGGATTTACGGTGCAGGCAGGAGAGGTTTTAGCGGTTTGCAGCAACGCTACTGCAAAAATGCGAGGCGGCTTCAGAAGCCATCAGGCAGATATGAAAAAAGCACCTCAGCGGGTGCTTTTCTCGTTCATTAAGTTCAGGCTTTAACAGCAGCGAAACTTAATTTTCATAAATGTTGGCGCGGTCACGTAATTCTTTACCTGGCTTAAAGTGCGGGACATATTTGCCTTCCAGATCCACTTTGTCGCCTGTCTTCGGGTTACGTCCGGTGCGGGGTGCACGATAGTGCAGAGAGAAACTGCCGAAACCGCGGATCTCAATGCGCTCGCCCTGTGCAAGAGTCGAGGCCATATGCTCCAGCATCTCTTTCACCGCATCTTCAACAGCTTTTGCCGGGATGTGCGATTGCTGGGTGGCAAGTCTTTCGATCAATTCTGACTTGGTCATGATTCCTCCGGTTTCCTTAAAAAGGAAAATTAGCTAACAGCATATTAAACAAGGGCGGCCGTAGCCGCCCTTTGTTATTGATTACAGGACGAATCCTGCAATCTGTCAAGCTACTCATCATCCTTCATGCGGTTACAGCACAAATGATATTGAGTACCTGATTACTCGCCTTTAGCTGCTTTGAACGCTTCAGCCATCGCGCTAGAGAAGTTGCTTTCTTCCTGTTTGTTGTTAACAGTAGCGATTGCATCTTTCTCGTCAGCTTCGTCTTTCGCACGAACAGACAGGCTAACTACGCGGTTCTTACGGTCAACGCCGGTGAATTTAGCTTCAACGTCATCGCCTACGTTCAGAACCAGAGTTGCATCTTCAACGCGGTCACGGGACGCTTCAGAAGCGCGCAGGTAACCTTCAACGCCGTCAGCCAGTTCTACGGTTGCGCCTTTAGCGTCAACTGCAGTGACTTTACCGTTTACGATTGCGCCTTTCTTGTTCAGAGCAACGTAGTTGTTGAACGGATCTTCCGCGAGCTGTTTAACGCCCAGGGAGATACGCTCACGCTCTGCGTCAACCTGCAGAACAACTGCAGCGATTTCGTCGCCTTTTTTGTATTCACGAACTGCTTCTTCGCCTGTAACGTTCCAGGAGATGTCAGACAGGTGAACCAGGCCGTCGATGCCGCCGTCCAGGCCGATGAAGATACCGAAGTCAGTGATAGACTTGATTTTACCTTCAACACGGTCGCCTTTGTTGTGCGTCTCAGCAAACAGCTGCCATGGGTTAGATTTACACTGCTTCAGACCCAGGGAGATACGACGACGTTCTTCGTCGATATCCAGAACCATAACTTCCACTACATCGCCAACGTTAACAACTTTGGACGGGTGGATGTTTTTGTTGGTCCAATCCATTTCGGAAACGTGAACCAGGCCTTCAACGCCTTCTTCGATTTCAACGAAGCAGCCGTAGTCGGTCAGGTTGGTCACGCGACCAGTCAGTTTGGTACCTTCCGGATAACGCTTAGCGATAGCAACCCACGGATCTTCGCCCAGCTGTTTCAGGCCCAGAGATACACGAGTACGCTCGCGGTCGAACTTCAGCACTTTAACAGTGATTTCGTCGCCAACGTTTACGATTTCGCTCGGATGCTTAACGCGTTTCCATGCCATGTCAGTGATGTGCAGCAGGCCGTCAACGCCACCCAGATCAACGAATGCACCGTAGTCAGTGAGGTTCTTAACGATACCTTTAACTTCCATGCCTTCTTGCAGGTTTTCAAGCAGCTGATCGCGCTCAGCGCTGTTCTCAGACTCGATAACCGCACGACGGGAAACAACCACGTTGTTGCGTTTCTGATCAAGCTTGATAACTTTGAACTCGAGCTCTTTGCCTTCGAGGTGCAGAGTATCGCGAACCGGACGCACGTCTACCAGGGAACCCGGCAGGAACGCACGAATACCGTTCAGCTCAACAGTGAAGCCACCTTTAACTTTGCCGTTGATAACACCAACAACAGTTTCAGCGTCTTCGTATGCTTTTTCCAGCGTGATCCAAGCTTCATGACGTTTAGCTTTCTCACGGGACAGCAGAGTTTCACCGAAGCCGTCTTCGACTGCGTCCAGCGCAACGTCAACTTCGTCACCAACCTGAATTTCCAGTTCGCCCTGGGCGTTCTTGAACTGCTCAGCCGGGATGGCGGACTCAGATTTCAGACCGGCATCAACCAGTACGATATCTTTATCGATAGCAACAACAACACCACGAACGATGGAACCCGGACGGGTTTCGATTGTTTTTAAGGATTCTTCAAATAGTTGAGCAAAAGATTCTGTCATATTGATAATCTTCAGGATTCTTCAATTTAACGTCCATCTGGCTTCATGCCGAATGGGGTTGTTTAACATGCCTGCTCACAATCCATTGCAGCAGGTACTTCGGAATTTGGTCGCTAATTAAGCGAGCGCCAGCTTTTCGCGGGCGTATTGTAGCGCTTTTTCAATCACTTGCTCAATGCTTAAACTGGTCGAATCCAGAACTAATGCATCAGCAGCCGGCACTAACGGCGCCACTGGCCGGTTACGGTCGCGATCGTCGCGTTCCTTTATCTCGGCCAAAAGGCGTTCAAAGTTAACACTAAAGCCATTCTCCTGCAACTGTAGCATACGGCGATGCGCACGTTCTTCCGAGGAAGCGTCGAGGAAAATCTTCACTGGCGCGTCGGGGAAAACCACCGTGCCCATGTCGCGGCCATCGGCGATAAGGCCTGGCGCATCGCGGAACGCGCGCTGACGACGCAGCAGGGCTTCACGCACACGTGGGAACGCGGCGATTTGCGAGGCGGCGCTGGCAACTTCCTGTGTACGGATCTCGCCACTCACGTCTTCACCTTCCAGAATCACTTCCAGGTTTCCGTCGGTCGAGACAAAACGCACGTCAAGGTGCGCCGCCAGCGGGACCAGAACATCTTCCGATGTCACATCAACGTGGTGATGTAATGCCGCCAATGCCAGCACACGATAGATTGCGCCTGAATCCAGCAGATGCCATTGCAATGTTTCCGCCATCGCTTTGCACAGCGTACCTTTACCTGCGCCGCTTGGCCCATCAATGGTGATTACCGGGGCAATTGCCGTCATCTTTTTCTCCTTAATAAAGGCATACCGTTAACGTGAACGCCGCGCATTATACGCTGCAACGCGGATGACCGTTACCCTCACGTGAAAATAACGACAAAGGTCATCAAGGTGTGGAGAAGAATGGCGCAAGTATAGAGGGCCGACAGGAAGTCGGCCCGGAAAGAGACAATTTTTTACTTTTTAGCCACGAGACCTGCCGTGTCGCCGCTTACGCCAGCGTGCTGATGCGTGCCAGTTGGTCGAAATAATCCGGGAACGTTTTCGCCGTACATTTCGGATCAAGAATAGTGACCGGCGTGTCGGACAGCGCCACCAGCGAGAAGCACATGGCCATACGGTGATCGTTATAGGTGCCGATCTCAGCCGCGGTGAGCGAGGCCGGCGGGGTGATGCGGATAAAATCTTCGCCCTCAACCACCTCGGCACCCACTTTGCGCAGCTCGGTTGCCATCGCAAACAGACGGTCGGTCTCTTTGACGCGCCAGTTATAGATGTTGCGTAGCGTCGTGGTGCCACGGGCAAATAATGCTGCCGTAGCAATCGTCATTGCCGCATCGGGGATGTGGTTCATATCCATATCCACCGCATTCAGCTCGCCATGCGTACAGGCAATATAGTCATCGCCCCACTCCACGTGCGCGCCCATTTTTTCCAGCACGTCTGCAAAACGAATATCACCCTGTACGCTATTGCGGCCAATACCGGTAACTTTTACCGTGCCACCTTTTATTGCGCCCGCCGCAAGGAAATAAGAAGCAGAAGACGCATCGCCTTCCACCAGGTAATGCCCTGGCGACTGGTAGTGCTGCGCGCCACGCACAACAAACCGCTGGTAATTCTGATTTTCTACCGCTACGCCAAAGGTTTTCATCAGATGCAACGTGATGTCGATGTAAGGCTTCGACACCAGATCGCCTTTGATGGTGATAAGAGTGTCCTGCGCGGCCAGCGGCGCAGTCATCAGCAGTGCCGTTAGAAACTGGCTGGACACGCTGCCGTCGACGTCAATCTCTCCGCCGGTGAAGCCGCCACGTAAACGCAGCGGAGGATAGTTTTCCTGCTCCAGATAATCGATATGCGCGCCCCCCTGACGCAGCGCGTCAACCAGATGGCCGATCGGACGCTCTTTCATTCGCGGCTCGCCGGTCAGCACCAGGTCGTTGTCGCCCAGACAAAGGGCCGCCGCCAGCGGACGCATCGCCGTACCGGCGTTACCTAAAAATAGCTCCAGCTTTTCAGCCGAACGTAACGGGCCACCCGCGCCGGTCACTTCACAGCGGGTGCGGTCGTCGGAAAGCGTGTACTGCACACCCAACGCACTCAGGGCATTCAGCATATGGCGAACGTCATCGCTGTCCAACAGGTTGGTCAGAACAGTGGTGCCGCGCGCCAGCGCTGCCAGCAGCAACGCACGGTTGGAGACACTTTTTGAACCAGGCAGATTAATGGTGCCATTAACACGCGCGATGGGTTGTAACGTCAGGGATTCCATGAAGCTTAACTCTCAACAAAACTGAATAAAAACCCCGCAGACCGGCTGCGGGGGTAGCGGTGGGAAGCGCGATTAACCGTGGCGGCGTTCGAAGTCCGTCATGAAATCGGTCAGCGCCTGCACGCCCTCCAGCGGCATCGCGTTATAGATCGAGGCACGCATACCGCCGACAACCCTGTGGCCTTTCAGCGCGTGCAGACCCGCGGCAAACGACTCGTCGAGGAACAGTTTATCAAGCTGGCTGTCGGCCAGTTGGAACGGCACGTTCATGCGCGAGCGGTTAGCGACGGCAACGTCATTACGGTAGAAGTCGCTGTTGTCGATCACGCCGTACAGCAGGCTGGCTTTTTGCTGATTGAGACGATCCATGGCCGTTACGCCGCCGTTCTTTTTCAGCCATTTGAAGACAAGACCTGACAGATACCAGGCAAAGGTCGGCGGGGTGTTAAACATAGAATCGTTGTCGTTTAATACGGTGTAATCGAGAATCGAAGGGCAGGCGACGTGCGCTTTGCCCAGCAGATCGTCACGCACGATCACCAGCGTCAGCCCGGCCGGGCCGATATTTTTTTGCGCACCGGCGTAGATCACACCAAAGCGGCTCACATCAAGCGGCGTGGAGAGAATGGTCGAGGATAAATCCGCCGTTACCACCACATCACTACCAAAATCCGGCGTTTCGTGAATGGCGATACCGTCGATGGTTTCGTTCGGGCAGTAGTGCAGATAGGCGGCATTGTCAGAGAGCTGCCAGTCGCGCATTGGCTTCACCGCGCGCAGGCCGTCAACGGTGGTTTTGGCATCAATCACGTTAGGGGTACAGTATTTTTTCGCTTCTTTTACCGCGCTCGCCGCCCAGTAACCGGCATCAACGTAATCAGCCGTGGTTTTATCGCCGAGCAGATTGAGCGGTATACCGGCGAACTGACCGCGACCACCGCCGTGGCAGAATAAAACTTTATAGTTTGAGGGGATGTTCAGCAGATCGCGAAAATCTTGTTCTGCCTCTTCAGCAACCTGAATAAACTCTTTTCCGCGATGACTGATTTCCATTACCGATGTGCCAAGACCGTTCCAGTCGCACAACTCCTGTTGCGCCTGTTTGAGCACCTCTGCCGGTAACATCGCCGGACCTGAACTAAAATTGTAGACCTGAGCCATTTCCCCTCACCACGCTGATAGCAATAAGTTATTCCTGTGACATCGGTTTTACCATTCAGTGACGGGTGTCGCAACGGGTAATGGCGGGCGGCCCGGAATTGTGGCCGTGATCACATAGCACAATGTCCGGGCTGGCTGACTGCTGATGGATAAAAACGCTGTCAGGTGATGCGCAGCGCGCGGCTCGCTTTTGACCATTCAGGATGCGCACATCGCGGGCACAGTAACCGCTGACCTGCTTTCAGCCTGACCACTTCGCTACAACGCACACAGGCGTAATCATTTTCATCAGGAATGGTAGTGAAGCGCGGGTTCCATTCCGGCGGCAGAATACACAAGCCAGGCCGCACTTCGTCGTCAGGATAATAATAAAGGCTGATCTGTCCGTTGGTTTCCATGATCGCCAGTTTAACCTGCCCCAGCTGTTCGACGCCGTTAACGCGCAGCTCCATAAAAAACTCGAATTCAGTAAGGTTTTCTTTTTGCAGTTTTTCCCACGCCAGCTCGCCCTCTTCGATGACAATCACCGCTTTGCCTTCCAGCAGATCCTCCAGCTTTTCGCTGTGCGCCATCAGCCACATCACCAGCCGGTAGAGCGCCGCCAGCGAAACAAAAACGATGAATACCGGCAGCATGGGGACGTCATCGTAAAACGCTACGTCCCCCGCCGCTGAGCCAAGCGTTAAAATAATGAGCACTTCAAACAGCGACATCTGCCTGACGCCACGTCGTCCGGTGAGTTTAAGAAACAGGAAAACCAGCACAAAGGTATAGAGGCTGCGCAGTGCCACTTCGCCCAGAAATTCCATCGGCACTTTGTCGAGCATCATGCGGTGAAGATCAAACGCTTTCATTTTATTCATCCTGAACAGCAAGTTACTGCTTATAAGCATAGTGGGGAGTTTTATTTTTGCCGCCCGGTCTACATAGATAGCGCCTGTCACGCAAAACCCGTATCATTGCGCGCTTTCCGTACGAATAAAGTGAAGACAATGACGCAAACATTTATCCCCGGCAAAGATGCCGCCCTGGAAGATTCCATCGCTCGCTTCCAGCAAAAACTGCTCGATCTCGGCTTCGATATTGAAGAAGCGTCCTGGCTGAATCCGGTTCCGAACGTCTGGTCTGTGCATATCCGGGATAAAGCCTGCTCACTGTGCTTTACCAACGGTAAAGGCGCGACTAAAAAGGCGGCGCTGGCTTCCGCGCTGGGCGAATATTTTGAACGTCTGTCCACCAACTATTTCTTTGCCGATTTCTGGCTTGGCGATGCTATCGCTAATGGCCCGTTCGTTCATTACCCTAACGAGAAATGGTTCCCGCTGCCGGAAGATGACGAATTGCCGGAAGGCATTCTTGATACCCGTCTGCGTGCCTTCTACGATCCGGAAAACGAACTGACGGCCAGCATGCTGATCGATTTGCAGTCCGGTAATGAAGAACGCGGTATCTGCGGTCTGCCGTTCACCCGTCAGTCCGATCAACAGACGGTTTATATTCCGATGAACATCGTCGGCAATCTGTACGTTTCTAACGGCATGTCCGCCGGTAACACTGCGAATGAAGCGCGCGTACAGGGTCTGTCCGAGGTGTTTGAGCGTCATATCAAGAACCGCATTATTGCGGAAAGTATCAGCCTGCCGGAAATTCCGGCTGAGGTGCTGGCACGCTATCCGGGCGTAGTGGCATCTATTGAAACGCTGGAAGCAGAAGGTTTCCCGATCTTTGCCTATGACGCCTCGCTGGGCGGTAAATACCCGGTGATCTGCGTGGTACTGTTTAACCCGGCTAACGGCACCTGCTTCGCCTCTTTCGGCGCGCATCCGGACTTTGGTGTCGCCCTGGAGCGTACCGTGACCGAACTGTTACAGGGCCGTGGCCTGAAGGATCTCGATGTCTTCACCCCGCCGACCTTCGATGATGAAGAAGTGGCTGAACATGCGAACCTCGAAACGCACTTTATTGATTCCAGCGGTCTGATCTCGTGGGATATGTTCAAGCAGGACGCGGATTATCCGTTCGTGGACTGGAGCTTTGCCGGCACCACCGAAGAAGAGTTTGCCACGCTGATGGCAATCTTTAAGGCGGAAGATAAAGAAGTGTATATCGCCGACTACGAGCACCTGAGCGTGTATGCCTGCCGCATCATCGTACCGGGGATGTCCGATATTTATCCGGCAGAAGATCTCTGGCTGGCGAATAACAGCATGGGCGCGCACCTGCGTGAAACTCTGCTGGCACTACCGGGCAGTGCATGGGGAAAAGAGGATTATCTGAATCTCATCGCCCAGCTGGATGAAGAAGGCCATGACGATTTTACCCGCGTGCGCGAACTGCTGGGCATTGCTACCGGAAAAGACAACGGCTGGTACACACTGCGTATCGGTGAGCTGAAAGCGATGCTGGCGCTGGCGGGTGGCGACATTGAGCAGGCGCTGATCTGGACGGAATGGACAATGGAGTTTAACGCCTCGATCTTTACCCCTGAGCGTGCCAACTACTACCGCTGTCTGCAGACGTTGCTGCTGCTGGCGCAGGAAGAAGAGCGCGAGCCGTTACAGTATCTGCACGCTTTTGTGCGTATGTACGGTGCCGAGGCCGTAGAAGCCGCCAGTGCGGCAATGAGCGGTGAAGCACCGTTCTATGGCTTGCAGGCCGCTGATGGCACGCTGACCGCCTTCCCGGCGCATCAGTCATTGCTGCAAGCGTATGAGAAATTGCAGCGCGCGAAAGCGGCGTACTGGTCAAAATAAGCGCAAATAACATCACAACCTGTAGGCGTATGCCCAGGTTCAGGCTATATTACGGGGCGATTTGATCGCCCTTTTTTTTATTATTTTGTCATACACATCAATTGTAATAATTAAGTTAACTGTGGGTGAATATAATTATGTTCACCCATGTTAAATTGTTACTTTTTGAGGTAATTACTCCATATTAATTAACTGTTCATCGGGAGCCAACATAAAATATTTCAACACTTTTTATAAACTTTAAACTTTATTTTTATTTGGATAATCAACAAGTTACTCCGTATTAGCTGAAAAACCATGCGCTTTACGGGCCTATAAGCCAGGCGAGATATGATCCATATCAATTTCTCTTCTATAATGCTTTGTTAGTATCTCGTCGCCGACTTAATAAAGAGAGAGTTAGTGTGAAAGCTGACAACCCTTTTGATCTATTGCTACCAGCTGCTATGGCGAAAGTTGCCGAAGAAGCCGGTGTCTATAAAGCAACGAAACATCCGCTGACCACCTTCTATCTGGCGATCACAGCGGGCGTATTTATCTCCATCGCTTTTGTGTTTTACATCACTGCTACTACTGGCACCGCGGGAGTTCCCTTCGGGATCGCCAAACTGATTGGTGGCATATGTTTCTCACTCGGGCTGATCCTCTGCGTCGTCTGCGGCGCTGACCTGTTTACGTCAACTGTTCTGATTGTTGTGGCGAAAGCCAGCGGACGCATTACCTGGGGCCAGCTTGCCCGTAACTGGGTAAACGTTTATGTCGGCAACCTGATTGGTGCGCTATTATTCGTACTGTTGATGTGGTTATCTGGTGAATATATGGTCGCAAACGGTGGCTGGGGATTGAACCTCCTGCAAACCGCCGATCATAAAATGCATCACACGTTTGTTGAAGCCGTGGCCCTTGGGATCCTGGCAAACCTGATGGTCTGTCTGGCGGTATGGATGAGTTACTCCGGCCGTAGTTTGATGGACAAAGCATTTATCATGGTTCTGCCCGTTGGCATGTTTGTCGCCAGCGGCTTCGAGCACAGTATTGCAAATATGTTTTTGATCCCGCTGGGTATCGTGATTCGTCATTTTGCAGCGCCGGAGTTCTGGACCGCGATCGGTTCCACTCCAGATAGTTTTTCTCACCTGACAGTGATGAACTTCATAACTGATAACCTGATCCCCGTAACAATCGGGAACATTATCGGTGGGGGTTTACTGGTTGGGTTGACATACTGGGTCATTTACCTGCGTGGCGACGACCATCATTAATGGTTGCCTCAGGCAGTTAACAAAAAATCCACTTAAGAAGGTAGGTATCATATGTCCGAGCTTAATGAAAAGTTAGCCACAGCCTGGGAAGGTTTTGCGAAAGGTGACTGGCAGAACGAAGTCAACGTACGCGACTTTATCCAGAAAAACTACACGCCTTACGAGGGTGACGAATCCTTCCTGGCCGGCGCCACTGACGCGACTACCACGCTTTGGGACAAAGTGATGGAAGGCGTGAAGCTGGAAAACCGCACCCACGCACCTGTTGATTTCGACACTTCTGTCGCTTCTACCATCACTTCTCATGATGCTGGCTACATCAACAAAAGCCTTGAGAAAATCGTTGGTCTGCAGACTGAAGCGCCTCTGAAACGTGCGATCATTCCGTTCGGCGGCATTAAAATGGTTGAAGGTTCCTGCAAAGCGTATAACCGCGAGCTGGACCCGATGCTGAAGAAAATCTTCACTGAATACCGTAAAACGCACAACCAGGGCGTGTTTGATGTTTACACCAAAGACATCCTGAACTGCCGTAAGTCTGGTGTTCTGACCGGTCTGCCAGATGCGTATGGCCGTGGCCGTATCATTGGTGACTACCGTCGCGTTGCGCTGTACGGCATCGACTTCCTGATGAAAGACAAATATGCCCAGTTCCTGTCCCTGCAAGACAAACTGGAAAACGGCATTGATCTGGAAGCGACTATCCGTCTGCGTGAAGAAATCGCTGAACAGCACCGTGCTCTGGGCCAGATCAAAGAGATGGCGGCTAAATACGGCTGCGATATTTCTGCTCCGGCGAAAAATGCGCAGGAAGCAGTACAGTGGACTTACTTCGGCTACCTGGCCGCTGTGAAATCTCAGAACGGCGCAGCAATGTCCTTCGGTCGTGTGTCTACCTTCCTCGACGTATACTTTGAGCGTGATCTGAAAGCAGGCAAAATCACCGAACAAGAAGCTCAGGAACTGATTGACCACCTGGTCATGAAACTGCGTATGGTGCGCTTCCTGCGTACTCCTGAGTATGACGAACTGTTCTCTGGTGACCCGATTTGGGCAACCGAATCTATCGGCGGTATGGGCGTTGATGGCCGTACGCTGGTCACCAAAAACAGCTTCCGTTTCCTGAACACCCTGTACACCATGGGTCCGTCTCCGGAACCAAACATCACCGTACTGTGGTCAGAAAAACTGCCGATGGGCTTCAAAAAATACGCAGCGAAAGTATCTATCGATACCTCCTCCCTGCAGTATGAAAACGATGACCTGATGCGTCCTGACTTCAACAACGACGACTATGCGATCGCATGTTGCGTAAGCCCGATGGTTGTTGGTAAGCAAATGCAGTTCTTCGGTGCTCGCGCTAACCTCGCGAAAACCATGCTGTACGCTATCAACGGCGGCGTTGATGAAAAAATGAAAATCCAGGTGGGTCCGAAGTCTGAACCGATCAAAGGCGATGTCCTGAACTTCGACGAAGTGCTGGAACGTATGGATCACTTCATGGACTGGCTGGCTAAACAGTACGTCACTGCACTGAACATCATCCATTACATGCACGACAAGTACAGCTACGAAGCCTCTCTGATGGCGCTGCACGACCGTGACGTTATCCGCACTATGGCGTGTGGTATCGCTGGTCTGTCCGTTGCTGCTGACTCCCTGTCTGCCATCAAATATGCGAAAGTCACTCCAGTTCGTGACGAAGACGGTCTGGCGATCGACTTCAAAATCGAAGGTGAATACCCGCAGTTTGGTAACAACGATGCGCGTGTAGATGACCTGGCAGTTGACCTGGTTGAACGTTTCATGAAGAAAATTCAGAAACTGACCACTTACCGTAATGCTATCCCGACGCAGTCTGTTCTGACCATCACCTCTAACGTTGTGTATGGTAAGAAAACCGGTAACACCCCTGATGGTCGTCGTGCTGGCGCACCGTTCGGACCAGGTGCTAACCCGATGCACGGCCGTGACCAGAAAGGTGCAGTTGCCTCTCTGACCTCCGTTGCAAAACTGCCGTTCGCTTACGCTAAAGATGGTATTTCTTACACCTTCTCTATCGTACCGAATGCGCTGGGTAAAGATGACGAAGTGCGTAAAACCAACCTGGCGGGCCTGATGGATGGTTACTTCCATCACGAGTCCACCATCGAAGGCGGTCAGCACCTGAACGTGAACGTCATGAACCGTGAAATGCTGCTCGACGCGATGGAAAACCCGGAAAAATATCCGCAGTTGACCATCCGTGTTTCCGGCTACGCGGTACGTTTTAACTCCCTGACGAAAGAACAGCAGCAGGACGTTATTACCCGTACCTTCACCCAGACCATGTAATTTCATGTCTGGCTGAAAAAGCGTACAATAAAGGCTCCACTTATGTGGGGCCTTTTTAACAGTATTCCCTCTCCCACGAGCCTGCTTTGCCAAACGTCTTCTCAGGCTATTGCCAAAACAGACTTAACACAGCCGGATTGAGCTGTGCAATACAAGCCCCGGATGGGCTACACCTGGAGATACATCGCAATGTCAGTGATCGGTCGAATTCACTCCTTTGAATCCTGTGGCACCGTAGATGGTCCCGGCATTCGCTTTATTACCTTCTTCCAGGGCTGCCTGATGCGCTGCCTGTACTGCCATAACCGTGATACCTGGGATACCCATGGCGGTAAAGAAGTGACGGTGGAAGAGCTGATGAAAGAAGTGGTGACCTATCGCCACTTTATGAACGCGTCCGGCGGCGGCGTTACCGCATCGGGTGGCGAGGCGATTCTCCAGGCTGAATTTGTTCGTGACTGGTTCCGAGCCTGTCACAAGGAAGGCATTCATACCTGCCTTGATACCAACGGTTTTGTACGTCGCTACGATCCTGTCATTGATGAACTGCTGGAAGTGACCGACCTGGTGATGCTCGATCTTAAACAGATGAATGATGAGATCCACCAGAACCTGGTCGGCGTCTCTAATCACCGTACGCTGGAGTTTGCGAAGTACCTTTCGAAGAAAAATATTAAGGTCTGGATCCGCTATGTGGTGGTGCCGGGCTGGTCAGATGATGATGATTCCGCACACCGTTTAGGTGAGTTCACGCGCGACATGGGCAACGTAGAAAAAATCGAACTGCTGCCCTATCACGAGCTGGGTAAACATAAGTGGGTGGCGATGGGCGAAGAGTACAAGCTTGATGGCGTACATCCGCCGAAAAAAGAGACCATGGAGCGCGTGAAAGGCATTCTTGAGCAGTATGGTCACAAGGTGATGTACTGATAGCTTAAGAGAAATAACCAGCCCGGTGCCGTAAAGCCACCGGGCTTTTTTGTTTATTCGAAAACACCGTTAATTACCGCCGTCACAACAGCTGTACTCAGCGCAATCAACACCAGATCGTCACCGGCAATACGCCATTCATAACCTGGGTAAGATGGCAGTTGCCCCAGCATAGAAGCCGGCACCATTTTTTTAGCAATGCCCGGCGGCAATGGCTTACCGCGCGCCAGATTTTTGGCGATGCCCGGCGGAAGTGAACCGTAGCCTGTCAGGCCATAATTAACCGCCAGTGAACGGGCGCGATCGTAACTCAGCCGAACAGAGACATCCTCGCTGACGTTTTTCTTGCCTGCCTTGCCCTGATTACCATGATTACCACTGTTGCCATGATTCCCCCCATGGTTACCATTTCCGGGGTTAGCCATAAGAGGCGCGGAAATAAAACTCAGGGATAACACGGCTGCCAGCGCGAATATATTAAAACGACCCAGGTACATAATTGCCGCCTTAGAAAGAAGTAAACTCAGCGTAATTATTGTCCGTTCCGCTTAACAAAAACAGTAAATAATTCCTGGAATAGACACACTTTTTGCTGCGCTATCAACGCTAGGACATAAAGTATTCCGAGAGTTTATTCGTTACGCTTTCAATGGAAAAAATACTTTTCTGGTGCGCCTGACGACAAGCTGCGTAGCGTTCATCCTGTTCTTCAAGTGCATTCAGCAAACGATCGGCGACCATCATCGCACCGGCTATCTCAGCAAACCCGTACTCACCCTCTCCTTTTAGCGCCACCGCCGCCTGTAAGTTCCAGTCAGAAAGACGATTCAGTGGCGCAGAAGAGCCGCGGGTTATGGACAGAATTCGTGAACCCTGCTGCTTCGCCAGCGCCAGGGCCTGCATCATATCTGCCGACGTTTGCTCAGTATGTACGACGATAATGCCCTGACTCTGTGGCTCAACCATCATGGAAGCAGGTGTGAGGTAAAAACGATCGACAAAGCTTGCCGCTTTACCCATTTTTATCAGGTTCATCTGTAAAAACAGGGCCACCGGCACCGCCGTCCCGACAGCATAGAGCGTGACGTTAGTCACCTTGTGAAGCCACGCCGCGGCTGCCTGCAACTCCTGCGTATTAATAATGGAATGGCTGTCACGAATACTCGCCACCACCGCGGCAATGTCCTCATTTCCCTGCACGGCTGGGCGCGCCGCCCCCTGCTCCAGCGCCAGGGCAGTTCTGAAATCCGAAAAGCCTTTGAATCCGAATGCCCGACAAAAGCGGGTGATGCTGCCTTCGCTGGTTTCAATGCAATCCGCCAACTCGGTGATCGTGTGGCGCATCACAAAGTCAGGATTCTCCGCAACAAAACGGCTGACTTTTTCAAGGATCGGGCTGAGGCCAGAAGCTTCATTTCTGATGTTTATCAGCAAGTTAGTATTAATTTGACTCATTTTTAGCCTATTTACTCAACATGCGAACACAATCACAGCTTTACGCTCATGAAGAGATAATAATTTTTTTTATTAAAAAACTTAAATAAATAATTATTTTCAAACCACAGGAGAAAATCAATGAAAGGTCTGATTGTTTGCCGTACCGGCATGGGTAGTTCCTTAATGCTCAAAATTAAAGCACAAAAAATCATCGACAAGAACGGATGGGATGTCGAACTCGAACATGACGTCTTGTCCGGGCTGGCGACCTGGCAAGGGATCGACTTCGTGATCACCATGCGTGATCTTACCGAGGAAGTCGAAGCCGCCGGATTCACCGCCATCGGCATCACCGACCTGATGAACAGCGACGAAATGGAATCTGCACTCACCCGCATTGTTCAGGGCAACTAACCCCTCCCGGAGGAAATATGGAACTCCTCAAGTTTATTGTATTCGACATTCTCGGTGTAACCCCACTATTAGTTGGCTTTATCGCGTTAATCGGTTTGCTGATCCAGCGTAAACCCATTGAAAAAGTGCTTTCTGGCACCTTTAAAACCATTGTGGGATTTTTGGTTTTTGCCGGTGGTGCCGGGCTAGCCGTAAGCTCACTGGGTAATTTCCAGACACTGTTCAGCGCGGGTTTCGGCCTGAAAGGCGTTATGCCGCTGGCCGAAGCGCTAACCGGGCTGGCGCAGACAAAGTTTGCCATGTGCGTGTCGTTAATTATGGTGATTGGCTTTGTCTGGAACCTGATTTTTGCCCGCATTACCCCGTTCAAATATATTTTTCTGACCGGCCAACATAACCTGTACTTGTCTGCCCTGCTCACCGTGACGTTAAAGGCGCTGGGCTATGGCGATGGCGTCACCATCCTTGTTGGATCAGTACTATTAGGACTGGCAGCCTGTATTTATCCGGCCATCGCGCAGCCCTGGATGCGCAAGATTACGGGTAATGATGAAATCGCTATGGGCCACTATGTCACGCTGGCCTATGCCGCATCTGGCTGGATTGGTTCTAAAGTTGGCGATCCAAAAGATTCAACGGAAAAGCTGAATTTGCCAGGCTGGCTGGGAATATTTAAAGATTACATTGTCTCGGTTTCTATATCAGTCAGCATTTTCTATTACATCGCCGCGCTGGCAGCCGGGAAGATGGCGGTGAGTGCCGTGGCAGGCGGCATGCACTGGCTGGTATATCCACTCTTTCAGTCGCTGACTTTTACGGCATCGCTCTACATCATCATTACCGGTGTACGCCTGCTGTTGTCTGAAATCGTGCCCGCCTTTCTCGGTATCTCGGAAAAATTTATTCCCAACGCAAAGCCGGCTCTGGATTGCCCGGTAGTCTTTCCCTATGCGCCAACGGCTACCGTGCTTGGGTTTATCTCATCCTTTGTCGGTGGTCTGCTGGTGATGGGGGTACTGGCGCTCGCGGGTCAGACGGTAATCATCCCTGTCGCTATCCCCTACTTCTTTATTGGTGCCACCGCAGCCGTTTTCGGTAACGCCTCTGGAGGCTGGAAAGGCGCCGTCGCTGGCAGCTTCATTACCGGCATTCTTATCGGCATCGGTCCGGCACTCATCTATCCCATCATGGAGTCGGTTGGCCTGTCTGGTACCAGCTTCCCGGAAACTGACTTCGTCGCCCTTGGGCTGGTGGTGTATTACATCGGCAAAATGCTGCCCTGATAAGGAATGAATATGAACATTGATGAACTGAAAGCCCATGCGCTAGCCGCCCGCCGCGATATTGTGAGCATGATTTACGAATCAGGTATCGGACATCCTGGCGGCGCATTATCCATTATCGACATCCTCACCTGGCTCTATCACACGGAGGTCGATCTGGAGACGTTTCCACGTGCCAAAGTGGTAATGAGCAAAGGTCATGCTGTGGCTGCGCAATACGTCATGCTGTATCAGAAAGGGAAAATCGCACGTAACGAATTCAGCACCTTTCGCCAGACAGGATCCCGATTGCAGGGGCATCCGAGCGTAAAATCGTTGCCTGATGTGGATGCAACCACCGGGTTACTGGGTCAGGGGCTGTCGATTGCGCTGGGTATGGCAGCCGCTAAAAAACACGTCCGCGATCCGCACCGGGTGTTTGCCATTATCGGCGACGGCGAAATGCATGAAGGACAAATATGGGAATCGTTGCAACAAGCCGCGCATATGAAAATGGATAATCTGGTGGCCATTATCGACGCGAACGGATTCTCCTCCCACGATCCGGTGGATCAGGTGATTAACCTGGAACCGCTGGCAGATAAAATCCGGGCTTTTGGCTGGCACGTGCTGGAGATCCCGGATGGCAACGACATGCATCAGGTTGCGGACACGCTGTTACTGTCATGTCATCTGAAAGGAAAACCGCTCGCTATCATAGCCCGTACCACGAAAGGCAGCGGCGTCAGTTATATGGAAAACAACGGGGAGTGGCATTCAAAAACTCCCAGCCCAGAACAGTATCAGCAGGCCATGGAGGAGTTACAGTGATGAAAGCACCCCGCGATGAAATCGGTAATGCGCTGCTTGCCCTGAAAGAAAAGGGCTACCCTGTTGTCGTTATCGACAGCGACCTGGCAAGTTCCACCCGCACCGATCAGTTCCAGCAAGCCTGGCCTGAGGCTTTTTTTGAAATGGGAATTGCCGAAGGTTCCGCGATGAGTTTTGCCACCGGCCAGGCACTGGAAGGCGCTATTCCTTTCTATGTTAACTTCGCCATGTTTGTGACCGGTACGGCGTGGACACAACTGCGTCAGGCATGCTATGCACGGGCGAACATTAAACTGGTAGGTAGCCATCCGGGTATGGATGACGGCCCGGACGGTGCCTCACATCATGCGCTCGAAGATCTGGCGCTCACTCGCGTGTTACCGGGGATCACTATCCTGACGCCTGCGGATGCAGAGGAAATCGACGCGGCGTTCGAACAGGCCGTCAACATTGACGGGCCGGTTTATATTCGTGTCGCCCGCGAGCCAATGCCGGTGCGGGATAAAAGCCGGGTGCCGCGGGTGAGCGATATTGCCGCCGTTGAGGATTCGGGCAGTGACTTCGCGATCCTCTATGAGGGAACGGTGCTGGAACAGGCTACCAACGGCTATCAGCAATTACTGGCAGCGGGCAAAACCGGCAAGCTGATCCATGTTGCTACCCTAAAACCCTTTAACCGCCGCGTGTTTCTTGAACTCATCGACGGATGTCCGCGCATTGTTACTATCGAAAACCATAGTATTAATAGCGGCCTCGGTGGTCAGGTGGCAGAAGTGCTGGCAGAGGAAGGACAAGGCGTACGTCTGACCCGTCTGGGTACGCAGGATACCTTTACCGAATCCGGCAACAGTCGACAGCTTAAAGAAAAATATGGCATTTCTGCTGCCGCACTGTACAACGCGCTTCGTTAATACGACTGGCAGGTCGATCACCGGCCTGCCCTTTCATAAAGGACATTATCGAAAAGGAGAGCCGCAATGGCACATTCCCTTTTTACCGCCAGTCAGTTCCGGGAAAACTGCGCCAGCTGGCAGGATGCCGTCAGGCTGGCATGTTCGCCGCTAGAAGAAAGACAGCTCATTAGCACCGCTTATGCGCAGGCGATTATTGATGCAACAGAGAAGCATGGCCCCTGGTATATTTTAAGCCCGACATTTGCGCTACCACACGCGAGGCCCCACGAAGGTGTTCTCAGCCAGCACACGCATTTATCGCTTCTCGCGCTGAAAGATCCCGTCGCGTTTCAGAACTATTCCAATGTACGGCTAATTATCGTGCTGGCAGCTGCAGACAGCCACCAGCATGTTGACACCATTCAGCGACTGATGTGCTGGCTGGATGAAGGGGATCGCTTGCATCTGCTATCAACCCTCCGCAGCGCCGGGCAACTTCACGCGGCGCTCTCTTCTCAGGCGTGAGCCACTGGCGTTGGATGATGACCTGCTTTGCGCAGCAGCATCAACAGGTAGATGAACGAGACGCTGGCGATCATGATAAACAGTAAGTTGTCGGAATAACTTTGCATCAGCATGGCGGTAAAGGTCGGGCCAAACAGACTGCCGACGGTGTAGCTAAGCAGAAGTGCCTGATTCATCGCCACCAGCTGATGATGTTCGACCTTTTCGCAGGCCCAGGCCATGGCAACCGGATAGAGTGTAAAACCCGCCGCGCCGAGAACGAACAGCGCCGGTGCCATCGCAGCATTGCTGAGCATGGCGAAACATCCCATGATCACCACAAAAACTTGTACGCGTAATACCAGCAGACGACCAAAACGATCCGCCAGCCGACCAATCGGCCACTGCCCGACGATACCGGCGCTAACCATCACAGCCATCCAGAAACCAATGCCCGCATCGCTCACGCCGCGATGGTTCAGCCAGAGCGGCATCAGACCATACAGCGAACCCAGTACAATGCCGGAAATAATGCAGCCGTTGACACCCAGACGCGCCTGACGCAGACGCAACATCGGCCAGACGCTGGTAGCTTCCTGATGTTCACTGTTCTGATCGACAATGCGGGTAAATACCAGTGGCAGGATCGCGGCCAGCACAATACCCGTCACCCACGGCAGTACATGCATCAGTTCGGTCGACAGTTTGCTGACCATCAACTGCCCCAGCACCGTACCGATGTAATAAACCATCATATAGGCGGCCAGCAGACGGCCACGGTTGCGTGACGTGCCGCTGCACATCAACGCACTTTCCACCACCACCCAGATCATGGCGCAGCCAATACCGGCGATGAATCGCCACAGCATCCAGTTCCAGAAGCCCACCATCAGACCGAGGCCGACACAGCCACTGGCGAACACCAGCGATGCAATGTAATAGCTACGGTTAAACCCCATGCGTTTAATCAGACGCCCGGTCAGCAGGGTACCGACAAGATTGCCGGTAAAAAAGGCGGAGCCGACCATACCAACCTGCCACACGGGAAGGTTTTCATGGGCGAGCCAAAGCGGGACGAGCGTATTCAGCGTTGCGATCGCCAGCGTCAGCAGTAACAGGCCGCAGAGCAGTAACAGCACCGGCCGGGTATAAGTAAACATGGATGAAAAACCGTGAGGGTGATCAGAATTCGAGCGCATCATGCCACCGGCAAAAACTTTGTCAATCTACCGAAAATGGCAAAGATGAGGTTTTTGAGCGCGTCGATTGAATTTACTCATCCAACGGAACGGGGAAAGCCTGGAAGAAGTGATTAGCGTGATGTTTTATATGATTTATTTCTGAAATCAGACAATACATTCAGTAGAAATATTTCATGGTAGAAATAAAGTGAAACCGGGTGAACATCCCCCGGCTTCACGGTGATTGACTCAGCCCGCTATCGCCATGCCGACCGTCATGTGTAAACCATAAAAAATGCCGCGGGCGATCATCTCGCCGGCCAGCACCAGCACAAACGCCAGCGACAGCAGCGGCACGGCAGGCTGACGGTTTTTAAGCTGTGGGATAATCCACATAACCAGCGCCACCAGCAATAATACAACGCGCCACGCCATCAGGGTGCCATACGCTGGCACCAGTGCCGCCGCCTGCTGTACAGAGCTGGAAATGCCTGCCAGTTCGTTGCCCTGTATCAGGCCAGCGACAAGGCTGATGATAAGCGCCACCAGCGTCACCATCGGTAAACCACGCATTGCGCAGACCTGAAAACCGACCGCGCGCAACAGCAGGTAGCCCAGCAGTGGACCGGCAATCAGCATCGTCAGGAAAAAACCCAGCGGCGTCCACAGACTAAACCAGGTAGGAACGGTGTCGATACTGTCGTACACCCGGCCCATCATCCAGACAAATACCAGCCCCAGCAACGCCGTCACCACCAGCCAGACGCGTAACAGTGCAGGCGGCATCTTTTTCACCATCGCCAGCAGCCAGCCCACGCCGCCCACCGCAAAGAACAGCGCACCGCTGGCGATTTCATTGCTGAGCGCCGAGTGACCAATGCGATTCAGCGCATTAAACGCGCGCAGCGGCGATCCGAGATGCAGGGTCGACGCCACAAAAGCCAGTCCCATTAATATCCACAGACCGACCATTGCGGTGATGATCCGTTGACGTTGTGTCGAGGTCATTTCACTACGCAGCAGCGCAATAGCGAGTACGATAAATCCCCCCACCACACACTGACCGAACACGGTAAAAATCATCAACGGCCATTCATGCCATCCGTTACCCATCTCACACCTCCTGCGGGTTAGCCAGAAAGCCGGTCTTGTCCCCGGTCGGGCGGCTGTTGGCATTGGGTTTGATCACAATATTCGGGCGGGTAAAACGCCCCGCAGGAAGCGGGGCCACCGCATCCAGCGTGCCGTACTTTTTACGCAGCTCGTCGATGGGCGCAAAATCCAGCGCGCGCAGCGGGCAGGACTCGACGCAGATCGGTTTTTTACCCTCCGCCACGCGCGCATGGCAGCCGTCACACTTGGTCATATGGCCTTTGGCGGCGTTGTACTGCGGCGCGCCGTATGGACAGGCCATGTGGCAGTAGCGGCAGCCGATACAGACCTCTTCGTTGACCACCACAAAGCCGTCGTCGCGCTTGTGCATCGCCCCGCTGGGGCAGACTTTGGTACAGGCCGGATCTTCGCAGTGGTTGCAGGCAATCGACAAGTAATACGCAAAGACGTTCTGTTGCCAGACGCCGTTGTCCTCCTGCCAGTCTCCCCCCGCGTATTCATAAATGCGCCGGAAACTGACGTCCGGGGTCAGATCTTTGTAATCTTTGCAGGCCAGCTCGCAGGTTTTGCACCCGGTGCAGCGGCTGGAATCAATATAAAAGCCGTACTGAGTTGTCATGGGTTACTCCTTAAACCTTCTCGACCTGGACGAGGTTGCTGTGCGATGGGTTACCTTTCGCCAGCGGTGACGGGCGCTGTGTGGTCAACACGTTGATGCAACCCCCTTTGTCGATGCCTTTTGCGTCCGGGTCATACCAGGCTCCCTCCCCTAGCGCCACGACGCCGGGAAGAATGCGTGGCGTGACTTTCGCTTCGATATGTACTTCACCGCGGCCATTGAAAATACGCACTTTGTCACCGCTGGCGATGCCACGCTGTGACGCATCGAGCGGATTGATCCACATCTCCTGGCGACATGCGGCTTTCAGCACATCAACGTTGCCGTAGGTGGAGTGCGTGCGGGCTTTGTAGTGGAAACCGGTAAGCTGCAACGGCCATTTTGCGCGTAGCGGATCGTCGTGATGTTCGAAGCCCGGGCTGTAAACCGGCAACGGATGGATCACATCCCCCTCCGCCAGCTCCCAGTTCGCGGCGATCTCAGCCAGTTGCGTGGAGTAAATCTCGATTTTACCCGACGGCGTCGTCAGCGGGTTCGCATGCGGATCGTTGCGGAAGGCCTGATAGGCCACGTGATGCCCCTCAGGATCGCGCTGTTTAAAGATGCCCTGCGCGCGGAATTCCTCAAAGGTGGGTAACGCGGGGATCGCCGCACGAGACTGCTCATAGAGATGGCGCAACCAGCCTTCCTGCGTGCGTCCTTCGGTAAACTGCGTCTCAACGCCCATGCGTTTTGCCAGTTCCGTTGTCATCTCATAAATAGTTTTGCATTCAAACAGCGGTGAGATGGCCTGATCGGCGAAGATCACATAGTCCATGTTGCCGCAGGAGGCGTCCAGCGCGAAGTCCATCTGCTCTGATGCCGTGCAGTCTGGCAGGATAATATCGGCATATTTCGCTGATGCGGTCATGTGACAGTCCACCACCACAATCAGCTCGCATTTTTTATCATCCTGCAGGATTTCATGCGTACGGTTAATTTCGGAGTGCTGATTGATCAGGCAGTTACCGGCATAGTTCCAGATCATTTTGATCGGCACATCAAGCTTATCCTTACCACGCACGCCGTCGCGGGTGGCGGTCATTTCCGGGCCGCGTTCAATGGCATCCGTCCACATGAACATGGAAATGCTGGTCTGTACCGGATTTTCCAGGGTCGGCATGCGTTCAAACGGCATTGAGTAAGCGCCTTCGCGCGCGCCGCTGTTGCCGCCGTTGATCCCCACGTTACCGGTCAATAGCGGCAGCATGGCAATGGCGCGGGACACCAGTTCGCCGTTTGAATGGCGCTGCGGCCCCCAGCCCTGCGAGATAAATGCCGGTTTCGCCATGGCAATTTCGCGCGCCAGCTTCACGATGCGGGCTGCCGGAATACCGGTGATAGCCGCCGCCCATTCCGGGGTTTTGGCAATGCCATCACTACCATTACCCAGGATGTAGGCTTTGTAATGGCCGTTTGCCGGAGCACCTTCCGGCAGCGTGGTTTCGTCGTAACCCACGCAGTATTTATCGAGGAAAGGCTTATCCACGAGGTTTTCGTTGATCATCACCCACGCCAGCGCCGAGACCAGTGCCGCATCGGTGCCCGGGCGGATGGGGATCCATTCATCTTCACGACCCGCTCCGGTGTCGGTATAGCGCGGATCGATGATAATCATGCGCGCATTGGATTTCTCACGCGCCTGCTCGACGTAGTAGGTCACCCCGCCGCCGCTCATGCGTGTCTCACCGGGGTTATTGCCAAACAGCACTACCAGTTGGCTGTTTTCAATATCGGACGGGCTGTTACCGTCGGCCCAGCCGCCATAGGTGTAATTCAGACCCGCCGCGATTTGCGCCGTGGAATAGTCGCCATAGTGATTCAGATAACCGCCACAGCAGTTCATCAGGCGGGCGATCAGCGTTTTACCTGGCGGCCATGAACGGGTCATCGTGCCGCCAAGCGTGCCGGTGCCATAGTTCAGGTAGATGGATTCATTGCCGTAATCTTTGATCAGGCGCTGCAGGGTGCCAGCGATGGTGTCAAAGGCTTCGTCCCAGCTGATGGGTTCGAACTTCCCTTCCCCGCGTTTGCCCACACGTTTCATCGGTTGTTTAAGGCGATCGGGATTGTAGACACGACGACGCATTGACCGGCCGCGCAGACAGGCACGCACCTGATGCAGCCCATCATAGTTGTCATCGCCGGTATTGTCGGTTTCGACATATTTGATTTTGCCGTCCACCACATGCATGCGTAACGGGCAGCGGCTACCGCAGTTGACGGTACAGGCGCTCCAGACGACTTTCTCAGCAGAAGCACCGGGCGCCAGGGCTTCAGCGGCGCGGGCGATACGGGAAAAAGGTAAGCTCAGGGCGCTGCTGGCAGCGGCAAGGCCGCCGATGGCTGAGGTTTTCATCAGGCTGCGTCGGCTCACCCCGGCATTGAGGAATGCCTCGGGAACAGATATTTTCATAAGGACTCACTTTGATTGCTCACGAAAAAAACAATCGCTATATATTTCATATAGCGAATTAACCTTTTTTGAGTTTTTTTATGCTGCGCTAATACAAAGTGAGTATTACCCTTTTAACTAAAAGGGTTATTGTTCGGTATCAATGAGGTAATAAAAAAGCGCCCGCAGGCGCTTTAAAACGTGATGAGTGACGCACCATCAGCCGATGTATTCAAGGCCATTCATGTACGGACGCAGCACTTCGGGTACTTCGATACGGCCATCAGCCTGCTGGTAGTTTTCCAGCACGGCAACCAGCGTACGACCAACCGCCAGACCCGAACCGTTTAACGTATGCACCAGACGGGTTTTCTTGTCGGTTTTACTGCGGCAGCGTGCCTGCATACGACGCGCCTGGAAATCGCCCACGTTTGAGCACGAGGAGATCTCACGATAGGTGTTCTGCGCCGGGATCCACACTTCCAGATCGTAGGTTTTGCAGGCACCAAAGCCCATATCACCGGTGCACAGTATGATCTTACGGTACGGCAGGCCGAGCAGCTGCAACACTTTTTCCGCGTGACCGGTCATCTCTTCCAGCGCGTCCATGGAGTCTTCCGGACGAACGATCTGTACCATTTCAACTTTATCGAACTGGTGCATACGGATCAGACCGCGGGTATCGCGACCATATGATCCGGCTTCAGAGCGGAAGCACGGCGTATGCGCGGTCATTTTGATCGGCAGCGCGTCTTCGTCGATGATCTCATCGCGAACCAGGTTAGTCAGCGGCACTTCTGCGGTCGGGATCAGTGCATAGTTGCTGCTGTCTGCTTCTTCGTCCAGTGGACGAGTATGGAACAGATCGCCGGCGAACTTAGGCAACTGGCCAGTACCGTACAGGGTGTCGTGGTTAACCAGATACGGCACGTAGTTTTCGCTGTAGCCGTGCTGTTCGGTATGCAAATCCAGCATGAACTGGGCAAGAGCACGGTGCATACGCGCGATCTGACCTTTCATCACCACAAAGCGCGAACCGGTCAGTTTAACCGCAGCGGCAAAATCCAGGCCGTTGTGCATTTCACCCAGCGTCACGTGATCGCGCACGTCGAAATCGAAGGTGCGCGGCGTACCCCAGCGGCTGACTTCGACGTTATCGTTCTCGTCGCGGCCATCAGGGGCATCGTCGTGGGGAATGTTCGGGATCGCCAGCGCAATATCACGGATTTCTGCCAGCAGGGTTTCCAGCTCGCCTTTCGCGGCATCCAGTTCTTCACCCAGCTTATTCACTTCCAGGCGTAATGGCTCGATGTCTTCCCCGCGCGCTTTCGCCTGGCCAATGGATTTCGATCGCGAGTTACGCTCCGCCTGCAGGTTTTCCGTATTGACCTGCAGAACTTTACGACGCTCTTCGAGAGCGCGCAGTTTATCAACATCCAGCTTAAAGCCCCGGCGTGCCAGTTTTTCTGCGACTGCGTCTGGCTCGGTACGCAGCAGATTGGGATCGAGCATGCTTATCCTGTGCTTATCGAATTGAAAATTAGAGGAAGTGGCCACAGCCTGCAGCCACCAGAATCATGAATAACCTTACCGCAACGTCTCAGTTAGCGATAGCGTTTTGTGGGGCTTTTATGATCCTGTTCAGCCAGCCAGGCGAGCTTTTCGCCAATCTTGCCTTCAAGACCTCTGTTTGTCGGGTGATAATAGCGCGTTTGTGTTATTTCTTCGGGGAAATAGACCTCGCCCGCCGCATAGCCATTGGCTTCGTCATGGGCATAACGATACTGCTGACCGTAGCCCAACTCTTTCATCAGTTTGGTCGGCGCATTACGCAGGTGATCGGGCACGTCGTAATCAGGACGTTCACGCGCATCGGCCATCGCTGCCTTAAACGCGGTATAAACGGCATTACTTTTTGGCGCGCAGGCCAGATACACGATCGCCTGGGCAATAGCGCGTTCCCCCTCGGCAGGGCCGACGCGGGTAAAGCAATCCCATGCAGAGAGCGCGACCTGCATCGCTCGCGGATCGGCGTTACCGACATCCTCAGACGCAATAGCCAGGCAGCGGCGGGCAACATAGAGCGGATCGCCACCGGCGGTAATAATACGGGCATACCAGTAAAGCGCCGCATCCGGCGCGCTACCACGCACCGACTTATGCAGCGCAGAAATCAGATCATAAAAGCGGTCGCCTTTATTATCGAAACGCGCGCTGCGCTCACCAGCAATTTCCGTCAGCAGCGCGGGTTTCAACACGCGGTTGCCGCTGGCGTCCACTTCGGCCATATCGGCCATCATTTCCAGCGTGTTCAGTGCCCGACGGGCATCGCCGTTGACCAGTTCAGCGATGGCTTTGCGGGTGTCGTCCGGTAACACAATATTCTGTCCGCCGTAGCCCCGTGCCTTATCCGTCATCGCCTGGTTTAAGACTTCTTCAATGTCTTCAACGGTCAAAGATTTAAGCAGATAAACACGCGCACGGGAAAGCAATGCGGAATTGAGTTCGAACGAAGGATTTTCGGTGGTGGCACCGATAAAGGTGATAGTGCCGTCTTCAATATGCGGCAGGAAAGCATCCTGCTGGCTTTTATTAAAACGGTGCACTTCGTCCACAAACAGGATTGTGCGACGCCCGGCATTGCGGCTCTGTCGCGCACGCTCGATCGCCTCACGGATCTCTTTCACGCCGGAGGTGACGGCAGAAATACGCTCGACGTCGGCATCGGCATAACGGCCAATAACTTCCGCCAGCGTCGTCTTACCGGTACCGGGTGGCCCCCACAGGATCATGGAGTGCAAATGCCCGGCTTCGATTGCGCGCGGCAGCGGTTTACCAGCAGCAAGAAGATGCTGCTGACCGATATACTGCGCTAAATTTTCTGGCCGCATACGGGCGGCCAGAGGTTGAAACGTATTATCGGAAAAATCGAGCGTCAGATTTCCCACTCATGCCTCTACTTACGTTGGTCATCCACCGTCACGCCCTGCGGCGGGGTAAAGGTGAATTTCGACGGATCGACGGCCCCGTTCTGCTGGGATTTCAGTTGATAGCTACTGCGCTGATCGTCCTGCTCCACGGCGCTGAACTGATTAATGGTGCCGTTCTGGCTGACGTTAATGGTGAACTGCTTCAGGTTGCCGTTATTGCCTTTTGGCACCAGCACGAAGTCGTCACCATTTTGTTTAATGTTGTACTGCTGCCAGTCGCTTGCCTGGTTACGGGCAATCAACATAAACGGCGTATTGCCGGTGGCAGAGCTGAGATTAGTGGCTGTCGCCTGCTCAACAAACGGGTTGTAGAACCACAATGTTTTACCGTCGGACACCAGAATACTTTCGTCCGGCTGCGTCATGTGCCAGTTGAACAGGTTCGGGCGTTTCACCCATAAATCCCCCTGTCCTTCCTGCACTGCCGCACCACTCCCATCGGTCACTTTCTGAGTAAAAGTGGCGTGGAAGCTGCCGACTTTGTCGAGACGGCTTTTCAGATCGCTCGCGGCGTCAGCCCAGACGCTGCTGGCGGCGAAAGAAGTCAGTAATGCACAGGTGATGGCAATTTTTTTCATTGTTATTCCTTAAGTACGTCACTCCCCATCCGGGAGACTCTTCTGTCACTCACTGTAGGCCTGACGGAACGGCAGTGACAGAGGAAAATACTGATTTTTCGTTCGTTTACCCAACTTTGCAATCAAGGGATTAATCAAACGGCGGCGGTGCCAGCACTTCACGGTTACCGTTATGGCCCTGCTCGCTGACGATGCCCTGTGCTTCCATTTGCTCAATGATACGTGCCGCGCGGTTATAGCCGATACGGAACTGACGCTGTACGCCCGAGATGGACGCTTTGCGTTTTTCAGTCACGAAATTGACCGCCTGATCGAACAGTGGATCCAGCTCTTCACCACCATCAAATCCACCCGCGCCGCCTTCGCTTTCCGCATCGGAGGTAATGCCTTCGATGTATTTCGGTCGGCCACGCGCTTTCCAGTCCTGCACAACCGCATGAACTTCTTCATCGCGTACAAATGCACCGTGGACACGCACCGGCGCTGACGAGGAGTTAGGCCCGGAATAGAGCATATCTCCCATGCCTAACAGTGACTCTGCGCCCGACTGATCCAGAATTGTACGGGAGTCAATTTTGCTCGAAACGGTAAAGGCGATACGCGTCGGAATGTTGGCTTTGATAAGGCCGGTGATCACGTCCACCGAAGGACGCTGGGTGGCCAGTACAAGGTGAATACCTGCCGCACGTGCTTTTTGCGCCAGACGGGCAATCAACTCTTCCACTTTTTTACCCACGGTCATCATCAGGTCAGCGAATTCATCCACCAGCACGACGATATACGGCAGTTTCTCCAGCACCGGATGCGTGGCGTCCATGCTGTCACCAGGCTTCCAGTACGGGTCCGGGATCGGACGGCCCATACGCGCGGCCTCGGCGATCTTCTCGTTATAACCGGCAAGGTTACGCACGCCGAGCGCCGACATCAGCTTGTAACGTTTTTCCATCTCATTAACGCTCCAGCGCAACGCGTTGGCGGCGTCCTTCATGTCCGTTACTACTTCGGTCAGCAGATGCGGGATACCTTCATAAACCGACAGTTCCAGCATCTTCGGATCGATCATGATGAATTTGACGTCTTCCGGCTGCGCTTTGTAGAGCATGCTGAGGATCATGGCGTTAACACCGACCGACTTACCGGAACCGGTAGTACCGGCCACCAGCAGGTGCGGCATTTTCGCCAGATCGGCAATCACTGGCTCGCCAGAAATATCTTTACCCAGCACCACCGTCAGCGGCGAGGCGTTGTCGCGGAATTTATCGCAGTCCAGCACTTCACGCAGGTAAACGGTCTGACGTTTTTTGTTCGGCAGTTCCAGACCGACATACGGTTTGCCAGGGATCACTTCCACCACACGCACTGCCACGGTAGACAGGGAGCGCGCCAGATCGCGGGACAGATTGGAAATACGCGCGGCTTTTACCCCAGGCGCAAGATTCAATTCAAAACGCGTGATTACCGGGCCTGGTGAGTAGTTCACCACATCGGCTTTGATACGGAAATCATTCAGACGCGCTTCCACGAGACGAGCCATTTGCTCCAGCGCAAAAGTATCTACCGGCTCCGTCTCGGTTGGCGGCGGCGTCAGCAGATCCAGCGACGGCAAGCGGGTGGTCGGTTTTACCACCGGACGGCTGTCACCGTTACGCATCAGCAACGGATGGATCAGGCTGTCCTGCGGGGCAGGCTGCCGCGGTTGCTGATACTGCGGCGTCGCCACAGGCTGCTGGTACTGCGGTGCGGCAGGCTGCTGATAAGGTTGCGGCGCAGGGGCGACGGGCTGCTGGTACTGGGGCGCGGCAGGCTGTTGGTATTGCTGTGGTGCAGGGTTAACAGGCTGCTGATACGGTTGTGGCGCAGGCGCAGCTGGCTGCGATTCTGGCATCACCCCAGGCGTGAACAATGGCTCACTCGGGCCGTCATCAACCAGCGCTTTCATTGGGGAGAAGTCGAAATCTGCTGGTGAGAAAGGCGTTGCCCCGGCAGGCTGCTCGCCCGCATAGCGCTGTTGCTGGGTGGCGGCAAACTGACGTGCCAGTTCCGCTTCTGCTACCTCGTCGTCATTGACATCATGACTATCCTGATCGTGCTGATAGTCGTCGCCATAGCGGCTCTGCTGCGTGGACGCAAACTGGCGGGCCAGTTCATCCTGCTGCATCGCATCGGCCTCGTCCTCATGATCGTAATCCGTTTCACGGGCGCGTTCTTCCGCCATCCGCTGGGAAGGCAGTTTGATCCCGTAAGACGCCAGTTCACGGCGCGTCGGTACACGCACGCGGTTAGGACGCGGCAGGTGCGGACCAATGCCCTCTTTAACTTGCGGGCGTGGCGCGCCGCTTCCGGCAAGGCTGAAGACCGGCGCGGCAGCAGCAGCGGCGGTTGTTGCCTCATTAACACCCGCCGCTGCAGGCGTAATTGCCGGTGCAGGATCGACTGCAGGCATTGCAGGTGCAGGTGACGGCGCTGGCTTAGGCGCAGGCTGTGCAGGTTCCGGAATCGGCTGATACCAGGCGGCAAGCTGCTCGCGTTCACGGGCGCGCTTCTCTTCTACTTCTTCGAAGTAGTAAAGCGGTGGACGCGCAGGTTTCACTTCTTCCGGTTCCGGTATTGGTTCCGGGGCAACGGCCTGAGGCTCCGGTTGCTGCCATGGCTGTTGCTGTGGCGGCTCCGGTTGCTGCCACTGGGGTTGAACCTGTGGCGCCGGCTGCGGTGTTACTGCCGCATACGTTTCTGGTTCAGGATAGACTGGCGCCTGGGTTGCGTAATGATCATAGTCGTTAACCGGCGGCTGAGGAGGCTGATAATACGACGGCTCGTCCGGCGCAGCATAGTGTGCGGCAACAGGCTCTGGAGCGGTAACATACGGCGGTTCAGCCACTGGCTGAGACGGTGCCTGCATCACAGGTTCAACGGGCGCAGTCCAGGCCTGAGTAGCGGTGGTGGCGACGGCAGCAGCGGCAAGCGGCTCGCTGATGCTGTGACCGCTCAGTAGCGGATCGTATTCATCCCACTGCGGCGCACCGGTGGCTTTGTTACTGGAGAACAGCACGTCATCGGCATCGGCGGCGACGCCACGCGCGCTGTACTGAATATCGTCTTCATCGTCCATCCGGCGACCAGAGAACAGCGCCTCATCGGTTTTACGCCCTAATGGATTAGCAAATTTTTCGGCTACACGTTTACGACGCGCAAGGGCACCGCGCATGATACGCGCCCGGCGGGATTCACGTTGCACTGGGGCAATATCATCGTCGTAGTCGTCTTCGTCGTACTCTTCTTCGTCAACCCAGGTGTCATCACGGCGGGTACGGTTGCTGGCGAACGTCAGGATATTCAGGATGACGCTGCCGATTTTTTCCGCAATGCTCACCCATGACCAGCCGGTAAACAGCGTCAGTCCGGCGCCCCAAATGAAGAGCAGCGCAATGGTTCCGCCGCTGCTGTGCAGTAACGGCATCATCGCCGTGCTGAGCAAGCTGCCAATCACGCCACCGGAGGCAAAATACCAGATGTCATCAGCATTGATTGCGGCCAGACCACAGGAGGTAAGCACCAGCGCCAGCACGCCAATCAGACGCAGGGAAACCGCGAAATAATCGATGTAGTCTTCTGTTGCCCGGTGACGATACGTAAACCAGCACGCCCCGATGATGATCACCGGAATGGTGTAGGCCATCACGCCGAAGATAAAGAACAGCGTATCGGCCAGCCATGCGCCAGGCACCCCACCCAGATTATGGATAGGTTCATGCCATGCGGTCTGTGACCAGCTGGGGTCGGAAGGATTAAAGCTGAGTAGTGCCGCCATCAACCAGACGGCAAACAGGGCAACCAGAATCAGCAGTGCTTCGAGTAGCCGACGCCCGCTGCTTAATCTGGTCAGTGTGACTTCTTTGTCTTCAGTATATTCCTGGCTCAAGTAAGGCTCTCCAGGTCCTTGATGCTAAAACGGAGAACAGCGCCAGGTTGCCCCGGCACTGTTGCTGTATGGATTAACAGGAGTGTAATCAAACTACGCCGATATTGCACCTGTTCCGTGTTAGCGCGTCTTAATAACCAGACGATTGCTCTGTTTGACTTCTTCCATAACAACATAGGTACGGGTGTCATTCACGCCTGGCAGACGCAGCAGGGTTTCCCCTAACAGTTTGCGATAGGCCGACATATCCGGCACGCGTGTTTTCAACAGATAGTCGAAATCACCGGACACTAGATGACACTCTTGAATTTCTTCAAGTTTTTGTACAGCGGAGTTGAACTGTTCGAACACATCCGGCGCGCCACGATTCAGAGTAATCTCAACAAAAACCAGAAGTGATGCATCCAGATAGTGCGGGTTTAACAGTGCTGTGTAGCCCTGAATAAAACCCTGTCTTTCAAGCCGGCGCACGCGCTCAAGGCACGGCGTTGGAGAAAGTCCTACTCGCTTTGAAAGCTCGACGTTAGAAATACGCCCATCCTTTTGCAGCTCGTTAAGAATGTTACGATCGATACGGTCGAGATCTTTCCCAGGGCGCTTCTTGCTATCTACCATTATTATTGTCTCTCTGTATTCCTTCCCTACTCCTGCCTTGACCCTGTGCACTTCACTGTTGAGAGTCTTTGCCCGTCGGTTTATGCATCGCTGGTTATTGTTAGTTGCGCTACATATACCCGGGTTCTGTATTGAGAAGACCGTTGCCAGCGGCAGTTATTAATATCACGCATGGCGTCTGTCCACGCCGTGCGTCGATTTCAATAACCCGGTAAAATGGCATTTGCATGCATGAACTTGCATCATGCGCGAAACACTGCTTTTTTTCTTCCTCGAATGTTTTCGCAAATGCGCAGGGGATTGTCAAAGCAAAACATCTTTTTTTAGTACAACATGCCAGATATTCATCAACACCTCCTGGCAAACCTCATTTTATCGCCTTATAACCGGCCGAATTTCAGTAGATTTTATTATGAATCACCCTGTTGCGGGCGCTTCATCGGCGACACAAATCGTTAACATAGTCGTTGCACCCTTTTTTTACGTCCGTAAATTCCCTACAATCCTGCGCATTGTCCGCTAACTATAATGAGGATCTCATGGGCACGGCTAAACACAGTAAGCTGCTTATCCTTGGTTCTGGCCCCGCGGGTTATACCGCTGCGGTCTACGCTGCACGCGCCAACCTGCACCCGGTACTGATCACCGGTATGGAAAAAGGCGGCCAGCTCACGACCACCACTGAAGTGGAAAACTGGCCTGGCGATCCGCATGATTTGACCGGACCGCTGCTGATGGAGCGCATGCATGAACATGCGGCAAAATTCGAAACGGAAATCCTGTTCGATCACATTAATAAAGTGGATCTGCAAAACCGTCCGTTCCGTCTGACGGGCGACAGCGGCGAATATACCTGTGACGCGCTGATCATAGCTACCGGTGCCTCTGCACGCTATCTCGGCCTGCCGTCAGAAGAAGCGTTTAAAGGTCGCGGCGTCTCTGCCTGCGCCACCTGCGACGGTTTCTTCTACCGCAACCAGAAAGTGGCGGTGATTGGCGGCGGAAACACGGCCGTTGAAGAAGCGCTGTATCTGGCGAACATCGCCTCGGAAGTGCATCTGATCCACCGTCGCGATACCTTCCGTGCGGAAAAAATTCTCATCAAACGTCTGATGGATAAAGTGGCAAGCGGCAATATCGTGCTGCACACCCACCGTACGCTGGAAGAAGTGACCGGCGACCAGATGGGCGTCAGCGGTCTGCGTCTGCGCGACACGCAAAACAGCGATAACGTCGAAACGCTTGAGGTTGCAGGTTTGTTCGTCGCCATCGGTCACAGCCCGAACACCGCCATTTTTGACGGGCAACTGGAGCTGGAAAATGGCTACATCAAAGTGCAGTCAGGTATTCATGGCAACGCGACCCAGACCAGCATTCCGGGCGTCTTTGCCGCGGGTGATGTGATGGACCATATCTATCGTCAGGCGATCACCTCTGCCGGAACCGGCTGTATGGCCGCGCTGGATGCAGAGCGTTATCTCGACGGTCTGGCTGAAAACTGTAAATAATTTCAGCGAGTAAGGCACTTAATGACAAAGTAAAGAAGGCGACTATCAGTCGCCTTTATTGTTTCCTCGTTGTAACATTGCCGTGCATAAATTTACGGTTACTTTACCTGCTAAGCGCGCAATGAATAAAACCCGTCAACAAGAATTAACTCGCTGGCTCAAACAGCAAAGCGTTATTTCCCGTCGCTGGCTGATGACCTCCCGTATTCTGGGACTGGTCAGCGGTGTGCTCATCGTGGCTCAGGCCTGGCTGCTGGCCAGCATCCTTAACCATATGATTATGGAAAATATCCCCCGCGAGGCACTGTTACTGCCCTTTGTACTGCTGGTGCTGGTGTTTATTCTCCGCGCCTGGGTGGTATGGCTGCGCGAGCGCGTCGGCTTCCACGCCGGACTGCACATTCGCTATGAAATCCGCCGCCTGGTGCTGGACCGTCTGCAACAGGCCGGTCCAGCCTGGATCCAGGGAAAACCGGCAGGCAGTTGGGCGACGCTCATTCTTGAGCAAATTGACGATATGCATGACTACTATGCGCGCTATTTGCCGCAGATGGCGCTCGCCGCCAGCGTACCGTTGCTGATTGTTTTGACTATTTTCCCGATCAACTGGGCCGCTGCGCTGATCCTGCTGGGTACCGCGCCGTTAATTCCCATGTTCATGGCGATGGTTGGTATGGGCGCAGCCGATGCGAACCGTCGTAACTTTAAAGCGCTGGCAAGATTAAGCGGGCATTTCCTTGATCGCCTGCGCGGGATGGAAACGCTGCGTATTTTTGGTCGCGGTGAGGCGGAAACCGATAACATCCGGCAGGCGTCGCAGGATTTTCGCAGCCGCACGATGGAAGTGCTGCGCATGGCCTTTTTATCCTCTGGCGTGCTGGAATTCTTTACCTCCCTTTCCATTGCGCTGGTCGCCGTTTATTTCGGTTTCTCATATCTGGGTGAACTGAATTTCGGTCACTACGGCGCGGGTGTCACGCTGTTCGCCGGTTTCCTGACGCTGATCCTCGCACCGGAGTTTTTCCAGCCGCTGCGCGATCTGGGTACCTTTTACCATGCGAAAGCCCAGGCGGTGGGTGCTGCTGACAGCCTGAAAACCTTTCTCGAAACGCCGCTGGCATGGCCGGAGCGCGGCGAACGTACGCTGAGTACCGATGAGCCGGTGAGCGTGGTGGCCCGCGGTGCGGTGATTAAATCGCCGGAAGGCGCAATCCTTGCCGGACCGCTTGATTTCACGCTTTCTGCCGGGCAGCGCGTGGTGCTGGTCGGGCAAAGCGGTTCCGGGAAAAGTTCGCTGATAAATGCATTATCGGGTTTTCTTAGCTACGAGGGATCGCTGCAAATTAACGGTGTTGAACTGCGAGAACTCGAGCCATTGGCCTGGCGTAAGCAGCTGAGCTGGGTCGGACAAAACCCACAGCTTCCGGCGAACACACTGCGCGATAACGTGCTACTGGCCCGTCCGGATGCCAGCGAAGACGAACTGAATGCCGTACTGGACGCAGCCTGGGTGAGCGAATTTCTGCCGCAGTTGCCGCAGGGCATCGATACCCCGGTGGGCGATCAGGCAGCACGGTTATCCGTCGGCCAGGCACAGCGTGTCGCCGTCGCCCGTGCGTTGCTCAACACCAGCCAGTTGATGCTGCTGGATGAGCCGTCTGCCAGTCTGGATGCGCACAGTGAACAGCGGGTGATGCAGGCGTTAACTGCGGCCTCGTTACGCCAGACCACATTAATGGTGACACATCAGCTGGAAGGGCTGACCGACTGGGACAGCATCTGGGTGATGGAGAATGGCAGGCTGGTAGAGCAAGGCGACTACGCCACTCTCGCCGCCGCAGGCGGGCCTTTTGCCGCCCTGCTCGCTCATCGCCAGGAGGAAATTTAAATGCGCGCGCTACTTCCCTATCTTGCATTGTATAAGCGCCATAAATGGCTGCTGACGCTGGGCGTGGTGCTCGCCATTGTGACCCTGCTCGCCAGCATTGGTCTGCTGACCCTCTCCGGCTGGTTCCTGTCGGCCTCAGCGGTAGTGGGCGTCGCGGGATTATACAGTTTCAACTATATGCTGCCAGCCGCTGGGGTGCGTGGCGCGGCCATCACCCGTACCGCGGGCCGCTATTTTGAACGACTGGTCAGCCACGACGCCACCTTCCGGGTGCTGTCCCATCTGCGCGTGGCAACCTTCAGTAAACTGCTGCCGTTATCACCCGCGGGATTGGCGCGTTTCCGTCAGGGCGATCTGCTAAACCGCGTAGTGGCGGATGTGGATACCCTGGATCACCTTTATCTGCGCGTGATCTCGCCGCTGGTGGGCGCGCTGGTGGTGATCATCGTGGTGACGCTGGGGCTTGGCGTACTGGATGTGACGCTGGCACTGACCCTCGGCGGCATTATGCTGCTGACTCTGTGCCTTTTACCGCCGTTGTTTTATCGCCTCGGAAAACCGACCGGGGAAAAACTGACCAGCCTGCGCGGGCAGTATCGTCAGCATCTGACTGCCTGGCTACAGGGTCAGGCTGAGCTGACCATTTTTGGTGCCAGTCAGCGCTACCGTGAGCAGATGGAAAATACCGAATTAAGCTGGCATGACGCCCAGCGTCGCCAGTCTGAACTCACCGCCCTCTCTCAGGCAGTGATGCTGTTGATCAGTGGTTTTGCGGTGATCGCCATGCTCTGGCTTGCGGCTGGTGGCGTGGGTGGCAACACGCAGCCCGGCGCGCTGATCGCGCTGTTCGTCTTCTGTGCGCTGGCAGCCTTTGAAGCGCTGGCCCCGGTGACGGGCGCGTTTCAGCATCTCGGCCAGGTGATCGCTTCTGCGTGCCGCATCACCGAGATCACTGACTGCCCGCCGGAAGTGACCTTCCCTGCGGGAGAGTCGGCGGTGCCGGCCCAGGGAGATCTGCGCCTGAGTGCGGTGTCCTTTACGTACCCGCAACAGGTTCAGCCCGCGCTCAATGCGGTATCGCTGAACGTGACAGCCGGGCAGCGCGTAGCCATTCTCGGTCGAACCGGCTGCGGGAAATCGACGTTGCTGCAAGTGCTGACGCGGGCCTGGGATCCCCAACAGGGCGAGATCCTGCTGAACGGGCAGCCGCTGGCAAGCTTCAGTGAAGCCGCACTGCGGGCCGCCATCAGCGTGGTGCCGCAACGCGTTCATCTGTTCAGCGCCACGCTGCGCGATAACCTGCTGTTAGCCTCCCCCGCGGCAACCGACGAGGCGCTGGCGACGGTGCTGTCTCAGGTCGGCCTCGAAAAACTGCTGGCAGATGACGGGCTGAACAGCTGGCTGGGGGAAGGCGGCAGGCAGCTCTCCGGCGGCGAACTGCGCCGTCTGGCGATCGCCCGTGCCTTGCTGCATGACGCGCCGCTGTTTTTACTGGACGAACCAACCGAAGGGCTGGACGCCACGACTGAAAGTCAAATACTTGATTTACTTATCGATGTGACCAAAGATAAAACCGTGCTGATGGTCACCCATCGCCTGCGCGGCCTGTCACAATGCGATCAAATAATAGTGATGGACAACGGTGAAATAATTGAGCAAGGTAATCACGCAGCGTTAATGGCAAAACAGGGTCGGTACTACCGGTTTAAGCAACGACTGTAAATTTGAATCATTCCTTGTTGCGTTGTGGAGCGTTGTTGTCATGCGCCTGGTTCAGTTATCTCGTCATTCTGTTGCTTTTCCTTCGCCCGAAGGGGCGTTGCGTGAACCTAATGGGCTGTTGGCGCTGGGTGGCGATCTCAGCCCGGCCCGCCTGCTGATGGCCTATCAGCGCGGTATTTTTCCCTGGTTTTCACCGGGCGATCCTATTTTGTGGTGGTCACCGGATCCCCGCGCCGTCCTGAGGCCAGAACAGTTTCACCTGAGCCGCAGCATGGCCCGCTTCCATAAACGCTCCCCTTATCGCGTGACGCTCAACCACGATTTTGGCCGGGTGATCGAAGGCTGCGCCCAGGATCGGGATGAAGGCACCTGGATCACGCCGGACGTGGTGCTGGCCTATCATCGTCTGCATGAACTGGGTTATGCCCACTCCGTTGAAGTCTGGGAAGGTGATGAGCTGGTCGGCGGTATGTATGGCGTATCGCAGGGCACGTTGTTTTGCGGCGAGTCAATGTTCAGCCGTCGGGTTAATGCCTCGAAAACAGCACTTCTGGTGCTGAGCGCCGATTTTCAACGTCAGGGTGGCAAGCTTATCGACTGCCAGGTATTAAATGACCATACCGCCTCACTGGGCGCAGTGGAAATTCCCCGTCGGGAATATTTGCAACACCTGAATGCAATGCGTCTGCAAAAGCTGCCGTCGCATTTTTGGGTGCCACGGACGTTATTTATGCCCGCACGGTGAATGTTTTCGGCACATTTCCTATCAGAGTGTTATAATGGACGCGCAGAGTAGCTTCTGCCTGTTGCCCCGCCACCGTTTGGGACTAGCTCGAATCAGGTAACGCCCTCGTTTATCTTGTCGCTCCCCTTTACGTTCGCGCTTTATGCGCCGGTTTATGATGTGGGCAATACGCCAAGGTTACTTTGCTGCGTAATTATCCGCGCAAATCTTTACTTAACAGATGAATTTCGGCATTATCTTGCCGGTTCAAAAAATTTTGGTAGTGATACCCCCGAGGACTAGATGGCCAAAGAAGACAATATTGAAATGCAGGGTACCGTACTTGATACGTTACCTAATACCATGTTCCGCGTTGAGCTGGAAAACGGTCACGTGGTAACTGCGCATATCTCCGGTAAAATGCGTAAAAACTATATCCGCATTCTGACGGGCGACAAAGTGACTGTTGAGTTGACCCCGTACGACCTGAGCAAAGGCCGCATTGTCTTCCGTAGTCGCTAATAGCAATCGCTGCTACGCCTTCACTGGCGTATAACAGATTAAAGGTCGGGCAATCCCGGCCTTTTTTATTTGCCGCGAAAAAGAGCAGGCATAAAAAAACCGGGTTTTCACCCGGTTTTGTTTTATTTAAACGCGATTAGTGCGCGGCTTCGGCTTTGTGCTTTTGCGCACTCTGGAAGCCGTAAGTCAGTTCATTTTTCTCTTTATCCAGCGCCACGGTGACCTGACCACCGTCCACCAGAGAACCAAACAGCAGTTCGTTGGCGAGCGGTTTTTTCAGGTTATCCTGGATAATACGCCCCATCGGACGCGCACCCATGGCACGGTCATAGCCTTTCTCGGCCAGCCAGTCACGCGCTTCCTGACTGACTTCCAGCGACACGCCTTTCTGATCCAGCTGCACCTGAAGTTCGACGATAAATTTGTCGACCACCTGATGGATAACCTCGGTAGAGAGGTGATCGAACCAGATAATATTGTCGAGACGGTTACGGAATTCCGGGGTAAAGATCTTCTTGATCTCGCCCATCGCATCGGTGCTGTTATCCTGATGGATAAGACCAATGGATTTGCGTTCGGTTTCACGTACCCCGGCGTTGGTAGTCATCACCATCACCACGTTACGGAAATCGGCTTTACGCCCGTTGTTATCGGTCAGCGTACCGTTGTCCATTACCTGCAGCAGCAGGTTAAAGACATCCGGGTGCGCCTTCTCGATTTCATCCAGTAACAGTACCGCATGCGGATGCTTGATCACCGCGTCGGTTAACAACCCGCCCTGATCGAAGCCGACATATCCCGGAGGCGCACCGATCAAACGACTGACGGTGTGACGTTCCATATACTCGGACATATCAAAACGCAGCAGCTCGATGCCCAGTGCTTTCGACAGCTGCACGGTCACCTCGGTTTTCCCGACCCCGGTTGGCCCGGCGAACAGGAAAGAACCAACAGGTTTATGATCTTGTCCCAGACCGGCACGGCTCATCTTGATCGCTTCGGTTAAGGCTTCAATCGCTTTATCCTGCCCAAAGACCAGCATTTTCAGGCGGTCGCCGAGGTTTTTCAGCGTATCGCGATCGCTTTGCGAGACGCTCTTCTCAGGAATACGTGCGATACGGGCAACAACCGATTCAATATCCGCCACGTTAACGGTTTTCTTACGTTTGCTGACCGGCATCAGACGCGCACGCGCGCCCGCTTCGTCAATCACGTCAATCGCTTTATCCGGCAGGTGACGGTCATTGATGTATTTCACAGCCAGTTCCACCGCCGCACGCACCGCTTTCGCGGTATAACGCACGTCGTGGTGCGCTTCATACTTCGGTTTCAGCCCGTTCAGGATCTGCACGGTTTCTTCAACAGACGGCTCGGTAACGTCGATTTTCTGGAAGCGACGCGCCAGCGCACGGTCTTTCTCGAAGATATTGCTAAATTCCTGATACGTAGTAGAGCCCATCACGCGGATTTTCCCGCTGGAGAGCAGTGGTTTGATCAGGTTTGCGGCATCCACCTGGCCACCCGACGCGGCACCCGCACCGATAATGGTGTGGATTTCGTCGATGAACAGAATGCTGTTGGTATCCTGCTCCAGCTGTTTTAACAGCGCCTTAAAGCGTTTCTCGAAGTCGCCACGGTATTTGGTGCCGGCCAGCAGCGAACCAATATCCAGCGAGTAGACGGTACAGTCGGCCATAATTTCCGGCACGTCGCCCTGCACGATCCGCCAGGCGAGGCCTTCCGCAATGGCGGTTTTCCCCACACCGGACTCACCCACCAGCAGTGGGTTATTTTTGCGACGACGGCACAGAACCTGAATGGTGCGCTCCAGCTCTTTATCGCGGCCGATCAGCGGGTCAATTCCGCCAACACGAGCAAGCTGATTAAGATTGGTGGTGAAGTTTTCCATACGTTCCTCCCCCCCTGCCTGCTCTTCAGTATTAGGTTGGTTGCCGGGTTCGGACGACTGGCCTGGCTCATCTTTACGCGTACCATGTGAAATGAAATTCACAATATCAAGACGGCTGACTTCATGTTTGCGCAGCAGATAGGCTGCCTGCGACTCTTGTTCGCTGAAAATAGCGACAAGCACGTTCGCACCGGTAACTTCATTGCGACCGGATGACTGAACGTGAAAGACCGCGCGCTGCAACACACGCTGGAAACTGAGCGTCGGTTGGGTATCACGCTCCTCTTCGCTGAGCGGCAGCACGGGTGTGGTTTGTTCGATGAAGGCTTCAAGTTCCTGACGCAGTGCGACCAGGTCCACGGAGCACGCTTCAAGTGCTTCGCGAGCTGATGGGTTACTGAGCAACGCCAGTAACAAGTGCTCTACGGTCATAAACTCATGTCGGTGCTCACGCGCTCTGGCGAAAGCCATATTTAAACTGAGTTCCAGTTCCTGGTTGAGCATTGGGCACCCCCTCAATAGTTTGCCTTAATCAGGCTTTTTCTAGCGTACACAACAACGGATGTTCGTTCTCCCGGGCGTACTCATTCACCATCGCCACCTTTGTCTCCGCAACTTCTGCGGTAAAAACGCCACAGATGGCTTTCCCGTGATAGTGAACGGTGAGCATCAATTGTGTTGCGCGTTCTACATCATAAGAAAAGAACTTTTGTAGCACGTCAATAACAAATTCCATCGGCGTGTAATCATCGTTCATTAACATTACTTTATACATGGATGGCGGTTTTAGCGCTTCGCGCTGTTTATCTGCCGCCAGCTGGTCAAAATCCAGCCAGGTATTGGTCTTGCCCATCGCTCGTATTCATCTTGGGTTGAAGTTTCTAACAAAGCCCGCTCTGTTATTAACTTGAGTCTAGATGCATTTTGAATCTACATCATAAGTGAGATAACTATCATCTATCATTGCCATCCGCGATGGCTGTCACAAACTACGGCAATTGCGTTAACTGCTTCAAATTTTTGACTGAATCATGCTGCCCTGCACACCCTAACGCTTGACCCAAAGGCCGAAATATCTAAATTGTACAGGTCGGGAGTTGGCGACGTTTTGAACAACTGCCCTCTCTGCCACCGGTTCATTCCATCTTACTTAAATAAGATTTACGAAGGATGTCGAAGCATGGAAACGGGTACTGTTAAGTGGTTCAACAACGCCAAAGGGTTCGGCTTTATTTGCCCTGAAGGCGGCGGCGAAGACATTTTCGCTCATTATTCCACCATCCAGATGGATGGATACAGAACGCTCAAAGCCGGACAGCTCGTCCGGTTTGATGTACATCAGGGACCGAAAGGCAATCATGCCAGCCTAATTGTCCCCTTTGAAACCGAAGCCGTTGCAATCGCCGAAGCCGTTGCGTAGTCCTGCTCCGTTTCATTGTGTACAGCCTGTCAGTAAAATGCCAGCCCCACGGGCTGGCATTTTTATTTACTCGCGCGCCAGCGCATCCACCGGATCCAGCCGCGCCGCATTACGCGCGGGCAACCAGCCAAAAAGCACACCGGTAAAGGTTGAACAAATAAACGCCGTCAACAGCGCCACCGGTGAAAAACCGATCTCCCAGCCGGGGAGGAATATTTGCAGCGTAAAGGCAATCAGCATGGATAAACTCACGCCGAGCGCCCCGCCCACCAGACACACCAGCACCGCCTCAATCAAAAACTGTGACAGCACGTCACTGGCTCGCGCCCCGACCGCCATCCTGATGCCGATTTCACGGGTCCGCTCCGTCACCGACACCAGCATGATATTCATCACGCCAATACCGCCAACCAACAGCGAGATCACCGCCACCAGCGTCAGAAACAGCTGTAGAGTACGTGTGGTCTTTTCGGCCGTTTTCAAGATGCCGTCCATATTCCAGGTGAAGAAATCTTTTTTACCGTGGCGCAACGTGAGCAGCCGCGTCAGTTGCTGATCCGCCTGTTCGCTGCTGTAACCCTCTTTCACCCGCACGGTGATCGAGTTCAGCCACGACTGGCCCATGATGCGCCCTGACATCGTGGTATAGGGCAACCAGACGCGCAGAATTTTGCTGCTGCCAAACATTGACTGCTTCTCTTCCGCCACACCAATCACCGTCGCAGGCATATTGCCGACGAGGATCACCTCGCCCACCACTTTCGCTTTATTGGGAAAAAGTTGCCGCCGGGTATTGGCATCCAGCACCACCACCTGTGCGCGCCCTTTCAGCTGTTCGTCGTTGAAGGTCGCGCCTTCGCTGAAGGTCATGCCGTAGACATTAAAATATTGCCCGCTGACGCCGTTTGCGCTGGAGGCGACATCAATGCCGCCGTAGCGTAAACGCAGGCTTTGTGACACCGCAGGCGTCGCGGAGCTGACCCACGGCTGTTTCTGGATAGCGGTCAGATCGTCATATTTCAGCGACTGCTGATACTGAGGATCGTCATCGCCAAAATCCTTACCGGGATAGACATCAATGGTATTGGTGCCGATGGCGCGAATATCCGCCAGCACCAGCTGTTTGGCCGCATCGCCCACCACCACAATCGACACCACCGAGGCGATACCGATGATAATCCCCAGCATCGTCAGCAGAGTACGCATTTTGTTGGCGGCCATCGCGCGCCACGCCATGGTCAACGCTTCGCGAAAGCCGCTGCTGAACTGCCGCCAGCCGCTTTCAGGCGGGGTGTGCAGGTGCAGCTCGGCGTTTGCTGCCGGACGGGGGCGCGGGGGCGGATTGCTGATGATCTCCCCGTCGCGGATCTCAATAATGCGCTCGGCCTGGGCTGCCACCAGCGGATCGTGGGTGACGATGATCACCGTGTGGCCGTTATCACGCAACTGGTGGAGGATCGCCATCACCTCTTCACCCGAACGGGTGTCCAGCGCGCCGGTGGGTTCATCGGCGAGGATCACCTGGCCGCCGTTCATCAGCGCCCGGGCAATACTGACGCGCTGCTGCTGGCCGCCGGAGAGCTGGGAAGGCTGATAACTTTCACGCTCGCCCAGGCCTAACCGTTGCAGTAACTCATGCGCCCGCTGTAAGCGCGCTTTACGCTCGGTGCCCGCGTAGACCGCAGGCACTTCAACGTTCTGCGCCGCCGTCAGGTGCGACAGCAAATGGTAGCGCTGAAAGATAAATCCAAAATGCTCGCGGCGTAGCCGGGCCAGCGCGTCTTTATCCAGCAAGGCGACATCGCTGCCCGCCACGCGATAAGTGCCGCTGGAGGGCTTGTCCAGACAACCCAGAATATTCATCAGCGTCGATTTGCCGGAGCCGGACGCGCCGACAATCGCCACCATTTCACCCGCTTCAATGCTGAGCGTGATGCCCTTTAGCACCTCCACCTGGCCTTCACCGGAGGGATAGCTGCGGCGAATATCACGCAGTTCGAGCAACGCCGTCATGGCGTCACTCCGGGCGTGGTGGTGCCCGTCACCACTTCATCGCCCGCTTCCAGGCCTTTGGTCACTTCCACATCGGTGTCATTACGCGCACCGATAGTCACTTCACGCTCGCGGGTTTCGCCATTACGTAACAATGTGACCTTGTAACGGTTATCGCCAATGGGATCGCCCAGCGCCGACAGCGGCACAGTGAGCACGTTTTTCACGCCGGAGAGCTGAATATGCACCTGCGCGGTCATCTCCAGACGCAGCACGCCTTTCGGATTCGGGACTTCAAAACGGGCATGATAGAAAATCGCATCGTTCACCTTTTCTGGCGTTGGCAGAATATCTTTCAGCACACCTTCGTAGCGGGTCAGCGGATCGCCCAATACGGTAAACCAGGCCTTTTGCCCCGGCTTCAGATGGATCACGTCGGCTTCTGAAACCTGCGCTTTCACCAGCATCGTGCTCATATCCGCCAGCGTCAGAATGTTCGGCGCCTGTTGCGCGGCGATCACCGTCTGGCCCTGCAGAGTGGTGATTTGCGTCACTTCACCGGCCATTGGCGCGACAATGCGCGTGTAATCAAGGTTGGTTTTAGCGGTATCGAGTGTCGCCTGGTTGCGCTTGATTTGCGCGTCGATGGTGCCGATCTGCGCCTCTTTTACCGCCAGTTCCGTGATGGCTTTATCCAGATCCTGACGTGATACCGCCTGGGTTTTCGCCAGCTGCTGCTGCCGGGTCAGCGTCACCTGCGCCAGCCGTCTTTCGGCATCGGCCTGACGGCGCTGCGCGCGCAGCTCCATCAGCGTCGCTTCTACCTCTTTGATCTGGTTCTGCGCCTGTTCAGGATCGATAACGCCCAATAACTGATCTTTCTTCACCTTGTCGCCGATATTCACCGACAAGGTTTTCAACTGACCGCTCACCTGCGCGCCGACGTCCACTTTACGCAGCGCATCCAGTTTGCCGGTCGCCAGCACGCTTTGCTGTAAATCAGCAGGCCGGACAATCAGCGTCTGGTACTGCGGCAGCGGTGCGTTAAGCTGTCGCCACAGCCAGAATCCGGCCACCAGCACCAGCACGGTCAGCAACAATAGAATCTTCCTGCGTTTTCCCTTGAGCTTCATTATTCATTCCAGTAATTGAGCTGACTTCAGTAAAGACCAATTCTACCTAAACGGTGAATCAACGGCACCCCACCTTTATTTTATCTCGCGATCCCATTGAGGTGGCGTTGATACTGCCCTTGCTGAAATGAAAACCCGGTTATCACGCGCAGGTTTATCATGTCCACGTTCGTTGCCACACCGCCGTCCTCATTGCCGCAACCCAAAACAGGCTGGCAGCTTTTTCGCCATTTAGCCACCGGCAGGCTGACGCCGGGTCTGGCCTGGCAGGATCCGGCCTACCGGCGGAAGTTTATGCTTCGCTCGCTGGCGGCCCCCTTTGCAACTGCAAAGTGGCTGTCCATCCTGGTCAGACAACCGCGCCTGTTGTCGCTGCTGGACGTGCAACCGGGTTTACCCTGTCGTCTGCATCGCCCGTGGTTATCCGTGACGACCACACGCCAGACGGCGATTGACGCGCTGAGCTGGCATTATCAGAGCCTGATGCAGCAGTTACCTGCGGCGGTGCTTAACGGCTATCTTTCCCGTCAGGGCGTAACGCTGGCCACCCTCACCGGTAAAGACGAGCAGCACTATCAACTGCGGCTGTGCGCGGATGCCATGGTGGATAAAGAGGGTGAAGCGACGCTGGTATTTTGCAATGCAGAGCAGACGGTGCTGGCGGGGCTGACCTTTACCCTCTGCCGCCTCAATGACCGCCATACGCTCTACATTGGCGGCTTACAGGGGGCAAAGGCGCATGTCGATCATCAACAGATCCAGCTCGCCACCAAAGCCTGTCACGGTCTGTTTCCGAAGCGTCTGCTGGTGGAAGCGGCGATGGCCATGTGTGAAAAGCTGGCGGTGCAGCAGATCCTCGCGGTCAGTAATAACACGCATATTTATCGCAACTGGCGTTACCGCCAGAAAAAGCAGGACAAACTGCACGCCGATTACGACAGCTTCTGGCTGTCGCTGGGCGGGGAGCCGACCTCCGCGGGCGATTATCAGATGCCGCTGACCCTGCCGCGCAAGCCGATGGCGGAGATCGCCAGTAAAAAGCGCGCCGAGTATCGCCGCCGTTACGACCTGCTGGACAGTTTGCTGGTGCAGGTGCAGCAAGTGATGCGTTAGTCTGCCCGCCCGCGTGCCAGCCACAACACGCGGGAAAACATCTTGCGCAGCAGGCCGGGCACGGCGTCCACGCCGCGACGCCCCGCCTCCATCGCCACTTCTATCGCCAGATCCGGTTTCGATGAGCGGTGAATGGCTTTAATGATCACCCGCCGCATATTCATCGGCACGTTTTCCGGTAGCTGCGCCACCCGGTGATAAACGTCAGCAAAGCCCTCGCGATACATAAAATGTTCCATGTCCATTGCCGGTAACGCCGTCAAATGATCGCGCTCCTGATCGCCATCCAGCATACTGCGGGCGGTAGCGGCATATTTTTTCCCCGCCTCGTCACCGTCCACCAGCACGTGCCACTCGATGCCCATCCGGCGGGCAAATTTAATCAGCGGCTTAAGGCCAGACTGCGCAAACTCGATCACTTTGATGCCTTCGGCGTCAAAGTGGTGACCACACTGGCGTGCCAGTTCGCTAATCACCCAGGTTTCGGTTTCCCCCTCCACCAGCAGCCAGCAGCGGGCAAACAGCGAGGAAGGCCGGTTGGCGCGGATATGAAAGGCAATGCGGCGGCTGTCTTCTGCGTTCATGCCACCTGGCCCCAGTCGCCAGGCGGCGATGCGTGAGGAGCCGCGCACCAGCCGACAGACATGCTCCACCGGCGTCAGCGACAGCAGCTCGCCGGAGTTGGTCGTGGTGATACGCTGCAACGGCAGCAGGTTCAGCAATTGCCAGGCCACCGACAGCATAATCGGGTGCAGGCGGGTTTCGGGATCTTCAATCAGCAGCAGCGGCCTCGCATCTTTGTCGAGGTGGACGGTGCCTTTCGCCTGCAAAAGCGTGGAAAACAGGCCAAGTAAAATGACCCGATGGCTGCGTCCGCCGGGTTTGTCGATCATGCGGTTGATGATGTCGAGATAGCGCCAGCTGCGCTGTTCATCATGTGAGTGACGGCGCATCAGCCGATACCGCGCCTGGCTACTCCCCTGCTCGGCAAAATAGTGCTCCAGCAGTTGCACCATCGCCGTCAGGCCGTGGCGGATCTGACCGTCACTGAGATTCTGGGGGCGCGACACCAGTTCGCGGGCAAGGAAATCAAGCTGGCGGGCGGTGACATCCACATCCGGGACGTCCGGCACCGTGCCGTTGCGAATGCGGCGCATAAAGCGGGCGTCACGCAGGCGCAGCACCGGCATCAGGCGCACCAGATGCCGCGCCTGCTCGTCGATGTCAGTCAGCGGCAGCAATTGCCCTTTGGCATCCAGAAAGCCGCGTAACGTCATCACGCTGCCGTCTTCCGCCAGCTCGCCTTCCAGCCGGTAAAAAATACGGTAATGCCCGTCGTCACCGGCGGCCCAGCACCCGGAAAGCGGCCGATAGCGGCGGCCATGCCGGTGCCCCGGTTCGCTTTCGCGGAAGGTCAAAATAATATGCAGATGGTGCTCCCGCCCCAGCACATCCCCCGGCGGAAACCAAAAATCATCGCGCGTGAAATGGTAAAGCGTGGCATCGGGAGAGAGTAGCAGCGTCAGCGCATCCAGCAGACTGGATTTGCCCCAGGCATTTTCGCCGATCAGCACGTTATTTTGTTCCAGCAGCAGGGATAATCGATTAATGCCGCGAAATCCGGTTATTTCAACGCGTTCCAGAAACATCATTTCTCCCGCAAAATAGCGCTCCATGATGTGAAACAGTATAGCGGGACGGCAGCAAGTAAACTGTGGCGCTGTCCGGGAGAATAACCGCGCCATGCAATTGCATAATTTTTCTTTATTTTTGCTTCTTTACTCACTTAAGCGGATTGAGTAGTGTGTTACGGCGCGCTTTCATTTCAATGCAAAGGATCCAGGCTGTTCATGTTATCAGGACTACTCATCATACTTATCCCGCTGATTGTGGGTTATCTCATTCCCCTGCACCACACCGCCGCCCTTAAGCTGATTAATCGCTTATTAAGCTGGATCGTTTACGTCATTCTGTTTTTTATGGGGATAAGCCTGGCCTTTCTCGATAATCTGGCGACCAATCTGCTGGCGATATTGCATTATTCCGCGGTCAGTATGGTGGTTATTTTGCTGTGTAATATTGCGGCCCTGTTATGGCTTGAGCGCGCCCTGCCCTGGCGTCATCAGCACCAGCAGGAGAAATTACCCTCGCGCCTTGCCATGGCGCTGGAATCGCTCAAGCTGTGCGGCGTGGTACTGCTCGGTTTTATTATTGGCCTCAGCGGGCTGGCATTTTTGCAGCACGCCACCGAAGCCAGCGAATATACGCTGATTTTCCTGCTGTTCCTGATTGGTATTCAGCTGCGTAATAACGGCATGACGTTAAAACAGATTGTCCTTAATCGCCGCGGAATGATTGTTGCGGTGGTGGTGCTGTTAAGCTCACTGGCGGGCGGCATTATTAATGCGCTGATCCTCGGGCTGCCGCTGAAAACCGGTTTAGCGATGGCCTCCGGCTTCGGCTGGTATTCACTCTCCGGGATCCTGCTGACCGAATCCTTTGGCCCGGTGATTGGCAGCGCCGCCTTTTTTAACGACCTGGGCCGTGAGCTGATTGCCATTATGCTGATCCCGGCGCTGGTCGGCCGCAGTCGCTCTACCGCGCTGGGGTTATGCGGCGCCACCTCAATGGACTTTACGCTGCCGGTGCTGCAACGCAGCGGCGGTGTGGAGATGGTGCCCGCCGCCATTGTGCATGGTTTTGTGCTCAGCCTGCTCGTCCCGCTGTTAATGGCCTTTTTCTCCGCCTGATACCCCTTCGGCGGTAGTTCGCTACCGCCTGAAATTGCGTTAAATCAATCTCTGTGCAAGTAGTCCTACAAATCGCTTTAAACCCCTGCGCTCGCGGCATAACCTTAAACATGCATTTTAAATATAACTTATAAAGGTGTGATCATGTTTTGTGTGCAATGTGAGCAAACTATCCGTACTCCGGCTGGCAACGGCTGTTCTTACGCGCAGGGGATGTGCGGTAAAACCGCAGAAACCTCTGATCTCCAGGATCTCCTGATTGCGGCGCTGCAAGGGTTATCCGCCTGGGCCGTAAAAGCCCGCGATTACGACATTATCGACCATGAGATCGATAACTTTGCCCCGCGCGCTTTCTTCTCGACCTTAACCAACGTTAACTTCGACTCGCCGCGCATTGTTGGCTATGCCCGCGACGCCATCGCCCGACGCGAGGCGTTAAAAGCGCTGTGTCTGAGCATCGATCCGGCGGCCCGCGTGGATAACCCGATGGCCGACCTGCAACTGGTGAGCGACGATCTCGGTGATTTACAGCGCCAGGCAGAAGCCTTCACCCCGAACAAAGACAAAGCCGACATCGGCGACAATATTCTTGGGCTGCGCCTGCTGTGCCTGTACGGCCTGAAAGGGGCGGCGGCCTATATGGAACATGCTCACGTGCTGGGTCAGTACGACAACGCCATCTACGCGCAGTACCATAAAATCATGGCGTGGCTTGGCACCTGGCCTGCGGATATGAACGCCCTGCTGGAATGTTCGATGGAAATCGGCCAGATGAACTTCAAAGTGATGAGCATCCTCGACGCCGGTGAAACCGAAACCTACGGCCATCCGACGCCGACCCAGGTGAACGTCAAAGCCACCGCCGGTAAATGTATTTTGATCTCCGGCCATGACCTGAAAGATCTCTATAACCTGCTGCAACAAACCGAAGGCACCGGCGTGAACGTCTACACCCACGGCGAAATGCTGCCGGCGCACGGTTACCCGGAACTGCGTAAATTTAAACATCTGGTGGGTAACTACGGCAGCGGCTGGCAGAATCAGCAGGTGGAATTCGCCCGCTTCCCTGGTCCCATCGTGATGACCTCTAACTGCATCATCGACCCGACGGTCGGTGCTTATGACGATCGTATCTGGACGCGCAGCATCGTCGGCTGGCCAGGCGTGAGTCACCTCGAAGGTGATAATTTCGCACCGGTGATCGCCCAGGCACAGCAGATGGCGGGCTTCCCGTTCAGTGAAATTGAACACCTGATCACCGTAGGTTTTGGCCGTCAGACGCTGCTTGGCGCGGCGGATACGCTGATCGACCTGGTGAGCCGCGAAAAACTGCGTCACATCTTCCTGGTCGGCGGCTGCGACGGCGCGCGCGGCGAACGTAACTACTTCACCGATTTTGCCACCAGCGTGCCGGAAGATTGCCTGATCCTCACCCTCGCCTGCGGGAAATACCGTTTCAACAAGCTGGACTTTGGCAACATCGAAGGGCTGCCGCGTCTGGTGGATGCGGGTCAGTGTAACGACGCTTACTCGGCGATCATTCTGGCAGTAACGCTGGCAGAAAAACTGGGCTGTGGCGTGAACGATCTGCCGCTGTCGCTGGTGCTCTCCTGGTTTGAACAAAAAGCGATTGTCATTCTGCTGACGCTGCTGTCACTCGGCGTCACCAATATCGTCACCGGCCCGACCGCGCCAGGCTTCCTGACGCCGGATCTGCTGGCGGTACTGAATGAGAAGTTTGGTCTGCGTTCTGTCACCACCGTGGAGCAGGACCTTCAGCAACTGCTGAGCGCGTAAGGAGAAGGATATGACGATGCCCGTAGCCCAATGCCCATGGCGTATGCAGGTTCACCACATCACCCAGGAAACGCCGGATGTGTGGACGCTTTCGTTGTTATGCCATGACTACTACCCGTACCGTGCGGGCCAGTATGCGCTGGTCAGCATCCGTAATTCCGCCGATACGCTGCGCGCCTATACGCTCTCCTCAACGCCTGGGGTCAGCGAATACATCACGCTGACCATCCGTCGTCTGGAGGGCGGTACAGGTTCAGAGTGGCTGACTCGCGACGTGAAGCGCGGCGACTATCTGTGGCTCTCCGACGCGCAGGGGGAGTTTACCTGCGATAACGAACCTAACGATCGTCTGCTGTTGCTGGCCGCGGGCTGCGGGGTGACGCCCATTATGTCGATGCGTCGCTGGCTGGCGAAGCATCGCCCTGACGCCGATGTGCAGGTGATTTTCAACGTTCGCTCACCGGAAGATGTCATTTTTGCCGACGAGTGGCGTCATTATCCGGTGACGCTGGTCGCGGAAAACAACGCCACCCACGGTTTTGTGTCCGGACGCCTGACCACGGAGCTGCTGAAATCTGTGCCGGATCTTGCCTCGCGCACCGTTATGACTTGCGGTCCGGCACCGTACATGGATCTGGTGGAAAAAGAGGTGAAAGCGCTGGGCGTGACCCGCTTCTTTAAAGAGCAGTTCTTCGTTCCAGCGGCCGCCGCCGCGACGGGCGGGCTTAAAATCAGCAAGCTGCAACCGGCACGGGATTTTTATGCGCCGGTCGGCAGCACGCTGCTGGAAGCGATGGAAAGCAACAATGTGCCGGTTAATGCCGCTTGTCGTGCAGGCGTATGCGGCAGCTGTAAAACGCGGGTTATTTCGGGGGAGTACAGCGTGACCAGCAGCATGACGCTGAGCGATGCGGAAGTGGCAGAAGGCTATGTGCTGGCCTGCTCCTGTCATCCGCAGAGTGATGTAGTGCTCGCCTGATAAAAAGAGCCGGGTGGCGGCTTACACCGTACCCGGCTTGCATGTGGTTGCCGGTAGGCCCGGCAAGCCTGCGCCGCCGGGCACTTCTATTAACGCCATTCCGGGGTCGGCGCGACGGAATACCGCCCTGCGCCTAACATCGCGACGGCAATGGATGCCACAAAGAAATAGACCAGGCTTTCGATCGCCCACGCGCCGGTCACATCCAGCGCGCCGGTTTTGTTAATGCCGACCATCAGCCACGCCACCACCATCGTTAAAGCAATGCCCAGCGCCGCCGGACGGGTCAGTACGCCGAGGATGATCAGCAGCGGACACAACACCTCTCCCAACAGCACGCCGTAGGCGATAAAACCCGGCAATCCCTTCGCCACCAGCATCCCGCTGATGCCATCAATCCCGTCGAACAGCTTGTGCAGTCCATGAAACAACATTAGCCCGCCCACCGTCAGACGCAGTAAAAACTTGCCACCATCTTCATGCGCAAACATTCTGTTAACTACATTTAACATTGATTTAACCATCTGAAATGATTCCTGTTTTCGTTGTGTCAATTGCAGACTATTCTTAAAAACCCTGGAAATAAACCCCCATTTCAGATGGGGTTGATAAAAGTGTGACGGCCATTTTCATCTACGCTTGTTAACGAGACTTTTTAACAAGGACACCAGACATTATGAAACAGACCGTAGCCGCATTTGTCGCCAAAACCCTCGAACAGGTAGGCGTAAAACGTATCTGGGGCGTTACCGGCGATTCCCTGAACGGCTTAAGTGACAGCCTCAACCGCATGGGCACCATTGAATGGATGCCGACCCGTCATGAAGAGGTTGCGGCCTTTGCTGCCGGAGCCGAGGCGCAACTGACCGGCGAGCTGGCGGTCTGTGCCGGTTCCTGCGGGCCGGGCAACCTGCATCTGATCAACGGCCTGTTTGACTGCCATCGCAACCGCGTGCCGGTGCTGGCGATTGCCGCGCATATCCCTTCCAGCGAAATCGGCAGCGGCTATTTCCAGGAAACTCACCCGCAAGAGCTGTTCCGTGAGTGCAGCCACTATTGCGAACTGGTTTCCAGCCCGGAACAGATCCCGCAGGTGCTGGCCATCGCCATGCGCAAAGCCATTCTCAACCGTGGTGTGTCGGTGGTGGTCCTGCCGGGCGACGTCGCGCTACAGGCTGCGCCTGAAAGCGCCAGTACTCACTGGTACCACGCGCCGCAGCCGGTGATCACGCCAACCCTGGAAGAGTTGAAAAAGCTGGCGCAGCTGTTACGTTACTCCAGCAATATCGCCCTGATGTGCGGCAGCGGGTGTGCCGGGGCGCACCCGCCGCTGATTGAATTCGCCGCAAAACTAAAAGCGCCAATTATCCACGCCCTGCGCGGCAAAGAGCATGTGGAGTACGACAACCCGTATGACGTCGGTATGACCGGTCTGATCGGTTTCTCCTCCGGCTTCCACGCGATGATGAACGCCGACACGCTGATCCTGCTCGGCACCCAGTTCCCTTACCGCGCGTTCTATCCGACCGACGCCAAAATCATTCAGATCGATATTAATCCCGCCAGCATCGGCGCACACAGCAAAGTGGACATGGCGCTGATCGGCGACATCAACGCCACGCTCACCGCCCTGCTGCCGCTGCTGGAGGAGAAAACCGACCGCCGCTTCCTCGACAAAGCGCTGGACGATTATCGCGATGCGCGTAAAGGCCTCGACGATCTGGCAAAACCGAGCGAAAAAGCGGTGCATCCGCAATACCTCGCACAGCAGATCAGCCACTACGCCGATGACGACGCCATTTTCACCTGCGACGTCGGCACGCCAACCGTGTGGGCAGCGCGTTATCTGAAGATGAACGGCAAACGCCGTCTGCTCGGCTCCTTTAACCACGGCTCAATGGCGAACGCCATGCCACAGGCGCTGGGTGCAAAAGCGACAGCGCCGGACCGTCAGGTGGTGGCGATGTGCGGCGACGGCGGCTTCAGTATGTTGATGGGCGATTTCCTGTCGGTGGTACAGATGAAGCTGCCGGTAAAAATCATCGTCTTTAACAACAGCGTGCTCGGTTTTGTGGCGATGGAGATGAAAGCGGGGGGGTATCTGACGGACGGCACCGCGTTGCAGGATACCAATTTCGCCCGTATTGCCGAAGCCTGCGGCATTACCGGTATTCGCGTCGAGAAATCCTCGGAAGTGGACGACGCCCTGCAGCGCGCTTTCGCCATTGACGGCCCGGTGCTGATCGATGTGGTGGTCGCAAAAGAAGAACTGGCGATGCCGCCGCAAATCAAACTGGAGCAGGCCAAAGGCTTCAGCCTGTATATGCTGCGCGCGATCATTAACGGGCGCGGCGACGAGGTCATGGAACTGGCGAAAACCAACTGGCTCAGGTAAAACAGAAGGACAATTCTGAGTCAAAATAAGGAAATGCCGTGATCGACTTACGCAGTGATACCGTCACCCGTCCAGGGCGCGCCATGCGTCGTTATATGATGGCCGCCCCGGTCGGGGATGATGTGTACGGGGATGACCCCACCGTGAACGAACTTCAGCGCTACGCGGCGGAACTCAGTGGCAAGGACGCTGCGCTGTTTTTACCTACCGGCACCCAGGCCAATCTGGTGGCGTTGTTAAGCCACTGCGAGCGCGGCGATGAGTATATCGTCGGCCAGGGCGCGCATAATTATCTGTATGAAGCCGGCGGTGCTGCGGTGCTCGGCAGTATTCAGCCGCAGCCCATTGATGCCGCACCCGACGGCACCCTGCCGCTGGATAAGGTGGAGGCCAAAATCAAAGCCGATGATATTCACTTCGCCCGTACGCGTTTACTGAGCCTGGAAAATACCCACAACGGCAAAGTGCTGCCGCGTGAGTATTTGCAGCAGGCCTGGGAATTTACCCGCGAAAAAGGTCTGGCGCTGCATGTGGATGGCGCACGTATTTTTAACGCCGTGGTGGAGTACGACTGCGCGCTTAAAGACATCACGCAATATTGTGACTCGTTCACCATTTGCCTGTCGAAAGGCCTCGGCGCGCCGGTGGGCTCGCTGCTGGTGGGGAGTCATGAATACATCCAACGTGCCGTGCGCTGGCGCAAAATGACCGGCGGTGGCATGCGTCAGGCAGGCTTGCTGGCGGCAGCCGGTCTGTATGCGCTGAAAAATAACGTCCAGCGCCTGAAGGAGGATCACGAGAACGCGGCCTGGCTGGCGGCGCAGTTGCGTGACATCGGCGCGGACGTCAGCCGTCAGGAAACCAATATGCTGTTTGTGCGGGTCGGCGACAACGATGCCGCGGCGCTGGGCGAGTTCATGCAGGCGCGCGGCGTGTTGCTGAACGCCTCGCCGGTGACGCGTCTGGTGACGCATCTTGACGTTAGCCGTGAACAGCTGACGACGCTGGTCGCGCACTGGCAGGCCTTTCTACAACGCTAAGGAGCAGGACGTGCCGCAACGTATTCTGGTGCTCGGCGCCAGTGGCTATATCGGCCAGCATCTGGTCCATGCGTTAAGCCAGCAGGGGCATCAGATTGTGGCGGCGGCACGTCATATCTCACGGCTGCACAAACAGCAGTTGCCCGGTGTAAGTTGTCATACGGTCGATTTATGCTGGCCGCAGGATCTCCCTGCCCTGCTGAACGGCATTGATACGCTGTACTACCTGGTCCACAGCATGGGCGAAGGCGGGGATTTTATCGCCCATGAGCGGCAGGTGGCGCTTAACGTGCGTGATGCCCTGCGCGACACGCCCGTAAAACAGATCATTTTCCTTAGCTCGCTCCAGGCCCCGGAGGATCAGCAGTCCGATCACCTGCGGGCGCGGCAGCTGACCGGCGAGATCCTGCGTGACGCGGGGATCCCGGTCACTGAACTGCGCGCCGGGATCATCGTCGGCGCAGGCTCGGCCGCCTTCGAAGTGATGCGCGATATGGTTTATAACCTGCCGGTGCTGACCCCGCCGCGCTGGGTGCGCTCGCGTACCATGCCCATTGCGCTGGAAAATTTGCTGCATTATCTGCTGGCGCTGCTGGAGAATCCTGCCGCCGGACACCGGGTGCTGGAAGCCGCCGGGCCGGAGGTGCTCAGTTATCAGCAACAGTTTGCGCGCTTTATGGCGGTCAGTGGCCGTCACCGCCCGTTAATCCCCATTCCCTTGCCGACACGCTGGATCTCGGTGTGGTTTTTAAACGTGATCACCTCCGTTCCACCCAGCACGGCGAAAGCGCTCATCCAGGGCCTGAAGCACGATCTGCTGGCAGACGACCGCGAACTGCGCGCGCTGATCCCGCAGACCTTGATCCCGTTCGATGAGGCCGTTCGCCAGACGCTGAAAGAAGAAGCGAAACTGGTGAACTCCGCCGACTGGGGCTACGATCCGCAGGCCTTCGCCCGCTGGCGTCCGGAGTATGGCTATTTTGCGAAGCAGGCCGGGCACCGGGTGAAAACTGCCGCCAGCCTCGCGGCGCTGTGGGAAGTGGTCAACAGCATCGGCGGCACAGAGCGCTATTTCTTTGGCAACGCCCTGTGGCAAACCCGCGCCGCGCTGGATCGTCTGGTCGGGCATAAACTGGCTAAAGGTCGGCCCGCGGCAAAATATTTAGCGCCGGGCGATGCGGTGGACAGCTGGAAGGTGATCGTCGTTGAACCCCAGCATCAGCTGACGCTGCTGTTCGGCATGAAAGCGCCGGGGCTGGGACGCCTTAGCTTTACGCTGACAGATAAAGGCACTCATCGTGAGCTGGACGTGCGCGCATGGTGGCACCCGCATGGTATGCCGGGGCTGATTTACTGGCTGCTGATGATCCCTGCGCATCTGTTTATCTTTCGCGGCATGGCGGCGCGGATCGCGCGGCTGGCAGAATAAAATAGAGAGGAAGTCTGAATGGAAGCGGTAATCTTTCACCTTTCCCATTGCAACCTTCCGTTTTTCACGGAAGAATGCGCACGAAATTCTTTTCAACACAGTGGATTGCTATGAAGGTTCTGGTCACGGGCGCAACCAGCGGTTTAGGCCGAAACGCGGTCGAGTTTCTCCGGCAGAAAGGCGTCAGCGTCAGGGCTACGGGTCGCAATGCGGCGATGGGCAAGCTGCTGCAAAAAATGGGCGCGGAGTTTGTTCAGGCGGATCTGACGGAGCTGGTGTCATCGCAGGCCAAAGTGATGCTGGCAGGCGTCGACACGCTGTGGCACTGCTCAAGTTTTACCTCGCCGTGGGGAACCCAGGAAGCCTTCGATCTGGCTAACGTTCGCGCCACCCGCCGTCTGGGTGAATGGGCGGTGGCGTGGGGCGTGCGCAACTTTATCCATGTGTCCTCGCCGTCCGTCTATTTTGATTACCACCATCATCGGCATATTCAGGAAGATTTCCGTCCTGTGCGCTACGCCAACGAATTCGCCCGCAGTAAAGCCGCGGCGGAAGAGGTGGTGCATCTGCTGGCACAGGCGAACCCCAATACCCGTTTTACGGTGCTGCGCCCGCAGAGCCTGTTTGGGCCGCATGATAAAGTGTTTATCCCGCGTCTCGCCCAGATGATGCACCACTATCGTAGCGTGCTGTTACCGCGCGGCGGTGATGCACTCGTGGATATGACCTACTTCGAGAATGCCGTGCATGCGATGTGGCTGGCCAGTCAGGAGGTGTGCGATGCGCTGCCGTCGGGCCGGGCGTATAACATCACTAACGGCGAACCGGTGAAGCTGCGGACTATCGTGCAGCGGTTAATTGACGAACTGGATATTGATTGCCGTATCCGCTCCGTACCCTGGCCGATGCTGGATATGATCGCCCGCAGTCTGGAGCGCTTTGGCGACAAAACAGCCAAAGAACCTGCCCTGACCCATTATGGCGTGGCGAAGCTGAACTTTGATTTCACGCTGGATACGGCGCGCGCGCAGTCAGAGCTGGGCTATCAGCCGCAGGTTACCCTCGATGAAGGCATTCGCCGCACGGCGCTGTGGCTGAAAGATCACGGTAAGTTACATCGTTAATCCCTCAGCCCTGCCCGTACTTTTCCAGCAGCGCTTCGGCAATCGCCAGGCTCTGCGCGTCTGCCACACCGTCCCAGCGCGCCGGGCGGAAATGCATCTGGAATGCCACGATCACCCGCTTTTTCTGCGCGGGTGTCATCTCCGGTTTCACCTCATAGCCATACCGCGACAGCAAATCCAGCAGTTGCGCCGGGTCGACCGGTGTCGCGGGATCGCGCCCGTTTAAGTAAAACGCTACGCGGTTCTCGTCCGGCCACGCGCCTATCCCCTGCTGTGCCAGCGCCTGCCACGGGAATAACGGACCGGGGTCGTCCTTACGTTGTGGCGCGATGTCCGAGTGTGCCACCACGTTCTGCGGGAGTATGTTGTAACTATGAATGATGTTTTTCGCCAGCGGCACCAGCGCGGCAATCTGTTGCGCTTCAAACGGCGTAAAGCGTTTGCTGCCAGCGATCTTCTGCCAGCCGCGGTTTTCCAGCTCAATGCCAATCGAGGTGTCATTGATGCGCGTAGCCCCGCGCCAGAAGCTGACGCCCGCATGCCAGGCCAGATCCTGCTCAGGCACCAGTTGCCAGATACGCGGCTTACCCTGATGCAGCGGTGGACGCGCCGGGATGAGATAGTGCGAGCTGACGTGTTTGTCGGTGAGCGTGGCGAGGGAGGCGTCAAAATCGTCGGCGGTGTAGTGGATCACCAGCACTTTGATGCGCGGATACGCGGCCTGCGCCTGATGGCGCGTATCCAGTTGATACCCGGCTTTGTCCACCACGCCTTTTTCGCTGGCGCAGCCGGTGAGCAGCAGCGCCAGCGCAATCAGTCTGAACAAGCCTTTCATCAGCGGGTTTTCACCGCCGTGCCGCTGATGCTCACCATCAGCATACTGCTGTCTTTGCCGACGGTTTCATAGTCGATGTCAATGCCGACCACCGCGTCGGCACCCAGCGCTTTCGCCTGCTCTTCCAGTTCACGAAAGGCGATTTCACGGGCTTTGCGCAACTCTTTTTCATAGGCGCCAGAACGTCCGCCGACGATGTCGCGGATCCCGGCAAAGAAATCGCGGAAGATATTCGCGCCGAGGATCGCCTCGCCGGTGACCACGCCGCAGTATTTCACAATTGGCTGGCCTTCAAGCGTAGGGGTCGTTGAAAATTGCATGTTGCTTCTCCTTTTAACGTTCAGTGCCTAAACCGCGCATAATCAAACCGATACGCTATCATTGAACAGACAGTACCAATGTAGTCGGTTAATAAGGAAATCATTATGCGCTACTCATTTTTATCCGTCATTGTACCCTGCGCGCTGGCGTTAAGCGCCTGTACAACGGTAACGCCCGCATTTAAGGATATTGGCACACGCAGCGGCCCTTGCGTTGAAGGCGGCCCGGACAGTGTGGCACAACAGTTCTACGATTTTCGCATTCAGAACCGCAGCACCGATGCCACCGCGCTGCGCCCATACCTGAGCGACGATCTGGCGAAACTGCTGGCTGATGCCGGCCGTGATAACAAAAATACCGCGTTCTTGCGCAGCGATCCGTTCTCCAGCCGTACCACTCAGCCAGAGAAAGCCAGCGTCAGCAGCGCCTCAACCATCCCTAATACCGACGCCCGCAACATTCCGCTGCGCGTGACCCTCACCCAGGGCAGCCAGACGTGGCAGGATGAAGTGCTGATGATCCGTGAAGGTCAGTGCTGGGCGGTGGATGACGTGCGTTATCTGGGTGGCAATGCCCATGCCCCTGCCGGGTCGCTGCGTCAGTCTGTCGAGCATCGCTGATAAATTATGCATCATTAACGGGTTAATACTGTTAACCCCCGTAAATTGTCTGGCATTCCGCCGTGAATGCCGACATTTCTACCTGCATCACACCACGTCCAGGGGTTTGTGCTAACTTTATCACTGGATGCGCTTTATATTTACCTTTTCACGCAGAAATATTGCATAACTATTCTGTCAACGTTACTATTTGCGGCCTCAATAGCTATTAGATTGCCTCGATGAGTATTCAATTAAACGGCATTAACTGTTTCTACGGCGCCCATCAGGCGCTGTTCGATATCAACCTGGATTGCCCTGAGGGCGAAACGCTGGTGCTGCTTGGCCCAAGCGGTGCAGGCAAAAGCTCCCTGCTGCGCGTACTCAATCTGCTGGAGATGCCGCGCTCCGGCACGCTCGCCATTGCCGGCAATCAGTTTGATTTTTCCAAAGCGCCGTCTGACAAGGCGATCCGTAGCCTGCGTCAGAACGTCGGCATGGTGTTCCAGCAATATAATCTGTGGCCGCACCTGACCGTGGTGCAAAACCTGATCGAAGCCCCCTGCCGTGTGCTGGGTCTGAGCAAAGATCAGGCGCTGGCGCGCGCCGATAAGCTCCTTGAGCGTCTGCGTCTTAAACCTTACAGCGATCGCTTTCCGTTGCACCTCTCCGGTGGTCAGCAGCAGCGCGTGGCCATTGCCCGTGCGCTGATGATGGAGCCGCAGGTGCTGCTGTTTGATGAGCCGACCGCCGCGCTGGATCCGGAAATCACCGCGCAGATCGTGAGCATCATCCGTGAGCTGGCGGAAACCCACATTACCCAGGTGATCGTCACCCACGAAGTAGAAGTGGCGCGCAAGACCGCCAGCCGGGTGGTGTACATGGAAAATGGTCATATTATCGAGCAAGGGGATGCCAGCCGCTTTGCCGCGCCGCAGACCGATGCTTTTAAACACTACTTATCTCACTGATCTTTTCGGGACCATGACAATGAAAAAAGTACTGATTGCCGCCCTGCTCGCCAGTGTCAGCCTCTCTGCTGGTGCTGCCCAGACTATTCGTTTCGCTACCGAAGCCAGCTACCCTCCGTTTGAATCCACGGATGCGAACAACAAGATCGTTGGCTTTGACGTCGACCTGGCCAATGCGCTGTGTAAAGAGATCGATGCGACCTGCACCTTTACCAATCAGGCCTTTGACAGCCTGATCCCGAGCCTGAAATTCCGTCGTTTCGACGCGGTAATGGCCGGAATGGACATCACCCCGGAGCGTGAAAAACAGGTGCTGTTCACCAACGCCTACTACGACAACTCGGCGCTGTTTATTGGTCAGAAAGGCAAATTCGCCAGCATTGATGCCCTGAAAGGCAAAAAAGTCGGCGTGCAGAATGGCACCACGCACCAGAAATTCATTACGGATAAGCACCCGGAAATCACCACCGTGCCTTACGACAGCTATCAGAATGCGAAGCTGGATCTGCAAAATGGGCGTATTGATGCGGTATTCGGTGACACCGCCGTGGTAACCGAGTGGCTGAAAGCCAGTGACAAGCTGGCCGCGGTAGGCGACAAAGTCACCGATAAAGATTACTTCGGTACCGGTCTGGGTATCGCGGTTCGTCAGGGCAACACTGAGCTCCAGCAGAAATTTAACGCTGCGCTGGATAAAGTGAAGAAAGATGGCACCTACGAGAACATCTATAACAAATGGTTCCAGAAGTAATCCTTGATGAATGACATGTTCCCTTTAGCAAGCGCCGCCGGGATGACCGTCGGCCTTGCCGTTTGTGCGCTGATCATTGGCCTCGCGCTGGCGATGCTTTTTGCGGTATGGGAGTCCGTTAAATGGCGTCCTGTCGCATGGGCGGGATCGGCGCTGGTCACGATCCTGCGCGGCCTGCCGGAAATTCTGGTGGTGCTGTTTGTCTATTTTGGCTCATCACAGCTGCTGTTAATGTTGTCTGACGGCTTCACGCTCAATCTGGGCGTGGTGCAAATCCCGCTGCAAATGCAGATCGAAAACTTCGATGTCAGCCCGTTCCTTTGCGGTGTCATTGCGCTGTCGCTGCTGTACGCGGCCTATGCGTCGCAGACGCTGCGCGGCGCGCTGAAAGCCGTTCCGCTGGGCCAGTGGGAATCCGGCCAGGCGTTGGGCCTGTCGAAAAGCGCGATTTTCTTCCGCCTGGTGATGCCGCAGATGTGGCGTCATGCGCTGCCGGGGCTGGGCAATCAGTGGCTGGTGCTGCTGAAGGATACGGCGCTGGTGTCGCTGATCAGCGTAAACGATTTGATGTTGCAGACCCGCAGTATCGCCACCCGAACCCAGGAGCCTTTTACCTGGTATATCGTGGCGGCGGCCATTTATCTGGTCATTACCCTGCTCAGTCAGTACATCCTCAACCGCATTGATCTGCGCGCGACACGTTTTGAGCGGAGAGCTGACTGATGCTTGAGTATTTACCTGAACTGATGAAGGGGCTGCACACCAGCCTGACGCTCACCGTGGCGTCCATTCTGGTGGCGCTGGTGCTGGCGCTGATCTTTACCATTGTGCTGACGCTGAAAACGCCGGTGCTGGTGTGGATCGTGCGCGGTTACATCACGCTGTTTACCGGTACGCCGCTGCTGGTGCAGATCTTCCTGATTTACTACGGCCCGGGGCAGTTCCCGACGCTACAGGAATATCCGCTGATCTGGCATCTGCTGTCGGAACCCTGGCTGTGCGCGCTGATTGCCCTGTCACTTAACAGCGCCGCCTATACCACGCAACTGTTTTACGGGGCGATCCGCGCCATCCCGGACGGCCAGTGGCAGTCCTGCGGCGCGCTGGGCATGAGTAAAAAAGATACGCTGGCGATCCTGCTGCCGTACGCTTTTAAACGCGCCCTCTCCTCCTATTCCAACGAAGTGGTATTAGTATTCAAAAGCACCTCATTGGCCTATACCATCACGTTGATGGAAGTCATGGGCCACGGGCAGCTGCTGTATGGCCGGACGTATGATGTGATGGTATTCGGCGCAGCCGGCCTTATCTATCTGATAGTTAATGGCTTGCTGACGCTGATGATGCGTTTGATCGAGCGTCGGGCGCTGGCCTTTGAACGGCGTAATTAAGTCGTAAAATCAGGCGGGGCAACCCGCCTTTTTTACATCCGTGAAAATATAATTAATCATAAATATTGCATATAAATTCATTAACTGGCATTGTTAGCCCCATGCCGCAGACACGGTAAAAACAATAAGACTGACAGACAGGAGCTCCACCATGAAAAAGTTAGTTCTGGCCGCTATCCTTGCCACCTTTGCAGCCGGTGCCGCTGCCGCCGACAAAATCAGCTTCGGCGTTTCCGCTACTTATCCGCCGTTTGAGTCCCTGGATGCCAGCAATCAGATCGTCGGTTTTGATCTCGATTTAGCGAAAGCGCTGTGTAAACAGATGCAGGCCGAATGCACCTTCACAAACCATGCCTTTGACAGCCTGATCCCGGCGCTGAAGTTTAAAAAATATGACGCGGTGATTTCCGGTATGGACATTACGCCGGATCGCAGCAAGCAGGTGGCCTTTACCGAGCCGTACTACGCCAACTCAGCGGTGGTGATCGCCAAAAAAGGCGCGTTTAACTCTTTTGAAGAGCTGAAAGGGAAACGCATCGGCATGGAAAACGGCACCACGCACCAGAAATATCTGCAGGATCAGCATCCGGAAGTGAAAACCGTAGCCTATGACAGCTACCAGAATGCGATTATCGATCTGAAAAATGGCCGTATCGATGGCGTGTTTGGTGATACCGCGGTGGTAAACGAGTGGCTTAAAACCAACCCGCAACTGGGTACCGCCACGCCGAAAGTGACCGATCCGCAGTACTTCGGCACCGGCCTTGGCATTGCTGTACGTCCGGATAACAAGGCGTTGCTGGAAAAACTGAATGCCGCGCTGAAAGCCATCAAATCCGACGGCACTTATCAGAAAATCAGCGATCAGTGGTTCCCGCAGTAATACGCCCTTCCCGCCCGGCGGCGCGTCGCTTGCCGGGCCTACAGATGTGGATCGCCTTTACACGTCACGTAGGCCGGGTAAGCGCCAGCGCCACCCGGCATTTAGCGCGCCCCCGGCATTACTCCCGTACTAACAACGTCAGCACTTCGTAATGCGCGGTATGCGGGAACATATCAAACAACTGCACACGACTGATGCGGTAACCCGGCAGTTCACGCAAATCCTTCGCCATACTCTGCGCATTACAGCTGGAATAGATGATAAATGGCGGAGCCATGCGCGCCAGATACTCACACAGCGCCTTGCCGATACCACGGCGCGGCGGGTTGACCAGCACCAGTTCCGGCACTTCCCCCTGGGCGGTGGCGAAATGTGTAGAATCCAGCGCCTGAAACTGTAAGTTATCCAGGCCGAGCACCTGTGCCGACGCTCTGGCGCAGGCAATGGCTTCCGGGGCGATCTCAATACCCGTCAGCTTCATCTGCGGCGTGGCGCAATGTAGCCCGAAGCCGCCGACGCCACAAAACAGATCCCACATATGCGTGACCGGCAGCGCCCGCACCCAGTCCCGCGCCGTGGCGTACAGGCGGCTCGCCACCTGCGGGTTGGTCTGGAAAAAGCTCTGCGGGCGGATCCACAGCGGCACGCCGTTGAAATTCTCCGCCAGCGCCTGCTGCCCGGTGAGATAAATCTCCTGCTCCCCTTCCATGATCGCCATATGCACCGGCTGAATATTCGCGGTGATCACCTTCAGCTGCGGCAGTTGCGCCTGTAATTCCGGCAGCGCCGCACGCAGTTGCGCCAGTTTGGCATCCGAACGCAGAACAAAACGCAGCATCATGCCGCCATCCTGCTGGCTTTCGGTGAGTAACAGGTATTTGAGTTCGCCGCGCTTTCGCGCCACGTTGTAGGGCGTCAGGCCCGCGCGGGCGATAAAGGGTTTCAGCGCCGCAAAGACCGGGTAAAACGAGGCGGGATAGAGCGGGCAGCCGGTCAGATCTTCCGGCGTACCATCGCGATGCAGCATGCCGAGCAGCGGTTTTTCGACGCTGCCGCTGACCACCATTTTCGCTTTGTTGCGAAAGCCCTGCTCCGGGCCGCTCACCGGTGCGCACCACTCGGCTACCGGCATTCCCTCCAGCAAGGTACGGAGATCGGCCATTTTGGCGTCAAGCTGACGGGCGACGGGCTGTTCGATCCACTGACAGGATCGGCAACGACCCGCGTCATAGAGTGCGCACTGCATGATGAAAACCTTAATTTTTGCGGGGCGGGGATTGTACCACCGTTAACGCAGATGGAAAAAGCGTCGGCTGGGCGAGGGCACGAACAGCAGAAAAAGGATCAGCAAATCAGGCAGTTTTTGCATAAACAGGGAGTGGAGGATCTCGCGTTTGGATTCGCCAGCGATACTGAAAAGCTCCGGATAACCGTAGCCCAGCGAGGCCGCCCATAAATAGCCGGTCGCCACGATTTGCGAAGCAAGATAGAGCCAGCGCGCCCAGTTACGCCCTTTGCCCATGGAAAACGCACAGTAAAATTCGACAAACAGCAGCACCAGGCTGCCGAGAAAAATCAGCGTCAGATCCCAGGTCTGCGCACTACGATGGACAAAGTCCACCACGCCGCGCACACCCAGCAGGTCGAAGAGCATGATCAGATCAACGCAGCGCGTGGTAATGATGGCGATAGCCGCCACCTGAACCAGCGCCGGGACGTTGAGCCGGGCATGCATCCCTGGTCTCTTGCTCATTAAATCCAATGCGTTCTCTTCCCTGCGAAAAAAATGCCGCGACAGGCGCGGCATTGCGATCTTAACGAGATTTTAGTGCCATCAGCCGCGTCTTGCACGCTGGATGTCACGCACTCGCTGCTTTTCTGCGCGCGCCATAATATACCAGGCGATAAAACCAACAATTCCCACGACGCCAAGGATGATCGACGCCAGCGCGTTGATTTCCGGGTTCACGCCCATACGCACGCTGGAGAAGACCAGCATCGGCAACGTGGTCGCCCCCGGCCCGGACACAAAGCTGGCGATCACCAGATCGTCCAGCGAAAGCGTAAACGCCAGCAGCCAGCCAGAAATAATTGCTGGCATGATCATCGGCAGCGTAATGATAAAGAACACTTTCAGCGGTGTTGCCCCCAGATCCATCGCCGCTTCTTCAATGGATTGATCCAGTTCGCGTAATCGTGCAGAGATCACCACCGCCACATAAGCGGTACAGAAAGTGACGTGCGCAAGCCAGATGGTCAGCATTCCGCGATCCGCAGGCCAGCCAATGGCATGGGCGAGCGCAACAAACAGCAGCAGCAGCGACAGCCCGGTGATGACATCCGGCATAACCAGCGGCGCGGTGATCATAAAAGCAAAGCCGTTGGAGCCGCGAAAGCGCCCGAAACGCACCATGACGACCGCCGCGATAGTCCCGAGAAATACCGCCATCGTGGCCGCGCAGGCGGCAATCGTCAGGCTTAATCCGACGGCGCTCATCATCGCGTCATCACGGAATAGCTCGCCGTACCAGCGGGTCGACCACCCTGCCCATACCGTCACCAGCTTGGAGCTGTTGAAGGAGTACACCACCAGCATCAGCATCGGCGCATACAGGAAGGTGAAGCTTAGCACGAGGATCAAAATACGCCATGGCGAGCGCACTACCGGTAAGTTGTTCATGCGTGGTCCCCCGTGCCTTTACTCTGGTGTTTGTGGAACCACATGATCGGCACAATCAGCAGCAACAGCATGATGATCGCCACCGACGAGGCCACCGGCCAGTCGCGGTTATTAAAGAACTCCTGCCACAGTACGCGGCCAATCATAATGCTGTCCGGGCCGCCCAACAGTTCCGGGATCACAAACTCCCCTACCGCCGGAATAAATACCAGCATGGAACCGGCAATAATGCCGCCCTTGGTCAGAGGCACAATCACGCTGAAGAAGGTTTTCAGCGGACGCGCGCCGAGATCGAGCGAGGCTTCGACCAGCGAGTAATCAATGCGTGTTAAGGCGGTGTAGATCGGCAGCACCATAAACGGCAGATAGGCATACACGATGCCGATATAGACCGCGAGATTGGTGTGCAGGATCGTCAGCGGCTGATCGATTACCCCAAGCCACAGCAAAAAGTTATTCAGAATACCGTTATTTTTCAGGATCCCCATCCAGGCGTATACGCGGATCAAAAACGAGGTCCACGACGGCAAAATTACCAGCAACAGCAGGATGTTACGCGTCGAAGGTTTACTGTGCGCCACCGCCCACGCCAGCGGATAACCCATCGCCAGACAGCAGAGCGTAGAGACTGCCGCCACCTGCAAAGACTGAAGATAGGCTTCGAAATAGAGCGGATCGTCGGTCAGTTGCAGGAAGTTATTGATGTTCAGCGTCAGACTGAGCTGCCCGTCTTCCCAGGACATCAGATCGGTATACGGCGGGATCGCGCGCGCCATTTCTGCAAGGCTTATCTTAAAGACGATCAAAAATGGCAGCAGAAACAGCAGGCACAGCCAGATATAGGGCAGCGCGATGACAACTTTGCGCCCGTGCTTCATCTGCATACGCGCCAGCCACAGCGTAAACCCGCCCGTTTTTTGCGCGCGGGCCGGTAATTCAGGTGTACTCATCGCCGCTCCTTAAACCGTCAGTACCACACAACTGTCGGCATCCCAGCACAGACGCACTTCGTCGCCCCATGTTGGTAAGCCTTTGCGGTAGCGGTGCGCATTCTGTAACTGCGCGCTGATCATCTGCCCGCTGTGCAGGCGCACGTGATAAATCGACAGATCGCCCAGATACGCAATGTGCACCACTTCGCCTAAGGCAAAGTTGTAGCCATCCGCAGGCGGATCTTCGCAGAGCATGATTTTTTCCGGGCGCAGCGCGATGTAGACCGGCACGTTGTCCACCACCGAGGCGTCGGGATCGACCTTCAGCGGATGCACCAGCCCCGGAGACTCGATCACCAGACCATCTTCCTCGCGCGCTTTCAGCAGCCCTTCGAAGACGTTCACCGACCCGATAAATTCGGCGCTGTAGCGGGTGGTCGGATGCTCGTAGATCTCTTCCGGCTCGCCGATTTGTACGAACTTACCGCGGTTCATGATGGCGATACGTCCGGCCATGGTCATCGCTTCTTCCTGATCGTGGGTGACCATCACGCAGGTCACGCCGACGCGCTCCAGAATATCCACCACTTCCAGCTGCATGCGGTCGCGCAGTTTTTTATCCAGCGCGCCCATTGGCTCATCGAGCAGCAGCAGCTTGGGGCGTTTCGCCAGGCTGCGCGCCAGCGCCACACGCTGACGCTGGCCGCCGGAAAGCTGATGCGGTTTGCGTTTGGCAAACTCCGACATATGCACCAGGTTGAGCATTTCGGCGACGCGGCTGGTGATTTCCGCTTTCGGCAGCTTGTCCTGCTTCAGACCGAAGGCGATATTCTGCTCCACCGTCATGTGCGGAAACAGCGCGTAGGACTGAAACATCATATTGATCGGGCGCAGATAAGGCGGTACATGGGCGAGATCGACACCGTCGAGCATAATCTGCCCGGTGGTCGGCTGCTCAAACCCGGCCAGCATCCGCAGTAGTGTGGATTTACCGCAGCCGGACGCGCCCAGCAGGGCAAAAATCTCGCCTTTGTAGATGGTGAGGCTGACATCATCGACAGCGTGCTGACCATCAAAGGATTTGGTCAGATTTCGGATTTCCAGCAGCGGCGTTAACGCCTTGCGGGACTTCGCTTGTGGGCGGGGGGTAGCCTCATTCACGGGGTGCTCTCCGGCATAGAACAAATATGAGTGCAAACGCACCGGCATGGTGCGAATTACCCGGTGGCGCTGACGCCTGCCGGGTTAGTGGCATTTGCCCGGTGGCGCTGTGCTTACCAGGCCTACACGATCGCAGGACCGTAGGCCGGGCAAGCAAAGCGCCGCCCGGTGACAGTTTCAAATGACGTTATTTACCGCTTTTCACTTTGGTCCACGCACGCGTTCTGACGCGGTCAATTTTTGGATCCTGAACTTTCAGCGTATAGAGCTTGGCGAAAACATCTGCCGGTGGGTAAATCGCCGGGTTGTCACGCACTTCTGCGCTCACCAGCGGCGTGGAAGCTTTGTTGCCGTTGGCGTAGAACACATGATCGCTGACGTGGGCAATCACATCCGGACGCATCAGGTAATTCAGGAACTGATAGGCTTCGTCTTTGTTTTTCGCATCCGTCGGCATCGCGAAGACGTCAAAGAACGCCAGCGCGCCCTCTTTCGGAATGATGTAGGAAACATTGACGCCATTTTTCGCTTCTTTCGCGCGGTTAGCCGCCTGCCAGACATCCCCTGCCCAGCCGATGGCGACGCAAATATCACCGTTCGCCAGGTCATTAATGTACTGGGATGAGTGGAAGTAACGAATGTTCGGACGCAGTTTCAGCAGCAGATCGGTGGCGGCACCGCTGTAATCCGAGGCGTTAGTGCTGTTCGGATCTTTACCGAGATAGTTCAGCACAGTGGCGAAAATCTCTTCCGGGGCATCAAGGAAAGCGACGCCACAGCTTTTCAGTTTTTCGAGGTTCTCCGGCTTCATCACCAGATCCCAGCTATCGATAGGCACATCTTTGCCCAGCGCCGCTTTGACTTTATCGACGTTATAGCCAATGCCGGTGGTCGCCCACAGGTACGGCATCGCATATTTGTTTTCCGGATCGTGCTTTGCCACCAGCTTCAGCACTTCTGGATCCATGTTTTTCCAGTTCGGCAGCTTGCTCTTATCAAGCGGCTGGAATACGCCGGCGGTCAGCTGGCGCTCAAGGAAGCTGGCAGAGGGCACCACCAGATCAAAACCGGTGCTGCCGGCCATTAATTTGCCTTCCAGCACTTCGTTGGAATCGAACACGTCATAGACGACTTTAATGCCCGTCTCTTTTTCAAAATTCGCTACGGTGTCCGGCGCAATATAGTCAGACCAGTTATAAACATGCAGCGTTTTTTGTTCAGCGGCGAAGGTGCTGGCAGTGACCGCCATCAGTGCACCCGCTACCAGACCAGACAGCCATTTTTTATTCAGGGTGGTCATATTTCATTCCTTCTGGAAAGTTCGTTAACATTCGAACTAAATCGTCGCCTGTAAGCTATGCAAGAATCGTGCATAGTTTGTCACTCACCACTGCATCAGGTAATGCAAATTACCCGGCAGACGCTGCATGCTATTGAAGCCCCGCAAGAATAACTGTAGCCAGGGTTCGAGGCTATAGGACAGATTAAAAAACGCCTTTTATCAATTTTTTATGCAAGATCAGTCTATGTGATAAGCCAAAATGGCCTTAAGGGAGGTGAAATATTCTTTAAATAAAGGTTAAAAACAGAATAAAAAGAGGAATTATGCAGCCGCCGTGGCAGCGACTGCCTTTTAATCAGGGGCGCTTAGTGAAGAAAATTGTGCGGCGTGGCGTCGGGGCCAGGCTCTTCTTCTTCGCTGGTAAACAGCAGCTGCTGGGCGTTAGCCTCAAGGATCACCATGGAAATCTGTTCTTCGCTCTGGCGCATAAACCAGGAGAACTGCTTAAAGTTCACCCCAGGCGCGGCGAATAAAGACTGGCAAACCACCAGCTTTGGCAGATTATCATCCTGAATATCAAGGAAGGCTTTTACCGTCAGTGAACTGGCGTTGATGGCCGACAGATCAGAGGCCAGCGGCAGCAGCGCCGTGGGCCTTACTTCCGCCATCGCAGAGAAGAGAATGATGTCGTCAACCAGATCGACTTTGGCATCATAAATACCCTCGAAATTCTGCATGTGCGGCAGATGTAAAGCCTGGCAGGTATCACACTCATAAAAACTGATGCCCAGCTCGTCAAGCCACTGACGTAAAGTGTCCAGACCGGGAACGACGAGTGAATCCATAGAATGTGCTACCTCTTAAAAAATTACGCGGCCACTAGCTTACGCAAAAATGCCGATCCATTCCATTATCCGTGGCGATAAACCACTCAGCCGCCGGTTTTCAGGCAAAAATCGGCGGTAGCCTGGCGCTCGATCCAGGCGATCATGCGGTCTGCAATATCCACGCCGGTGGTTTTCTCGATGCCTTCCAGCCCCGGCGAGGCGTTAACCTCCATCACCAGCGGCCCACGATCGGCGCGCAGAATATCGACGCCCGCCACGTCCAGTCCGAGGGTTTTAGCCGCCAGAATGGCAATGTCACGCTCGCGCAGAGTGATATTCGCTACCGTCGCCACGCCGCCGCGATGCAGGTTGGAACGGAAATCCCCTGGCTTGGCCCGCCGTTGGATCGCCGCGACCACTTCATCCCCCACCACCAGACAGCGTATGTCGCAGCCTTTCGCTTCTTTGATGTATTCCTGCACGAGGATATGCGCATTCAGCCCGCGAAAAGCATCAATGACGCTTTCCGCCGCCTGCCGCGTTTCCGCCAGTACCACGCCGATCCCCTGCGTGCCCTCCACCAGCTTCACCACCAGCGGCGCGCCGCCTACCATGTCGATCAGATCGCTGGTGTCGTCCGGCGAATGCGCAATGCCGGTGACCGGCAGGTCGATCCCCTGGCGCGCCAGCAGTTGCAGCGAACGCAGTTTGTCCCTGGCGCGGGTGATGGCCACGGATTCGTTCAGGGGATAGCTGCCGAGAATTTCAAACTGGCGCAGCGCGGCGGTACCATAAAAGGTAATCGCCGAACCAATGCGCGGGATAACGGCATCAAAAAAAGGCAACTGACGGCCTTTATAGTGAATAGATGACGCCGCGGGGCTGATGTTCATATAACAGGACAACGGATCGAGGATCTCGACGAGATGGCCGCGTCGTATCGCCGCTTCGCGCAGGCGTTTGCACGACCAGAGCGTTCCATCCCGGGACAATATGGCTATTTTCACCCTGCACCTCTCTGTGACAAGACCTGGAAAAGCCTGCGTATGATACACGCAGGCAGTCGCCGGATGAACGTTTTCACGCGGTTTGACGAAACATAGCCTTACGGTATCAAACCAACAGGTAAAACCTGCTTTTCATAACCCACTGTTATCGGCATGATGGTGTCATTCGCCGTCTGGCCTGAAGCATTAAGGAGAGAATATGTTCGCTGTAATTTTTGGTCGTCCGGGTTGCCCGTATTGTGTACGCGCTAAAGAACTGGCAGAGAAGTTAACCGCTGAGCGTGATGATTTTAACTATCGCTACGTGGATATTCATGCGGAAGGCATCACCAAAGCCGATCTGGAAAAAACGGTGGGTAAGCCGGTTGAGACGGTGCCGCAGATTTTCCTCGATCAGAAACACATTGGCGGCTGCACCGATTTCGAAGCCTACGCCAAAGACCATCTGGGTCTATTTGCTGAGCAGTAAGCGTAGTAACAGCATTGATAAAGCGGGGCGTGATTAACGCCCCCATTTGCTCAGCGCACTGCTGACAAACAAATAACACAGCGCACCCAGCGCACACCAGAATACCGCACTGAACAACCACGCCAGTTCCTGCCAGAACGACCGGTTCTGGGTGAAAAACAAACGCATCAATATAAAGCACAGCGGCGCCGCCAGCATCGCACCCATCAGCGGCAGTAATACCTGACGCTTACGAGACACAAAGCTCGCCACCGCGCCTGGGATCACAAAAAACAGCAAACCCAGCTCCGGGTGGCCTGATGCGCGAAACGCGCCCTTCATATTTAGCGCCACTGACAGGCACACGACAATAAACAGTAAAAAGCAGCAAAATGCGCTGGCCCAACCATGTTTAGATTTCAAACCATCCTCCTGACACTGCCTCTATCAAATGCCTCGGTCATTCCAGCGGAATGTCCGGTCAGATAAAGCTATGCAGCAATCCTTGCCAAATTACGCACCCACTTACATGCATGATTCTTACTAGCCGTGGTTTGCTAATACGACTAAACTACGGCCTGATTATGGTTGCAGGCTATTTTGGTCAGTGAATTTGTTTTAATGGATGTCTGGCCACAAGCAAAACATTAGCGCAATTTATTATTTCTTTCAACAACTTACAAGTAAACAAGAAGTTAGACTCCGTGAATATAAACGTCGCAGATTTGTTAAATGGGAATTACATACTGTTATTATTCGTGGTGCTCGCGCTCGGGCTCTGCCTCGGAAAATTGCGCCTCGGCTCCATTCAACTGGGTAATTCCATTGGCGTTTTAGTCGTTTCTTTATTAGTGGGCCAGCAGCATTTTGCGATTAACACCGACGCGCTTAATTTAGGCTTTATGTTGTTTATTTTTTGTGTCGGTGTGGAAGCAGGACCCAACTTTTTTTCCATTTTCTTCCGCGACGGCAAAAATTACCTGATGCTGGCGCTGGTGATGGTTGGCAGTGCGCTGCTCATCGCGCTTGGGCTGGGTAAACTATTCGGCTGGGATATAGGTCTGACGGCCGGGATGCTCGCCGGATCGATGACCTCGACACCGGTGCTGGTCGGCGCTGGCGATACGCTGCGCCACTCGGGGATGGACAGCGGGCAGCTGTCATCTGCGCTCGATCATTTAAGCCTTGGCTATGCTCTGACCTACCTGATTGGTCTGGTCAGTCTGATTGTCGGCGCACGCTACCTGCCAAAACTGCAACATCAGGATCTGCAAACCAGCGCCCAGCAAATCGCCCGTGAGCGCGGTCTGGATACCGACGCCAGCCGCAAAGTCTATCTGCCGGTGATCCGCGCCTATCGCGTTGGCCCGGAGCTGGTGGCCTGGGCCGATGGCAAAAACCTGCGCGAGCTGGGCATTTATCGCCAGACCGGCTGCTATATCGAGCGTATCCGCCGTAACGGTATTCTTGCCGCGCCGGATGGCGATGCGGTATTGCAGATGGGTGATGAGATCGCGCTGGTCGGTTACCCGGATGCCCATGCGCGTCTCGATCCGAGCTTCCGCAACGGTAAAGAGGTATTTGACCGCGACCTGCTGGACATGCGCATCGTCACTGAAGAGATCGTGGTGAAAAACCACAACGTGGTGGGCCGTCGTCTGGCACAGTTAAAACTGACCGATCATGGCTGCTTCCTTAACCGCGTGATCCGCAGCCAGATTGAAATGCCTATCGACGACAACATTCTGCTGAACAAGGGTGATGTGTTGCAGGTAAGCGGCGACGCTCGACGGGTCAAAACCATTGCCGACCGCATCGGCTTTATCTCCATTCACAGCCAGGTTACCGATCTGCTGGCGTTCTGCGCCTTCTTTATCGTCGGCCTGATGATCGGCATGATCACCTTCCAGTTCAGTAATTTCAGCTTTGGCATCGGTAATGCGGCGGGTCTGCTGTTTGCCGGCATCATGCTGGGCTTTCTGCGCGCCAACCACCCGACCTTTGGATACATTCCCCAGGGCGCACTAAATATGGTGAAAGAGTTCGGCCTGATGGTGTTTATGGCGGGCGTCGGCCTGAGCGCCGGGAGCGGCATCGGGCACGGACTGGGCGCTGTCGGCGGTCAGATGCTGGTCGCCGGTCTGCTGGTCAGTCTGGTGCCGGTGGTGATCTGTTTCCTGTTTGGCGCTTATGTGCTGCGCATGAACCGCGCCCTGCTGTTCGGCGCAATTATGGGTGCGCGCACCTGCGCCCCGGCAATGGAGATCATCAGCGACACCGCACGCAGTAACATCCCGGCGCTGGGCTACGCTGGCACCTATGCCATCGCCAACGTACTGCTGACGCTTGCCGGTACGTTGATCATCATCATCTGGCCGGGGTTAGGATAAGTCTCAACTTGAACGCACTGGCAAATAATTTATGACACGTCGAGAACTTTTCAGCAAAGCGCCAGTCATAACTATTGCCACTGCTTTTCTTTGATGTCCCCAATTTGTGGAGCCCATCAACCCCGCCATCTTTGGTTCAAGGTTGATGGGTTTTTTGTTGCCTGAAATTTACTAGTCTTGAAATCAGTCATTTATAGCACCTCATTCCCCTGTATGGCGACAAAATGGCGGCAGCGATAAATCCAGTCGCAAAAGCCTGAGTTCACTTATCCTGATTTTTCGCCCTTCTCACTTCCAAAAACCATCGAATCCTGGCTGCAAATGAATAAAATCAGAAAAAAAGTCAGCAAGGAGAGCCAAATGTTCGAATTTTACCCCGAGAAAACCTACAGCAGAACGGAAGTCATGAGTAAGCCAACGCCAGTTCCCGCAGTGAATGGTGTCTATTTTTGGTGTTCAAGGAAATCCCCCCGGGCGTACCGGCAGATAATTGCATTACCTGTGATGGCTACACACTGCTGTACATCGGGATTTCGCCAGATCAGCGTGGGAAACCGAATAGTCGCTCAAATCTGAGAAAGCGTATTAAAACCCACTATAGCGGCAATGCTGCAGGTTCAACGCTCAGGCGCACACTTGGCGTGTTACTAAGCGGTGTAAGCAGCTTTTCCCTGCGCCGGGTTGGATCTGGCTCCAGAATGACATTCACACACCCAGGCGAGCAGTGGCTTGATGTCTGGATGGAAAAGAATGCCAAAGTACACTGGATACCTGTCGAAGCGCCATGGGAACTTGAGGACACGCTGATCGCATCGATTCCCCTACCATTAAACATTCAGGGAAATGCCCATTACTTCAAAGTGAAGCTTTCAGGATTGCGCAGCCAAGCTGCAGCAGAGGCAAGATTAATGGAGATTGCAGATGAGCGGGCTTTCAAAAGGAGATTAGCAGCGCAGTGACTGATGGTGTAACACTGCGCCAGCTGGCCTGAATCAGTAAGCTAATTGTTCCTGCATTCCTTTCGGATGAGGCGGCGCGGCGCTGATTTTTCGCGGGCAGATCCCAGAACACATCATCGGACAGCCCGGTGACTCCGTTCACGCCGACGTTAGACAGGGTTTTGTGCCAGCCGGTCTGCTCGTCGATTTTGGCGCGCAGGCCAAGCGCACGGGCGGAGGCGGAGGCCGTCGCGTCGGCATTCAGCACGGTGTCAAAGTTGATGAAGTCAGGCCAGATCAGCATCCCCTCGCGCTGGCTGAAATTAGCGCGATAGGCAATAGCATCTTCCACGGTTTTACAGCCGTAGGCAGACAGATAAGCAAACCCGCGCAGACTCTGCGCCACGCTCAGCAACTCAATGGCAACCGCCTGCGTATCATGCCCCGGCACGCCGAGGATGCGCGGCTTCACGCCGAACTGTGACTGCGCTGAGAGCAGCGCTTTCATACCTGTTTTTTTGCCGTCAGCGGTGACGCCGCCGATGATGTTGGAGGTGGTTTCCGCTTCGGTTTCGCCCTGAGCCACGCGCACCACAATGGTGACGGGTTTGGCCTGGTCGGCAATTGCATCCAGCGAACGGGCCAGCGTGCCGGACTCGCCCGCTTTGCCGCTGGCGGTCAGGACGTCGGTCAGCAGAACCGGTTTATTGAGAGGGAACATAGCCGCATCGGCATCATCGCCGGTGCAGACCATGCCCACGATGGCTGTGCTCACAGTGGTAATCGGTCGGGTGCCTTCGTTGATTTCGACAACGCGCACCCCGTGGTGGTAATCCTGAGCCATAAGGCAGTCACTCCGGTGTAGAGGGGGTGTGACTATGTTCCGGCAAGATTGTGCGTGGCGCACATGATGAGGTTTGTTTAGATATTGGTACAATAATTCATATCGAGTGGCGCTACTTTAAACAAATGATGTTTACTCATCTCGTCTACCTAACAATTTGCGATAAGACAGCCAAAATAGTGAAATGATCCATTGACTACAACCATTCAGCTTCGAAGATGTAAAGGTAAGTCAAAATCTCTTTGTTTAGTGTTGCAGCCTCTCCAGGTGGGACTTTATCCTTCCACCCTAGAAACCGCTTTCTCTTCAATTGGTTGTATATAAACAATTCAATTTTAATAATTGCATTTCATCTTAAATAGTATTATTTTCCTCATCCAAATGACATCCTATTTCAACGAGATAAATTAAAGGAATTTAAATTGAAACGAGTAAATACAAGCCTAGCCATATTTATACTATTATTCGTTATCGCTTTAGCAATTACCTATTTTTATTTCAGCGCCAAAAACCACATAGTCATAATACCATCACAAACAGGGGATCTTAAATACACTGATGAGATGGCTACATTTGGAACATTAGGTGATTACTTTGGCGGTGTTTTAAACCCGATATTGGGTTTCATAACCTTTTCAGCTTTATTATTCACCATTCACCTCCAATTAAAACAAAATGAAGAAGCTAAAAAACAGTATTTTGAGAATAGATTTTATAATTTGCTAAACATACATAATAATCTTATCGACAATTTAAATTTTAAGAACAAAACACAAAGAAGCAGTTTTTCAGAATTAATAAACACCATACTAATACCTACTGCAGAAACAAACCCCATATTCAATGCAAAAACCAGTACCGGCTCCCCTGTGGTGATTAGTCGCACAAAACGAAAATACAGGAACTTCAATAAGAATGAAAATGGTTATTTTGGTCATTATTTTCGAAATTTGTACAGAATATTAATAATCATTGATAAATCTTCCCTTGATGCAGAGGATAAAAATGATTACGCCAGAATTGTTCGTGCCCAACTATCATCCGATGAGTTAATTGTATTATATTTCAATTGCTTACCGGCTGTATGTGATAAAGGGCAATTCCGAAAACTAGTCATAAAATATAATCTATTGGAACATTTATCAATTGAAAAAGACAAAAGAAACAAAACAGTAGTAAATGAAAAAAATTATCGCGAACAAATATTCACGTTAGGCCACAAAGTTATGACGATCGGTCAAGAAGTTTCGACTTACATGCCTAAAACAGATAGCGACACTTTAGGAGCTTTTGGCAAAAGCGGTTCAGTAGGACTATCAGAACTTAAAGACGCAATTCAAAAACATAAAAATAGCCATAGTCATTACAAAAAGTCACTAACAAATAATAAGATAATTAGTAAACCATTTTCACAATAGAATCCGCATCAGGATATGTGGCGGCAAATGTTTTATGGCACTTGAAAACACAGTGGAAATTATCAGGTGAAGTAAGTAACTCAATTATAGAATATCCCCGCTGATGCGGGGATAGGTTACTCTTGAGGCGAAACGGGCCAACTTATATTCATGTTTGCAATCGTATCCACAGCCTCAAGCGCATCCAGATAATCCAGCCAGCGGTTGTAATCCGCCAACTCATCGCCAGCGAGCCGACCAATGGTTGCCTTGCCCGGCCACTGCCTGCTGTTTATGTATCCATTCGCCTGATTAATCAGTGCCTGACGTTTGATTTTGGCGGCCTGCTCCCGTTCCTCCGACGAGAGCGGCGATGCATCTTTCCAGGCTGTCTGGCGCTGTGAGCTGGTGTGGTTGCTCAGGGTTAAGCTTATTACGCAGGGTTTGAACGTTCATGCCTGCACGTTCTGCCAGCTTCGCCATATTGTGGCGCAGCGCGAAGGTCCGGCATGCTTCATTGAAGTGAGGATGTTTTGATATGCGATAGTCAAACATAGTCAGTTGCTCCGTGAAGTCTCAAAATAGAACTAGCTGATAGTCACATTGCAATCAGAAAGGGCGTCGACAGTCATCGCAGCGATGTTAATCATCACTTTTTCACGCTTTTTATCCTTGCGTAGGCGATGACGAAGCAATCGACCATTTGCAAGCATGTCATTGATGGTGTCGATAGATAACCCAGTGAGTTCACTATATCTTTCAATAGTGACGTGGGGGGTAATGAGAGTGATTGAAATGTTAGGTCTCATGATGCAACATTCCTCGTTTAGCAATGATTAATCAGGATGAATACTGATCGTTTGTATTTTGTGAACACGATAAACATACGATCACATCATGAAATCGTAAAGGTAAAAGTTCACCTGGAGTGACCATGAATTTGGAAAAAGGCGGCCGTGGTGCCATAGAGCGTATGGTTGAAGCTTATGGTTTTAAGACAAGACAAGCTTTGTGCGACCATTTGAGGATTTCGAAAAGTACCTTGGCAACACGCTATATGCGGGACTCTTTTCCGGCTGAATGGGTGATTCAGTGCGCCTTAGAGACTGGTACGTCATTGAGTTGGCTGACTAATGGTTACGGAATCAAAGATGGTTCACAAAATACAAACATTAAAGAACTTCCGCTGAAAACTCTTTATAGTGGTGAACTTTGTCTTGAAGGGTCCTATGTTTTTGATGAAAAATTTCTTCCTAAAACTTTAAAAAACCCAATAGTTGTTGTTGTTGATAGTTCCAAATACATTTGTGATATTAATAATGATGATGTACGTGACGGAAAATGGATTGTTAATATTGATGGTGAAGTATTAATGAGAACAATTACACGTCTACCCGGCAGGCGCCTTCATGTGGAAGGTGGTATATCTCCTTTCGAATGCGCATTAGAAGATATAACGATTGTAGCAAAAATCGTTATGGCATGTATTGAATACAATTCACTATAAATAAAAAATAGGCCTTAGCCAAAATCAACCACCTGAACAAGGAACTATCTAATGGATGAATGTATAGTTGAAATGTTACTAATAGTGAATAAAGATACCTCCTTTGGTCGCTCTCCGTCAGCCTATAAAAAAATAATTGAGGCCAGTGAGGAAGTCACATTTTCACCAAAAAAGTTAAACTTCAAAGAGCAGTTATTCAATTGTGAAATATCAGAATATGGAAACAACAAAGAATCTTTATTTGTAAAGCTAACACTTTGCGATGTCAATGAACACAATTTAATTACTTTTTCAAAATTAATAAGACTATTCAAAAAAATTTCTAGCGAAAGTAAATTGGGCAGCACTCAAATCATTTGGGATGATATAAGCAAGTATTACTCAATTCAGGCTTACCCATTAATTCATGAAATTGAAAATCTCATGAGGAAATTAATAACAAAATTCATGATACATAATGTTGGATTATCCTGGACAGAAGACTCAGTGCCGAAGGAATTTTCAGGAGCATTAAAAAAATCGGAAAAAAACACTGATTACAATGAACACAATTTAATGTATCAAGTTGATTTCATTGAATTATCAGACTTCTTATTCAAATCCTACCGAGAGCTTGAAATGGCAGATTTGATTCGAACATTAGCTCCACTTGAATTTAAAGACTTTAACAGTGACATATTCTCAGAATTGAAAAAAATAGTTCCCAGAACAAACTGGGAAAAATTCTTTGAGTCAAATGTCGACGCAAAATCTGACACTATAATAAAAAATTGGAGTATATTGTATCGACTCAGATGCAAAGTTGCTCATAATAGAGATTTCACAAAACAGAATCTTGATGAAGTAATTCGCTTAACGGAAATATTGAAACCAGTTCTAAAAAAAGCAATTGATAAAACTGAGACTCTAACTATTGATCCGAAGGAAAAAGAAGAATTAACATCCCAGTTCGAGAATGAGTTTTCTAACAATTCTAAAAGTGATGAAGAACTTTTCAAAGATAGAGTGCTTGAATTATATCTACAAATAAGAAATTTATATCAACTTACACATCCAGATGATGAAAACTTCAATAGCTATTACAAAATAATACAAACAACGTTCCAAAATGTTTTGCATGATGAAAAATTCAAGGCAGAAGATGTGATGCATTTAATTAATATCTCTACAAATGACGATACTCTAAGTAAATGCGATAACTTCGAGATACATGATTTAATGAATTTGTGTCATTCTATTAAAGAACTTGTTAACTTCAAGATATCAAGTATTGAGGCTGAGTTAGATGAAGCAGATAAAAATGAATGATATTGTTTTATCTAATAGTTATCAAACATTGATCACTGTTCAAATATACAGTTGAATTTAGCCCTTAGACATGAGGGATTTTTTTATGGCAATACGAAAACTCGACACAGGAAAATGGATTTGCGAATGCTACCGCGCAGGGCGCAGCGGACGCCGCGTGCGTAAACAGTTCGCCACCAAAGGCTAAACGATGGCTTTTGATCGTCACACGATGGATGAGGTAGAGGTTAAGCCCTGGCTCGGTGAATCGATAGACCGTCGGACTCTCAAAGACGTCGTTGAACTCTGGTTCAAACTGCACGGCAAATCCCTTACCGCTGGCGAGCATGGTTAAGACAAGCTGGTCCTGATGGTAGCTGCACTCGGAAACCCTCTTGCTACAGATCTCAGCTCGAAATTGTTCGCGCATTATCGTGACAAACGCCTGACGGGTGAAATCTATTTCAGTGAGAAGTGGAAGAATGGAAGAATGGAAGAAGAGTGCCAGCCCGGTAGTAACCATCAATCTTGAGCAAAGCTATTGAGCGGTGTGCTTAGCGAGCTGGTCCGTCTGGGAGAATGGGCAGCACCGAACCCATTGGAGAACATGCGTAAGTTCACTATTGCCAAAAAAGAAATGGCCTGGCTGATGCATGAACAAATCACAGAGCTTCTGTACGACTGCCAACGCCAAAGCGGCCCTCGCTCTGGTTGTTAAGATCTGCCTGAGCGCCGGTACACGCTGGCGCGAAGCAGTGACCTCACGCGCGCTCAGGTTACAAAGTACCGAATCACGTTCGTCAGGACCAAAGGCAAAAAGAACCGAAGCATTCCGATTAGCAAAGAGCTTTACGAGGAAATCATTGCCCTGGACGGCTTCAAGTTCTTTACGGATTGCTACTTCCAATTTTTGTCTGTGATGGACAAAACCTCCATCGTGCTTCCTCGTGGCCAGCTTACCCACGTTCTGCGCCACACGTTCGCAGCACACTTTATGATGTCGGGCGGCAATATCCTTGCCCTGCTGAAAATCATCGGCCATCACGACATAAAAATGACCATGCGCTATGCTCACCTGGCCCCTGATCACCTTGAAACCGTGTTGCGCTTTAACCCTTGAGCAACCTTGAGTGCATAAGTCATTTGCCTGGGTAATATAACGTCACCAGCAAAATCGCCACATTGATGTACTGTGCCAACTTGTAGATGCACCGATCAATTCTTTCCGTAAGAGTGTTACCCTTGTATGTCTGGATATTCCAGCCACCTCGCCCTAATGTAACTGTTAGTGCAATGTATGCAGACTCTGCTTTAACGCAATTGATAAATGTCGGCTCTATCCGCCATTCATACCAGATGCCAACCATGACAACAGCGAAAAATACAAAATTGGTCGCTGCAGCCGAGTGGAGTTTTTTCCGTAATCCTTGAGACGAATCACTAAAATTAGGGTTGTCGTACTCATCAGGTAGAAATTTCTTAACGTAGCACTCAAAACCCTTGCTAGGGCCAAACAACAATAACATAGAGGCTATTAACAGCTTCATGGCTTATCCGGGGTAAACTAATCATTGGAGCGAAGTATAAACTTTCGCTTATAGTCAGAAATAAGCAATGAATGCCAGTGGCGACAAAATGGCGGCAGCGGTTGGCATTGCCCCGTAATCGCCACTCCTTACCACTAACCTAACTTATTGCTTATTACGCAAATCATTGTTTTCACTAACCAATTTACATAATTTTTTTTTGTTGCCTGAAATTTGTGACAAGATGATATGGATCTGAGGTGCGCGGGTTTCCTCACCCGGATGTCCTGTTTTCTTTAGCAAGGAAGCATCATGAAAAGTTTTGATTCTGTGGCAGATATTATCACCAATGAATTCCTCACCTCGCCGCTGGGTACGTTAACCAGTATCTTTAGCGTGATTGGTGGTATTTACGCAGCTTTCCTGCTGGTTAAAAAATTCCTTAATACGCCGATAAAAGGCAAATCGGAATTTCTTTCGCAAGCGGGTGTACCGGCGTGGCCGCTGCGACTTTTCTATGTCAGCCTGCCGCTGAATACTGTTCCCAGAAATACCCGCACCGATCTCTTCTTTGGTTTTCTGCTGATTTTCGTAGGCCTGGGTGGCGCGTCTTTCCTCTCCATTATGCACATCAAAACCCTGCGCACGCCGCCGGACTCGACGTTGCTGGTGTATAAACCTACTGATGAATTCTTTTATTTGACCCATGGCAGAGCTAAAACGGCGTCTCTGCTTCCTCGTCACACCTTAACCCTGACGAGCGAGCAGTGTGACAAGATGCCGGTTGACATACTGGCGCAAAAAAGCAGGCTGTCTGCAGATCTGACGGGGTTTATTTGCGACATGTTCCAGAAAAAAGAACATACCCACTCTATATCGAATGAAATTACCCACTTCAGGAAAACCAAAGGCACGCTTTATTCCGTGCTAAGCCTCTTCGAAACAGGTTTATTCTGGCTGGCTGTCAGCACGCTATTAACGCTCTATTACCGTAATGTTGTCAGGAAACATATTATCGAGCAGCATAAAAAAGCCGAAAGTTATCTGACGTAATCATAAATAACGTTACTCCTCTGACGTTATGCCCCATTGTCTGCCCGCATCCCCCATAACCGACTAAGGTTAACAGACCCTAATCTGTCTGACGGAGCTGACATGAAATTCCCCCTGTACCTTCTTACCGCCGTTATTCTTTCTGGCTGCGGCGGCAACAGTTCCCCCTCGAAAGTCACTGCGCCGGGGGCGGAAACCTCCGGCACGTTACAGCTGCTGGATTCCGGCGCAGGCGTGATGCAGTCCCGGCCGCCAATTGATGCCATCAATACTTATCTCGACGGTTTCCACTTTTATAACGGCGATCAGAATGGTCAGATGGAAGCGCACCATTACGTCAGCGTATTAAATGAAGACGTGATGCAGGCGGTGATTTATGACGGTAATACCCGCGACGCCAAACTGATGGGCGTGGAATACATCATCAGCGAACGGCTGTTCAATACCCTGCCACCGGACGAGAAAAAACTCTGGCACAGCCACCGGCATGAAGTGATGTCCGGCAGCCTGATTGGCCCTGGTCTGCCCAAACCTGCCGAAAAGGCGCTGATGAATAAGATCGTCAACACTTACGGCAAAACCTGGCACACCTGGCACACCGACCGGGACAAAACCCTGCCACTGGGCATCCCGGCGCTGATGATGGGCTTCACGGCTGACGGTCAGCTCGATCCCGCGCTGCTTGCCGAACGCGACCGCCTTTTCGATGTGGATACCAACGCCATCCGCGAGTCGCGCCGCGATCTGGATGCGCATCCTGTCGCACCGGGCGCTGATGCCTGGCAGCACGGAGAGGTGATCCAGTTAAAACGTGGACAGGGCGGCGGTGAGCACGCGCACGGCAAAACGCGCTTTGCGCCAGCGGAAAACCCCCCGGCGACTGTTCAATAATAATTAACATTGCGGGTTTACCCTCTTTTGCAGAATGCCGTACACTTTTGCCTCACAACGGAGATTTTGCATGAACGCACTGACGCATTCGCCGCGCAAGGCACTGCAACGCCGCACCTGGGCGTTATTTATGTTTTTCTTTATTCCTGGGCTGTTAATGGCGTCATGGGCGACGCGCACCCCGGCGATCCGCGACACCCTGTCCGTCTCCACGGCGGGAATGGGCGTGGTGCTGTTCGGGCTGTCCGTCGGTTCAATGAGCGGCGTCCTCTCCTCTGGCTGGCTGGTCAAGCGCTTCGGTACCCGCAGCGTGATCCGCACCGCCATGTCCTTTAGCGTTGTCGGCATGGTTATCTTAAGCGTGGCGCTGTGGTTCGCGTCGCCGCTGCTGTTCGCCTGTGGACTGGCGGTATTTGGCGCGAGCCTCGGCTCGGCCGAAGTGGCGATTAACGTCGAAGGTGCGGCAGTGGAACAGGCGCTGGATAAAACCGTGCTGCCGATGATGCATGGCTTTTACAGCCTCGGCACGCTGGCGGGCGCGGGGGTCGGCATGGGGCTGACGGCGCTGGGCGTGAGCGCAAACCTGCACATTTTGCTGGCGGCGCTGGCGACCATTATGCCGATTATTATTTCCATCACCGCGATCCCCGACGGCACCGGTAAAGGCTCCGGCGAGGAAAACGGTCATGGCGCGAAAGGCGTGCCTTTTTATCGCGACGGGCAACTGATGCTGATCGGCGTGGTGGTGCTGGCGATGGCCTTTGCGGAAGGTTCCGCCAATGACTGGCTGCCGCTGCTGATGGTGGACGGACACGGCTTTAGCCCGACATCCGGATCGCTGATTTATACCGGCTTTACGCTGGGGATGACCGTCGGACGCTTTACCGGCGGCTGGTTTATCGATCGCTACAGCCGTGTCGCGGTGGTGCGCGCCAGTGCGCTGATGGGCGCGCTGGGCATTGCGTTGATCATCTTTGTGGACAGCGCCTGGGTGGCGGGCGTGTCGGTGATTTTGTGGGGGCTGGGCGCCTCGCTGGGCTTCCCGCTGACGATTTCAGCTGCCAGCGATACCGGCCCGGATGCACCGACGCGCGTCAGCGTGGTCGCCACCACCGGCTATCTGGCCTTTCTGGTGGGACCGCCGCTGCTGGGCTTCCTCGGCGAGCACTACGGCCTGCGCAGCGCGATGATGGTGGTGCTGGGGCTGGTGATTGTTGCCGCGCTGGTGGCCCGTGCGGTGGCGAAACCTGAGCCGCAAAACCAGCCGTGTGAGAATTAGTACTGATTTGCCCGGCGGCGCAAGCTTGCCGGGCCTGCGGGTTTGTATCGATAGATTAAGACAACGCATTACCGACGGTTTTATCCTTCAGAAACACCACCATCAGCGCCAGCCAGATCAACCCGTTCGCCAGATTAAACAGGCTGAACAGGCCATTGCCGCCCGCCAGAAACGCATGTTTACTGACTTCGATGCCGACGGTGAAAATCGCCATTTGCAGCATACCCATCGCGGCAGACACTGTCCCTTTACTCATGTCGCTGGCGAACAGCGTCAGGCGCACCAGCCCGGCGTTGGCAAGGCCAATACCAAAGGCATAAATACTCAGTCCGGCGGTCATCCACAAATAGGCATGGGATGACGCCACAGTTGCCACCGCGGCCACCAGCAGCCCCGCCACAATCGGCCCGCCGCCCATGATAATCAGCGAGCGCACGGTACGGCGTGAGGTCAAACGCGCCAGCACCAGGTTACCGATAATCAGCGCGCCAAAAATCGGCACCTGCAACAGGCCGTACTCATAGCTGGACATGCCTTCCGCGCTGATGATGATGATCGGCGACTGAGCGATCCACGCCAGCAGCGGCAGGCTGACAAAGCCCGTCGCCAGCGCGCCCGCCACGAAGCGGCCATTTTTCAGCACGGCTTTGTAATCCCGTCCCAGCGCGTTAAGGGATAACGGCTCCCCCAGTCGCGTGGCGGTTTCCGGCATCGCGCGATACAGGCCGAAAAAGGCAATCGCCGCCAGTACCGCGAACAACACAAACATGCCTTCCCAGGGCGCAGCATGCACCCAGGCCGCGCCCACCAGCGGACCCAGCAAGGGGGCGATCAGCGCCACGTTCGCCATTAATGCGGTGATCTTGATACAGGTCGCCTCGTCAAAAGACTCCTGAATAGCGGCATAGCCCACGGCACCGATAAAGCACAGGCTCACCCCCTGTAAAAAGCGCAGCAAGGTGAACTGTTCGATGTCCTGGGCCAGCAGCGTCGCCAGACAGGTGACGATAAACCACACCACGCCGGTTAACATCACCGGGCGGCGGCCAATACGGTCCGACAGCGGCCCCAGCAGCCACTGTAAAAACATGCCGCCCGCCAGATAGGCGGTCATAGAGGTCGGTACCCACTCGATGCCGGCGTTGTACTGCTCAACGACCGCCAGCATGCCCGGCTGGATCATGTCGTTGGCGATATAAGTTGAGAATTCGTACAGGACCAGACAGAGCGGAAACAATAACGCCTGGCGTCCTAAACGGCGGCCAGGTAAAGCATGGTTTTGCATGAAATTTTTTATCCTGAAAAATCGCGCAAAGTGTAATGAATGCACCGTCCCTGTGACAGCGAATTTTGCGATGCAGACAAAATTTCGCACATTTTACCCTGTTAACCACCGCCGTAACGCCGGCCATTTTGCCGCGGTTTAACCTGGCTGCGTCATCCTCACAAGGCAACGTTTTCATTCCGGTTGCCCACAAGCCCCGGACAACTAAGACAAAACTGGTTTACCCGCGCGGACGGTGCTTTTAAGGTGATCCCTTTTTTACCGTTCCCATGCAGGTAGCCTGCGGCAAAAGAGTGACAAGACGATGCTGGAAGATCTGAATTATACCCTGTTCGCCTGGATGAACGCGACGCCGGATTCCCCCGGCTGGCTAATCCAGGCCGCCATTCTTATTGCCCGCGATCTGATTAACATCGTGCCGCTGCTGGCGGTGGTGCTGTGGCTGTGGGGGCCGCGCGGCCAGGTCTGCGCCCAGCGACAGCTGGTGATCAAAATAGCGCTGGCGATTGTCGTCAGCCTGACCGTCTCCTGGGTGATGGGCCACCTCTTCCCGCACGATCGCCCGTTTGTCGACGGCGTTGGCTATAACTTCCTGCATCATGCGCCGGATGACTCCTATCCGAGCGATCACGGCACCGTGGCTTTTACCTTTGCGCTGGCGTTTTTGTTCTGGCATCGCCTCTGGTCAGGCACCGTGCTGATGGGCGTGGCGCTGCTGGTCGCCTGGTCGCGCGTCTATCTGGGCGTGCACTGGCCGCTGGATATGCTGGGCGGTCTGCTGGTGGGCATCAGCGGTTGCCTGAGTGCGCAGATGCTGTGGCACGCCTTCGGTCAGCCGCTGTACGCCGCTCTGCAACGCGCTTATCGCGTCTGCTTCGCCATTCCGATCCGCAAAGGCTGGGTGCGTGACTAAGCCTGCCGGCACAGGTAAGATTGAGCACCCCGCAGCGAGCGGGGTTTTCATTATGCCAGGGGATTTATGGAAACGAAACGTGACGAGCGGTTGGGCCTGCTGTTACAGGCGCTGAAGCGTACCGACAAGCTGCACCTGAAAGAGGCGGCGGCGCTTTTAGGCGTTTCAGAGATGACCATTCGTCGCGATCTCAGTGCCCGTAATGCGCCCGTTGTCCTGCTCGGCGGTTATATCGTGCTGGAGCCGCGTACCGCCAGCCACTACCTGTTAAGCGATCAGAAAACCCGGCTGGTGGATGAAAAGCGGCAGGCCGCACAGTACGCCGCCAAGCTGGTGCAGGCGCATCAGCTGGTCTTTTTCGACTGCGGCACCACGACCCCGTGGATCATCGATGCCATTCCTCATGACCTGCCCTTTACCGCTATTTGTTACTCCCTCAACACCTTTATGGCGTTACAGGAAAAACCGCTGTGCCGGGCGATCCTCTGCGGCGGTGAGTTTCACGCCAGCAATGCCATTTTTAAACCGCTGAACTTCAAAGAGACGCTGAATAATTTATGCCCGGATCTGGCGTTCTATTCGGCGGCGGGCGTGCACCCGGTTCAGGGCGCGACCTGTTTCAATCTGGAAGAGTTGCCGGTGAAGCACTGGGCGATGGCCCACGCGCAGTATCATGTGCTGGTGGTCGATCACAGTAAGTTTGATAAGGTGCGCCCGGCGCGGATGGGTGAGCTGACCGCGTTTGACGCCATCGTCAGCGACCGTCGTCCCGACGAGGCATTATGTGCCGTGGCGAAAGCCGAACAGATAACGTTGATTTGTTCCGACGCCGGATAGATCACGTAGGCCGGGTAAGTGCAAGCGCCACCCGGCAATCCCCGATCCGGTTCCGAGAACCAGTTCCGTAGGCCGGGTAAGCGTGAGCGCCACCCGGCAACAATACCGAAAAACCCGCTCCGGTTACGAGAACCAGCTGCCGAACCACTCGTGGAACTTCATTAATACAAAGTCCCACATACGGCTGACGAAACCGCCCTCTTCCACCGCTTCCATTACCAGCAATGGCCGTTTTTCAATCACCTTGCCGTTAAGCTGGAAATCGATCGTGCCCACCACCTGGCCCTTTTTCAACGGCGCGGTCAGCTGCGGCTCGGTCAGCGTCCAGGTCGCTTTCAGGTTCTTTAACTGACCTTTCGGAATGGTGATCGACCCCGCTTCCCCGGCCCCCAGCTTCACCTCTTTACTGTCGCCAAACCACACGCGGGTGCTGACAAAGGTTGCATCCGGCTTGATCGGCGTAACGGTTTCAAAGAAACGGAAGCCCCAGGTCAGCAGCTTTTCGGATTCGTTAAAGCGGATGCGATCCGTTTTACTGCCGAGCACCACCGAGATCAGACGCATATCGCCCTGGGTGGCAGACGCCACCAGGTTGTAGCCCGCCCCTTCTGTGGTGCCGGTTTTCATGCCGTCAACGTTCAGATTGGTGCTCCACAACAGACGGTTGCGGTTCGGCTGGCGAATATTATTGAAGGTGAACTCTTTCTCTTTGTGGATGGCGTACTCTTCCGGCACATCATGGATCAGCGCCTTGCCGAGCAGCGCCATGTCACGGGCGGTACTGAATTGCCCCGGCGCATCCAGACCGTGCACCGTTTTAAAGGTGGTATTGGTCAGCCCCAGTCGTTTTGCATAGTTGTTCATCAGGCTGACGAAGGAGTCCTGGCTGCCCGCCACGTAATCGGCAATGGCGATACTGGCATCGTTGCCGGACTGAATGATCACGCCCTTGTTCAGCTCGGAAACCGGCACCTGATCGCCAGGCTTGAGGAACATCAGCGAAGAACCGCGCAGCGCCGGATTACCGGTCGCCCAGGCGTCTTTGCCGACAGTCACCATATCGGTGAGATGAATTTTGCCGGCTTTCAGCGCCTGCCCGACCACGTAGCTGGTCATCAGCTTGGTGAGGCTGGCCGGATCGAGCTTCTCGTCGGCGTTGCCCTCCGCCAGCACCTTGCCGCTGGCGTAATCCATCAGCACCCACGCGCGGGCGTCCACAGCGGGCGCCGCCGGCACCTGCTCAACCGCATACAGCGAAGGAGAGAAAAGAAATAACAGCGCAGAGCCCGCCGCCAGGCCGCGCAGGGATAAAGAGAAATGCGTCATAAATGCCACCCGTGTATCCATTCAAAAAAAATCGCGTTGCAACACCGCTTCGCAATAAACGGTGAGTAATAACGTACTCAGGCGAGGAAGGAAACCAACAGCCGGTAAAGTTTTATAAAGTTTATGCAATTTACGGGATCGGTGCTGCACGCGGAGGCTTTTTTTTCTTATTCGTTGCCTGAATGTTAACTTTATCTCAACATAGACCACGTTGTGTGCCTGGCGCACGTTCCTGCTGACCACCGAGAAGGAATTTATATGATTACCCTGTGGGGCCGAAATAATTCCACCAACGTCAAAAAAGTTCGCCTGACGCTGGAAGAGCTTGAACTTCCTTACACGCAAATTATGGCCGGCTTAGAGTACGGTCTGAATCATGATGCGGAATACCTGGCGATGAACCCGAACGGTCTGGTGCCGTTACTGCGTGATGACGAAACCAACAGCGTGCTGTGGGAATCTAACACTATCGTGCGTTTTCTGGCCGCGCAGTATGGCCTGGGACGCCTGTGGATCGACAATCCGGCTGCCCGTGCGCAGGCGGAAAAGTGGATGGACTGGTCAGCCACCACGCTGGCTCCCCGCCACAGCGTGATCCTCAAAGGGCTGGTCAGAACGCCGCCGGAACAGCGTAATCAGGCGGCCATCGATGAAGCGATTATTGATTGCGACGCTCTGCTTAAGATCCTCGATGACGCGCTGGCAACCACACCGTGGTTCTCAGGTGAAGAATTTGGTCTGGGGGATATTGCGCTGGTGCCCTTTATTTACAGCCTGTTCAACGTGCATTCCGCCTGGACGCCGCGCCCTGAGCTGATGCGCTGGTATCAGCAGATTTGCGCGCGTCCGACGGTGCAAAGCGTCGTGATGATCCCGGTTACCTGATGCGCTGGCTGCTGGCGCGGATCTGTAATTTCCCCACCAGCTTAACGTGCGTCGCGGCATCTTCCCCGGCGCACAGATAGTCCACCGCCATCCTGCCCAGCTCGTTATAAGCCAGCTGAATACTGGTAAGCAGTGGCGTCAACTGATGCGAGATGCGCTGATCGTCATAGCCGCACACCAGCACATCCTCTGGAATACGTTTTCCCAGCGTGGCGAGTGCCTGATAACAGCCGAGCGTCATCCAGTCGCTGGCGCAAAAGATCGCCTGCGGCGGTTCCGGCAGCTGCATCAGCGCCAGGGTGGCGTCAAACGTGGCGTTCAGCGACCAGTCGGTTTTATGCACCAGCGCCGCATCCGGGGCGATCCCGGCATGGCGCAGCGTTTGTTCATACCCGTCGAGTCGTTCCTTGCTGGCATCCATCCATTCGTCACCGGAAATATGCGCAATGCGGGTCACGCCCTGATCCAGCAGATGCTGCGTGATCTGGCAGGCGTTGGCGCGATCGTCAGGTAAAAAGGTGGGCAACAACGGGCGCTGGGCGTCGTACTGATTCAGCAGCACCACCGGAAAATCACACAGATCGGCAAAGGGCGAGAAATCAAACGGTCGCGTCACCGGGCTGGCAAAAATAACGCCAGCACAACGACGGCTGGCCAGCTGACGCAGGATATGCCGCGCCAGCTCCGTGTCGTCGCCGTAATCGTAGACCGACAGCAGCGTATCGTGCTGCCATGCACGGGCGCTGGCGTCGCTGAGCGCATCGCCAAAGGGATCGTAGGCGGGCATCGTGCTCACCAGCATCGCCACTTCTTCCTGCCCTTCCGGACGGTGCTGTACCGCCAGCTTCTGATACCCGAGCGTTCTCGCGGCATCAAACACGCGCTGCCGGGTGGTTTCGCTCAGGCGGATTGTGCGGCTGTTATTGAGCACCAGCGATACTGTCGCCTGGGATACCCCCGCCAGCCGGGCAATATCGCCCATCGTGATTTTATTTTTCTTCTGCATTTTTCATCCTTATGCCCCGGCTGACTATATCACAGCCCTCCCCGCTCACCGGATCGCTGATTCTGTGAATAGATCTGCAAAACAGCCGTTTGATCCTTGCGTGCATCTCCTTACTAATAAATATTAGCTAATAATTATTAACCAAGGAGGATGTGATGAGAACACGCTGGAGTATTGAACAGGCAAGAAGCTGGTATCAGCAGCACGGCTGGGCTTGCGGATTTAATTATCTGCCGCGCACGGCGGTGAACTGGACGGAGATGTGGCAGGAAGACACCTTCGATCCCGTGACTATCGACGAGGAACTGGGCTGGGCGGAGCGCTATGGCTATAACAGTCTGCGTACCAACCTGCCGTTTATCGTCTGGGAAACCGACCGCGATGGCCTGCTGTCACGTATTGATACGTTTCTCTGCCTCGCCGCCCGTCACGGCATCAAAGTCATGTTGACGCTGATGGATGACTGCGCCTTTTCAGGAGACGAGCCGTTTGCCGGGCCGCAAAAGCCCCCCAGAACGGGCGTACACAACAGCCAGGCGGCGGCCAGCCCAGGACGTAAAATCGTTATGGATCCGAACCAGTGGCCGCGCGTTGAAGCCTATGTGCGTGACGTGATCGGCAGCTTTGGCGACGATGAGCGCATCAGCATCTGGGATCTTTATAACGAGCCAGGCAACCGCGGGCTGTTTGTCTCGGCGGTAGAGTTCGCCGAATACGACGAGGCGCTGGAGGGTTTTGCGCTGGATCTGGTGTATCGGGTGTTTGACTGGGCGCGGGATGTCGATCCGGTTCAGCCGCTGACAATCGGCGCGTGGCATGCAGACGTGGCGGCGAATAAAGCGTTTTTGCACCCTATCGACATCGCGGCGCTGGAACAGTCGGACATCATCACCTATCACGCCTATGCGCCCACCATGATGCAACTGGAGATCCTGCATTCGCTCGGTCAGTACGACCGGCCCGTGCTGTGCACCGAGTGGCTTTCCCGCCATACCGGCTGCGTGTTCAGCGAACAGTTGCCGCTGTTCAGTCTCTATCAGACCGGCTGTTATCACTGGGGGCTGGTGCAGGGAAAAACCCAGACCTGGCTGCCCTGGCCGGGGGTCAATAAAAGCCATCCGGATCCACAGTCAATGTGGTTTCACGATGTGCTGACGCCGGAAGGCGAACCCTGGCGCGAGCAGGAGATGCATCTGGTGAAACGCCTGACCGCCCGTCAGCAGCAGACCCATCAGTACGCCACAGGTGATGAGGAATAAATCATGAAAATTATCTTACCTCTCCTTATTGCCTGTTGCTGCGCCAGCGCAGTGGCCCCGGCCTTCAGCGCCGATCCCGTTACGTTGCGCTTCTCGTGGTGGGGCGGCAAAGCCCGTCACCAGGCGACGCTTGAGGCGCTGAAAGCCTTTGAAGCGAAATACCCGAACATTAAGGTTAAAGCGGAATACACCGGCTGGGATGGTTCGTACTCACGGCTGACCACGCAAATTAACAGCGGCACCGAAGCCGATGTGATCCAGACCAACTGGAACTGGCTGACGCTGTTATCAAAAAAAGGGGACGGTTTTTACGATCTGAACAGGCTCACCGGGCAACTGGATCTTAGCCAGTATTCCGCCGCCTCGCTGGCGACTACCACCATCGACGGCAAACTGAATGCCCTGCCGCTTTCTACCAACGTGATGGCATTTTTTTATAACAAAGTGACCTGGCAGAAAGCGGGCCTGGCATTCCCCACCACCTGGGATGGTCTGCTGGAGGCCGGAAAGGTATTTAAAGAGAAGCTCGGCGATAAATATTACCCGATCTATGTCGGCGAGCAGGACAGCATGCTGCTGGTCTTTTCGTGGATGTACCAGCAGGACCAGAAGCCGATGCTGGATCTCGAAAAGCGCAAACTGGCCTGGGATCATGAGCAGATCGTCAAAGCGCTGGGGTTTTATAAGCAGCTCACCGACGCTCACGTGCTGCCCAACATGAAAGTGCTCGGCTCTTATGGCAAAGGCACGGCGCTGTATGAAATGATGCCGTGGATCAATGGCGAATGGGCGGGCAGTTATAACTGGAACGCGCTCTACCCGGCACAAAGCCATTCGCTGCCTGTTGACTCCGACCTGGTGCTCGGCCCTTATCTGATGCTGCCGGAGGCCAAAGACGCCGGACAGTTCCAGAAAACGGCCATGATGTACTCCATTGGCCGCACCACTAAGCACCCGAAGGAGGCGGCGATGCTGCTGAACTTCATGGTGAATGAACCTGGCGGCGTGATCCCGGTTGGCATGGAGCGCGGTGCGCCGCTGAGCAAGGTGGCGGACACCATCCTGCGCGAAAAAGGCATTTTGACCGACAGCGATCCGGTCATTGCCCCCCTCTTACAATCCTTTGCGCTGCCGAACAAATTCGTCGCCACGCCGTATATGGAAGACTCTCAGTTCGGCGCGCAATTTACCGCCGCGCGGGAAAGTATCGATTACGGCAAGAAAACGGTGGAGCAGGCGGCCACCGATTTCGAGCAGCAGGCTAATCGCATCCTGAAACGTGTGATGCGCTAAGCCTGCCGCGACCAGCCCTGGCGCAGCGTTACGCGCCGGGGCTGACCCGTAACAGCTCGCCGTCAGATTCATCGGTCAGCACATAGAGATAGCCGTCCGGCCCGATGCGCACATCGCGGATGCGCTGATCGCGATCGCCAAGAATTCGTCCGTCTTCGCTAACCTTATTGCCGTTCACGCTCATCACGATCACGTCTTTATCTTTCAGCGCGCCGATAAAAAGTTTGTTTTTCCACTGCGGGAACGTCGTGCTGTTGTAAAACGCCATGCCGCTTACCGCCGGGGATTGCTTCCAGTAAAACACCGGCGGCTCGGTGCCTTCCACGATCTCGCCCTTCGCTTCCGGAATTTTCAACCCGCTGTAGTTGATGCCGTGGGTCGCCAGCGGCCAGCCGTAATTTTTACCGCGCTCAGGAATATTAATTTCATCTCCCCCGCGCGGGCCGTGCTCGTTAAGCCACAGGGCATCGCTCCAGGGATTCATCGCCATGCCCTGCGGATTACGAATGCCATATGACCAGATCTCCGCCCGCGCACCGGCTTTTCCGGCCCACGGGTTATCCGGCGGCACCTTGCCGTCCTCGGTTAAGCGCACCAGTTTGCCCTGCAATTTGTCCAGATCCTGCGCGGTGGCGCGCTGGTTATTCTCGCCCAGCGCGATGTACAAATAGCCTTTGCCATCAAACACCAGTCGCCCGCCAAAGTGATTGCCGGTGGAGAGCTTCGGCGTCTGGCGGAAAACGGTGTGGAAATTCTCCAGCCGCGTCTGATCCTCGCTAAGCGTACCGTAACCTACCGCCGTCCCGGCTTTTCCGTCGCTGTCAGCTTCCGCGTAGCTCAGCCACACGCGGCGCGACGTGGCGAAATCCGGTGCCAGCGCCACGTCCAGTAACCCGCCCTGGCCGTTAGCCCAGACGCGGGGCACACCCACAATCGGATCCGACAGGCCGCTTTTTTCGTCCCAGTGGCGCAACTGCCCGCCGCGCAGGGTGATCAGCATGCCTTGATCATCCGGCAAAAACGCCAGCGCCCAGGGGTGATCGAGTTTGGTTTGCAGAACATCAACCTTTACCGGCGCAGGAGCGGCAAACAGTGACGTGCTTAATAACAGGGCAGGAATAACCAGCAGGGGGGAACGGCGCATAGTGCTCTCCTTTAGTCGCAGTGAATAAAGGTTAGCCAGTCAGGACGACAGCGCGGTTACTTTTACAAAAGCTTTAATTTCAGGCAACTGCAGGGGGAGTCGCCTCCCCCAGGATCAGGCCTCTTCGAGGGGCGTTTGCTCATCCAGGCCATCAATACAGGTGTTTAACGCATTCAGACAGCGTTCAAGTTTATCCGCATTGACCGCGATATAGCTTGGGCTGTCGTGGTGCCCGCTCATCAGGCAGACCGCCGCAGAGGACAACGCCCCCTCCGCAACACGCAGGGCTTCCCATTCCTGGCGTGACCAGGGGGCAGAAGGTTGCTCCGCAAGGCCACGTATTTCGGTCGACAGCTTAAAGAAGTTATCGCGCAATTGATTACTTTCGCTGACCGACATATAGCCTTTCGCCTTCAGTAGCTGGACGTAGGCTGCCAGTTCAAGTCTGGCGTGGGTCAGTTGCTCCATCAGATGGAGTTGAAGCCTGTCAACGTTCATCGCCTCCTCCTCTCATTCATCGAATAAGGTGCAAATTTATCTTAAGTTCAATTTTTAGACTGATACATGCACCAGATCAATAATTGTCGCTTGCTTAACATTTTTTACAGTGCGATAACGCGCCAAAAAATTCACCGTGCCGAATCATCTGTAGAGTGCCGCCCAAAAGCCGTGTAAAATCGCCCGGTTTTTATTTTCCTGTTTACTTTGTGAGCGTATGAGCATGCAACAACCCCGTATTGGCTTCGTCTCCCTCGGCTGCCCGAAAAACCTGGTGGATTCCGAACGCATCCTGACTGAGTTGCGCACCGAAGGTTACGATGTGGTGCCAAACTATGACGACGCCGATATGGTGATCGTTAATACCTGTGGCTTTATCGACAGCGCGGTCCAGGAGTCTCTGGAGGCGATTGGCGAAGCCCTGACTGAAAACGGCAAAGTGATTGTCACCGGCTGCCTGGGCGCAAAAGTGGATCAGATCCGCGAAGTGCATCCGAAGGTGCTGGAAATCACCGGACCGCACAGCTACGAGCAGGTACTGGAACACGTTCACCACTATGTGCCGAAGCCGAAGCACAACCCGTTCTTAAGCCTGGTGCCGGAACAGGGCGTGAAGCTGACGCCGCGCCATTACGCTTATCTGAAAATTTCCGAAGGCTGTAATCACCGTTGCACCTTCTGCATTATTCCATCCATGCGTGGCGATCTGGACAGCCGTCCGATTGGCGACGTGCTGGCGGAAGCAAAACGTCTGGTGGATGCCGGGGTGAAAGAGCTGCTGGTGATCTCCCAGGACACCTCCGCCTATGGCGTTGACGTTAAACACCGTACTGGTTTTTATAACGGCGAGCCGGTGAAAACCAGCATGGTCAGTCTGTGCGAGCAGCTGTCGAAGCTGGGCGTCTGGACCCGTCTGCACTATGTGTATCCGTACCCACATGTGGACGATGTGATCCCGCTGATGGCGGAAGGCAAAATCCTGCCGTACCTCGATATTCCGTTGCAGCACGCCAGCCCGCGCATTCTGAAACTGATGAAGCGTCCAGGCTCTGTTGATCGCCAGCTGGCGCGCATCAAACAGTGGCGTGAAATCTGCCCGGATCTGACCCTGCGCTCGACCTTTATCGTCGGCTTCCCGGGCGAAACGGAAGAAGATTTCCAGATGCTGCTGGATTTCCTGACCGAAGCGCGTCTGGATCGCGTCGGCTGCTTCAAATACAGCCCGGTTGAAGGCGCGACCGCTAACGAACTGCCGGACCAGGTGCCGGAAGAGATCAAAGAAGCGCGCTGGAACCGCTTTATGCAGCTGCAACAGCAGATCTCGGCTGAACGTCTGCAGGAGAAAGTGGGCCGCGAAATCATGGTGATCATCGACGAAGTGGACGAAGAAGGCGCGATTGGCCGCAGCATGGCGGACGCCCCGGAAATCGACGGCGCGGTGTACCTGAACGGCGAAACCAACGTGAAACCGGGCGATGTGATCCGCGTGAAAGTGGAAAACGCCGACGAGTATGATCTGTGGGGAACGCGGGTTTAATACCTGCGGACTCAATCTCAATGTAGGCCGGATAAGGCATTTATGCCGCCATCCGGCAAAACGCCTGATGGCGCTTCGCTTATCAGGCCTGGAAAATCCGTAGGCCGGATAAGGCATTTATGCCGCCATCCGGCATAACGCCTGATGGCGCTTCGCTTATCAGGCCTACAAAATCCGTAGGCCGGATAAGGCATTTATGCCGCCATCCGGCAAAACGCCTGATGGCGCTTCGCTTATCAGGCCTGGAAAAACACCCTACCCTTTTATCTTCGGATCCAGCGCATCCCGCAGGCCGTCGCCTAACAGATTAAACGCCAGCACCGTCAGAAAAATCGCCAGGCTCGGGAAGATCGCCACATGCGGTGCGATCACCATATCTGCCCGCGCTTCGTTGAGCATGGCGCCCCACTCCGGCGTCGGCGGCTGCGCGCCGAGTCCCAGAAACGACAAGCTCGCCGCCGAGATAATCGACGTGCCGATGCGCATCGTAAAATAGACCACAATCGACGAAATCGTACCGGGCAGAATGTGACTGAACAGAATAGTGGCATCGCTGGCACCGATACTGCGCGCCGACTCGATAAAGGTCTGCTGTTTTAGCACCAGCGTGTTACCGCGCACCAGACGGGCAAAGGCCGGAATGGAGAATACCGCCACGGCGATGATGACGTTCGCCATCCCGCTGCCCATCACCGCGACTACCGCGATAGCCAGCAAAATCCCCGGAAAGGCAAAGAGCACATCGCACAGACGCATGATCAGCCGATCCCACCAGCCTTCGTAGTAGCCCGCCAGCAGACCTAACACGGTGCCAATCGCCGCGCCAATCAGCACGGCGAAAACGCCCGCCGCCAGCGAGATCTGCGCCCCGGTCAGCACGCGGCTGAAAATGTCACGCCCCAGCGAATCCACGCCAAACCAGTGCAGCATGGACGGTCCGTCGTTCAGGCGGTCATAGTCGAAATAGTTTTCCGCATCAAACGGCGCGATCCACGGCGCAATCGCCGCCACCACAATCAGTAACACCACAAACAGCCCTGCCGCCATGGCCACCGGTTGCCGACGAAAACGCCGCCAGAATTCATGCCAGGGGGTACGCACATGATCCGGTTTCAGGCCGGGCATGGCCTTTAATATCGCCTGACGACGCCAGTTTAAAAGTCGCATCCTTACTTGTACCTGATAGCCGGGTTAATGGCGGCGTAAAGCATATCCACCACTAAGTTGATAAGAATAAATTCCAGTGAGAACAGCAGCACTTCTGCCTGGATCACCGGGTAATCGCGCATTTCCACCGAGTCCACCAGCAAACGCCCCAGACCCGGCCAGTTAAAGACTTTTTCCACCACAATCGAGCCGCCGAGCAGAAAGCCAAACTGTAAGCCCATCATGGTGACCACCGGGATCATGGCGTTACGCAGACCATGTTTGAGGATGATCCACGTCTCGCTCACCCCTTTGGCGCGGGCGGTGCGCATGTAATCTTCATTCAGCACGTCGACAAAAGAGGCGCGGGTAAAGCGCGCCATCACCGCCGCCACCGCTGCGCCGAGCGTAATAGACGGTAAAATATAGTGCCGCCAGCTATCAGCGCCGACCGTCGGCAACCAGCCCAGCTCAACGGAGAACACCTGCATCAACAGCATACCGAGGGCAAACGCCGGAAAAGAGATCCCGGTGACGGCGATGGCCATGCCGAGACGATCCGGCCAGCGGTTACGCCAGACAGCAGCCGAAATGCCTGCCGCCAGGCCAAACAGCATCGCCCAGCTCATGCTGGCGAGCGTCAGCCACAGCGTCGGCATAAAGCGGCTGGCGATCTCATCGGCAACCGGACGGCGCGACACCATCGAGATGCCAAAATCACCCCGTAACACGTCGGTAATGTAGTGCCAGAACTGCACATACAGCGGCTGATCGAGGCCGAGCTGCTGGCGCACCAGCGCCACAACCTGCGCATCCGCTTCCGGCCCGGCCATCAGTCGCGCCGGATCGCCTGGCAACAAATGGACAAATAAAAACACCAGCACCGCCACGATCAGAAGCGTCGGGATCAGGCCCAGCAGGCGTTTCAGAAAATAGTTAAGCATGTTCTACCCTGAATCCGGCCCCCCTCACCCGGTTTCTCCCTGCGGAGAGGATCGGCGTGAGGGGAAATCCCATTATTTCAAATCCGCATCATCAAAACTAAAGCCCGTATCCGGCATGATGTAGAACCCGGTCAGATCCTTGTTATGCGCTGACACCAGCTTTTCGACCACCAGTGGCACCCAGGGAGCGTCTTTCCAGATCGTATCCTGCGCGGCTTTATACAGGCGGGCTTTCTCTTGCGGGCTGGTGGTTTTCAGCGCGGCGGCCAGGTCGTTATCCACCTGCGGATTGCTGTAGAACGCAGTGTTGAACTGGGTTGGCGGCCAGTTCTGGGTGGTAAACAGCGGTGACAGCGCCCAGTCGGCTTCGCCGGTGGAGGCGGTCCAGCCGGTGTAGAACATTCTCACCCCGCTCTCTTTCTGCCCCTTGCCTTCCACTTCTGAGGCTCGTTGCCCGGCATCCATCGCCGTTACCTGCGCTTTGATACCTACCTGCGCCAGCTGCTGCTGGGTGAACTGCAACACTTTCTGCGCGGTGCTGTGATTGTGCGACGACCAGAGCGTAGTGCTAAAGCCGTTCGGGTAGCCAGCTTCTTTCAGCAGTTCACGCGCTTTGGCAGGATCGTAGGGCCAGGGCTGATACGTTTGCGCGTTCGCCAGCGTCGGCGGGATCACACCGGTCGCCGGCGTGGCGTACCCGGCAAAGGCCACTTTCACCAGCGCCTGGCGGTTAATCGCGTAGTTGAGCGCTTCCCGCACTTTCGGGTTGTCGAACGGTTTTTGCGTCACGTTCATGCTGATGTAGCGCTGCATGATGGACGGGCTTGCCACCAGTTCCAGCTTGCTGTTTTTTTGCAGCACCGTCGCCTGCTCGTACGGGATCGGGAAAGCGAACTGCGCCTCGCCGGTTTGCAGCATTGCCGCGCGGGTGTTGTTATCCACCACCGGGCGCCAGGTGATGCTGTCGAGTTTCGGCAATCCCTGTTGCCAGTAACCGGCAAACTTCTTCACCTTCACAAAATCGGTCTGGTTCCAGGTATCAAGCTGATACGGCCCGCTGCCGACCGGATGGAAACCGATCTCTTTGCCGTATTTGGCGAGCGCCGCCGGTGAAATCATCGCCGTCGCCGGGTGCGCGAGAATATTAATAAATGCCGAGAACGGCTGTTTCAGCGTAATTTTAACGGTCGTCGGATCGACCGCCTCGGTCTGCGCAATATTTTTATACAGGTTATAGCGTTTCAGGCTGCTGGCCGGATTGCTGGCGCGATCGAGGTTCACCTTTACCGCTTGCGCGTTAAAATCGGTGCCATCCTGGAACTTCACGCCCTGCCGCAGCGTAATGGTGTAGACCAGACCATCGTCCGACACGGTGTAACTTTCCGCGAGGACGTTTTTCAGCTTCATCTCTTTATCCAGCCCGAACAGCCCCTGATAGAAAGACTTTGCCACCGCCTGGGAGAGCGTGTCGTTCGCGTCATAGGGATCGAGGGTGGTGAAATTGGAGGCTACCGCCACCACGACGTCTTTCGCGGCGAAGGCCGGGATCGCCGCAAGCGCAGCGGTCACGCCGAGCGCGACCTGCCATTTCCGCGCAACAAATTGTGTCATGTTACTCTCCTGGTTTCCCTGTCTGTCGTGGGGAATTTTATTGTCATTAAAATGCAGATGAAGTATTGCCTGGCATGGTGCGTGCGACCAGGTGATCCGGTCCGACATTGTGCAACTGCACGCGGCGCGGCGGATCGCCGAGCTTACGGATATTGCTCGGCATCTCGTCCGAAAGCAGCACCCGCTGCGGCCGCTGATGGCCCGGATCCGCCACCGGCACCGCCGCCATTAATTTGCGCGTATAAGGATGCTGCGGATTTTCAAACACCGCGCGACGCGGGCCAATTTCCACGATTTGCCCCATATACATCACCGCCACGCGATGACTGATGCGCTCCACCACCGCCATGTCGTGGGAGATAAACAGATAAGCGATGCCCATTTCGCGCTGCAAATCGAGCAGCAAATTGATGATTTGCGCACGAATTGACACGTCCAGCGCCGAGACAGATTCATCGGCGATCACCACTTTCGGGTTGAGGGCCAGCGCACGCGCAATGCAGATGCGCTGGCGCTGACCGCCGGAAAACTCATGGGGATAGCGCCAGGCGTGCTCCGGCTTTAAGCCGACGCGCTCCAGCAACCACGCCAGACGCCGCTCGGTAGCCTCTTCGTCCAGCAGTCCGTGCACGCGCAACGGTTCCATAATGGAGTAGCCGATGGTTTTGCGCGGATCGAGGGAGGCGAAAGGATCCTGGAAAATATACTGAATATCCCGGCGCAGCGGCTGGAGCTGGCTGTCGGGCAGCGTGTCGATGCGCTGACCGTTAAAATTGATCGTGCCACCCTGAGACGCCACCAGGCGCAGCAGCGCGCGTCCGGTGGTGGATTTCCCGCAGCCGGACTCCCCCACCAGCGACAGGGTTTCCCCCGGCCACAAATCGAAGCTGACGCCTTCCACGGCGTGCACTTCGCGGGTCACGCGGTTAAGAATGCCGCTGCGTAACGGATAACGCGCCACCAGATCGCGCACCTGCAAAATCGGCTCACCCTCCACCACCGTGTCCTGACCTGGGGTGGTATCGGGCAATACCGACGGGGTCTGCGACGGCAGCGGGAAACGCCGCGGTAAATCGCTGCCGCGCATCGCGCCAAGGCGCGGCACCGCCGCCAGCAGCGTGCGGGTATAGGGATGCTGCGGCGCGCCAAAAATTTGCGCCACGGTGCCGGTTTCCACGGCTTCGCCCTGGTACATCACCAGCACCCGATCGGCAATATCCGCCACCACGCCCATATCGTGAGTGATAAAAATCACCCCCATCGCCATCTCTTTTTGCAGCACGCTGATCAGTTGCAGGATCTGCGCCTGAATAGTCACATCCAGCGCGGTCGTGGGTTCGTCGGCGATCAGCACCGCCGGACGACAGGAGAGCGCCATGGCGATCATCACCCGCTGACGCATACCGCCGGACAGCTGATGCGGAAAGCGCGCTAAAATCGCGTCGGCTTCGGGAATACGCACCTGTTCCAGCATGCGCCGCGCTTCTTTCAGGGCAGCATCGTGCCCCAGTCCCTGATGCAGGCGGATCGACTCGGCGATCTGCTCGCCGACGGTGAAGACCGGGTTCAGGGAGGTCATCGGCTCCTGAAAAATCATCGCCATGTCGGCCCCGCGCACGCCGCGCATCTGCGCATTGCTCAGCGTATTCAGGTCGACCACCTGACGGCTGCGGCGTTGCAGACGAAGTGCTTCGCTGCTGACAATACCGCCGGACTGCGCCAGCAGACGCATCAGCGCCAGCGCGGTAACTGATTTGCCGGATCCGGATTCGCCGACGATGGCCAGCGTTTCGCCCCGTTGAAGGGTAAAAGAGAGATCCCGTACGACGTGCGACGTGCCGCCTTCGTCCGGAAAACGAATATTCAGTTTACTGACCCGCAGCACTTCACTGGCGTCTGACTCAAGCACGTGCGCCCACCCTTTGACCTCTTACGGTTTAGTGCCTGAAACAGGCATGAATTTTGACTATAGAAAGTCAAATCAACGAAGTAAAGCAACCTGACCGGTAAGGCACATATTGATTACATTCAGCGGGCGCGGGTTTTCTGCCATAATAGGCGTTTTGTATGCACGTTCAGGTTGCCAGTCAGGAGCGACACATGGAGTTTTCCGCAGGCCTTATCCCGCTGGAGACAGCGCTGTCTCAGATGCTGTCCGTAATTACCCCGATCACCGCGCACGATACGCTGCCGCTGCTGGCCTGTTTCGGGCGCGTCACGGCGCATGACATTGTGTCGCCGATCAATGTCCCTGGTTTTGATAACTCCGCGATGGACGGGTATGCCGTGCGGATCACCGATCTGGCGACGGGCGCCCCCTTGCCGGTGGCAGGAAAAGCCTTTGCCGGGCAGCCGTTTAACGAGGTGTGGCCTGTCGGCACCTGCGTGCGCATTATGACCGGCGCGCCCGTTCCCGCAGGCTGCGATGCGGTAGTGATGCAGGAAGAAACCGAACAGACTGACGCTGGCGTGCGTTTTACCCGCGAGGTGCGCGCCGGGCAAAATATCCGTCGCCTTGGCGAAGACATCCGCGCCGGTGGCGTAGTATTTAAGGCCGGGCAGAAGCTGACGGTGGCCGAACTGCCGGTGCTGGCATCGCTGGGCATCGCCACTATCGACGTGGTGCGCAAAGTGCGCGTGGCGCTGTTCTCCACCGGCGATGAGCTGCAACTGCCGGGCCAGCCGCTGGGCGACGGGCAGATCTACGATACCAACCGGCTGGCGGTGCATTTGATGCTCGAACAGCTCGGCTGCACGGTGATCAACCTCGGCATTATTCCTGACGATCCCGCCCAATTACGCGACGCCTTTATCGCCGCCGACAGCCAGGCCGACGTGGTGATCACCTCCGGCGGCGTCTCGGTGGGCGAAGCAGACTACACCAAAACGCTGCTTGAGGAGCTGGGGGAAATTGGCTTCTGGAAGCTGGCGATCAAGCCGGGCAAACCTTTTGCTTTCGGCAAGCTGAGCCAGAGCTGGTTCTGCGGGCTGCCGGGCAACCCGGTGTCAGCCGCAGTCACCTTCTATCAACTGGTGATCCCGCTGCTGGCGAAACTGGGCGGTATAACGGCCAGCCCGCTGCCGACGCGCCTGCGCGTGCGCACCGCTACCCGTCTGAAAAAATCACCGGGTCGCCTCGATTTCCAGCGCGGCCTGTTAACCCGCGATGCGCAGGGCGACTTAACCGTCAGCACCACCGGGCATCAGGGTTCGCATATTTTCAGCTCCTTCAGCCAGGGCAACTGTTTTATCGTACTGGAAGCCGAGCGGCAGAACGTGGAAGCGGGCGAATGGGTTGAGGTGGAGCCGTTTAATCATCTGTTCGGAGGCCTGTAATGGCCGTGGAACTGAGCGATGGCGAAATGATGCGCTACAACCGGCAGATCGTGCTGCGCGGTTTTGATTTTGACGGTCAGGAGCGGCTGAAAGCTTCGCGCGTGCTGGTGGTAGGGCTTGGCGGGCTGGGCTGCGCGGCGGCGCAGTACCTGGCGGCGGCGGGGGTTGGCCATCTGACGTTACTGGATTTTGACACCGTGTCGCTCTCGAATCTGCAACGGCAGACGCTGCACAGCGACGCCACCCTCGGCATGCCGAAAGTCGAGTCGGCCCGCGCGACGCTGGCGCGTATCAATCCGCATATTTCCTTTACCCTTCTCAATGCGCAGCTGGACGACGACGCACTGCACGCGCAGATTGCGGCACACGATCTGGTGCTGGACTGCACCGACAACGTGGCGGTGCGCAATCAGCTTAATGCCGGCTGTTTTCAGGCGACAGTCCCGCTGGTGTCTGGCGCGGCAATTCGTATGGAAGGCCAGATCAGCGTCTTCACGTATCAGCCAGGTGAGCCGTGTTACCGCTGCCTGAGCCGTCTGTTTGGCGAGAATGCGCTGACCTGCGTGGAAGCGGGGGTGATGGCGCCGCTGGTGGGGGTGATCGGCTCGTTACAGGCGATGGAAGCCATCAAACTGCTGAGCCGTTACGGCACCCCCGCCGCCGGAAAAATCGTCATGTACGACGCCATGATCTGCCAGTTCCGCGAGATGAAACTGATGCGCCATGCCGGGTGCGAGGTGTGCGGGCAGTCGTAGCCCCCTGCCCGGCGGCGCTACGCTTGCCGGGCCTGGATAAATTCGTCGCAAACGAAGCAAACGCAGGCCGGGTAAGCACAGCCGCCACCCGGCATAAAAAACAGCGCATTAAATCTTATTTACTGAGCGGCGGGCACCACATCAGTTGTTCTTTCAGGCTTAGCGTGTCCTGCGGCAACGTGGCGAGCACACGTCGGTACTCTGCGCCCTCTTTCGCATAACCGCGCATCGCTTGCAGTAATACCCGCGTGGCGCTTTCCCATGAAATACCCTGTAAGTCGCTGTAAGGCCACAGTTCCGGCTCACAAATAAAAGGCACCAGATAATCAATACCCTGCTTTACGCCACGCCCATCGCGAATGTGATTCCAGCGATCAAATTCTACATGTTCGGCATAGCGGTTTAATAACAGATGGGCTTCAAGATTGAACAGGGAATAGTGGAACGGGATAGTGCGCTCCAGCTCCATGGTTTGCTTACCATCTTGCGCGATCTGCGCCGCCATGCGCTGGGTAATGCCCTGCTCGATAATACGTGCCGCCAGCCCTTTATCACCATAAAACAGGGCATTTACGGTACGCTGAACATCGTACCAGGTGCCGTGATTATTGTGCCAGACATATTCAGAATGACCGATGTCGCTGTAATACATCCAGTGATTGAAATCGCGAAACCACTGGTGCAGACCAATAATATCGTCAGTGTCCAGCACCTGTGCTGCTTTTATCAGGCCAATGGTATCAATGACCATCCATAATAATCGGGTATCAACAAGACCGGTGCCTCTGCCCGACACAATACCTGGGATCGCCTGACCGTAATTCAGATGCGGATTCATCCGGGTTTCAGCATCTAAAAACCAGCAGCGGATTTGTGTAGCCGCCGCCTGAGCATAATGGCGATGGCCGGTAAAATACCAGGCAAGACCCAGAATAAGGCAGCGTTCACACATGCGAATAATTCGGCTGGTGTCAGTATCGTTATTTTCACACTGCGGATTCGTATGGCCGTCACGCCGTATATAGGGCAGCCCGTTGGGGCGGCGGGGATTTGGCCACCAGTAGGTACCCAGACTATAATAATCGTGCGCATCGCCGCTGACCGGTCGCAGTTTTTTATGCACCACGCTTTCCGGCGGCGTGCGGCGTACTTTATCCGCTTCGCTGATTAAATGGCCTAACGCCAGTTGCAGCGGTGAAAAAGGCTGCTTCAGGCTAAGCCGCGCATTTTCCAGACAGGTTTCGTCGAGGGTGTATAACTTCATCGCCACGGTAATTACGCCTCCCTGCCGCTGATACGTTTACCGCTGTCTGCGTCAAAAACATGGATTCCGTTGAGTTTGGGTTGCAGCCAGACTTTCTCGCCTTCCTTTACCGCCAGGCGTTGTTTAAACACGGAGGTAAAGGCCCCGCCTCCGGTATCGCAAAACAGCTGCATATCGGAACCGGTATTTTCGATGGCGGTGATCACCGCCGCCAGCGCATCTTCCTGTGGCGCGTTCACCACATTCACCTGCTCCGGACGGATGGCATACACCACGCGCTGACCGTGGCTGACCTGCAACCCCGCCGGCAAGCGCAGCAGTGAACCATCGCGCAGGCGTAATTGCGCGCGCTGATTGTCCAGCACAATTTCACCGTTGAGCTGGTTAATTTCCGGCGAACCGATAAACCCGGCGACGAATAAATTGGCGGGTTGGTCATACAGTTCTAACGGCGTACCCGCCTGCTCTATTTGCCCCTCACGTAATACGACGATCATCTGCCCCATGGTCATCGCCTCAATTTGATCGTGGGTGACATACACCGAGGTGGTTTTTAAACGCCGGTGCAGATCGCGGATCTCGCCGCGCACCTGCGTCCGTAATTTCGCGTCGAGGTTTGACAGCGGTTCATCAAACAGAAAGACCTGCGGCTTGCGCACAATCGCCCGCCCCATCGCCACGCGCTGACGCTGCCCGCCGGAGAGATCTTTCGGCAACCGCTCCAGCAGCGGCGTCAGGTTAAGCAGTTCTGCGGCGTCTTCAACCTTGCGGTTAATTTCCGTTTTTGCCAGCCTGGCCATTTTCAGGGCAAAGCCCATGTTTTCGCGCACCGTCATTTGCGGATAAAGCGCATAGCTTTGAAACACCATCGCAATGTCGCGCAGCTTGGGTTCCACCTCAGTAACATTGCGCTCGTTGATATGGACCTCGCCGCCGGAAATCTCCTCCAGGCCTGCGATCATGCGCAGCAACGTCGATTTTCCACAGCCGCTTGGCCCTACCAGCACGCAAAATTCACCGTCGGGAATGGTCAGCGAGACATTTTTTATGACGTGCACGTCACCATAAGATTTGCGGACATTATTAAGCACTACCGATCCCATATCAGACTCCTTACCCTTTGACCGCGCCGGACATGATCCCGCGGTTGAAATGTTTTTGCAGACCCAGATAAACGATGATGCTTGGCAGCATCGCCAGCAGCGTAATGGCGATAAAAATATTGGGCGTGATGCTTTCGTCAGTTCGCAAGGTGCCTAAGATCACCGGGATGGTGTTCAGGCTGTCCTGATTCACCACAATCAGCGGCAGCAGATACTGATCCCAAATCATGATAAAGCCGAAGGTGACGACCGTTCCCAGCGCCGGTTTAACCAGCGGGAGAATGACATGAAAGAAAATCTGCCATTCATTCGCACCATCAATGCGCCCGGCCTCCTCCAGCTCTTTCGGGATCGCCGCCATAAATTCCGTCAACACAAAAATGGAAAAGGCCCAGCCCACCACCGGTAAAATCATCCCCAGATAGCTGTTATAGAGTGAGGCGTCGATAAACGGCAGTCGCCAGTTGATGATCATGTACAGCGGTATGGCGATCACCTCCTCCGGCAGCATCATGGTCGAGAGGATCAGCAAACTCACCAGCGCCACGCCACGAAACTTTTTACGGGCGAGAGCGTAGGCCGCCAGCGCGCTCACCGAAACCTGCAAAATCGTGCCGAAAAACACCACCAGCACCGAATTAAGCAGATATTGCCAGACGCCAATGTCCTGCCAGGCAAAGATAAAGTTGTCGAACGAGAATGACGCAGGCCAGGCCAGCAGTTCGCCCGGCTTTACCGGCGCGGCGCTAAAGGCCGTGGCGACGATGCCCCAGAAGGGGCCGACAAAAACAATCAGTAACAGCAGATACAGGCACCAGCGACCTGCCCGCTCCCAGCTTTTACTTAACATGGCGGCTCCTTAGTAACGCGCGATGCGCTTTTTCAGCGAGAGATGGCACAGGGTGAGCACCACGGTGAAGGCAAACAGCAGGAACGACACCGCCGAGGCATAGCCATAATCGAACTGCTCAAAGCCAAGCTTATAGATGTGCGTCATGATCATTTCCGTGGCCCCTGACGGGCCGCCGCCGGTGGTGGCATACACTTCAGCAAATACGCGAAAACCACGGATAAACGACAGCATCAGCACCACCGACAGCGCCGGGATCATCCCCGGCAGGGTGACGTAACGCAGACGACTCCACCAGCTTGCTCCGTCAACGTTGGCGGCGTCATACAGATCGCGGCTGATGCCCGCCAGCCCGGCGATAAAAATCACCATGTTGTACGGCACCGCTTTCCAGATGTGCAGCAGCATGATGACCCACAGCGCCTGGTCGCTACTGGCGAGAAACCCCTGCTCTGCCACGCCAAACCAACTTAAGACATGGTTCACCACGCCATTGGGCGTGGGGTTAAACAGAATGCGCCACATCTCCGCCACGATAGCCGCGCTGGTGACGGCGGGCAGGAAAATCGCGGTACGGATAATACGCAAGTGGCGCGCCGGGCCTTCCAGCAGCATCGCCAGAAAAAATGCCAGCACGGCGGCGACGAACATCGTGATCACCACATACAGCAGGGTATTCACCACGGCGCTGTGCAGGGCCGTGTCGGCGAAGGCGCGGGTAAAGTTATTCAGCCCCACCCATTCATCAGGCTGGTTGAAGTTGATTTTATAAAAGCTCATCACCATCCCCTGGATCATCGGGATGAATTTGAACCAGCTAAAAATCACCAGCGCCGGGGCCAGAAACAGCCAGGGAAGCAAGGCCCGCTTGCGCGAGGGCGTAAGCCAGCGGGCACGGTTTCCCTTTTCAGCCATCAGTTTGGTTGCATGAAGAGTCATCAGCTCACGCCTCACAATGCCAGCACGTTTTGCTTAGCCAGTTCCTGGTTAAGCTTGTCATTCATCACCTTCAGCTCCTGTTCAATGTTGCTGTCACAGTGCGAGAAGATGCGGTTGAAGCCTTCGGCGGTAAGCTGGCGCACTGGTGTCCAGTTGGGGATCTGCGGAACATAGCGGCCATTGTTTTTGTACAGCGCCACAAAAGTGGCCCAGCGGTCATCCTGATAGACAGCCTGGGCATCGACGTCTTTATTTACGGGCAGGCGCACGACCGGAATATTGTTACTGCCTTTGCCCATACCGATTTCCTGACCCTCGCGGGAGATCATGAACTCGATGAACTGACGAGCGGCCTCTTTTTGCTGGCTGGTTTTCATCAGGAAAACGGTTGTGCCCTCAGCAAGAGCCGCCTGAGATTTAGGTCCCTGAACAGGCACGACTTCGTATTTGTCTTTGCCGGGATCTTTATCAAACAGCGCGATATGGTATGGCCCGGTAAAAAACATGCCTGCCTGTCCTGCCCGGAACGAGGGGATGACATCAGCGGTGGTGGCGTTAATTGCCCCCGGTTGCACCACTTTTTCACACAGTAATGTGCGAACAAAGTCGGTGGCCTGCGCCACTTCCGGCGTGGCGAGCGAGCCGGTGAATTTCCCCTCTTTCTCAGTCACATAGTCCCCGCCCGCCTGCCAGATAAAGCTGCTCATAAACCAGCTGGCATAACCGCGAGTCGTGGAGCCGGGAACGATAAAACCATAGGTATCGTTTTTGCCGTTGCCATCGGGATCTTGCGTGGTGAACGCGCGGGCCAGCGTCAAAATATCGTCCCAGCTTTTCGGCTGCGGCAAGCCGGTTTTTTCCCGCCAGTCTTTACGGATAAATAAGGCGAACGTTTGGGCGGAGGTGGGCACGCCATAAAACTTGCCGTCGTGATAGCGCGTACTTTCCCATGCGGTGGGGTAGAGATTTTCTGCGCCAGCGAGGGAGTCAGGCACGATTTCCTCGGCAATCCCCAACTGAATAAATTGCCCCAGCGCGACGGCGTCGTTGAAAATCAGATCCGGCAGAGCCTGTCCCGCCGCCGCACGTGCCAGCCGCTGTTCGAAATCGGTGGTCGCATTGAAGTATTCAATTTTGATGCCCGTTTTCTTCTCGAAGGTTTCAGCCTCTTTTTTATAGATATTTTTTGAATCATTACTCGCCCGGATCCACACCTTAAGCGTCGTTTCGGCACAGACTGAGCCTGCCCCCATTCCTAAAACAGTAAGCAAGAGCAGTGAACGTAATTTATTTCCAGTCATCTTTTCTATCCTTTATCGGAAGGGTACAAAGCCAATAGCCATTAAATTAATGTGGTGATGTTTTTATATTCACTTCCATTTAATAGAAAGGATTTTTGAAATACAACCGCACGAAATAAAAACATTATTTCATAATTTGAAAATCGGCGTTCGATCACACTAAAAATCGATTAAAAAATAAACAATAAAAATTAGTTATTATTTATCAGCATGATAGTAAATTAAACTATTGCTGCAATTATTCGTCAAATTTTGATTTTCATGTTATTACGTGACTCTGAGCACATTTTTTGGCGTGTAAAAACTCCTGCGGTGCAAATCAGAAGCTCGTCACAACTTTATGCAAACTATCTCTTAAACTCCCTGCCATTAATTCACTCGCTGTGCATACGTTTATTTCATCGATTAATAAATGGTGGATTTTATTATTTAACCCGGATATTTCACCCTGCATAAAGGTAAATTATGAATACGGAAAAATGCAGCAGGCTTTTATGCCTGACGTTTCTTTCGCTGACGATCAGCGCCGCTTTACATGCGGCGCCAAGGGGTCTTGCGATCCTCTCTGAAGACGATTTGCTTTACAGTCAGCAGCAAATTGCCGCCAGAAATCCGCCGTTTGAACAAGCCCGTGATGCGCTACTAAAACAGGCTCAGGGAGCGCTGACCCAGCCGCTATTTTCAGTGATGGACAAAACGCTGGTCGCGGCCAGTGGTGATAAGCATGACTATTACAGCTTCCCGCCCTACTGGTGGCCCGATCCTGATAAGACAGACGGGCTGCCGTATATCCGTAAGGACGGGCAAACTAACCCTGCCGCCAACAGCGACGCAACGGATAAAAGCCGCCTGGTGAAAATGAGTAATGCCGTCTCCACGCTGACGCTGGCCTGGTATTTCACTCAGGATAAGTCGTACGCAAATAAAGCCGTGGCGCAAATCAAACGCTGGTTTCTTGATCCCGACACGCGCATGAATCCAAACCTGCGCTACGCCCAGGCAATCCCCGGCATTAACGACGGGCGAGGGATCGGCATTATCGACAGCCGTGCACTGGTAGAGGTGGTGGATGCGATTGGACTGCTGCACGCCTCGCAGCAATTATCCGATGAGGAATATCAACAGTTACGCGACTGGTTCGGCGAATTCTGGCGCTGGATGACGACCAGCCAGAACGGCTTTGAAGAAGAGAACTGGCACAATAATCACGGCACCTGGTTTGATCTGCAGGCGGCGACTTTTGCCTGGTTTAGCGGCCATACCGCAGATGCCAAAAAACAGCTCCACATCACGCAATTGCGCCGGATCGCAAGTCATTTTGATAATCAGGGCCGCCAGACGGCGGAACTGGAGCGTACCCGTCCGTGGCATTACAGCAACTTTAACCTTGATGCTTACAGCCGCCTCGGTCGGCTGGGCGAAAACGTGGGCGTGGATCTGTGGGGATTTACCCTTGACGATCATAGTCTGCGCAAGGGCTACGCTTATGTGGCGGGTTTTATCGACAGCACTACACCCTGGCCGTGGAAAGATATTGATAAATGGGATGACAAAAAAGCGTTGTATAACCTGGCCACCGCCGCGCATGCGTGGCCTGATGACGGTGAGTTTGTGCAAAAAGCGCAGTGGTTGCGCGCCCGTTATCCTGATGACATCACGACGCTGATAAGCCCCCTGCGCGACGATCGCAGCCGTTAAGGACAACTCACCATGAAGCAATTTGCTCACCGGCACGCCGTTCACCCAGGCGCTACAGAAAACCTCAAGAAGAAATGGGCCGACCTGCTGGTCACGCCCACTCTGGTGCCGGAAACGGGGATCGCCAGCTGGAATCTCTATTATTTTTGCCCTGAACATAGCGTCAGGCTGCGGTGGGATCGTCACTCTCCTCATCATCACTGCTGCCCGGTTGATGGTCGATCCTTTAGCGGCGAACCTTACGACAGCGCATGGTGGCGAGAAATGAACGGGCAAAACGCCAGCGCCTGTTACCACCTTGGCCTGCTCTGGCAACTGACCGGCGACGCAGCCTGCGCCGCTAAGGTGGCGGAAATATTGCGGCGGTATGCCGATTATTATCCGGGTTATGAAGTGCATGGTGATATTCCGCACAACGGACCGGGCAAAATGAATGCCCAGACCTTATGCGAAGCCAACTGTCTGCTGGAAATGGCGCTCGGCTATGACTTTATTGCCGACAGCCTGTCTGCCACGGAACGGGAACATATTTGCGACAACCTGCTGCGTCCCGCCGCCAGGTTTTTACAGGCGCATCGCAGCCCGCAGATCCATAATCACGAAGTGAAAATCAACGCCGCTATCGCGGTGCTGGGTTTTATTCTGGAAGAGGACGCGCTGATCGAGTTTGCCGTTAACCAGCAATATGGTCTGCGCTGGCAACTGGAAAACGGGCTGCTGGACGAGGGATTGTGGTTCGAAGGATCAATTCATTATCACTACTACGCGCTGCAAGGCTTTATGGCGTTTGAAAAGCTGGCGAGGGGGTCGCGCTGGAGCCTGCTGGATCTACCGTACTATCGCAAAATGCTTGATTTTCCCCTTTCGCTGTTAATGCCCGATGGGACGCTTCCGCTGCTTAATGACTGCCTTGCCGGGCAGGAAAAGTTGTACCACCGCGATGTTTATGAATTTGCCTGGCAGGTGTACCGCGATCCGCTGTATGCCCGCGTGCTGCACTTCATCGGCGAGGAAGACGACGCCGTTGATACCTTGCTGTGGCGCGACGCCCCGCTGCCCGTTGATCCCACGCCGCTGATCCCGCAGACGACGACCTTTGCCCCTGCTGCCGGGCTGACCGTCTGGCGTAAACCGCGACGTGGTCAGGCGCTGCTGATTAAACACTCGCCCTACGGCGGCGAGCACGATCACTATGACCGTCTGAATGTGCTGCTGTGGGACAACCACGTTGCGCTTCTCCCGGATCTCGGCACCACCGGCTACGGCGCAAAAATGCACTATGCCTATTACAAGAACAGCGCCACGCATAACACGCTGTCAGTGAATCAAACCAACCAGCCTCCGGCGCAACCCCAGTTGCTCAGCTGGCATCACGGCGATGATTTTTACTGGATGGACAGCCTGGTGGACTGGCGGAAAGCCACCGACGCGCTGAACAGCCACACCCGCGTGGAGTGGGACGCGGTGGCGTGGCGAGATATTCTTTTTCGCCGCCGCTTACTGTGGCTGGATGATGTACTGATTGATCTTTCTGACGTTCACAACCCACATGCGCAGCAGCTTGACTGGACGCTGCATCTGGCCGCCCGCGCGCTCGATCAGAGCGGAGAAGCGGGGATATTTGCTACGCAAGGCCCGCTCCGTATCATGCGCAACGCCACGGTTTGCGCGCTGCGCGGCTGTCAACCGCGCCATTTTGCAGGTCTTGCGGGTGAACATACCCTGTGGCTGGCCGGTGACGCCGATTTATGGCAGGGAACCGCGCCCGGTAATCCGGCAGTCAGCGATCTTAGCTATGTGGTATTACGCAGCCATCAGTTGCAGGCACGGTTTCTCGCCGTGTGGGATTTTTGCGCCGAACGGCCATTAACAGCGGTGAAGATTGATCATGATGAGAGAGGCAGTCATATCACTTTATGCCGGGGGGATCACACCCGCAGGCTTAGCGTGCCCGAAGGCCCGGGGGCGCTTCCACATATAGAGGGGTAATGTTAACGGGGCCGTGCGCGGCCCCGTTGATTTTTACAGCGCCAGCCGACCAAATGCGCCCTGCCAGTCCTGCTCGAACTTCGCAATCGCCGCATCCACCGCCGGGGCGGCGATAAACTGTTGCGCCACGTCCAGCGGCAGGGTGATGGACTCACAGCCCGCCAGCAGGCAATCCAGCGCCTGACGCGGCGTTTTAAAGCTGGCGGCCAGCACTTTCGCGCCCGGTGCGTGCAGGGTTAACAAGCGTTGCAAATCGCACACCGTCTGGATGCCGTCGCCGCCCTGGGCATCCACGCGATTCACATAGGGGGCGACATATTCCGCCCCCGCCAGCGCACTTAACAATCCCTGCCCTGCGCCATAGACCGCCGTGCCGAGCGTCGGGATACCTTCCGCCTTAAGCACTTTAATCGCCGCCAGACCTTCGGCACTGACCGGCACCTTCACCACAATGTCTGCAATGATGCCGCGCAGTTTGCGGGCATCCGCCACCATGCCGTCGGCGGTGGTCGCCATCACCTGGGCGAATAAACGGCCTTTACTGCCTAATGCGTCCTGTAACGCAGGGAGTAATTCTTCCAATGGGGTTTTGCCGGCAGCAACGATGCTCGGGTTGGTGGTCACGCCTGCCAGGGGGAAAATACGCGCCAGTTTTTTGACCGCCGCGACGTCGGAGGTATCGAGATAGAGTTCCATAATCTGACCTTCAAAGTGTGAGATGTAGCATGCGCTGAAATTTACCCCAGGCTACCTGAATGATACTTGATCATCGTCAAAATAACTTTCATTCGAAAGTAATTTAATCTTCATACGCAAGATGAGGCCCGATGATGATATTCAATATTCAGCGCTACTCCACCCACGATGGCCCCGGTATTCGTACCGTGGTGTTCCTTAAAGGCTGCTCGCTCGGCTGCCGCTGGTGCCAGAACCCGGAAAGCCGCGCGTTAAAACGCGATCTGCTTTACGACGCGCGCCTGTGCCTTGACGGCTGCGCGCTGTGTCAGCAGGCAGCGCCCGCCGTGATTGAGCGGGCGCTGAACGGTCTGCTGATCCATCGCCAGCATCTTAATGACGCGCACCTGGACGCGCTGACGGAATGCTGCCCGACCCAGGCGCTGACCGTCTGCGGCGAAACGAAGCCAGTGGATGAAATCATGGCCACCGTGCTGCGGGATAAACCCTTCTACGATCGCAGCGGCGGCGGTATCACCCTGTCCGGTGGCGAACCCTTTATGCACCCGGAATTGGCCGGCGCGCTGTTTCAGGCCAGCCATGAGGCGGGTATTCATACCGCTGTGGAAACCTGTCTGCATGTGCCCTGGCACTACGTTGAGCCGTCAGTAGATGATGTCGATCTGTTCCTTGCGGATCTGAAACATGTCGACAGCCAGATATTCAAAGCCTGGACCGATGGTTCAGCAAAGCGCGTGCTGGAAAACCTCAAACGCCTCGCGCGCCTCGGCAAACAACTGACCATCCGCGTGCCGCTGATCCCCGGTTTTAACGCCGATGAGACGTCGATCCGCGCCATTACCCGCTTTGCCGCCGACGAACTGAACGTTCGCGATATTCATTTTTTGCCATACCACACGCTGGGCATGAACAAGTATCACCTGCTCGGCCAGCCCTACACCGCGCCAGACAAACCGCTCGACGCGCCAGATCTGCTGACGTTTGCAGAGGACTACGCGCGCGAATGCGGCCTGACCGCCACGTTACGAGGATAACCCTATGACCACCTTACGTCTCGATACCCTGACCGACCGCATCAAGGCGCATAAAAATGCGCTGATCACCATCACAAAACCGCCGGTCTGCACCGAGCGCGCCCTGCACTACACCCAGGCCTACCAGCAGCATATGGATAAGCCGATCCCGGTGCGCCGCGCCCTTGCCCTCGCCCATCATCTGGCGGAGCGCACTATCTGGATCAAGCATGATGAGCTGATTGTCGGCAATCAGGCGAGCATGGTACGCGCCGCGCCGATCTTCCCGGAATACACGGTGACGTGGATTGAAAAAGAGATCGACGATCTCGCCGACCGTCCAGGCGCAGGCTTTGCCGTGAGCGGAGAAAACAAGCGCGTGCTGCATGACATCTGCCCGTGGTGGCGCGGGCAGACGGTACAGGATCGCTGCTACGGCATGTTTACCGACGAGCAAAAATCACTGCTGGAAAGCGGCATCATCAAAGCCGAAGGCAACATGACCTCCGGCGATGCGCACCTGGCGGTAAACTTCCCGCTGGTGCTGGAACTGGGGATGGACGGGCTGCGCCAGAAAGTCGCCGAGCGCCGCTCGCGCATCAATCTCACCGTGCTGGACGATCTACACGGCGAGCAGTTCCTGAAAGCCATTGATATTGTGCTGGAAGCCGTCAGCCTGCATATCGCACGTTTTGCCGATCTGGCGCGCAAGATGGCGCAGGACGAAATCCGTGAAAGCCGCCGCAACGAGCTGCTGGCGATCGCGGAAAACTGCGACATCATCGCCCATCAGCCGCCAAAAACTTACTGGCAGGCGTTGCAGCTGTGCTACTTCATCCAGCTGATTTTGCAGATTGAATCGAACGGTCATTCGGTGTCCTTTGGCCGCATGGATCAGTATTTGTATCCGTACTATCGCCGTGATGTGGAGCTGGATCAGAGTCTGGCGCGGGAAGACGCCATTGAAATGCTGCACGCCTGCTGGCTGAAGCTGCTGGAAGTGAACAAGATCCGCTCCGGCTCGCACTCGAAAGCCTCGGCCGGCAGCCCGCTGTATCAGAACGTCACCATCGGCGGTCAGCAGCTGGTGAACGGTCAGCCGCAGGATGCAGTCAACCCGCTCTCGTATGCGATCCTCGAATCCTGTGGACGCCTGCGCTCCACCCAGCCGAACCTCAGCGTGCGGTATCACGCGGGGATGAGCAACGATTTCCTCGACGCCTGCGTGCAGGTGATCCGCTGCGGCTTCGGCATGCCAGCGTTCAACAACGACGAGATCGTGATCCCGGAATTTATCAAGCTTGGGATCGAACCGGCAGATGCTTACGACTATGCGGCGATTGGCTGCATCGAAACCGCCGTTGGCGGCAAGTGGGGCTATCGCTGCACCGGCATGAGCTTTATCAACTTCGCCCGCGTGATGCTGGCGGCGCTGGAAGGCGGACGCGACGCCACCAGCGGTAAGGTGTTCCTGCCGCAGGCACAGGCGTTGTCCAAATGCAACTTCAGCGATTTCTCGCAGGTGATGGACGCCTGGGACACGCAGATCCGCTACTACACCCGTAAATCCATTGAGATTGAGTATGTGGTGGACACCATGCTGGAAGAGAACGTGCACGACATTCTCTGCTCGGCGCTGGTGGACGACTGCATCGAACGCGCGAAAAGTATCAAACAGGGCGGCGCGAAATATGACTGGGTATCGGGTTTGCAGGTGGGGATCGCCAACCTCGGCAACAGCCTCGCGGCGGTGAAAAAACTGGTGTTCGATCAGGGGGCGATTGGTCAGCAGGAACTCGCCAGAGCGCTGGCGGAGGATTTTGAAGGGCTGACCCATGAGCAGCTGCGTCAGCGTCTGATCAATAGCGCGCCGAAATACGGCAACGATGACGACAGCGTGGATCTGCTGCTGGCTCGCGCTTATCAGACCTACATTGAAGAACTGAAGCAGTACCACAATCCGCGTTATGGCCGTGGCCCGATCGGTGGTAATTACTACGCCGGCACGTCGTCCATTTCCGCTAACGTGCCGTTTGGTGCTGCCACCATGGCGACCCCGGATGGCCGTAAAGCCCATACCCCGCTGGCGGAAGGTGCCAGCCCGGCCTCCGGTACTGACCACTTAGGGCCAACGGCGGTAATTGGTTCGGTCGGTAAACTGCCAACGGAGGCGATCTTAGGCGGCGTGCTGCTGAATCAGAAGCTGAACCCGTCGACGCTGGAAAATGACAGCGATCGCCAGAAGCTAATGATGCTGCTGCGCACCTTCTTCGAAGTGCACAAGGGCTGGCATATTCAGTACAACATTGTGTCGCGCGAGACGTTAATCGCCGCCAAGCAGCACCCGGATCAGTATCGTGATTTAGTGGTGCGCGTGGCGGGCTATTCGGCGTTCTTCACCGCCCTGTCGCCGGATGCGCAGGACGATATTATCGCCCGTACCGAACATACCCTGTAATCCTCGTCCCTCTAAGCCCGGTGGCGCTTCGCTTACCGGGCCTACCCGTTCGATAACGACGGGCACTTTCGAATGAAATAAAATTGTGCTTGTGCTCACATTGTTATTAGAATGTTTCTGGTCGCAGTTACATTCAGGAGCGCAATGCATGACCGTTAAAGTTATCGTCACCGATATGGACGGAACTTTCCTTGATGATGCCAAAACCTACGATCGCGATCGTTTTCTGGCACAGTTTGAGCAGTTACAGCGCCGCGGTATTGAGTTCGTGGTCGCCAGCGGTAACCAGTATTATCAGCTCATCTCCTTCTTCCCGGAAATTCAGGACCGTATTTCATTCGTCTCCGAAAATGGCGCGCTGGTGTATGAACATGGCCAGCAACTTTTCCACGGCGAGCTGACCCGCCATGAATATCAGATCGTGCTCGGCGAACTGCTGAAAGATAAAGGGCTGAACTTTGTCGCCTGTGGGCTGGAGAGCGCTTACGTCAGCGATCGCGCGCCGGAGGCGTTTGTTGAACTGATGTCGCACCATTATCACCGCCTGAAACCGGTGCGCGATTATCATGCGATCGACGACAAGATGTTTAAGTTCTCCCTTAACCTGCCGGACAGTGAGATCCCGCAACTTATTGATGCGCTGCATGTGTCCCTCGACGGCATTATGAAACCCGTCACCAGCGGCTTTGGGTTTGTCGATCTGATTATTCCCGGCCTGCACAAAGCCAACGGCATCACCCGTCTGCTCAAACGCTGGGGTATCTCGCCGAAGGAGTGCGTGACCATCGGCGACAGCGGCAACGATGCAGAAATGCTGCGCATGACCGGTTACTCCTTTGCCATGGACAATGCCGGGGAGGCGATCAAAGCGATCGCCCGTCACCGCACGGACGATAACAATCACCAGGGGGCGCTGAACGTTATTCAGGCGGTGCTCGACGGTACAGCCCCCTTCTCAGCCTGACGCCTGCTGATGCCGGTGCGTCCTGCGCTGGCATCACCCTTTTCCCGCTTTGTGCACCTCATCAAGTTTTTAAACTTGCATTAACTTTTTTTTAACTTAGATTAACATATGTAAGATAATTCACTTTCGAACGAAAGAAATGCGAGGTCTTTATGGCTGTTATCTGTGCCAGCGAAACGCTGCCTGCCGATCACAAAGCGGCGATCCGTCAACTCAAGCAGGCCCTGCGCGCGCAAATCGGCGACGTGCAGACGGTGTTTAATCAGTTAAGCGAGCGCATTGCCGCCCGCGTCGCGGAAATCAACGCCCTGAAAGCGCGCGGCGAACCGGTGTGGCCGGTGATCCCTTTTGCCGATATTCAACATGGCACCCTCAGTGACGCACAGCGCGAGGCGGTAAAACGCCGCGGCTGCGCGGTGATCAAAGGCCACTTCCCGCGTGAACAGGCGCTGGGCTGGGATCGTTCGATGCTGGAGTACCTCGACCGCAACCACTTTGACGAGGTGTACAAAGGGCCGGGCGACAGCTTCTTCGGCACACTTGAGGCCTCCCGCCCGGAAATCTACCCGATTTACTGGTCGCAGGCGCAGATGCAGGCGCGGCAGAGCAGTGAAATGGCGCAGGTGCAGTCGTTTTTAAACCGCCTGTGGACCTTTGAGAGCGAGGGCAAACAGTGGTTTGATCCGGATGTCAGCGTGATTTACCCGGACCGCATTCGCCGCCGTCCACCGGGCACCACCTCGAAAGGGCTGGGCGCGCATACGGATTCCGGCGCGCTGGAGCGCTGGCTGCTGCCTGCCTATCAACAGGTTTTTGCCGCCGTGTTTAACGGCAAGCCGGAAGAGTACGATCCGTGGAATGCGGCGCACCGCACCGAGGTGGAAGAGTACACCGTCGATAACACCACCAAATGCTCGGTATTCCGCACCTTCCAGGGCTGGACGGCGCTGTCAGATATGCGCCCAGGCCAGGGCTTGCTGCACGTGGTGCCGATCCCCGAAGCGATGGCGTATGTTCTGCTGCGCCCGCTGCTGGATGACGTGCCGGACGATGAGCTGTGCGGCGTCGCGCCAGGGCGCGTGCTGCCGATTTCCGCCCAGTGGCATCCGCTGCTTATCGACGCGCTGACCAGCATTCCGGCACTGGAGGCCGGGGATTCGGTCTGGTGGCACTGCGATGTGATCCACTCGGTCGCGCCGGTCACCGATCAGCAGGGCTGGGGCAACGTGATGTATATCCCTGCTGCCCCGCTGTGCGAGAAAAACCTCGCCTATGCGAAGCGGGTGAAAGCGGCGCTGGAGACTGGCGCATCGCCGGGCGACTTCCCGCGCGAAGACTATGAAACCACCTGGGCGGACCGCTTTACGCTGGACGATCTGAACGAACACGGCAAACGCGCGCTGGGCATGCCGGTTTAATCATCATACAGCCCTTCCCTTTCCACGGCGGTGCGCCTTTTATCCGGGCGTATCCGCCGCACCGATTCCCGTACCGCCAGCCTGCCGTTAAGTAACAGCGTGCCGGTGGGCGCGTCGGGGCGGATCAGCCGCTGCTGTAACAGATGCACCGCTTCTTCCCCCAGTTCGTCGCGCGGAACGTGTACCGCGGTGAGCGGCACCTCCTGGATCGCCGCCAGGTTGAAGCCATCGATACTCATCACCGAGACGTCCTGCGGCACGCGCAGCCCGCGCTTTTGCAGCGCCTTCACCGCACCGGCCGCCAGAAAATCACCCCCCAGCAGAAAGGCCGTCGGCAGCGATTTCGCGGGCTGGGCGTCGAGCCATTCCCCGACCCGATCTTCCGCTTCGCGAGCGCTGAAACTCTGCACCAGCAGCACGTCACGGTTATCGCTAAAGCGGGCATTTTGCGCGCGCCAGGCGTCACGAATGCCCGCCAGCCGCAGCTCCATGGTGTAGCGGCGCAGGCACAGCACGTTCATCACGTTGCGATGGCCCATTTCGAACAGATAGCGGGCGGCAAACTCGCCAATCAGCCGGTGATCCGGCGCAATGGCGGGCAGGCGCATTTTGCGATCCCGGCAGTTAATTAATACGCAGGGCTTCGCAAGATCGGCAGCCAGATCGTGGATATGTTCGTCGTCGATACCGAGCAGGATCGCCGCCTGAGTGTCGCTGTCGTTCATTTTCGCCAGAAACAGGTTGGCGTCGCTGTCGTTCTCCTCCAGCGCGCAGTACCGCAGATGCACCTCGTGGGGAGCCAGCGCTTTGCTGATGCTCTGGATGACGCGGTAATAGAAGATGTCCGAGCGCTCATCAAAGGCCCGCTGCGGCGCGAACACCAGCAGGCTGTTGAGCAGCAGCCGTCCGGCGGCCATGCCGTCCATCACGCCCAGTTCACGGGCGCACGCCAGCACCGCCGTCCGGGCTTTTTCGCTGGTATTGGCCTTTCCCGCCAGCACGCGCGATACGGTGCTGGCAGACAGCCGCGTGCGGGTGGCGATTTCAGCGATTTTGAGCTTTTTGTCCATTTTGTGATCTGCGCCCGTTCGTCAAATGAAAGAATTTTCACAGCTGTGTTATCACGCTATCTCTGTGCTGCACGCCATTTTCTGCGCATCTTTGGCAAATTACTGAGAAAGCTTGCACAAAATCCGCTATTGCCGGGCAATGATTATTCATAACCTCAACAGGACGCACAACTTCCATACTAGTTGTGCAACAACTCTGTCATTAAAACGATAAGTATCAATCAGATACCCCTACAACGTCCGTCGGAGAGCGTTATGAGTCAGGACATTAACAACGATATTGCGGTCGGCTAGCCGCGTCGCATCATCAAGAATCTTCGCTGGTGGGTGCTGGTGCTGTTTTTGCTCGGCGTCACCGTCAACTACATCACCCGTAACTCGCTGGGTATTCTCGCCCCGGAGTTAAAAGACAGCCTCGGCATTACCACAGAACAGTATTCGTACATTGTTGGCGCGTTCCAGCTCGCCTATACCCTCTTTCAGCCGCTGTGCGGCTGGCTGATTGACGTGATCGGCCTGAAGCTGGGCTTTATGATCTGCGCCACCCTGTGGGCGCTGGCCTGTATTTTACATGCCGGAGCGGGAAGCTGGCTGCAGCTGGCGATCCTGCGCTTCTTTATGGGCGGCGCGGAAGCGGCGGCGACACCGGCAAACGCCAAAACGCTGGGCGAGTGGTTCCCGAAATCGGAACGCCCGGTTGCCGCGGGTTGGGCGGGCGTTGGCTTCTCAATTGGCGCGATGCTGGCACCGCCGATTATCTATTTTGCCCATGCCTCTTTCGGCTGGCAGGGGGCGTTTATGTTTACCGGCGCGCTGGCGCTGCTGTGGGTGGTGCTGTGGTGGGCGTTCTATTACAACCCGGATAAGCACCCCAATTTGAGTAAAGAAGAGCTGGCGCATATTCAGCAGGATAATGAGCCGCTCACTGAAAGACTGCCCTTTTTCACCGCACTGAGAACCGTGTCGAAAAACAAACGTTTTTACGGTATCGCCATCCCGGCGTTTATGGCGGAACCGGCCTGGGCGGTGATGAGCTTCTGGGTGCCGCTGTATCTGGCGAAAGAGCACGGCATGGATCTGAAACAGATCGCCATGTTCGCCTGGCTGCCGTTCCTCGCCGCCGATCTCGGCAGTATCGCCAGCGGCTATCTGACCAAACTTTATACCCGCTGGTTTGGCTGCGCGCGCATCAACTCCATTGTCGCAAGCTCCGTGACCGGCGCATTTTTGATGATCTCGCTGGCCGTCGTCACCCTCACCCGCGATCCCTACATCATCATCGGCCTGATCTCCATTGGCGGCTTCGGCCATCAGATCATCTCCTGCATGTTGAGCGCGCTGGTGGTGGAGTCGTTCGATAAGGGGCAGATGGCAACGGTCAACGGTATGCGCGGCTCCTGCGCATGGATCGCCAGCTTCCTGTTCTCGCTGCTGATTGGCGTTACCGCCGACAAGATCGGCTTCAACCCGCTGTTTGTCGCCATGGGTTTCTTTGACCTGGTCGGCGCTTTTTTCCTCGTGGCATTTATTGCTGAACGTCGCGCTAAACGCGCCTGAAAGTGGATGTAAATCGATATGAAAACGTTGAAAAACTGGACGCTGCACTCGCAGTCTGACCACCATCTTGAACTGTTGGTCGACGGGCAACATACGTTGTGCCTGTATGTGCTGGAAGAGACGCTGTTTCGCGTGCTGGTGAAACGCAAAGGCGAGCTGGCGCTGGACCGCACCTGGAGCATCGCCCCGGCGCAGGACGTCCCCTGGGAAGGGCGCCCGCGCGACGATCTGAGCGGTTTTAGCTGCCCGGCGTGGACGCTTTCACAGACTGACGACACGCTGAGCGTGGAAACCGCCGCCCTGCGCGTTACCGTCCACCAGCCGCTGTGGCTGGAGTGGCATTATCGTGACGACGCGGGCCAGTGGCAGTGGCTGGCAGGCGATCGCCCTACCAGCGCTTATCTGCTGAACGCCCACGGCGACGGCGTGGCGCACTATCTGCGTCGTGATAAAACTGAACGTTTTTACGGGCTGGGCGAAAAAGCCGGGGACTTGCAGCGCAACGGCAAGCGCTATGAGATGCGCAATCTGGATGCAATGGGCTATAACGCCGTCAGCACCGATCCGCTGTATAAGCATATTCCCTTCACCATTACCCGCCGGGATGACATCAGCTACGGCCTGTTTTATGACAACCTCAGCAGTTGCTGGCTGGATCTGGGTAACGAGATCGACAACTATCACACCGCCTATCGCCGCTGGCAGGCGGAAGCGGGCGATATTGATTACTACGTCTTTACCGGTAAACGGGTGCTGGACGTCACCAAAGCCTTTGTGCGTCTGACCGGCAAAACGCTGTTCGGGCCAAAATGGAGCCTGGGTTACAGCGGTTCTACCATGCACTACACCGACGCGCCGGACGCGCAAAATCAGCTGATGAATTTCATCCGTCTGTGCGCGGAACACGCCATTCCGTGCGATTCATTCCAGCTGTCATCGGGCTATACCTCCATCAACAATAAGCGCTACGTCTTTAACTGGAATTACGACAAAGTGCCGCAGCCGAAGGTGATGTCCGGCGCGTTTCATGAGGCGGGCATTAAGCTGGCGGCTAACATCAAGCCCTGTCTGTTGCAGGATCATCCGCGCTACGCCGAAGTGGCGCAGCAGGGGCTGTTTATCCGTGATTCCGAAAGCGACGCGCCGGAGCGCTCCAGCTTCTGGGATGATGAAGGCTCGCACCTCGATTTTACCCATCCGCAGACCATCAAATGGTGGCAGAACGGCGTCACCACGCAGTTGCTGGAGATGGGCATTGATTCCACCTGGAACGATAACAACGAATACGAAGTGTGGGACGGCGAAGCGCGCTGTCACGGCTTTGGACGCGAAATCGCCATTAAGCATATCCGTCCGGTGATGCCGCTGCTGATGATGCGCGCCTCGATGGAAGCGCAGCAGCGTTTTGCGCCGGATAAGCGCCCGTATCTGATCTCCCGCTCCGGCTGCGCCGGGATGCAGCGCTACGTGCAGACCTGGAGCGGCGATAACCGCACCAACTGGGATACACTGCGCTACAACACGCGGATGGGCGTGGGGATGAGCCTGTCGGGACTGTTTAACGTTGGCCATGATGTCGGCGGTTTTTCCGGCGATAAGCCGGATGCCGAGCTGTTTATTCGTTGGGTGCAGAATGGCGTGATGCATCCGCGTTTCACCATTCACTCATGGAATGACGATCACACGGTGAATGAGCCGTGGATGTACCCGGCGGTGACACCGGCGATCCGCAGCGCCATCGAACTGCGCTACCGTCTGCTGCCGTATCTGTACACGCTGCTGTGGCAGGCCCATGCCGATGATGAACCCATGCTGCGTCCAACGTTCCTCGATCACGAACACGATGAGCAAACCTTTGAAGAGTGCGACGATTTTATGCTGGGTCGCGATCTGCTGGTGGCGAGCGTGGTGGAGCCGGGCCAGCGCCAGCGCGGCGTGTGGCTGCCGGATAACGAAACCGGCTGGTACGATTTTTACAACGGAGCCTGGTACAGCGGCGGTCAGTGGGTGACGCTCGACGCGCCGCTGGAAAAACTGCCGCTGCTGGTGCGCGCCGGGGCGGGCCTGCCGCTGAGCGAGCGCATTACTCATGTTGACGCCCGCGCGGATGATCGCCGTGAACTGAAGCTCTACCCGCTGAAAGGCGTCGGCACAAGTGCCGGGCTGCTGTTCGAAGATGACGGTGAGTCCTGGGGTTATAAAGACGGGAATGCGCTGTGGCTGAACTGGGAGATGGTATGTGATGCCCGCACTATTTCGCTGAACATCACCCTCACTGGTGATTATCAGCCCGCGTGGGACACCTTACAGGTGTCATTACCGGCAGGGGAAACGCGCTCGCTGGTCGTGAATGGCATCGCCACCAACAGGTGGCGGTTACGCTAATATCAACGCTGACCCTCTCAGCCGGGAGGGTCAGCGTAGTGGTTAGTTTTTAAACTTCACCGGATTATCACGATAGGCTTTCAGCCGACTGCGCATCCAGCTGCTGCTGTTGCGGTTAACCGCGCTGACCACCCCGGTGGTCGCCCCGCCCCCTACCTGCACATGGAAAATCCCCCGTGACGGGAAATCCAGATACTTCGGCGTGGAGAAGTCCCACTCATGGCGGCTGAACAGCTCGCGCGGCGTGTGGCCCATCATCTTCGCATGCACATCCAGGAACGGAATATCGAGCAGACGGCGGTTGATCGCCTCCACCGACGAGCCGATTTCCGGGTGTCCCATCAGGTAGCTGCCGCCAGTACCCCAGAACTCCTCGTCCAGCTCGCCCACCACTTCATTTATGCTGGCCAGGCGGCTGGCGGGAACCTGCCACGGCAGCACGGGCTGGCGCAGATAACGGCTTAACGCCGCACAGAAATCAAAGGTGCGCTCCCACTCGTAAGGCGTGTAGCAGTAACCGTTTTTGTAAGCGCGGCTGGTGAAATCGTCTGCTTCATAGCGGTCGGCGGCCATAAAGTCTGCGCCTTTTGCCAGCGCTGCCGAACCATCCGCACGGGTATAAGGGATCTCATCAAAAACGCCCACCAGCAGCGCGTACTGCGCGGTGAGTTTGCCCGCCAGATGGGGATCGAGGGTCATTTTTTTATGCGTGCCATCGATCGGGTCGAAAATATCATCATAGGTAAAATCGCTGTAAATCCACTGCGATCCGCCAACGCCCCACAGGTTGACCTGCCAGCCGAGCACTACGTCCGGGGCCACCACGCGCACCAGCCAGTTCACGCCTTTGATGTAGCCTTTTAAGGTATCGGTGATCGCCGACGGCACAGCGACGTTGATGCCGTGATGCGCCAGCGCGTCCGCCAGTGGTTTACGCACCGGGATCGCATAATCCGGTGCGAAGCCGTACTTCTGGCACTCTCCCAGGTAATCCGGGTTCACGATAAAGCCCGCCGGTACCGGATGCGCGGCATCTTTCGCCGCATCCGCCATTTTCAGCGCCTGAATAAAGTTGGCGAAACTGAACTGGTGGCGCACCGGATCTTTAATGATGCGCTCGACGTCCCCCAGCGACAGGTTGCAGGTATAAGACACCATCATCGGCAGCACATGATCGTTGATTTTTGCTTCCACGTTGCGCGCCATCTCAATGATTTTAGCGGTGGGTTCTTTCGCCGGATCAAGATACCCCGATGCGTCGCCCATGCCGTCATCGCCCGAATATTTGAACAGCGAGGCCACGCGCGCTTCCGCCAGATCGTCAACGTTACTCTGCGACATATCCGCGCAGCCGCCAAAGCTCAGGTAGTCCGGGAAACCTTTCACGCGCAGGTTCGCCCCGGCCGTGATGTTCACGGTTAACACCTGCGGCGCATTGCTCTCGATGCGCAGCGGTTGCGGGCTGACATCCACATAATGCACCACGCTGTCATGAATAAAGGGCGCGGTTTCAATGTGATACACACCCGGAGCCAGCACCACGGTTTGTTCGAGGTTGCCGTCGCGGATCGGCAGATTAGCAAAATGGTACTGGCGCGGGATCGCCCCGCCGTCGTTAAGACGCAGATCGAAGGTGGCGTTCAGCCCGTGTTCCGCCCTGACGTGCAGCGTCAGTTTCGCCGAGCCGGTTTGTTTATCATCCTGCTGGCGCACCTGAGTGCTGGTAAACGCCAGATGATGATAACGACCGTTCAGCGCGCCGTTGATACCGTCAAAAATGTAGTGCGTGTTATTAAGCTTCACGTCGTTTATGCGCAGGGCGAAATTGCCGCTGGTGGGCAGGCTTTCCAGACGCTGCGTCTGTCCGGCGCGCAGAACGTGACGCTGTTTTTCCACGCCATTTTGCAGGTACACCAGATGCAGATCCTGGTTCTGCAGGCCGGGCACCGCCGCCAGGTTTAGCGCCACGTCGAGCGTGGTGCTGCGCACTGCCGGAGCAAAGGAAATGTCGAGGCGGGTACGCTGGCCTTTGCTGATGGTCAGTTCCGACGCGCTCAGGCTGACCGGCGCGCGCACGGTGCCATCGGCGGTGCGCAGTTCTTCGACCTGCGCATGCCAGGTACCGGCAGCGAGGCTGAAATAGGCCGTTCCCGCTTTCGGAAAGACGGTTTCGCGTTTTTCACCACGCGTCAGCACCAGCGCCAGCGCAACGCCTTCCAGCCCTGCCGGGAGGCTGGCGCAGTTCACGACCAGTTCCCCGGCGACGTTGGTTTCTTCGTCGGCTGCTGCGGTAAAGGTGTCGCTGAAGGTCGCCCATTTCGGTACGGCATCCGAAGAGGCATTGACGCCGATATGGATCTGGGTGATGACATTGCCAATCGCCTGGCCATCGGCTGCAGTAATGGTCACTTTATAATCGTAAACCCCGTTGCCGATTTCGCTCGACTCGATATTCAGTTTAAATTCACGCCACGGACTGGATGAAATCGTAATATCCCCTTCGGTAATTTTACCCGGGGCGCTAAAGGTCAGAATGAGTTTTTGTTTTATATCGACAGTGCCGCCCGATTTGGCTTTAAAGCCACGCAGATCGGCGGTGGGATACCAGGTATCGTTAGTAATACTGTGGCTAAAATCCAGTTGCATAATACATCTCCGGTGAAATACAAATAGCGATTAAACCTGACCGACAAGACAGGGGTATCGCGGGTCAGTGTTCAGGCGATGTCATTTATAAATTACCCGAAACTTAATTACAGCGGAGGCAGCCGTTAAAAGAGTGTTAATGATATAACGTGTTCATGGTCATATTCTTTTACGCATCTTACTGCGTAAAAATAATAAAGTTTGATTTGGCTCTCTGTTCTCAAAAAAACTCAATATTGATGAATGAGAGTTATTGACGCGCGGTCACCTGCGTTTTAAAAAACGGCCACCACAGGGAGCGTTCATTTAGGACAGAAAATATGCAATTGCCCGCAGATTATTATCAGCGACTGTATGCCGGGGTACTGGGAAAATTAATCGGTGTCTATTTAGGCCGGCCATTTGAGGGCTGGCGTTATCAGGAAATCGTCCAGCAGCTCGGTGAAATTAATTATTATGTGCATGAAAAATTTAATCGCCCGCTGGTGGTCGCCGACGACGACGTGGCAGGTACCTTTACCTTTATTCGCGCGCTGGAAGATTATGCGTTAGCGGATACGCTTACCGCGGAACAAATTGGCCAGTGCTGGCTGAATTACATTATCGATAAGCGCACTATTTTATGGTGGGGCGGCAACGGCAATTCCAGCGAGCAGACGGCCTGGCTGAACCTCAAAAAAGGCATTCCCGCGCCGTTAAGCGGTGCAACGGCCACTAACGGCAAAACCATAGCCGAACAGATTGGCGCACAAATTTTTATTGATGGCTGGGCGCTGGTCGCGCCGGGCCAGCCTGCGCTTGCGGCGTCATTAGCGCAAAAAGCCGCCAGCGTCAGTCACGATGGCGAAGCGGTATGGGCGGCGATGCTGTGGGCGGCCATGGAGGCCCAGGCCTTTGTCTGTGACGATATTCAGCACCTACTGGATCTGGGGTTGTCGTTTATCCCTAAGGAGTGCGAAATCGCACGCATGATCGCCGACGTTCGCCGCTGGCATCAGCAGGATGGCGACTGGCATCTCACCCGCGAGAAGATTGACGCTCAGTATGGGTATGACAACTATCCCGGCAACTGCCCGATGGTGCCCAATCACGCCCTGATGATCATGGCGATACTCTATGCGCCCGATAATTTTCAGCAGGCGCAATGCATTATCAACACCTCGGGCCGGGATACCGACTGCAACGCCGGTAACGTCGGCTGCCTGTCGGGGATCATGACCGGGCTGGCGGGCATTGATGCCGGGCCGGACTGGCGCGGGCCGCTGGCGGATCGCCTGCTGATCTCGTCGGCGGACGGCGGTTTTTCCATTAATAACGCCGTGCGTATTACCGATTATCTGTACGATCTTGCCCATTCGCTCGCCGGGCTGCCGCGCCCTGCGCCCCGTAAAGATGGCGCTCCGTTTCACTTTTCGCTGCCGGGCAGCGTACAGGGTTTTCGCTCGCTGTCGCCGTCGGTGCGGGTGAGCAATGCGGCGTATCAGGGGCGAAATATGTTATGCCTGGATTATCAGTCCCTGCCGCCAGACGCCCCGGCCTGCGTGACTACCCTTACCTTTTCACCGCCGGAAGTGGCCGACATGCTGAGCTACGCCAGTTACGATCTGATGGCGACGCCGCTGGTCTATCCCGGCCAGCAATTACAGGCCACGCTGTTTGCCCCGCCGGATAACCGGCAGGTCGTCTCGGTGCGGCTTTGCTACCGGGTATACGACGAAAACAGTGAACTGCACTGTTACTATGGCGATCCGCAGCCGTTGCGACCGGGAGGCGGAATTACGCTGACCATGACGCTGCCGGACAGCCACGGTCAGCCCATTGCCGAGGTGGGCGTGGCGCTGGCGGCGGCGTCTGCCGGGCGAGTGCTGGTGGATACCCTGCGCTGGGACGGTGCGCCGCATCTGACGCTGCGCAAACCCACGGGCAACAGCGATTTCTGGTGGCGCGCCTGGGTGAACGGCGCGGATTTACTTTCACGGCACTACCCCGATCGTTTCCGCATCGCCAGCGAACGGGAGGAAGGGCTTTTGATCCACGGCACCCGCGAATGGCGCGATTATCGCATCCAGGGCGATCTCACGCTGCATCTGGGGGAGTATGGCGGGCTGGCGTTTCGCTTTCAGGGCATGCGCCGCTATTACGCCGCGCGTATTACCCGCGATGAAAAATTCCAGCTGGTACGGGTGCGCGACGCTACATGCTCGGTGCTGGCGGAAACCCCGCTGGCGGGCGTTTTCGAGCGCGAGATCGCCTTTGATATTCGCTTGCAGGGCAGGCGTATTGTGGCAAGCGTAGATAACATCCAGCTTAGCGTGACCGATGAAGACGCCGGGGCGTTCACCGACGGCGGTTGTGGACTGCTGGTGTTCGCCGGTGCCATCTCCACCGCCGCGCTGCACCTTTCTCCGATCCATTAACCCTGACCGTTACCCGGCGGAGCTGATATTTCGCCGGGTAATCATTGACCGGACAATGAGGTCCGTAAAGTGATTCGTTTCATTAATTAACCACGTAGTGTTTGTCTTAACGGCATTATCTCCCGTAAGATAAACAGTATAACTCTATTAATGGAACCAGTAAGGTTATGTCCCCTACCATCTATGATATTGCGCGCGTGGCAGGCGTTTCAAAATCCACCGTATCGCGGGTCCTGAATAAGAAAACCAATATTTCGCCGCAGGCGCGGGATAGCGTTCTTAAAGCCATGCGTGAGCTGAATTATCATCCGAATAAAGCCGCGCGCGCGCTGACCTCCTCCGGCTTCGATGCCATTATGGTTATTTATACCCGCCCGACAAAAACCACGGCCGGCAATCCCTATTTCTCTGAAGCATTACATGCCATTACCGAAAAAGCGGAGGAAGTAGGGTTTGACGTGATATTACAGACTTCATTAAACCCTGCGGATGAACTGCAAAAATGCGAAAGCAAAATTATGCAGAAGATGATCAAGGGCATTATTATGCTCAGCTCGCCGGCCAATGAGTCATTTCTGACACAGCTTGACAGACATGGTATTCCGGTGGTGGTGATCGGCAAAGTCGAAGGACAGTTTGAACATGTCTATTCGGTGGATACCGATAACTATCAGGACAGCGTCGCCATTACCGAGGCGTTAATTAAAAACGGGCATAAAAATATCGCCTGTATTCATGCGCCGCTGAGCTATCACGTTTCCATCGATCGGGTTAACGGTTATAAAGCGAGTTTGCAGGCCAGCCAGTTGCCGCTGCGTGATGAGTGGATCATTGACGGCGGCTATATGCAGGAGAGCGCCCTCGACGCCGCCCGCGCCTTACTGAGCCAGCCGATGCTGCCCGACGCGATTTTTGCCACCGACAGCCTGAAGCTGATGAGCGTCTATCGCGCCGCCGCTGAAAAAAACATCCGCATCCCGCAACAGCTCACGGTGGTGGGCTATCTCAACGAAACGCTCTCTTTTATTCTCAACCCGCCACCCGGCGGCATTGATGTGCCGTCCCAGGAGCTGGGCGCGCAGAGTTTTGATCTGATTTTCAAGCTGATTTCCGGCGAAAAATGCCCGCGTAATGTGATTGTGGCAACGACGATTAGTTGAGTGAAACAGCAGAAAAGAGTGGCACTGGCGTGCCACTCCTGGTGAGGTATCAGAACGCGTAGTTAACGCCGACGCCGATATAGTGGAACTTATCGTCGCTGCCTTCGTCATGACCCTGCCATTCAAACGCATAGTCCAGCGTCATGGACAGGCCGTTCTGGAAATCGTAGGCGTACAGCATACCCAGGCGGTTCATGTCGTGATCTTCGCGGGTAATATCATCCTGCCAGTCCCAGTTTGACCAGCGGTCGAGGTCAATACGGGTGTAAGGCGTTAAGGTGGTATTGCCTAAAGCGATGGGGAAATAAGCACGGATCTGCTGCGTGGAGAATTCACCGTTATTACGCCCGCTGTCCATATTAAATCCACGCTCAAGATAGTAGTTGGTCACTACCGAGAAGGTATCGTTGATTTTATACGTAAAGCCGGTTTCGGTTTCCACGCGGCTGTCAGCATAGCCGGTCACACTGAGATCGTTGGCAAACTGGTAAAGAGCCAGCCAGCCGCCAAAACTCCAGGCGTCGTTGAGTTGCACATTCCAGTCCGGCGCAACTTTCCAGCGCTGCATATTCGCGGTGCCGGCGTCATCGTTATGCTCATCCTTAAAGTGATACCCATAATTACGGAAGCCGCCGGTCAGACCGAGGGAGAAATCCTCCCGGTCGATAAACTGGTAGTGAATTTCCAGTTCCGGGCGATCAAACCACGAGCCGCGCGTACCGCTGCTGTAGTCCACCGGGCCTTCCTGATAGTAGGCCATTGCCACGCGCCACGGGCCTTTTGAGGCATTGAACCAGACTGACGGTTCATACAGCCCGTCCATGTCCTCACCCTGGCCTTCGACGTTTTCACTTTCATACATGGCACCAATATTAAAATGCCAGTCATTATTTTCAGCTGCCTGCGCGCAGAATGTCCCGGCGCACAGGATCAGTGCGGCACGGCTCAGTAAGATATTCATTTTCATTCCTTAGAAAAATAAAAATGGTTAACCGGAATCGCTGTCCGGCGATGTATTTATAAACTGCGTTTATTCGTTAAACAGCTTGTTCTGTTTCCGCGTCAAAGAAATGACACTTATGCATATCGAAATAAATGTTGATATTATCTCCTGCGTGATAATCATTAACGGCCCCGGCACGTACCACTAATTCGTGCCCCCCCACGGTGCTGTACAGCATGAACTCCGCACCGGTTAATTCCGCCACGCTGATACGCGCGGCAACACAATTTTCTTCCTGGTGTTGCGGATGAATATCTTCCGGGCGAATACCCATGACCACCGCTTTATGCTGACAACCGCTGGCCTGCAATGCGTTTAATTTATCGGCCGGGATGGTCAATTTAAGGGTTTCGGTAATAAATTGATTACCGTCGATGGTGCCGCGAATAAAGTTCATTGACGGCGAGCCAATAAATCCTGCGACAAACATATTGGCCGGATGGTTATAAACGGTTTTCGGTGCGCCTACCTGCTGAATAATACCGTCCTTCATGATCACAATCCGCGTCGCCATGGTCATGGCTTCGGTCTGATCATGGGTAACGTAAATCATGGTGGTATTCAGCTTCTGGTGCAGCTTGCTGATTTCCGCACGCATCTGTACGCGCAGCTTGGCATCGAGGTTCGACAGCGGTTCATCCATCAGGAATACCCCGGCTTCGCGCACAATGGCGCGACCGAGGGCGACACGCTGACGCTGGCCGCCGGAGAGTGCGCCCGGCTTGCGCGTTAAATAATCGCGCAGGCCGAGGATTTGCGCCGCCCAGCTGACGCGCTCGTCGATAATTGCCTTGTCGATCTTCTGCATTTTCAGGCCGAACGCCATGTTGTCGTAGACGCTCATGTGCGGATAGAGGGCGTAGTTCTGGAACACCATCGCGATGTTACGCGCCTTGGCGGGTACGTCGTTGACGCGCTTGCCGTCGATCATCAAATCGCCGTCGCTGATCTCTTCCAGACCGGCGATCATGCGCAGGGTGGTGGATTTACCGCAGCCCGACGGCCCGACAAAAACAATAAATTCTTTGTCTTCGATCTCCAGGTTGAAGTCTTTGACCACGTGGACCTGGTTGTCATAAATTTTCTGAATATGTCGCAACGAGAGTTGTGCCATGGTTGTGTCCTTACTTTCTGTGTTGCCAGAATGCTGATAAACGCGCCCACGTCAGTTCTTCCGTAGAAGAGAGACGCAACATGGCGTGATTTAAGGTGTTGCCGATGCCGACCGACGCCATGCCGCAGGCATTGATAGCGTCAATACCGGCCTGCGCATCTTCCACGCCGATGCAGGCCTGCGGGTCAACGCCCAGCCCGCGACAGGCGTTAAGGAAAATTTCCGGATCCGGTTTCGAGTGGCGAATGCGCGACGCATCGGCGCAAAAGCCAAACAGATCGGTCATCTCCAGCGCCTCAAGGATCGCCGGGGCATTCAGGGAAACCGACGCGAGGCCCGTGGGAATGCCGTGAGCGCGCAGCTCAGTGAGCAGCGTTTTGATCCCCGGCAGCACGGCGCGGGGGGTGAGCTGGCGCAGCGAATCGACATAAATGCCGTTTTTACGTGCCGCCAGCGCCGCGCACTGCTCTGGATTAAACGCCTGCTCGCATCCACCGTGCGCCAGAATGCGCCGCAGCGATTCCATGCGGCTGATGCCCTTCAGGGTGGCGTTAAAGGTTTCATCGATGTCGATGCCCACCTCGCTCGCCACCTGCTGCCAGGCGTGAAAATGCAGTTCAGCGGTATCGGTGATCACGCCGTCAAGATCGAAAATAACGGCGTGTAGTTGCTGTGCCATAGCGTTAGTGCCCCTCCGTGGTAGCGGTCCCGGATGTCGGTAAATAAAAATCGCGTAGTAAACAGGTCAGCTCGCCGTCCACCGTCACGGGCTGCTGATTGAGATACAGCGTGACCGGGGCCGTGCTGCGGATGCGGATCTGCTTGGCATCGAGGGTGATGTGCAGCGATACGCCCTGCCAGCACAGCGGGAAGTCGAGTTGCTGCCAGCCCTGGGGTAAACGCGGCGCCAGATGCAGATCGCCATGACGCACTGACAGCCCGGCAAAGCCCTGGATTGCGCCGAGCCAGATCGCCCCGGTAGCGGCAGCGTGAATACCGTCATCGCAGGAATGGGCGTCGCCACCGAGATCGATGTCGGCCCCTTCGCGCCAGAAACGGTAAGCGGTGTCGGTGTCGCCGCAGCCTGCTGCCACGATGCCGTGGATCGCCTTGCTGAGCGACGAGTCGTGAATGGTGCGCGGCTCATAAAAGTTCAGGTTCGCCAGACACTGCGCGGGCGTGAACTGCTCCGGCAGCATATAGGTCAGCATCACCACGTCTGCTTGCTTGAGGATCTGCATCTCGTTGACTTCCGCCCGCGAGTAATCCAGCAGGATGGTCTGCTTACCCGCATGGGTTTTATAGGCGCTGAGATCGATCGCCGGTTTTTGCAGGAAGCTGTCATCCTGGGGCAGGACGCCATCCGCCTGCGGTTGCGGCAGCCACAACAGCTTCAGGAAACGCTCCGCCTCGCGCTGAAACGCCTCGTCGCCGCAGGCAAAGTGGCGGGAAAACGTCAGCGCCTGTGCCACGTTGTAGTGCGCCAGATAGCTGGTGTAGGCGTTGTTATTCACGTGCTCGGTGTACTCGTCCGGGCCGATAACGTCGTGGATCTCCAGCTGGCCATTCACCTCTACCGCGCGACTGATCCAGAACGTCGCCGTGTCGATGAGCAATTCCAGCCCTTCGTGCGCCATAAAGCTGTCGTCGTGGGTGGCGTGCCAGTAGGCCACCACCGCCCAGGCGATGTCTGCCACCAGGTGATGCTCCGCCAGCGCAGAGGCCACTTTTTGCCGTACGCCGGTACGGATATTGATCGCGGCGAACTCCGGCGTTTCTTCGTCGCCGCTGCGGGCGCTCTCCCACGGAAACAGCGCCCCCTGCCAGCCGTTTTGCCGCGCTTTGTTGCGCGCGCCCGGCAGATTGTGCCAGCGGTAGCGCAGTAAGCGGCGGGCGATGTCCGGCTGGCTGAACAGGTGGAACGGTAGCAGGAACACTTCGGTATCCCAGAAGATGTGCCCTTTGTAGCCCTCGCCGGTCAGCCCTTTCGCGCCAATGCTGCTGCGCTCGTCGTGGCCCGGCGTCATGATGTGCAGATGATACAGCGCGTGATCCAGCGCCTGCTGGTCGCGCGGATCCGCGCTTAACACCTGTACGCGGCTGCGCGCCCAGAAGGTCTGCCATTGCGCGTCCGAGACGGCACGCAGCGTGTCATAACCCTGGGCAACGCAGCGTTCAAGCGCGGCGCGCCCCTGCTGACTGAGCGATTCCTGCGACGCCGTACCGTCATCGCACCAGGCGACCCAGCTCAGTTTTTCCAGCGTGATGCTCTCGCCCGCCGCGACGTGCGCCGTGTTGTGTTGCAGAAGCTGACGGTTTTTCGCGGTAAAGCAGGTGCTGGCGGCCCCTTTTACGCGGCACCAGCTGGTGATGGCGACATCCGCCGCGCCGTCCTGGGTGGCGTAGATGCCCTGTAAATAGTGTTCACCAAAGACCCGCAACTGCACTTCATCCAGATGCTGACGACCGCTGTTGGTCTGGGTGGCGTCAATGCCGGTGACCAGCGACACGCGGGTGTCGCCGTTTAACGGCGTGATGGTCAGCGTCATGGCGAACAGCGGCAGCTGATCGGCCGAGGCGAAACGGCGGCTGCTGATGCGGTACTGCGCGCCCTGTGGTGAACGCCAGACCAGCGAGCGCGTTAACTCGCCGGTGGCGAAATCCAGTTCACGCTGCCAGTCGCTGATGACACCGCCTGCGGTGGTAAAAATCTCGCCGTTAAGTTCGATCTGCACGCCGATAATATCCGGCAGGTTGACCAGCTCGCTGGTTTCGCCTTTGCCCGCGCAGTGGTACAACCCGGCGAGATACATGCCGCGAGTTTGCAGCGGGCAGGTTTCTTCGTGAGTGGCACGCACGCCCATGTAACCGTTGCCGGTGGTCATCAGCGAGGCGTATTTGTTCAGGCTATGCAGACTGCATTCCGTTTGCCTGAGCGTCGAAAGCTTGATCATAATTCCACACTTGTCCCTGTCTCGGCGGCCCGATAAAGTGCGGCCACCAGCTGCTGCACGATGCGTCCCTGTTCGGCGTCGGCAACCGGCACCGCCTCGCCCCGCACGTGACGCACAAAGGCGTCCATGCTGCGCAGGTGGCGGTTGTCATCAGCCTGTTCACGGGCAAACAGCGTTTTCAACTCGCCGCCCTCGTCGGTGTATACCTGCGCCGGAAACAGCGTCGCTCCGGCCTTATCGCCGCAGAACGTCACGTTCATGATCGACTGTGGGGCAATGTTGAGCGCAAACGACGTTTCCAGCCGCAGAATGCCGCCGTTGTGAAATTCGATGGTGCCGAACAGCGCGTCTTCCACGCTGTAGGTCGCCGGATCCCACTCGCCAAACTGACCGCTGTTTTTACGGGTACCGATTTTCTGAAAGCTGTGAGCGCTGACGCGCTTGACCGCCGGAAACCCGAGCACGTAGAGCGCGGCATCCAGCATATGAATGCCGATGTCGATCAGCGGTCCGCCGCCCTGAAGTTCTTTATTAGTGAAGACGCCCCACCCCGGTACGCCGCAGCGGCGCAATGCGGTCGCGGTGGTGACATACACTTCGCCCAGCGCACCGTCGATCACCTGCTGGCGCAATAATTGCGCATCCAGCGCGAAACGGTGGTGAAAGTCGTAGGCCAGCACTTTTCCGGCGCGGCGGGCGGCGCTGCACATGGCTTCTGCCTGCTCCGGCGTCATGGCGGGCGGCTTTTCGCACATCACATGGCATCCGGCCGCCAGCGCCATCATCACGTGATCATAGTGAAAGCGGTTGGGCGAGCAGACGCTGACCACATCAGGTTTCACCGCGTCGAGCATGGCCTGCGGATCGTCCCAGACCGTGATATGCGCGCCGTACTTCTCTGCCATCGCCTGCGCCTGAGAGAGGCGGCTGTCACAGACAGCCACCAGTTCCACAGCGTCATGGGTGCAGTAGTACGAAGCGTGTACTTTATCCGCCACCTGCCCGGCACCGATAATGGCGACGCGCAGCGGTGAAGTCGTGGTTGCACTCATCACAGAGAACCTCTTAGCAGGTGCGCAAAAAGGCCAGTGACTCACGGTAAGCCGCGCACGGATCTTCTGCCCGCACGCGCCCTTCGTACACCACGTATCCCTGATAGTTATCGGCGCGCAGCTGATCGAACAGCGCGCGGAAATTCAGCGTGCCGCTGCCCGGCTGATAGCGATGGTTGTCAGCAATATGCACGTGCCCCAGCAGATCGCGGTTGTCGTGCAGCGCTTTCGCCAGATCGTCTTCTTCGATGTTCATGTGGTAGAAATCGCCGATGATCTGCACGTGTTTCAGATCGTTGTCCAGGATATAACGACGGGCGTCGGCGAGGGTGTTGATCATATGATCCTGGTAGCGGTTGAGCGGCTCCAGATAAACCGTGGTGCCGGTACGCGCCGCGACGTTTTCGAGATAACGCAGCGAATCGCTGACCGCTTTGCGATCGCCCGCCAGGCTGCGCGGCGAGGTCATCGGCGGCAGACGGAAAGTAAACATGCCCCAGGCCGCCGGGACGATGATCCCCTGCCCGCCCACTTCTGCCAGCGCTTCCAGAATGCGTTCGATCTGTTGCAGGCCGTTGAGACGGCGTTCTTCGATAAAGTCGCCGATCCAGCCGTCGTAGCCGCCACAGGCGGTGGTCACCGGCAGGCCGGTTTCTTTAATGGCCGCTTTTACCGCGTCAACATTGTTGACCAGCAGTTTGCCGTCGATCTCAAAGCCATCGAAGCCCATTTCTTTGATAAAGCGAAATTTTTCCAGAATGTTTTCCGGGAAGAAGGCCTGGTTCTGTGTTCCGATTTTCATGTTCAGTAATCCTTTACCTTAAAAGGTGACGCCCATTTTGATGCTCTGTTCCGGATGACGATCGACGAACTGCATATAGCTTTCCGGGCTGCTGGCGAAGGTCACCACCGGGTCGATCAGCGCGTCGCAGTCGAGATAGCCGTTCATCAGCAGTTCCCAGCAGGTTTCCTCGATGCGTTTACGGCTCCAGCGCGGATAGTCCGGGTTCGGCTCGCTGCACGCACGGGAGAAGACAATTTTGGCGTTGTTGAAATGCGCTTCGCGGCCAAGGTTGAAGCCTTCTGCAAACGGCTTGGCGAAGGCGACGTAAGAGATGGTGCCGCCGTAGGCCAGCCCGCGCAGCGCCGATTGCAACGCATCGGCGTAGCCGCTGGTTTCGATGATCACGTCTGCGCCCTGTTTGCCAGTGAGCTTTTTGATCTCCAGACCCACATCAGTGCCAATCGGGTTAAGGCAGAAATCCGCCCCGTAACGGCGGGCAATATCACAACGGTGGGCAATAGGATCGACGCCGATCACCACCGAGGCCCCGGCTTTTTTCGCCAGCTGGACGGCAATCTGACCAATCGCCCCCAGACCGATAATCACCACAAAATCGCCGACGCGGACGTTGGCATCGCGCACGCCGCTCATGGCGAACTGTGCCGGGTCATAGCAGACCGCGTTTTTCCAGGAACTCCCCTGCGGCATTTTGCGCAGTTTGTAGTTATTGACGGCGTTAACGATGACGGTTTCGGACAGCGGGCCGTAGCTGCATACCCGATCGCCAATGGCATAGTCGGTGACGCTTGCGCCGCATTCGATAATGTCGCCAACGATCATATTGCCGAGCTGGAATTTGCCAAATTCGATACCGCGCGGGGCGTCTGTCGGACGCGGGGTAAACATCTGCCATTCACCGTTGAATTCCTCGTCGATAAACGGGCTGGCGGCGCGAAAATCCACCACTTCCGTGCCGTGTTTTGGCGCACCAAACATGACGCGGATTTTGACTTCGTTCTCCGCAATGGCACGATCTTCATATTCCACCAGCGCCGCGATGCGCGGTGCGGTTGCTACTAACTTCTTCATCTTAATCTCCATTTAAAAACAGGCCGCCTTAGCCTTTAACGCCACCGGCGGTCAGACCACTTTTAATAAAACGTTCAGAAAGCGCATACATGATCACCACCGGCAGCGCGGTCACCAGCGAGGCCGCCATCATGCGTCCCCAGATATAGTCCGGCGTGCTGAACAGCGTGTTCAGGCCGACCGGCAGGGTGAAGTTGCTGGCGCTGGAGAGGAAAATCGAGGCAAACAGATAGTCGTTCCACGCCACCATGAAGCAGTAGACGAAGACCGACACCAGCCCGGATATTGCCAGCGGTACGGTGATGCGGAAGATAATTTGCAGGCGATTCAGACCGTCCATCATGGCCGCCTCTTCGATCTCATCCGGGATGGTGTCGAAGTAGCTTTTCAGCATGAACACGGCGGTAGGCAGCGTCTGCGTGACCATGGTGATGATCAGCGCCATTTCGGTGTCGTAGATGCCAAGTGCGGTGATGATCTTGAACAGTGGCACCACCAGCAAAATGCCGGAGAACATGTACACCGTGTAAAAGCTGGCGTTGATGGTCATGCGGCCCTTAAAGCGCAGGCGGGAGAGCGCATACGCCCCCAGCGTGCCGAGAAACACCGCCACCGTGGACGACACCACCGACACCACCATGCTGTTACGGAAGTAGTCGACGAACGGAAAGATCAGCGGGTTAAAAATGTCGATATAGTGCTCCAGCGTCCACTGCTGCGGCAGCAGCGTCGGCGTGAGTGAAATCGCCTCTTTCGCGCCTTTGAATGAGGTCATCAGCATCACGAAAAATGGAAACAGCGTGATGATAAGAAAGGCGGCAAGCCCAAGGTAAAACCCGATGCGGCTGAGGGGGCGTTTATTTGTTGCCATGGAGATTCACCCGTTTTCTGGTCAGCAAAATTACCGCGAAAATAATGACGAACAGCACGATAGAAATGGCTGCCGCTTTTCCTAAGTCATTAAATGCGAAGGCCGTTTTATAGAGATAGACGCCGAGAATATCGACCTTGGTAGTCAGCAGATAAACGTCGGCAAACATGTAGAACATCCAGATAGTGCGCAGTGTGATGACCGTCGCCAGCACTGGCATAATCGCCGGTAGCGTGACGATACGAAAACGCTGCCAGGCGTTCGCGCCGTCCATTTCGGCGGCTTCATACAGCGATTTGTCGATGGTCTGCAAAATCGCCAGAAAGGAGATAAACGCATAGGGGAAGTAGCGCCAGATGGCGAACAGCACCACCAGCACGAAGCTGCTGCCCGGATTATCAAACCACAGCGGCGCCTGATCGTAGAGATGCAGCAGATCGACGCCGAGATAGTTCACAATGCCGTAGCCGTTGTTGAACATGTATTTCCAGGCGAAGACCAGTGAGATCGACGGCGTCACGTAGGACAGAATCACCAGCGAGCGCGCGGTTTTGCGCAGACGAAACTCGCGGTTGAAGAAAATCGCCACCGCCAGGCCGAGCACGGTACTGCCCGCCACCACCAGCACGGTGTACCACACCGTCATCCACAGTGAATGCCAGAACCCTGGATCGCTGAGGATACGCATGTAGTTATCCAGCCCGACAAACGTCGCGTCGATGCGCGGGTTTAGCGGCAGGCGTAAAAAACTGATTTCGATATTTGATACCATCGGCCAGGCTACCAGGCCCCCCAGCAGCAGTAAGCTGGGGGCCAGTAGCAGCATGGCAAAAGGCATATCAGAACGACCTGAAAACAACCTTTTCATAACTGCAATCCACATCCATTGATTAACGTTGTTTTACAAGTTCTTCCAGCGTCGCCTGACCCTCGGTGAGGGTTTGCTTGAGATCGTTATTACCCACTGTCACGTTATGTACCGCGCGGTTGATCACGCCCGAGCCGGTAACGTCGCCCATGCGGGTGAAGTTTTTATCGCCGACCGATCCGAAGACCTGCATATTGGGATACTGGGCAATCAGGTCGTACGGCAGTTGACCAAAGGCTTTGATCACCTCGTTGTCTTTCCACAGCGCGGTGTCGGTGACGCCTTTGTTGGCCGGGAACGCCGCGCCCGGCGACATCATTACCCACTCCGCTTCGTTTTCTGCTTTGTGCATAAAGGTGACGAATTTCCCGGCGGCAGCGGTTTCCTCTGCCGTCTGGCCGTTGCTGATGGTCAGCGAGGTGATCGTGCCGAACACGGCAGAGGATTTTTCAGTCGGCACCATAAAGCCGAGGTTGGCCGCATCGCCCTCTTTAAACACCGCTGGCAGGATGTAGGTGGAGTAGATCGCCATCGGTGCGGCACCGTTCATAAAGGCGTCTTTGATTTCCATGACGTTGTTGGAGCCAGGCATGGTGGTCCGGGAGAGTGAGCGGTACATTTCCAGCGCCTGTTCCATTTCCGGCGTGTTCAGCGTGATGCTGCCGCTGGCGTCAAAAACGTTGGCGTTGTTGGAGAGCGCGAACTGCGAGAACGCCTGTTCGGTCATCACGCTTTCTGCGGTCGGCAGCGCGATACCGTATTTTTTCTGCGCCGGATCGCTGAGTTTCTGCGCCGTTTCCAGTAACTGCTGCCAGTTCTGCGGCTCGCTCAGACCCGCATTTGCCAGCACATCTTTTTTGTACCAGACGCCCTGTAACCAGGCGCTGATTGGCACGCCGTTCCATGCCGCCCCATCTTCGGTACGCACGATACGCAGCACGCCGTCATAGAAATTCTGCTCGCCCACGGAGGCGATGACCTCACCGATGGCTTTACGATCCACCAGCTGTTCTTTGTCCATCACTTTGGCGTAGTCGTGGCTGGTTTCGATCACCTCCGGCAGCGCGCCGGTACGCGCCAGGGTGATGATTTTGGTGTTAAAGGCGTCCTCTTCCACCGGCACCTGTTTTACCGTGATGTCCGGGTTTTCTTTCTGGAACTTATCGATCAGGCGAGAAATAACCGCCTGACGTTCCTGCTCAACCGAGGAGTGCATAAATTCAATGGCGACCGTCTTTTTTTCTTCTTTACAGCCAGAAATAAGGGCGCACGACACCAGTGCTGATAACAGCACGATTTTTGATTTAGACATAAGATGTTCCTTTATTGTTTTTTGATCCACATGACCTGCCACGGACGCAGGGTTATTTCCGCGTGAGAGACAGGACATTCACTTATTAAATCAAAACCTGCATTGTGGATTTTTATTTGCTGTTCGGTGTTACTGATATTAAACAACGCCTCCAGCGTGTCGCCGTTTTTAGCGGTACGGGTAATTTGCATTACCTGCGGGGAAATACTATTAATGCTAAAACCGCTGTCAGGATGGAACACGGTGTTTTGCCGACGCAACACAACCATTCGGGATAACGCGTGATAAACGCGATGGCGCAACGAACCGCTGGTTTGCAGCTCATTTTCAATATCGTCCTGCTGATATTTTTGCCGGTTAATCGCCCGGTTATAACCTAAACGTTCTACGCCCTCATAATCGTTACGCGATCCCATAATGCTCTGAATATAAATTGCCGGCACGCCAGGGAAGGTCAGCAAAATAGCGTGGGCGAGCAGGAAGCGGGCCAGACGTTCATCGTCGCTGCTTTCGCGCGCGCTTAGCGCATCCATATAGGTGACGTTGACTTCGTACGGGCTGCGGGTGCCGTCCGGGTTATTCTTCCAGTTAACTAACGCGCCTTCCTGACGCAGTTGCTCCACTAAATGCAGGATTTCCTCTTCCGGCAGAATACCGCGCAACGGGTTAAGCCCGATGCCATCGTGAGAGGCGAGGAAGTTAAACCAGGTGGTGTCACGGCCCGGCAGCGTTAGCCCCTGCGCCCACTGGCACAGGGCGGTGGCGTCCTGACGGTGAACGGCATGCAGCACCAGCGGCGGCAGCGAGAACTGATACACCATGTGCGCTTCATCGCGCCCGTTGCCCAGATAAGCGATATTGTCTTTATGCGGGACGTTAGTTTCGGTGATGATCACCGTGCCCGGCGCGACTTCGTCAGCAATGGCGCGGAACAGCTTGATCAACTGGTGGGTTTTCTCCAGATGAATGCAACTGGTGCCCGGCGTTTTCCACATGAAGCCAACCGCATCCAGGCGTACATAATCCGCCCCTTGCGCCAGGTAGTGCAGCAGCACGTCAACCATTGCCAGCAGCACGTCCGGCTCGCTGTAGTTGAGGTCAATCTGATCGTCGCTGAAAGTGGTCCACAGGTGGCGCGTTGAGCCATCATGCAGGGTGAACGGCGTTAATAAGGGCAGCGCGCGAGGGCGAGTCACCGCCGATAAGTCGGTGGCCGGATCCATCGCCAGAAAGAAATTCTCAAAGCCGGGTTTCTGCTGAAGATAGTGATTAAACCATTCACTTTTTGCCGACATATGATTGCAGACAAAATCAAACATCAGCCGTGCCTGGTGGTTTAATTCTGCAATATCGCTCCACTCCCCTGCTTCCGGCGCAACGCGATGATAATCAATTACTGAAAAGCCGTCGTCGGAAGACCACGGACAGAAAGGTAATAAATGGACGTGCGAAAAAACGGATTTAAACCACTTATAATAAAACGCATTAAATACCGCTAGCGGCTTTGCGTCTTCATGATGAAATTGATCGGCGTAGGTAATTAATACCACGTCGCTTTCATCCCATTTTTGTTTGCGGCTTTGTGAAATGAGCGGCCGGTATTTCTCAATACTGGCGATTAATTTTTCATGATGCAGCGCGGTAAAATTGTCGGCATAAACAGCCTGGAGGATCTTGTTAATGTTTCCGTTCATTTGACTTTCCGTGGTATCGGTCCCATGACGCGGAAATTACTCCTCCTGAAATCGGGTGTCAACGTTACCAGGCGGCCTGTCGGCGCATTAACGCAGAATTAAATCGATATTTGTGAGCCGTCGCAAACTTATCAACAAATAGTTTTTAATCTATTTAAGAAAGAAGGGGCAATATATATTCAGGATATAAATAATAAGTCGGGAGTTATTTATAATATCAATAAAAAACGGCTCCCCGTCAGTACGGGAAGCCGTGTGTATGCAGGAAAATCAGTCGATGCCTTTGCTGCGCAGGTAATCTTCGTAGTTGCCGCTGAAGTCGATAACGCGTTCAGGGGTGATTTCAATCACGCGGGTCGCCAGCGAGCTGACGAACTCACGGTCATGAGAAACAAAAATCAGCGTGCCCTGGTACATTTCCAGCGCCATGTTCAGCGATTCGATGGATTCCATATCCAGGTGGTTGGTCGGTTCATCCATCACCAGAATATTCGGGCGTTCCATCATCAGCTTGCCAAACAGCATGCGACCTTTCTCACCACCGGAGAGCACTTTTACCGGCTTTTTGATGTCGTCCTGGCTAAACAGCAGACGTCCCAGAATGCCACGCACAACCTGCTCGTCGTCGCCTTCCTGTTTCCACTGGCTCATCCAGTCGAACACGGTCATGCCGTTTTCGAATTCATATTCGTGATCCTGGGCGTAATAGCCGATTTTCACGTTTTCGGACCACTTCACGCTGCCGGTGTCCGGCGTTAAATCGCCGACCAGCGTTTTCAGCAGGGTGGATTTACCGACGCCGTTGGTACCGAGGATCGCCAGTTTCTCGCCCACTTCCAGCAGCAGATTGACGTTCTTAAACAGCGGACCGTTTTCAAAGCCTTTGCTGAGCTGCTCCACTTCCAGCGCATTACGGAACAGTTTTTTGTCCTGCTCAAAGCGGATGAACGGGTTCTGACGGCTGGACGCTTTCACTTCATCCAGCTTGATTTTGTCAATCTGGCGCGCGCGGGAGGTTGCCTGACGCGATTTGGAGGCGTTAGCGCTAAAGCGGCTGACAAACGACTGCAAATCGGCAATCTGGGCTTTTTTCTTGGCGTTGTCTGCCAGCAGACGTTCACGCGCCTGGGTCGCCGCGGTCATGTATTCGTCGTAGTTGCCTGCGTAAACGCGCAGTTCGCCGTAATCGAGATCCGCCATGTGCGTACAGACCATGTTCAGGAAGTGACGGTCGTGCGAAATAATGATCATGGTGCTGTTACGTTCGTTCAGCACCTGCTCCAGCCAGCGAATGGTGTCGATGTCGAGGTTGTTCGTCGGTTCATCGAGCAGCAGAATGTCCGGGTTGGCGAACAGCGCCTGTGCCAGCAGCACACGCAGTTTCCAGCCGGGGGCGACTTCACTCATTGGGCCGTAATGCTGTTCCAGCGGGATCCCCACGCCAAGCAGCAGTTCACCGGCACGGGATTCAGCAGAGTAGCCGTCCATTTCGCCGTACAGCACTTCCAGATCGGCCACTTTGTAGCCGTCTTCTTCGCTCATTTCCGGCAGGCTGTAGATGCGATCGCGCTCCTGCTTCACTTCCCACAGTTCAGCGTGGCCCATGATCACCGTGTCGAGCACGCTGAATTCTTCGAAGGCGAACTGATCCTGACGCAGCTTACCGATGCGCTCGTTCGGATCGAGGGAGACGTTCCCCAGCGTCGGCTCTAAGTCGCCGCCGAGGATCTTCATAAAGGTGGATTTTCCGCTACCGTTGGCACCAATCAGGCCGTAACGGTTGCCGCCGCCAAATTTGACGGATATGTTTTCGAACAGCGGCTTAGTGCCGAACTGCATGGTGACGTTGCTGGTAACTAACACGGCGTTATCCTAAAAATGTGTGACAAACCGTGCATTATGCCACAATTGCGAAATGAAATCGCGCCTCGTGATCGGCGGCTACACTGAGCGTTTCAGAAAAAAATGTGATTTCGTACACATCTGAATTCCATGCGCGGGGGAATGCACATATAATGCGCTCCCATCTCCATTAAGACTTAACTAAACGGCCGGATGGCCAGTGGCAAAGATACCTCGCATAACATGAAAATTAAATTAACAACGATTTTAGCGGCGGCATTCGCAGTAGTAGGATTTTGCAAATCTGCCTCTGCAGTAACTTATCCACTGCCAACCGACGGCAGCCGTCTGGTTGGTCAGAACCAGGTCATCACGATCCCGGAAGGTAACCAGCAGCCGCTGGAGTATTTTGCGGCGCAGTACCAGATGGGCCTGTCTAACCTGCTGGAAGCGAACCCGGGCGTTGACACCTATCTGCCGAAAGGCGGTAGCGTGCTGAACATCCCGCAGCAGCTGATCCTGCCGGACACCGTCCACGAAGGTATTGTGATCAACAGTGCCGAAATGCGCCTTTATTACTACCCGAAAGGCACCAACACGGTGATCGTGCTGCCTATCGGTATCGGTCAGTTAGGCAAAGATACGCCGATCAACTGGACCACCAAAGTTGAGCGTAAGAAAGCCGGTCCGACCTGGACACCAACCGCCAAAATGCACGCGGAATACATCGCAGCGGGTAACCCGCTGCCGGCCGTGGTTCCGGCTGGCCCGGATAACCCGATGGGTCTGTATGCGCTGTACATTGGTCGTCTGTATGCCATTCACGGCACCAACGCCAACTTCGGTATCGGCCTGCGCGTGAGCCACGGCTGTGTGCGTCTGCGTAACGAAGACATTAAATTCCTGTTCCAGAACGTGCCGGTCGGCACCCGCGTGCAGTTTATCGATGAACCGGTGAAAGCCACCACCGAGCCGGATGGCAGCCGTTATGTGGAAGTGCACAACCCGCTGTCCACCACCGAAGCACAGTTTGAAGGTGGGGAAATCGTACCGATCACCCTGACCAAGAGCGTGCAGAGCGTGACCAGCCAGGCTGACGTTGATCAGGCTGTTGTTGAGCAGGCCATCGAAAACCGCTCGGGTATGCCGGTTCGTCTGAACTGATTTTGCCCCGGCAGTAAACAAAAAAAGCGATGGGAAACCATCGCTTTTTTATTAGCCGTGATTAACCATAATCACGCCACCATGATCGTAGCGATAATGGCAATGGGCATACTCCAGCGGCGTGCCGTCCTCCAGATAAATCACCTGCTCCACTTCCAGCACCGGATCGGTGTCATCGCAGCTCAACCAGCGTTTATCCTCGGCATTCGGCTTTAGCGCGCGCACCACGCGGTACGAGCCCATAATTTTCAGCGCCAGCGTGTCCTGCACATAACGAAATACCGAGCTTTGCAGATGACCGCGGTTAAGGCCGGGCACCAGACTCACCGGCATCAGCGTAAACTCCAGCGATACCGGTTCCCCGTCAAGCAGCCGCAGACGCACAAAGTCATAGACCGGCGCATCGGCGTCAATCAGCAGCGACTCCTGCTCTTTTTCGTCGGGAAAGCGTAAATCGAAGCGGATGATTTCACTGGTGACGGTGCCGACATTTTCCCAGGTTTTGGTCGCGCCGTAATAATCGCTGCCGGGCAGATCCCACTGGGAGAGCTGGAGGAAATTCTTGCGGATGAAGGTCCCTTGCCCCTGACGGGTATACACCAGCCCTTCGACGATCAGCTGGCGTATCGCCTGCTGGATAGTCATGCGGCTGGTGCTGAATTCCGCCGCCAGCGCAAACTGGTCGGGCAACGGCTCGCTGGCAGAATACTGCCCGCTCATGATGCGCTGCTTGATTTCCTGCGCGATAGAAACGTATTTCGCCGACATTGCCCGTTCCTTTTATTATTCGACTATCCCACTGTTTTTTAAGGCCACTCGCTCGGCTATCTTGAGGAAAGGCAGGTAGAAGAATACACCAAAGATGATGATTATCAACTGAACGACCACCGCCCGCCAGTCCCCCGCCGTGGCCAGCCAGGCGCTCAGCACCGGTGGCGTGGTCCAGGGGATCATCACCACGCAGCGCGACATTAACCCGAGCGTGGTGCAGATCCAGGCGAACAAAATCCCGATAGCCGGCAGCAGCACAAAGGGGATCATCAGCGGAATATTAAACACAATCGGCAGACCAAAAATCACCGGCTCGTTGATGTTAAACAGCCCCGGTGAAATCGACAGACGCGCCACCTGTTTCGCCGACTGCTGGCGCGAGAACAGAAAGATGGCGATGAGCAGCGACAGCGTACTGCCGGTGCCGCCGATCATGCCGAAGGTCGGTACAAAGATATTGTTGATGATGTGCGGGATCGGCTGCCCGTTAGCAAACGCGATCATATTTTCGTTGGTGTTGATCAGCAGGAACGGCTCGAGCACCACGGCGTTGACCACCGACTGATGAATACCCAGCGTAAACAGAAAGTTACCAAAGCTGTAGATAAACAGCGTGCCCGGCAGACTGGTATTAATAAGCCGCAACGGCTGCTGGATCAGCGTGGTGATCAGGTGGATCAGATCGGTGTGCAGCACGTTCGCCAGCAGCGCGGCGATAATGGCGAAGGTGGAGAGCGTAAAAATGGTCGGCAGCAGCGCGGAAAAGGATTTGCTCACCGCTGGCGGCACGTTTTCGCCGAGCGAAATATCGAGCTTTTTGAACCCGGCGATGCGGATAAACAGCTCGGTGGACAACAGGCCGATGATCACCCCGGCAAAAATCCCGGTGGTGCCGATATTGGCAAACGACAGCAACTGGCCGACCGTCACTGTGGCCTTGCCGCCTACCGGCACCACGTCGAGCTGGATGGGCATCATAATGATAAAGCTGGATAAGGCGATCACCACTGCCGAGACCGGGTTGTCGAAGTTTTTGTTGCGCGCCAGCGACCAGGCGATCATCGGCGCGATCAACAGCGCCGCGATATTCAGCGTACCGTTGATGATCACATCGCCCCACACTTTAAAGCGCGTCAGCATTTCTCCGTCCATTACCCACGGAAACACCACGTTATTCACCAGCACCGCCAGCCCGGCGAGAATAAAAATGGGCATCACCGCGGCAAAGGCATCGCGCAGGGAGCGCAGATGCACCTGGTTGGCGATACGGGCGGAGAACTCAACAAATCGATCAACAAACGACTGCATATTCGGTTTCATGTTTGCATCAGACATCGCAGATACCTTCCCTTCAATCAGTCACAAAACGGTCTGGCAGGCGGGATCACATCTCGTCGCCGTTACTGTGGATCACACGTTTGAACCAGGCGTAGCTCTTTTTCGGCACGCGTTTCAGATCTTTCAGATCGTGGTTTTCACGGTTCACATACACCACGCCGTAGCGCTTACGCATGTCCCCCTGCGAGCTGAGAATGTCAATCAGCCCCCAGCCGAGATAGCCCATTACCTGCGCGCCGTCCTCAAAGATGGCATCTTTCATGGCCTGCAAATGCGCACGGTGATAGTCGATGCGGTACTGGTCGTCGATGGGGTTAACGCCGTCCCAGGATTCGATCACGCCAATACCGTTTTCAATCGGGAATACCGGCAGCCGCCAGTCGTTGTAATAACGGGTGATAATGGTGCGAAAACCGAGCGGATCGATCTGCCAGTTCCATTCGGTGGCGGTGAGGAACGGGTTATTTTTGTCGCCATGCAGCAGGTAATAGTTCACCGGCGTACCAGCGGGAATGGCATCACTGTCCAGCGTCTTACTGGCGTAGTAGCTGAACGCCATATAATCATTTTTCACGCGGGCGATTTCCGCGAGATCCTCGTCGCGGAAAATATCCTGGAAGCCTTCGCGCGCCACTACCGCCATCACCGCCGGGCTGTAGCCCTGACCGGCATAGACCCGCAGCAGGTTCTGGTTGAGAAATTCGTCATACTGCTGCGCACAGAAAATATCCTGCGGCTTACAGGTGGCGGGATAGATCAGCTGATGCGCCAGCATACCGCCCATCAGCTGCCCCGGTTTGGTGTCATGCAGATAGTGCGTCAGCCGGACGTGGGCCATCATCACGTGATGCGAGATCTGGTACAGCTCGCGCAGCGTTTTCTCGCCTTCCAGATAGCCGCCGACCTTAAAGGCTTCCGGCATGTGGTAGATATTTTGCTCGTTAAAGGTCAGCCAGTACTTCACGCGGTCGCCAAAGCAGTCGATCATCTTTTTGCCGTAGCGGACAAACGCCTCCATGACGTGACGATCGGTAAATCCATTGTAGGTCTTTGCCAGCGCCAGCGGCATATCAAAGTGGTAGAGGCAGATCATCGGCTCGATGCCGCGCGCCAGCAGGTCGTTGATAAAGCGATCGTAAAAGGCGATGCCCTCGGCGTTAAACTCCCCGTCGCCCTGGGGACAGACGCGGCTCCAGGCGATCTGAAAACGGTAGCAGTTCATGCCGAGATCCTGCATCAGGTCGAAATCTTCGGCATAGCGATGGTAGGAGTCGGTGGCCACTTTCCAGTCAGAAGCGAATTCGCTGGCTTCGCGGATGTCGTACACCGACGGTCCCTTTCCGCCTTCGTTCCACGCCCCTTCCGTCTGCATACTCGATACCGAGTTACCCCATAAAAAACCCGCCGGTAAGGATTTAGTCATCATCTGATCTCCGCTGGTAGATATGTAAAGTCATTTACTTTATATGACTAGTCATATAGCGGATGCCGATAAGGCAAGCAAAGGGGGACCGTGGGTTTTGTGACCAGTGCCGAAAAGATCGCGTAATCATTTTTTGTATGCGGCAGGTTGCGCTCGGGATCAGGGTGATGGTGGTAGGTTGCGCTCTAATTTAATGTTGTGGAACAACGGAACGCCGGATGGCGAGAGCGCGCAAGGGGCGGCCAGTCGCCGCCGCCCCCTGCACCCCCGGGCTTCCGGCAAGAAAATCGCCGCTGCGCGGTGGCCTTCGGCTTATCCCTTCCGGCTTCGGGTCGGGCGCGATGCAGCGTCCCTGCAACTCGCGCCCTCAGCCCGCATCCATGCGGGCTGCCCCGGCCGTAAGTGAACGCCTCAGCGATTTTCAGCCGACTCCCCCACACACTTCCAGATTTCTAAAAAAACACCACTCACAGCTTCCTGTAAGTTCATAAAAAACTAATGCCACTCAGTCGCAATATAAAAAACGCGGTAATGACGCGAGGGGTTGAGTCCCCGCTGAAACCGGCGAGCCGGAGGCCGGATGACAAGGGCTGGCCGCCAGGGATGGCGGCCAGAGGCGACATGAGGCAGGAGGCCGAATCGAGCCGACCGCGGACAGACGGGTGGGAGGTGAGCGCAGTGCGCAGCACCGGTTTCTGTGCGGGGCCGCGGGGATTGCTAAGGGGGCCGCGGTGGCCCCCTTAGCACGTTCACCGTCAGCGGTGTCACGCCTGACACGAAACGCAAAGTGAACGGAATAATCCACTGTACGTAACAGTCCTGTGAACGTAACCCTGAGTACGTTCCCAGAATTAACCCGCTTCCCGCATCTCAAACATCCCATACGGATGGATCTCAAGGAAATAATTCTCCCCCACGTCCGGCTGAAGCCGCGTCGCATTCACCTGCAACAAAATCTCCTGCCCGTGCCATGCCACAATCACCTCATACTGCGGCCCCATATAGGCCACATGACGGATCACACACCGCTGGCTTTCGCTGCCGTGCTGACCAAGCGTAATCGCCTCCGGACGCACCCCCACCTGCCCGCTGCCCACCGTGGCGAACTGCGCCGGACGCGGCAACTGATAGCCATAAATATCCACATGATCCGCCGAGAAGGTCGCCGGGAACAGGTTGGCATCGCCCATAAAGCTGGCCATAAACCGCGACGCCGGCTGACGATAGAGATCCTGCGGCGAGCCCATCTGCATGATGTGCCCTTTGTTCATCACCAGCACGGTGTCAGAAACCGCAAACGCCTCGCTCTGATCGTGGGTGACATAGAGCGAGGTGATGTTGAACTGCTTTTGCAGTTCACGAATTTTATCGCGCATACTGCGACGCAGGTTGGCATCGAGGTTACTGAGCGGCTCATCAAACAGCAGTACTTTAGGCTTTAAGATCAGCGCGCGTGCCAGCGCCACACGCTGCTGCTGACCGCCGGAAATCTGATCCACATAGCGGTCTTCAAAGCCGTCCAGATCGACCATCGCCAGCGCCTCTTTAACGCGGGTTTTGATCTCGGCGCGCGACACGCCGAGCATCTTCAGCCCATAACCGACGTTCTCTCCCAGCGACATATGCGGGAACAGGGCGTAGGACTGGAACACCATACAAATATCACGCTGCTGAATGGAACTGTCGGTGACGTCTTCGCCGTCGATATAAATCTGCCCGGAGGTCGGCTTCTCCAGCCCCGCCACCAGCCGCAGCACGGTGGTTTTACCGCAGCCGGACGGACCGAGCAGCGTCACCATCTCTCCCTGCGGGATTGCCAGATTGATGTTTTCAATCACCACGTTGCTGCCAAAGGTTTTGCCGACGTTGCGCAGCTCAACAAAATGTTTCTGTGTCATAGGTTTACGCCTGGTTTTTAGCTTTTGAGCGGGAGATACGCGCCTCACCGATCAGCCAGTCAAAGAGGAAGATGATCGCCAGCATCACCACAATCAGGATCGAGCCGTAGGCAATCGCCACGCCGTACTCGCCGTCTTCAACACGGTTTAAGATGTAGGCCGTAGCCACACGGGTATCCGGCGTGACGAGGAACACAATGGCGCTCACCGTGGTAATGGCGCGCACAAAGCTGTAGATCAGCGCCGAGAGGATCGCCGGGCGCAGCAGCGGCAGCAGAATGTGCGTAATGGTGCGTAAGCTTCCGGCACGCAGACTAAGGGACGCCTCATCCAGTGATTTGTCGATCTGGCCGAGACCGGCGATGCCCGCGCGAATACCCACCGGCACGTTACGCATCACCATCGAGATAATGACAATCGCCGCGGTGCCGGTCAGGTAAACCGGTGCGCTGTTAAAGGCGAGAATATAGGAGACGCCTGCCACGGTGCCCGGTACGGCAAAGCACAGCATGGTGGTGAATTCGATAGTCTTTTTGCCGCGGAACTGCTGGCGCACCACCACCCAGGCGATCAGCAGGCCAAAAATGGCGGTGATCGGCGCGGCAATCCCGGCGTACAGCAGCGTATCAAGCAGTGACGGCCACGCACCATCGCTCATTCCCTGACCGAACAGCTTGATAAAGTTATCCAGCGTCAGGGTGTAATCCACGCCCCAGTTGACGGTAAAGCTGCCGTAGAAAATGCTGCCGTAGAGCAGCGCATTGAACGCCACCCACACTGCCAGTAGCGCCATCACGCCCCACACCAGCGTCACCGGCAGCGGCTGCACGTCGCCCCGGTACGATTTCCCGGAGACGGTGACGTAGGAGCGTTTGCCGATCCACATGTACTGGATGCAGAACACCAGCAGCGAGAACAGCAGCAGGAACGCGCCCAGCGTACTGGCCGCCTGATAATCCAGCTGCGAGCCGGTGATATAGAAATAGATCTGCGTCGCCAGCACGTCGAAGTTACCGCCCAGCACCAGCGGGTTACTGAAGTCTGCCAGCGACTGCACGATAACAATCAAAAAGGCGTTTGCCAGCGCCGGTTTTAAGAGCGGCACAAACACGCCGTTAAAGGTCTGCCAGCGGCTGGCGCGTAGGGTGTAAGACGCTTCTTCCAGCGACGGATGAATGGTTTTGATTGCGCCATCGAGGATCATAAAGGCCATCGGCGTGAAGGCCAGCACCTGCGCGATCCAGATACCGGTAAAACCGTACAGCCAGTTGGTATTGGTCAGGCCGAACCAGTCAACCATCAACTCTGTCACATAACCGGAGCGGCCCATCATCAGCGTCACCCCCAGCCCCACCACAAACGGCGGGGTGACAATCGGCAGGATCGAGAAGATACGGCCTATGATGGCGCTGCGGCGGGCGATGCGCGTAGTGTAAATCGCCAGCACCAGTCCGAAGAACGTACAGCCCACGCCCACCGCCATCGACAGCAGGATCGAGTTGACGATCACCTGCACGATATGCGCCTGCGACAGCACCGTCATAAACGCCAGCGGCGCGAATTCCCCGCTGTCGGTAGTGAACATCGGAATAAAGATGGCGATGCTTGGCCAGACGATAAAGATGCCGATCAGCGCAATAATGGCGATCAGCGAGCCGATTACAAAGCGGTCGCCGCTCAGCCATTCAAGGCGGGTTAAGGCCAGCGTCATGATCGCGCCAAGGGAGATGAACAGCACGATGGTGGCATAGCCCAGCCCACGCCCGGCGATCGTCGCGCTAATGACGATAAACGCCATACAGGCCAGCGACCAGCCGGCATCAAACCCGTGGCGACGGCGTTGATCGCGGCTTGCCGCGCTGAACGGGCGCAGCAGCAACAGGCTGGGGAGCACGTACCACAGCAAGCTGACGTTGAGGTGCGACCAGGCGTAAGCGTCAAGAATTTCGTCTGCGGTCGATTCCAGCAGGCCATAATCCAGGCTCCAGCTCGGCAGCAGCGCGAACGCCAGCCAGCCTAAAAGCAGCCAAAGGAAGACCGCATCCCGCTTTTTCACGGGATGGAGTGCAAGAGTGTGTGACATAAGTGTTCCGGTGTTGTAGGCCCGGTAAGCGCAAGCGCCACCGGGCAAATGATCGCAAATGTGGGGTTATTTCCCCATCTTCACATCGCTGACCCATTTGTTGATCAGCGCCTTACGCACATCCGTTGAGCCGTACTTATCCATGTCGTAGCTAATGAGCTTCAGGTCGTCGAGCTTGAGCGAGTTCGGCGAGGTTTCCGCCGTGGTGTTGGTCAGGATCTGATAGGACTTGCCCTTCTTCCACGCCAGCTCCTGCGCCTCTTTCGACAGCACCCAGTCAACGAACAGCTTCGCGTTGTCGGCATTACGCGCACCTTTCAGAATGCTGACGCCGCCAATTTCATAGCCAGTACCTTCGCACGGGGAGATCAGCTCCAGCGGTGCGCCCTGCTCTTTTTCCAGCGAATAATCATGCAGGAAGCCGATGCCGATAGCCGTTTCGCCACGGGCGGCGTTACGCGCCGGGGCGATACCGGATTTGGTGTACTGGGAAATATTGGTATTGAGCTGCTTGAGGTAATCAAACGCCTGATCTTCGCCCCACAGTTGCACAAAAGTCGCGAGCGCGGTGTAGGCGGTGCCAGAGCTTTGCGGATCGGCAATCTGGATCTCGCCTTTGTATTCCGGTTTGGTCAGATCTTTCCAGCATTTCGGGATCGGCAGGTTTTTCTCTTTCAGCTTCTCGGTGTTGACGCCAAAGCCGAGGATGCCGACGTACACCGCCGACGACAGGTTGCCTTTGACTTTCGCCGGATCGCGGAACTGCGTCATGATCTGCTCAAGGTTCGGCGATTTATACGGCTGCAACAGCCCCATCTCACCCGCCTGCGACTGCGGATCTAAGGTCCCGCCGTACCAGACGTCTGCCTGCGGGTTTTTCTTCTCGGCATCAACTTTCGCCAGCGTACTGCCGGAGCCGTTACGGATAAACGAGGTTTTCACGTCATACTTATCGCCGAAGGCTTTGGTTTCGGTTTCACACATTTCATTGGTGGCGCTGCAATAGACCACCAGACGGCCTTTTGCCTGTGCGGCACCGCTTAAGGTGGCAAGTGCGATCCCGGTGGCAACCAGCGTAGAGAGCAGGGTAACTTTCATGTTTTTATCCTTTGCGTGTTAGAAGCCGTAATGCCCGCCATTAATAGCGGCATCAGCAGTAAACCCATCAGCACCGCCGCGACGGACAGCAGGGTGAACATCCCCGACCAGCCGTAGCGCTCGATCACCTGTGACAGCGGCCAGCCCGCCAGCGCCGCCCCCAGATAGGCGAACAGCCCCAGAAAACCGGTAATGGATCCTGCCGCCCCTTTGTGACCGCACTCCACCGCCGCCAGACCAATCAACATCTGCGGGCCGAAAACAAAAAAGCCCACGGTAAAAAAGCACATCGCCAGCAGCGCGTAATGGTGCACCGGTGCCAGCCACAGCGCGGCGACGGAAACCATCAGGCCGAGCGTGAACAGCAAAATCATCGGCGCGCGCTGCCCGCTGAACATCACATCCGATCCCCATCCGGCAAACAGCGCCCCCAGCAGTCCGCCGACTTCAAACAGCATGACGGTGGCGTTGGCGCTGAGCAGATTGACGCCGTGATTCTCCGCCAGCCAGATATTTCCCCAGTCGTTGAGCGCAATGCGGATGAGGTACACCAGCACATACGAGACGCCCAGCAGCCAGATCATCGGGTTTTGCAGCATGGTGGTGCGTAACATCTGCCACAGCCCCATCGGCGGGCTTTGTTGCTCCTGACGTAATTCCAGCGGATCCTGCCGCCACTCCCCGACGGAAGGTAACCCCTCTTCCTGCGGTGTGCCCCGCAGTTGCATGGTTAACCACACGCCGAGCGCCATGCTGATGATCCCCGGTGTCAGCATCGCGGCCTGCCAGCCCCACCAGTGGGCGGCAAAGGCACAGATCAGCGGGATAATCGCCCCGCCAATATTGATAGACGTATTCCAGCAGCCCCACCAGAAGCCGCGCTCATTGCGCGAATACCAGTGGGTCAGCAGCCGCGCGCATGGCGGCCAGCCCCAGCCCTGGAAAAAGCCGTTCAGCGTCCAGATGAACAGCAGCGTCGGCAGCGAATCGCCAAACGCAAACAGCACGTTTAAAAGCCCGGTGGCAAACAGCCCGATACCCATAAATACCCGGCTGCCGTGGCTATCGTGCCAGAGTCCGGCGGCAAACTTCGACAGGCCGTAGCTGAGGTAAAACAGTGAACCCAGCAGACCGATGTCGCTCTTGCTTAGACTGAGATCCAGTTGCAGCGCGGGCAGCACGTAATTGACGCTTTTGCGTGTCAGGTAAAAGGCCGCGTAACCCACCACCATCGACAGCAATAAACGCGGACGTAATCGGCGGTAGCGCTGGGTAATGGCAGTGGCTGACAGTTGCTGCATAGGGCCTCCGGTGACAATGACTATATGAAAGCGAAAGAAAAAGGGGATGAGAGAAAGTCCGCAGTGGCTAAGACTTTTTCCTGGTTAACGGGGGCTTTGTGGCAAAAGTGTGGGCAGGTTAACAATTACGTGCGTGCCCTGAGACGACTCAAGCACCAGATCGCCCCCCAGCGCATTCACCCGTTCGCGCATCCCCTGAATGCCGAAGCCAGGCAACTGCCCTGCCGGTATGCCGATGCCGTTATCCGTGACCGTCAGCCAGATCTGCCCGTCGCGTTCTTTGAGCACAATACTCACCACGCTTGCCTCGGCATGTTTACAGACGTTGTTCAGCAACTCCTGCAACAGGCGATACAGCGTGAAGATCAGGGTTTCGTTTTCCGGCGGCGCGCTGAGCCGGTAATCAAAGCGGCAGGTAATGCCGCGCTCGGTAAAGGCGAATTCATTCACCAGATGGTGCAGCGCCTCGCGAAAAGAGAGTTCATCGAGCACCGGCGGCCGCAACTGGCGCAGGAGCTGGCGCGTGGAGGTGTGAATGCGCCGCGCCAGATCGTTGATCTGACTGGCGGCGTCCAGCGCCTGACTGCTGCCCGCGCTGCGTTTTACCAGCTGTGACTGGATCTGAATAGCGGTGATGTTCTGACCAATCTCATCGTGCAGCTCACGGGCGAGGCTTTTGCGGGTGTCCTCTTCGCTATGAATGAGCTTTTCCGTCAGCGCACGCCGCGTCTGCAACTCCACCTCCAGCCGCTGACGATAGTGATCGAGGTTTTGCGCCAGATGCTGCTGACGGCTGATGGCGATCCCCAGCCCAATGCCGAGCAGCGCCTGGGTGGCGAGGAAAATCTCCAGCTCCAGCAGATCGCCAAAACCGATCCCCACCTGGCGGGCAATGGTGATCATCATGCTGCCGAGCAGCCCCGCCAGCACCCCGCCCTGCCAGCCAAATTTCCACGCCATGATGACGTTAGGCAGAAACACCACAATCAGCAGCAGCCGTTCAATTTCCGGCGACAGCACCATTTGCGTGCCGATACCGATAATAAAAAATAGGCTGCACCAGATAATCAGCGAGGTGCGCAGCGGCGGATTGCTGGTGTCCAGGCCGAGCAGATGATAGCGATGCTGTTGGCGCAGGAACTCAAAAATCAGGTAGACGAAGGGCGTCAGCAGCACGCCGCCGGTGAAGCTGGCAAGGCCAATCAACGTGGCCTGACTTTCCAGAAAGGGCGACAGCAGCAGGGTTTGCAGCAACGCGCAGGCGGTGACCGCCGTCAGCAGCAGCGTCAGGCGATGCCAGTAAAGGGGGAAGCGGTGCCACCAAGCGTGGACGATACGGGCCACCGGCAGCGCGATCACCGGCGCGGCCAGCATGGTATAGCCACTGAGCAACTGTTCGCTGTGCAGCCAGAAAATCATCGCCAGTAACGGCAGTAACAACGCCAGCCAGAAACGGCGCGACAGCAAAATCAGCAGCGCCAGGAAGACGCCCTGCGGCAGAAACAGCACCGCCTGCTGGCCATTATGGGTGAGGTAAAAACTCAGCGTCCACAGCATCAGCCAGCCGGGTCCCCAGGCAAGGACGATAAACAGTGATAACACCATAAAACGCCGGAAGGATGATGACATCAGTGCCCCGTCAGCAACTGGTGTTCAAGGGCAAAATGCACCAGCTCAATGGTGCTACTGCACTGTAATTTACCCAGCACATTGGCGCGGTGGACATGTACGGTTTTATGGCTCAGTTCGAGCTTAAAGGCGATCTCTTTGACGCTGTCGCCTTTTACCAGCAAATCGAACACTTCCCGTTCGCGGGGGGTGAGAATATTCAATACTTTACCGGCTGGCTCGCCGCCGCGCAGGGCGCGCAGGGCATCAGCGCAGAGGTAATGACCGCCCATGCCGACGGATCGCACCGCCTGCACCAGCTCTTCCGGGCCGCAGCGTTTGGTGAGATAGCCGCTGGCCCCGGCGTCCAGGGCGCTCTGCACGAAAGCGGGCGTATCATAAATACTGAGAATAATAGCGCGAAAGCCTGGCCGCTGTTGCCGCAGGCGTTTTAGCAGGCTGAGGCCGTTTTCATCGGGCATGGCGACATCCAGCACCGCCACGTCAACGTCATCCTGAAGCAGTGCGGGCCAGGCCTCAGCAGCCGTGCTGAACTGCCCGGTCACGCACACATCCTCTTCCAGGCCGAGGAGCTGGGCAAACCCCGACCGAACCACCACATGATCATCCACCAGCACTACTCGGACCATTAGCATCACTCGTCGTTATCTTTCGCGACATGATGCCGGGTCAGACGCCGCTGGCAATGCTCTTATCGGTGATATGTTATGGATGTAACAAAATTGCAATAAATTACTGCCCGGCCAGCTGGTTGCGGCGGTACTCGCCCTGACGCTCCAGCATCCAGCCCGGATATTCCCGCGGCAGCGCGCTCACCGCGTCCAGCTGTTGCAGCTCGTCGTCGCTCAGGCGAATACCGGTGGCGGCAATGTTATCCGCCAGCTGCGCCTCGCGTTTCGCGCCGATGATCACACTGCTGACCACCGGCTGATGCAGCAGCCACGCCAGCGCAATCTGCGCCACGCTCGCCCCTTTCGCATCGGCAATGGTGCGCATCACGTCCACGCAGTCGAACGCGCGATCTTTATTCACCGGCGGGAAGTCGAACTCCTGGCGACGGCTACCCGCTTCTGACTGGCCGTCGCGGCTGTATTTTCCGCTTAACAGGCCGCCCGCCAGCGGGCTCCAGACCATCAGGCCGACGCCTTCACTCTGCATCATCGGCACCAGCTCGCGCTCCAGTTCCCGTCCGGCGATGGTGTAATACGCCTGTAGTGAAGCGAAGCGCGCCAGACCCAGCCGCTCGGAAATGCCCAGCGCTTTGGCGATCTGCCAGGCCGCCCAGTTGGAGACGCCGATATAGCGCACATGGCCGTGCTGCACCAGATTATCCAGCGCATAGAGCGTCTCTTCGATCGGCGTTGCCGGATCGAAGCCGTGCAGCTGATAGAGATCGATATGATCCAGTTGCAGGCGTTTTAAGCTCTGTTTCACGCCACCGATAATGTGGTGACGGGAGCTGCCGCGAGAGTTCACCGCCGCCGTACCGGTTTCACCGAACACTTTGGTGGCGACAATGACGTTTTCGCGCGGCACCTTCAGGTTTTTCAGCGCCTGGCCGGTGATGATTTCCGAGCGCCCGCCCGAGTACACATCGGCGGTATCAATAAAATTGATCCCCGCATCCAGGGCGCTGCCCACCAACCGATCCGCGTCGCTCTGCCCGAGCTGGCCGATTTTGCCCCACATGTCGTCTTCGCCGCCAAAGGTCATGGTGCCAAGGCACAGTTCCGATACAAACAGCCCGGTGTTGCCAAGTTTCTGGTATCGCATAGAACGTTCCTCAAAAAGATGCTGCCGTGAATGTTCTGTAGTTATACCCGCCCCGCCGGTTTCGCGAATGTGGCGTTCCTGCGCTTTTCTTGCCCAATCCTCTGAACGTTATCCGCGCGGCGCGTCGCCAAAGACGGCGTAGTCAGGCATTTTTACGTTCTGGTACGGCTCCCAGCCGCCGCCGAGGGCTTTATACAGCGCCACCAGATCGAGGCTGGTCTGCACCCGCGCCTGCGCCCGCTGCTGTTCCGCCTGGGCTAACTGGCGCTGGGCATCCAGCACATCGATAAAGGTGGCGATCCCCTGCCGGTAGCTGTCGCTCGCCAGATCGAAGGCGTTTTGCAGCGCGGTGATGGTTTTGCTCAGCCCCGCTTCACGCTGCTGATCGGTACGGTAGCTGACCAGCGCATTCTCCACATCCCCGAGCGCGGTCAGCACCGTCTGGCGATAGTTGAGCACCGCCGCCCCCTGCTGCGCCCGCGCCAGTTTGACGCTGGAGACCAGCCGTCCACCCTGGAAAATCGGGATCGACACCTGCGGGCCAAAACTGTAGAAATGGCTGCTCCAGTCGGTGAGCCAGTTGGTTTCGCTGTTGCGCAGACCAAACTGGCCGGTCAGCGACAAGCTCGGGAACAGCTGCGCCACGGAGACGCCGATCTGCGCCGTGGCGGCATGTAAATTCGCTTCCGCTTCGCGCACGTCCGGCCGACGACGCGCCAGAGTGGACGGAATGCCGGTCGCCACCAGATCCGGCAGCGTCGGCAACGGTTGTGGGTTGCGCAGTTCGGCGTCCAGCGCGCCCGGCGGTTTGCCGAGCAGGATCGCCAGCGCGTTCATCGCCTGCCGCTCCTGCGCCTGATATTGCGGCAGCTGCGCTTCCAGATTGCCCAGCTGGGCGCGGGCGTTTTCCACATCCAGCTGCGGCGAGAGCCCCCCGCGCTGGCGGTTTTCCGTCAGGGTGAACGTCTCCTGGGCGGTGGCAATCTGCGTATTCATGGTGGCGATAATGCTCTGCGCCCCGCGCAGTTGCAGCCAGGCGCGGGCGACTTCCGCCTCCAGCGACACCAGCGCGTCGTTGCGCTGTTCAATGGCCGCCTGCTGTTGCGCCTGCGCGGCTTCCACCTGGCGGCGCACTTTGCCCCACAGATCGATCTCCCACTGAGCATCAAAGCTGCCCTGATAGAGATTGACCGGCTGGGTCAGCGTACCGAGCGCGCCCTGCAATTCGGGATCAACGTCATTGAGCTGACCGTAAACGTCGTGGGATTTCAGCTCGCCTTCCAGCCCAAGCTGCTGGCGGGTAGCTTTCAGACTGCCGTTCACGGCGGGCAGTAACGCCCCGCCCGCCTGGTTGATCTGCTCCCGCGCCCCGGCGATGCGCAGCACGGTCTGCTGCAACGACAGGTTATCGGCAATCGCCCGCTCAATCAGGCTGTTGAGCTGCGGCGAGTTAAAGGTCGTCCACCAGCGGGGATTCACCGCCTGGGACGCTGTCTGCGACTTCACCTCGCGATCGCCCTGATCGTTCCAGTGGCTGACCGCAGGGGCGGCGGGCTGCTGATAATCCGGCCCGACGGCGCAGCCTGCCAGCAACAGCGCCAGCAGGGTCAGAGTGGGATGAGTTTTCCTGTGCATCTTAATGTGCTCCTGCGCTGCCTTCGCTTTTCACCGGCGAAAGCAGTAAACAAAATGGGATCAACAGAACGGCCACCAGACTGAGCAGCGTGAAGACATCCACGTAGGCAAGGAAGCGCGACTGCTCGATTAAGGTCTGGTACATCTGCCCGCTGGCAATGGCGGTGGGATCGCCCACCTGCGAGGTGAAATTGCGTATCGCCTCTGCTGAACTGCGGACCGCCTGCTGGAACTGCTCGTCAAAGGGCGAGGCATGTTCGCTGAGATAGGCGCTGTGCACCTGGGATCGCTCGGTAATGGCAGCGGTGGAGAGCGAAATGCCCATCGACCCCGCGACGTTACGGAACATGGTGAACAGCGCGGCGGCATCGGCGTTCAGCTGCCGGGGTATGGTGATAAAGGCAATGGTGGTGAGCGGCACAAACAGGAAGCCGAGACCAATCGACTGGGCGCTGCGGAACAGCACCAGGGTTTCAAAATCGATGTCCGGCGTCAGGGTGCGCGACCAGAAGAACGACACCGCGAGGCAGGCAAAGCCAAAGGCGATGATCCAGCGCGTCTGCACCACTGGCATCAGTTTCAGCACCAGCGGAATGGTCAGCACGATCAGTACCGCCCCCGGCGACAGCACCAGCCCCGACCAGGTGGCGGTATAGCCCAGATCCTGTTGCGCCAGCTGCGGGATCACCACCGAGCTGCCGTAGAGGATCATCGCCATACCCGCCATCAGCAGGCTCGACACCGCAAAGTTTTTATCCTTCATACATTGCAGATCGACCACCGGTTTTTTGGCGTAGATCAGCCAGTAGATCGCGCCGATAATGCCCACCAGCGTCAGCACCGCAAAGGTGCGGATAAAGCCGGAGGCGAACCAGTCATCGTCTTCGCCGCGATCCAGCATCACCTGTAAGCAGCCAAGCCCCAGCGCGATCAGGCCGATGCCCGTCCAGTCCACCGAGAGTTTCTCTTCTGATTTGCGCTCCCACGGCGGATCTTCCAGCAGCTGATAGATCGCCAGTACCGTGATAATGCCCACCGGAATATTGATAAAAAATACCCAGCGCCAGGAGTAGTTATCGGTGATCCAGCCGCCGAGCGTCGGGCCGAGAACCGGGGCGACGATAATGGCAATGGACGACAGCCCGAACGCCTTACCGCGATCTTCAGGCTTGAAGTAATCCAGCAATACCGACTGCTGCGTCGGCTGCAAACCGCCGCCAAAGAAGCCCTGTAAGATACGGAACAGAATGATTTCCCACAGCTCAGTGGCGATACCGCACAAAAACGAGCAGACGGTAAACATCACAATGCAGATCAGGAAGAAGCGTTTGCGGCCAAATACGCGGCTTAAAAAGGCGGAGATCGGCAGCACGATGCCGTTCGCCACCAGATAGCTGGTCAGAACCCAGGTCGATTCGCTGTAGCTGGAGGAGAGCGATCCGGCGACGTGCGGCAGCGCCACGTTAACGATAGTGGTGTCGAGGATCTCCATAAAAACCGCCAGCGTGACGACAATCGCCACCGCCCACGGATTGCTGGCGGGTTTCCAGCTTTCATGGCTGTGATCGGTCATTCCAGCGTAACCTTCGGCTCAACGGAGAGGCCCAGCGGCAGCGGCTTGTTGGTATCCAGTCCTTTGTCGATGACGATTTTCACCGGCACGCGCTGGACGATCTTCACAAAGTTGCCGGTGGCGTTTTCTGCCGGGAAGGCGGAGAAGCGCGATCCACTGCCCTGCTGAATGCTGTCGATATGCCCTTCCAGCTCCACGTCCGGCCAGGCATCAATGCTGATGGTGACTTTGTTGCCCGGACGCATACGTTCAAGCTGCGACTCTTTGAAGTTAGCGACCACCCAGATGTCCGGCGACACCAGCGAAAACAGTGCGCTTCCCGCCTGCACCAGCGTGCCGGTCTGCACGTTACGTTTGGTGACGTAGCCGTCGAACGGCGCACGCACTTCGGTCCAGGAGAGGTTCAGCTCCGCGTTTTCCAGCTGCGCCCGCGCCTGATCGACCTGACGCTGGCGTGCTTCGACATTGGTTTCCTGCTGACGGATTTGCAGCTGCACCTGCTCGGCCACTTCCGCCTGCGCCTGAGCGCTGGCAAGCTGGGCCTGTGCGCTGCGTAACTGCGCATTGGCGGTATCAATATTTTGCTGCGTGGTGGCGCGGGGATCGACGCCGCGCTGACGGCGATAGGCCGCCTGCGCATTGGCCAGATCCGCCTGCGCTTTCAGGACCTGGGCGCGCGCTTCATCGCGCTGGGCGGGATACTGCACTTTGGAGAGCGCCAGCTGTGCCTGCGCCTGATGCAGTTGTGCGGTCGCCAGACCCAACTGGGCCTGTGCCTGATCGCGCTGGGCGCGGGCATCGCGCGGATCGATGGTCACCAGCAGATCGCCCTTCTTCACCCGCTGGTTATCTTTGACGCGCAGTTCGGTCACGTAGCCCGCGACCTTGGGCGCTATGGTCACCACATCGCCATCGGTGAAGGCGTCGTCGGTGGTTTCTTCATTACGGGTCAGCAGCCACCACACCAGCGCGCCTATCACCATGACAATCACCACGATGCCCAGGATGATAATCGGCTTTTTGCCGGGGCGTTTGCGTTCCGCTTTTTCGTTTTTCGTGTCGACGTTATCGTCGGTTTTATTGTCGTTTTTCTGCGTCTCGTCAGACGCGTTGATATTCTCAGCCATAGCGTTACAACGTTCCTGTCAGTTAACGGCGCGGCAGGTGCGCCGATAACTAAAGTTAGGAGGTTGCTATACATTTGCCAGGAAAAACTGACAAATGAGCACTATCTGAGAAGAAACAGACCGTAGCCAACCAGCGCAGCCCACACCAGCAGCGGTAGCGACCAGAGATGAAAGCGCCACCAGATGCGGCGATCGTGCGCCATACGCAACGCGATGAGATTCGCCAGCGATCCTGGCAGCAGCCCAAACCCACCGACGTTTACCGCCCAGGCGAGCAGCGTATCGGGCGGTACATAGTTGAGCAGTAAAATGGTCGCCGGGACGTTGCTGATAAACTGCGACAGACCGATAGCGGTAAGCCACAGACCGGGCACGGACAAGTTTCCGACGTTGTTAAGCGCCCCCTGCAATACCGGCAGCTGGATCAGCAGATGCACGTCAATAAACATCGCCATAAACACCAGCAGCAGGGTCCAGTCGACGCTGACCACCACGCGGCGGGCGAGGATCAGAAATCCGATGGCAATGGCCGCCAGTCCCCACAACTCCTGTTTCAGTTCCAGAGAGGTGAGAAATACCCCATACAGCGCCAGGCAACTCCACACCAGCCGCGGCTGCCAGTCTGTGGCCTGGGTGCCGCTGTGGTAATTGAGCGCTTTTTTCGGGAACGCAAACCAGCACATCACCAGCAGCGTCAACATCATCGCCAGCGCCAGCGGTGCCATCTGCGCGCAGAAGGCGGCAAACGACAGGCCGGAGCGTCCCCACAGCAGGATGTTTTGCGGGTTGCCGATGGGCGTCAGCAGCGATCCGGCGTTCACCGCCAGCGCTTCGAAGATGATCAGCCGGTTGACCGGGATCTCGCAGAGTTTTTTAAGCGTGATGGTCAGCGGCACCACGATAAACAGCGCCACGTCGTTGGTTAAAAAGGTCGATAACAGCGCGGCCGCCATCACCATAAACATCGCCAGACGGCGTTCGGTGGCAAAGCGGCGCACCATGCGACGCCCTACGACATCGAAATACCCGGACAGCTCGACGCCTTTGGTCAGCAACATCAACCCGCTGAGGGTAATAATGGTGTGCCAGTCAATGGCTTTGCCCCAGCCCGCGGGGGCGAAAGGTATGAAGAAACTGAGCGCCAGACCCACCAGCAGTAATAAATGAAAGAAATGGTCGCGGGCCAGCGCACGCATGAAAGGCAGTGTCATTCTGCGTTCTGCCCCTGTTGCAGGGTAAACAGACGGAAGCGTTCCAGCGTCTCTTCACTGACGTGATGCTCCATGCCTTCCGCATCGCGACGGGCGGTATCCGGGCTGACGCCCAGCACCAGCAGGAAACTTTCCACGATCTGATGGCGTTCACGGCTTTGCTGAGCCAGGGTTTCCCCTTCCGGCGTCAGAAACACACCGCGCCACGGGATCTGTTCGATCAGGCCAACGCTGGCCAGCCGCTTTAACATCTTAGCTACAGTTGGCTGAGAAACGCCCAGCCGCGCCGCCATATCCACCTGACGCGCTTCACCCACTTCGCGGATCAGATCGGAAATTAACTCAACATAATCATCGATTAACTCGCGGCGATGCGCCTCACGAACCTGCCGAAATCCTTCAACATGTTCTTCAACATTAACCAGTTGCGTCACTTTTTTTATTGTTGGCGTACCTGCGCGACGACTCATTGTGCTTCCTCATTGACGTGACGCGAATACCGCATCCTCTAAGCGAACGGCCATTGTAAACCATCACCTGAGGAGTACAAAAAATTAACGCATTAGCCATAGCTATAAAATATAGCCTGTGCTATATCTGTATGTAATGCAGTCACCCTTCACGGACGGAAAGGTTTTCAGTCTGGACAGGAGGTAACTAATGAACGAATTCAGGAGATGTATGGCCGTGTTCAGTCACTCCCCTTTTAAAGTGCGTTTGCTGCTGGTTAATATGTTGTGCGATATGTTCCACAGCAAACCGCAGCCGGACGATAAACCTTCACGCTAATGCGGCGTCGCGGTACGCCGCTTCATTTTTCTGTCACACTTCCCCTTCATACTGATCGTTTCTATAGAATTTTCTTATTATTTGTCGGTTTTGTAACCATTATCGCAAAACATTCCTCTGACGCCTGTTGACCTTAACAGCGGCTCGCTCTATCTTCTCGCAGCCCTGCACAAATGCGGCTTACGGATGACGGCCCTCTCCTCATTCTTCACGCATTGTCCCGCAGGTTTTGACCCTCGACGCCAGGGTGAGCACATGGCGTTTTCGCGATAGTGTCATATGAATTTAATAATAAAAGAAACCCTTGCTGCGCGTGGGCTGAACATCAGCCCGTGGACAGGCTTTTATTTTTTGCAGTCTTTGCTTATCAACTACGCCCTCGGCTATCCCTTCAGCCTGCTTTATGCGGTGGCGTTCTCCCTTATTTTACAGTTGCTGTGGCGTCATGCGCCGCGTGCGCAGAAAGTGCTGATTGGCCTGTGTACGCTGGTAGCGGCCTCCTATTATCCGTTCGGCCAGGCCTATGGCGCGCCGAACTTTAATACCCTGCTCGCCCTGCACTCCACCAATATGGAAGAGTCCACGGAGATCCTGACGATTTTCCCGTGGTACAACTACGTGATTGGCCTGTTTATTTTTGGCCTGGGCGTGATCGCCGTGCGCCGCAAAGCGTCAGAGCGTCCGGTCTGGGGCAAATGGGATCATCTGGGTGTTGCCTTCTGTCTGGCAGTGGTGTTCGTGCAACCGTTAAGCAACCTTTACTACGGCTGGGGCTTCCATCTGAAAGACACCGGTTATCCGGTGGTGCGCTTTGTGAAAGATGTGGTGGTGAATAACCGCGAAGTGCGGGAAGAACAGGCGCGCATGGCGGAGCTGTCCGGCATGAAAGATACCTGGACGGTGCTGGGCGTGAAGCCGAAATATCACACCTACGTGGTGGTGATCGGCGAAAGCGTACGCCGGGATGCCATGGGTGCATTTGGCGGCTACTGGAATAACACCCCTTTTGCCAGCCAGGTTAAGGGTACCTTCTTTACCGACTATGTTGCCGCCAGCGGCTCGACACAGAAATCCCTCGGCCTGACGTTAAACCGCGTGGTGGATGATAAACCGCAATATCAGGATAACTTTGTCACCCTCGCGAACCGCGCCGGTTTTCAGACCTGGTGGTTCTCCAATCAGGGACAAATTGGCGAGTACGATACGGCAATCGCCAGCATCGCCAAACGCGCCGATGAAGTGCATTTCCTGAAAAATGGCGATTTCGAGGCGGATAAAAATGTTAAGGATGAGGCGCTGCTGAAGATGACGTCGCAAGTGCTGTCCACTCCCCACAGCCAGCCGCAGCTCATCGTGCTGCATTTGATGGGCTCGCATCCCCAGGCCTGCGACCGCACCGGCGGCAAGTACACGGTGTTTGTGCAGTCGAAAGAGACGTCGTGCTACCTCTATTCCATCACCCAGACGGATGAACTGCTCGGCAAACTCTACGCCCAGTTGCAGGGGGCCGGGGAAAGCTTCTCGATGGTTTATTTCTCGGATCACGGACTGGCGTTTAAAGAGCGCGGCAAAGACGTGCAGTATCTGGCGCACAGCGATACTTTCCAGCAGAACTTCCAGGTGCCCTTTATGGTGCTCTCCAGCGATGATAAAACCCATCGCGTGATCAAAGCCCGCCGTTCCGCGAACGATTTTCTGAGTTTCTTCTCCCAGTGGACCGGTATCAGCGCCAAAGAGATCGCCAACCGCTACCGTTTTATGTCATCCCAAAAAAGCGGCACCACCTGGGTGACAAACTTCAAATTGCAGAAAGTGGATTACACTCATCTGGGCAGCGATATTTTTGATACCCGCACACGATAAGCGTGGTGATGACCTGGCTGGCGCCTGCGAACACATCAGGCCGATAAGCGCAGCGCCACCGGGCTATTACGTTTCTTCACGCAAAAAAAATCCGCCCGTGGGCGGATTTTTTATCATCACCGAAGTGATTAGAAGCGGTAACCTACGCCTGCGATCCAGGTGCCAACGTCGGTGCTGCGGATACGGCTCTGCTCGTAGGACACGTCGATAGCAACGTTTTCCATCGGGTTGAACTGCAGACCGGCACCGTAAGAGAAGCCATAATCGCTGGTGTCAGCGGTTTTGAAGCCTTCTTCGCGCTGCTGGAATTTACCGTAACCAACACCCACGACGCCATAGATGCTGGCCCAGTCGTTGATACGGAAAGCAGGACCACCGGTCACACCGTAGTACTGCGCTTTGTTGTAAGCGCCGTCTTCGCTACGGTCTTTTTCGGTGTAGGTGAAGGAGCCGATGTAGCCCAGCGGGGTATCATTTTCGTAACGGTATTTCAGGTTGAAACCGTTAGCTTTGTTCGCTACGCCCTGCGCATCGCTCTGAGCGTAACCGCCAGAAACGGTGGATGCAGCTACTGCGGAACCTGCGGTAACGGCCAGAATCGCGGCCAGCGCTGAAAGACATGCAATTTTTTTCATAACCACCTCAAATGTGCTTCAAGTAAATCCTAAGTTTTAAATATATCAAAAATAGTCGGGAAACTCCTGGCGGATTACGCTGTCTAAGGAAGCTTTTCCTGTAACAGAACGTTTCCAGTGCTGACTATCTCTTTCAAAATGCAGTGGTTTTTCCACACAGGACGCTAGTTTTACGCGAGAACCCCAACACATTCATCCAGATTAATCCTAATCAAACGGCGATTAATCCATCAACTGCCGGCTATTATACGGATTTACGGCGACTTTTTTTCAACGAAGGTTCAACCGTAAGAGGGTATTTCCATTACACTGCCTCTTTTACCTCGTTTGACATAAATTGACAGGAGAAAGGATGCCTGGCTTATCCCGTAAAATGCCGGTATGGATGCCCGTACTGGTTATTCTCATTGCAATGCTCTCTATTCAGAGCGGCGCATCGCTGGCGAAATCCCTCTTTCCGCTGATTGGCGCACCCGGCGTCACCGCGCTGCGTCTCGCACTCGGCACGGTGATCCTGATCGTCATTTTTAAGCCGTGGCGTCTGCGCTTCACGAAGGAACAGCGTAAACCGCTGCTGCTGTATGGATTATCGCTGGGGGCGATGAACTACCTCTTTTATCTGTCTATCCAGACGGTGCCGCTGGGAATTGCCGTGGCGCTGGAATTTACCGGCCCACTGGCGGTGGCGCTGTTTTCCTCTCGTCGGGCGGTGGATTTCATCTGGGTGGCGCTGGCGGTGCTCGGGCTGTGGTTCCTGCTGCCGCTCGGCCAGGATGTGTCGCACGTCGATCTGCCCGGCGCAGCGCTGGCACTCGGCGCGGGGGCCTGCTGGGCTATCTATATATTAAGCGGCCAGCGTGCCGGCGAAGAGCATGGTCCGGCGACGGTAGCAGTGGGTTCGCTGATCGCCGCTCTGGTGTTCGTGCCCATTGGCGTAGTGCAGGCGGGCGATGCCCTCTGGCACTGGTCGGTATTGCCGCTCGGACTTGGCGTGGCGATCCTCTCAACGGCCCTGCCCTATTCTCTTGAGATGGTCGCGTTAACCCGCCTGCCAACCCGCACCTTTGGTACGCTGATGAGTATGGAACCGGGACTGGCGGCGCTGTCGGGTATGGTGTTCCTGGGCGAAACCCTGACCCTGACCCAGTGGCTGGCGCTGCTCGCCATCATTACCGCGTCGATGGGCTCGACCCTGACGATGCGCCGCGAAGCGAAAATTGAAAAAGTTGATATAACTTGAATTATATTTTCTGTGCGGCGACAAAGGCCGCGCAGAATAACACTTTACCGGGGTTCGCTTTATTTTCATTCATATTTATTCACACTCTTACCTGTTGCAGCCAATTAAGAATCATTCCTAAAAAATCTTGTAATACATTGAAAATAAGGTGCTTTTATTTTCTGATATTGTCTTCACTATTAAACCGATAGGCACAGCCGAAAAGCAAACTCAGGATCCGTGCTATACTGAGTTTCAGTAATTACCCGGGACATAAACATCAAGAGGATATGAGACTATGAGTACCGCTAAACTGGTAAAAACGAAAGCTTCCAATCTGCTTTATACCCGCAATGATGTCTCTGACAACGATAAGAAAGCGACGATTGAGTTGCTGAATCGTCAGGTAGTCCAGTTCATTGACCTGTCTCTGATCACTAAACAGGCCCACTGGAATATGCGTGGTGCAAACTTCATCGCCGTTCACGAAATGCTGGATGGCTTCCGCACCGGTCTGGTTAACCACCTGGATACCATGGCAGAACGTGCCGTGCAGTTGGGCGGTGTTGCGCTGGGAACCACGCAGGTTATCAACAGCAAAACCGCGCTGAAAAGCTACCCGCTGGACATCCACACCGTTCAGGAGCACCTGAAAGAGCTGGCTGACCGTTATGCCGTTGTGGCAAATGATGTGCGTAAAGCGATTGGCGACGCTAAAGATGAAGATACCGCAGACATCCTGACTGCCGCATCTCGCGACCTGGATCAGTACCTGTGGTTCATTGAATCCAACATCGAATAAGTATTGCAATTTGCTATGACCCCTCGCCTGTGCAAGGGGTTTTGCACTTTTATGGTGCACCTCTCCCCCGCATTCCCTCGTCAAACGTAAAGCAGATGTAATAATCACTTCACACAATCGTTAATAAAAGATTGTTTCCCGACCACTTCCTGCGTTAAAAATAGACATCAGTCTGTCCCCTCTGCCGTTGCACTAAAACAGCGCCCCATAATAGTGCAACAGGCTGCCGTTGCGCTGTTTTCAGTGCGCACTGGTGATGACACGTCTTTACAAAACAACAGGTTGTAAACCTGGCACGATTTTTTCATACTGCACATGTTCTCTCAGGGGATCGCCCCGTGGATATAAAAGGAAAGGCTATGAAGTCTGTATTGAAAGTTTCCCTGGCAGCTTTGACGCTGGCTTTTGCGGTTTCTTCTCACGCCGCGGATAAACTGGTGGTAGCAACGGATACCGCGTTCGTTCCGTTCGAATTCAAACAAGGCGATAAATACGTCGGTTTCGATGTGGATCTGTGGGCTGCCGTGGCGAAAGAGCTGAAGCTGGATTACCAGCTGAAACCAATGGATTTCAGCGGCATTATCCCGGCACTGCAAACCAAAAACGTCGATGTCGCGCTGGCCGGTATTACCATTACTGAAGAACGTAAAAAAGCGATCGACTTCTCCGATGGCTACTACAAAAGTGGTCTGCTGGTGATGGTGAAAGCGGACAACAACGACGTGAAAAGCGTAAAAGACCTGGACGGTAAAGTGGTAGCCGTGAAAGGCGGTACCGGTTCAGTTGACTACGCGAAAGCCAATATCAAAACCAAAGATCTGCGTCAGTTCCCGAACATCGACAACGCGTACATGGAACTGGGCACCAACCGTGCCGACGCGGTGCTGCATGACACGCCAAATATCCTGTACTTCATCAAAACTGCCGGTAACGGTAAGTTCAAAGCAGTGGGTGACTCTCTGGAAGCGCAGCAGTACGGCATCGCCTTCCCGAAAGGCAGCGACGAGCTGCGTAACAAAGTTAACGGCGCGCTGAAAACGCTGAAAGAGAACGGTACGTACAACGAAATCTACAAAAAATGGTTCGGTACTGAGCCTAAATAATAATTATAAGTTTTAACACGTTAAATCAGGGGCGCCCGTTCGCCCCTGCTGTTTTTAAACCACGGTTTACAGGAATACATCATGCAGTTTGACTGGAGTGCCATCTGGCCTGCCATTCCGCTTCTCTTTGAAGGCGCCAAAATGACGCTGTGGATCTCGGTCCTCGGTCTCGCAGGCGGCCTGATTATCGGTCTTGCCGCCGGTTTCGCCCGTAGCTTCGGCGGCTGGCTGGCTAACCACATCGCGCTGGTCTTCATCGAAGTGATCCGCGGTACGCCGATCGTCGTCCAGGTGATGTTCATCTATTTTGCGTTGCCAATGGCGTTTAATGACCTGCGTATCGATCCCTTTAGCGCCGCCGTCGTGACCATCATGATCAACTCCGGCGCGTACATTGCCGAGATCACCCGCGGTGCCGTACTGTCTATCCATAAAGGCTTCCGTGAAGCAGGTCTGGCGCTGGGGCTGTCGCGCCGCGAAACCATTCGCCACGTGATCCTGCCGCTGGCGCTACGCCGTATGCTGCCGCCGCTGGGCAACCAGTGGATCATCAGCATCAAAGACACCTCCCTGTTTATTGTTATCGGCGTCGCCGAACTGACACGTCAGGGCCAGGAGATCATCGCCGGCAACTTCCGCGCGCTGGAAATCTGGAGCGCCGTTGCGGTCTTCTATCTGATCATCACCCTGGTGCTGAGCTTTATTCTGCGTCGTCTTGAAAGAAGGATGAAAATCCTGTGATTGAATTTAAAAATGTTTCCAAGCACTTTGGGCAGACCCAGGTGCTGCACAATATCGACCTGAACATTAAACAAGGTGAAGTGGTGGTGATTATTGGGCCGTCCGGCTCCGGTAAATCAACGCTACTGCGCTGCATTAACAAGCTGGAAGATATCACCAGCGGCGATCTGATCGTCGATGGCCTGAAAGTGAACGATCCAAAAGTGGACGAGCGCCTGATCCGTCAGGAAGCGGGCATGGTGTTCCAGCAGTTTTATCTGTTCCCGCACCTGACGGCGCTGGAAAACGTGATGTTTGGTCCGCTGCGCGTGCGTGGCGCGAACAAAAAAGAGGCTGAAGTGCAGGCAAAAGCGCTGCTGGCGAAAGTGGGTCTTGCCGAGCGTGCGCACCACTATCCGTCGGAGCTGTCCGGCGGTCAGCAGCAGCGTGTCGCCATCGCCCGCGCCTTAGCAGTGAAGCCAAAAATGATGCTGTTTGATGAGCCCACCTCTGCACTCGATCCGGAACTGCGTCATGAAGTACTGAAAGTGATGCAGGATCTGGCGGAAGAGGGCATGACGATGGTCATCGTGACCCACGAAATCGGCTTTGCTGAAAAAGTGGCTTCGCGTCTGATCTTCATCGATAAAGGCCGCATTGCCGAAGACGGCAATCCGCAGGCGCTGATCGAGAACCCGCCAAGCCCGCGTTTACAGGAATTTTTGCAGCACGTTTCTTAATCGCGCGATCCCCGCCCTCTTCTCACCGGAGAGGGCGTATTCCCTGGATTTCTCTCATTTCCCGTCGCCGCTCCGCCATCCTCTATACTTATCCTTTTGTTCTGCTTTTCTCAGGAGGAGTCCGTGAAGTGGATCTTGTTGCTGCTTAGCCTGTTCTTCATGCCGCTGCACGCGGCGACGATCCCTGGCGTTACGTCAGGCGCGACCACCACCCCAGCCGAAGCCCCCGCCGCCGAGCCGGATGTCGAGCAAAAAAAAGCTGCCTATGGCGCGCTGGCCGATGTGCTGGAGAACAGCGCTTCCAGGGAGGAACTGATCGGCCAGTTGCGGAAAGTCGCCGCAACGCCACCGCCGGAACCGGTGCCGACCATTACCCCGCCGGAAGTGCTGGAAGAGACCACGGTGCTGGAGAACGTCACTAACGTCATCCGTCATTACGGCGATGAACTGGCCTCCCGCTTCGCGCAGTTGTATCGCAACATCACAGACTCGCCGCACAAAGCCTTTAACCCGCAGAGTTTTTATAATGCCGCCTCGCATTTTCTGATGCTGGCGGTGTGTGTGTTTGCCTTTTTCTGGCTGGCGCGCTTTAGCGTCACGCCGCTGTACCGCAAGATGGGCACCTGGGCACGCCGCAAAAACCGCGAACACAAGAACTGGCTTCAGCTTCCGGCGATCATCATCGGCGCGTTTATTATCGATATCATGCTGCTGGCCCTGACGCTGTTTGTGGGTCAGGTGCTCAGTGATAACCTGGACGGCGGAAACCGCACTATCGCCTTCCAGCAGGCGCTGTTCCTGAATGCCTTTGCGCTGATCGAATTTTTCAAAGCCATTCTGCGGCTTATCTTCAGTCCGCGTTTTCCCGATCTGCGCCCGTTCCCGGTCAAAGATGAAACGGCAAAATACTGGCATCTGCGTCTGACGGCCCTGAGCAGCCTGATTGGCTATGGGCTTCTGGTGGCGGTGCCTATTATCTCCAACCAGGTGAACGTACAGGTCGGCGCGATGGCAAACGTGCTAATCATGCTGTTTATCACCAGTTGGGCGCTGTACCTGATTTTTCATAACAAGATCACCGTGCAGCAGAATCTTATTCACCTGGCAGAGCGCTCGCTGTCGTTTTTCAGCCTGTTTATCCGCGCTTTTGCGCTGGTCTGGCACTGGCTGGCCAGCGCCTACTTTGTGGTGCTGTTTTTCTTCTCGCTGTTCGATCCCGGTAACAGCCTGAAGTTTATGATGAGCGCCTCGCTGCGCAGTCTGGCCATCATCAGCGTCGCCGCCTTTGCCTCAGGCGTGCTCTCCCGGTGGCTTTCGAAAACCATCACCCTGTCGCCGCATGTGCAGCGCAACTATCCGGAACTGCAAAAGCGGGTTAACGGCTGGCTTTCCGCCTCGCTGAAGATGGCGCGCATTCTGGTGGTCTGTGTGGCGATCATGCTGCTGCTCAACGCCTGGGGGCTGTTTGATTTCTGGAACTGGCTGCACAATGGCGCAGGGGAGAAAACCGTTGATATTCTGATCCGCATTGCGCTGATCCTGTTCTTCTCCGCCGTCGGCTGGACGGTGCTGGCCAGCCTTATTGAAAATCGTCTCTCCTCGGATATTCATGGCAGGCCACTGCCGAGCGCCCGCACCCGTACGCTGCTGACGCTGTTCCGTAACGCGCTGGCGGTGGTGATCAGCACCATTACGGTGATGATTGTGTTGTCGGAAATTGGTGTGAACATCGCGCCGCTGCTGGCGGGTGCCGGGGCGCTGGGTCTGGCGATCTCATTCGGCTCGCAGACGCTGGTGAAAGATATTATCACCGGGGTATTTATCCAGTTTGAGAACGGCATGAACACCGGCGATCTGGTGACCATCGGGCCGCTGACCGGCACGGTTGAACGCATGTCGATCCGCTCGGTGGGCGTGCGCCAGGATACCGGCGCGTATCACATCATTCCGTGGTCATCGATTACCACCTTCGCCAACTTTGTGCGCGGCATTGGCTCGGTGGTGGCGAATTACGATGTCGATCGCCATGAGGATGCGGATAAAGCGAATCAGGCGCTGAAGGATGCGGTGGGTGAACTGATGGCGCGGGACGATATTCGCGGGCTGATCATCGGCGAGCCGACCTTTGTCGGCATTGTCGGCCTGACCAATACCGCCTTTACCCTGCGCGTGACCTTCACCACGCAGCCGCTCAAGCAGTGGACGGTACGCTTTGCGCTGGACAGCATGGTGAAGAAATATTTCGATCTGGCAGGGGTACGCCCGCCAGTGCAGACTTATCAGGTGCTGGCGCAGCCTGCTGCGCCGTCATCGGCCGCGCCGCAGGAACTGTCGCCACCCGCCGCGCCTACGCTTTAAAACGGGTATTTGCCCAGCGGCGACGCTGGGCGTCATCCATAAAGGTCCAGGCAATAAAGCGGCTCTGCTTTTGCCCCTGGGCCATCTCTTTTTTCACCACTTTCACCGCACCGGCTTCCGTCAGCGCACGATACAGCGGCGGGAGGTTTTCCCCGCGCGATACCAGCGAGCTGAACCACAGCACCTGACGGCCAAAGGCCTGGCTTTCGGCAATCATCTGCGTGATAAAGGCCACTTCCCCGCCCTCGCACCACAGCTCCTGCTGCTGACCGCCAAAGTTCAGCGCCTCGCTGCTCTGACCAAGGTTACGACGCTTACGCTCGTTTCCGGCACGGGCGGCGGCGGCAGAATCATGGAACGGCGGATTGCACAGGGTGGCATCGTACTGTTCGTTTTTATGGATGATACCGGTGAGGATGGCTGCCGGATCTTTTTGACGACGCAGGCGCACGGCGCGGGTCAGCCCCGGATTGCCGTTAATGATCGCCTGGGCGCTGGCAAAGGCCTCGTTGTGCACTTCCGTGCCGGTAAAGCGCCAGCCGTATTCATGATTGCCGATCAGCGGATAGATGCAGTTGGCACCCACACCGATGTCCAGCACGCTCGCCTGACGCGGCACGGTACCTTCAGCACTTTCCGCCAGCAGATCCGCCAGATGATGAATATAATCCGCGCGGCCCGGTACCGGCGGACAGAGGAACCCTTCCGGAATGTCCCAGTGGGCAACGCCATAGAAATGCGCCAGCAGCGCTTTGTTCAGTGCCTTCACGGCGAGGGGATCGGCAAAGTTTACCGTCGCCTCACCCGTTGGCGTGGCAATAATAAAGCCACGCAGCTCCGGGCAGTCCTGACAGAGGGCGTCAAGATCGTAGCGGCTGTGATGGCGGTTTCGCGGGTGTAATCCCGGCTTCTGGGCAGTCATGGCATTCTCCTTTCAACAGCGGCGTAAGATACCCGTTGACGGCGGCGCGGTAAATAAGTGACGCTCGCTATTCTGATTTAATCGTAAAAATGGGTGAACTATGTATTTTTATCAGCCAGCACAGGGACACGGTCTGCCGCACGATCCGCTGAATGCTATTATCGGCCCACGTCCTATCGGCTGGATCGCCTCGCAGGACAGTCAGGGACAGCGCAACCTCGCCCCCTACAGCTTTTTCAACTGCTTTAACTATCGCCCACCGATTATTGGTTTTTCCAGCACCGGCTGGAAAGACAGCGTGCGAAACATCACCGAAACCAAAGAGTTCGTCTGGAACCTGACCACTTACGATCTGGCGGTGCGGATGAATGAAAGCTCCGCCTCCCTGCCGCACGGCGAAGATGAATTCGTGCGCGCCGGGCTGACGCCGGTGGCAAGTCAGGTGGTGAGCGTGCCGCGCGTGGCAGAAAGCCCGGTCAATTTCGAATGCCGTCTGTCCCAGTGTATTCAGTTGACCGCCGCCGACGGTACGCCGATCGACAGCTGGCTGGTGCTGGGCGAAGTGGTGGGGATCCATATCGATGAATCCTTGCTGGAAAATGGCATTTACCAGACTGCCAAAGCCCGTCCGGTATTGCGCGCGGGGGGGCCGTCGGCGTATTACACCATTGATGAATCCCAGCGTTTCGACCTGGTACGCCCCGACGCCCGTTGAGCCCTGAAGCCATCGCTTTGCCTGTATGGTCTAAACTATAAGGATGTACAACGATAAGGAGAAGGCGATGGCTTCCGGTTGGGCAAATGATGGCGCAGTGCAGGATCAAATCGACAGCACCGTAGAAGACGCCGTGGCGCGCGCCCGGCGCGATCTGCCAAAAGGCGAGAGCCTGAAAGAGTGTGAAGAGTGCGGTGAGCCGATCCCTGAAGCACGTCGCAAGGCGATTGCCGGTGTGCGGTTGTGCGTGAACTGCCAGCAGAAGAAAGATTTACAAAATTCAACAAATGCAGGGTATAATCGCAGAGGTTCTAAAGACAGCCAGTTACGTTGACCTTTACTGACGTAACATGACAGTGCAAGCGGTTGCGAAGCGGCGCACAAAAAATCGTACAGAAAGTAGCAAATTGTGCCGCTAATCCCCTGCAACCGCAGCCACCCCCCTTTCCTGACACATTCAGCGAAAAAATGTGTTCCTAATCAATTAATTAACGATCGTTCAATTTTTTAGAACAAGGTCGTCAATTCTCTTCGATTTAATCTTTTGCGAAATACTGTGATACTTATCACATCGACGGAACATCGTCCCCTTAACAGAATAACCTGCGAGAGATTAACCATGAAAACCATCAAATATGCTGTTGCCGCCATCGCCCTTTCTACCCTGTCCTTTGGCGCGTTTGCTGCCCAGGCAGTGACTGCTGAACAGGCCAGCAACATGAATAAAATCGGTGTTGTTGCTGCTGACGGCGCGACCACCCTCGACGGACTGGAAGCTCAACTGGCACAGAAAGCGGCTGAAGCAGGCGCTACCGGTTATAGCATCACCTCTGCTAACACCAGTAACAAAATGAGCGGCACCGCGGTTATCTACAAATAATCGACTGAATGCTTTACACCTGCGGTTAACCTCCGCGGGTGCGTTTTACCCTCATCATATGTTTTATTTGCAATACCAGAGTGTTATTACCCTTGTTGCCCGTCCGGTCTGGACGGGCTTTTTTTTGTCTTAAAAACGGGCGTTAACCTGCGCTAGTCCTGCCTCAATAGAGTCAGCTTCACCGGTGGCATACAGACAGCACGCCATCTGCGTTTTCAAAGATTGGGGTATCGCTTCGCTGCCTACAATACAGCGCTCGATCCAGCGCGCGGTAGTATGCGGATCTTTGGCGTCCGGCAGTGAGACGCCGCTTTGCTCTTCGGCCTGACGTTCGAGGATCACCCGCGCGCCCAGGCTGTCTATCAGCGTTATCTGCGGGCAGCGCTGTGGGTTGGCATACACTTCCCCTTCGGTGCCATGCATCAGCAGGCCGCGGCCACCAATATCACTGAAGAATTTCGCCACACGCGGCACGTACTCCGGGTGGGAGACGCTGGACAGGCGCAGGGCGGCGTCTTCGGCGAACGGCGTTGCCAGCTTGGCCAGCGTGTGGGCGCTGTTACGCACGCCCATCCGCCAGCGCATCGCCAGCTGGTTTTCCAGCGGCGGGCAGAGCGCGCTGACGGGGATATAGACCGGCTGATGACCATCGAGCTTCGCCTGCGCCTGTCCGGCAAGGTGCGTGGCTTCAATGCCGAGCAGCGCAAAAATGGTTTCTGTCACTACACGGGTGGGATCTTCGCTGACGCCGTGCACCACCACCGGAAAACCGAGTTTATGCAGCAGGATAGCCAGCAGCGGCGTCAGGTTGGCCTGTTTCCGCGCGCCGTTATAGCTTGGGATAACAATCGGCATCGGCTTTGCCACCGGCGGCGTCAGGCGCATTGTCTGCTGCTGCATGGCGTCATAGAAACCGAGCATTTCCGCTTCGCCCTCGCCTTTGATGCGCAGCGCGATCAGGATGCCGCCCATTTCCAGTTCCGGCACGTCGCCGTTCAGCATGTGGGTGTACAGCGCGCGTGCGGTGTCAACATCCAGATCGCGGGCGTGATTTTTGCCGCGCCCGACCTCTTTGATGATCTTGCGATAGTCCATGAAATCTCCTTCCCGTGCCCAGGTTAGCGTCGTCGGCGACGGCTCTGTTTTGCTTCCGCTTTTGGTTTACTTTTCACTATAACGTCCGGAACGGCAGGTTGTGAAATAGGAAATACCGGTAGCGCGTTGAGCAGACGCTTGCCATAGCTTTTGGTCAGCAGGCGTTTATCGTAGATCACCACTTCGCCCCGACAGCTGTGACTTCTGATCAGACGCCCGACCTGCTGGATCAGATTGAAGGAAGCGCTTGGCAGACTCTGCACTTCAAAGGGATAGCGGTTAAGGCTTTTCAGCCATTCCCCCTCGGTGATCACCACCGGGCTGTCGATGGGCGGGAAGGCGATTTTATGGATATGCACCTGCGTCAGGTAATCGCCTTTCAGATCCAGCCCCTCGGCAAAGGATTGCAGACCGACCAGCACGCTGCGCTCGCCGCCATCAATGCGTTTGCGGTGCAGCTCCACCAGCCGGTAACGGGGCTGATCGCCCTGCACCAGCAGCAACAGCCGCAGATCGGTGACAAAAGTCAGGAACAGCTGCATTGCGCGTCCGCTGGCAAACAGTACCAGCATGCCTTTGTGCGCTTTGCTTTTCAGCTGTTCCCGAAAATAGGTCGCCATCTCCGCGATATGCTGCTCTTCATGCTCCATCAGCGGCTCGTACTTCATCTGCGGAATAACGATTTTACCCTGCTCGACATGGTTAAACGGCGAGTCCAGCGCCACAAAACGGTCGCCCGCTTTTTCTTTCAGGCCGCTCATCTCCTGGAGCCGGGTAAAGCTGTTCAGCGAGCGCAACGTGGCGGAGGTGATGATAATGTGCGGCACGCTGCGCCACAGCAGCTTCTCCAGCTGATCGCTGACGCGGATCCCGACACAATGGAAGAACAGATGTATCTGCCCGTCGCGCACCTCGCGTGTTGCCCATTTTGATACCGGCGCGCCGGAGGCTTGCGCCATGGAGGCCAGCCGCCACAGCTTGCTCTGGCTTTCAAACATGCCGAGCGCGCGGTTCATTTGCAGGATCACCCGGTGCAGGCGCACGATGTCATGCTGCCCGGTTTTCTCGCTCAGATCGCTTAAAAACAGATCCGCCAGACCACGCAGCATGTCGGCGAGTTTCGCCAGCCGCTGACAGATTGCCATGATTTCATCCGGCAGTTCCCCCATCGCAAAACGATGCTCAGCCGCCTGGCCTGCGGGCATATACAGATTCAGGATATTATTCAGCGAGGCGATCAGCTCATACAGCTCTTCGCAGTGGGCGTTCAGCCGCTCCGGCGTTGCCAGCGGCGGCGTTGTTTTCGGGCGGAACTGCTCCATGCAGGTAGCCACCAGTTTGCTGAACAGATCCAGCTGCAGGCGATACCAGGGCGCGCTGATCTCCGCGCTCATTTCCAGCGCATCACGCGCCACATCAGGCAGATGATGGCCTTCATCCAGCACCAGCAGCAGGTTTTTCGGCTCCGGCAATACTGCTTCGGACTCCATTGCCGCCATCACCAGCGCGTGGTTTGCCACCACCACCTCCGCTTCCTGCACTTCCCGACGGGCGACAAAGAACGGGCATTCTTTGTAGTAGTGGCAGTTGCGGTTCAGACAGCTGGCTTTATCGGTGGAGAGCCGCGCCCAGAGCGCGTCTTCAATATTCTGATCGGTGTGATCGCGCAGGCCGTCCCATTTGTAGCTGTCGAGATCGACTTTAAGCTTTGCGCAGCGCTGCTGCTCTTCTTTGCTGCCGGGCGTCAGTTCGTCGTCCATAAACGCCAGCAGATCCTGCTGGGTCGCGTCGCTGCTGGCGAGCGCGGCCAGATTGCGCGGGCAGACATAGCGCCCGCGTCCGAAGGCGGCGGTAAAACGCAGGTCGGGAATGATTTTCTTCAGCAACGGCAGATCTTTACTGAAGATCTGATCCTGTAGCGCCACGTTCGCGGTGCTGACCACCAGCGTTTTTTGTTCTTCCCGGGCGATAGCAATGCCGGGGATCAGATAGGAGAGCGTTTTACCGACGCCGGTCGGTGCTTCGATAGCCAGATGCCGCCCCTCTTCACCGGCGAGGGTTTTCGCCACATCAGCAATCATCTGCCGTTGCGGTGCGCGGGGAATAAAATCCGGGATCTGTTGTTGTAACGCCTTATACCAGGCGGCTATCTGCGCTTTTAGCGCGGCGGATAAGGCCATCGGGAAACCTGAAACACTGTATAAACAGCCACTATTGTGGCATTTTTAACGTTCAGGCTGTACCTTTTTTTGCCGTCTCTGGAAGGCGGCTCGTAAAAACGGGAGAAGTTCCCTTTCTCCCTCCCGGTTAGTGCAGTTCAGGCCAGTAATCTTTGTTCGCCTCAATCAGCGCATCCAGCACCTTACGGGCTTTTTTCGCGTCTACAATGGTGCGGTTGAGGGTCAGAGCCTGCAACGCTTTGGTGTAAGAGCCTTCAAACCAGGCCTCGACCGTCAGACGCTCATAGGCGAACTGCTGCTCGATAAGCCCTTTATAGAAGGTCGGGATTTTGCCCACGCCATAAGGACGTGGCCCGTTGATGCCTATTTCTGCCACCACTTCCACCATCACGTCGTTGTCGAGGTTTTCCACCAGGCCGTTATTTTCCAGCATGACGATAAATTTTTTCTTCAGATTGAACGCGATGGCTTCCGCCAGTTCGACAATCATGTCGCCGTGGGCATCGTTGTGCACCACTTTGACGTTTTTGGTGGTGCCTTCCGCCACCGCCGTGCGGCACTCTTCAAAGACGCGTTTTTCGCGGCCATTCATCACTTCGTTGGCGCGGGTGAAATTCGCATCCAGTTTTGAGAATTTGTATTCCGGATAGAGGTAGTACTGCAAGTAAGTGTTCGGCAGATAGTCCGGGAAATCGCGCAGCATGTCGGCGACAGCGGCGTAGGTGTCCAGCCAGGACTGATCGCGCTGCTCGGCATCCGCCGGTTTAAAGCCGTTATCGGAAATAATGGCTTTCAGTTGCGGCAGCAGATCGACGCCGTTTTCATCGTACAGATGGGTGAACCAGCCGAAGTGGTTAAGGCCAAAATAGACTGGCTCGAAGGTTTCCGGGTTGCGCCCCAGCAGACGCCCGTAAGAACGCAGCAGGTTTACCGGCTGGTCGCAGATATTCAGAATACGATCGTCATCCGGGAAGCGCTGGTTGAGCGCGTCGGCGACAATGGCTGCCGGGTTGGTATAGTTGAGGATCCATGCCTGCGGCGAGCGGGCGCGAACGTCCTCCACCAGCTGGATCATGTCGCGGATCGAGCGCATACCGTAGGCAAAACCGCCTGCGCCACAGGTTTCCTGACCAATCACGCCGAGGCTGAGCGGGATTTTTTCATCTTTTTCGCGCATCGCGTAGCCGCCGGTGCGCATCTGGCAAAAGATGAAATCCATATCGGCAAAAGCTACGTCTTTATCGGTGGTATAGGTAAATTCCAGTTCCGGATATTCTTCACGGAACAGTACTTTCGCATACTCGCCTATTACCGCCTGACGCTCTTCATTAACGTCAAACATCACCAGTTTCTTCAGCGGCAGACGCGACTTGAGTTTGCATAAGGCTTTTAATAATCCCGGCGTCCAGGTGGAACCACCGCCGACTAATACGATATTAAAGGTGTTTTTCATCATCAGTTCTCTTATGGCGTCTGTTGAAGTAATTGTTGTTTTACGGCGCTGGCAATGCTTTCCACCTGCGGGCCGTATATAACCTGAAGATCGTTCTCCGTGGTGCGAATAACACCGTTGGCCCCGCTCTGTTTCAGCGCCGCGTCGTCCACTTTCGCCATCTCGTGAAGTTTGACGCGCAGGCGGGTAAAGCAGCAGTCAACGTGCTGAATATTCTCCCTGCCCCCCAGCCCCTGAATAATCAGCGCGGTTTCGCCGGAAACCTCGTTCGTGCCTGTTATTACACTGCGTACCCTGTCTTCCTCTTCCCGGCCCGGCGTTCTGGCATTGGTGCGCAAAATGACCCATTTAAAAACGAAGTAATACGCCGGTGCCCATATCGCGCCCTGTAGCAAACTGAACCACCAGTGCGTTTTCGCACCGCCCAGTACGCCGAACACCATAAAATCGATAAAACCACCCTGGATATTGCCGATCATCACCTCCAGCAGTTGCGCGCAGGCAAAGGAAAGCCCGGACATGACGGCGTGGAATAAGAACAGAATGGGTGAGACGAAGATGAAGCTGAATTCCAGCGGTTCGGTGATGCCGGTCGTGAAGGAGGCCAGCGCCCCGGCCATCATTAAGGCTTTGACACGCTGTTTATGCTCCGGGCGGGCGCAACGATAAATCGCCAGCGCCGCCGCCGGTAAACCAAACATCATTACCGGAATTTTACCCTGTGCCAGAAAGCGCGTGGCTTCGCGGGTGATGTCATCCGCCAGCGCGCCAGGATGGGCAAGGGCGTAATTGAAAATAGAGAGCGCGCCGATCACGCTTTCGTTATCGACATGCACCATGCCACCTACCGGCGTGAAGCGCACGGTTTCATTAAGGATATGGTGCAGACCCGTCGGGATCAGAATACGTTCGGTAAAGGCGTAAATAAAGGTGCCGAACGGCCCGGACTCGCCAATAAATTCACCGATATGAATAATCGCTGTGGCAATAACCGGCCAGATTAATGACATTAAAACGCCGACCAGCGGCAGCACAACGACGGTAATAATGGGCACAAAGCGGCGGCCACCAAAATAGGCGATGGCCGCCGGGAGTTTAATCGTATAAAAGCGGTTGTGCAGTATTACCGTGACCATGCCAGCAATAACCCCGCCGAGTACGCTCATCTGATAAGAAAATATCCCCAGCGTGCTGGCGAATTCCGCGGAATACATCACCGCTTCGGTCTGGCTGTAGCCTTTTTCCACAAATGCAGCGACGGAGGTCGTCGCCGGCGTTAAGCCCTGCACCAGCAGACTAAAATTAACGCCGACGTGAAAGGTAATAAAACCAATCACCGCTGCCAGCGCGGCGGTGGGTTTTTCATCCCGCGCCAGTCCAATAGCGGCGGCAATGGCAAAGAGTAAGGGTAAATTGGCAAACAGCGATCCGGCCACCTTACGAATAAAGCCGATGATGTGCTGCATCAGTTGGGCATTCATCATGTCGGCACTGACAATCGCCGGGTTTTGCAGTGCCGCCGCGAGGCCCAGAAATATCCCGGCGGCGGCAATCACCGAAATCGGCATCATTAATGCCTTGCCTAAATCTTGTAAAAACTCGCCAGCGCGACTCATAGCGTGATCCTTATTCAAGTAAGGGTATAACGGATCGAGAACCTGCCACGAGTATAGGCAGCTTAGATGTATAGTTGTCTAGCCCACTTATTTTATAACCAGAGTTGGATCACAGAACAGCGTTGCTGTTACGGACGTTCGGCGGTCAGCGTGAAACGGTAATGCTGCTGGTTGTAATAGATTTCAGAAACTTCGAAGGGAATGCCTTCCGCAAGCCAGGCGACGGAAGTGGCATGTAAAACGGGTTCATCACGGTTGATACCGAGCATATCACGCACGTCCTGGGACGGCAGCTCAGCACGGATCTCTTTTTCTGAGCGGGCAACGGTGTGGCCTTTGCGGCTGATATAGGCGTATTTCGAGGCGTTGAGATCGGCTTCGCACAGATCGCTGAACGGGGCAAACAGCATCCAGGACTGTTCAAACACAAAGGGCACCTCATCCAGCAGGCGCAGGCGTTTCATAAACCACACCGTATCCCCGGCCTGGATATGCAGCTTTTCAGCAATATCGTCAGGCGCTGCCTGACGCGAGAGGCAGATCAGACGGTTTATCACCGGCTCGTCAAGACCGAGCATGGCTTCGCTGGAGGAGAGATGACGATCAAGGGGTAACGGAATACGGAGGATTTTTTTGGGATGAGCAACAAAGGTGCCCTGGCCGCGACGGCGCTCAACTTTTCCCTGCCGGACCAGATAATCGACGGCTTTACGCGCGGTCATGCGCGACACCGAAAACTGCTGGCAGAGTTCATTTTCCGACGGAATAACGTCACCTGGACGTAAATCACCGGCGCAGATGCGGCCAGTCAGATACTGTTCAAGCTGTAAATATACCGGGACGGTAGAATGTTTATCGATCATCAGAGCGCTCCCCCACACTGCCGGGTATGTTAGCGATCCGCTGACAAAGAGACAACGCGGATTTTCCCTCTCCCGCAGGAGAGGGAATGCCGGTTACTGGGCTGCCGGTTTGCGAGGACGTGGACGGCGCGGTTTTTCACCGGCCGGCTTTGACTCGCTGGTGCGGCGCGCGCCTGGCGCTGAACTGTCGCTACGGCGTGGCTGCTGGCTGCGACCATTGCCGCCCTGCCCGCGTCCACCACCGCCACCGCCGCTACGCTGCTGACGACCGTTCTGAATAGGTTCCGCTTTGATCGACGGATCCGGTTCATAGCCCGCAACAGCAATACGCGGGATCTCTTTTTTCAGCAGACGTTCAATATCACGCAGCAGTTTGTGCTCATCGACGCACACCAGCGATAACGCTTCGCCGGTCGCCGCGGCACGACCTGTACGGCCAATACGGTGCACGTAGTCTTCCGGCACGTTTGGCAGTTCATAGTTCACCACGTGCGGCAGCTCTTCGATGTCCAGACCACGGGCGGCAATATCCGTCGCCACCAGCACGCGCAGTTCGCCGGATTTGAAATCCGCCAGCGCCCGGGTACGTGCGCCCTGGCTTTTATTGCCGTGGATCGCCGCACTGCGGATGCCGTCTTTGTTCAGCTGCTCGGCAAGATGGTTCGCGCCGTGCTTGGTACGGGTAAACACCAGCACCTGCTGCCAGTTGCCCTGGCCGATCATCTGTGACAGCAGTTCCCGTTTGCGTTTTTTATCCACAAAGTGAACGTGCTGGGTGATCTGCTCAGAGGCAGTGTTGCGACGCGCCACTTCGATTTCCAGCGGGTTGTGCAGCAGTTTTTCCGCCAGGCTCTTGATCTCATCAGAGAAGGTGGCAGAGAACAGCAGGTTCTGACGCTTTTTCGGCAGCTTCGCCAGTACACGACGAATGTCGTGAATAAAGCCCATATCCAGCATGCGGTCCGCTTCGTCCAGCACGAGGATCTCAACGCTGTCGAGCTTCAGGGCGTTCTGGTGTTCCAGATCGAGTAAACGGCCCGGTGTTGCCACCAGCACGTCCACGCCGCCGCGCAGTTTCAGCATCTGCGGGTTGATGCTCACACCGCCGAAAACCACCAGCGAGCGAATGTTCAGGTACTTGCTGTATTCACGGACGTTTTCACCGACCTGGGCCGCCAGCTCGCGGGTTGGGGTCAGGATCAACGCACGCACCGGACGGCGCGCTTTGCTGTGCGGCTCATTGTCCACCAGGTGTTGCAATAACGGCAGCGTAAAGCCTGCGGTTTTGCCGGTACCGGTTTGGGCGCTGGCCATCAGGTCGCGCCCCTGCAACACGGCCGGAATGGCCTGCTGCTGAATTGGAGTGGGTTCGCGGTAGCCCTGCTCAGCAACGGCGCGCAGGATCTCAGGGTTTAAACCCAGTTCATCAAAAGACATAACAACTCCGAACCGCCCCGACCGTTACCGGTGTAGTTTTCAGGGAGATCAGTAACGTGACAGATGACAAAAACCACAATGTCATGAAGTGGCGGAGTGTAGCAGCTTTTGTGACACACCGCATAAATTATCCCCTCGCCCGTTGTCAGCAAAATAATTCACTGTACTGGACAAGGTTAAAAATCCGTCATAATGTTAATCAATCGATTGATTAATTTTTAATGACGTCATGAATGCATCCCTGAAAACAAGTAAAGGCGAACAGGCAAAAGGCCTGCTGATCAAAGCGGCGCTGGCGCAGTTCGGTGAGTATGGCCTGAATGCCACCACCCGTGAGATTGCCGCGCAGGCCGGGCAAAACATTGCCGCCATCCCCTACTATTTTGGGTCAAAAGAGGATCTTTACCTCGCCTGCGCTCAGTCGATTGCCGACTTTATTGGCGAGAACTTCCGTACCCATGCCGAGGCCGCCGAGCAGTTGCTGGCGCAGCCCGCGCCGGAGAAAGCCGCCATTCGCGAGCTGATCCTGCGCGCCTGCAACAACATGGTCCAGTTGCTGACGGAAGATGAAACGCTGCCGCTAAGTAAATTTATCTCCCGCGAGCAGCTCTCCCCTACCCGCGCCTATCAGCTGATCCACCAGCAGGTGATCGATCCGCTGCACAACCATTTAACACGCTTGATCGCCGCCTTTACCGGACGAGACGCCGGCGATACGCGCACGATTTTGCATACCCATGCCCTGCTCGGTGAGATCCTCGCCTTTCGCCTTGGCCGGGAAACTATTTTACTGCGCGCCGGCTGGCAGGCGTTTGACACGGACAAATGTGCGCAAATCTATGAAGTCATCTGCTGCCATCTCGATCTTATCCTCGAAGGATTAACGTTAAGGAGCCAGGAGTCATGAAAAAACAGGTGATTATCGCACTGGCGATGGTCGTGGTGCTCGCCATTATCGGCGCGGGCACGCTGTGGTATCAGAGCCGACAGGATCAGCCGCTAACGCTGTACGGTAACGTGGATATTCGCACGGTCAATCTCAGCTTTCGCGTCGGTGGGCGGCTACAGGCGCTGAACGTCGATGAAGGCGACCAGCTAAAAGCGGGTCAGACGCTGGGCGTGCTGGATCGCGCGCCCTATGAGAATGCGTTATTGCAGGCGAAAGCCAACGTCTCCACCGCCCAGGCGAAATACGATCTGACTATTGCGGGCTACCGCGATGAAGAGATCGCCCAGGCGGTGGCAGCAGTGAATCAGGCACGCGCAGCCTATGACTATGCGCAAAACTTTTACCAGCGCCAGCAGGGACTGTGGAAGACCCGCGTGATCTCCGCCAACGATCTGGAAAATGCCCGTTCGTCACGCGACCAGGCGCAGGCCAGCCTGAAATCGGCGCAGGATAAACTTAACCAGTTCCGTGCCGGGAATCGTCCCCAGGAGATCGCGCAGGCGAAAGCGGGGCTTGAACAAGCGCAGGCACAGCTGGCTCAGGCACAGCTGGATCTGCATGACACCACGCTGGTTGCGCCATCCGATGGCACCGTCCTCACCCGCGCCGTGGAGCCGGGCAGTATGCTGAACGCAGGCAGCACAGTGTTAACCCTGTCGCTTACCCGCCCGGTATGGGTGCGTGCCTATATTAATGAACAGAGCCTCAGCGAAGCGCGGCCTGGGCGGGAGATCCTGCTCTATACCGATGGCCGACCGGATAAGCCGTATCACGGCAAAATCGGTTTTGTTTCGCCGACGGCGGAGTTCACGCCGAAGACCGTCGAGACGCCGGATCTGCGCACCGACCTGGTGTATCGCCTGCGTATTATCGTCACCGATGCCGACGATAACCTGCGCCAGGGGATGCCGATCACCGCCACCTTCCAGGATGCCGCGGCGCATGAATAATGACGCGATCCAGTTAAGCGGCCTGGTCAAACGCTTTGCCGGGATGGACAAGCCCGCCGTGGCGCGGCTGGACTGTGAGATCGCCTCCGGCTACGTCACCGGCCTTGTCGGGCCGGACGGCGCGGGCAAAACGACGCTGATGCGCATGCTGGCCGGGCTGATGAAACCCGATGAGGGCGAGGCGCGCGTGCTGGGCTTTGATCCGATCAAAGACGACCGGGCGCTGCACGCAGTGCTGGGCTATATGCCGCAAAAATTCGGCCTGTATGAAGATCTGACGGTGATGGAAAACCTCAATCTGTATGCCGATCTGCGCAGCGTGACGGGCGATGCGCGCAAACAAACTTTCGCGCGGTTGCTGGAATTCACCGCGCTGGGTCCGTTCACCGGGCGGCTGGCGGGGAAACTCTCCGGCGGCATGAAGCAGAAACTGGGGCTGGCCTGTACGCTGGTGGGCGAGCCAAAAGTGCTGCTGCTCGACGAGCCTGGGGTCGGCGTCGATCCTATCTCCCGCCGGGAGCTGTGGCAGATGGTGCACGAACTGGCGGGCGACGGGATGCTGATCCTGTGGAGCACCTCCTATCTGGATGAAGCCGAACAGTGCCGCGATGTGCTGCTGATGAACGAAGGCGAGTTGCTGTATCAGGGCGAGCCGAAAGCGCTGACGCAGACCATCGCCGGACGCAGTTTTCTGCTGCACAGCCCGCAGGAAAATAACCGTCGTCTGTTGCAGCGCGCGCTGAAACTGCCGCAGGTGAGCGACGGCATGATCCAGGGCAAATCCGTGCGCCTGATCCTCAAAAAAGCGGCCACCGCCGATGACATTCGCCAGGCCCCCGGTATGCCGGAGATTGAGATCGCGGAAACCGCGCCGCGTTTTGAAGATGCGTTTATCGATCTGCTCGGCGGCGCGGGTGCGTCGGAATCGCCGCTCGGCGCTATTCTGCATACCGTTAACGGCAGTGCTGACGAAACGGTGATCGAGGCCCGACAACTGACCAAAAAATTCGGTGATTTCGCCGCCACCGATCATGTGGATTTCAGCGTGAAGCGCGGGGAGATCTTCGGGCTGCTCGGACCGAACGGCGCCGGAAAATCCACCACCTTTAAAATGATGTGCGGATTGCTGGTCCCGACCTCCGGCAACGCGCTGGTGCTGGGCATGGATCTGAAAGTCAGCTCCGGCAAAGCGCGTCAGCATCTGGGCTATATGGCGCAAAAATTCTCGCTGTACGGCAACCTGAGCGTCGAGCAGAACCTGCGCTTTTTCTCCGGCGTCTATGGCCTGCGCGGGCGGGCGCAGGATGAGAAGATCAACCGCATGAGCGAGGCGTTCGGCCTGAAAAGCCTCGCCGGACAGGCCACGGACTCGCTGCCGCTCGGCTTTAAACAGCGGCTGGCGCTGGCCTGCTCGCTGATGCACGAGCCGGATATTCTGTTTCTGGATGAGCCAACCTCCGGCGTCGATCCCCTCACCCGCCGTGAATTCTGGCTGCACATTAACAGCATGGTGGAAAAAGGCGTCACCGTGATGGTGACCACGCACTTTATGGATGAAGCGGAATACTGCGATCGCATTGGCCTGGTGTATCGCGGCAAGTTGATTGCCAGCGGCACGCCGGACGATCTCAAAGCGCAGGCCGCCGACGATGCACAGCCGGATCCAACCATGGAGCAGGCGTTTATTCGCTTGATCAACGACTGGGACGAGGAGCATACCCATGCGTAGTTCTGCGTTAAGCTGGCGGCGGGTGCGTGCGCTGTGCGTCAAAGAGACGCGGCAAATCGTGCGCGATCCCAGCAGTTGGCTGATCGCCTTTGTCATTCCGCTGCTGTTGCTGTTTATCTTCGGTTACGGCATTAACCTTGATTCCAGCAAGCTGCGCGTCGGCGTACTGCTGGAGCAACGCAGCGAGGAGGCGCTGGATTTCACTCATGCGATGACCGGCTCCCCTTACATCGACGCCACCATCAGCAACAGCCGCCCGCAGCTTATCGAAATGATGCAGGCCGGGCGCATTCGCGGGCTGGTGGTGATCCCGGTGGATTTCGCTGAAAAAATGGCGCGCCCCGGCGATGAAGCGCCCATTCAGGTGATCACCGATGGGAGCGAGCCAAATACCGCCAACTTTGTGCAGGGCTATATGCAGGGCATCTGGCAGCTATGGCAGGCCCAGCGTGCCAGCGATCGCGGCGAGTCTTTTGAACCGCTGATCGACGTGCAGATGCGCTACTGGTTTAACCCGGCGGCCATCAGCCAGCATTTTATTATCCCCGGCGCGGTGACCATCATTATGACGGTGATCGGCGCGATCCTGACCTCACTGGTGGTGGCGCGGGAGTGGGAGCGCGGCACCATGGAGGCGCTGCTCTCCACCGAGGTGACGCGCGGTGAGCTGCTGTTGTGCAAGCTCATCCCCTACTATTTTCTCGGCATGCTGGCGATGCTGCTGTGCATGCTGGTGTCGGTGTTCGTGCTGGGCGTGCCCTACCGCGGCTCGCTGCTGGTGCTGTTTCTGATCACCAGTCTGTTTTTACTGAGCACGCTCGGCATGGGGCTGCTGATTTCCACCATCACCCGCAACCAGTTTAATGCTGCGCAGGTGGCGCTGAACGCCGCGTTTCTGCCGTCGGTGATGCTGTCCGGCTTTATTTTTCAGATCGACAGTATGCCCGCCGCCATTCGCATGGTGACCTACATTATTCCGGCGCGCTATTTCGCCAGCACGCTGCAAAGCCTGTTTCTGGCGGGAAATATCCCGACGGTGCTGGTGATCAATACGCTGTTTCTGGTCGCCTCGGCGGTGATGTTTATCGGCCTGACGTGGATGAAAACCAAACGGCGGCTGGATTGACTTTGCCCGGTGGCGCTGCGCTTACCGGGCCTACGGGACTTAACGGACCTACGGGGCATGTAGGCCGGGCAAGACATCGTCGCCGCCCGGCGAAAATAACGGCCACGGTGCAATATTCAACGCCCGGCGGCACAGGCTTGCCGGGCCTACAGGTTGTAGGTCGGGATCGCTGCGCGATACCCGACATTAAGGAGATGCTATGTTTCACCGACTCTGGACGCTGATCCGTAAAGAGCTGCAATCGCTGCTGCGCGAGCCGCAAACCCGCGCCATTCTGGTGCTGCCGGTGTTGATCCAGGTGCTGCTGTTTCCCTTTGCCGCCACGCTGGAGGTCACCAACGCCACCGTTGCCATCTATAACGAGGACAACGGCAAACATGCCATTGAGCTGACCCAGCGCTTTGCGCGGGCGAAAGCCTTTACGCACGTCATCATGCTCGCCAGCCCGCAGGAGATTAAGCCAACCATTGACCAGCAAAAAGCGCTGCTGCTGGTGCGCTTCCCGGCAGATTTCTCCCGTAATCTTGATACGTTCCAGCCCGCGCCGATGCAGTTGATCCTGGATGGACGTAACTCGAACAGCGCGCAGATCGCCGCCAACTATTTGCAGCAGATCGTCAAAGATTATCAGCAGGAGTTGCTGGGGGATAAGCCAAAACCAAACAACAGCGAACTGGTGGTGCGCAACTGGTATAACCCGAACCTCGATTACAAATGGTTTGTTGTGCCATCGTTGATTGCGATGATCACCACCATTGGCGTGATGATTGTCACCTCGCTGTCGGTGGCGCGCGAGCGGGAACAGGGCACGCTGGATCAGCTGCTGGTGTCGCCGCTGGCCACCTGGCAGATCTTCGTTGGCAAAGCAGTACCGGCGTTAATCGTCGCCACCTTCCAGGCGACTATCGTGCTCGGCATCGGTATTTTTGCCTATCAGATCCCCTTTGCCGGATCGCTGCTGCTGTTTTATTTCACCATGGTGATTTACGGGCTGTCGCTGGTAGGCTTCGGGCTGTTGATTTCGTCGCTGTGCGCCACCCAGCAGCAGGCGTTTATCGGCGTGTTCGTGTTTATGATGCCGGCGATTTTGCTCTCCGGCTATGTGTCGCCGGTGGAGAACATGCCGATCTGGTTACAGAATCTGACGTGGGTGAATCCGATCCGCCATTTCACCGACATTACCAAGCAAATTTATCTCAAGGATGCGAGTCTGGGGATCGTGTGGGGAAGTTTGTGGCCGTTACTGGTGATAACGGCCACGACAGGTTCAGCGGCGTACGCGATGTTTCGTCGTAAAGTGGCCTGATGTTTTATCTTTCATCAGCAGCGAAATGATGGCGGGACCGGCAAGGATCACCACGCCCGCCAGCGCCAGCAGCAGGTTATTTTGCAGCACGCGGGAGAGCAGCCACAGCACGATCATGGCCGCGCCAAAATACCAGGTGGTGGTCAGCTCTTCGAGGAAATCGCCCATTTCGCGCCACTTTGCTTCGTGGTGACGTTGCAGGGCCAGCATCAGGATCACCGTGACGCCATAAACCACGCACAACCCCAGGCCGACATGCACCAGCGCCTTGCTCATCCAGCCCATAACCAGCACTGCGACGACCATTAAATGCAACACAATCTGCCAGCAACTTAAGCCTGTTGCGACACGAATACGTTGTTGCCATCTCATGGCTTATCTCCTTAACGGATATTTAACTGTATTGAGAGTACCGGACTTTACGGAAAAATCCGTAAGGCCGCATCTTTTTGTGACAAGGACTACACTTTATTTTCATCAGGATAGTGACGCGGGAAGGATAAAAATGACGCAACAAACCCGACAGTTTTCTTTGAAAGTGCTCACCATTAATACGCACAAGGGCTTCACAACATTTAATAAACGCTTCATTTTGCCTGAGTTGCGCGATGCGGTGCGCACCGTCAGCGCGGATATTGTCTGTTTGCAGGAAGTGATGGGCGCCCACGAAGTGCACCCCCTGCACGTCGAGAACTGGCCGGACACCACGCACTATGAATTTCTCGCTGACACCATGTGGAGCGACTTTGCCTATGGTCGTAACGCCGTCTACCCTGAAGGGCACCACGGCAACGCCGTGCTGTCGCGCTATCCGATAGAACATTATGAGAATCGTGATGTGTCGGTGGAAGGCAGCGAGAACCGCGGTCTGCTCTATTGCCGCATTGCGCCGCCGCAGTATGACCGGCCAATCCATGTGATTTGCGTCCATCTGGGCCTGCGCGAGGCGCACCGGCAGGCGCAGCTGGATATGCTGGCCGAATGGGTAAATTCATTCCCTGAGGGGGAGCCGGTACTGGTGGCGGGGGATTTTAACGACTGGCTGCAAAAAGCCAATCGCCCCCTGCAGACCAAGGCCGGGCTGGAGGAGATTTTTACGCGGGCGCACGGGCGTCCGGCGCGCACTTTCCCGGTCAGTTTCCCGGTGCTACGTCTTGATCGTATTTATGTGAAGAATGCCAGTGCCAGCGCGCCCACGGCGCTTCCGCTGCGCAACTGGCGTCATTTGTCCGATCATGCGCCACTGAGCGCGGAGATCCATTTATGAAATGTGGCTGGCGAGATGGAAACCGTATCCAGCTTCTGGAAAACGGCGACGAATATTATCCGGCAGTGTTTGAGGCGATCGATCATGCACAGCGCAAAGTGATCCTTGAAACCTTTATCTGGTTTGAAGATGACGTCGGCAAGCAGTTGCATGCGGTGATCCTGCGTGCGGCGCAGCGCGGCGTGGATGTGGAAGTGTTACTGGACGGCTACGGCTCACCGGATCTGAGCGATGAATTTGTCAGTCAGCTCACCTCGGCGGGCGTAGTGTTCCGCTATTACGATCCGCGTCCACCGCTGATGGGGATGCGCACCAATGTATTCCGCCGTATGCATCGCAAGATTGTGGTGATCGACAATACCATCGCCTTTGTTGGCGGCATTAACTACTCCGCCGAGCATATGTCCGATTACGGGCCGGAAGCCAAACAAGATTATGCGGTGCGGGTGGAAGGCCCGGTGGTGCTGGATATTCTGCAATTTGAGCTGGAAAACCTGCCGCAGAACGCACAAACCCGCCGCTGGTGGCGGCAGCGTCGTCGTCATCTGGCGGAAGAAAACCGCACGCCAGGCGAAGCGCAGGCGCTGTTTGTCTGGCGCGATAACGACGATCACCGGGACGACATTGAGCGGCACTATCTGAAGATGCTCGCTAATGCCAAACGCGAAGTGATTATCGCCAACGCCTATTTCTTCCCTGGCTACCGTCTGCTGCACGCCATGCGCAATGCGGCCCGGCGCGGCGTGCGGGTGAAGCTGATCGTGCAGGGTGAACCGGATATGCCGATAGTGAAAGTGGGCGCGGAACTGCTGTACAACTACCTGCTGAAAGGCGGTGTGCAGGTGTACGAGTACCGTCGTCGACCGCTGCACGGCAAAGTGGCGCTGATGGACGACCACTGGGCCACCGTTGGCTCCAGCAACCTCGATCCGCTCAGCCTGTCGCTGAATCTGGAAGCGAATCTGATCATTCATGACCGCGAGTTCAACCAGACGCTGCGCGAAAATCTTCACGCGATTATCGCCAATGACTGTCAGCGCGTGGATGAAACCATGGCACCGAAACGCACCTGGTGGAATCTGGCCATTAACGTGGTGGTGTTCCACTTCCTGCGTAAATTCCCGGCACTGGTAGGCTGGTTACCAGCCCATACGCCACGGCTGGCGCAGGTGCCTGCGCCGGTACAACCGGAAATCGAAACGCAGGATCGCGTCACTCCCGAAAACTCTGAGGTAAAACCCTGATGGCAAAATCGCATCCGAAGTGGCGCATTGCCAAAAAAATCCTCACATGGGTGTTTTTTATCGCCATGGCGGTCCTGCTGGTGGTGTATGCCCGCACGGTGAACTGGGAAGATGTCTGGGAGGTGATCCGCAACTATAACCGCAGCACGTTGCTGATTGCGCTGGGGCTGGTGGTAGTGAGCTATCTGCTGTACGGCTGTTACGATCTGCTGGCGCGCACCTACTGCGGGCATAAGCTGGCAGCGCGGCAGGTGATGCTGGTGTCGTTTATCTGCTATGCCTTTAACCTGACGTTAAGCACCTGGGTCGGCGGCATTGGTATGCGCTACCGGCTCTATTCCCGGCTGGGGCTGCCGGGCAGCACTATCACCCGTATTTTCTCACTGAGTATCACCACTAACTGGCTGGGCTATATCCTGCTGGGCGGCATTATCTTTACCTTCGGCGTGGTGGAGCTGCCGGCGCACTGGTATATCGACGAAGGGACGCTGCGCATTGCCGGCATCGTGCTGCTGGCGTTTATCGCGGTGTATATGTGGTTCTGCGCTTTTGCCAAACGTCGTCATGCCACCATTAAAGGGCAGAAGCTGGTGCTGCCCTCCTGGAAGTTTGCGCTGGCACAGATGGCGATCTCCAGCGCTAACTGGATGGCGATGGGGGCCATCATCTGGCTGTTGCTGGGCCAGGAAGTGAACTATTTCTTCGTGCTGGGGGTGCTGCTGGTGAGCAGCATCGCCGGGGTGATCGTGCATATCCCGGCGGGTATCGGCGTGCTGGAAGCGGTGTTTATTGCGCTGCTGGCGGGGGAACATACGACAAAAGGGGCTATTATCGCCGCCCTGCTCGCTTACCGTATGCTGTATTACTTTATTCCGCTGCTGCTGGCGCTGGTGTCTTATCTGCTGCTGGAAGGTCGGGCGAAGAAGTTGCGTGCGAAAAACGAGAAGGCGATGGCGAAGTAAGCGATTTAGTGCCGGGTGGCGCTGCGCTTACCGGGCCTACGCGCTCTGTAGGCCGGGCAAACAACGTGCCGCCCGGCACTGTTATTATCAGCGGCGGTTGCCGAAAATGCGCAACAGCATCAGGAACAGGTTTATAAAGTCCAGATACAGTGTCAGCGCACCGAGGATCGAATAACGACGCAGGTTAGTGCTGTCGCGGGTGTCGATATTCTCGCCGATATTTTTCAGTTTCTGCGTGTCATAGGCCGTCAGCCCCACAAACACAATCACCCCGATATAGGTCACTGCCCACATCAGCGCTTCGCTTTTCAGCCAGAAGTTGACGAGCGAAGCCAGCACGATCCCAATCAGCGCCATAAACAGCATATTACCGAAGCCACTTAAATCGCGCTTCGTGGTGTAACCGTAGAGGCTCATCGCACCAAACATCCCGCCGGCCACCACAAAGGTACTGGCGATAGAGGAGTAAGTGTAGACGAGGAAAATACTGGAAATGGTCAGCCCGGTCAGCGCCGAATAGAGCATAAACAGCGTGGTGGCCATCCCGGCACTCAGACGATGCACCATGCCGGAAAGTACAAACACCAGCGCCAGTTGCGCGATCACCAGTCCGAAGAAGGTGATTTTGCTGGAGAAGACAAACATCATTACCGCCGGGGTATTCGCGGAATACCAGGCGATAAAGGCGGTCAACAGCAGACCGCAGGTCATCCAGCCATACACCTGTGCCATATAGGTTTGCAGACCGCCGCGCGCCTCGACAATCGAGCCGCTTCGTGGGTATCTGTCCATGATTAACTCCTGATTAAGTGAAGAGAATATAAGGGTAACACATCCCTGCGAAAGCGGCTCACCAGCGGTCGGCCGCCTGCTTATCGCTGTCCCGTGCATCCACCCAGCGGCTGCCTTCCGGCGTGGCTTCACGCTTCCAGAACGGCGCGCGGGTTTTCAGATAATCCATAATAAACTGTGCCGCTTCAAAGGCAGAGCTACGGTGCGCGCCGGTGACGCCGACAAAAACGATTTCGTCGCCGGGCCATAATTCCCCGATGCGATGAATGACGGAAACCCGTTGCAGCGGCCAGCGCGCGCGGGCGTCACTGACGATCTCCGCGAGGGCTTTCTCGGTCATGCCGGGATAGTGTTCGAGGGTCAGCGCGCTGACGCTGTCGCCCAGATTGTGGTTACGCACTTTGCCGGTGAAGGTGACGACCGCGCCGTCCTCATCGCAGGCAGCCAGCCACTGGTATTCGTCGCCGACGCTGAAATTGTCATGACCGACGCGGATGCGGGTATTTTCCATCGGTTTATCCTCCGGTTACCGGCGGGAAGAAAGCCACTTCGTCGCCGTCGCGCAGCGGATGATCAAAGGCCACCAGCGTCTGATTGACCGCCGCCAGCAGCTTGCCGGATTCCAGCGCCAGCGCCCAGCGATCGCTTTTCGCCGCCAGCGCCGCGCGCAGATGCTCCACGTTCTCGAACGCGGCGTCAACCTCCAGCCCGTCGCAGGCCACCAGTTCGCGCACCTGCGCAAAAAACAGCACCTTAATCATCGCTTGCCACCCTGAAATCCCCAGATTTACCGCCGCTTTTCGCCAGCAGGCGCAGCGGGCCAATGACCATATCTTTCTGCACGGCTTTGCACATGTCGTAAATGGTCAGCGCCGCCACGGAGGCCGCGGTCAGCGCTTCCATTTCGACGCCGGTTTTCCCGGTCAGCCGGCAGAGAGATTCAATGCGCACGCGGTGATGTTCAGGTTCGGCGCGCAGATTCACTTCCACTTTGCTAAGCATCAGCGGGTGGCACAGCGGGATCAGATCCCATGTACGTTTGGCGGCCTGGATCCCCGCGATGCGGGCGGTGGCAAACACATCGCCTTTGTGATGGCTGCCGTCGATGATCATCTGTAACGTTTCCGGGCGCATGGTGACAAAGGCTTCGGCGCGCGCTTCACGCACGGTTTCGGCTTTGCCTGACACATCCACCATATGCGCTTCGCCTGCGGCGTTAATGTGGGTTAACTGAGACATGGTTTATTTCTTTAAATGAGGGTGAAAATTACACGGCCGGGTGCGGGCGTCGAGCTGCGGGGCAATGATATTTTCCCACGCGGTGCGGCAGGCTTTTGTCGAGCCGGGCATGGCGAAAATCAGCGTTTTATTGGCGATGCCTGCGATAGCACGGGATTGCAGCGTCGAGGTGCCAATCTCTTCAAAAGAGAGCATACGGAACACTTCCCCGAAGCCTTCCACTTCGCGGTCGAACAGCGGCAGCAGCGCTTCAGGAGCCTGATCGCCATCGGTCAGCCCGGTACCGCCGGTGATCAGCACCACCTGCACATCGTCTGCGGCGATCCACACGGAAACCTGCGCGCGAATGGCGTAGCGGTTCTCTTTGACAATCGCTTTATCAACGATGTGATGCCCCACTTCCTGCGCGGCATCGCGCAGATAGTGGCCGGAGGTATCATCCTCTTCGGTGCGACGGCTGGTGACGGTTAAAATAGCGATACGGGTCGGGATAAAGTCTGCACTGACCTGACTCATGAGAAATCTCCTTATTCGGTGTTACCCGCCGATGTACGACAGATTTTGCGTAATACCGGTATTGCCCTGATGCAGGAAATGGGTCTGTTTTTTATGCGTCAGCGCTTCTGATATACGCGCTTCCAGCGCCGCCTGCTGGCTGTCATCTGCGAGCAGATCCCGCAGGCTGACGCCACCATCCCCAAACAGGCACAGGTGAAGCTTGCCGACGGACGAGACGCGCAGGCGGTTGCAGGTGGCACAGAAATCTTTCTCATACGGCATGATGAGGCCGATTTCGCCTTCATAATCCGGGTGACAGAATACTTGCGCCGGGCCGTCGCTGCGCTGGCGGAGCTTCTGGATCCAGCCGCGACGCAGCAGTTCATCGCGCAGCACCATGCCGGAAAGGTGGTGTTTGCGGAACAGCTCGCTGCCCTCGCCAGTTTCCATCAGTTCGATAAAGCGCAGTTGAATGGGACGCGGCTGGATCCACGCCAGAAACGTATCCAGCTGGTGATGATTCACATCGCGCATCAGGACGGTGTTGACTTTGACTTTCTCGAAGCCTGCGGCGAAAGCGGCGTCGATGCCCTCCATCACCTGGCGGAATTTATCCTGGCCGGTAATGGCGTGAAACTGGCGGGCATCAAGGCTGTCGACGCTGACGTTGATCGCCGTCAGCCCGGCATCGCGCCAGTTCTGCACGTCACGCGCCATGCGATAGCCGTTAGTGGTGACGGCAATCTGACGGATAGCGGCGTTTTCATGTACCGCTGCGATGATGTCGGTGAAATCCCGGCGCAGGGAGGGTTCGCCGCCGGTCAGACGCACTTTTTCCGTGCCCAGCGCGGCAAAGGTCCGGGTGACGCGGCGAATTTCATCGACGCTGAGAAAGCTTTTGTTGGTGACGCCGCCCGGCTTGTAGCCATCGGGCAGGCAATAGGTGCAACGAAAATTGCACACGTCGGTAATCGACAAACGCAGGTAAAAAAACTTACGCGCGAATGCATCGGTAAGTTGTGAGGCCATGTACACCTTTCCAGATTCGGGAGGTGCAGTCATTTCTTCCTGCACCCTGGTGGCTATTTGCCACGGCCAAAGCACCATATCAGTAAGACGTAGGCACAGAGGCTAGAGTGTGTGTGATTAGCAAGCTCAGGCGATAATATCGCGATACGTCCTGTTCCGCCATCCTTGCATAGCGCTATATAATTAACTACATAGCGACATAATCGTGCATTTTCACTACAGACTACGCGATAATCCCAGGCTTGCATTGATATGTGTCATTTTCCCCCCGACGTGGCATCGTCATAAAGGGGTACACCGGGTAACGTAACGTTATTTTTTCGACTTAAGGACTGACTATGCGCAATCGAACTCTTGCGGATCTCGACAGGGTTGTCGCCCTTGGCGGCGGGCACGGACTGGGACGGGTGATGTCTTCCCTCTCCTCGCTCGGCTCCCGTTTAACCGGCATCGTGACCACCACCGATAATGGCGGCTCGACCGGACGCATTCGTCGCTCCGAAGGCGGTATCGCCTGGGGAGATATGCGTAACTGTCTCAACCAGTTGATCACCGAGCAGAGCGTCGCCTCAGCGATGTTCGAATACCGCTTTAACGGTAACGGTGAGCTGGCGGGGCATAACCTCGGCAACCTGATGCTCAAAGCGCTGGATCACCTCAGCGTGCGGCCGCTGGAAGCGATCAATCTGATCCGCAACCTGCTAAAAGTGGACGCCTTCCTGATCCCCATGTCAGAGCAGCCGCTGGATCTGATGGCGCTCGACAGCGAGGGGCACGCGGTATACGGCGAAGTGAATATCGACCAGCTGACCCAGCCGGTGCAGGAATTAATGCTGTTTCCCAGTGCTCAGGCCACCCGCGAGGCGGTACAGGCCATTGCCGAAGCGGATCTGATTTTGATTGGGCCGGGGAGTTTTTACACCAGCCTGCTGCCGCTGCTGCTGCTCGACAATCTGGCGCAGGCGCTGCGCCGCACGCCTGCGCCCGTGGTGTATATCGGTAATCTCGGCAAAGAACTGAGCGTCGCCGCCGCCAGCCTCAGTCTGAACGACAAGCTGGCGCTGATGGAGCAGTACGTCGGCAAGCGCATTATTGACGCGGTGGTGGTTGGCCCGACGGTGGAGGTCTCATCGGTGACGGATCGTATTGTTATCCAGGACGTGCTGGAAGCAAGTGATGTGCCCTATCGCCACGACCGCCGCCTGCTGCGCGCGGCGCTGGAGCGCGCGGTGCAGAGCCTCGGCTGAACTTTTCCCCCTCGTTTGTTACGAGGGGGAAACATTTTATTCATCTCTTTCTTAACTTCTTAAGGTTGGCTTAACCCTTCTCCGTGAATATGCCGGGTATATTCTCCCAGGACGTTCACTATGAGCCGTATTCCGCTTCGCAGACCCGAAATGAGTCGCCTGACTTTTCTGCTGCTGTTTTCCGTTTATATTGCCGTTTTCCTGAACCTGATTTTTTACCGTCAGGTGTGGGTGCTCCTGCCCGTAAATTCGGCTTACACTCTGGCGGTCTTTTTATCGATGCCGCTGGTGGCATTCAGCGTCATTAATATTCTCGCGACGCTGGCCTCCTTTTTATGGCTGGAGCGCGTGGTGGTGGTCATCTTTATTTTACTCAGCGCCGCCACGCAATATTTTATCTGGACTTACGGCATTATTATTGACCGTTCAATGATTGCCAATATGCTCGATACGACGCCCGCGGAGAGCTTTGCGCTGATGACGCCGCAACTGTTGCTGACTATTGGCCTGAGCGGTATCGCCATGGCGATTTTCGCGTTTGTGGTTAAATTCAAAAAAAGCCCTGCGCGGGTTAATAGCCTGGTAGTACGGTGCCTGAATATCGGCGCTTCCATCGTCCTTTTAGTGCTGATCGCCGCTTTCTTTTATAAAGACTACGCATCCGTGTTTCGTAACAATAAAGAGCTGATAAAATCCCTCGGCCCTTCAAACAGTATCAGCGCGCTCTGGTCATATAATATCCACCACCGCATGGATAACCTGCCGCTGGTTAAACTGGGCGAGGATGCAAAACGCGATCCGGCGATGCATACGCCGCCAAATAAACACCTGACTATTTTGATTGTCGGCGAAACCTCACGCGGGGATAACTTTGGCCTGTCAGGCTATGACCGTGACACTAATCCCCTGCTGTCAAAAGACGACGTGGTGTATTTCCCTAAAACCACCTCCTGCGGAACGGCCACCGCCATTTCGGTGCCCTGCATGTTCTCCGGGATGCCGCGCAAAAATTATGACGAACAGCTCGCCCATCATCGCGAAGGCTTGCTGGATATTGTGCAGCGCGCAGGTATTTCGGTGCTGTGGAATGAAAATGACGGCGGCTGTAAAGGTGCCTGCGATCGTGTGCCGCATCAGGATATGACAAAACTGGATCTGGCAGATTACTGCATCAAAGGTGAATGCCAGGATGACATCCTGTTCCATGACCTGCAAAAATATATCAACAGCGTCCCTGAGGATGGGCTGATCGTATTACATACCATCGGCAGCCACGGCCCGACCTACTATAACCGTTATCCGCCGCAGTTCCGGAAATTCACTCCAACCTGCGACACCAATGAAATTCAGACCTGTTCCCGCGAGCAACTGGTGAATACCTATGACAATACGGTGCTGTACGTGGATTATATTGTCGATAAGGCGATTAAATTATTACAGGCGCAGCCGGATAACGTTATCACCAGCCTGGTGTATCTCTCCGATCATGGCGAATCCTTAGGTGAAAATGGCGTTTATCTGCACGGTCTGCCGTATTCCATCGCACCGGATGCGCAGAAGCATATTCCGATGCTGATCTGGCTTTCCCGGCAATATCAGACACGCCATGCGGTGGATTATCGTTGCCTGAAAAAACGTGCCGCTACGGAAGATTTTTCCCAGGATAATCTGTTCTCAACGATGTTAGGGTTAGTGGGTGTACAAACCAGCGAGTATCATGCGGCAGATGATATTCTCGCGCCGTGCAGAGGGTAATACTGATGAAAATCTTAGTGGTCGAAGATGATACGCTGCTGTTACAAGGGCTGCTGCTGGCGATGCAGGCGGAAGGCTATGCCTGCGATGGCGTGGCGACCGCGCGTGAAGCCGCGCAGTGCCTGGCAGTCAGCCATTACAGCCTGATCGTGCTGGATTTGGGATTACCCGATGAAGACGGTGTGCATTTTTTACAGCGACTGCGCCGCGAGAAGTGCGCGCTGCCGGTGCTGATCCTGACCGCGCGCGATACCGTTGAGGATCGCGTGTCGGGGCTGGACGCCGGCGCTGACGACTATCTGATAAAACCCTTCGCGCTGGAGGAGCTGAACGCCCGTATTCGCGCGCTGCTGCGCCGTAAACATAATGAGGGTGACAGTGAACTGACGGTGGGCGATCTGCAACTTAATGTGAATAATCGTCAGGCAAAACTGGCGGGCCAGCTGCTGGACCTGACCCCCAAAGAGTATGCCCTGCTCTCGCGGCTGATGCTCAAAGCAGGCAACCCGGTGCACCGGGAAATCCTCTACAACGATATTTACAGCTGGGATAACGAACCGGCGACCAATACGCTGGAAGTGCATATTCATAATCTGCGCGACAAAGTGGGTAAAGATCGCATCCGCACGGTGCGGGGCTTCGGTTATTTGCTGGTGAAAACGCAGGGAGAGCAGTAAAGCATGAATTTTCGTCACTGGACGCTACGGCGTCGTTTGCTACTGACCATCGGCACTATTCTGGTGGTCTGCCAGCTGGTGAGCGTGTTCTGGCTGTGGCATGAAAGCAAAGAGCAGATCCAGCTGATTGTGGAAAGCGAGATCCATAAAGCCAACAATCACAGCAACATTAAACATGAAGTGCACGAAGCGGTCGCCAGCCTGCTGATCCCAAGCCTCATCATTATCGGCCTTGCCCTGCTGCTGTGCATGCAGGCCATCAAACGCATTACCCGACCGCTAAAGGATTTGCAGCATGAACTGGAGATCCGCACGCCGGATAACCTGCAACCCATCGCGCTGGAAAACCCGGTGCCGGAAGTGGAGGCGGTGACCACAGCGATCAACCAGCTGGTGGCCCGCCTGACCGTCACCCTCGATCGGGAACGACTGTTCACCGCGGATGTGGCCCACGAGCTGCGCACGCCGCTGGCCGGGCTACGGCTGCACCTTGAACTGTTGTCAAAAAGCCATGCCATTGACGTCAGCCATTTGATCCTGCGTCTTGAACAGATGACGGAAAGTGTCTCGCAGTTGCTGCAACTGGCGCGCGTGGCGCAGTCCTTTTCGGCGGGAAGTTATCAGCAGGTGATGCTGATCCGCGATGTGATCCTGCCGTTACAGGACGAATTACTCACCATGCTCAGTACACGCCAGCAGAGACTGGTATGGCCTGAACAGGTCAATGATATTGCGGTCAGCGGTGATGCCCCGCAGCTGCGCGTGCTGTTGAGAAATCTGGTGGAAAACGCTCATCGTTACAGTCCTGAGCGGGCCACTATCACCATTACGGTCAGCAATGAAAACGCGCCAGTGCTGGCGGTGGAAGATGAAGGTCCTGGCATTGACGAAGCGTCCAGCCATGAGCTCAGCAAAGCCTTTGTGCGTATGGACAGCCGTTACGGCGGCATGGGACTCGGGCTGAGCATCGTCAGCCGCATCGCACAATTACACGACGGGGAGCTGTTTTTACATAATCGTAACCCCGGACCGGGGCTACGCGCATGGGTACGATTTCCGGACAGCAGCGCCGAGGGCGCAACCGTCAAACGGTAAACCAGGTATGCAGGAAGCTGGCGATCATCATCACCGTGATCGCCAGCGCGAGTCGTTGTACGGGGGTTATTTTTTGCATGACACTGTCCTCATTAACATCCGTACAGTGTCGCCTTACCAGATTAAGACTGCATTAAGCCGCATAAAAAAGCGCGCTACGATGTGACACCCTTCTCATTTCCCGTTTCGTAACGTGTTCCGAATCCGGACCAACGCGCCAGCACGGCATACAGCACCGCCATCACAAAGCAGCTCAGGTTAAACAGCACCCAGGGCGCATACTCGAGCGTCGCCACGCCGAGGGTTTTCGCCATAAACATCCCGGAGATGGTCCACGGAAACAGTCCCTCCAGCAGCGTGGCGCCGGACTCCATGGCGCGCGACATGTTCACCATATGCAGTTTTTTGGTTTTAAAGCAGGGATCGTACATATTTTTGACGAGGAAAAAGCTGATCACCGCATTGCCGGTACAGGCCACCAGCAGCGAGCTGGTGAGCATGGTTGCCAGCACGGTGCTGGTCACCGAGGTCAGTTTTTTCACCAGCCGCTGCAAAATAACGTTAAGCCCGCCGGACACCTCCAGCGCCGAAGCAAACAAAAAGGCGTACAGCATCACCACAATCGGGCTGACCATCGAATACATCCCGCCCCGGTTAAGCAGCGTATTGATGTTTTTGCTGGTCGCCTCGTTCATCGCCACCGTGGTGAAGTCCGGGATCATGCTGGTGTTAAAGCCGTTAATCGCCGCTTTCACCAGATCCGCCAGCGCAAAAGGCTGCGTAACAGCGGCAATGCCCAGCGCCATGAAAGACGAGGCGACCAGTACAATAACGGTATCCCATTTACGCATCGCGCCGACAAACACCAGCAGCGCCGGCACCATCAGCAGCGGATTCAGCCAGAACAACAGGTCGAGGGCATTTTTCATCACCGAAATGGTGTCCAGGTGCAGCGCCTGTGCCGCCTGCAAATCCCAACCGGCGATCCAGAAGCCGATGCAGGCGAACAAAAACGCCGGGACCGAGGTGTACATCATGTGGCGAATGCTCTGGTACAGCTCTGCCCCTGCCGCCAGCGCCGCCATGTTGGTGGTGTCGGACAGCGGAGAGAGCTTGTCGCCAAAGTAAGCCCCGGAGATCACCGCCCCGGCAGTTATCGGCAGCGAAACGTTCATGGCGGCCGCCACAGCCACCAGCGCCACGCCACGCCAATGGTGCCCGCCGATCCCCACGACGTACCGGTAAAGGTCGAAATGCACACCGTAACCAGAAATGCCGTCAGATAAAGATAGGCCGGATTAATAATTTCCAGCCCGTAATAGACCATCAGCGGGATAGTCCCGCTGACCATCCAGCAGCCGATGAGCATACCAATGGTGAGCAGGATCAGCATTGCCGGCACGGCATCTTTAATTTTGCCGATAAACGTCTGCATCATGTTTTGCCAGCCCGCCCCATAATAACGGGCAAAAAAGCCGGTAATAATCGTGATGACAATAAGAATAAATTCGACCGGATAATTTAAAACACCGATCCCCATAAAAAACACCATAAAGACCACCGCGAATAACAGCATCGCAGCGGTAAAGCCCGGTTCCCTGTTAGCGTCCATACTCTTTCCTGTATATTTAGCCGTGTCTGACGGCATTAAAAGCGCGATTTAAATCTGCGATCAATAATTGCGGATTTTCCTGGCCGACAGAGAGGCGAATTAATCCTGCCGCCATGCCGTCGCGGGCAATATCCGCTTCGTTATAACCGCGATTAGGGGAAATAATCAGGCTCTCGTAACCGCCCCAGCTGCAGCCAGGCTTAAAGATTTTGCAGCTATCAATAAAGGTTTTTACTTTCTGAAAACTGCCGTTACGTAATTCAAAACTCAATAAGCCGGAGACGCCGTACATTTGCGCCGCGATTAATTCCCGGCTGCGGACATCTGCCACCGCCGGGTGACAGAGTTTTTCCACCGCCTCGCACTGTTGCAGCCAGGCCAGCACCACCAGGGTGTTTTCCTGATGCTGCTTCATGCGCAGGGGCAATGTGCGCAGGCCACGGATCACCAGCCAGGCGCTGTCCGGTGCCAGTACCGCGCCGAGCAGTTGATGAGAGAAATCACGGATCGCATCGATATGCTCATGACGGCCCACCACCGCGCCGGCGGTTAAGTCGCTGTGACCGCCGATATACTTGGTGCAGGAGTGCACCGACAGGTCGAAGCCGAGCGTCAAGGGTTTCTGGAACAGCGGCGTAGCCCAGGTATTGTCGATCACGGTGATAATACCGTGCGTTTTTGCCAGCCGGGCGATGGCACGCAGATCCACCACCCGCATGGTCATGGTGCCAGGGGATTCGGTATAGATCATTCGTGTATTGGGGCGAATTTTTGCCGCGATGTCCCCAGGCTCGCCGCTCAGCACCACGTCAAACGTAATGTTAAATCGCGCCTGCATCTGCCTGACTAACGTCAGCGTCGGGCCGTAAACGTTATTGGTGAAGATGACGTGATCCCCGCTGCGCAAAAAAGCCAACAGGGTGGCGGCAATCGCCCCCATGCCCGAAGCAAAGGCTTTGCAGGCTTCTCCCCGTTCAAGGGCCGCGAGTTTATTTTCCAGCAATTCCGTGGTGGGATTCAGCCCACGGGAATAAATATAACGTTCAGCTTCATGCTGCATATCATCGCAATAGCGCTGATAATTCTGCTGCACGAATAAACTGGTTTTCACCAGCGGCGGGCTGACCGCGCCATAATTTTTATGATGTTCCTCATTAATACCTGAACAGGTAATAACATCATCCATGGCATAGTCATTCTCTTTAAACAGACAGCGTATCGATTCCATTGTCTTTTCCTGGTTTTACGTGGGAATAATAAAAACCAGCTTAATAAAAAAGCGCAGAAAAGAATCGGTTTATTTTGCCATCAATTTTCATAAGAAGGCATAAATGCAAAGATCGACGTTATTCAGATCACAGCCAATAAAAACAGGGGTTGGGGTTAATTAATGGGATTAATAAGAGCGGTAAATAATATCACGTAGCGCTATTATTCTGCCCAGTCTTCCAGGATCAGTCCCGGCACCCGCGCAAATTCACGGGTATTATTAGTGACCAGAATGACATTAGCGGCGATAGCATGCCCGGCGATGGCGGCATCGTTAGCGCCAACTGGCGTACCCGCCGCTGCCAGCGCAGCCTTGATCCTGGTGGTGGCATCAACGGCAGCACGATCCCAGGGCAGGATGGCGTCCAGACGAGCGCAGAACGCCTGCACCAGTTGCCCGTGCCGTGGAGAGGCTTTTTTGCCGATGGCACTAAACTGCATTTCTGCGTAGGTAATCGCGGATACCACGATACGATTACGGCGCATCACCGCCTGCTCGAGACGTTTTAATACCGACTCAGGCTGCTCGCGCATGATAAACGAGCAAATATTGGTATCCAGCATGTAGGTCTTACTCATAGCTTGAAACGTCCCTCATCGCTGACGATCTCTTCACGCTCCTGCATGAAATCCTTGTCGGCTTTTTCTTCCTGCACAAAAGAACCCCATGAGGGTTTAACTGGTCGCAGGATGATGGTGTCGCCTTCCCTGATAATTTCCAGCTCGTTCACGCCGTCAAAATCCAGATCGCGGGGCAAACGAATGGCACGGTTATTACCGTTCTTAAATATCGATACTGTTCGCATGTTTCTACTCCTTATTGAACAGGGACAAGCTCTGCTGAGGAGTATATGCCTTGCATATGCTAACGCGCAATAAACAAACCGCGCTATACCATATCGGCATAGCGCGGCAGGCATCAGGACGCCGCGATAAACAACTCGCGCAGCTGGTGAAGCTGGTCGCGTACGGCAGCGGCTTCTTCGAACTCGAGGTTTTGCGCGTGCTGCATCATTTGCGCTTCCAGTTCGTGGATTTTCTGCTGCATCGCTTTTGGCGTCAGCAGACGTTCCAGGCTCTCTTCCACCACCGGTGAACGGGATTTGCCGCGGCCTTTGGCTTTGGTTTTCGCGATGTTCTCGCCCAGCGCCAGAATATCGACCACTTTCTTGTTCAGCCCCTGCGGCGTAATGCCGTGCTCGATGTTGTACTGGTGCTGTTTCTCACGGCGACGTTCGGTTTCGCTGATGGCTTTCGCCATCGACGCGGTGATGCGATCGCCGTAAAGAATGGCTTTCCCGTTAACGTTACGCGCCGCACGCCCAATGGTCTGGATCAGCGAGCGTTCAGAACGCAGGAAGCCTTCTTTGTCGGCATCAAGGATCGCCACCAGCGACACCTCCGGCATATCCAGCCCCTCACGCAACAGGTTGATCCCGACCAGCACGTCAAACTCACCAAGACGCAGGTCGCGGATGATCTCCATACGCTCCACGGTATCGATGTCGGAGTGCAGATAGCGCACCTTCTCGCCGTGTTCTTCGAGATATTCGGTTAAATCCTCGGCCATTCGCTTGGTGAGCGTAGTGACCAGTACACGCTCGTTGATGGCGACACGCTTACGGATCTCAGAAAGCAGATCGTCCACCTGGGTGCCCACCGGGCGCACTTCGATAATCGGATCCAGCAGGCCGGTCGGACGCACCACCTGATCGACAATATCGTCGCCGGATTTTTCCAGCTCGTAAGGGCCAGGCGTTGCGGACACGTAAATGGTCTGCGGTGCCAGCGCTTCGAACTCTTCAAACTTCATCGGACGGTTATCCAGCGCCGAGGGCAAACGGAAGCCATATTCCACCAGCGTCTCTTTACGCGCGCGGTCGCCACGGTACATGCCGCCAATCTGCGGAATGGTCACGTGGGATTCGTCCACCACCAGCAGGCCATCTGCAGGCAGGTAGTCGAACAGCGTTGGCGGCGCTTCCCCCGGCCCGCGCCCGGAGAGGTAGCGGGAATAGTTTTCCACCCCGGAGCAGTAACCCAGTTCGTTCATCATTTCGAGGTCGAACTGCGTACGTTGCGTCAGGCGCTGCTCTTCCAGCAGTTTGTTATTTGCCAGCAGCGTTTTGCGGCGTTCGGCGAGGTCGACTTTGATCTCTTCCATGGCCTGCACGATACGCTCGCGGGGCGTCACGTAGTGCGTTTTCGGGTAGACGGTAAAGCGCTGGATGGACGATTCCACATGCCCGGTCAGCGGATCAAACAGCGACAAACGCTCGACTTCTTCGTCGAACAGCTCAACGCGCAGCGCCATATCGTCAGATTCCGCCGGGAAAATATCGATGACTTCGCCGCGCACGCGGAAGGTGCCGCGCTGGAACGCCTGATCGTTACGGGTGTACTGCAACTCCGCCAGGCGGCGCACGATAGCGCGCTGATCGATGATCATGCCAGTGGTGAGGTGCAGCATCATTTTCAGGTACAGATCGGGGTCGCCCAGACCGTAGATCGCCGACACGGAGGCCACCACGATCACATCGCGGCGCTCCAGCAGCGCTTTGGTCGCGGACAGACGCATCTGTTCGATGTGCTCGTTCACCGACGAATCTTTTTCGATAAAGGTGTCAGAACTGGGCACGTAGGCTTCCGGCTGGTAGTAGTCGTAGTACGACACAAAATACTCTACCGCGTTATCCGGGAAGAACTCTTTCATCTCGCCATACAGCTGGGCCGCCAGGGTTTTGTTGGGTGCCAGCACCATGGTCGGACGCTGGAGATCGGCAATCACATTCGCCACGGTGAACGTTTTCCCTGAACCGGTTACCCCCAGCAAGGTTTGGTGCGCCAGTCCGTCTTCCAGCCCTTCTTTCAGGCGGCGGATGGCCTCTGGCTGATCGCCAGAAGGTTTAAACGCAGAATTCAGTTTGAACGGTTTACTCATGAACGGCTACCTGATGGAGGAATGAGCGGGCAGGTGAGTAATTTTACTCGCGACGGCGATTTTTGCCAATAAAAAATACTGGATGAAAAAACAGTAACGCGCTACGTTGTGGCGACGTAAGGGTGACAGTAGGTCCAGGGCGGATGGCACATTATCCTGCTTACGGGATAAAACGCTGCGCGATACAGGTTATCCCCAAAAAGATTTCTGATTTAACATTTGTCAAGAGATGTCATGAAAGTTTTGTGGCAGTCAGTGACACTTTTTTTACAGGCATTGCTTTTATGCAAGTTATTGATATTAAAGCAATATACTGAAAAGCCGCCTTTCGCATCAATTCATGTCCAGGCCGCATGAACTCTCGCTTCTCACGTGTTTTCTAACTCTAATGCACATGGTTATCCACAGGAATAGTGGATAACTCCCGCCAGGCCATATCCCCTGCCGCTCAGCAAATTCCCGGTTTTGACCCAGGCGGCAATGACAAAAAATTTTTATCACTAAATTTTGCGTGGAAGATAAGCCGCCATCGGGTCAAAGCAGGGCGATCCTGCTTAAAAACCGTTCCGCTGCTGCACCCTTTTTGCCTTGTGCGCACTGCCAGCGTGCAGGATTTTCTGCGGCATCCGCTGCCGGTGACGATTTGTTCCCTGTTTCTTCATCCTGCTCTGAAAAATACGACATTCGTTGGAGGTGGCAAGTCTTTTGCAACATCTCGTTTACAGCGCTGTTACCGACAGCCATGAGAACAGGAGAAGCCCGATGTTACGTCTACGCGCGGTCAATCAGTATTACGGCGATCAGCATACGTTATGGAATGTCGATTTAGATTTAGTGCCTGGCACCTGTACCACGGTGATAGGTTTACAGGGGATGGGCAAGACCACGCTGGTGAACTGCATTACCGGCAATCTGCCTGTCGAGAGCGGCAGCATCGTCTGGCAGGATGCAAGCGCGCCACCGCTCGATCTGTTACAGGTGACAGCAGCACATCGCACGGCAATGGGGATTGGCTATGTGCCGCAGGACCGACGGATCTTCTCCCAGTTGACGGTAGAAGAAAATTTACATATTGCGATGCTGGCGGCGGGCGAACCGGGCTGCGCGGTCACCCCGGCGATCTACGATCTGTTTCCGGAGCTGTACGCGCTGCGCCAGATCAAGGGGGCGGGCCTGTCAGAGGATAACCAGTATCAGCTGGCGCTGGCCCGTGCGCTGGTCACGCAGCCGCGCCTGCTGATCCTCGATGAACCGACGCGGGGATCGGGCCAGGCGTTCATCCATAAGCTTGGTAATTTACTGGTGCGGCTGAATCAGGATCTCGGCATGACCATCCTGCTGGCGGAGCAGCATCTGTCGTTTATCCGCCGCGTGGCCGACCGGTTCTGCCTGCTGCACCGGGGACGTAACGTGGCGCAGGGGCATGTGCATCAGCTCGATGACCAGCTTATTTCCCACTGGATGTCACAGGACGCAGTTCGCTGAGATCAAGATAATGACCGTTTTGCCGTTCCAGCGGCGCGTCTGCCAGCCAGGGGATCTCCCCGAGGAAAGGCGCAGGCAGCACGCGTCGCAGCGTCGCCAGGTACTCCGCATGACGTTTTCCCGGCGGCTGCACGTCATTGGCGATCCAGCCTGCCAGCCGTAATCCCGCCTGACGCACCGCCAGCGCGGTGAGCTGCGCGTGGTTAATGCAGCCGAGCTTGACCCCGACCACCAGGATCACCGGCAGCGCTTCCTGTATCACCCAGTCTGCATAGCTGTCGCGTTCAGACAGCGGCGTGAACCAGCCCCCTGCCCCTTCCACCAGGATCCAGTCCGCCTGGTTTTCCAGCGCGCGTAACCCCGCTGACATCACGCCAAAATCAATCGGGATCCCCTGATCCGCGCTGACGATATGCGGTGAGGTCGGCTCGGCAAAGACGTAGGGATTGACCACCTCATAGTCCAGCACCAGGCTGGCGTGGCGTTGCAGGGCCAGCGCATCGCTGTTGCGCAGCCCGTCCGGCGTCACCTCGCTGCCTGAGGCCACCGGTTTATAGCCAGCCGTGCGTTTTCCCCGTGCGGCTGCCGCCTGTAACAGCGCGCAGCTGGCGACGGTTTTCCCCACTTCGGTATCCGTCCCGGTGACAAAATAGCGTTCAGTCACGTTCAATAACTCCCCAGAAAAGTGAATAGGTCAGCGGATAGCGCCCGGCGCGTTGTGGCCAGGCGAGCTGCAGCCGTTGCAGCTGTCCACGGGTCAGCGCCTGCGCCTGACGCCCGGCATGCAGATGCGTGGCCCCAATACCCTTCAGCGAACGCATGGCGCTGAGCGCATCCTCAAACTCCAGCGTAATCTGTGCGATCCCGCTGCGACCGCGCCAGTGACTCACCGTGTCGGTAAGCGTCTGCGCCGGTAAAAAACGATTGGCGTGCGGGTGATGATCCACCGCCTGCCAGGCCTGATTCAGCTCCGGTAAAGAGCCTGCCGCCAGCGTCGTAAAAGCCACCGCGCCACCAGGACGCACCACGCGATACAGCTCGCTCAATGCCTGATGCAGATCGTCGCACCACTGCACCGCCAGATTGCTCCACGCCAGATCAAACTGCGCGCTGCCAAAAGGCATGGCTTCGATGTCTGCCAGCACATAGTGATGCGCGGCCTGCTGGCGGCGGGCCTCATCGAGCATCGGCGCAGATAAATCGAGGGCGGTAACGTTCGCGCCCTGCTCACGCCAGTAGCGGCTGAGCGCCCCCGGTCCGCAACCGGCGTCCAGTACCCGCTCAATGGATCGTTCACCGGTCATTGCCAGCAGCAGGTCGGCGCTTTGCGTCTGTAACTGCGCATGACGGGCATAGCCCTGGGCGGCACGGCCAAAGGCGGCGGCGACCGCAGGTTTATTCACCGGCGTCATGCAGCGCCTCCAGCAGACAGTCGATGTCCTGGCGTTCGTGATCTGCCGTCAGGGTCAGCCGCAGACGCGCGGTGCCCGGCGGTACGGTGGGCGGGCGGATCGCCGTCACCCAGCAACCCGCCTGCCGCAGCCGCGCGGCCAGATCCAGCGCCCGGGCGTTATCGCCGACGATCAGCGGCTGTATGGCGCTTTGTGAGGCGGTCATTTTGACGTTAAGCGCCTGCGCACCACGGCGAAAATGGTCGATCAGCGCGCTGAGTTTTTCCCGTCGGGCAGCACCGTCGGCCTGACGGATCACCGCCAGCGACGCGCTGATGGCGATGGCCTGGGCAGGCGGCATGGCGGTGCTGTAAATCAGATGGCGGGCGAACTGCACCAGATAGTCCGCCAGCGCCTCGCTACACAGCACGGCCGCGCCGCTGACGCCAAAACCTTTGCCGAAAGTGACGATCAGCAGTTCCGGGCGGATGCCTGCGGCATGACAGCTGCCGCGTCCTTCCGGCCCGGTCACGCCGGTGCCGTGAGCGTCATCCACCAGCAGCCAGGCGGATGCGCCTTGCGCGGCGGCGGCAATCTCCGCCAGCGGTGCGCTGTCGCCATCCATGCTGAACACCCCTTCGGTGATCAAAAGTTGTTGTCCGGCGCAGGGTTTCGCCAGCAGGTCAGTGAGCTGCGGGACGTTGTTATGGCTGTAACGCCGCAGTTGTGCGGGGCTTAATACCGCCGCTTCCAGTAACGAGGCGTGGCTGAGCTTGTCGGCGATCAGCCGGTCATCGTCACCCGCCAGCGCGGCGATCACCGCCTGGTTGGCGGCGAATCCTGAAATAAACAGCAGCGCGCGCGGGTAGCCGAGCCAGTCGGCAAGTTCCGCTTCCAGCGCCTGATGTGCTGCGGTGTAGCCGCTGACGTGCCCGGAGCCGCCGCTGCCAACGCCGTAGCGGTCGGCCCCCTGCTGCCAGGCGCGGATCACCTGCGGATGCTGGCTGAGGCCGAGGTAATCATTGGAGGAGAAGTTACAAAAGCGCTCGCCGTCGTGCGTCAGCCAGCGCCCGGCCCCCTGCTCCATTACGCGCCGGGTGCGCAGCGCCTGCGCCGCGCGACGGTTGTCGAGCGCCGTATCGATGCGCGTCTGCCAGCTCATACCGCCGCCGCGTTGTAATACTGGTCGGTGTCGGCGTTACGCAGTTGTTGTTCAAGCTGATACTGCTGCTCGTTATCGCCGTTCATCACGTCGGTCTGCTGCGGATTAAGGCCGAGCTTACGGAACAGCTGCACGTCTTTGTCCTCTTCCGGGTTCGGCGTGGTCAGCAGTTTGCAGCCGTAGAAAATCGAGTTCGCCCCGGCCATGAAACACATCGCCTGGGTCTGCTCATTCATCTGCTCGCGTCCGGCGGAGAGACGCACATACGAGGTCGGCATCATGATGCGCGCCACGGCGATGGTGCGGATAAAATCAAAGGCGTCCACGTCGTCATTATCGGCCAGCGGCGTCCCTTTTACTTTCACCAGCATGTTGATCGGCACACTTTCCGGCGGCGTTGGCAGGTTCGCCAGTTGCAGCAGCAGACCGGCGCGATCGGTGACGGTTTCACCTAAGCCCACGATACCGCCGGAGCAGACTTTGATCCCCGCATCGCGCACTTTATCCAGCGTGTCGAGACGCTCCTGATAGGTGCGGGTGGTGATGATGTTGCCGTAAAATTCCGGCGAGGTGTCGAGGTTGTGGTTGTAGTAATCGAGTCCGGCAGCGGCGAGGCGCTGTGCCTGGCTGTCTTCCAGCGTGCCAAGCGTCATGCAGGCTTCCAGCCCCATCGCCTTCACGCCCTGCACCATTTGCTCGAGATACGGCATATCACGCTCGTGCGGGTTCTTCCACGCCGCACCCATGCAGAAGCGCGTCGAACCGGCGTCTTTGGCTTTGCGCGCCGATTCCAGCACCTGCTCCACTTCCATCAGGCGCTCGGAAGCCAGCCCGGTTTTATAGCGCGAGCTTTGCGGGCAGTATTTACAGTCTTCCGGGCAGGCACCGGTTTTGATCGACAGCAGCGTGCTGACCTGCACCTGACGCGGATCGAAATGCTGACGGTGTACGGTTTGCGCCTCGAACAGCAGATCGAGCAGCGGTTTATTAAACAGTTCGGTGACTTGCGACAAAGTCCAGCGGTGAGCCATGGGGCATCTCCAACGGTGTGTTACGTTTTGATTTGGTGTAGACTCGTAAACCTAAATGTTTTTAATTTGGTTTACAAGTCGATTATGACACCGAACGATCTCGCCTTTGATAAGCGCCATATCTGGCATCCTTACACTTCCATGACCACCCCGCTGCCGGTCTTTCCGGTACAGTCTGCCCACGGTTGTGAACTGCATCTGACGACAGGCGAGCGGCTGGTGGACGGCATGTCGTCCTGGTGGGCGGCGATCCACGGCTATAACCATCCGCAGCTTAATGCGGCGATGAAAGCGCAGATTGATGAGATGTCCCATGTGATGTTCGGCGGCATTACGCATCAGCCAGCGGTGGATCTGTGCCGCAGGCTGGTGGCGATGACGCCGGCGCCACTGGAGTGCGTGTTCCTCGCAGATTCCGGCTCAGTAGCGGTGGAAGTGGCGATGAAAATGGCGTTGCAGTACTGGCAGGCGAAAGGCCAGCCGCGCCAGCGTTTTCTCACCTTCCGCAATGGCTATCACGGCGATACCTTTGGCGCGATGTCGGTATGCGATCCGGATAATTCGATGCACAGCCTGTGGCAGGGTTATCTGCCGGATAACCTCTTTGCAACAGCGCCGCAAAGCCGTTTTGACGGCGAATGGGATGAGCTGGATATGGTGCCGTTTGCCCGGCTGATGGCGGCGCACCGTCACGACATCGCGGCGGTGATCCTCGAACCCATCGTACAGGGCGCGGGCGGAATGCGGTTTTATCACCCTGAATGGCTGAGGCGCATTCGTAAGATGTGCGATCGCGAAGGTATCCTGCTGATCGCCGATGAGATCGCCACCGGTTTCGGGCGTACCGGCAAGCTGTTCGCCTGCGAACACGCTGGCATTGCGCCGGATATTCTCTGCCTCGGCAAGGCGCTGACCGGCGGCACCATGACGCTTTCCGCCACCCTGACCACCCGCGATGTCGCCGATACCATCAGCAACGGCGAAGCGGGCTGCTTTATGCATGGCCCGACGTTTATGGGCAATCCGCTGGCCTGCGCGGTGGCGAATGCCAGCCTGCAACTGCTGGAAAGCGGCGACTGGCGCAATCAGGTGGCGACCATTGAAGCCCAGTTAAGCCGTGAACTGGCACCGATCCGTGATGCAGAAACGGTGGCGGATGTGCGGGTGCTGGGGGCGATTGGCGTTGTCGAAACCCGCCAGCCGGTCAACATGGCGGCGCTGCAACGCTTCTTCGTATCGCGCGGCGTCTGGGTGCGGCCGTTCGGTCGGCTGATCTATTTAATGCCGCCCTATATCATCACCTCGCAGCAACTCTCCAGGCTTACGCAGGCGGTGTGCGATGCGGTGCGGGAGCCGCAACATTTCCTGCCGTAACGCGTTGCACGCAAAATGGCGTAAATATTTCGGGATATTGCAGCCGATTTAAACAATCGGCTTCCCGTTTCGCTCAACTTAGTATAAAAAAGCAGGCTTCTAAGGAATTCATTTTAACCTGATAGCCTGGAGCATCCCTTGAACACATTTTCGGTTTCCCGTCTGACGCTGGCACTGGCTTTTGGCGTGACACTGACTGCATGCAGCTCAACGCCACCGGACCAAAAACCTTCCACGCAAGCTGCACCGGGTACTGCCGCCCGTCCGGTCTTGTCCGCGAATGAAGCACAGAACTTTGTCCCGGCGCGTTATTTCGCGTCGATGGATCCGAATGCGGCCCCCTGGACCCCGTCTGATATTCGTCTGCCACAGCAGGCCAACTTTGTCGTCGGCCCGGCGGGTACAGCGGGTGTGACGCACACCACCATCCAGGCCGCGGTCGATGCGGCTATCAATAAACACACCAGCGAGCGCCAGTACATTGCCATTCTGCCAGGCGAGTATGAAGGTACCGTGTATATTCCGGCCGCCCCTGGCAGCCTGACCCTGTACGGTACCGGCGAAAAACCGCTGGACGTGAAAGTGGGCCTTGCGGTGGACTCCGAAATGGACACCACCACCTGGCGTCGCCTCGTGAATCCGGCCGGGAAATATATGCCAGGCAAACCGGCGTGGTATATGTTCGATGCCTGCCAGAGCAAGCGTAACGCCACCGTGGGCGTGATGTGCTCCGCAGTCGTCTGGTCACAGAATAACGGCCTGCAACTGCAAAACCTGACCATCCAGAACAGCCTGGGTGACAGCGTGGATGCGGGTAATCACCAGGCGGTGGCCCTGCGCAGCGATGGCGATAAAGTGCAGATCAACAAGGTGAACATTCTGGGTCGCCAGAACACGTTCTTCGTGACCAACAGTAGCGTCGATAACACCCTGCGCACCGATCGTCAGACCCGTACGCTGGTAAAAGACAGCTATGTGGAAGGGGATGTGGATCTGGTCGCGGGTCGCGGCGCGGTGGTCTTTGAAAACACCGATTTCCGCATCGTGAATTCCCGTACCCAGCAGGAAGGCTATGTCTTCGCCCCGGCAACCCAGGCGAATATCTTCTACGGTTTCCTGGCGGTGAACAGCCGCTTCAGCGCCGCCGGTGACGGCGTGGCACAGCTGGGCCGTTCACTGGATCTTGATTCCGCGACCAACGGTCAGGTGGTGATCCGCGACAGCGTGATCAACGAAGGCTTTAACGTGGCGAAACCCTGGGCCGCGGCCGCAGGTTCGCAGCGCGCCTTTGCGGGTAACACCGGCAACGTGGATGATAAAGGCAATGTGACGCGCGATCTGAACGACGCGCAGTTTAACCGCATGTGGGAGTTCAACAACCGCGGCGTGGGCAGCCAGATTGTCGCCGAGCCGAAGCAGTAATGCGTGACTGATAAAAAGCCCGCCAGATGGCGGGCTTTTTTTTGCGTCTGGTTTAGTAGGCGTTAACCACCACCCACATCGGGCCCTGGCCGACCGCATAACGGCCTTTCTCTTCCAGCAAACCCTGCGCGCCGCTGATTTCATACAGCGCGATATGGTGCGACTTCTGCCCGGCAGCAATCAGGTACTTACCGCTGTGATCGACATTAAAGCCGCGCGGCTGAGTTTCCGTTGGCTGATAACCTTCGATGGCCAGCACGCTACCGTCTTCTGACACGCTGAACACCGTGATCAGACTGGCGGTACGGTCACAGGCATACAAATGACGTCCGTCCGGGGTGATATGAATATCGGCCGCCCAGCGGGTGTCAGCGAAATCAGCCGGCATCATATCCAGCGTCTGCACGCATTCAATTTCACCGTGCGGGTTTTTCAGTTGCCAGACATCGACGCTGCTGTTCAGTTCGTTCACGCAGTACGCAAACTGCTGATTGGGATGGAACGCGATGTGGCGCGGGCCTGCTCCTTCCACGGTTTTCACTTCGCCCGGCTCCTGCGGCGTCAGCGAACCGTCTTCGCCCAGTGAGAACAGGCAAATACGATCCTGTTTGAGCGCCGGGACCCACAGCGTGCGGTTGTCCGGGGAGATATTCGCCGAGTGGCAGCCTTCCAGCCCTTCGGCAACCGTCACGGTTTCGCCGGGGATGCCGTCATCCAGACGGGTCACGCTGACGCAGCCAGCGTTATAGGAGCCGCTGAACAGGAAACGACCGCTGTGATCGGTAGAGATATGCGTCGGGCTGCCCGGCAGCGGCGCTTCGGCGGTATAGGTCAGCGCGCCGTCTTCCGCAGAAATGCGGTACGCCAGCACGCGAAACTCAGGGCGAACACCGACGTACAAGAAGCGTTTATCCGGGCTTACGACCATCGGTTGCACCTGCCCTGGAACATCAACAACCTGGACCAGTGTTAGTGCGCCTTCCGGGTTCAGACGCCAGACGTGGATCTGCTGGCTTTCCGGGCTGGCGGTATAAACGGTTTGTTTCATGAATTCTCCTCGATCACAAAGCAGTGAAGTAGATTACCAGGATAGTCTTTTTTAACAGTGAATGCTGGATTTCTGCGCGCGGATTTTGTCCGACCGGTCATCGGGTGTACCATTCCGGCAGCTTATTTCTCATCATTCATACGGAATACGATATGACCTCGCGCGTTATCGCTCTCGATTTAGACGGCACCTTACTGACCCCCGGCAAAACCCTTCTTCCCGCCACACTTGATGCGATGAACCGTGCCAAAGCCGCCGGGTATCAGTTAATTATCGTGACCGGTCGCCATCATGTTGCCATTCATCCTTTTTATCAGGCACTGGCGCTGGATACACCTGCAATTTGTTGTAATGGCACTTATTTGTATGATTATCATGCAAAAAAGGTGCTGGAGTCCGATCCGCTGCCGGTCAATCAGGCACTGCAACTGATCGAGATGCTGGATGAACACGAGGTGCACGGTCTGATGTATGTTGACGACGCGATGGTTTATGAAAAGCCCACCGGTCATGTGATCCGCACCCACAACTGGGCGATGAACTTACCGGAAGCGCAGCGCCCGACCTTTACCCAGGTGGCTTCCCTGACGCAGACAGCGCAGGATGTGGCGGCGATCTGGAAATTCGCGCTGACCGATGAAAACAGCGAGAAGTTAAATGCGTTCGCGCTGCACGTGGAGCAGACGCTGGGTCTGGAGTGCGAGCGTTCGTGGCACGATCAGGTGGACATCGCCCGGCGCGGCAACAGCAAAGGCAAACGCCTCTCCCAATGGGTGGCGGCGCAGGGATTGTCGATGCAGGACGTGATTGCTTTTGGTGATAACTTCAACGACATCAGCATGCTGGAAGCGGCGGGCACCGGCGTCGCCATGGGCAACGCCGACGAGGCGGTAAAAGCGCGGGCGGATGTGGTGATCGGCGATAACAGCACCGACACCATCGCCGAATACCTCTATAAACATCTGCTGTGATCAGGCGGTAATCGACACGCTCTTGATTTGCGCGTACAGCCACAGGCCGGGTTTGATCCCCAGTTCATCCCTGGCCCACGGGCTGATACGCGCCCAGATGGTCCGGCTGCCTACCTCAAGCTGCACTTCAACCTGCCCCTGGTCATCCAGACACTGCGTCACCTTCGCGCGCAGAATATTACGAATGCTGCTGTTAACCGGCGGCTGTAGCACCAGCGAAACATCCGTCGCCTGAATACGCACCCGCAGCGTGGACTGCAACGGGCGATCCAGTTTATTGACCCACAAATGCTGATCGCCCAGCGCCAGCGCGGTCATCGCGTAATGTGGATGGTGTTCCAGCACGCTGACCTTCAGCACGCTGCTTTGCTGATCCGGCGGCACCCACGGATTCATCACCCGACTGCCCCAGACCGCCTCCAGCGAGCTAAAGGCTTTCACCGTCCCGCCCTCCAGCACCATCACTTTATCCGCCAGATGCAGGATCTCATCCAGCGAGTGACTGACGTAGAGCATCGGGATGTGGATCTCCCGCGCCAGCCGTTGCAGATACGGCAGCAGTTCGCGCTTTCGCGGCATATCCAGCGAGGCCAGCGGCTCGTCGAGCAGCAGCAGCTCCGGCGCGGTTAACAGTGCGCGGCCAATCGCCACCCGCTGTTTTTCACCGCCGGAAAGACTGCCCGGCAGGCGATCGAGCAGCGGCGCAATGCCCAGCAGATCCACCAGCTTGTCGAACTGGCCGGCCATACTTTTTGCCATGCCGTAGCGCAAATTGCCGCGCACGCTGTAATGGGGAAACAGACGCGCATCCTGAAACACATAGCCGACGCGGCGTTTTTCCGGTGCGAGAAAAAGGCCTTTTTCAGCATCGTTCAGTACGCGATTATTCAGCACAATGCGTCCTTGCTGCGGACGTGTCAGGCCACTGATGGCATTGATAAGCGAAGTTTTACCGGCCCCGGATACACCAAAAATAGCGGTAATGCCGCTGGCAGGCAGCGTTTCGTTGATCTGTAAACGATGCGTTCCCAGCGTCTGGGTAAAGTGCAGTTCCAGCATGATCAGCGCCCCGTCCGTTCGCGGCTGATGCGGGCCAGCCATTCAGAAACCAGCAGTGAAATTAACGCCAGTACGATGGAGATGACGCACAGTCGTGCGGCAGCGCTTTCCCCGCCCGGCGTCTGGATCAGGGTGTACATGGCCGAAGGGAGGGTGCGCGTTTCGCCGGGGATATTCGAAACAAAAGTGATAGTCGCACCAAATTCACCCAGCGAACGGGCAAACGCCAGCACCGTGCCGACGATAATGCCGGGCAACGTCAGGGGTAACGTGATGGTGAAAAAGACGCGCCAGCGCCCCGCACCCAGCGTGCGGGCAGCCTGTTCCAGTTTGATGTCCACGCCTTCCAGCGCCAGGCGGATCGCCCGCACCATCAGCGGAAAGGACATCACCGCCGCCGCCAGTACCGCACCGCGCCAGTTAAAGGCCAGAGTGATGCCGAACCAGTCATACAACCAGCCGCCGATCACCCCGCGCCGTCCCATGCTGATAAGCAGCAGATAACCCACCACCACCGGCGGCAGAACAAGGGGAAGATGCAGCAGGCTGTCGAGCAGCGCTTTGCCCGGAAAGGTGCAGCGCACCAGCAGCCAGGCAAAGAAGATCCCAAAAGGCAGACTAAAGAGTACGGCCAGGGACGAGACTTTCAGGCTCAGCAATACCGCCTGCCATTCGGGATCGGTCAATATCATTCGTGCGTCGTAAATCCATAACGTTTAAAGATTTCAGAAGCCTGCGGACCTTGCAGATAGTCATAAAAGGCGCTCACCGTCGCGTTCTTATGACCCTCGACAATCGCCAGCGGGTATTCCACTTTTTGGTGTGACGCTTCCGGGAACGTGCCAACCACTTTCACGCCGTTACTGGCCACCGCATCAGAGCCGTAAACGATGCCGAGCGGCGCTTCGTTACGTTCCACCAGCGCCAGCGCGCCGCGCACATCTTCCGCCGGGGCGAGTACTGGCGACAGCGTATCCCAGGCCCCCAGTTTTTGTAACGCCTCTTTGGCATAAATGCCCGCCGGGACGTGCTGCGGATCGCCTGACGCGAGACGACCACCGTTCAGCAGACGGGTCCACGGCGTTTGCGCGTTAATGGTTATCGGCCCCTGGGGGCTGGCTTTCGCCGCGACCACCACCAGGCTGTTGCCCAGCAATGTTTTCCGACTGTCGGCGTCAATCGCCTTTTTCTCTACCGCGTAATCCATCCATTTCTGGTCGGCAGAGATAAACAGATCGGCTGGCGCGCCCGCTTCGATCTGGCGGGCCAGCGTGGAGGACGAGGCAAATGACGACACCACCGCGACGTTTTTCTCTTTTTTGTACTGTGTTGCAATATCCTGCATCGCGTTGGTCAGCGAGGCAGCGGCGAAGACGGTGATTTTGCTTTCGTCTGCCAGCGCAGCACCTGCCAGCGAGAGAGACAGCGCGGCGCCTGCAAACAGACGTAAACCGGTACGGGCCATGTTCTTACTCCTGTGAGTTTCGTTATATACTTAATGATATAACGATAGCCGCACAAATTTACAGGACTAATTGGTTCGGCTCAGGTATTAGCAGGTACGCAAAGGGAATATCGGCAGGCGGGCGTAAATCTTGAATAGCAAAACGCCCGCTGAGCGGGCGCTTTTTATGAAATCAATGTGACTGTCTGGATTTATCTTTGTGGCCGACGCCGGAGAAGATATTGAAGACTTCACCAAGACCGTAAATCAGGCCCAGAATGATCGCCATTACCACCGGTACCATGATGACCGCAAATCCCAGACTTTTTAATAACTCTAACATGGTCGACTCCACAGTGTGTTAAGCGGTTATTCTAACCCGATCCCTACAAATTACACGCCCCTTTTGTGCGGTGCCCGTTGCGCCAGGGGGGAATTCCGTCACAATACCCTATTTGCCAGGACATTGTTATGCAGGCCGAAATCCTCCTTACTCTCAAGCTCCAGCAACGTCTTTTTGCCGATCCGCGCCGCATTTCCCTGCTTAAACAAATAGCCGAAACCGGCTCAATTAGCCAGGGCGCCAAGAACGCCGGGATCAGCTACAAAAGCGCCTGGGATGCGATCAACGAGATGAATCAGCTCAGCGAACAGACGCTGGTGGAGCGCGCCACCGGCGGAAAAGGCGGCGGCGGCGCGCTGCTCACGCGCTACGGGCAACGGCTGATCGCGCTTTACGATCTGCTGGCGCAGATCCAGCAGAAAGCCTTCGATGTGTTAAGCGACGATGACGCCCTGCCGCTGGACAGCCTGCTGGCGGCCATCTCGCGCTTTTCCCTGCAAACCAGCGCCCGTAATCAGTGGTTCGGTACCGTTGTCGCCCGTGAATCCCATCAGGTGCAGCACGCTATCGAGGTGTTACTGGCGAACGGCAGCACCCGTCTGAAAGTGGCGATCACCGCCCAAAGTAGCGCGCGGCTGGGGCTTGCAGAAGGCAAAGAGGTACTGGTATTGCTGAAAGCGCCGTGGGTGAAGGTAACCCAGGATGTGGCGATTGCCGCCAGTATGGATAATCAGTTGCCCGCCACTGTGCGTCATATCGAACGCGGTGAGACGCAGTGCGAAGTGCTGATGACCCTCCCGGACGGTCAGACGCTGTGCGCCACGCTGCCCCATGCCGACGCGGAAGATCTCACCGAAAACAGCGAAGTGATTGCCTGTTTTGCCGCCGACCAGGTGATTGTCGCGACATTGTGCTGAGTGCATTGACAAACCGCCCGCTGACACGTAATCCTGTGTTTTTCTGCTGCAAAAAACGGGATACACAATGTCATTATTGCATATTTCGCAAGGCACGTTTCGTCTTAGCGATACTCGCACCTTACAGATTGCGAAGTTGTGTCTGCGCAACGGGGAAAGCTGGGCTTTTGTCGGCAGCAACGGCAGCGGTAAATCCGCCCTCGCCCGCGCGCTGGCAGGAGAACTGCCGCTGCTGAAAGGCACGCGCCAGTGCGAGTATACCCGCGTCACCCGCCTGTCCTTCGAGCAGTTACAAAAACTGGTCAGCGATGAATGGCAGCGCAATAACACCGATATGCAAAGTCCTGACGAGAACGATACCGGCCGCACCACGGCAGACATCATTCAGGACGACGTTAAAGACGCCGAGCGCTGCGCAAAGCTGGCGGCGCAGTTTGGCATCAGCGGCCTGCTCGATCGCCGTTTTAAATACCTCTCCACCGGTGAGACACGTAAAACCCTGCTTTGCCAGGCGCTGATGGCCTCTCCTGACCTGCTGATCCTCGATGAGCCGTTTGACGGGCTGGATGTCGCCTCCCGCGCCCAGCTGGCAGAACATCTCGCACAGCTCAATGCCGAGGGCATCACCCTCGTGCTGGTGCTTAACCGCTTTGATGAGATCCCCGAGTTTGTGCAACATGCGGGGGTGCTGGTGGACTGCGCGCTGGCGGAAACCGGCGAAAAATCAGCGCTGTTGCAGCAGGCGCTGATCGCCCAGCTGGCGCACAGCGAGCAGCTTCAGGGCATTGCCCTGCCACCGCCTGATGCGCCGTCAGCGCGTCATGCTCTTTCGCCTGACGTTCCGCGCATCGTGCTTAAAGACGGCGTGGTGTCCTATGACGACAGGCCGATCATTGATCATCTGAGCTGGACGGTAAAACCGGGCGAACACTGGCAGATCACCGGCCCTAACGGCGCGGGTAAATCGACGCTGTTAAATCTGATTACCGGCGATCACCCGCAGGGCTACAGCAATGATCTGACGCTATTCGGCGTGCGTCGCGGTAGCGGCGAAACCATCTGGGATATTAAAAAGCACATTGGCTACGTCAGCAGCAGCCTGCATCTGGATTACCGCGTCAGCACCAACGTGCGCAATGTGATTCTGTCCGGCTATTTTGACTCTATCGGCATCTATCAGGCGGTGTCGGACAAGCAGCATAAGCTGGCGCAGGCGTGGCTGGATATTCTGGGTTTTGATGCCCGTACCGCCGACGCGCCCTTTCACAGTCTGTCGTGGGGTCAGCAGCGGCTGGCGTTGATTGTCCGCGCGCTGGTAAAACATCCGACGCTTTTGATCCTGGATGAGCCGCTACAGGGCCTTGATCCGCTTAACCGCCAGCTGGTGCGCCGGTTTGTTGACGTGCTGATCAGCGAAGGCGACACGCAGTTGCTGTTCGTTTCCCACCACGCCGCCGACGCCCCCGCCTGTATTACGCACCGCCTGGAATTCGTGCCCGATGGTGCGGGGTATCGTTACCATGTCGCCGCCGTGCGCTGACGCTTTCACGCCTGCCGTCTGGCAGGCGTTCACTTTCAGATAAATTACAGCGCTACCGGCGTATGTTATTGATTTAGAATAGCCGCAAACGCTGCGCTCTGGTTGAAAAGCGTCAGTGTAAACGATTCCACTATTTTCGGTCATGTCACACTTTCCCGCGCTCTGTTATGCTATGTTTAATACATAACATACGCCTGATGGAGTGTCATATGCGAGTTCTGGTTACTGGTGGTAGCGGTTACATTGGGAGTCACACCTGTGTGCAACTGCTACAGAACGGCCACGAGGTCATTATTCTCGATAACTTATGTAACAGTAAGCGCAGCGTGCTGCCGGTGATCGAGCGACTGGCGGGCAAATCCGTTACCTTCGTCGAAGGGGATATTCGTAACGAAGCCCTGATGACCGAAATCCTTCACGATCACGCCGTCGATACGGTGATCCACTTTGCCGGTCTTAAAGCGGTGGGTGAATCCGTTGCCAAACCGCTGGAATACTATGACAACAACGTTAACGGTACTTTGCGCCTGATTAGCGCAATGCGGGCGGCGAACGTTAAGAACTTCATTTTCAGCTCATCGGCCACTGTCTACGGCGACCAGCCTAAAATCCCTTACGTGGAAAGCTTCCCGACCGGTACGCCGCAAAGCCCGTATGGCAAGAGCAAGCTGATGGTTGAGCAAATCCTCACCGACCTGCAAAAAGCGCAGCCGGAGTGGAGCATCGCGCTGCTGCGCTACTTCAACCCGGTCGGTGCGCATCCGTCGGGCGACATGGGCGAAGATCCGCAGGGTATTCCGAACAACCTGATGCCGTTTATCGCGCAGGTGGCGGTCGGCCGTCGTGAATCGCTGGCGATTTTCGGTAACGACTACCCGACCGAAGACGGTACCGGCGTGCGCGATTACATTCACGTTATGGATCTGGCCGACGGTCACGTGGCGGCCATGCAGCAGCTGGCGGGTAAAGCGGGCGTACATATTTACAACCTCGGCGCGGGCGTTGGCAGCAGCGTGCTGGACGTGGTTAACGCCTTCAGCAAAGCCTGCGGCAAACCGATTAACTACCACTTTGCCCCACGTCGCGACGGCGATCTGCCCGCCTACTGGGCCGATGCCAGCCGCGCGGATAAAGAGCTGAACTGGCGAGTCACTCGCACACTGGATGAAATGGCTGAAGATACCTGGCGCTGGCAGTCACGCCATCCGCAGGGATATGCAGATTAAGGAATAGTGATGACGCAATTTAACCCGGTCGATCACCCGCATCGACGTTATAACCCGCTTACCGGGCAATGGATTTTAGTTTCACCGCATCGTGCCAAACGTCCGTGGCAGGGCGCACAGGAAACGGCGTCGCAGGAAACCCTGCCGTCCCACGATCCTGACTGCTTCCTGTGTCCGGGCAACACGCGCGTGACGGGCGATAAAAACCCGCAGTACACCGGTACCTTTGTCTTTACCAACGACTTTGCCGCGCTGATGAGCGATACCCCGGAGGCCCCGGAAAGTACCGATCCGCTGATGCGCACCCAAAGCGCGCGCGGCGTCAGCCGGGTGATTTGCTTCTCTCCGGATCACAGCAAAACGCTGCCGGAGTTGAGCCTGCCGGCGCTGGAAGAGGTGGTGAAAACCTGGCAGGCGCAGACCGCCGATCTGGGCAAAACCTATCCGTGGGTGCAGGTGTTTGAAAATAAAGGCGCGGCCATGGGCTGCTCGAACCCGCATCCGCACGGTCAGGTCTGGGCAAACAGCTTCCTGCCGAACGAAGTGGAGCGCGAAGATCGCCTGCAAAAAGCCTATTTCGACGATCACCAGTCGCCCATGCTGCATGACTATGTGCAGCGCGAACAGGCCGACGGCAGCCGTACCGTGGTGGAGACAGAGCACTGGCTGGCGGTCGTCCCTTACTGGGCGGCGTGGCCGTTCGAGACGCTGCTGCTGCCAAAAGCGCACGTGCTGCGAATTACCGATCTCACGGACGCCCAGCGCAGCGATCTGGCACTGTGCCTGAAAAAATTAACCAGCCGTTATGACAACCTGTTCCAGTGCTCCTTCCCCTACTCCATGGGCTGGCACGGCGCGCCGTTCAACGGTGAAGAAAACCACCACTGGCAGTTGCATGCGCACTTCTACCCGCCGTTGTTGCGCTCCGCGACGGTGCGTAAATTTATGGTCGGCTATGAAATGCTGGCCGAAACCCAGCGTGATTTGACGGCTGAACAAGCCGCAGAACGCCTGCGGGCAGTCAGTGATATTCATTTTCGTGCATCCGGAGAATAACAATGAGTCTGAAAGAGAAAACACAGTCCCTGTTTGCTGAAAAATTTGGCTACCCTGCAACTCATACCATTCAGGCGCCGGGCCGCGTGAATCTGATCGGTGAACATACCGATTATAACGATGGTTTCGTGCTGCCATGCGCCATTGATTACCAGACGGTGATCAGCTGCGCGACACGTCAGGATCGCACTGTGCGGGTAATTGCCGCCGATTATGACAATCAGACGGATGAGTTCTCCCTGGATGCGCCGATTGTGGCGCACGACAGCCAGCAGTGGTCCAACTACGTGCGCGGCGTGGTGAAACACCTGCAACAGCGTGACAGCAGCTTCGGCGGCGCGGATCTGGTGATCAGCGGCAACGTCCCCCAGGGCGCGGGTCTGAGTTCATCGGCCTCGCTGGAAGTGGCGGTGGGTACCGTTTTCCAGCAGCTTTATCATCTCTCCCTCGACGGTGCGCAAATCGCGCTGAACGGTCAGGAAGCGGAAAACCAGTTTGTTGGCTGTAACTGCGGCATCATGGATCAGCTGATCTCCGCACTCGGCAAAGAGGGCAGCGCGCTGCTGATCGACTGCCGTTCGCTGGGCACCAAAGCTGTCTCCATGCCGGAAGGCGTGGCGGTGGTGATCATTAACAGTAACTTCAAGCGCACGCTGGTGGGCAGCGAGTACAACACCCGCCGCGAGCAGTGCGAAATTGGCGCGCGTTTCTTCCAGCAGCCGAAACTGCGTGATGTGTCGCTGGCACAGTTCAGCGCGGTGGCGCACGAACTGGATCCGGTGGTGGCGAAGCGCGTTCGCCACGTGTTGACGGAAAATGCCCGCACCGTGGAAGCCGCCAGCGCGCTGGAGAAAGGCGATCTGGCCCGCATGGGTGAGCTGATGGCGGAATCTCATGCCTCCATGCGGGACGACTTCGAAATCACCGTACCGCAAATCGATACGCTGGTTGAGATCGTGAAAGCGACCATCGGGGATAAGGGCGGCGTGCGTATGACCGGCGGCGGCTTCGGTGGCTGTATCGTGGCGCTGGTGCCGGAAGCGATGGTGCCTGAAGTAGAGAAAGCCGTAGCGGAACAGTACGAAGCGAAAACCGGTATCAAAGAAACCTTCTACGTTTGTAAAGCATCACAGGGGGCAGGACAGTGCTAAACGAAACACCTGCGCTGGCTCCGGACGGGCTGGCTTATCGTCTGATCACCCTGCGCAATGGCGCGGGAATGGTAGTGACCTTAATGGACTGGGGCGCGACGTTGCTGTCAGCGCGCGTACCGCTGCCGGATGGCACCGTGCGTGAAACCCTGCTCGGCTGCCGTACGCCACAGACGTACCCGGAACACACCGCTTACCTCGGCGCGTCGATCGGACGTTATGCAAACCGCATCGGCAAAAGCCGTTTTCGCCTTGACGGGCAGGAATATCAGCTGCTGCCGAGCCAGGGTGAAAATCAGCTGCACGGCGGGCCGCAGGGCTTTGATAAACGCCGCTGGCGTATTGTGCGCCAGAACGACAGCGAAGTGCTGTTCTCCATCGACTCACCCGACGGCGATCAGGGTTTCCCCGGCAATCTGGCTGCCAGCGCGCTATTCCGCCTGACGGACGACAACCGTATCCGCATTGAATATCGCGCGACGACCGACAAGCCCTGCCCGGTGAATCTGACCAACCACGCCTATTTCAATCTTGATGGGGCGCAGGGAGATGTACGTCAGCACCAATTGCAACTGCTGGCGGATCAGTATCTGCCGGTAGGCGAAGACGGTATTCCGACCCACGGCCTGAAAGATGTCGATCAGACCAGCTTTGATTTCCGCCGCCCAAAAACGCTGGCGCAGGATTTCCTCAGCGACGACGACCAGAAAAAGGTAAAGGGTTACGACCACGCCTTTTTACTGCAGGCGAAAGGCGATCTCAGCCAGCCTGCGGCGCATTTATGGTCCAGCGATGACCGCCTGCAAATGTCGGTGTTTACCACCGCCCCGGCGTTGCAGTTCTATTCCGGCAACTTCCTGGAAGGGACGCCGTCGCGCGAGCTGAAAGCGTATGAGGCCTGGCAGGGTCTGGCGCTGGAAAGCGAGCTGTTGCCGGACAGTCCGAATCATCCGGAATGGCCGCAACCGGACTGCGTTCTGCGTCCGGGCGAGGAGTATCTGAGCATCACTGAGTATCAGTTTATTCCGTCGTGATCCTTTCGCTTTGCCCGGCGGCGTTACGCTTGCCGGGCCTTCCCTCTTTTGTCGTGACTTTTTTACCCATATCGCTGAAATAAACGCCATTTACCGACAAAAACATAACCCTGTATTCACATGCACCTTACACTACGCGACTATTTTCGCTATGGTTAAGGTTATGCGTTGCCGCTGACAGCGTCACGGCAATATAATGAGAATTGTTATCATTCAATCAGTTTTTGGAGGAGTAAAGTATGGCAGTTACTAAGCTTGTTCTGGTTCGTCATGGCGAAAGCCAGTGGAACAACGAAAACCGCTTTACCGGCTGGTACGATGTGGACCTGTCCGAAAAAGGCGTCAGCGAAGCGAAAGCAGCAGGTAAACTGCTGAAGAGCGAAGGCTTCAGCTTCGACTTTGCTTACACTTCTGTGCTCAAACGCGCTATCCATACCCTGTGGAATGTGCTGGACGAACTCGACCAGGCCTGGCTGCCGGTTGAAAAATCCTGGAAACTGAACGAGCGTCACTACGGTGCGCTGCAGGGCCTCAACAAAGCTGAAACCGCTGAAAAATACGGTGACGAGCAGGTTAAGCAGTGGCGTCGTGGCTTTGCGGTAACCCCGCCGGAGCTGACCAAAGATGATGAGCGTTACCCGGGCCACGATCCGCGTTACGCAAAACTGACCGATAAAGAGCTGCCGACCACCGAGAGCCTGGCGCTGACCATCGATCGCGTGATCCCGTTCTGGAACGATTCTATTCTGCCGCGCATGAAATCCGGTGAGCGTGTGATCGTTGCTGCCCACGGTAACTCCCTGCGTGCGCTGGTGAAATACCTCGATAACCTGAGCGAAGACGAGATCCTCGAACTGAACATCCCGACCGGCGTACCGCTGGTGTATGAGTTTGACGAAAACTTCAAACCACTGAAACGCTACTACCTGGGCAATGCTGACGAAATCGCTGCAAAAGCGGCGGCAGTAGCCAACCAGGGTAAAGCGAAGTAATTCGCTTCAGCCATAAAAAAAGCGCGGATCTCCGCGCTTTTTTATTATTTTTTTCCTGACTTACTGACCGTTACGGCGCGCTTTCACCGCTTCAGCTAACTGACGCAGCACTATGCCGGTATCTTCCCAGCCAATACACGCATCGGTAACGCTTTTGCCGTACACCAGCGGTGCGCCGCTTTCCAGGCTCTGATTCCCTTCCACCAGATGGCTTTCGATCATCACGCCCATAATGGCTTTCTCACCACCGGCGATCTGCTGGCAGACATCTGCGCCCACGTCCATCTGACGCTTAAATTGCTTGCTGGAGTTAGCATGGCTGAAGTCGATCATCACCTGCGGCGTCAGACCAGCCTTGACCAGTCCCTCTTTCACTTCTGCAACATGGCGAGCGCTGTAGTTTGGCTCTTTGCCGCCGCGCAGAATGATATGGCAGTCGCCATTGCCGCTGGTATTCACAATCGCCGAATGGCCCCATTTGGTGACTGACAGGAAGCAGTGCGGCGCACCGGCGGCGTTAATGGCGTCAATGGCCACTTTGATGGTGCCATCCGTGCCGTTTTTGAAACCGACCGGGCAGGAGAGCCCGGACGCCAGCTCACGGTGAACCTGGGATTCGGTGGTGCGCGCGCCGATTGCGCCCCAGCTCATCAGGTCCGCCACGTACTGCGGGGTGATCATATCCAGAAACTCACCCGCCGCCGGCAGACCGGTATCATTAATATCGAGCAGCAATTTACGGGCGATACGCAGACCGTCATTGATCTGGTAGCTGTTGTCCATATGCGGATCGTTAATCAGCCCTTTCCAGCCCACGGTGGTACGCGGTTTTTCGAAATAAACGCGCATCACCACTTCTAACTCGCCTTTCAGCTCGTCACGCAGCGTAAGCAGGCGGGATGCATACTCTTTTGCCGCCTGCGGATCGTGGATTGAGCATGGGCCAATCACCACCAGCAGACGGTCGTCATGACCGCTGAGGATGTTATGGATTGCCTTGCGAGCGTGAGAAACGGTATTGGCGGCCATTTCTGTGGCAGGAAATTTTTCAAGGAGCGCAACAGGGGGTAATAACTCGTTGATTTCTTTGATACGTAAGTCGTCGTTCTGATAATTCATGGGGATCCCAGCTTTGCCATACAAATAAAAGTTTTTGCAATGCTTCCAATCTAACTGCTCACCGGGGAAGTGTAAACGCGCTTTTACACTTGATACGGATAATTCCTGAAAAGCTTCTAAAAGGCTCCAGATAGTAGCGAACGGCGTGTTCGCGGCTAAACTTTTTAACGGTAAGCACTTTATTTTTTTGTTTTAACGAGATCCAATTCTGCCTGAGCGGCTGGATTTGGCATCTTTCACCACTGGGCGATGAATTCGTATCACATCTGCACTGTTGGACTCCATTGTCCAATCAAATGACGAGCACAGGAGCAACATGATGAAAATGAATAAATTAACTGCACTATTCCTGACGACCACGTTAACGCTGGCAAGCGGCGCTGCGCTGGCAGCCGACGCTGCCTCTTCAGACAATAACGGTAACGCGAACGCCGCGGCAAGTGCGGGCCAGGTTGCCCCGGATGCTCATCAGAATGTTGCACCTAAGAGTGTTGATAAAAACGACATCAACACCGGTAATACCAATACCGCAACCGGCACTAACACCACCACGGGCACCTCATCTACAGGCGTGACCGGCGGTAACACTAGCGCTTCCGGTGAATCGATGAGCAAAGATGACATTCACAAAAACAGCCAGTGTAAAGACGGCAAATGCCCGGACATCAATGAAAAAGTTCAGACCGGTGACGGCGTGAACAACGATACCAATACCAAAACTGATGGCACGTCCCAGTAATAGACAGCCATAAGTTGATAAACAGGAGAGCTTCGGCTCTCCTTTTTTTGTGCCGAAAACTAAAAAATCTGCAATGATGTCAGGCGCTGATTATTAATACTGCCGGGATAAAAAATGGCGCATTCACACTCTCATTCCCATCCACCCGCTGATGACAACGGTCGACGTTTGTTGCTGGCGTTTGGCGTTACCGCCCTGTTTATGATTATTGAAGTGGTGGGCGGGTTACTCTCCGGCTCACTGGCGCTGCTCGCCGATGCCGGACATATGCTGACGGACTCCGCCGCCCTGCTCTTCGCCCTGCTTGCCGTGGGATTTGCGCGTAAGCCGCCCAGTGGGCGACACACCTTTGGCTGGCTGCGGCTGACCACGCTGGCGGCCTTTGTGAATGCCATCGCGCTGGTGGTCATTACCCTCTTGATCGTCTGGGAAGCCTTCCAGCGTTTCCGTCATCCGCAACCGGTGGCGGGCGTTACCATGATGACTATCGCCATCGCCGGTCTGTTCGCCAATCTGCTGGCGTTCTGGATCCTGCACCGCGGCAGCACTGAAAAAAATCTTAATGTACGGGCCGCCGCGTTGCACGTGCTGGGCGATCTGCTGGGGTCGGTCGGGGCGATTGTCGCCGCCATGGTGATCCTGTGGACGGGCTGGACCCCCGCCGATCCTATTCTTTCGGTGCTGGTATCCTGTCTGGTGCTGCGCAGCGCCTGGCAACTGTTACGGGAAAGCGTAAACGAATTACTGGAAGGTGCACCGGTAGCACTGGACCTCAACGCTATGAAACGGCATTTGCGCCGGGATATTCCGGAAGTTCGCGATGCGCACCATGTGCATGTCTGGACGATAGGCGAAAAGACGGTGATGACCCTGCACGTGCAGGTGGTGCCGCCTCACGATCATGATGCGCTTCTGACGCGCATTCAGCACTTTCTGGCCCATCATTATGATATTGAGCACGTTACGGTGCAGATGGAATATCAGCCCTGTAGCGGACCGGACTGCAGTCTTAACACACTGCCGTCCGGTCATTCACATCATCACCATTAATGGCTGAGTGCGCGTGAGCCTCGCTCGCGGGCGCTTTTGATCCACATGCGGCTGCCGTTAAGGGCGATAAACGTCAGCAGCATGTATTCCAGCGACATGGCGTAAACGCCCTGGCGGGCGAAAATCACCACGCTTATTACGTTAATCACCACCCACAGCAACCAGTTTTCCACGTATTTGCGCGTCATCAGGATCATCGCCACGATGGACAGCACCATCATGCAGGAATCCCAGAACGGGAAGGCATCCGGCTGCAATTCAGGCATTGCTACATTAAGCCCAAGGCTTTGCATCAGCGACACGGCAATGCGCGTTAAGAAAGCGAATACCGGATTGATCCATATCGTCATCAAACCAATAGCGACGACACAGATCGCAAGCCAGGTAAGGGCTTTCGATAACGGTAGCCAGCGAATTTGCAGCACGGCTTCGTTTTGCGTGTTTTGCCGTGACCAGGCATACCAGCCGTAAATATTGGCAGCGAAGAAAAACAGCTGTAACAGCAGGCTGGCATAGAGCTGGATCTGGAAAAAGATAATCGCAAACAGCGTAACGTTGATTAAGCCAAACGCGTAGTTGCTGATTTTTTCCAGACTGGCAAGCCAGATACAGAGTAATCCCGCCAGGGTGCCAACCGCCTCGATCCATGACAAATCATAGCCACCCGCGCCAATCGGGATGTGAACGAGAATGTTCTGCGTGCTAAAAAAATCCATCTTTTCCCCAAATGATTGTTTACGTTAATTATGAACGTAGTGTAGCTGCAAAATCTAACATACGGTTTAACGGCTTGAGCGCCCCTTCACGCAGCGCCGCGTCAACATGGATTTCGTGGTCCACGCCACCGTCTCTTAAGCCGTCAGCGATGGCTTTAAGGCCGTTCATCGCCATCCATGGACAGTGGGCACAGCTGCGGCACGTTGCCCCCTCTCCTGCGGTCGGCGCTTCCAGTAATTCTTTTTCCGGCACCGCCTGCTGCATCTTATAAAAGATCCCGCGATCCGTCGCCACGATCAGCTGTTTGTGCGGCAACGTTTTTGCCGCGGCAATCAGCTGACTGGTGGATCCCACCGCATCGGCCATATCAACCACTGCCTGCGGTGATTCCGGATGAACAAGGATCGCCGCCCCCGGAAAGAGTCCTTTCATGCGGGCCAGCGCCTGGGTTTTGAATTCGTCATGCACGATACAGGCCCCCTGCCAGCACAATACATCGGCACCCGTCTGTTTTTGCACGTAGTGGCCGAGATGTCGGTCCGGTGCCCAAAGAATTTTTTCGCCGAGGCTGTCGAGATGCTCAATCAGCTCCACAGCGATGCTGGAAGTCACCACCCAGTCGGCGCGCGCTTTAACGGCGGCCGAGGTGTTGGCATACACCACCACGGTACGATCCGGATGGGCATCGCAAAATGCGCTGAATGCATCGGCCGGACAGCCAAGATCCAGTGAGCACTCCGCCTGTAGCGTCGGCATCAGGATGGTTTTTTCCGGACTGAGGATTTTGGCGGTTTCGCCCATAAAGCGCACCCCGGCGACCAGTAGCGTCGAGGCCGGATGTTTTGCGCCAAAGCGCGCCATCTCCAGCGAATCAGAAATACAACCACCGGTTTCTTCCGCCAGCTGCTGGATTTCCGGATCGGTGTAGTAGTGCGCCACCATCACCGCATCACGCGCTTTAAGCAGACGTTTAATTTCCTCCCGGTACGCCTCTTTTTCATCCCGATTTAACGGAACGGGCTTCGGCGGGAAGGGATAAATTGCGGTTTCGGGATCGAACATCACGCTCATTGGGCTTTCTCGTTTTGCTGACTTAACAAATATCGGTTTATAAAGCGATAAATTGCTTATCAAAACCAGCCGTGTTTTATATGCTAAACAAGATAGCCGATCGGCCGGGGAAAGTCACAGAGATAACGGAGTGTAAGCAAATTATTTTGCGCAGAAAAAGCAGTTGCCCGGCGGCGCAAGCTTGCCGGGCCTACGCCAGGATTGTAGGCCGGGTAAGCGCAGTACCACCCGGCAAAAAACGCATAGCAAAAAGGCGCCTTTAGGGCGCCTTTCAACATTGGTGGGTCGTGCAGGATGACTCGGCTTCGCCTCGCCCTTCGGGCCGTTGCTGTCGCAACGTTATCCTTCACGCTTTACTACGGTATTCCAGTCAGGAATTGGTGGGTCGTGCAGGATTCGAACCTGCGACCAATTGATTAAAAGTCAACTGCTCTACCAACTGAGCTAACGACCCTTTACGGGATTTTCTTCGAAGTGGTGGGTCGTGCAGGATGACTCGGCTTCGCCTCGCCCTACGGGCCGTTGCTGTTGCAACGTTATCCTTCACGTCTCACTATCATGGTCCACCGATAAGTTGGTGGGTCGTGCAGGATTCGAACCTGCGACCAATTGATTAAAAGTCAACTGCTCTACCAACTGAGCTAACGACCCATTCAGGGTGTTGACTTCGAAGATTTAAAACTGGCAAAAATGACTGGTGGGTCGTGCAGGATGACTCGGCTTCGCCTCGCCCTTCGGGCCGTTGCTGTCGCAACGTTATCCTTCACGTTTAACTACTGCTTTCCACCTGAGTATTGGTGGGTCGTGCAGGATTCGAACCTGCGACCAATTGATTAAAAGTCAACTGCTCTACCAACTGAGCTAACGACCCGAGTGGTGGGTGATGACGGGCTCGAACCGCCGACCCCCTCCGTGTAAAGGAGATGCTCTACCAACTGAGCTAATCACCCACTCAAATACTCATCATTCTTTATAGTGGTGGGTCGTGCAGGATGACTCGACTTCGTCTCGCCCTACGGGCCGTTGCTGTCGCAACGTTATCCTTCACGTTTTACTATCGCTTTCCACCAAACGATTGGTGGGTCGTGCAGGATTCGAACCTGCGACCAATTGATTAAAAGTCAACTGCTCTACCAACTGAGCTAACGACCCACTATAACGCTTTATTTCGCTGCTTCAGGTATGTCTCATATCCCTTGGCAACGGCGGCATATATTACTGGTTTATGAATCTGGCGCAACAAAAATTTCGATATAGATCACTTAACTGCTTAGGATTCATGCGACAAGACCAGAAATACGGCGATTTCTGGTCATGCAGCATTCATTACATTGCACTAAGACGTTTTTGCGCTTGTTTCGCGCCTTCGGTGCCTGGGTACTTGCTAATCACCTGCTGATAAACCGCTTTGGCTTTTGCTGTGTCCCCTTTGTCTTGCATGATCACACCGACTTTAAACATCGCATCCGGCGCCTTCGGTGATTTCGGGTAATTTTTTACCACGGAGGCAAAATAAAACGCCGCATCATCCTTCTTACCTTTGTTGTAATTCAACTGTCCGAGCCAGTAATTCGCATTCGGCAAATAGGTTGAATCCGGGTATTTCTTAACGAAATTATTGAACGCGACTATAGCGTCATCCTGGCGGGATTTATCCTGCACCAGCGCAATAGCGGCGTTGTAGTCCGTATTGGCATCACCGCTTTGTACCGGCGCTGATGGGGTTTGCGCCCCGGCGTCCGGCGTGCCAGCGGCCGCGCCCGTTTGATCGCCTGTCGCAGGCTGAGCTGCTGCACCACCGCTGCTCAGACCATCAAGTTGACTCTGCATCTGCTTCTGCCGCTCAACCATCTGGCTCAGCTGATACTGGCTTTCCTGGATCTGACCGCGCAGGGAATCAATATCAGACTGGTTATCAGAAAGTTGCTGCTGAAGTTGGGTTAAAAGCTGACTGTGAGCGTTAGAAATACGCTCGAGTTGGGTGACGCGGTCTTCGACCGAGCCTGAGCCGACACTACTGATTGGCGCCTGAGAAAAAGCGGCCCAGGGGGCCGCTATGCCAACCAGTAACGACAGACCCATCAGATGATGTCTGAAGTTACTGCTCATGCAATTCTCTTAGTAAACCAGTACGGCACGACGGTTTTTAGCGTAAGCCGCTTCGTCATGACCCAGTACTGCAGGTTTTTCTTTACCGTAAGAAACGATGGAGATCTGGTCAGCGGTAACGCCTTTACCTTGCAGGTACATTTTAACCGCGTTAGCACGACGCTCACCCAGGGAGATGTTGTATTCCGGGGTACCACGTTCGTCAGCGTGACCTTCTACGGTGACTTTATAAGACGGGTTGCTACGCAGGAAGTTAGCGTGTGCATCCAGCATTGCAGCGAAGTCAGAACGAATATCGTACTTGTCCAGATCGAAGTAAACGATGTTGTTCTGCTGCAGCTGCTGCATCTGCAGACGTGCCTGCTCTTCAGAAGACATGTTGCCGCCGCCATTAGCGTCCATACCAGTGCCGGCACCCAGCATGCCTTCGCCGCTTTGGTCGTTGCTCGCGTTCTTGTTAGAAGAACACGCTGCGATTGCCATAACCGGCAGAGCGAGCATCAGCCCTTTCAGCACTTTGTTCAGTTGCATTTCTTTGATTCCTTTAATAATCAATTATTTATTATTACAGATACGGCGACCAGGCAGGGAATTTGACCTGTCCATCAGTTGCCGGAATACGCGCTTTGAAACGCCCATCTGTAGAAACCAGATTCAGCACGGATCCCATCCCCTGAGAAGAGCTGTAGATAACCATAGTGCCGTTAGGTGCCAGACTTGGCGTTTCATCCAGGAACGTTGACGATAAAACCTGCACGCCACCCGCTACCAGATCTTGTTTGGCAATGTGTTGCTGACCGCCATTAGAGGTCACCATTACCATAAATTTGCCGTCGGAACTCACGTCTGCGTCCTGGTTCTGTGAACCTTCCCAGGAAATACGCTGCGGAGTGCCGCCGTTGATATTCACTTTATAAACTTGCGGACGACCTGCCTGATCGGAGGTGAACGCCAGGTTCTGGCTGTCCGGGAACCAGGTCGGCTCAGTGTTGTTGCTGCGACCGTCGGTTACCTGGCGGATCTGGCCGGAAGCGAGGTCCATCACGTACAGGTTCAGACTGCCGGTTTTAGACAAGGCGAAAGCCAGTTTTTTACCGTCAGGCGAGAATGCAGGTGCCCCGTTGTGACGCGGGAAAGAAGCAATCTGACGCGTTGCGGTGCTGGCCAGATTCTGGACAACCAGCGCAGAACGACCACTTTCGAAGGTGACGTAAGCCAGTTGGTTACCATCCGGTGACCAAGCCGGTGACATCAGCGGCTGCGGAGATTTGTGAACCACGAACTGGTTGTAACCATCGTAGTCAGATACGCGCACTTCATACGGGAACTGACCACCGTTGGTTTGCACCACGTAGGCGATACGTGTACGGAAAGCCCCTTTAATGCCGGTCAGCTTTTCAAAGACTTCATCACTAGCGGTGTGACCCGCAAGGCGCAGCCATTGTTTGTTAACCTTAAAGGTGTTCTGCGACAGCACGGTACCCGGCGCACCGCCGGTATCCACCAGCTGGTAAGACACGCTGTAGCCGCCATCCGGACTCGGCGTAACCTGACCCACAATCACCGCATCAATACCCAGTGCCGACCAGGCTGCTGGCTGAACTTCCTGAGCGGAAGCTGGCTGTTGCGGAAGACGTGAACGATCCAGCGGGTTAAATTTACCGCTGTTACGCAGGTCAGCTGCAACAATGCCGCCAATATCTTCCGGCGCTGCGCCCGGACCTGCCCATTTAAACGGGACCACGCCGATAGGTCGCGCGGAGTCGACCCCCTGGGTGATCTCAATGCGCACTTCTGCATGCAGCGCCGCTGCAAACAGTACCAGAAAACCAAACACTACACGTAATGCCTGCTTCATCATATCTCCCTTATCCAGGCTGAAAACCTGCGATAATTTAGCAGAATGTTAACAAACTCAAATAGACAAAACTATCGAAACCCCGTGACTAAAATAGTCCCTTTTCCGGCGTTATGTGGAAAAGTGTATCTTAAGGCTTGAAGTCCAGTGGCGCATTTTTAAACACTTCATACACCGCCTGCGTCGGCGGTTTCGGGAGCTTCGCCTGACGGGCTGCAGCAAGTGCGGCCTGGCAAAGCGCGGGATCGCCCCCTTCAGACTGAATATCTTTCAACGTGCCATCTGGCTCAAGCCTGATGCGCAGCGTACATACCTTGCCGGTATAGGATGAGGCATCGTAGAACTTGGTTTCGATGGCTGCTTTTATCTGACCAGCATAGTTGCTTATTTCAGCCCCTGAAGCGCCATTGTTTTTAGTGTTACCACTTCCTGCTGGCGCTGCATTACTTCCTTTCGCTCCACCGCCGGTTTTCGGCGCATTCTTACCGGAGCTGAGGTCGCCAAACAGGTCGTCAACATCCGACGCAGCTGCCTTGTCTGCCGCGGCTTTTTTCGCAGCGGCGGCTTTCGCTGCTGCGGCTTTGTCGGCGGCGGCTTTCTTATCGGCAGCAGCTTTCTCTGCTGCCGCTTTTTTATCAGCTGCGGCCTTTTCAGCAGCGGCGGCTTTTGCAGCGGCGGCTTTTTCGGCGGCAGCCTTTTCAGCAGCGGCAGCTTTCGCAGCAGCGGCCTTTTCAGCGGCTGCGGCTTTCTTAGCCGCTTCCGCCTGCGCTTTCTTCTCGGCGTCCTGCTGTGCTTTTTTTGCCGCTTCTGCTTCGGCTTTTTTCGCGGCATCGGCAGCCGCTTTCGCTGCTTCTGCTTCCGCTTTCTTCGCGGCTGCGGCAGCCGCTTTGGCTGCATCAGCTTCGGCTTTCTTCGCGGCATCTGCTGCGGCTTTCGCCTGGGCATCAGCCTGTGCTTTCGCATCGGCGGCGGCTTTGGCGGCGGCTTCTTCAGCCTGTTTCTGCTGCTCCTGCGCTTTCTTCGCCGCTTCTTCAGCCTGTTTCTGTTGCTGCGCCTGTTCGCGGGCGTTTTCCTGTGCCTGCAAACGTTCTTTTTCGAGCTGTTTTAAGCGCTCCTGCTCGGCGGCCTGCTTCTCACGAAGCTCTTCCGCCTGCTGTTGCGCCTGTTTTTCACGTTGTTCTTCAGCGCGTTTCGCACTCGCCTGTTGCTGCTGCTCACGGTTGTACTGTTGTACAACGGCACCAGGATCGACCATAACGGCGTCGATGGACGAGCCACCGCCGCCGCCAGCAGAGGCGTCTATATGCTCATCGAACGAACTCCAGATCAGCAGCGCAAATAAAATCACATGCAGCACCGCTGAAATGGTTATCGCTCGTTTAAGCTTGTCGTTTTGTTCGGTTGCCTTTGACACTATCGGTTCCCAAAAACTGTTCGCCTGTTAACCCGTCATACTTCTAGTTGCACGTGCGTGGGCTGCTCTCGTTCACCTCAGTCACTTACCCGAGTAAGGTCCTGGGGATTCACGCGTTTGCCGCCTTCCTGCACCTTGAATTATCCAGGGGTTCTGCAGGATTAAATAGGCTGCGTCATCAAGCCAACCGACTTCACACCCGCGCTGTGTAACAGGTTCAGCGCTTTGATGATTTCATCATATGGCACCTCTTTGGCACCGCCGATTAAGAAGACCGTTTTCGGATTCGCCTGCAGATGACGCTGCGCTTCCGCAACCACCTGCTCTGGCGGCAGTTGATCCAGACGATCTTTTTCAATCACCACACTGTACTGCCCCACGCCGGAGACTTCGATAATGACCGGAGGATCATCATTGGTACTGACGCTTTGTGATTCAGTCGCATCCGGCAGATCAACTTCCACGCTTTGAGTGATGATCGGGGCGGTTGCCATAAAGATGAGCAACAGCACGAGCAGGACGTCCAGCAGCGGTACGATGTTGATTTCGGACTTCAGTTCACGGCGACCTCGTCTACCCTTTCTGGCCATGGCTTACCCCTTGTTGCTCTCGCTGCTGGTAAACGCCTGACGATGCAGAATAGCGGTAAACTCTTCCATAAAGTTGTCGTAATTCTGTTCAAGTTTATTCACGCGCTGGTTCAGGCGGTTATACGCCATAACAGCCGGAATAGCCGCAAACAGACCGATTGCCGTTGCAATCAGCGCTTCGGCGATACCTGGCGCAACCATCTGCAACGTTGCCTGTTTAACCGCACCCAGTGCGATAAAGGCATGCATGATCCCCCACACCGTACCAAACAGGCCAATATAAGGGCTGATGGAACCGACGGTACCGAGGAACGGAATATGCGTTTCCAGCGCTTCCAGCTCGCGGTTCATGGAGATGCGCATCGCGCGCGATGCCCCTTCCACTATCGCTTCCGGCGCATGACTGTTGGCGCGATGTAATCGGGCAAACTCTTTAAATCCGCTATAGAACATTTGTTCTGAACCGGAAAGCGTTTCGCGGCGGCCCTGACTTTCCTGATACAGACGAGACAGTTCGATGCCTGACCAGAATTTGTCTTCAAAGGCTTCCGCTTCACGTCCGGCGGCATTAAGTATGCGCGTACGTTGAATGATGATGGCCCAGGATGCGATTGAAAAACCAATCAAAATCAACATGATAAGTTTGACCAGAAGGCTTGCCTTCAGGAACAAATCAAGGATGTTCATGTCAGTCACTGCTTAAACTCCGCGACAATAGACTTGGGAAGCGCACGAGGCTTCATTAAGAGTGGATCAACGCAAACAATCAGTACTTCAGCTTCATTAAGCACGGTGTTCTCTGCGTTGACGATCCGCTGCGTGAAAACCAGAGAGGTTCCACGCACTGATGTAATTTCCGATTGGACTTCGAGCATATCGTCGAGTCTGGCGGGCGCAAAATAGTCCAGCGTCATTTTGCGTACCACGAAGGCTACGCGCTCCGCCAGCAAAACCTGCTGGCTAAAGTGATGGTGGCGCAGCATCTCTGTGCGTGCCCGTTCATAAAAAGCGACGTAGCTGGCGTGGTAAACCACACCACCGGCATCGGTGTCTTCATAGTAGACACGAACCGGCCATCGAAACAGCGTTGTATTCACTTTACATCCCGGTAATGCAATAAAAGTTAGCGCTCAAAAACGTTGCTACTATACGCGCGGGAATGTTGCTTTGGAATGGGTTCAGGTGAACGGAGAGTAAAAATTTATGGGCTTTTACAAGCCCATGACGTTAACGGACAGTTCTTAGTCAGAAGAAAAAATAAAACAGCGCAGCAGCCAGCACGATGTCTGCAATCAGCGGACAAAATATGCCCTGCCAGTGAACCGCAGCGGGACGAAAGCCGACGCCGTGGATCACGCCGCTGCAAACGGCCCACATCATCAGGAAACCTTGCCAGATTTCATAGTCGCTGGTCTTCGCGGCAAAGCGTGCGGGATCCCAGAATACACAGCCCGCCAGCAACAGTGCCATCACTAAGGAAAGGGCCCGAAGCGGGCCCTTGTCCATTACCGCATAGAGTTTTGCGATAATTGCGTTCATTAGTGCTCTTCTTTACCTGCGTTCGTCGCTTCGACATGCTCAAGCGCCAGGGCAGTAATGACTCCAAATGCACAGGCAAGAAGCGTTCCTAAAATCCATGCGAAATACCACATTGTCTGCTCCTTACTTAGTACAGAGAGTGAGTGTTGCTTTCAATATCTTCTTTGGTGATGCGACCGAACATTTTCCAGTAACACCAGGAGGTGTAGAGCAGGATAATCGGTACAAACACCGCAGCAACCCAGGTCATCAGGTTCAACGTCAGCTGGCTGGAGGTCGCATCCCACAGGGTCAGGCTTACGTTCATCATCGTGCTGGACGGCATAATGAACGGGAACATCGCGATACCCGCCGTCAGGATGATGCACGCCAGCGTCAGGGAGGAGAAGACGAAGGCAAACGCCGGTTTCTCAAGACGCGACATCAGCGTCGTCAGCAACGGCAGCACCACACCCAAGGCCGGTACCAGCCACAGGATCGGCGTGTTGTTGAAGTTCACCAGCCAGGCACCGGCCTGACGTGCCACTTCTTTGGTCAGCGGGTTAGACGCGGCATGGTGATCGATAACCGAGGTCACCACATAACCGTCAATGCCGTACATCACCCACACACCTGCCAGCGCGAAGCAGACCAGCGTCACCAGCGCGGCGATCTGCGCCACGCCACGCACGCGCAGATGCAGTTCACCCACGGTACGCATTTGCAGATAGGTTGCCCCCTGGGTAACGATCATCGCCACGCTCACCACACCTGCCAGCAGACCAAACGGGTTGAGCAGCTGGAAGAAGTTGCCGGTGTAGAACAGACGCATGTACTCATCCATGTGGAAAGGCACGCCCTGTAACAGGTTACCGAACGCCACACCGATGACCAGCGGCGGCACGAAGCTGCCGATGAAAATGCCCCAGTCCCACATGTTACGCCAGCGGGTGTCTTCGATCTTCGAGCGGTAGTCAAAACCAACCGGACGGAAGAATAAAGAGGCCAGCACGAGGATCATCGCCACATAAAAGCCGGAGAACGCAGCGGCGTAGACCATCGGCCAGGCGGCGAACAGCGCGCCGCCAGCGGTGATGAGCCACACCTGGTTGCCATCCCAGTGCGGGGCAATGGCGTTAATCATGATACGGCGTTCGGTGTCGCTGCGACCCAGAACGCGGGTCAACATCCCCACGCCCATATCGAAGCCGTCGGTGACCGCAAAACCAATCAGCAAAATGCCAACCAGCAGCCACCAGATAAAACGTAATACTTCATAATCGATCATTTGACGACTCCTGTCTTAGCGTGCCGGCTGAGAAGCCACGGTAGGCTGCTCGTGATGATAACGACCTGTTTTCAGACTGCTCGGCCCAAGGCGAGCGAATTTGAACATCAGGAACACTTCCGCCACCATAAACAGCGTGTACAGACCGCAAATCAGGATCATCGAGAACAGCAGATCGCCGATGGTCAGCGATGAGTTCGCTACGGCTGTCGGCAGCACTTCACCAATCGCCCACGGCTGACGGCCATACTCAGCGACAAACCAGCCTGCTTCGATCGCAATCCACGGCAGCGGAATGCCGTACAGGGCAGCACGCAGCAGCCACGGTTTAGAACCGATACGGTTGCGGCAGACGGTCCAGAAGGAGAAGCCGATGATAAACAGCATCAGAATGCCGCTACCAACCATGATGCGGAAAGCAAAGTAGAGCGGAGCAACGCGCGGAATAGAGTCTTTGGTTGCCTGCTGAATTTGCGCTTCGGTCGCATCAGTGACGTTTTCGGTATAGCGCTTAAGCAGCATGCCGTAACCCAGGTCTTTCTTCATGCTGTTGAACTGGTCACGAACGTTCTGATCGGTTGAACCGGCACGCAGCTCTTCCAGCAGGTGGTAGGCTTTCATCCCGTTACGGATACGCTCTTCATGCTGCACCATCAGATCTTTCAGGCCGATAACCTGCGTATCAACCGAACGCGTGGCGATAAGGCCAAGCGCATACGGGATCTGGATGGCGTATTTGTTTTCCTGGGTTTCCTGATCGGGAATACCAAACAGAGTAAACGCGGCCGGTGCCGGCTGGGTTTCCCACTCGGCTTCAATGGCGGCCAGTTTGGTTTTCTGCACGTCGCCCATTTCGTAACCGGATTCATCACCCAGCACGATAACGGAGAGGATCGCTGCCATGCCGAAGCTCGCGGCAATCGCAAAGGAGCGTTTGGCAAAAGCGACATCGCGACCGCGCAGCAGGTAGTAGGCGCTGATGCCGAGGATGAACATGGCGCCACAGGTGTAACCTGATGCGACGGTGTGAACAAATTTCACCTGCGCAACCGGGTTAAGCACCAGCTCCGAGAAGCTCACCATTTCCATACGCATGGTTTCGAAGTTGAAATCCGACGCGATAGGGTTTTGCATCCAGCCGTTAGCAACAAGGATCCACAATGCCGATAAGTTAGAGCCCAGCGCCACCAGCCAGGTCACGGCCATGTGCTGAACTTTACCCAGACGATCCCAACCGAAGAAGAACAGACCTACAAAGGTGGATTCGAGGAAGAAGGCCATCAGACCTTCAATGGCCAGCGGCGCACCGAAAATATCGCCCACATAGTGGGAATAGTAAGACCAGTTAGTCCCGAACTGGAACTCCATGGTCAGACCGGTTGCCACACCCAGCGCAAAGTTGATACCAAACAACTTGCCCCAGAATTTGGTCATATCTTTATAAATCTGTTTGCCGGAGAGGACATACACGGTTTCCATGATGGCCAGCAGGAACGCCATACCCAGCGTCAGTGGCACAAAAAGGAAGTGGTACATCGCGGTCAAGGCAAACTGTAAGCGCGACAGTTCGACTATATCTAACATCATGACTCCTTGCTCATCGCATGAAGACTTCGAGAGTAAACCCGGCAGTAGGGTTTACACACATGCCCCAATACAAAAATATCCGCGCTATTCTTTGTTACTGTTATTCGAATGAAAGTGACAGTTTCAAAGAAAAGTTAAAGATACGTTAAAAAACACCCTAAATTGATCTCGCAATATATTACGCCGCAATTCCCTTACAATAAACAGGTTTTTATTGTAGCTCTTTTACGTTTTTCGACGGAGATCAATTTATCGGCATTCTACTACTTTTCGACCAGTTTGATCGGGAGCAATTTAACGTTTTTTAGCATCTTTTTCCATGATTTAAATATTGATTTAAATCAATTTTAACTCAACTTGTTAACGTCATGTCATAATCGAGCCGTGTGGTAAAAACCATGTTAAATATATGTTTATAAAAATAACCTCTTTTACCTGTTTTGCTCAATTTAATAATAAAATCATAAAACCCATTGTCAGAATTTTAAAAACACGCGCTTGCAGCCCGAAAATATTTTTTCGGGCTGTGTGTATTTTATAAAAGTGCGTTTTTAAAGCCGTTGAGATAATTTGGCTTAAGAATGAGCTTATTCAGCGAATACCACGTCCAGCGTGACGGACTGGCACGCCGTCAGCCGCGGCCATCGGTCCCCTTCCCCCTCAAGAAACTGCTCATCCATCGCGGTTTCCCGCAGTATGACCGGCGAGCTGAACGTCAGTGACGCCGCACAGGTTGTCTCGTCAGACGGATTGAACAGCCGGAGGATCAGCGCCTCGCGATCTTCGGCTTTTTTAAGCGCGCTCAACTGACAACCGGTTGGCGGTAGCGTCAGCAGGCTGTAGTGCACTGGCGTCACCTGCGGCGCAGGATTGAGCTTCATCGCATTCCACGGGATTTTGTTATAACACAGTACCGGCGTCAGCCAGCGCCGTGCCTGCTGCGCCACCCCGGCGTCAAGCGGATCGCCGCTAAAGCTCCACAGACTGAAACGGCTGTGCAGCCGCCCGCGTAGCTGCGAATCCGGCACCGGCAACGCAATGCCCGACGGTCGGCCAGGCCGCAGCAGCAGATCGCTTTTGCCGAGCCACCCCACGCCGCGCAGCAGCGTCAGGGCAAAGGTCTTCTCCCCTTCCCCGATGACTTCAAATTCCCGCAGCCCTTCGCTGAACAGCGCCAGCCCGTGTTCCGCCTGTTGCAAAACAGCATAGCTGAGCATATTCCACACCGGCACCGGCGCTTCTTTCCACCCCTGCGCCTGCCAGTCGGCCATGGCGCTATCGTTAACCGGGCGTGATACCGTGCCGAATTGCGTATCTGCCAGCACCCGATCGGTGACGAACGGCGTTGGGATCAGCACCCGCACGCGATGGTCATCCGCCTGATTATCCAGCTGTACCTCAATGTCGATACGGCGGCTGTTATGGCTGAGCGTGACGTGGAACTCCACCTCCAGCGTGCCGCCGGTGAGACGCGCCGCCCGTTCATCCAGATTAACGGGCACCGCCAGCGTGACGCGAATAACCGCCCTGCTCTGCCATGCTTCATGCATCACCTCAACCGTGTGCGTTCCCTGTCGGGAGGTGAGCACCCACTCTTCGCGCGCCGGGGAGTAATCATATTCGTCGCCGTCGTCGGCACTTTCTTCCAGCGCCAGTACCCGGTCATACACCTGCCCGCTCGTTTTATCGCGCAGGCACAGCGTGCCGTCATCGTTCAGGTGGATTTCCCAGAAGGCATTTTCGAGCAACGCGGTGCGTGAAGGCGCAGAAGCCGCAATCTGCATCCCGGTCACATCCGCGTCGATAAACAGCGTGCGGTAGCCCATCGCGGGCAGCGTCTGCATCAGTTGAATGTCATACGCCATAAAGGGATCGTAATTGCCGTAATGGACGATTTGCCGGTCAATCAGCCCCGGATCGACCTCCCGCACGCCGCGAATACAATACGCCACCTCAAGCCCTTCGCTGTCACGCAGGCGGAACTGACTGGCGCGCATGATCAGGGTGGTGTTAATCACCTCCTCGCGCGAAAACGGCATCAGGTTAAACAGCACCAGTTTGTCGCCCTCGCCGGGCACGCTGTCGGCGATTTTACGCTGGGTAAAGCGCAGCAGATTATCCGCCATGTCCTCCGCCTGCCGGAAGCGCGCCTGAATGTCGCGATGCACCGTGTCGCTGCAACAGCAGCCAATGCTGTCGTGGGCATGATTTTTCAGGATGGTTTTCCACATCAATTCCAGCAGGCCGTGCGGATAGTCAAAGCCCAGTCGCCAGGCGATGGCGCACAGCGGCTCCAGCAGATTCACGATGCGATTTTCGATACGCGCGTGGGCGAGCTTAATGTCCATGCGCGTCGAACCGATGGTGCGATGTACGCGCATATATTTGCCGTCGATAAACTCCCCGGCGAGCCGCGGCAGCCTGTCCCGCAGCGCTTCGATCAGATCAAAAACGTCCTCGAAGCGGCTCATCACAAACTCGCGCTGCGGCCAGAGCTGGCGCATTTTCCCCATCACGGCCAGGATATTCTGCTGGATCGGCATCTGGTCATGACCGTTCGGCAAGAGGATTTCTCCGGTCAGTGAGGCCTGTTCCAGGACCGCAAAGTAAGACTCCAGCCGCTTACGCAGGCCCGCGTCATCGTCAGGTAAGTATTTACCAATCGCATAGCCCAGCGGCAGCACCTGGGCGATAACTTCGCTGCCGTCGCGGCTTTGCCAGATAAACTCCGTTTTATCGGTACCGTGCCGCTCAGAGCAGCCGCGCCAGAACAGCGCGCGGGTGATGCCAAAACCGTTATAGATATGCGGCATCTGGCCCGACATCCCGAAAGAATCCGGCAGATAGCCAATTTTCATCGGCTCGCCAAACGCCCGGCAGTCGCGCAAACCGTACAGCAGATTGCGCACAATCGACTCCCCCGCCACGATGCGGGTATCGGTCTGCGTATACCAGGGGCCGATAACCAGTTTCCCTGCCTGAACCTGCGCTTTTACGCGCGCGGCGTGCTGTGGTTGGACGGCGAGATAATCCTCCAGCACCGCCGTTTGTCCGTCGAGCACGTAGCAGGGGTAATCCGCATCCTGCTCCAGCCGGGTGAGGATCTCCTCCATATTATTGACCAGTAGAATGCGGGACTCTTCGCTGGTGAAGTACCATTCGCGATCCCAGTGCATGTGCGGCGTGATGTGCACGCGCGAAACGTTTTTCATTGTCGGATCCTGTTAATGGCGATCGGTAAGGTAAGCGCCGGTGCGTACCGCATGACCGCGCCAGATCAGCAGGATCGCGGTGGAGATCGCCGCTCCCAGCAGCGCTGCGGCAAACCAGCTGGCGGCGGCAATCACGCCTCCCAGCCCGTTGTCATGCAGTAAAAACAGCGAGAAGATCCCCGCACCTGGCGTCGATAACCCGATACCTGTTGCGCCCACCAGCGCGCCGGTGACCAGCGATCCGAGGACAAACGCGCCGATCACCCGCAGCGGATCTTCAATCGCCATCGGGATCGCCCCCTCGGTGATCCCCGCCAGTCCCAGCAGCCAGGTGGATTTACCGGTTTCGATTTCAAATTCCCGGAACAGCCGTGGTGCGAGCAGAGTTGAAGCGGTGACGGTAAACGCGGAGACCATTTTCACCGCCGCGAAAATGGCGTAAGGCCCGTACACGCCGTTCGCCATCGCCCCCAGACAGAAGGCGTAGGCGGCTTTATTCACCGGGCCGCCCAGATCAAACGAACACATAAAGCCGATAATGGCACCGAGCAGTAGCGCATTGGTCCCGGACAAACCATTCAGCCAGGCGGTCAGGCCCTGGTTCAGCCATGCCACCGGCTCGCCGACGACAAACAGCATCAGGCTGCCCGCGCCCAGCGTGCCGAGCACCGGATAGAGATAAAAAGTCAGAAAGCCGTTGTAGCGGCTGCCGAGCCGGATATGGCTTTTCACCCAGCGCATCAGATAACCGGCGATAAGCCCGCCCACCACCGCGCCCAGAAAGCCTGCGCCGATCATGTTGGCCGCCAGTCCCGCGGCAAAACCCGGCGTCAGTGCCGGTTTATCTGCCAGCGAATAGGCGGTGTACGCCGCCAGCACCGGCACCATCAGCGTGCCGAGCATGCCGCCGCCCAGTTTGCGGTACAGCCACAGCCAGGAGTTCTCCAGATCGAACAGGTGTTGCAGACCGAAAATCTGTGCCAGCAGTACCGCTACCGCCAGCACGGTACCCCCGGCGACGATGAGCGGCACGGCATACGAAATACCGCTCAGCAGCGCCTGCTTCAGCTCGCTTTTAACGCTCATTGGTGCCGCTTGCGGTTGGCTGTCAGAGGGCAGCGCCAGCGCCCTGGAGAGCAGTGCATCGGCCTGTTTTATGGGTTCCGCGACCGACACCGTCAGCGTCGGGATCCCCTCAAAACGTTGCGCGTCTTTTACCGCCACGTCAGCTGCCAGGATGCAGGCGCGCGCGGCTCGCAGTTGCTCAGGGGTTATGCGCCCTTCAATGCCGTTGGCCCCCTGCTTTTCGACATACACCTGAATCCCCCGTCTGCGCCCGGCGTTTTCCAGATACTCCGCCGCCATATAGGTGTGGGCAATGCCCGCCGGACAGGCGGTCACGCAGACCACCGTCGGCGCATCGGGTGCGCTTAACGGCGTTTTCCCGCCGGGCGCCTCGCCGAGCAGCGCCAGCAGGTCGGCGGCGCTGGTTGCCCGCTGCATCTGTTCGCACAGGGCGTCATCCGCCAGCAGCGTCGTCAGTTGGGTCAGTAGCTGCATGTGCGTGGTGCCCGCTTCGGCGCAGGGAATGGCGAGCAGAAAAATCAGCGTCACCGGTTCCGGGCCATCGATCCCCTCCCACAGCAGCGGTTCCCGCAGCGTGGCGACGGCAAAGGCCGCCTCTGTCACCGCCTCGGTTTTCCCGTGCGGCACTGCCAGCCCTTCGCCAAGCGCCGTCGGGCCTTCGGCTTCGCGGTGCAGCACTTCGTTCACAAAATCATCCACATTGCGCAGTTTGCCCAGCCGGTGCAGCCGCGCAGCCAGCGCGTGAATAGCGTCGTCCCGGCAGGTGAACTGCGTCTGGATCAGGCAGGCGTCCGGGTGGGTTAATGCCGTCAGGTTCATCTCGTCCTCACTGAGTCCTGGTAAGCCGCCACCATGACGGCTCGTGCCACAGGCATTTTGCGCGATCAAACCATACAATTTTGCGATCAATTTCATTTAACCGAGTATTTGTATTGTATTTGTATTGTTTACATCACCGCGGCGACGGGCATAATCGTCACTACTTGTCTGGTACAACACGAGGGATCCATGAGCAGACAACCGATGTACCGCCAGATCGCCGGGGCGATCCGCGCGCAGATTGACAGCGGCGAACTGAAACCGGGGGATGCGCTGCCTACCGAGTCGGCGTTACAGGCGCAGTTTGACGTCAGCCGGGTCACGGTGCGCCAGGCGCTGAAACAGCTCACCGAGCAGGCGATCATCGAAAGCATTCAGGGCAGCGGCTCCTATGTGAAAGAAGAGCGCGTGAATTACGACATCTATCAGCTGACCAGCTTTTCGGAAAAGCTCGGCGATCGTCATGCTGATACGCACAGCGAAGTGCAGGTGTTCGAGGTGATCAAAACGGACGAGGCGCTGGCGGCGCTGTTGCAGATCGCCCCCGGAGACAAAGCCTGGCATGTGAAGCGGGTGCGTTTTATCAAGCAAAAGCCGGTGACGCTGGAAGAGACCTGGATGCCCCTCGCGCTGTTTCCCGATCTCACCTGGGAAGTGATGGAAAACTCCAAATACTATTTTATTGAGCAGGTGAAGAAGCGGGTTATCGATCGCAGCGAGCAGGAGATCGTGCCGGTGATGCCCGACGACGAGGCGATTGCCGCGCTGGGTATCGATCCGGCCCGACCGATCCTTGAGAAGATCTCACGCGGTTTTCTGAAAGGCGGGGAAGTATTCGAATACAGCCGCAACCTGTTCAAGAGCGACGACTATAAGTTCACGCTGGTGGCAAAACGGCGGCAATAAAAAAGGCCATCTTGCGATGGCCAACCATGTCGAACGTTATTATTGTCTTACTGCTTTAAATCAGATGATGCTTTTCAGTGCTTCGCCGATGTCAGCCAGGCTGCGTACGGTTTTCACACCTGCGGCTTCCAGCGCGGCGAATTTCTCATCCGCCGTGCCTTTGCCGCCCGCGATGATCGCGCCAGCGTGGCCCATACGCTTGCCTTTCGGCGCGGTAACACCAGCGATGTAGCCGACCACCGGTTTGGTGACGTGATCTTTGATGTACGCCGCTGCTTCTTCTTCTGCGCTGCCGCCGATTTCACCGATCATCACGATCGCTTCGGTCTGCGGATCTTCCTGGAACAGCTTCAGGATGTCGATGAAGTTAGAGCCAGGGATCGGGTCGCCGCCGATGCCCACACAAGTGGACTGGCCGAAGCCGTAGTCGGTGGTCTGCTTAACCGCTTCATAGGTCAGCGTACCGGAGCGGGACACAATACCCACTTTACCCGGCTGGTGAATGTGGCCCGGCATGATGCCGATTTTGCATTCGCCTGGGGTGATCACACCCGGACAGTTCGGGCCGATCATGCGCACGCCTGCTTCGTCGAGCTTCACTTTCACAGTCAGCATATCCAGCGTCGGGATGCCTTCGGTAATGGTGATAATCAGCTTAATGCCTGCATCGATGGCTTCCAGAATGGAGTCTTTGCAGAACGGTGCCGGAACGTAGATCACGGTCGCGGTTGCGCCGGTGGCTTCTACCGCTTCGCGCACGGTGTTAAACACCGGCAGGCCGAGGTGCGTGGTGCCGCCTTTGCCTGGCGTCACGCCGCCAACCATCTGCGTACCGTATGCAATCGCCTGCTCAGAGTGGAACGTGCCCTGACTGCCGGTGAAACCCTGGCAGATCACTTTGGTATTTTTATCGATCAGAATGGACATTATTTCCCCTCCACTGCGGCAACAACCTGCTGTGCTGCATCCGTCAGACTTTTCGCTGCAATAATATTGAGGCCGCTGTCAGCCAGTTTTTTCGCGCCCAGTTCGGCGTTGTTACCTTCCAGACGAACCACGACCGGCACGTTCACACCCACTTCTTCAACCGCACCGATGATGCCGTCAGCGATCAGGTCGCAACGCACGATACCGCCGAAAATGTTTACCAGAACGGCTTTCACTTTGTCGTCAGAGAGGATGATTTTAAACGCTTCGGTTACGCGCTCTTTGGTCGCGCCGCCGCCTACGTCGAGGAAGTTAGCCGGTTCGCCGCCGTGCAGCTTAACGATGTCCATGGTGCCCATTGCCAGACCCGCACCGTTCACCATGCAGCCGATGTTGCCATCAAGCGCCACATAGTTCAGCTCCCACTGTGCCGCCTGAGATTCACGGGCGTCTTCCTGAGAGTGGTCACGCATTTCGCGCAGATCCGGCTGGCGGAACAGGGCATTACCGTCGGCGCCCAGTTTACCGTCGAGGCAAATCAGATCGCCCTGAGTGGTGATCACCAGCGGGTTGATTTCGATCAGCGCCAGATCGCGCTCAAGGAAGATATTCGCCAGACCCATGAAAATCTTGGTGAACTGCTGAACCTGTTTACCTTCCAGACCCAGTTTGAACGCCAGTTCGCGTCCCTGATACGGCATCGGGCCGGCCAGCGGATCCAGTGCCACTTTGTGGATCAGGTGCGGGGTTTCTTCCGCCACTTTTTCAATTTCCACGCCACCTTCGGTGGACGCCATGAACACCACGCGACGGGAGCTGCGATCCACTACCGCGCCGAGATACAGTTCTTTGTCGATGTCGGTTGCGGCTTCCACCAGGATCTGGTTAACCGGCTGACCGTGGGCATCTGTCTGATAGGTCACCAGACGCTTGCCCAGCCAGTGCTCAGCAAACGCGCGGATCTCTTCTTTACTTTTCACCACTTTCACACCGCCCGCTTTACCGCGGCCACCAGCGTGAACCTGACATTTTACCACCCACGGACCGGCACCGATTTTAGATGCGGCTTCTTCGGCTTCACGCGGGGTATTGCAGGCATAGCCTACCGGTGCGGGTAAGCCATAGCGGGCAAATAGCTGTTTTGCCTGGTATTCATGTAAGTTCATCAGTTCTATCCACTTTTCAGGTAATCGTTTTTGTACCCGTAGGCCTGATAAGACGCGCCAGAGGGCGGCGTAACCGCCTTATCCGGCCTACAGGGCAGGTAATATGCTAATTACTACACGTCCAGCAGCAGACGTGTCGGATCTTCCAGCAGCTCTTTAATGGCCACCAGGAAGCTCACCGATTCACGGCCATCGATCAGGCGGTGATCGTAGGACAGCGCCAGATACATCATCGGCAGGATTTCCACCTTGCCATCCACCGCCATCGGGCGATCTTTAATGGCGTGCATACCCAGAATGGCGCTCTGCGGCGGGTTGATGATCGGCGTGGACATCAGCGAACCGAACACACCACCGTTGGTGATGGTGAAGTTACCGCCAGTCAGATCCTCAACGGTCAGTTTGCCGTCACGACCTTTCACCGCCAGTTCTTTGATGCGTTTTTCGATGTCGGCCATGCCCAGCGCGTCAACGTCACGCAGCACTGGCGTTACCAGACCACGCGGCGTGGATACCGCCATGCTGACGTCGAAATAGTTGTGGTACACCACATCATCGCCGTCGATAGAGGCATTCACTTCCGGGAAGCGTTTCAGGGCTTCCACCACCGCTTTCACGTAGAAAGACATAAAGCCCAGACGGATGCCGTGACGTTTTTCGAAGGCGTCACCGTACTGCTTACGCAGATCCATAATCGGCTTCATGTTGACTTCGTTGAACGTGGTCAGCATGGCGGTAGAGTTTTTCGCTTCCAGCAGACGCTCGGCCACGCGCTTACGCAGACGGGTCATCGGCACACGTTTTTCTGAGCGGTTGCCCAGTGCCGGAGCAGGCTGGGATGGCGCGCTGGCCGGAGCCTGAGCCGCCGGTGCTTTTTCTTCTTTCGCCGCAGGCGCTTTCGCCAGATGTTTTTCCACATCTTCACGGGTCAGACGACCGCCAACACCAGTGCCTTTGATTGCACCCGCGTCAAGGCCATGCTCGGCCAGCAGGCGACGGATCGCCGGGCTTAAGGCCTCGTTATTCTGTTCTTCCAGGGAAGCCTGCTGGCGCTGAGCCGGTGTAGACTCGTTGCTGTCAGACTTCGCGCTGCTCTCTTTGCCAGCGCTGTTGCCTTCACGCAGACGGCCCAGGATCTGGCGGGACGTGACTGTCGTCCCTTCTTCTTCGAGCACAGCATCGAGGATGCCGTCCGCTGATGCCGGTACTTCCAGTACCACTTTGTCAGTTTCGATTTCTACCAGCACTTCATCACGGGTAACCGCATCGCCTGGTTTTTTGTGCCAGGTCGCAACAGTCGCGTCAGCAACGGACTCAGGCAGGTCGGGAACAAGAATATCTACGCTACTCATTATTTATCCTTTAATTAATCGACGTTCAGCGCGTCATTGACCAGATCTTGCTGCTGTTTCTGGTGAACGGACATATACCCTACCGCCGGCGAGGCGGAGGCCGGACGACCTGCATAACGCAGACCGGACCCAAACGGAATCACTTCACGGAAATGATGCTGGCTGCAGTACCATGCGCCCTGGTTCAGCGGCTCTTCCTGGCACCAGACAAAATCATGCACGTGGGCATAAGATTTTAATGTTTCCTGCACCGCCTGGTGCGGGAACGGATACAACTGTTCGATACGGATGATGGCCACGTTTTTCTGGTCGTTCTTACGACGTTGTTCAAGCAGGTCGTAATAAACCTTACCAGAACAAAGCACTACCCGCTTCACGCCCTGCGGATCAATATCATCGATCTCACCAATGGCGGGGAGGAAGGTTCCGTTCGCCAGTTCGTCAAGGCTGGACACCGCCAGCGGATGACGCAGCAGCGATTTCGGTGACATCACCACCAGCGGACGGCGCATACCACGCAGCGCCTGACGGCGGATCATGTGGTACACCTGTGCAGGCGTGGACGGTACGCACACCTGCATGTTTTGTTCCGCACACAGTTGCAGATAACGCTCCAGACGTGCTGAGGAGTGTTCCGGGCCTTGACCTTCATAGCCGTGCGGCAGCAGCATCACCAGACCGCACATACGGCCCCATTTCTGCTCGCCGGAGCTGATGAACTGGTCGATAACCACTTGCGCACCGTTAGCGAAGTCGCCGAACTGCGCTTCCCAGATGGTCAGCGTGCGCGGTTCCGCCGTGGCATAACCGTATTCGAACGCCAGCACCGCTTCTTCAGACAGCACGGAGTCCCAGACACGGAAAGTACCCTGTGAATTATGCACGTGGTGCAGCGGCGTCCAGGTGGAGCCGTTGGTCTGGTTGTGGATCACCGCATGACGGTGGAAGAAGGTGCCGCGACCGGCATCTTCACCGGACAGACGAACAGAAATGCCTTCATCAACCAGCGTCGCATAAGCGAGGTTTTCCGCGCCGCCCCAGTCAAAGAGCTTCTCACCGGCAGCCATTGCCAGACGATCGCCATAAATCTTCGCCACGCGGGACTGCATTTCGATGGCATCCGGCACCGTGCTGATACGCTTCGCCAGCTCCTGCAGACGCTTCATCTCCACCTTGTTCGGGTAGCTTTCGTCCCAGTCATGGTTGAGATACGGCGACCAGGTGAACGAATGCATGTTCATCGGACGGTATTCTTTAACTACGCACTCACCCGCATCGAGCATGTCACGGTAGAGATTGACCATTTCGGTGGCATCTTCCAGCGTAACGACCTTCTCCTGCTCCAGCTTGTCGGCGTAAATTTTACGCGGCGTCGGGTGTTTTTTGATTTTCTGGTACATCAGCGGCTGGGTTGCGCTCGGCTCGTCGGCTTCGTTATGGCCGTGACGGCGGTAGCACACCAGGTCGATAAACACGTCGCGCTTAAAGGTGTTACGGAATTCCAGCGCCACGCGGGTCACGAAGGCAACAGCTTCCGGATCGTCGGCGTTAACGTGGAAAATCGGTGCCTGTACCATTTTGCCGATGTCAGTACAGTACGGGGTGGAACGGGCATCCAGCGGGTTAGAGGTGGTGAAGCCCACCTGGTTGTTAATCACGATACGTACAGTACCGCCAACTTCATAACCCCGCGCTTTCGACATGTTCAGGGTTTCCTGAACGACGCCCTGCCCGGTAACCGCCGCATCGCCATGAATGGTGATCGGCAGCACTTTATTGCTGGAAGGCTCGTCCAGACGATCCAGACGGGCGCGTACAGAACCCATGACTACCGGGCTGACGATCTCCAGGTGTGACGGGTTAAACGCCAGCGCCAGGTGCACCAGGCCGCCTTCGGTTTCGATGTCCGAGGAGAAGCCCATGTGATATTTCACATCGCCCGTACCCAGATGTTCTTTATGTTTACCGGCGAATTCGTCGAACAGATCCTGGGATTTTTTACCCAGCACGTTGATCAGCACGTTCAGGCGTCCGCGGTGCGCCATACCCAGCACCACTTCGCGCGTGCCGCTCTTACCGGCATGACGGATCATCTCTTTGAGCATCGGCACCAGCGCGTCGCCGCCTTCCAGCGAGAAGCGTTTCGCACCGGGGAATTTCGCCCCCAGATAGCGCTCCATCCCTTCTGCTGCGGTCAGTTCGCTGAGGAAGCGTTTTTTCTCTTCGGCGGTAAAGATGCCATGACCTGCCGCCGATTCGATACGCTGCTGGATCCAGCGTTTCTCTTCGGTGCTGGTGATGTGCATGTATTCCGCACCCACCGAACCGCAATAGGTCTGTTTCAGCGCCTCTAACAGCTCGCCGAGTTTCATGGTGTCTTTGCCGAAGGCAAAGGATCCCACATTGAAACTTTCTTCCAGATCAGCGTCGGTCAGGTCGTGATAATCAAGAGAGAGATCGGCCACGCGCTCTTGTTTCCACAGTCCCAGCGGATCGAGATTCGCATGCTGGTGCCCGCGGAAGCGGTAGGCGTTGATCAATTGCAGGACTTTAACCTGCTTCACGTTGGTGTCAGGGTCAGAAACTGAAGAGGTATAACGTGAGGCATCCTTCGCGAGACGACGGAAATAATCACGTGTTTTGGAATGGAATTGATCCGGTTTGATACCGGTCACCGGTAGCTGCTGGAACATGGAGCGCCAGTTTTCATCTACCGAATCAGGATCGGTTAAGAAGTCTTCATAGAGCTGTTCTATCCAGCTCTGGTTGGAGCCAGAGAGGTAAGAAGAGTCCAGCCAGGCTTTCATTGCGCCGTTCTGCATCGTGATCCCTTAAGCATTGGTATGCTTATTCGCCGTGGATAACTACACCGTACACCGTGAGGGGCACGTACCAGGGTTCACTTGCGAGCTCTTTTCACTGAGTTGGCCCGCGAAGGAACCTTTAAAAACTGTCTAATAATCTTCGCTGTTCTGGCTGCGACTGCGTTGCAACCTTCACTCACGCCGGTCACATAGTTCGCTATGCTCCCGGTGATTCGTTCTGGTTGCGCCTTGTCTCGCCCAGAACATCTCGATTATTTCTGTATGTGGCAGTTTTTAGAGGTTTCCTGCATTTCACTCTGTTTTGCCCACTGGCACTGCGTTTACCGGGCCTACGTAAAGGTAGGCCGGATAAGCGCAGCGCCATCCGGCAATCTTACTTACGCACTACGTTGCAGCAGCATCGACTTAATATGGCCGATGGCGCGCGTCGGGTTCAGCCCCTTCGGACACACACTGACGCAGTTCATAATGCTATGGCAGCGGAATACGCTGAAAGCATCGCTCAGCCCGTCGAGGCGCTGGTCGGTTTGGGTATCGCGGCTGTCGATCAGGAAGCGATACGCCGCCAGCAGACCCGCCGGGCCGATGAACTTGTCCGGGTTCCACCAGAATGACGGACAGGATGTGGAGCAGCATGCACAGAGAATACACTCGTACAGCCCGTCCAGTTTTTCACGCTGCTCTGGCGACTGAAGATGCTCGCGAGCTGGCGGATTTTGTCCATTATTCAACAAGTAAGGCTTAATCTTCTCATATTGAGCATAGAATTGCCCCATGTCCACCACCAGATCGCGAACCACCGGTAAACCTGGCAGCGGGCGGATGACGATTTTTTTGCTGCCGTTACCCAGCGCCGAAATCGGCGTGATGCAGGCGAGGCCATTCTTGCCGTTCATGTTCAGACCGTCGGAGCCGCACACGCCTTCACGGCATGAACGACGAAACGCCAGCGTCGGATCTTTTTCTTTCAGCTGCATCAGCGCATCGAGCAGCATCATGTCGCGGCCTTCTTCGCCTTCCAGGGTGTAATCCTGCATATGCGGCGCGTCGTCGACATCCGGGTTATAACGATAAATCGAAAATTCGAGTTTCATTTTTCCTGACTCCGCATTAGTAAGTACGAATCTTCGGCGGGAATGCCGGACGCAGTTTCGGTTCCATATTGACGGCTCGACGCGTCATGGATTCCGATTCAGGCAGATACAGGGAGTGGCACAGCCAGTTTTCGTCGTCACGATCCGGGAAGTCAAAGCGGCTATGCGCCCCGCGGCTTTCGGTACGGAAGTTCGCCGAAACCGCCGTGGCAAACGCCGTTTCCATCAGGTTATCCAGTTCAAGGCACTCAACACGCTGGGTGTTGAAGTCGCTGGAGGTATCGTCCAGACGGGCATTTTTCAGACGCTCGCGGATCTCTTTTAGCTGCTCCAGCCCTTTCGCCATCGCATCCCCTTCGCGGAAGACCGAGAAGTTATGCTGCATACATTCCTGAAGCGCTTTACGGATGGACACCGGATCTTCACCGCTACGGGTGTTGTTCCAGCGATTGACGCGCGTCAGAGAAGCGTCAATGTCGGATTCGCTGGCATCGCGCAGGGCACCCTGCTCGACGATAGATTCCTGTAAGTGCAGACCCGCCGCGCGACCAAACACCACCAGATCCAGCAGCGAGTTGCCGCCCAAGCGGTTAGCGCCGTGTACCGATACGCAGGCGATTTCACCTACCGCGAACAGACCCGGGATCACCACGTCTTCGCCCTGGGCGTTAACGGTCAGCGCCTGGCCGGTCACTTTGGTCGGAATACCGCCCATCATGTAGTGGCAGGTCGGGATCACCGGGATCGGCTCTTTCACCGGATCGACGTGAGCAAAGGTACGGGAAAGTTCCAGAATGCCCGGCAGACGGGATTCCAGAACGTCTTTACCCAGATGGTCGAGCTTCAGTTTCGCGTGCGGACCCCACGGACCGTCGCAGCCGCGACCTTCGCGGATTTCGATCATGATGGAACGCGCCACCACGTCACGACCCGCCAGGTCTTTGGCGTTCGGCGCATAACGCTCCATGAAGCGCTCGCCGTGTTTGTTCAACAGATAACCGCCTTCACCACGGCAGCCTTCGGTGACCAGCACACCCGCGCCGGCGATACCGGTCGGGTGGAACTGCCACATTTCCATATCCTGCACCGGTACACCGGCACGCAGCGCCATGCCAACACCGTCGCCGGTATTGATGTGGGCGTTGGTGGTGGACTGGTAAATACGGCCTGCACCGCCGGTCGCCAGCACGGTCGCGCGGGCTTTGAAGTAAACGACTTCACCGGTTTCAATACACAGCGCCGTACAACCCACCACGGCACCGTCCTGGTTTTTCACCAGATCAAGGGCATACCACTCGGAAAAAATGGTGGTGTGGTTTTTCAGGTTCTGCTGATAAAGCGTATGCAACAGCGCGTGACCGGTACGGTCAGCCGCTGCGGCGGTACGTGCCGCCTGCTCGCCGCCGAAGTTCTTCGACTGGCCGCCAAACGGACGTTGATAGATAGAGCCATCTTCCAGACGGGAGAACGGCAGACCCATATGTTCCAGCTCCAGAATCGCTTCCGGGCCGGTTTTACACATATATTCAATGGCGTCCTGGTCACCGATATAGTCGGAACCTTTCACCGTGTCGTACATGTGCCATTCCCAGTTATCTTCATGGGTGTTACCCAGCGCAACGGTAATACCGCCCTGCGCAGATACGGTGTGGGAACGGGTCGGGAATACTTTGGAGAGCAGCGCACAGGTCTGGCCGCTCTGGGAAATTTGTAGCGCCGCGCGCATACCTGCGCCACCGGCTCCGATGACGACTGCATCAAACTCTCTGACTGGTAAATTCATCACACACCCCACACCACAACAAATCCATAAATAACGTAAACCAGCAGCGCCACGACAATGGCGAGTTGCAGGCCAAGACGCAGGCCCGTTGATTTAACGTAGTCTGTCAACACCTGCCACATGCCAATCCAGGCATGCACTAACGTCGAGAACAGCGCCAGCAGGGTGAAGACTTTGGTAAAGGCGGAGGAGAAGAAACCCGTCCAGACTTCCCAGGTGATCTCGCCGGAGATGGCAAAAAAACCGACCATATAGATGATGTAAAGCGTCAGAACGAGGGCAGTAGCACGAACCAGAATGAAGTCATGTACGCCGTTGCGTCCGAATGCGGAGGCGTTGCTTACCATACGAGGACTCCTGCGAGAATTGAAAGCACGACAGTAATACCAATAGCGACCCAGGCAGAACGTTTCCCGGCTTCGAAGGTCTCTTCAAGATAGCCCACATCCATCAAGGCATGACGAATACCACCGACCGCGTGATACGCAAGCGCAGTGAGAATGCCCCACATGATGAATTTCGCGAAGAAGCCATCCATGATGTCAGCGGCTGACTGGAAACCTTCTTGAGAGGAGAGCGACAGGCCCAGTAACCACAGCAGGATCCCGACCGCCACAAAAGTGATGACGCCAGAAACACGGTGCAGAATGGACGCTATAGCCGTAACAGGAAACCGGATCGTTGTCAGATCCAGATTGACAGGTCTTTGTTTTTTGACATTTTTTATCATGAATAACGCCCACATGCTGTTCTTCTAGTTCCTTTCCTCCGGTCTGCAGGCGGGTCAGACAGCGTCCTTTCAATAACCGCACGTTATGCAAATCACATTGCTTCCAGATGCTAAACGACACGTTACAACGCTGGGTGGCTCGGGGCGGCAGAGAACTCCGGAGACCTGGCGGCAGTATAGGATGTTCACAAAATCATTACAATTAACCTACATATAGTTTGTCGGGTTTTATGCGGAACAGTGACCGTCATCACGATAACAACATATTTTTAAATTTTAACCATTGGATTTGACAAAAGTTAAACATTATTGTTACAAACGACAGCCGAAAAGGCATATAATTCGTAAAAGTTATGGGGTCTCTCTTTCACCTGAGATTTAGTTATGTAAGAGTGAGAAGGATTGACCGGGGTTATCAGTACAGTTATTAGTGATAGACAGATTTGACAAATTCGGACTGCTAAGACCCTGATTTGCTGTTGTTTCACTGGTTTTTCAATGTTTGCCTGCCAGCGCCCATCGCTCTGTACCCTGGTACCACCTCTCTGCAGAGTGTCGTGCCAAATAACAAATTGGTAACATTGATTTTCGCTATGAATGCAAATCCGGCTTCTGAGCAGTCTTAAGCATAAGGCGCTAAGGAGACCGTAAATGGCTGATAAGAAAGCAACCATCACTTACAATAGTGAAGATGCTATTGAACTGGATGTGCTAAAAGGCACGCTCGGTCAGGATGTTATTGATATTCGTAGTCTTGGTTCGAAAGGTGTGTTTACTTTTGATCCTGGTTTCACCTCTACCGCATCTTGCGAATCCAAAATCACCTTTATCGACGGTGACGAAGGTATCCTGCTCCATCGCGGTTTCCCGATTGACCAGCTGGCCACTGAATCCAACTATCTGGAAGTGTGCTACATCCTGCTGTACGGTGAAAAACCGAGCCAGGAAGAGTACGACGATTTCAAAACTATCGTTACTCGTCACACCATGATCCACGAGCAGATCACCCGTCTGTTCCACGGTTTCCGTCGTGATTCTCATCCGATGGCAGTCCTGTGCGGCGTTACCGGCGCGCTGGCGGCCTTCTATCATGATTCGCTGGATGTGAACAATCCGCGCCACCGTGACATCGCTGCGTTCCGTCTGCTGTCCAAAATGCCGACCGTCGCCGCCATGTGTTACAAATATTCCATCGGCCAGCCGTTTGTTTATCCGCGTAACGACCTCTCCTATGCCGGCAACTTCCTGCATATGATGTTCTCCACGCCGTGCGAGCCGTACGAAGTGAACCCGGTGCTGGAACGCGCGATGGATCGAATCCTCGTGCTGCACGCCGATCATGAGCAGAACGCTTCCACTTCTACCGTGCGTACCGCCGGTTCATCTGGCGCGAACCCGTTTGCCTGTATCGCGGCCGGTATTGCCTCCCTGTGGGGACCGGCACACGGCGGCGCGAACGAAGCTGCACTGAAAATGCTGGAAGAGATCAGCACCGTTGAGCACATTCCTGAATTCGTGCGTCGCGCCAAAGACAAGAACGATTCGTTCCGTCTGATGGGCTTCGGACATCGTGTTTACAAAAACTACGATCCGCGCGCGACCGTGATGCGTGAAACCTGCCACGAAGTGCTGAAAGAGCTGGGCACCAAAGATGATCTGCTGGAAGTGGCGATGGAGCTGGAAAACATCGCGCTGAACGACCCGTACTTCATTGAGCGTAAACTCTATCCGAACGTGGACTTCTACTCCGGTATCATCCTGAAAGCGATGGGGATCCCGTCTTCCATGTTTACGGTGATCTTCGCGATGGCCCGTACCGTTGGCTGGATCGCGCACTGGAACGAAATGCACGACGACGGCATTAAGATTGCCCGTCCGCGCCAGCTGTACACCGGTTACGAGCAGCGTGATTTCGAATCGGAAGTGAAGAACCGCTAAGGTGTGTGGTGCCCGGCGGCGCTTTCGCTTGCCGGGCCTACGAATTCAGCCAGGTGGCCGGTTCACATATAGGCCGGGTAAGGCGTAGCCGCCACCCGGCAAGTGCAGTCCGGACCGTAGGCCGGGTAAGGCGCAGCCGCCACCCGGCAATTCACGTTAAATCTGACACCCCGGACACCAGTAAAACGGCCGCGACGACAGCGTGGTTTTCTCAATGATCCCCCCGCACCGCTCACATTTCTTCCCGGCCCGATGAAACACCTTAAAGCGAAACAGCGCCCCGTGATGCTTGTTTTCTTTCGCCTTGCCGCGCGTCTGGTACGAGAGCCGCGGGATCTCCAGCAACGCCTGCGCCAGCACGTCCAGCTGCGCGTCATCCAGTTGCACCGCTTTATGCTGCGGGGCCAGCCCGCTGTGCCAGAGGATCTCCACCCGCAGATAATTTCCAAGCCCTGCGAGAAACGCCTGGTCGAGCAGCAGGCCGGAAAATTGTCGTCGGCAGAATTTTGGTGAGCACAGCCGCGCTTTCACCTCCTCCACCGTCAGCGTCATGTCCAGCACGTCAGGCCCGACACGCTGTAAAAACGGATGGCAGGCCAGCTGTTCTGCGGTCAGCAGTTCAATGTCAGAGGCGCTGTAGAGCAGAATGGCACGCCCGGCGGTCTGCAATTTCACCCGCAGAATGCGCGTGGTCTGCGGCGTTTCCCCCGCCTTCACCACGCGCCAGACGCCGTAGAGCTGATTGTGACTGTACAGCGTAAGTCCACCGGAAAAATGCGTGAGCAGCGCTTTGCCGCGCGTCTCCATATGGGTGACGTGCTGACCAGTCAGCTCAGCGGCATAAGGTTGCAAATGCTCAAAGGCGAACCAGACGTCGGTGAGCGGTTGGCCGCCGATGGCCGCTTCCAGGGTATCCGCCGCCCGACGGATCTCCGGGCCTTCAGGCATGATACACCGCCGATACGGTAATATTGTGCGCGTCGAACGCCTGTCGCAGACGGCGCGCAAAGGCCAGCGCATGCTCACCGTCGCCATGCAAGCAGACGGTCTGCGCCTTCACCGGCACCCAGTTACCGTGAATACTTTTCACCCGGCCCTGCTGGATGATGGTCAGCGTCTGCGCCAGCGCCTGATCTTCATCGCCGACCAGCGCCCCGGGCTGCGAGCGTGGCACCAGAGTGCCGTCGTCCTGATACCCCCGATCGGCAAACACCTCTTCGCGCGTTTGCAGGCCATAATACTGGCCCGCGTCAATCAGCGTGCTGCCCGCCAGACCCACCAGAATGAGCGCCGGGTCCAGATCGTGCACCGCACGGGCGATGGCATCTGCCAGCACCGCGTCCTGCGCCGCCTGGTTATAGAGCATGCCATGAGGTTTGACGTGCTGCACCCGCCCGCCCTGCGCCCTAGCAATCGCCGCCAGCGCGCCGATTTGATAGAGCGTCTGGGCATAGACAGTTTCCGGGGGCAGCGTCATCGCCGTGCGCCCAAAGTTTTCCCGATCCGGGAAAGAGGGATGCGCGCCGATGGTCACGCCGTTTTTCAGCGCCTCGCGCACCGCATCCTGCATCATCTGCGCATCCCCGGCGTGAAAGCCGCAGGCGATGTTGGCAGAGGAAACCAGTTGCAGCAGCCCGGCGTCGCAGCCCGCGCCCTCCCCCAGATCGGCATTAAGATCAATGATCACCGCGCACTCCGTAGGCCAGCTGGTCGAGGAAAAGACGTTGTTCTCGTCGCGCCTTCAGCGCGTCTTCCAGCGTGCAGGGCACAAAATGGATCGGATCGCCAAGACGGATCTGCGCCAGATGGTACATGTCCGCGTCGATCACGCAGCCAATGCGCGGGTAGCCGCCGGTGGTCTGGGCGTCATTCATCAGCACAATCGGCTGACCGTTGTGCGGTACCTGGATCACGCCGGGGATCAACCCGTGAGACAGCAGCTCGCGCGTGTCGGTGCGGGTGAGTTGCGCGCCCTGCAAACGGTAGCCCATCCGGTTACTCTGGGGACTTAACTGCCACGGCAGACGCCAGAAGGCATCCTGGGAATTTTTATCAAAGGACTGATATTCCGGACCCGGCAGCACGCGAATGCGGTTGCCCCACAGCAACTGTTTAACACCCTGCGGGCCGCTGAAGGTGCGGGTCGCAGGCAGTACCGGCAGGCTGTCGCCATCTTTTAACGCTCGCCCGTGAAAACCGCCGATACCGGTTTTTAAATCGGTGCTGCGCGAGCCCATCACTTCCGGGACATCGATGCCACCCGCCACCGCCAGATAGCTGCGCATGCCGCGCTGCGGGCTTTTCAGTATCAAACGCTGGCCCGCGGTCATGGCATGCCGCCAGCCGGTCCATACCGGTTTGCCGTCAAGCTGCGCATCGCAGCCTGCGCCGGTCAGCGCAAACCAGCCGTCGTGGGTGAATTCCACTTCGCACTGCCCAAGGGTGATTTCCAGCGCCGCGGCGTCGGCGTCGTTGCCCACCAGCGCATTGGCAATTTCCAGCGCTGGCGCATCCAGTGCGCCGCTGTAGCTGATGCCCGACTGACGCAGCCCGGTACGCTTTCCGGCCTGTACAGAGGTGAGCATCCCCGCACGAATAATCTTCAGCATATGCCCTCCTTTTGCGGCACAAAGCGGATGGTGTCGCCCGCACGCAGCAGGACAGGCTCGGCGTTCTGCGGATCAAAAAGCGCCAGCGGCGTGCGGCCAATCAGCTGCCAGCCGCCTGGCGTCGGCAGCGGATAAATGCCGGTCTGTTCGCCACCGATGCCTACCGATCCGGCAGGCACGCTCAGGCGCGGCTCCGCACGGCGCGGGGTGATAAGCTGCGGCGGCAGGCTGCCAAGATACGGGAAGCCCGGCTGAAAACCGAGAAACCACACCTGGTACTCCACCGACGAGTGCAGTTCCACCACCTGTTTTTCGCTCAAACCGCAGTGGCTGGCGACATGCGCCAGATCCGGCCCGTCTTCTTTACCGTAGATCACCGGGATCTCGATAAAGCGCGGTTCCGGCTCCAGCGCTTCGCTTTCTTCCCACCAACGCTGTAAACGCTCGATGGCGTCCAGCGCGTTTCCCTGCGGATCGCGCAATACCACCGTGACATTATTCATACCGGGAATGGCATCCACCACATCGGGGATGGTCATTGCCCGCTGAACCAGCCGCCAGATGCGTTTCTGGCTGGCCAGCGTGATCGGCGGCTCAAGCTCAAGCACGACAGCCGTTTCACCTAACAGATAACAACGCGCTCGCTGCACTTTCGTTCCTCACATCAGGCTGGATTAGGAATATCGATAAAGGTGACGTCCAGATCGGTGTTCTCGGTCAGCCACTCGCTCAGCGCGCGAATACCGCCGCGCTCGGTGGCGTGATGGCCAGCGGCATAAAAATGCAGGCCCTGCTCGCGGGCGGAGTGAATGGTCTGCTCCGAGACTTCACCAGTGATAAAAGCGTCCACGCCAAAGCGCGCGGCGCTGTCGATAAAGCCCTGACCACCGCCGGTACACCAGGCCACGCGGCGCACTTCTTCCGGCCCGGTGTCACCGCACCATACCGGTCGGCGACCCAGACGCGCTTCGATCCACGACGCCAGCTCCGGGCCGGGCACCGGGATCGCCAGTTCGCCCCAGGGCACCAGATCGTCCACCTGCCCCATCACCGTGATGCCGAGCAGCTTCGCCAGCTGTACGTTGTTGCCCAGCTCCGGGTGCGCGTCCAGCGGCAGGTGCCAGCCGTAAAGGTTAATGTCGTTCGCCAGCAGGGTTTTCAGGCGGTTACGCTTCATGCCGCGAATGATCGGCGCTTCGTTTTTCCAGAAATAGCCGTGGTGCACGATCACCGCATCCGCCCCCAGGCGTACCGCCTCATCCAGCAGCGCCTGGCTTGCGGTCACGCCGGTGACGATTTTTTGTACGGTGTCGCGCCCTTCGACCTGCAAGCCGTTCGGGCCGTAATCGCTGAACGCGCCACTGTTAAGTTTGTCGTTGATCAGTTTTTCCAGTTCGCTATTTTTCATCGTCTCTCTCCTTTACGATTTTCGCGCGGCTTCGTACGCCGCCAGTGTGGCAACGCGGGCCTTTTTATGATCGACAATCGGACGCGGATAATCGAGCGTCACGCCCTGCTTATCGGCCCAGTTCCACGGCTCATGCAGGGCGGCTGCTGGCACCTTTGCCAGCGCCGGGATATAGCGGCGAATAAATTCACCGTCTTTATCAAATCGCTCGCCCTGCGTGGTCGGGTTGAATATACGAAAGTACGGCGCGGAGTCATTGCCCGTGGACGCTGCCCACTGCCAGCCGCCGTTATTGGCCGCCAGATCGCCGTCAATCAACTGAGACATAAAGTACCGCTCTCCGGCGCGCCAGTCGATAAGTAAGTCCTTGACCAGGAAGCTGGCGGTGATCATGCGCAGGCGGTTGTGCATCCAGCCGGTTTCATTCATCTGACGCATGGCTGCATCGACAATCGGATAACCGGTGTTGCCCTGCTGCCATGCCTTAAGATGCGCGACGTTATCCTGCCACTGCACGCGCCGCGTCCAGTCGATAAACGGCTGGTGCTTGCACAATTCCGGGTGGAAGGTCATCAGGTGACGGTAAAACTCACGCCAGATCAGCTCGCTGAGCCAGACCGCGCCCGCACCGCCCCCCAGCGCATCGGGCTGCTCTTTCAGCAGGCGATGCAGGCACTGGCGTGGCGACAGCGAGCCTATCGCCAGACAAGCCGATAAACGGCTGGTGCCGTCGATAGCCGGAAAGTCACGCCGCGCCTCGTACTCCCCCGCCCCCTGCTGGCAGAACTCCCGCAGTCGGGCAATGGCCGCTTTTTCGCTGGCGGGGAACAGGTCCTGATCAAAATCCTGCTGCGGATAGTTCAGCACGATGGGCGTTAAATCGTCATCTAATGCGCCGCTTTCGCGGACTTTCGGCGCAGGGACGCATTCGGGAAGATCCTCACGCAGCCGCCGTAAAAAGGCGTTTTTAAACGGCGTGAAGACTTTGTACATCTGATGATTGCCGGTGACCACGCTGCCAGGGGCGAGCAGCACGCTGTCGTCGAAGCCCTGGAATACCACCTCCGGCAGCAATTTTTCCACCGCGCGATCGCGCTGACGCTCGTTGATTTCATACTGATAATTATAAAAAAGGTGCGTGACCTGATGCGCCTCGCAGACCGCTTTCACGGCCTGCTGGCTGGCCGCAAAGTCATCCACTTCTTTGAAAATCAGCGGAATGCCCCGCTCCGCCAGCGCCTGTTGCAGATCGTTAAGCTGCGCCTGAATACAGGCCGCCTGCCGGGGTGCCATCAAGTGATTTTCCCACTGCCGTGGGGTGGCAATAAACAGCGCCAGAACCCTGGCGTGGGGATCGCGGCAGGCCGCCGCGAGCGCAAAATTATCGTTCACGCGGAGATCCGCGCGAAACCAGACCAGATGCGTGGTCATAACTCTCCTGAATTAATGTCCGTAGCGAAGACGAAGCGTTTCCGGCCAGGGATCAAAATAGCGCTGGCCCGACAGATAGGCATCCGGGTATTCAGCCATATAATGTTTAAGCAAGGTGACCGGGGCGAGCAGCGGCTGCGTGCCCTGACGATAACGGTGAATGAGCGAGGAAAGCTCTTCGCGCTGGCGCGCATTAAGCTGTTTGCGGAAATAGCCCTGCACATGCATCAGCACGTTAGTGTGATTACGGCGGGTGGCCTGATGTGACAACAGATCCATCAGCCGCAGGCGATACTCGACAAACCAGGCTTCCAGCGACGCCCATTCGTGAATGGCCGCCACGAAGCGTCCCAGCTCGCGGTATTTAGGCTGTGAATGGGCCAGCAGCAGAAGTTTGTAGCGGCTGTGATAGGCGATAAGCTCGCCGCGCGTCAGGCCGCGCTCACGAACGCTGTTCAGCTCATGCAGGGCATACACGCGCTCGACGAAGTTTTCGCGGATCAGCGGATCGTGCAGCCGCCCGTCTTCCTCCACCGGCAGCCAGGGATAGGTTTTCATCAGCACCTCGGTGTAGATGCCGCGCCCCGCTTTACGGTTGATATTGTTTTCAGCTTCGTAAACGCGCACGCGCTCCATGCCGCAACTGGGCGATTTGGCGCAGACGATATACCCGCACAGGTGATCAAACTGGCTGACGCGTTTCTCCGCAAAGGCGGTCATTTCCTGCGTCAGGTCGCCTTCACGCTTGTCACTAAAACGCAGCGAAATATCGCCCGTGCTGGTTTTTACCAGCCGTAGCGCGGCGCGGGGCACCGGCAGGCCAATCGCCATTTCCGGGCACACCGGTTCAAACTTCATCAGCGGCGATAACTCTTCGACAGCAAATGCCAGTCGCTTATGTCCACCGTCAAAACGCACCTGTTCCCCTAACAGGCAGGCACTGATGCCAACCGGGATTTTCTCACTCATAACGACTCCTTTTAGCCCTTAAAATGAGTGTAGCCTGAGAAGCTTAAAAAATACCGCGTTAGCGGGCGTGGAACACGTGATGAATGGCTGATTGATGGTAAAAGCAGCAAACCCATCGCCAGGCAAGGCGTAAACATGGATTTTAGGAATTCATTCAGGTCAAAGAGGTTTGCTCAGAGAAACATTGTGCGCAAAAATCAGCAGCTGAGAGATGCTTGTCAGAGTCCCAATGGACCGCGAATCCCAGGGACGCAAAAAACCGCTAAATTCTGTTTGGCGGTTTTTTTATGTCTTCTGCCAGATAAAAAAGGCCGCACGAGGCGGCCCTGGGCGCTACTTGACCTGCGAGAGAGTGGCAGCGATAACCATGTCAGGTTGCTTATCGCCTCTTACCACCAGCACGCTGGTAACAATGAACACGATACAAAAGTAACGTTTCATTATGCGGTCCTTGCTGAAAAACCGCTCCACCGTCTCACCACCGATGATCTTTCGGCGGATGCAAGCACGGAATAGTGCCTGATTACGGTTGTGGATAATCCTTTCCCTGGATCGGTGCCCATTTGCGAGATGGCGGAAAGGGACGCTGGATCATAATGAATGTCACATGTACCGGTAAGCGTGTGAGTGGAGTTTTAGGAATTCATTTAGACTATGTAGCTTGATCCAGTGGACTGCATACGCAACAATCTTCGCACGGAATAGTGCTTGTACTCCCCCAACGGACCGCGAATCCCAGGGGCATAAAAAAACCGCCAAATCAGATTTGGCGGTTTTTCTTTTTTTGCCACATGGGCTTGTAGTTTGCTGTGTGCGCTTTGCTGCTTAGTAGAAATCGCAGGCGACTTTCTCGGCCTGATCCATCCACACCGGCTTATCGCTGGTTTTCGCCCAGACGCGGTGCAGATAGCTGTAAAAACGTGCACGATCTTTCCAGAACAACATCACCGGTAACGCGATGATGCCTGCCGCAATGGCGAAAGCGCGGCGTACGAAAATGACATATGCAGGATATTCCCGATATAAAGACATAAGCTTCCCCCTTTTGTTGGTCGGTAACATTCACCGTAAAAATGAATCTGCTGAACTGGTTAAAATAGTACCGTTTTGTTTGTACTTTTACTACTCATCCGACCACTAATTTTCACTTATTTAGACAACATTTACAAAGCACCCCGTAATTAAGTTACAAAATAGTTAAATAAATACTAACCCATAGTTAAATTGTGGCATTCATCATTTTTATACTTTTTTTACACCCGCCCGCCTGATTTTTGCGAAATCTTTGCACCGAAAATCTTACCTTCACTGCGTTAACAAAAGACACCTGGAGGTGGATTGTGAGTGCAGGCGTAATAACCGGTGTGGTACTGGTTTTCCTGTTGTTGGGCTATCTGGTTTACGCCCTGATTAACGCGGAGGCCTTCTGATGGCGGCGCAGGCGTTTTTACTGATCGCCAGCTTTATGCTGGTGCTGATGGTGCTGGCGCGACCGCTTGGCGGCGTGCTGGCAACGATGGTGCGCGGTACGCCGCTCGCAGGAACGGGCGGGCTCGAAAAGGTGCTGTGGCGCGGGCTGGGCATCACGCCCTCGCCAATGAACTGGCGGCAATATCTGTTCGCCATTCTGGCGATCAACCTGTGCGGCCTGGCGCTGCTGTTCGCGATGCTGATGATGCAGGATCATCTGCCGCTGAACCCGCAGCAACTGCCCGGCCTCTCATGGCATCTGGCGCTGAATACCGCGGTAAGTTTTGTCGCCAACACCAACTGGCAGTCGTATGCCGGTGAAAGCACGCTGAGCTATTTCAGTCAGATGGTCGGCCTGACGGTGCAGAATTTCCTCTCTGCCGCCACCGGTATCGCCGTGCTGTTTGCGCTGATCCGCGCCTTCGCCCAACAGAGTGTTAACACGCTGGGCAACGCCTGGGTCGATCTGACGCGCATTACCCTGTGGATCCTGCTGCCGCTCTCGCTGCTGCTGGCGCTGTTCTTCATCCAACAGGGCGTATTGCAAAATTTCGATCACTATCAGCCATTTACGTCGCTGGAGGGCGTGAAGTCGATGCTGCCGATGGGACCGGTCGCCTCGCAGGAAGCCATCAAACTGCTGGGCACCAACGGCGGCGGTTTCTTTAACGCTAACTCCTCACACCCGTTTGAAAACCCCACCGCGCTGACCAACCTGGTGCAGATGCTGGCGATCTTTCTCATCCCCGCCGCGCTGTGCTTCGCCTTTGGCGAGGCGGTAGGCGATAAACGCCAGGGACATATGATCCTGTGGGCGATGTCGATCATCTTCGTGGTCTGCGTGGTGCTGGTGATGTGGGCGGAGCTGCACGGTAATGCGCACCTCACGGCGTTCGGCGCTGACAGCCACATCAATATGGAAGGCAAAGAGAGTCGCTTCGGCATTCTGGCGAGCAGCCTGTATGCGGTCGTCACTACGGCGGCCTCCTGCGGCGCGGTGAACGCCATGCACGACTCCTTTACCGCGCTGGGCGGCATGATCCCGCTGTGGCTGATGCAGATCGGCGAAGTGGTGTTCGGCGGCGTCGGTTCCGGCCTGTACGGGATGTTGCTGTTCGTGCTGCTGGCGGTGTTTATCGCCGGGCTGATGATTGGCCGCACGCCGGAATACCTCGGCAAGAAAATCGATGTGCGGGAGATGAAAATGACCGCGCTGGCGATCCTCGTCACGCCCCTGCTGGTGCTGCTCGGCACCGCGCTGGCGATGATGACCGAAGCCGGACGCGCAGGCATGTTAAATCCCGGTACGCACGGCTTCAGCGAAGTGCTGTATGCGGTGTCATCCGCCGCCAACAATAACGGCAGCGCTTTTGCCGGACTGAGCGCCAACACGCCGTTCTGGAACTGTCTGCTGGCGGTATGCATGTTCGTCGGACGCTTTGGGGTGATCATCCCGGTCATGGCTATCGCCGGATCGCTGGTAATGAAAAAACGCCAGCCCGCCGGTAATGGCACCCTGCCGACCCACGGCGCGCTCTTTGTCGGTCTGCTGATCGGCACCGTGCTGCTGGTGGGTGCGCTGACCTTTATTCCCGCGCTGGCCTTAGGCCCGGTCGCAGAACATCTTTCCTTACGTTAAGGCGCACATTATGAGCCGCAAGCAACTTGCCCTGCTCGAACCCGCGCTGGTTCGTCAGGCACTTTTAGAGTCTTTTCGCAAATTAAGCCCGCGTGCGCAGTGGCGTAACCCGGTGATGTTTATGGTCTGGCTGGGCAGCGTGCTCACCACCCTGCTGTGCGTGGCGATGGCGACCGGGCATCTGGCGGGCAGCGCCGGGTTTACCGGCACCATCAGCGTCTGGCTGTGGTTTACCGTGCTGTTCGCCAACTTTGCCGAAGCGCTGGCGGAGGGCCGCAGTAAAGCGCAGGCCAACAGCCTGAAAGGGGTGCAGAAAACGGCGTTTGCCCGCAAACTGCGCGCCCCGCGTCATGATGCGCAGCAGGATCAGGTGCCCGCTGCCGATCTGCGCAAAGGCGATATTGTACTGGTGGAAGCCGGGGACATTATCCCCTGCGACGGTGAAGTGATCGAAGGCGGTGCGTCGGTGGACGAAAGCGCCATTACCGGCGAATCCGCCCCGGTGATCCGCGAATCCGGCGGCGATTTTGCCTCAGTCACCGGCGGGACACGCATTCTTTCCGACTGGCTGGTGATCCAGTGCAGCGTTAACCCAGGCGAAACCTTTCTTGATCGGATGATCGCCATGGTGGAAGGCGCACAACGCCGCAAAACGCCGAACGAAATCGCGCTGACCATTCTGTTGGTGGCGCTGACTATCGTCTTCCTGCTGGCAACGGCGACGTTGTGGCCGTTCTCGGCTTACGGCGGTACGGCGGTCAGCGTGACGGTGCTGGTAGCGCTGCTGGTGTGTCTGATCCCGACCACCATCGGCGGGCTGTTATCCGCCATCGGCGTGGCGGGGATGAGCCGCATGCTGGGCGCGAACGTCATCGCCACCAGCGGCCGCGCGGTGGAAGCGGCGGGCGATGTCGATGTGCTGCTGCTGGATAAAACCGGCACCATCACCCTCGGCAACCGTCAGGCGTCTGCTTTCCTGCCGGTCAACGGCGTGGAAGAACGGGCGCTGGCCGACGCCGCGCAACTCTCGTCGCTGGCGGATGAAACCCCGGAAGGCCGCAGCATCGTGATCCTCGCCCGTCAGCGTTTCAATCTGCGCGAGCGGGATATTCAGAGCCTGAACGCCACGTTTGTGCCCTTCACCGCTCAAACGCGCATGAGCGGCATCAATATTCAGGATCGCCTGATCCGCAAAGGCTCCGTAGATGCGCTGCGCCGCCATATCGAGGCCAACGGCGGTCACTTCCCACCGGATGTCGATGCACTGGTGGAAACGGTCGCCCGTCAGGGCTCGACGCCGCTGGTGGTGGCGGATGGCGCCACGGTGCTCGGCGTGATCGCGCTGAAAGATATTGTGAAAGGCGGCATCAAAGCGCGTTTCGCCCAGCTGCGCGCCATGGGGATCAAAACGGTGATGATCACCGGTGATAACCGGCTGACTGCCGCGGCGATTGCCGCCGAAGCGGGGGTCGATGATTTCCTCGCAGAAGCGACGCCGGAAGCGAAACTGGCGCTGATCCGCCAGTATCAGTCTGATGGCCGGCTGGTGGCGATGACCGGCGACGGCACTAACGATGCCCCGGCGCTGGCGCAGGCAGATGTGGCGGTGGCGATGAACTCCGGTACCCAGGCCGCAAAAGAGGCGGGCAACATGGTGGATCTGGATTCCAACCCCACCAAGCTCATCGAAGTGGTGCATATCGGTAAACAGATGCTGATGACGCGCGGCTCGCTCACCACATTTAGTATCGCCAACGACGTGGCGAAGTATTTCGCCATTATTCCGGCGGCCTTCGCGGTGACCTATCCGCAGTTAAATGCGCTCAATGTGATGCACCTGCACTCCCCGGCGTCGGCGATTTTAAGCGCGGTGATCTTTAACGCGCTGATCATCGTGTTTCTGATTCCGCTGGCGCTAAAAGGCGTGAGCTATAAACCCCTGAGCGCCTCCGCCATGCTGCGCCGTAATCTGTGGATTTACGGCCTCGGCGGTCTGGTGGTGCCCTTTATCGGCATCAAGCTGATTGATCTGCTGTTGTCGCTCACCGGTCTGGTGTAAGGATCCTGAAAATGGCTGTTTTACGTCCTGCTGTCCTGCTGTTGTTATTCTTAACCTTGATCACCGGCGGGCTGTACCCGCTGGTGACTACCGTGCTCGGTCAGTGGTGGTTCCGCGACCAGGCGCACGGCTCGCTGATCCGCGTGGAAGATGACGTGCGTGGCTCACGGCTGATCGGGCAGAACTTTAGCGCGCCGGGATATTTTCACGGTCGCCCTTCTGTAACGTCAGATTCGCCTTATAATCCGCTGGCGTCCGGCGGCAGTAATCTGGCCGCCAGCAATCCGGCGCTGGATACGGCCATCCGCGAACGTGTCGCCGCGCTGCGGGCGGCCAATCCGCAGGCGGATGCGCGCGTGCCGGTGGAACTGGTCACCGCCTCGGCGAGCGGGCTGGATTACGGCCTGTCGCCAGCCGCGGTTCGCTGGCAGATCCCGCGCGTGGCAAAGGCTCGCGGCGTGTCGCCGCAGGTGATTTCGCAGTTAGTCGAACGCCATACGCAGCAACCGCTGATCGCCTTTAGCGGTGAGCCGGTGGTGAATATCGTTGAGTTAAACCTCGCGCTGGACGCGCTTAAGGATAATCCCGAATGACAGACGAGCCGTTGCGCCCGGATCCCGACCGCCTGCTGGAGCAGGCCGCTACTCCCCATCGCGGCAAGCTAAAGGTCTTTTTTGGCGCCTGCGCCGGGGTCGGCAAAACCTTCGCCATGCTGGCAGAAGCGCAGCGTCTGCGGGCGCAGGGGCTGGATATTCTCATCGGCGTGGTGGAAACCCATGGCCGTCAGGAAACCGCCGCGATGCTCGACGGGCTGGCGACACTGCCGCCCCGCCGTATCGCTCACCGGCGGCGGGAGCTGGATGAGTTTGACCTGGACGCCGCCCTTGCGCGGCGTCCAGCGCTGATTTTAATGGACGAGCTGGCGCATACCAACGCGCCCGGCTCACGCCATCCGAAACGCTGGCAGGATGTCGAAGAGCTGCTGGAAGCGGGCATTGATGTGTTCACCACCGTCAATGTGCAGCATCTGGAAAGTCTTAACGATGTGGTCAGCGGCGTCACCGGGATCCAGGTGCGGGAAACCGTGCCGGATCCCTTTTTTGATGCCGCCGACGAAGTGGTGCTGGTGGATCTGCCGCCGGACGATCTGCGTCAGCGTCTGCACGACGGCAAGGTCTATTTTGGCGGCCAGGCCGAGCGCGCCATCGAACACTTCTTCCGCAAAGGTAATCTGATTGCGCTGCGTGAACTGGCGCTGCGCCGTACCGCCGATCGGGTCGATTCGCAAATGCGCGCCTTTCGCGGTCGCCCCGGCGAGGAAAAAGTCTGGCACACCCGGGATGCCATTTTGCTGTGCATCGGCCATGGCAGCGGCAATGAAAAGCTGGTGCGTACCGCCGCGCGGCTGGCGGCCAGACTCGGCAGCGAGTGGCATGCGGTGTACGTCGAAACCCCAGGGCTGCACAAATTGCCGGAAGCGCAGCGCCGCGCCATTCTCAGCACGTTACGTTTAGCTCAGGAGCTGGGGGCTGAAACCGCTACGCTTGCGGATCCGCAGCAGGAAAAAGCGATTGTGCGTTACGCGAGGGAGCATAATCTCGGCAAAATTATCACCGGTCGCCGCAGCGCGCGCCGTTTCTGGCAGCATGAAACCTTTGCCGAACGACTGGCGCGTCTGGCCCCCGATCTCGATTTAATGATCGTCGCCCTTGAAGACAAACCTGCGCCCGCCGCCGCCCGCCCCGCAGACAGCCGTCCGTGGCTGGATCGCTGGCGCGTTCAGCTGACCGGTACGCTGGTGGCTGCCGGACTGTGTGCGCTGATCACGCTGATCGCCAGTCAGTGGCTGATGGCCTTCGACGCCGCCAATCTGGTGATGCTCTACCTGCTGGGAGTGGTGATCGTCGCGCTGTTTTATGGCCGCTGGCCGTCGGTGCTGGCAACCGTACTCAACGTCGTCAGCTTCGATCTGTTTTTCATCGCCCCGCGCGGCACGCTGGCGGTATCGGATGTGCAGTATCTGCTGACCTTCGGGGTGATGCTCACCGTCGGGCTGGTGATTGGTAATCTTACCGCTGGCGTGCGCTATCAGGCGCGGGTGGCGCGGTATCGCGAGCAGCGCACCCGGCATTTGTATGAGCTGTCAAAAGCGCTGGCCGCCGGGCGTAACGAGCGCGACATCGCCGCCACCAGCGAGGCGTTCATCCGCTCGACTTTCCACGCCCAAAGCCAGTTGCTGATCGCCGGACCTGACGGCGCGCTCACCGCCCTCACCCGCCAGCCGGGTCTGACGCCCTGGGATGACGCCATCGCCCAGTGGAGTTATAGCAAAGGGCAGCCAGCGGGCGCGGGCACCGATACGCTGCCCGGCGTGCCCTATCAGATTTTGCCGCTGAAAAGCGCCGATAAAACCCGCGGCCTGGTGGTGGTGGAGCCTGCCAGCCTGCGCCAGTTGATGATCCCCGAACAGCAACGCCTGCTGGAAACCTTCACCCTGCTGGTGGCGAACGCCCTTGAGCGACTGGCGCTTACCGCCAGCGAGCAGCAATCCCGGCTGGCGAGCGAGCGGGAAAGCGTGCGCAATGCGCTGCTGGCGGCGCTGTCCCACGATCTGCGTACGCCGCTGACGGTGCTGTTCGGCCAGGCGGAGATCCTGACGCTGGATCTGGCCAGCGAAGGCTCGCCCCACGCCACACAGGCCAGTGAAATCCGCCAGCATGTGCTGAACACCACGCGGCTGGTGAATAATCTGCTGGATATGGCGCGCATTCAGTCCGGCGGTTTTAACCTGAAAAAAGAGTGGCTGACGCTGGAAGAGGTGATCGGCAGCGCGCTGCGCACCCTGGAGCCGCTGCCCGGCAGTCGGCAGATCGCCCTTGAGATGCCCGATCCGCTGATGCTGGTGCAGATCGACGGGCCGCTGTTTGAACGAGTACTGATTAATCTGCTGGAAAATGCCCTGAAATACGCCGGGCCAACGGCGCAGATCGGCATCTCCGCTCATGTGGAAGAGAATACCTTCCGGCTGGCGGTGTGGGATAACGGCCCTGGCATTCCTGAAGGGCAACAGGCGAGCATTTTTGATAAATTTGCCCGTGGTCATAAAGAGTCGGCTATTCCCGGCGTCGGGCTGGGACTGGCGATTTGCCAGGCGATTGTCAGCGTGCACGGCGGCACTATTACCGCCGCGAACCGTCCGGAAGGCGGCGCCTGCTTCTGTGTTACACTGCCGCAGGGCGCGCCCCCGGCCCTGACTGAACTCCCCGAGGATCTGTGATAAGCGTACTGATTGTTGAAGATGAACAGGCTATTGTCCGCTTTCTGCGCACCGCGCTGGAGGCCGATGGCCTGCGCGTTTACGACGCCGGGACCTTGCAGCGTGGCCTGTTAGAAGCCGCCACCCGCAAGCCCGATCTGGTGATCCTTGATCTCGGTCTGCCGGACGGCGACGGCATCGATTTTATTCGCGATCTGCGCCAGTGGAGCCAGGTGCCGGTGCTGGTACTGTCGGCGCGCATTGAGGAGAGCGACAAAATCGCCGCCCTCGATGCCGGTGCCGACGATTATCTCAGCAAGCCGTTTGGTATTGGCGAATTACAGGCGCGCCTGCGGGTGGCGCTGCGTCGTCATGCTGGCACGCGGCAAAGCGATCCGCTGGTAAGCTTTTCCGATATTCAGGTCGACCTGGCGGCGCGGCGCATAACGCGCAATGAAGAAGAGATCCACCTGACGCCCATTGAATTTCGCCTGCTGGCGGTGCTGTTAAATAACCACGGCAAAGTGCTGACCCAGCGCCAGCTGTTAAGCCAGGTGTGGGGACCGAATGCCGTCGAGCACAGTCATTATCTGCGCATCTATATGGGCCACCTGCGCCAGAAGCTGGAAAGCGATCCGGCACGCCCGCGTCATCTGTTAACGGAAACCGGTATCGGCTATCGTTTTATGCTGTAAACGGCTGTTGTTAACGCCTGTTTACTTGCAGATGAATAAAAACACACATTTCCCCTCCGCTTTATTCATATATTTACCTCCCGCACGCCTCATATTTTAAATAAATGAATAGTTCTGCAAAAGGTAACAAAATTAAATTTCTAACATCTAATTAACCTTTTATACATTTGTAGTGATACACACTACGTTATTCACTTTTACTGACTAATTATTTCTGATTTGCGCCATTAATATTGATCATCCTCACAGACTTAGCCCATTTCCAGGATAAAATGACCACGCTTTCAAACAGCAAAAGGATTTTATTATGGAAAACAACAGCAGGCTGATGCCACATATCAGACGCACTACCCATATTATGATGTTTGCCCACCGTAACAGCTTCGACTTTCATTTCTTTAACGCCCGATAACCGTTCCGGTTTCGGGCCTGCTCTCTTTTCCTGATTTCAGCAAATACGCTGACGTCCGGGTTCGTGCACGCCCTACATAAATAAAATAACGTTTTCACTGGAGCTTATTCTCCGGCGCTGACGCTTATTTAAAAATTATCTCAATTCCCTTTACGGGAGTTGCGGGACGCCCTGTCCCTTTAAAACAAGGAATGAATATGCAACGCTTAAAAATTGCGGTCAGCCGCGCCTGTCCGGACTGTTTCACCACGCAGCGTGAAATAGTGAATGTGGCCGACACCGATTATATGGATGTCGCCGCCGTCGTCTTATCCATTAACGATATTTATAAAGGCATCGTCGAAGAAATAGAAGAAACCGGTTTTGGTATTCCACTTTTTGTCGTCAGTCACGAAGGCGAATTTGTACCGGCAGAGTATCTGGCGCGTATTCAGGGAGTATTTGAATATCAGGATGCCTGTCATGATTATTATGGTCGCCAGCTTGAATCGGCTGCGCAGAAATATGAGCGGGCTTTACGTCCGCCGTTTTTCAGCGCATTAGTGGATTATGTAAAACAGGGGAATAGCGCCTTTGATTGCCCCGGCCATCAGGGCGGACAATTTTTTCGCCGCCACCCCGCCGGGAATCAGTTTGTCGATTTCTTTGGCGAGACGCTGTTCCGCTCGGATCTCTGTAATGCCGACGTGGCGATGGGCGATTTGCTGATCCATGAAGGCGCGCCCTGCATTGCCCAGCAGCACGCGGCAAAAGTCTTTAACGCCGATAAAACCTATTTCGTGCTCAACGGCACCTCGTCGTCCAATAAAGTGGTGCTGAACGCGCTGCTGGCGCCGGGAGATCTGGTGCTGTTCGACCGTAATAACCATAAATCTAACCACCACGGCGCGCTGCTGCAGGCTGGCGCGACGCCGGTCTATCTGGAAACGGCGCGTAACCCCTACGGCTTTATCGGCGGCATCGACGCCCACTGTTTTGAAGAGACGTATTTGCGCGAGCAGATTGCAGACGTCGCGCCGCAACACAGGAATACGCCCCGCCCGTTCCGTCTGGCGGTGATCCAGCTTGGCACCTACGACGGCACCATTTATAACGCGCGGCAGGTGGTGGATAAGATCGGGCATCTGTGCGATTACATTCTGTTTGATTCGGCGTGGGTCGGCTACGAGCAGTTTATCCCGATGATGGCCGACTGCTCGCCGCTGCTGCTCGAACTGAATGAAAACGATCCGGGCATTCTGGTCACCCAGTCGGTGCATAAACAGCAGGCCGGTTTTTCCCAGACTTCGCAAATCCATAAAAAAGACAGCCACATCAAAGGGCAACCGCGCTATGTGCCCCATAAACGCCTGAACAATGCCTTTATGATGCACGCCTCCACCAGCCCGTTTTATCCGCTGTTTGCCGCGCTGGACGTTAACGCCCGGATGCATGAGGGCGAAAGCGGCAAACGGATGTGGATGCGCTGCGTCGAACAGGGCGTGGAAGCGCGCAAAATGATCCTGCAAAACTGCAAGTTCATTCGCCCCTTTGTGCCTGCCACCGTTGATGGCCGCCCGTGGGAAACCTTCGAAACGCACGAAATCTGCCGCGATCTGCGCTTCTTCCATTTTGTGCCGGGAGAAAACTGGCATGCCTTTGAGGGCTATGCGCCGCACCAGTATTTTGTCGATCCGTGCAAACTGCTGCTCACCACACCGGGCATCAACGCCCGCACCGGCGAGTACGACAGCTTTGGCGTGCCGGCGACCATTCTGGCGAACTATCTGCGTGAGAACGCCATCGTGCCGGAGAAGTGCGATCTGAACTCGATCCTCTTCCTGCTCACCCCGGCGGAAGGCATGGGCAAGCTCCAGCAACTGGTGTCGCAACTGGTGCAGTTCGAGAAGCTGCTGGAAAGCGATGCGCCGTTACAGGCGGTGCTACCGTCGCTCTATCGCCAGCATCAGCAGCGATATGAAGGCTACACGCTGCGCCAGCTGTGTCAGGAGATGCACGATCTCTATGCGCGTAACAACGTCAAACAGCTGCAAAAAGAGATGTTCCGTAAAGATCACTTCCCGGTGGTGAAAATGAATCCGCAGGCGGCGAACTATGCCTATATCCGTGGCGACGTGGAGCTGGTGTCGCTGCGCGATGCCGAGGGACGAATTGCCGCGGAAGGCGCGCTCCCCTACCCGCCGGGAGTGCTGTGCGTGGTTCCCGGCGAGGTGTGGGGCGGCGCGGTGCTGCATTACTTCGCTGCGCTGGAAGAAGGCATCAATTTGCTGCCGGGCTTTGCGCCGGAATTACAAGGCGTATACCTGAAAGAGATCGACGGGCGCAAACAGGTCTGGTGCTACGTCATTAAGCCGCAAACCGCTGAACCGGCGCTGTTTAAAGGGGAAACCTTATGAGCAAATCCAACAAGATGGGCGTTGTGCAGCTCACTATTCTGACGATGGTCAACATGATGGGCTCCGGCATTATTATGCTGCCCACTAAACTGGCGGAAGTCGGCACCATCTCGATTATCTCCTGGCTGGTGACGGCGGTCGGCTCCACAGCGCTGGCGTGGGCGTTCGCCAAATGCGGGATGTTCAGCCGCAAGTCAGGCGGCATGGGCGGCTATGCGGAATATGCGTTCGGCAAGTCCGGCAACTTTATGGCGAACTACACCTATGGTGTGTCGCTGCTGATTGCTAACGTCGCCATCGCCATTTCCGCCGTCGGCTACGGCAGCGAGCTGCTCGGGGCCACGCTCAGCCCGATCCAGATCGGTATCGCCACCATTTGCGTGCTGTGGATCTGCACCGTGGCGAACTTTGGCGGCGCGCGCATTACCGGGCAGCTCAGCAGTATCACCATCTGGGGGGTGATTATTCCGGTGATCGGCCTGTCGGTGATCGGCTGGTTCTGGTTCAGCCCGGAGATGTACGCTCAGTCCTGGAATCCACATCAGGTGCCGTTCTTTGATGCGGTTGGCTCGTCGATTGCCATGACGCTGTGGGCCTTTCTGGGGCTGGAATCCGCCTGCGCCAACACCGACGTGGTGGAAAACCCGGAACGCAATGTCCCCATCGCGGTGATGGGCGGTACGCTGGGGGCGGCAGTGATTTACGTGGTATCGACTAACGTGATCGCGGGCATTGTGCCGAACATGGATCTGGCAAACTCCACCGCGCCTTTCGGGCTGGCGTTCTCGCAGATGTTCACGCCAGGCGTCGGGAAAGTGATTATGGGGCTGATGGTGATGTCCTGCTGCGGTTCGTTGCTCGGCTGGCAGTTCACTATCGCGCAGGTGTTCAAATCTTCCGCCGACGAAGGCTACTTCCCGAAAATTTTCTCGAAGGTGAGTAAAGCGGATGCGCCGGTGAAAGGGATGCTGACGATTGTCATCATTCAGAGCGGGTTATCGCTGATGACCATCAGCCCGTCACTGAACAAACAGTTCAACGTGCTGGTTAACCTGGCGGTAGTGACTAACATCATTCCGTATATTCTGTCGATGGCGGCGCTGGTGATCATTCAGAAGGTGGCGAAGGTGGATCCGCGTAAAGCGAAGATTGCCAACGTGGTGGCGCTGCTGGGGGCGCTGTACAGCTTCTATGCGCTCTACTCCTCCGGGCCGGAAGCGATGCTGTATGGCGCGATGGTAACGTTCATGGGCTGGACGCTGTACGGGCTGGTGTCGCCGCGCTTTGAGCTGAAAGATAAGCACGGCTGATAAAAAAAGCCTCCCGGTGTGGGAGGCTTTTTTTTCGCCCGGCGGCGCTGCGCTTGCCGGGCCTACAGGATGTTGCCATTCCGTAGGTCGGGTAAGGCGAAGCCGCCACCCGGCAAATCCTGAATCACAGGTCGGGTAAGGCGTAGCCGCCACCCGACAATACCATTACGCGTTTTTCAGCACTTCGCTGACAATCTCTACCGCTTCTTTCTCGATCAGCTTACGGTGATCTTCGCCGAGGAAGCTTTCGCAGTAAATCTTGTACGCATCTTCCGTACCGGACGGACGCGCCGCAAACCAGCCGTTTTCGGTCATCACTTTCAGCCCGCCAATGGACGCGCCGTTACCCGGTGCTGCGGTCAGACGTGCCGTGATCGGATCGCCTGCCAGGGTGTCTGCGCTGACCATTTCCGGTGACAGCTTGGAGAGCGCGGCTTTTTGCGCCGACGACGCAGATGCCTGCAAACGGTTGTAGCTCGGCGCACCAAAGCGCGCGGCCAGCTCGTCATAATGCTGCTGCGGTTTTTTGCCGGTCACCGCGGTGATTTCTGCGGCCAGCAGGCACATGATGATGCCGTCTTTATCGGTCGACCACGGCGTGCCGTCGAAACGCAGGAAGGACGCGCCCGCGCTCTCTTCGCCACCGAAGCCAAAGCTGCCGTCATACAGACCATCCACGAACCACTTAAAGCCCACCGGCACTTCCACCAGCTTACGGCCCAGCGCATCAACCACGCGGTCAATCATCGCCGAAGACACCAGCGTTTTACCTACCGCCACATCCTTGCCCCACTGTGGACGATGCTGGAACAGGTAGTTGATGGCAACCGCAAGATAATGGTTCGGATTCATCAGGCCCGCAGGGGTGACGATACCGTGACGGTCGTAATCCGGGTCATTGGCAAACGCCAGATCGAACTTATCGCGCAGTGCCAACAAGCCCGCCATCGCGCACTCGGAGGAGCAGTCCATGCGGATCGCACCGTCTTTATCGAGGTGCATAAAGCGGAAGGTCTGATCGACGTGATCGTTGACGATGGTCAGGTTCAGGTTGTAGTGGCTGGCGATACGTTTCCAGTATTCGATACCGGAGCCGCCCAGCGGATCGACGCCCAGCGTCAGGCCCGCTTTCTGGATCGCCGCCATATCCACGATCTCCGCCAGCCCTTCGATAAACGGCTGCACCAGATCCTGTTCGTTAATATGGCCCGATGCCAGCGCGGCATCCAGCGGGAGGCGCTTCACGTCTTTCAGGCCATCGGCCAGCAGCTGGTTGGCGCGATCTTCCACCACTTTGGTGACGTTGGTATCGGCCGGACCGCCGTTAGGCGGATTGTATTTGATACCGCCATCTTCCGGCGGGTTATGCGACGGGGTGATGACGATGCCATCGGCCTGAGCGCCACCCTTTTTGTTGTGCTCAAGGATCGCATTCGATACGGCAGGCGTCGGCGTGTAGCCGTTATTTTCCTGCACCACCACGTCCACGCCGTTAGCGGCCAGCACTTCCAGCACGGAGATAAACGCAGGCTCTGACAGCGCATGGGTGTCTTTACCCACAAAGCACGGCCCGGTAATGCCGTTTTTCGCGCGGTTTTCCGCGATCGCCTGGGCGATAGCCAGAATGTGCGGTTCGTTAAAACTGTGACGGGCAGCGCTGCCACGATGGCCTGATGTGCCGAATTTGACCGCATGTTCTGCATGACCCACTTCCGGCTTCAGCACGTAGTACTGCGAGGTAAGTTGGGCGACGTTAATCAGATCGCTCTGCTGTGCAGGTTGTCCCGCACGTGGGTGGTTAGCCATTGCCTGGTCCTTCTTATGCAAGGATTAAATTGTGCCGCAAACCTTTTCGATCAGTTCCGCCGGGAACTGCATCGACTGCATGATGTGTTCGATCATGCCGCATTTACGGCCCGTATTTGTGTTGGTGATAACCCAGTAAGGTGTGCCTGGCACTTGTTTGGGTTTGGTCTGGTTTCCGCTTTGCAGCAGCGTTTTCGAATCTGCGGCAAAGTAGACGCGCGTACGGCCATGTAATGACTCGGTGGCGTCGGCGAAGCCTTTTGCGTCCAGTGAATAGAGTGTAGACAGCACCAGCATAAAACGATTAACCGCGCGCTTCTGATCGGCATATTCGTCAGACAGCAGCAGTTCACGCATCGCGCGGACTTTATCTTTTACCGGGTTTGATGCGACGCCAGGTGCTGGGCTGACAGCGGTAGCCGGTGCGGCTTTGGTCGCGGGAGCCGCAGACTGCGCGGCGGCAGAAAACTTCAGCATGCGCCGTAAAATGTCGGATGCACTCTCGCCAATGTGTTTCGTGTGGCTGGCAATATAGGTATAGAGTTCATCATCAACTTCGATCGTTTTCATCTTAATCCAGTGAGGTCACTTTTCTGAATACAAGTCATTGAGATTATAGGGTCAAATCTCAACAGCGGATAGCGGCCAGGCTTCTCTGACGCAAAAGTCAGATAAAGATGATCCCTTGCAGCCGGGCGGCAGAATGGTCAACATGATACCCTAACCTGAGAGAGCGAAAAAAAGAACTTTGCCATGAAATTGAATAGCCGCGCGCAAACTGCACAACAATCGCACAACAATTCTCCCATCGTCCTCGTTCACGGTCTATTTGGCAGCCTCGACAACCTCGGGGTGCTGGCCCGCGATCTGGTGACTGACCACGACGTCATTCAGGTTGATATGCGTAATCACGGGCTTTCCCCGCGTTCGCCGGAGATGACCTACCCGGCGATGGCGCAGGATCTGCTGGATACGCTGGACGACTTGCAGATCGAAAAAGCCACCTTTATCGGCCACTCGATGGGCGGAAAAGCCGTGATGGCGTTGACCGCGCTGGCGCCTGAGCGCATCAATCAACTGGTGGCGATTGATATTGCCCCGGTGGATTACCAGGTGCGCCGCCACGACGAGATTTTCACCGCCATTAATGCGGTGACACAGGCGCAGGTGAGCACGCGCCAGCAGGCCGCCGCCGTGATGCGCGAGCATCTGGATGAAGAAGGCGTGATCCAGTTTTTACTCAAATCCTGGGCCGACGGCGAGTGGCGATTTAACGTACCGGTGCTGTGGGATCAATACGAGAACATCGTCGGCTGGACCACCGTGCCGGCTTTCCATACACCGTCGCTGTTCATTCGTGGCGACAATTCTCCCTATGTCACCGATGCGTATCGCGATGCGCTGCTTGCGCAGTTCCCGCAGGCGCGGGCGCATGTGGTGGCCGGTGCCGGGCACTGGGTACATGCGGAAAAACCCGATGCCGTGCTGCGGGCGATCCGCCGCTACCTGACTGACCGCGCTCATTGATTAAAAACCCGGCGACCGAGCGCCACGATGCGCCCGGTCGTTGGCGTGCCCCTCTCCCTGATGTATGATGGCGCGCTTATTGCGCAGGGCCTCCACCAGGCAGCTTGTTTTTCCCCCGACGTCACTCAAAATCATGGCTAAAGAACAAACGGACCGCACGACACTCGATCTGTTCGCGAATGATCGTCGCCCAGGACGACCGAAAACGAATCCGCATTCGCGTGACGAACAGTTGCGCATTAATAAGCGGAATCAGCTGAAACGCGACAAGGTTCGTGGCCTTAAACGCGTCGAGTTAAAACTGAACGCGGACGCCGTCGAAGCCTTGAACGAACTGGCCGATGCCCGCGATATTAGCCGCAGCGAACTCATTGAGGAGCTGTTGCTGGCCCAGCTACAGCTGCTGCATCGCCAGGGGATAGTCTGAAAATCCCGCTGAAAATGACTTTCATGTAGCACAGAGTGCAGTCTGAGGCGTTTGCTGTTTCCGCGTCCTTCTCAGTTCTGCTATGATTGCCCTTATCCGTGGGCATTGCGCCACCACCATATCATTAAGTTTCAAGAGGTTATTTTACTCATGGCAATCACAGGCATTTTTTTCGGCAGCGACACGGGTAATACCGAAAATATCGCGAAGATGATCCAAAAGCAGCTTGGTAAAGATATTGCGGACGTGCATGACATCGCCAAGAGCAGCAAAGAAGACCTCGAAGGTTACGACATTCTGCTGCTGGGTATTCCTACCTGGTATTATGGTGAAGCGCAGTGTGACTGGGATGATTTCTTCCCGACGCTGGAAGAAGTCGATTTCAACGGCAAATTAGTTGCCCTCTTCGGCTGTGGCGATCAGGAAGACTACGCAGAATATTTCTGTGACGCGCTGGGTACCATTCGCGACATCATTGAGCCGCGTGGCGCAACCATCGTCGGCCACTGGCCAACCGCTGGCTACCATTTTGAAGCTTCAAAAGGTCTGGCAGATGACGACCACTTTGTCGGTCTGGCCATCGATGAAGACCGTCAGCCGGAACAGACCGCTGAGCGCGTTGAAAAATGGGTGAAACAGATTTCTGAAGAACTTCATTTAGATGAGATCGTCAACGCCTGATTTTTGTGCGGCGTAAGCTGTTGGCTGCGCCGCATTAATAGATAATACCAATCGAAATAATTGCTACAATTTTTTAACTTTTTCACGCTTACCTGTACAATATCCCCTGTTCGAAGATGACCGCATTACGGGTTTGTTAGTGATACCACGTTTTATACGCATACTTTGCTTGAGGACTTGCAGTTTTCATTTAGACATGGCAGTTCTATAATGATACGCATTGCCTCAACGTCACTCTCATTAACTTCCATTTTGGAAGTGAATCGTTTAGCTACAGGACAGATTCCGCATGACTGACAATAACACCGCACTAAAGAAGGCTGGCCTGAAAGTCACGCTTCCTCGGTTAAAGATCCTTGAAGTATTGCAGGGACCTGACAACCACCATGTCAGTGCGGAAGATTTATACAAACGACTGATCGACATGGGCGAAGAAATTGGCCTGGCGACGGTCTACCGTGTGCTTAACCAGTTCGATGACGCCGGCATTGTGACCCGTCATAATTTCGAAGGCGGTAAATCCGTTTTTGAACTGACACAGCAGCATCATCACGATCACCTGATCTGTCTTGACTGTGGCAAGGTTATTGAATTCAGCGATGATTCCATTGAATTACGCCAGCGTGAGATCGCGGCGCAGCATGGCATCCGTCTGACTAACCATAGCCTTTATCTCTACGGCCACTGCGCCGCAGGTGATTGCCGCGAAGACGACACCGCGCACGATATTCGCAAGTAACGGTTTATTTGCCGGGTGGCGCTCACGCTTACCCGGCCTACCCAACGTCTTCAGGCCCGCCAGTTTCAAATCTCGATCAACCCACGCCCACGGATTACTCGCCAGACGTAGCATCACCCGTTAACCGTAGGCCCGGCAAGCCTGCGCCGCCGGGCAACGCCACCAGATTTAAATCTCGATCAACCCACGCCCACGGATTTACGCGCCAGACGTAGCATCGTCCGCTAACCGTAGGCCCGGCAAGCCTGCGCCGCCGGGCAACGCCACCAGATTTAAATCTTGATCACCGCACGGCCACGGATCTGTCCGTTCAGCAGTTTTTCCGCCACCCCAATCGCCTCATTCAGCGGATAGACGGCGCTCAGTTTTTCCAGCGCCGCAGGCGTTAAATACTGGCAGGCTTTCTCCCAGATCGCCGGGCGTTTTGCGCTGCTGACCATCACACTGTCGATACCGCGCAACGTAACCCCGCGCAGGATGAACGGTGCGACGGTTGCTGGCAGATCCATGCCCTGCGCCATCCCGCACGCCGCCACGATGCCGTCATAACGCACGCTCGCGCAGACATTGCTCAGCGTATGGCTGCCGACGGTATCAATCGCCGCCACCCAACGCTCTTTCTGCAACGGTTTACCCGGCGCGCTCAGTTCATCACGGTTAATGATGTCGCTGGCACCCAGCTGTTCACGCATCCACCCGGCTTCCTGGGGACGCCCGGTCGACGCCACTACCTGATACCCCATCGCGGCCAGAATGATCACCGCACAGCTGCCGACGCCGCCGCCCGCCCCGGTCACCAGCACCGGGCCATCTTCCGGCTTCACGCCGTGATCAAGCACCGCCTGCACGCACAGCATGGCGGTAAAACCCGCCGTACCGATGGCCATCACCTGTTTAGCATCCGCGCCCGCGGGCATTTTGGTCAGCCATTCGCTTTTCACCCGCGCCTTGCCTGCCAGCCCGCCCCAGTGACGCTCACCCACGCCCCAGCCGGTCAGCAGCACGCGGTCGCCCACCGCGTAGTCGGCGCTGTCGCTTGCCATCACGGTGCCGGCGAAATCGATGCCCGGCACCATCGGGAACTGGCGCACAATCGGGCCGCGACCGGTGATCGCCAGCGCATCTTTATAGTTAATAGAGGAATATTCCACCGCGACGGTCACGTCTCCTTCCGGCAACGCCTGTTCGTCCAGCGCCACCAGAGATGCCGTATAGTGTCCTTCCGGTTTATCAATCTGAATCGCTTTAAACATAATGGCCTCATTGCATTAATCAAACTTGCCCGTAGTGACGGTCCTCACAGACCATTCATCTACAATTATCAGCGACGTTAATCTTCACAGGCGCTGACGGCAAGCTTTATCAATCCGTTAGCCTGGAAATTAATTAATTATTAATTCATTAGCTGAGACTATTCTTAGATTGATGGGGTAATGATCATTCGCTACATTACCCTCCCAGTGGCGTAGCGGAACTCATATTGTGAAAAATAAATTAATACTCAGCAACTTATTAACAAATCACTTATGCAGATAATCATTAATAACTGGAAGGTCGAGCCATCCTTAAACGGCCTCGTACACCAGGAAACGGGAGAGATCCGTCGCCTGGGTGAATTCCATTTTGTGATGCTCGAAACGCTGGTCAATCATGCCGGGGAAGTGGTGTCGCGTGATTTTTTGATGAGAGAAGTGTGGAAGAATCGCGTCGTCGGAAATAACAGCCTGTTGACGGCCGTATATGCCCTGCGCGTCGCGCTGGGCGATGATGGCCGGGTGCAGGAGATCATCAAAACCATCCCCAAAAAAGGCTATCTGCTGAATAAAGACTTTCTTGTCCAGTTGCCGGATGCACCGTCGGATGCCGTGCAACCCCTTCCCCTGCCTGATACGCCGCCGGTTATCACCCCGAAAGAAACCCCGCAGGACAGCGCCCCTGCCGCCCCGCTAAACCGGGCGAAAGGGCGACATAAAAAGTGGTTTATCGCCCTCGCCACGCTTTTACTGCTGATGGGTGCAGGCCTGCTCTGGCAGCAATATCATATGGGTCAGACAATACCTGGGTCGCTGGATAAATCACGTTTATCGATTACAGAAGAGCTGTCGCCGCAAAACGATAAAATAAGTGTTTTCCGCCTGGTTCGCACCGGCGTGAATACCTCGAATCAGATATTGTCGTCCCATATTGCGGAGTCGCTCGACAGCATTAATACGCTGCTCACTGAGCATCAGTCACATCTGACGATTTATTATTATGGCGCGGTACAAAAAATGTCGGTGATCCTGCTGGTGCAAAATCAGTGCGGTAAAGAGTATCAGTTGTTAATGGAAATATTCAGTTGGCAACACGATGTTAAAAAATTAGGTCAGTTAATTCATCAGGAAACGGAGCGCACTCTTAATGACATGCCTGTCTGCCCGTAATATTGCCGTAGCACTGTTACTGCTCTGCGTAAATGCCGTTGCCGCGCCGACGGCACCGGTCGTTGGACGCACTCAGCTGGGCCTCTACGATCTGGCGAGGGAAAGTCAGGCAGTGTACGACCTCACCATGACGGCGGCTGAAGACGGCACCCACATCGACCTGACGCGGGCAGACGACCCGTCATTTGCTTTACAGCTGCAGCTTATCGCCTGCGCGTTACCGGACGGGATAAATAATGATGAAGGGTTACTGCGCGTCCAGAATACGCATGTTCGCGGAACGGATCCCCTGTTGCTTCCGGCGCTGGAGTTTATCAGCGCCAGCGATCTGCTCAGCGTCAACGTGCCGCTGCCGGACGGACGTCATCTGTTGTTCAATCATGACAGCACCACGCTGCTGATCGCCGATCGCGCCCTGCTGCAAAACAACGGGCAGCCCTGCCCGAAACGTTAATCCAGCAGGCTGCGCACCGTCAGTTTTGACAGATTCGCCTGACCGTTAATCGCCTGGGCCAGCACATCATAATTGTGGCTGGCCTCATCCAGGGTGCCCGCCAGCCGGGCAGAGGCGTCCACCGCGCTCTGTGACTGCGCAAAACGCGACATATCATCAATACGCTGACGAACTTTTTCCTGCTGCGCCGCCAGTTGCTGCCGCTGCCCGCTTATCTGGCTAAGCGTCTCCTGCACCACGCGCTGCGTCTGCTGACCGGTGGTCAGCGCCGTGGCGAGGGTATCGGCCTGCGCCGGATGTGCGGTCACTGACATCGCGATCTTCTGCCCCGCGCCGTCCCGCTGCACAGTGAAGCTGCTTTGCAACTGCGCCCAGTGCTGCTCGCTGGTAATAAAACCCTCCTGCCCTTTTAGCGGCTGCACCCCGACGCGGCGTAGCGCGGTGCTGATTTTCGTCGCCGCCTGCCCGGCATCGGCCTCTTCATCGATATTCAGCCCGGAGAGCATCGTTTTACGTCCGTTTTGCACGCTGAACAGCAGTTTCTGCGGGCCGCCCGCCGCCAGCGCCTGGCTCAGTTGCGGTGCCTGAAAGCTCACCTGCGCCTGCCCCTGCAACACCGGTTGCAACTGTCGGTCTACCGCGCCGCCGCTCAGGGCCAGACGCTTATCCAGCAGGGACTGCACGGTTGCGGCGGGATCCTCGCTGCTCGCCGCGTCCCGCCGCCCGGCATGGCGATAATCCACCAGCGCGCGCTCCAGTTGCCCCAGCCAGTGATCGGCCTGCTGTAACGTGGTGAGCTGATCGTTAAGCTGTACGCTGTAACGCTGGGGGCGCGTGGCGATCAGCGGTGACGCCGGATATTCACCGACGGCGGCTTTATCGCCGACGGGCGCGGTACGCTCGACGCCGGGCTGGCGAACGGTGGGCGACACCAGCCCGGCGGAGGTGGAACGTGTAGAAGTCTGTAAACCAACCTGCATGATGATCCTGGGACGACAATAAGTTAGATGACGCTAAAAAGACTCAGCTCACTCACTTTGGAGTAAGTTTTCATGGTCGCTTCCATCGCCATTTCCAGTCCGGTGAAGGTAATGCTGGCCGGGCCATAATCCAGATCGCCCAGTTGCCCAATCAGATCGGCATTAGAATCCGCAACGCCGGTCTGCGCCTCGCTCAACATGCTCATGGTATTTTGCCGCTCGCCGAGGCTGGCGATGGCGCTGTTAAGCGAATCGGCACTGTTATCAATCAGGTTGATGGCGCGGGTCATTTCATCCTGCATCGCCACCGGATCGACGGCCGGATCCTGCATCGCTTTGGCAAGATCATCCAGCGTGTTAAACATCTCCAGCCCCTGACCGAAAATCTCGCCCACCGACACATTGGTGTCCATGACCACGCCGTTTGATACCGTGGCGGTGCGGTGATTCATGTTGCCGTGGTAGACATACTCATCGCCTTCCCCGTCGCCGTCGGTGTCGTCATAGCTGATGGGCGGCGTGTCATTGATGGTGCCGCCGAAAATATAATGGCCGTCCTCATCCTGATAGTTGAGCGCCGCCACCATCGATTCGGTCATTGACTGGATCTCCTGGCCGTAGCTGGCCAGCGATTCCGCGGTATTGGTGCCGTTCGCCGCTTCCAGCAAATCGTCGCGGATCGCCAGCATACTGTTGTTAACGCCGTCGAGAACGCTCTCCTGCTGGCTCATGCTGGATGAGACAGTGTTGATATTGCTCTGATACTGCTCAATGGCGCTCTGCTGGCGATCGAGCTGGGTGATCCGCGCCGCGGCAATGGGATCGTCCGATGGCAAAAGAATGCGTTGCCCGGTCGCCATCTGCGTCACCACATGTTCCATCTGCGCCGACAGGTTCGTGAAGCGGGTGGTCATGGTGCTGTAGGATTGTTGAGTGCTTACGCGCATGGGTCTGTTTTCCGGTTAATCAGAAGATTTCCAGCATGGAATCAAAAATTTCCGCGCCGGTAGAAATCACTTTCAGGTTGGCCTGATAAATCTGCGTATAGGTGATGAGATTGACGGCTTCTTCGTCCATGCTCACCCCGCTGACGCTCATCTGCTGGTTTTGCGCTTCGTTGTAGACGTTGCTGGCAGATTGCGCTTCCGTCTGATTCTGGCGGCTGTAAATGCCGATATTGCTGATCAGCGTCGAACAGGCATTGCCGACGGTGACGCAGCCGAGGCCGGCAATGTCCATCGGCTCGGTCGAAATATCGATCAGCGCCTGTAAGTTATCGCTGTTGCCGGATTCGTCCGGGGAACTAGAGAACGCCAGCTCGTCCTCCGTGATGTCCGGGTTCACCAGCAGCGGGCCGTCGGGGCTGGTGGGATCGTAAATAAACAGCGGCGCGCCAGGGTTGCCGTTGAGATCGTAGCCCGCCGCCAGCTGGCCGTTGACCGCGTTCGTAAACTGTTCAGCGATGCTGTTAATTGAGGCGGTCATTGGATCCAGCACGTCACTCTGGTAGGTAAACAGCGCCCCCAGCGAGCCGCCGGTCTCTTCGCTCATGGTGTAGGTGGTGCCCGCAAAGCTCAGTTCCATGCTGGGGGAGCCATCGGCAGTGCTGCTCATGGCGATGGTCGAATAGTCCTGACCGCTGACCAGCGGCTGGCCATTCGGCAGGGAAATATTGTAATTACCCCGGTCGTCGATCTGCACCTGCACATCCACCATGCCGCTTAACTGCTGCACCATCTGATCGCGGGCGTCGTACAGCGCCGCAGCGTTATCGCCGTTGGCTTCCGCTTCGGCGATCTGCTGGTTATAGCCAGCGATACCGGCGGTCAGGCTGTTGATCTGCGAAATGGTCGCCTGCTCCTGGCTGACCAGTTCATCGCTCTGGGACTGGATGTAGTCGCAGGTATTGTTAAAACGCAGCGCCAGCGCACTGGATTCGCTGATCACCTGCTGGCGCAGGGCGGAGTCGTCCGGGTTGGCCGACGCCTCATTGAGCGCGGCAAAAAAGTTATCAAAACCGGCACTCAGGCTACTGTTGGGATCGCTTAACACGGTTTCCAGCTGCGTCAGATACTGCTGCTGGGTGCTGTAAAAGCCGTTGTCGCTGGCGGCATACCACACCTGATTCACCAGATACTGATTCGAGACGCGGCAGATGCTGTCCACCTGTACACCGTTGCCCGCGCTGTTGGCCGCCCCGCCACTCGCGCCGATGGTGCTGGTCATCGCCATCTGCCGGGTATAGCCCGGCGTCATGGCGTTGGCCGTATTCTGCGCCGTGACGTTCAGCTGCACCTGGGCGGCAGACGCCCCGCTGTAACCAATATTAATCATGTCCATCTGGTACTCCTCGTCGGGTCAGGCCCGGCTAAAAAATTCACCTTTGAGAGGTAAAGCGACCGGGCCGCGCCGTTTCTTAAACGTTAATCGTGATGCGGTGTCGACAACTGCCTGACCAGCATTTCGGCGATGCCGATCCCCTGGTGTTTCGTCAGCTCATCGCACAGGGCGTCGTCGTAAAAACCCTGCATCATGCGTACCGACTCGCTGTTAAACGGATTGTCTTTCGAATCGAACAGTTCATTCACTTTGCGCATCTCTTTCATCAGGCTGCGCATGAAAATCGCCTCAAACTGCGATGCCGCTTTTTGCACATCACTGGCGCGCACGGCGGCGGCATCCGGTTTTTCGGGGGTCCGTAGCGCCCCGCTTAACGCGGCGAGTTTATTCATTTAGATCACCTCCAGATCGGCATCCAGCGCCCCGGCTTCATGCAGCGCCTGCAAAATCGACATCACATCGTCCGGCGACGCGCCGAGGCCATTAAGCACGCTGACCAGCGTTTTCAGACTGGTGGACTCCGGCAGGGCGATCATCTGTGGACGCGCATGATCAACATTCACATTGCTGTCCGGCGATGCCACGGTGCGGCCACCGCCAAAGGCGTTCGGCTGGCTGACGCGGGTGGTTTCGGAAATCGACACCGTGAGATTTCCGTGAGACACCGCCGCCGCATGCAGCGCCACGCCGTCACCCATCACCACTGTGCCGGTACGGGCGTTAAACACCACTTTGGCGCGCACCCGCTCCGCCTGCACCTGCACATCTTCCAGCTGCGACATAAACGCCACCCGCGAACCGGCATCGGTAGGGGCGATGACTTCAACGTTAGTGGAGCTTTTCGCCGTCGCCCGACCGCCGCCAAAGGCGTTATTGATCGCCGCAGCAATGTTATTGGCATCTTTAAAGCTTGGCCGCTTGAGGTTGAGCATCACCGCATTGCTCATGCCGAAATCACTGGGGATTTCCCGCTCCACCGAGGCGCCGTTCGGGATGCGCCCGCTGGTCGGCGTATTGACCGTAACGCTGGATCCGCTGGCCCCGCTGGCGTTCATGCCGCCGACCACCACGCTGCCCTGCGCCAGCGCATACACCTCGCCGTCCGCGCCGTGCAGCTGCGTCAGTAGCAGCGTGCCACCGCGCAGGCTTTTTGCATCGCCAATAGACGACACCGTGACATCAATATTCTGCCCGCGCGCATACATCGGCGGCAGCGTGGCGCTGACCGCCACGGCGGCGACGTTTTTCACCTTTGGATCGATTTTCGACGGCAGCTGCACGCCGAACTGGCGCAGCATATTGGTGATGGTTTGATTGGTGAACTTCACCTGATTTTTATCGCCGGTGCCGTCAAGACCCACCACCAGGCTATAGCCGATAAGCTGGTTGCCGCGCACGCCCTGAATATCCACCAGCGACTCCAGCGACTGGGCCTGCGCGGTAAACCGCGCCAGCAACAGGGCGATCAGCAGTAAAGCGCGACCATAAAAACGGCCACGTCCTGTAAAACAATGCATAAAAAACTCCGGGTTACAGCGGGAACAGGGGGTGGTTGAACAGCCGCGTCAGCCAGCCTGCGGCATTGGCATCGCTGAGCGCCCCGCGCCCGGCGTAGGAAATGCGTGCGTTGCCAATACGCTGTGAGGACACGGTGTTGTCGTTCTGCACATCGTCGGCACGCACCAGACCGCTGAGGCGGATATATTCATCGCCCTGATTGAGGGTGAGCCACTTCTCGCCGCGGATCTCCATCACGCCATTTGGCAAAACCTGATGAACCGACACGGTGATCGAACCGTGCAGACTGTTTTGCTGCTGCGAACTGGCTCCGCCGTCAAAGCTACGGTCAGCGTCAGCAGAGGTTTCCAGATTGTCTTTGGTTTTGCCAAAAATCGTGGGGGCGGCCATGTTAATACTGCTGCTTTTGTCGAAATTAGTTTTCGCCTGTTTGCTCGACTGGGTGGATTCGTCGAGGATCACCGTCAGAATATCGCCCACCCGATAGGCGCGCCGATCGGCGGTCAGCGACCAGTTATACCCCGCCTGAAACACCCCACCCGCGCGCCCTTCCGGCGTCGGAGGCGCTGCCGCGGTGGGCGGCGCAAACGCGGCATCGTCTTTATTGACCAGCATCGCCTGCGACTCGCAGCCGCTTAACAGCGGCAATGCCATGATTAACCACAAATATTTTTTCACTGTCTTTCCTGTTACTTCACTCTGGCCGCGCGGTACGCGGCCCGTTAGCCCTACAAGTTCTGATTGATGTACTGCAACATCTCATCGGCGGCGGTGACCATTTTGGCGTTCATCTCATAGGCGCGCTGTACGGTGATCATCGCCACCATTTCGTTAACGATGTCGACGTTGGAGCCTTCCAGCGCCCCGGCTTTCAGCGTGCCGAGCGCCTCTTCTCCCGGCGTGCCCTCCGTCGGCTGACCGCTGGCGGCGGTTTCCAGATAGAGGTTGTCCCCTTCCGCCATCAGCCCCGCCGGATTGGTGAAATTCACCAGCGTGATCTGCCCAAGCTCGGTGGCTTCGGCGTCCCCCGGCATCATCGCCATCACCGTGCCGTCTTCGGCGATGGTGATGTCAGTGGCATTGGCGGGCACGTCGATTTCCGGCTGGATCGGCAGCCCCTGCGCGTTGGTCAGCACGCCGTCGGCGTTAACCTGCAAATTACCGTCGCGGCTGTAGGCGCTGTCGCCGTTGGCTTTCTGCACCTGGAAAAATCCCTGCCCCATAATGGCGACGTCCAGCGGGTTTTCCGTGGTCTGAATATTGCCTTCGGTGAAGGTTTTCTGCGTGCCGACCACGCGCACGCCGCTGCCGAACTGAATACCCGTCGGCGCAACGTTGTTCTGATCGAGCATCGCCCCCGGCGCGCGCTGATTCTGATAGAACAGATCCTGAAACATCACCCGGTCGCGCTTAAACCCGTTGGTGTTAACGTTGGCAATGTTGTTGGCGATAGCGCTCATTTCGGCGTCTTCCGCCGACAGACCGGTTTTACTGATCCATAAAGCTGCGTTCATTTTTTATCCTGATTACGCGGCCCCTCAGGAGCCACGGAGTAAACGGTTGCCGGATTCGCTCAGTTCTTCCGCCGCCTTCATCATTTTGATTTGCGCTTCGAACTGACGGTTTAACGACACGGAAGCCAGCATTTCCGAGATAGCGGAGACATTACTGCCCTCCAGAAAGCCGCCGCTGACCTTGATGTTTTCATCAGGCGCCGCAGGCTGGCCGTCGCGGGTGATCATCATGCCGCGCGCGTTCTTGCTGAGGTTGTTTTGCGCAATCGTCACCAGCTTCAGACGGTCAATATCCATGGTGGCGGTGACATCGCCATCGTCCGGGGTGATCGACAAGGTGCCGTCGCTGCCAAACGACGCCATGGCATTCGGCGGCAGCACAATCGGGCCGCCATCGCCGAGCACCGGATGCCCGTCGATGGTCAGTTCCCCCTGATCGTTCTGCTGAATATTGCCGTTGCGGGTGTAAACCTCCTGGCCGTCGTCATCCAGTACGGCGATAAACCCCTCGCCCTGAATAGCCACGTCCAGCGGTCGCCCGGTTTCCTGCGCATCGGCGGTGGCGCTGTTTACCCCGCCTGCCGTCTCCTCGCTCAGCACCCGCGTGGCAAAGCCACCACCGGTGACCGGCAGGCTTTGCGACAGCTCCAGATCGGCGCGAAAACCGTTGGTGTTGGCGTTTGCCAGGTTATTGGCGCTGATCTGCTGCCCCTGCAACGCATGGGTTGCTCCGCTCATGGCGGTGAAAAGTAAACGGTCCATGTCTTACATCGCCTGGAACAGCGCCTGATCCAGCTGGGTGCTGGTGGAGATCACTTTGGTGTTGGCCTGGTAATTACGCTGCGCCGACATCAGTGCCACCAGCTCGCTGGTAATGTCGACGTTAGAGTTTTCCAGCATCCCGGTGCTCAGAGTGCCGCAGGCGCCGGAGCCGGGAACGCCGAGCAGTGGCGTGCCGGACTCGCCGGTCTGTACCCAGGAGGTGCCGCTGACGGCTTCCAGCCCGTCTTCATTCGGGAAGGTCGCCAGCACCACCTGCCCCTGCAACATGCGCTCGCCGTTACTGTAGGTGGCGTAAACTTTGCCGTCGCTGTCCACCTGCACGCCGTTCTGTTCCGCCGAGGCGTAACCGTTGGCGCTGTTGGTGCTGACCGCAAATTCTGAGCCGAACTGGGTGCAACTGCTGTAATCCATCGTCATGGTGAGCGGATCGGCCCCCGGCACGTCAAAGCTCAGATCCACCGGCGTGGTCGGGCTGGTGAGCTGACCGGCGCTGTCAAAGGCCAGCTCGGTGGTGGTGCTTTGCGTTTCACCATCAAAGCTGTAATGCACCTGCCAGGTGTTATCGGCGGTTTTGGTGAAGTACTGGCTGACGGTGTGCTCGTTACCGAGCGAGTCATAGACCGTGGTGGTGTAAGTGTCGTTGTAAGACGCGGCATTGGTGGCATCGAACGGCATCGCGGCGGTGTCGATAGCCTCGTCGCTGGCGTCAAAGTTCGCGCCAAAACTCACGCCATCGGTGGCTTTCGCCGGAATATTGCCGGTCTGGATCTGCAAATCCGTCACGCTACCGGTTTGCAGCGTACCGCTGTCGTCAACCGGATAGCCCTGCAAATAGTCGCCGGAGGTGTTAACAAGGTAACCGTCTTTATCGGTGGTAAATGAACCGGCACGGGTATAGCAGACGTTGCCCGCGCTGTCGCAGGTGACGAAGAAGCCATCATTGTTGATCGCCAGATCCAGCGCGTTGCCGGTGGTGACCATCGAGCCACCACGGGAAATGCTCTGCGCGGTACCGCTGACGCTGACGCCCATCGCCTGGCTGCCGGCATACATGGCCGAAAACTCGGTGGTCATCGATTTGTAGCCTACCGTACCGGCGTTGGCGATATTGTTACTGATGCCGTCCAGCTGTTCGTTAACCGCGTTCAGGCCGGTCGCTGCAATTTCGTAACTCATAAAATAGTCCTGTGATCCTTGTAATCATTAAAATCAAACGTTGTCAGCAGGCGCGCTATCATCGTGCACGCCGAACTGGCTGATCATGGTGAACGGCACTTCGCCAATCCCCGCGACGTTGAGCACCGGGGTACTGCCATCGAGCGGAATACGCACATCGTTAACCACGCCCGCCACTTCAACCGGCACTTCTTCTTCGCCGGTATTGGTGACCACAGATACCTCGTAATCACCGGGCGGAATGTCGTAATCTGCCGGATCAATATCAAAGCTCACCTGACCTGGCGACTGCGTACCCAGCGGCACCACGTAGTCATTCCCCACGTCGTCGGTGAAGTGCAGATCAACGGTGGTACAGGCGTCATCAATGGTGACGCGGCCATGAATGGCGTTGTCGTCGACGCTGATGGTGGAGGTCTGCACCATGATCGGATCGCCCACCAGATTGCCGAGCGCCATCACCTGGATATTGCTCATCAGCACTGAATTGGTGTTCATCTGTACCGACATCTCTTCCGACATCGCCACCTGCGCCATCGACGACAACTGGGTGATGTATTCGGTCGGATCGGTCGGGCTTGTCGGATCCTGGTTCTGGATCTCCGCCACCAGCAGGGTCAGAAAGGTGTCGGACATGGAGGTGCTGGTCGACGTCGTGGTGGCTGGCGCGCTGACCGTATTGCTGGCGCTGACCGGCGGGGCGCTGTTTACCGCACTGTTTACCGCAGGCGTACTCATGCGTTTTCTCCCAGTCGCAGCAGGCTTTGCTGCATGCTTTTCACGTTATTGAGCACATCGACGTTGGTTTCAAAATCCCGCGACGCCGACATCATGTCTGCCATCTGTTCGACGACGTTGACGTCCGGATACCAGACGTAGCCGTCGCCGTCTGCCAGCGGATGATGCGGCTCATAGCGGCGTACCGCCGTGCCGGTTTCCACCACGTCTTCCAGCCGCACGCTGGCACCGGTCATCTCATGATGCCCTGCCGCCAGCTGGCTGTTGTGGTAGACCGCCGCAAACACCGGGCTGCGGGCTTTGTAGGTTGCAGCCTCGCTGGCGGCGGGTGATTCGGCGTTGGCGATGTTGCTGGCGACGGTATTCAGACGCACCGTCTGGGCGCTCATCGCGGAACCCGAAATCTGATAAATGTCAGCAAAAGACATGTTTACTTCCCTTCAATAGCGGCTTTCAGGCCGCTGATTTGCAGATTTAAAAAGGTCAGGCTGCTCTGATAATCCATACTGTTTTGCGAAAACCGCGCCTGCTCCGCGTCCAGATCGACGGTATTACCGTCCTGGCTCGGTTGCAGGGGCACGCGGTACATCGCCACCGCCCTTTCCGAAGGTTGGTGAAAATTTGCCCGTTGCATCTCGGCGGCAAAATCAATATCTTTAGCCTTGAAATTTGGCGTATCCACGTTTGCCAGGTTGGCGGTGATTAGCTCGGTCCTCTCAAGACGTAACGCCACTGCCTGCGGATGTACTCCAAACGCTTGCTGAAAACTGATCCCCATTCTTCTGCAACACTCCTTCAATAAATTCTGACGTGCTGGCCCTTTAAGCAATTGGCGTGCCAGTTTTTTAACTTATTGAAAGGTAGAGTTTTTATGAAGAATGATCGGTCACACCGGAAAGCCCTTTTCCGCCCTGCTTTTCCGCTGGCGGAAACCCTCGCGGTCACGTTATTGCTGCTGGCTTTTCCCGCATGCGCGGCGAAAACCGACAGCGCGCGCCAGCAAATCAACACGGGTGTGCTTAAACTTGCCGATCGGGCGGTAGAGGCGCAGGCCGCGCAGCGGCAGTGGCCCGATGTCCACTCCCATTTCACGGTTTTCATGCCCGCCGCCGTCGCCAGCGCCGCCCCCTGCCCACAAACCCCCGTCTTTACCGCCAGCGCGAAAACGCTGCCACGGCTCGGCTACAGCGTGCAGTGCCCCGCCGCCGGAGGCTGGCGCTTTACCGTCACCGTAAAAGCGGATGTATATGTGCCGGTGGTGATGCCCGCGCGGGATATTGAACGTGGCGAGGCGATCACCGCCGAGGCGCTGGTGCTGAAAAAATTCAATATCAGCAATCAGCGCGGCGACGTGGCGCTGAAAACAGATGAGGTGATCGGACTGACTGCCCGCCGGACGTTGCGGGCGTATGCGCCGGTGAAAGCGAACGATGTGGTGCGTCCGTTGTGGGTGAAGCGGGATCAGGCGGTGACGCTGGTGTCGCGCAACGGGGAGATCAGTGCGCAGACCAGTGGGCTGGCGCTGAAAAACGGGCATCAGGGCGAGGTGATTAAGGTGCAGAATGCGAGCAGTCAGCGGGTGGTGAGTGCGACGGTGGAGGCACCAGGGGTGGTGGTGGCGGTGCAGTAGCATTGGTTTTTATTTGTGCGGTGGTAAGTTCCGTTCACTTTGGGTTTCGCGTCAGGCGTGACGCCACTGACGGTGAACGTGCTAAGGGAGCCGCCGCGGCCCCCTTAGCAATCCCCGCGGCCCCGCAAAGAAACCGGTGCTGCGCACTGCGCTCCCCTCCCGCCCGTCTGCCCGCGGTCGGCTCGATTCGGCCTCCTGCCTCATGTCGCCTCTGGCCGCCATCCATGGCGGCCAGCCCTTGTCATCCGGCCTCCGGCTCGCCGGTTTCAGCGGGGACTCAACCCCTCGCGTTAATTACGATGACGGTTTGTTACGACTGAGTGGCTTTAGTTTTTTATGAACTTACAGGAACCTGTGAGTGGTGTTTTTTTAGAAATCTGGAAGTGTGTGGGGGTCGGCTGAAAATCGCTGAGGCGTTCACTTACGGCCGGGGCAGCCCGCATGGATGCGGGCTGAGGGCGCGAGTTGCAGGGACGCTGCATCGCGCCCGACCCGAAGCCGGAAGGGATAAGCCGAAGGCACCGCGCAGCGGCGATTTTCTTGCCGGAAGCCCGGGGGTGCAGGGGGCGGCGGCGACTGGCCGCCCCCTGCGCGCTCTGTGCCCAGGAAGCTAACGTTATTCCGCAACGTTAATAAGAGCGCAACCCACCCGTTACCAAACGAAATAGCCACAAGCGCGCAACCGCCTCAGAAAAAAATCCCCTCCCCCCATTTAAGTTTTCCCCGCTCCGCGCCGCTTTACACCAGTATCCAGGGCCATATACCGCCCGCCGTCAGGACAAAACCCTGCTTAATCAACGAGTAAAAACCATGACCATCACCAACGAGTCAGGTATGAAAATCAGACAGCTGCCGCTGGCATCACGCCCCGCGACCACGCCGTCGCAAAAAAAAACCGCCGACACGGCGGCGAACAGGCTCACCGCCCTGTCAGATGCCGATGACATCACCCAGCAAGGCCTGCACACCGCGCAGTCCAGCCTTGACGGTGATGACAGCGACAGCGTCGATACCACGCACGTCGCGCAGATGCAGGCGCTGCTGGCCGCCGACGATTTTACCGTTGACACCGACGCGCTGGCCGCCTCGATGCTGACCTTTTTCCAGTCGTAAGAGACACGCCCATGAGCACCCGACTTGAGCAGGTCAAAAACCTGCTGCGCGGCATTCGCCAGGATGAAGAAGATTACCGCCAGCTGCGCGCGCAGCTCGACGCCCAGCGGCTGTGCATGATCCGCCGCGACAGCGACGCCCTGCTCGCCGTCAACGACAGCATCCACCAGCGCTATCAGCGCCTGAGCGACAGCGCCCGCGCGCGCCGCGAGACGCTGATCAACCTTGGCGTCACCGCCGATCGCGACGGTATCGCCCAGGTGTTCAGCTGGCTGCCTGCCTTACAGAAAACCGCGGCGCAACACAGCTGGCAACAACTGGAGCGCCAGGCCACCTCCTGTCAGGCCTGTAACGAAAAAAACGGCGAACTGCTCACCATGCAGTACGAATTTGTCCAGACCTTCCTCGGCACCGGCCCCGATTTTATCTACCGGGGCTAGCTACAGCGTAAGAGAACCTTATGAGCAAGATTGAGTGTTACGAACCGGCGTTTATCCGCCACTACCAGGCGCAGCATCCTGCCGCCATCCGCCAGCCGCTGGTGATCAACTGGCAGCATGAAGTGCGCTGTAGCCTGCTGTTAGACGATCCCGCGTGCTGCGAAGCGGTGCTCGGCTCGCCGGAAGCGTTCGTCTTGCAGGTCAAAATGATCGAGGCGGTGCCGGACGTGGCGGCGCTGCCGGAAGAGGTGCAGGTGCTCAATCAGGCGGCGCTGGACATTGTCACCCTGCCGGATCTGAGCATTGACCTGCGCCTCTACGCCCTTGGCGTGATGCTCTCTTACGCGCAAAAACTGCCCGCCGGCAGTGAAGATACGCTGGAAACGCTGAAATCCCTGCCGCAGACGCTGGCCGGCTACGCCGCCAACGGGACGTTGCAGCAGATGTTTGCCCAGTTGCCGGAGGTGAGCGGGCCGCAACGCCAGCTGATCGTCGGGCTGGGGCGTCTGCCGTTCGACTGGGATCGCCTTATCGACTGCACGCGCAAAATGAGCCTGCCGTTGCAGCTCAGCCTGCTGGCGCTGGCAGACAGCAACAGCGAGGCATTGATGCAGCAACAGTTGCTGGATGTGTGGACCAGCAAAGGCCAGCAGGCGTTTGCCGGGCAGCCGTGGATGTGGACCAACTATCTGGTTTACCGCCTCTATCACGAGACGTTCCCGCGCCATGAACAGCACGACATGCAGACCTGCTATCTGCAACTGGTGAGCGACTATTTCCTGCTGCGTTCGCTGTTCAGCCTGTGGCTGATGGACGGCTCGCCCCTCAGCCATACGCAGGCCATCAGTCTGTTCAGCGTGTTTGAAGCCTGGCGTATTGATCCGGCAAACGCCGCAGCGCGCGAGGCGCTGCTGCCCTCAGGCCAGGATCCTTTGCTGTCGGCGATCGCGCTGCTGGTGGGCTGAGGTCGTGATGTCGAACCACAAACCGAGCCTTATCACTACGCTGCTCAACAACGCCGCCCCCCGTGCGGGGCGCGAGAAACCTTTTGTCAGCGTGGTGACGCCCACCTGGAACCGTGGGGCGTTTCTGCCTTATCTGCTGTATATGTTTCGCTATCAGGATTACCCGGCAGATCGGCGTGAGCTGATCATTCTGGATGACTCCGAAAACAGCCATCTCGCCATTATTAATACCCTGACGCACCAGGATCCGGAACGCTTTAACATCCGCTATATCCATCATCCTGAGCGGCTGGCGCTGGGCAAAAAACGCAATATGCTCAATGAACTGGCGCGCGGGGAATACATTGTCTGCATGGATGACGATGATTTTTATCCGGCGGATAAGCTGTCGTATACCGTAGAGATGATGCAGCGCCACGGCGCGCTGATTTCCGGCTCCGATCAGATCCCCATCTGGTACAGCCACATCAACCGCATCTTTAAAACCCACGCTTTCGGCGAGCAGCATATCCTTAACGGCACGTTCGCCTGGCACCGTAACTACCTGAAAAAACACCGTTACGACGATACCTGCAACCTCGGCGAAGAGCAGGCGTTTACCGATAATTTCACCGTCAGGCCGTTGCAGCTGCCGTGCGAACGCACCATTTTGTGTATTTCCCACAGCCACAACACCTTCGATAAAGATTTTATCCTCGGCAGCAACCAGCCGGTCGCACAGACGCTGGAAGCGGTGGTCAGCGATCCGCTGCTGCTGGCGTGGTATCAGAGCCTGCACAACGCCACCGCCAGCCAGCCGGTGCAGTGGCAGCAGGTGGATAAAATCGTGGTCATCAACCGCGATGCCCGCCCCGACCGCTGGCAGCAGATGCAACAGGAGCTGGCGGCGTTACAGGTTCCGGTCGAAAAAATCGTGCGCGTTGCCGCCTGCGAAGACGACACGCCCGCGCTGGGCCGGACACGCTCGCATCAGCGGGTGTTACAGATGGCGCAGGATCAGGGCTGGGAAAATATGCTGGTGCTGGAAGATGACGCTGTACTGCTCAAGCAGGAAAAACACGTCAGCGGGTTTAACGCGCTGCTGGCCGGGCTTGCGCATATCGCCTGGGAAGTGGTGCTGCTCGGCGCGCAGGTCAGACACGGGCAGCCGATGAAAAGCCTGCCGGGAATAATCCGCGCTGGCGACAGCGAAAAAGTCTGCGCGTATCTGGTTAACCGCCCCTATTACCCGGCGCTGCTCGCCCGGCTGCGCGAGGATCCTTCCATTGAACTGGAAGCACGCTGGCAGCCGTTGCAGGCACGCGGAAAGTGGCTTTCCTTTTATCCGTGCATCAGCTATCAGCGTCCTGGTTTTAGCGACATTGAGCAGCAGGAAACCGACCACATTCGCTTCTATTTCAACAAAGTGGGCACAAATCACGTGGCGGAAAAACGTAAAGCGCAACAGCCGCCGCTGGCGAACCGGCTCGAAAAAACCATCGGCTTTTTTATGGAAACCGCCTTCCATTATCAGCTTTACCAACCGATGATTACCCCGCTGCTGGAAGCCGGTTACCGCTGCGATCTGCTGATTAGCGATCAGGTGCCGGATGCCCTGCTTGAGGAAATGTGCCAACTGCTGGCGACGCTGGATGAGCCGCGTCTGAGCGGCAGCCGCCTGAGTGAAGCGAAAAATCGCCAACAGCAGTATGCCTGTCTGGTCAGCCCTTATTACACGCCCATGCTGAACTCGCTGGCAAAAGTCCAGGTCCGGGCGATGTATGGCCTGGCAAAAGAGTCGTGGAATCATGCATGGTGGAACGCTTTTTATCACACCATTCTCTGCTTCAGCCATCACAGCCAGCAGGCGCTGGACATCGGTGGCAGTGCAACGGTGGTCGGGAATCCGCGCTTCGATAAATGGCATCGGGGAGAGGTCGATGTTGCCGGGCTGGAGAGCCTGCGACTGGATGCGAGAAAACCGACGCTGCTGTATGCCCCCACGTTTGGGGCGCTAAGCTCGATCCCACACTGGGCGGCAGCGCTGTCACGTCTGAGCCGCGAGTACAACCTGGTCGTGAAGTTGCATCATGGTACGCAACACCACGCCGAAGAAGCGCCGATGCTGGCGCTACTTGAACATCATTTCAAAAAACGGGTGACCCGCCACGATTTAACCCTGCCGCTGCTCCAGTGTGCCGACTACGTGCTGACCGATAATAGCGGTTTTGTCTTCGACGCCATCCACGCCGGGAAGCGGGTCATTTTGCTCGACTGGGAGGGGATGGACGAACTGCTCATTCAGGACGCTACCTACAGTAATCCGCACAGCGCCGAGCAACAAATTCGCTCGCTGTTGCCAACCGCCCGCGATATGGCACAGTTGCGACAGCGACTGTCTGCACAGGACGACTGGTCAACGCGGGACGCGGCGCTGGCTGAGGTTCGCCATCATTATTGCGATCCGTTCCAGGATGGCCTTGCCGGACAACGCGCCGCCGAGTGTCTGATGGCCGCCGTTGATACGCCTGCTGATCCGCACGCCAACAGCCTGTTGCACAGTCTACAAAAGAAACTGTTCTGAGAATGCCGGGCGGCAATGCGCGCCCGGTTTTTTTTCGGCGTTATTGCGCCGCCAGGAAGGTTTGTATCCGTGCAAACACCGTTGCGGCGGATAAGGTTTGCAGGCAGTGATAGGGTGATGACGCCGGACACCAGTTGGCGAAATAGTCGCTGGTGATCAAGGGCATCGGGCGGTGCAGTTTGTCATGGTAAAAATCCACGTCCTGAATATATTGCCCGCAACCGGCATAGTCACAGTCCAGATTGATACCCAGCGCCTTCCACCCCGCTTCCCCGTGCCGGTAAGGCAAACGGTATGCCGCCTTGATTTGCGAATAGAGGCCGCAAATGGCAATGTCCGTTGCGCCAGCCAGCGCGATCGGCCCGGAGTCGCAGGAAACCAGCAGGTGGCTTTGGCGCATCAGGTACAGCGTTTCCATCACCGTAAACGTATCAACCGCATTGATAATCCCCGGCGTGGAAAGCGAAAACATCCCATAGTGATGTTTATTGGTGCCGTGCCCGATCACCACCACCGCCCATCCTTGCGCGATAAACCGCGCGGCTAAATCGGACCATGCCGCTGCTGTCCAGCGGCGGTTCGCCGCCCCACGGTTAGGATGCAGCAAGACGATCTTCTGCCCCGTTAGCTGATGCCTGCGCAAAAATTTATCCACGGCGTGACCATCGGCCTTGTTACTGGTCAGCTCGATATTTTTATGCGCAGCGGGCGCAGCAAGCGCAAACTCGCGTAAAAAAGCATCGGTCATATGCAGGGGATCGATAATATTTTTCCAGTCGGAAAAGTCGTGCGCCCTGCCCCACTCCAGCGCAACCGCGATCTGTTGCTGATCGGTGCTGGTCAGGGTTTCGATACTTAACACCTCATCCACCCACGGGCAGCGGCGGGCAATATCACGGTAAATATCATGTACCACCAGGGTAACAAACTGTGGCTGATGCTGTTTGAGGGCTTTGATTGCGCCGAGCGCATACAGCATGTCGCCCATAGACGCACTGGAATAGATAATGCGTTTACCGACGGCTTTTCTGGATTCGCCAAGAAACAGAATATCGCGCGGGTTGATCCTCAGGCTGTCGGCGATAAGCGCAACATAGTCGCGGGTTTGCGGGTGCGTGTCGTCTTCATTGAGCAATAAGAAGGGCACCTGTTTGTGGCGTAACGTCAGAAAAGAGACGCCGAAGCTCCCGGCGATCTGCTGCGGCAACAGGCCCAGGGACTCCAGAAACTCCACCGGAATATCCTCCGGGATCGTCGTCACCTCCTCCCCCAGAGCGGCGGCGATCTGCGCGTTATAGAGGCGGTTTTCCGGATGCCCTTTAAAGAGGATCAACGCCGGGGGCGGTAATTTCCCGGCGGCTTTCAGCTCGCTAATTTTTCGCAGTAGCGCCCGCTGGTGCAGCTCACTAAAGCAGCGGGGATAGCGGAAGGTCCCTAAAAACAGCAGCGCCTGCGGATGCTGTGCCAGCGGCGTGAGCCTGTCGCGCAGCGTCTCAGGCAGGGCAACAAGCTTTTGATAAAATGCAAACTGTCCGGCGTTGAGCCGGTCACTCACCTGGAAACGCATGGCGACGCAATGGCGCGCCACATTGGGGAACAGGCGATAAAACAGCGCGGGCGTCAGCGCCGGGCAAAGCAGATGCCAGGTGGTTGCCACCACCTCAGACCACAGATAGTTGAGAAACAGGTTCCCGCGCTGTGGCGTAATACTGTTCACCGGGGTCGTCAGCGTGTCGATAAGCATGGCCCGCATCGCATGTTTATCTTTTTGCAGGGTGTCATAAGGCTGTCCGACCAGGCGGCGTCGCTCCATGATGCCGGTTAAGCCGTCGTCCCAGAGATGCAGTTTTACCCGCGCTACATCGATGTGCTTAACCAGCTGACACAGTAGCGGTAAAACGATCTCCCCGGAGCGAAAGAGATTACTGTGGATCTCTATCCCTTCAGGTTGCAGGCGGGCGATAAACTGACCTATTTTTTCGATTTTTTGCGGCAGATTCAGGTTAACGCCCTTTGAAAAAAGCGTCTGAAAAGGCTGCAACGCCGCCCCGTCCAGCGTCATCCGCTCAAACATAATGATCTTAAAGGTGTCGGCGTGATCAAAGCAGGCGGCATAGTCTGCAAGCTGGTTAGTCAGCGGCAGCGACGCAGGTTCGATATAGATTTTTATTTTCATGACTCATCCCAGCCATAATTATTCAGTGCCAGCTGGCACAAGGGTTGCAGATAATTAACGCAGGGCGCGGTTTCAATATTTTTCAGCGCCTGCTCAAACGCCGGTTGCGTTTTTACCGCCAGCGGCAAACCTAAATCCCAGGCGACGGCATCAATTTTTAAGGTGTTGGACGGAAAATAAATTTGCCGGGTCGCCAGACACAGTGCCGCAATAAAATAGTGATAGCGTCCTGACACCAGCAATTCCGCATGCTGAATAACCGATAAAAAGTTGGCAAAGGTTTTTGCATCGTAAAGTTCGAGGGTCGGTAAATACTGTTTCAGATGATGAAATACCGCAGGCTCCTCACGATTCATGCCCTCTTTATATGAACCGACCAGATAGATAAAGCGGTAGCCGGGGTACTTCGCCAGCAGCCCGCGGGCAATATAGGGCGAGCGCGCCGGATCATAATTAACCGCCCCGGAAAGACAGATATACTGACTCTTAAAGAGATTGCCTGGCAGGCTGTTGCACAGAGGCAAGATGGACAGCGGCAGACTATCAAAGGCGCGCGTGCAGGGCTTACCCAGCAGGTTTTCAATGATTTTCTGCGAGGTGGATTCCCGTGCCGCGACAAAATCGCAGCAGTGATAAGCGGCCTTATAAAAATCGATAACCTCAGGCTGTTGCGAGCCGGGATAACAGGCATGATTAATTAAGTAGACGCGCTTATTAAACCAGGTTTTAGCCGCATACATAATATACAGCAGCGCACGCGGGCCATTCTTAAAATCATGCAGCGTCCCTTCACCGTTAACCACCACGTAATCGCAAAGCGCCAGGGCTTTTGACAGCGGAGGAAAGTGGGCGATGAAGTTCTCTTTTGTCGAAAATTCAGCGAGCGACTGCGGAACAGGAGTGAGGCGATGAATCACATTCACCGATAACGGAACAATATGCGCAATACCTTTACGCCGGAGCTGCTCTCTGATGGCATGGGAAGTCCCATAACAGCCCCAGTGATATACATCCATCGTATCGTTAAGTAATACGACCATTTTATTCGTCATACCTGATTTATCCTGAAATATACGCTTTATTTCAGTAAGCTCCCGGCTACTTCAATAAAGTAAGTGGTGGATACCGAAGGGGTACGCGGCAGGTAAATTACCTGACACATATCGCTGAGATCGTCAAAACGGCCTTGCCAGTCATCACCCATCACCAGAGTGCTGGCCTGATGCTGCTGAATGTAGGCACGTTTTAATTCAAGAGCCTGTTCGAGAAAGACCGCATCGACGCATTTTAACGCGGCCACGATGTGTAGCCGCGCCTGCTCGTGATAGATCGGCGTGCGCGCTTTTTTTTGCTGATTCAGCCGATCGGACGACACGCCAACCACCAGCCGATCGCCGAGCGTTCTGGCGCGGTTAAGCAGATTCAGATGACCGATGTGAAAGACATCGAAGGTGCCAAACGTGATGACGGTGCCCATGCTTTTACTCCGGCTGCTTACGCTGGCGCAGCCAGCACTGGCTGGCGATCTCGTCGAGGGTTTTTTGGGCATGGGTTTGCTGTTCCTGCTTCAGCGTCTGGCGCTGGTCGTCGAGGGTCAGCGCGACGATTTTTTCCTCGCAGGCGGCGCGCACGAGGTTCTTCTGGATGCGGTTGGCTTTGATTTTCGCCAGCGTTTTTTCCTGCTCCTGCCAGGCGATCACCCGTTGCAGGCTGCCTTTGTAGCCGTTGACGTTTTTCAGCACCTCCACCGACGGCGCGGCCTGAACATTAACCTGCGTTTTATCGAACAGGTAACCGAGCGCTTTGATATTGCTGTCGTAGCGGGCGCACAACTGCTGCTGTTCGGCGAGCTGCACGGTGATGTCTTTCACTTTGCGATCGCGCAGCCGCTGGAGCTGCGCGAGGGTGGCGATCATCGGATTCATTTTTTCACCTCTGGCGATGTAGCTGCGGGAAACAGCGCGTTCAGCTGCGTCTGTACGGCCTCAAGCGGCGCAGGCTCGTGCATCTCCTGGCGCAGAAAACGCTCAATGGCCGGGAACAACTTCACCGCTTTATCGACGGTGGCATCTGCTCCGGCAACGTAACCGCCGAGCGGGATCAGCGGTTTGATTTCCATATAGGCGGCGTAATGCTGCTTGAGCAGGCGGGCGGCGCGCTGGTGAGCGGCGGGGATAATCTGCGTCATACAGCGGCTGATGGACTGGCTGATGTCGATAGCCGGATAGTGCCCGGCTTCCGCCAGTTTTCGCGTCAGCACGATATGCCCGTCGAGCACCGCGCGGGCGCAGTCAACGATCGGATCCTGCTGATCGTCCCCTTCCGCCAGCACGGTATAGATCGCCGTCATCGATCCGCCGCTGTCGCTGTTACCGGCGCTCTCCACCAGGCGCGGAATAATGCCGAACGCCGACGGCGGGTAGCCTTTGGTGGCGGGCGGTTCGCCAAGCGAGAGGGCGATTTCCCGCTGCGCCATGGCGTAACGGGTTAGCGAATCCACCAGCAGCAGGACGTCATAACCCTGGTCGCGAAAAAAGGCGGCGATGGCGTGGCACAGCTCGGTGGCTTTCAGACGCATCAGCGGCGAAGCATCCGCCGGTGCCGCCACGACGATGGATTTCGCCAGCCCTTCGTCGCCCAGCGCGTGTTCAATAAACTCTTTCACTTCGCGGCCACGCTCGCCGATCAGCCCCACTACCACAATCTGCGCCTGTGTCTGGCGGGTGATCATACCGAGCAGCACGCTTTTGCCGACGCCGCTGCCCGCCATCAGGCCAACGCGCTGGCCTTTGCCGATGGTGAGCATACCGTTGATGGCTTTGACGCCCACATCCAGCGGTTGGGCCACCGACTGGCGCGTTAACGGATTGATCGCCGGGGCGAGCGGCGCTAACAGATGCGTGCCGCCGGTTTTGCCTTTGCCGTCGATCGGCTCGCCAAGACCGTTAACCACTCGTCCCAGCCAGCTTTCACCGATCAGGATCTCCTGCGCTTTCTCTTCGGGAAAAACCCGCGCTCCGGCCATCAGACCGGTGGGCGAGTTGAAGGGCATCAGGTAGGTGATGTCGCGGTCAAAGCCCACCGCCTGGGCGTCGATCAAGGTGTGATTGGCGCTCTCCACCCGGCAGAACTGGCCGGTGGCCAGCGGGCAGCCGACGCTCTCCAGCAGCAGGCCGTTCATGCGTACCAGTCGCCCGGCCACGCGGGCGAACGAGATGGATTCGATGGAGCGCAGAGCGCTGTCAAACAACGGATCGTCACGCATCCGGCGCATCCGGCACCAGCGTGTCGGTCAACACGCTCATGCACTGTTCAAGACGGTGTTCACAGCCGACGTCCAGTTCAGAGGTCGGCGTCACCACGCGGCACTCCCCTGGCGGAAGATCCGCTGACGGGGCAAGCCCCCACTCTTTCACTTTCGCCGGGGCGACGCGCTGAATGCGGGTAAACTCGTCGCTGTTTAAATAGACCTGGAGCGACTCAGGCACGCCAGGCAGCGCGGTGATCGCCTCCTCCACCAGCGCCAGCAATTGCGTGGGTTGCAGCGCCAGTTCGCAGCGGATCACCTGGCGGGTGACTTTTTCCACCAGCTGTAGCAGGTCGTCCCGCTGTTTGCGCTCGCTGTGCGCCAGATAGTCGTTCAGACGGCCGGCAATCGTCTCCAGCGGCGCGGCGGCCTGGGTAAACTGGCTTAGCCCCTCTTGTTGTCCGGCGAGGCTGCCTTCGGCAAAACCCTGCCGGTAGCCTTCCTGCTGCCCCTGTTGCCGCCCTTCGGCGTGCCCTTCTGCCTGGCCTTCACTGAGGCCCTGGGCAAAGCCTTTTTCCAGCCCTTCCTGAAAACCGTCCATCAGCTGACGCTGAAAGTCGGCGGCAGAAAGCCCGGTGGCGGCGGGTGCCGCACTGGAGAGCGTGTGGCGCGGCGGGAAACGGTGTACCCGGTAGCGGCCACGAAGCGTATCCATTGGCGTGGCTCCTATTCTGCGGTCTGTTCGGCGAACAGCTGAAGCTGGATGTCGCCCGCTTCTTCCATTTCGCGCGCCACCGCCATGATCTCCCGGCGTACCTGATCGATACGGCTGACCGGCACCGGGCCAAGGCGGGAAGTGATGGTTTCCAGCTGTTGCGCCTGGCGTTTTGGCATCACGGCGAAAATCGACCGTCGCAGCGCCGTTTCGGTGCCTTTCAGCGCCACCGCCCAGTCTTCCATCGGGATCTCTTCCAGCAGGCGGCGACGTACTTCTTCGCTCTGGCGGCTGAGGATAAAGAAGTCGTACATCTCATCCTGCAACTGCTCCAGCACCTCTGCATCCAGATCGCGAAGCTGTTCGAGGATCTGCTGCTGGTTGCCCTGGATACGGTTGACGATGTCGGCGGCCTGTTTGATGCCTTTGACCTTCGAGCCGTGCTCCGCCAGCACCGACAGGCCGCGCTCGATCAGCCGATCCAGCTCGTCCACCACGTCGCGGTTAACGTCGCTTAAACGGGCGATGCGGTAGAGGATCTCGTTCTGCACCGCGTCAGGCATAAAGGCGAGTACGGTGGCGGCGATCTCCGGCGTCAGAAAGGCGAGGAATACCGCCTGCAACTGTAAATGTTCTTCGGCAATCAGCGCCGCCAGCTGGCGCGGCTCCACCCATTGCAGGCGCGCCATCCGCGAGCGGATCTCATCGCCATAAATACCGTTGATCACGCTGCTGGCGATTTCGCCCCCCAGCGCTTTATTGAGAATGCCCTGCAACAGGCTACGGGATGCGCCGTTGATGCCGCTCTGCTCGCGGAATTCATCAAAAAAGTTGTTGATCACCCGCCGGGCGTGGCTGGTTTTCACGCCGGACAGACGCGCCATGTTTTCACTTAAGCGCACCACTTCTTCGCGGCTGAGTTTTTGCATCACCGTGGCGGCGGCTTCTTCCCCGAGGCACAGCAGCAAAATCGCCGCCTGCTCCAGATAGCTGCTGGCGCTGCCAGGCTTATTTATTGTCAATTCGCTCATTACTGGTAATCCACTGTCTGATCACTTCGGCAACGCGATCGGTGTCGCTGATCGCCAGTTTCTGGAGAAACTCCAGCTTGATTTCGAGGCCGGAACTCTGGGCCGGTAAGGCGTCGTCGCCGCTGAAGGTCGGCAGCTCAATGCTTTTACGCTCCTCTTCGCCGCTGGCGGTTAATACCGGCAAGGCGGCGTCCTCGTCCGGCTCGCTGACCGGATGCGCCGCCAGCTCGGCACGGCGTTTCTGGCTGGCGATGGCCTGACCCACCAGCGGGCGTACGCCGATCATCAGCAGTAACAGGCCGAGCAGTACCAGGCCGCCAAGTTTCGCCCAGCCGAGAATGCTGTCGTTCTGCCACCATTTTTCCGGCGTGATGACCGGCGCGGTCTGCGGGATAAAGCTCAGCATCGACAGCGACAGTTTGTCGCCGCGCGCGGGGTCGATCCCGGCGGCGTTATTGAGCATGGTGGTGACCTGGGCTATCTGTTGCGGCGTCCAGCTTTTAATGCTGGCGGCGTTCTGGTTGAGCACCACCGCCACGTCCAGGTGCTTCACGGTAAAGCCCGGATGCTGAATGTGCTGGATGGTGCGATCCCAGCCGTAATCGCGCTGGCTTTCGCTGCGCTCGGAACTTGCGCTGCTGCTTTTACTGGCGTCGGCACCCGGCGCGGCTGGCAGCGGCGGACGGTTGCTCAGCGAACCGGGAATGCCCACCGCCTGCGGATCGAGGGTTTTGTCGGATTCGATCCGTTCATGGCTGACTTTCGGCGTATCCCCCAGCCGTTCCTGGGTTTCATCCACGGTGCTCAGATCCAGCTCCGGCATCACGCTGATGCGGAAGTTATCTTTACCCACCAGCGAGGTCAGCACATTGGCGAGGCTGGCGTGGGTTTTATCCTGAATGTTTTTCAGCAGTTCGTTGTTTTTGCGCGTCATCGCCCCGGTGCGCGAGTCTTCCCCGACACCTTCCGACAGCAGCGTTCCCGCCTGATCGACCACGCTCACCTGCGAGGCTTTCAGCCCCGGCACGCTGCCGCTCACCAGATGCAGAATGGCGTTCACCTGCTCAGGCGTGAGCGTGCTGCCGTAATGCAGACGCAGCACCACCGAGGCGCTGTTTTGCGGTTCAGCGCTGACCACAAACGAACTTTCTTCGTTAAGCGCCAGATGCACGCGGGCGGTTTCCACCGCGTCGAGGGTCATGATGCTCTGCGCCATTTCCCCTTCGAGGCTGCGCTTGTAGCGGATGTTCTGCACGAACTGGCTGCTGCCCAGCACTTCGTCTTTGTCCATCAGCTCATAGCCGGTGGGACTTAGCGCCTGCACGCCCTTTCCGGCCAGCGTCATGCGAATTTTTGAGAGCTGCGTTTCCGGCACCAGAATTTGTCCGGAGCCGGGATCGATGCGGTAATCCACTTTTTCGCCGTCGAGCACGGTGATGATCTGCGACAGCGGCAGGTGTTCCTGCGCGCCATACAGCGCGGTGTAACCTGACTGGCTGTGCCACAACGTGCCGACGATCACCGCGGTCAGCAGCACCGCCGCGCCGCCGAGCAGCGGCCATTTTTTATTGCCGCCCGCCAGCGCCGCAAGCGCGGATAACGGGCCGGACAAACGCTCTGAGAGAGTGAGTTTCATCGGCTTATACAGACATGTTCATCAGATCGTTGACGCCGCTCGCCACTTTATTGCGCACCTGTACCAGCGCGGAAAAAGAGAGGGAGGCCTGCTGGCTGGCGATCATCGCGCCGACCAGATCGTCGCTGTCGCCCATTTCCACCGCGTTCTGCCGGATTTCGGCGTCCTGTTGCAGGTTATCCACGCGGGATAACGCCTGACTGAAAATTTGATGGAAGGAGACCTCGCTGCCCGGCTGCATGTCGCCTGCGGCGGCGGGAAGCACCGAGGCACCCGCCAGCGGGCCGCTCGCGAGATCCTTCATCCGGTTCATCTCCTGCATCATGGTGAGCGATGCGGCGTTCGGGGTGAGGCTGCTGATCGTATTCATTTCCTACTCTTGTTAATAAAAGGGAGGGGCTAAGGCGGTTAAAAGCAGAGGTCGATGCCCTGCTTACGCATGGAGGCGAGCCGGTAGCGTAATGCCCGTGGGGTGATGCCGAGAAAATCCGCGATTTTGCTGCGATTGCCCTGATACTGGCGCATCAGATCGGCGATGTACTGGTATTGCGCGTGGCGGCCATGCTGTTGCAGATTGTCCTGATTGAGACTGATGGCGTCGCCTGCCGCGCGCGGCATGGCGTGTTCAAACGCATGGTCGTCTGCCAGCGGAATACCCAGCGTGCCGGCATCGATCACCCCGTCGTGGCTCAAAATCATGCCGCGCTGAATGGTGTTCTCCAGCTGGCGCACGTTGCCCGGCCAGCGGTACTGCAACAGCGCGGTTTTCGCCCCTTCGGACAGGCGGATCGATTTTCCCACCATGCGGGAATATTTTGCGATAAACGCCTGCGCCAGCGGCAAGATGTCGCTGACGCGTTCCCGCAGCGCGGGCACGCTGATCGGCACCACCGAAATACGGTAAAACAGATCTTCGCGAAAACGCCCGGCGGCGACTTCCGCTTCAAGGCTTTTATTGGTGCAGGCGATCAGGCGGAAATTGAGTTTAATGGCGCGGTTACTGCCGAGGCGTTCCACCTGATGCTCCTGCAATACACGTAATAGTTTGGCCTGTAAGGCCAGCGGCATATCGCCAATTTCATCTAACAGCAGAGTGCCATTATTGGCCATTTCCAGTTTACCCGGCACGGCATTGACCGCCCCGGTAAAGGCGCCTTTTTCATAACCGAATAAAGTGGATTCGAGCATGGTTTCCGGGATCGCGGCGCAGTTAATACCAATAAAAGGTGCGTCTTTATCTTCACCAAAAGCCTGCGAGTGAATATATTTGGCGACACATTCTTTACCCGCGCCGGTTTCTCCCTGGATCAATACCGGGATATTAAAACTGGCTACGCGCTTTGCTAATGAAAAGGCTTTTATGCTTGCGGAGGCTTCAGCAATAAGAGTCTGCATATTTTCTCTCACAGTTACGGGTAAAGGGCGATAACGGAAGTCATATAAATGACGAATGAATAATAACATTGAGAGGAGTAAAAAGACTGATATTAATGAATGAAAAAAAGATTAAACAAGTTAAAACAACAAGTTAATTAAAAATAACCTGCCAGAGGCGGTACGACCAGTGCGGGTCAATAATAAGCGGCGCTGATTAATAATAGATTAATCATAATAATCCCTCTGGCGGCTATTGTGCTCCCTGATGCATTCCGGTTAAATGCAGCTTCTCTTTTATTCGCTGGCTGATAAATAAAGGCGGCCATCATAAAGAGAAAATTAAACGTCAGACTGTTTTTATTACCAGAGTGTGAGTTTGTTCTCAAAAACAGTTTTTCCAGTGCACCGATCTTTATCAAGAGATATAACACCAATGTTGAAGTACAGCCAAACCCGTGGAATATTCGCGCTGGAAGGAAACCGTCTGGGTCGCCCCTGGCATCGCCTGCCGAATATCTTCACCCGCCGCTTTGACATTATTGAGTCGCGCATCGGCAGCTACTTTCTGAAAAAACATCGCTCCAGCGTCAGTCTGAAAAAGATCGCCTGCAAAATGGATGTGAAAAATAAGCACGCGGATTTGCTGGCGTCGCCGGTGGGCAATCTGGCGTTTGATATTGATCGTCCGTTACTGCTCACCTTGCTGAATAATTTTTATGGGTTAGAGACGCAGCTGGAAAACGCCGACGGCGGCGAGCGGCTGCCGACCAAAACCGAAATTCGCCTGCGTAACCGGCTGGCACTGGATATTTGCCAGTTGCTGTTCAGCGATGACACCCTCGGGCTGCCGCTGGCCATAAAAGCTGATAACAGCAATATTTGCAGCCAGTGGGCGTGGCAAATCAGCTTCCAGCTGGATGATGAGGGGAAACGCAGTTTTCACCTGCTGCTGGATAACGCGCACACCGATTACCTGCTCAATATGCTGCGCAAGACCGAAACGCCGCCGCACGCCGACACCGTCACTGAGCGCCAGACCGCGCAGAAAGCGCTGATGCGCCAGGTGATCGACACCCTGCCGCTGTGCCTGAACGTGCGGGTGGTGGAGTTAACCCTCAACGTGGCGGATCTGACGACCCTCAAAGCCGGTGATATTTTGCCGGTTTCCTTGCCTGAAAAATTCCCGGTCTTCATCGGTCAGTCGCCGCTGTTTAACGCGCTGATCGTCGAAGATCACGACAAGCTTCTCTTATCTGACCTTCGTGAAACCCTCGCCGGAAAATCTTATGACTAACGAGATCGATTTACTTGAACAAGGCTTCGAGCTGGCTGACGACGCCGCTGAAACCGTCCCTGCACCGCTTGCCGCCGCGTCTTCTGCGCCGCTCAATGATTCCATCGGCCTGCTAAAACGCATCCCCGTCACCCTGACGCTGGAAGTGTCGTCGGTGGAAGTGATGCTGGCTGACCTGCTGAACATTGACGATGACACGGTGATTGAGCTGAACAAGCTGGCGGGCGAGCCGCTGGACATCAAAGTGAATAATATTCTGCTGGGAAAAGCAGAAGTGGTGGTGGTGAACGAGAAATACGGGTTGCGGGTGCTGGAGTTCAATACCCGCGACATCAACGATCTGACGCCATGAAAAAACCGTCCCTCTTTTTGCTGCTCGGCGGCGCGCTGCTGATGCTGGCCCCCAGTGCCTTTGCGCAGGGGGGCGACATTGCGCTGTTGCAGGTCGCCACCCACGGCGCGACCCAGGAGTTAAGCGTAAAAGTTCAGGTCCTGATCCTGATGACGCTGGTCGGGCTGCTGCCGACGCTGCTGCTGATGATGACCTGCTTCACCCGCTTTATCATTGTGCTGTCGCTGCTGCGCCAGGCGCTGGGCCTGCAACAGACGCCGCCAAACCGCATTCTGATCGGCATCGCCCTGTCGCTGACCCTGCTGGTGATGCGCCCGGTGTGGCTGAATATTTATGACCATGCGGTGGTGCCCTTTGAAAACGATCAGATCACCCTGCCGCAGGCGCTCTCCACCGCCGCCTCGCCGTTAAAACGTTTTATGCTCGCGCAGACCAACAAAAAGGCGATGGCGCAGATCATGACCATCGGCGGCGCAAAAGGCGACGCGGCGGATCAGGATCTGTCGATTGTCATCCCGGCGTATGTGCTGAGCGAGCTGAAAACCGCGTTCCAGATCGGCTTTATGATTTATATCCCGTTTCTGGTGATCGACCTGATCGTCGCCAGCGTGCTGATGGCGATGGGCATGATGATGCTGTCGCCGCTGATCGTCTCGCTGCCGTTTAAGCTGATGCTGTTTGTGCTGATCGACGGCTGGGCGCTGACCGTCGGCACGCTGACCAGCAGTATTCGTGGACTGGGGCTGGGCTAAAAATGATGACGGTGGATGTGGCGGCGGACATTGTCGCCAGCGGTATCAAAGTGGTGATTATTCTGGTGTCGGTGCTGGTGGTGCCGAGCCTGCTGGTCGGGCTGTGCGTGAGTATTTTCCAGGCGGTGACGCAGATTAACGAACAGACGCTGAGCTTTTTGCCGCGCCTGATCGTCACCCTGATCGTGCTTGGCGTTTGCGGCAAGTGGATGATCGTGCAGCTAAGCGATCTCTGTACGCACCTGTTTATGCAGGCCGCGCTGCTGGTGTACTGACATGCATACCCTCGACATCACGCAACTGATGAATCTGGTGCTGGGCCTGTGGTATCCCTTCGTGCGCATTATGGCGTTTTTGCAGTATGGACCGGTGTTTGACAGCAAAGCGTTCAGCGTGCGCATTCGCCTTGTGGTGTCGCTTTCGCTGGCGGTGATGATCACCCCGCTGGTGCCGCACCCGGTGCCGGAGGGGTTGCTCACCATGTCGATGCTGATCCTGACGCTGGAGCAGATCCTGTGGGGGATGTTGTTTGGCCTGATGATGCAGTTTGTTTTTCTGGCGCTGCAAATCGGCGGGCAGATCCTCTCTTTTAATATGGGGATGAGCATGGCGGTGATGAACGATCCCAATAGCGGCGCGTCCACCACCGTGCTGGCGGAGTTTATCTATATCTATGCCGCGATCCTGTTTTTCGCCATGGACGGGCATCTGCTGCTGGTGAGTATTCTTTATAAAGGCTTTATCTACTGGCCGATTGGCAATGCGCTGACGCCGCAAACCCTGCGCAGCGTGGCGCTGGGGCTGGGCTGGGTATTTGCCTCCGCCACCCTGCTGGCGCTGCCGACCACCTTTATCATGCTGGTGGTCCAGGGCGGTTTTGGCCTGCTCAACCGCGTGTCGCCGGCGCTGAATCTCTATTCCCTCGGTTTTCCGATCAACATGCTGGCGGGTCTGGTGTGCTTTGCCGCCCTGCTCTACACCCTGCCGGATCACTATCTGCATCTGGTGAATTACATTCTTAGCCAGTTTGATGCCCTGCGAGTGTCCCATGGCTGACGCGTCGCAGGATGAAAAAACAGAAAAGCCCTCGGCGCAAAAACGGCGTAAAGCGCGCGAGGACGGACAGCTTCCGCGCTCCAAAGATATGGGCCTGGCGGCCAGCCTGCTGGCGGCGTTTATCGTGCTGGTGAACAGTTTTCCCTGGTACTGCGATTTCGTGCGCGAAGGCTTTATTACCGTCCATCAGTACGCTCAGGAGATCAACAACCCGGACGTGCTGGGGCAGTTTTTACAGCATAACCTGCTGATCCTGATGAAGTTCATTCTGACGCTGACGCCGATGCCGCTGGCGGCGCTCGCCGCGTCGCTGGTGCCCGGCGGCTGGCTGTTCGTGCCGAAAAAGATCCTGCCGGACTTCAGCAAAATTGATCCGATCAAAGGCATCGGGCGGCTGTTTTCCAACGATCACCTGATTGAAACCGGCAAGATGGTGCTGAAAAGTCTGGTGGTGCTGGCGCTGCTGTGGTTCAGCGTGCGGCACAATTTTGCGGCGTTTATGGCGCTGCAATCGCAGCATTTTGCCAGCGCCGTGCAGCATGGGTTGTCGCTGTACGCCAGCGTGATGCAGAACATGGTGATGCTGTTTGTGCTGTTTGCCGTGCTCGATATTCCGCTGACAAAACATATGTTTACCCGCGGTCTGAAGATGACCAAACAGGAAGTCAAAGAGGAATATAAGAACCAGGAAGGGAACCCGGAGATCAAAGCGAAGGTGCGCCGGATGCAGCGCCAGATCGCCATGGGGCAGATCCGCCGCACCGTACCGGCCGCCGACGTGGTGATCACCAACCCGACGCACTTCGCCGTGGCGCTGAAATATGACACCGCCCGCGCCGCCGCCCCCTTTGTGGTGGCGAAAGGCACCGACGACATCGCGCTGTTTATCCGCGAGGTGGCAAAAGAGCACAAAATTGAGATCGTCGAATTCCCGACGCTGGCGCGCTCGGTGTACTTCACCACGCAGCTTAATCAGCAGATCCCCCATCAGCTTTTCCGCGCCATCGCCCACGTGCTGACCTACGTCCTGCAACTCAAATCCTGGCGCGCCGGGATGCAGGACAAGCCGCAACTCAACCGACACATGTCCATCCCTAAAGAGGTTCTGAAACAGGATGCAGAAAAACATTAAGCAACTTATGACGACCGTACGGGCCGCGCATTTTGGTGTGCCGCTGGTACTGTTGTGTATTCTGGCGATGGTGATTTTGCCACTGCCGCCGATGCTGCTGGATATTCTTTTCACCTTTAACATCGTGCTGGCGGTGCTGGTGCTGCTGGTCAGCGTCTCCACCCGACGTCCACTGGAGTTCAGCCTGTTCCCGACGGTGCTGCTCATCACCACGCTGATGCGTCTGACGCTGAACGTCGCCTCTACGCGCGTGGTGCTGCTGTTCGGTCATGAAGGGATTGGGGCAGCCGGTAAAGTGATCGAGTCCTTCGGTCAGGTGGTGATCGGCGGGAACTTTGTGGTCGGTTTTGTGGTGTTCATCATTCTGATGATCATCAACTTTATCGTTGTCACCAAAGGCGCAGAGCGTATTTCTGAAGTGTCGGCGCGCTTTACCCTCGACGCGATGCCCGGCAAACAGATGGCGATTGATGCCGATCTGAATGCGGGTCTGATCAATCAGGCCCAGGCGCAGGCCCGCCGCAAAGAGGTGACCAGCGAAGCGGATTTCTACGGCGCAATGGATGGGGCCTCGAAGTTTGTGCGCGGCGATGCCATCGCCGGGATGATGATCCTCGCCATCAACCTGATTGGCGGCGTGTGCATCGGCATCTTTAAATACAATTTAAGCGCCGACGCCGCGTTTTCGCAGTATGTGCTGATGACCATCGGTGACGGCCTGGTGGCGCAGATCCCGTCGCTGCTGTTATCCACCGCGGCGGCCATTATCGTGACCCGCGTCAGCGACAGCGGCGAGATCGCCGGCGAGATCAAAAAGCAGCTACTGGCCACGCCATCGGTGATCTACACCGCCAGCGGCGTAATGTTCGTGCTGGCGATTGTGCCGGGGATGCCGCACCTGCCGTTCCTCGCCTTTTCGGCGCTGCTGGCCTTCGCCGCCTGGCGACAGGGCAAACAGCCGACTGCCTCGGAAGCGGAAGTCAAAAGCCTCTCCACGCTGAGTAAAACCCTGACCGACACCCCGGAGCAGCAGGTAAGCTGGGAGACGATCCCCACCATTGAGCCGGTGAGTATCAGCCTCGGCTATAAGCTGGTGTCGCTGGTGGATAAGAGTAAAGGCAGCCCGCTGACCCAGCGTATCCGCGGCGTGCGGCAGGTGATTTCTGAAAGTAACGGCATGCTGTTACCGGAGATCCGCGTGCGGGAAAATTTCCGTCTCAAGCCCACCCAGTACGCCATTTACATTAACGATATTAAAGCCGACGGCGGGGATATTGTCGCCGACCGGCTGATGGCCCTGCCCTCCGGCGAAACCTATGGCGATATTGACGGCGTGCTGGGTAACGATCCGGCTTACGGGATGCCAGTCACCTGGATCACCCCGGCGCAGAAAGCGAAGGCGCTGAATCTGGGCTATCAGGTGATCGACTGCGCCAGCGTGATCGCCACCCATCTCAATAAAGTGGTGCTGAGCCATATTCCGGATCTGTTTAACTATGACGATGTGACCCAGTTGCACAACCGGCTGGCGGCGCAGGCACCGAAGCTGGCGGAAGATCTGAGCAGCGTGCTTAATTACAGCCAGTTGCTGAAGGTGTACCGCAGCCTGCTGATGGAGCGCGTGTCGCTGCGGGATATTGTCACCATTGCCACCGTGCTGGTGGCGAGCGGCGCCGTCTCGAAAGATCCGCTGTTGCTGGTCGCCGATGTGCGCCTGGCGCTGCGCCGCAGCATTACCCATAACCTGGCGCGCCATCAGGTGCTGGCGGTGTACACACTCACTAATGAGCTGGAAAATCTGCTGCAAAACGTGGTGAATCAGGCGCAGCAAGGCGGCAAGGTGATGCTGGACAGTGTGCCTGTCGAGCCGAATATGCTCAGCCAGTTCCAGGAAAATATGCCGAAGGTGCAGGAGCAGATGAAAGCCGCCGGGAAAGAGCCGGTGCTGCTGGTCGCGCCACAACTGCGTCCGTTATTAGCCCGCTATGCCCGGTTGTTTGCGGCCGGGCTGCATGTGCTGTCTTATAACGAAGTACCGGACGACATGGAGCTCACCATCCTGGGCCATCTTAATTAAAAATTAATTCGTGATTATTATCCGGGCCATGGCTATGGCCCCTAAGCTAAATCTGAGAGAATACTGATGAAGGAGTGTCAATAATATCAATCAAGGATGAAGATAATGTCGGACAAAAATAAAAAGCCACTCCCTGTCGATACGGAAAGTTACTATAAATCGATGGAAGAATTTGTCCGCGAGCAGGAAGTAAAACGGCTTCTGAAGCAGGCCCGCGCCGAAGAAGCAGCGCTCGCTGAGGCGGCGCACACGGTGACCTCGAGAGGGGTGATGAGTTTAGTTGACGTCGTGCTGGTGATTATCGTCATTATCTTGTTTCTGTCTCTGCTTACCGTTCTTGATTGTTAACGCCTTAGCGCACCGTATTATTCATAATGACCCGTCGCCCGCCCAGAAAATGCCGCTGCCAGTATTCCTCGTTCAGATAACTGATACGGATCCGCTCCCCCGTTCGCGGGGATTCAATAAATCGCCCGTCCCCCAGATAAACCCCCATATGATCCGCTTTGCGATCGCTGTGAATACGAAAAAAGAGTAAATCGCCGCGCTGTAAATCCCGGTCTGAAATATTTCGCGCCTGCGGGAAGTGGTACATCGCATCGGCGGTGCGCGGCAGTTTGGTCGCCAGCATGCTGTTATAGGCGTAATAGACCAGCCCGCTACAATCGAACCCCTCCTCCGGCGTCTCGCCGCCCCAGACGTAGGGTTTACCCAGTTGCTGTTGCAGGCGGTGGATGATGGTGTCGGTGACGTGCAGCAGATAGCGGTTGTTCACCAGCCCCGTGCCGTCCTGCAAATGCGTGCGCAGCGGTGTAAACCATTCCGGATGTTGCTCCAGCCGACGGCGGTTTTGCGCGCGCAGAGCGGCTTTTGCACTGGCGTCGCCGCGCACCACCGGCGTGGTGTGGGCGACTTTCAGTTGCTGCTTTAAGCGTAACAGTTCGCGGTTATGCTGGCGCTCACGCGCCGCATAGCTGAGCGTGCGGTTAACCGTCGCACCCTGAGGTGCGCAAACGGCATGGCTGCTGGCGACCAGGGTGGTCAGCAACATGATGGTGTTGAGTCTGAATAAAAACATAAGCGCTTAACGTGAAGGTGAGGGACCCGCGGGCAACTGCTGGTCGAGGCGCGTCGCCAGCGGTTTCACGACCTTCTCCCCTTGTGAGCCAAAGAACTGGTACAGGGTGTCGGCGGCGGAATGGGTGAGCACCATAATTTCGATACGACGGTTACTGGCACCGGCGGGATCGGCGGCATCGAGCAGCATCTGATCGGCCATGGCACTGACCTGCATGACTTTGTTGGTCGGCATACCCGCCTGCTCCATCACCCGCCGCGCGGAGAGCGCACGATCGCCGGAGAGATTCCAGTTGTTGTACTGCCGGGCGTCGCCTTTGTACGGCATGGCATCGGTGTGGCCGGTGATCATGATTTTGTTGTCCAGCGAGTCGAATACGGGCGTCAGTTCGCTGAGCAGCACCCGGAAGAACGGCATGATCTTCGCGCTGCCGCGCTCAAACATATTACGGTTCTGGTTATCTTTGATCAGAATGCGCAGCCCCTGGGGGACGATCTCCATTTCAAGATTGCTGTCCATATGCGCTTTCAGGGCGATTTCGTTGATGCTGTTGGCCAGCTCGCCCAGTTCGCTGGCGGATTTTTTCTTCATCTCCGCCATCTTTTTACTGCTTTCCTGCGCTTTCTCTTCACTCTTCTGATCAATGACCGCGTCGCGCTGGCCCGGATGCGGGATCGGTTTACTGTTGATTTTCTTCGCCAGGCTGCTTAACGGCGAAATACCGTTGCCGTTAAAAATCGAGTGGCCATGCAGCGCGGCGACGATATTTTCGCGATCGGTCTGGCTGACGCTGTTGACGATCCACAGCGTCATAAACAGCGCCATCATCGCCAGCGTGAAGTCGGCGAACGCCACTTTCCAGGCGCCGCCGTGGTGTCCGGCGTGACTCTTTTTGATCTGACGGCGGATAATGGTGGTTTGCGTGCCACGGTTGCGGCGGTTGGCAGCGCGCATTACTCCTCCTGCTCCAGCATGGCGTTCACCCACGCATCCAGATTGGCGAAGGTCGGTTTTGACGCCAGATGCAGCAGTTTACGCCCGGCGTCCACCGCCAGCAGGGTCGGTTTGCCGCCCGCCTGCGCGACCAGCACGGTACGCACGCACTCCAGCAGCGAGTGTTCGGCGCGCGCCTGCTGTTCCATGGCGTTTGCCAGCGGATCCATAAAGCAGTAACAGAAGAAAACGCCAAGAAAGGTGCCCACCAGCGCTGCCGCCACTTTCAGGCCGATCAGCGCAATGGAGCCGTCAATCGACTGCATGGTGATGATAATGCCGAGCACTGCCGCGCAGATGCCGAAGCCCGGCATCGCCTCGGCGGTACGTTGCAGAGAGCGGGACGGCGCCATCAGCTCGCCTTCAATGGTTTCCAGCTCCTGATCGAGAATGCCTTCCAGTTCGTGGGCGTCGATTTTGCCCATCGCCATCAGGCGGAAGTTATCGGCGATAAACATCACCAGCCGTTTTTGTTTGAGCACCAGCGGAAATTTTTGAAAAATCGTACTCTCTTCCGGCTGTTCGATATGCTGATCGAGGGTGCGCAGACCGCCGGTCTGTACGGCTTCCAGCAGTTCGTAGAGGCACATCAGCAACTGACGCTGGAATTCTGCGCCCATATTCTTTTTGCTGATCACGCCTTTAATTTGATGGACGATCTCTTTTAACACATGCAGCGGATTACCGATGATCATCGCGCCAATACCGGCCCCTAAAATAATCACGATTTCCGCTGGCTGCCAGATAGCAATTAACTGCCCGCCCGCTTCAAAATAACCACCGAATACACAACCTAAAACAATCAGTAAACCAAATAACTTTTGCATAACACCTCTGCGAACCCGCCGGGCAGGTTCTTATTACGTAAGAAACAATTAATGTGCGGCGAAATATTCTTTGAGTTTTTGCGCAATCTTTTTATTTAACTGGCAAATACGGGCTTCGGTCAGCCCGAGCACTAACGCAATCTCTTTAAAATTCATATCCTGCTGGTAATAGAGAAACAGGATCTGCTGCTCTTTTTCGCTTAACTGGGTGAGCGCTTTCGCCAGCATATGCTGGTTGATCACCTGCTCTTCCAGGCGGCGGCTTTCCAGCGGTACGGCGCTGTGATCGCCGTCCAGCAGTTCATCGAGGCTGGCGAGGCTGGCGGCCCCTTCCAGACTTAAGTATTCCCGGTAATCTTCCGCGCTGATGCCTTCAGCGGCCAGTTCGTGCGACTCAGGTTCACGGCCAAGGGTTTTCCGCACCGCGCGAATGGCATCGTTGACCTGATGGAATTTTTGCCGCAACTGGCGCGGACGCCAGTCGAGGCTGCGCAGTTCATCCAGTACCGCACCGCGTATACGCTGCACCGCATAGCCGCCGAAACCGTCATCCGGCGCACCATAACGGCGAATGGCTTCCAGCAAGCCCATTAGCGCGATCTGTTCCATATCCTGCTTGTCCATCACCGCGTTGCACTGTGGCGCGAGCTGACGAACGACCTTTCGCACCAACGGCAGGTAAGCCTGTAAATAGTGGCTCTCCTCCGCGGGTGTTAATGACGGCAGGGTCTGGAATTCCTGAATTTCCCAGGCGAGTGTCATGATGTTATTTCCGTTATTTTCCGCCGTTACTGATAAACCACTTTTTTCAGTAAGACGTCGCTGTAGGGCGCGGGAATATCCCGCGCCTTGAGTTGCGTTTTGAGGGCATTAAGCAGGGTTTGCTTTATTTCACTGATTTTTAATTTCCGCACGTCGCTATATTGCATATCGGATAACGTAGAGACGATGATGCTTTGATATAACGGTTCGTCGGCGAGAATTTTTTTCGAGGCTTTTTCATCGTCTGCCACCATCGCGACTTCCAGCAACATATAACGATCGTTGCCGGTATCGTCGTGCAGCGTAATCAACGATTCCGGCAGGGTGACAAAGACCTCATCGCCCTCCTTCTTCGCTTTCTTTTGAATGTTATTTTTTGCCGAGTGCGGATCGGGCGCGTGCGGCGCCTGATCTTTCATATAATAAATGACGCCGACAGCGGCACCGCCACCGACGAAAATCGCGAGCGTGGCGGCAAATAAGCCGACCATAATTGTTTTTTTCATGAGCCTCTACACTTTGATCAGGACAGCGTCATGCTGTCCGGCTAGGGTGGTTTCTTCTTCCAGTTCGACGGCAGAGCGGATCTGCGGCGACTGCTGTTGTGACTGCCTTTCCTGCTGCTGTTGCGACTGCCCCTCCTGCGAGACATTCACCTCAACGCCGACAAAGTTCTGCCCGGTGAGCTGCTGGCGCAGGTTGTCACTGAGCTGTTGCAACGAGCGGCAGACATCGGCCTGGCTGGCCCCGATATGCACCACCAGCTTGCCCGCCTCCAGATGGATGGCGATCTCAAGCTTGCCCAGCGACGGCGGATCCAGACGGATGGTCGAGCTTTGCTGCTGCTGACCAATTTGAAAGTGGATGCGATCTTTGAGCAGGCTGGTGAGTTTCTCACCCCATTCACTGGTGTCGGCGGGCAGACTGAGCGGCTGCGCCTGCGCGTGGGTCGTCTCCGGCTGTCGCATTTCACTGGCAAAGGTGGTGCTCGCCAGTACGGTGGGCGTCAAAGTTTCGCGACGCGGTGGCGTTGTGGCCTCGACGCGAGGGGCGGTGCGTATATCGCGGGGCGTCGCGCGGGGCTGGGTTGTGTCATGCTGACGCGGCGCGATGGCGTTCAGATCTTGCGCCGCGCTGCGGGCGAGCCGGGCCTGCTGCTGCGGGGTTTCACCGCTTACCGGCTGCGCGGCGAGTAAGCTCGCCATGACCGCCTGCAGTTTGGGCGAATCGGTGAGCAGGCTGGCGACCGGATCGGTGAGGGGTTGCGGGCGGCTTTCGGATTTAACGCCGATGCCCGCGTGGGCAACCGTCTGCATCAGCGGTTCGCTGAGTGGACTGGCCGTAACCGGCTCGCTGGCGGGCGGTGTTAAGAAGTGTGCCAGCAGTAGATCCAGCTGTTCGCGCGGATCGGCAATGATTTTCTCCGCCGGGCGCGCGCGTTCTGCCTGCTTAAGATGACGCAGATCCGGCAGCGTAAACCCGTCTGCGCTGCCGCCTGCCGACGGTTGCACCGGCAGCGCAGACAGCAGTTGTCCCATCGCCTCTGAGAGTAATGACAGTGTTTTCATTATTTTTGCTCCGCCACCAGATTCACCATTGAGTAAGCCAGCCGGCCTTCCTGCTGCCGACGGTGTTTTTCCATCCGCGCCTGTAGCTGTCCGGCCCGCGCCTGACGGCGGGCGATCATCTGCGCAAAACCGTCGCGCAGCCGGGTTTTCAGCGCGGCCAGTTCCGCAGGCGAAACCGGTTCGGCGGTGTATTGTTCAAACAGCATCATTAGCCGCCGGTGCAGCGCGGGCAGACGTCGCCAGCGCTGTTTGTCGAGGCTCTCGTTCATCGCTGCCAGCAGACTTTCAATCTGCTGGCGCAGTGCGTCCTGGCTCATGGGTTAGCCCAGTTTTTGCGACAGGCCTTCCCAGCCTTCGCGCAGGTTGGAGAGGATGACCACCACTTCGTCGATCTTCGCCGTCGACATTTGACCGCTGGCTTCGTACAGGCGGTAGACGCAGTGGTCGTAAAGCCGCGCGAGGTTGAGCACCAGATCGCCGCCGTTGTCGAACTCCAGCGAACTGGTCAGGGCATTAAGAATGTCGATGCATTTGTTTATGCTCTGCGCTTTGCGCTCGTAACGTTTGTTTTCGATGTGGCTTCTGGCGCGTTCCAGCTCGTCCATCAGTCCGGCGTAGAGCACCAGCACCAGATCCAGCGGCGAGGCTGACGCGGTGCGGGCAGCCAGATCCATCTCTTTGTATTGGGTGTAACCATTATCTGAAGCGTACATCTTGTCTTGACCTTTTCGGGTGGCGGCTTACATGAAGGCCGCCATGCTCATTTGCATATTTTCAATTTCAACTATCGTGGCGGTGAACTCTTCCAGATAGCGATCGTAAGAGGTGTTGTAACGGGTCTTGAGGTCATCAACGCTGCTGGTGACTTTTTCCTGTTTGTCGTCGAGGTTGCTCTGCCGCTGCGAGATGATGCCGTCGGTGTCGTCAAGCCAGGTTTCCATCAGGCTGTCGAGCTGGGCGGTCATGCTGTCAGGGCCGACGAACAGGGATGTCAGGCCATCCGGGTTTGCTTCCATCGCCGCGTCGAATTTTTCACTGTCGATTTGCAGATGCCCGTCAGAATCCAGCGTGATGCCGTAATCGACAATCGACACGCCGTTATAGGTGGCGTGCGTGATGTCCTCGATTTGCCGCTCCAGCGATGAGATCCCCGCGTCGCCTGCCAGTGGCCCGGCGGATCCCGTGCCGCCGCCGTTTGTGGTGAGCGCATCAAGGGTGTCCACCAGCGTGTTATAGGCATCGACAAAGGTCTGCACCTTGGTCTGGGTGGCGCTGGGATCGTTTTTGACGTTAAAGGTCAGCGGTTCGCCATCGGTGGACTCTTCGGCGAAGGTAATGCTGAGGCCGGGAATGAGATCGTTATAGGTGTTGCTGCCGCTGGTGATCATCACCCCGCTTTCCGGCGAGCTGCCGAGGTAGACCACCGAGTCCTGCGCCACCGCCAGATCTTTCTGGTTGCTGATGTCAGTGGCGAACGCTGAGGCCGGATCGATGCCGCTGGCGGAGACGGTAAAGGCGTTTTCCGCGCCGGTTTCATCGGCGGTGAGCATCAGGGTGGTGGCCCCATCGGTGTTGACAATGGTGGCGGTGATGCCCGGATTATCCGGCGAATCGTTGATCGCATCCGCCAGTTCTGCCACCGACACGCTGCCGTCAACGTTGGAATCGACCGTGCTGAGATCAATGTCCATTTCACTGTCACCCATGGTAATGGTGAAGGTGCCGCTGCCGGGTATGTCGCCATCGGCAAAGGCCAGCGTGGACTGCTGCGCGGTCGCCAGCTGATCGACAAAGAAGGTGTATGAGCCTTCCTCGGCGGTGGAGTCGGCGGTGATGGTCGCCGAGTCGTTGTTGGCGTTAACGGTGTTGACCACCGGACCGCCCGTCTCGCTGTTCAGCGCATCTGCCGCACTCTGGAACGCCGTCAGGGCGCTGTCGAGGTTGTCCAGCGCGCTGGTTTGCGTATTGATGTCGTTTTGCTGGCGCGTGAGCGATGACGCCTTGGTGGAGATGTCCATCAGGGCGAATTTTTTCGCAATCTGCTGCGGGTTAATCATGTGCTGCTCCGTTCAGATTTCATGGCTGATAATTAGCAATTGCCATGCCAATAATTTTTCGTATAAAAATCAACAAGATGAATTCCATGCGGAAGGCTATTTTCCGCCTGATGCGGAAGGGTTTTGTCTTTCCTGCCGCCCGGCGGCAAAAAAAAACACCGCCCTGGGGCGGTGCTTAACGTCAGCGTCGGGCCGATTACTGCAGCAGGCTGGAAACCATGCCTGACATGCTGTTGGACTGTTTCAGCATGGTGATACTGGTCTGCATCAGTACCTGCTCTTTGGACATGTTGGACGCTTCCGCCGCGTAGTCGGTATCCATGATGTTACCGATCGCCACGTTGGTGTTGTCCTGCATGCTTTGCAGGTTGTTGGCGGTGTCATTCAGACGGTTGATGGACGCACCCAGCGTGGACTGGATTTTACCGACTGAGCTCATCACGTTCTGGATGCTGTCGATGGCTGCGGTCGCGGAAGCAGAAGACATCAGTTCGCTGCCGCTTGCGCCAGTGCCGCCGCCGGCACCGTCAGTACCAAAGTCATCCGCGAAGGAGGCGCTGAGGGAGCTGAGAGAGGTGGTCAGCGCATCAACCTGAGAGGAGATGTTCACGGTCATCTGGTCAGTGGCTTCAGAACCGACCTGGAACGTCACGCCTGAACCCTGGGTGAACAGGCCGCTGGCGGATTTGTTGAACAGGTTGGTGCCGCCGTAGGTGGTGTTCTGCATCATGTCGGACATTTCCTGGCCCAGTTCATCGAACTCGGACTGCATAGCCGCACGGTCGTCATCGCTGTACGTTCCGTTAGATGCTTGTGTAGCGAGGTCTTTCATGCGACCCAGAATGTCATTCATTTCGTCAAAAGTGCCGTCAGCGGTTTGCAGCATGGCTGTTGCATCAGCGATGTTGCGTTGTGCAACTGCCATGCCGTCAGACTGTGCGGTCAGGCGGTTAGCAATCTGTTTGCCCGCCGCATCATCCGCAGAGGAGTTGATACGGTTACCGGTGGCCAGGCGCTCCATAGACTGGCTCAGAGAAGCGTTGCTTTTGTTGATGGCGTTGACAGCGGCCATTGAGGCGGCGTTGGTATTAATAGATAACATTTTCCTGCTCCTTGAATTTTATGGGTCTCAATCGAGATGTAGTGATAAAGCGACCACGGGGAGCAAAAATTAAATGGCCGGGAAAAAAATTTAAAAAAAACCCGCTCAGGTGAGCGGGTGAGCCGATGCGGGCAGAAATCAGAAAATGGTGAACGGCGCGATGACGATAAACTTCACGTCTCGCTCATCCTGGAAGATGTTGCCGTAGCCACCGCCGTAGCTGGGGATGTCGGAGTGGTTGTCGTACTGGGTGAAGTGCAGTTTAAACATCGTGCCTTTGGCGCGGCCATCCTGCAGGGTGTAGACCGCATCGAGGCTGTAGGCCGACTCTTTCAGGCGGTAATCGGGATCGTAGTACGCGTCCGGCGTCGCCATCTCTGCCGGTTTTGCATCCCAGGCGTAGACATAAGACGCGCCAACTTGCCAGCCCGGCAGGTTGAGATTTTTCAGATCGTACATCGCGCCAAAGAACACCGCTTTTTCGCCGTCGGCGTTGAAGTCGGAGCGGTTATCCCACCATACGTCCAGTCGACCGTTTGAGGAGGCGTAGGTCGGCGTCATACGTTGCAAGAAGTAGCCCTGCTGCCCTTCCGCTTGCACCCAGGTGCCTTCAAGACGCAGATCGACATCGCCCACTTTGTAGCCAAAGGTCAGCGCCTGTAGCCAGGCGGTGCTGTCATAGAGGTCGTTGACGCTGCGGTCGCTGACTTTATCGCGGGTGCCGTAGAACTGATAGGTGGTGGAGAGCGGGCTGCCGGCGACGTCAAACTTGTAGCTGGCTTTCGCGAAATATTGATCGATATAGCCTTCAGCCTGACCAAACGCCGCTTCCAGCAGCAGATCGTTTTTAAAATCGTACTTCGCGCCCAGCGAGTGCAGATAATCCACTTTGGTTTTCTGATCGTTCTGGTAGAAGTCGTCCATTTCCAGATGCCACGGCGCTTTGTATTCGTTGGTCCACATGTACGAGAAGCTCAGCGCGCCCGCCTCGCCGTAATCGAAGTTAGCGCCCGCTTCCGCCCCTTTATAAGTGCCTGGCATAAAGCTCCAGTGCGGGGCCAGCAGCGTCTGGCCGGTGGGCTGAATGTAGCCGCCGCGCGCCCAGACCGGGCCGTATTTGAATTTGGCCGCCGCTTTGTAGAGGCTGATGCCGCTTTTATCACCGGACCAGTCTTCGTCGTAGGCTTTGTTGCTGGAGGAGAACGCGATTTCGTTCGGGTGGCCGCTTTCGGCGCTTTCCGCCATTTCAATGGCCGTAAAGGCGGCAACGTCAAGGCCGAACATGTCGGCGACATAGCCTGACTGGAAATCTAAGTTGGCGTTCCAGGTGGAGTGCGAGAGGTTGGTTTTGTATTTACCGTCGTTAACGTCTTTCCGGTCGCGCTCACGCTGCCAGTAATAGACGCCGCCGGTCAGGGTGGAATCGTCGATAAATCCGGCGGCGTTAGCCTGCGCGGAAAGGCCCCAGCCCGACATTGCTGTGACACCGGCAACAGCCAGCGCCAGCGTACTACGTTTGCCACTGAACGTACGCATAATGGTTCCTCTTTGACTTAGTAAAATTCGCCTGCAAGTGCAGTAACGATAAATAAAAAAAGCTAAATATAACCGGTGCTTATGAGTTAAAAACTCATGGTTCCGGTGTCATCAAGATTATTTTTCGCGTCGCGAATTATCAACACAATTTAGCGGGGAAAAGATGAGACTATGACGCAGTGCACATAAAAAGTTACATCTGGCAACATGGGATTGAGCGGGGCTAAAAACGCGGGATGTTCAGGGCAGGTATAAGGGCATTATCCGCGGAAAAAATACATTTAATTCGCAGCGCGAATATAAGGATGGCGCGGCAGGCGAGGCATAAAAAATGCCGGTCAGTAGACACTGACCGGCATCAGAATTGCCTGCGGTTGACCTGCGATTACTCGCCGGCTTTCGCCCAGGTATCGCGCAGACCGACGGTGCGGTTAAACACCGGTTTGTCGGCGGTGCTGTGGCGACCATCAAGGCAGAAGTAACCTTCGCGCTCGAACTGGTACGCTTTTTCAGGCTGCGCGGCTTGCAGACTCGGCTCCGCAAAGCCCTGTTTGATCACCAGCGATTCCGGGTTGAGGGTGGTGAGGAAATCTTCCGCCGCCCCTGGGTTTGGTACGCTGAACAGACGATCGTACAGGCGGATTTCCACCGGCAGCGCGTGGGCCGCGCTCACCCAGTGGATCACGCCTTTCACCTTGCGACCATCCGCCGGATCTTTACTCAGCGTATCAGCATCGTAAGAGCAGAAAATGGTGGTGATGTTGCCTGCGGCGTCTTTTTCCACGCGCTCGGCTTTGATTACGTAGGCGTTACGCAGACGCACTTCTTTACCCAGCACCAGGCGCTTGTACTGTTTGTTGGCTTCTTCACGGAAGTCAGCGCGATCGATCCAGATCTCACCGCTGAACGGCACTTCACGGCTGCCCATTTCCGGTTTGTTCGGATGGTTCGGCATGGTAACCATTTCGCTGTCGTTCTGCGGGTAGTTTTCGATCACCAGTTTTACCGGATCGATAACCGCCATCGCACGCGGGGCGTTTTCGTTCAGATCTTCACGAATGCAGGACTCCAGCGACGCGATTTCAATGGTGTTGTCCTGTTTGGTGACGCCGATACGTTTGCAGAACTCGCGTACCGCAGCGGCGGTGTAGCCGCGACGACGCAGACCAGAGATGGTCGGCATACGCGGATCGTCCCAGCCTTCAACGTGCTTGTCAGTGACCAGCAGGTTCAGCTTACGCTTGGACATCACGGTGTATTCCAGATTCAGGCGCGAGAACTCGTACTGACGCGGGTGAACCGGAATGGTGATGTTATCCAGCACCCAGTCGTACAGGCGGCGGTTGTCCTGGAACTCCAGCGTACAGAGCGAGTGGGTGATCCCTTCCAGCGCATCGCTGATGCAGTGGGTGAAATCGTACATCGGGTAGATGCACCACTTGTTGCCGGTCTGGTGGTGTTCCGCAAACTTGATGCGATACAGCACCGGATCGCGCATGACGATAAACGGCGAGGCCATGTCGATTTTGGCGCGCAGGCAGGCAGTGCCTTCTGCGAAGCCGCCGGTGCGCATTTTTTCGAACAGCGCCAGGTTCTCTTCCACGCTGCGATCGCGGAACGGGCTGTTTTTGCCCGGCGCGGTCAGGGTGCCGCGGTATTCGCGGATCTGCTCAGGCGTCAGCTCGTCAACATAAGCGAGGCCTTTGTTGATCAGCTCAACCGCATACTGGTGCAGTTGATCGAAATAATCAGAGGAGTAGCGCACGTCGCCGGACCAGTGAAAACCGAGCCACTGCACGTCGTGTTTGATGGACTCTACGTATTCGATGTCTTCTTTTACCGGGTTGGTGTCATCGAAACGCAGGTTGCACTGGCCCTGGTAATCCTGGGCAATGCCAAAGTTCAGGCAGATGGATTTCGCGTGGCCGATATGCAGATAACCGTTCGGCTCCGGCGGAAAACGGGTGTGCACGGTGCTGTGCTTACCACTGGCCAGATCTTCATCAATGATCTGACGGATAAAGTTACTTGGGCGGGCTTCTGCCTCACTCATCGCGGATTCCTCAAAGCGTCAATAACGGATAACGGCGTATGATCTTATAAGCCGGACGCAGTGACAACCTTTAAGTTCAACAAAAAGCGGGAATACGGGAATGAGGGGCAAAAAAAAGCGGCGGGAAGATCCCGCCGCGGTATAGAGGCACTTTTTGTGATTAGCCTTTGATTTCAAACAGCGGCGTCTGACCTGCCACTACATGACCGTCGGCGTTAATCACCAGGCCACGGAAATCGTCGATGTTGCTGCACACCACCGGGCTTATCATGGAGCGCGCGTTAGCGTTCAGATAGTCCAGATCCATCTCCAGCACCGGCTGACCTGCTGTCACGGTAGCGCCCTCTTCCACCAGACGGGTAAAGCCCTGACCGCCCAGCGCCACGGTATCAATCCCCATGTGCACCACGATCTCGGCACCCTTCTCGGTTTCGAGGCAGAATGCATGGTTGGTATTAAAGATTTTCACGATAGTTCCGGCTGCCGGAGACACCACGGTTTTATCCGTTGGTTTCACTGCCACGCCGTCACCCACCGCTTTGCTGGCAAAGGCTTCATCCGGCACCTGATCCAGCGCCACAACGTCACCGGTTACCGGTGAAACCAGCTGTGCGATAGTCCCGGCATTCGCCACGACCTGAGGCGCGGCAACCGGTGCGGCAGCGGGTTCTGCTGCCACGGTAGCGATTGACGCCGCGACCGGACCACGCGCCACGACACGTTTCATGGCATCGCCCACGGATTCAGCTTTCGCCCCAACAATCACCTGGATACTTTGTTTATTCAGTTTAACGACACCGGAAGCGCCCAGACGTTTACATTGCGCATCGTTAACCCGTGAGGCATCAACGACCGTCAGACGCAGACGCGTAATGCAGGCGTCAATCGCTTTCAGGTTGTCAGAACCGCCTACTGCCGCAACGTAGCTGGTAGCCAGCTGCTCAAGACCTTCTTCCGTATTGCTGTTCGCCTCCGAAAGTACGACATCCTCTTCGGCGGGTTCACGGCCTGGCGTTTTCAGGTTGAATGCGCGAATAACGACGCTGAACACAATGAAGTAGATGGCAAAGAACACCACACCCATCACCAACAGCATCCAGACATTACTGCTCGCCGCTGGCAGGTTGTACATCAACGCGTAGTCGATAGCCCCGGCGGAGAAAGAGAAGCCCGCATGGATACCGAGTGAGGTGGCAATAAACAGGCTCAGCCCTGTCAGCAGCGCATGCAGGAGATACAGCAGCGGAGCCAGGAACATGAACAGGAATTCAAGCGGCTCGGTCACACCGGTCAGGAAAGCGGTGACGGCCACAGAGATCAGCATACCGCCAACCATTGGGCGACGCGCTTTCGGTGCGGCGAAGTACATGGCCAACGCGGCACCCGGCAGACCAAACATCATGATCGGGAAGAAGCCGGACATGAACATACCTGCCGTGCCATCACCCGCGTAGAAGCGGTTAATGTCACCGTGGAACACCGCCCCGGCGGCGTTGGTGAATTCACCAATCTGGAACCAGGCAATGGTGTTCAGTACCTGATGCAGACCGGTCGGGATCAGCAGACGGTTAACGAAGCCAAAGATACCGGATCCAATCGCGCCCATGGACACGATCCATTCACCACCAGCATGGATAGCGTTTTGCACCGGCGGCCAGACATAACCGAAGATGGCGGCCAGCACCAGGCAGAAGAAGCCTGTCGCGATCGGCACAAAACGTTTGCCGCCGAAGAAGCTCAGGAAGTCCGGTAATTTGATGTTGGACCAGCGGTTATAGACCGCGCCGCCCACCAGACCGGTAATAATACCCGCGAGTACGCCCATATTAATTGCCGGGTTAATCGTGACCATCGCTTTGGTCAGGACGAAATACCCTACGGCACCTGCCAGCGCGGCCGCACCGGCACTGTCTTTGGACCATGACGACGCCACACCGATAGCAAATATCAGCGCGAGGTTATCAAATATGGCCCCGCCCGCCTGTGCGATAAAGGCGACGTTCAGCAAATCAGGCTGGCCGAAGCGCAGCAGGAGTGCTGCCACTGGCAACACCGCGATCGGTAGCTGCAACGCCCTACCTAATCGCTGGAAAAAACCTAAAATATTCATGTATTCCCCCTATGAAACCCGTGAGTCTCACTCAAGCTGTTTTTATAATGTAATGAGGCCAGTCAAGATGGCCATCTTTCACTTACTGAATGAGTGTGTGAAAAATTAATTCGCCTCGCAAATTAAACACCGTTTTTTTGTGACTAAAATCACCAAATATCGTTATTCACTCTCCCTGCCGCTGGCTAACATGCAAAACTTATTTTATGATTCAAAAAATCAAGACGGATTGTTGCCACTTGCTGGCGATACTGCGTTACCCTTAAAGAGCAGGCAGCACATACAACCCGTCCACTTATTTATCTAAATTGTAGAGGTGAAACATGAGACTGATCCCCCTGGCAACCGCTGAACAAGTCGGAAAATGGGCTGCCCGTCATATCGTTAATCGCATTAACGCGTTTAAGCCCACCGCGGATCGTCCGTTTGTGCTGGGACTGCCGACCGGGGGCACACCGCTCACCGCCTACAAAGCGCTGGTAGAAATGCATAAATCGGGCCAGGTTAGCTTTAAACACGTCGTCACCTTTAACATGGATGAATACGTCGGTCTGCCGAAAGAACACCCGGAAAGCTATCACAGCTTTATGCACCGCAACTTTTTTGATCACGTTGATATTCCGGCAGAAAATATCAATTTGCTGAATGGTAATGCGCCTGATATTGACGCAGAATGCCGCCAGTATGAAGAAAAAATCCGTGCGTACGGCAAAATTCACCTGTTTATGGGCGGCGTGGGCAACGATGGTCACATCGCGTTCAACGAACCTGCGTCTTCGCTGGCTTCCCGCACCCGTATCAAAACGCTGACCCATGATACCCGCGTGGCAAACTCCCGCTTCTTTGATGGCGATGTGGATTTGGTACCAAAATATGCGCTGACCGTGGGCGTGGGTACGTTGCTGGATGCTGAAGAAGTGATGATCCTGGTGCTCGGCAACGTGAAGGCCCAGGCGCTGCAGGCGGCGGTTGAAGGTAACGTCAACCACATGTGGACCATCAGCTGTCTGCAACTGCACCCGAAAGCCGTGGTGGTGTGTGACGAGCCGTCTACCATGGAATTGAAAGTTAAAACGCTGAAATACTTCAACGAATTAGAAGCTGAAAATATCAAAGGTCTGTAATTGTTTCCGTCCTTGCCGAAAGAAAGGTGAAGGACGGAACGCCATTTTTACCCGGGGGTCGTTATGTATGCTTTAACCCAGTGTCGGATTTTCACCGGCCACGAAATTCTGGATGACCATGCGCTTATTGTCGCCAATGGCCTGATTGACAAACTGTGCCCGCTGTCGGACCTTCCGCCTGACATTGAGCAGCGTTCGCTGGCAGGCGCCATACTGGCCCCCGGTTTTATTGATGTGCAGCTCAACGGCTGCGGCGGCGTGCAGTTTAACGATACCGCAGACGCTGTCAGCGTGGAAACGCTGGAAATCATGCAGCGCGCGAATGAAAAATCGGGCTGCACCAGCTATCTGCCGACGCTGATCACCACCAGCGACGATCTGATGAAACAGGGCGTGCGCGTGATGCGTGAGTACCTGGCGAAACATCCGCATCAGGCGCTGGGTCTGCATCTGGAAGGGCCGTGGCTGAATATCGTCAAAAAAGGCACGCACAATCCGGAATTCGTCCGTAAGCCTGATGCCGCACTGGTGGATTACCTGTGTCAGAACGCCGATGTCATCACTAAAATTACCCTGGCGCCGGAGATGGCGGGCAGCGACACCATCCGCAAACTGGCGGACGCCGGGATTGTGGTGTCTGCCGGGCACTCCAATGCAACGCAAAAAGAAGCCAAAGCAGGTTTTCGCGCGGGCATCCGCTTTGCGACGCATTTATTTAACGCCATGCCGTACATTACGGGCCGCGAGCCGGGTCTGACCGGCGCGATCCTCGATGATGCTGATATTTATTGCGGTATTATTGTCGATGGTTTACATGTTGATTACAGTAACGTGCGTATGGCTAAGCGACTGAAAGGTGAGAAACTTTGCCTGGTCACCGACGCGACCGCGCCCGCAGGTGCAAATATTGAGCAGTTCATTTTTGCTGGTAAAACAATATACTACCGCAATGGACTCTGTGTTGATGAAAACGGCACGCTGAGCGGTTCTGCCCTGACGATGATCGAAGGGGTGAAGAATCTGGTGGAGCACGTCAATATTGCGCTGGATGAAGCCCTGCGCATGGCGACACTCTATCCGGCTCGCGCCATTGGCGTCGACAAGCAGTTAGGCAGTATCGCACCGGGGATGGTCGCTAATCTGACCGCCTTTACGCGCGATTTTAAAGTAATCAAGACCATCGTTAATGGTAACGAGGTCGTCACTGAGTAAGTAAAAAGAATGACATCAGGCGGACAAGCTCAAATTGGTAACGTTGACCTCGTTAAACAACTTAACAGTGCGGCCGTTTACCGCCTGATCGATCAGCACGGACCTATTTCACGCATCCAGATTGCCGATCACAGTCAGCTTGCTCCTGCCAGTGTCACCAAAATTACCCGCCAGCTCATTGAGCGCGGGCTGATTAAAGAAGTCGACCAGCAGGCCTCCACCGGGGGCCGCCGGGCGATTTCTATCATCACCGAAACCCGTAATTTCCAGGCTATTGGCGTCCGTCTGGGCCGCCACGACACCACCCTCACCCTTTACGATCTGAGCAGCAAAACGCTGGCGGAAGAACACTACCCGCTGCCGGAGCGCACGCAGGAAACGCTCGAACACGCGCTGCTTAACACCATCGCCTCCTTTATAGAGAGCAGCCAGCGCAAGATCCGCGAACTGATTGCCATCTCGGTGATCCTGCCGGGACTGGTGGATCCGGAAAGCGGCGTGATCCGCTATATGCCGCATATTCAGGTAGAGAACTGGGGACTGGTGGAGGCGCTGGAAAAACGTTTTAACGTCACCTGTTTTGTTGGCCACGATATTCGTAGCCTGGCGCTGGCGGAGCACTATTTTGGCGCAAGCCAGGACTGCGAAGACTCCATTCTGGTGCGCGTGCATCGCGGCACCGGGGCCGGGATCATCTCTAACGGGCGCATTTTTATCGGCCGTAACGGCAATGTCGGCGAGATTGGTCATATTCAGGTAGACCCCCTCGGCGAACGCTGCCACTGCGGTAACTTCGGCTGTCTGGAAACCGTGGCCGCCAACGCCGCTATTGAACAGCGCGTGCGCCATCTGCTGGAGCAGGGCTATCAGAGCCGCGTGACGCTGGATGACTGTTCCATTAAAGCGATCTGCAAGGCCGCCAATAAAGGCGATCCCCTCGCCTGCGAAGTGGTGGAGCACGTCGGCCGCCATCTCGGTAAAACCATCGCCATCGCGATAAATCTGTTTAATCCGCAAAAAGTGGTGATTGCCGGTGAAATCGTCGAGGCGGAAAAAGTGCTGCTGCCGGCCATCGAAGGCTGCATCAATACGCAGGCGCTAAAAGCCTTCCGCAAAAATTTGCCGGTGGTGCGCTCGACCCTCGACCATCGCTCGGCGATCGGCGCGTTCGCGCTGGTCAAACGTGCGATGCTTAACGGCATCCTGCTGCAACGGTTGCTGGAAAGTTAAGGCGATCATATAGTCGGGCCTTCATTTTTTATCCGGGTAGTCCATGACCATTAAGAATGTAATTTGTGATATTGACGGCGTGCTGATGCATGACAACGTTGCTGTGCCGGGCGCTGCTGAGTTTCTGACACGGGTGATGGAAAAAGGCATGCCGCTGGTGCTGTTAACCAATTACCCGTCGCAAACCGGGCAGGATCTGGCGAACCGTTTTGCTTCAGCAGGTATCGACGTGCCGGACAGCGTGTTTTACACCTCTGCCATGGCAACCGCTGATTTTCTTAAGCGTCAGGAAGGCAAAAAAGCCTACGTGGTGGGCGAAGGCGCGCTGATCCATGAGCTGTATAAAGCTGGCTTTACGATTACCGACATCAATCCTGATTTTGTCATTGTCGGCGAGACGCGCTCTTACAACTGGGAGATGATGCATAAGGCGTCGTTCTTTGTCGCTAACGGCGCACGCTTTATTGCCACTAACCCTGATACTCACGGGCGCGGTTTCTATCCGGCCTGTGGCGCGCTCTGTGCGGGCATCGAGAAAATCTCTGGCCGCAAGCCGTTTGTGGTGGGCAAACCCAGTCCGTGGATTATCCGCGCAGCGCTCAACACCATGCAGGCGCACTCAGAGCATACGGTGATCGTGGGCGATAACCTGCGCACCGATATTCTGGCCGGCTTCCAGGCCGGGCTGGACACCATTCTGGTGCTCTCTGGCGTGTCACAAATCGATGACATCGATAATATGCCGTTCCGCCCGAGCTGGATTTACCCCTCCGTGGCTGAAATCGACGTGATCTGATTGCACTCTTGCCCGGCGGCGCAGGCATGTCGGGCAAATAACCCCATTCAATAAAACCCCTCAAAAATTGCCGATCCGCTAATTATTACACCTTTTTCATGTGCCTTTTTCAGAGATCGGCAACGCGAATTACACTATTTCTTGCCGGTCCGTTAAAACGCTTGCGCCCCCTGCCCCTTTGCGGCATTTTCGTTAACAGGCGAGAAAACAACGCAACATTACAGGGTTAACGGAGAAGGGTTATGTGTTCAATTTTTGGCGTACTGGATATTAAAACTGACGCGGTTGAGCTGCGCAAAAAAGCACTGGAGCTGTCACGTCTGATGCGCCACCGCGGTCCGGACTGGTCTGGCGTCTATGCCGGCGATAAAGCTATTCTTGCCCATGAGCGTCTGTCGATTGTTGACGTCAACGCCGGTGCCCAGCCGCTGTATAACGAACAAAAAACCCATGCGCTGGCCGTTAACGGTGAAATCTACAACCATCAGGCGCTGCGCGCAGAATACGGCGAGCGTTATGCATTTCAGACCGGATCTGACTGTGAAGTGATCCTTGCGCTGTATCAGGAAAAAGGCCCGGAATTTCTCGACGAGTTACAGGGGATGTTTGCCTTCATCCTGTACGACACTGAAAAAGACGCGTACCTGATTGGCCGCGATCATATCGGCATCATCCCGCTGTACATGGGTTATGACGAACACGGCAACCTGTTCATCGCCTCTGAAATGAAAGCGCTGGTGCCGGTGTGCCGCACCATTAAAGAGTTCCCGGCAGGCAGCTACCTGTGGAGCAAAGACGGTGAGATCCGCAGTTACTATCAGCGTGACTGGTTCGACTATGACGCGGTGAAAGATAACGTCACCAACAAAGACGAGCTGCGTAACGCGCTGGAAGAGGCGGTGAAAAGTCACCTGATGTCTGACGTACCCTACGGCGTGCTGCTCTCCGGCGGTCTGGACTCCTCCGTCATCTCGGCGATTACCAAAAAATACGCCGCGCGGCGTGTGGAAGATCAGGAGCGCTCAGAAGCCTGGTGGCCGCAACTGCACTCCTTCGCCGTGGGCCTGGTCGGCTCGCCGGATCTGAAAGCGGCGCAGGAAGTGGCGAACCATCTGGGCACCGTGCACCATGAAATTCATTTCACCGTGCAGGAAGGGCTGGATGCGATCCGCGATGTGATTTATCACATTGAAACCTATGATGTGACGACGATCCGCGCTTCAACGCCGATGTACCTGATGTCACGCAAAATCAAAGCGATGGGCATTAAAATGGTGCTCTCTGGCGAAGGCTCTGACGAAGTGTTTGGCGGCTATCTCTATTTCCACAAAGCGCCGGATGCCAAAGAGCTGCACGAAGAAACTGTGCGTAAATTGCAGGCGCTGCACATGTTTGACTGTGCCCGTGCCAACAAGGCGATGTCTGCCTGGGGCGTGGAAGCCCGCGTGCCCTTCCTGGATAAAAAATTCCTCGATGTGGCAATGCGTATCAACCCGCAGGATAAAATGTGCGGCAACGGCAAGATGGAAAAACATTTGTTGCGTGAATGTTTTGAGTCGTACCTGCCGGCAAGCGTGGCGTGGCGTCAGAAAGAGCAGTTCTCTGATGGCGTGGGTTACAGCTGGATCGACTCGCTGAAAGAAGTGGCCGCGCAGCAGATAACCGATCAGCAACTGGCGACCGCGAGCTACCGTTTCCCGTACAACACGCCGTCCTCGAAAGAAGGCTATCTGTACCGTGAGATTTTTGAAGAACTGTTCCCGGTAGCAAGCGCCGCAGAATGCGTGCCAGGCGGCCCGTCAGTGGCCTGTTCGTCGGCAAAAGCCATCGAATGGGATGAAGCCTTCAAAACCATGAACGATCCATCAGGCCGCGCGGTGGGTGTCCACCAGTCAGCTTACAAATAAGTCGGTGTTATCATTACAGGCCCTGCGGGGCCTGTTTCGTTTAGTTGCTGAATAATGCGCCAGGCTGTTCACAACCCAACCAAACAGTCACAATCCGGCAATTTTCGATGAAAAAGGTATTGACCATCATCGGCCCAATACGCATAATGCGCCCCGCAACGCCGATAAGGTAACGCGAAAAAAAAGATGGCTACGTAGCTCAGCTGGTTAGAGCACATCACTCATAATGATGGGGTCACAGGTTCGATTCCCGTCGTAGCCACCATCTTTTTTTTGCGGGAGTGGCGAAATTGGTAGACGCACCAGATTTAGGTTCTGGCGCCGCAAGGTGTGCGAGTTCAAGTCTCGCCTCCCGCACCATTCCCAGTAAGCGTTGCACGGATGGGGTATCGCCAAGCGGTAAGGCACCGGTTTTTGATACCGGCATTCCCTGGTTCGAATCCAGGTACCCCAGCCACTTTTCTTCGACTCTTGTGTGTAAACACGTCAGTCGTTGGGGTATCGCCAAGCGGTAAGGCACCGGTTTTTGATACCGGCATTCCCTGGTTCGAATCCAGGTACCCCAGCCAGTCGATGGCTGGTAAAGCAGTAAAAATTTGGCTACTTAGCTCAGCTGGTTAGAGCACAGCACTCATAATGCTGGGGTCACAGGTTCGATTCCCGTAGTAGCCACCACATTCTGGAAAGTATTGTGTTACGATACTTTTAGTAAAAAAATTGTTGGGGTATCGCCAAGTGGTAAGGCTCTGGTTTCTGATACCAGCATTCCGAGGTTCGAATCCTCGTACCCCAGCCATTTTCAAAGCACGACCCTGTTGGGGTATCGCCAAGCGGTAAGGCTCTGGTTTCTGATACCAGCATTCCGAGGTTCGAATCCTCGTACCCCAGCCATAAAAAATAAAAAAGCTCGCTTCGGCGGGCTTTTTTGTTTTTGTCTTTTCATACGCATCCTGCACATTCCCGGCAACGTCCTGTCACCGGGCAGAAATTTATAACCCTAACGCGTACTTCAGCGCCTTTGTCTTCAGCACGCCTGCACGCTGCGCCGCCATCAGGCCAAGGTTACGCACCACCCGCAGCGGCCCGAGATTATTGCTGAATCCGGCATAAAACAGATCCATGCCGCTTTGCATAATGAAATTATCCGCCATGCGCCGCCGCTGGTAGCGTTTGAGAATAGCGTGACTGGCCCAGGGTTCACCGACACTGCGCGCGCCCACCAGCACGTCCAGCAGCGCGTCTACATCGCGATAGCCAAGGTTGACGCCTTGCCCCGCCAGCGGGTGAATGGTGTGTGCCGCATCGCCCACCAGTGCAAGACCGGGCTGCACATAGTCCAGCGCATGACGGCGGGTGAGCGGGAAGGCGCCCGCCTGCACCGGCGTCACTTTACCCAGTCGCGCCGGGAAGGTTTTTTCAATTTCCCGCTGTAATTGCATCATATTGAGCGATTTCAGCTGGCGAATGCGTGCCGGACGGTCATACCAGACCAGCGAGGCCCAGTTATCGAACAGCGGCAAAAACGCATGCGGTCCGTCAGGGGTAAACTGCTGCCAGGTGGCATCGCCCGGTTCGTTTTCACACTGCACGGTGATCAACATGCAGGATTGATGGTACTGCCAGGCGTGAATGCCGATCCCCGCCCACTGGCGCACCTGGGAATGCGCCCCGTCGGCGCCAATCACCAGCGTGGCGCGCAGGGTTTCGCCGTCGACAAACTCCAGTTCATGATGATCGCCTTCACGGTGCATTGCACGCAGGCAGGCAGGCGCGCGCAGCGTGATATTTGGATGCTGTTCCAGCGCCTCCCACAGTGCGCGTTGCAGCACGTTGTTTTCCACCATGTAACCCAGCAGCGGCAGCTTCAGTTCAGCCGCGTCGAACAGCACGTGAGCGCTCTCCCACTCCCAGGTTTCAAGCTGTCGGTACGGGTGAGAACGCATCCCCTGCACCGTATCCCACACGCCAAGACTGCGCAGCAGGGACACTGAGGCGGCGCTGATCGCCGAAATGCGCACATCCGGCGCGGCTGCCTTATCAAACAGCGGCGGCGTCGTCTGCTCTATCACCGTTACCTGAAAACCGTGCTGCGCCAGCCCCAGCGCCAGCGCGCTGCCGACCATCCCGCCGCCGACCACGGCCACTTCCGTTGGTTGATTCATCATGGTCATTTTTCCTTATTTTTAATTCCCTTAAGTTTACCGGATTTTTCATTTTCGTGGGGTGGGACATGAACTATGGTCAGCGCCGGATCAAAGCATTACAATACGCGGCCTGCATTCCTGGCGATAAACCGAGCAAGAGCAAGTCGATGACAAAAAAACTCCATATTAAAACCTGGGGCTGTCAGATGAACGAATACGATTCATCAAAGATGGCCGATCTGCTGGATGCCACTCATGGGTATCAGCTTACCGAGGTGGCGGAAGAAGCCGATGTGCTGCTGCTTAACACCTGTTCGATTCGCGAAAAAGCGCAGGAAAAAGTCTTCCATCAGTTAGGTCGCTGGAAATTATTAAAAGAAAAAAATCCCGATCTGATTATTGGCGTCGGCGGCTGTGTGGCCTCGCAGGAAGGCGATCTTATTCGTCAACGCGCCCACTATGTCGACATTGTTTTCGGGCCGCAGACCCTGCACCGCCTGCCGGAGATGATCAATTCCGTGCGCGGTAATCGCAGCCCGGTAGTGGACATCAGCTTCCCGGAAATCGAAAAATTCGACCGTCTGCCGGAACCCCGCGCCGATGGCCCGACCGCCTTTGTCTCTATCATGGAAGGCTGCAATAAATACTGCACCTACTGCGTGGTGCCTTACACCCGCGGCGAAGAAGTCAGCCGTCCGTGCGACGATATTCTGTTTGAAATTGCCCAGCTGGCCGCTCAGGGCGTGCGTGAAGTCAACCTGCTGGGGCAGAACGTCAACGCCTGGCGGGGGGAAAACTACGACGGCACCACCGGCTCCTTTGCCGAACTGCTGCGCCTGGTGGCGGCTATCGACGGTATCGACCGCGTGCGCTTTACCACCAGCCATCCGATCGAATTTACCGATGACATTATTGAAGTCTATCGCGATACCCCAGAACTGGTGAGCTTCCTGCATCTGCCGGTGCAGAGCGGTTCAGACCGCGTGCTGAATCTGATGGGCCGCACTCACACAACGCTGGAATACAAGGCGATTATTCGTAAGCTGCGCGCGGCGCGTCCTGACATTCAGATAAGCTCTGACTTTATCGTCGGCTTCCCGGGCGAAACCACCCAGGATTTCGAGCAGACCATGAAACTGATTGCCGAGGTCAACTTCGACGTCAGCTACAGCTTTATCTTCTCTGCCCGTCCGGGTACGCCCGCCGCGGATATGGTGGACGATGTGCCGGAAGAGGACAAAAAGCAGCGTCTGTACATTTTACAAGAGCGCATCACTCAGCAGGCGATGGCCTGGAGCCGCCGTATGCTGGGCACCACCCAGCGTATTCTGGTGGAAGGCACCTCGCGCAAGAGCGTGATGGAGTTATCCGGTCGCACCGAAAATAACCGCGTGGTGAACTTCGAGGGCACCCCGGACATGATCGGTAAATTTGTCGATGTGGAAATCACCGATGTGCTGACCAACTCCCTGCGCGGCGTGGTCGTGCGCACGGAAGATCAGATGGGCCTGCGCATCAGCGAATCCCCGGAATCGGTGATCGCCCGTACCCGTAAAGAAAATGAGCTGGGCGTGGGTGTTTACCAGCCTTAATCATTGCGGCCTGCCGTCACGGGCAGGCCTTGTTTTTCCCCTCCAGCCCCCCATATCTGTTGTCATGCTTGCGCCTTTTCTCCATGCCGTAAATACTTTCGGTAATGATGACGACATCACGCTGCTCAGCCCGTCGCTGACCGGCTCAAAGGTATAAGAGGATTAATTTGAATACAGAAACCCGCGAAATCAGCCTTGAACCCGCCGATAATGAACGTCTGCTGAGCCTGTGCGGCCCGTTTGATGACAACGTGAAACAGCTCGAACGCCGCCTGGGTATCGAAATCAACCGCCGTGATAACCACTTCAAATTGACCGGTCGCCCGATCAGCGTGAATGCGGCTGCCGATATTCTGCGTAGCCTGTACGTTGACACCGCCCCAATGCGCGGTCAGACGCAGGAGATCGAACCTGAGCAGATCCATCTGGCGATCAAAGAAGCCCGCGTGCTGGAACAGAGTGCGGACAGCGTGCCGGAATACGGCAAAGCAATCCACATTAAAACCAAGCGCGGCGTGATCAAACCCCGTACGCCGAATCAGGCACAGTACGTCGCCAATATTCTCGATCACGACATCACCTTTGGCGTGGGGCCTGCCGGTACCGGTAAGACCTACCTCGCCGTGGCCGCTGCCGTAGACGCCCTGGAGCGTCAGGATGTGCGCCGTATTCTGCTGACCCGCCCGGCGGTAGAAGCTGGTGAAAAGCTGGGCTTCCTGCCTGGTGATTTAAGCCAGAAAGTGGATCCGTATCTGCGCCCACTGTATGACGCGCTGTTCGAAATGCTCGGCTTCGAGAAAGTAGAAAAGCTTATTGAGCGCAACGTGATCGAAGTGGCACCGCTGGCGTACATGCGTGGCCGTACCTTAAACGATGCGTTTATCATTCTTGATGAAAGTCAGAACACCACCATCGAACAGATGAAGATGTTCCTGACGCGTATCGGCTTTAACTCGAAAGCCGTGATCACCGGTGACGTAACGCAGATTGACCTGCCGCGTAACCTGAAATCGGGCCTGCGCCATGCCATTGAAGTGCTGGCTGAGGTGGATGAGATCAGCTTCAACTTCTTCCACAGCGAAGACGTGGTGCGCCACCCGGTGGTAGCCCGTATCGTCAACGCCTACGAGGCCTGGGAAGAGGCCGACCAAAAACGTAAAGCTGAACTGGCCGCCGAGCGCAAACGCGAAGCCCAGCAGCAGGAGCAAAAATGAGTTCTGTGATACTCGATTTACAACTGGCCTGCGAGGATAACGCAGGCCTGCCGTCTGAAGCGCAGTTTCAGAGCTGGCTGAATGCGGTGATCCCCCAGTTCCAGGAAGAGTCGGAAGTCACCATCCGCGTGGTGGATGACGCCGAAAGCCATGAGCTGAATCTGACCTATCGCGGCAAGGATAAGTCCACTAACGTGCTGTCGTTTCCCTTCGAAGCGCCGCCGGGGATTGAAATGCCGCTGTTAGGCGATCTGATTATCTGCCGTCAGGTGGTGGAGCAGGAAGCCCGTGAGCAGGGAAAACCGCTGGATGCGCACTGGGCGCATATGGTGATCCACGGCAGTTTGCACCTGCTGGGGTATGACCATATTGAAGATGAAGAAGCAGAAGAAATGGAAGGCATCGAAACAGAGATAATGCTTGCTCTGGGCTATGAGGATCCGTACATTGCCGAGAAGGAGTAGTCTGTGCGCCGGTTTACCGGCTCGACTGCTTATCATGCCGTCTGGCGCTGAGTTTACGCGTGACGTGCGACGTTTTGACTAACATGAGATCCCACACGACGCCATGAGCGACGACAATTCCCACAGTAACGACACACTTAACAGCAAAAAGGGGTTCTTTTCCCTCTTACTGAGCCAGCTTTTCCACGGTGAACCTAAAAACCGTGATGAATTACTGGCGCTAATCCGTGATTCCGGGCAGAACGATCTTATCGATGAAGATACGCGTGACATGCTCGAAGGGGTAATGGATATTGCCGACCAGCGCGTCCGCGACATCATGATCCCCCGCTCGCAAATGATCACCCTCAAACGCAATCAAAAACTGGATGAATGTCTCGACGTTATCATCGAGTCTGCGCATTCGCGTTTTCCGGTGATCAGCGAAGACAAAGATCACATTGAAGGGATTCTGATGGCCAAAGATCTGCTGCCGTTTATGCGCAGCGATGCAGAAGCCTTTAGCATGGAAAAAGTGTTACGCCAGGCGGTCGTTGTGCCGGAAAGTAAGCGGGTTGACCGCATGCTGAAAGAGTTCCGTTCACAGCGTTACCACATGGCGATCGTCATTGATGAATTTGGTGGCGTTTCAGGTCTGGTGACCATTGAAGATATTCTTGAGTTGATCGTCGGCGAAATCGAAGACGAATACGACGAAGAAGAGGATATCGAGTTCCGCCAGCTTAGCCGTCATACCTGGACGGTACGCGCGCTGGCATCGATTGAAGACTTTAACGACACCTTCGGCACGAACTTCAGCGACGAAGAAGTGGATACCATCGGCGGTCTGGTGATGCAGGCGTTCGGGCACCTGCCTGCGCGCGGCGAATCCATCGACATTGATGGTTACCAGTTTAAAGTTGCGATGGCCGACAGCCGCCGTATTATTCAGGTTCACGTCAGAATACCGGATGATTCTCCCCAGCCAAAACTGGACGAATAAAATCATTACTGGATGAATAAAACCACTACTGGATGAATAAATGGTTTTTGCCCCATTGATGGAACGCCAGCGCTTTCGCCTGCTGCTGGCGCTGATCCTCGGAGCCAGCGGAACGCTGGCTTTTTCTCCTTATGATATCTGGCCCGCCGCGCTGCTGTCTCTGATGGGGCTGCAAGGGTTAACGCTTAATCGCCGTCCCTTGCAGGCCGCCTGGATTGGTTATTTCTGGGGGCTCGGGCTGTTTGGTTCCGGCATCAACTGGGTTTACGTCAGTATCGCCCAGTTCGGCGGTATGCCAGGCCCGGTCAATATCTTCCTCGTGGTGCTCTTAGCCGCCTACCTGTCGCTGTATACCGGTCTGTTTGCCGGCATCCTCTCGCGTCTGTGGCCGAAAACCAGCTGGCTGCGCGTGGCGATTGCCGCGCCTGTCGTCTGGCAACTGACGGAATGCCTGCGTGGCTGGGTGCTGACCGGCTTCCCATGGTTGCAGTTTGGCTACAGCCAGATCGACGGCCCGCTGAAAGGGCTGGCGCCGGTAATGGGCGTGGAAGCGATCAACGCCCTGCTGATGATCGTCAGCGGTCTGCTGGTGCTGGCGCTGGTGACGCGCAACTGGCGTCCGCTGGCGGTGGGCGTGGTGCTGTTCGCGCTGCCCTTCCCGCTGCGCTACATCCAGTGGTATACCCTGCTGCCGGAAAAGGCCACGCAGGTATCGCTGGTGCAGGGGGATATTCCGCAGTCGCTGAAATGGGATGAAAACCAGCTGGTGAATACGCTGGAGATTTACCTCAATAACAGCGAACCGGAGATGGGCAAATCGCAACTGATCATCTGGCCGGAATCTGCCATCCCGGATCTGGAAATTAACCAGCAGCGATTTTTAAGCTCGCTGGACGCGCAGTTACGCGCCAGAGATACCACGCTTATCACCGGCATTGTGGATGCGCGGCTGAACCCGCAAAATCGCTACGATACTTACAACGCCATCATTACGCTGGGCAAAGACAGTGCGTATCGTTATGACTCCACTAATCGCTACAACAAAAACCACCTGGTGCCGTTTGGCGAATTTGTACCTCTGGAATCGATCCTCCGTCCGCTGGCACCGTTCTTTGACTTACCGATGTCATCGTTTAGCCGCGGGCCGTACGTACAGCCACAGCTTCATGCCCACGGCTTTAACCTGACGCCCGCCATCTGTTATGAAATCATTCTTGGCGAACAGGTGCGGGATAATTTCCGCCCGGACACTGACTTCCTGCTGACCATCTCTAACGACGCCTGGTTCGGTAAATCCATCGGCCCGTGGCAGCACTTCCAGATGGCACGCATGCGTTCACTGGAGCTGGCGCGTCCATTACTGCGCAGCACCAATAACGGTATTACCGCCGTGATTGGACCGCAGGGCGAAATTCAGGCGATGATCCCGCAGTTTACCCGTCAGGTCCTGACGACAGAAGTCACCCCAACCCGTGGGCTCACGCCTTATGCCCGTACCGGCAACTGGCCGCTGTGGATCCTCACCGCACTGGCCGGTTTTGGTGCACTGGTGATGAGCCTGCGTCAGCGTCGTTAATAGCCCCTCCCCCTGGCCCGGTCGCGCACAGCGATCCGGGCCTGCAATATTCAAAACTGGCACACCTCTTGCTACTTGTTAACAGGTAATGGCGATTTTCTGCGGCATAGCGACGCCCCTGCACCACCAGCGATCGACGGCAGCACTAATATGGTGCATCAAGCGATTTATGCCTCTAAACGGTGCGGTGCGCCTCGCAAAAATAAACAATAACGCAGCAAAATCTTTACATTAAGCCAGACTAAATGTTAACAAACACGCATAACACTGCACGCTCAAGCAGCAGGATATAACAACACAATCACTCACACTGGGTATCACTGCGTCTCTGGCGCTGACGATGAAGGAGTTGGATATGCAATTACGTAAACTGGCCACAGCAATGCTGGTGATGGGAATGTCCGCCGGCGTGGCGCAGGCTGAAGATGCAGCCCCTGCGGCCGGGCAAAGCACACTGGAAAAAATCGCTAAAAACGGCGTGATCGTGGTCGGACACCGTGAATCTTCCGTACCGTTCTCGTATTACGATAACCAGCAAAAAGTCGTTGGTTATTCACAGGATTACTCTAACGCCATTGTTGAAGCGGTGAAGAAAAAGCTCAACAAGCCGGACCTGCAGGTAAAACTGATCCCTATCACCTCGCAGAACCGCATTCCGCTGTTGCAGAACGGCACCTTTGATTTCGAGTGCGGCTCCACCACCAACAACCTGGAACGCCAGAAACAGGCGGCTTTCTCTGACACCATTTTCGTTGTAGGCACGCGCCTGCTGGCGAAGAAAGGCGGTAACGTGAAAGACTTCGCTGACCTGAAAGGTAAAGCGGTTGTGGTCACGTCAGGTACCACCTCTGAAGTGCTGCTGCACAAGCTCAACGAAGAGCAGAAAATGGATATGCGCATCATCAGCGCGAAAGATCATGGCGACTCCTTCCGTACGCTGGAAAGCGGTCGTGCCGTGGCCTTTATGATGGATGATGCTCTGCTGGCAGGTGAGCGTGCGAAGGCGAAGAAACCGGACAACTGGGAAATCGTCGGCAAGCCGCAATCGCAGGAAGCCTATGGCTGCATGCTGCGTAAAGGTGATACCGAGTTCAAAAAGCTGATGGATGACACCATCGCGCAGGCGCAGACCTCTGGCGAAGCCGCGAAATGGTTTGATAAGTGGTTCAAAAACCCAATCCCACCAAAAAATCTGAACATGAACTTTGAGCTCTCGGATGAGATGAAAGCCCTGTTCAAAGAACCTAACGATAAAGCGCTTAACTAATTAAAACCATTAGGGGCAGGTCCTCCTGCCCTCTCGATTGATACGAAGCACGGACAGACTATACGTTGAAGGGTCGTTCCCCTTTCAGCGCGAATATTACAGCTTCTTATTAATCTTCGAGGGTAGCGCTGCTACCCTTTTTTTCAGAGGTACATTATGTCAATAGACTGGAACTGGGGAATTTTCCTGCAACAAGCCCCGTTCGGCAACACCACTTATCTTGGCTGGCTGTGGAGTGGTTTTCAGGTCACGGTCGCGCTGTCGATCACCGCCTGGATCCTCGCTTTCCTGGTTGGCTCGCTGTTTGGCATTCTCCGCACCGTACCTAACCGGTTCCTGTCGGGAATTGGCACGCTTTACGTCGAATTATTCCGTAACGTGCCGTTAATCGTGCAGTTCTTTACCTGGTATCTGGTGGTCCCTGAGCTGCTGCCGGAAGATCTCGGTATGTGGTTTAAGTCCGAACTCGATCCCAATATTCAGTTCTTCCTCTCATCGATGATCTGCCTCGGGCTGTTTACCGCTGCCCGTGTGTGTGAACAGGTGCGTGCGGCGATCGAATCACTGCCGCGCGGTCAGAAAAACGCAGGTCTGGCGATGGGCCTGACGCTGCCGCAAACTTATCGCTATGTGCTGCTGCCGAACGCCTATCGGGTGATCGTGCCGCCGATGACCTCTGAGATGATGAACCTGGTAAAAAACTCCGCCATCGCCTCGACCATCGGTCTGGTGGACATGGCGGCGCAGGCAGGTAAATTGCTGGATTATTCCGCGCACGCGTGGGAATCCTTCACCGCCATCACCCTCGCCTATGTCCTGATTAATGCCGTGATCATGCTGGTCATGAACCTGGTTGAACGTAAAGTCCGCCTGCCTGGCAATATGGGAGGCAAATAATGTACGAATTTGACTGGAGTTCAATTATTCCGGCGATGCCCTATCTGCTCGACGGGCTGCTGGTAACGCTAAAAATTACCGTCACGGCGGTGATTGTTGGTATCGTCTGGGGCACCATTCTGGCGGTGCTGCGCATGTCAACATTCAAGCCGCTGGCCTGGTTTGCCACCGCCTATGTCAACGTGTTCCGCTCCATTCCGCTGGTGATGGTGCTGCTGTGGTTCTACCTGATTGTGCCGGGCCTGTTGCAGGATGTGCTGGGCCTGTCGCCAAAATCTGACATCCGCCTGATTTCCGCGATGGTCGCGTTCTCCATGTTTGAGGCCGCCTATTATTCGGAAATTATCCGCGCGGGTATTCAGAGTATTTCACGCGGACAGTCAAGCGCCGCGCTGGCGCTGGGCATGACCCACTGGCAGTCGATGAAGCTGATTATTCTGCCGCAGGCGTTCCGCGCGATGGTGCCGCTGTTGTTAACCCAGGGCATCGTGCTGTTCCAGGATACCTCGCTGGTGTACGTGTTAAGCCTCGCGGACTTCTTCCGCACCGCCTCCACCATTGGCGAGCGCGACGGGACCCAGGTTGAGATGATCCTCTTTGCCGGCTTCGTCTATTTTGTTATCAGTCTCAGTGCTTCACTGTTGGTCAGCTATCTGAAGAAAAGGACAGTTTAATGATTTCCCTGAAAAACGTTTCAAAATGGTATGGTCACTTTCAGGTGCTGACCGACTGCTCCACCACGGTTAAAAAAGGTGAAGTAGTGGTAGTGTGCGGCCCGTCCGGCTCCGGAAAGTCGACGCTGATCAAAACCGTCAACGGTCTTGAGCCGGTGCAGAAAGGTGAGATTGTGGTTAACGGGACGACCGTAACCGACAAAAAAACCAATCTGGCGGCGCTGCGCTCCCATGTCGGCATGGTGTTCCAGCATTTCGAGCTGTTCCCGCACCTGTCGATCATCGAAAACCTGACGCTGGCGCAGGTCAAAGTGCTCAAGCGCGACAAAGTCGCTGCCCGTGATAAAGCCAGCAAACTGCTGGAGCGTGTTGGCCTGTCGGCACATGCCACCAAATTCCCGGCTCAGCTGTCCGGCGGCCAGCAGCAGCGTGTGGCTATTGCGCGCGCGCTCTGTATGGATCCGGTGGCGATGCTGTTTGACGAACCCACCTCGGCACTGGATCCGGAGATGATCAACGAAGTGCTGGACGTGATGGTCGAACTGGCGCAGGAAGGCATGACCATGATGGTGGTGACGCACGAAATGGGCTTTGCGCGTAAAGTTGCCAGCCGGGTGATCTTTATGGATGAAGGGAAAATCGTCGAGGATTCGCCGAAAGAGGAGTTCTTCGCGAATCCGGCGTCCGATCGCGCGAAAGATTTCCTCGCCAAAATCCTGCATTAATCCTTCCGGCGCGCAGAACATATCTGCGCGCCGCTTCACGTTTTATACCCGCCTCTGTCGTCTGCCTTGCGGTGACACGTTACCCTTGTCACAAAACATCACGTATAAGGAACACCAATGGCACTGCCCATAATAATTGATTGCGATCCGGGTCATGATGACGCCATCGCCCTCGTGCTCGCCCTTGCCTCCCCGGAACTCGACGTCAAAGCCGTCACCTCGTCAGCCGGAAACCAGACGCCGGACAAAACGCTCAATAATGTGCTGCGTATGCTGACGCTGCTTAAACGCAGCGATATTCCCGTCGCTGGTGGCGCGCTGAAGCCGCTGATGCGCGAGCTTATCATCGCCGATAACGTTCACGGCGACAGCGGTCTTGATGGCCCGACGTTGCCGGTCGCCGGTTTTGCGCCACAACCATGCACCGCTGTTGAGCTAATGGCGAAAACCCTGCGCGAGAGCACCAGGCCGGTCACGCTGGTGGCAACCGGGCCACAGACCAACGTGGCGCTGCTGCTAAACAGCCATCCGGAACTGCATGAAAAAATCGCGCGTATTGTGATCATGGGCGGTGCGATGGCTCCGGGTAACTGGACGCCCGCCGCCGAATTCAATATTTATGTCGATCCGGAAGCGGCAGAAATCGTTTTTCAGTCCGGTATTCCGGTGGTGATGGCCGGACTGGATGTCACCCATAAAGCGCAGATCCACGCCGCCGATGTGGCGCGTTTTCGTGCCATCGGTAACCCGGTTGCCGTCATCGTGGCCGAGCTGCTCGACTTCTTTATGGAGTATCACAAACAGGAAAAATGGGGCTTTGTCGGTGCGCCGCTGCACGATCCCTGCACCATCGCCTGGCTGCTGAAACCGGAAATCTTTACCACAGTGGAGCGCTGGGTCGGCGTGGAAACCCGCGGGCAGTACACCCAGGGCATGACGGTCGTGGATTACTATTTCCTGACCGGCAATACGCCGAATGCGACGGTGATGATGGATGTCGATCGCGGGGCGTTTGTGGATTTACTGGCCGAGCGGCTGGCGTTCTACGGGGAATGAGGCGTGATGGCCGGAGACGCCTGTGCGCCAGCCGGCCTGAAAGATTACGGCTCGAAGGGACGGCGCTGGAACTGATCATGACCGCACTTCGGACATAACGGCAGCACATCCGGGGTGTATACCGCGAGATGAAAATGGCACTTTTCACAGACTAAGTTACCCAGCCCCACGACTTCCCCGCTGTGATAAACCCCGTGGTGATTGAGATCGGAAAACACCTCCCGCCACTCCAGCTGGGTTTTGTCGGTAATGTCAGCCAGCTGCTGCCAGACGCTCTCTTTGATCACCCGCATAAAAACACTGTCGGTCAGTTCGCCCTGGCTTTCCCCGTAGCTGCGGGCAAATTCTTCCAGATCGCGACGGATGGCGCGCAGCAACTCATCGATTTCGGTTCGCGTCAGCTCCCCGGTCTGGGTGGCGCGTAGTCTTGCCTGCTCCACAAGCGCATCGATGTCGCGCTCGCCGTTTTGCAGGCGTTCGGTCAGCGTGCCGACCAGTTCACGGTAGTATTGAGCAACCTTGTTCATCCTTTCGCCTCCGGGCTTAGTAACACCTTCTAATAATAGACGTTATTTCCGGCATACTTTGCCTGCCGCCGCACAGAGTGTGTAAATTCCTGCAAGGATCGACGTCCCTCGTTTTATGCGAAAGGCTGTTTTGAGACGGGCGTTTGGGCTATGCTATGCGGATCTGAGACATCACATCTAATGCTACGCTTGTAGCTGTATTGAAAACAGGATCACTGGCTGCCATGCAAGAGCAATACCGCCCGGAAGAGATAGAATCGAAAGTCCAGCAGCACTGGGACGAGAAGCGCACATTTGAAGTAACCGAAGACGAGAGCAAAGAGAAGTATTACTGCCTGTCGATGCTTCCCTATCCTTCTGGTCGACTACACATGGGCCACGTCCGTAACTACACCATCGGCGACGTTATTGCCCGTTACCAGCGTATGCTGGGCAAAAACGTCCTGCAGCCGATCGGCTGGGATGCTTTTGGCCTGCCGGCTGAAGGCGCGGCGGTAAAGAATAAAACCGCACCGGCCCCGTGGACGTACGACAACATCAATTACATGAAAAACCAGCTCAAAATGCTGGGCTTTGGTTATGACTGGAGCCGCGAGCTGGCGACCTGTACGCCGGAATACTATCGCTGGGAACAGCTGTTCTTCACTGAGCTGTATAAAAAAGGCCTGGTCTATAAGAAAACCTCTGCGGTGAACTGGTGCCCGAACGACCAGACGGTGCTGGCGAACGAACAGGTTATCGACGGCTGCTGCTGGCGCTGCGATACCAAAGTTGAGCGTAAAGAGATCCCGCAGTGGTTCATTAAAATCACCGCCTACGCCGAAGAGCTGTTAAACGATCTGGATACCCTTGACCACTGGCCAGACACCGTTAAAACCATGCAGCGTAACTGGATTGGTCGTTCCGAAGGCGTGGAAATCACCTTCAACGTAGAAAATTACGATCAGACGCTGACGGTTTACACCACCCGCCCGGACACCTTTATGGGTGCCACCTATCTGGCAGTGGCAGCCGGTCACCCGCTTGCGCAGAAAGCGGCAGAGAACAATCCAGACTTGGCTGCCTTTATCGACGAATGCCGCAACACCAAAGTGGCCGAAGCCGACATGGCGACCATGGAGAAGAAAGGCGTTGCTACCGGTTTCTACGCCACGCACCCGCTGACGGGCGAAGCCATCCCGGTATGGGCCGCAAACTTCGTGCTGATGGAGTACGGTACCGGCGCAGTCATGGCCGTTCCGGGCCACGATCAGCGTGACTATGAATTTGCCACCAAATACGGCCTGACCATCAAGCCGGTTATTCTGAACGCAGACGGCAGCGAACCGGATCTGTCTGCACAGGCGCTGACGGAAAAAGGCACCCTGTTTAACTCTGGCGAATTCAGCGGTCTGAGCTTTGAAGAGGGTTTTAACGCCATTGCCGACAAGCTGACGGCGCTGGGCGTCGGCGAGCGTAAAGTGAACTATCGTCTGCGCGACTGGGGCGTTTCCCGTCAGCGTTACTGGGGCGCGCCGATCCCGATGGTGACCCTGGAAGACGGTACGGTGATCCCAACCCCTGCCGATCAACTGCCGGTGATCCTGCCGGAAGATGTGGTCATGGATGGCATCACCAGCCCGATCAAAGCCGATCCGGAGTGGGCGAAAACCACCGTCAACGGTCTGCCTGCGCTGCGTGAAACCGATACCTTCGACACCTTTATGGAGTCGTCCTGGTACTATGCGCGCTACACCTGCCCGCAGCACACCGACGGCATGCTGGATCCGAAAGCCGCGAACTACTGGCTGCCGGTCGATATTTATATTGGTGGTATTGAACACGCCATCATGCACCTGCTCTATTTCCGCTTCTTCCACAAACTGATGCGCGACGCGGGTATGGTCACCTCCAGTGAACCGGCGAAGCAGTTACTGTGTCAGGGGATGGTGCTGGCGGATGCTTTCTACTACGTGGGCGCGAACGGCGAGCGTAACTGGGTTTCTCCAAAAGACGCCATCGTTGAGCGCGACGAGAAAGGCCGTATCGTGAAAGCGAAAGACGCCGACGGTCATGAGCTGGTGTATACCGGCATGAGCAAAATGTCCAAGTCGAAAAACAACGGTATCGACCCGCAGGAAATGGTTGAACGTTATGGCGCGGACACCGTACGTCTGTTTATGATGTTCGCCTCTCCGGCAGACATGACGCTGGAATGGCAGGAATCCGGCGTGGAAGGTGCGAACCGCTTCCTGAAACGCGTCTGGAAACTGGTATACGAGCATACCTCACAGGGTGAGGTTGCTCCGCTGGATGTGGCAAGCCTGAGCGACGATCAGAAAGCGCTGCGTCGTGATGTGCATAAAACCATTGCTAAAGTGACCGATGATATTGGTCGCCGTCAGACCTTCAATACCGCAATTGCGGCTATTATGGAACTGATGAACAAGCTGGCGAAAGCGCCGCTGGACGGCGAGCAGGATCGCGCTCTGATGCAGGAAGCACTGCTGGCAGTGGTGCGTATGCTGAACCCGTTCACGCCGCACGCCTGCTTCACGCTGTGGCAGGAACTGCATGGCGAAGGCGATATTGATAATGCGCCGTGGCCGCAGGCTGACGAAAACGCGATGGTGGAAGATTCCACCTTAGTGGTTGTGCAGGTCAACGGCAAAGTCCGCGGTAAAATTACCGTACCTGTCGATGTGACTGAACAACAGGTTCGCGAACGCGCGGGTCAGGAACATCTGGTCGCGAAATATCTTGAGGGCGTTACCGTGCGTAAAGTGATTTATGTTCCGGGCAAACTGCTCAATCTGGTCGTTGGCTAAGCGCGGGAGGAAGCGTGCGATATCTGGCAACAGTATTACTTTCTCTGGCGGTGCTCGTCACCGCCGGATGCGGCTGGCATTTACGGAATTCCACCCAGGTTCCTGCCGAAATGAAAACCATCATTTTCGATTCCGGGGATCCTTATGGTCCGTTAAGCCGGGCGGTACGTACTCAGTTGCGTCTTAACGGTGTTGAAGTAGCCGATAAAGACTCGACGCGTCAGGACATTCCGTCACTGCGTCTTGGCGGAGCCACGGTGACGAAGGATACGGCCTCGATTTTCCAGAATGGACGCACGGCGGAATATCAGATGGTGATGAGCGTATCGGCAACGGTGATGATCCCAGGTCAGGGTATTTATCCGCTGAACACCAAGGTTTATCGTTCTTTCTTCGATAACCCGCAAAATGCGCTGGCAAAAGATGCCGAGCAATCCATCATCATCCAGGAAATGTACGACAAGGCGGCGGAACAGCTGATCCGTAAGCTGCCGAGCGTGCCTGCCGCCAGCAAAGATGCCGATGTGGTCGTCACAACGCCTGATGTGGCGCCCAGTGCCCCAACATCTTTAGGTAACTGATGCTGAAGCTGTACCCTGAACAACTCCGCGCGCAGCTCAATGAAGGGCTGCGCGCGGCGTATCTGCTACTTGGTAATGATCCGCTGTTATTGCAGGAAAGTCAGGATCTGGTGCGCGCTGCGGCGGTCGCCCAGGGATTTGATGAACATCACAGCGTAACCATTGATGCCAGCACCGACTGGTCTACCCTCTTTTCGCTGTGCCAGGCCATGAGCCTGTTTGCCAGCCGTCAGACGCTGCTATTACAGCTTCCCGACAACGGCCCCAACGCCGCCATCAATGAACAGCTCGCCACGCTGGTCAGCCTGCTGCATGACGATCTGCTGCTAATGGTGCGGGGCAACAAACTGACCAAAGCGCAGGAAAATGCCGCGTGGTTTACCGCGCTGGCGGATCGTTCAGTTACGGTCACCTGTCAGACGCCGGAGCAGGCGCAGCTGCCCCGCTGGGTAGCGAACCGCGCCAAACAGCATAATCTTCAGCTTGATGACGCCGCCAGCCAGCTGCTCTGCTATTGCTACGAAGGCAACCTGCTGGCGCTGGCGCAGGCACTGGATCGTCTGGCGCTGCTGTGGCCTGACGGCAAACTGACGCTGCCGCGCGTAGAACAGGCGGTGAATGACGCGGCGCACTTTACGCCGTTTCACTGGGTGGATACGCTGCTCGCCGGGAAGAGCAAACGTGCGCTGCATATTCTCCAGCAGTTGCGGCTTGAAGGCTGCGAGCCGGTGATCCTGCTGCGGACGCTGCAACGGGAACTGCTGCTGCTGGTGACGTTAAAGCGTCAGTCGGCCAGCACGCCGTTGCGTACGTTATTTGATAAACATCGTGTCTGGCAGAACCGCCGCGCGGTGACTACCGACGCGCTGAACCGGCTCAGTAATGAGCAGTTGCGTCATGCGGTCCATCTGCTCTCGCGCACCGAATTAACGGTGAAGCAGGACTACGGACAATCGGTCTGGGCGGAGCTGGAAGGGCTTTCTCTGCTACTCTGTCATAAAGCACTGGCCGATATTTTTATAGATGGTTGAGATGAATCAGTTACAGGCACTGTTTGGCGGCACCTTCGATCCGGTTCATTACGGGCATCTTAAGCCCGTGGAAGCGCTGGCGAACCTGATCGGTCTGTCGCGCGTCATTATCATGCCGAATAACGTGCCGCCGCATCGCCCGCAGCCGGAAGCCAGTGCACTGCAACGTAAGACGATGATCCAGCGGGCCATTGCCGATAAGCCGCTGTTTACGCTGGATGAGCGGGAACTGCAACGCGACACGCCCTCCTGGTCATCGCAGACCCTGCAGGCGTGGCGCGAAGAACAAGGCCCGACGCGGCCGCTGGCTTTTATTATCGGTCAGGATTCCCTGCTCTCTTTCCCGACCTGGCATCGCTATGAAACCATCCTCGATAACTGCCATTTACTGGTCTGCCGTCGTCCCGGCTATCCGCAGCAGATGGCGGACGAGACACATCAGCAGTGGCTGGAGCAGCATCTGACGCACCGTATCGACGATCTGCATGCCCTGCCCGCCGGAAAGATTTTCCTCGCGGAAACGCCGTGGCTGAATATCTCCGCCACGCTGATCCGCGAGCGGCTGTCCCGCGGCGAAGCCTGCGACGATTTGCTGCCGGAAAGCGTGCTGGATTACATCACAGAGCAGGGTCTGTATCGTTAAGCACCGCCCGCAACGGGGCGGTCAACCGATTGTTTTCTTCTTCACTCTGCACCGCCACGCGGCTAAAGATGCCTGCTGCCTCGCTGTGGCATTTCCGCGTTGAACAGGGGGGCGTGGCGCGCTATCGATTGTAATGAGGATTTTGCCACCCTGAGCGTGCTAAACAGCCGTTCGGCCTGGCAACCAGGCGCCGGATAATCGTCCAGCGCGTCATTCCATGATTGACACGCCCGGCAAGGCTGTTATCCTCCGCTGCCGGACTTGCCCCGCCATGCAAAATCTTACAGAAATTGTTTTACAAAAATGGCGATGCAATCTCCTGCCGTGGGTGGGATGATAGCCCACTTTCAAAAATCTTACTGGCGGCATGTGTCCCGCCAGAATGACAGTTCAGTTATACTGTCATACCTTCATTAATGACTATATGTACGCTCCCAGGGGGAACACTTGCAGGGTAAAGCACTCCAGGATTTTGTTATCGACAAAATTGATGACCTGAAAGGCCAGGACATCGTAAAAATTGACGTTCAGGGTAAGTCCAGTATCACTGACTGCATGATTATTTGCACCGGCACCTCCAGCCGCCATGTGATGTCCATTGCCGACCACGTGGTGCAGGAATCGCGCAAAGCGGGCATGCTGCCGCTGGGTGTGGAAGGTGAAAACGTCGCCGACTGGGTGGTGGTCGATTTAGGTGATGTGATTGTTCACGTCATGCAGGCAGAGAGCCGCGCGCTGTACGAGCTGGAAAAACTCTGGAGTTAATGCGTGAAGCTGCAACTGGTCGCCGTCGGCACCAAAATGCCGGACTGGGTACAAACCGGCTTTACTGAATATCTGCGTCGTTTTCCGAAGGACATGCCGTTCGAGCTGGTTGAAATTCCGGCCGGAAAACGCGGTAAGAACGCCGATATCAAACGCATTCTCGATAAAGAGGGTGAGTTAATGCTGGCTGCGGCTGGCAAAAACCGCATTGTCACCCTCGATATTCCAGGCAGACCCTGGGATACGCCGCAACTGGCTCATGAACTGGAACGCTGGAAGCAGGACGGCCGCGACGTCAGCTTGCTTATCGGCGGGCCAGAAGGGTTATCCCCCGCCTGTAAAGCGGCAGCTGAACAAAGTTGGTCCCTCTCTGCACTGACGCTCCCCCACCCGCTGGTTCGGGTCCTGGTGGCTGAAAGTCTCTATCGTGCATGGAGCATTACTACCAACCATCCTTATCACCGAGAGTAATGAGACCAGGTAGATTACGCAGCGGATGAAATTACAGAATTCTTTTCGCGATTATACGGCTGAGTCCGCGCTGTTCGTGCGCCGGGCAGTGGTCGCCTTTACGGGGATTTTGCTGCTTTCTGGTGTCCTGATCGCCAACCTTTATAATCTGCAAATTGTCCGTCATACCGACTACCAGACGCGCTCTAACGAAAACCGCATAAAACTGGTGCCTATCGCCCCCAGTCGCGGCATTATTTACGATCGTAATGGCATCCCCCTGGCGCTCAACCGCACCATTTATCAGGTGGAGATGATGCCGGAAAAAGTCGATAACGTGCAGCAGACGCTGGATGCGCTGCGTGGCGTCGTCGATCTGACCGATGAAGACATCGCCAACTTTAAAAAAGAGCGCGCCCGCTCGCACCGCTTTACCTCTATCCCGGTGAAATCAAACCTCTCGGAAGTGCAGGTCGCGCGCTTTGCCGTTAACCAGTACCGTTTTCCTGGCGTCGAAGTCAAAGGTTATAAACGCCGCTATTACCCCTATGGATCTGCCCTCACTCATGTGATTGGCTATGTGTCCAAAATCAACGACAGCGATGTCAAGCGCCTCGATAAAGACGGCAAGCTGGCTAACTACGCCGCGACTCATGACATCGGTAAACAGGGTATCGAACGTTATTACGAAGACGTTTTGCACGGGCAAACCGGTTACGAAGAGGTTGAGGTGAACAACCGTGGCCGCGTGATCCGCCAGCTCAAGGAAGTGCCGCCGCAGGCCGGGCATGACATCACCCTGACGCTGGATCTGAAGTTACAGAGCTATATCGAAACCCTGCTGGCAGGCAGTCGTGCGGCAGTGGTAGTGACCGATCCACGCACCGGTGGCATTCTGGCGCTGGTTTCCATGCCGAGCTATAACCCGAATTTATTCGTCGACGGCATCTCCAGCAAAGATTACAGCGCACTGCTTAATGATCCGAATACCCCGCTGGTCAACCGTGCCACCCAGGGCGTGTATCCCCCGGCATCGACGGTTAAACCTTATGTGGCGGTATCCGCCCTAAGTGCAGGGGTGATCACCCGCAATACCAGCCTGTTTGACCCCGGCTGGTGGCAGCTGCCTGGCTCCGAGAAGCGTTATCGCGACTGGAAAAAGTGGGGCCATGGTCATCTGAACATCACTAAATCGCTGGAAGAATCCGCGGATACCTTCTTTTATCAGGTCGCCTATGACATGGGTATCGACCGCCTGTCCGAGTGGATGAGCAAGTTCGGCTACGGCAAATATACCGGTATTGATCTCTCTGAAGAGCGTTCCGGCAATATGCCGACCCGCGAATGGAAGCTGAAGCGCTTTAAAAAACCGTGGTATCAGGGTGATACCATTCCGGTGGGAATCGGCCAGGGTTACTGGACAGCGACGCCGATCCAGATGAACAAAGCAATGATGATCCTGATTAACGACGGCGTGGTCAAAGTCCCGCATCTGTTAATGAGTACGCTGGAAAATGGTCAGCAGGTGCCGTGGAAACAGCCGGAACAGCCGCCGGTAGGCGATATTCATTCCGGTTACTGGGAAATCGCCAAAGACGGTATGTATGGCGTGGCGAACCGCCCCAACGGCACCGGACATAAGTACTTCGCCAATGCTCCGTACAAAGTGGCGGCAAAATCCGGTACCGCGCAGGTCTTCGGCCTGAAGGCGAATGAAACCTATAACGCGCACAAAATTGCTGAACGTCTGCGTGACCACAAACTGATGACGGCCTTTGCGCCGTACGATAACCCCCAGGTCGCGGTGGCGATTATTCTGGAGAACGGCGGCGCCGGCCCTGCGGTCGGTACCATCATGCGCCAGATCCTCGACCACATAATGCTGGGCGATAACAATACCGAATTGCCTGCTGAAAACCCGGCAACCGCGGCAGCAGAGGACCAATAATCATGACGGATAATCCGAACAAGAAATCGTTCTGGGATAAAATCCATATCGACCCGACGCTACTGCTGATTATTCTGGCCCTGCTGACCTACAGCGCGCTGGTGATCTGGAGCGCCAGCGGCCAGGATATTGGCATGACCGAACGCAAGATCGGGCAGATCGCTATGGGTCTGGTGGTCATGGTGGTGATGGCACAAATCCCGCCGCGCGTGTATGAAGGCTGGGCGCCCTATCTCTATATTTTCTGCGTCATTTTACTGGTGGCAGTAGACGCCTTTGGTGCGATTTCAAAAGGCGCGCAGCGCTGGCTGGATCTGGGGATCGTGCGTTTTCAGCCGTCGGAGATCGCCAAAATCGCCGTGCCGCTGATGGTAGCGCGCTTTATCAACCGCGACGTTTGCCCGCCGTCCCTGAAAAATACCGCCATTGCGCTGGTGCTGATCTTTATGCCGACGCTGCTGGTGGCGGCGCAGCCGGATCTGGGAACCTCGATCCTCGTGGCGCTCTCCGGGCTGTTCGTGCTGTTTCTTTCCGGTCTGAGCTGGCGTCTGATTGGCATCGCGGCGCTGCTGCTGGCGGCCTTTATCCCGATCCTGTGGTTCTTCCTGATGCATGATTATCAGCGACAGCGCGTCATGATGCTGCTCGATCCGGAAACCGATCCGCTGGGGGCAGGCTATCATATTATTCAGTCGAAAATTGCGATTGGCTCCGGCGGGCTAAGGGGTAAAGGCTGGCTGCACGGCACGCAGTCGCAGCTGGAATTCCTGCCCGAACGCCATACGGACTTTATCTTTGCGGTGGTGGCGGAAGAGCTGGGGCTGGTCGGCTTCCTGGTGCTGCTGGCGCTCTATCTCCTGCTGATCATTCGTGGGCTGTATATTGCCGCCCGCGCGCAGACCACCTTTGGCCGTGTGATGGCCGGTGGCTTAATGCTCATTTTGTTTGTTTATGTCTTCGTAAATATTGGTATGGTGAGCGGTATTCTGCCGGTGGTGGGCGTTCCGCTGCCGCTGGTCAGTTACGGAGGCTCCGCTCTCATCGTACTCATGGCCGGGTTTGGTATTGTGATGTCCATTCATACCCACCGGAAAATGTTGTCAAAAAGCGTATAAGAGGTGCGCAATGCGTAAGCAATGGCTTGCAGTCTGCATAGCAACAGGATTACTGGCAGCATGTACAAGTGACACTCAGCAACAACCCGCCCCCGTTGCGCCGCAGCCTGCGGTGTGTAACGGCCCGGTTGTTGAGATCGGCGGGGCTGAGCCACGCTATGAGTCACTCAACCCTGCCGTGAATCAGGATTACGAGCGCGATGGCAAGCGTTACAAAATCGTCCAGGATCCGTCACGCTTCAGTCAGGCGGGTCTGGCGGCCATTTATGATGCCGAACCGGGCAGCAACCTGACCGCATCCGGCGAAGCCTTTGATCCGATGCAACTTACCGCCGCGCACCCGACGCTGCCGGTGCCGAGCTATGCGCGGATCACCAACCTGGCAAACGGCCGCATGATCGTGGTGCGCATCAACGATCGCGGGCCTTACGGCAACGATCGCGTGATTTCGCTCTCCCGCGCCGCCGCAGACCGGTTGAACAATTCGAATAACACCAAAGTGCGCATCGATCCGATTATCGTGGCACAGGATGGTACGATGTCCGGGCCAGGCACCGCCTGTACGACGGTGGCGAAACAGACCTACGCTCTGCCGGCACGTCCTGATCTGACCGGCGGAATGGGCAGCGCGACCAGTATCCCGGAGCCGGCACAACCGCAGGCCGACGTGCAGCCGATCAGCAACGACACGCTGAAAAGCGATAACGCCATGGGCGCTCCGGTCAGCAGTGGCGGTTTCCTTGGCGCGCCGACCACCCTCGCTAACGGGGTGCTGGAAGGTAATGAACCGCCCGCCACACCGACAGAGCCGGTTGCTGCAACGCCCGCCCCTGCACCGGCTGCCACGGCGGTGACGCCTGCCGCGCCGGTTACCGCGCCCGGCTCGGTCCAGGGTAACGTCCCGGCACCCGCCACCGCGGGTGCCGCCAGCGGCTATGTTGTGCAGGTAGGCGCGGTCAGCGATCAGACGCGCGCCCAGCAGTATCAGCAGCGCCTGGCGCAGCAGTTTTCCGTGCCGGGTCGTGTTGTGCAAAACGGCGCAGTATGGCGTATTCAGTTAGGGCCGTTTGGCAGCAAGGCTGACGCCAGTGCGTTACAGTCTCGCTTACAAAGCGAAGCACAGCTGCAATCGTTTATTGCCAGCGCGCAGTAAATAACACACAAGGCATCTTACTTTGTCAGTTTGTGTAAGTTTCATTCACAAATCATGCGGAAAGTCGGATGCCTGCCATTATAGCTTTTGCTATAGTAAGGCACTTTTTTTCACTCCATCACGGATGTCGCTGTTCTGACCATGAAGACCACTTTTTCCGTTCGTTTCGTGAAGCGCCTGGCGCTCACCACCGCGCTGACAGCCGCAACCCTGTCTGCTGCCCATGCCGATGACCTGAACATCAAAACCATGATCCCCGGCGTGCCGCAGATCGATGCCGAGTCTTACATCCTGATCGATTACAACTCCGGTAAAGTGCTGGCTGAGCAAAATGCTGATGCCCGCCGCGATCCGGCAAGCCTGACCAAAATGATGACCAGCTACGTCATCGGCCAGGCCATGAAAGCCGGTAAGTTCAAGGAAACGGACCTGGTAACCATCAACAATGATGCCTGGGCGACCGGTAACCCGGTGTTCAAAGGCTCCTCGCTGATGTTCCTGAAGCCTGGCATGCAGGTGCCGGTATCACAGTTGATACGCGGGATTAACCTGCAATCCGGTAACGACGCCTGCGTGGCGATGGCCGATTTTGCCGCCGGCAGCCAGGATGCGTTTGTGGGCCTGATGAACAGCTACGTGAACGCGCTGGGTCTGAAAAACTCCCATTTTGAGACGGTACACGGTCTGGATGCGGAGGGGCAGTACAGCTCCGCGCGCGATATGGCGCTGATCGGCCAGGCGCTGATCCGTGATGTCCCGAACGAATACACCATCTATAAAGAAAAAGAGTTCACCTTTAACGGCATCCGTCAGACCAACCGTAACGGCCTGCTGTGGGATAACAGCCTGAACGTTGACGGCATTAAAACCGGTCATACTGACAAAGCGGGCTATAACCTGGTGGCCTCGGCAACAGAAGGCCAGATGCGCCTGATTTCTGCCGTGATGGGCGGGCGTACCTTTAAAGGCCGTGAAGCAGAAAGTAAAAAACTGCTCACCTGGGGATTCCGTTTCTTTGAAACCGTCAACCCTATCAAAGCGGGTAAAGAGTTCGCCTCTGAACCAGCGTGGTTTGGCGACAGCGATCGCGCCTCTCTCGGCGTGGATAAAGATGTTTATCTGACGATTCCCCGTGGCCGCATGAAGGATCTAAAAGCCAGCTACGTGCTGACCAGCACCGAACTGCACGCGCCGCTGCAAAAAAATCAGGTGGTCGGCACCATTAACTTCCAGCTTGATGGTAAAACCATTGAACAGCGTCCGCTGGTCGTGCTGCAGGAAATTCCCGAAGGCAATTTCTTCGGCAAAATCATTGATTATATTAAGCTGATGTTCCACCACTGGTTTGGTTAAAAATTCAGCACTTGAAAGTCTGAATTTCATCCCCATATACTATGCATCAATAAAACTCCCGCCCCGTGGCGGGAGTTGTTCTTTTCTGTAACGCCGGAGCTGACATGAAAACCAAACTTAACGAACTGCTTGAATTCCCGACTCCCTTTACTTACAAAGTAATGGGTCAGGCGAAACCGGAGCTGGTTGATCAGGTGGTGGAAGTGGTACAGCGCCATGCGCCTGGTGACTACTCTCCGCAGGTAAAACCGAGCAGCAAAGGCAATTACCACTCGGTCTCTATCACTATCACTGCGACGCATATTGAGCAGGTTGAAACGCTGTACGAAGAGCTCGGCAATATCGACATCGTGCGTATGGTGCTGTAACTGATCGGCGTGTTACCTGACCTCTCAGGTAACACGTCATTGTGATATACTCCTGCCACTCTTCCCTCTCTCCGGAGATGCTGTTTTGCTTCAGGATACGATCCTTATCCGCCATCTGGGTTTACAACCTTACGAGCCAGTCTCCCTGGCAATGCATGACTTCACCGATACCCGCGACGACACTACGCCTGACGAAATCTGGCTGGTGGAACATCATCCCGTGTTTACGCAAGGCCAGGCCGGCAAAGCTGAGCACGTGTTAATGCCGGGCGATATTCCGGTGATCCAAAGCGATCGCGGTGGCCAGGTGACCTATCACGGGCCGGGCCAGCAGGTGATGTATGTGTTATTAAACCTCAAACGCCGCAAGCTGGGCGTCCGTGAGCTGGTGACCCTGCTTGAGCAAACGGTGGTAAACACGCTGGCGGAGTCGAATATCGAGGCTTATCCCCGCGCGGACGCGCCGGGTGTGTATGTGGGCGGGAAGAAAATCTGCTCGCTGGGGCTGCGCATTCGCAAAGGCTGCTCATTTCATGGACTGGCATTAAATATCGCGATGGATCTTGCCCCTTTCCAGCGTATTAATCCCTGCGGTTATGCGGGAATGGAAATGGCGCAATTAAGCCAGTGGGCTCCCGACGCCACTACCGATAATACTGGCCCGCGGCTGGTCGCTAATTTCCTAAATTTACTAAATAATCCCCCGCATCAACATATTAACGTCTAATATATTTTACAGGCTGACCATTTCATCTGGGGTCAGCATGTATATCAAAAGCGTAAGGCATTCATTTGTGGATGAGTGCCGGTCTAGCACGCTTATAATCATCATACTAATTGATCATATTATATTCATCCCATGAATAAGTTCGGAGTTTACGCGTGGATTATAATGACCCGTCGGAAAATCGAATAACAGAGCGTCCCGAGGACGAAAAACCGCAGATCTTCCGCACATTGCGCAATATAGATCTTAATTTATTGACCATTTTTGAGGCTGTATACGTTCATAAAGGGATAGTTAACGCCGCGAAAGTGCTTAACCTCACCCCTTCGGCCATCAGCCAGTCGATTCAGAAACTCCGCACTATCTTTCCTGATCCTCTGTTTATCCGTAAAGGCCAGGGGGTAACACCCACGGCCTATGCGACCCATTTACACGAATATATCAGCCTGGGCCTGGAGTCGATTCTGGGGGCGCTGGATCTCACCGGCAGCTATGATAAACAGCGCACTATTACGCTGGGTACCCCGCCCTCACTTGGCGCGCTGGTGATCCCGACGATTTATCAGGCCATTAAAGAACAGACGCCACATCTGCTGTTGCGCAATATTCCGATTAACGACGGTGAGAGCCAGCTTAGCCAGTTCCAGACCGATCTCATTATTGACACCCATCTGCCAAGCACCCGTGCTCTCAATCAGCATGTGCTCTATTCAGACCGGCTGGTATTGATGTGCCGTAAGGGTCATCCTTGCTTAAAACAGCCCATTACGGAAGCGGCGCTGCGCCAGTACGAACATACGATGCTGATGCTGGAAGGGCAGAATCTCAGCGTCCTGCGTCAGCGCGTACAGGAGCTGTTTCCGGAGCGTCAGGTCAGCTTCAGCAGTTACAATATGTTTACTATTGCCGCACTCATCGGCAACAGTGATCTGCTGGGCTTAATGCCATCCCGGTTGTTCACCTTATTCAGCGCCTGTTGGCCGTTGCAGGAGATCGATTTCCCAGCAATCAGCAACGAGTACATCGAAATTTCGCTCTATTACAACAAGTTGAGTATGCGGGACCCGGTGCTGGAGAATGTTATCAATGTCATATCCCGTTCATTCTGACGGGATAGTTATCCTCACCTCACAGCCCGGTGCCCCGGCAGCAATGGCACAATTCAACAACTATTTTACAATTTGCCGGGCCGTCAGGCTGCTTTATCACCCTTATCAATGGTATACTGCGGCGCAGCTAATTCAAAAATAGTTGATAAATACAACATTCCCTTGAATTGAAAAGTTTTCCTTCGTTATTCGCAACTGGAACACGCACGCTATGAGTAAACCCATTGTGATGGAACGCGGTGTTAAATACCGCGACGCCGATAAGATGGCTCTTATCCCGGTCAAAAACGTGGTAACAGAGCGTGAAGCCCTGTTAAGAAAACCGGAGTGGATGAAAATCAAACTCCCGGCAGACTCCACCCGTATCCAGGGTATCAAAGCGGCTATGCGCAAAAACGGCCTGCACTCTGTCTGCGAAGAGGCCTCGTGCCCGAACCTTGCGGAGTGTTTCAACCACGGCACCGCCACCTTTATGATCCTCGGCGCGATTTGTACCCGCCGTTGCCCGTTCTGTGACGTTGCTCATGGTCGTCCGGTCGCCCCTGATGCGAATGAACCCAATAAACTGGCGCAGACCATCGCTGACATGGCACTGCGTTATGTGGTGATCACCTCCGTGGATCGCGACGATCTGCGTGATGGCGGCGCACAGCACTTTGCCGACTGCATCAGCGCAATCCGCGAGAAAAACCCGACCATCAAAATTGAGACGCTGGTTCCCGATTTCCGTGGCCGTATGGATCGTGCGCTGGATATTTTGACCGCCACCCCGCCGGACGTGTTTAACCACAACCTGGAAAACGTGCCGCGTGTTTACCGTCAGGTTCGCCCTGGCGCAGACTACAACTGGTCGCTGAAGCTGCTGGAGCGTTTTAAAGAAGCGCACCCGGAGATCCCAACAAAATCCGGCCTGATGGTCGGGCTGGGTGAAACCAACGCTGAAATCATTGAAGTGATGCGCGATCTGCGTCGCCACGGCGTCACCATGCTGACGCTGGGCCAGTATCTCCAGCCAAGCCGCCATCACCTGCCAGTGCAGCGCTACGTCAGCCCGGATGAATTCGACGAGATGAAAGCCGAAGCGCTGGCGATGGGCTTTACCCATGCCGCCTGTGGCCCGTTTGTTCGCTCGTCCTACCACGCCGATATGCAGGCGAAAGGTCTGGAAGTGAAGTAAGCACGACATACTTGCTTACAGATGTGCATAAAAAAACCGGCCTGATAAGCCGGTTTTTTTGCAAGCCTGAGGCATTGCTATCACTCTTTGTGAGTGAGTTTCTCTGCGGTGATGTCACCGTCTACGGTTTTCTTCGCGCTGGCGTCATCATCGTTCATGGCTTTTTTGAAGCCTTTGATGGCTGCGCCCAGGTCACCGCCGAGCGTACGTAACTTTTTGGTACCAAACAGCAGCACAACCAGTGCGGCCACAACCAGCAGTTTGGTAATACTAATCTCACCCATAAATACCTTCTTTCATAAAACAGGCTGCGAAATGCGTCCTAAAACCTGACGTTATTAACGGTCATTTGACGCGCGCACACAATAGCAATCTGTAACAAGGTGAATCAAGTGTTGTTTAAAAAAACATCACATTAATTGCGGAGGCGCAAACCGTCGATTTTTTAGCACCGGCAGTTTTTCGCGTGTCTGCATTATACGCGCTGCCGTTAACTCCGCAAAAATCAACTGCGGCTCTTCTGCTGCGGCGGCCAGCGTCACCCCTTGCGGATCGATAATACGACTTTGCCCGATATTCCTGTTACCACACTCACCGGCGGCAACCAGATAGCAGGTGGTATCCAGCGCGCGGGCCGACAGCAGCGTTGCCCAGTGTTGCTCTTTCAGCGGGCCACGCACCCAGGCGGCGGGCAACACCAGCACATCGGCACCCTGTAATGCCAGCGTCAGTGCCAGCTCCGGGAAGCGCAAATCGTAGCAGGTCATCAGTCCGACATTCATGCCGTCAATTTCTATCAGCTGAGGGATGGCATTACCGGCATCCACCTGCGCCGACTCCTGCATGTTAAAGGCGTCATAGAGATGCAGTTTGGCGTAGTGAGCGATAATCTCGCCGTCGCGGATCACCACAAGCGTATTCACCGCCCTGCCTGACGTCGATGGTACATGAACCGTCAGCACGGTGGTCATGTTATTGCTGCGGCTTTCGCGCAGCAGACACGTCAAAAAGTTCCCCTCCAGCGGCTGTGCAGATTTCACCGACAGGGCAGGATCCTCATCGCTGCGCGCCAGCAAGGCCTCCGGCAGCACCAGTAATCGGGCTTGCTGCTCCGCGGCCTGTGCCATTAACTCAACACAGGTTTGCGCATTAGTTTCCCACTGTGGCGTCACCGCAAACTGCCCCGCTGCTACCCGCATAGCCTTTCCTCACATTTTTACGATAGTCATATCATTCTGACAGCATTACACTCATTCCCCTGACAAATCAAATAGCGGAAAAAGGCTGTGGGACAACTTCTTTTGGCGGTATTTATTGGCGGTGGAACCGGCAGCGTTCTGCGCTGGTTTCTGAGTCTGCGTCTGAATCCTGCCCACCAGATCATTCCCCTTGGTACGCTGACCGCGAACCTGATCGGCGCCTTTATAATTGGCGCAGGGCTGGCGTGGTTTAATCGTATGACGCATATCGACCCGCTGTGGAAGCTACTGATCACCACCGGCTTTTGCGGCGGGTTGACCACCTTTTCCACCTTTTCGGCAGAAGTGGTGTTCCTGTTGCAGGATGGTCGTTTTGGCTGGGCATTTTTGAATATGGCGCTGAACCTGTGTGGCTCTTTTGCTATGACCGCGCTGGCGTTCTGGATCTTTTCATCCGTTAACGCTCACTGAGCGTCTGACGACGGACGAAAAAAAACCCGCTTCTCAGCGGGTTTTTGAATTCTGTCTTATCGCTAACTTAGATAGGCATTACGTTAGCAGCAGAAGGGCCTTTGGCACCGTTAGTGATTTCAAACTCTACACGCTGACCTTCAGCGAGGGTTTTGAAACCATTGCTCTGGATTGCAGAGAAGTGTACGAACACATCTTTGCTGCCATCTTCCGGAGTAATGAAACCGAATCCTTTGGACTCATTAAACCACTTAACGTTACCTTTAATCTTAGACATCTAAATTACCTTTACATGAAAATACGACACAAATGCTGTGTCGGGTATCAGTACAACAATTGTCGTGGGTTTTGTCCAGTCGAGATTTGCGAAAAAGTGATAAATGTCGCGAACTTTTGCGCCCCTGCGGGGTTATCCCCTTTTGCATCACGCGCAAAGAATGCGCTTCTTTTTACTGGAGAAAATACCGCCGTTAAAACTGAAAACGCATCCAGGCGAAGTAGACATTGCCATTATTATAGGTCCCTGGAATGTATGTCATCTGAAACGTCGCCGGGCCATAACCCACCGACGCCAGCGGCAGAATAACCGGCACCGGGATGTACTTCCAGTTATCGCGCGCCGTAGCGCCTGCCGTAAAACCAAGTCCCATATGGAATTTATCATCAGCCAGCGGACGCCAGGTTTTCTCCCAGCCGTAGCCGCCGATGGGCTCCCATTTGTTATACGAATCTTTGAACGCCATCAGATAAAGACCATGCCAGTTACCCTGCTCATCCCAGCGGGACTGACCAAAACCCGCGCCCCACGGACGTTCATTATACCGATCGGTTTTTTCTTTATCGTAGGCAAAGCGCGCATGCCAGGTGATGGCCGGAACATATAAATCATAGTGCTCCGGTGCCTGCCAGGTCTGCCCAACGTTATCGCTAAAGGTATTGAGCCATGATTTTACGGAACTCCCCGCGGTCGCTGTCTGCGTCAATAAGAATAATACTAGCCAAACATATTTATTTAAAAAGGACACGTTCTCATTACCACTATTATGTATCAACGTTTATGGTGGCATAGATTATCTTAATGAAAGCTTAACAACATGAGGAAGGTCCGAATCAGAAAAGCCTGACAGCCATTTGTTATCAGAATGTACTTACTATAGAAACACATTCCGGCATAGCGAGTATTCAGGCCATATAAATTTATCCTGGTGCGCGGTGAAATAAGAAAGCGATTTTCCGTCGCTGCGCTGCGGGCTACCACTCTGCGCCTTTCCACCTCGCGTCCAGTACCTCCCGACGTGTGAAAATGTCTGACCTGGCGATGCTAATTATCACGTCATTATCATTACATTTTATGAACCTACCAAAATCCCACCCGAATATATTCCCTCCGTTTTACGGCCAACCTCGAAAATAAATAACAGCACCTTCCAAAACAAGGGAAAATAAGCAGAAGCCTGTATCTCCTCTTACCAGAATTTTCGTTAACTACATTTGCTTATGCGGATCCGTAGCACCTGTTCTCGATCAGTGAAACGGGGAAAGGTAAAAGAAGCCATTTTACTCATCAGTTTATTGATTTTAATCAGCAACTTTTGCCCATTAATTCGGCACATTGCGTCTTTGTTTTTCCACTCACTTATTTTTCACAGAATGCTTTTGCCGCGTTCTGTCTCTCCGGGGATACCATGTTTACGTTTATTGAACTGCTGATCGGGATTGTGGTGATAGTCGGCGTGGCGCGCTACATCATTAAGGGCTATTCCGCGACGGGCGTGCTGTTTGTCGGCGGCCTGACGCTGCTGATCATTAGCGCCCTGATGGGCCATAAGGTTCTGCCTGCCAGTGCCACCAGCACGGGCTATAACGCCACTGACATTGTCGAATACATTAAAATCCTGTTGATGAGCCGTGGCGGCGACCTCGGTATGATGATCATGATGCTGTGCGGTTTCGCGGCTTATATGACGCATATTGGCGCCAACGATATGGTGGTCAAGCTGGCATCCAAACCGCTGCGCTATATCAACTCTCCCTACGTACTGATGATTGCCGCTTATTTTGTGGCCTGCCTGATGTCGCTGGCCGTCTCTTCCGCCACCGGTCTTGGCGTACTGCTGATGGCGACGCTGTTCCCGGTGATGGTCAACGTGGGTATCAGTCGTGGCGCAGCGGCGGCAATCTGCGCCTCACCGGCGGCCATTATTCTCTCCCCCACCTCCGGCGATGTGGTGCTGGCAGCGAAAGCCGCAGAAATGCCGCTGATTGATTTTGCGTTTAAGACCACATTGCCTATTTCTATTGCCGCCATTATCTGCATGGCGATCGCGCACTTTTTCTGGCAGCGTTACCTGGATAAAAAAGAGAACATCACCGCGGAAATGCTGGATGTGAACGACATTGTCACCACCGCACCGTCGTTCTACGCCATCCTGCCGTTTACGCCGATTGTCGGCGTGCTGATTTTTGACGGTAAATGGGGCCCGGAACTGCACATCATCACCATCCTTGTGATCTGTATGTTGCTGTCCGCCATTCTGGAATTCCTGCGCGGCTTTAATACGCAAAAAGTCTTTTCCGGTCTTGAAGTGGCATACCGCGGCATGGCCGACGCCTTTGCTGGCGTGGTGATCCTGCTGGTTGCCGCAGGCGTTTTCGCTCAGGGCCTGAGCACTATTGGCTTCATCCAGAGCCTGATTTCCATTGCCACCTCGTTCGGTTCCGCGAGCATTATTTTGATGCTGGTGCTGGTGATCCTCACCATGCTGGCCGCCATGACCACCGGTTCCGGTAACGCACCTTTCTATGCCTTTGTGGAGATGATCCCCAAACTGGCTCATGAAGCGGGCATTAACCCGGCCTACCTGTCTATTCCGATGCTGCAGGCCTCAAACCTTGGCCGCACCATTTCACCGGTTTCCGGCGTCGTGGTTGCCGTTGCCGGGATGGCAAAAATCTCGCCGTTCGAAGTGGTAAAACGCACCTCTGTGCCGGTACTGGTTGGCCTGATTGTGGTGATCGTCGCCACGGAAATTCTCGTGCCCGGCATCGCTGGTTAATCTTTCGTATCTTCACGGCGCAGCGTGACCACTACCCTGCGCCATCACCTCCCCCTTTTCCTGTTAACGCCTCCTGTCTCTGACAAATCCCTGTTCGCGATGCTCGTCACACTTCGCCCTCTGCGCATCAAAAATCCAGTCAATGCATTATTTATCCGGTAACCCGCCTGCAAAACCACCACCATAATCCCTTTCAGTCCTTCACTAACGGAGTTCATCATGACCAAAAAACTCATCGCGCTGTGCGCCTGCCCTATGGGGCTTGCCCATACTTTTATGGCGGCCCAGGCGCTGGAAGACGCCGCGAAAGCCGCAGGTTACGACGTCAAAATCGAAACCCAGGGGGCGGACGGCATTCAGAATCGCCTCACCGCCCAGGACATTGCCGAGGCGACCATCATCATTCATGCCATCGCCATCACACCGGAAGATAACGAACGTTTTGAATCCCGCGATGTGTACGAAATCACGCTCCAGGACGCCATCAAAAATGCCGCCGGAACGCTGAAAGAAATCGAAGACATGATCGCCGCAGAACAATAATCCCTCTCTAAGGATCAGCCCATGGCCATTAAAAAACGCAGCGCGACCGTGGTCGCCAGCCCTTCCGGGGCGGCAACCGTGGCGAACAACACTGTGGCCACCCGTCGTCGCTTTTGGGGTGAGTTACCGCAACATATTATGTCCGGCATTTCACGCATGGTGCCAACGCTCATTATGGGCGGCGTTATCCTCGCGTTTTCACAACTTATCGCTTACAGCTGGCTGGATATTCCCGCCGATACCGGCATCATGGATGCCCTGAATTCCGGGCAGTTCACCGGCTTTAATCTTTCGCTGCTGAAATTTGCGTGGCTGGCGCAGTCCTTTGGCGGCGTGCTGTTTGGCTTTGCGATCCCGATGTTCGCCGCCTTTGTGGCCAACTCCATCGGCGGCAAACTGGCGTTTCCGGCAGGGTTTATCGGTGGGCTGATGTCCACCCAGCCCACGCAGCTGCTCAGCTTTGATCCGACGGCGTTGCAGTGGGTGACCACCGCGCCGGTGCCGTCGACCTTTATCGGTGCGCTGATTATCTCCATTGCCGCGGGCTATCTGGTGAAGTGGATGAACCAGACCTTTCGTATGCCGGATTATCTGCTGGCGTTTAAAACCACCTTTCTGCTGCCCATCCTGTCGGCGATCTTCGTCATGCTGGCGATGTATTACGTGATCACGCCGTTTGGCGGCTGGATCAACGGCGGCATCCGCACCCTGCTGACCGCCGCCGGGGAAAAAGGCGTGCTGATGTATGCCATCGGCATTTCCGCCGCGACGGCCATCGATCTCGGCGGGCCGATCAATAAAGCCGCCGGATTTGTCGCTTTCAGCTTTACCACCGATCATGTTTTGCCGGTGACCGCCCGCTCCATCGCCATTGTCATTCCGTCGATTGGCCTCGGCCTTGCCACGCTGCTTGACCGCCGTCTGACCGGTAAACGCCTGTTCAGCGCCCAGCTTTATCCGCAGGGCAAAACCGCGATGTTCCTGGCGTTTATGGGTATCAGCGAAGGCGCGATCCCCTTTGCGCTGGAAAGCCCGCTCACCGCCATTCCGTCCTATATGATCGGCGCCATCGTCGGCTCCACTACCGCTGTGTGGCTTGGCGCGGTGCAGTGGTTCCCCGAATCGGCGATCTGGGCCTGGCCGCTGGTGACCAATCTGGGCGTCTATATGTTCGGTATCTTGCTGGGCGCGGTGATCACCGCCCTGCTGGTGATCGTCTCGCGTAATATGCTGTATCGCCGCGGAAAACTGCTGATCGACAGTCTGTAACCATAAGGATGACCACCATGACACTGCTTGATCGCCTGCGGAACTGGCTGGCGGAAAATGCGCTGGATGCGGTACTGATCGCCTCCCGGCAAAATAAGCTGCCGCATCTGGGTATTGCGACCGGCTCAGGCTATGTGCTGATCACCCGTCAACAGGCGCATATTCTGGTGGATTTTCGCTACTTTGCCGACATCGCTAACCGGGTGAAGGGCTACCAGCTGCATCTGCTGGATGCCACGCAAAGCATGCCGCTACAGGTTAACCGTCTGCTGGCGGCGGAAAACCTCACCACCCTTGGTTTTGAAGGCGAGCACGTCAGTTGGCAGACCGGTAATCAGTGGCGCGAGGGGTTCAATGCCAGGCTGGTCAGCGTGTCCCTCGATCCATTACGGCAGATAAAAACCGCGCCGGAAATCGCGCTGATCCGCGAAGCCTGCCGCATTGCGGATGCCAGCGCCGCCCACATTCGCCGCTTTATCGCGCCCGGTATGCGCGAACGGGAGGTGGCTGCGGAGCTGGAGTGGTATATGAGACAACAGGGTGCAGAAAAGCCTTCGTTTGACACCATCGTGGCCAGCGGCGCACGCGGCGCGCTGCCGCACGGTAAAGCCTCGGAAAAAGTTATTGTCGCAGGGGAGTTCGTCACCCTCGATTTCGGCTGCCAGTACCAGGGATACTGTTCGGATATGACGAGGACCTTCCTTGTCGCCGGACGCGCTACGCCGGCGGACCAGACGCCGCTTTACGACATCTATCAGACTGTCTTACGCGCGCAGCGGGCGGCCATTAGCGCCATCCGCCCCGGCGTACTGTGCCGGGAGGTGGATGCCGCCGCGCGGCGGGTCATCGCTGATGCAGGTTTTGGCGATAACTTCGGGCATAACACCGGGCACGCCGTCGGCATCGATGTTCATGAAAATCCGCGCTTCGCCCCTGGTGACGCCACGCCCTTGCAGCCGGGCATGGTGCTGACCGTCGAACCGGGCATTTACCTGCCGGGTGAAGGCGGCGTGCGCATCGAAGATATGGTGCTGGTCACCGACAGCGGGAATGACGTGTTGTATCGCCAGCCAACGGCGCTGCAACTGACGGGAGAATGCTGATGGATGTGGCGTTACTGAAAGCACTGAGTGAAGCTGATGCCATTGCCGCCGCCGAGCAGGAAGTACGCGCGATTATCCTTCACGAAGCGGAAAAGCACGGCAAGACAGTCCAGTTTGACGGGCTGGGTTCGGTGCTGATCCGGCTGAATAAAAGCGACGGACCTAAAGTCATGATCTACGCTCACATGGATGAAGTGGGCTTTATGGTACGCAGCATCAGCCGGGAAGGCGCCATCGCCGTATTGCCCATCGGCAACGTGCGCCTGAACGCGCGTACCCTTCAGCCGGTACGTATCACCACGCGCGACGGACAAAAAATTCACGGCCTGCTGGACGGTGACGCGCAGGGTGAGAATCTGCGCGTTGACATGGGCGCGAGCAGCCAGCAGGAGGCGATCGACGCAGGCATTGCCCCCGGCGATCGCGTCACCTTTGACAGCACATTTCAGCTGCTGCCAAACCGCCGCGTGATGGGCAAAGCGTTTGACGATCGTCTCGGCTGCTGGCTGTTGCTGTCGCTGTTAAGCGAGCTGCACGACAGGCCGCTGCCCTGTGAAGTCTGGCTGGTCGCCAGTTCCAGCGAAGAAGTTGGCCTGCGCGGCGGGCAGACCTCGGCGCGGGCCGTGCAGCCGGATGTGGCGATTGTGCTCGATACCGCCTGCTGGGGGAGTAATTTTGATTTCAGCAGTGCCAATAACCGGCAGATCGGCAAAGGGCCAATGCTGGTGCTTTACGATAAATCTATGATCGCGCCGCCAAAACTCGCAGCCCAGGTGCTGGAGGTAGCGCGCGAGCATGGCATTGCGCTGCAAAAGGATATGTTCAGTAACGGCGGCACCGATGGCGGCGCGGTACATCTCGCAGGCACCGGTGTACCGACCATTGTACTGGGGCCGCCCACCCGCCACGGCCACTGCGCGGCCTCAATTGCCGATCTGGCCGATCTTCAGGAAACCCATCGCCTGCTGGTCGCGCTGATCAACACCTTTACCGCTGCGGCGGTCAGCGACCTGACGGATTTCAGGTAAGGTTATTTCAGGGAGTCATCTATGTTAACCATCCCTTTTTACTGCCCATTGCCTAACGGTCTGCATGCGCGTCCCGCCTGGGCGCTGAAAGAGCAGTGCGCCGCCTGGCACAGTGATATTCGCTTTATCAATCTGCGGCTTAATACCCAGGCCGATGCCAAAAGTTCACTGGCGCTGGTGAGCACCGGCACGCTGTTTAACGACAGCTGCCAGCTGGAAATTAACGGCAGCGATGAAGACGCGGCTCGTCGTGTGCTGGAACACTATCTTGAACACCAGTTTATTGACAGCGACAGCCTGCCGCCGCCGGAGGCCGCTCCCACCGCCTCGCCGTTGCCCCGCTCGCTGGCACGCCTCAATCCCACGCTCCTTCACGCCACCGTACTGGCGGGCGGCATCGGCACAGGCCGCCTGACAATCTGGCAGCACGATAATCTGGATCGGTATCGACAGCTACCCGCCCGCGCGGAAGATAACGCGCGGCTGGAGCACAGTCTGGCGGCGCTGGCGGAACAGCTCAACGGGCAGTTACAGACGCTGGATGGCGAGAGCAAAACCATCCTCAGCGCCCATCTGTCGCTGATCCAGGATAGCGAATTCAGCGGTAATATCCGCCGCCTGATAAGTGAGCAGCGTCAGGGACTGGCGCAGGCGATCATCAGCAATATGGAGCAGGTATGCGCCAAACTGGCGGCGTCTGCCAGTGACTATCTGCGCGAGCGGGTCAGCGATATTCGCGACATCAGCGAACAGTTGCTGCATATCACCTGGCCGGAGGTACGGCAGGGCAACAGCCTGACGCTAAACCAGCCGACGATTCTGGTCGCGGAGGATGTCACCCCCAGCCAGTTCCTCGGCCTCAATTTGCGCTACTTAACCGGGATGGTGCTGGAAAAAACCGGCCGCACCTCGCACACGCTGATCCTCGCCCGTGCGCATGCCATTCCGGTATTAAGCGGCCTGCCACCCGCCTCCCTCAGCCAGCATGAGGGCGCAGCCTGTACCCTCGACGGCGAGTGCGGCGTACTGGTGATAAACCCGGACGAGGCGGTGAACGGCTATTATGCACTGGCGCAAAAGCTGGCGTTAAAGCGCCACCAGCAGCAAATTAATGATGCCGGGCTGCCGGCGATCACGCGCGACGGTCACGCTATTGATATTGCCGCTAATATTGGCAGCGCGCTGGAGGCACCCGCCGCCTTTGCCAGTGGGGCGCAGGGCGTCGGCCTGTTCAGAACGGAAATGCTGTTTATGGATCGCGACAGCGCCCCGGACGAGCAAGAGCAGTTCGAAGCTTATCAGCAGGTGCTGGTCAGCGCGGGCGAGCAGCCGGTAATTTTCCGCACCATGGACATCGGCGGCGATAAGCCTATCCCTTACCTTTCGATCCCCCACGAGGAAAATCCGTTCCTCGGCTATCGCGCAGTGCGCATTTATGCCGAGTTTGCCGATCTGTTTCGCACGCAGCTACGCGCTATTCTGCGCGCCAGCGCCTTCGGCAATGCCCAGCTGATGATCCCGATGGTGCACAGCCTCGATCAGATCCTGTGGGTAAAAAACCTGCTCGCTACCGTGCGCGCCGCACTGAAAGCGGAGGGGCTGCGCATGGCCCCCACTCTGCCGCTGGGCATCATGGTTGAAGTGCCGTCGGTCTGTTTTATCATCGATCACTTTTGCGAGGAGGTGGATTTCTTCAGCATCGGCTCGAACGACATGACGCAGTATCTGTACGCGGTGGATCGCAATAATCCGCGTGTCTCAGCGTTATATAACCCGATCACGCCGTCGTTTTTACGCATGCTACGCCAGATTGTCACCACCGCCCACCGTCACCATAAACGGGTCGGTATTTGTGGCGAGCTGGGCGGTGAAAGCCGTTATCTGCCGCTGCTGTTGGGGCTGGAGCTGGATGAACTCAGTATGAGCGGGCCGCGTATCGCACCGGTGAAAGCGCTGGTGCGCCAGCTGGATCAGGCAGCCTGTCGTGAGCTGGCAAACCGTGCCTGCGAGTGCCGCAGCGCCGACGAAATAGAACAGGCGTTAAATAATGTGCTGGTCCATGAAGCACCGCGCCCGCTGCTGGCGCTGGAAACCATTTGTTACGGCGAACCGCTCACCTCCCGCGAACAGGTGATCCAATATTTGTGCGGCAATCTGGCGCTGCACGGGCGTACCGATGCGCCGCAGGCGCTGGAGGAGGATGTCTGGCAACGGGAAGATATTGTCTCTACCGCCATCGGCTTTGGCGTGGCGATCCCGCATACCAAATCCCCCTGGGTACGTCACTCGAGCGTCAGTATTGCCCGTCTGCCGCAGCCCATCACCTGGGGCGCGGATGGGGGCGAGGTAGAGATAGTGATTATGCTGACTCTCGGCGAGAGCGAAGGTATCAGTCACGTGAAGGTGTTCTCGCAGCTGGCCCGCAAACTGATGAATACCGCGTTTCGCGAGGCGCTGTTTGCCGCTGAGGACGCGCCAGCCATTCTGACGCTATTGCAGGCGGAGCTGGAACTGTAACCTTACTGGAAACGCGTCCGGTATTCGCCCGGCGTCAGCCCAAACTGACGCCGGAACACGCGACAGAAATAATCGCTGTCGCGAAATCCGCAGCGCCCCGCCACTTCGCTTATCGGCAGGTGGTATTTCTGCAACATCATCCGCGCTTTCGCCATGCGTACCCGGCGTACATAGTCCACAAAACTCATGGTGCCCTGTTGCGAAAACAGCCGCGACAGATGATTCGGCGTAATGTTAAACAGCGCGGCGACGCTCTCGCGCGTCAGCGGTGAGGCGTAGTGATCTTCGATCCAGTTGCACAGGCTTTGATAGAGAAAATCCGCCCGTGGCACGGTGTGACCCGGCAGGCTGTTGACCACCTTCCGGCACAAATGCAGCAGGCTAAACACCAGCGGCTGGATGATCGCCTGATCCTGCGGCGTACGGGCAAGGTGCGTCAGCGCCATCAGCATCGCCTCCCCTTCGCCGCGCTGCGGATGGGGTAATTTGAGGTTGCGCAGCGGCTGCCGCCCTCGGCTGTCGTGAAAGGTCAGCCCAAGCCACGCCGGAGCAAATAACAGGCTTAATACCATCGCCGGTTTTTCGCCCGGCGGGCTGATGGCGGCCCGCGCCGGGATAAAGCGCATTTCGCCTTCACTTAGCGCGCCGTATTCGCCGCGCAGCACGATCTCCAGTTGTGGCCATTCCGGGACGTTGCCGCCGGGTGCCGCGTCAGCAAACCAGACGCGGCCCAGCCGCTGAGGGTTAAGTACCAGACCACTAAGCAGGTCGGCAAAGAACTGCTGATCGGCGGGTAAGGGATTCGCTGACATGGGCACTCCGCTAAAAATCCGTCTGTTATCTTAGCGAATGCGGCGTGGCAGGAAGGCGATGATGCTCAAAAAACCGGGGCGGAAAAACGCGGGTGTGAGCTATATCACTTCAATGATCGGGCAAGAATGAGTATCATCGGATGTGCTAAACCCTCGCCGTCTGACGGTGAGGGTTTTTCTTTGGATTAATTCGGTGAATATCACCGGGAACGACATGGAGTAAGAAATGTCCAGACCTGCCATTATCATTAATGAAATTGACGCCGAGCGCATTGATCGGCTGCTGGAGCAGGCGCCTTATGCCGGGCTGCCCGTTGCCAGCGCGCTGACTGCGGAACTGGATCGCGCGCAGATGTGCGCCCCGGAAGCGATGCCGGCCAATGTAGTCACCATGAACAGTGAAGTGAAGTTTCGCGATCTCACCACCGGTGAAACCCGCGTACGTACGCTGGTTTACCCGTCGCAAATGACCGACAGCGCGCAGCAGTTATCCGTGCTCGCCCCGGTGGGTGCCGCATTGCTGGGCCTGCGCGCCGGTGACAGCATCCAGTGGGAATTGCCCGGCGGCGCGTCCACCCACCTTGAAGTGATTGAGATCCTCTGGCAGCCTGAAGCGGCCGGTGAATTCAATCGCTAACTCTTCTGATTAAGCCCCGCGCTTTGTCTTGCAGAGGATGCCTGTGCATCCTCTTTCCGGCTTCTCTTCCTTCGTCACACTCCCCTCCTGGTTACGCCTGACTTTTACAGGATGCATGACAAACCTTACAAAAACTGTGGGTGAGTTATGGTTGAATAGGCGCAGGCAAACAACAGGGAGACGCACTTATGTATCATTCCATCATTATGCCGGTCGATGTTTTTGACATGGAGCTGAGTGAAAAGGCCATCCGTCACGCCGAATTTCTGGCCCAGTCTGACGGTATTATCCATCTGCTGCACGTGGTTCCCGGCTCGGCGCATCTGAGCTTATACCGTTTTGCCGCAGATATTCGCCGCTTTGAAGAGCATGTTATGCAGGAAGCCGAAGCGCGCCTGCAAACCCTGCTCAGCCATTTTTCACTGCCGCCTGAGCGGCTGAAAACTTACGTACGCGTCGGCAGCGTACGGGATGTGGTGAATGAGCTGGCGGAAGAACTGCAGGCGGATGTGGTGGTGATCGGTTCGCGCAATCCGTCAATGACTACCCACTTACTCGGCTCCAACGCCTCAAGCATCGTCAGCCATGCGCATGTGCCTGTGCTGGTGGTACGTTAAAAAAACAAAGGCCCGGTAGCTGACGCCGCCGGGCCTTTTGTTGCAGGTGTGTCTTACGTTCTGATTATGCTTTCGTACGGATCAGGTGATCAAAGGCACTGAGCGACGCTTTGGCCCCTTCCCCGGTGGCAATAATAATCTGTTTGTATGGCACGGTAGTACAGTCACCCGCCGCAAACACGCCTTTCACGCTGGTTTCGCATTTGGCATCAATGATGATTTCGCCCATACGATTGCGCTCGACAGCGCCTTCCAGCCAGTTAGTGTTCGGCAGCAGACCAATTTGTACGAAGATGCCCGACAGCGCCAGCTGGTGCGTATCGCCGCTCACACGGGCACGATACTCAAGACCGGTCACTTTTGTGCCGTCGCCTTTCACTTCGGTGGTCTGCGCATTCAGAATAATGTCGACGTTTGGCAGGCTGCGAACTTTATTCTGCAATACCTGATCCGCTTTCATCTCTGGCGCAAATTCCAGCAGCGTCACGTGCTCAACAATACCTGCCAGGTCAATGGCCGCTTCCACGCCGGAGTTACCGCCGCCGATCACCGCCACGCGCTTGCCTTTAAACAGCGGGCCGTCACAGTGCGGGCAATAGGTCACGCCTTTGGTACGATACTGTTCTTCGCCCGGCACGTTCATGTTGCGCCATTTTGCGCCGGTCGCGATGATTACGCTGTGTGCTTTCAGCACGGCACCGGAGGCAGTTTCGATCTGATGCAGACCGCCTTCTTCTGACGCTGGCGTCAGTTTAGTGGCGCTTTGCGTGTCGATAACATCCACATCGTAGTCGTCAACGTGCGCTTTCAGTGCGCCCGCCAGCTTCTGACCTTCGGTTTTCGGCACAGAGATATAGTTTTCAATATCTACCGTATCGAGCACCTGACCGCCGAAACGCTCACCCATCAGGCCGGTACGGATGCCTTTACGTGCAGAGTACACGGCCGCTGCTGCCCCCGCCGGGCCGGAACCGACGATCAGCACGTCGTAGGCGTCACGTTTGTTCAGCTCATCGGCGGCGCGTTTTTCGGCACCGGTGTCCACTTTGGCAACGATTTCGGTCAGCGTCATACGCCCCTGACCGAACTCTTTACCGTTCATATATACGGCCGGAACGCCCATCACGTTACGATCGGTGATTTCATTCTGGAACGCACCGCCATCAATCGCCGTATGTTTAATGCGTGGGTTCAGCACCGCCATCAGGTTCAGCGCCTGTACCACGTCCGGGCAGTTGTGGCAGGTCAACGAATAGTAAGTTTCAAATTCGAAATCGCCGTCGATGTCGCGGATCTGCTCCAGCAGAGATTGCGCTTCTTTTGACGGGTGGCCGCCGGTCCACAGCAAGGCCAGCACCAGCGAGGTAAATTCGTGACCCAGCGGCGAGCCAGCAAAACGCGGCCCTTGATCCGATCCTGGGTTGGCAATACGGAACGACGGCTTGCGCACCGCCAGCGTGTTGTCTTCAACAAAAGTCACTTTGTCGGACAGTTCCGCGATTTCGGTCAGCAGTTCCCTGATTTCCGCCGATTTAGCGCTGTCATCCAGCGTGGCAGTCAACTCAACAGGTTTGGTCAGACGCTCAAGGTAGGCCTTAAGCTGGGTTTTCATTGTGGTGTCGAGCATTGTTAATCTCCTGCTAAAAAACATCATCATGCAAGCTGCCTTGTCCGGGCTGCCTGAATGCAACTTGAATCATGGTGTTGGGGGAAAACGGGTGCAAAGCTGCACCCGTTGATTGCCGGGTGGCACTTCGTTTACCCGGCCTACGTAGAGTAGGCCCGTGCAAGCGCAGCGCCGCCGGGCTTTGCAGACTTAAATCTTGCCAACCAGGTCCAGGGACGGAGCCAGAGTCGCTTCGCCTTCTTTCCACTTAGCCGGGCACACTTCGCCTGGGTGGGAAGCAACGTACTGCGCGGCTTTGATTTTACGCAGCAGGTCAGAGGCGTCACGGCCAATGCCTTCAGCAGTCACTTCGATTGCCTGGATGATACCCTGCGGGTCAACGATGAAGGTGCCACGGTCAGCCAGGCCTTCGTCTTCACGCATGTTTTCGAAGTTACGGGTCAGTGCGCCAGTCGGGTCGCCGATCATCGCGTATTTGATTTTTGCGATGGTTTCGGAGCTGCTGTGCCACGCTTTGTGGGTGAAGTGGGTGTCAGTAGAAACGGAGTACACGTCTACGCCCAGTTTCTGCAGTTCTTCGTAATGATCCGCAACGTCACCCAGTTCAGTCGGGCAAACGAAGGTGAAATCAGCCGGATAGAAGAAGAATACGCTCCAGCGGCCTTCGGTATCTTTCTCGGTAACTTCGATGAATTCGCCGTTTTTGAACGCCTGGTTTTTAAAAGGTTTGATTTTGGTATTAATTAAGGACATCTATACTTCCTCCGTGGTTTCGTTGAGGGCTACGTTACGCAAGTTTTACGGCCACGGCTAATGCGTTTACGTTATCAACTCAATAGGCAATATCTAACAACCTGCCTCGCTGCAGCGTAAAACTCACTTTTACCGTTACTTTTCAAGGCCCTGATATGTTAAAGCGTGTAGTCCTGATGACCCTTTTACCTGTTTTCGCGCATGCGGAAGACCTGCCGGATGCGGTTAAAGCGATTGAAAAGCAAGGTATCACTATCATTAAGCCGTTTGATGCCCCCGGCGGCATGAAGGGGTATCTGGGAAAATATCAGGATATGGGCGTAACGATTTATGTGACGCCGGACGGTAAACATGCCATTTCAGGGTACATGTACGACAGCGCGGGTGCCAATCTCAGCGAAAACCTGATTGAGAAAGAAATTTACGCCCCTGCCGGGCGCGATCTCTGGCAACAAATGGAAAAAGCGGACTGGATCCTGGATGGCAAAAAAGACGCGCCTCGCGTGGTGTACGTCTTTGCCGATCCCTTCTGCCCGTATTGCCACCAGTTCTGGCAGCAGTCACGTCCGTGGGTGGATGCCGGGAAAGTGCAGCTGCGCACCCTGCTGGTAGGGGTGATCAAACCGGAAAGCCCGGCGACCGCCGCCGCGATAATGACCTCCGCCGATCCGGCAAAAACCTGGCATGATTATGAGCAGTCAGGCGGCAAAATAACGCTTAACGTACCGGCGAAACCGACCGATAAGGCAGCCCGCTCGCTAAATATGCATCAGCGGCTGATGGATAACCTGGGCGCGAGCGCCACGCCTGCTATTTACTACATGAATAAAAACAATGTGCTGCAACAGGTCGTCGGCCTGCCGGATGAGCAAAAGCTTAAGGTGATTATGGGCGAAGAATGAGGCTCCCCCGGTAACAATACGGTATTCAGATGAGGGCCACAGTTTACGGCTCTCAACTTATTTTATGGCGTCTCTTTCAAATATCGGTTTTCATGATATATTCATCTAGTCAAACATAAAGAGGTTTGGTATTTACAAAGGATTGTACTTATTTGTTTCTTTACTATCGTTAAACAATCATCAGATAAATAAATCATAGTCAATAAATCAGGATGACCTAATGGCTAATCTTTATGATCTCAAAAAGTTCGATCTCAATCTGCTGGTGATTTTTGAGAGTATTTATCAACATCAAAGTATCAGCAAGGCGGCTGAAACTTTATTCATTACGCCCTCTGCCGTCAGTCAGTCGCTACAGCGCCTGCGTGCGCAGCTCAGCGATCCGCTATTTGTTCGCTCCGGGAAAGGGGTTACGCCTACGACAGTGGGCATAAACCTCCATGCGCACCTGGAAAAAAATCTCAATGACCTTGAGAATACTATTAACGTAATGAATAGTAGCGATCTGCTAAAGACCATTGTGATCTATAGTCCACAAATATTGATTTCCAATGGCATGATCCATTTAATTAAACGTTTACGTGAAAATGCTCAGTACAACATTGTGCATCACGATAGTTTTCTCGCTCCGGAAACGGCGGAAGATCTGCTGAACTATCGTAAAGCCGATCTCGTCCTGTCTCTGCTTCCTGTTACCAGTCATTCTATTGTCTGTTCCCTTTACAGGACAGAACCACTGGTGTTGATTTGTAGTAAAGCACATCCACGCGTAAACAACGACACTAGCCTTAATAGTCTTTTGGAAGAAGGCTTTACCGCCTTCTCCACGGTGGCGCATGGTTCAAAAGAGCTTTTCACCTCCATCGATAAGGCCTTACCGCAACGCAAAATTTTATTCCATAGTGATTCAAATATTTCCATTCTTAATATGATTAGCCATACTGATTTAATAGGTATTGCCACAATGCAATCATTTAAGTATTACGAGCACTCACTCAATCTGAAATTGATCGAGATAGGGGTGACATTACCCCCGATTGAAATTTTCATGATGTATAATCGGTCCTCAATGAGTAGCACTATATTCGCGCAACTTATGGAATGCATTGATTCTGAGCGGTAACCCCCTTCTTTTTTATTAACGACGATGCGTAAGTCTCGTTGTTATCTTCCTCTCTACGCAAGAAAAATTGCAGCTATTACTTACACTAACAACATTGACGAGCATGCCGTCAGCCAACAGAATATCTTTCCTTTGCAGAAACTTTCTGCCCATCCAGACGCACGCTTTTAATCATTGTCTATATTGCTGGATTAAAAATCATGTCTATAAAGAAGATTGTATTACCGGAAAACGTACTTGAAGCCAGCGTGGTGCGAATACGCTGGACGCTAGAAAATCTCCCCCGCGTTTGCGTTTCTTTTTCTGGTGGAAAAGATTCAACCGTCATGCTGCACCTTACCGCGCAGCTTGCACGGCAGTTAAATAAAAAAATCCATGTATTATTTATCGACTGGGAAGCGCAGTTCGCCTTTACCATAAATCATATTAATCGAATGCGTGAAGAGTATCAGGACGTCATTGATACGTTCTGGTGGATTGCCCTGCCGCTGACCACCCAAAATGCGTTGTCGCAATTTGAGCCTGAATGGCAATGCTGGCAGCCAGGAAAAGCCTGGGTCCGGCAGCCGCCCGCCTGCGCCATTACCGACCCTGACTATTTTCCGTTTTATCAGCAGGGAATGACCTTCGAAAGCTTTGTCTGGCTCTTTGCTGACTGGTTTTCACAGCAACGCCCTGCCGCCATGATGATTGGCATTCGAGCGGATGAATCTTACACGCGCTTTCTGGCCATCGCGTCCTCACGCAAGCAGCGTTTTGCCGATGATAAACCCTGGACCACCCGCACCCAGCGCGGCAACAGCTGGTATGTCTATCCGATTTACGACTGGAAAACCGCCGACATCTGGACCTGGTTTGCGAAATCGAAAGCCGCTTATAACCCGCTGTACGACCTGATGCACAAAGCGGGCGTGCCGTTACGCTATATGCGCATCTGCGAACCGTTCGGCCCGGAGCAGCGTCAGGGGCTGTGGCTGTATCACGTGCTGGAGCCCCAATCCTGGGCGCGTATGTGTGAACGGGTTAGCGGGGCGCAAAGCGGCGGCCTGTACGCCGGGCAGGATAATCAGTTTTATGGGCATCGAAAAATGCCTAAACCCGAAGGCCACAGCTGGCGATCTTATGCACTCTTTATCCTCGACAGTATGCCCGCCTCTACCGCCGAACATTATCGCAATAAAATCGCCGTCTACCTCCGCTGGTATGAAAAACGGGGCATGAAAGATATACCGGACAGCCAGGAGGGCGACATTGGCGCGAAGGATATTCCGTCCTGGCGGCGTATCTGCAAAGTGTTACTCAATAATGACTACTGGTGTCGTGCTTTGTCATTCAGCCCGACAAAAACCAGCAGCTACCATCGCTATAACGAACGGATGAAAAACAAACGCAAGGAGTGGGGGATTTTATGCGGCAACGAATAATCAATGAACTAAAGGATTACCTGTCCTCAGTCGCGGAAGACGATCGCATCGACGCTATCAACGCTTTCCGTCTGGCACTGCATGAGCTGAGTCCATTTCGCGAACAACCGATAGACTGCGTGCTGTGGATCAAGCACGAGGCTATCGAGCCAAATAACTACAACCCTAACAACGTGGCACCGCCGGAAAAACGTCTGCTGCTGAAATCCCTTGAGCTGGATGGCTTTACCCAGCCAGTGGTCGTCATCCGTAATAGCGTTCATCACTATGAGATTATCGACGGCTTTCACCGGCATGAGCTGGGAAAGAGCAAACCAACGCTGCGAAAGCAGTTGAAGGGCTATCTTCCTGTAACCTGTCTGCGCGCGTCAAAAACCCGCAAATCCGAGCGTATGGCGGCGACTATCCGCCACAATCGCGCCCGCGGGCGGCATCAAATCCAGGAAATGTCAGAGATCGTACGTGAACTGGCGCAGCAGGGCTGGGACGATGCACAGATCGGTAAAGAACTGGGAATGGACGACGACGAAGTGCTGCGCCTGAAGCAAATCAACGGCCTGCTGGAGATGTTTGCCGGCCGTCGATTTTCCAGTGCCTGGACCGTGGAGTAGCTACAGCTTACATAGACGCGCTGCAGCGTCGAGCAGGGTCTGACTCTGCTTGGCAAAGCACAGGCGGATCAGCTTGTGCGGAAAGGGATCGGCGCAAAATACCGATAACGGAATGGCGGCTACGCCCGCCTCTTTCGTCAGCCACTGGCAGAAGCTGACATCATCCAGATCGGAAATGGCGCTGTAATCCGCCAGCAGGAAATAGGTGCCTTCGCAGGGCAAAATCTCCAGTCGGCTATGACTCAGGGCGTCCACCAGCAGATCGCGCTTTTGCTGATAGAAGGCAGGCAGCTCGCGATAATGCTCTGGCGCTTCACGCAGCATGTCAGCCAGCGCCAGCTGCGCCGGAGTATTGACCGAAAAGGTCAGATACTGATGCACTTTGCGCAGTTCAGCGCTGATGGCTGCCGGGGCGACACAGTAGCCCACTTTCCAGCCGGTCATATGATAGGTTTTACCGAAGGATGATACTGCCACGGCGCGTGAACGTAACTGCGGATGAGCCAGTACGCTGGCGTGGCCCCCGGCAGCAAAGCAGATATGCTCATAGACTTCATCGCTGATCACGTAAATTTCCTGCCCGGCAATGGCGTCCCACAGGGCGGCAAAATCCGCTTTTTCCCAGACGGTCGCCGACGGGTTATGCGGCGTATTTAGGATCACCAGCCGGGTTTTATCGCTCAGCAGCCCCGCGAACGCCTGCCAGTCGACGCGAAAATGCGGCGGCTGTAAGGCAATACGTTTTAACACCCCGCCGGACAGCTCCACCGCAGGTGCGTAGCTGTCATAGCTCGGATCAAAGCAAATCACCTCATCGCCGTGGCGCACCAGCGCGGTAATAGCGGCATACAGCGCTTCGGTAGCCCCGGCAGTCACCGTCACGTCGCTGTCCGCATCCGGCTTATAGCCATAAAGCGCGTCGGTTTTATCGGCAATCGCCTCCCGCAATGCCTGAACCCCGGTCATCGGTGCGTACTGATTCGCCCCCTGCGCCACGTGATGCGCCAGTCGCGCCTGTAAATAGTGCGGGCCGTCGTAATCCGGGAAGCCTTGCGACAGGTTGATCGCCTGATACTGCTGGGCCAGTGCGCTCATTTGCGAAAAGATGGTGGTGCCAAGGGCGGGAAGTTTGCTTTGGGGGATCAGCGGGTTATTGCTCATGAGTCCATGCCTGCCTGTGATACTTGTGTTGCTGCCACTATAACACGATGTTAGTATTTGGCAATCAAGACGCTTAGACGTCTAAACCATAACGATATTCCTGCCGCCAGGCTCATCCTCTACGGCCATAAAGGAAGACACTGCATGACCGACAACCTGCAACTCTCTGCCCTCGTCGACACCTGTCACTGGATCGGCGCAAAAGGCTGGGCCCCCGCCACCGGCGGCAACATGTCTGTACGGGAAGACGCTGACTGGTGCTGGCTCAGTGAATCCGGCAAGGACAAAGGCAGCCTGACCGCCGATGATTTTCTGCGCGTGGAGATCGCCACCCACCGCGTACCGTCCGGGCGCACACCGTCGGCGGAAACCGGCCTGCATACACTGATCTACCGCCTGTTCCCGGAAGCAAACGCCGTCCTGCATGTGCACACGGTGAACGCCACCGTGCTGTCGCGAGTAGAGAAAAGCACGCTACTGACGCTGCACGGCTACGAAATGCAAAAATCCCTCAGTGGACAGCGTAGCCATCTGGACAGCGTGCCGGTGGCAATTTTCGATAACGACCAGGATATTGACGCCCTCGCCCGCCGTATTGAGGCGTTCGCCCAGGATCATACGCTGCAATATGGTTTCCTCTTGCGCGGCCATGGTTTAACCTGCTGGGGACGCAGTGTGGCGGAAGCTCGCCGTCACCTGGAAGGTCTTGAGTTCTTATTCGAATGTGAAATGCAGCGCCGCCTGCTGGAGAGATAATGATCCGCGCGATAGTTACCGATATTGAAGGCACCACCAGCGATATTCGCTTTGTGCATGATGTCCTGTTCCCGTATGCCCGCGAGCGACTCGCCGCGTTCATCACCGCGCAGCAATATGGTGAACCGGTCTCCTCCATTCTCGACAATCTGCGTGACGAAATTGACCAGCCGGATGCCACCACGGCAGAGCTTATCGACACGCTGTTGCGCTTTATGGATGAAGATCGCAAATCCACGGCGCTGAAAGCGCTCCAGGGCATTATCTGGCGCGAAGGGTATGTGCACGGTGACTTCACTGGCCATCTCTACCCGGATGTGCTGCCGTCGCTGGAAAAATGGAAGGCGCAGGGTATTGATCTCTATGTTTATTCCTCCGGCTCCGTCGCCGCGCAGAAACTGTTATTTGGCTACAGCGACGAAGGTGATATTACTCATCTGTTCAGCGGCTATTTTGATACGCACATCGGCGCGAAACGCGAGGTGAGTTCCTATACCAGTATTGCTGAACAGCTGGGCCTGTCCCCGTCGCAGATTTTGTTCCTGTCGGATGTTCATCAGGAGCTGGATGCCGCAGCGGAGGCCGGGCTGCGTACCGTGCAGCTTATTCGCGGTGATGACGATGCCGCCAGCCATCATCACCAGGTTCATCGTTTTGATGTTATCAATCCGGAGCAGATCCCTTCATGAGCGCCCTGACGATTTTTTCAGATACCGACGCCAGTCAGCACACCTGGCACAGCACCGATGCCGCTGAGATCCAGCAGCAGCTCAACGCCAAAGGCGTGCGTTTCGAGCGCTGGCAGGCGGATCGCGACCTGGGAGACAACCCCTCTTCCGACACGGTGATCAACGCCTACCAGTCGGCGATTGATAAGCTGGTGGCCGAAAAGGGCTATCAGAGCTGGGATGTGATCAGCCTGCGTGCAGATAATCCGCAGAAAGACGCGTTACGCGCAAAGTTTCTTAATGAACATACGCATGGCGAAGATGAAGTGCGCTTTTTCGTGGAGGGGGCGGGGCTATTCTGCCTGCATATCGGTAACGAGGTGTATCAGGTGCTGTGCGAGAAAAACGATCTGATTTCGGTCCCTGCCGGCACGCCGCACTGGTTTGACATGGGTTCAGAACCGAATTTCACCGCCATTCGTATTTTTGATAATCCCGAAGGCTGGGTGGCGCAGTTTACCGGTGATGCCATTGCCGATGGCTATCCGCGCCTCGCATAGCATTTTCCCCTCACCCCGGCCCTCTCCCGCAGGAAGAGGACGTACGTCGGACGGCAGGGTGAGGGGGAAGCGTTAACCTTTCGCCTGGGTAAACAGCGTGTCCCACATGCCCAGTACCAGCGCCTGATCGCGCGGGGAAAGCTCACCGGCCTGAATGGCTTTTGACAGGCTGGCGCTGACGTTAGCGTGCACGGCTTCCGGGGAGTGGTCATCGCCATGCTCCAGTTCCGCGACGGCCAGCGTCAGGTGCCCACGCAGATAACCGCTGGCAAACAGCTCATCGTCTCCGGCCGTATCTACCATGTCATCAATTAACGCCAGAATGCGTGCTTCAAACTCCGCGATCATCTTCTTTCCTCTTTAATTCGTGGCTTCAGTTCAGATCTTCCGGCCACGGAAACTGTGCTGCCGTTAACGGCGGCGTATGATAATAATCCTGTAGCGCCTGGATGAAACGCGCCGGACGCGGGGGAATGCCCTCTTCCAGATACGTCATCACCTGAGCATGAACCCGGCGCTGAAAAGCAATGCGATCCGGTTCGAAATCGCCGTTCAGGTTGTCGCAGCTGATATTGAACGGGAAGCCCGCGGCGAGGCAGAACATCCACTCCAGCGCCTGCGGCTTCACTTCCACGTCCTCAAACTGCCCCTGCGTCGTGGCATCGCGCCCGTCCGGGCAATACCAGTAGCCAAAATCCACCTGCTCGCGACGCGCTTTCCCGGCAATACACCAGTGCGAAATCTCATGTAAGCCGCTGGCATAAAAGCCGTGGGCAAAGACGATGCGGTTATAGGGCACGTCGGCATCAGCAGGAAGATAGATCGGTTCGTCGTCGCCTTTAATCAGACGGGTATTAAAATCACCGGCAAAGCAGCCGTCAAAAATGGCGATTAATTGCTCATAAGTGTGCGTCGTATTCATTAGTTCATCCCCAACCAGTGAAGGATCTCCTGTCCATGGCTATCAAAAAGCAGTTTTGCGCTCATTACCGCCGAGACAATGACAATCATCGGGCGAATGAGTTTTTGTCCTTTGCTCAGCACCAGCCGTGAGCCCATGCGCGCGCCAAGAAACTGTCCGGCAAGCATCACGAAACCGGTGGCCCATACCACTTTACCGCCAATAATAAACAGTAACAGGCCGCCGACGTTGGAGGTGGCATTCAGCACTTTGGCGTGGGCGGTGGATTTCGCCAGATTGAAACCGCACAGCGTGACGAAGGCCAGCGCGTAAAACGATCCTGCCCCCGGCCCGAAAAAGCCGTCGTAAAATCCCACGCAGCCACCGGCAATCAACGCAAACGGCAGGCCGTACAGCCGTCGTTGACGATCCTCTTCGCCGAGTTTCGGCATCAGCAAAAAATAAAGCCCGATGCAGATGATTAAGATCGGCAAAATCTGGCGCAGCACGTCAGACTTCACATACTGGACCAGCAGCGCGCCAGAGGTAGAGCCGATAAACGTCATCAGGATATTGAGTTTTTGATCCGCCAGATTGACGACTTTCAGACGCACAAAATAGAGCGAGGAGGAAATAGAGCCACCGCAAGCCTGTAATTTATTGGTGGCCAGAGCCTGGGCGGGCGTCATTCCCGCCGCCAGCAAGGCAGGAATGGTCAGTAAGCCGCCCCCACCCGCCAGCGCGTCGATAAATCCCGCCAGCAATGCCACAAAAAACAGTACCGCCAGCAGTAACGGCGACACCATAAAGAGATCGATAAAGTTGTCCATTAGAGTGCATGCTCATCCAGTAGCGCCTGGCAGGAAGGCGGCAACGGCGGCGGTGTCTTCTTCTCAGGCTTTGTTATCGGGGGTTTTGCGGGTTCAAACCAGCTTTGTAATTCTGCGCCGCAGCCATCACCTGGCGGCGGCAGCGGTTGATCTTCACATTCGAGACTGTCGGCCGGGCAGCGCAGACGCACGTGCATATGGGCGCGATGCTGGAACCACGGACGGACTTTGCGCAGCCAGTCGCGATCCGTACCGGCGTCGAGACAGAGCTGCTGTTTGATGGCCGGATTGACGAAAATACGCGTCACGTCATTATCTTCCGCCGCCAGCTTGATCAGTTGGCTAATCTGCGGCTGCCATAGTGAAGGCACCACGCGTTTACCGTCGGCGGAAACCAGATCCAGCGCTTGCGGTTTCAGCAGTTGCGCCGCCGTCCAGCGGGTTTGCGGAAGTTGCAGGAAAATATCCACATCCAGCCCGCTCTGATGGCTGGCGTGTCCACCGTTAAAACGGCCCCCGGCGGGCATGCCCATATCACCGATCAGCAGGGTTCCCAGCCCCAGGTTATGCACCTGATTACCCAGACGCTGGATAAACAGCACCAGATCCGGATGACCAAAATAGCGGCGCTGATCGGTACGCATCACCTGGTAGGTATCCGACTGCACGGGAAGCTCGCTGGCTCCGACGATACAGCCATTGGAAAAGGCGCCGATAGACTGCGGGCTGCCTGCCACCGGATGGGTAATTTTCTGCCAGGGCGTGGCGGCGAGGCTGAACTGGCTGGCGAGCAAGGCCGCCAGCGCAATGACACGTTTTTTCATGTTTACCAGCGTGGCAATGTAGTTGTGACGTCCCCGTTCTGCGCCCGCTGGCGCATGAAGTGATCCATCAGCACGATGGCGAGCATCGCTTCGGCAATCGGAACGCCGCGGATCCCCACGCAGGGATCGTGACGCCCTTTGGTGATCATCTCGATCTCTTCACCGGCGCGGTTAATCGTGCGCCCCGGCACCGTAATGCTGGAGGTCGGTTTCAGGGCGATGTGCGCGACGATCTGCTGCCCGCTGCTGATACCGCCGAGAATGCCGCCGGCGTGGTTGCTCTGGAAACCAGCATGCGTTATTTCATCGCGGTTTTGACTGCCACGCAGCGCCACAGAACCAAACCCTTCGCCGATCTCCACACCTTTAACGGCGTTGATGCTCATCAGCGCGTGGGCGATGTCGGCATCCAGACGATCAAACACCGGTTCGCCAAGGCCCGCCGGAACGCCATCGGCCACCACGGTGATCTTCGCGCCAATGGAGTCGCCCTCTTTTTTCAGGCCGCGCATCAGTTCATCCAGCGCCTCGATTTTATCGGGATCCGGGCAGAAGAACGGGTTTTGTTCCACCTGCGACCAGTCTTTGATTGCAAGGGGAATATCGCCCATCTGGGTCAGACAGGCACGGATCACGATACCGAATTTTTGCGCCAGGTATTTCTTGGCAATGGCGCCCGCCGCCACGCGCATGGCGGTTTCGCGCGCGGAGGAGCGTCCGCCGCCGCGATAGTCGCGCAGGCCGTATTTTTGTTCGTAGGTATAATCGGCGTGGCCCGGACGGAAGGTGTCTTTAATCGCACCGTAATCCTGAGAACGCTGATCGGTGTTTTCGATCAGCAGACCAATGCTGGTGCCGGTGGTGACGCCTTCAAAGACGCCGGAAAGAATTTTGACCTGGTCCGGCTCGCGACGCTGCGTGGTGTAGCGAGAAGTTCCCGGACGACGGCGATCCAGATCGTGTTGCAGATCGGCTTCGCTCAGCGGCATGCCGGGCGGCACGCCATCCACAATGCAACCCAACGCCAGACCGTGTGACTCGCCGAACGTGGTTACGCGAAAGAGTTGTCCAATACTGTTTCCTGCCATCACGGCTCCGTTATGTTGTTGTGTTGATGTGTGGCTTAATGACGCGGCATCGTTGTGCGGCTTAGTCTTTATAAATGCTGAAGTGTTCCCGCGCAGCGACCAGTTGTGCTTTGGTCAACATGAAGACGCCATCACCGCCGTTATCAAACTCCAGCCAGGTGAACGGCACATCCGGGTACTGCTCCATCAGATGTACCATGCTGTTGCCCACTTCACAAATCAGGATGCCGTCATCGGTCAGGTATTCCGGTGCACAGGCCAGGATGCGACGTGTCAGCTTAAGACCGTCACTGCCGGAGGCAAGCCCCAGTTCCGGCTCATGGCGGTATTCGTTCGGCAGATCCGACATGTCTTCTTCATCGACATACGGCGGATTGGTGACGATCAGATCATACTGCACCTTCGGCAGGTCGCGGAACAGATCGGAGCGGATCGGCGTGACGTTGTGGATCAAACCGTGCTCTTCGATGTTGTGCTCAGCCACCGCCAGCGCGTCCGGAGATATGTCCACGGCATCCACTTCCGCTTCCGGGAATTCGTAGGCGCAGGCAATGGCGATACAGCCGCTGCCGGTGCACATGTCGAGAATATGCTGCGGCTGGTGGTTGATCAGCCCCGCGAAACGGCTGGTGATCAGTTCGCCAATCGGCGAGCGCGGCACCAGTACGCGTTCATCGACAAAAAATTCGTGACCGCAGAACCAGGCTTTATTGGTGAGATAGGCCACCGGAATACGTTCGTTGACGCGACGGATCACGCGCTCAACGATGCGGTGGCGTTCGCTGGAGGTCAGGCGCGCGTTGCGCATGTCTTCCGGAATATCCAGCGGCAGGTAGAGCGTCGGCAACACCAGCTGCACAGCTTCATCCCACGGGTTATCGGTGCCGTGCCCATACCAGATATTGGCCGCGCTGAATCGGCTGACCGACCAACGTAACATGTCCTGAATGGTATGCAGCTCACTGACTGCTTCATCGACAAAAATTTTATCCACACTATCCTCCAGGACATGCATTGCTGTAAATTCGGCGGCTAGTTTGCCATGAAGACGCCGATAAATCAGCATTCTCGCGCCAGCCCGGCGGGGAAAAATGCGTTTTGCCTGAACACAGGCCGTATGGAGTCGGGTAAACTGGCGAAAATAAAAGATGAGACCGAAAAATGAAAAAGAAAGCATCGCTAAGCGAGGAGGATCAGGCGCTGTTCCGGCAGTTAATGACAGGCACACGCAAAATCCAGCAGGACACCATTGTTCACCGCCCGCTGCGGAAAAAAGTAACCGAGGTGCCGGTTAAGCGCCTGTTATCGGAACAGGCCGATGCCAGTCACTATTTTTCTGATGAATTTCAGCCGTTGCTCAATACCGACGGCCCGGCAAAGTATGTCCGTCCGGACGTCAGCCATTTTGAATTAAAGAAGATCCGTCGCGGTGATTACTCCCCGGAGCTGTTTCTGGATTTGCACGGTTTGACGCAGATGCAGGCGAAGCAGGAGCTGGGCGCGCTGATCGCCGCCTGCCGCCGCGAACACGTGTTCTGTGCCTGCGTGATGCACGGCCACGGGAAGCATATTCTTAAGCAGCAAACGCCATTGTGGCTGGCGCAGCATCCGCACGTTATGGCTTTTCATCAGGCCCCGAAAGAGTACGGCGGTGATGCCGCGCTGCTGGTGCTGATTGAAGTGGAAGAGTGGCAACCGCCAGAGCTTCCGTAAGGCCGTGCCAGAAACAGGGATGCCCGGCGGCGCGGAGCTTGCCGGGCCTACGTTAATTTGTAGGTCGGGTAAGCGAAGCGCCACCCGACAAAAACTACGATTTCAGGTCGGGTAAGCGAAGCGCCACCCGACAAAATCCACGATTGTAGGTCGGGTAAGCGAAGCGCCACCCGACAAAAGGTCAGCCGCCAGAAACAACAAGAGCCGCATCAGCGGCTCTTTTTACAGGGTCAGGCGGGATCAGATCGCTTTCGCCATCTTCAGATTGCAGGGACTCATTTGCCAGTTAAATACCCCTTTGCCTGCGGTGTCCAGCGTAATGCTGGCGATCGCTGAGGTAGAAAACATCGGCGGTGTCAGGGTCGGGCACAGCTCCGACACCAGGTAGCCTACCAGCGGCAGGTGTGAGATCACCATCACTGAAGAGACACCTTCGTTTGCCAGCGTCTGCAAATACGCGCTGACCATACGGACATCCCCCCCTGGCGTCAGTTCTGGCAGGACGTCGATTTCCACGTCGTCCGGCAGGTTCATACACTCCCCTACCTCGCTCAGCGTCTGTTCGGCACGCAGGTACGGGCTGACCAGTACACGCTCGATATTCACTTTTTGGCTTAATAGCCAGGTTGCCATTTGACGGGACTCATCACAGCCACAAGAAGTCAAAGGGCGAACCGAGTCACTGGCTGCATCCAAAGCAGCGTCGCCGTGACGCATGATAAAAACTTGCATATTGCACCGCTTTTGTTAACCAGAAGCATTGAACCGCCCGAATGAAACAACATGTTTACACCGGAACAGACAATGGCCGGGCATTGTGCCTTATCCATTCGTTGAATGAAACGCTGTGTTTTACATCAATGGCGTAAGTATAGTCAATCACTGTTTATAAAATGACCACCATCGACATATTCAACGACAGATTTACCCTTTACTGACCTGAACTTACAGGATCAGTGTTAATAGCAGGCCAGAACGTTTCGCCCTGCGCCGCCATTTGTAACAAGGATTCACAAGGCGTAAATCGTGGGCCGTACTGAGAAGCCAGGCGTTCCAGCGTCGCCACGATATTCCCCACCCCGCGCGTATCCATATAACGGAATGGACCGCCCAAAAACGGCGGGAACCCGATGCCAAACACCGCGCCGATGTCGCCATCACGCGCGCTGCGGATCACGGACTCATCAAGGCAGCGCGCCGCTTCGTTGAGCATCATCATCACACAGCGTTCCGCAATCTGATCCGCCGACAGTTTTGCCCCGTTTGAAGCGCCAATCAGCGGGTAAATCGCCGGGTCCACATGCTTCTTGCTTGTACGCCCTTTCGCACCGTAAAGATAGAATCCACGACCATTTTTTCTGCCTTTGCGATCGTCATTCAAAATCGCAGCAACGACGTTTGCAGGTGCAGAAAAACGTTCTCCATACGCGCTTTCCAGTACAGGAATAATTTTAGTACCGGTGTCGATTCCCACCTCATCCAAAAGTTGGATTGGGCCGACCGGGAAGCCAAATTTCACCAACGCGCGGTCAATATGATCCACCTGTTCGCCTTCGGTCAGCAAACGCATGGCTTCGTTGATGTACGGGGCCAGAATACGGTTAACGTAAAAACCGGCTTTATCTGCCACTACAATCGGTGTTTTGCCCTGCTTTTTCGCCAGTTTTACCGTGGTGGCAATGGTTCGCTCTGAGGTTTGCGCATGGGCAATCACCTCTACCAGCGGCATTTTTTCCACCGGGCTGAAGAAATGCAGACCGATAATATTTTCCGGGCGCGCCGCTTTCGCGGCAATATCGCCAATCGGCAACGACGAGGTGTTGGACGCAAAAATCGTCTGCGGCGAGCAGTGCTGCTCCACCTCCGCCACCATTTGCTGCTTTAATGCCAGATCTTCGAATACCGCTTCAATGACGACATCACGCCCGGCAAAACCACGGTAATCAGTGGTGCCGGAGATCAGCGCCATGTCGCTGTCACGCTCCTGAGGACGCATATGGCGGCGACGGACTTTTTTATCAAGCTGCTGCCAGCTGTATTGCAGCGCATGGTTAATACCGGCAGGTTTAATATCCTTGATGCGCACCGGCAGCTTGCCTTTACTGGCAGTGACGTAAGCAATACCGCCGCCCATCAGCCCACCGCCCAGAATGCCCACCGCGCGTAAGGGGGCAGGTTCGACGGCGCTGCCAGGGTCTTTTTTAATGTCGGTGCTGGTGAAAAAGATATGTCGTAATGCGCGGGACTGCGGGGTCATCGCCAGCTCGCCAAAGGCGCGGGCTTCTGCCTCGTAGCCGCTGCTGCGACCCTGCGCCAGCCCAGTGTGTACCACCTCCAGAATGCGCGGCGCGGCCGGATAATTGCCGTGTGTTTTCTGCTGCGTCTTTTTCTCCACCATACGAAACAACAAAGTGCGCCCGAGCGGGCCAGCCATGATGCGTTCACGCACCGGTAAACGACGCCCGGTCGGTTTGCCTTTTTTCGCGAGATCCGCTGCGGCTTCCAGCAAAATCGATACCGGCACCACATCGTCCACCAGCCCCACTTTGCGGGCCTGGCGCGGGCGGAGCATTTTACCGGTAAGGATCATCTCAAGCGCCGTACTGACACCAATCAAGCGCGGCAGCCGCTGCGTACCGCCGGAGCCGGGTAACAGGCCGAGCTGCACTTCCGGCAGCCCAAGCTGTGTTTTTGCATCATCTGTACAGACGCGCCCGTGGCAGGCAAGCGCCAGCTCAAGGCCGCCGCCGAGACAGGCACCGTGGATCGCCGCAATCACCGGGATCGGCAGGGCATGAATATCAGCCATCACCTGTTGCCCCTGACGAGCCAGTTCTTCCGCCTCTTTGGCGGTTTTGCAACGGTCGATCATGTTGATGTCTGCCCCAGCGACAAAGTTGTCTTTTTTCGCCGAAATGAACACTACGCCGCGCAGATCTTTGTTTTCGCGGATCTGGCGTAAAATCGCCCGCACCTGAACGCCAAATTCCGCCTTCAGGGTATTCATTTTTTCGCCGGGCACATCGATGGTCACCACGGCGATATTGTCCGGTCGCACGGTCAGGGAAAATGCAGTTGTCATGTCCATTATTCAGCCTCCAGGACCATTGCCGCGCCAAGTCCGCCTGCGGCGCAGGCTGTCACCAGACCAAAACCACCGCCCCGGCGGCGTAATTCATGCAGCGTCTGGGTGATCATGCGCGCACCGGTGGCGGCAAACGGATGACCATAGGCGATGGAGCCGCCCAGTACGTTAAATTTGCTGTCGTCCACTTCCCCGGTGGCATGGCTGCGGCCCAGCACATCGCGGCTGAACTGGTCACTGGCCATCAACTTGAGGTTGGCCAGCGTCTGCGCGGCAAAGGCTTCGTGCATATCAAACAAGGTGAGATCGTTAAGGGTGATACCGGCGCGTTCAAGGGCCAGCGGTGTTGACCAGGCCGGACCGAGCAGCATGTCCTGCTGAACGCCAATGGCGGTAAACGCATAGCTGCGCAGGAAACCAAGCGGGGTCAGCCCCAGTTCCCTGGCGCGGGATTCGGTCATCAGGATCACCGCCGCCGCGCCATCGGTCAGCGGCGTACTGTTGGCTGCTGTGACGCTGCCGTGCTTGCGATCAAACGCCGGTCGCAGTTTGCTGTAATCGGCAAGGGAGGAGTTGTGGCGAATATTATTGTCCTGAACAACCGCATCGCGGTATGGCGGCACGTAAGCCGTCATCACCTCGTCCGCCAGCTTACCCTCAGCCCAGGCCTGCGCCGCAAGCTGATGAGAGCGATGCGCCTGCGCATCCTGTTGCTCGCGACTGATGCCCCAGGTTTTTGCCATCTGCTCGGCGGTATCGCCCATGCGTAAACCGGTGGAGTATTCCGCAACGGCGGGCGGCACAGGGAGTAAATCGCGCGGGCGCAGGCGGGAAAACAGTTTTAGTTTCTGCCCGGCAGTGCGAGCTTTACTGAGATCGAGCAGCGTGCGCGCCAGGGTTTTACTCACCCCAATCGGCAGCACGGAAGTGGAATCGGCCCCACCGGCAATACCGGCGCGAATGGTGCCGGCCATCAGGCTTTCGGCGACGTTCGCCACCGCCTGGAAGCTGGTAGCACAGGCGCGGCTGACGCTGTAGGCATCCGTGTGAATATTCATGCCGGTGCCGAGCACGATCTCGCGAGCAATGTTCGGCGCTTCGGGCATTTGCACCACCTGGCCAAATACCAGTTGTTCAATGACATCAGGCGGAATTTCACTGCGGGCGAGCAGTTCACCCACGACCATTTTCCCGAGGCTAATAGCCGGAATGCCATGAAAAGCAGTAGCCTGGCGGGCAAAAGGGGTACGCAACCCGCTGACAATGGCAATGCGATCGCCCTGACGGGTGACAAGTGGTAATGCCTGACTCATAACACTCCCCTGTAAATAACGTCATGCAAAGTGGTCTGACCTGATTTTAGTCTTAACCTTTTTCTTACATTTAGCCAACCGGCGGAGCGAATTTTTGCGAACTAATACACAGAGATGGTGAAGAAAACGCTCCTGAGGATCAGGAGCGTAATACGGGGGGGATTAACGCAGGCCCAGCTGGAAAATCAGCGTTTCCGCTTCACAGGCAAAAACAAAATCAATATCCAGGCGCACACCCTCAGCAACCTCGGTAAAGGTGGACGTGATCTGGCAAGGGTCTGACTCCACGCTGCGCGCTTTTTCCGTTAACGCAGCAAGCGTTGCTTCTGCATCAGCTCGGGTGGTAAATACGCGGCTGTAAGAGGCGGTGCAGTCGGTATTATCCATAATGGTGCCTACATCTATACAGCAGCAAACCGGGGTTTCATCAGCACTGCATTTACTCATTGTAGATTTCCTCTGTATTTGCACTCTCGGTGCCATAAACGATGTGGTTATTTTACGCGCCCCGCAATAGTGGCTCCAGTCGATAATGTCACAATTGCCAAATAGTGACCGTTATCACAGCTTAAAATGATCTAAAACAAAATTCGCCCTTTCTCATGACTGTAACAGAGGGCAAATTTGCCACCTGGATCGCGTTTCGAAGATCACAATTGAAAAAACTTATAAACAACCTTGCAACAATCCTGCTGGTCAGACCTATAATTCCGCCACTGGTCTGATTTGTAAGTCGTACCTCAGACCCTACACTTCGCGCTCCTGTTACGGCACGTAACAATCAATGCATAAAAATAAATCGGATGAGGTTATGGTCATGAGCCAGAAAACCCTGTTTACCAAATCTGCACTCGCAGTTGCAGTGGCAATTGTCTCTACACAAGCCTGGTCTGCGGGCTTCCAGTTAAACGAATTCTCTTCCTCTGGCCTTGGCCGCGCTTATTCTGGCGAAGGTGCTATTGCAGATGATGCAGGGAACGTCTCCCGTAACCCTGCGTTAATTACCTTATTCGATCGCCCGTCGTTTTCCGGCGGCGCCATTTATATTGATCCAGACGTGGACATTTCAGGTCGTTCGCCTTATAGCGGTCGTAGTCTTGACGCGGATAATATTGCGCCAACGGCATGGGTGCCTAACCTCCATTTCGTCGCGCCGATTAATGAACAATTTGGCTGGGGCGCATCGGTTACGTCTAATTATGGCCTGGCGACCGAGTTTAATGACAACTACATCGCTGGCGAATACGGCGGTAAAACCGATTTAAAAACGATGAACCTTAACCTCAGCGGCGCATATCGCTTAAATGACAACTGGAGTTTTGGTCTTGGCTTTGATGCGGTTTATGCCGACGCGAAAATTGAGCGTTATGCTGGCGAACAAAGCGCGCTGCTGCCAAAAAACAGTTCTAAAATCGCCAGCCTTAAAGGCGACGAATGGGGCTTTGGCTGGAATGCCGGTATTCTTTACGAGCTGGATAAAAATAACCGTTATGGCTTTACCTACCGCTCTGAAGTGAAAGTCGACTTTGATGGCGACTATAAAAGCGGCATCAGTCCTCTGGTTAATGGCTTACCTGGCGCGGGCACAGCTTTCCCTTCCGGTACGGCTGGTCAGACGATCCCAGGTTCGCTCAGTCTGCATCTGCCTGAAATGTGGGAGCTGTCCGGTTATAACCGTGTCGCGCCACAATGGGCGGTGCACTACAGCATCGCTTACACCAGCTGGAGCCAGTTCCAGGAGCTGAAAGCGACCGGCAAAAACGGTCAGACGCTGTTCTATAAGGAAGAAGGCTTCAGGGATTCCTACCGCCTGGCGCTGGGCACGACCTATTACATGGATGATAACTGGACCTTCCGCACCGGTATCGCCTATGACGACAGCCCGGTTCCGGCTGGCAAACGTTCTATTTCCATTCCGGATCAAGACCGTCTGTGGCTGAGCGCCGGTACCACTTACGCCTTCAATGAAAATGCGTCGGTTGATGTGGGTGCGTCTTATATGCACGGCCAGAAAGTTACCGTTAATGAAGGCCCGTATACCTTTAAGTCAGAAGGTAAAGCCTGGCTGTTCGGTACTAACTTTAACTACGCATTCTGATAAATCCGTCATATAAAAAAGGTGAACCCAGGTTCACCTTTTTTATTGCCTGCGTTGGGATTACTCAGAATCAATATCTTTTAAATCATCCTGAATAGCCTGCGCGTTGGGGTTTTCGTCAGGTTTTAACTGACCGCCGTTGGCAATAAAATCGTGACGCTGGAAATAGGCTTCGCGTACCAGAATATAAGGATCGGACGACTGGCGCAGCAAACCGTCGGAATCCAGCAACTGTGCACGGGACTCGATACCTTCTACCGTCCATTTGCCGACCGAGAGCGGCCACGTCAGCCATGAGAGCACCGGATAGAGCGTATCCGCCATATCGCCGCCATCTTCACGCAGGGTAAAGCTGCCATAGAACGGCAATTGCACATACGGGCCGTAACCCACGCCATAATGCCCCAGCGTGCTCCCGAAACGGTGCGGCTCAATACGCTGCAGTTTTTCGTTGGATAATCCTGCGACGTCGATAAAGCCCCCCATCCCCAACAAGGTATTCAGGAAGAAGCGGGTAAAGTGCACCATACCTTTATAGGGATCACCCTGCAGGAAGAAGTTCACCATAATGGCGGGCTCTTCCAGGTTACTGGTGAAGTTGCTTAACCCGTTACGCGCAGGCTGCGGTACATAATCACGCCAGCCGACGGCAATCGGCCGCAGCACATAAGGATCCAGCACGTTAAAGTTGAAGTTATACATGGTGCGGTTGAATCCTTCGAACGGATCCGAGCGCCCCTGTTGCTGCTCACCAGAACTGGCGCAGCCGAACAATAATGTCGTACCCAGCGCGAGCGCCGACAGGCGATATTTCATGGATGTCTCCCTGTAATAAATGGTCATCGCAAAATGTCATCCGTGACGGATAAACGCGCAGCGCTCAGGTTCCGCCTGGAATACGCAAGAGATTGTATCAGCACGTTTAACGATGTGCACGTCAGCGGCAGCATGACCTGTCATGCATTCAGCATAGCTGGTCTTTATCTTCTCGTTTCGCCTTCAATGTTATACGCACTCTTAAATCCTGTTATCACCTTTTTTGCCCTTAACATAATTTAGGAAGAAGCCCGCTGCTTTAGCGCATAAAGCCGCTACGCTTATTGTCATGATCCCTGGAAAGATGAAGCAAAGATGGACGAAATGAAACACGAAAAAATTGATGAGCACACTGACGACATCGAAGTTGAAAGTGAGGAAAAGGATCGCGGCGAGAAAATCGAAGTGGATGAGGAGCATTTGCCTTCACGAGCGATGGCAATACATGAGCATATTCGTCAGGACGGGGAAAAAGAGCTGGAGCGGGATGCGATGGCGCTGTTGTGGTCAGCCATCGCGGCGGGTCTGTCGATGGGGGCATCGCTGCTGGCGAAAGGCATTTTCCATGTGCAGTTTGAAGGCATTCCCGGCGGCTTTGTGCTGGAGAACCTCGGCTACACCTTCGGTTTTATTATTGTGATCATGGCTCGCCAGCAACTCTTCACCGAGAACACCGTCACCGCCGTACTGCCATTTATGCATAATCCGACGTGGCGCAACGGCGGTCTGCTGATGCGACTGTGGGGTGTGGTGCTGTTAGGTAACTTGATCGGCACCGCGATAGTTGCCTGCGCGTTTGGCTATATGCCGGTGTTTGACGATCCAACGCGCGATGCCTTTGTGAAAATAGGCATGGACGTGATGAAAAACTCCCCCCTGGAGATGTTTGCCAATGCCATTATTTCCGGCTGGCTGATCGCCACGATGGTATGGATGTTTCCTTCTGCCGGCTCCGCCAAAATCGTAGTGATCATTCTGATGACCTGGCTTATTGCGCTGGGCGATACCACGCATATTGTGGTCGGTGCGGTGGAGATTTTTTATCTGGTGTTTACCGGTTCACTGCACTGGAGTGAATTCCTCTGGCCATTCGCCCTGCCAACGCTCGCCGGAAATATCTGCGGCGGGACGTTTATCTTTGCCCTGTTAAGCCATGCGCAGATCCGTAACGACATGAGCAACAAGCGTAAGGCTGAAGCTAAAGCGCTGGCCGACGAAGCGAAAAAGCAGAGTAAATCACAGGAGAATAACGCTTAAGTGGCGACACTTTGAGCATTCAGGCGGTCACGCGCTTAACGCAGTGTTGAAATGACGCTATACTCGTGCCGCCTTGTCCCCTTAGTTAAATGGATATAACGAGCCCCTCCTAAGGGCTAGTTGCAGGTTCGATTCCTGCAGGGGACACCAGAATTCTCGGCTGAAATATCCCAATACGATTGTCCGATTTTCAGCAAAAAGGCTGCCCTCCGGCAGCCTTTTTCACTTTCATCAATATTCAAACTGCCGGTAATAGCGGCGAATATCCAGACTGTGTCCGGTGTAATGCTCGAAGTGAGCGGCCAGACGGTCTACCAGCAGAGTGGAGGCGACGCAGGGCGCCATGATCCAGCGGAATTCATCGTCGATACCAGTAAGGGTATAGTCCCGCGGATCGATGACCACCAGGTTGTCGGTGATTTTACGGGCAAAAGCCTCAATACGATCGTCAAGCGGTCGGCACTTCCCTTCCCCTTTAACCAGAAACAGCGGGACGTCTTTTTCAAGCAATTCCAGCGTACCGTGGAAAAACTCCGCAGAACTGACGGACTTGGTGCGTTTCCACTGCATCTCTTCCAGAATACACATTGAGAACAGATAGACTTCACCCCACATTTCCGCGCCACCAATCCACATCATATAATCGGCGGTATGGTAACGATGGGCGATCTCATCGGCGCGCTCGTTAAACTGGCATTTGGCCTGCAACAGGTTTTCCGGCAGTAACTCCAGCTGACTGGCGAAACGGTCATAACCGTCAAATTCGCCATTACGCGCCACCAGACGGAAAAACAGCCAGTACAACAGCATATACTCATATTCCACACCGTTTTTATGCTGCATCGGAATATGCCAGGTGGCCGCGGCGCCAAGCGGCGAATCGGCGTTTTTGGTAATAGCCACGACGCGGATGCCCTGTGCTTTACACCATTCGGCAATGGCGACCGATTCTTTGGTATCCCCCGATTTGGAAAGGGTGATCACCACCGATTCTTTGGTGAGTTTTTTATTTCCCTTACAGAGTAACTCTGCTGCCTGCTCGGTATAAACCGGCAGCGCAGTCATCTCTTTGGCAAATTCTTGCATCGCCATCATCGGCGCCAGCGAACCCCCTACCGAGGCGAAAAAAATATTATTAAAACCTGCGGCATGTATATTATCCGCAACCTGTTCAGCCGTTTTACGCGCAGCAATGATGTCACGAGCACTGGTCAGGTACTCGTCCTGATTAAAACCTAACATAGCTATTCTCCAGATAAGGAATTAAATTTTGCTTTTAAGCACCTTGTCGAAATCGTCAAATATACGCACGCTTAAATCGATGCCTTTAACCGTGGCAATATGGAATGCGAGTAGCTGGAATGGCACAATCAATAATAAAGGCGCGAAGTGATGATTTAAGGAATAATTCAGCGCCAGTGTCTGGGGATCGTTATTTTCAGCCGCCAGTGTGACGGTAAATACCGCATCCACGGCGGGCTGCATATAATCCCGTAATGCACGGGTGCGCGCATGTACACTGTCCTCAATAAAAAACAGCGTATGGCTGGCGCTGGCTTCCAGATAGGGGCCGTGCATATAGGCTTCCAGTTCGAAACCGCTGGAAGGCAGGCGCACGGTTTCCGTGAACTTGGTTTCAAACTCTTTTGCCACCCCGGTCAGCGCGCCATAGCCCGTCGCCACAAAACGCGCAGCCTGGATAAAGTGCTGCTGGTGACGGGTAAAAAAAGCGTCTGTTTTATCGATCACATCAGGTATTGCCAGCGCAGCCTGTTTAAGGCTCGCGAGTGTGCTGGTGCGTTCGTCCTGTGCAAGCTGCCCGCGGTGTTCAGCCACCAGCAGTGCGATAAGCAGCAGGTTCAGCACGGTGGCGCTAAAGCCGCGCGTGACAAAGCCGACACTTTCGATTCCGGTATTAATATCCAATATGCCGTCCGCCTGCACCGCGGCCGGACTGTGCGGACTGGAGGTCAGGCAATATACCGGAATATCCAGCGCCTGCACTTTTTTCATCGCCTCAAGCGTAGAGGCACTTTTACCGCTCTGGGAGACCGCGATAACTACATCGGTTGTCGGATCGACACGTTCGTAATGGGTGAAGTTATAGGGTTCCTTCACATCTACCAGAATACCGAAATGGCTTTCGAAATAATAACGAGCGCACAATACTGCATTCCATGACGATCCCGTCGCGAGGATCAATACTTTATTTACTGGCCTTGAAGCCAGATGCGAAATTAATGGCGCGAGCTTCTCAGGATATTCCTGGAGTATTCGCGTGAGCGTCTCCGGTTCCTGATCGATATAATCCAGCATGGTTGACATCATTTTCTCCTCAGAATAACCCAATCCACGATCCCGCTATACCGACCACGGCCATGCCGCCCAGAATGGCTAACGGTTTCACTTTGCGGCCCAGCAGCCAGTAGACAATACCGAAGCTCAGCAATGGCAACAGCGCAGGCATGATGTCGTTGATGATGTCCTGCACATGAGTTTTCGCCTCGCCGGTACCAAAGGTCAGCGGAATGGTGATATTAATCATCGAGGCGGTCATCGCCCCCACCACCATCAACCCGATAATGGAGGCACCATAAGTCAGGCTTTCCATCATGCCGCTCTTCTGGATGCGTTGCAGTACGCCGGTACCCAGCACATAGCCCCAGCGGGTAAACAGATAGCGTGCCGCCAGATGCGGAACGTTAAATACCAGCAGGAAAAGAATTGGCCCCAGAATGCTGCCCTTCAGCGCCAGGCTGGTGCCAATTCCGGTGGCGATCAGCCGCAGGGTTCCCCAGAAGAAGGAGTCGCCCAGCCCGGCAAGTGGTCCCATCAGCGAGGCTTTCACGCTATCGACGGACGCCGCGTCCATACCTTTCGCACTGCTGTTTTTCTCCTCCATCGCCGCCGTGATGCCGAGGATCAACGTGACGATATGCGGCGTGGTATTAAAGAACACCAGATGCCGTTTGAGCGCCCCAGCCAGATCCTCTTTACGGGGATAGAGTTTTTTCAGTACCGGGATCATGGCGTAGACAAAGGCAAGGTTCATCTGCCGCTCATAGTTCCAGGAGAACTCCATCTGGAATGACCGCCAGAATACGCTGCGCAGTTCTTTGCTGGTTATGGTGTGTGTGGCGTCATCGGCCACCTGAGTTTCCTCAGAAATCGTCTTCATCGTCATTCTGGACTCCTTGCGCCGCCGTCGGACGGGGGGAATTAAATTGCATCACGTTTACCATCACCACGGCGGTAATGGCCCCGAGAATGGCAATGCCGGTCACCGGGATCTTCAGATAGGCCATCAGCACAAATCCGAGGAAGAAATAAGGGGCTACCTTTTTGTTGATCAGCAGACGAGCCAGCATCGCGAAGCCCAGCGCCGGAATAATGCCCGTCGCGACGCTTAGCCCGTGTTTGATGAACTCCGGAATGGCATCCAGCAGGCTTTTCACCGCGCCACTGCCCACCATAAAGGAGACGGTCACCACGGTTGCCAGCATCAGCGACAGACCAAAACCGGCGATCAGGTGCATTCGCTCAATCCCGCGCGTGTCGGCCCGATCGGCATAAGCATCGGCCTTCTGATTGAGGGTTGGGATGAAAAGGCCGAGGTAGATATTTTTAAGCACCAGCGTCAGGGTGGCGATGGGCAACCCAAGCAGCAGCGCGGTTTCAGTCCCGGCCCCTGAGGTGATGGCAAAGGCGACGCCAAGGATGCCGCCGGTCACTACATCCGGTGGAATAGAGGCCCCCACCGAGAACGAACCGATAAATGCCAGTTCAAGCGTCGCCCCCATAATGACGCCGGTTTGCACATCGCCTAATACCAGCCCGGTCAGTAAACCGGTCACAATCGGGCGGGAAAGTAAGGATGTGCCCAGGGCATATTCAGACTGGGCAATAAAGGCCACCAGTCCGAGCAATAATGCTTCTAACATAATGCGTTCCTCGTCATTCAAAGACAGTCAGTGAATAACAGTTTTCTGTCATTAGGCACCTGCCGGATTTCCACTTCCGTACCTGCTTTAACCAGTTCATTCAGCATTGTCACCTCTTCAGGCAGGACATTTATTGCTTTCGAAATATTCTGGCTCCCCTCTTTGGCTTTAATACCGCCAAGATTAATACTTTTAATTTCTGGTACCGCACCGGCCAGCCGCCAGGCGTCTTCAACAGATTCCACAACGATGAATAATTTATATTTATCGGTGACGCCGCTTTTGATAGCGGCAATGGCATCATCAATGTTTTTCATGACCAGCTTAACGGCGGGCGGTTTTGCCAGTTTGATGGTGGTCTTGCGCAATTCGTCATGCATAACCGCATCGTTGGCGATAAGAATGCAGTCTGCGCCGATATATTGCGTCCAGGAAAAAGCAACCTGTCCATGCAGTAAACGGTGGTCAACTCGCAGGAGTGTTATCATTTTTCGATCCTCGCTTAAAAATCTTTATCTGCCACCTGCGCAGCATCAAGCGTCTGGTTGCAATACTGGATGCTGTGCCGGGCATTCGTCAGGGAGTCGGTAATAAGGGCTGGCAGCGCCTCGTCCTGAGGGGCGATCAGCATTTCGATAATTAGCGGTAAATTAAGCCCGGCAATAAGATGAAAACCGGGGCGCGAAATAAAGCGAATAAATTCGTTATTGACGCTGCCAGCGAAAATATCGGTGATGACCACCAGTTCATCTTCGGCCGGAAAGGAATTAATAAGATGATTGACCTGCTCGGTCAGGTCTTCGCCTTCGTCAATATAGGCACAGAGTGTATGGATATTATTTTGTCTGCCGAGGATCAGCTCGACTGAATTGAGAATGCCACTGGCAAAGGTACCGTGGCTGGCAAAAATATAGTGTCGTTTCATCCTGACCTCAAAAAAAAATTCCACCTGTTGAAACAGGTATTGCAACCGCCGTGCCAGAAATAGTGGCACGGCGGTCAGGTGGAATTATCAGGTGCAGAAAAACGTCAAAACTCTTGATCGTACTGAAGAAATTCTGTTTCCAGATGCAGAAGATCGTGAATGTAAAACAGCTCCGCTTCGGGAATATGGACACTATAACTCGCCTCAATGACACTGATGGCCTCGCGCAGCGCCGGAAGGTGTTGGCGTTGACACTGTGCGCGATGCCCGGCGTAGTTGTGGATCGCCGCCTGGCGGATCAGACGTTCAATAAGACAGCTAACGTGGATATAGAGCGCGACCTTACGGTCGTTCGGCACGGCAATCGCCGTCAGATGCTGGTAGCGCGTGAGAAAGGCTTCAACCTGATTGATGACTTTGCTGGTATCGAGAATGGTGACCGACTCAATTACCCGGCGCAGGGAGAAGTTTTTCACGATCCGTTCGTTAATCTGCATCACGTCGGCGGGGCTGATAAGGGTGCCGAACAGCGCCATCAATGTTTCTTTACCCTGACCGGAAATCAGCGTATCCAGCGAAATCCATGGCACATCAGGAATGCGGGGATCGAGGGTGCCAATCAGCGCCAGCACGTCAAAGCGGGAAAAGATCGGCTCGCGCCGTTTATTCGCCGCCAGAATGTCGTACTCATAGGCTACGACGTCTATACCCAGCTCCTGCGGAATGCTCGCTTTCAGCAAGCTGCTTAAATTGCTGGCCGCGCCAATCCCCGTTGCGCAGGTGGTAATGATCGCTTTTGGTTTGTTCCGTTCCGGCCAGATGATTTTATGCTCCACCGGCAGATCGGCGGCGATGTCACTGGCGATGGTTTCCAGATAATCGCCCTGTAAAATGCGCTCGCCCACGTACAGCGCCATGCGCGTGGAGACGTTATTAATGATCACCACTGGCATCGTCACCTGTCGGCTGAAATAGTGATGGATGTCGTTAAGGGAGCCCATATCCACCAGGATCACCAGACTGCTGGCCAGCGCATTACGCTCCACGTACTGCGTTACCTGCTGGGCAATGGCCTCCGGCGTGACGTCGAGCGGCATATCAAAGGATTCATAGACGGTCTGCTTCAGTAGCCGATTGGCGACGTTGGCAATACTGCTGGCGGTCGCATAACCGTGGGCGAGGATCACCGCTTTGGTGACCAGCTGACTACTCTGCACACCGCTTTTGTTCAGCCACAGCAGCAGCAAAATACGGTCCATGGTCTGAATGCGCAGATCAAGCCTGCGGGCCAGCGAGACCAGAACTTCTTCGCAAAACAAATACAGTAGCGGGTATTTTTGTTCTAAAAAACGATCGAGCTGTTTGCACATCTCGGCGTTCAGCCGCGAGCGTTCACTGGTGGACCGATGCATCAGATAATGCCCGATGGCGTAGATGCCGTTACCGTTAAACTGGATGTTGTAACTTTTCTCCAGTCGATAAAATTCCTCCCGCACCTGGCTGGTCACCAGCATCAGCATTTGCGAACTGGTTTTGTCCTCGTTATCAAAGATCAGGCGGTCAAACAGATTTTCAATTTCATGGCCGATGCGCTGCTCAATATCATCCCACGGCTGTTGCGTCGTACGGTATTTTTCAAACAGCGTCAGTACGCTGAGCTGCGCATCATGGATGAGCATTCGCCCGACATCCTGCGCCTGAAGCAGCCACGGCAGACGGGTGTTTTCATCCAGTACGATGTCTTCCCCCTGCCCGGCTGTTGTGTCGCTGAGCGCGGGCAACTGCGCCATCACCGGCTCCGGCAGATCATGGATGGTCACCTGCAACACCTGCCCGTGACTTTGCCGTGCAAACGCAGACGCCACCACGTATTTAATGACGTTTTTCAGCTCACCGACGTTTCCCCGGAAGACATAATGCGTCAGCACGGAAAGCAGACGCGGGCTGATACGTAATGCCAGCCCCACCTTTTTCGCCTCTAGCCAGAAAAATTGCAGGATCAGCGCCTCCTTCTCTTTACGGCTGCGGCTTTCCAGATCCGGCAATACCACCTGAATGGGAATACGACGAATAAAGGTGGTCAGAAAGGTGCTGTGAATATCTTCGGTAGTGGCGAAGATGAGCCGCACGGCAACGCGATGCCCGCTGGCCGTCTCCCCCAGACGATAAATTTCACCCCGATCGAGCCAGGTGAAAAGCTTTTCCTGCCCTTCCGCATGCAGGCGGTGTACTTCATCCAGAAACAGGATCCCGCCATCCGCGGCCTCAAAGGCACCGGCTTTATCGCTGGTCGCCCCGGTAAAAGCCCCTTTGACGTAGCCAAACAAGTTGGCGGCGAGCAGCTCTGGATTGCTGGCGTACTGGGCGCAGTTCAGGGTGACAAAAGGCGCGTCGGCATCAATAAGCCCGTGAGCGATGGCATAGCCGTGCATCAGGTTCGCCAGATAACTTTTGCCGGTACCGCTGTCGCCGGTGATCAGCAGCGGCAGGCCGCCGTCCGGATAAAACAGCGCGGTTTTGAGCTGCTCGATGGGCTTTTTAAGAGAGCCTTCATGACCGATGAGCAGGGAAAAGTGATCCTGTTGTACGCGCTCGCCGTCGTTTTCCGCCAGCAGTTCGCCGAGGCTGGCAAACTCCGTGCGCGACAGCGGATAAAACTGTTGCTCAAAACTGGCCTTATGCAGGAAGTAGACCGGACGGGTATTGATTTTTATCAGCACGCCCTCTGCCACCAGTTGATTGAGATAGTGGCTGGCGGTATTACGCTGTAGCCCAAAACGCTGCGCCAGATGACGGGCAGTGAAAATCTCGCTGACGTCATGCGGATCAAAAAAATCAGTCTGGTTGATTAAAAAGGTGAGCAAAACGTCTTTACGCATGGGGCGTTCCTTTTACAGCGCTGTACTTATCAGGCGCTATCATGCCGTGAAAGGCTGCGATGACGGGGAAAAGGCCGGAAAGGTTTTTTGTTTTTGTGGGCAATCGCACAAAATGTGTTGTCACTTTTTTGTCACTTATAGCTAACGCCACGCTAAGGTCGATCAGAAAAAACGAGACACCGCTCACAATTTAACCTTATAAATCAAGCAGGAAAAAGGGCGTTTTCATTAAGGCAAATGGCGTCGCTCAAGCGGGATTTATTGCGCCAGGAAATTAAAGTGTCGTCGTTCCCCGACACAACCTAAGTAACGGAAAGTATTTAAGAAAATGCCGCTTGTTTCCCTGATTTATTAAGCGTACATTAGCGCCGTCTGGTGTGATTCACACCTGAATTCTGAGGTGCTGCCGCCGCTCTAAACGAGATTATTCTCATTTTGACTCAGGCGCGGCGTCACCTCTCTATACTCAGTCCTGTCTTGTTCATGATTGCATACCGATGTGTATGCGGAGCGATGAAAAAGTGAAATATTTCTTTATGGGCATTTCGGTAATGGTCATTGTATGGGCCGGCACTTTTGCCCTGATGATCTGAGCAACGTTCATACAAAAAAACAGGAGCCATTTTGGCTCCTGTTTTTGTTTATTCCGCCTCTTCGGTCAGCGGTCTGGCAGTGGAAGGAAGTAGCCCGTCGGCACGGAACATCGCTTTAATGCCCCGTATGGCCTGACGGATACGATCCCGGTTCTCAATCAGCGCAAAGCGCACATGGGTATCACCGTAATCACCGAAACCAATCCCCGGCGATACGCATACCTTCGCCTCGTTCAGCAGCTTCTTGGCAAACTCCAGCGAGCCCATTGCCGCGTACTGTTCAGGGATCTTCGCCCACACGTACATCGAGGCTTTCGGCATTTCCACCATCCAACCCGCTTCGTGCAGCCCTTTCACCAGTACATCACGACGACGTTTGTACTGCGCGGCAATGTCCTTCACGCACTGCTGATCGCCTTCCAGCGCGGCAATCGCCGCCACCTGTAACGGCGTAAAAGTGCCGTAATCGTGGTAACTCTTGATACGCGCCAGCGCGTTCACCAGCACAGAATTCCCCACCATGAAACCAATACGCCAGCCGGCCATATTGTAGCTTTTCGACAGGGTAAAAAATTCGACCGCCACATCGCGCGCGCCCGGCACCTGCATGATGGACGGCGCTTTCCAGCCGTCATAAACAATGTCGGCATAAGCCAGATCATGCACCACCAGCACGTCATAACGCTTCGCCAGCGCCACCACTTTTTCGAAGAACTCCAGCTCAACGCATTGCGCGGTCGGGTTCGACGGAAAACCGAGGATCATCATTTTCGGCTTGGGATAGCTTTCGCGGATAGCGCGCTCCAGCTCATTGAAGAAGTCCACGCCCTCCACCAGCGGCACAGAACGCACCTGCGCCCCGGCGATCACCGCGCCATAAATATGGATCGGGTAGCTGGGATTAGGCACCAGCACGGTATCGCCATGATCGAGCGTGGCCAGCATCAGGTGCGCCAGCCCCTCTTTTGAGCCGATGGTAACGATGGCTTCCGTTTCCGGATCAATATCCACCTCATAGCGATCCTGGTACCAGCGCGAAATCGCGCGGCGCAGACGCGGAATGCCGCGGGAGGTGGAATAACCGTGCGTATCCGGGCGCTGCGCCACGGTGCAAAGTTTTTCGACGATATGCGGCGGCGTTGGGCCGTCGGGGTTGCCCATACTGAAATCGATAATATCTTCACCGCGACGACGCGCGGCCATTTTCAGTTCAGCGGTAATGTTAAAAACATAAGGGGGAAGACGTTCGATGCGCGTAAAGCGGCGTACTGGACTGGAGTCAGCCATAGATTCCTCGATGTAACGTTAGCGCCCGGACCGTCCGAGCGACGTTGCCACTGCGTGGCATGCTTTGAAAATAGCCTGAATAAATTCCCGCTGTCGAGGGGCAGCGGAAAATAAATTATCCAGAAGCCAAAAGCGGAAGCGATTTTTCGCGAGAAGACGCTGACTGAATCATTCGCACCCTGAATAAAACAAAGGTTTAACACGATGATAATTTTGATGTTACCCGTCAGTGATGCTTTTCACCTGCGACCGCTGTCTGACTGTCCACCTGTGACAATCCCCTTTTAATTTTAAGGGTTTTCCTCTTAAAGGAGGGCGGAAGTTAACTGGTCATCTGGCGTCAGATTTTTTATCATCTCTGTTCCACGCCATTCACACGAGTTATCCGTGCACGAAATATTCAACATGCTGCTGGCGGTCTTCGACCGGGCCGCGTTAATGCTGATTTGTCTGTTTTTCTTGATCCGCATGCGCCTGTTCCGCGAGCTGCTGCATAAAACGGCCCACTCACCCAAAGAGCTGCTGGCGGTGACGGCGATTTTTTCCATGTTTGCGCTGTTCAGCACCTGGTCCGGCGTGCCCGTAGAGGGGTCGCTGGTAAACGTGCGTATTATTGCGGTGATGTCCGGGGGGATCTTATTCGGGCCCTGGGTCGGGATTATTACCGGCATCATTGCCGGTATTCACCGCTACCTGATCGATATTGGCGGCGTTACTGCCATTCCTTGTTTTATCACCAGTATTATCGCCGGCTGCATGGCGGGCTGGATCAACCGTAAAACACCGAAAGCGCATCACTGGCGTATCGGCATCATCACCGGGATGTTGTGCGAAACCCTGACCATGATTCTGGTGGTGATTTGGGCGCCGAGCATCTCGCTGGGGCTGGATATTGTGTCGAAAATCGGCATCCCGATGATCCTCGGCACTGTATGTATCGGCTTTATTGTGCTGCTGGTGCAGAGCGTGGAAGGTGAGCAGGAAGCCAGCGCCGCGCGGCAGGCCAAGCTGGCGCTGGATATTGCCAACAAAACCCTGCCGCTGTTCCGCCATGTTAATACGGAATCCCTGCGTCAGGTTTGCGACATCATCCGCCGCGATATTCACGCGGATGCAGTTGCGATCACCAATGTTGAGCATGTGCTGGCCTACGTCGGCATCGGGGAAAATAACTATCGCGACAGCGATGATATTATCAGCCCCACCACCAATGAGGCGATAAAGTCCGGTAAAATCATTATTAAAAACAATGACGAAGCGCATCGCACACCGGAAATACACTCCATGCTGGTGATACCGCTATGGGAAAAAGGCGTGGTGACCGGCACGTTAAAAATCTATTACTGCCATGCGCACCAGATCACCTCCTCGTTACAGGAAATGGCGATCGGTCTGTCACAGATCATCTCCACCCAGCTGGAAGTGTCGCGCGCCGAGCAGTTACGTGAGATGGCCAATAAAGCGGAACTGCGCGCCCTGCAAAGCAAAATTAATCCGCATTTTCTGTTTAATGCCCTGAACGCGATTTCGTCGTCGATTCGCCTGAACCCGGATACCGCCCGGCAGCTGATTTACAATTTATCGCGCTACCTGCGCTATAACATTGAACTGAAAGACGATGAGCAAATTGATATTAAGAAAGAGTTGTATCAAATCAAGGATTACATCGCCATTGAGCAGGCGCGCTTCGGGGACAAACTGACAGTGATTTATGACATCGACGAGGATGTTAGCTGCGTGATCCCAAGTCTGCTGATCCAGCCGCTGGTGGAAAATGCCATTGTGCACGGCATCCAGCCTTGTAAGGGAAAAGGCGTGGTCACCATCAGCGTGGCGGAATGCGGTAATCGGGTACGCATCGCCGTGCGCGATACCGGCAACGGCATCGATCCTAAGGTTATTGAGCGCGTAGAGGCCAACGAGATGCCCGGCAATAAAATCGGCCTGCTCAACGTTCATCACCGCGTAAAACTGCTGTACGGCGAAGGGCTGCATATTCGTCGCCTGGAGCCAGGCACTGAAATTGCCTTCTACGTACCACACGATCGCGCGCCGCTGCCTGCGCCGGTTACGCTGTTGCAATAATCAGGAGTGTCACCATGAAAGTCATCATTGTCGAAGATGAAATCCTGGCGCAACAGGAGTTGAGCTGGCTCATTAAAGAACACAGCCAGATGGAGATAGTCGGCACCTTTGAGGATGGTCTGGACGTGCTGAAGTTTCTCCAGCACAACAAAGTGGACGCGCTGTTTCTGGACATTAATATTCCGTCGCTGGACGGCGTTTTGCTGGCGCAGAACATCAGCCAGTTTGCCCATAAACCGTTCATTGTGTTTATTACCGCGTGGAAAGAACATGCGGTGGAAGCCTTCGAGCTGGAAGCGTTTGACTACATCCTGAAACCTTATCAGGAGTCGCGCATCATCAATATGCTGCAAAAGCTGGAGACAGCCTTTCAACAGCAATCAGGGACGGGTGCGAGCAGCCCAATGGTGCGTGAAAACGATACCATTAACCTGATCAAAGATGAGCGCATCATCGTCACCAGTATTCACGATATTTATTATGCGGAAGCGCATGAGAAGATGACGTTCGTATATACCCGTCGCGATGAATTTGTGATGCCGATGAATATCACGGAGTTTTGCAACAAACTGCCGACGGCGCATTTTTTTCGCTGCCACCGCTCGTACTGTGTGAATCTGGACAAGATCCGCGAAATCGAACCCTGGTTTAACAACACCTATATTCTGCGACTGCGGGATCTTGATTTTCAGGTCCCGGTCAGCCGCAGTAAAGTCAAAGAGTTCAGGCAGTTAATGCACCTGTAAAGGGTTTACAGATAGTAACCCAACGTCTGACGTAAATGCGCACCCGCGCCGAGCAGGCCTGGGTTGTCGTGCACGATCAGATAAACCGGAATATCCTGCACGTAGGATTTGAAACGTCCTTTGTCTTCAAAGCCGCCGCGAAAGCCTGAGGCGGTGAAGAAATCGAGGAAGCGCGGCACAATGCCCCCGGCGATATATACGCCGCCGAAGGTGCCGAGCGTCAGCGCCAGGTTGCCGCCGAAACGTCCCATGATCACACAGAACAGCGACAGCGCACGGCGACAGTCGATGCAGCTGTCTTCCAGCGCACGCTCCGTGATGTCTTTCGGTTGCAGGTTTTCTGGCAGGCGTCCATCGGATTTCACAATTGCGCGGTAAAGGTTCACAAGCCCAGGACCGGAGAGCACGCGCTCAGCCGAAACGTGACCGATTTCACTGCGCAGCTCTTCAAGGATAATGCCCTCTTCTTCGCTGTTCGGTGCAAAATCCACATGGCCGCCTTCGCCCGGCAGGCTGACCCAGCGTTTGTCGACGTGCACAAGATGCGCCACGCCGAGGCCCGTGCCTGCGCCATACACGGCAATTGGTTTGCCTTCCACCGGCTCACCGCCGCCAAACTGCGTCAGATGCTCTTTTTTCAGCATCGGGATCGCCATTGAAACCGCAGTAAAGTCGTTGATAATTTCCAGATGCGCAAAGCCGAGACTTTTCTTCATTTCTGCGATGGAGAATTCCCAGGTGTGATTGGTCATCGCCACCCAGTCACCGGTGATCGGACAGGCAATCGCGATACAGCCATCCTCAACCTCCGCGCCCGTCTCGTCCAGATAGACACGGACAACCGCTTCCAGCGTGGGATAATCCAGGCCGGAATAGGTTTTGGCGCGGGAAATTTCGCCGCTGTCGACATCACACAACGCCAGGCGTGCGTTAGTGCCGCCCACGTCACCTACTAATGCATACTTTGTCATTCTTTTTACTGCTCCGCTGAAGTCAGAAAAATTCTTTGGCACACTGTAAATTCATGGCGCGTTAACAACAATGACCATAGCACGAGTGCCTGTATATTATTGAGCTTCATCACATAATAACTTTACCGTTTCAGCAAAGTCTCAAAGCTGGTGTAAACGTATACACTAATGATACGTCTGCATATTGAGGGTTATTACATGGTTTATCAGGCCGATCCTGAGCGCTATAAAAAGATGGAATATCGCCGCTGTGGTCAGAGCGGATTAAAACTGCCGGCGGTGTCGCTGGGCCTGTGGCATAACTTTGGTGATGCCACGCTGGTAGAAACCAGCCGCCAGCTACTGCGCCGCGCCTTTGATCTCGGGATTACCCATTTCGATCTCGCCAACAACTACGGGCCGCCGCCTGGATCCGCTGAACGCCACTTTGGCCGCATCTTACAGGAAGATTTTAGCCCGTGGCGCGATGAGCTGATTATCTCCACCAAAGCGGGCTACACCATGTGGGACGGCCCATACGGCGACTGGGGTTCACGCAAGTATCTGATCGCCAGCCTTGATCAAAGCCTCAAACGCATGGGGCTGGAGTATGTGGACATTTTCTATCACCACCGCCCGGATCCAGAAACGCCGCTGAGAGAAACGATGCGCGCGCTGGATCACATCGTGCGCCAGGGCAAAGCGCTGTACGTGGGTCTGTCTAACTATCCGGCGGACATGGCGCGTGAGGCGATTGATATTCTTAATGACCTCGGCACGCCGTGCCTGATCCATCAGCCGAAATATTCAATGTTTGAACGCTGGGTGGAAGACGGCCTGCTGGATGTGCTCAGTGAGAAAGGCGTCGGCAGCATTGCCTTCTCGCCGCTGGCGGGTGGACAGCTGACCGACCGCTATTTACAGGGCATTCCGGCGGATTCCCGCGCCGCCAGCGGCAGCCGTTTCCTCAATCCCGATCAGTTAACCGATGAGAAGCTGCACAAGGTGCGTCAGTTAAACGATCTGGCACAGCAGCGCGGCCAGAAGCTGTCGCAAATGGCGCTGGCGTGGGTGCTGCGTGACGATAAAGTGACATCCGTGCTGATCGGTGCAAGTAAAGTGGCGCAGATTGACGACGCGGTCGGCATGCTGGCGAACCGCCATTTCAGCGCCGAGGAATGCGCAGCAATTGACAGCATCCTCAATAGCGCAAAATAACAGCAATTTTAGCAAAAAATGCTGCCCTTCATGATTTAAGAGTTAAACCAATCTACCGGGGCTTTACAGCCCCGTAATATTGCATTAACAGGCCGTTTCGGCCCCGATCGTGAAGGAGATAAGTATGTTCAGGTCACTGATACTGGCAGCTGTTTTAATGACTTCTGCCCCGCTGGTGGCAAATGCCGGCGAAATCACCCTGCTGCCCTCAATAAAATTACAAATTGGCGATCGTGATAATTACGGTAACTACTGGGACGGCGGCCACTGGCGCGACCGTGATTACTGGCATAATCACTATCAATGGCGTGAAAACCGCTGGCGTCCTCACGACCGCGGTTATCACCGTGGCTGGGATAAACGCAATGCATACGAGCGCGGCTACCGTGAAGGCTGGCGCGACCGCGATGACCATCGTGGACCGGCTCGTGGACATGGCCACGGGCATGGACATCATCATTAATGGATACTAAAAAGCCCGGCGTAGTAATACGCCGGGCTTTTTTATTACCATTTATAGTCCCATCACCGTTCCCACCAGCAGCCACATATTTAACGCCACCACCAGCAACACGATCAGCCAGCCGATCCGTTTTATCAACGGCGTGTTGACCAGTTCGCCCATCAGTTTACTGTCGCTGGTAAAGACCAGCAGCGGCACCAGCGCCAGCGCAATACCAAAACTCAGCAGCACCTGGCTCATCACCAGAATGCGGGTCGGATCCAGCCCCATTAAAATGACGATAAACGACGGCAGCATGGTGACGGTACGGCGCACCCACAGCGGAATATGAAAGCGAATAAAGCCCTGCATCACTACCTGTCCCGCCAGCGTACCGACCACTGTCGAAGACAGCCCTGCCGCCACCAGACTCAGACCAAAAATAGTGGCTGCCGCATGGCTCAGTAACGGCTCCAGCGTCAGATAGGCTTCATCAAGATCGGCCACACCGGTATGCCCGCTGAAGTGAAACGCCGCGGCCGCCGTCGCCATCATGGCCAGATTAACGAAGCCGGCAATGGTCATGGCGATCGCCACATCCCATTTGGTGGCCGAATAGCGCTCTTTGCGCGATCCACCGTGCAGATCTTGCGTCAACGAAGAGTGCAGATAAATCACGTGCGGCATAATGGTCGCGCCCAGCACGCCCGCGGCGAGAAACACGGCTTCGGTGGTGGGCAGGCTTGGGAGCAGCATCCCTTTACCTAACGCCGCGAGTTTCGGCTGGGAGAAAAACAGCTCGACAATATAGGCCGCCGCCACAAACAGCAGCAGGCCGCCAATGACTTTCTCCAGCGGTTTCTGCCCGCGTTTTTGCAGCATCAGGATCAAGAAGGTGGCGATCCCCGTCAGCACCGCGCCCTGTAGCAGCGACACGCCGAGCAGTAATTTAAAGCCGATCGCCGCGCCAATAAATTCAGCGAGATCGGTCGCCATGGCGATGATTTCCGCCTGCACCCAGTAAAACCACACCAGCGGGCGCGGATAGTGATCGCGGATTTGTTCGGCGAGGTTTTTGCCGGTGGCGATGCCCAGTTTGGCCGAAAGGATCTGGATAAGCATGGCCATAAAGTTGGCCCAGACCACCACCCACAGCAGCTGGTAGCCGAAGCTGGCGCCGGCCTGAATATTGGTGGCAAAGTTGCCCGGGTCGATATAACCGATAGCAGCAACGAACGCAGGTCCCATTAATGCGAACCTAAGCTTGCGCGCCGCACGACCACTGTTACTCTCAACGCGACTGTCGTTCATTCATGCCTCTGATATAGCCTTTGCTATGTTTCATGCTAACAAAATGAGAATGATTATCAAGATCACCTGATTTGTTTAAACTGATTATTCTGATAGCCCGGAACGATAGCCGGAAGGAATTTTAACAGCGGAAAGGTGCTCTTAACATTTGCCCTATCAATTTGTTAAAAGCTTAGCAGCAAAATTTGCCTCCTCGCACCTTTACGTAACATAACAGAAATGTATGTTTGATCACTATTTTTGAGATTCGTCACAGGTAGTTACTATAGTGTGCTTTTGATCTCGTTTTCTTTACGCTTGTTGCATAGAATGTGCACGGAAATTAAACCTGCCTCATATTTGGAGCAAATATGTCCCGCGTTCTTCACTTTGTTCTGGCGCTTGCCGTTGTGGCGTTGCTTGCGTTGTTGTTAAGCAGCGACCGCAAAAAAATTCGCATCCGCTTTGTTATTCAGCTTCTTGTTATTGAAGTTTTACTGGCCTGGTTCTTCCTGAACTCTGATGTTGGTCTGGGCTTTGTAAAAGGCTTCTCCGAAATGTTTGAAAAACTGCTCGGATTCGCCAATGAAGGGACAAACTTCGTCTTCGGCAAAATGAATGATGAAGGTCTGGCATTCTTCTTCCTGAAAGTGCTGTGCCCTATCGTCTTTATTTCTGCGTTGATCGGTATTCTGCAACACATTCGTGTGCTGCCGATTGTGATCCGTGCCATTGGTACCGTACTGTCAAAAGTGAACGGTATGGGCAAACTGGAATCCTTCAACGCCGTCAGCTCGTTGATTCTGGGGCAGTCTGAAAACTTTATCGCTTATAAAGATATTCTCGGCAAGATGTCCCGTAACCGCATGTACACCATGGCGGCCACGGCGATGTCTACCGTGTCGATGTCCATTGTGGGCGCGTACATGACCATGCTGCAGCCGAAATATGTGGTCGCCGCGCTGGTACTGAACATGTTCAGCACCTTTATCGTACTGTCGCTTATCAACCCGTACCGTGTTGATGAGAATGAAGATAACCTGCAAATGGCTAACCTACACGAAGGCCAGAGCTTCTTTGAAATGCTGGGTGAATACATTCTGGCAGGCTTTAAAGTAGCCATTATTGTTGCCGCGATGCTGATTGGTTTTATTGCATTGATTTCCGCGCTGAACGCCCTGTTCGCGACCGTGTTCGGCATCTCCTTCCAGGGCATCCTCGGTTACATCTTCTACCCGGTCGCCTGGGTAATGGGCGTACCGTCGCATGAAGCCTTGCAGGTCGGCAGTATCATGGCAACCAAACTGGTTTCAAACGAATTCGTGGCGATGATGGACCTACAGAAAATTGCCGGCACCATTTCTCCGCGAGCAGAAGGTATTCTGTCTGTGTTCCTGGTGTCCTTCGCTAACTTCTCGTCCATCGGTATCATCGCGGGCGCGATTAAAGGTCTGAACGAAGAACAGGGTAACGTAGTGTCACGTTTCGGTCTGAAACTGGTCTACGGCTCTACGCTGGTCAGCATCCTGTCTGCGTCCATCGCCGCACTGGTGCTGTAATTCTGCCGTGATAAGAGAACCGGGCCTGGCCCGGTTTTTTTATTTAATCGTCTAATGGCTGGGGCTTACCCAGTAAATATCCCTGCAAATACTCCACCCCCAGCCCCAGTAGCAACTCGCGCTGTGCCTGCGTTTCCACATATTCCGTTACCACAGTGAGTGATTTTGCTTTTGCCAGCGTGCAAATCGCCTTCACGATCATCGCATCCAGCGGGTCGCGCTCGATCTCTTTCACAAAGGCACCATCAATTTTAATAATATCGGCGTGCAGACGCTTTAAACGTTCAAAATTCGCATAGCCGGTACCGAAGTCATCAATGGCAATTTTGAAACCAAAATCGCGCAGCTGTCGTATGTTACGCAAACTGGTTTCCGCATCTGAGAAAGCCTGTTCTTCGGTGATTTCAAAAATAATGTATTGTGGCGACACCCCGTAACGGGTAAAGAGCGCAATAATGTCGCTGGCCGACGTTTTTTGCATTAACGTCATGGGCATCAGATTGACGGAGAAACGGGCTTCTTCCCCGGCTGCCGGATGCGCCTGGATCCAGTTTAATAGCGTTTTGATAACCAGCATGTCAAAGCGCGGGCTGAGATTAAAACGGGCAATAAGCGGGATGAAACGATCCGGAGTGATAAGCTCGCCATCGCAAACCAGCCGGGTGAGGATCTCCTGATAGCCGCAGCCATCCGCCCTCTGAACAGGCTGGGCATATAGTGTAAGACTCCCCTCTTCCAGCGCACGCTTAACCTTATTCAGCATAAGCACCTGTTCGGTGGTCTGGTCAGAGACCGTTTCAATACTTTGCGTTAGCGCCAGCACGCGCTGTGCCATGCAGGCCTCCCCGGCAAGCCAGCTGAGCTGTCCCAGCGTATGGTGCAACGTTTCGCCAGTCCCCTCAACTTTCCCCCAGGAGGCCCCAAATTCGATCTCAAGGGCCGTGTCATGCCAGTAAATTTTGCGGCTGTTGAGGTGATCCACCATATGCTGCAAACGGGCTTCAGGCTCCTGCCCATTTAATACCAGCAGCAATTCACTTCCCGGCAAACGAAACAGCTTTTCGTTCGCCATCATCAGCGGTTGCAGGTCCCGGGCAATAGCGCGTTTGCAGTGAACGCGCATCATCATGCCGTAATGGCGGCTTAGAAATTCCAGATTATGCAGATGTAAACAGCACACCACCGCGTGGGGTAGATTTTCCAGATGCAGTTCAAGGGCGCGCAAATTGGGAAGCCCGGTAAGCGGATCGGTCAGCGCCTGCGATTTCCAACGTTGTCTGAGCCACTCGCTGCGGTGATAAATATGTGCCATGTAAAAAATGCAGATGGTTACAGCTATCAATACTGACAGTACAAAGGCCAGTGAATAGTCCGTGCCGACGCCGTGCAGGAAATTGCGATTGTAGGCGACCAGAAACCATGCCGTGCCTCCCCACCTAAAAGCAATTAACTCTGGACTGAATTCTCGTACCGCAATTATAAACATGATGAATATAACAGGCACCAGAAAACCAGCAATATATTCCGCCTCACCAGGTGAGCAGAGGATGATCAAAATAAAAATTAAAGCCAACAACCAGCTCACAGTAAAAACACGTTTACGTAAAGAATAAAGGGGTTGGATGCTGCGACGCCAGAATACCCGCGCATAATGCGGATTCACAACCATGCGTAGCGGATAATAAAAAAGCAGAGTAAAAATGAGCGCCGCACTGATAAGCCCCTGAATATTAATTATATGGTAAATAACCGAGCGACTATCTGAAAATTCCGAAATCGAAATAGGATAATCAAACCAAACGCCAGAAATATACATTAAGAATTTAATACCAGCAGGCGCGAAAAATCCTAACCAAAATACGCGTACGACCCTATTTTCATGGGGAAAATTGTAGCGCCAGCGACTGCCAAGCCGCCAGCGAACCACGGCGCAGGCCAGCAGCACCGGGGCAATCTGACAAAACAATAGTAATAGTGCCTCGCGGAAAGAGAGGTCCATCAACCAGTGATTCACGACTGCAAAGCCGAGTATTACCGGTACTACCCCGCGCCGGCCAAAGATAAAAATAATAGCAAGCATTGCGCTTAATGGCAGCCAGGAAAGGAACGTATCACCCTCATGGATTAGCACCATGGGTGAAAGAAGGCGTGAAACTATTACAGCTACGAGACAAATAATGAATGCAAGTGAGAATAGTGTTACATGCTTACAAATATTAATTTTCATTATGATTACTAGTTAATTATCACAAGCGGTAGTGAAACGAAATTTATAATAGGTTTATTCTTATGACCAGGCAAGTTTAAGCTAGCATATTAATCTAAAATATATTAACGGAGGTTTTCAGGAAATATGATGGATAAAGAGGGTAAAGAGTCTTAACAGTAACGGAGGGCCCAATAGCAGGCATAAAAAAAACCCCCGCCACAGGCGAGGGTTCAAATTTTGGTGGAGCTAAGCGGGATCGAACCGCTGACCTCTTGCATGCCATGCAAGCGCTCTCCCAGCTGAGCTATAGCCCCACAATAGTATTTACGCACCAAATCTGTTGGGATCAGAATTTGGTGGAGCTAAGCGGGATCGAACCGCTGACCTCTTGCATGCCATGCAAGCGCTCTCCCAGCTGAGCTATAGCCCCAATGCGTAAATCGTGTCGCGTTGACGGGCGGCATAATATGAATTCCGCCGCGAGGTGTCAACGGCAAAATCAGTAAGCCCCGCTCAATCGCTGAAAAAGCAGTCAAATGAATGACATTGCGAGCCGCCTCGCAGACGTTAGTTAAACCCGTCACACTTTCCAGTTAAAGGGTGCTATAAGATGAACCACTAACCCCTACTTCTCGTCAGGAAATTGCATGATCAAGGAACGGATGACGCCGGATGAGCTCGCCAGACTCACGGGATACAGTCGCCAGACCATCAATAAATGGGTGCGTAAAGAAGGCTGGATTACCTCGCCAAAGCCAGGCGTTCAGGGTGGAAAAGCCCGTCTGGTGCATATCAATGAGCAGGTACGTGAGTTTATACGCAACGCACGTCGCGCAATTGATGACAGTACTGGTAACGATACCGCAGATCTTGAGCCATCGCTGGAAGCGCTTTTATTGACGCTGGCGAGGGAAATGACTCCAGCGGAACAAAAACACTTAACCTCCTTGCTGCTACGCGAGGGCATCAGCGGCTTACTACAACGGCTCGATCTTCGCGATCAGAATTAACATGATAAAAATACCTGCCAAATTAACGACCGAAGAGCTGGCTGATTTTGTTGGCATGACAAAACAAACGGTGAATCGCTGGATCCGCAAAAAAGGCTGGCAAACCCAAAAGATCCCCGGCGTGAAAGGTGGACGAGGACGGCAAATCCTCATTGATAAAAATGTGCTGGCGTTTATTGAGCAACTGCCCAAATTTCGTCATCTCACCTCCGGGCGCTCGCTGGCTGAACCCGCTGCCGCTTATGGCAACCTGTCAGCGCCCATGCGTCAAATTATCAGCGTCTTGCAAACGATGACGCCTTCCGAAGAAGAGCAACTGGATCGTCTGTTGAAGAGAAACGGATTGCAGTACATGTTAAGCCGCCTCGACATCACCGAGACAAGCACTCACAACAAATAAAAAACGGCAGGGTAAACCTGCCGTTCGCTTTTATGCTGATCCGAAGGAATTACTGCTGGCTTTCACGCGCAGCAATGTACTCCAGCGCTTTATTGATGCGCTCGACGCTGCGGGATTTACCGATAGCATGTACAGTGACATCCAGCGCCGGAGACTGGCCAGCGCCCGTCACCGCCACACGCAGCGGCATACCGACTTTACCCATCCCCACTTCCAGCTCGTCTGCCGTCGCCTGAATCGCGTTATGCACATTTTCAGCCGTCCAGTCAGTAATGGCCGCCAGCTTATCGCGCACCACTTCCAGCGGCTGACGCGCTACCGGACGCAGGTGTTTTTTCGCCGCATCCGCATCCAGTTCCTCAAAGTCCTGGTAGAAGTAGTGGCAGCTTTCCGCCATCTCTTTCAGGGTCTTACAGCGCTCGCCCAGCAGTTTAACCAGATCGGCCAGCTGCGGGCCGTTGCGGGTGTCAATGTTCTGCTGTTCAATGTGCCATTGCAGGTGCGTGGCAACGTATTCCGGCGGCAGGGTGTTGATGTAATGGTGGTTCAGCCACTGCAGTTTTTCAGTGTTGAACGCACTAGCGGATTTGCTGACCGCGCTGAGTGAGAACAGCTTGATCATCTCTTCGCGGGAGAAGATCTCCTGATCGCCGCTGGACCAGCCGAGGCGCACCAGATAGTTGAGCAGCGCTTCCGGAAGATAACCGTCATCGCGGTACTGCATTACGCTGACTGCGCCGTGACGTTTGGACAGTTTTTTGCCGTCGTCACCGTTGATCATCGACACGTGCGCATACACCGGCACCGGCGCATTCAGCGCTTTAAGGATGTTGATCTGGCGCGGCGTGTTATTGATATGGTCTTCGCCGCGGATCACATGGGTGATCTCCATATCCCAATCGTCCACTACGACACAGAAGTTATAGGTTGGGGAACCGTCGGTACGGCGGATGATCAGATCGTCCAGCTCCTGGTTGCTGAACTCGATAGGGCCACGGATCTGATCGTCGAAAATCACCGAGCCTTCCTGTGGGTTGGCAAAACGCACCACGCACGGTTCATTATCAGCGTGATGTTCATGACTGTGACGGCAGCGACCGTCGTAGCGCGGCTTTTCACCGTTTGCCATCTGTTCTTCGCGCAGTGCGTCCAGACGCTCTTTTGAGCAATAACATTTGTACGCCGTTCCGACTTTCAACATGTCATCGATGACCGCGTTGTAGCGATCAAAACGTTTAGTCTGAAAATACGGGCCTTCATCCCACTCCAGGCTCAGCCAGTTCATGCCGTCCATGATGGCTTCGATAGCCTCCGGCGTAGAGCGCTCAAGATCGGTGTCTTCAATACGCAGCACAAACTCACCGCCGTGGTTACGTGCAAAAAGCCAGGAATAGAGAGCGGTACGCGCGCCGCCAACATGCAGATAGCCAGTGGGGCTTGGCGCGAAGCGAGTTTTAATTTTCATGAATTGGCCTTACGTTGATAAAGATGCCGGTCACCGGCAAGTCCTGGAAAAACGAGTGGGCAATATTCTATCACTCCAGGCTGATTCCTCAATGAAGTTACCGTCACAGGGGCGGCAAATCGGTTTTTTGTTGATAAATCATGCGCGAACACAGGCTTCGCCGCCGCGTTGTTTAATTTTACGACGAACAAACAAAATCTTTAGAAAAGGCGTTGACTCATTTTCAACTCTCCCTATAATGCGACTCCACACAGCGGGGGTGATTAGCTCAGTTGGTAGAGCATCTCCTTTACACGGAGGGGGTCGGCGGTTCGAGCCCGTCATCACCCACCATCTACTTAAATGTAGACCCGCAGTGCCGATAAGACTTGAGACGTGGGGTGATTAGCTCAGTTGGTAGAGCATCTCCTTTACACGGAGGGGGTCGGCGGTTCGAGCCCGTCATCACCCACCATATCTCACCTTATCAACAGCAGTACCGAAATGGGTGATTAGCTCAGTTGGTAGAGCATCTCCTTTACACGGAGGGGGTCGGCGGTTCGAGCCCGTCATCACCCACCATTTCGGGTCGTTAGCTCAGTTGGTAGAGCAGTTGACTTTTAATCAATTGGTCGCAGGTTCGAATCCTGCACGACCCACCAATGTAGAAAGGCGCCCTAAAGGCGCCTTTTTGCTGTGCGTGAAATGCAGGATGAGAACCTGCCGCAGGTTCGGGTCGAGCAAAGCGAGACAACGGAGCCGCTGGCGGCGACGGCCCGAAGGGCGAGCGAAGCGAGTCATCCTGCACGACCCACCAATGTAGAAAGGCGCCCTAAAGGCGCCTTTTTGCTATGCGTGAAATGCAGGTTTTACCGAGTGGCGCGGCGCTTGCCCCGCCTATAACTACAAATTCTCACCCGGCCTGTGTGATCCCATCATTGTAGGCCCGGCAAGCCTGCGCCGCCGGGCGCGTGCTCAGCACCGCTGCGTCAGCGTTGCCAGTAATCTGGATAACACTGGCGTCACCTGCTTTTCCTCATACACCACATACAAATCCGCCGGAATGCGCTCTTCGAGCGGGCGAAAAGCCACGCCGGGCCACTGCATTTGCGCGTAGCTGTCCGCCATCAGCGTGATACCCATTCCCATGCTGATCATCGCCAGCACCGTTTGCGGCTCCACCGCCTCGCGCACGATCACCGGTGAAAATCCCACCCGCTGACAGACTCGTTGCAAAAACGCCCAGTCAGAATGCACCGACGGCAGCGTGACAAAATGCTCATCGCGCAACATCGCCAGTGGAATGGACTCCCTGGCCGTCAATGGGTGCTCATCCGGCAGCGCCACGAGGAACGCCGCCTGCTGCACGCGTCGGCTGGTCAGCCCGGCGGGCAGGTCCAGTGCCATACGCCAGATCCCCGCATCCAGCTCACGCCGCTCCAGCAGCGCCTGCTGACTTCCAGGGGATTTCTCACGAAACAACACCTCGACGTCAGGATTTTCCTTCAGAAAGCGATACAGAACGTTACGCATGCCACCCCATAGCGCAGTGCCGACAACGCCCAGCTCGATGCGCCCGGCCTCCCCTCGCCCGATTTGCTCCACGCGTGCCAGCGCCTGATTCACATCACTCAGCAGACGGCGCGACTCCTCCAGCAAAATTTTTCCCGCATGGGTTAACACCACGCTGCGGGAATGGCGAACGAACAGCTGCGCTCCCAGCTGGTTTTCCAGTTCTTTAATGTGAAAACTCAGCGGCGGCTGCGACATGTTAAGGCGGGCCGCAGCCCGCCCGAAGTGCAGTTCCTCCGCCACGGCCAGAAAATAGCGCAGCAGTTTTAGGTCTGTTTTGTACAGCGGTTCCATCAGATTCGCAGGCCTGCGGGCAGGATCATTTAGCGTGTCAACGTACCACACATGCGCGCTTATCAGGCTGATGTTTATAATTAAAGGCAAAGAAAAAGATCACTGCCAGCGCGAGGGCATAACCCGCAAAAACCAGCCAGATCGTCTGCCAGTCCTTGACGCCATCCACGGAAAAATAGTCCACCGCCAGTCCGCTCAGGATGGAACCCACATACGCCCCGACGCCGTTAACCATGGTCATAAACAGCCCCTGCGCACTGGCGCGGATTTCTGAACTGACCTCCTGCTCAACAAACACCGAACCGGAAATGTTGAAGAAATCGAAGGCGCAGCCGTAAACGATCATCGACATCAACAGCAGTATGCAGCCGACCGGAGACGGATCGCCAAACGCGAACAGCCCGAAGCGCAGCATCCACGCCACCATGCTCATCAGCATCACCGTCTTAATGCCGTAACGGCGCAGGAAAAACGGGATGGTGAGGATAAAACCGATCTCCGCCATTTGTGAAACGGACAGCAGAATCGACGGGTATTTCACCACCAGACTGTCGGCAAACTCCGGCTGGCGGGCAAAGTCATGCAGGAAAGGATTACCAAAGACGTTTGTAATTTGCAGCACCGCCCCCAGCAGCATGGCAAAGAGAAAAAACACCGCCATGCGGGGATTTTTGAACAATACAAAAGCATTGAGTCCGAGTTTACTGCTCCACGACTGCGACACTGTTTTCGCCACCGTCGGAATTTTGGGCAGCGTCAGGGAATAGGCCGCAAGGCACAGGGATGAGGCGGAGGCGATATAGAGCTGCGCGCTGCTAAGCTCCAGATCCATCAGGCTTACTGTCCACATGGCAACGATAAAACCGGCGGTACCGTAAACGCGGATCGGCGGAAAATGGCTTACCGTATCCAGCCCCGCCTGCTCAAGACAGGAGTACGAAATACTGTTGGACAGCGCAATGGTCGGCATAAACGCCATCGCATTGACCAGCATCACCCAGAACATCAGATCGGGCGTACTGACGCTGGCGGCGTAAAACATCGCCCCGGCGCACACCAGATGGCACAGCAGATAAGCCCGCTCCGCCCGCAGCCATTTATCAGCGATGATCCCCATGATGCCCGGCATGATAATCGCCGCCAGCCCTTTTGAGCTGTAGACCATCCCCACGTTTGCCCCGCTAAAATGCAGGGTGTTGATCATGTACGAGCCAAGGGTCACCAACCAGCTTCCCCAGATGAAGTACTGCAAAAACGACATGATTTTTAAGCGAACCGTGATCCCCATAGCCTTTTCCTTGTCGCAGAAAGACAAACCGCCCCGGCCAGCGGAGCGGTATTTGTGATTATCAGGCCAGCTTGCGCAGGAAACCGCAAATCAGGTCGATGAAGTTCTGCCGCGAGAGCTCCGCCGCGGCGAGGGTCTGCGCATGGGAAAGCTTCACGTCCCCTAGTCCTTCCGCCAGATTGGTGATGGCCGACACCGCCACCACTTTCATTCCGCAGTGGCGCGCGGTAATCACTTCCGGCACGACGGACATGCCCACCACATCGCCGCCGATAATTTGCATCATGCGGATCTCCGCCGCCGTTTCGAAGTTCGGGCCGGAGTAAGAGACAAACACACCTTCACTGAGCGGGAAGCCCGCTTCCTGTGCCACCGTGTGCAGCAGCGCGCGGTAATCCGCGTCATAGGCGTTCGCCAGCGAAAAGAACCGCTCGCCGAAGCGGTCATCGTTCGGCCCGCACAGCGGCGATCCCGGCATGGTGTTAATGTGGTCTGACAGGGCGACCAGACTGCCCGGCCCGACCTCCGGGCGTAACGATCCGGCGGCGTTAGTGCAGAACAACAATTCACAGCCCAGCAGATCGAAAGTACGTACCGCATCGGTCATCACCGTCATACCACGACCTTCATAGTAGTGGCCCCGGCCTTTCATACAGGCCACCGGTACGCCCGCCAGAGTACCGAGCACCAGCTCGCCCGCGTGACCGTGCACCGTACTGACCGGGAAGCCCGGTAATTCTTCATAAGAGATCGCTACCGCATCGACGATCTGATCGGCCAGCGCGCCCAGGCCGGAGCCTAAAATGAACGCCACGCGGGGGGTGAAATCCGGTTTGCGCGCCCGAATGATGTCAGCACAGATAAAAGCATGATCGGAAAAATGGGCAGGGGTCATGGCGTGTCCTTAATCGTTATGTTTTGCCGTGCGGAAGGCTCCGCGGGTACTGAGGTTTTATAACGACTCCTGCGCTTTACTGACCAATACACTTTTCTGGCCATATTGATAGCGTCTCTGTATTGATTGCACGCGAACGCGAAACACCGTCACGCTTATTCATATCGGCAATGATTACCCCACTTATCGTCTCAAGCTCTGCTAAAAAATGCCGATATAACAATTTTATGGCAAACAAGGAGTTCATAATGACGACCATCTCGACGACCACCCCGTCAGTACAAAATAGTGGCAGTTCGCGCTCGTCCAGTTCAGGAAATGACATCGCAGCCCAGATCAGCCGTCTGACGCAGCAGGTGACTAAACTGACCGCGCAGCTGAAAGAAGTGGCGAACGGCACAGGTACGACCGACGAGAAACGAAAGCAGCAGGAACAGCTTCAGTCGCAGATCCAGTTGCTACAGGCGCAGATCGCACAGCTGCAAAACCAGCAGGCCAAAGAAGCTGAGAAGAAACAAGAAGAGAAGCAGCTGGCCAAAGCGGAAGGCGTGAACACCCCGTCTGACGACCACAAGATCGATATTTATATTTAACATCCGCTCATACGCAAGGCTCCGGCGATCCGTCGGGCCTTTCCGCCTGCCCCGCCCTTTTTATCTTCTGAATTGCACATTGCGGATCCTTAACCTATCTGTTTCATAAATGAATGACAGAAATGACTTTTATTTAGCAGAGAGAAAAACGCAGAATAATGAGACTGACTTCAGGAGTGTTTATGAAAATTTTCCGCATCCTCGATCCCTTCACCTTAACCCTGGTGGCGGTGGTGTTACTGGCATCGTTCTTCCCGGCGCGCGGTGGTTTTGTACCCTTTTTTGAGGGGCTGACCACCGCCGCCATCGCCCTGCTGTTCTTTATGCACGGTGCGAAACTGTCCCGCGAAGCCATTATCGCTGGCGGCAGCCACTGGCGGCTGCATCTGTGGGTGATGTGCAGCACCTTTGTTATCTTCCCGGTGCTGGGCGTGCTCTTTGCCTGGTGGGCACCTGTTAATGTCAGCCCGGAGCTGTATACCGGTTTTCTCTATCTGTGCATTCTGCCCGCCACCGTACAGTCTGCTATTGCGTTTACCTCCCTTGCGGGCGGTAACGTTGCCGCTGCCGTCTGTTCAGCGTCGGCATCGAGTTTGCTGGGGATTTTCCTGTCACCGCTGCTGGTGGGTCTGGTGATGAATATGCACGGCGCGGAAGGCAGTCTGGAGCAGGTGGGCAAAATTATGCTGCAACTGCTGTTGCCGTTTGTGCTCGGCCACCTGTCACGTCCGTGGATCGCAGGTTTTGTGACGAAGCATAAAAAATGGATTTCAAAAACTGACCAGACGTCGATTCTGCTGGTGGTCTATTCAGCCTTTAGCGAAGCGGTGGTTAACGGCATCTGGCATAAAGTGGGCGCAGGCTCGCTGCTGTTTATCGTCATCGTCAGCATTGTGCTGCTGGCCATTATCATCGGGATAAATATCTTTGCCGCCCGTCGCTTTGGGTTTAATAAGGCCGATGAGATCACTATTGTCTTCTGCGGCTCGAAGAAAAGTCTCGCCAACGGCATTCCGATGGCGAATATTCTCTTTCCCGCTGCCGCGGTGGGGATGATGGTGTTACCGCTGATGATTTTCCACCAGATCCAGCTGATGGTTTGTGCGGTGATGGCGCGACGCTATAAGCGTCAGAGTGAAGTATTGCAGGCGCAGGAAGCCACTGCCTCCGACGCCACGCGGGGCTAAGGGCGTCGCAGGGGCTGCACCAGATGCGTCAGCCCCTCAGTTTTGATCAATAGCGTAAACGCCATCAGCTCACCCAGATGCCCGGCAGGAAATTCATCCTTACGGGCAAACCACAACAAATACTCTTCCGGCAGGTCTATCAGCCTGCGCCCTTTGTATTTACCAAAGGGCATTTCGGTGTTGGCGATCTCGATTAGCTGCGCGCTATCCATTTCAGGCACCTAACAGACGGATCATCTCCGCCTCGTCGATCACCTCGATCCCCAGTTCCTGTGCTTTCGCAAGCTTGGAACCCGCCGCTTCACCGGCGATCACCAGATCGGTTTTCTTCGACACGCTGCCCGCGACTTTTGCGCCCAGCGCCAGCAGCGCCGCTTTCGCATCATCACGTGACATCTGACTCAGGCTGCCGGTCAGCACGATAGTTTTACCGGCGAACGGGCTGTCGATTTCTTCGGCGTTGACCACCACCGGCGCGGCCCAGTGAATACCCACCTCTTCCACAAGCTGGCGGATCACCTCCCGGTTGCTCTCTTCATCGAGGAAGTGACGCACATGGGTGGCGACCACAATGCCGACGTCCGGCACTTTTTGCAGTTCGTCGATGGACGCAGCGATCAACGCGTCCAGCGTACCGAAATACGCGGCCAGCCCGGCTGCGGTGGCTTCGCCGACTTCACGAATACCCAGCGCGTACAGGAAACGGGCAAAGGTGGTTTCTTTCGATTTTTCCAGCGCATTCACGATATTCTGCGCCGATTTCGGCCCCATACGATCCAGCCCGGTGAGCTTCCCGGCGGTGAGCCTGAACAGATCGGCAGGCGTATGGACGTACTCTTTTTCCACCAGCTGGTCGATGATTTTGTCGCCCATACCATCGACGTCCATTGCCCGGCGCGAGACAAAATGTTTGAGGGATTCTTTACGTTGCGCGCCGCAGATCAGGCCACCCGTACAGCGAGTGACCGCTTCACCTTCCACGCGCTCCACGTCCGAGCCGCATACCGGGCAGTGGGTCGGGAACTCCACGTCGCGGGTTTCCGCCGGGCGCTCTGATTCAATGACGTTGACCACCTGCGGGATCACATCTCCGGCGCGACGGATCACCACTTTATCGCCGATTTTCAGCCCCAGACGGGCGATTTCATCGGCGTTATGTAAGGTGGCGTTGCTGACCAGCACCCCCGCAACATGTACCGGCTCCAGACGTGCCACCGGCGTTATAGCCCCGGTACGGCCGACCTGAAATTCGACGTCGCGCACCCAGGTCATCTGCTCCTGCGCCGGGAATTTAAAGGCCACTGCCCAGCGCGGCGCACGGGCGACAAATCCCAGCTGTTCCTGCAGATCCAGTGAGTCGACCTTGATCACCACACCGTCAATATCAAACCCAAGCTGTGGACGGTCTTCCGCGACCTGGTGATAAAAATCCAGCACCGCCTGCGGCGTGTCGCAAATGCGGATGCGGTCGCACACCGGCAACCCCCAGCGCTTAAACTGTTGCAGACGTTCATGATGGCTGCGCGGCAATTCACCGCCTTCCAGAATACCGACGCCGTAGCAGAAGAAGGTTAGCGGGCGCTTCGCTGTAATACGCGGATCGAGCTGGCGCAACGAGCCTGCGGCTGCGTTGCGTGGATTAGCAAAGATTTTACCGCCGGTACGCCGCGCTTCATCGTTGATCTTTTCAAATCCCGCCTGCGGCAGGAACACTTCGCCGCGCACTTCAAGACGGGCGGGAATGTTATCACCGTGCAGTTTCAGCGGGATAGCGCGGATGGTTCGCACGTTGGTGGTGATGTCCTCCCCGGTGGTACCATCGCCGCGGGTGGCCGCGCGGATCAGCACGCCATTTTCGTAAAGAATACTCACCGCAAGACCATCCAGTTTCAGCTCGCAGCAATAGCTCAGCGCGTCGGTGCTTTTCAGCCGATCCTGTACGCGCTTGTTAAAGGCCAGAAAGCTCTCTTCATCGAAGACGTTATCCAGCGACAGCATCGGCACTTCGTGGCGGATCTGGGTAAAAGCACTTAAAGGCGCGGCACCGACACGCTGTGTCGGGGAATCCGGTGTGATGAGTTCAGGATGCCGGGCTTCCAGCTCCCGTAGCTCGCGCAGCAGCCGATCATATTCGGCATCGGGCACTTCCGGCGCGTCCATCACGTGGTACAGGTATTCATGATGGCGAAGCGTGGTTCGCAGTTCTGTGAGTTGTTGTTCGATTGAGTCCATAACACACCATCAATAATAAAAACCCCCGACAGGCGGGGGTTCAGGAAGGGGTTAACACAGCGACGCGCAGGTTACGCGTTTGCCTCTTTAACTTCGCGAATGCGGGCCTGATACTCACGCAGCTTTTGCGGCGTCATCATGCGGCGCTGATCGTCCAGCACCATACCACCCACTTCGTCAGCAATGTACTGCGCCGACTGTAGCATCAGCTTAAAGTTTTGCAGTTCATCGCCATAGGACGGCACCTGCATAAAGATGGTCACGCCAGGCGTGGTGAAATTGCCGGTCATCTCTGGATCAAAGGTGCCAGGGTTGACCATGTTCGCCAGGCTAAACAGTGCCGGCCCGCTGCCGTCAGGGCTAAGGTGACGATGGAAAATGTTCATGTCACCGAACATAAAGCCCGCCTGCTGGATGCTGTTAAGCAACACATCGCCATTGATTTCCGTCCCCTGATGCGCGGCGACGCTCATCACAATCACCGTCTCTTTGCGCTTCGGTGGTTCAGGTGCAGCGACCGGTTGTTCAATGATCGGCGCAGGAGCAGGCTCTGGCTGCTGCACCGGCTGCGGTGCAGATTGCGGCGCGCTGTATTGCGGCTCACCGTGCGGTGCTGTCGGTTGCGGCTGTTGTACCGGCTGGTGGGTCACCGGCTGGTGATGCTGATGCTGAACTGGCTGCGGCTGAACCGACTGATGCGGCTGCTGCACAGGCTGGTGCGGCGCGTCGTCATAAGCCGCAGGCGCAGGTTCGCGCCGCGTTACCGGTTCACGAGCAGGCACCGTGGCCGTCGGACGAGGCTGCGCCGACGCATAAGGCGGCTGATACTGGTGCTGGGGCGAACGAGGGGCGTCTTGCTCAGGGGCTGCACCCGGCGCAGGGTTAACCCGGTGAACACGCACTTCACCCACGCCATCATCGGCGTCGTCATCGATGTCGTCCTCAAACGGTTCATCATCACGACGCGACTTCATGCGTTTTAATGGGCGATCGCGGAACATAGAAGAGCGCTCTTTCCGGCTGGTCCAGAACCCATGTACCAGCAGAGCGATTATGGCGATCGCGCCAACAATGATTAATATCAGACGCAAATCCTGCATCATTATATTCTCTGTTGTTCTAACACCTTGCCACCACGGCAAACATTTACTCACTAAGAGTATTTGCCGATTACCGCAAGTGCAAGTGTGCACATGGCTTTCACTGCATAAAGATGAACAAAATCGTGCTTTTTGCTGTTTTTTCGAACATTTCCGAACTAGCCAGCGACGCGTAAACCGTTAATATAGCCGTGCACTTTCCCTTGCTGTCACTAAAGGAGTCTGGCCTGACATGGGTTTATCATCTGCAACCGCGCCTCGTAGCGGCGTCTGGTACTTTTCTCAGGGCTGGAAGCTCATCACCCTCCCCGGCATTCGACGCTTTGTGATCATGCCGCTGCTGGTCAATATTTTGCTGATGGGCGGCGCATTTTTATGGCTGTTTATGCAACTCGACAGCTGGATCCCACAACTGATGACGCACGTGCCGGACTGGTTACAGTGGCTGAGCTACCTGTTGTGGCCCATCGTCGTCATATCCGTGGTGCTGGTGTTTGGCTACTTCTTCTCGACTATCGCCAACTGGATCGCGGCCCCCTTTAACGGCCTGCTGGCGGAGCAGCTGGAAGCGCGGCTGACCGGGGCAACGCCGCCGGATACCGGGATCGGTGCCATCATGAAAGACATTCCGCGCATTATGAAGCGGGAATGGCAGAAACTGGCGTGGTATCTGCCGCGCGCGTTCGTACTGGTCATCCTCTATTTTATTCCCGGCATTGGCCAGACGGTGGCCCCAGTACTGTGGTTCCTGTTCAGTGCCTGGATGCTGGCGATCCAGTATTGCGACTATCCCTTTGATAACCACAAAGTGCCCTTTAAAACCATGCGCGAGGCATTGCGCACGCAAAAAGCCACAAATATGCAATTTGGCGCGCTGACAAGCCTGTTTACGCTGATCCCATTCCTCAATCTGGTGATCATGCCCGTCGCTGTATGCGGCGCAACGGCAATGTGGGTTGACTGTTATCGACCAAAACATGCGCTGTGGAAGTGAGTGGATTATTCCTCTACTTATTCCATACTTGTTGCCATTATTTCTCATCAGCATATAGATATGCGAAATCCGTACTTCCGCATCATTCTTAACCGCGTATGCTGATGACGTTCCCAAATTCATACAGTTAAGGACGGGCTATGAGTAAGATTTTTGAAGACAACTCGTTGACTATCGGTCATACGCCGCTGGTTCGACTGAACCGCATCGGCAATGGACGCATCCTGGCGAAGGTTGAATCCCGCAACCCGAGCTTCAGCGTGAAATGCCGTATCGGTGCCAATATGATTTGGGATGCCGAAAAACGGGGTGTGCTGAAACAGGGCGTTGAACTGGTTGAACCGACCAGCGGCAATACCGGCATCGCGCTGGCCTATGTGGCCGCAGCGCGCGGTTACAAACTGACGCTGACCATGCCGGAAACCATGAGCATTGAACGCCGTAAGCTGCTGAAAGCGCTGGGTGCGAATCTGGTGCTGACCGAAGGCCCGAAAGGCATGAAAGGCGCCATCCAGAAAGCAGAAGAAATTGTCGCCAGCGATCCGGCGAAATATCTGCTGCTGCAACAGTTCAGTAACCCGGCCAACCCGGAAATCCATGAAAAAACCACTGGCCCGGAAATCTGGGAAGATACCGATGGTCAGGTTGATGTGTTTATCGCGGGCGTAGGTACCGGCGGTACGCTGACCGGCGTCAGTCGTTACATCAAAAACACCAAAGGCAAAACGGACCTCATCACCGTGGCGGTTGAACCGACCGATTCCCCGGTGATCAAGCAGGCGCTGGCTGGCGAAGAGCTGAAGCCTGGCCCGCATAAAATTCAGGGGATTGGCGCAGGATTTATTCCTGGCAACCTGGATCTGAAACTGATCGACAAAGTGGTGACCATCACCAACGAAGAAGCGATCGACACTGCGCGTCGTCTGATGGAAGAAGAAGGTATTCTGGCCGGCATCTCCTCCGGTGCGGCGGTAGCCGCCGCGCTCAAGTTGCAGGAAGATGAGGCCTTTACCAACAAGAATATTGTCGTTATTCTACCTTCTTCCGGTGAGCGTTATTTAAGCACTGCGCTGTTTGCTGATCTTTTCACGGAAAAAGAACTGCAGCAGTAACGCCAGCACAGTAAAATTGCGCAAAAAAGCACCTGTTAAGGTGCTTTTTTGTGGCGTACTTCAAATTTTCCACTCTCGTGGCATTGATTACCCCCGCCGGGTCTGGTATTTAACCACCACATTTATTTCGAAGCGCGAAATTAATCGAATTGTGACTTTGCGCCAGCTGAATCGATTTAATGATTTGGTTCAGGTCTCGCTTTCGCGGCATAATGATTAATGACGGACGAAACCTTAACGGCCAGAAATTTCAGGCTCCGGATTTGCGTCATCACGCTTCTGTATCGCGCCCCGTTACTATTGGCGCTAACAATACAGGCTAAAGTTAAGCCGCCAGGCTAGACTTTAGTTCCACAACACTAAACCTATAAGTTGGGGAAATACAATGTTCCAGCAAGAAGTTACCATTACCGCTCCGAACGGTCTGCATACCCGCCCTGCTGCTCAGTTTGTTAAAGAAGCAAAAGGCTTCTCTTCTGAGATCACTGTGACCTCCAATGGCAAAAGCGCCAGTGCTAAAAGCCTGTTCAAACTGCAAACTCTGGGTCTGACTCAGGGTACTGTGGTTACGCTGTCTGCTGAAGGCGAAGACGAGCAGAAAGCCGTTGAGCATCTGGTAAAACTGATGGCTGAACTCGAGTAAGTTCACGGGTTCTTTTAAAAATCAGTCACAAGTAAGGTAGGGTTATGATTTCAGGCATTTTAGCATCCCCGGGTATCGCTTTCGGCAAAGCACTGCTGCTGAAAGAAGACGAGATCGTCATCGACCGGAAAAAAATTTCTGCCGACAAGGTTGATCAGGAAGTTGAACGTTTTCTGAGCGGTCGTGCCAAGGCATCAGCGCAACTGGAAGCCATTAAGACTAAAGCTGGCGAAACTTTCGGTGAAGAAAAAGAAGCCATCTTCGAAGGGCACATTATGCTGCTCGAAGATGAGGAGCTTGAGCAGGAAATCATAGCCCTGATTAAAGATAAGCACGTCACTGCTGATGCAGCCGCGCACGAAATTATCGAAGGTCAGGCCACCGCTCTTGAAGAGCTGGATGACGAATACCTGAAAGAGCGCGCCGCTGACGTGCGCGACATCGGTAAACGTCTGCTGCGCAATATTCTTGGTCTGGCAATTATCGATCTGAGCGCTATTCAGGATGAAGTTATCCTGGTGGCAGCGGATCTGACCCCGTCTGAAACGGCACAGCTGAACCTGAAGAAGGTGCTTGGCTTTATCACTGACGTTGGCGGCCGTACCTCCCACACCTCTATCATGGCGCGTTCCCTTGAGCTGCCAGCGATTGTGGGCACCGGTAGCGTCACCACGCAGGTGAAGAACGACGACTATCTGATTCTGGATGCCGTAAACAATGCGGTTTACGTCAATCCGACTAACGAAGAAATCGAAAAACTGCGTGCCGTGCAGGAACAGGTTGCCAGCGAAAAAGCTGAACTGGCAAAACTGAAAGATCTGCCGGCCATTACGCTGGACGGCCATCAGGTTGAAGTGTGCGCCAATATTGGTACTGTCCGCGACGTAGACGGTGCTGAGCGCAACGGCGCTGAAGGTGTCGGCCTGTACCGTACCGAATTCCTGTTCATGGATCGCGACTCTCTGCCGACTGAAGAAGAGCAATTCGCAGCGTATAAAGCCGTTGCTGAAGCCTGTGGCTCGCAAGCGGTTATCGTCCGTACCATGGACATCGGCGGCGACAAAGAGCTGCCGTACATGAACTTCCCGAAAGAAGAAAACCCGTTCCTGGGCTGGCGTGCAGTGCGTATCGCTATGGATCGTAAAGAGATCCTGCGCGATCAGGTTCGTGCCATCCTGCGCGCCTCTGCCTTCGGCAAACTACGCATCATGTTCCCGATGATCATCTCTGTTGAAGAAGTGCGTATTCTGAAAAAAGAGATCGAGATCTACAAACAGGAACTGCGTGACGAAGGTAAAGCCTTTGATGAGAGCATTGAAGTGGGCGTGATGGTGGAAACCCCTGCGGCGGCGACCATTGCCCGTCACCTGGCCAAAGAAGTTGATTTCTTTAGCATAGGTACCAATGATTTAACGCAGTATACGCTGGCAGTTGACCGCGGTAATGATATGATTTCACATCTTTACCAGCCGATGTCACCGTCCGTGCTGACGCTTATCAAGCAAGTCATTGATGCTTCTCATGCTGAAGGCAAATGGACTGGCATGTGTGGTGAGCTAGCAGGCGATGAACGTGCTACACTTCTGTTGCTGGGGATGGGTCTGGATGAATTCAGTATGAGTGCCATTTCTATCCCGCGCATTAAGAAGATTATCCGTAACACGAACTTCGAAGATGCGAAGGTATTAGCAGAGCAGGCTCTTGCTCAACCGACAACGGACGAGTTAATGACGCTGGTTAACAAGTTCATTGAAGAAAAAACAATCTGCTAATCCACGAGATGCGGCCCAAATTACTGCTTAGGAGAAGATCATGGGTTTGTTTGATAAACTGAAATCTCTGGTTTCTGACGATAAGAAAGATACCGGAACCATTGAGATTATTGCTCCGCTGTCTGGCGAGATCGTCAATATTGAAGACGTGCCGGATGTGGTGTTCGCTGAGAAAATCGTTGGTGATGGCATTGCTATCAAACCAACCGGTAACAAAATGGTGGCACCGGTTGACGGTACCATCGGCAAAATCTTTGAAACCAACCATGCCTTCTCTATCGAATCTGATAGCGGCATTGAGCTGTTCGTTCACTTCGGTATTGATACTGTTGAACTGAAAGGCGAAGGTTTCAAACGTATCGCCGAAGAAGGCCAGCGCGTTAAAGTTGGCGACCCGGTCATCGAGTTCGATCTGCCACTGCTGGAAGAGAAAGCCAAGTCTACCCTGACGCCGGTTGTTATCTCCAACATGGACGAAATCAAAGAGCTGATCAAACTGTCCGGTAGCGTGACCGTGGGCGAAACCCCGGTTATCCGCATCAAGAAGTAATTCTTGCCGCACATAAAAAAGGCACCTGCAAAGGTGCCTTTTTTTGCCTGTAGCCTCACGGTTAAACCCGGTCTGGCGGCAACAGCAGCTCATCGCAGCCGGTATCCAGCGTATAACGCATCACGTCAAACACCCGCGTACCCGCCTTCTTCACCGCATCGCTCAGGCTCAGGCCTTTAACGATCCCACTGGCCAGTTCGGCGCAGAACAGATCGCCGGTGCCTTTTAAATCCGTCGCCACCCGCGGATGGGTGATCACTTCCACACTATTCGCCGTAACCAATACCACGTGCATGTCGTCGCTGTCGGCCACGCCCGGCGCACTGGTGATAACAATCCATTTCAGCGATTCCGAGAGCAGCCCTTTGGCGGCGGCAATGGCGCTGTCGTGGTCACGGCAGGATTTACCGGTCAGCACTTCCAGTTCAAAGACGTTCGGCGTCAGCCCCTGCGCCAGCGGCAGCAAATGCTGACGATAGGCGTCCGGCAGATCCGGCTTGACGTAAATACCGCTGTCGATGTCGCCAATAACCGGATCGACCAGGATCAGCAGATCCGGATGCTGTGCTTTTAGCGCCGTCAGCCAGCGAGCCAGAATAGCAATCTGCGACGCATTGCCCATATAACCGGTGGTCACCGCGCGCAACTGGCGCAGCGCATCCCGCTCCTGCAACGCCTGCAGATAACCGCTGAACCACTCGTCAGGGATCACGCCGCCGTAAAAGGTATCGTAGTGCGGAGTATTACTGAGCAGCACCGTAGGCACGGCGATTACATTCAAATTGTGGCGCTTGATGGTCGGCACGCCAATGCTGTTACCCACGCTGCCGTACACTACCTGCGACTGCACGGCGACAATATCCGCCTGCAATGCTCTGGTTTTATCGTTGAACAACACCATGTTCATTGTTGCCTCCTTTAGATGCCTGAACCCTGAGAATAACTCTCTTCACCAAACACGCCGGTGGAGAGATAACGATCGCCGCGATCGCAGATAATTGCCACCACTACCGCGCCCGGCGTGCCCTTTGCCACGCGCAACGCTCCGGCAACCGCCCCGCCGGAGCTGACGCCGCAGAAGATACCTTCCCGGGTGGCCAGCTCGCGCATGGTATTCTCCGCCTCGCGCTGATGAATATCCAGCACCTCGTCCACCAGCGCAGCATTAAAGATGCCTGGCATATATTCAGCGGGCCAGCGACGGATGCCGGGAATGCTACTGCCCTCTTCCGGTTGCAGACCAACGATAGTCACCGCCTTTTCCTGCTCGCGCAGAAAGCGGGATACGCCGGTGATGGTGCCGGTGGTGCCCATGCTGGAGACAAAATGGGTGAGGCGTCCGCCGGTTTGCTGCCAGATTTCCGGCCCAGTGGTGGTGTAGTGTGCGTAAGGGTTATCTGTGTTATTGAACTGATCGAGCAGTTTGCCTTCGCCGCGCTGCGCCATTTCCAGCGCCAGATCACGCGCGCCTTCCATGCCCTGGGCTTTGCTGACGAGGATCAACTCTGCGCCATAGGCACGCATCGCAGCCCGTCGCTCCTGGCTCATGTTGTCTGGCATCAGCAGTTTCAGGCGATAGCCTTTGAGGGCGGCGATCATCGCCAGGGCAATACCGGTATTACCGCTGGTGGCTTCGATCAGCACGTCGCCGGGTTTGATTTCACCGCGTTTTTCCGCCTGGACGATCATCGACAAGGCCGCGCGATCTTTTACCGATCCCGCCGGGTTATTGCCTTCCAGCTTGACCCAGATTTCACTGCCATTCGCGGGTGTCATGCGCTGGAGTTTCACCAGCGGCGTATTGCCGATGGTGTCTTCTAATGTATTCACAAACGCTGTCCAATAAAAAGCCCGGTGGCGCTACGCTTACCGGGCCTACATGCATAACCCCGACCTGTACCACCTGGCAACAACAAGATGGCGATAACTTATCAGCCACGCTCATTCAGGTCTATATTCAGCACACAGATATTCCCTCATGTTCCCCTACAGTCATGCAACTTATTGCTTATAAAGAGGTCTTACCGGCGATCAATACTTATTAAAGGAATAATGTGATGAAAAAGACTCTATGTGCCATCGTTGCACTCGGCTTAACGCTTCCGGCCTGGGCTAAACTTAACGCCCATGAAGAAGCCCGTATCAACGCTATGCTTGACGGGCTGGCACAGAAAAAGGATTTAGTGTTTGTACGCAACGGTGATGCACACAATTGCGAAGAAGCGGTTTCGCATTTGCGCCTGAAACTGGGCAATACCCGTAACCGAATTGATACCGCAGAACAATTCATTGATAAGGTGGCATCCTCGTCTTCAATTACCGGTAAACCTTACATTGTAAAGATGCCCGGCAAAGGAGATGAAAATGCCCAGCCCTATCTGCATATGCTGATCGCCGAAACGGATAAAACGCTGGTCACAGAAGATAAATCACGCTGATGCCCGGTGGCGCTACGCTTACCGGCCGCGCCACCCGGCAAAAGACGTTATTACTCATATTCAGCAAGTAAAAACTCGACGTGATATTCCCCCGAGCCCGTTGTCGCGCACCAGTTTGCAGAGCCTTGCGTAAATACCAGCCCGCCCGCATCTGTTATCTGGCTCGCCGGAAGCTTCAGCGTAGCGGTAGTGTTCGCCGGGATACGCACACTCAACCGGATGCCTTCCCCCACACGACGCCAGTGCACGGCGATTTCGCCATACACCGACTGATACCCGGCCTCGACAAAGGTCACATCGCCGCCCGGCAGCGGGGAGATAATCACATGCTTAAAGCCTGGCTGCATCTCGTCGGCTTCAATCCCTGCCACCGCGCGATACAGCCACTCCCCTACCGCGCCATAGGCGTAGTGGTTAAACGAGTTCATATCAGGGCTCCACATCGATCCATCGGGCTTGATGCCGTCCCAGTGCTCCCAAATCGTGGTCGCCCCCGCTTTGACCTGATAGAGCCAGGAAGGGAAATCATCTTTTAACAGCAGCGCCCAGGCCTCTTTCACCCGCCCATTCTGACTCAGCGCATGGCAGAAATACGGCGTGCCAACAAACCCGGTCACCAGATGGCCGTCATGCTCGTCAAGCAACTCCACCAGTGTGTTGATGGTACGTGCGCGGAACGCTTCCGGCACTAAATCGAAGTACAACGCCAGAATATGCGCCGTCTGGGTTCGGGCGGTCATCATCCCGTCCGGGGTGAAAAATTCCGCCTGGAAACGTGCGACCACCGCCTGATGTAACGCCCGATAGTTTGCCGCGTCGTCATCGCGGCCCAGCACCGCCGCTGCACGGGCAAACAGGCCGCTGGAATACGCATAGTACGCCGTGCAGGTCAGCACATCCGGCGTCGCGCCGAAGTAACTTCCCTCTTGCGCGTCCAGCGCCACCCAGTCGCCAAATTGCAACTTATAGCGCCAGAGATGGTTATCAGCATGGGCGTGCATGAAATCGATCCACGCCTTCATGCTCTCATACTGGTTTTCGAGGATGCGGGTATCTCCATACATCAGATATATCGTCCAGGGGTTGATGACCGCCGCATCCGCCCAGGCTGATGACGAATGGGTTCCCCCTTCCGCCAGAAAACGATCCGCCTCACAGTGTCCGGTCAGAATATCCGGGATCACATGCGGCACACCGCCCTCCGGCGTCTGGTCAATCATCAGATCGGTGAGCCATTTGGCAAAGAAATTGCGCGTCTGCATCAGATAGCTGGCGGTACGGCAGAAAATCTGCGCATCTCCCGTCCAGCCGAGGCGCTCGTCACGTTGCGGGCAGTCGGTAGGCACATCGACAAAATTGCCCTTCAGCCCCCACAAAATATTGTGATGCAACTGGTTGAGATCGGGGTTTGAGCAGCTAAAGCGCCCGGTTTGCTGCATGTCTGAATGCAACACAATCGCCTGAAAATCGTCCGCATTCACCTGCCCCGGATAGTGCTCCACCTTCACGTAGCGGAAACCCTGAAAGGTAAAATGCGGATGGAAGGTTTCCCTGTCACCGCCCTTCAGGGTGTACTCCACGCGCTGTTTTGCACTGCGCAGGTTATCGAGATAAACGTTGCCCTGCGCATCCAGCGTTTCAAAATGCCGTAGCACCACATTGTCGCCGGGCTGCCCGCTGACGGTAAATTCGACCCAGCCGCTAAGATTCTGGCCGAAGTCGATCACCGTGTCGCCTGCGGGGGTGGTGAAAATCGCTTTCGGGCGCAGCGTCTCCTGGCGCTTGACGTGCCCGGCGCCCTGCGCGGTGAGCGCCTGCTTGTTAAAGCCGATAACGCTAACCGCGCGCCAGGCACCATCTTCAAAATCCGCGTACTGCCAGCCCGCCCTTTCCTGCCGCGCGTCGTAGATTTCGCCGTCGTAGAGTTCGGAAAACAAAATCGGCGACTCATCTGCACGCCAGCTGGCGTCTGATGCCACCACCTGCCGGGTACCGTCCTGATAATAAATCACGACCTGGCAGAGCAGCGCCGTCTGTGCGCCGTAGAAATTACGATGGCGCATAAAACCCATATCGCCTTTAAACCACCCCGCGCCCAGCTCAGCGCCAATGGCGTTCACACCGCGTTGCAACATAGCGGTGACATCATAGGTTTGATACAGCAAATGTTGCGAATAGCTGGTCCAGCCAGGCGTTAGTTCATGGTCGCCCACCCGCTCGCCGTTGAGGTACAGGTTGTATAGCCCGAGTGCCGTGACATGGACAAACGCCGAGGCGATGGATTTATCCGTAAGCGAAAACGTGTTCCGCAGCAGGGTCGCATTCGAGCGGTGCTTATCTTCCGGCGTTTCGGCAGAGATGAACTCAGCCTGCCAGCGAGTATCCCGCATACCGGTTACAAACGTCGCCAGGCGCCAGTCGCTCTGCTCACCGTGGTTATCTTTGATCCGCACGCGTAAAAAATAACGGGTGGAAGGCGCAAGCGGGATATCTGGCAGCGCGACGTTCATAGAGGCGCTGCCGTTTACCCAGCCGCTGTCAAAAAGCATGGCCGTAAACGCAGTGTCAGTGCTGCATTGCAGATGCCAGTTTTGCTGCGTCACGTTCCGCCGGTCGCTGATGATGTGCCAGCCCAGCAGGGGAAATTCATCCACGCCAGTAAGCGTTTGTTCATAGTTGAGCGTGATTTTCGTTATCGCCAACATACTCTGTTCCTCATCCTTTCACTTGGTGTAAATCCGCGTGCTGTACCTCATGCACAGCACTGGCTTCATGACTGAATTCGTTGCGTTGCTGGCCGCGAAAGCACAGCCAGCCGACAAACAGGCCAAAGGCCACGATGGAAGATAAAATGGTGTAGAGCACCACTGGCCCGGCATCGAGCAACACCGGGGTGACAAAGGCCAGCACGCCGCAGGAGAGTCGGGACAGACCGACAATCGCCCCTTGCGCGGTGGATCGCAGCATGGTGGGGAAGGACTCCTGCGACCAGACTTTCATGATGCCTTCAAACGCCAGCCCGCTGCCGATGGCGGTAAACAGCAGGCAGCAGAACCAGGAGAGCGGCGAAAAGCTCAGCAGCACCGGCATAAAAAATCCCCCGGCAAAAAAGAATGCGCCAATGACGTAAACAAACATTCTTTTCGAGGTATCGACCACTTTCATAAATAACAGGCCAGAGAGCACGCCCACCGGCATCAGCAGCAGATTCCACAGCGAATTTTTCTCGACCGTAATACCGACGACGTTAACTGCCACATAGGTGCCAAACTGCCCGCCGGTATTCGCCGCCAGGTTGGTAAAGGAGTAAAACAGGCACAGGGCGATAAACGGCCAGATATATTTCCCACGCAGCAAATCTTTAAACGCGGCTTTCTGCGCACGCACGGTGCTCACGCCGCGTCTGCGCTCGTCGCGGGCGATTAGCCACATCTCAGATTCCGGGATCGACCAGCGCAGGATCAAAAGCGTTGCCGCCACGATGCCCACGTGCAGATACATAATCTGCGCACCCAACGCCCCCCAACCGCCAACCACGGCGGAAATCGCCATCGTGGTGCCGATGCCGAGCGTCCACAGCAGGTTGGATAAGCCGATAATTTTGCCCCGGTTTTTCTCCGTTGCCGCTTCGGCGATGGTGGCAAGTGACACAGGCAGATCGGCCCCCGTCGCCAGCCCAACCAACAGCGTCCCGACAAAAAGTAACGGGAATATTTTGCCAAACGCCAGCAGCAGCGTACCGATGACGATCATCGCCATGGTGGCAATAAAGACTTTCCGCCTGCCAAAACAATCCCCCATCCGTCCGCCAAAAAACGCACCGAGGGCGATACTTAAGGTCAATATGCCGGAAAGAATGCCTATTTCAGAGGACGTCGTACCGATAGCTTTTTGATATATCACCAGCGCCGTACCATTTGAAACAATGGCGGCAGAATCAATATAAGAGGCCATTCCCGAAACAACACCCACGTACCATGGATTTGGCTGGGTCATTTTATTCATAATGCTGACTCCCATTCCTTGTATCAGACAATCAATGAAAATAAGTTATGCGCCTTCAACCGGACGACTTAACTGACGTTCCTGGCTGGGCGTTCGTGAAAAATTCTTTTTATACAATTCAGTTAAATACGCGGCATTAATAAAGCCGCAGTCACTGGCGATATTTTTAATGGCTAAATCGGTGGTCCGCAGTTTATCTTTGGCTTTTAACAAACGGTAAGTTTGCTGGAACTTCTCCGGCGTGGTTCCGGTGTATTCCTTAAAAAGGCGGTACATGGTGCGCTGGGAAAGCCCCGCCATTTCACCCACGCTCACCCAGGGAACCGACTGCGAATAATGTTTGCGGATATAATTGAGGATAAACAGCACACCTTTCTCCCCGGTATTACCCCGCCCCTGTTTGTGATCGAGAGTACGGCTGAGCGTACTCAAAATGCCGAGCAGCAGCGATTCCGTCAGCGCAAAGTAAGCGCGGTCGAAGCTGTCATCGCGGCAGTCGCTGATCCCCTGCGCCAGCGCGACGATCCGGCTTAACGCCTCTTCGCTTAACGGGTGATAGCCGGTGGTGAACGGGACGGTATGCTTTTTTATGGTCGCCAGCAGCGGCGCAATATCCTTGAGAAAATAAAACGGCGTCTGCTTGTGAAACAGAATATTGATAATCGATAAATCACAGGTGGCATCGTAATAATGAACATCATTCGCTGACACGAAAAAGAAATCGCCCTGATGAATTAATTCCGTCTGATCGTTAATAACGTGAAAACCGCAGCCGTGAATGACAATCACCAGCTCATCAAATTCATGCCCGTGAATATCCGCCATCGCCTGATTATTTAATTGAAAAAGACAAAAAGCATGGGTGTCCGACAAGAAAAAATCCTGACTTTGTTTAATATCCATATTTTCGGCGCTCCTGGTAACAGGTATTACCATGTATGCGTTTAATTAGAACGTATTATTTATGACAAGTCATTACGATGACCTGGCAGTGGAGTGAAAGTCAGTGTGACCTTACCTGCATTTTTCGTGTGCAGAGGAAATAAAAAAAGCGACCGGATGGTCGCTTCGTGCGGGGTGCAGTTCATTTGCCGGGCGGCGCATTCGCTTGCCCGGCCTACGTGAGTTTGTAGGCCCGGTAAGCGAATGCGCCACCGGGCATTACGTCGTCAGGCAGATTCCGCCAGCGCCAGTTCTTCGTGATTTTCGATACGCTCGCTGCCGTGATACAGGCGCGCATGTTGCAGGCCGACAAACAGACGTTCGCCGCGCACCGGGGCGTCATCCCCCTGCAACACCACAGACAGCGGCTCGTCATACCAGCCCAGCGGCTGCACCACCAGTTGCGTGTAGTGCCCTTTTGGACTCGCTTCGATAACCTGTACCGGTAACGGTGAATCCAGACTGGTGCGACGGCTGATGTCCACTTCCCACGGACGCAGGAACAGATCGACTTCTCCCTGATGCGCCGGGGTGTACCCCAGCGGCCAGCGGTGCGCGCCGACGTGGAACTGCCCGCCGCGTACGGTGCCCTTCAGACGGTTCACTTCGCCCATAAACTCCAGCACAAAGCGGGTCGCCGGTTCGCGCCACACCTGCTCCGGCACGTCTACCTGCTCGATATTTCCCTGACTCATCACCACCACGCGATCCGCGACTTCCATCGCCTCTTCCTGATCGTGGGTCACGAACACGCTGGTGAATTTCAGCTCTTCGTGCAACTGACGCAGCCAGCGGCGCAGCTCTTTACGCACCTGCGCATCCAGCGCGCCGAACGGTTCGTCGAGCAGCAAAATTTGCGGATCCGGTGCCAGTGCGCGGGCCAGCGCCACGCGCTGTTTCTGCCCGCCGGACAGCTGCGCCGGATAGCGATCGGCAAGGTGCGACAGCTGCACCATCTCCAGTAATTTAGTCACTTTCGCTTTGATGGCCGCGGCATCCGGGCGCACGCGCCGCGGCAGTACCGTCAGGCCAAAGGCGATATTGTCGAACACCGTCATATGGCGGAACAGCGCGTAATGCTGGAACACGAAACCGACTTTACGATCGCGGGCATGCAGACGACTGACGTCGGTGCCCTGAAAACGGATACGGCCGCTGGACTGATGCTCCAGCCCGGCAATAATGCGCAGCAGCGTGGTTTTCCCGGAGCCGGACGGCCCCAGCAGCGCCACCATTTGTCCAGAAGGAATATCCAGCGAGATGTCATTCAGCACCTGGGTGCGACCAAATGACTTCTTAATGTTGGCGATCTCAATGCTCATGATGTTCCTCCTGTTGCGCGCGTTTTTCCTGATTATGCAAACGCCACTGCAACCCACTCTTTAAAAACAGGGTCAAAATAGCCATTAACGTCAGCAGGGCGGCGGCGGTAAACGAGCCAACCGTGTTGTAATCCTGCTCCAGTAACTCTATCTGTAACGGCAGCGACAGCGTTTCACCGCGGATCGAGCCGGATACCACCGACACCGCGCCGAACTCACCGATGGCGCGGGCGTTGGTCAGCACCACGCCGTACAGCAACGCCCAGCGAATATTGGGTAAGGTCACGCGGCGGAACATCTGCCAGCCGGATGCGCCGAGTAAAATTGCCGCCTCATCTTCGTGGCTGCCCTGGCTCAGCATCACCGGCACCAGCTCGCGCACCACAAAGGGACAGGTCACGAAAATCGTCACCAGCACCATGCCGGGCCAGGCAAACATGATTTGCAGATTATGTTCATCCAGCCAGCCGCCGAGCGGGCCGTTGGAGCCGTAAAACAGCAGATAGACTAAACCTGCCACGACCGGCGAGACGGCGAACGGAATATCCAGCAGGGTCAGCAGCAACTGGCGGCCCGGAAAATCAAAGCGCGTCACCAGCCAGGCCAGCAGGATGCCGAACACCAGGTTTACCGGCACGGTGATCAGCGCAATCATTACCGTCAGCCAGATGGCGTGCAGCATGTCCGGATTGGCCAGGTTTTGCAGCACGGGCATCAGGCCTTTGCTGAAAGCCTGCACAAAGATGTAGATCATCGGCACCAGCAGGATAAACGCGGAAACGATCATCCCGGTGCCGATCAAAAACCATTTGCCCCAGTTGATGCGGGGCGCGTCAATGCGTTTCAATTGTGTAACGTCCGCCATTAGTGACCTACCACACGCCGGCCAAAGCGACTTTGCAGGGTATTGATGGAAAACAGCAGCAGTAAGGACGCCGCGAGGATCACCGAGGCAATGGCGCTCGCCGCCGGATAATCAAACTCCTGCAGGCGCACAAAAATCATCAGCGAGGTGACTTCCGTTTTCCACGCGATGTTACCGGCGATGAAAATCACCGCGCCAAACTCACCCAGGCTGCGGGTAAAGGATAACGCCACGCCCGCCAGCAGCGCCGGGGAAAGCTCCGGCATCACCACTTTCCAGAAACTCTGTAAGCGGGTGGCACCCAGGGTTTCCGCAGCTTCTTCATATTCCGGGCCTAACTCTTCCAGCACTGGCTGCACCGTGCGCACCACAAACGGGATGCTGGTAAACGCCATCGCCACCGCGATGCCAAGCCAGGTGTAGGTGACTTTAATATCGAACTGCGCCAGCCACTGCCCGTAAAAGCCATTGACCGAAAACAGCGAGGCGAGGGTTAAGCCCGCTACCGCCGTGGGCAGCGCAAACGGCAGATCCATTAACGCATCGAGCAAAGTTCGTCCCGGAAAACGATAGCGGGTAAGGATCCACGCCATCAGCAGGCCAAACACGCCGTTAAAAATCGACGCCACAAACGCCGACAGCAGCGTCACTTTATAGGCCGCCACCACCTGCGGATTGGTGACCACCTCCCAGTACTCCGCCCAGCTCATTTGCGCCAGCTGCATGACCAGCGCGCTCAGCGGCAACAACAAAATCAGACAGACAAACAGCAGGCTGGTGCCGAGGCTGAGGGTAAAGCCCGGCAGCACGCGCCGGGTAGACAGTGCAAACATCAGCTACGCCCCGCCGCCAGCAGTTTGTCCAGCTCACCGCCGGTGGTGAAGTGGGTTTTCATCACCTCAGGCCAGGCACCGAACTGATCTTCCACGCGGAACAGCTCGGTCTGCGGGAATTTATCTTTCAGTTTTTCCATCACCTGCGGGTTATTCACGCGATAGTAATAATCGGTGATGATGGTCTGCGCCTGCGGGGTGTACAGCCAGTTGAGATAGGCTTTCGCGGCTTTCTCGGTGCCGTTAGCCTTGACGTTTTTATCCACCCAGGCGACCGGGAATTCGGCGAGGATATTCACCTTCGGTACCACCACTTCAAAACCCTGCGCTTCATACTGCTTGCGGATATTGTTCACTTCCGATTCAAAGGTGATCAGCACGTCACCGAGGCCGCGCTCCACAAAGGTGGTGGTCGCGCCGCGTCCGCCGGTGTCAAAGACCTCAACGTTTTTCAGGAACTGGGTCATGAATTTTTCGGTCTTAGCTTTATCGCCGCCGTCGGCTTTTGCCGCTGCGCCCCATGCCGCCAGATAAGTGTAACGCGCGTTACCGGAGGTTTTCGGGTTGGGGAAGATCAGCTTCACGTCAGAACGCACCAGGTCGTTCCAGTCGTGGATATTTTTCGGGTTCCCTTTGCGGACCAGGAACGCCATGGTGGAGTAAAACGGCGAGCTGTTATTCGGCAGACGGCTCTGCCAGTCGGCCGGGATCAGCTTGCCCTTGTCATGCAGGATCTGCACGTCGGTCACCTGGTTATAGGTCACCACGTCAGCCTTCAGGCCTTGCAGGATCGCCAGCGCCTGCTTTGAGGAACCCGCGTGGGATTGTTTGATGGTCAGCTTGTCCCCGCCATTGTCTTTCGCCCATTGCTGTTCGAACGGCGGATTCAGGGCGGCAAACAGCTCGCGGGAGACATCATAGGAGCTGTTGAGCAGTTCAGTTGCCTGGGCCTGAGCCACCAGCAACAGGGATGCTGCAAGCGTCAGGTATCCTTTTTTCAGTATGGTCATGGCGGTGCGCACCCTTATAAGTAGAAAGACTGTCCGGATCACAGTTTATTTATAAGCAGTACGAAAGGAGTAACGGTTTTATATACCGTTTGGTGATTTGCAAGTTGAAAAGAGAATAAGAGCGCCGGGACATTGCCGGGTAGCGCTGACGCTTACCCGGCCTCGGAATAAACAGGGCTTTTACAGCGCTAATAACCGCGTCAGCGACGGCGCAAAATAGTAGCCGCCGGTTACCGGACGGGTGAAGCGCAGCATGGCGTCGCGCTTGCCGTCGGTGTCGCCAAACATGCTCAGCAGCTGCTGCTCAATGTTATACAGGCGGGCGCAGTAAGCGCAGAAGTAAAGGCCGTGGGTGCCGCTTGCCGTGCCGTAAGGCAGGCTCTGACGGACAATCTTCAGGCCCTTGCCGTTTTCTTTCAGATCGACACGGGACAGGTGCGAGGTGACCGGGCGTACGTCGCCGTCGATCTCGTCGTTGGCGACTTTAGTACGGCCAATCATCATCTCCTGATCCGGTACACTCATGCGGTTCAGCTGTTTAAGGTTATGCTCCCAGCGCTGCACAAACACATAGCTGCCGCCGGCGTCCACACCGTCTTTGATCACCGCCACCTCGGTACGCGTTTCCACGCCTGCCGGGTTTTCGGTGCCGTCGACAAACCCGCTGAGATCGCGATCTTCCACCCAGCGGAAACCGTGCACCTCTTCCTTCACCTCCAGCGCATCGCCAAAGGCTTCCAGCGCCGCCTGGGCGACCGAGAAGTTAACATCATGGCGCAGCGATAAAATATGGATCAGCACGTCATACTGGGTGGCTGGTGCCAGCCCTTTGCCGTAAGGCACGAAATCTTTTAGCTCGGCGGCGCCCACGCCGCCACTCAGTTCGCGCCAGGCGTTATGCCCGAAGGCCACCACCGCGCCGAGGGCCGCGTCCGGGAACGTCGCCTGCAAGGTTGCCAGTTTATCGGCAAATATTTTACTGCCCGCACGCAGGGCGTTGATGTCGCCCCTGACGTTCGCTTCCATCCATATTGCCGCACGGCAATGTTCCGGCAATATGCCGCTCTGCACCTGAGACATCCATCACTCCTGAAAAAAAGATGCCACGCGACCGTGGCATTGATGGGCGTATTGTACCCGTTTTTTATGCAGGACAGATGATCCGCCGCAAATTAGCGACGCCAGATAATTTTTGTCAGCGTCCAGTTTTTCAGGGCATCGTCGGCAGGCATTAACCCTTCCGGGCCACTCCATTTACCGGTGAACAGATAGCTGATGTGCTGGCTCTCTTTCGCCCGGCATTCCACCGCGCTGCTGTCGTCGCCGGTGGCTTTTTCACAGTTACCATAGGCTTTGTCATACAGATCGCTAAACGGCGTGCCGATAGCGGTGCCGCTGGCGGTTTCGATGTCTTTATCCAGCACGTCGATGCGGCTGACCGTGCCCTGTTCACCCTGGATCACCATTGCCAGCTCGTCGCCTTTCAGCGCCTCGACGTACCGCACAATCGCGCCGTTTTCGGTTTTCATGCCGCTGCGCAGACGATAATCCCCGCCCAGCGCCGCGGTGATGGCCTCTTCGTTGAGCGCCGTGCTGCCCGTCAGATCGCCAACGCCCTCTTTGGTAACCTGCAGGGAGGAGCCGAACCAGTTCCACGGATTCGCCGCTGACCAGTTAACGTTGCTCAGCGTGGAGCAGCCGGTGAGCAGCAGTGGCGTAGCGCATAACAGTAAACGCAGCGATTTCATTGTCACTTCCTTCTTATTTCAGTTAACGCCTGTTGGAGTACCAGAACGGCAAAAAGTGCCGTGGTTACGCCTCCGGCGTGAAGCAGGCGCGCAGGCGGCGGTCCGTCAGCAACCACCAGAGCGCAAAACTGTCGATCAAAAGCAGGGCTAAACCGATCCCCGTCACGGCCTCGCCCGTCAGCCACAGCAGCGGTTGCCAGACCAGCAGCACCAGCTGCGCCACAATTAACAGGCCACGTAACCGCGGCCAGAGATGCGGATAGTGCTGACGACGCCCGCTAAACAGAAATACCAGCACCGCAGGCAGTCCCGGTAACATCCCCCACCAGAACAGATCGTGATCCGGATAAAACAGGCTCAGCAGCGTGCTGCCCTGTTCACGGGAGGCCCCCGCCATAACAAACAGCACCCAGGTGCGTGCTTGTAACAGCAGCACGCACCAGAGCATCAAAGGCAGGCGTAAGCGTCCGTGCGGGTCAAAATCGGAGGGCAAAAACTCAATATTCTTCATCTTCAATCAGGCGTTTGCCCAGATTCAGCACGTCGGCGTGCTCGTAGCCCAGGCGTTCATACATGCCGAGCACCACGTCGTTGTCTTCACGCACCATGATCTGAATTTTCGGACAGCCGCGGGCAATCAGCTTTTTCTCAAGACGATTGAGCAGTGCATTGGCGATGCCGCGCCCACGGTATTCCGGGTGCACGCCAAGGTAGTAGGCCGAACCGCGATGTCCGTCGTAGCCACCCATCACGGTGCCCACCACTTCCCCGTTCACTTCCGCCACCAGGAACAGGCTGACGTCATGATTCATCTTACGTTCAATATCCATTTCTGGATCGTTCCACGGACGCAGGAGTTCACAACGCTCCCACAGGGTGATGACTTCTTCGAAATCGGCCTGGCGAAATACGCGTATCTCCATGGTTTGACCTACTCTTTTCAGGCTAAAACGTTGATTATGGCGTGAAGTGCCGGGGAAACCAATATCCGGCGAAGTCAGCGTGAAAAAATGGCATAATATGAATCTGTCACGTATTGAAATGAAAAGTAAAACAAATCTTAACAACGAGTGTCGTAACGGATAACACGATACGATATAACACCACGGACCCCTTTTTTACAGTTCAGGCCGTATGAACACATTCAAACCCTTAAAAACACTCACCTCGCGTCGCCAGGTGCTCAAAGCCGGTCTGGCCGTTCTTACGCTGTCCGGCATGTCGAAAGCTATCGCAAAAGATGAAGCGTCGCTGAAGGTGACTAACACCCACAGCAAGCCAACGGCGAAAAAAAGCGGTGCACGCCGTGTCGTGGTGCTGGACCCCGGTCATGGTGGTATTGATACCGGCGCAATTGGCGGTAACGGTTCGAAAGAGAAACATGTGGTGCTGGCGATTGCCAAAAACGTGCGCGCTATCTTGCGCAGCAAAGGCATTGATGCCCGGCTGACGCGCACCGGCGATACCTTTATACCGCTTTACGATCGCGTGGAGATTGCCCATAAGCACGGCGCGGATCTGTTTATGTCGATCCACGCCGACGGCTTTACCAATCCGAATGCCGCCGGTGCCTCGGTGTTTGCCCTCTCCAACCGCGGGGCCAGTAGCGCAATGGCAAAATACCTGTCGGAGCGTGAAAACGCCGTGGACGAACTGGCAGGTAAAAAAGCCACCGATAAAGACCATCTGTTGCAGCAGGTGCTGTTCGATCTGGTGCAGACCGACACGATCAAAAACAGCCTGACGCTGGGCTCGCATATTCTGAAGCAGATCAAACCTGTTCACCGTCTGCACAGTAAGCACACGGAACAGGCGGCGTTTGTGGTGCTGAAATCGCCATCGGTGCCGTCGGTGCTGGTGGAAACCTCCTTTATCACCAATCCGGCGGAAGAAAAATTGCTGGGCACCACCGCCTTTCGCCAGAAGATCGCCAATGCGATTGCGGCGGGCGTCATCAGCTACTTCAACTGGTTCGATAACCAGAAAGCGCATTCGAGAAAACGTTAATGACCACACCTGACGCTCACCTGGTAAAAGCCTTCCTGTTGCAGTTGCAGGATGAGATATGCCAGCAGCTTTCCGCCGTTGACGGCGCAAGCTTCCTTGAAGATAACTGGCAGCGCGAGGCTGGCGGCGGCGGGCGTACCCGCGTGTTACGCAACGGCGGCGTGTTTGAGCAGGCGGGCGTAAATTTCTCGCACGTTTACGGCGCGGCGATGCCCGCCTCTGCCACGGCGCACCGTCCAGAGCTGGCCGGGCGTTCCTTCGAAGCAATGGGCGTCTCGCTGGTGGTGCATCCGCATAATCCGTATGTGCCCACCAGCCATGCCAACGTGCGTTTTTTCATTGCCGAAAAGCCCGGTGCTGATCCGGTGTGGTGGTTTGGCGGCGGTTTCGATCTGACACCGTTTTACGGTTTTGACGAGGATGCCGTCCACTGGCACCGTACCGCCCGCGATCTCTGCCTGCCGTTTGGCGAGGATGTCTATCCGCGCTATAAAAAATGGTGCGACGACTATTTCTTTCTGAAACACCGTAACGAGCAGCGCGGCATTGGCGGGCTGTTCTTTGACGATCTGAACACTCCGGATTTTGCACAGTGCTTTGCTTTTATGCAGGCGGTGGGCGAAGGTTACACGCAGGCTTATCTGCCGATCGTTGAAAAACGTCAGGCGCTGCCGTTTGGCGAGCGTGAGCGCGCCTTCCAGCTCTATCGTCGCGGGCGTTATGTCGAATTTAATCTGGTGTGGGATCGCGGAACGCTGTTTGGCCTGCAAACCGGCGGACGCACCGAATCGATCCTGATGTCGCTGCCGCCGCAGGTGGCGTGGGAATATAACTATCAGCCGGAGAGCGGCAGCCCGGAAGCGGCGCTGAGCGAGTTTATCCAGGTGCGGGACTGGGTGTAAGCCCAGCAATTCAGAACCTGCCCATCAGGCGTAATTGGTGCAGACAATCTGGACATGGACAGCGCGGAAAAACCGGAGCGTACAGATAGTACGTGAGGATTTTGAGCACTGCCCAGGCCCAGAGTGGCAAACAAAATAGCCTGATGGGTCAGGTTCTTAGTGCGTGACGCCGTGATTCTCGCGCCGATACGCTCCCGGCGGCTGATGAAACGTGCGGGTAAAAATGCGCGTAAACGTCTGCTGTGAATCAAAGCCATATTTCAGGCAAATATCGTAAACCTTCTGATCGGTGTCGCGCAGATCGCGCGCGGCCAGCAGAAGTTTACGCTCCCGAATATAACGCCCCAGACTTTCACCCTTGTAATGCATAAACAGGCGTTGCAAATGCCACTTCGAGTAGCCTGCGTGCCGGGCGATGTCATCAATCCGCAACGGTTGATGCAGATTGTCGTCGATCCACTCGACGATAGTGTCGATAACCTGAGCGGAAATCGTCATTTTTCTCCCCCTCTGCTCTTCGAAAGTGGTTTCAGGATGGATTACTGCCACCAGGCGCTGAACTGCTGTAGTGCGTCGGCGGCATGAACAGGTTCGCCCAGGCGCGGGGTGAGCAACCGGTAATCCCGGTTCTCGCTGGCCGCCGCCAGCCGTTTGTACGGGTCGTCCCAGGTATGTTTTGCCAGCACGAAGCGTCCGGCGTGACCGGGTAAAATCGCCCTGGCGTGCAGATCCACGGCGGCCTGGGCGGTTTCTTCCGGCATCATATGAATGTATTTCCAGTCTTCGTCGTACTGCCCGTTTTCAAGGATCGCCAGATCGACACTGCCGAACTGCTCGCCAATCGCCCTGAAATGCGGGCCGTAACCGGTGTCGCCGCTGTAGTAAACCTTACGCGCCGGGGTTTCCAGCATGAAACTGGCCCACAGCGTCTGGTTACGCTTCAGGCCGCGCCCGGAAAAATGCCGCGCGGGTAACACATGCACACGCAGGTCTTCGCTGATGTGCACCGCCTGGTTCCAGTCGGCTTCGGTGATGATCGCCGGATCCATACCCCAGTAGCGCAGGTGTGACCCGACGCCAAGCGGCGTGACTACCCGCTTCACTTTCGGCAGCAGCGCGGTGATGGTGGCGTGATCAAGGTGATCGTAATGGTCATGGGAGATGATCAGCAGATCGATGTCCGGCATCGTCTCAGCCCGCCACGGATACTCCCCGGCAAAGGCTTTATTAATAAACGAGAACGGCGCGGCGTAGTTGCTGAACACCGGGTCGATCAGAATGCGTTTTCCCGCCAGCTGTATATACCAGGACGAGTGGCCCAGCCAGACCAGGGTATCTTCCTGTAACGGCAGGCTCGCCAGATCGGTATTCACCATCGGCAGCGGCTGCGCCGGGCGGGCATTTTCGCGTTTGGTGACCAGGAACTCCCACCATGCCGCCAGCATATTTTTCTGACCGGTAAAGCCCGCCGTGGGCAGCGCGTTATGAAACTGACCGTCGCGATAGTGCGGTGATTTTTCCACTTCTGTAAGCTGTGCGCCCTGTGGCGGCTGGCCAAAGCCCGCGTTGAGGACAAAAGGTAAACTGGCCGTTGCTGCGACTAACATGACAATAACCACGCTAAAAAGGAGTCGGTTCATATCCAGGCTCAAAAAAAACCGCTCCTGTCCGCTGGAACGATAAGGGCACACTTGATTATGAGTGAGTAAGCACTCATTATAGAAAGGCATTGAAAGTCGTCAAGTCGATTTTCAATCTTTGACACCGGGCGTTGCGGCAACGCCTCTGGCATGGTTCAATCAGCGTTTTTGCGCAATGTGAGGGAATGTGTAGTGGCTCGTCCGAAAAGTGAAGATAAGAAGCAGGCCCTGCTGGATGCGGCGACAGAAGCGGTTGCGCAGTCCGGCATTATGGCGTCCACCGCATTAATTGCCCGCAAAGCGGGCGTGGCGGAAGGCACCCTGTTTCGCTACTTTGCCACCAAAGACGACCTCTTTAACGCCCTCTATGTGCATCTGAAAAGCGATCTCTGCCACACCATGCTGGCGGATCTCGACCGCACGGAGAGCGATGCGAAGCGTTTTACTCGCCATATCTGGAACCGTTATATCGACTGGGGTATTTCAAACCTCAACGGTCACGGGGCGATCCGCCAGTTGGCGGTCAGTGAAAAGATCACCCCAGAAACGCTGCAAATCGTGGAAGATATGTTCCCGGAACTGCGTCAGCTGTGCCGTCGCTCATTATTGCCGGTATTTATGACGGAAGAGTTTCGTGCCTTTGGCGATGCGCTGTTTTTATCACTGGCGGAAACCACCATGGGATTTGCCAGCCGCCAGCCAGAGCGTGCGGCGGATTTTAAAGCCCACGGCTTTGAAGCGATGTGGCGCGCCCTCTCCGTCGAGGATGAATAATGGACAGTCGATCCCTGCAAGCCTGCGCGCATCGCGTGGCGCTGGAATTACCCTTTACCGAGCACTGCTGGCCGTTTGGCCCGGACGCCGACGTTTTTAAAGTCAACGGCAAGATTTTCATGATGACGTCTATTGCGCACGGTCGTCCGTTGGTCAGCGTGAAAGCCGACCCGCAAAAAGCGCTGCTCAACCGGCAGATCTACCCAAGCATTGAGCCGGGCTGGCACCTGAATAAAAAACACTGGATCTCAATTTACGCGGGGGACGACATCAGCGAAGGGCTGGTGGAAGATCTGATCCTCGACGCCTGGCATCTGGTGGTCGACAGCCTGCCGAAAAAAGCCCGCCAGCGCATTCGCCCGGAAGGCTGAGTCTGACGCTCAGCTACGCGCCAGACTCTCCAGCGCCTGCTCCCCCGCCGCATCAACCGGCAGATACACCAGCAACCGCGAGCCGTTACGCGGCGCGGAATACCAGTACATCTGCTGCAACGTAAATTCCCCCAGCTGCGGATGATTGAAGGTTTTGATCTTATTTTCCACCCCGGAGACGTCATAGCGTTTATGCCACAACGCCTCGAATTCAGGCGAGACGGCAAAAAAGCGCGCCAGTTTATTCTCCCAGAACGGTTCGCCCCGGTGCTCCGCCATCGCCGCGCGGAAATAGGCCACAAACGTCGGCAGCACCGAGTCGTCGCTGCCAAGGCGGCTGCGCCAGACGGGGCTGGTGAGATAAAGATAAATACAGTTGCGCTCATCGTCGGGGATTTGCGCGAAATCAACGCCCATCAGGCGGCGAAAACTGTCGTTCCACGCCACGATGTCAAAGCTGGGGCGCTGAATACTGGCGGGTTGCGGATTCAGGCTGTCGAGCAGGCGTCGGGTACTGTCGCTGATCATTTCACAGCCGCTTAACGGCGGGATTTCACCGGGCGTTAAGCCTGCTAACACAAACAGATGGCGGGTTTCGGTGGGGGAACATTGCAGCGCCGTGGCAATGGCCTGCATCACCGTCGCGGAAGGATTAACTTCCCGCCCCTGCTCAAGCCAGGTGTACCAGGTCACACCGACATCGGCGAGCATCGCCACCTCTTCACGCCGCAGGCCAGGCGTGCGCCGACGCCCGCTGCGCGGCAGCCCCAGACGCTGCGGATCAAGGCTTTCCCGCCGTGCACGTAAAAACGCGCCAAGCTGTTTGCGGTTCTCATCCTGAATGGTCAGCGTCGCCGCCCGGTCAACCAGCATCGTCATAATCATCCCCAGCATGGTAGTGCCAGTACCAGTATAAGCAAGAACTGGTACCCGTTTAATGATTCCGCGATGCTACGTCCATCTGATGAATGACGCAATGGAGTTACCATGAATACCACTGCTGTTTCGCCGGGTCGGGCAGCGCTGATCGTGCTGCTGACCGGTCAAATGTTACCGCTGATCGACACCTCAATTACCAATGTGGCTCTTGATTCTATTACCGGATCGCTGCACCCCAGCGCCACGCAACTGGAGCTGATCGTCGCCCTGTACGGCGTGGCCTTTGCGGTCTGTCTGGCGATGGGCAGTAAGCTCGGCGATAACCTCGGTCGCCGCCGGGTGTTTATGTGGGGCGTGGCGGCATTTGGCGTCGCCTCGCTGCTGTGCGGCATGGCGACCTCAGTCGGGGCGCTGCTGGCTGCCCGCACTTTACAGGGCATGGGCGCGGCGCTGATCGTGCCGCAAATTCTCGCCACGCTGCACGTGACGCTGACAGGCAGCGCACGGGCGAAAGCCATCAGTCTATACGGCGGCATTGGCGGCATCGCCTTTATCATCGGGCAGATGGGCGGCGGCTGGCTGGTGTCCGCTGATATTGCCGGGCTGGGCTGGCGCAACGCCTTTTTCATCAACGTGCCGATCTGTCTGCTGGTGCTGGCCGTCGCGCGCCGTTATGTGCCGGAAACCCGCAGCGATGCGCCGTCGCGCATTGACTGGCGCGGCACGTCCCTGCTGGCAGTGATCCTCTGCTGTCTGCTGTTCCCGCTGGCTCTCGGCCCGGAACTGCACTGGCCGTGGCCGACAACGGCGGCGCTGCTGGCGGTGATCCCGCTGGCGCTGTGGATGCGCAGCGATGCCGCACGCCAGCAACAGCGCGGATCACAACCGCTGTTGCCGCCACGCCTGCTGAAGCTCCCCAGCATCCGGTTCGGCATCCTTATCGCCCTGCTGTTTTTCAGCGCCTGGTCCGGCTTTATGTTCTGTATGGCGCTGACCATGCAGGCAGGCATGGGCATGGCGCCGTGGCAGTCGGGAAACAGTTTTATCGCGCTGGGCGTCGCCTATTTTGTCTCCGCCTGGTATGCGCCAAAACTTATCGCCCGCTACGCGACCGGCACTATTTTGCTGACCGGTATCGCCATTCAGCTGCTCGGCCTGCTGGCGCTGATCGCCACGCTGACCGCGTCCGGGCGGATCGTGGGTGCGCTGGCACTGGCCCCGTCTACGGCGCTGATTGGCTACGGACAGGCGTTGATTGTGAACAGTTTTTACCGTATCGGGATGCGGGATATTGCCGCCCGTGATGCCGGAGCGGGCAGCGCCATCCTCAGTACGCTGCAACAGGCGACGCTCGGCCTGGGTCCGGCGGTATTAGGCGGCCTGTTCCTGCATCTGCTGGCGCGCAGCGAGGGGAATTATTCTTCGGCGCTGAGCGGCTTTCTCGCCGTGGAAGTGGTGATGATGCTGGCGCTGGCGACAGCGGCGATTTGCGGTCGCCAGCACCTGATGCCGGTCTGCACCGACAAACAGTAACACTAGGCGGGCAGCCGTTTTACCATCCGCCAGCGGAACCAGATTTGCGCCACGAGGATCAGCACGCCGCCGATGATTTTCTGTAGCGGCAGCCGTTCGCCGTACCACACGGAGGCGGCGATCACCGTCAGCAGCGGCTCCAGCACCATAATAATGGCGGCGCTGGCGACGGCGGCGTGTTTTTGCCCCTGCAATTGCAGGCCAAAGCGCAGCGCCGTGGCGATGAAAATACTGGCGATCAGCCAGCCAAAGGTGGTGGCGCTGATACCCTGCGTCCACGGCTCAAACAGCGCGGAGATCACAAGCGCGGTGAGGCCGGTGATCGCCAGTTGCGCGGTGGTGAGCGGGATCAGCGGCACCTCGCGGGCGACACGGCTGGTATAGCAAAAGGAAATAGACTGCACGAAGGCGGTGAGTAAAAACCAGCCCTGGCTGGCGTGGAAGGTAATGGGAACATGCAGGCTCAACAGCGCCAGGCCGATAATCGCCAGCGGCAGGCACTCCCAGTACGCCCGCGCCGGGCGCACGCCCATCATGCCCCAGGCCACCAGCGGCACAAACAGCATCGAGAGGCTCATAATGAACGCCCCCTCCCCCAGCGACGGCGTCACCGACACCGACCAGATCCACAAGCACAGGTTCAGCGCCATCCACAGACCGCTGATGATCACCGGCTTCAGCTGAATGCGGGCAATGCGTTCACCGCGACAGAACGGCAGCAGCACCAGCGCGCCACCGCAGAAACGCAGCGCAAGGAAAGCGAAAACCGGCATACCGGCAATGGCCTCACGGGAGAAGATCCAGCCGCAGGCGGCGATCATCGTAGTCAGGACGAGAAAAAGATCAGCTTGTCGTTGCCGGTTCACCGGAAACACTCCCTTAAAAAACTACGCGCTCAGGCGAGAAATATAGTGCCAGTCCATCATCACCCGCTGGGCGGGGGCATCCGGGTTGTCGATTTTATTCAGCAGTAGCCCGACGGCGGTGCGGCCAATGTCCTGGGAGGGTTGCTCAATGGTGGTGAGCGGCGGCGAAACCATTTCCGCCAGCGCCGTACCGTCAAAGCCCACCACCGCAATATCCTCCGGCGTTTTCAGCCCGGCACTGGCAATCGCCAGCATCGCTCCTGCCGCCAGCGTGTCCGATACCGCAAACACCGCGTCCGGGCGCACGTCGGCCTGCAACAGCTTCTCCATCGCCTGCACGCCCGCGCGGAAGCTCAGTTCGCTGGCATATTCCACGGCGTTATAGTCCAGCTTGCCCTGATGCAGCCCGGTTTTATAACCGCGCTCGCGCAGACGGGCGTATTTGTAGCTGAGATCGTGGTTGATGAGCGCAATGCGCTGGCGGCCACCAGCCACCAGTTGCCCGATCACGTGCTGGGCGGCGTCAACATCGTTAATGCCGACGCAGGAGACATTGCCGGCATCGGCGTATTCCGCACACTGCACCCAGGGCGCCTGACCGATCATCGCGGTCAGTTCCGGTAATTTGCTGAAGGCGTCCATGGTGATAATACCATCGACAATTTTACCGGAGAGCAGCTTCAGCGCCGAGGTGGAACGCGCCACGTCGGAGCCGGAGTTACACAGCAGAATGCGGTAGCCGTTTTTCTCAGCCTCTTCTTCAATGCCCTTGACCACTTCTGCGCAAAACGGGTTGGCGATGTTAGACACCAGCACGAGGATCATATAGCTGCGCGCGGTGCGCAGCTGGCGGGCCAGCAGGTTGGGCTGATAATTGCTTTCCTGAATAGCCGCCAGTACCCGTTCGCGATTTTTCGCTTTTACGGAGTCGCTGTTGTTGAGCACGCGCGACACCGTGGCGACGGAGACGCCTGCCAGCCGGGCGATTTTCTGAATTGACATAAAACGGACACATCCTGCGGTTGGCGCAATGCAATGCTTGCAGGCTATCACAAATTTAGTGCCCGGCGAACCGGGCTGTCGTTCACGAGGCCACGCGGATCCAGCGCTGCTGCTGATGACTTTTCACAATGGCATCAATGATAAACATCACGTTCGCGCCATCCTCAAAGGTGGCGAACGGGGCCGTTCCGGCGGCGGGCATTTTTCCGGCGCGCACTGCCTCATAAAATTGCAGCATCATATTTTTGAAGGCATCCGGCCAGCCTTCGATATGCCCGCCGGGGAAGTGGGCGCTGGCGGCGGCGTCCCGTGCCATCAGGCCAGGATCGTCCGTGAGGATCTGATTGGGCTGATTACGGTGCCCAATCCACAACTGCTGCGGCACTTCCTGATCCCAGGCCAGCGAACAGGCGCTGCCGTTGATCTCAAAACTGAGGCGGTTTTTGCGCCCGGCGCTGACCTGCGAAACGCTGAAACAGCCTTTGCTGCCGTCGTCAAAACGCAGCAGGACCGCACCGCCATCTTCGGTGGTGACCGGTTTATCCTCATACTGCGCGGTCTCGTTGCCGTGGCTGAAGGTCGCCCCGCCGTCGGTGCGCGCTTTGCGCGTTGGCCAGACGATCGCCAGATCCGCCATCACCTCGGTGATGCGCCGCCCGGTGACAAACTGCACCGTGTCGCACCAGTGAGAGCCAATATCCGCCACCGCGCGGGAGAGGCCGCCCATTGCTGCGTCCACCCGCCAGTTATAGTCGGTTTCCAGCACCATCCAGTCCTGCAAATAGCTGCCGTTAACCGAAAACAGCCGCCCCGTTTGCCCGTGGCGCTGCATACTCGCCGCCTGCTGCACCATCGCAAACTGCCGGTAAACGAAGCTGACGCCATGCACCACCCCTGCCGCCTGTGCCAGCGCCACCAGTTCGCGGGCTTCTTCCGGCGTCATGCACAGCGGTTTTTCGGAAAAGACGTGCTTTCCGGCGCGCAGGACCTGCCGGTTGATTTCCGCATGCAGATGATTCGGCGTGCAGTTATGCACCACGTCCAGCCCCGGATGCGCCAGAAAATCCTCCACCGCGCCGTAGGCGTGCGGCACGTTCAGCGCCGCCGCTTTTTCCTGCGCGGCGATAAGCGAGCTGTCGCACAGCGCAACCACCTCAACGAAACCCAGACGGCGCAGGGCTTCAATATGCGCCGGACCGATAAAGCCGCTGCCGATAATACCGACCTTGATCATGAGGCGTCTCCCAGTCCGAGCATGCGGCGCACGCTGGCGCGATCTGAGGCGCTGGCGGCAAAATCATCAAACGCACGATCCGCCACCGGAATGATATGCCGACGGATAAATTCGCTGCCCTCCCGCGCGCCCGCATCGCCCGCTTTCAGGCAGCACTCCCACTCCAGCACCGCCCAGCCGTCATAGCCGTACTGCGTCAGCTTGCTGAAAATTGCCCCGAAGTCGATCTGCCCGTCGCCTGGCGAGCGGAAGCGTCCGGCGCGGTCGATCCACGGCTGATAGCCGCCGTAGACGCCGCTGCGCCCGTTGCGGCGGAACTCCGCATCTTTAACGTGAAAGGCTTTGATACGCCCATGATAGCGATCGATAAACGCCAGATAGTCGATGTGCTGCAACAGCAGATGGCTCGGGTCGTAGAGCATATTGCAGCGCGGATGGTGATCCACCAGCGCCAGAAAACGCTCAAAGGTAGCGCCGTCGTGCAGATCTTCCCCCGGATGGATCTCAAAGCAGACGTTAACCCCATGGCGATCAAAGACGTCAAAGATCGGACGCCAACGGGCAGCCAGTTCATGAAAGGCTTCCTCCAGCAGCTGCACATTGTGCGGCGGCCAGGGGTAAAAATAGGGCCACGCCAGCGCGCCGGAAAAGGTGGCGTGCGCCGTTAAGCCAAGCCGCTGTGACGCCCGCGCCGCCTGCTCAAGCTTTTCCACCGCCCACGCCTGCCGCGCGGCGGGGTTGCCGCGCACTTCCGGCGGAGCAAAAGCATCAAAGGCCGCATCATAGGCAGGATGCACGGCAATCAACTGTCCTTCCAGATGGGTGGAGAGTTCGCTGATGACCAGCCCGTGCCCCGCCAGCCTCGCGATAATGTCATCGCAGTACGCCTGGCTTTCCGCCGCCCGCGCGACGTCAAAAATCGCCGGATGGTTGCAGGGAATTTGCAGCGCTTTATAGCCGTGCTCTGCCGCCCATGCCGCGATGCCATCGAGCGTGTTAAAAGGCGCGTCGCTGCCAATAAACTGCGACAGGAAAATACCCGGTCCTTTAATGGTTCTCATAACCTCTCCCACACCTTAAGCCTGTGCTTTATCGTCGTATTTGAATGACAACATGAAAATCAACGCGATAACCGCGGCGGCCACCGCCGGGCTCCACCAGAAGGTCACCCACGCCTGCGGTACGCTTTGCCCCGCCACCAGACGGTTATAGAGCGCGCCGGAGATCTGCGAGCCGAGCAGCATGCCGATACCATAAGTGAACATCACGATCATGCTTTGCGCCTGACCTTTCACTTTTTCCCCTGCCACGCGATCGGTGTAGATAAAGCCGACCACAAAGAAGAAGTCATAGCAGATACCGTGCAGCAGAATGCCGAGATAGAGCAGGAAGCGCCCTTCTTCGCTGACGCCCAGCGCAAAAAAGGCGTAGCGCACGAACCAGGCGAACATGCCGATCAACAACATGTATTTCACGCCCAGGCGGCGGAACAGCAGCGGGATCACCAGCATGAAGAAGATTTCGGACATCTGCCCGAAGGACATGGCGGTGCTGACATCCGCGACACCGGCGTCGGCGAGATAAGACGCGGTATAGGCGTAATAGGTACCCAGCGGCACGGAAATCAGCATCGCGCACAGCGAGAAGACAAAAAAGTGACGCGTTTTCAGCAGCGCGAAGGCATCGGCACAAAACAGATCGCGCACCTTCACCGGCAGGCCTTTTGCCGGGGCGGGCGTGTGCGGCAGCGTCAGGCTGTAGATCGCCAGCGCCACCGAGCTGAGGGCCGCTACCATAAAGATGCTGGTGCTGGAGGCGATACCGGTCACGCCGATAAAGATCCCCGCCACAATCCAGCCGATGGTGCCGAACACGCGCACCACCGGGAAGGTTTTATCGATATTGCGCAGGCTGTGAAAGGCGATGTTGTTGGTTAACGCCAGCGTCGGCATATAGCAAAGCGTGTAGCCAAACAGCAGGCCAATCAGCAGCGCACCGTTTTCCGCCACCAGCGCCTGGGGTACAAACCATAAGATCACCGCACCCGCGAGGTGCATCACCGCCATCACTTTTTGCGAGGCAAAAAAGCGATCCACCAGCATGCCGAGCACGAACGGCGAGAGAATAGAGGCGATGGGACCGGCAGAAAACGCATCGCCAATCAGCAGCGCCATATTGTGCTGCGTCATCACCAGACCGAGGGTGACTGACCAGCTACCCCAGATAAAAAACTGTAAGAACATCATCAGCGACAGCCGCGGTACGAGTAACCGGTGCTGCGCCAGATTGCTTCCGCTACTTTCGGTTGTTGACACCATTTTATTGCCTCACCTGTGAAAAGTAATCGATTACAAATTGCCGTCAACCAGAAAGTAATCGATTACAAAACAAGGCGCATCGTGATCGAACGGGATCCGCGAGGTGGATCACGATAAATAATCAGGGAGTCCCCTCATCGGGCGATGAGGGGAAAAGGATCACGCTTTCGCGCGGCGCATCACCTTAAAGGCGAGGAACAGGAACAGGATCCACACCGGCAGCAGGATAGCGGACGTCCGCATACTTTCCATGGTGCACATCAGGCCGAGGATCATCAGCAGGAAAGCGATGCACAGGTAATTGCTCGCCGGATAAAACAGCGCTTTAAACTGGGTATCACGCCCCTTGCGGCGCATGGCGGCGCGGAATTTAAGGTGCGCAAGGCAGATCATCATCCAGTTAAGCAGCAGCGTGGCCACCACCAGCGCCATCAGCAGACCAAAGGCTTCCTGCGGCAGCAGATAGTTCACCAGGATCACCAGCGAGGTAATGGCCGCCGACAGGAACAGAGAATTCACCGGCACGCCGCGTTTGTTGACGCGGGTTAAAAACGCCGGGGCGTTGCCCTGCACCGACAGGCCGAACAGCATTCGGCTGTTGGAGTACACGCCGCTGTTAAACACCGACAGCGACGCCACCAGAATGATGAAGTTCAGCGCCGAGGCGACGATGTTGCTGTCCATTTCATGGAAGATCATCACAAAGGGGCTACTGTTGGCTTTTACGTCCACCCACGGATAGAGCGCTAACAGCACCACCAGCGAGCCGATGTAAAACAGCAAAATGCGATACACCACCTGGTTCACGGCTTTTGGGATGGTGTTTTCCGGGGAGCTGGCTTCCGCCGCGGTGATGCCAATCAGCTCAAGGCCGCCAAAGGAGAACATGATCACCGCCAGCGACAGGATCAGCCCGTGCCAGCCGGTGGCCATAAAGCCGCCGTGCTGCCACAGATTCTCAATGCCCGCGCGCTCGCCGCCGGTCCCGGAGAACAGCAGCCACAGGCCAAAGCCGATCATGGCAATAATCGCCAGCACTTTGATCAGCGCAAACCAGAATTCCATTTCGCCGTACAGGCGCACGTTCACCAGATTGACGGCGTTGATAAGAATAAAGAAGGTCGCCGCCCAGACCCAGGTCGGTACGTCCGGCAGCCAGAACTGCATATAAATGCCGGCGGCGGTGAGTTCCGCCATGCCTACCAGCACGAACATGACCCAGTAGTTCCAGCCGGAGAGGAAGCCCGCAAAAGGCCCCCAGTATTTATACGCGAAATGGGAAAAGGATCCGGATACCGGCTCTTCGACCACCATTTCACCTAACTGGCGCATGATCAAAAAGGCGATGATCCCCGCCAGCGCGTAACCGAGCAGCACCGCCGGGCCTGCCATCTGGATCGCCGGACCGATGCCGAGAAACAGCCCGGTACCAATCGCGCCACCGAGGGCGATAAGCTGAATATGACGGTTTTTTAAACCCCGTTGCAGTGTCGGCACGGTATCCGGCGCGACGTCTGACGCGTTTTTCACGTCTTTCCCCTGTGTCTTTTATTTGAAGGGGCACGTTTTAACATTTAGCGCCGGCGGTAGCAATTATGATGGGCGTCCCTGCCCGTCATAACGAGGTGCAGGGGATCAGAAATCGTAATTCATTGAGACTTTCAGCGTGCGTCCTTCACCCTGGAAAATATAGGTGCCGAGATCTTCAACGCCAGACCAGTATTTCTCATTGGTGACGTTATCCACACCTACGCGCCAGACCAGCTCGTTTTGCGCGTCGTTAAGGCGCATACGGTAACGCATGCCGAGATCCAGTGTGGTGTAGCTGTCGAGTTTTTTGGTGTTGGCGGCGTTGGCGTACTGCGAGCCAGTGTGGTTGACGCGCGCGGTGGCAGTCAGGCCATCCACCGGTTTGATGTCGTACTCCGCGCCCAGCACCATAAAGAAGTTCGGCACGCCGATGGCGTCTTTGCCGTCGTTGATGCCGTCTTTGGTACGGGTCATTTCGGGATCGATCCAGGTGGTGCTGCCGTTAAGACGCAGCCCATACACCGGTTCGCCAAACACATTCAGCTCCAGGCCGCGGTTACGCTGTTCGCCGTCCAGCCCGTAACGCTTCGTGGTGCTGTCCATAATGGCGGAGGGCTTTTTGATTTCAAACAGCGCCAGTGTCCCGCCGATGCGACCATAGTCCACCTTCACGCCCACTTCGTTTTGCTTCGCGTGAATAATACCGACAGATTCAAAGGCGTTGGCGGCATCTTTCGGCGCGTTGCTGCCTGGCTGTAAGGATTCGGTGTGGTTGGCGTAGAACGACACCTGTTCCCACGGCTTGTACACCAGGCCATACGTCGGCATCCAGCGGCTTTCGGTGTAACGTGCGCTGAGGGTTTCCGCACCGGTGGCATTGCTGTAGTTACGCACCACCACTTTTTGATGGCGGGCGGCAAGGGTCAGTTGCAGGCGGTCATCCAGCACGCCTAACGTGTCGCTGAACAGCCAGCCCTGGGTACGGTTGCGGCTGGTGGTTAAGGGATCGGAATAGTTGCCGCCGATAGTGTTGTAATCCGGGCGCGGCACGCTTGCGGTGTCATAGATATTGATCAGCGGGCGATTCGCTTCTGCGGTGGAGCGCCAGGCGGTTTTATCCTGTTTAGTCAGCGCGGAATATCCGGCATTCACGTTATGCGATACCACGCCGGTATCGAACTGCCCGCGCAGCCCGGCCATCCCGCTGAACGAGTCAGAAATACGGTTGGTGTCCAGACGACCAATCCGCGCATCGCCCTGCTTATTGATGATCTCCGGCGAACTGTAGACCCCGGTTTCGTGGGCATGCTGACCGCCAAACGCCGTGTACGCGGTCCAGGCATCCGTCACATCAAACTCGGCGCGCGCCATACCGAATTCATTTTCGATGTCGCTGTAGCCCCATTTCTGGCTGTAGTTGTGCGTGGCATCCGGCAGAGCGGGAATGAAATCGACCTTGCTGATTTTGATACCGACATTGCTGCCGTGGAAGGTTTTCTTCTGGTAGCCCATGTCCAGCGAGGTACGCAGGCGGTCACCACGATAATCGAGCCCGATGGCGGCAAGCGTGGTGCGGCGGCGATCGTCATCCACGGCCCCCTCACCTTCCCGGTGCAACAGGTTGACCCGCGCGCCGAACTGATTGTCATCGCCAAAACGACGCCCCAGATCCAGCGAGGTACCGATCTGCGCCTGGCTGCTGTAATCCACGCCGACGCGGGTGACTGGCGTGTCTTCCGCGTGTTTTGGCTCAAGGTTGATCATACCGCCCACGCCGCTGGCCGCCGCGCCGTTCAACAGGCCGTTTGCACCTTTGAAGATTTCCACCCGTTCCAGCATCTGCGTATCCACGACCTGACGCGGTACGATACCCGGCAGGCCGCCCATGGTCATGTCGTCGCCGTCGAGCTTAAAGCCGCGAATGCGGTAGGTTTCGGCGAAGTTGCCGTAGCCCTGCACCGCCTGCACACCGGCGTCATTGCTGACCACATCGGCAATCGTTTTTGCCTGTTGATCCTGCACTGCTTTCGCGGTGTAACCGATGACGTTGAACGGTACGTCCATGGCATTTTGCTCGCCGAGCATCCCCAGACGCCCGCCGTGCGCCACCTGACCGTCCAGGTACGCAGGAACCAGTTGATCGCCGCCAGCGGTAAAATCGCTGCCCGCCGCCTGAACCACAATCGTATCTTCCGTCGTCACCGGAGCCTGACTTTCCGCCGTCGCGGCAGGGGTTACGGCGCCGATCGCCAGCGCCAGCAACGTCTTATGCAAAGGAGCAGTACTGTTCATTGTCATCTTTTATGAGAAAGGGATAAAAAGCCCGTCGCCGGGCCGGTTCGGTTATTTATTCAGGTCAATACGGACCACGCTGTCCGGGCCTTTGGTGGAATGATCTTTATTGAACGCCTGTTTCACGGTCACAAACAGCGTCTGACCATCCGCCGAGAGCAGCAGGCTGTTCGGATGCGGCGGCAGGTCCCAGGATTTTTTTACCGCGTAAGTGGTGGCGTCGAGGCTCAGCACTTTGCCGGAATCACGCTGAGAAATATAAAGCTCGTTGCGTGTGGCGTTGAATTTCACCGCCAGGGAGTCGCCCACCGGCAGCTGCTTTATCATCTCGCCGGTATTTATATCCAGCACCAGCGTGGTTTTGGCTTTCGAGTTATCGGTGACGAACAGGCGGCCTGTCGCGCTGTCTTCCGCGATATTCAGCAGCAGCGCGGTTTTCTCACCGAGCGGTTTCCAGCGTTTTTCGATGCGGTTATTGCGCGGGTTGATCACCAGGATCTCACCGCCGCCGTTAGCCGCATAAATGCGTCCGGTTTTTTCCGAGTAATGCAGGCCGGTCATCCATTTGCCGGTGTTTTTGATGCGGGTTTTCAGCTTCATGGTTTTCGCATCAACCACCCAGATCAGCGCCGGATCCGCTACCGCGCCGATATAGAGCAGACCGTTGTGCAGCAGCACCTGACGCGCACCGTAGGGGAAGCCTTCCGGGTTACGCTCCGGGAACAGGGCACGCGCGATCACTTTGCCGTCAGCGGTGGCGATCGCGCTGATCCCCGCATCCAGCGAGTTGGTGACATACAGGGTTTTACCGTCTGCGGAAATATCCACGCCAAAGTTTTTCAGATCGGTATGGGTGACGCCGAGGGTTTTCAGGGTTTTCGGATCGAGTTTGTAGATCATCCCACCCTGCACATCTTTGAAGCCTTCAGCGCTGGCGACATAAAGCGCGTCGCCCGCCGGACTTAACGCCAGTTCGTACACCCCTTCTGCCAGCACGCATTTCACGACGCTGCTGTCGGCAGGCAGCGTCGTCTGCGCTTTCGGCGCATCAGCGGCTTTTTTAGCGTCGGACGTGTGCGGCGTGCTGCACCCGCCCAGGGTAATCGCAACCAGCAGCGCCAGTGCAGACGTTTTCATTTTCATGTGGAAAATCCTTGCCTTGAGTGCAAACAGTCAGGGAGGTAGCGCCGGCGCGCATAACAATAAAGAGAATGAGAACTATACTCATTATGTTTAGGCAAGCAAGATTATTTGTCACAATCCATAACGAATTGTCATCAAGGGTAAGCAGCGGGCTGGCGCGGGGTGAAAATCCGCAGTAAAGAAGGGGTTGATAGTTTAGATGATAAGGATTATCTTTCTCATTACTGAATAGTTGAGCAAAACACTCAAGTATTCAGCACGACATTGCTCACATTGCTTCCAGTATTATGTTGCCCGCCTTGTGCGGGCTTTTTTTTGCTTTGAAGCTGTGCGCCTGAAATAAAAGCGTCATGTCTGCGCGGTGCGACATGAGAAGGCGTGACGGTGATCAGAGGGCGGTAGAAGAGGCTTTTCGAGCGGGCATAAAAAAGCCTCACATGGCTGTGAGGCTTTAGATCGGTGTGGATTAACGCGCACCGACCAGGCGTTTATCTGCATGAACATCTGGCGTATACACCACCGTTCTGGCCATCATTACTGATTTACAAAATATACATTTTGCGCCAAACGGGTTGCTTTCAGTCATGTCAAAAGGTGAAGTCCTGTACTGCGAACCGTGGCAACGCGGACAGGTAAAGTGCATAGAATTTGTTGTCATTGAGTATTTTAACCTTTTCTGTGGGCCATTTTGGCCAAAGATGGTCTGAAATACAGAGTTTAATCAGCGCTTAAAAAGTGGAGGCTCAAAGAAGAGGTATCAAAGATACACTGAGAAATGAGGACTGCTTTAGTTAACTACCCGAGATAATGTCTGCGTATCAAACCGACTGATTCATTAACGCACGTCTGCCGGGGGAAAGCAACATTTATTTAGGCTGTTATTTTTTACGTTGATTGCTCTGGTAGAAAAATAAAATAACGGTACATCCATGCACCTGATTTTTTAAGCGTAGTAAGGTTATTGCCATTCAGCAAATGATGTCCCGCCGATTGCGGTAAAATAATTTTAACGGACGCAGAATACAGTAATTTTCAGCCGTGAAATCATTGGTTGTCAGGTAGCGTTCTGTCTGGACTTCCGGCTTCCATAACGCCGTGAGCGCGTCATAAGTCATTGTTTTATCGCCATCCGGCGTTTCCACCCGGTATTCACCACTTTGCAGATACCCTGATGAGAACAGCAAATGGCTGTCGCTTACACCCCGCACCTGATGCTCAATTTTACGAAAACCAATTGGCACCAGATGAAAAAGGTAGAAAGGTAATGTTTTCAGTTTTAAATCTGAGAAACTTGAAATTATTTCACCATCACGGGTGAGAATGACCTCCTGTAAAGAAACCGACGACGACGGTAAAAGTTCAGGAAAAGCGCACTCGGCTTTGAAATAAATAAATTGCATAGCGGTACCTCAGGCGGGACTTTTTTTGTCACATATTATTTTTATAGCTCAACTCCGATGGTCATTCCTCTTTTTAAGACATTCCAGAAAATACTTACCTGAAAATTACCTGAGTTTACATACGCAGCGGCATCCGTCATTACCCGCACAATAAAAATGGTTATCAGACCAGGCAATATACGCAGTATGCCTGATGGTAATGCGTTAAGGTATTCTTAAGGTAATGTAAATATAGTGACGGTGATCAAGTTTTACTTGCCGCGAAGGACATGGCTGGTTACTATTTGCTCGCTTTAGAAACATCGGTTTACAGATGAACGAATTCTTTGTCGGTAGGGGATTAGATGTCGCCTTACCGACTTTCTTCGTTTTGTCCCCTCCCCCCTCCTGTTTTATTCCTTAGCTTCCCAGCCAGTGACGTAACAACGGCCCTTTTGCGCCATAAACCGGATCGCTTGCCGGAAACGGCGTCTGCGCAATGCTTTTCAGCATGTCAGCCGATGGCGCGGCGCGACAAATGTCGGCACTTTGTCCCGGTGGATACCCCCCTACGACCGTAAAATCATCGCTACAGCCTTTATTACAGTGCCCGGTTCCGGCGGGCAGTAACGCGATGTCCCCTGCCCGTACTGTGACCAGCGTGCCGCCAGGCCCACCGAGCATGATCCGTGCTTCCCCCCGCGTGAAGGCCAGCACTTCATGAGCTTCGCTGTGATAATGGTGATAATGAAAAACGCCGTCCACCCATTGCGCGGGCCAGCCGTTATCAGCAAATCGCTGTTCCACCTCAGCAATGGCCTGATCGCCCGGCGTAAAAACGTCACGGTATAACAGCACCGGCAAACGGGGATTATTCGGCACCCAGTCATGGGCATTTAGCATCAACACTTGCACATTTTGATGAGAAATTTCCGGCATCATGACACTCCAGCGACAAATGATTTTTTAAGCGTAGCCAGGCTTTATTGTATTCTCGCCAGTACCTTCTATATTTCGGAAACAGAATGCATATCGGGAGTAGTAGCTATGAGATTTAAGGGACTAACAAAAGGATTTTTTATCCTTATTTTATTTGTGGTCACCCTGGCGTTTTTTGATGTCCTGTCGCCCTATTTTTCGGCGATTTTGTGGGCCACGATCCTCGCGGTGATCTTCCAGCCGTTAAAGAATAAGCTGCGCGAAAAAATGGCAGATAAAAACGGCATCGCCTCGCTTATCACCGTGTTAATTATCTGCCTGATCGTCTTTACCCCGCTGGCTATTATTCTCTCGTCGCTGGCCTACGAAATTAACGTCGTGTATCAAAAACTCCAGGAGAACAACACCCAGTTCCCGGTGGTGATCGCCGATCTGCTGCGCCATCTGCCTGGCTGGGCGCGCAATTTCCTTGCGGAGCATGAACTTAATAACGCCGCGCAGATCCAGAAAGCGCTCTCCGGCGTGGCGCTTAAGGGCGGGCAGTACATGGCGGGCAGCGCGTTTGTCATTGGTAAAGGCACCTTCGGCTTTACCATCAGCTTTGGCGTGATGCTCTACCTGTTATTTTTCCTGCTTAAGGATGGCGCAGTGATCGTGCATCAGGCGCTGGAAGCGCTGCCTCTCTCCCGCTACGTTAAACACCATTTATTTGCCAAGTTCGCCACCGTATCGCGGGCGACGGTAAAAGGCACCGTGGTCGTGGCCCTCGTCCAGGGGGTGCTTGGCGGCATCGGCTTCTCGATTGTCGGCATCGACGGCAGCATTCTGTGGGGGGCTTTGATGGCGTTCCTGTCGCTGATCCCGGCGGTGGGTTCGGCGATTGTCTGGGTTCCGGCGGCGATTTTCCTCTTCTCCACCGGGCAGATGTGGCAGGGCTTCTTTATTGTCGGCTTCTTTGTGGTGATCGTCGGACTGGTGGATAACCTGCTGCGTCCGCTGCTGGTCGGTAAAGACACCAAAATGCCGGACTACCTTATTCTTATCACCACGCTCGGCGGCATGGAAATCTACGGCATCAACGGTTTTGTGATCGGCCCGCTGATCGCCGCGCTGTTTATCGCCTGCTGGAATTTGCTCTCCGGTAAAGATCATCAGGGCAACGTTGACGAGCTGGATGATGATTTTATGGAAGAAGGCAGGCGCGAGCAGTAAGCCCACCTACCAGAGTTTGTAGATCGCAGTTCATTCTGCTGGTTGCTAAATTTAAACAGGCAGCCAGCAGAATATAATCTCATCAGAATCAACTCAGCCAACCGTTAATATCAGAAATCCCTCTGTGCATCTCAGCTACTTTTTCCCTTCTTATATTTACCCCTAAAGAAAATTACCGTCTGCCGATAATCCTTCTCAGGGATGTCATTCGTGAGCCGGATAATGATAAGTCTAAAAACCAATATGTTTTCACTGAACGTCGAGAAGAACGTCAGCAAAAGTGCCTCGGCGCTCGACCAGGCGATCCATCGTTTATCTTCTGGACTGCGTATTAATGGTGCCAGCGATGACGCCGCAGGCCAGGCGATCAGCAACCGTCTTTCCAGCCAGCAACACGGGCTGGCGCAGGCGCAGCGTAACGCCGGGGATGGGTTGTCGCTGGTGGATACGGCGGAAAGCGCTATGAGTGCCATCAACGGCAGACTGCAACGTATTCGTGAACTAACGGTACAGGGGCTTAACGAAACCTGGAATCAGCAGGATTCGGACGCCATTCAGGCAGAAATCAACCTCAACCTGAAAGAGATCGACCGCCTGACTACAGCTACCGAGTTTAATGGTATCAATCTGCTGGATGGCAGCGCGGGCAAACTGGGTTTTCAGGTTGGCGCTTACGATAACGAAAAAATCGACCTTGACCTCTCTTCGCCGGGCTTCAGCGTCAATGCGCTGGGTTTGAAGGATCTGATTATTCGCGGCATCAGCGGTAAAGTCACCGATGTCAATACCGTCATCGGCACCGCGAATAACATTTCTCTTACCAATGGTAAGGCGAGCGTGAACTATGCCACACCGGCCGGGATCACCTCCCCGCAGCTGGTGCGCAGTACGGTAAATAATCAGCTCTATATTCAGGGCAACGACAGCAACGGTAACGCGACCTTTTTCCCGGCGACCTATAATGCTACCTGGTACACCGCCACCGGCAGCGGTACGGTGTCTGTGGGGACAACCAGTAGCTCGCCACTTTACAGTCCGGTTGCCACCCTGCCCTCCCGCCCCCTTGCGGCGGTAAATTTTACCGACACCAGCGGCACACCATTGAGCGCCAGCCCGGCGGCGGCGCTGACCATGGATAACGGTCAGTATTACATTGAACAGAATAATACCTGGTATCCCGCCACGCTAAGCTTCGGCCCCACCGGTGCCGTCAGCGCGCAAATGTCCAGCGCCACCGGTTTGCAGGATATTGATTTTGCCACGCTACCCACGCCCGTCACCGCCACACCGGTCGCCGATACCAGTACCGCAAGCTTTGTCGATGCCGGCGGCAACCCGGTCACAGGCGCGGCCCGGCTGGTAAAAAATGGCAGCCAGTATCTGATGGAAGTCGATAACGGCGGTGGCAACGTGCAGTACTTCAACGCCTCGGTTAAGGCCACGTCGGACGGCACGACCACCAGCATGCAGGTGACCGCCCTGAGCGCCACCAGCCAGAATGCGTTCACGGCCGTTAATACGGTAAACGGCACCTCAGTGGTGACGCTGGATCGCGCCAACGTAGAGCTGCGTTATATTGATGCCGATGGTCACGCCAGCAACGATGTGCTGCGACAGGATGCAAACGGCGATTACTATATGGACGCGCCGGGTTCAACCATCGACAAAACCGCAACGCTGGTACGGCAAAACGATGCCGCCAATACCCTGTTACTGAAAACGCTACAGGGCGTCGGGGATGTGCAGGTCTATTTTACTACTACCTATAGCGCGAACACCGATGCCTCGACCAACGCGACGACCATGAGCATTGCCGAAGTGGGCGATGAGATCCGCTTACGCAATCCGGATAACCCGCTGGCGACGCTCGATAAAGCCATCAGTATGGTGGATGCTCAGCGCACGAAGCTCGGTGCAGTCGCCAATCGCCTGAGTTCGGTGCAGACATTGCAGAGTGGTGCGACAGCCACTCTCGCCGCTGCCCGATCGCGCATTGAAGATGCCGACTACGCGACGGAAGTCTCAGCGATGTCGCGGGCGCAAATTCTGCAACAGGCTGGCGCACAGATGTTGATGAAAGCCAACCAAACGCCGCAAATGGTACTGGCGTTGTTAAACGGCTAACTCACCCCAGCGGCGCGGCAATCTCCAGCTGGCTGAGTACGTTAAGCAGAGCATCCACTTTTGGCAGCCACTGCTTGCGGCGCGGCCAGACCAGCGACAGCGTCAGGCCGTCGGGCTGCAATTCCGGCATGATCACCTGAAGTTCTCCGCGTAGCAGAGGCGCGCGCACCAGCCAGGTCGGCATCTGTCCGATACCCAGCCCCGCCACCACCGCCTGCACCTGGGCATCCACATCGCCCAACGCCATACGGTACGGCACATTACGCCAGTTCTGCTGCCCGTCGGCGGTGGTGAACAGCCAGGGTTTGGTGCTGCCATCCACCCGCTCGTAAAGAATGGCGCGGTGCTGCATTAATTCCTCTACCGTGCGTGGACAGCCCTCGCGTGCCAGATAATCCGGCGACGCGCAGAACACCATTTTCTCGCGCCCCGACTGGCGACAGCCCAGCGACGCAGGCAGATCCACCGCGCCGCCAATGCGCACCGCCACGTCAATTCCCTCATCAAACAAATCGATAAAGCGATCGGAAAACGTCAGGCTTAGCTCAATTTCCGGGTGCTGCTGACAAAAGGGTATCAGCAGCGGCATCACCGCCAGCCGTCCGTAGGTATTAGGTACCGCCAGCCGTAAACGGCCGGAGGGGATAGTGCGCTGGGCGGCGAGCAGCGACTCAGTTTCGGACAGCTCCTCCAGAATGCGCATACAGGTCTGATAATACGCATGCCCGGCGTCGGTCAGTTCCAGATGTCGGGTGGTGCGCTCCAGCAGGCGCGATCCGAGGCGCGCTTCCAGTCGACTGATGCTTTTGCTGACCGCCGATCCGGTGACGTGGAGATGTTCAGCCGCCGCAGTAAAACTGCCTTTTTCGACGCTGGTGACAAAAGGGACAATATCTTTCAGACGCTGATCGTGCACGGATTCATGACCTCAGGTTAAGGATCTTGTGAATTTATACCAGAGCCGGGAATGAGATTCTCTATTAGGCTGTATACATCCCCTGTTGCAAGGAAAAAAACACATGACAAAAAAAGCATTGATCGTCGGTATTAGCGGTGTCATTGGCCGCGCGCTGTCAGAAAAATTACTGCAAGACGGCTGGCAGGTAACCGGGCTGTCCCGCGGGCGCGGCGAGGTGCTGGCAGGCTGCGACAGCCTGACGGCGGATCTTACCGATGCGTCAGCGGTCAACGAGGCGCTGAAATCGGTCAAACCTGACGCGGTATTTTTCAGCGTCTGGGCGCGCCAGGAAAACGAAAAAGCCAATATCCGCGTCAACGGCGCGATGATCAAAAACGTCATTGAAGCGCTGGGCGACCGGCTGCACGGTGCCCATGTCGCGCTGGTCACCGGCCTGAAACACTACCTCGGCCCGTTCGAGAACTACGGTAAAGGCGGTGCCGCCGTCACCCCATTCCGCGAAGAACAGGGGCGTCAGCCAGTAGAGAACTTCTACTATGCGCAGGAAGATGAACTTTTTGCCGGTGCCGAGAAATACGGCTATCGCTGGAGCGTTCACCGCCCGCACACCATTGTCGGCTACGCGCTGGGCAACGCCATGAACATGGGGCAGACGCTGGCGGTCTACGCCACCCTGTGCCGCGAAAAAGGCTGGCCGTTTATCTTCCCCGGTTCGCCTGAACAGTGGAACGGCGTCAGCGATGTGACTGATGCGGGCCTGCTTGCCGAGCAGCTCAGTTGGGCAGCCACCAGCCCGACGGCTGCGAACGAAGATTTTAACGCCGTTAACGGTGACGTGTTCCGCTGGCGCTGGCTGTGGCCACGTCTTGCCGCGTATTTTGGTATTGAAGCGGCGGATTACCCTGAACAGATGATGCCGCTGGAAGGCCGTATGCAGGACGCTGCTGCCGCCTGGCAGACCCTCGCCACGCAGCACCAGCTGCGCAAGCAGGACATCAATAAGCTGGTGTCATGGTGGCATACCGACGCCGACCTGGGCCGTCCGATGGAAGCGTTCACCGACATGAGCAAAAGCCGCAAGGCAGGCTTTACCGGCTACCGCAGCACGCTGGACTCCTTCACCGCGTTGTTCGACAAACTGAAACAGGAAAAGATTATTCCTGGTTGAGGGGGTATTCTGCATCCCGCCGCTAATCGCATCCATACTAAAGACACTGAATGCAGGAGGAAAAGATGTCAGAACATACCACTACCCTTCCCGATACCATGACCGCGGTAGAGATCACGCAACCCGGCGGGCCGGACGTTTTAAAGCCGACGACCCGCCCGGTGCCGAAACCACAGCCGCATGAAGTGCTGATCCGCGTGGTCGCGGCTGGCGTGAACGGCCCGGACATTATGCAGCGTAAAGGCCAGTATGCGCCGCCGCCGGGCGCGTCGGACATTCCGGGTCTGGAAGTTGCCGGGATCGTGGCGGCCGTCGGTGCGGATGTGAAACGTTTTAAGGTGGGCGATCACGTCGCCGCGCTGATCCCGGGCGGCGGTTACGCGCAGTATTGCGTAGCCCATGAAACCAACGCCCTGCCGCTGCCACCGGGCTTAAGCCTGATCGAAGCCGCCGCGCTGCCGGAAACCTTTATGACGGTGTGGCTGAATATGTTCGAGCGCGGTCAGTTTAAGGCGGGCGATATTATTCTGATCCACGGCGGCGCGTCGGGTATCGGCACCACCGCCACCATGCTGGCGAAAGCGTTCGGCGCGGCGAAAATCATCACCACTGTAGGCTCCGCGGCGCATCGCGACGCCAGCCTGAAGCTTGGGGCGGATACCGCAGTGCTGTATAAAGAAGCGGATTATGTCGAGGTCACGAAACAGGTGACGGACGGGCACGGCGCGGACATTATTCTGGATATTGTGGCGGGCGATTACGTCGCACGGAACTACGATGCGGCGGCGATGAATGGTCGCATCGTGCAGATCGGCGTGATTGGCGGCGCCGCCAAAGAGCTGAATCTGTTCCCGATGCTCAGCAAACGGCTGACGCACATCGGCTCAACGTTGCGTTCCCGTTCCCCGGAAGAGAAAGCGGCGCTGATCAAAGCGCTCACCGAGAACGTCTGGCCGTTGCTGGAAAAAGGCACCGTCAAACCCCAAGTGTGCAAAACCTTCCCGTTTGAGAAAGCCAGTGAAGCGCATCAGATGATGGACGACAGCAAACATATCGGCAAAGTCGTGCTGATTATGGATGAAGAGGCGCACCGTTAAATCCAAAAAAGGGGGCCAGCGCCCCCTTTAGTTAACTGTAGTAAACGCTTACTGCGGCCATTTCATCTCGCCTTTCAGCACTTTCGCGCCCAGTTCCAGACTCGCTTCATCCTTCAGATTGGGATACTGCTTTTTCAGCATCGCCACCAGTTGCGCGGCATCTTTCGCTTTCGGCAGCGCCTTCTCCACCGCAGTAATGTAGTCCTGCGTAAAGGTTACGGACGCGAGCGTCAGAGGCGCGCCCGGCAGATAATGCCCTGGCACCACCACGTCCGGCTTCAGCGTGCTGATGCCTTCCAGCGTTTGCTGCCATTCGGCGCGTGACTGTGCGGTCTGGGTGTCCGCCATCCAGACGTGGATATTATTACCCGATACCGGCACGCCGCCGACCACCGCCTTTAGTGCCGGGATCCATACATAAGTGCGATCCGCCGTCGGCCCTTTCACTTCCACGTGTTGCCCGTCTACGGTGAACGTCTTGTCCGTCAGCGGCTGGGGCACGATCAGCGTTTTTGGCGCATTCTCTTTCAGGATCGGTCCCCAGTAGCTCAGCTTGCCGTCTTTTGTGGCTTCAATCGCCTTAATGGTTTCCGGGGTGGCAACGATTTTCGCCTGCGGGAACGCCGCCTTGATCACGTCCAGCCCAAAGTAATAATCCGGATCCGAGTGGCTGATATATACCGTGGTCAGGGTTTTGCCCGTCGCTTTGATCTTCTCAACCAGCTGTTCGGCGTCGTTACGCTGGAACTGGGCGTCGATCAGCACCACTTCATGCGCGCCGCTGATGATCTCCGACGAGACAGGGAAAACACTTTTTTCGCCCGGATTGTAGATCTCCATTTTCAGTGGGCTTGCGGCCTGGGCCGCAATGCTTACGGCAGAAAGCGTGACCAGCGTCAGCAGGGTAAATGAGGGTTTAAACATGATGTGTGTCCTGAGGTGTTCGGATAATGAACGCATAATACGTTGCATAAAGCGCGACAAAAACCGGATACTGAGCAACTATTCATTGCATAAATCGGACGAATTATGGATCGCCTTATCGCCGCCCGCGTGTTTGTCCCCATCGCCGAGCGCGGCAGTATGATTGCCGCCGCCGGGCAACTGGATATGTCGCGGGCGATGGTCACGCGCTATCTGGCGCAAATGGAACAGTGGGCGGGCGCGCGGCTGCTGCACCGTACAACGCGGAAACTGAGCCTGACCGACGCCGGGGAACGCACGCTGGCGCTCTGCCGCCAGATGCTGGCAGTGGCGGAAAATATCGATCTGGTGGCCGACAAACAGGACGATGCGATCCGCGGGTTGCTGCGTATTTCCTGTTCCCAGTCGTTAGGCCAGACCGTGCTGGCGGAGGCAGTAACGCAGTACCTGCAACGCTATCCGGCCGTGGCGGTGGATCTGCAGATGAACAACCAGGCGGTGAACCTGGTGGAAGAACGCATCGATCTGGCGCTGCGCATTACCAATGACCTCGATCCTAATCTCATCGCCCGCCCGCTTTCCACCTGCGACTCCGTCGTTTGCGCTACGCCCGCCTGGTTAAAAAAGCACGGTACACCGCACCATCCTGACGATCTCGCCCGTCACAATTGTCTGACCTATTCGTGGTTCGGCAAAAGCCTGTGGCAGTTCGATCATCAGGGGACAAAATCCGCCGTCGCCGTCAGCGGCAATCTGAGCGCCAACGAATCCGTAGTATTGCTGGCCGCCACGCTCCAGGATGCGGGAATTTCACTGCAACCTTATTATTCCGTCGCTGCGCTGCTGGAAAAAGGCGAGCTGATCGAGCTGCTGCCGGACTATACGCCGCAGGCAATGGGTATTTACGGCATCTATTTATCGAGGAAACAGATGCCCCTTACGCTGCGCTCGATGCTCGATTTTCTGGTGGAGTGGTTTGCCACTGATCCGCGCTGGCAACGTATGCTGCGCCGGTAGCGATAAGGGGCCTCCTGGAAATACGTCTACACCGTCTACCCTGCGCAACCAGCGCGGGACGTGTATTTCGTCGGCGAACCAGGTAAAGTCCAAAGATACACGCCTCAAAGGGATTATCGCCCCGCCAGCGCCGCCTACCCCGTAAGAGGTGAGTTCCCCGCCAATGCATAGCGAATTGATTTCACGCAATATCCCTGCTCGTCGCCCTGTTATTTTCGCCGCCGAAAACACGTCATAACAATTCAAAACATTGGGGATATGATGGACGTCAGTCGCAGAAAATTTTTTAAAATCTGCGCCGGCGGAATGGCAGGAACGACGGCGGCGATGCTGGGCTTTGCCCCCACCGTTGCCCTTGCGGAAACGCGTAACTATAAACTGCTGCGCGCGAAAGAAACCCGCAATACCTGTACTTACTGTTCCGTAGGCTGTGGATTATTGATGTACAGCATGGGTGACGGCGCGAAAAACGCCAAATCCAGTATTTTCCATATTGAAGGGGATCCGGATCATCCGGTCAGCCGCGGGGCGCTGTGCCCGAAAGGCGCGGGTCTGCTGGATTATATCCACAGCGACAGCCGCCTGCGCTACCCGGAATACCGCGCACCAGGCGCTGATAAATGGCAGCGCATCAGCTGGGACGAGGCCTTTACCCGCATCGCCCGCCTGATGAAAGATGACCGCGACGCCAACTTTATCGAGAAGAACGAACAGAACGTCACGGTAAACCGCTGGCTCTCTACCGGCATGCTGTGCGCCTCGGCGGCCAGTAATGAAACCGGGATGCTGACCCAAAAATTTGCCCGCTCGCTGGGCATGCTGGCAGTCGATAACCAGGCGCGCGTCTGACACGGACCAACGGTAGCAAGTCTTGCTCCAACATTTGGTCGCGGTGCGATGACCAACCACTGGGTTGATATTAAAAATGCCAACGTGGTGATGGTGATGGGCGGTAACGCCGCTGAAGCCCACCCGGTCGGTTTCCGCTGGGCGATGGAAGCCAAAAACAACAACGATGCCACGCTGATCGTGGTCGATCCGCGCTTTACCCGCACCGCGTCGGTGGCGGATATTTATGCGCCGATCCGCTCCGGTACCGACATTACTTTCCTGTCGGGCGTCATCCTGTATCTGATTTCTCACAACAAAATCAACGCCGAATACGTCAAACATTACACCAATGCCAGCCTGCTGGTGCGGGATGATTTTAGCTTTGATGACGGCCTGTTCAGCGGCTACGACGAGGCGAAACGGCAGTACGACAAAACCAGCTGGAACTATCAGTTCGATGAGAACGGCTATGCGAAGCGCGACGATACCCTCCAGCACCCCCGCTGCGTGTGGAACCTGCTGAAAGCTCACGTCTCACGCTATACGCCTGACGTGGTGGAACATATCTGCGGCACGCCGAAGGCTGATTTCCTGAAAGTGTGTGAAGTGCTGGCCTCCACCAGCGCGGCGGATCGCACCACCACCTTCCTGTATGCGCTCGGCTGGACGCAGCATACCGTCGGTGCGCAGAACATCCGTACCATGGCGATGATCCAGCTGCTGCTCGGCAATATGGGCATGGCAGGCGGCGGCGTGAACGCGCTGCGCGGCCACTCCAATATTCAGGGGCTGACGGATCTGGGCCTGCTCTCCACCAGCCTGCCGGGGTATCTGACCCTGCCATCGGAAAAACACACCACGCTCGAAAGCTATCTGGCAACCAATACGCCGAAGGCCACGCTGCCAGGACAGGTGAACTACTGGGGCAACTATCCGAAGTTCTTCGTCAGCCTGATGAAAGCCTTTTATGGCGATGATGCGACCCGGGAAAATAACTGGGGCTTCGACTGGCTGCCGAAGTGGGATCAGTCTTACGACGTGCTGAAGTACTTCGACATGATGGATCGCCAGCAGGTCACCGGCTACCTCTGCCAGGGCTTTAACCCGGTCGCCTCCTTCCCGGATAAAAACAAAGTGGTCGCCAGCCTCAGCAAGCTGAAGTATCTGGTGATCATCGATCCACTGGTCACGGAAACCTCGAACTTCTGGCAGAACCACGGCGAGATGAACGATGTCGATCCGGCCACCATTCAGACCGAAGTGTTTCGTCTGCCGTCCACCTGCTTTGCCGAAGAAGATGGCTCCATTGCCAACTCCGGACGCTGGTTGCAGTGGCACTGGAAAGGCGCGGACGCACCGGGGGAAGCGCGAAACGACGGCGAGATCCTCGCAGGTCTGTATCACCGGCTGCGCGAGATGTACCGCGCCGAAGGCGGTAAAGGCGCGGAGCCGCTGCTGAAAATGGGCTGGGATTACGCGCAGCCGGATCACCCGGAATCGGACGAAGTGGCCAGGGAGAACAACGGCTACGCGCTGGAGGATCTGTACGACGCCAACGGCAATCTGCTGGCGAAAAAAGGTCAGTTGCTGGACTCCTTTGCGCTGCTGCGTGACGACGGCACCACCGCCTCCGCCTGCTGGATCTACGCCGGGAGCTGGACAGCGAAAGGCAACCAGATGGCGAACCGCGATAACAGCGATCCGTCCGGGCTGGGTAACACGCTGGGCTGGGCCTGGGCCTGGCCAATGAACCGCCGCATCATTTACAACCGCGCCTCCGCCGATCCGCAGGGTAAACCCTGGGACGCGAAGCGCATGTTGATCAAATGGAACGGTACAAAATGGGTCGGCAACGATATTCCTGACTACAACACCGCGCCACCGGGCAGCGGCGTTGGGCCGTTTATCATGCAGCCGGAAGGACTGGGCCGCCTGTTCGCCATCGATAAAATGGCGGAAGGGCCGTTCCCGGAACACTACGAGCCGTTTGAAACGCCGCTCGGCACCAACCCGCTGCACCCGAACGTGGTGTCGAATCCGGCTGCGCGCCTGTACGCCGCGGATGCCCGACGCATCGGCAAACGCGATGCCTTCCCGTATGTCGGTACTACCTACCGTCTGACGGAGCACTTCCACACCTGGACCAAGCATTCGCGGTTGAACGCGATTGTGCAGCCGGAGCAGTTCGTGGAGATCAGCGAGCGGCTGGCGAAAGCAAAAGGCATTGCTAATGGCGATCGTGTGAAGGTCAGCAGCATGCGCGGCTTTATACGCGCCGTTGCGGTGGTGACGCCACGTGTACGCACGCTGTATGCGGGCGGCCAGGAGGTGGAAACCATCGGTATTCCGCTGCACTGGGGCTTTGAAGGCACGGCGCGTAAGGGGTATCTCGCCAATACCCTGACGGCGTCCGTTGGCGACGCCAACTCGCAAACGCCGGAGTACAAGGCGTTTCTGGTCAACATTGAGAAGGCGTAAGGAGCGACATTATGTCCATGCAATCTCAGGATATTATCCGCCGTTCAGCGACGAACGGCATGACGCCGCCGCCTCACGCCCGCGACGATAAAGAAGAAGTCGCGAAGCTGATTGATGTGTCGAGCTGTATTGGCTGCAAAGCGTGCCAGGTGGCCTGTTCGGAGTGGAACGACATCCGCGACGAGGTGGGTCATTGCGTCGGGGTGTACGACAACCCCGCCGATCTGAGCGCCAAATCCTGGACACTGATGCGCTTTAGCGAGACGTCGCAGAACGGCAAGCTGGAGTGGCTGATCCGCAAGGATGGCTGTATGCACTGTACCGATCCGGGCTGCCTGAAGGCCTGCCCGTCGGCCGGTGCGATCATTCAGTACGCCAATGGGATCGTCGATTTTCAGTCGGAACACTGTATTGGCTGTGGCTACTGCATTGCCGGTTGCCCGTTCAACATTCCGCGTCTGAACAAAGACGATAACCGCGTCTATAAATGCACGCTGTGCGTTGACCGGGTGAGCGTGGGCCAGGAGCCGGCCTGCGTGAAAACCTGCCCGACAGGTGCCATTCATTTCGGCACCAAAAAGGCGATGCTGGACGTGGCGGACGAACGCGTGGCGAAGCTGCAAAAACGCGGCTATCCGCACGCCGGCGTTTACAACCCGCAGGGTGTGGGCGGTACGCATGTGATGTACGTGCTGCATCACGCCGATCAGCCCGAGCTGTATCACAATCTGCCGAAAGATCCGCACATCGACACGCCGATTTCCCTGTGGAAAGGGCTGCTGAAACCGTTATCGGCGGCAGGTTTTATCGCCACCTTCGCCGGGCTGATTTTCCATTATGTGGGTGTCGGGCCGAACGAAGAGGTGGATGAAGACGAGGAAAAACATCATGATTAAGCAGAGCAAGATGATCGTCAGGACGAAATTCATCGACCGCGCCTGTCACTGGACGGTAGTAATTTGCTTCTTCCTGGTGGCACTTTCCGGCATCGCGCTGTTCTTCCCGACGCTACAATGGCTGACGGAAACTTTCGGTACGCCGCAGATGGGCCGTATTCTGCACCCCTGGTTTGGGGTGCTGATCTTCTTCGCGCTGATGTTTATGTTCGTGCGTTTTGTGCATCACAATATTCCGGACAAACACGATATTCCGTGGGTGAAAGGTATTGTCGAGGTGCTGAAAGGCAACGAGCATAAAGTGGCGCGGGTCGGCAAATATAACGCCGGACAAAAGATGATGTTCTGGACCATTATGAGCATGATTTTTGTGCTGCTGGTGACCGGGGTTATTATCTGGCGTCCGTGGTTCGCGGATTATTTCCCGATCAAAATGGTGCGTTACAGTCTGCTTATTCACGCCACCACGGCGATTATTTTGATCCATGCCATTCTCATTCATATGTATATGGCGTTCTGGGTCAAAGGGTCCATCAAAGGCATGATTGTCGGTAAAGTCAGCCGCCGCTGGGCGCAGAAGCATCACCCACGCTGGTATCGTGATGTCGAAGCGTTAGAAGCAAAAAAAGAGAGCACCGAAGGGCTATAAGTCGGGCTTTTCAACAAACCGTCAGGGGCAACGCTGGCGGTTTTTTTGTCGGTAAAAATGCCTTTCGGTAAGCGGCGGATATTTCTGGTAGTAATAAACGATCATCCTGTCTGGTATATTTTTGCTTTCCGGCATAACTATTTTCACAGGATGAACATGAACACTTTCAGCATTATTGCCATTCCCTTCTTTGCCGTTGCCATTGCTATGCTCGTGCTGGCGGCGACCCGTAAAAATCAGACATTTTTGATCGTCGGCGGCGTATTTATGGTTTCAGGCGTGGTAAATGCGGTGCTGGGGATGTCGTTGTAGGAAGTGAGCTGAAACAGAAATGGTACGCCCTACAGGGCTCGAACCTGTGACCTACGGCTTAGAAGTTCCTAGAACTACCTAGTCTTACAACAACTTACCGCGTCATCACTGCGCTCACACGTCCCATGATGCGAAAACATGCAAAGCCATGCAAACCAGTGCAAAGCTTTGCATGTCTCAATTCTGTCTCACATCACCGGGCAGTCATCATCCAGTCCGTTCCGCGTGTCGGTAATGAAATGGGTGACGACCCCGATCACCTGAAGCTCATCCAGACAATCTCCCTCTATCGCATCACCGTCATGCGTGATGAACGCCTGTCCGAGATCTTCCCGAAATAGCTACGACCGTCCAGAATGGCAAGGAGTATGTCGCCCTGCCGCACAGTCAATCCCCTGTCGACAACAGCAACACCCTCTGACGTCTGAATAACCAGGCTGTTTGAGGTCAGTCCGCAATACTGTCGGCTGTTACGGTAGCCTGCACGTAATCAGCTGCCGGTGAAGGAAAGCTCATGTCACAGCCCTCCGTTCAGGTTGACTGGAACCAGAGTTTATCCTCACCCTCTTCCGTCGATGCGTCGCGGAAGGTCCTTACGTTCATCTTGACCCAACGGTTCGCCTCATCGAGTGACAGGTTGTGATTCAGCGCGGCAAGGTTGCGCACAAACTCACTGGTCCGGACGACCTTGCGGCCTGACGGCTCGCGGGTGATCGACTGGTTGAATGCTGTGATTTTATCGTCGTAACGCGGCATGACTTCCCTCCTTAAAACCAGCACTGTACATGCATACAGTGTTGCCAGGAGTGTTTTTGCGATCAAGTCGGTATTTGTAAATCTCACCTGTTGCAGGCTTTTAACCAAAATTTATGGAGCTAAATGGGTAATGACTATATTATGTAATTTGCGAATTTTATTTTTCTTATAATAACCACTATTACATATGAAATAGTCAATATTAATAATGCATTTGCTATCGGGCCCATCACTGATACCTGCTCAAAAATTAAATTATTGCGTTTTAACACCATAAAAACCATCCAATGCACAAGATAAATACCAAAAGAATTCATTCCAATGCTATATATTAACTCCTTGACAGGCGTGTAAACAACATCAAAGTTAATGCTCATAAAAATATTAAACAAAACATATGACGATATGAATACTAAAGGGGTAGTGTATTGATAGTAAAACTCATTTGGAACACCAGTTTTAAGTGAGACAAATATATTTAACGCCGCATTAATAAATACAATGACCATGAAAATAACGGTATACCGTATAACATTTACCTTTCGGTAGATGTAGGGGAAAGCTAATGCATAAGCGATATATGCAGGAAACGTAAGTTCAAACTGGTTGAGGCCATTGAGATAAGAAAAATTACCGACAAAAGTATTTAGAAAGTAAACTAAAGATGGCAAAGCTATTGAGAAAAAGAATATAAGCACTGGTAGGTACTTAAAGTCTCGCACCGAATTATTTTCAAATATCTTTTTTACCGCAGGCAAAACAAAAACAAAACCTAGGAAAGCTGGTAAAAACCACAAATGAACTGATGTATATTTTGTAAAAGTAAGCTTTATAAAACTGATAAAGTCAGTTCCACCATTGAAAATAAAATACAATGCTGACCAAAAAACATAAGGAATGCCAATCCTTTTTACTTTTGATAAGAAGCCAATATTTGTCGATAGCGAGTTAAAAGCTATATATGTGGCAATTATAAAAAAAATTGGCACGCAAAACCTTGAGAAAGTGTAATAAACGTTACTAACGAGCCATAAAGGAGTGTAATCATTCATAACTTCCTTGCTATGGAATACAGGCACTGCCATATGTATTAAGATAACAGAAAAGACAGCCATTGATCTTAATGTCTCAATATTTACATTCCTTTTAGCATGCATTTCTTCCCACCACCGAGTATAATTAGATAATTTAGCAATTCAGTAACGTAAATGTTTTTGCAAAAAAAAACAACATTTGTTGCGCTTAACTACTGCAGATTTCATCTAACTATTACGTAGATAAACATCCTATGCGTTCTTGAGTGATTGCGTTTTTGTGTTTGATTCTTAAACATGCAAATCGCCTAGTAGGTGAACGCAAGTCCCCTCCCCTAAGAAAAGGTTGCGTCAGTACAAAAAATCAGCGATATGCTCACTATCTTCATACTAAAGTGATGATCGGCACAAGGAGGTCGGGTACACTTGGTCTATCTCCAACAACATTGATTAGTATAATGTTAAAGTTATTCGCCAAATACGCATCTGTAGGCATTTTAAACACTCTGATTCACTGGGTGGTTTTTTCTGTTTGCATCTATGCCCTGCACACCGGTCAGGCGCTAGCCAACTTCGGCGGCTTCGTTGTTGCCGTTAGTTTTAGTTTTTTTGCAAACGCAAGATTTACTTTTAAGTCATCAACTACAACGATGCGGTACATGCTCTATGTGGGATTTATGGGGACGTTGAGCGCGGCAATTGGATGGGAGGCAGACAGGTTCGGGATGGCTCCACTCCTAACGCTCGTTGTATTCTCAGCTATCAGTCTGATATGCGGTTTCATCTACTCCAAATTCATTGTCTTTAGGGATGCGAAATGAAAATTTCTCTAGTCGTGCCTGTCTTTAACGAAGAAGATGCGATTCCAATTTTTTATAAAACAGTTAGGGATTTTGAAGGCCTTGCCGAATACGAAGTGGAAATAGTTTTTATCAATGATGGGAGTAAAGATTCAACTGAATCAATCATTAATGCACTTGCTATTGCAGACCCCCTAGTGATTTCGCTGTCGTTTACTAGGAACTTTGGAAAAGAGCCAGCTCTTTTCGCGGGTCTTGATCGAGCCTCCGGAGATGCAGTAATTCCAATCGACGTTGACCTTCAGGATCCAATAGAGGTTATTCCCCACTTAATTTCTAAATGGCAAGCAGGTGCGGATATGGTATTAGCTAAACGCACAGACAGGTCTACTGATGGAAGATTGAAGCGCAAATCTGCAGAATGGTTTTATAAGCTTCATAATAAAATAAGCACCCCACAAATAGAAGAGAACGTGGGCGATTTCCGCTTAATGTCTCGTAATGTTGTTGAGAATATTAAACTATTACCAGAACGTAACCTTTTTATGAAAGGTGTTTTAAGTTGGGTTGGCGGACGAACCGATGTTGTGGAGTATGCTCGGGCGCATCGCATTGCCGGTAACTCTAAGTTTAATGGGTGGAAATTGTGGAATCTGGCTCTTGAGGGCATCACTAGTTTTTCAACATTCCCACTGCGTATGTGGACTTATATCGGATTAGTTGTTGCCGGACTATCATTCATTTATGGTGCCTGGATGGTAATAGATACTATTGCTTTTGGGAATCCGGTCAGAGGATATCCATCACTACTTGTATCCGTACTTTTCCTCGGAGGGGTACAACTGATCGGGATCGGTGTCCTCGGAGAATACATAGGCAGAATATACATTGAAGTAAAAAACAGGCCTCGTTATGTTATTAAAAAGAGTGAGAAAAAATGATAAGAGACTTGTTTTTTAAAGCATATAAGCCCTTGCTTGTGATAGGTTTGTTGTTCAGTTTCTTACTTTACTTCTCATGGAGTTTACCGTCTGATTTTATCTTACCTAAAGAAACAATAGGCGGGATCAATGGAAGGATCGACTCATGTCGAGTAGAAAATGGCTTCTTGGTTGTCGATGGCTGGGCATTTATTGACCACGACATGTACACTAAAACTAATGTGGGAGTTATGATCGGCGGAAGTTATAAGACTTTAAAAACTAAAACGGTCAAAAGACGAGATGTGGTAAAGGCTTTCAAGTTACCATTAACTCTTACCCCTGCCTTAAAAGGATTTACAGGATCAATGTACATCGGGAAAGAGAAAGCACCTTTCAACATTGCCATAATCGTAGCCCGAAAAAATGGAGAGAATTACAGAGGTGACTATGTTTGCAAAGGTTGATTACATAAAAATATTTTGTTTTTTATTTATAATCATGGTTTGTTTTAACGTGTTTTTTTCAGTCTCTTACAGACTCACTGCAGACGATCAATATTTCATTAACGCGCTTGACGATCGCAACTTACTCTCGTTTATTCATGAAAGATACATGACATGGTCAGGAAGATGGTCGATTGAAGCTATTACCGCATTAACTATACCTCACATTTGGTTAGTTAAGATTATGATACCGTCATTTTTAATGCTATCTGCTTTCTTCATTTCTAAGATATGTTTCCATGAATCTGACATCAGACATGTATCAATATCTTTAGCATCTATATTATTAATTCCTCATGGCATCTATGAAGACTCAATTTCATGGATCACTGGGTTTTATAATTATTTACTACCTGCATCGCTCGGGTTGTTCTTTTTTTATACTTTTGTTAACGAATATCCAAAATCACTTAAAACTCTATCAGTCCTCTCATTGATTATTGTATGCAATCATGAGCAGGTATCCCTAGCTTTGATAATGGCATCTGTGTTCTTTCTACTTTCCAAGAAAGGAAGATTTTCAGCTTATCGTATTATCTCGTTACTAGTAATGGTAGCAAACTTTGTGATACTTGTGATTGCCCCTGGAAACTTCAAGCGAGTGGTCAGTGAAAGCACATTAAGAATGCCTGAATACTTTGATTTGAATTTTTTAGACAAAGTAAGCATGGGCTACGACAGACTTAATGCCTTGTTTTTCATGAATGGTAATTATGTTATCTTGATTATATGTGTCGTCTTATTGTGGTCTCTGTTAACAATGCAAACTAAGAAAAGCAATGACATAATATCCATTGTCATTTTAATGGCATTTATAGCATGCATGATTCTTCTTAACTACAATGGGATTAAAAGCCCACTGATTGGAATAGTCCAAGAATACAAAGGCTTTAGTCCATTTACTATCATACCCTCTTATATTTCCCTTGCTTTTATAGTTATCACTATGTGCTACGTTATTTCTCAAAGACTTGCTAATTACAACCTAATCATAGGTTCCATAGTAATTGCAATAGCAACAGTGATTGCGATAGGGTTCTCGCCAACAGCATATGCTTCTGGTATGAGAGTTTTATTTGTGGCTGAGATATTACTTGTAATGACCTCACTTATGATTATTTCCCGTTCTCAATTCCTTGCATGTAAAATTAATGCAATCTCGGCAACTTTTATAGCATCTGCCTTCATCTTTTTAACTAAAAGCTAGATAAAGAACCAAGATCAGTGAGTGCCATACTTAAAACCCGCTTTCGCGGGTTTTCTTATATCGTACTAGCAACTATCTGCCCAGACGCAACAATTTCGAACCAAAATTCTACTCCCCCAACATTGGCTGCTGGCGTGGCAACGATATTGTTTGTAGAGGTATTCAGAGACCATGTGAATACAGGCCAGCTAGATGCCCCAACGCCAGGGGTTGTATCCGCGTAGCCGCCTGTAGCCAGTACTTTAACAAGTAATGTACTTCCTCCGGCATCATGCTTAGTTACCCCTAGTCGGTAGTAGGAAATGTTACCGTTTTCGTTTGATGGATGAGTTCTTCTGACGACGATGCTTAACTCTCCTGCATAACGAGCTACTTTACCTTGTGTGCTTTGCAAAGAACAGATAGCTGTTGCGGTTGATAATGGCAAGGTTTTATTTGTAATAATAGGCACTTGCTGGAAGTGTATGTAGCCATTATTTGTCGAACTAAATCCATTTGGAAGAATACAATCGCCCTTAAGATATAGATGTGCGCCAGCACCATTGACTATTACATCTTGGGTTGTGTTTCCTGGCCCGTTAGGAATAGATACCGCACCCTCTAAGCTTGCATATGCATTTCCTCCATTAGAAGCGGCCATCGAAAGCAGGTTAGCGTGTCCTGCATTGCTTTGGTTGTTACCATAAGCATAAATGTTTCTAAAGCTCAATCCGCGGATATTGATACCAGAAGACAAAGCTTCTATACGGAATCATGATCGCTGGTTGGTTTCTGATCCATCGGCCGTAACTGCCATCTCGGCAATATTGCCATCAAAAACATGCCCCCATTGCCCATTACCATCACTACCGTTTGCTGAACTATGACTGTAATAAGTATTGCCCCATTTAAAGCCCGAGCCTGCAAATCCGTGCATATAATTTGTATGCACTGAAAGGCTTGTTTTGGTGAAAAGCTGGGTTGTCGATCCCTTGTTGTAAGTTGGAGCAAAGTTCAAGCCATGAGATGCACCATTAGATAGTTTTCCTGAAAATGCAGGAGTCAGCCAATGTTCAGGATAATCCTGCCCGGTAGTTGGTACGCCGATTTACACGGCGCTCCATGCAAAATCATCCGCTCTACCCACGAAGTCATCCACTACATCAGAAACGGTCGAACCTGCATCGCCAGCATGGACCGCTTTCAGCACGATTTCGAGCCCATCAACAAATTCGAAGTGGCGCGGATCGAAGCGGAAATGGAAACATCAGAGCACATTAAGAAGTTGCGGGCGGCTCGTGCGGCATGACCATATTTATTGCATAGGGAGAGATAATGATTTGGCTCACATCGGTGCTCATTATCCTTACTGTAGCATCACTCCCAGTTATAACAATGAAGTGGTCAACAAAAACTGGCCACCGCGTTAGAGTTTTTCCAGTATCGTTTTTCCGATTCGTTTGGGGGTAAGCCACCGTTATATTCATGCGGCCTGAGCGTGCTGTAATATCCAACGATATAGT
>NZ_JAHUXA010000020.1 GCF_019218745.1 Enterobacter sp. ENT03
CGATACTCAGGCACGAACCGGGAAAGGTAAGACGGATGAGTATAGTTAATGCGCTGAAAGTGCTGGGAAAAGAGTACAGTAATCTGGTCCTGAATAAATGACCAGATTACTGGGGATCCCTCAGCCCATGGGGAGAGGGTCGGGGTGAGGGGTAAAACGTTACGCTTTATCGCCCAGCAGGACGGATTCCAGCGCGATTTTGATCATGTCGTTGAAGGTGGTCTGACGCTCAGCGGCACTGGTCTGCTCGTGAGTACGGATATGGTCGGACACGGTGCAGATGGTCAGCGCTTTCGCACCAAATTCCGCCGCCACGCCGTAGATACCCGCGGCTTCCATTTCCACGCCGAGAATGCCGTATTTTTCCATCACGTCGAACATAGACGGGTCCGGCGTATAGAACAAGTCGGCGGAGAAAATGTTACCGACGCGGGCATCAACACCCAGCGCTTTCGCCGCGTCAACCGCGTTACGCACCATGTCAAAATCAGCAATCGCAGCAAAGTCGTGATCTTTAAAACGCAGACGGTTCACTTTGGAATCGGTGCAGGCACCGATTCCAATCACCACGTCACGCAGTTTTACGTCTGCACGTACCGCACCGCAGGAGCCGACGCGGATGATTTTCTTCACGCCGAAATCGGTGATCAGCTCTTTGGTGTAGATGGAGCAGGACGGAATGCCCATACCGTGACCCATCACCGAGATTTTACGGCCTTTGTAAGTGCCGGTGTAACCCAGCATGCCGCGCACGTTGTTCACTTCACGCACGTCTTCAAAGAAGGTTTCCGCGATGTGCTTAGCACGCAGCGGATCGCCCGGCATCAGCACAACGTCAGCGAAATCACCCATTTCTGCATTAATATGTGGGGTAGCCATCTTTCATTCCTTTTTAAAATTTTTTGCCGGGTGGCGGCTGTGCCTTACCCGGCTTACATAACTTTAAGCGCTTCCCGTAGGCCGGATAAGCGAAGCGCCATCCGGCAACGGGTATCAGAGCATGTTTTTGCCGTATTCCATTGGTGACGTACCGAAGTAGGTCGCCAGCGTCTGGCCGATGTCCGCGAAGGTTTCACGGTGACCGAGCGAGCCAGGTTTCACTTTCGGGCCGTAGATCAGCACCGGAATGTGTTCGCGGGTGTGATCGGTGCCTTTCCAGGCCGGATCACAGCCGTGGTCAGCGGTGAAGATAATAATGTCATCTTCGCCCACCAGCTCCAGCAGCTCCGGCAGACGGCGGTCGAACAGCTCAAGACCACCGGCATAGCCCGCCACGTCGCGGCGATGGCCCCATGAAGAGTCGAAATCGACAAAGTTGGTGAACACAATCGTGTTATCACCCGCCGCTTTCATCTCTTTAACGGTGGCGTCAAAGAGCGCATCCAGACCGGTCGCTTTCACTTTTTTGGTGATACCGACGTTGGCATAGATGTCCGCGATTTTACCCACGGAAACCACCTGGCCGTTCTTCTCTTCAACCAGTTTTTTCAGGATGGTAGGTGCCGGTGGCTCGACCGCCAGATCGTGACGGTTACCGGTACGCTGGAAGTTGCCCGGTTTGTCGCCGATAAACGGACGCGCGATCACGCGGCCAATGTTGTAGCCGCCGTCGGTCAGCTCTTCACGGGCGATTTCGCACAGCTCATACAGCTTATCGAGGCCGTACGTCTCTTCGTGACAGGCGATCTGAAACACAGAATCAGCAGAGGTATAGAAAATCGGTTTCCCGGTTTTCATATGCTCTTCGCCGAGCTGGTCGAGGATCACCGTACCGGAGGAGTGGCAGTTACCGAGGTAACCCGGCAGATTTGCGCGTTCCACCAGCTTGTCGAGCAGCTCCTGCGGGAAGCTGTTGGTCTCGTTGCTGAAATAGCCCCAGTCGAACAGGACAGGCACACCGGCGATTTCCCAGTGGCCTGACGGCGTGTCTTTCCCGGAGGAGAGTTCATGCGCCCAGGCATACGCGCCGATCACTTCCGCGTTGCCATCCAGACCCGCCGCAATCTTGCCGGTGGAACCTTCGTGGGCTTTCGCCAGACCCAGACGGGTCAGGTTTGGCAGATTAAGCGGACCCTGACGACCCTGGTCGGCTTCACCTTTTGCGCAGGCTTCTGCGATGTGGCCAAGTGTGTCTGAACCTACGTCGCCAAAGCGCTCCGCATCTTCAGTCGCACCGATGCCGAATGAGTCCAGCACCATTATAAATGCACGTTTCATAGTTTCTCCGTACCTTGCGCGCTGTAAAAAAGCGATCAGATCAGTATACCCGAACTCTTCCTGTAACGGGAAGCTCGCCGGGCGGTTATTCCGTAATTCTGCGATACACCACCGGGGTTTGCGCCGGTGCGCTGTCATCGACGCGGATGGCGGCTTTAACCGCGCGGGCCGCTTCCTGCCAGCTGTTTTCATCTTTGGCATGAATGACCGCCAGCGGGCGTTGACCGTCCACGCTGTCGCCCAGACGGGCCATATCGGTAAAGCCGACGCTGTAATCAATGGCGTCAGACGCCTGACGGCGACCGCCGCCCATCGACACCACCGCCATGCCAAGCGCACGGGTGTCCATTTCTGACACGAAACCTTCGTTATCAGCATAAACCGCTTTGGTCAGCATCGCCGTCGGCAGGTATTTGTCATAGTTTTCAACGAAATCGGTCGGGCCTTTCTGGGCGGCAACCATGCGGCCAAAGATTTCCGCCGCTTTACCGTTGTCGAGCACGTTTTGCAGCATGGCGCGGGCGCTGGCGTCATCTTTCGCCAGCTTGCCGGAAATCAGCATTTCCACACACAGCGCGGTAGTCACTTCCAGCAGGCGCGGGTTGCGGTATTCGCCGGTGAGGAACTGCACGGCTTCGCGCACTTCGACGGCGTTACCGGCGCTGGAGGCCAGCACCTGGTTCATGTCCGTCAGCAGTGCGGTGGTGCGAACACCGGCCCCGTTTGCCACGCCAACAATCGCCTGCGCCAGTTCAGCAGAGAGTTCGTAGGTTGGCATAAACGCGCCGCTGCCGACCTTCACGTCCATCACCAGCGCATCCAGACCTTCCGCCAGTTTTTTGGCGAGGATCGAGGCGGTGATCAGCGGAATGGAGTCAACGGTGGCGGTAATGTCACGGGTGGCATAAAAACGTTTATCCGCCGGTGCCAGCGAGCTGGTCTGGCCGATAATCGCCACGCCCACGTCTTTGATGATCTCGCGGAAGCGTTGATCGTTCGGGAAAATATCGAAGCCCGGAATGGCTTCCAGCTTATCGAGGGTGCCGCCGGTATGCCCCAGGCCGCGCCCGGAAATCATCGGAATATAACCGCCGCAGGCGGCGACCATCGGCCCCAGCATCAGCGAGGTGACATCACCCACGCCGCCGGTGGAGTGTTTATCAACGATTGGGCCGTTGAGGTTGAGGCTTTTCCATTCCAGCACGCTACCGGAATCACGCATCGCCATCGTGAGCGAGACGCGCTCTTCAATCGCCATGTCATGGAAGAAAATGGTCATTGCCAGCGCCGCAATCTGGCCTTCGGAAACGGTGTTATCGCGAATGCCGTTAATAAAGAAGCGGATCTCTTCATCGCTTAATGCGATGCCGTCACGTTTTTTGCGGATAATTTCTTGAGCGAGAAACAAGGGAACCCCCTGAGGAAAAAGAGTCGAAGGCCAATCTGTAGGCCGGGTAAGCAACGCGCCACCCGGCATGTGGTCAGGCAAATAACAACTTAATACGCGCTGGCGCTTTTACCGTCGCCATGACCCAGTGCTTTCAGCAGGCTAGCCAGCAGGCTGGACGCGCCGAAACGGTAGTGGCGGGAATCGGCCCAGTCAGCGCCAAACAGATCGTCTGCGATAGCGAGGAACTGCGCGGCGTCTTCAGCGGTACGCACACCGCCTGCCGGTTTGAAGCCCACGGTTTTTTCCACGCCCATATCACGGATCACTTCCATCATGATGCGCGCGCTTTCCGGCGTGGCATTGACCGGCACTTTACCGGTGGAGGTTTTGATAAAGTCAGCGCCCGCTTTGATGGCGATTTCAGAGGCTTTACGGATCAGGGCTTCTTCTTTCAGCTCACCGGTTTCGATGATCACTTTAAGCAGCACGTTCGCTGCGGCACAGGCGTCTTTACAGGCTTTGACCAGATCGAAGCCGACCTGCTCGTTACCGGCGATCAGCGCGCGGTACGGGAAAACCACGTCCACTTCATCCGCACCGTAGGCGATGGCAGCGCGGGTTTCGGCCAGCGCGATCTCGATGTCATCGTTACCGTGCGGGAAGTTAGTCACGGTGGCGATGCGTACGTCCGGCGTGCCCTGCTCGTTCAGCGTTTTACGCGCAATCGGGATAAAGCGCGGGTAGATGCAAACCGCGGCGGTGTTGCCAACCGGGGTCTTCGCCTGGTGACACAGGGCGATCACTTTCGCATCGGTGTCATCGTCGTTCAGGGTGGTCAGATCCATCAGTTTCAGCGCGCGCAGGCTGCTTGCGGTTAAATCAGTCATAACATTCTCCGGTTAACATTTTATTCCGGCGGGTGTGTGAGTATTCTAACATTCACCCGCCACGACACTTCGACATTCATCACAGTTAATGAAAACGACATTCACATTTGCATAACTGATATGAGATTCAGATCATATTTTTCAGCGACACGGCCAGGGTTTTTCCGCTGAGTCCGTACCAGGATCAAAAGACGCGCATCCGGCATTTCTTACACTGCCCGCCTCACTCAAGGAACCCGAGGAAAGCCCATGCCCGCGTCTGCGACCCCATCCCTGCTGCAACGTTGCCAGCACATTGTGACAAGCCCTGTACTCTCATCCGCACAAAAGCGCCATTTTCTGGCACTGGAGGCGGAAAACAGCCTGCCGTACCCCGCCTTACCGCAGGCCGCGCGTGCGGCGCTGGATGACGGCGTGATATGCGATATGTTCGAGGGCAATGCGCCTTACAAACCGCGCTATGTGCTGCCCGATTACGCAAAATTTCTGGCGCAGGGTTCGGAATGGCTGGAGCTGGAACCGGCAAAAGATGTCGACGATGCGCTGTCGATGCTCACCATTCTTTACCACCATGTACCGTCGGTCACCTCGATGCCGGTATTTCTTGGTCATCTCGATGCCCTGTTGCAACCGTATGTTAGAATTCTAACACAAGACGAGATCGATAGTCGCATAAAACGTTTCTGGCGCTATCTGGATCGCACGCTGCCGGACGCCTTTATGCATGCCAATATTGGCCCGTATGATACGCCGGTCACCCGCGCCATTTTACGCGCCGATGCAGAGCTAAAGCAGGTCGCGCCGAATCTGACCTTTATTTATGATCCGGAAATCACCCCCGAATCGCTGCTGCTTCAGGTGGCGGAAAACATTTGCGAGTGCAGTAAACCGCATATTTCCAACGGGCCGGTAAATGATAAAATTTTCACAAAAGGCGGTTACGGCGTCGTCAGCTGTTACAACTCGCTGCCGCTGGCGGGAGGTGGCAGCACGCTGGTCAGGCTGAATCTGAAGGCCGTTGCTGAACGCAGTGCGTCGGTGGACGATTTCTTTGATCGCACGCTGGCGCACTACTGCGCACAGCAGATCGCCATTATTGATGCGCGCTGCGATTTTCTTCATCAGCAGTCCCACTTCTTTGAGAATAGCTTCCTGGTGAAAGAGGGGCTGATCGATGCACAACGTTTTGTGCCGATGTTCGGCATTTACGGTCTTGCGGAAGCGGTGAACACGCTGTGTGAGAAAAGCGGCAGCGCGGGTCGCTACGGAAAAGACGAGGCGGCGAATCAGCTGGCGTGGCGCATCAGTGAATATCTGGCGGATTTTGTCGCCCGGACGCCGGTGAAACATGGCTGGCAACAGCGCGCGATGCTGCATGCGCAGTCCGGCATCAGCAGCGATACCGTCACCACGCCGGGGGCGCGTCTGCCGTACGGCGAAGAGCCGGACCCCATCACCCATTTGCAGACGGTTGCCCCGCATCACGCATGGTATGCGGCGGGCATCAGCGATATTTTAACCCTCGACGAAACCATCAAGCGTAACCCGCAGGCGGTGGCGCAGCTCTGTCTGGGGGCATTCAGTCTCGGGATGCGGGAATTTACGGCTAACGTCAGCGGCAACGATCTGGTGCGCGTCACCGGTTATATGGTGCGGCTGTCAGATCTGGAAAAATTCCGGGCGGAGGGATCGCGCACCAATACCACCTGGCTGGGTGAAGAAGCCGCGCGCAATACGCGGATGCTGGAACGTCAACCCCGCGTGGTCAGCCATGAACAGCAGATGCGCTTTAGTCAGTAGCCTGATCCCCTTCTCCTGCGTCGACGGGCCGGGCAGTCGGCTGGCGCTGTTTTTACAGGGCTGCACGATGCGCTGTAAAAACTGCCATAACCCGTGGACCATGGGGCGCTGCAATCACTGCGGGGAGTGCGTGCCGCATTGCCCGCCTCAGGCGCTGTCGATGATTAACGGACAGGTGGCGTGGGATGCGGCCGCCTGTCAGCAGTGCGACACCTGTTTACGCCTGTGTCCCCAGCAGGCGACGCCGATGGCGCAGCGCATGAGCGTGGCGGAGGTTATCGCACAGATCAAAAAGGTGCGCGCGTTTATCGGCGGCGTTACCGTCAGCGGCGGCGAGGCCACCACGCAACTGCCCTTTTTACTGGAACTGTTTGCGGCAATAAAAGCCGATCCCGCGCTGTCGGCGTTGAGCTGTCTGGTGGACAGCAACGGCCTGCTGAGTGAAACCGGCTGGCAAAAACTGCTGCCGCTGTTTGACGGGGCGATGATCGATCTGAAAACCTGGGACAATGACACTCACCGCCAGTTGACCGGGCGGGATAACGCGCAGGTAAAACAGAGCATTCGCTGGCTGGCGGCGCGCGATAAACTGAGCGAGCTGCGGCTGCTGGTGATCCCAGGCCAGAGCGATTATCTGCATCACATTGCGGCACTGAGCGCGTTTATTGGCAGTCTGGGCAACGTCAGCGTCAGGCTGAACGCCTTTCATGCCCACGGCGTCTATGGCGAGGCGGCCCGGTGGCGCAGCGCCACGCCGGCAGATGTTGAACCGCTGGCGGCGGCGCTACGGGAGCGGGGCGTGGAAAAGATTATTCTGCCCGCGCTCTATCTGTGAAAAATAGTCGGCGGGTGTTGGTCAATATTGTCTCCGCGATGAGCTCCGGTGCTTCCGGGCGCAGTTCGCACAAGGTTGCAAACACCTGCGCCACCCGCTCGGGCCGGTTGGGCTGGCCCTGATAACCATTCAGCGGCATATCCGGCGCGTCCGTTTCCAGCAGCAGCGCCGATAACGGCAGGCGCGCCATCACGTCGCGGGTTTTACTGGCACGCGGGTATGTGATAGTGCCGCCGACGCCAATGTAATATCCCAGTTCAATAAACCGCTGCGCCTGTTGCAGACTGCCGGCAAAACCGTGTACCACGCCGGTACGCGGCAACGCGTGACGCTTCAGGTGCATCGCCAGCTTATCGTGGGTGCGCCTCGAGTGCAGGATCACCGGAAAATCATAGCGTTTCGCCAGCGCCAGCTGGGCATCGAGGATCTGCGCCTGACGATCAAACTGCGGATCTTCACGCCAGAGATCGAGGCCGATCTCGCCGATGGCAATCAGCCGTGAGTCAGGGGCGGCCAGGTGCGCCTCCAGCTGTTGCAGGCAGCGGTCGGTATGCTGTTCGATGACGATGGGATGCAGACCGAGCGCGGCATACAGCGCGTCGTGCTCGTGAGCCAGCGTCAGCACGCGGGCGAAATTCGCCGCTTCCGTCGAAGGGACGATAATCGCCTCTACGCCAGCCCCGGCGGCACGGGTAATACTCGCGCGTTCGTCGCCGGTAAACGGCGGAAAATCGAAATGGCAGTGGGTGTCGATAAAACGAAAGGTCACGCCATCCCCTCACTGCTGATGGTGGGATCGTCGTTGGCCTGGGGTGCACCCACCAGCGGCGTGGTGATGGCGTCGTTCGCCACCACCGCTGGCGGCACCACGACGGTTGGCGGAACCACGACGCCCGGCGGGGTGACAATACGCGGTGTATGGCGCAGCAGCGGCGGAGTTTCCGCCAGCAGTTTACCGACCGTTGCCAGGAAGTAGCGTCCACAAAGACGGCCCAGTTTGTAATCATCGCGCAGCGCAGGCAGACGGCTGCCCAGCGCCATGCTTTTTAACAATCGTGGCGGGTAGATCTCAAAGATGCGCAGTTTTCCCGGCGGTTTTTCAATGAACTGCTGAATGGCGCGATAGCTGGTTTCATGGTGCTGAACCAGCGTCATCAGCGGTTGCAGGCTGCTGTCACCCAGCCAGCGTTCCATGCGCTTAAACCACTGCGGGGTGTAGTACATCTGTGACGGCACGGTGCGGATCACCACAATAGTCTGCGCGCCCCGCTTCGCCGCTTCCTGTACCGGGATCGCATCGCTGATGCCGCCATCAAGATAGTTAATCCCATCCAGCATGACGCCAGGCCGATAAAAACCGGGGATGGCGCTCGACGCGCGGATCAGATCCAGCCAGGTCTGGCTGGTAGGCGAAAAATAACCGGGCGTGAAGTCATCGCCGCGGCAGGCGCACATGTAAAAGGATTTGCCGCTGTCGAACAGACGGACGGCGGTGTCCATAGCCAGCGGCATCTGGCTGGCGGTGGATTCAATCAGCCAGTCGAGATCGATCAGGTTCCCGCCGCGCACAAAGCGCACCGGATTAAAAAATTCTCGTGAGGTGGTGTAGCGCATAATGACTTTTCGCGCATAGCCAGGCTGGTTACAGAGATAAGCGGAGAGGTTTTGTGCACCCGCAGAGGTGCCAAAGTACAGGTCGAAAGGGTTGAAATTCGCGCGCATGAATTCGTCCAGCACGCCGGCGGTAAAAATGCCCCGTTGACCGCCGCCTTCACATACCAGTGCGAGACGACCCGGGCGAAATGGACTTAACGCTAACGGTGCGATATTGCCGAGCGTTATTGGAATTCGCTGTCCCACCCTGCCTTCCTGTTAAATTTTTGTATCCTGTAAGGTAGCGCACTTTTCCTGACTCTGAAACAACGAAAGCCAGTCACGAGGACTGGCTTTGCAATGGTTCGGGTTTTGGCAAACTGCTATGGACGTCTACGGCCCATGAACAGGCTGACCAGGAACAGAATGATACCTACGACGAATACGATTTTTGCCGCACCAGCTGCAGTACCCGCTAAACCACCAAAGCCCAGGGCCGCAGCGATTAACGCGATAACCAGAAATATAATGCCCCAACGAAACATATGACTCTCCTTTACCATAATTAATGTCGATCGCTGCTCGCGAGCGCTCAGGCTACTCACTGCGATTTTTTTTCGGTGTGTTGCCTACAATCCCCGGCTCTAACCGGGTGAAGGTATTACTTAGCTTTAAGGTCGTTCTTCACACTCTTCACACCATCGACCGCTTTGGCGATACTTTCCGCACGATCAATTTGTGCCTGGGAATCCACCGTACCGGACAGCTGAACCACACCATCGGTAGTTTCAACTTTCACTTTACGTGACGGGACGATGTCATCAGCCAACAGTTTGGCTTTCACTTCGCTGGTGGTCGCAGTGTCGCCTGCGTACCCTTTCACGGATTCGGATTTGCCATCACGTACGTGGAGTTTGTCGCTGACTGACGCTACGCCCTCAACCTGTTTAGCAACCTTAACCGCTTCTTCAGCCTGTGCCTGACTTTCGACGAAACCGCTCAGCGTAACGACCGCTTTTTCCGTTTTCACCGAAATATCTGTGCTCTTGATGCTTTCATGATCAACCAGTGCCGCTTTTACTTTCGCGGTAATGGCGCTGTCATCCATGAAATTACCGACTTTATTCATAGAGCTATCGATTTTTTGCCCTGCGTCGCTTGCGGTAGACTGTGCTTTGTCAGTGGCGCTGGTTTCAGCCAGTGCAGAACCACTTGCCAGTACGGAACCCAGCATTACTGCCAGCAGAGTTTTAGAAATCTTCAGTCTTGTCGTAGTCATCGATTTATTCCTTTCAGTTTGCCCGCACCCGGGCGTCAAGCCGCCATACTGGCTGCTTCGTTGCTGTGGTGAAGCTCACCTAATGCAGAATTCAATGGCATGGGTCACAATTCAGCATGTCCCGTGGCGCACTGCCCTGCTCCAGTTATTAATATTATGGTTAGCCGTTAAGCCAGGATGAAAGGTCAACATTCACGCATTGAACAGTGCTTTCAGCCGCCCCTTCGGTAACCACTTTGTTAAATATAGCTAACAAAATTAAAAGCGCTTGCGCGAAAGGCTAAAAAGTGAGCAACAAACTGAAAAAGCGGGGTAATTAAGAACATTCCGCAAGAGGCTAATAAGACAGGGAAAGTCACTGAGCGCGGCGGCTGCCGCGCTCTGAGGGGTCGGGATTAGTGTTCGCGTGTTTTACGGAACTGCACGTCAGGATAACGCTCCTGCGTCAGGTTGAGGTTAACCATGGTCGGGGCGATATACGTCAGGTTGTCGCCACCGTCCAGCGCCAGCTGGATTTCGTTCTTCCGTTTGAACTCCTCAAACTTCTTCACGTCGGTACTTTCAACCCAGCGCGCCGTGGCAACGTTTACGGATTCGTAGATCGCCTCCACGTTGTACTCGCTCTTCAGACGGGCAACCACCACGTCAAACTGCAGCACACCTACCGCTCCCACAATCAGATCGTTGTTGGAGATCGGACGGAATACCTGTACCGCCCCTTCTTCTGACAACTGCACCAGACCTTTGAGCAGCTGTTTCTGTTTCAGCGGATCGCGCAGACGGATACGACGGAACAGTTCAGGCGCAAAGTTCGGGATGCCGGTGAACTTCATCATCTCGCCCTGAGTGAAGGTATCACCAATCTGAATGGTGCCGTGGTTATGCAGCCCAATGATGTCGCCGGGGAAAGCTTCTTCCACGTGCGAACGGTCGCCGGCCATAAAGGTCAGCGCATCGGAGATCACCACGTCTTTACCGGTACGCACCTGGCGCAGCTTCATGCCTTTTTCATATTTCCCGGACACCACACGCATAAAGGCGACGCGGTCGCGGTGTTTCGGATCCATGTTGGCCTGGATCTTAAAGACGAAGCCGGTGAACTTCTCTTCTTTCGCTTCCACGGTACGGGTGTCGGTTTTACGCCACATAGGCGCAGGCGCCCAGTCCACCAGACCGTCGAGCATATGGTCAACGCCAAAGTTACCCAGTGCGGTACCGAAGAACACCGGCGTAATTTCACCGGCGAGGAACAGTTCTTGATCGAATTCGTTAGACGCGCCCTGCACCAGCTCCAGCTCGTCACGCAGCTGTTGTGCCAGGTCTTCGCCCACGGCGCTGTCCAGCTCCGGGTTGTTCAGCCCTTTAACAATGCGCACATCCTGAATGGTGTGGCCTTTACCGGTCTGATAAAGATAGGTTTCATCTTTATAGAGGTGGTACACGCCTTTAAACAGCTTGCCGCAGCCAATCGGCCAGGTGATCGGCGCGCAGCCAATCTTCAGCTCGTTTTCCACTTCATCCAGCAGTTCCATTGGATCGCGGATGTCACGGTCAAGTTTGTTCATAAAGGTGAGGATCGGGGTATCGCGCAGACGGGTAACTTCCATCAGCTTACGGGTACGATCTTCAACGCCTTTTGCCGCATCGATAACCATCAGGCAGCAGTCCACTGCCGTCAGCGTGCGGTAGGTATCTTCGGAGAAGTCTTCGTGGCCGGGGGTATCCAGCAGGTTCACCAGGCAGTCGTGATACGGGAACTGCATCACGGAGGTGGTGATCGAGATCCCACGCTGCTTTTCCATTTCCATCCAGTCGGATTTGGCGTGCTGGTTAGAGCCACGGCCTTTTACCGTACCGGCAGTCTGGATCGCCTGTCCGAACAGCAACACCTTTTCGGTGATGGTGGTTTTACCGGCATCGGGGTGCGAAATAATGGCAAACGTGCGGCGCTTCGCCACCTCTTGTAAATAAGGAGACAACGTCATAATGATATTCTTCTTAGTCAATGCGCGGCGCGAAGCCACGCAGCATGAAATTCAAAATTGCGGCTATTTTACCCATCAATGGAGGACAGACAATCAATGTTTACACAGCAGCTGCTCCAGTTCGCCAAGGGAGGTCACGGTCCAGGTGGGTTCCACACCGTCCGGTAAAGTTCGCTGATGGGCGTTAAGCCAGCAGGTCGACAGGCCAGCATTCATGCCGCCCAGAATGTCCGACTCGGCGGTATCTCCCACCATTAATACGCGACTGCGCGCCGGGTTTCCTGCCTGCTCCAGCGCATAATCAAAAATGCTGGGATGTGGCTTCGCCACGCCGATCTGCTCAGAGATGACCAGCAGATCGAAATAGTCCCGCAGTCCGGTACGCGCAAGGCGAATTTCCTGCAGGGCGGTAAAGCCGTTAGTGATAATGCCCAGTTTTGCTTTACCTTTCAGGGCGTTCAGCAGCGATACGGCCCCCGGCAGCGGTGTACAAATCGCTGCCATCGCGTTAAGAAACGCCTCATTCAGATCGCCCGCCGGAACGTTTAATTTCGCCGCCCATCCTTCAAAACGCTGATGCTGCAACTGTAGGGCGGAGATGGCACCATTCTGGTATTCCACCCACAGCGGTTTATTAACGGCCTGATAATCCTGGAAATCGTCAGCGGTAAAGGTCACGCTATAGTCAAGAAACATCCGCTGTAAGCCGCCGAACGAATCAAAGGTAAACAGCGTTTCGTCAGCGTCAAAGAAAATCCAGTCCCAGTTCATTACATCACCTTACGTCTTGTTAAATCGGCAACGCCATAATAATTGCGTCTTCGCGGCCCGTTGCCGTCGGGTAATAGTTACGTCGGACGGTGGCTTCGTTAAAGCCCAGGCTTTCATACAGGGCGATGGCGGCGGCGTTTGACGCGCGCACTTCCAGCCACAGCGTCAGCACATCGCGTTTTTCCAGTTCGGCAATCAGATGCAAGAGCAGCATTTTGCCCAGCCCCTGGCGCTGAAAAGCGGGATCGACCGCGATGTTAAACAACGTGGCTTCATCGAGCACCACTTGCGTGATGGCAAACGCGGCCATGGTGTCACCGACCATCAGCCGGAAATTGAGGTAGCGCTCACCCTGATTACTGGCGAAGGTTTTTTCACTCCACGGAAACGCGTGTGCACGGGTTTCAATCTGGAAAGCAGCCGCTAAATCAGTCGTGGTGAGGGAAGAAATCGTGTTCATGTTCGCAGATTTGTTGCCATAGGGCGGCGCGAGCCGCAGGGTTAACCCGTAATTCATCGAATGGCGGGGACGTTACCTTCACGCCCTCCAGCGCCACGTTTTCGTCAGCGCCCAGCAGCCAGCAGTTACAGCGGCTGCCGGCAGGCAACATCGCGATCCGTTCCGGCGTGATTTGTAAAACCTGGTCGGGTGTGACGGTCAGCGCACGCATCACGTCGCCGATAAGCGGTTCGGTTAATGCCGGCAGTGTGGAGGACACCATCACCAGACGAATGTGTGCCGGCAGCGAAATCGCAATTTCGCCCTGCAACGCCGCGGGCCTGCGCAAAGCCCACTGGGTAATGCCCAGCTGCTGTAGTTGCCAGTCGCGTCGGGATGTCATAGGGGATCACTCCTGTCTGTCAGGCGCGCAAATATAGCAAATTCGTCGTATCTGCGCCAACAAACTACTATAATCGCCGCCTGAGTTTAATGAGGAGTGTTTAATGTCTGCGTTTACCCCGGCAAGTGAAGTCTTGCTGCGCCACAGTGATGATTTCGAAGAGAGCCGTATTCTGTTTGCCGGAGATATGCAGGATGACCTGCCTGCTCGCCTGGATACTGCGGCAAGTCGTGCGCATACCCAGCAGTTCCACCACTGGCAAGTGCTGAGCCGTCAGATGGAAGATCGTGCCCGTTTTAGCCTCGTCGCCGATGCGTCTGACGTGGCAGACAGCGATACGCTGATCTACTACTGGCCGAAAAACAAGCCGGAAGCCCAGTTCCAGCTGATGAATATTTTGTCGCTGCTGCCGGTCGGCACCGATATTTTTGTCGTCGGTGAAAACCGCAGCGGCGTGCGTAGCGCCGAACAAATGCTGGAAGCGTACTGCCCGCTGACCAAAGTCGACAGCGCGCGTCGCTGTGGCCTGTATCATGGGCGCCTGGAAAAACAGCCCACTTTCGATGCCGAAAGCTTCTGGGATGAATACCCGCTTGACGATCTGACTATCAAGACTTTACCGGGCGTGTTCAGCCGCGACGGTCTGGATGTGGGCAGTAAGCTGCTGCTCTCCACCCTGACGCCGCACACCAAAGGAAAAGTGCTGGATGTGGGTTGTGGCGCAGGCGTGTTGTCCGTCGCGCTGGCACGTCACTCACCAAAAGTGCGTTTGAGCCTGTGTGATGTGAGCGCTCCGGCGGTCGAAGCCAGTCGTGCGACGCTTGCGGCAAACGGTATTGAAGGTGACGTGTTCGCCAGTAACGTCTTCTCGGAAGTGACCGGTCGCTATGACATGATCATCTCTAATCCGCCGTTCCATGACGGTTTGCAGACCAGTCTTGAAGCAGCGCAGACGCTGATCCGCGGTGCGGTTCGTCATCTGAATAGCGGCGGCGAGCTGCGTATTGTCGCGAACGCCTTCCTGCCTTACCCGCAGGCACTGGACGAAACCTTTGGTTTCCACGAAGTGGTCGCGCAAACCGGTCGCTTTAAAGTTTACCGGACGGTCATGACGCGCCAGGCAAAACGCTAAGAGTTTAGGTGCCGTTTTTTACGACAAATAAAGAAACGGCACACAATTAACTGTTGACGAAAATCCTAAAACATCTAGAATGCGCCTCCGTGGTTACGATACTTAAAGAGTATCGATGGTATGCGAAGGTGGCGGAATTGGTAGACGCGCTAGCTTCAGGTGTTAGTGTCCTTACGGACGTGGGGGTTCAAGTCCCCCCCCTCGCACCATAAATCACATGATATTGCTCGCACTGGGCGAAGGTGGCGGAATTGGTAGACGCGCTAGCTTCAGGTGTTAGTGTCCTTAGGATGTGGGGGTTCGAGTCCCCCCCCTCGCACCAACGAGGCAATATCAAAAAATAAGATAACAGTGCGAAGGTGGCGGAATTGGTAGACGCGCTAGCTTCAGGTGTTAGTGTCCTTAGGATGTGGGGGTTCGAGTCCCCCCCCTCGCACCACTTATCTTGTTTTCTTCCTGCTTTCCTTCCCGGTTACATCACTCGCTTTAAATTCATCAGTAGCATCATCATCCCGCTGACCAGCGCAATGCCCGATGGCAACAGCACAAAGTGCCGTAACTGCTTGTGATAAAGCATCACTGGTGTCAATACCAGTCCCAGCACGATCAACATCCGCCACGCATTAAGAGAGAGATCGGCGTACGCCAGCCCGGTCACGAGCAGACCCGCCAGTAAAAGTCCCCATCCACTTCCCAGCGCCCGTTGCAACATGCTTTCACCCCTCAAAGGGATAATGATAACCAATATCATATGATATGTTTTCTCATTTGTCAGCTGATGTCATGAGGTTTGCGTGAACTTTACGCATCGCCTGATGACAGACATTCACTAAGGTGATAAATTGTGCGCTCAGGAAGACCGATAACACTTTTATATTATTTTTCGCGATTAACTTTTCCCCGCGTTATTTTTCGTTTTGGCAACTACTCCATTTCTAAATTGCAGATTAATAACGAATTAAAAAATGACAGCACACTCATGGCATTCCCTTTGTAACAATAAATACCGTTTATCCCTGCGCCTGTTCTTGTTTCTGAATGCAGCCTCGGCCCTGTTTTCTTTTCTGCTTCCACTCTATAACGTGCGATCGCTGACGGCCCCGCTGTGCCTGTTGTTTACTGTCAGCATGACGCTTCTGTTGTGGCACTGGCGTTTTCCGGCAAAGAAATTAAATGTGCAGCTGATCTCGGTTTTATTTGGCGCATTATGGGCCTGGCATGTCGCCATTAAATATTCCGGGCTTACCGATCCCGGTTCGCCTTATCTGCTGATCGCGCTTATTAGCGTGCTATTTATTGGCTCTATCGCTTTTTCTAATAATATCATCGCATTCACCCTGCATTCGTTGCCGGTATTTTTATGCTGCCTGTGGTTTAGCGAAGGTGAAAACATGATGCGGATGATATTTTCTTTCGCGCTCCCCATGACGGGTATCGCTATTCAGAACGTGATCCAGTCGCGTAATGATAAGTTTGCGCTTGATTTAATGTACCGACTCCTGGAAGAAAGAGAGACGCTGAATGATTTAAGCATGCTCGACCCTCTCACCGGCCTGTACAATCGCCGCGGCCTGCAAAACAAAATCGATAATCTGCTGGCGCTGGATAACGGCGTGCGTTATGTCCTGCTGCTCGACATTGACCATTTCAAAGCCTACAACGATCACTATGGGCATATGATGGGCGATCAGGCGCTGATCCGGGTGTCAGCCGCTATCCGTGATGCGGTGCGCTCACGGGATATTGTGGCCCGCTTTGGCGGCGAAGAGTTTATGATCCTGCTGAGCAGCGTGGATCTGGAGCGAGCGCGGATGGCCGCTGAGCGTATCCGTCAGCAGGTCTACGATCTGAAAATCCCTCACATGTTCAACGAAAGTGTGGCAACCAACGTGACGGTCAGCATTGGTATCGCGCCGCTGACGGACAGCAACATCGAGGCGGCGCTGGATCAGGCTGATAAGGCGCTGTATGAAGCCAAACACCTCGGCCGTAACAGTATCTTGTTCAGCGGAGAGCTGAAAGTCGCCTGAAGCGGCGCTGCCCCTGCACTTTTCGGACAAAGATCTTGCGATCGGTTTTATCTATAGTTAGGATTGGCAATCATTATCATTTAGATTCCATGTCAGTCGCGCACTATGGCCTATCGCTTCGCTCCGATTACTGAAGATGCTGTCTGGCGTATACCGCTTCGTCCTGAAACGGTTTCGCTGGTCGATGCCCTGCGTGACGTTTTTGCCACGCATCGTGCGCATTTCCTTGATGTGGTAAAGCTCGACGAACCTCACCCGCACCAGGCAATGACACTGGCCGAATGGTCAACGCCGGCGACGCTTCAGTCGTTGCAGGCGGTTTATGCCGATCACATCTACCGCAATCAACCAACCCAAGTGCGTGAAAATAAGCCGCTGCTGTCGTTATGGGCGCAGTGGTATCTGGGGCTGATGGTACCGCCGCTGCTGCTGGCGCTGTTAACGCAAAAAACCGCACCGGATGTGTCCCCGGAACATTTCCATGTGGAGTTTCATGAAACGGGCCGCGCTGCCTGTTTCTGGGTGGATGTGCATGCGGATCATGTCACCACCCGTCTGTCGGATCAGCAACGTATTGAAAGGCTGATTGTACGGGCAATGATCCCGGTAGTGCAGGCGCTGGAATCGACCGGCGAGATTAACGGCAAGCTTATCTGGAGTAATACCGGCTATCTGATCAACTGGTATCTCAATGAGATGAAGCCCTTGCTCGGCGAGGAGCGCGTCGCGGCGCTGCGCCAGTTTTGTTTCTTTGAAAAACAGCTTTCCGATGGTCAGGATAATCCGCTGTGGCGCACCGTGGTGCTGCGTGATGGATTGCTGGTTCGCCGCACCTGCTGCCAGCGTTACCGTCTGCCGGATGTGCAGCAATGCGGTGACTGCACACTGAAATAAACCAGACTGTTGGTCTACCGGGTGGCGCTACGGTCAGATTCCTGCATCCATGGCGGCCTATGGCCCGCCTTCTGTAGGCCCGGCAAGCTTACGCCGCCGGGCAATTCGCATCACGCTACCTGTTGACGTTCTTCCTCTGCACGCAATGCCTCTTCAGCTTCCTGCGCCAGCAACTGCTTCTCATACACTTTAAAGAACGGGTAGTAGATGATGGCGGACACCACCGCCAGGATCACCACGAGGATCGCGGCGCGGAAATCCCAGCCGAGTCCCCATGCTGCTCCGATTGGTGCAGGCGCAGTCCATGGCACCACAGAAATCACACGACCAATCAGATCCATTTTCATGGCGCCCCAGGCGATGATGGCGTTTACCATCGGCGCGAGCAGGAACGGAATAAAGAACACCGGATTCATGACGATAGGCGTGCCGAAGATCACCGGTTCGTTGATGTTGAAGAAGCTCGGCACCACGCTCAGCTTACCTATCGAACGCAGATGCACCGAACGGCTGCGTAAATAGCACAACACCAGCCCCATCGTGGCCCCGGAGCCACCAATCACAATAAAGAAGGTCCAGAAGGCTTCCATAAAGATATGCGGCAGCGGCGCACCCTGCGCCAGCGCGCTCTGGTTCATACCGAGATTGGTCAGCCAGAACATTTGCAGCATTCCGGAAACGATCGCCGCCCCGTGAATACCGGCAAACCACAGCAGATGCCCAATCAGCACCGCCAGCAGAATAGCGGGCAGTGAATCCGCCGCCGAGACCAGCGGTTTAAACAGCGACATGATGGCCTGCGGGATCAGCATATCCAGCTGCGACTGAATAAACAGGCTGAGCGGGTACAGCGTCACCACCACCACCAGCACCGGGATCAGCAGGTCGAATGAGTTTTTGATCATCGGCGGCACCTGATCCGGCAGGCGAATACCAATGTTATGCGCCTTCAGAAAACGCATCATCTCCACGCAGTAAATAGCAACGAGAATTGCCGTAAAGATGCCGGTTCCTCCCAGGCTGTCTACCGGCATCGCGCCTTTGGTTTTCGGCGCTGCTACCAGCAGGAAGGCCATCAGCGAGAGCATGGCGCACATGAAGGGATCCAGTTGATGCGATTTAACGTAGTGCTTGCCCAGGTTGTAGGCAATTGCCGCACAGATGTAGATCGACATGATCCCCATCGTCATATCAAAGGGTGTGAGGATCTGCCCTTCAAACTGTTTTGCCATATCCAGCCAGGCACGGGCAAAGCCTAAGGTGGTATCCGGTGAAAACGGCGGGTAGGCAAAGACCAGTAAAAACGAGCCGACGATCATAAAGGGCATGGCGGAAATAAAGCCATCACGGATCGCCATCACATGGCGCTGGGAGGATATTCGCCCGGCGATCGGGCTGACATAATTTTCAACAAAACGGAAAATCAGATTAAACGCAGCATGGTTATCAGACATAGCAGCTCTCCTGTCAGGCGAACAAGTTAAACGCAGCAGCGATAAACAACGCGCCGTGCGGCAATCCATTATGCGGGTTTACAACCATGCCAGGCGCAGGGCCAGCATTAAAGCTCAGTTGGATACGTTTCATAGACGGCTCTTTTTTATCTGAGACAGAGGAAGGGTGAAACGAGTATTAATCTCCGTTACGGACACTGCAACCGGTTACTGTAACCGGTTTCCGTGAATGTGAAGAGGATCGATAAATCCGGCAGATCCATTTGTGATTAATTAATATTTACAGCACACGAAGGCTTATGACAGATTACTGCCAGTCGTTCCCAGGAGATAACAATGAGTCTGCATTCTGTGCGGGAGTTTTTTGCAAGTCAGGCCCCCGATATTGAAATTATTGAATTAAGTCAGAGTACTGCAACCGTAGCGATGGCCGCAGCGGCGCATAATGTTGAACCCGGACAAATCGCCAAAACGCTGTCATTAAAAGTGAAGGATGAGGTCATTCTGATTGTGGCGAAAGGCGACGCCAGGCTGGATAACAAAAAGCTGAAATCGACCTTTGGCGCAAAAGCCCGCATGCTGAGCAGTGACGAAGTGGTACTGACGACAGGTCACCCGGTTGGCGGCGTTTGCCCCTTTGGCCTGGAAACCCCCCTGGCAGTCTATTGTGATGTGTCCCTTAAACAGTATCAGGAAGTACTGCCTGCCGCAGGCGCGACCCATAGCGCCGTGCGTATTTCACCGGCGCGCATGGCGCAATTGACGTCTGCCACCTGGGTGGATGTATGTGAATAACAGCTTGCGCCAGCCTCTCGACTGGCGCAGCAATACACAGACATAGGGTTACTACGCAAACATGTGTACTGCTGGCGGTTTTCGATCTACCGAGATATGCATCAGTATGTCCGCCGCATCCAACAATCCTGCATCAGAATGTACGCCGAGCTTGGTCATGGCGTTAAATTTATGCGCGCGCACGGTTTTGATATTTCGTGACATGCAATTAGCGATTTCCGGCATTGAGTAACCGTAAGTCATGTAATGCAGAATAGCGCGCTCGGTAGGACTCAGACCATTATTCTTACTGATATACCAGTCGTTAATAATGTTCTCATTAAGCCGATGGGTATTATGAAGCAATAGAGCAAGCTGCTCCTGCAATGGTCCAATCGCCAGTGTTTTGCTGATGATGCCATGCAGGCTGGAAGGGGAAAGCAAACTCATCAGGCGAACTTCTGTCTCATCCTGTGCCAGCACAATCCGTTGGGCGGACGGGTAAGCCTGCGCAAGTTTTAGCAGACTCTTAAGGCAATCAATACGCTGTGCCCGCAGCCCGGAAAGTGAAAACAGGACAGAAAAAAAAGGCATTTTGAGCGCAGCCGATTCAAAGGCGGCGTAATTTTTAAAAAAATGGAGCGTATACATACTGAAGGCTGACGCATTAAACAGATGAGACAGCCCCATCTCACTCATTACACAACTTTCGATGACAGCAACATGCCGCTTTGCACATTTCTTTTCCATTCGGTTTGCTCTCCGTAGGCTGAAGCTAAATTCAGCTCTCTCATTCCCTGTGCACTATTAATCCATGCGTACATTTCAGCATTGCTACGCAGTGAAAGACGGCGCATGGCACTATTCTTTTGCGCACTCACTGTTTTATTACTCTTCTTAAGCAACATCGCGACCTGATTAATCCCCCAGCCCTTACCAATAAGCCGTAATACGCGCCGCTCAGAGAGCGTCAACAGGGCTGACTTTTCCTCTTCCTCGTCAAAATCAGCGGGCTCAGGTGACAGCAGCGTTTGACTGATCCTTTCTGCACTAATACTGCCAGCGCGAATGGCGTTAACCACAACGTCTACCGGATCAACCTGAGACAGCAAGGTGCTTTCCGGACGCAGCAGCATCTCTACGGCCAGCGGATACAGCAGACGCGGGACAATAAAAATCCAATGAATATCAAGATAATGGGTCAATAATTTGTAGTAGTGTTCACAAATGCTTTTAGGATGGCGAATATCGCCAGATAAATCGGCAATCACTAAATCTGCGCGCCGCAGCTGAAGCAACGTAAGTTCTTCTAATGCGTGACAATACGAGAGTTCATATTCGGGAAAATGGTTAGCAATAATATTGCCAATGCCATTTTGTATGATAGGTGCTTTACTAATAACGATACCGAATTTACAACTTCCTGTAACCATAATTTACCCGTCTCCTTTTTAAGTTCAGAGACTCCAGGCAGAAATGAACGCTTTAATTAAGCATTATATTTTGCCCCTGAGTTTTCCGTCACTTTTTCCCTGGATACCAACCGTTGAGTGCCACATGGCATCTCTTTTCCCTTTGGAGAGATCACCATCGGATTTTTTCAACCTGCTCTCACCGCGCTAATATCGCATAAATAAGGAAAAATAAATAACCAACGACATGGTTAAAAAATACAATTAAATTTAAGTAAAAATTAAATGATTCATTCAACGAATATTAGAAGGGGAAATGAGGATGCCCATGCTCCCAGGATCTGCGCCGGGAAAGCCGAAAAAAAATCGACAAGATATGAACAATTATTGATCTGCCTCCCGCCTGGGTACCAGGCACTTTGTGCTAAAACTAGGCTTTCCGCCTGGCCTTCAGGCGTTTTGACGTTTTCTACCAGGGCACGACATGCAAGCAGAGCAGGCGTCACAGCGAATCATTACACGATTGTGTATCCAATGCGGTCTTCTTTTATTACAGCACGGTGCAGAGAGCGCCCTGGTAGAGGAATTATCAACTCGCCTTGGGCTGGCGCTGGGCATGGACAGTGTAGAAAGTTCCATTTCGGCCAATGCCATTGTGCTGACGACTATTAAAGATGGTGAATGTCTCACGTCAACGCGCAAGAACAGCGATCGCGGGATCAACATGCATGTGGTCACTGAAGTGCAGCATATCGTCATCATGGCTGAGCATAAACTGCTCGATTATCAGGACGTCGAAAAACGCTTTAATCACGTTAAGCCACTGCGTTACCCACGCTGGCTGATGGTGCTAATGGTGGGCCTCTCCTGCGCCTGCTTTTGCCTGCTTAATAAAGGCGGCTGGGACGGCGCGGTCGTGACATTCTTTGCCAGCAGTATCGCGATGTACGTGCGGCTGACGCTGGCGCAGCGGCATATGCACCCGCAGATCAATTTTTGCATCACCGCTTTTGTGGCAACCACGGTCGCGGGCTTACTGCTCATGCTGCCCACTTTCGCTCTGACCTCGACGGTATCGATGGCTGCCAGCGTACTGTTGCTGGTACCAGGTTTTCCGCTGATTAATGCCGTGGCTGATATGTTCAAAGGCCATATTAATACCGGGCTGGCGCGATGGGCGATTGCCAGTCTGTTGACCCTTGCTACCTGTGTAGGCGTAGTGATGGCGATGACACTGTGGGGGCTGCGCGGATGGGCTTAATCGATTTTCTGCTGACGCTGATGCAGGACATGGTGCTGTCTGCCATTCCCGCTGTGGGTTTTGCGATGGTGTTTAACGTTCCGCACCGCGCTCTGCCCTGGTGCGCGCTGCTGGGGGCGATCGGCCACGGTTCGCGCATGACAATGGTCACGGCGGGCTTCAATATTGAGTGGTCTACGTTTATGGCGTCAATGCTGGTTGGTGCCATTGGCATCCGCTGGTCCCGCTGGTATCTGGCGCACCCCAAAGTCTTTACCGTGGCGGCGGTGATCCCGATGTTTCCGGGGATTTCGGCCTATACCGCGATGATCTCCGCGGTGAAGATTGGTCATATTGGCTACAGCGAGGATCTGATGATCCTGCTGCTGACCAATTTCCTCAAGGCCACCTCCATCGTAGCCGCCCTGTCTATCGGCCTGTCGGTACCAGGACTGTGGATCTACCGCAAGCGTCCGCGCGTGTGAAATTTGTTTTCTGCTGCTGCCGTGGTGATAATCACCCTTTCCGTTTTGGCGTGTAAGGAGTGAGCGTGGAGCACCATGGCAGTAATCCTGAAGAGAAGACTGACGAAGCCAGCCTGAAAGAGAAGATCTTTAACAGCGCCATCACGCTGTTTGCGGAATACGGGCTGAACGGCGCGCGCATGGAGCAGATCGCAGAAAAAGCCGGCACCACCAAGCGTATGGTGGTCTATCACTTCAAAACCAAAGAGAACCTGTACTTACGCGTTCTTGAACATGTCTATACCGAAATCCGCGCCAGTGAAAAACAGCTCAACCTTGCCGGGATGCCGCCGGTGGAAGCGATGGTGCAACTGGTTGAAAGCACGTTTGATTATCATGCCGCTCACCCGGATTTTATTCGCATCATCTGCATGGAAAACATGCAGCGGGGCCGCTTTATGCAGCAATCCGCCGTACTGCGCACCGTTAACCGCAGCGCGCTGGATCTGCTGGAAGATATTCTCCAGCGCGGCCAACGCAAGCAACTGTTCAATAACACGGTCAACGCCCGTGATGTACACCGCCTGATGAGCAGCTTCAGTTTCCACTTCGTCGCCAACAGTTACACCTTCACCCTGCTGTTCGAAGACGGGGCCGACAGCGCCGCGCAGCAAGCGCATTACCGTGCGATGGCCGTGCAGGTGGTGCTGCGTTATCTGTGCCCGTAAAATAAGCAAACAAAATAACTTGCAATTAAATCGCACACTATCTATATTCAACTCATGAAGACGAAGACCGCTCCATCCAGTCGTATGCTGGACCTTGATAACCAGCTCTGTTTTGCGCTCTATTCGACGAATCTGGCGCTCAACAAAGTGTACCGGCAATTGCTGGCACCGTTGCAGTTAACCTACCCGCAGTATCTGGTGATGCTGGTGTTATGGGAACAGGATGATGTCACGGTATCGGAGATCGGCGAACGCCTGTTTCTGGATTCCGCCACGCTGACTCCACTGCTTAAACGCCTGGAAAGCGCCGGGCTGGTAAGCCGCCAGCGCTCTCGTCAGGACGAGCGTCAGGTGGTGGTTACGCTGAGCGACAGTGGCCGGGCGTTACAAGAACAGGCACGCGATATTCCCGAACGGGTGGGCTGTGCAGCCGCCTGCGACACCGCCACCATGACGGCGCTGAAGCAGGAGCTGGAAAAGTTACGCGAGAACTTACACCGCGCATAATGACTCATTGAGAGTGGTTATGCGCGCATATAAATAGCACGCTATTTTATAGCATACATAAGGAACGCACGATGTCTCTTGAAAAAGTAATCTACACTGCTGTTGCCAAAGCTACCGGTGGCCGTGATGGCCGCGCAACCTCTTCTGACGGCGTACTTGATGTAAAACTGGGCGTGCCAAAAGAGATGGGCGGCGCTGGCGGTGAAGTGACTAACCCGGAGCAGCTGTTTGCAGCGGGCTACTCTGCTTGCTTCCTCGGCGCGATGAAGTTCGTCAGCGCACGCGACAAAATCACCCTGCCTAAAGACGCGTTCATTGAAGGCGAAGTGGGTATCGGGCCGCTGCCGACCGGTTTTGGTATCGAAGCTAAACTGAACATCCACCTGCCAGGTATGGATGCCAGCGAAGCGAAAAAACTGGTTGATGCCGCTCATATCGTTTGCCCGTACTCCAACGCCACGCGCGGCAACATCGACGTTACGCTGAACATTATTGCCTGATTTATTACCCTCACCAGGGGGCTTTACGGGAGGATAAGACGGTTGCCCGCTTGCGCAGCCGCCTCCTTTATCCTGTTGATTCATCAACACTTAAGGCCGGGGAAACCCGGCTTTCTTTTCTGCACTGCTTTCCGGGCAGCGCTCTGTGCTACTATGTGCACATATCAGTTGCGGAACCCTTCGCAATGTCTGTACCAGTCAGTTTGAGATAGCACAATGTCCTCCAGAATCCTGTCCACGAACGTCATCGGCATCGATGATTTTATGCGTCAGCACGCTACCGTCCTGGCGCAAGCGCCGCACGGCACGGTGGCCGTGTTTGCCAATAATACCCCGGCTTTTTACGCGCTCACCCCTGCGCGGCTGGCGGAGTTGCTGGAACTGGAAGCCCGTCTGGAACGTCCGGCCAGCGATGTTGCACTGGATGCGCAGTTTTACGAAGAACCGGTCGCCACGCCGGTGAGCGTACCGATGGGCAAATTTGCCATGTATGCCGCCTGGCAACCCGACGCGGATTTCCAGCGTCAGGCCGCGCTGTGGGGCATCAGCCTGACGCAGCCGGTCACGCCGGAAGAGCTGGCCTCGTTCGTGACCTACTGGCAAGCGGAAGGCAAAGTCTTCCACCACATCCAGTGGCAGCAAAAACTGGCGCGCAGCGTACAAATGGGCCGCGCCAGCCAGGGCGTATCGCTCAAGCGTGATGTGAACACGGTAAGCGAGCCTGATAATCAAATTCCACCCGGTTTCAGAGGATGATGATGAAAAACGTCGGCGAACTGATGAAACGTCTGCAAAAAATGATGCCAGAGCACGTGAAACCCGCGTTTAAAACGGGCGAAGAGCTGCTGGCGTGGCAAAAAGAGCAAGGTGAGATCCGCGCCGCTGCCCTTGCGCGTGAAAACCGCGCCATGAAAATGCAGCGCACCTTTAACCGCTCCGGCATCCGTCCTTTGCACCAGAACTGCTCATTCGATAACTATAAAGTTGAGAACGAAGGCCAGATGAACGCCCTTGCCAAAGCGCGTCAGTACGTGGAAGCCTTCGACGGTAACATCGCCAGCTTTATCTTTTCCGGCAAGCCCGGCACCGGTAAAAATCACCTCGCGGCGGCCATCTGCAACGAACTGCTGCTGCGCGGCAAATCGGTGCTGATCATCACCGTGGCAGATATTATGTCGGCGATGAAAGACACCTTTACCAATCGCCAGATCAGCGAAGAACAGCTGCTCAACGATCTGAGCAACGTGGATCTGCTGGTGATCGACGAGATCGGCATGCAGTCCGAATCGCGCTATGAAAAAGTGATCATCAACCAGATCGTCGATCGCCGCTCTTCTTCCAAACGCCCAACCGGGATGCTGACCAACAGCAATATGGACGAAATGACCAAACTGCTCGGCGAGCGGGTGATGGACAGAATGCGTCTGGGTAACAGCCTGTGGGTCATTTTCAACTGGGACAGCTACCGCAGTCGCGTCACCGGTAAAGAGTATTGAGAGCAATCTGAACCCGTAACGCGCGCCGGCCCTGTAATAATGGGCCGATCCTGCCCGACAGGGCATTACCCAAGAGTACGCCAGATGAAATTAGCCCAACGTATGCTTTGCTGCGCCCTTGTCGGCAGCGCCCTTCTCTCCACGGCCGCCAGCGCTGCCTCCTGGCAGGAATCCCTCTCCAGCGCCGCCTCACAGCTCAGCCAGAACAATGACGCCCAGCAGGGCGGCCTGTCGCTCTCGTCCCTGGGCAGTTTACTTAACGGTGGTAATCAGGCATTAAGCGCCGACAATATGAACAACGCCGCCGGGATTTTGCAGTACTGCGCCAAAAACAAGCTGGCGTCGGTTACGAATGCGGAAAACGTGAAAAATCAGGTGATGGAAAAGCTGGGTCTGAGTACGCCCGCCGCCCAGCAGCAGGACACTAACTATCTGGATGGTTTGCAAGGGCTGCTCAACACCAAAGAGGGTGAACAACTGAGCCTGAGTAATATCGGCAACTCCCCACTGGCGGAGAAAGTCAAAACCAAAGCCTGCGACATTGTCCTGAAACAAGGGATAGGCTTCCTGTCCTGACCGACCAGACCGTCGCGTCATCACAGACGCGACGTTAATTTCCCGCTACCTGCCTTTTACGCCTCCCGATTAAAAATGCGACTGCCTTCAAATAGTCACACATCTAAACCAAATCTGAATCACTGCACGATTTATTGACACTAGAATTGCAGCAATATGTCATCGCCATTACATTGTATCGCTCAAAAACGATAAGACTGGCCAGCTGCACGACTGGCGACTGATGAGGACAGGCTGTTGTCAGAATTGCTCTCTCTTGCCCTTTTTCTTGCTTCCGTGGTGATTTACGCCTGGAAAGCAGGCCGTAATACGTGGTGGTTTACCGCCACACTGATTGTGCTCGGCCTTTTTGTGGTGCTTAACATCACCCTGTATGCGAGCGATTATTTTACCGGTGATGGCATTAACGATGCGGTGCTTTATACGCTGACCAACAGCCTGACCGGCGCGGGCATCAGCAAATACATTCTGCCCGGCGCGGGCCTGATCCTCGCTCTGATTGCAGTATTTGGCGCGCTCGGCTGGATCTTACGACGCCGCAGCCATCGGCCTTATCATTTCGGTTACAGCCTGCTGGCGCTGCTACTGGCGCTGGGGTCGGTGGATGCCAGCCCGGCGTTTCGGCAGATCACGGAACTGGTGAAATCCCAGTCACGAGAAAGTTCACCGGACTTTACCACCTGGTACAAAGTGCCAGCCAAAAGCATTCCTGATCCCAAACTCAATCTGGTTTATATCTACGGTGAAAGCCTGGAGCGCACCTATTTCGATAACACAGCCTTCCCGGATCTGACGCCGGAGCTGGGGGCGATCAAAAATAACAGCATCGATTTTACCCACACCGCGCAGCTACCCGGCACGGACTACACCATCGCCGGTATGGTGGCTTCCCAGTGTGGTATTCCGCTGTTTGCGCCCTTTGAAGGCAACGCCTCGGCGTCGATGTCGAGCTTCTTCCCGCAGAACCTGTGCCTGGGCGATATTCTGAAAAATTCCGGCTATGAAAACCATTTCGTGCAGGGCGCGAACCTGCGCTTCGCCGGTAAAGACGTGTTCCTGAAATCCCACGGGTTCGATCATCTGGTAGGTGCGGAAGAGTTGAAAACTCAGGTCGCCGATCCCGCGTATCGTAATGACTGGGGTTTTTACGACGACACCGTGCTGGATGAGGTATGGAAAAAGTACGAAGCGCTATCGAAAAGCGGCAAACGTTTTTCACTGTTCACCCTGACAGTGGACACGCACCACCCGGACGGCTTTATCTCGCGCGCCTGTGAGCGCAAGCGGTATGAGATAGAAGGCAAACTTAACCAGTCCTTCAGCGCCGTCACCTGTAGCCAGCAAAACATTGCGGCGCTGATACAGAAAATTCAGGCATCGCCCTGGTACAAAAACACGGTGATTGTGGTTTCGTCCGATCATCTGGCGATGAACAATACCGCATGGAAGTACCTTAATAAGCAGGATCGCAACAATCTGTTCTTTGTGCTGCGCGGCGATAAACCGCAGCAGGACGTGTCCGGCCTGAAGCGCAACACCATGGATAACGGCGCGACGGTGCTGGATATTCTCGGCGGCGATAACTTTATCGGTCTTGGCCGCAGCAGCCTTTCCGGCCAGTCGCTGTCGGAGTCTTTCCTGAATATGAAAGAGAAAGTGCTGTCCTGGAAGCCGGACATCATTCGTCTGTGGAACTTCCCGAAAGAGATGAAGGATTTTACCGTCGATACCGACAAAAAAATGATCGCGTTTTCCGGCAGCCATTTCCGTCTGCCGCTGCTGTTGCGCATTTCCGACCAGCGCGTCGAACCGTTGCCGGAGAGCGAATACTCCGCCCCGCTGCGCTTCCAGCTGGCGGATTTCGCGCCGCGCGATAATTTCGTCTGGGTCGATCAGTGCTACAAAATGGCGCAACTGTGGGCGCCGCAGCTGGCGCTCTCCACCGACTGGTGCGTCTCGCAGGGACAGCTGGGCGGTGAGCAACGTGTACAGCACGTCGACAAGAACCAATGGAAAGGCAAAACGGCGTTTAACGAGACGGTGATCGACAGCCTGCGCTATCAGGCAAACGTCGATAAGCTGAAAGTGGTGGATAACGATATTCGCTACAAAGCCGACAGCTTTGTGTTTAACGTCGCAGGTGCGCCGGAAGAAGTGAAGCAGTTCAGCGGCATTTCCCGCCCGGAATCCTGGGGCCGCTGGTCCAACGCCCAGCTCGGCAACGCGGTAAAAATCGAATACAAGGAGCCGCTGCCCGCCGAATTTGATCTGGTGATCACCGCCAAAGCCTTTGGTCCGAATGCCGATCGCCCAATCCCGGTGCGCGTCGGCAACAGCGAACAGACGCTGACGCTCGGCCACGATCTTTCCACCACCACGCTGCGTTTCACTAACCCGGCGCACAGTAATACGCTGGAGATCGTCCCGCCGGATCCGCAATCCACCAACGAAGGCAATATTCTCGGTCATTCACCGCGTCAGTTGGGGATCGGTATGGTGGAAATTAAAGTGGTAAACATCGGCGGGTAATTTTGGATGTGCCCGGCGGCGCAAGCTTGCCGGGCCTACAATCAGCAAACCATCGAACGTTAAATGCCCGACAGCGCAAGCGTGCCGGGCCTACAATCAGCAAACCATCGAAACGTTAAATGCCCGGTGCCGCAGGCGTGCCGGGCTTACAATCATCAAACCATCGAAACGTAATTGCCCGGCGGCGCAGGCGTGCCGGGCCTGGAGAGGTTATCTCGTAGGCCCGGTAAGCGCAGCGCCACCGGGCAACTGACTGAGCGTCAGAACGTTTCCCAGTTCTCGTCCGTGGTGGCGACTTTACGCGTCAGCACCGTCGGCGCCATGGTCTGTGCCGAAGCCATTCCCGCAGAAGCCGGGCGTGCAACGCGACGGGTACGGAATACGGCAACGGCCTGCGTCAGACGACTCGCCTGCTCTTCCAGCGCGGCAGCCGCAGCGGCAGATTCTTCCACCAGCGAGGCGTTCTGCTGTGTCACACGGTCCATTTCTGCAACCGCCAGACCCACCTGGTCGATACCACGGCTCTGCTCATCAGACGCAGAGGCGATTTCGCCCATGATGTCGGTCACACGCGTTACCGCGCTGACGATCTCATCCATGGTTTCACCGGCGCTTTCCACCAGCGTGGAGCCAATTTCAACGCGGCCCACAGAGTCTTCGATCAGGCTCTTAATTTCCCGCGCGGCCTGCGCACTACGCTGGGCGAGGTTACGCACTTCACCGGCAACCACCGCAAAACCACGGCCCTGCTCACCTGCACGCGCTGCTTCCACCGCGGCGTTCAACGCCAGGATGTTAGTCTGGAAGGCAATACCGTCAATCACGCTGATGATGTCAGCAATTTTCTGCGAACTGCCGGCGATGTCGCGCATGGTCTGCACCACGTTATCCACCACTTTGCCGCCTTTCTGCGCCGTTTCTGACGCGCTAAGCGCCAGATGACTCGCCTGACGGGCGTTTTCGGCGTTCTGCTTCACGGTCGCGGTCAGCTCTTCCATGCTGGCGGCCGTCTCTTCCAGGGAAGCTGCCTGCTGTTCAGTACGGGAGGAGAGATCGTTGTTACCGGCGGAGATTTCGCTGGCCCCGCTGTAAATCGCATCAGCGCCATTGCGAACATCGCCTACAGTACGTACCAGCTCACCCTGCATGTGGCGCAGACTGTCAGCCAGTTGCCCCATTTCATTGGTGCCGTGTACGTTGATGTCCTGTTCCAGATCGCCGCTGGCAATATGACGGATGCTCTCAACCAGACGTTGCAGCGGCGCGATCAGTACATTTTTAATGCCGAACCAGACGGCAACAATCACCGCCAGCACGACGATCAGCACGCTGATAATGATCCACACCGCCATGCTGTAGGAGCTGTCGTTATCCGCTACGGCCACGTCATAGAGATGGTCGTTCTGCTCAAGATACTGCACGTACTGCTTCTCAAAGCCATCCTGGTAACCCTGGGTTGGCTGATCGAAGAACTCGTTAATTTTGCCTGCGCCCAGTAACTGGATCAGTTCCGCCAGCGCACCGTGATAGATGTCATAGTTACGCTTCACTTCGGCGGCAGCGGCTTCGCTCTGGCGAGGATCGCGCGGCAGCGCCTGATACTCGTTCCAGCGCACTTCCGCTTGCTTCAGGGAGGTGGTAGCAATCTGCATCAGTTCAGCCACGGTCGCACCGCTACCGATGTTGTTCTGATCCATCATGTAGCGGATCCCGGCACGGTTCAGCGTGTTACGGGTCTGCAACAGCGCCACCCAGCTGCCATTCAGCGTCGACTGCTGGGCACGGATGGTCTGTAAAACGGTGAAGTTTTCTTTGTCATGCTTGAGGGCATTAAAGAAAAGTCCCCCGGAGGCGAGTTGTAAAAAGCCAAATAAACACAATACCAGTAATAAACTGGTAACAATTTTTATACGGTTCAACATGTTTTTTCATTCCTTTGGTCGGATAACACTTTTTCGGCCTGGATAAGAAAAACTTTACGGCTAAACGTGCTAATTGACGTTTATTTTGCAGGGGCTTTATCTGCGCGGTGAATTATTCCACGTGACCGTAATCACATATTTCCCGCCGCTGATTATCGTCATTTACCGCTTAGCGCCCACGCTGACCGCTCACCCCCAATTAACTACCGCTCAGGCAGATAGCGCCCGTTTTTTGCGCGCTTTTTGCCATGATCTGACCCAGCACGTTGTCTCTTAAAAACGTCATTTTTCACACACCAATTGACTCTTAACTGATCTTTAAGCCAGGTCTGATATGGATAATAAAAAACTACTTAAGCACTTACCCTGGGCACTGCTCGGGATCCTCGGTGCATTCTGTCTGGCGGTGGTCGCCTTACGACGGGGTGAGAGCGTAAGCGCGTTGTGGATCGTTGTCGCTTCGGTTTCGGTTTACCTCGTGGCGTATCGCTACTACAGCCTCTACATCGCCCAGAAGGTGATGAAACTCGACCCGACGCGCGCGACGCCAGCGGTCATTAACAACGACGGCCTGAACTATGTGCCGACCAACCGTAACGTTCTGTTCGGTCACCACTTTGCCGCGATTGCCGGGGCTGGCCCGCTGGTCGGCCCGGTGCTGGCCGCGCAAATGGGCTACCTGCCCGGCACGCTATGGCTGCTGGCCGGTGTCGTACTGGCCGGTGCGGTACAGGACTTTATGGTGCTGTTCATCTCCTCCCGCCGTAACGGCGCGTCTCTGGGCGAGATGATCAAAGAAGAGATGGGCCGCGTGCCTGGCACCATTGCGCTGTTCGGCTGCTTCTTAATCATGATCATCATCCTCGCCGTACTGGCGCTGATCGTGGTGAAAGCGCTGGCGGAATCGCCGTGGGGTGTCTTTACCGTCTGCTCGACAGTGCCTATTGCGCTGTTTATGGGCATCTACATGCGCTTCCTGCGTCCAGGGCGCGTGGGTGAAGTGTCGGTCATCGGTATCGTGCTGCTGGTGGCGTCGATTTACTTCGGTGGCGTGATCGCAAGCGATCCGTACTGGGGCCCGGCGCTGACCTTCAAAGACACCACCATCACCTTTACGCTGATTGGTTATGCGTTTGTCTCGGCGCTGCTGCCGGTATGGCTGATCCTCGCGCCGCGTGACTACCTGGCGACCTTCCTGAAAATCGGCGTTATCGTCGGTCTGGCTATCGGCATCGTGATCCTCAATCCGGAACTGAAAATGCCTGCCATGACCCAGTACATCGACGGTACCGGTCCGCTGTGGAAAGGGGCGCTGTTCCCGTTCCTGTTTATCACCATCGCCTGTGGCGCGGTGTCTGGCTTCCATGCGCTCATCGCTTCCGGCACCACGCCGAAGCTGCTGGCCTGTGAAACCGACGCCCGCTTTATTGGTTATGGCGCGATGCTGATGGAATCCTTCGTCGCCATCATGGCGCTGGTGGCGGCCTCGATTATTGAGCCGGGGCTGTACTTTGCCATGAACACCCCGCCTGCCGGTCTGGGGATCGTGATGCCGAACCTGCATGAGCTGGGCGGCGAAAACGGACCGATGATCATGGCGCAGCTGAAAGATGTCACCGCACACGCGGCAGCTACCGTCAGCTCCTGGGGCTTTGTGATTTCCCCTGAGCAGATCCTGCAAACCGCGAAAGACATCGGCGAACCGTCCGTGCTGAACCGTGCCGGTGGCGCACCGACGCTGGCGGTGGGCATTGCGCATGTGTTCCACAAGATCCTGCCGTGGGCTGACATGGGCTTCTGGTATCACTTCGGCATTCTGTTTGAAGCGCTGTTCATCCTGACCGCGCTGGATGCGGGTACCCGTTCCGGTCGCTTTATGTTGCAGGATCTGCTGGGTAACTTCGTGCCTTTCCTGAAGAAAACCGATTCGCTGGTGGCCGGTATTATCGGCACCGCGGGCTGCGTAGGTCTGTGGGGCTACCTGCTGTATCAGGGCGTGGTGGATCCGCTGGGCGGCGTGAAGAGCCTGTGGCCGCTGTTCGGGATCTCCAACCAGATGCTGGCTGCCGTGGCGCTGGTACTGGGTACGGTGGTACTGGTTAAAATGCAGCGCACCAAATACATCTGGGTGACGGTTGTTCCGGCGGTATGGCTTTTGATCTGCACCACATGGGCGCTCGGCCTGAAGCTGTTCAGTGACAATCCGCAGATGGAAGGCTTCTTCTACATGGCGAGCCAGTACAAAGCGCGTATTGCCGCCGGTGGCGAGCTGACCGCGCAGGAAGTGGCGAACATGAATCACATCGTGGTGAACAACTACACCAACGCGGGCCTGAGCATTCTGTTCCTGGTGGTGGTGTACAGCATCATTTTCTACGGCTTCAAAACCTGCATGAAAGCCCGTAACAGCAAGGTGCGCACGGATAAAGAAACCCCGTACGTGCCGGTGCCGGAAGGCGGTGTGAAAACCTCCTCGCATCACTAAGTAGCCTGGCGGGTGGCGCTGCGCTCACCCGCCCTACAAAACACTTCAGGTCCGGCACGCGTAGCGCCGCCGGGCTTTTACTTATCGGAATACAAAAATGTTTGGTAACTTAGGCGAAGCAAAAAAGTATCTCGGCCAGGCCGCGAGAATGCTGATTGGTATTCCTGATTACGACAATTACGTCGAGCACATGAAAACCAATCATCCGGACAAGCCCTGGATGACCTATAACGAGTTCTTCCGCGAACGTCAGGAAGCACGCTATGGCAGCGGCGGAAGCAGCTGCTGTTAAGAAGGAAACCTCATGACCCCGATTGCCGTCACGCTCCTCACCGGTTTTCTTGGCGCAGGAAAAACCACCCTGCTGCGCCATATCCTCAATGAACAGCACGGTTACAAAATTGCCGTTATCGAAAATGAGTTCGGGGAAGTCTCCGTCGATACGCAGTTGATCGGCGACCGCGCGACGCAGATTAAAACCCTGACCAATGGCTGTATCTGCTGTAGCCGCTCGAACGAGCTACAGGATGCGCTGCTGGATCTGCTCGACAGCCTCGACAAAGGCGATATTGAGTTTGATCGGCTGGTGATCGAATGCACCGGCATGGCCGATCCCGGCCCGATTATTCAGACCTTCTTCAACCATGAAATTATTTGCCAGCGCTACCTGCTGGACGGTGTCATTGCGCTGGTCGATGCGGTACATGCCGACGAACAGATGAACCAGTTCACCCTTGCCCAGTCGCAGGTAGGTTACGCCGACCGCATTTTGCTCACCAAAACCGATATTGCTGGCGAAGCCGAAGCGCTGCGTGAACGGCTGGCCCGCATCAACGCCCGCGCGCCGGTCTACACCGTGATCCACGGTGAAACCGATCTGGCGCTGCTGTTTAACACCAGCGGATTTATGCTGGAAGAAACCATCGTTCCGGCAAAGCCGCGCTTCCACTTTATGAGCGATAAGCAGAACGATATTGCGTCGATTGTGGTGGAGATGGATTACCCGGTGGACATCAGCGAGGTGTCACGGGTGATGGAAAACCTGCTGCTGAGCTTCGCGGAAAAGCTGCTGCGCTACAAAGGCATGTTATGGATAGACGGCGAGCCGAATCGCCTGCTGTTCCAGGGCGTGCAGCGCCTGTACAGCGCCGACTGGGACCGCCCGTGGGGCGACGAGCCACCGCACAGCCAGCTGGTGTTTATCGGCGTTCAGTTGCCGGAAGACGAGATCAGAGCAGCGTTTGCCGCCCTGAAGAAATAATTGTGTTGTAGGCCGGATAAGGCACAGCCGCCATCCGGCATAACGTTACTCCTGATAACACGCCACCAGAAATTCCATCATCTCGGTGGCATCTTTACTGTGATAAAAACGCACCATTCTGGCGTTAAAGTCGAGCGCACGTGCAGCCGGGATGCTGATAGGGTTGAAGCCGTGCAGCATCAGCCAGCCATTCATCATATAACGACTGGTGCGTTTATTGCCGTCGAAGAAAAACTGGAAATAAGCGCCAAAAAGGAACATGGCCAGCGCGCCTTCAAATGGCGGCAAAGTTTTGATCTGGCGAACACCTTCTGAAAATATCCGGTTAAGTTCCGGAGCACCGGCTTCCGTTGCGGGTGGGAAATGCGTGCCCAGTTCCCCCAGGTGAACGCGGGCCTGATAATACACCTCATCCCCTTCCCCGCGGAAAACGCCCCACTCCAGCGCTTCGTTACGGGCAATAATGCTGTGCAACAGCGTGAAGGTTTTTTTATCAAGATCAAACCGCCCGGACTGCACCAGCTCAATCAGCTTTTTGCTGCTGTCAGCAAGGTTTAACACCTGCTCGGTATCACTCACTTTATGGCCGCCGACGGTAACACCATCCAGCAGGGTTTTAACTTCAACATAGGTATAGGGGTTATTTTCCAGCTGTGCCGCGTCCCAAACAAAACCTGCCATATGGGTTTTAAAGGTAAATAACGCCACGCGGGAACCCACGTTTTTAACCTCCGGGATCACACTCGCGTCCCAGGTAAGTCCCAGCAGTTCAGTCGACATCGCTCTTTCCCGTATCACTGTTGATACTGGTATTATTTCACAGTTTTAGCACATCGCTACTGTGGCGTTCGAATCAGGGGGGAAGGGGCTTAGAACGGAACAAGGCTGGCCCTCCCCTGCGAGAGGACCATAATGCTAATCAGCAATTACTTACTCACTACCACCAGCTTCTGGTTCACAAATTCTTTGATCCCCAGATCCGATAGCTCGCGGCCAAAGCCGGAGCGCTTCACGCCGCCGAACGGCAGCTCAGGCGCGGTATCGGTCAGCGAGTTGATGTAGACCATACCGGTTTCGATACGCGAGGCGAGGCCTTTTGCACGCTCGATGTTCTGGCTGAAGATCGCGCCGCCCAGACCATAGTGGGAGTCGTTCGCCAGCTTCACCACTTCATCATCGTTTTTCACCACGTATACCTGCGCCACCGGGCCGAAGAACTCTTCGAAGTACGCCGGGTTATCACGAGTGATATGGGTCAGAATGGTCGGCTCAAAGAAGTTACCTTTGTGATCCACCGGCTTACCGCCATAGTGCAGCGTCGCGCCGTTTTTCACCGCCTCGTCCACCTGTTTGGTCAGGGTTTCAACAGCATCTTTGGAAGAGAGCGGGCCAAGGGTGGTGCTTTCATCCAGCGGATCGCCCATTTTCACCTGACGGAACGCCTCGGTATATTTTTCGAGGAATTTATCAGCCACCGCTTCATGGATGATAAAGCGTTTCGCGGCGGTACAGACCTGTCCGGCGTTCTGTAAACGCGCGGTCACGCCTACTTTCACCGCTTTTTCAATATCGGCGTCGTCGAGCACCACGAACACGTCGTTACCGCCCAGCTCCAGCGTCGATTTTTTCAGTTTCTTCGCCGCCTGCGCAGCCACGATGCCACCGGCTTTTTCCGAACCGGTCAGCGCCACGCCCTGCACACGGTCATCGGCAATAATGTTCGATACCTGTTCGGAGGTGATAAACAGGTTGGTGTAGGCCCCTTCCGGCGCGCCCGCTTCGCGCACCAGATGCGCAAAGGCTTCGGCACAGTGCGGCACAATGCTCGCATGTTTTACCACCACCGGGTTACCGGCGGCGAGGTTCGGTGCCAGTACGCGCATCAGCTGATAATAGGGGAAGTTCCACGGCTCCACGGCCAGCAGTACGCCAATCGGATGGTGCTCAACCCAGGCGTCGCCCAGATCGGAGTCATATTTTACCGGGGCGAGAAACGCTTTCGCGTTATCGGCATAGTAACGGGCGATTTTCGCGCACAACGCCACTTCGCCGCGGCTTTGTTCAATCAGCTTACCCATGTCTTCGGTAGCAATTTTTGCCAGCGCTTCCTGCTGCTCTTCCATAAGATCGGCCAGGCGGTGCAGGATCGGCAGCCGCTGAGCAATATCCCCTTTCGCCCAGTCGGAGTGGTAAAGCGCATCGGCTTTTTGCAGCGCGCGTTCGACGTCGGCATCGCTGTGGGGCGGATACTCTTTTACAAGCTCGTTGGTAAAAGGATTAATTGTCTGGTACGCCATATCAAATACCTCCTGATGGGCAGTAAAAAATGCTGTTCGGGTTAATAATGGTAGACGCTAACGCTGGCATCAGGGGTAAAGTTGGGTATAACCAGAGGGTTCTTAGTTTCAAAATGTTTTAAAAAACGACAAATTCCGGGCAGAGGATATGCTTAAACCATGGATAAACTCGCTGAACTTAAACGCGCCAAGCGTCTGGCGCTGTCGTTACTGCTGATTGCGGCGGCGACCTTTGTGACGACACTCTTTCTGCCACCCTCCATCTGGGTCAGCGGCGTAAAAGCGATTGCCGAAGCGGCGATGGTCGGCGCGCTGGCAGACTGGTTTGCGGTGGTCGCGCTGTTTCGCCGCGTGCCACTGCCGTTTATTTCCCGCCATACGGCGATCATCCCGCGCAATAAAGACCGGATCGGCGAAAATCTTGGGGTCTTCGTGCAGGAAAAATTCCTCGATACCCAGTCGCTGATCGACCTGATCCGCCGGTACGAACCGGCGCTGATTATCGGCAACTGGTTCAGCAAACCGGAAAATGCCGCGCGTATTGGTCAGAATATGTTGCAGGTGATGAGCGGTTTTCTCGATCTCACGGACGACTCACGTATCCAGCTGCTGCTCAAACGCGCGGTGCATAAGGCTATCGATAAGGTCGATCTGAGCGGCACCTCTGCGCTGGTGCTGGAAAGTCTGACCAAAAATAACCGCCATCAGGCTCTGCTGGATGCGCTGATTGCGCAACTGGTGACGCTGTTAGGGCGCGAAAGTACACGCGCCTTTATCGCCGCGCAGGTGGTGCGCTGGCTGAAGGCCGAACACCCGAACAAAGCGCGACTGCTGCCCACGGAGTGGCTTGGCGAGCACAGCGCCGAACTGGTGACCAGCGCGGTAAACTCCCTGCTGGCCGACATCAGCGCCGATCAGGCGCACCAGATCCGCCTGGCCTTTGATCGCGCCACGGTGCGGCTGATCGAACGGCTGAAAACCGATCCGGAGATGGCAGCGAAAGCGGAGAGCACCAAACGGTATCTGAAAGAGGATGAAGCGTTTAACCGCTATCTTGGCGAGCTGTGGGGCGATCTGCGCGGCTGGCTGAAAGCGGATATGCAAAGCGAAGACTCCCGCGTCAAACAGCGCATTACCGAAGCCGGGCTGTGGTTTGGCGAAACGCTGGTCAGTGACAGCGCCTTGCGCGCCTCGCTTAATCAGCATCTGGAACAGGCCGCGCGCAGCATCGCGCCGGAGTTTGCCCGCTTCCTGACCGGGCATATCAGCGACACGGTGAAAAGCTGGGACGCGAAAGACATGTCGCAGCAAATTGAGCTGAACATCGGCAAGGATTTGCAGTTTATCCGCGTCAACGGCACGCTGGTCGGCGGCACGATCGGGCTGATCTTATTCCTGCTTTCTCAGCTTCCGGCGCTGTTTTCGCGCCTCTCTTTCACCTTGTAACGCATCTTGTCACCTTCAGGCCTGCGGCGGATCCATCACGTAGCGGGTCGCGGCAAAGCGATTGAGGATCCGGTGCACCAGAAAGACCATCGTCAGGGTGATCAACAGCGAAACGGTCACGGAAGCAATACGGTAAACGTCGCTGAACACCAGATCCTGATCCGGGTGCATGTTCTGCCCGAACATAATGCCGAGGGTGGTGACGCTGGCAAAGCCCACGCCCGCGCCGACTTTTTCCATGGTGTGCAGCCGTGCGCCGAAGGCGAGGCCGAGGCCAATCAGCGGCATCATCAGCAGCATATGACTGCTGTGATCGTAGAGCACCAGCTGCACCACCATCACATACAGACAGCCCAGTACCACGCCAACAATGCGCCACAGCGAACTCAGCACCGCGCCACGGTAATGCATTGGAAACAGGGATAACACGCCCGCCATCAGCGCCGACAGCGAATCGCTCAGATTACACACCTGGAAGACAACAAAAATCAGGGTGGCCACCGTGCCGGACAGCAGCGACTCGTGGCGCACGCGGGCGGCGTTTTTCTCGATCAGCGGCGGGCGCATACGCGGTTCAACATCCGGGATCATATAGTGCAGCACCGCGCTCAGGCACACCGCCATCACGCTGGCTTCCATATTGGAGAACAGCAGCACATGCCAGTCGTTAGTGGGATAGCTCATAAAGTTGAGCATCACGCTCTGGCACACCACGCCCATCGACCCAAACAGGAACAGCGGCCCCTGGCTCATTAAGCGAAAACGGATCACGTACAGCCCAAATACCACCAGCGTCATGATCACCGGCCATTGCGACAGATAGCCTATGATAAGCACCATTTCGACGCAGTTGACCGCCGCACTTAACATGAACTGTTTCGCGACGTGGCGGTTAAAGACCGGCACCAGCGACATCAGCATCAGCGGATAGATCACATAAAAGACGCCGTACTGGGTGTTGTAAAAACTTGAGATGCTGAGCGCGATCACCCCCGCCACCGCGATGCGCATGGTCTGACGCAGATCGTTGGCGGTGAACACGATATTGTCGTGCGGCGTAAAAACGCGGGTCAGCGTGTTGTTAATAGACATAATGCAACAGGCTGACTAAATGGATTTGCAGCCCGGAGAAGAAACGGGCGAACGGACCTTCGCTGTTATACAGCTGCACGGTAGCGCGCGCGCCGGTCGGCAGCCGCTGATCCAGCGGTTCATCCAGCGCGACGTGAATGCGCATACGCTGGGCATCACGCACCCAGCGGTTAGAGGATTCCGGTGCCGACAGCTCGCCGTTCACCGCTTCCTGCCCCGCCAGTACCCCGGCGTCACGGCTGGTGACGTGCGCGTGAAACACCTGGCCTGGCAGCGCATCAAATACCACTGCCGCATCGGCACCGGGATGGGTATGGCGCAGGCTCTTTTCCCGGAAATCGGCGATAATATCCGTCTGCTCGCTGACCAGCGCCAGCGCCGCCGATCCGGCCGCGGCATTCCAGCCGGGGCTTAATTGCAGGTTACTCACCATGCCGTCGGCTTCGGCGCGCACTTTAGTCCACGCCAGATCCAGCTGGGCCTGCGCCAGCGCGTTGCGGTATTTTTGCAGCGTCACGTTGCGGCTGTCGTCTTTCTCGCCGCGCTCGATAACCAGCTCGCTGAGGTTTGCCCGCAGCGCATTCACCGACTGTTCGCTGCTCTGCCAGGCGGTACGCACTTTATCCAGATCCTGCTGTGAGACATTTTGCATCGCGCTTAACCGCTGGTAACGGTCATAAGTGACCTTATCGTTTTGCGCGGTGAGCGTGGCGGTTTTCAGGCTCGCCTGAGTGGCGGCAATTTTCGCATCGAGCTGTTGATTGGTCAGACGCGCCTGTTGCAGCGCAATTTCCGCCGCTTCCACTTTATTGATGAATGCCGTCGGATCCAGTTCAAACAGCAGATCGCCCTTCTTGACCGGGCTGTTATTGTGTACATGCACCTTTGCGACATAGCCCGACACGCGGGAGGAAACTGGCGTCACCACGCGCATCACGGTGGCATCCGGCGTCAATGGGATCCAGATATCCGCGACAATAAAATAGACAAACATCAGCAGGAAAGAGGCAATACTCACCCTTACCCAGCGGGCAAATTTTTGTTCAGGCGTCATCATAATTATTATGTCTTCGTGGTTTCGTTATCGACGGGCAGCCGGCTAAGCTAATGGTTATCAGGGGCAGGATCAAGAAAGCGGCAACAAGAGAGCATGGAATGCGAAAAAGTGATCGCGATCACATTAACGCACAAAAAAGCCCGGTCGGCTTTCGCCTCCGGGCTGCTTTTAACAGACATCATCACGTTTAAGTCCCACATCCCGCAGTTGCGCATCACTCATACGACTAAACAGTTTCCGCGTCTGCGCCTGTCGACGCCACTGTTTAAACGCCCGCCAGATCAGCACAAAGCCGATAAAAGGCCGTTTTGGCCGGTTTTCAAAGAATTCCATAATTGCTCTCCTCGTCGGAACAGAGCCTTATCATGCGGGAAATAGCGGGCTGCAATACAGATGCAAAAAACGCTTTTCTTAACCATACAGATCCGCTAAAACAGCAGCTGAATGGCATTTTTGCCGCTGCTCTGTACTGGTCCTCGGATCTGTATGGATGTGACAAAGGATACAGCATGACGCGTTACCAACATCTGGCCAATCTGCTGGCCGACCGTATCGAGCAGGGGCTGTATCGCAGCGGTGAAAAACTGCCTTCCGTGCGCAGTCTGAGCCACGAGCACGGCGTCAGTATCAGCACCGTCCAGGAAGCCTACCGGGTGCTGGAGAATTTGCAGCTGATCCTGCCGCAGCCGCGCTCGGGCTATTTCGTCGCCCATCGCAAAGTGCAGCCGCCGGTGCCGGCGATGTCGCGTCCGGTACAGCGTCCGGTTGAAGTCACCCAGTGGGACGAAGTGTTGACGCTGCTGGATGCGCGCTGCGATCCCACCATCACCTCCTTTGGCGGCGGCTCGCCGGACATCGCTCAGGCCACCCTGAAACCGCTGTGGCGCGAGATGAGCCGCGTGGTGCTGCACCAGATGCTCGATGCGTTCAGCTACGACGAGCTGTCAGGGCGACACGAACTGCGCGAACAGATCGCCCGCCTGATGCTGGACAATAGCGCGGTGCTGAGCGCCGACGAGATCATCATCACCAGCGGCTGTCACAGCGCGCTGGCCACCGCCCTGCTGGCGGTCTGCAAAGCCGGGGATATTGTGGCGGTGGAATCACCGTCGTTTCACGGCACCATGCAGATGCTGCGCGGGCTGGGCATCAAAGCCCTCGAAATCCCGACCGATCCTGACACCGGTATCAGCGTGGAAGCGCTGGAGCTGGCGTTCGAACAGTGGCCGATCAAAGGCGTCATTCTGGTGCCGAACTGCAATAACCCGCTGGGCTTTGTCATGCCTGACGCGCGAAAACGGGCGATGATCACCCTGGCGCAGCGCCACGATATTGTGATTTTTGAGGACGATGTTTACGGCGAGCTGGCGTTTGATTACCCGCGTCCGCGCACGCTGAAATCGTTTGATATTGATGGCCGCGTGCTGCTGTGTAGCTCCTTCACCAAAACCATTGCGCCTGGCCTGCGCGTTGGCTGGATCGCGCCGGGACGTTATCACGATCGCGTGCTGCACATGAAATACGCCGCCAGCGCCACCACGGCTCCCACCACGCAGATGGCGATGAGCGCGTTTATCCGCGACGGGCATTACCATCGCCACCTGCGCCGTATGCGGCAGCTCTACCGGAATAATATGGACACCTTTACCTGCTGGGTGCGCCAGTATTTTCCTGCTGAGATCTGCGTGACGCGCCCGAAAGGCGGCTTCTTGCTGTGGGTCGAACTTCCTGAACGGGTGGACATGGTATGCGTGGCAAAACAGCTGCGCCGCCTGAAGATCCAGATCGCCCCCGGCTCGCTGTTTTCTGCCTCCGGCAAATACCGCAACTGCCTGCGCATCAACTGCGCCCTGCCCCCCAACGAGCATCACCGCCTGGCCCTCAAACAGCTCGGCGAGGCGGTGCAGATTGCGATGGAAGAGTGACGCGGATTATTTAGCCGCAGGCTTCACGTCTGCCACCCAGGTGGGCAGATCCCAGGTTCCACCGAGGCGCAGATAGCGACACATGCCGGTGGTGGATTCATGGCTCAGGCGGAAAGCCGTGCCGTCCCATACCCAGCTGGCCGTGGCCCAGCAGTCGCCGAGACCGCGCCCTTTCTGGCCCATGGCGATCACGCCGTCGCTGTGATCCGTTGCCGAATCGGTCACCAGCACGGGCTTCGCATCCGGGGTATTCGCGATCACCCAATAGCCATAACCTTCGTTGTACGCCCCGCGCCAGCAGAGGGTGGAAGCCAGCACGTGACGGTCATCCAGCGGCGTGACGGTAATATCACCATCCCCTTCCTGCGCATCGCCTTCCGCGGGTTGCAGGCGATCGCACTGGGCGTCTTTGTTCAGCGTGGCAAGCAGTTGCGGTTTCAGCGCATCGGCGTTGGCCTTGCTCAGCGTGCGCGTTTCGCCCGGCACCACTTTCACCGCCTGGATCACCGGCGCGGGTACGGCGGCCTTAACGCTCGTCTCAGGTTTATCGCCCTTTTTGATCAACGCGCCCGGCGTGCCAATGCGCCCTTGTACATCATCCATTTTCAGCAGCACTGCGGTGGCACCGTTACCGGAGAGCACAAAAGGCGTGCGTCCCTCTTTCACTTCCACTTTTCCGCTGCCTTTGACGGCCTTGATCACCGCCTGCGTTTGCGCCGTCGTGAGCGACCAGCGATCGTCCTCACCCGCCTTCAGCGCGCCTGCGGGCTGATCGTTGATCCACAGCATCAGCGTGCCCGATGTGGCGTTATCGTCAGACTCGGTATCCGCCAGCACCACCTCACCGGTTACGGCGCTGTTCGGCCCGGCCTTGCGGGTCAGCAGCACCGATCCGCCCGTGCCTTCTTCCGTCTCTTCGCTGCTGTAACCTGCCGCGCGGCAGGTGAGCGTGTTGTCACAGACCATTTCCCAGTCTTTGTGGCTGAATGAGACGCCGTTTTCCTGCGCGATAACCGGAGCGGCAAGCAGCGTCAGCGCCGCCAGGGTGTGGGGAAGTTTCACTACATGTTCCTTATAAGAGAATGACCTGGCTCAATAATAGGGTGGCGCATGCCAAAAGAGTATGACGTTTTGTCGGGTGGCGCTGCGCTTACCCGACCTACAGGGGAAGGTGTCTCGGTAGGCCCGGCAAGCATGCGCCGCCGGGCGTGGCGGGATTATTCGTCGAAGTACCAGTAGCCCTGATTCACCAGCGCGGTCAGCTCGGCGATAAACGCCGGGTTGTTCAGCGCATCGCCCAGTTCGTTTTGCCCGACAAGCGTATAGCGGCACAGCGCATCGGCAGCGACGGGATCTACGGTGTCCAGCGGCTCGCTGTTCACGAAGAAGCGACCGCTGATGTTCAGCACCCGCAGCCCGCTCAGGCGGGAGAGGACTTCGCCACCCTGGAGGGCGTCGAGGATCTCGTCTTCCGCGTACGGCGGCTCGGCAGGGGCGATGTCCAGCTCATGGCGCGGCGTGGTGGCAAAGCGGCCAAACCAGTTCCGGAAATCTTCTGGCTGGTTGATCATGTCGATCATCATCTCGCGCAGGCGCGCCAGCTCGTACTCTTCTACCCGCCCCGGATGCTCGCGACAGGTCAGATCCGGATCGCTGTAATGCTCGCCCCCCAGATCGTTTTCCAGCGCGTAATCGGCGAAGCTGCTGATCAGATCGCGGCCGTTCGGCCCACGGAAACCCACCGAATAGTTGAGCGCAGTTTCATGGGTGAAACCATCGTGCGGGAAGCCCGGCGGAATATAGAGGATGTCCCCCGGCGCCAGATCTTCATCAATAATCGGTTCGAAAGGATCGACATGCAGCAGCGCCGGATGCGGGCAGAACTGACGCATCGGCAGCTTATCGCCCACACGCCAGCGACGGCTGCCCATACCCTGAATGATAAACACATCATACTGATCGATGTGCGGCCCCACGCCGCCGCCCGGCACGGAGAAGGAGATCATCAGATCGTCCAGCCGCCAGTCCGGCAGCACGCGGAACGGACGTACCAGTTCAGCCGAGGGCGCATGCCAGTGGTTCACCGCCTGCGCCAGCAGCGACCAGCCGGTTTCGCCCAGCCCGTCGAAATCCTCGAACGGCCCGTTGCTGGCCTGCCACTGACCATTCTTGTGGCTGACGAGGCGGCTATCCACCTCCGGCTCCATCGCCAGGCCCGCCAGTTCATCCGGGGTGATCGGATCGACAAAATTCGGCAACGCGTTTTTCAGTACAACGGGTTGTTTCTGCCAGTATTTTTCAAGAAATTCCGGCCAGTTTAGATTGAGTTGGTACGCCATACGATCCTGCCTGCGAGAAGATAAACGGCCCTGATTATAAAGAGCGCGCAGGCCTGGCCGCCTTGTCATGGGTCAAGTGTTGGCGTGGCGCTGCCCGACGCGCATGGCGCTGTAGAGCGAACACAGCTCAAGCAGGCTTTTGGTGCCGGTGCGCTTCATCAGGCCATTGCGCTGCACGCTGACGGTGGTCGGGCTGACGCCGCGGATCGTGGCGATCTCCTCCAGCGAATGGCCGCGCAGCAACAGCCGCATGATCTGCTGCTCGGCGGCGGTGAATTTAAAGGGATCGACACGGTAGCCCGCGCCCTGATTTTGCTCCGCAAGCAGGGTCATGATGCTCAGCGCCTGCCGCAGCTCCTCCACGCCGAGGTTTTCTGACAGGCTCAGTTTTATCAGTCCGGGGAACAGGCGGTTTAACGCGTCGAAATGACGCTCGGCGGTAATAAAGATCGCGTGGTGAACCGGCGGGTGAGAGAAATACAGGGAGTAGATTTCCACAATATCCATGCCGGAGGTGACATAGATGCAGGACGGCGTTGCCCGGCTCCCCCCACCCCGTTCCCGGTACAGCTGTTTGAGTATTTTCTCTATTCCATAAATGTAGAAGCGATCCTTTCCGTAGACAGGCATATCAGATCTCCAGAGGTAGTCTTTTTTTATTAACCTTCTCAGCAGAAGGTTTTTATGCGTTTTGTGCAGGTCATCAGCCTGATGTTCCTGCTTGTTTAGTCTTTGTTTAGGTTGTATCACGATCGCATATTGCGTCTTAAAGTCACGCAGGCTGACTATTTCGACGTTTATGCTTTGTCGTTTTATCTACGGGTTATTTATTATCCAGGAATAAATTTATTGTCAAACGTCACTTATCTAAAAAACAGGCAATATCGTGGCAATGAAAATTGAGCATTTATCGATTATCTTATTGATACTAATGATTAATTTTTATTAGGATTATCTTTATAAATGCCATTTTAATTAATTTCAGCTTATTCTTAATAGTCTGATCCTAGTCTCAAAACACCATTTCATTTTGTGCAAAAGTCTATTCCACAAAAATACAAAACCCTCTATCTGCCGTCAGGCAGAGAGCATCTTATACCTTTGGACTACTAAAATAGGGGATCCTATGTTGCGCTCATTATTATTATTTACTGTACCTTTCATGAGTATTGCAGCCCACGCCGTAACCTTTGATTACCGTCACGAAATGAACGACAGCGGCGGGAATAATCATAAAGATCGCTTACTGATGTCGCACCGTTTTGCCAACGGATTTGGCTTATCGCTGGAAGGGAAATGGAAAGGCTCGCAGGATAAAGACAAAGCCTATGACGAAACGGTCAGCAATGGCACCGAAGTGGTCGCCAGCTACGTCTATAAAATTGACAAGACCTTCCAGATTGAGCCGGGCTTCTCGCTGGATACCAGCTCGTCATCGAATAACTACCGCCCGTATCTGCGCGGTAAAGCGAATCTGAGCGACGACGTCAGCATTAACCTCCGCTATCGCCCGTACTACAAGCGTAATTCCAATAATATTGGCACGCAGAAAAACACCTCAGAGAACGGCTATAACCTGACCAGCGTGCTGTCATGGAAAATTTCCAAAGACTATCAACTGGATTACGAGCTGGACTACAAAAAAGCGAATTCCGCCGGCGTGGTGCTGGCTGATAACGAGAGCTACGACTGGACGCACGATTTTAAGCTGACCTATAAATGGGATAAAAACTGGTCCCCCTATATGGCGATTGGTAATGTTTCCGGCAGCAAAGTCACCGATGAAAGACAAACCCGTTATCGCGTCGGCGTGAAATATTCCTTCTGATGACATCCGGGCAGCATCATAAAAATAAATAAGGGTTTTATTTAAAGCCCTTATTTTGACTGAGAGGCAAATAATGAAAATATCAGGATTAGCACTGGCGATAGGTTGTCTGAGTCTGCTCTCTTTTCATGCCATGGCGCAGGAGAGCGAGCGCCTGAACAGCGTAAAACAGTTCGCTGACACGGTACTGGATAAAGCGGGCGACCACTACGGGCACAACGTGCCGCTGCTGGCGAACGGCGTGGATCCGCGCACCGGCAGACAGATGGAGTGGATCTTCCCGGATGGCAAAAAAGCCGTGCTGTCGAACTTCTCCGCCCAACAAAACCTGATGCGCGTGCTGGTCGGCCTGAGCAATCTCACCGGTGACGCGAAATATAAACAGCGCGCCGAAGACAACGTGCGCTACTACTTTGATCATTACCAGGACGCCAGCGGCCTGCTGCTGTGGGGCGGCCACCGTTTTGTGGATCTAAAGACGCTCCAGCCGGAAGGTCCGAGCGAAAAAGAGATGGTCCACGAGCTGAAAAATGCTTACCCCTATTACGATTTAATGTTTGCCGTGGATAAACCCGCCACCACGCGTTTTATCAAAGCGTTCTGGAATGCGCACGTTAACGACTGGAAAACGCTGGAAACCAGTCGCCACGGGGAATACGGCAAAGCGATGGGCAAACTGTGGCAGAGCGATTTCGAACAGCAGCCGCCGTTTTTCGCCACCAAAGGGCTGAGCTTCCTGAATGCCGGAAACGACCTGATCTACTCCGCTTCGCTGCTCTATCAATACGATCATGATGAAGGCGCGCTGCGCTGGGCGAAGCGGCTGGCGGAACAGTACGTCTTACCGCGCGATAAAAAGACCGGCCTTGGCGTTTATCAATTTACGCAGCCACTCAAACGCGCGGAAACCACTGACGACACGGATACCAACTCAAAATACGGCGACCGCGCCCAGCGTCAGTTTGGCCCGGAACTGGGTGCCGATGCGCTGGAAGGCAATATGATGCTCAAAGGCCGCACCAGCACGCTCTATTCCGAGAACGCGCTGATGCAGCTGGCGCTGGCAAAATCCCTCGGTAAGGATGGCGATGACATCAAAAAATGGACGCTCGACGGCCTGAAAGCCTTCGCCACTTATGCCTATGACGCGCAGACCAACACTTTCCGCCCGATGCTGGCGAACGGTACCGATCTGTCGGGCTACGAGCTAAAACGTGACGGCTACTACGGCAAAAAAGGCACCGTCCTGAAGCCATACCCGGCGGGTAACGAGTTCCTGCTGTCTTATGCCAGAGCCTGGACGCTGGAGCCGGATCCGGCGATGTGGATAGTGGCGCGCGGCATTGCGCAGGGTCAGGGACTGGGGGACATCGGCGCGCCGGGCGGCACGGACAGTAAGCTTAACCTCAACACCGACAATAACGAGCCGTACGCCATTTTCGCGCTGATCGATCTGTGGCAATCCACCGGCAATAAAGCCTATCTGACGCTGGCAGACCGCGTGGCGACCAACATCCTGAATACGCGTCGTCTGAACGGCTTCTTCGTTGACGACCCGCAGGCCGAGTTCGCCAGCATCGACAATATCGCCCCTTACGCATTACTGGCGCTGGAAGCCGCCCTGCGTAATCAACTTGACGCGGTGGCCCCTTTCCTTAACGGCGCAGGCTTCACCGAGGGTGCTTATCTGCTGGCAGACGGCACGGTGCGCTACTCCACCCGCGACGATGAGCTGTTCAAACTCAAACCGGGCGAGCAGTTAAAACCGAACGGCAAAAAGTAAGCTGACGCCCCCGTTCCAGGACGGGGGCTGCCGTTTAGCGTGCGCCACTGCCGATACGCTGCCCCAGTTCGCGGGCGGCGTTCAGATAATCCTCCGGACGCGGCAACTGCGAAGGCAACATCCATTCCGCCGCCCTGAACTGCGCGCCGCAGTAGCCAAAAATGCCGTGCTCCAGCTGCGTTTTCATCGCCTCAAAATAGTTGTGCCGCTGGTAGACGTCCTCCGTGGCCGCACCCAGCCCCACCAGCCAGACGTTCAGCCGACCGAGTTTTTTAAGCGGTTTGCCGTCGGGCGTCTCTTCGTAGGCCCAGCCATTGGCAAAGACGCGATCGATCCAGCCCTTCATCATGCCGGGCATCGACCACCAGTAAATCGGGAACACCAGCACCAGATTGTCGGCGGCGTCGATGCGCTGCTGCTCCCGGCGCACGTCGTCAGGCACCGTACGCTGGCCGTTGAACGCCTGATAATCCACGTCCTGATACGCTGGCGCGAAGTTCTCCTGATCTAAGTCGGCAATCTCCACGCGGTGCGCGCGGTCGGCGCTGGTGATGCCGTCGGCAATATGGTTCGCCACGTTGCGAGTGAGCGAGGTGAGAGACGGGTGAGAAGTGACGATCAGAGTTTGCATAGGTTTTCCTCATTGCTTCTGCCGGGGAACTCTTTTACTCTTAAAGCTGAAGTTACCTTTAGTAACTTACCAATAGTAACTTAGCGATGGACGAGGCTGTTGTCAACAGGAGGCCCGACGATGACGCAAAAGCGCATGAGCAAAGAAGACCGTTTTCAGCAATTACTGGAAGCAGCCTGGAAACTTATTGGCCAGGAGGGCACCGAGTCCCTGACCCCCGGCAGGCTGGCGGAGTTTGCCGGCGTGACCAAGCCGCTGGTGTATAACCATTTCGGCTCCCGCACCGGGCTGTTTATTGCGCTGTACCGGGACTTTGAAGCGCGCCAGGCGCAGATTTTCAACCAATCGATTTCCCGCAGCGGCCCGACGTTGCCCGACAAAGCCAGCGCCATCGCCCGGGCGTACATCAACTGTGTGCTGACCCAGGGCATTGAGATCCCCGAGGTGCTGGCCGCGCTGAGCGCATCGCCCGAGATGGAAGTGTTTAAGCTGGAATACGCGCGGGATTTCGTGCACCTGTGCCGCGACCTTCTGCTGCCCTTCTCGCCTGATAAGACTCTGCCCGATGCCGGTTTATGGGCGATTTTCGGTGCCGCCGAGGGGCTGAGCTATGCGGCGAAAACTGGGGAACTGGATGCGGATGCGGCGGTGGAGGAGTTGATGGCGGTGATTATGAGGGTGGTGGAACGGGGGTAAGACGGGGCTACGAACGTCGTCGTATTCAGGGGGTTTGGCTCAGCCAGAACAGTTGCAGAAAAGGTCAGGTTTCGAGGATGGGTGCGGGCGGTGATCGCCGGTGATGAGAGATAATGGGTAAGGTCATTACCCATCAGGTTGAGCTGAGCGGCATTAACCCTGCTTGCCCGCTTGCGAGTTGATCATCTTAAAGGGTTTGAAATCACGGATCTGTAGCTCGCTCAGCGGCAACGTTTTTTTCTGTTGATCAGAAACCAGCGTCAAAGAGGTGAAACGTACCGTAAGTTCATCGTCGCACTCTGCCTCGCCTTCCAGTAAAGCTTGCTGATAACGAGTTGCTTCCGATTCGCCAAACCGATCGACATTCAGCGTATCAGTCGCGATGACCACGCCCTGCGCATTCACCAGCTCTACGCCAATCTCCAGCGGGCCGATGACGTCCATACCGCTGTCCAGCGTAAAGGTGGCACTGCACATCCCCTGGTTTGCCCAGACGGTGTTCGAGTGCCAAATTTCCAGTGCGCTGGCGGGCGTCATAAATAACAGACAGGCCAGCATCGCACCTGCTTTCAGTGGGGGTGCCATGTCACCTGTCATAAGTCTGGGTATCCGTAGGTGCCGTCGTCCCCTGTATCTGATTCCTGCACCAGGTTCTGCCCCTGATAGCTCCGTGTCAGAAACCCACCGTTAGTACACTCTTTTTTCATCAGCAGTTTGGCGTTCTTATAGACCTTCAGGCCGGTAAACTCCCAGCCCTTGCCGATCCCGCTGTAAACCACATAGCTGTATACGCCATTGATAAAACGGTAGTAGAACGCGCCACCACCTGAGAAAGCCACTTGTCCGACGCGAACCTGCGTTTTGTCCCCTTCAACTTTAGGAAGGGTCATTTCGACTTTATCAATCGAGCCGTAGTAGTAGGCAGGCACGTCGTTATTAAGGCGCAAGACAACCCCTTTGCCATTGGAAAAATCACAGTTGAAAAGCAGTTCGGGATCGGGTGGGGCCGCAACCGCCTGGTTCACGAACATTCCAGCGGCCAGTAAGCTTAGGGCAATCGGTTTTTTTTTCATGGTCGGGTCCTGAACAGAGAGTGCCTGCCGGGTGCGTACCCGGCAGGCCTGGTACGTTACTGTGTGGCCAGGGTGGCCTGCAGGTCAGCTAACTGACCCTGCAATTTTTGCAGCTCCATTTGTTTTTGCATTTCAGAATCACTTGGTCGGTTTTGCGCCTCTTTGATGCTTTTTTCGAGAGCGGCGACCTGGTTCTGCGCCTCTGCGCGTCCGGCCGTTTTGGTTTTAAGCTGTGCGACCAGTTTGTTCAGCGAGTTTTGTAGCGCCTGTTGAGACTGACGTTTGCTGGCAACGCTGGCGTTGCTCTGCGCTTTCTCTTTCTCAATGGCTTCATTAACCGCTTTGAATTCCGCATTCAACATTTGCTCATGCGCCAGGGTATTTTTTTTATTATCTACGCGCTTATCCCAGGTACCGGAATAGTTGCAGTTGAACTTGGTGATGATATTGACATCACCTGTGGTCGGATCGCAGTCGCGTGCATTTGTCGCGCAACCGCTCAACAGCAGGGCAACTATGGCCAGCATTACATAACGCATTCTTCTCTCCTTAACTCACTTTCAGTGCGGTACGCTGGGAATACAGACTGTCCAGTTCACCTTGCAGGGAGCCGATCTTGTCACGCATTAAGGCAATTTTACTGTCAAGATTGCCGGTGTCGCTGCCGGATTTATTCATGCTTGCAGAAACGTCCTGCCACTGTTTTTCATGTTTTTTCATATCAGTGATGGTGTTTCGCAAATAAGCGATATTGGCGTCCACCCCTTTGATTTGTTTCTGAACCTCATCTTTTTTCACCGTGTTGGCGGCAATATCTTTTTCAATTTTGGCCAGCTTCTGCTTGTCATTCGCGATTACCGATTTCGCAACGTTAGTCGCGTTTTGAATGCGGGCATTTTCGCTTTCTACGTCTTTAATCGCCGCGTCTAACTGCAGCTCTTGCGAGGCATATTTTTTACGCTGGTTATCGAGATAGGCGTTAGCCCCCATCCCCACGCCACAGCCGGCAATCGCCGCCGCTGCCATACAAACGGCTTTGTTGCTGGAATTACTCACCGCGCACGCTAGCGCACCTAACGCCGCGCCACCGGCGCAAGCCTGCCAACCTGATTTGTTAAAGAACTCAACGTCCTGGTTATTGGCAAGACGTGGGTCCACACCACCGCTGCTGCTACTGCCCGTACTCTGACAACCTGCCACCACCACCATCAGTCCGGCGACTATCACTGTGCGTAACGCTTTAAACGTAAACATTTCTTGCTATCTCCTTGTCGGAATTAATTATTTTTTTTGCATGCCGTCAGCCACACATCGCGCGCGACCTTGCCATCTTTCCAGTAGCCCTGAAGGTTCTTCCAGTAAGTTTCCAGGTAGCCATTCAGGTTCGTTTTTCCACGTGCCGCCATCTGCTGCTGAACCACCGTAATTTGCGGGTCGATAAGCGGTTTGTTGAAGGTCGTGCCCATATCAACCAGGGTGTCAGCGTAGTAGCTGGTGATAAAATCCAGCGCTTTCTGGTGCTGGCCTAGCTGTTCCTGTCGGCGCGCGCAGTTGGCATCCAACTGGCTATCAGCGGCGCAAGTTTTGGTGTAAAGCTGGTTCAGACGATCGAGGAACTCCCCATCGTCTTTCATCTTCGTGCAGAGGAATGCCCCTAATTGCAGCGAGGTGCGAATAGCCTGGTCGCGCTGCTCATCACGCAGCTGACTATTAGCACGTAGTTCACCACGCAGTTTTTCCAGCTCTTTTTTTAGCCCGTCATCCTGGACTTTGGCGGAGATGACGTTCAGGTTTTGCAGCGTGTCCGGTGTTTTACCTGATGCCGTGGTTTTCTGCCCGGCGCCCAGAGCTTGCCACTCTTTCTCGATCTCCTTTACGCGATCGCGTGAGGTTAGCGTGGTAGAAACCATCACCAGACGCACACCGGTGGTTTTACTCACGTTTTCACCGCTATCGGTGTAATAAGGCTCTTCACCACGCAGGGCGCTACGAATATCGCCTTGCGTAGTGACATAACTGCCGCCTCGCACGACATAACCCCCTGCCTTGCCGTGCAGACGATCCAGCTTATTAAGACGGAAAGGTTCAAACATCATCTCCGCAACGTTGCCCAACATGTCATGCAGACCGAGAGGATTTGGTTTGAGCAGGCCCGTCAGCTGGAGTTTGCCATTGGCTGACTGCGCCCCGGCAAACCAGACGTAACCGTTCAACCCTTCAGGCATCGGGAAATGCACATCGCGAAACTCAGAGGGCGACACCGCAAGCCCACCACGGGTAGCAAACTCCCATTCTGTTTCCGTCGGCAGACGCAAGAAGCCCGGCTGTCCGTCGTCTTTCGGTAGCGAGCCGATTTTTTCTTTACGCAGCCACAGGTTGTACTGGTTGGCGAACGCCATCGCGTCCATCCAGCCGATGTTCACTTTTGGCAGGCGGCCTTTAATATCTGCTTTCGGGCACTCGCCTGCGAGCGCGCGGAACTGCAAATCGCTCAGTTCGTACTTCGCCATCAGGTAATAACGGCCCTTGTTTTTCGGATCGGGGAAGCTGCCAGCGATATGCTCCTGGCGGGACTGCTCCACGTAACCCCACTCATCGCCCTCCTGACCGAGGGTGATGTTGTAGTCCTCTAAGGGCTTATTCTGCGGTATGGCGACCTTGCGAAACGCCATTGCGCCGTCGCACGGCATCGGAAGGATCACATCGTCCGCCAGCGGTTTCGGATTCCAGAACTTCTCATCCCAGGTGGCCTGCACGGCGCAGGAGTAGCCCAGCCCGATCGCTGCCAGGCCCAGTACCAGTTTAAATTTCACGTAAACTCTCCGCAGGTTCGATCTTCAGGGCGCGCAATGCCCCGATTGCGGCAACGCTGAGTGCCACCACCAGCACACACAGCAGCGCCGCAAAAAAATGATGGGGTTCGAGGTGGCAGACAAATGCCTGATTGGGCAGTGATGCGCCCAGCACCCGGTTAAACAACGTGCTGCCCAGCAGGTAAAGCACAAGCCCGGCACCAAAGGCGACACCGGTCAGGCACAACGCCTGGATCACAATAAAGAGGGTGACGGCGCGACGGCGAAAACCGAGCAGCCGCAGTATTGCCATGTCCTTTCTTTTGCGATCGATGTTGGCGATAAAGGCCCCGATCAACGATGCAATGCAGCCGGTAGCCGAAATCCAGGCGATTACGCCGAAGATAACGCCCAGCACGCGATCGATCGCCCGCACGGCCTCAATTTGTGCCGCCTGGGTGACGGCTTCAATGTGCTGCTCTTCCAGCCATTGTGCTAACGCCGGGACATCATCCAGGGAGTTGGCATACACGCGGGCGCGGGAGAACCGCGTGCGCTCGCGAGGCGGTTTACCCTCACTGACCTGTAACAGCGGCACCTGGTAGCCGTCCCGATAGTCTTCCAGCGCCACCAGCAGCGGAAGTGTGACAAAAGCGCCAGGGCGGGCAAACCGGGCGTCGTCCAGCACGCCACTCACCGTCAGGGCGAAGGCCGCGCGTTGGTTTTGCCCCTCAATTTTGCGACTGACCATCAGACGGAATGACTCGCCAGGCTTGAGATCAAGCCGCCGGGCAGCGCTGGCGCTTAACACCACTTGATGATCCCGGCGAGGCACAGCAACGCCAGACAGCAGAGGATCGCCAATGCCAGAGGGGATCACTTCAGCTCCCGCGACAAAGTGCTGCCCATCGCGCACCAGATCAGCCTGGGTGTTCAGCGAGCGAGTCAGAGGGATCGAGAAGCCCACTTCCGGGCGTTCCGCCAGCCGCTGTAGCCAGCTGAAATCGTAATTCCCATTGCCGGTGATGCGCACTTCTCGGGTACGGGGATCGTCCAATAGCTGGTGGCGCAGTTGGCTGACGATGCCGTTTTTCAGCCCGAACAGCAGAAGCAACGGGGCGATGACGGCTATCAGCGAAAAAATAACGCACAGCGCGACTTTGCGATCGTGGATCAGATCGCGTAGTGCCATGCGCCATAGCAGGCCGCCCTCAGGAGGCCTGTCAACCGGGCAGGAAGACACTTTTCCCCTCCTCAATTCTGGCGGTGTAACGTTTCAGGCCGAACTGATCAACACGCTGCCAGTCATGGCTTACGATGATCGCTGTCATTTCCAGGCTCCGCACCATCTCGACGATCAGCGTAAACAGGCGGCTGGCGTTGTCGGGATCCAGCGCGGCGGTCGGCTCATCAGCCAGCAACAGGCGCGGCTGATGGGCGATGGCGCGAATAAATGCTACGCGCTGGCGTTCGCCAATGGAGAGCCGGGAAGGCATGCTCTTTAACAGATGCCGCACGCCCAACGTGTCGATGGCCGTCTCCAGCCAGGATGACTGAGTGGTGAGGCCCGCCAGACGACGAGCCAGGGTGATGTTTTCCATCACGGGCAGCCACGGCAGCAGCCCGCCATGTTGAAGCATAAAACCCAGTTCGCGGGCGCGAATGGCCGCCAGCGCAGGTTCGTCTTCGGCCAGCAGCGGGACGGCAATGTCACGCTCGCCCAACTGGTAGGCTCCGAGGGTGCCGGGGCGCAGGATCGCCCCGGTCATCTCAAGTAACGTGCTTTTGCCACAGCCGCTCGGGCCGGTCAGCGCCGCGACCTCGCCAGGCTGGAGCGTCAGCGCTGGCAGCGAGACGCAGAAGCCCTGCGCCCCGCCACGGCAGATGTCCATATCGCGAATGTGGAGCATCAGGGCAGGTTCTCCAGCGGAACGGGATAAACGTTATCCCGCGGATCGCTGTCCGGTGCCAACGCGACCCAGCGATCGGCATCTTCGTTGTAGCGCTGGTAGTAGTTGAGTTTGGTATTCAGGCGGCGAATGAAACGCTCCTGCTCCAGGCCATCCCAGCTCTTCCAGGTTTCTTCATCGAGGCTTAGTACCTCGCTCAGGTAGGGCAGACTTTCGATGTACTCGCCCAGAAGACCCATTTCACCGAGGCGGGTCGCATCTTTACTTTTCGCCTGGTTGGGATCATTGCCCATGGTCGCCGCCAGCGATCGCAGGCTGGCAAACATGTCATCCGGCGAGATCATCCCTTCATTGGCAGCGTTGACGATCTTCTTCATCACATCACTCAGATCGCTCAGCTCGCTTTTCGTCAGCAGTACGCGAACCTCGGTGGCCGGGATGTTCTGATTCACCAGATCGCGATCGCTGATCCACGATTTAAAGACCGGCGGCGCTTGCGTGCCCTGTTTTTCACCCAGGTAGGCCAGCCGCATGGCTTTACTCAGTTTTTCGGCATCGCTCAGCAGAGGATCGGCTTTCTTACCGGCATATTTCGGGCTGGCACCCAGAGCGCTACCTGCCGTCTCTTCACCACTCCAGGCCGTTTTGATCTGGCCGGTAATGGCATTAGAGAGGCTATCAACGATAGTGCCGAAGCTGTTCACATCGCCGGAATCGATCGGGTAGTACAGCGGCTTATGCAGGAACGGATTCAGCGTCAGCTCCTGATACTGCGCAGCTGCGGAGGCGTGGTTTTTCTTCCCGTCCGGCGTTTTCAGGTGCAGGGTGTAAAGCGCGACGCCACGGTATGCTGCTTCCTGGCGCACCTGCTCCGCACCCAGATGGGTTGACGACAGGCTATCCGTACCGTCCAGTGCGCCCGCATCGGTGATCAATACCACATAGCGCGCGCCGAATTGCGTCCAGTCGACTTTATCCAGCGCGGTCATCACCCCGCCGTAGGCATCTTCATCCACTTTGCTACTGGAGACGGTCGCCTGCTTCAGGTCATGCACTTTAGCGAGGAAATCTTTGCCGTCTTTCACGGTGTTCGGATCAACATACATTTTGGCGTCGTATTCCAGCCCAGGCACCGCCTTCACGCTGGAACGATAGGCCACCAGGCCGAACTTCACTTTGTCCTGTAATTGCTCTTTTTCGATCCGCTTGTAGATCTTGTCGATCGCTTCTTTGGTGCGATCAATGTATGGCCCCATTGAGATCGTCGAGTCGATCACGAACACCACCGAGGCGGAGAAGCCCTTCATCATGTTCTTCTCGTCGGTGGCTTTGGCAGGGGCACTGGCGCTGGCTTTCTCACTTACCGACGCCACGTTCAGCACCCGAACCTGGAAACCGGTATCGGTAAAGACATCGTCAGAACCCAGCACGGGCAACAGGTAAAAGTTTTTCAGTTGATCGACCATGTAGTCTGGCTCGCGGGCCAGTACCTGCGGCACCGGCTTTTTCTGATTCAGACTGGTGATCATCGGCTCCAGCGCAGCCGCAGGGCTGGCATTATTCAGCAGAGACTCCACATCGCTCTTCTCTTTGAAGAACAGCATCGGGTGGCGTCCGGCGGGGTTGGTGAAGGCCAGCGTGAGCTGCACTTTCCAGTCCACGGTGCAGGAGGCCTTCATCCAGCCGGAAACGTGTCCGAAGCTGTCCGGCCCAACCTGTAGCCACTCATCCTGACCCTGTTTCTCGCGCTGATAAACGTAAAAGCGGCTGAATGCAGGCTGCTCTTTGCCTGTCTCACCCGCTTTGGGAGCCAACTGGCATCCGGGATAGGTGAGCACGCGCTGGAACAGAGTGTGTTTACCGTCCTGTAGCAGAGGCTTCGTGTCAGCGGCGTGGGCTGGCAGGCTTAACGCCACCGCACACAACAGGCCGCTGAATCCATGACTCTTTTTCATTCATTAGTCCTATTTTTTCAGCTCAGCTAAACGGGCTTTTGCCTCGGCGTTTTGCGGATCCTGATTCACGACCGCTTCGTACCAATAGCTGGCAGTTTGCGGGTCAGGACTGAAGCATCCATCCGCCTGGGCGGATTTCGGGTCATATTCCTGCGCATAGCGCATCGCCATTTGACTATCGCCGGACTGCGCTTTGTAGGCATACAGGCGTTGGGCGACGTCACACTTTTTGTCGGCTTTTGCTTTGGCAATCACATCCAACAGCTGGGCGCTGCTGGGCTGACTGCGCAGACAGCCTTTGACGAAATCCATGGCATTGCCGCTTTTCATCTGGTCATCGCCGCAAGGACCGCTGATTTTGGCGACCGGTGCAACAGCAGGGGCCGGCGCCTCGACTGACGTGGGTTTACGCATAAACCACCATCCGGCGGCAGCAGCGACCAATAGCAGCGCAATGATGGCGAGGATAATAGCCACCGGTGCTTTGCGTTTTGCGGGTGCCGCAGGCACGTCAGCGATCGGCTCTGGTGCCGGGGTTTCCACCACTGGCTCAGGCTGCGCGGGCGGGGTGACATGCAGCGCCTGACTATTAACTACCAGCGGGTTTTCCCCTCCAGCCTGGGAGCTGAGCAGGCCATCAGTGATGGCGAGAATGCCTACATCACGGGCCATGCTGTCTTTGATGACAAGACGATACGCCGCCTGGCGGTTTGCCAGCAGCGGGTCGATAAACGACGGGCCAACCTGCACGGCAGGCACGTCGTCAACGAGGCCCAGGGCTGGCAGACCAAGAAACATTTCGCCGCTCACCCAACCGCCGTGGCTATCGAGATAGAGATTGTCCTGGTTACGCAGGATGGAGATCTCAACCCCCTCAAGGCCGCCTTTCCAGCCTTTAAGCAACAGGGTGGCATAGCCAGGATTAACGGGGTTTAAGGGTTTTAGTTCGGGCTTGATCACGTCCTGTTACTCCTGTGAACGCTGAATAAGGTTGAGGATGACGCCCAGCTTTTCATTCTGCGCTACGCTAATTTCTCGCCCGGCGGAATGCCCGGCATTCTCAGTGATCAGGGCTTCCAGACCGATCAACCAGTCAAGAATGAAATAGCCGCTGTAGTTCAGCTGTTGCGGTGTGAGGCTGACGAGACGTTCATCATCTTTCCACACTACGCTGTCGCACTGGGCCGGACGGGTGAAGATCGGTTGATCGGGCTGGTTCTGGCGGGTTGGACGCTTTTTCTCCGGCACGCTTTGATAGCCAAGCCAGGTCATAAAATCGCTCATGATGTGCAGAACTCGCGACACCTGGCGATCCACCATCCAGTCGCGACGTACGCCAGCCTGATCGGTGTTCTGCATCACGGTGACCAGCGTCTCTTCGGCACGCAAGCGCAGCAGACCGGTGATCAGTTCATCGACCAGCTGTTCGGCGACGGGGCGTGGCAGGCCAATATAATTAAGCATGGCCGGGGTTTCCGGCAGGCCACGCAGGTGGTTGATCCAGTGCTGAACACTCTGACGCGCAAAGGCGACTTCATGGCTGTGGCTCTTGACGCTGGAGGTGCTACTACCGTGGGTATCATCAAGACCAATATCAAACACATCTTCCTCTTCCACCGCGCCTGGGAGGCTCACCTGCTGCATGTACAGGGCGTGCAGCGAGCGGCGCGTCGGCACCAGCCGCGCCAGCAGTTCGCCGTGCATCCCGTTGCGTTTTTTCACCGCCGCTATGATTTCCTGGGCGATGCGGGCTTTCTTCGCTACCTCTTCGTCGCCATCTGGCTGATACCAGTTGCCCAGCCCGCCCTGCACCAGCTCGTGGCGGCTCTCTTCGAGCTGTTCGGCAATGCGTTCCAGCTTGTTCTCCGGACGCGCGACCTGACTCAGGTAGCTCGCCATACGTTTCATGCCACCATCATTGAGGTTCAGCATCGCGTCCCAGGCTTCTGCCGGTGAGGCGATATAGCGGTTTACGGCGTCGTCTTCCAGGAAGGTTTTGCGCATCAACGCCAGCTGATCGGCGTTTTCTTCGGTTAAGGCGATCTCGCTGCCACCACTGATGCGGGTGAACGGCGTCTGCATACCGGGTTTACGTACCAGGAAGGTGTTATTAAAGGTTTCGCCTTTCTTCCACTCGCTCATCCAGCTGTATTTGCCGAATTTCTCCAGCATCGCCATCTTGATCATCCCGCCCTGCCCCCAGTACTGACGAAGCAGCGCTTCTTCGTGGGACAAGGCGCCAGTGATGCGGTTATCGAACATCGTCAAGGCCCAGACCAGCCCCGGCAGACGGCGACTGCGCACGTCGGCATCGGCGCCCTGGGTGCGGCAGATCCACTCGTCCAGCGCATCGCCAACGTCTTTCACGTCCGACTGTTTGGCGGAGGCGGTACAAAGTACCAGAACGTTCATCTCCTGATTTTCGGTATAACGCTCAAACAGATAGGCGACTTTACCGCGCAGAAGCAACTCAGCCAGGCGACTACCGCCGCTGGCATCACTCTCAGCCGACTTCCCGCTGAAAGAGTCGATAGACATGCGCCCGCGATAGCCGGGGAAATCAAGCAGATCTACGTGATCGAACAGTGGCTCAGTCGTTGGCGCAGAGAGCGGCACATGCAGTTCAGCCGTCAGCACGGTCAGCTCGGCCAGCGATATTGCGACAGGCGAGGCCAGTTGACCTTCCTGCACCGGGCAGACCTCAATGCGCTGATCGTGGGGCTGGTTAAGATGTTCCAACATGTCCACGTTCATGATGCTGTTTTTCTGGATCAGCAGGCCGTCCTCTTCCACCACCAGCGTGCTTAATGGTGCGCGGACTTCCTGCACGCCCCCCAGACGTTGCAGCGTCTGGGCAAAGTGCCCATAGGCGTGGGTCAGTTCAGGCACTTCACCCCACAACACCGAGAACAGCTGTGCGCGATCGTCAGTGTTCAACCATGGGGCGAGGCTGACTGCCTGTGGCCAGTAGTGCAACGCGAAGCGACCCTGGGTTTTTTCCGCATGACGGGTGAGATAGTCCCAGAAAGAAACCACGTCATCTTCGGTCACGCCCGGCACGCGCGACGGGCGGCGGCGTTTCTCCAGCGTTGCCAGCAGGTCGCTAATCCGTCCTTCATCGTAGTTCCAGTCAAACTTCTCCTGGTTGAAGTCATGCACGAACGCGTTCGCGAGGATTTTAGCCATCTCCACTTCGCTAAAGAGCTGCAATTTGACCGGCCAGTTTTTGTCGTCGTCATGCTTCAGGCGGCTGAAGCGGGTCACCAGACCGGTGGCCTCTTTACCGCCGCCCGGCGGGTTAATGTGCGTAAGGAAGTCGAGCTGATGCCCACCCAGCACCGTACCCAGCTTGCCATTTTCACCGGCGGCCAGCGCCGAAATCAGGTAGGACTTGCCCGCCTGCGATAAACCGAAGAAGCCGATGGTCATCGGGCGTGCGGCCGCCTGCGCCAGTCGGCGTGCTTTGTTGCGGCTGCGACGCAGGTTCAGCGTCAATCGGTCAGCTTCGGTGTTGAGACGCGGCGCGTCCTGGCGGACAGCAGCAATCCAGTCAATTGCCTGGCTGGCACCTTGCTCAACGCCCTGCCAGCCCTGAATGATTTTTGCAGAATTAGGATTACTCATTAGCTTTTGATACTCCCGCTATCCAGCCAGTAATGCGTCTCGCTGAGACCGTTACCGACCATAGTGTTCAACTGGAATGCCACGTCTTTGCGGTTGTAGTTGCGTCGGGCATTTTCCATCTCGAGGGATTCAATACGGAATTTCTCCGGACTGACCGCCTCAACGCCGTTACGTGGGCGACCTTGCTCAGCGGTAAGTTCGATGCGCATGATGGCGTCCCCGGCCAGCTCACCGGCAAGATTAGGATTGGTGATTTTCAACGTGTAGAGCGCAGAGGCAGGCCAGCGCTCGTTATCCAGCTGGCGAAAACCAATGCGTACTTCACCACGCGCTTCAAAACCTTGTCCCTGCGGTAGCTGGAACGCCTGCGCATCCAGGTCGATATCGCGATAAAAGACGTTGCTGTCTTTGATCTGGTTATTGCCGTCCAGCATGCCGAGATAGCGGATGGTGGAGTAAGGCACAAAATCCTGGGTGCGGAAGAAAAAGCTGCTCAGGCGCGATTTTTCTGCCAGCAGGTACAGCATCGCCCCAACGGAAGCGGTGGATTTCGGGTCGTCGATACAGCCTTTCTTGTTGAACGGATACCAGCCGCCCGTTTCATAACCATGCAGCGGCAACACGCGTGATGGCGGCACCGGCTGGAGCTGGCGGATCAGCGCCTGAATACCCGGCAGACGCGACGGACGGCCTGTCAGCAGCAGCACGTCGCAGTTGTAGTGCCAGAGCACTTCGCACAGCGCGCGCAGGCTATGGCAGATGTTCATGCGGCCACTGCGTGGGTTAATGAATTCGTTGTGCAGGTTGGCCAGATCGATCTCCAGCGGCACATCAAGAATGGAGAATGGCGCTTCGCTGGAAAGCTGGCCCATGCGCGCCACATCATTCACGTAGTCCTGCACTTTTTGCGTCGGCATGTTTTGGGTCAGCAGATCGCGGAAAGTGAAATTGAGCTGCTCGCGTCCGTTCTCCGGGGAGTACTCTTCATAGCGATGCAGGATTGCCAGTGCTAGCGGCGCAAAGATCTGCAACGTCAGTTGCTGACGCAAGACCTGCTTACCCGCCTCAATGGATTCGCTGCCAAACAGTTGCGACATCATTGATTCTGCCGACATATCGCTATGGCCGACTTTCATCATCGCGGCTTTCACCGCCGGTTGCAGGTACAGGCGAATCACATCCAGCAGGATGTCATCACCCGCCACCTTAAAGCCTTCGCGGAAAAGCTGTTTCGGCGCGATACGCACGTTGATCCCTTCGCCGTCATCCAGTGTATAGCGCGAGATCACCAGGTCGGTGGTGCCGCCGCCAATATCAATGGAGGCCACCTTCAGGCTACGCGGCTCGTTTGCGGCGGGCTGGTTGTCCGGGCGACGGGTTGCCGCAAAAAACTCATCGGTACGGCCACCGAAGTAGGTCTGGGTTTCGTTGTAGAGATAGACCAGTTGTCCACAGGTAGCTTCATCCCACTTCACGTGAACGCCAGGGCGCGGGTATTTCAGCTGTTCAGTCTCTTCGCTGTCGTCGTCCATCTCTTCCCAACCCAGCGCTTTCCACACCACGCGTATGGCATCCAGCATGCACTGTTCAAAGATGGCACGCTCCGGTTTTGGCATCGCTGGCGGCACGGTCATGATGACATTGCGCAAGCGGCGCGGTGTACTGGCGTGGTTCATTTTCAGGCGCTGTGCGGGGCTGTTGATCTGCATCAGTGCCTGGCTCAGGACTTCAGAGAGCATCATCGTCATCAAAGAACTGCGACTGTAAACCGGGGAAAAGACCGGCATACGCTCATCTTCCGGCAGGCGAATCAGCAGTTTGCCCTGGTCGTTCAGCATGTAGAGCAACGGTGCGGCAGTGGCGAGAGGTTCACGATCGGCTTTCACAAACGCCTGGCTGAAACGCCAGCCGGGGGAATAAGGCTGATCGTCCCACAGGTAACGTTTCGGGCTGGAGATCCCGGTGGAACCTTCTGTGCCCAGCCGCTGTGCCGCCATTCTGAAGGCTTCATCGCCCACGCGGCCAATGGTCGGCCAGGTGAAGGCGTCGCTGCGCCCGCTTTTCAGCGAAAAGTCCTGCTTGCCAAATTCAGCCTGCGCGAACTCCAGGCGGCTGTCGAAGGGTTCGTTATAGACGTTCTGCGGCTGGCTTAAGTCACGAAGTTGCAGCTGATAAAGCTGCGAAAGGCCTTTATTGTCATCGCGGTGTTCTTCAATCAGGATACCGCAGCTACGGGAGTTACCAATATCAAGTACGAGATCCACCGGAATGGCTGAGTCACGGACCTTCACGTCATTGACCTGCACTTCCGGGATAGCGACGGTGGCAGCGAGAATATTCAGCAGATTGAGATAATGTGCCTGGTGCTCTTTCTGCAGCAGTTTCTCATCAATATCTTCTGCATGCTGACGCAGCACGTCGCGCGCCTGGATGCTGAACACTTCTTGCAGCCACTCATCGACCCATGGAAGCGTCAGAAAATCGCCCATCTCGTGCGGGTGCAGCGCCAGTGCAAAACCGGCGCCCGAGCGCACGTCATCTTCGCTGGGAGCCAGATATTGGGTGTTGTCACGATCCGGGAAAATTTTGGTATCAAAGACCAGGATCGCACGCCAGGTGTTCCCCTTCTCGTCAGGTTCTGCCAATTCGTGGAACTGCACGCGCGCCCAGTTGGTTGGTCCGTGCGCAAAAGCGCGCGGTGGATTGAAGCGAAAGAAAGGCAGCGGTAGCCAAAGCCCCTGATAGAGGCGCAGCGACTCTTCCGTCGTCAGGGAGTAATCTGACTCGGCAAAGCGGGGGGCAGCATTATCTACCGCCGGGATCTGAAGTTTATCTTCGCGCTCGTTGTAGACCAGGCGCAGGATGGCGCCGTCACCGTTCTGGCGCAAAAAATCACCATACTCTTTACGGGCAGGCAGCGTAAACGCGAAGTCCAGGAACTGGATGCCGCTGTCACGAATAAGTTTGACCTGCTTTTTAAAATCAGTAAGTTCAGCGAGCATTTACTTACTTGCCTCCTGCTTCATCGAAATAGGGAAAAGGGTATTGGCGTCGTAGCGGCCCTTGCAGTCCGCAATGTTTTGCGCGCCAGGCGCACACTGGACATCCGGCATTTGGTATACCGATCCATCAGAACATTGGGCTTCACCTTGTTTATTGATCGCCAGATTGCCGGACTGGATGACCGCATTGACCGCACCGCGACAAGTCACCCCGTCTCCGCGCACCATCTCTACTTCACCCTTGCCATCCTTGATCTGATAACTCAGGCTGAGCGGCTTACCAGTACGTTGATCCTGGATACCGGCACCGGCGCGCCAGTTTCCGTTTAAAAAGTGGGTATTTCCCTGCGCTAACGCCTCGGCAGGGATGGTCAGCGGGGCTTTCAGGTCCGGTCGGCCATTGGCTGGTGTGACATCCGGCGGCGTAAGGCCAGCGGTCACCTCTGGTAAAGGTGGTGCTGGCACCTCTGCTGTGATTTCTGGCGCGACAGCATCGCCGGGCAGCGTGTTCTCGGCAGACGCATCAGCCGGCACCGGAGGGACTGCTGAAGTTCCTCCGTTAACAGGCGCCTCACCACTAGCAGGTAAGTTCACTGATGGGGATGACGCCTCCGGCAAGCCGGTGCCATTTCTGTTCAAAGCCTGCCCGCTTACACCTGTACCAGTTACCCCATGCAAGCCAGCGTTGACCGTTGGCGTGTTCAGATGTGCGTCTGGCAAACCCGGCAGGGTGGCAGAAAAGCCAGGGATATGAATGCCGGGCACACAGCTGCGAAGCAGCAACATGAGTAGTAGTGCCAGCAGCAGCAAGGGGAGCAACCAGCGCAGCCAGGCCGGGAACGTCCACCACCATCCCCGGCGTATGACCCGGGGTTGAGCGATGGTTTCACTGGCCAGAGGCACCGCAGACGCTGGGGCAGAAACCGCAGGGGCGACAGGAACCGGAGGTCGCAGGCAATCCAGCGGATCGATACGTGTCTGATGACGGGCAAGAACGAATCCCCAGAAGCTCATAACCGGTTTACCGCCCACCAGCCAGACATGATTTTGGTCGGGAAACTGCATGGCTTTCTCCAGCAGTTTCCCGAACAGGCGTTGTTCCGGGTTAGCGTGCTGGCTGTATTCAGCACTTAGCTGGCGTAAAACGGTATGGCTGTTTTCCAGTTGCCTTAGCGCGTCCTGGCGTTCGCTCTCGGTGGCGGCAGACCAGGGGATGACATCTCCGGCAGCAGGGGCATACCAGTCGATGCGATCACCATGTTCATTGACTTGCGGGATCGCTAATGTGTCGGCGACGTCGCTCTGTTTTCTCAGGCGCAGCGTTTCGCGAAGTTGCAATGCGGAAATATGCACTGCCTGACCGTTCTCACCCATTGACTGATATTTGTCGAGCCTGTCACTGCACAGGAACATCTCTTTCACGTTGGCCTACCCTTGCTGGTAATTATTCGGGTTAACTCTGTTTTATTGATACGTACAGCGTCCTCGACGGTGTAAAACCGCAAGCGATGTGAATCCCCTTCCGGGAAAATTAAAAAATACTGAAAAATTATCGGCAGCTAACAAAAAACGTTTAGTCCTAAATTAAATTTTGCAGTATTAATATTCGCCATACGTAAACGCTTATGATTTTCTGGTGAAACTATATTGGGATGAACCAATCAACGTTTCTAATGTGTTAGTCACAGCCTTCCGGAATATATTCCTTAACTGCCCGCTTCATCATTTCATTAAATTCCTGGGTATTGTTTACGGCATAAACCGAACCGCCTGTATTGCTGGCAATACAATTCCCTGCGCCCGTGTTCATAATATCGACCACGTTAACCTGCAAGCGGGGCTTCTTCAGCTTCAGCTGACGCGCGACCTCACAGGGGTCACCACCGCAGGTTTCCTCACCGTCGGTTATCAGCACAATGATGGCATCACGCGCCACCCCATCGACCAACTTACCCGCCTTTTCCAGCGCTTCTGCCAGCGCGGTTTTCCCCACTGGCTGAATTTTATCGATAGCCTGTTTCAGTTCGTTGCGCCGGGAAAAGGGTAATGATGAAGAAACAAAAACTTGCTGACATGTCGCTGCTGACACCAGACTGATGTCCATGTCTTTTGGCACCTCGTCAATCACCTGTTTTGCGGAGCGGTGAGCAAGGCTAATGCGGCGTGGCTCGCGCTCAATATTGTCCACTGGTTTATCCTGCATCAGGCGGCGTAGCTCATCTGGCGTGGCGTCCATGCTGATGGCCATAGAACCTGACGCATCAAAAATAACAACCATTTCAGGGGCCTGCTGTTTTGTCCGTTTTGCCGGACAAACTTGCCTCACCGGGAGAGACGGCGGTGATACTGCGGGCGCAGGCGTTTTAGCCGTTGGAGCGCAACCACGTAGCAGCAGGAAAGCCACCAGCGCCAGCAGTGCCAGTAGTAATAACAGCAGTGCCCCCAGCCAGCCTCGCCGTTGACGTGCAACCGGAGCCATCGGTGCGACGGGGCTTTCGCTCCAGGCGGTGATGACCGGCTGACCATCAACAACCCAAATGCCACGTTCATCAGGCTGATAATTGGCGAGCGAAAGTACCTGCAGGACATCGGCTGGTGCGCCGTTATTCTTCGCGAGTTTTTGATAAAGCTGTGCAATTACCACCAGCTTTTGCTGTAACAACGCCTGCGCTTTCTCTTTTTCCGCTGGTGAAAGGGCAGTCAGTGCGACGGGCTGCCCGTTAATATCGCTGTACCATTCAATCGCCCCATCCGGGGCCTGCTGTGGACGCGCAAATATTTTTTTGTAGCCAGACGGAAGATGCTGCTCAACAAGAGAAATAAAGGCGGGATAAAGATTGATATAATTTTGCAAGGCAGCGCCAGACTCATTAGTCCTTGTTATTCTGATCATCGAAATCGCTGCGCCATCTGCACTAAACTCGCAGATTAAATATAAGGATGGAGGATAATTCTTAATTATATGAATGAATGAAAAAATAAATAACTACTAAAACTAATAGGAAAAAACGGTGGTGGCTTCAATGTAGCTGTGATCCGGTTCAGCTGTATGATTCGACTACAACGGTTTCTGGCGCAGGTTTCTTTGCATTTGCACTGTGGTAGTTAAGTAAGGCTGGCCTGTGAATCCCCCCTGGTTTAACAGGCACCTCTGAGTCACTTAAGATGGGGTAAAGAGCCGTGTCTAAAGGACATCCTGCATTACAAGCATAAAGCGTCGATTTCACTCACATCAACGTGGCGAGCAACAATTGAATTTCAGCACTTTTGCGAGCATGATCGCAATAACATCAGCCCGTTACCCGGTTCCCCCTATGTTATCTCTCGAAACGCTGCAATCTGCCATCTCCAACGTTTCTGTATGGCGTCAGGGTGACGTATGCGCGCCGCATAAACCGTTGTTATTGCTGTATGTGTTATCGCAGTACAAAGCAGGCCACCCACGCCTGTTTAACTATGGTCTGGAGATCCACGAGCCGCTCACTCGTCTGCTGAAAGAGTTTGGCCCCAAGCGACGCACTGTCTATCCCAATATGCCTTTCTGGCGACTCAGAAGGGATGGCTTCTGGGAAATCATTAATGCGAAAGGTTGTAAACCCCGTAAAGGCAATGCTCAGCCAACAAAGAAAGAACTGATTGATAACCAGGTGGCGGGTGGCTTTGATGAAGCGGCTTATCAACAGTTCCTGGCACACCCGGAAGTCATCGACCAACTGGCCCAGCAGATCCTCACCGATCGTTTCCCGGAAAGTATTCAGCGGATCCTCGCCAACCAACTGGGCTTCGATTTTATTGATCGCTCCAGAAACCGCGATCCACGCTTCAGGGGTATCGTTCTTCGCGCTTACCATTCACGTTGCGCGTTCTGTGGTTACGATCTCAGGCTGGATGGTGCCTTGGTTGGTATTGAAGCGGCACATATTCACTGGAAAACCTATGGCGGACCATGTGTAGTGAATAACGGTCTGGCGCTGTGTTCGCTGCATCATGATGCTTTTGACATGGGCGCATTCGGACTGGATGAAAACCTGACGATCCGCATTTCCGGCGGCGTCAGCCGTAGCCCTGTGGTGGATAACCTGTTCTGGCAACGAAACGGCGAACAGTTGCATCTTCCCCATGACAAATCGCTGTGGCCCACTGAACAGTATGTCGGCTGGCATCGTAAGCAGATTTTTAAAGCCTGAGACCGTAAGCTTCACAGGTATCATCGGTTGTCCAATATGCTTTATTCCCGTTCGAGGATAAATGCCTTTACTCATTTGAACATAATGCCCAGATGCTCAGAGTGAAGTGGTCAACAAAAACTGGCCACCGCGTTAGAGTTTTTCCAGTATCGTTTTTCCGATTCGTTTGGGGGTAAGCCACCGTTATATTCATGCGGCCTGAGCGTGCTGTAATATCCAACGATATAGT
>NZ_JAHUXA010000021.1 GCF_019218745.1 Enterobacter sp. ENT03
GAAGCTGATAATCGGGGCGATGATGCGTAAACTTGCCCAGGTGGCGTATGGCGTCCTGAAATCAGGACGCCCGTTCGATGCCACGCTGCATGAGGAAAATGCTTGCATGGCATAACAGTATCTACGTCTCGACGCCGGGTGGCGGCTGCGCCTTACCCGGCCTACACGAACATCATTGCTTCAGGTTTTGTAGGCCCGGCATGCGCCGCGCCGCCGGGCAATACGGCCCAATTAACCCGAACATCATTGCTTCAGATTTTGTAGGCCCGGCAAGCGCCGCGCCGCCGGGCAATACGGCCCAATTTACCCGAACATCATTGCTTCAGGTTTTGTAGGCCCGGCAAGCGCTGCGCCGCCGGGCAGCACGGCCCCACTATTCAACGGCTACCCGCACATTCACATGGCCGAACGGGGGAACCTGACGGAGTGCCAGCGGTTCGCCCAGCGCATTACACGTCTGCCACGCTTGCGGCACGGGGATCGGTTGCTCGCCTGGGTTAAACAACCTGACTAACGTCCCGCCATAAAGCACATCCACGCCGCTGACCGCCAGCCCTGCCGGAATATCTGCCAGTAACTGCCGTACCTGCACCGGTTGCGCCGGTAGGAAGACGTCGAAATTATCCAGCCGCTGCACACAGGTTTCATCACGCTGCCACTGCCAGAGCGTCGGATTAACGCGAAAGCGTTGCGCGCAGGCCACGCGTTCGGGCGCGGCAAGCGGCGTCAGACACAGGGCGAAATCAAAGCACAGTAGTCCCGGCAGCTCCGCTTCCGGGGTGGCTAACCGCTGGCCTGACGCGCGACCCGGACGCCACAGCAAATCATCTTTGCCCAGTTGCGACGCCCCGCGAAACAGCGTGACGCGCAGGTGGCGATCGTCATATTCATACTCTTTCAGGCCGCGGGCGAAGAAATGAAAATCGTCGTGAGCGCGCAACTGGTGCATGAAGGGTTCGATGTCCACCGGACGCTCGGTAAAATCCGTGCGCGCGCTGTCCGGCTGGTTCTGGCGGCTGATCCAGCCGAAAGGCATATCCGCCTGCACCGCTGCAATAGGCGTGCCGGTATCGAACACCAGCTGCATCCGATGCTCGCGCACCTGATTATCTACCGTCAGATGAAAGCGGATCAGCGCGTCTTCCAGCGTCACCGTCAGCGTCACCGCCACTGACTTCATGTGTTCACTGCGCCCGGCGCGCTGTGGATCAAGACACTCCGGCAGCGACAGCAGGCTGGTGACGATCATCTCCTGTTTGGCCGAGTGCTGCTTCACGGACACCAGCTCCATCCAGCCAGAGCGTAACTCCATGTCGCCTGCCAGCGGCGAGAAATCATACAGGTCGCCATCGTTACCCAGATCGCTGAGCTGTAACAGCCGCGTCAGCGTGCGCTGATTACGCTTATCAAACAGGCACAAATTCTGCTCATGCCAGCTGATGCGATAACAGGCGTTTTCAATGAACGTCTGGCGCAGGGACTGCATCCACGGCATCGCCGCCGGTTCCGTATGCTGCACAAAAAACAGCGCCATCCCCAGCGGCGGCACCGGCGCATGGACAATATCCACCCGGTTACGGTAGTAATAGTCTGCCGAGAACGTCTCTACTTCGCCGTCAGGCGTCAGCAGCACGCCGCGCGGTTTGCGGATTTTCTCCTGTGCCAGCAGGATGAATTCCACCGGTTTGCCCTGTTCATCCACCAGCCGGAAGGTGGGGGTCGGCGTGATCAGCACGCGATTGTGTACGCAAACGGTGGGCGCCCCGGTGCCGTTGACCAGCAGAAAACGGTGATCCTGATCCGGCGCGAGGTTGGCCAGCAGCAGGCGGGCGTGCAGGCTGAACAGCGCCTCGCCAGTCTGCTGTGCGTGGGCGCAGCGGGCCAGCACGTCGCGGTTGGTTTCATCGCTGTTGCAGCCGCCCATGCTGTCGTGGGCGTGCGACTCCAGCAGCAGACGCCAGGCTTTCTCCAGCATCGGCTCGCTACAGGCCAGCCCGTTCATGCGTGCCAGCGCCAGCAGCGGCTCGGTCTGATGGATCAACTGGGTTTCTGCCTCGTCGTTCGCCCGTTTAATGTCGTAGCGCGAGGAACCAATGGTTTTATGCACCCGGGACAGGCGCGGACGGCGGAACTCCCCCTGCCACAGCGGAAGTTCTTCCGCGTTCAGCGCCGCGAAATACGCCTCGTAGCGACTGGCGATAAACTCATCCTCGCTGTGGGCATTAATTTCCGCGATAAGACGGGCGAAATCCGCATCACAACTCACCTGATCGCCGCCAATCGGACACAGCAGATGGCGGCAGGGGGTGAGCTGTTTAAGGCGGGCGATCAGCGGGAACGTTTCTGTCTCAACATGCGCAAGCGAGAAATTGCGCCAGCGCCCGCCGCGCTCCGGGTGGGCCAGCGAATAGCCAAACGGCATGATGGCCGTGGTGACGGTGTCGCCGTTCGCCGCCTGCCAGCGCATTTCCGTCGCGCCCATCACCTCAGGATCGTACCCCCGGCGCAGCAAAATATGCCGCAGTCCAAAGGCGGCTGCCAGCTGCGGTAGCTGCGCCGGGCTGCCAAAGGTATCGGGTAAATAGAGCACGTCCATGCAACCGCCCGCTGCGCGGGCAAGCGCAATGCCAATGCGCAGATTACGGAACATGGATTCGGTGCTGATGCTGAACAGATCCGGCTGCGTATACCAGGGGCCGACCATTAACCGACGCTGGCGAACGAGCGCCGTCGCCCGTTCGGTCATCTCCGGTTTAAGCTGTAAATAATCCGCCAGCAGGGAGCTTTGTCCGTCCAGGTGATACGCCAGCTCCGGGTGATGTTCTAAGGCGTCAATCGCCTCCGTGAAGGCTTTCAGGGCGAACACCTGCGTGTCGAGGGTGGTGAAATACCACTCGCGATCCCAGTGGGTATGCGATACCGCGTGGACGATGCGTTTGTCGTTCATTGGCGTTCCCCGTCGCTGCCCGTTTCCAGCAGGTATTCGGCATGAATATCCTCGCCGTACCACATCGGGAAATTGGTGCCCCAGATATTGTTATACAGGTGGGGGAAAATGCCTTCCGGCTCGTCATGTGGCTCGCCAAACCACAAAATACGCGGCTCGTGCAGGGCGATAAGCGGCGCGTCGAGCGGCTGTAATTGCCAGTCAGGGGTGAAAACGCGCTCGACGCCGTGCAGATTACGGTTGCCGTTGTGCACCACCTGTTGCCAGTCGATGGTGTGGCCGATTTTGCGACACTGGCTGCGGGATTTATTCATTAACCCGAACTGTAACCAGATCTCTTCCGGCAGGCGGTTGGCCTGTTTACCGATAATCGATACCTGATAGCGAATAGCGCGGCGATGTTTGCTAAAGCGCCAGCAGTGCAGCACTTTTTTGGGCAGTCGCAGCACCATGCCTGGTTCGTTTTGCACAAAACGCGCGTCGATAAACAGCTGATACTCGTCCGGCGTCTCTTCCACGCGTACCTCATGCAGTTGCAGCGTCGCGCATTGTGAAGACACGGGAACGGCGGTCAGCTCCAGGCCTGGCTTGGTAAAATCGGCTATCGCCCAGTCGCGCGTGGAGGTGAGATTTTGCAGATAGTGTTCTGCAAAACGCTGGTATTCGTCGTCGCTCACCTGACGGTAAATCAGCTTGCCGAGGGGAGCCGCGCAGAGCGCTTTACCGCCGACGTTAAGCGTGCTCAGGCTGCCATCCTCGGCAATAACCAGTTGATAATCGCCAAAATAATGTGCACGCGCCGGAACAATAATGCCCTCCATGGTCACGGGAGAAAGCGGGGTAAATTTCGTGGTTATCGCCGGCGGCAGGCAGGCGAGGGCGTTATCGATGTAATCACGCTGTTCCTGCCAGGAGGCGGCAATATTCTGATAGCCAGGTTCATTGCGGTGCGGCAGACGCGCGGCGAAATCGCCGATAAAACGGTATTTCTCCGGGATGCCGTTTTCCACGCGATCCGCCCGCCGTGCCACCTCAAATTCGGCGGGCAGGTAGTGGTTGTAATCGGCCAGATGCAGCTTGAGATCCATTCCCCAGGTGTGCTCCGGTACCATGATCAACTGCGCCATCGCTTGTCGGTATGCCTCGCTGGTGGCAGAGAGCCGCCCGGCGGCCACTTCCTCTTCCAGCAGACGTGTGAGGCGCAGATAGCGGCTGACCTTGCCCGGATCGGTCGCCAGACCGTGATTCCAGGTATCACCGATCTCGCCGTCGATCACGGGCAGCACATGTTTGATGGTTTCCACGCGGGCGGCAAACTGATCCAGCGTGGAGGCGCTGACCTGCGCGCCGGGATAACGTGACTGATAGGCCGCGATAGTGGCATGGACCAGTTCGGCGTCAGGCGGGGCGCAGTTATCGGCGGCATGACAAAACACCAGCAGTTCATCAAGCGGTTCGCACCAGTATTCGTTGCCGTAGCCGCCCGGCGAGTAGGTGACGATAACTTCCGCCTCTCCCAGGCGCCAGCGGAACAGGTTTGGCACGGCCGGGGAGGTGGAGGCTTCATTAACCCCAAGATGTAACCAGGCGATGCCGGCTTTAGCCAGCCACGGGATAATCGCCTGGGTATAGCCGGGCACGTCCGTCATTTTGGCGGCGATGGTGCGTTTGTTAAAGCGCAGATCCAGTTCGAGGGCCTGTTCAAGTCCCGCCTGGAGTGTGCCGGGGCTGAGCAGTTCGCTGTGCGACGTAAACGGCAGGCCATGCCAGGCGATGTCACCACGCCCGATGGCGTCAGTCAGCGCGCGACGCGCGGTGTCGTCTGCGGTTTGCAGATAGCGGGTAATCAGCCAGGAACCGCAGGTCCAGATAAAGTTCTTCTGCGCCGGGGTATTCACTTCCTGCGCCACCTTGATCACTGCCGGGATAAACTCGTGCAGGTATTTGTCTTCGATGGTACTGGCCAGATCGGTAAAGCCAATATCCAGATGCGTTTTATAGATGATATGCACACGTTGCACGGAATTATCCTCGGTAAATTGGGTTAGTCAAAAGCTGGACCACCGGGCCGCGATTGATACGCAGCAGGGTGAAGGCGGCATCCTGAACGACGATTTCCTGGTTCACATCGCCGTAGCGATTGGGCACCACGATGACCGTCTTGTCGGTATAGATCAGGACGTTATTGTCTTTATGGGTACGGAGCTTAACGTGCAGGATCTCCCCGCTGGTGGTGTCGCCAGGCCCCGCGTCGCCAATGCAAAAACGGTGTAACTGGGTCTGGTCATCGCTTTGCATGTAGCTGTGTCCGGCGACCAGCGCCGAGAGAATGTCTTTGCGTTCGCGGCTGATCGCGCGCACCCACATGTAGGGATTGATCAGCCCTTTTTCTTTGTGAAAATCGCTGCCTGCCACGGCGCTGATTTTTTCGCCCTGACAGAGCTGGTGATGCCAGTAATTAAAGGCATCTTCATTGCCGGTTTCGCCGTCCCACGGCCCGTTCCAGATCTCCAGCCAGTCGTGGCCTGCGAAGCGGTTCTGCCACGGGCAGTAGTGGCAGAATGGATGATTGATGCCGATGCGTGCGCCATTGCGGCGGGCTTCTGCCATCCGGCTGGCGATGTCTTCTTCGGTAAAGTGCGGCAGAAAATTGACTACCGGCTGGGTGACGCCCAGCAGGTTGGCGTGGCCGCGTTCGCTGGTCAGCTCCATGCCGGGGATCAGGCACAGTGAGGAATTAATACCTGCAATTTCATGGTTTTGTGACGTGGTGTTGTGATCGGAAAAACAGAGGAAATCGAACTCCATTTGACTGGCGCGGGCGATCAGCTCGCTCACCGTTAATTTGCCATCACTGTGCACGGAGTGCAGATGGGTGTCGCCTTTCAGCCAGCGCGAAAATTTTGGGTAGAGGGTGATCTCGACGATCACTTCGCAGGCGCGGCGGATCTTATGCAGCCCCAGCAGCACGTGCCATTTGCCGTTGACGATGCTGGTGCGCTGATAGCCCGGCGAGGCGAAATTTTCACTCAGGGTAATGGTTTTACGCGCGCCGCCGCTCCAGCCATTGATGCGGTCGTTGATCATCAGCCCCATATCCACCACATTTCCCGGCGTGCAGTGATAGCTGATGTCGATGCGCTCGGTATTCAGACCCGGATTGAACTCCACGTGGCGCAGGGTTTTTTCCTCATTGGGTGAAATCTTCAGGGTACGGGTCAGCGTCACCGGATGGGCATTCATGCTGCTTCTCCTTCATCTAATAGTTCTTTGCAGTCCCCGGCGATCATCACCACCTCGGCACCATAGATAATCTGAAAGGCCCGCTCGCTGACCTGCACATAGCCTTTCGCGTTGAGCGTTTTTTTCCACACCGCTTCCGGCGCAACGCGCGAGCCGTCTTTCACCTGCACGCGCAGGCGGGAGATGCAGTTGTCGAACTGCTCGATATTCTCTTTGCCGCCGAAAGCGTCGATGATTTGCCGGGCAAAGCGCATTCCCTGCTGATCCTTAAAATCCTGTTTGCTGTACAGCCGGGTGTTTTCCTCCTCGTCTTCGCGCCCCGGCGTCATGACGTTAAAACGCAGGATCAAAAAGCGAAACAGGGCGTAGTAGAGCGCGAAAAACAGCGGGATCAGCCACAGGTAGCCCCATAGATTGAGCTTCGCAGGCTGGAGCAACACCGGCAGGATGTCTTTCAGGCTGCCGCCGTAGATGGACACGTTCGCCATTTCGGTGAGCACGAAAGCGAGGCCGGTCAGCGGCACGTGCACCAGATAAAACAGCCAGGGGGCGACGAACAGAAAGGTGTATTCAATGGGTTCGGTGACGCCAAACAGGATCATGGTCGCCACTACCGGGATCAGTAAGCCCGCGACGACTTTTTTGTGCGGTGATTTCGCGCACTGATAGATGGCCAGCGCCGCCCCTGGCAGCGCGCCAAAATGCACCACCACGCGCCCGGACTGAAAGCCGCGCACCAGCAGCTGCGGTGTTTCTTCACAACCCAGCTGTGCCATATAGATATTGGTGGTGCCGCTCACCAGCTGGTTACAGACGGTCATGGAGCCACCTAATTCTGTCAGGCGGATGGGCGTGGTGATCAGGTGATGCAGGCCGACGGGCAGCAACGATTTATCTGCTACCGCCCAGATAAAGGTGCCAAACAGGCCGGAGTTACCAATCAGTTTGCTGAACTGCGCCAGCATGCCGCCCAGCGGTGGCCAGATAAAAAAGAGCAGCACGCCGAGCAGCGATCCGGCCAGCAGCGTGACGATAGGCACCGTGCGCGTACCGGCGAAAAACGACAGCACCAGCGGCAGCTTGACGTTATATAAGCGGTTATGCAGCCAGGCGGTGATCAGGCCCACCGCCATGCCGCCGAAGACGCTCATGCGGTAGGAAAACATCCCCAGTTCACTGGTATAAATAGACGCGCGCTGGACGGCGGCAATCTCACTAAGATGTTGCTGCTGCCGGAAGAAGTCGACGCTGGTGGTCTGCGGCGTCATGTTATTTAATTCCAGCAGCGTGGCGATAATAAAATGCATCGCCATAAAACAGACCGCGCCAGAAAATGCCGCCCAGCCTTTTTCTTTTTTCGCCAGACCAAAAGCCACGCCGATGGAAAAGAACAGCGGCAGATTGCGAAATACCACATCGCCGGTGGCTTTCATCACGCTGAATACGGTAAATAAAACTGAACCTTTAGTAATGACACTCTGTAAATGCAGGGCTTCAATGGTGCCGCTACTGGTAAAGGCGCTGCCAAAACCCATAAACATTGAGCCGACGGTAATGATGGAGATCGGCACCAGCATGGCCTGGCCGATCATTTGCATTGTTTGCTTCATAAAAATCCTTTTTCACGGGCTTTAATTATTCATTTGAATAATGTTTTGAAGCACCCCGGAGTATTTATTTTGTGATGTATTGATCGTGATAATTATTATTTCACGATTTCAATGCGTGGTCTGAAATTACATTTCAATTATCAGACTGATGTGCGGAAATATAACGATTTCAGTTAGCGTGTTTTGTGATGTGAACAGCGTAACGCCAGATACGCAGAGGTTATTTGTAAGAAAAAATGCCGCGTTCTGCGGCATTATTAAGGGTTCGGCTATTAAGAGAGGAATTAGGCGGGCAGATCGTCGGCGCAGATTTTCCCGTCTTTCAGGCGAATCACACGGGAAAAGTGGCGGCGGGTAAAATCATAATCATGGCTGATGGCGAGCAGCGTTGTCTGCCGCTGACGACAGACTGCCAGCCAGCCTTCAAATATGCCGAGCCAGCGATCGTCAAAATCCCGGCTCGGCTCATCAAGCAGCAGCACAGGCGGGGCCATCGCTTCAAGGCTGGCGACCGCGACCATTCGCCGCTGGGCGGCATGCAGATCCAGCGGATGCGCCTGCGCCACATCAGCAAGACCGCACAGCTCAAGCGCCGCACGGGTGCGCTGTTCAATAACGGCGGCGGGCAGCTTTTGCAGCTTCAGCCCAAAAGCCACTTCACGTTGCACCGTGCTGTGCAGGATCTGGTTTTCCGCCTCCTGAAACAGCACGCCGACCTGCGCGGCGCGCAGCGGGGCGTTTAGCGCTGACAGCGGCTGCCCGTTCAGCAAAACCTTACCCTGCTGCGGTGTTAACAGCCCCGCCATCAGACGCAATAAGGTGGATTTTCCGGCACCGTTATCGCCGATGAGCGCCACCCATTCGCCGCGCTCAATTGTGAGTGTCAGGCTGTGCAGACAGTTTTCGGCAGCCGCCGGCCAGCGGAAGGTGACGTTGTGTAACGCGATCATAAGGCGGTCAGTCCTGTTTCATCGAGCTGCCACATCTGGCGGCAAAACGCCTGGGCTGGCTGGCGGTGGCGTTCAAAGAGGATCACCAGCGCCTGGCTGTCGTTTGCCCAGGCAGACAGGCGAGTGAGCATCTGCTGCGTGGCCTGCGGCGTCAGACGGCTAAAAGCCTCGTCGAGCAGCAAAAGCCGCGGCTGCATCGCCAGCGCACAGGCGATTACTACGCGCTGGGCTTCGCCACCGGACAGCGTGGCGGGATGCCGGTGGCGCAGCGGCAGGCAATCGGTAAGCGTCAGAGCGGCCTCCAGCCGGGCGAGGATCTCATCTTCCCCCAGACAGAAATTCTCCGGGCCGAAGGCAATTTCTTCTTCGACGCTAAACGTACAGCCGGAGAGTTGCAGGGCGGGGGACTGCTGCACCAGCTGGACGGTCTGCGCCTGTTCAGGCAGCGAACGCTGACCCATTGGCTGATCCAGTATCTGCCCGCTACCGCTGAGCGTGCCGGGCAGATAGGCCGGATACCAGCCAGCAAGCAGTTGCGCGAGCGTGCTTTTACCGCTGCCGTTACCGCCCAGCACAGCGACCATGCCCGGCTGCGGGCAGTGAAAATTCAGGCGACGCGCGGGAGCGGCAGCATGCGCGGGCTGAAAACAGAGATCCTCTAGCGTAACCATAACCAGACTCCGGTTTCTGCCAGCATCAGGGCGAGCAGGGTATAACGCAACACGCGCTGGCGGCGGCTGTCGGGCGGCGCCCATAACGTGGTGCGGGTGCGGTGCAGGCGAAAACCGCGCATGTCCAGCGCTGCGCCGCGGATCGCCAGATCGTTAAGCGCGCCCTGGATCAGCGGCACGATCAGCGCTGGCATGGCGCGCAGCCGCTGATGCCAGCGACCGTCGAGGGGAACGCCGCGAGCGCGCTGTGCTTCGTGAATGCTTGCCAGTCGGTGCCTGAGCTGTTCGGCAATCAGCAAGGGGCCGGAGAATAAATACGCTAAGCCCGGCGGCAGACGGCTGGCAAACAGGGCGCGAATAAACTGGCGTACCGGCACGAAGGCCATCCATAGCTGCGAGGTGGCGACGATGGTGAGAATGCGCTGCCACAGGACGATCGCCTGCGCCCAGCCGGTGGCATCGCGCGGCTGACCGCTCATCCAGGCGACCAGCCAGCCGCCGTGCACCAGCCACATGCCAACGCCGAGGGACACCATCAGCCACGCGACATAACGCGCGCGGGGACGGGTGGCACGAAACAGCAGCAGGCTGAGAAAGGCCGCGCCGCTTATCAGGGTTAATCCTGGTCCGGCGGGGAGCAGCAGAACCGACCAGGCCCCCAGACTCCACAGCGTCAGGGAGGTAAAAGGATGCATTCAGCGTACCGGCGACATGGTCGGGAAGAGGCGCGTGGTGCGCAGCGGTAACTGGCGCAGCAGGATCCAGACGATCACCGCGGTGAGGATCTTATCCACCAGGTTGGCCCCGATCACCGTCAGCGCCACGGATTCGATCAGATCGTTACCCATCGAGTGCATCCAGGCGACGAAGAGATCCGCGCCGCTACCTGTTACGCCGCCAAACAGCGCGGTACGGATCGGCACCGCCACTACTGTGACCGCCAGGGTGATCACCACGCCGCTGAGGATCACTTTCGGCAACGAGCGGAACCAGCCAAGCCGCGCCAGCCAGCCTGCCGTCAGGCCGATCACCATGGCGACCGGGGCAAAGGCGGCGGCAATCGGATCGGTTAACAATCCCCACAGCAGATTGGTGAGCAAACCGGTCAACATGCCAACGAGCGGCCCCAGCAGAACTGCGCTTAGCAGCGTGCCGATGGAATCAAGGAAAATCGGCAGCTTGAGCATACTGACAAGCTGCCCGCCGATCATATTGATGGCGACGGAAATAACGATCAGGACCAGGGTCTGGCTGGAGAGTTGGCGACGCGCCATAGCAACCTCTTTTATCAAGCGAGAATTAACGGGGATTTATCACGAGTTCGTCATAGCCGGAGAGCGGGCAGGGCTGGCGGGAAAACGACAGCGCCGTCAGTTCGCCAATCACCAGTTCCAGCGTGGTGCGCACCGTGCAGCCGGGCATGACGTGCCCGCCCAGCAGCGCGCCGTTTTCATCGGCAATACTCAGGTGAAGATGCTCCCCCGTCAGCTCCAGCGTGCCGGACAGGGAAATCACTTCAAAGGTGCCGTAAAGCCGCGTGCTTTCTTCGCGGCCCGCATAGCGCAGGGTGGCCTCCGTCAGGCTGCCGGTACAGCCTGCAATCCACGCGGCCTGTAGCCCGTGATGGCGAATAAACTGGCGTAATTCGGTTAACAGCTCCTGGCCGGGAGCGAGGCGCAGCGCATAAAAGCGTGCCGCAGAGGCAATAGACTGATTCATGGGATGAGTAAACTCCGAAACTCGGACGTGGCCCGCATAATAAGAGTGACGGCGGTTCTGGGTACTGATGTATATCATTAAACTATTCCACGTTTATGACGCTTTTCTTCTGAAGACATGCGGTTTATCGCTAAGGAAAACCGCGCCAGCAGGGGCGCAAAAGTGTGATGCAGATCAGATAAATGTCGTTCCCCGCCGGGCGTCGATTCCTTTTATTCCGCGTTTCGCTTATTCTAGCTGAAGCGTTTCAGTCGATTAAATTTTCGACAAATTATTAACAGGTCGCAGTTTGCGACAGGTAAGGTTTCCCTTGTTGTGTCGCTGCATTATTCTGTCAGCCACAGCAAATCAGGGACAGCCTTGCAGGAGATCTATGACCGTACGCGTGGCGATAAATGGCTTCGGTCGCATCGGGCGTAACGTGGTTCGTGCTTTATATGAATCCGGGCGTCGTGCGGAAGTGAGCGTGGTGGCAATCAATGAACTGGCGGATGCTGCGGGCATGGCGCATTTGTTGAAATATGACACCACCCACGGGCGGTTCGCCTGGGATGTCCGACAGGAACGCGAGCTGCTGTATATCGGCGATGACGCCATCCGCCTGCTGCATCAGGAAACGCTTGCGGCGCTGCCCTGGCGTGAACTGGGCGTGGATGTGGTCCTCGACTGCACTGGCGTGTACGGCAATCGCCAGCACGGCGAGGCGCATCTGGCGGCGGGCGCTAAAAAGGTGCTGTTTTCCCATCCCGGCAGCCACGATCTCGACGCCACCGTGGTCTTTGGCGTGAATCAGCATACGCTGCGTGAAGATGACCGCATCGTGTCCAACGCCTCCTGCACCACCAACTGCATTATTCCGGTGATCAAACTTCTTGATGACGCGTACGGCATTGATTCCGGCACGGTAACGACGATCCACTCGGCGATGAACGACCAGCCAGTGATCGACGCCTGGCATACGGATCTGCGCCGCACGCGCGCTGCCAGCCAGTCAATCATCCCGGTAGATACGAAACTTGCGGCGGGTATCACCCGTTTCTTCCCGCAGTTTGAAGATAAATTTGAAGCGATTTCCGTGCGCGTCCCGACGATTAACGTCACGGCAATCGATTTAAGCGTTACGGTGAAGCAGCCGGTAAAAGCTATAGAAGTCAACCTGTTGCTGCAAAAAGCGGCACAGGGAGCATTTCATGGTATAGTTGACTATACGGAATTACCGTTGGTCTCAGCAGATTTTAATCACGATCCGCACAGTGCCATTGTAGATGGTACGCAGACGCGGGTCAGTGGCGCACACCTCATCAAAACGCTGGTCTGGTGTGATAATGAATGGGGCTTTGCTAACCGAATGCTCGACACGACGTTAGCCATGGCAGCGACTGGTTTCAGGTGAGACGCGCATTGCGTCTGCCAAACTTTAAAAAAAACGAGAGGATTCACCATGTCTGTAATTAAGATGACCGATCTGGATCTGGCTGGTAAACGTGTTTTTATCCGTGCGGATCTGAACGTACCGGTTAAAGATGGCAAAGTCACCAGCGACGCGCGTATCCGCGCTTCTCTGCCGACGATTGAGCTGGCGCTGAAACAGGGTGCGAAAGTGATGGTTACTTCTCACCTGGGCCGTCCGACCGAAGGCGAGTACAACGAAGAATTCTCTCTGCTGCCGGTGGTTAACTACCTGAAAGACAAACTGTCCAGCCCGGTTCGCCTGGTGAAAGATTACCTGGACGGCGTTGAAGTTGCCGACGGTGAGCTGGTGGTACTGGAAAACGTTCGCTTTAACAAAGGCGAAAAGAAAGACGACGAAACCCTGGCTAAAAAATACGCCGCGCTGTGCGACGTGTTTGTTATGGACGCATTTGGTACCGCGCACCGTGCGCAGGCTTCCACCCACGGTATCGCGAAATTCGCTGACGTGGCGTGTGCAGGCCCGCTGCTGGCTGAAGAGCTGGACGCGCTGGGTAAAGCGCTGAAAGAACCGGCTCGCCCGATGGTGGCTATCGTAGGTGGTTCTAAAGTTTCCACCAAACTGACCGTGCTGGATTCCCTGTCCAAAATCGCTGACCAGCTGATCGTCGGTGGCGGTATCGCTAACACCTTCGTTGCTGCTCAGGGCCATAACGTGGGCAAATCCCTCTACGAACCAGACCTGGTTGAGGAAGCAAAACGTCTGCTGACCACCTGTGACATCCCGGTTCCGACGGATGTTCGCGTAGCGACCGAGTTCTCTGAAACCGCGACCGCGACCCTCAAGTCTGCCAGCGACATCAAAGATGAAGAGCAGATCCTCGATATGGGTGACGTTTCCGCACAGAAACTGGCTGAAATCCTGAAAAACGCCAAAACTATTCTGTGGAACGGCCCGGTAGGTGTGTTCGAGTTCCCTAACTTCCGTAAAGGTACCGAAATTGTGGCGCACGCTATCGCAGACAGCGAAGCGTTCTCCATCGCCGGTGGTGGTGATACCCTCGCAGCCATCGATATGTTCGGTATCGCTGACAAAATTTCCTACATCTCCACTGGCGGCGGTGCGTTCCTCGAATTCGTGGAAGGCAAAGTGCTGCCTGCAGTTGCTATGCTCGAAGAGCGCGCTAAGCAGTAAGTTTGATCGGGCGGGGAAACCCGCCTGATTTTCAGCGCGCTTCGCTAAAGCACGCGCTCCCTTTTTCTAACGGCCAAGATACAGGACTACGTAACATGTCTAAAATTTTCGATTTCGTAAAACCTGGCGTGATCACTGGTGATGACGTTCAGAAAGTGTTCCAGGTAGCTAAAGAAAACAACTTCGCGCTGCCAGCAGTTAACTGCGTCGGTACCGACTCCATTAACGCCGTTCTGGAAACCGCTGCGAAAGTTAAAGCACCGGTTATCGTGCAATTCTCCAACGGTGGCGCTGCATTCATCGCCGGTAAAGGCGTGAAAACCGACGTGCCGCAGGGCGCAGCAATCCTGGGCGCTATCTCTGGCGCGCATCACGTACACCAGATGGCTGAACACTACGGTGTTCCGGTGATCCTGCACACTGACCACTGCGCGAAGAAACTGCTGCCGTGGATCGACGGTCTGCTGGACGCAGGTGAAAAACACTTTGCGGCGACCGGCAAACCGCTGTTCTCTTCTCACATGATCGACCTGTCTGAAGAGTCTCTGGAAGAGAACATCGAAATCTGCTCCAAATACCTGGAGCGCATGTCCAAAATCGGCATGACGCTGGAAATCGAACTGGGTTGCACCGGTGGCGAAGAAGACGGTGTGGACAACAGCCACATGGACGCTTCTGCACTGTACACCCAGCCGGAAGACGTTGATTACGCGTACACCAAACTGAACGCGATCAGCCCGCGCTTCACCATCGCGGCGTCCTTCGGTAACGTACACGGCGTTTACAAGCCGGGTAACGTGAAACTGACCCCGACGATCCTGCGTGATTCTCAGGAATACGTGACCAAGAAACACAACCTGCCGCACAACGCCCTGAACTTCGTGTTCCACGGCGGTTCCGGTTCTACTGCGCAGGAAATCAAAGACTCTGTAAGCTACGGCGTTATCAAAATGAACATCGATACCGATACCCAGTGGGCAACATGGGAAGGTATCCTGAACTACTACAAAGAAAACGAAGCGTATCTGCAGGGCCAACTGGGCAACCCGAAAGGCGAAGACCAGCCGAACAAGAAATACTACGATCCGCGCGTATGGCTGCGTGCTGCACAGACGTCCATGATCACCCGTCTGGAGCAGGCTTTCAAAGAACTGAACGCGGTTGACGTTCTGTAATCGGAAATAAGCTGTGCAAATGGCTTCCTTCGGGAAGCCATTTTTTTTGCCAGATGGCAACACGAAAGCGTTTTATCCGGCCTACGGCAAGCACGACTGTCAGTGGTAGGCCGGATAAGCGTAGCGCCATCCGGCAAAAGGGGGGTTATCGTGTCACGCAGGTGCCTTTTTCTCCGGCCAGAATCTGCGGCGCGTCTTTTAGCGCACCAATAAATGCAGCATTACCGCTCTGTTTGACGAAATGCATTACCGCCGCGGCCTTTGGGCCCATCGCACCATCGGGGGCGGCGAACGGCGCTATTTCTGCAAGCGTAACGTGACGCAGCGCGCGCGCCTGCGGCGTTCCCCAATTTTCATACACCGCGTCCGCGTCTGTCAGGATCAGCAGATGATCAGCGTTAATGCTCTGTGCCAGTAAAGCGGCCGTCAGGTCTTTATCAATAACCGCTTCGATTCCCGCATATCCTTCGCTCTGGGCGATAACAGGGATCCCGCCACCGCCGCAGCAAATAACCGTATGCCCGGCATTCATCAGCGTATTGATCGCCTCGCCGTCGAGGATCTTCAGCGGCGTGGGTGAGGCTACCACCCGGCGAATATACTGTGCATCGGCCTTCATCTGCCAGCCATAGCGTTGTTCAAGCTCGGCCTGCTGCTCCGGTTGATACACCGGCCCGATGTACTTTCCGGGCGCGGCAAACGCATCGTCCTGCGGGTCGACGACGACACGGGTCATCACGGTGGTGACGGGCGTAGCGTCAGCGCTACGGGTGAGTTCCTGGGCGATCGCGAAGCCAATCATCCCCTGACTTTCCGCAACCAGCATGTCCAGCGGCCAGGCGGGAGAATCGCTGTACGCCGCGTTTTGCAGCGCCAGTAAACCCACCTGCGGCCCGTTGCCGTGAACAATCACCAGTTGATAGTCACGCGCCAGGGTCGATACCATCTGTGCGAAAATTTGAATGCTCCGTTGTTGATTTTCTGCGCTGAGAATTTCTCCGCGCTGTAATAACGCATTACCGCCCAGGGCAATGACAAGTTTCTTTTTCATGAGAGCCTCATTATGCAAAATATCTCACGACAGAAAATAAAGGTTTACTCTTTTCATAATGTGATGAATTCGACAACTAAACTATCAGTAAAAATATCTCGCTAATCGAATCTATTTTTTAAAGATTTATTTAAATTGGTTTAATAATGATTGTTAGATATTTTTTAATAATTACGCGACCAGTTCCCAGGAATTTATAACAATGAATTTTGTGTGATTTCGCTCAAATGAAAGGGCTTAACTCCCCGATATGGTAAGCGCAGTTAAAACATCAAACCTCACGTATCCATTCGATAACATGGGGTGTTAAACGGTAAGTTTACCGGGAGAGTGCTTATGTCTGAATCATGTGAAGTCACAGCAGTCACAAAGAAAAGGGGAATACCGGCCTGGTGGGTCACTATTTTCTTGTTCTGGTTAGGTTGGATATTTATGTATGCCGACCGGACGATATTGAATCCGGTGATGGGGGAGCTGGAAAAAGAATTTGGTTTAAGTGGAACGCAACTCGGTGTTCTTAATTCAGTTTTCTATTTTTCTTACGCTTTGTTGCAAGTGCCCGCCGGAATTTTGGGCGACAAAATTGGTAAGAAAAAAGTGTTGGTGCCTGGCTTTATCTTGTTTGGCGTGTTCACCGCTGTAACGGGCTGGGCAAAAAGTTGGTACACGCTGTTGTTTGCTCGCGTTGTCACCGGGGCCGGCGAAGGCACCTATTATGGCCCACAGTATGGCTTATCATCTGAGCAGATCCCGAAAAAATACCGCTCTCTCGGCAGTGCCATCATCAATAGCGGGATGGCGTTCGGTATCGCATTAGGGCTGATGTCCTCCAGTTGGCTGGTCTACGACCAGGGATATTCGTGGCGTATGCCGTTCTATGCCATGGCGGTCCCCTCCGTTTTGGTTGGCGTGGCGATTTGGATGTTTGTCAAAGAGAAAAAACGCACCACAGAAATCGATGGCACCCCGGTCAAAAAAGGCAAATTTAGCGACTTGCTGAAGAATCGTAACTTAATTATTACCTATATTATGGTGTTCTGTAGCCTGTTTGGTTTCTTCGTTATTCTGACCTGGCTACCCTATTATTTGCAAAGTGAGCGCGGAATTGCGGGCAGTGAAACTGGGTTTATTTCATCGCTGGTCGCATGGATTTCAATTCCCGGTGCGCTGTTATTTTCCAGTCTTTCTGACAGATTAGGTCGCCGTAAACCGTTAATTATGTTCCTGGTGCCGATTGCAATTATCAGCATGCTGTCAATTATTTGGATGCCGAGTATGACAGGTGTAGTTGTTGCGCTATGTGTTTACGGACTGGTCGGTAAGTTGGCGTTGGATCCGGTACTGGTAGCATTGGTTGCCGATAGCGTTGATGAAAATAATTACAGTACCGCATTCGGCTTATTTAATTTCATCGGTATGAGTTCATCTATTTTGGCACCCATTATTGCAGGTGCAGCTCGCGATATGACCGGAAGCCTCGCATCCAGTTTCTATGTTTCAGCCACTCTGCTGGCCGTTGGTCTGATTGCCATGCTGTTCTTAAAAGAAAAACGCTCATAAAGAGGTAGCTGTAATGATTTACGCTTTTATTAAAAAGGGAAGTTTTCAGGATTCCGTCAGCCTGATGATTATTTCCCGAAAACTGAGTGAACGTCCGGAAGTGGATCAGGTTTCCGTCATGATGGGGACGCCAGCTAATAAATCGATGCTGGATTCGACGGGCTTCTGGCATGACGATTTTGCTGAGGCGACGCCAAATGATATATGCGTGGCCGTTCGAACCAGGAATGAGCAGCCCGAAATTCTTGATTTAATTCGGGAGCAGCTTGAGAAAGAACTGAATGCGATAACTAACGCCTCGGGAAGTTCGCATCAATTGATTAAGGCTCGCCGCTGGGAAAGCGCCTGTCAAAAATTGCCTCAGTCTAACTTGCTGCTGGTGTCTGTTGCCGGGGAATATGCCGCCTCGGTCGCCAAACAAGGGTTGTTGGCAGATAAAAATGTGATGCTGTTTTCCGATAACGTTCCGCTGGAACAGGAAGTTGAGCTGAAAACGATAGCGCGTGAGCGGGGGCTGATCGTGATGGGGCCAGACTGCGGGACGGCGATGATTGCCGGTAGTCCGCTGGCATTTGCCAACGTTCTGCCTGCTGGCGGAATTGGTGTTATTGGGGCATCCGGTACCGGTATTCAGGAGATCACTTCGCAGATCGCTCTGCACCAGCAAGGGATCAGCCATGCCATTGGCCTTGGCGGTCGCGACCTGAGCGCCGAAGTGGGCGGTATCAGCGCGTTGACTGCGCTTGAGATGTTAGCGACTGACGATGCGACCCAGGTCATCACGTTTGTCTCCAAGCCACCGTCTGCGGAAGTCAAAACGCGCATTATCGCTGCCATGCAACGCCTGCACAAACCGGTGGTTGCGCTGTTCCTTGGCAGCAAGCCCGCACAGCGCCGTGAAGGCAATGTCTGGTTGGCCAATTCACTCTCTGATGCTTCGCAACTGGCGGTGCTGCTGATGCGCGTGACGCAACAGCGGCAAATCCTGCCGGAAGTGGTGGGTAAAGGTATTTATGGTCTGTACGCAGGGGGCACACTGGCAGCAGAAGCCGCCATGCTGCTTTCTGCTGCACTCGGTGTTCCGGTAAGTGAAAGCCATGCTGAGGGCGTCATGCTGGAAGCCGGTGGTCACCGTATCGTGGATCTGGGGGATGACAGCTATACGCTGGGCAGACCGCACCCGATGATCGACCCGACAACTCGCAGTATCGAAATCGAAAAACTGGCGGACAGACCGGACGTGGGCGTGCTGCTGCTGGATGTGGTGCTGGGCTATGGCGCATGCGCCGATCCAGCCGGAGCGGTGGTGGAAGCCATTGAGCAGGTTCGTTCTCGTCGCGCCGCGCCGCTGGTGGTGATTGCCACGCTTACCGGCACCGATGCCGATCCACAGGGGCGCAGCGCGCAAAGTGAAAAGTTGCGCGAAGCGGGAATAGCGGTAGTGGAAACGCTCGAAGAGGCTGTGTTGCTCGCCGTCAGCCTTATTCATCATCACGATGACACGTTGCCGGTAACGCACAGCGCGCTTCTTGATGGGGTTCAGGTGATCAATGCCGGATTACGCAGCTTCGCGCTGGATCTACAAAGTAGCGGCACGCCGGTTGTGCATTATCAATGGGCGCCGATTGCCGGTGGCAATGCCCGTCTCGCCAGTTTACTCAAACAGTTACATTAAGTTCAGAGGTACGGATATGTATTCATCTATTGCGCAGGCCAACGAAGCCATTATTGAACGAATTAAAGCCGCCAGGCCGCATTGGGTTGCGGTATGCCCCGCCAAAGAGGCGGTGAAAGAATTGTCTTCTGGTCGCAAACTGCTTCATGCCGGTCCGCCGATCGCCTGGGAAGAGATGACCGGTCCGATGCGTGGCGCGTGTATTGGCGCATCGCTGTTTGAGGGATGGGCCAGCAGTGAAGAAGAGGTTGTCCAACTGTTGAATCAAGGAGAGGTCGAGTTCATCCCCTGCCATCACGTCGGCGCGGTTGGCCCGATGGGCGGAATTACCTCCGCCAATATGCCGGTGCTGGTTGTGCGTGACGTGGTGCATGGCAATCAATCCTGCTGCAACCTTAATGAAGGTATTGGCAAGGTGATGCGCTTTGGCGCCTATGGTGACGATGTGCAAACGCGCCTGCGCTGGATGCGCGATACGCTGGCTCCGGTGCTCCAGGATGCGTTATCCCAAATGGAGAACGGCGTCGATCTGACCGCGATGATGGCGCAGGCCATCACGATGGGTGATGAGTTCCATCAACGTAATATTGCGGCATCTTCTCTGCTACTGCGTACGCTGTCGCCGATTATCGCCGGCCTGGATCGCCCAAAAGCGGAAATCATCGAAGTGCTGCAATTCCTGAGTGTCACCGACCAGTTCTTCTTAAACCTGGCGATGGCATACAGCAAAGCGGTGATGGATGCGGCGGCGGAGATTAAAGCGGGTTCCGTCGTCACGGCGATGACGCGTAACGGTCGGGAGTTTGGTATTCGCGTTAGCGGCACGGGCGATCGCTGGTTTACCGCGCCGGTGAATACTCCGCAGGGACTGTTCTTTACGGGGTACAGCCAGGCGGATGCTAACCCTGATATTGGCGATAGTGCCATCACCGAGACGCTGGGGATCGGCGGGGCGGCGATGATCGCGGCACCTGGGGTGACGCGTTTTGTCGGTGCCGGTGGCATGGGAGCCGCACTGGAAACGTCGGAAGAGATGGATGAAATTTATCTCGCAAATAATCCGCTGTTCCAGATCCCGTCATGGGATTTTAAAGGCGCATGCCTGGGGTTGGATATTCGCCGCGTAGTGGAAACGGGGATCACGCCGCTGATTAACACCGGTATTGCGCACCGGGAAGCGGGGATTGGTCAGGTGGGGGCGGGTACCGTTCGTGCTCCGCTGCTCTGCTTTGAAAAAGCGCTGGAAGCGCTGGCGGAGCTGCACCACATCACTGCATAAGTGGGATAAGGCGTTCATGTCGCCATTCGGCATTGAAAGGCATCATTGCCGGATGGCGACGCTGGCACATCTTTCCGGCCTACGGAGAAAAGCGGTTATGATCACTCTCAACGCCCTGGCCTGCGCCGGTCTTTACCGACTTCCGGACGGAGAGTGGACGCTGCATAGCCGCTTCTCCCAGGCCATCAACTTTTGCCGACCCGACGGTGAACTGTTGACGTTCTTTCGCTACGGCAAAGGGATGGGGCCGTCGGGCGTGTTGCTAAATACCACCAATTTCTCCCGGGTTTCCCCTGTTTCACGCTGGATCAAGCGGGGAAACCGACTTTACGGACGCGGCATCGTGCTGCATCTGCCGCGCGAGCTGCGTTTGCAGATAACAGTGGGAGATGTCGCGCCTGTCCCGTTCTCTTTCTATACTCAGCAAATTGGCCTCGGCGGTTCGCTCAATCAGCCGCTCTCTGCTATCCCCGTTTACGCCCGGATAAGTGCTGAACTTGATCGCTGGTTAGAGGGACAACAACCTGACTGGCACTGGCTTATCGGACGAGGGCTGGGGCTGACGCCCAGCGGTGATGATATGCTGACAGGCATGATGGCAGTATTAAGCGCCACTGGTTTTTTCGGGCGACTGCGGGAGCACCATTTTTTACCCCCAGGGGATCAACTCACGTTGCTCACCACTTCGGTAAGCTGTAGCTATCTGAACAGCGCCAGATTGGGGGAGTTCTCCACGCCGGTACTGAGGGTTTTGCGTGATTTACAGGCCCGGCGCGATCCGCATCCCGCCATACGACGTTTGCTTCGGGTAGGGCACACTTCCGGAACCGACATCCTGGTGGGTATGGTGATAGCGCAACGGTGGTTACAGGCGGTCGACTCAAGGGGAATGCATGCTCGATCAGGAAACAATACGCACATTTATTCGGGTGGCTGAAACTGAGAGCTTTTCCCGTGCCGCCAGTTCGCTGCACAAAACGCCAGCAGCGATTAGCTACCGCATTAAGACCCTAGAGGAACAGGTTGGCACTCAGCTCTTTTTGCGCACCACTCGCTCCGTCAGCCTGACGCTTGCCGGGCATCATCTGCTTGAGCACTGTCGCCAGTGGCTAAACTGGCTGGACGCGATGCCGGATGAGCTTCAACAAATCAACGCCGGTGTAGAACGCCAGGTTAATATCGTCATCAATAACCTGCTGTACCAGCCGCAGTCGACGGCGGATTTACTCACCTGGCTGCATCAGCAATTTCCCTTTACCCGTTTTCAGATTTCCCGCCAGGTGTATATGGGCGTATGGGACTCTCTGCTTTATGACGATTTCCAGTTGGCGATAGGCGTCACTGGCTCGGAATCTCTCTCCAATAATATCTCGCTGTTGCCGCTGGGAGATATTAGTTGGCAGTTTGTGGTGGCGCAGAGCCATCCATTAGCCAGCCATCCTTCCCCTGTATTATCTGACGACATGCTTCGCCGCTTCCCGGCTATTAATATTGAAGATACTTCGCGCACGCTTACTCGCCGCGTGGCCTGGTTACTCAGCGGTCAAAAAGAGATCAAAGTGCCGGATCTCAGCACCAAGCTGGCCTGCCATTTAAGCGGTCTGGGCGTGGGATTTTTGCCGGAGCGACTGTGTCGTCCGTACGTTGAATCCGGTGCGTTAGTTGCTCGCGAAGTGGTCAACCCGCGTCAGCCGTCACCGCTGTCGGTCGCCTGGAAAAATGCGGGTAGTGGAAAAGTGGTGAGCGAAATTGCAGAGATATTTAAGCAAAAACAGTCATTGGTTAGCGGCTTTTTAAGAATGGTAGACAGGCCAACGGAACGCTGATCCCAGAAAAGGATCGCGTTGAAAAATGGCATATTCGGTGATTCTTGTTTACCTTTAACAGATTGTTTTCGTGAGAACGATCTCATTTTTTGTTATGACCAAGGAACATCCAATGGAAGATTTGAATGTTGTCGACAGCGTAAATGGGGCGGGTACCTGGCTGGTACACAACCAGGCACTACTGCTGAGTTATGCGGTGAATATCGTGGCGGCTATCGCCATTATCATCATCGGGATGATCATCGCGCGTATCATTTCCAATGGCCTCAATCGCCTGATGCTGTCGCGACATATTGACGCCACGGTGGCTGACTTTTTATCGGCGCTGGTACGTTATGGCATTATTGCGTTTACGCTGATTGCCGCGCTGGGGCGCGTCGGGGTGCAAACCGCCTCGGTGATCGCCGTGCTGGGTGCCGCTGGTCTGGCGGTTGGTCTGGCGTTGCAAGGCTCGCTGTCGAACCTCGCCGCAGGGGTGCTGCTGGTGACCTTCCGCCCGTTCCGCGCGGGCGAATATGTGGATTTGGGCGGCGTGGCCGGTACTGTGCTGCACGTGCAAATCTTCTCCACCACCATGCGTTCCGCCGATGGGCGCTTTGTGGTGATCCCGAACGGTAAAATCATTGCCGGCAACATCATTAACTTTTCCCGCGAGCCGGTGCGGCGTAACGAAATCGTCATCGCCGTGGACTATGACGCTGATATTGATCAGGTGCGAAAAATTCTGACTGACATTATTGAGTCTGACGATCGCATCCTGAAAGATCGTGAAATGACCGCGCGCATGAACGAGCTGACCACCTCCTCGGTGAACTTTGTGATCCGCATCTGGAGCAACAGCAGCGATCTGCAAAGTGTTTACTGGGATGTGCTGGAGCGAATCAAAAAGGCGTTCGATGCTAACGGCATCGGTTTTGCGCATCCGCATATGGACGTAAACTTCAAACGCGTGAAAGAAGAAAAACAGGCGGAAGCTGAAGCCTGAGCATAGTCGTCGTGCCCGGCCTCCAGGTAATACACAGGCCGGGCAACCTATTATTAATGCCACTTATCCCCGATTAAAATTATCCATTTCCGCTAATAACTCACGCCCGGTATAGTCGGCGCATTCTTTAGCAGCGTGAGTATTCAACGTGTTAACTTATTATATTCAAGGGCTTGCCCTCGGTGCGGCCATGATTTTACCCCTCGGCCCGCAAAATGCCTTTGTGATGAATCAGGGCATTCGCCGTCATCACCATTTGCTGGTCGCCTCGCTGTGCGCAGTGAGCGATTTGCTACTGATTTGCGCAGGGATCTTTGGCGGCAGCGCATTGCTGATGCAGTCGCCGTGGCTGCTGGCTATCGTCACCTGGGGCGGGGTGGCGTTCTTGCTGTGGTACGGCTTTGGTGCGTTGAAAACGGCGCTCGGCAGCCAGCCGGAGTTTGCCGGTAAGGAAGCGTTAAAACAGGGGCGTGGGCGGATCATCGCCACCATGCTGGCGGTCACCTGGCTGAATCCCCATGTTTATCTCGATACCTTTGTGGTGCTCGGCAGCCTGGGTGGGCAACTGGCGGAAGCGCCGAAACGCTGGTTTGCGCTCGGTACTATCAGCGCCTCTTTCCTGTGGTTTTTCAGCCTGGCATTGCTGGCGGCCTGGCTTGCTCCGCGCCTGCGCACGGCCACTGCACAACGTATCATCAATACGCTGGTGGGCCTGGTCATGTGGTTTATCGCCGTCCAGCTGGCGCGCGAAGGCATTCATCATTTACAGGCGCTGTGGTAATCGGACCATACCTGTGGACAAGCGCGCTGAAAACGCTAAGCTTGCTGGCAGACGCCTGTATTGATGGGCGATGGTGATGACATGGAGGAACTACAGTGAAGTTTAACGTTATAGCCCTGGCAGCAATGGTTGGATTAGGTGCGATGTCGGTACAGGCGAGTGAATTGCCGAACGGGCCGCACATCGTTACTTCGGGCACGGCGAGCGTCGATGCGGTTCCGGATATTGCCACCCTGGCAATTGAGGTCAACGTAGCGGCTAAGGATGCGGCCTCTGCCAAGAAACAGGCAGACGATCGCGTGGCGCAGTATTTAGGCTTCCTGGAAAAAAATGGTGTCGCCAAGAAAGACATCAACTCCGCCAACCTGCGTACCCAACCTGATTACGATTATCAGGACGGCAAAAGCATTCTGAAAGGCTACCGCGCGGTACGTAGCGTAGAAGTCACGTTGCACGAGCTGGATAAACTTAACTCGCTGCTGGATGGCGCGCTGAAAGCAGGCCTGAACGAAGTGCGTTCAGTGACCCTGGGCGTGGCACAGCCGGAAGAGTACAAAGACAAAGCGCGTAAAGCGGCGATTGACGATGCGAAGCATCAGGCTGAACAGCTGGCGGCAGGCTTTAACAGCAAACTGGGTCAGGTGTACAGCGTGCGCTACCACGTATCCAACTATCAGCCGACCCCGATGGTCCGCATGATGAAAGCGGATGCTGCCCCGGTCTCTGCGCAGGAAACTTACGAGCAGCCGACCATTCAGTTTGACGATCAGGTTGATGTGGTGTTTGAACTGCAACCGGGTGCGAACGCGGCACCGGCACAGTCCACGCCTGCCAGCGAGTCGGCTCCGGCAGCTCAGTAAGGTTTAGTCAGATTCGTTGTGCCGGGTGGCGCTAGCGCTTACCCGGCCTACATCAGCCAGTACGTAGGCCCGGCAAGCGCAGCGCCGCCGGGCAAAATCTTAATCCTGACGCAATACCCGATGACCGTGCGCGAGCAGCGCGTCGGTGACGTTGCGCATCATGCGGCTTTCTGGCGCAAAGCGGTGCCAGTAGAGCATCCGGCGCTGAAACAGGCCCGGCGTCAGGTCGATCAGCTCGCCGCTGTCTAACTCTCTTTCGATCTGCAAATGCGGGATCATGCAACAGGTGGTGCCCTGACGCGCCAGCTGCACGAAAGCTTCCGATGAGTTAACGATGTGGCAGGGTACGCTGCCCGGCGGCAGATCGAAATTCTGCTGTAAAAACGCCTGATGCATATCATCCAGATGGTCGAATGCCACGGCCGGGGCTTTCAGTAACGCCTGGCGGGTCACACCGTTTGGAAAATAGCGCTCGGCAAAGGCTTTCGAGCCAACAAACAGGTAATCCAGTGCGCCCAACTGATCCACGAGGCAGCTTGGCAGCGCCTGCGGCTGAATAGATACCGCGCCCACCACTTCGCCACGACGCAGCCGCTCCTGGGTGCGGGTTTCATCTTCAACCTGCAAATTCAGACGGATCGGCGAGTCAGCCAGCACCGGGGCCAGCGCGGGTAACAGCCAGGTCGCCAGACTGTCGGCGTTAACCGCCAGCGACAGCAGCAGCGGTGTTGAACCGATCTGTTCATCCCCGAGCCACTCCTCTTCCAGCAGCTCTACCTGACGCAGCAGCGCCAGCAGTTTTTGCCCCTGTTCGGTCGGGCGCGGCGGCACGGTACGCACCAGCAACGGCTGACCAAACATATTCTCAAGCTGTTTAATGCGCTGAGAAACGGCGGACTGAGTGATACACAGCTTTTGCGCGGCGCGCTCAAAGCCACGCTCCCGGATGACCGCGTCAAGCGCCTGTAATGTTCTGTAGTCAGGACGTTTCATTGCAATAACTTTTATCCCCGTTTGTGATTAGGCGCACTATGACATAATTTTGGCGTCCTGGCGGGATGCATTTATAATGCGGGCTGGATTTTCTCACCACAGGCCAATGATCATGACGCAGGATGAACTGAAAAAAGCAGTTGGATGGGCGGCGCTAAAATACGTTGAACCGGGCACGATCGTCGGGGTGGGCACAGGCTCCACGGCGGCGCATTTTATTGACGCGCTTGGCACCATGAAAGGCCAGATCGAAGGCGCGGTGTCCAGCTCCGATGCCTCTACGGCGAAACTGCAAAGCCTTGGCATTCACGTTTTTGATCTCAACGAAGTCGATCGTCTGGGGGTGTACGTTGACGGCGCTGACGAGATCAACGGTCAGATGCAGATGATCAAAGGCGGTGGTGCGGCGCTGACCCGCGAGAAAATTATCGCGTCGGTGGCGGATAAATTTATCTGCATCGCCGACGCCTCCAAAGAAGTGGCGATCCTCGGCGCGTTCCCACTGCCGGTGGAAGTGATCCCGATGGCCCGCAGCGCCGTGGCGCGCGAGCTGGTCAAGCTCGGCGGTCGTCCGGAATATCGTCAGGGCGTGGTGACCGATAACGGCAACGTGATCCTCGACGTGCACGGTCTGGAGATCATCGATCCCATCGCACTGGAAAACGCCATCAATGGTCTGCCGGGCGTGGTGACGGTGGGGCTGTTCGCCAACCGTGGCGCGGATGTCGCGCTGATTGGCACCGCCGACGGCGTGAAAACCATCGTAAAATGATCTGACGGGGAGCGCGCCTCCCCGCTAAAAAAATTTCGTGTGCCAGATTTTGGTGACATGTATCACGTTTTTAAACCTGCTCTGATTTTCCTGCCGCAATCGTTTTCTTTTCCAGCATTTTCCTCTGCCAAATTCCGCTGTATGACTTTCCTTCAACGTGCCGACGCAAACGTTCATATTGCTGCAATAGTTTTTTTTGATATGTTGGCTAGAGCGAACACACATAAGTTAAGACAAACAGGGTCGGGGAAATGGCAAAAGTATCACTGGAAAAAGACAAAATTAAGTTTCTGCTGGTGGAAGGGGTGCATCAAAAAGCAATCGATAGCCTCCGCGCTGCGGGTTACACCAACATCGAATTCCACAAAGGGGCGCTGGACAGCGAACAGCTGAAAGCCTCCATCCGTGATGCTCATTTCATCGGCCTGCGATCCCGTACCCACCTGACGGAAGAGATTTTTGCGGCGGCAGAAAAACTGGTCGCTGTGGGTTGCTTCTGCATCGGTACCAACCAGGTGGATCTGAATGCCGCCGCGAAACGCGGTATTCCGGTATTTAACGCGCCGTTCTCTAATACCCGCTCGGTAGCGGAACTGGTGATCGGCGAGCTGCTGCTGTTAATGCGCGGCATTCCGGAAGCGAACGCCAAAGCGCACCGCGGCATCTGGAACAAGCTGGCGACCGGCTCCTATGAAGCGCGCGGCAAAAAGCTCGGCATTATTGGCTACGGCCATATCGGTACGCAGCTGGGGATCCTCGCGGAATCGCTGGGGATGCACGTCTTTTTCTACGACATCGAAAACAAACTGCCGCTCGGTAACGCGACCCAGGTTCAGCATCTCTCCGATCTGCTGAACATGAGCGATGTGGTGAGCCTGCATGTGCCGGAAAACGCCTCCACCAAAGATATGATGGGCGCGGAAGAGCTGGCGCTGATGAAACCGGGTTCGCTGCTGATTAACGCCGCACGCGGCACCGTGGTGGATATTCCGGCGCTATGTGAAGCGCTGCGCAGCAAACATCTTGCGGGGGCGGCTATCGACGTATTCCCGACGGAACCGGCCACCAACAGCGATCCGTTCAACTCTCCGCTCTGTGAATTCGACAACGTGCTGCTGACGCCGCACATCGGCGGCTCTACCCAGGAAGCGCAGGAAAATATCGGCCTCGAAGTGGCGGGTAAACTGGCAAAATATTCCGATAACGGCTCCACGCTGTCGGCAGTGAATTTCCCGGAAGTCTCGCTGCCGCTGCACGGCGGGCGTCGTCTGCTGCATATCCATGAAAACCGTCCTGGCGTGCTGACGGCCATTAACCAGATTTTTGCCGAGCAGGGCGTGAACATCGCCGCACAGTATCTGCAAACCTCATCGCAGATGGGCTATGTGGTGATTGATATTGAAGCGGAAGAAGATGTGGCGGAGAAAGCGCTGCTGAGCATGAAGGCGATCCCAGGCACTATTCGCGCCCGTCTGCTGTACTGATTTCCCCTCACCCTGACCCTCTCCCCTGGGAGAGGGAAGAGTCTGGTATCGCGTTTCTCCCTCTCATTTCAGGAGAGGGGTTTTACCACATCCACACTTTTGACGGCGTCACCACCGCCGGCAGCGGCACATCCCACTCTTCTACCGGCAGCTTTTCCACGAACTGACAATCATGGGCGTAACCCACCGGCGTCAGCGGGTAGTGCTGCCAGTTTTGCAGCGTGCGGTCATAAAAGCCGCCGCCCATGCCCAGACGCTGCCCCTGCGCGTCAAACGCCACCAGCGGCGTGATCAGCACGTCAAGTTTACTGAGCGGCAGCACATCGCGCACATCCAGCTTCGGCTCATAGATTTTCAGCCGGTTCATCACCAGATCGCTGTGCGGATGATAATGCAAAAACAGCAGATTGCCTGGGCTGAATGGGTGCAGTACGGGCAGGTAAACCTGCTTGCCGCTGCGCCATAGCTGATCGATAAGCGGGCGCGTATCCAGCTCACCATCAAAGGACAAAAACAGCGCGACGGTACGGGCCATCACCACGGGCGGAAACGCCATCATGCGGGCAGCAGCCTGTTCGGCAAAATGTGATTGTTGATCGGCGGTCAATGCGCGACGACGCAGGCGAATTTGCTGACGAAGTGTCTGACGAGGTGAAACCGGAAGTGTTGATTGCGTCATGATAACGGACAAAACAGGTAGTGGTAGAAGAAGGGGAATCTCCGAGATGCCGCCGCAGGCTGTAACCCTTGAACCCTTGGTTCAAGGTGAATGTGTCGTCACAGTTTTAAGGCTTCTCGGACGAACCGAGCATGCTCACCAACCATGGAGCGCCACATTCTTGTGGTATGAAATATCGGCTCAGGGGACTGGCCCGCTTGCGAACATCTCAGAGAAATTTTTTCTTCACGGTCACTCTACCATAGTAGACCCTGAAGTGTTATTCAAACTTCGGCCCCGGTCTTTCTGTTATGCGACCCTGATCAAGCAATGCCTGTTCGATGGTCTGCTGTAACATCCGAATACGCTGTTCCATGTTGGCGGCGTAGTCGCGGGTTTTTGCCTTTTCCTGAGCAAGTTCGTAGCTGATGTTCAACGCGGCGATGAAAACCAGCTGCTCAGTATTTGTGACTCTAGTGCGTACTTTCAGATCTTGCAACCGCTGATTCAGATCTTCCGCAGCCTGATTCAAAGCATCCCTTTGTTCAGGTGGGCAATTCACTCGCAGTGAACGGCCAAAAATTTGGATATCGACGGGTTCTGCAGACATGCCACCTTCCTGCTGTTTGACTGCGCTCTGCCTTCTCAGCCGAGCCCTGGCTGCGAAGGGGCGTCACTATAGCTACCCTGATGAGAGGATTCAAGCCCTTTAACGGCACAAATACATTGGCTGACGTAAGGCCTGACGGGTATATCACCAGGGTCCAAAGTGGTAGCATACCATGAATATTCCTCCCAACGACGACGAATGCGCATGTCAATACAGAACGAAATGCCTGGTTACAATGAACTTAACCAGTTACTCAACCAACAGGGCGTTGGCTTAACGGCGGCAGAAATGCACGGTCTGATCGGCGGGATGCTCTGCGGCGGCAACAAAGACACCTCCTGGCAGCCGCTGCTCCACGATCTGACAAACGAAGGCCTGGCCTTTGGGCACGAGCTGGCTGAAGCCTTACGCAAGCTGCACGCTGCCACCAGCGACGCGCTGGAAGACGATGGCTTCCAGTTCCAGCTGTTTCTGCCGGATGGCGACGAGATTACCGTTTTCGAACGTGCCGACGCCATGGCGGGCTGGGTAAACCACTTCCTGCTGGGTCTGGGCGTCACGCAGCCTAAACTGGATAAAGTGACCGGTGAAACTGGCGAGGCGATCGACGATCTGCGCAACATCGCGCAACTGGGTTACGACGAAGACGAAGACCAGGAAGAGCTGGAGATGTCGCTGGAAGAGATCGTTGAGTACGTGCGCGTCGCCGCGCTGCTGTGCCACGATACTTTCACCCGACCACAGCCAACCGCACCAGAAATGCGTAAGCCCACGCTACACTAAACTGTCTTGTTGAATAGGGAGATGTCATGACACAGCTTGAATTTCTTCGTCGCCGTCAGGCCTTACTGGCGCAGATGGCACCTGCCAGCGCGGCGTTAATCTTCGCCGCGCCGGAAGTGACCCGCAGCGCCGACAGTGAATATCCCTATCGGCAGAGCAGCGACTTCTGGTATTTCACCGGCTTTAACGAGCCGCAGGCCGTGCTGGTGCTGATTAAAAGCGATGATACCCATAACCACAGCGTCCTGTTCAACCGCCTGCGCGACAAAACCGCCGAAATCTGGTTTGGTCGCCGTCTCGGACAGGAAGCCGCCCCGGAAAAACTGGGCGTCGATCGCGCGCTGGCCTTCAGCGAAATCAACGAGCAGCTCTATCAGCTGCTGAACGGCCTCGATGTGGTGTACCACGCGCAGGGCGAATACGCCTGGGCCGATGAGATCGTCTTTGCCGCGCTGGATAAACTGCGTAAAAGCGCGCGGCAGAATCTGACCGCACCGGCGACCATGACCGACTGGCGTCCGATGGTGCATGAAATGCGCCTGTTTAAATCCGCCGAAGAGATCGAGGTGATGCGCCGCGCCGGGGAAATCAGCGCGCTGGCCCATACCCGCGCCATGCAGGTCTGCCGTCCAGGGATGTTTGAATACCAGCTGGAAGGGGAAATTCTGCACGAATTCACCCGTCACGGCGCGCGCTTCCCGTCCTACAACACTATTGTCGGCAGCGGCGAAAACGGCTGCATCCTGCACTACACCGAAAACGAAAGTGAAATGCGCGATGGTGATCTGGTGCTGATTGACGCCGGGTGCGAATACCAGGGCTATGCCGGTGATATAACCCGCACTTTCCCGGTGAACGGCAAATTTACCCCCGCCCAGCGTGCCATTTATGACATCGTGCTGGAATCACTGGAAACGGCGCTGCAACGCTTCCGTCCGGGCGTGTCCATTCAGGATGTTACCGCCGAGGTGGTGCGCATTATGATCACCGGGCTGGTAAAGCTCGGCATTCTGCATGGCGAAGTCGATCAGTTAATTACCGATAACGCGCATCGGCCATTCTTTATGCATGGCCTCAGCCACTGGTTGGGGCTGGATGTGCATGACGTCGGCGTTTACGGCGCGGATCGCTCCCGCGTGCTGGAGCCGGGCATGGTTATTACCGTTGAACCGGGTCTGTATATCGCCCCGGATGCCGACGTGCCGGAAGCATACCGCGGCATCGGCATTCGTATTGAAGATGACATTCTGATCACTGAAGACGGCAACGAAAATCTCACCGCCAGCGTAGTAAAAAAAGCCGATGACATCGAGGCGCTGATGGCGGCAGCGAAACGCGCATGAGCGTGATTATTGTCGGCGGCGGCATGGCTGGCGCGACCCTGGCGCTGGCGATTTCACGCTTATCGCAGGGAAAACTGCCGGTGCAGGTGGTGGAAGCTATCGCACCGGATGCCACACGTCATCCGGGGTTTGATGCCCGCGCGATTGCGCTGGCGGCAGGCACCTGTCAGCAACTGGCGCGCGTCGGTATCTGGCAAAGGCTTGCCGACTGCGCAACACCTATTACTACCGTGCACGTCAGCGATCGCGGCCATGCGGGTTTTGTCACCTTGCAGGCGCAAGATTATCGCGTCGAGGCGTTAGGGCAGGTGGTCGAACTGCACGACGTCGGCCAGCGCCTGTTTGCCATGCTGAAAAATGCCCCCGGCGTCACGCTGCACTGTCCGGCGCGGGTGAGTGCTTTTTCCCGTTCGGAAAACGGCGTCAGCGTGACGCTGGAAAACGGCGAGCAGCTTGACGGCACCCTGCTGGTGGCCGCCGATGGATCCCGTTCGTCGCTCGGCTCGCAAAGCGGCATCACCTGGCAGCAGACGCCCTATCATCAGGTGGCGGTGATCGCCAACGTCACGGTGTCCGCGCAACAAGCTGGCCGCGCGTTCGAGCGTTTTACCGAGCACGGCCCGCTGGCGCTGCTGCCGATGACCCAGGGACGCTACTCGCTGGTCTGGTGCCATGCCGAAGACAAGCGCGATGAAGTGCTCGCCTGGTCTGATGAAAAATTCTGTCACGAGCTGCAAAAAGCCTTCGGCTGGCGGCTCGGGCGCATCGTACACGCCGGAACGCGCAGCGCGTATCCGCTGTCGCTGACCACCGCCTCGTCGTCCATTTCGCATCGCATGGTGCTGGTAGGCAATGCCGCCCAGACGCTGCATCCTATCGCCGGGCAGGGGTTTAACCTCGGCATGCGCGACGTAATGACGCTGGCCGAAACGCTGACCACCGCGTGGGCCAGCCAGACGGACGTGGGGATCTATCCGGTACTGTGCGAGTATCAAAAACGCCGCCAGGCCGACAAAGAGGCCACCATCGGCGTCACCGACGGGCTGGTGCATCTGTTCGCCAACCGCTGGGCACCGCTGGTCGCGGGGCGTAACGCCGGTCTGATGGCAATGGAATTATTTACCCCGGCACGCGATGTGCTGGCGCAGCGGACGCTGGGTTGGGTCGCGCGCTAAGGAGACATGAGTGCAAAGTGTAGATGTAGCAATTGTTGGCGGGGGCATGGTCGGACTGGCTGTGGCCTGCGGATTACAGGGTAGCGGGCTGCGCGTGGCGGTGCTGGAGCAGAATGCGCCGGTGCCGCTGGCCCCCGATGCGCCGCCTGAACTGCGCGTGTCTGCCATCAACGCCGCCAGTGAAAAACTGCTCACTCATCTGGGCGTCTGGTCTGACATCCTGGCGCAGCGCGTCAGCTGCTATCACGGCATGGAAGTGTGGGACAAAGACAGCTTTGGCCGCATCGCCTTCGACGACGAAAGCATGGGCTACAGCCATCTGGGGCACATTGTGGAAAACGCCGTGGTGCACCAGGCGCTGTGGCAAAAAGCACAGCAGAGCAGCGACATCTCGCTGATTACCCCGGCCACGCTGCAACAGGTCGCCTGGGGTGAAAACGACGCCTTCCTCACTCTGCAGGACGGCAGTATGCTGACGGCCCGGCTGGTGGTTGGGGCAGACGGGGCCAACTCCTGGTTGCGTAACAAAGCCGATATTCCGCTGACTTACTGGGATTATGGCCATCACGCACTGGTGGCAACCATCCGCACCGTTGAGCCGCACAACGCCACCGCGCGTCAGGTCTTCCATGGCGACGGTATCCTGGCATTTCTGCCGCTGGCAGATCCGCATCTGTGTTCTATCGTCTGGTCGTTGCCGCCGCTTGAGGCGGAGAAAATGCAGCAGGCCAGCGCCGAAGCGTTTAACCAGGCGCTGGGCGTGGCGTTCGACAATGCCCTTGGCCTGTGTCAGGTAGAGAGCGAACGCCAGGTTTATCCCCTTACCGGACGCTACGCCCGTCATTTCGCGGGTCACCGTCTGGCGCTGGTTGGCGATGCGGCGCACACCATTCATCCGCTGGCGGGGCAGGGCGTGAACCTCGGCTTTATGGATGCGGCAGAGCTGGTCAACGAGCTGCGCCGTCTGCATCGTGAGGGCAAAGACATCGGGCAGCATCTCTATCTGCGCCGCTACGAGCGCAGCCGCAAGCACAGCGCGGCGATAATGCTCGCCGGTATGCAGGGTTTCCGTGGGCTGTTTGCCGGTAATAATCCGGCGAAAAAATTGCTGCGTGATATTGGTCTTAAACTGGCCGACACGCTCCCTGGCGTGAAGCCGCAACTCATCCGTCAGGCAATGGGTCTTAACGACCTCCCCGACTGGCTGCGATAACCGCTTTTTTGCTCCCCGACTGAATTAAGATCTGCGTCACACTTTCCCTTCCCGGCAACGGGAAGGGTATCCTCTTCTCATTTGAAATAATCTAATTTCACTCTCTTTTTCAGATTACTTTTTCTCATGTGCGGATTTTTCATTGTCGGGAAAATCTCATGCTTTTTGGTGAAAAATGTCAGCTCGAACCGGATTGACGTCATATGCGCCATGTAAAACGATGGTTAACGGCGCGTTATGTAGTTTTTTAATCTGCGCGGCTTTAAGGGTTTTTTAGTCATAAGCTAATGTGATGGCCCATTTTTACTTATGGTTTAGGGCGCTTTTCAGTGATAAGTTCAGGCGAAAGGTAACGTTTGCGTCGGCAATCCAAAAGGAAGCTGACGCCGGGGGTCGTGGCGGTTTTGATGACCCGTGAAATCCTTAACAGCCCCGCTTATTCAATGAGGAAAAGATGGCTCAGCAGACTCCTTTGTTTGAACAACACACGCTATGTGGCGCGCGCATGGTGGATTTCCACGGTTGGATGATGCCGCTGCATTATGGCTCTCAGCTCGACGAGCACCACGCGGTACGCCGCGATGCGGGTATGTTCGATGTGTCGCACATGACCATCGTTGACCTGAAAGGCACCCGTACCCGCGACTTCCTGCGTTACCTGCTGGCAAATGACGTTGCCAGACTCACCACCCCCGGCAAGGCGCTCTACAGCGGCATGCTCAACGCCTCCGGCGGCGTGATTGATGACCTGATCGTGTACTTCTTCAGCGAAGATTTTTTCCGCCTGGTGGTTAACTCCGCCACCCGCGAAAAAGATCTCGCGTGGATCACAGAGCACGCTGCGCCTTACGGCATCGACATTACCGTACGCGATGACTTATCGCTGATCGCCGTCCAGGGCCCGAATGCCAAAGCCAAAGCTGCCACGCTGTTCAGCGATGAACAACGCGAAGCCGTCAACGGCATGAAACCGTTCTTTGGCGTGGAAACGGGCGACCTGTTTATTGCCACCACCGGCTACACCGGCGAGACGGGCTATGAAATCGCTATGCCGAATGAAAAGGCCGCCGAATTCTGGCACGCGCTGGTAGAAGCAGGCGTTAAACCTTGCGGCCTGGGCGCGCGCGATACGCTGCGTCTGGAAGCGGGAATGAATCTTTACGGGCAGGAGATGGACGAAGGCGTCTCGCCGCTGGCCGCCAATATGGGCTGGACCATCGCCTGGGAACCGGCAGACCGCGACTTTATTGGCCGCGAAGTGCTGGAAGTGCAGCGTGAAAAAGGCACCGAACAGCTGGTCGGCCTGGTGATGACCGAAAAAGGCGTGCTGCGTAATGAACTGCCCGTACGTTTCACCGACGCGGAAGGCAATCAGCAGGAAGGCATTATCACCAGCGGTACGTTCTCACCGACGCTGGGTTACAGCATCGCGCTGGCCCGCGTACCGGCAGGCATTGGCGACACCGCCATCGTACAGATCCGTAACCGCGAAATGCCGGTTACCGTTACCAAACCTGTTTTTGTGCGCATGGGTAAACCTGTCGCGTAACGCATTTTTATTGTGGAGAAATGTTTATGAGCAATGTACCGGCTGAACTGAAATACAGTAAAGAACACGAATGGCTGCGCAAAGAAGCGGATGGCAGCTACACCGTTGGCATCACCGAGCATGCGCAGGAGCTGCTGGGCGATATGGTGTTTGTTGATCTGCCTGATGTCGGTGCGACCGTCAGTGCGGGCGACGACTGTGCCGTTGCCGAATCCGTCAAAGCCGCGTCCGATATTTATGCGCCGGTCAGCGGTGAGATCGTGGCCGTCAACGACGCGCTGAGCGATACCCCGGAGCTGGTTAACAGCGAGCCTTACACTGGCGGCTGGATCTTTAAAATCAAAGCCAGCGACGAAAGCGAAGTTGCCGCTCTGCTGGACGCCAGCGCGTATGAAGCGCTGTTAGACGAGTAAATCTCTGCTGGATCTTTCATTACCTTGTAGGCCCGGTAAGCGCCAGCGCTACCGGGCAAATCTGCCAGACCGTTTCAGGAACCCTCGCCCATGACACAGACGCTAAGCCAGCTTGAAAACAGCGGCGCATTCATTGAACGCCACATCGGACCGGATGCCACGCAGCAGCAAGAAATGCTGAACGCCGTGGGCGCAGAGTCCCTTAACGCGCTGATCGGCCAGATCGTACCGAAAGATATTCAGCTGGACACCCCGCCGCAGGTGGGTGACGCCGCTACCGAATTTGCCGCACTGGCGGAGTTAAAAGCCATTGCCGCCCGCAACAAACGTTTTAAATCTTACATCGGCATGGGCTACACCGCCGTGCAGCTGCCGCCGGTGATCCTGCGCAACATGCTGGAAAATCCAGGCTGGTACACCGCCTATACCCCGTATCAGCCGGAAGTCTCCCAGGGCCGTCTGGAAGCGCTGCTCAACTTCCAGCAAGTGACGCTGGATCTGACCGGACTGGACATTGCCTCCGCCTCGCTGCTCGATGAAGCGACCGCAGGCGCAGAAGCCATGGCGATGGCAAAACGCGTCAGCAAACTGAAAAACGCCAACCGTTTCTTCGTGGCGGCCGACGTACACCCGCAGACGCTGGATGTGGTCCGCACCCGTGCCGAGACCTTCGGTTTTGACGTGATTGTCGATGATGCCGACAAAGTGCTCGATCATCAGGACGTGTTCGGCGTGCTGTTACAGCAGGTGGGCACCACCGGCGAAGTGCATGATTACAGCGCGCTGATCGCCGAGTTGAAAGCCCGCAAAGTGATTGTCAGCGTTGCCGCCGACGTTATGGCGCTGGTGCTGTTAACCGCACCGGGCAAGCAGGGCGCAGACATCGTCTTCGGCTCTGCCCAGCGCTTTGGCGTACCTATGGGCTACGGCGGCCCGCACGCGGCGTTCTTCGCGGCCAGAGACGAATTTAAACGCTCCATGCCAGGCCGTATTATTGGCGTATCCAAAGATGCCGCTGGTAACACCGCGCTGCGCATGGCGATGCAGACCCGCGAGCAGCATATCCGCCGCGAGAAAGCGAACTCCAACATCTGTACCTCGCAGGTGCTGCTGGCGAACATTGCCAGCCTCTACGCCGTTTACCACGGTCCGGCTGGCCTGAAGCGCATTGCCGGCCGTATTCACCGTCTGGCGGATATTCTGGCGGCCGGCCTGCAACAGCACGGCCTGAAGCTGCGTCACGCCCACTACTTCGACACCCTGTGCGTGGAAGTGGCAGATAAAGCCGAGGTGCTGGCGCGTGCCGAAGCCCGTGAAATCAACCTGCGCAGCGACATTATTAACGCGGTCGGCATCACGCTGGACGAAACCACCACTCGCGAAGACGTGCAGGTTCTGCTGAGCGTGCTCACCGGTGTTGAGCTGCATGATGTTGATGCGCTGGATAAAAACGTCGCCCACGACAGCCGTTCCATTCAGCCAGCTATGCTGCGTGACGACGCGATCCTGACGCATCCGGTGTTTAACCGCTATCACAGCGAAACCGAAATGATGCGCTACATGCACAGCCTTGAGCGCAAAGATCTGGCTCTCAACCAGGCGATGATCCCGCTCGGCTCCTGCACCATGAAGCTGAATGCCGCAGCCGAAATGATCCCTATCACCTGGCCTGAATTCTCAGAGCTGCACCCGTTCTGCCCGCCAGACCAGGCGGAAGGGTATCATCAGATGATCAACCAGTTATCCGACTGGCTGGTAAAACTCACCGGTTACGATGCCTTGTGCATGCAGCCAAACTCCGGCGCGCAGGGCGAATATGCCGGTCTGCTGGCGATCCGTCACTATCACGAAAGCCGCAACGAAGGGCATCGCGATATTTGCCTGATCCCAAGCTCCGCGCACGGTACTAACCCGGCATCGGCGCAGATGGCGGGGATGCAGGTGGTGGTCGTGGCCTGTGATAAAAACGGCAACATCGATCTGAACGATTTGCGCGCCAAAGCTGAGCAGGCAGGCGACAATCTCTCCTGCATCATGGTGACTTACCCCTCCACCCACGGCGTGTATGAAGAAACCATCCGCGAAGTGTGTGAGATCGTGCATCAGTTCGGCGGCCAGGTATACCTCGATGGCGCGAACATGAATGCGCAGGTGGGCATCACTTCGCCGGGCTTTATCGGCGCGGATGTTTCGCACCTCAACCTGCATAAAACCTTCTGCATCCCGCACGGCGGCGGCGGTCCGGGCATGGGGCCGATTGGCGTGAAAGCGCATCTGGCACCTTTTGTGCCGGGTCACAGCGTGGTGCAAATCGAAGGTATGCTGACCCGTCAGGGCGCGGTATCCGCGGCCCCGTTCGGCAGCGCCTCTATTCTGCCGATCAGCTGGATGTATATCCGCATGATGGGCGCAGAAGGCCTGAAAAAAGCGAGTCAGGTGGCAATCCTTAACGCTAACTACATCGCCCGCCGCCTGAAAGACGCCTATCCTGTGTTGTACACTGGTCGCGACGGTCGCGTGGCGCACGAATGTATTCTGGATATTCGTCCGCTGAAAGAAGAGACTGGCATCAGCGAGCTGGACATCGCTAAACGCCTGATCGACTACGGTTTCCATGCGCCGACCATGTCCTTCCCGGTGGCGGGTACGCTGATGGTCGAGCCGACGGAGTCAGAAAGCAAAGTCGAGCTGGATCGCTTTATTGATGCGATGCTGGCGATCCGCGCGGAAATCGACCGTGTGCAGGCTGGCGAATGGACGCTGGAAGACAACCCGCTGGTGAATGCACCGCACACGCAGCGCGAGCTGGTAGCGGAGTGGCAGCACGGTTACAGCCGCGAGCAGGCGGTCTTCCCGGCAGGGCTGAACAATAAATACTGGCCGACCGTGAAGCGTCTCGACGACGTGTACGGCGACCGTAATCTGTTCTGCTCCTGCGTGCCGATGAGCGACTACGAATAATTAATCCATGCTGTTCTGTAGGCCGGGTAAGCGCATGCGCCACCCGGCTTTTTTATTGGGAGAGAGAGTATGGCAATCGCACTGGTTACCGGCGGCAGCCGCGGGATCGGCAAAGCAACGGCGCTGCAACTGGCGCGCGAAGGGTATACGGTGGCGGTGAACTACCACCACAATATTCAGGCGGCTACCGGGGTTGTGAACGACATCGTGGCGGCAGGCGGTAACGCTTTTGCGCTGCGGGCTGACATCAGCGACGAAGCGCAGGTGCTGGCAATGTTCGCCAGCATCGATCGCGAAGGTGAACCGCTGACTGCGCTGGTCAATAACGCGGGCATTTTGTTTGAACAGAGCACCATCGAAAACCTGAGTGCCGAACGCATCAACCGCGTCCTGGCGACCAACGTCACCGGCTATTTTCTTTGTAGTCGCGAGGCGGTAAAACGCATGTCGCACAAACACGGCGGCACGGGCGGCGCGATTGTTAACGTCTCTTCCGCTGCGTCGCGCTTAGGTGCGCCAGGGGAGTATGTGGATTATGCCGCCTCGAAAGGGGCGGTGGATTCGCTGACGACCGGCCTTGCGCTGGAAGTGGCAGCGCAGGGGATCCGCGTTAATGGTGTGCGTCCTGGCTTAATTTATACCGATATTCATGCCGACGGCGGCGAGCCGGGGCGGGTGGATCGCGTGAAGGCCTCGCTGCCGATGCAGCGCGGCGGTCAGCCCGAAGAAGTCGCACAAGCGATCGTCTGGCTGCTGAGCGACAAGGCATCCTATGTGACGGGGAGTTTTCTGGAGCTGGCGGGCGGGAAATAAGGTCCCCCTCTTCCTGAGGGAGAGGGGGAAATGCGCGCCGATCTGTTCCCTCTCCCAGGGGAGAGGGTTAGGGTGAGGGGATTCAGAGATTCTCGCCGTTGCTGGCGATCACTTCTTTGTACCAGTTAAAGCTCTTCTTACGTGAACGGGACATGTCGCCGGTGCCATCGTCGTGCTTGTTCACATAGATAAAGCCGTAGCGTTTGCTGTACTGACCGGTAGTGAAGGACACGCAGTCGATGCAGCCCCACGGGGTATAGCCCATCAGATCCACGCCGTCATAAGTCACCGCTTTGACCATCTCTTCGACGTGTGCACGCAGATAGTCGATGCGGTAATCGTCGTTGATGCTGCCGTCTTCTTCCACTTTGTCGTACGCGCCAAAGCCGTTTTCCACGATGAACAGCGGTTTCTGGTAGCGTTCATAAAGTTCACACAGCGCATAACGCAGGCCAACCGGGTCAATCTGCCAGCCCCAGTCGGAGGCCTTAACGTGCGGGTTCGGCACGCTGCCCTGGAAGCCAGAAATCGCATCACCGATGCCGCCTTCTTCTTTCACGGCGTTGGTCATGTAGTAGCTGAAGCCCAGATAATCGCAAGTGCCTTCACGCAGGATCTGCTCGTCGCCCGCTTCCATTTTGATGTTGAACTCCCGGCGTTCCCACTCGTTCAGCACATAGGATGGGTAGTAGCCACGCAGTTGTACATCGGTAAAGACATAACGCTCACGCATAGATTCCTGCGCATACATCACATCTTCTGGCTTACAGGAGAACGGATACAGCGGCACCATCGCCAGCATGCAGCCAATTTTCATCTCCGGATTGATACGGTGACCAATCTTCACCGCCATGGCGCTGGCCACAAACTGGTGATGCAGTACCTGGTACATGGTTTCTTCTGGATTGTCATGCTCGGTGTAGATCACGCCGGAGCAGCAGTAGCCGAACAGCGGCGCGCGCCAGTTACGCTGGTTGTTGATCTCGTTAAAAGTCATCCAGTATTTGACTTTATTCTTGTAGCGCTCGAACACCACTTCCGAGAAACGCACAAAGAAATCCACAACTTTACGGTTGGTCCAGCCGCCGTACTCCTGCACCAGATGCAGCGGCATTTCGAAGTGGGAGAGGGTGATCACGGGCTCAATGTTGTATTTGAGCAGCTCATCAAACATGTCGTCGTAAAACTGCAAGCCTTCTTCGTTCGGCTCAGCCTCATCGCCTTTCGGGAAGATGCGCGTCCAGGCGATGGAGGTGCGGAAGCATTTGAAGCCCATCTCGGCAAACAGCTTGATGTCTTCTTTGTAGTGGCTGTAAAACTCAACGGCTTCATGGTTGGGGTAGTATTTGCCCGGCACCACTTCCTGGGTGATCTCACGCGGTACGCCGTGTGCGCCACCGGTCAGCACGTCACAAATGCTCGGGCCTTTGCCGCCTTTGTTCCAGCCGCCTTCAACCTGATGCGCCGCAACCGCGCCGCCCCATAAAAAGTCTTTCGGTAATGTCAGCTTTTTCATCGATCATTTTCTCGTTGTGTGCGGTAAATATAATCTACCGGGCAGTTTCACTCTGAAAATGAGTCTAACAAAGGACGGGGAAATGTCACGATATAAAAAATCACCGCTGCGGTGACTTGTTACATTGAAAAAACAGCCTGTTTTTTTATGCTAATTTCTTCGCCAGTTTACGGCCTAATGATTCGAGAATATAAATAACCGGGATTTGCGTGGTGACATCATAAACACCGGCAATACGCATTTGCGGCGCATGCCAGGAAATATTGAAATCCGCAAGCTTAGCCAGACGGGAGTGCTCATGGCTGGTGATGGTCATTACTTTACAGTTATGCAGGCTGAACTGGCTGGCAAAGCGCAGGATCTCTTCCGTTTCGCCGGAGACTGACAGCACAATCGCCAGCGCGTTTTTCGCCATATCATTGGTCACCGGGAAATAAGGATCGTCAATATGGTTGCTGAATTTTCCGATATTGGAAAAGAAGCGTGCGCCATATTTTGCAAGCGATCCAGAAGTGCCTGCGCCGACAAAAATAATACGTTCGGAAGCGAAAATAATATCGACCGCCTGATCCAGAAGCGTATCAAACTCATCGTTATTCACGCTTTTAAAAAAGCTGATGATCTCCCCGGCACCAAAATTTGCCTGCGGCGGTTCGTTCTGCTCTAAATATAATTTATAGCGCACGCGGAATTCTGAATAGCCGTCGCAGTTCAGCTTGCGGCAAAAGCGCAGCACGGTGGTCGTGGAGACGCCAGCGGCGTCGGCCAGCTCGCGAATAGTCATGTACATCACCTTGTCGCTATTCTTGATGACGTAGTGATAAACCATCATCTCAAGATTATTGAGGCTGGCGACAGCGGAGTGAGTAAACAGGGTCACGGGCTTGCAGGATCCTTTCAGGGCAACTGAACGGCTCTATGCTGCCACAAAACGGCGGAAACAGGAATCAACCCGTTGCGAAGAGACGCGCCCATAAAAAATGAACAGCTGTAAACTTAATATTTCCCGCCACAGATGGAAGCGAAGCGGCTGACAATTTTTTTAGCGAACAGGTGTGCACTGGAATCATTCTCAGTTACTCTGAACAGGTTATCGCCCGTGTCGCGCGTTTGTCATCCTCGCGCCCCTGAGTGGCGGTGAGTCATCTTTAGATTTCCTGGAGTACGCTAATGGTTGAAAAACCGCTTAACACCAAGGGATATTCAGTGGCTGAGGAAATAGCCAACAGCATCAGTCACGGTATTGGGCTGGTGTTTGGGATTGTCGGGCTGATACTGCTGCTGGTGCAGGCGGTGGATAACCACGCCAGCATCACGGCGATCACCAGTTTTACCGTTTACGGCGTCAGCATGATTGTGCTGTATCTGGCCTCCACGCTCTATCACGCCATTCCGCATCCGCAGGCCAAAACCTGGTTAAAGAAATTTGACCACTGTGCCATCTATTTATTAATCGCTGGCACCTATACCCCATTTTTACTGATCGGGCTGGATTCGCCGCTGGCGCGTGGCCTGATGATAGTGATCTGGAGCCTGGCACTGCTGGGGATCCTGTTTAAGCTGACCATTGCGCACCGCTTTGAGGTGCTGTCGCTGATCACCTATCTGGCGATGGGCTGGCTGTCGCTGGTGGTCATTTATGAAATGGTGATGAAGCTGGCCGTCGGCAGCGTGACGCTGCTGGCCGTGGGAGGCCTGGTTTATACGCTGGGGGTGATCTTTTACGCCTGCCAACGCATTCCGTATAACCACGCCATCTGGCACGGCTTTGTGCTGGGTGGCAGCGTCTGTCACTTCCTGGCGATTTATCTGTATATCGGCACAGCGTAATCATTGCCGGTAAGGTGATTGAAAGCCCGGCAAGCAACGCGCCGCCGGGCAAACCAGCCTGGATCAGGCCTCTTCTAACGAGTAAGGCAGCGGCTCGATAGCCAGCGTGAAGCTGTCATCGCGCACACGGAACACGCTATCCCGCTCCATATCGTTATTCATTACTACCTGCACCAGCAGGCGTCCATCTTCCAGTTGAGCGGCGGCGAGCACCGTGCCGGTTCGACGCCAGTTCTCACCCAGTTTCATTTCCAGGTCCTCACCGGCTTCTGGCACACGGCTGGCTTTACCCGCCAGATACCACATCGCGCGCTTGTTCGCGCCACGGAATTTCGCCCGCGCCACCATCTCCTGACCGGTATAGCAGCCTTTTTTAAAGCTGATACCGCCCAACGCCTGAATATTGGTGGCCTGTGGCAGGAACTGCGCGCTGTTTGCGGCATCAATGACCGGCAGACCGGCCTCAATGTTGAGCGCCAGCCATTGCTGACTGTTATTGAGCTGCGCTTCGCCGCGCAGGGCCTTGGTGATGCGCTCCGCGGTCGCGACATCGGTCACCAGCAGGAAACGCTCTGCCGGGTGCTCAAACCACAGAATTTGCGTGGCACCCTCCTGCACAACCTGCGTCTGCGGGTCGGGAAGGGTAGAAAACAGGTTGGCCAGCGCGGCACGAGCCTGGAAGCCCGCCACGCCCAGCAGCACATGCTCGTCGTCGGCGGCGATCGTTACCTTCGAGAAGACAGCGTATTTTTTCAGCTCGGTCAGTTGCGTTTCGCGGATGCTGCGACGCTCAATCCACGCGAAGCCGCCGTTACGACGGAACAGACGCAGGTTGCTCCACATTTTGCCTTTCGCATCGCAATGGGCGACCAGCAGATGCTGATGTTCAGTTAACTGGGCCACGTCGTTGGTGACCTGGCCCTGCAGGTATTTCTCGCTGTCGGCACCGGTAATGGTTGCCAGCGCCCAGTCATCGAGCGTCATGAGCGTCAGCGGCAAACGCGCAGAGGCGCAGGGCAGACGCGGAGGAAACGGAGTAAAAGCCATAATGATGTCCTGGTTAGCTTAACGCTGTATGAAGGCTTAATGGTAAAAGAGCCGTGGGTCAATGCAAGCGGTAATCGCACGTTCCGCACAGCTTGCGAGTTTGCACGCAAAAAATGGTAATCCTTACATTTTTAGTGGTTTATTCTGGAAGCCTGCTTCCGAAGCCGAACATTCCGGTGAGGATTGACTGAAAAAAGCGTTACACTAGAAGCCTTCTTTAACGTCGCTATGCAGGAAAAGAACATGGATATTACTAACAAAGCCCGCATTCACTGGGCGTGCCGCCGAGGTATGCGTGAACTCGATATTTCCATCATGCCTTTCTTCGAACATGAGTACGATTCGCTAAGCGATGACGACAAACGCCTGTTTATCCGCCTGCTTGAGAGCGACGATCCGGATTTATTCAACTGGCTGATGAATCACGGCAAACCTGCGGATACGGAATTGCAGCGGATGGTACAGTTAATTCAGACACGGAATCGGGAACGTGGTCCTGTGGCAATCTGATTTACGCGTCTCATGGCGCTCACAGTGGCTCTCTTTATTAGTCCACGGCCTGGTCGCGGCGCTGGTGCTGCTTATCCCCTGGCCGTTGAGCCTGACGCCGCTGTGGTTATTACTGCTTTCGCTGGTGGTGTTTGACTGCGTTCGCAGCCAGCGCCGCATCAACGCCAGCCACGGTGAAATTAAACTGCTGATGGATTCGCGCCTGCGCTGGCAGGGTAAGGAATGGGAGATTACCGGCACGCCCTGGATGTTAAACAGCGGCATGATGTTGCGTTTACGTCGCAGCCCGGACGGCAAACGGCACCATTTATGGCTGGCGGCAGACAGTATGGATGTGCAGGAATGGCGTGAGCTGCGCCGGATGATTTTGCAGCTACCGGCGCAGGAAAAACACTGAGGATCAGACGAAGTTTTCTGCCATTTCACCGAGGATTTGCTCGCACCAGCTTTGCAGGCGTTCTTCGCTTAAATCGTATTGATTGGTTTCATCAAGCGCCAGGCCGACAAACAGCTGCCCGTCAGCAATGACCGGTTTTGGGCTGGTGAACTCATATCCTTCGGTAGGCCAGTAGCCGATAAACTTCACCGCTTTGCTGGACAGTTTATCGTGCAGCATGCCGAGGGCGTCGAGGAACCATTCGCCATAACCGAGCTGGTCGCCCATGCCGTAGAGGGCAATCATTTTGCCATCGAGGTTTAGCGAATCCAGTTGATCCCAGATGGCTTCCCAGTCTTCCTGCAGTTCGCCGAAATCCCACGTTGGGATACCGAGGATCAGCACATCATACTGCTCCATCAGTGTTGGCGCGTCGTCTTTAAGGTTGTGCAGCGTCACCAGTTCCGGGCCGATAATGTCGCGAATTTTCTCGGCTGCCATTTCGGTATAGCAGGTACTGGAACCATAAAAAAGACCAATGTTCATAGCGTAAACGTCTCAATTCCTGATGTGGCTTTGCGCACAGTGTACCAGAATCAATACGCATTCAGGCATAATGCACTGACGCAGAAAAGAAGGGGCAACGATGGAACAGGATCTCGCACGCATAGAACACTTTCTCGACGCCCTGTGGCTGGAACGCAATGTCGCTGAGAATACATTGAGCGCCTATCGTCGCGATCTGCGCATGCTTGTTGAGTGGCTGCACCATCGCAACAGTGATCTGCTTAGCGTGCAGCATGACGATTTACAGGCGCTGCTGGCCGAGCGCGTCACCGGCGGTTACAAAGCCACCAGCTCTGCCCGTTTGCTAAGCGCAATGCGGCGCTTTTTCCAGTATCTGTACCGGGAAAAAGTGCGTCCCGACGATCCCAGCGCCGTGCTGGCATCGCCAAAACTGCCGCAGCGGCTGCCAAAAGATCTCAGCGAAGCGCAGGTAGACCGCCTGTTGCAGGCGCCGCTTACCGATCAACCGCTGGAGTTACGTGACAAAGCCATGCTGGAAGTGTTGTATGCTACCGGCCTGCGCGTGTCGGAACTGGTCGGGTTGACGATGAGCGACATCAGTCTGCGTCAGGGCGTGGTGCGGGTGATCGGTAAAGGTAATAAAGAACGGCTGGTACCGCTGGGCGAAGAAGCGGTCTACTGGCTGGAGAACTATCTTGAGCACGGGCGGCCCTGGCTTTTAAACGGCGCATCGGTTGATGTGGTGTTTCCCAGTAATCGCGCCCAACAAATGACCCGCCAGACGTTCTGGCATCGCATAAAACATTATGCCATTCAGGCGGGTATAGACAGTGAAAAGCTTTCGCCGCACGTGTTGCGACATGCCTTCGCCACGCATCTGTTAAACCATGGCGCTGATTTGCGCGTCGTGCAGATGCTGCTCGGGCACAGCGATCTCTCCACTACGCAGATTTATACGCATGTGGCAACGGAACGCTTGCGGCAACTCCATCAACAGCACCACCCACGCGCGTGATGCTGACTTATTAAGGATGTGAAATGAAAAAGAGTTTGATGATGTTCACCCTGCTGGCGGCGTTCAGTTCTGCGGTTCAGGCCGACGATGCGGCCATTAAGCAGACGCTGGCGAAGCTGGGCGTGCAGAGTACAGAAATCCAGCCATCGCCGATTAGCGGGATGAAAACCGTGCTGACCAACAGCGGCGTGCTGTACGTCACCGAAGACGGCAAACACATGATCCAGGGGCCGCTGTATGACGTGAGCGGCGCGCAGCCGATCAACACCACCAACAGCATGCTGATGACGCATCTCAACGCGCTGGAAAAAGAGATGATCGTGTATAAAGCGGCGAATGAAAAACACGTCATCACCGTGTTTACCGACATCACCTGTGGTTACTGCCACAAGCTGCATGAGCAGATGGCCGATTACAACGCGCTGGGCATCACCGTGCGTTATCTGGCTTTCCCGCGTCAGGGGATGCAGAGCGAAGCGGCGGACAACATGAAGGCCATCTGGTGTGCGAAAGATCGCAACAAAGCCTTTGACGAGGCGATGGCGGGTAAAGGCGTGAAAGCGGCCAGCTGTGACATCGACATTGCCGACCAGTATGAGCTGGGCGTGCAGTTTGGTGTTAGCGGCACGCCGGCGATTGTGCTGAGCAATGGCTATGTGGTGCCGGGCTATCAGGGCCCGCAGGAGATGAAAACCTTCCTGGATGAACATAAAAAACAGACCGGCGGTAAATAATTTTCGTGAAACTTCAGAGACAACTTCGCCGTCGCGAGCCTGATCCGGCGGCAAATCTGCCGGATAACCTGCCGCCCCTGTTACGCCGTTTATATGCCAGCCGTGGCGTGGTATCGCCTGCGGAGCTGGAGCGCGGCGTGAAAGGCATGTTGCCCTGGCAGCAGCTGAGCGGCGTGGAGCAGGCGGCGGAGCATTTGTACCAGGCGTTCAAGCAGGGGCTGCGCATCATGGTGGTCGGCGATTTCGATGCCGACGGCGCCACCAGCACCGCGCTGAGCGTGCTGGCGATGCGGGCGATGGGCTGTCCGAACGTCGCCTATCTGGTGCCGAACCGCTTTGACGATGGCTACGGATTAAGCCCGGAAGTGGTCGATCAGGCCCATGCCCGTGGCGCGCAACTGATCCTCACCGTGGATAACGGCATTTCGTCCCATGCGGGTGTGGATCGCGCCCATGAACTGGGCATTCCAGTGCTGGTAACCGATCACCATCTGCCAGGTGACACGCTGCCGGAGGCGGAAGCCATCGTTAACCCAAACCTGCGCGACTGCGCGTTCCCGTCGAAATCACTGGCAGGCGTTGGGGTGGCTTTTTATCTGATGCTGGCGCTGCGCACCCATCTGCGCGATCAGGGCTGGTTTGAAGCGCAGGGACTGGCGATCCCTAATCTGGCTGAGCTGCTGGATCTGGTGGCGTTGGGCACCGTGGCTGACGTGGTGCCCCTTGACACCAATAATCGTATTCTCACCTGGCAGGGGTTGAGCCGTATCCGGGCAGGCAAGTGCCGCCCCGGTATTAAAGCCCTGCTGGAAGTCGCGAATCGTGACGCGCAAAAACTGGCGGCCAGCGATCTGGGGTTTGCTCTCGGTCCGCGCCTGAACGCTGCCGGACGACTGGATGACATGTCGGTCGGCGTGGCGTTGCTGCTGTGCGATAACGTTGGCGAAGCCCGCGTGCTGGCCAGCGAACTGGATGCGCTAAATCAGACGCGAAAAGAGATCGAGCAGGGGATGCAGGCTGAAGCGCTGGCGCTGTGCGAAAAGCTGGAGCGCAGCAGCGAAGCGCTGCCCGGCGGGCTGGCGATGTACCATCCTGAATGGCATCAGGGCGTGGTCGGCATTCTTGCCTCCCGCCTGAAAGAGCGCTTTAACCGCCCGGTGATCGCCTTTGCCCCCGCAGGCGAAGGCCTGCTGAAAGGCTCGGGCCGTTCTATTCAGGGGCTGCACATGCGCGATGCGCTGGAGCGCCTGGATACGCTCTATCCCGGTATGATGATTAAATTCGGCGGCCATGCGATGGCGGCCGGGCTGTCGCTGGAAGTGGCACGTTTCGACGAGTTCCAGCAGCGCTTTGGCGCGCTGGTGACCGAATGGCTGGATCCGGCGCTGTTGCAGGGGGAGATCGTGTCCGATGGCCCGCTGGATGCGCAGGAGATGACGCTCGGCGTGGCCGAAATGCTGCGTGATGCCGGACCGTGGGGACAGATGTTCCCGGAGCCGTTGTTTGACGGCCATTTTCGCCTGTTGCAGCAGCGCATTGTCGGCGAGCGCCATCTGAAAGTGATGGTCGAGCCGATCGGCGGTGGCCCGTTGCTCGATGGCATCGCCTTTAATGTCGATACCAGCCTCTGGCCGGACAACGGCGTGCGCGAGGTGAACCTGGCCTATAAACTCGATGTAAACGAGTTCCGTGGAAATCGCAGCGTTCAGCTGATCATCGACGACATCTGGCCAATTTAGCGCCAGTATTCGCTATAAAACAGGGCGTAATTCCGGTAGAATTCCGCCCTTATAACCGCATTTTGACAAGTCCAATAAAAGAAAACAGACCATGTTTGAAATCAATCCGGTAAAAAACCGCATTCAGGACCTCACAGAGCGCTCGGACGTTCTTAGGGGGTATCTTTGACTACGATGCCAAGAAAGAGCGTCTTGAAGAAGTAAACGCCGAGCTGGAACAGTCGGACGTATGGAACGAACCTGAACGCGCTCAGGCGCTGGGTAAAGAGCGTTCCTCCCTCGAAGCTATCGTTGAAACGCTGGATCAAATGAGCCAGGGTCTGGAAGACGTCGCAGGCCTGCTTGAGCTGGCTGTGGAAGCCGACGATGAAGAAACCTTCAACGAAGCCGTAGCTGAACTGGACGGGCTGGAAGATAAGCTGGCACAGCTTGAGTTCCGCCGTATGTTCTCCGGTGAATATGACAGCGCCGACTGCTACCTGGATATTCAGGCTGGCTCCGGCGGCACTGAAGCGCAAGACTGGGCCAGTATGCTGACCCGTATGTACCTGCGCTGGGCTGAAGCCCGCGGCTTCAAAACCGAAATTATCGAAGAATCCGAAGGTGAAGTGGCGGGTATCAAATCCGTGACCATCAAGATTTCCGGCGATTATGCCTACGGCTGGCTGCGTACCGAAACCGGCGTTCACCGCCTGGTGCGTAAGAGCCCGTTCGACTCCGGCGGCCGCCGTCACACCTCGTTCAGCTCGGCGTTTGTCTACCCGGAAGTGGATGACGATATTGATATCGAAATCAACCCGGCGGATCTGCGTATCGACGTTTACCGCGCCTCCGGTGCGGGTGGTCAGCACGTTAACCGTACTGAATCGGCGGTGCGTATTACCCACTTGCCGACCAACACCGTCACGCAGTGCCAGAACGACCGCTCTCAGCATAAGAACAAAGACCAGGCCATGAAGCAGATGAAAGCGAAGCTTTATGAACTGGAAATGCAGAAGAAAAACGCTGAGAAGCAGGCGATGGAAGATAACAAGTCCGACATCGGCTGGGGCAGCCAGATCCGTTCTTATGTGCTGGACGACTCCCGCATCAAAGACCTGCGTACCGGTGTTGAAACCCGTAACACGCAGGCGGTGCTGGATGGCAGTCTGGACCAATTTATTGAAGCAAGTTTGAAAGCAGGGCTATGAGGAACCAACATGTCTGAACAACAAGCACAGGGCGCTGAAACCGTAGTTGATCTGAACAATGAACTGAAAGCTCGCCGCGAAAAGCTGGCACAACTGCGTGAGCAGGGTGTTGCGTTCCCGAACGATTTCCGTCGCGATCATACCTCTGACCAACTGCATGCCGACTACGACGCCAAAGAGAATGACGAGCTGGAAGCGCTCGGTATCGAAGTCGCCGTCGCGGGCCGTATGATGACCCGCCGTATCATGGGTAAAGCCTCATTCGTGACGCTGCAGGACGTGGGCGGCCGTATTCAGCTGTACGTCTCCCGTGACGATCTGGCGGAAGGCATCTACAACGAGCAGTTCAAAAAGTGGGATCTCGGTGACATCCTCGGCGCGCGCGGCAAGCTGTTCAAGACCAAAACCGGCGAGCTGTCCATCCATTGCACCGAGTTGCGTCTGCTGACAAAAGCCCTGCGCCCGCTGCCGGACAAATTCCATGGCCTGCAGGATCAGGAAGCGCGCTATCGTCAGCGCTACCTGGATCTCATCGCCAACGAAGAATCCCGTAACACCTTCAAGATCCGCTCGCAGATCATGGCCGGTATCCGCCAGTTCATGGTGAGCCGCGACTTTATGGAAGTGGAAACCCCGATGATGCAGGTCATCCCTGGCGGCGCTTCTGCGCGTCCGTTTGTGACGCATCACAACGCGCTGGATCTGGACATGTACCTGCGTATCGCGCCGGAGCTGTACCTCAAGCGTCTGGTGGTTGGTGGCTTCGATCGCGTGTTCGAGATCAACCGTAACTTCCGTAACGAAGGTATCTCCGTTCGTCATAACCCTGAGTTCACCATGATGGAACTCTATATGGCCTACGCGGATTACAAAGATCTGATCGAGCTGACCGAGTCCCTGTTCCGCACCCTGGCGCAGGATATTCTGGGCAGCACCAAAGTGCCTTACGGTGAAGAAGTCTTCGACTTCGGTAAGCCGTTCGAAAAACTGACCATGCGCGAAGCGATCAAGAAATACCGTACTGAAACGGATCTGGCCGATCTGGATAACTTCGACAGCGCGAAAGCCATCGCTGAAAGCCTGGGCATCAAAGTTGAGAAGAGCTGGGGTCTGGGTCGCATTGTGACCGAGATCTTTGAAGAGACCGCGGAAGCGCATCTGATCCAGCCGACTTTCATTACCGAATACCCGGCAGAAGTTTCTCCGCTGGCACGTCGTAACGATGAAAACCCGGAGATCACCGACCGCTTCGAATTCTTCATCGGTGGACGTGAAATCGGTAACGGCTTTAGCGAGCTGAACGATGCGCAGGATCAGGCGAAACGCTTCCAGGATCAGGTTGACGCGAAAGCCGCAGGCGACGACGAAGCCATGTTCTTTGACGAAGACTACGTTACCGCGCTGGAGCACGGCCTGCCGCCAACAGCCGGCCTCGGCATTGGTATCGACCGTATGGTGATGCTGTTCACCAACAGCCATACCATCCGCGACGTGATCCTCTTCCCGGCCATGCGCCCGGTTAAATAATCACGCGGAATGCAAACAAGCCCTGGCCGCAATGCCGGGGCTTTTTTTATGCAGCGGCGAAAAGGCGCAGCTTTTCGCGTACCTCAGGCCGGGCCACCTGTTGCACCATCCACGGACTAAACGCCCAGGGCGTGGCATCCACGACGCAGAATAGCGCTTCCAGCGTCACCCATTGATAATCCATCACCTCATCGGCATTGACCGCCAGCGGCGTAATGACGCGCGCGGCGAACACCGGGCAGATTTCATTTTCGACAATGCCCGAGGGATCGGTTTCGCAGTAGCGGAATTCCGGACAGATCGGCGCAATGTCGGCGATGGTTGCACCCACTTCAAACTGGCAGCGGCGGATCACCGCGGCGGTAAACGCTTCCCCGCTCTGCGGATGCCCGCACACAGAATTCGTCCACACGCCCGGCCAGGCTTTTTTATGCAGTGAGCGGCGGGTCAGCAGACATTCACCGTGCATATTGAACAGCCAACTGGAGAAGGCAAGATGCAGGGGGGTGTCAGCATGATGCGCGGCATATTTTTCCTGGGTTCCGGACGCCATTCCGTGCTCATCCAGTAAAATCACATGTTCCTGTAGCATTACCATCATCCACTCTCATCCAGCCAGAATAACGGCTTCATTATACGTGAGCGTCGATAAAGCAGTTTGCGCTGGCGCGCTTAATCTGGCTCGACCAGATCCATTCGCCAGCTGGATAAGGGAATCATCGCTAATGCATTTTGCATCGCGGCTGTGGCTGCTATCATATGCAGTCATATTCATTTGTTCCGGGGAAGTGTTTTGATTGCAGGACGCCTGATGAAAAACCCGTGTCGACTTCTTATCTGCCTGGCGTTCAGCCTGTTGCTGGCGGCATGCTCATCGAAAAATGCCGCCGATGGCGAGACTTACACCGTTAAGCGCGGTGACACCCTTTATAAAATTTCCCGCGTCACCGGCACCAGTGTGAAAGAGCTGGCGCGCCTGAACAGTATCTCGCCGCCTTATACCATTGAAATTGGTCAGCGTCTGCGAATAAACAGCAGCGGAAAATCAGGTGGATCCTCGGGCAAGGGCGGCAAAACCGCGTCCGCCAGACCGTCAGCCTCCGTGCCGTTAGCCTCGTGGCCGCCAGTGGGGCAACGCTGCTGGCGCTGGCCGACGAACGGCAAAATCATCCTGCCGTACTCTTCCGCCGATGGCGGTAACAAGGGGCTGGATATTGCCGGTACGCGTGGACAGCCGGTCTACGCCGCCGGTGCCGGTAAAGTGGTGTATGTCGGCAACCAACTGCGCGGTTACGGCAATCTGATCATGATCAAGCACAGCGAGGATTACATTACGGCCTATGCCCATAATGATTCGTTGCTGGTGAATAACGGTCAGAGCGTGAAGATCGGTCAGAAGATTGCCACCATGGGCAGCACCGACGCCGACTCAGTGCGACTGCACTTCCAGCTGCGTTATCGCGCCACGGCTATCGATCCGGCGCGTTATCTGCCGCCGCAGGGCACTCCGCCTAAATGTTGATCAACGGCTAAGCGATTAATATATCGCCGGTTAGCCGCCATGCGGCTTGCCAGACGGTGCGTAAGGTTTATAATGCCCTACGCACCTCAAAGCGGGCGTAGTTCAATGGTAGAACGAGAGCTTCCCAAGCTCTATACGAGGGTTCGATTCCCTTCGCCCGCTCCAGATCTCTCCGTTTCCTGCGCTTACCACACCCTTTGTTGTTAACCTCGTAGTCACCACGCTTGCACATCGGTATGCTAGATTCGACCTTATAAAAACATCACACCGAGCCAATGTCATGGATAAAGCACTCCTGGAAGCGGGCTACCGCCTCTACCGCGGTCAGCAAATAGATGTCTATTTCAATACCGCACTCTGTCAGCATGCCGGAAAGTGTGTCCGCGGCAGCGCGGCGCTTTTCGATCTGAAACGCAAACCCTGGATCATGCCGGATGAAGTGGATGCGGCAACGGTTACACGCATTATCGACACCTGCCCGAGCGGTGCACTACAGTACCGCCAGAACAAAGAGAGCGAATGATGGAAATCCTTGAAGGCCATAATAAATTTTATGTGAATAACGCCGACGGCGAGCAGATCGCGGAAATCGTTTTCGTCCCGACCGGCGAGCATTTAAGCATTATCGAACATACGGATGTCGACCCGAGCCTGAAAGGTCAGGGCGTTGGCAAACAGCTGGTAGCGCGCGTGGTGGAAAAGATGCGTCAGGAAGAGCGAAAAATTATCCCTCTCTGCCCCTTTGCCAAACATGAATTTGATAATACCCGCGAGTATGACGATATTCGCGCCTGATATATTTCCACGTTAATTCTCGGCAAAAGGCCATCAGATTATTATCTGATGGCCTTTTCTTTTATTCGTTATTCCAATGACCCCCTGCACTGCGCTGGTACAAATATGTGCAACGGTAGTGCAGCGCATTATTTGAAATACCCTTTAATATTTTAAATAAACTCAATAAATCAATATCTTAAATTTCTGGCACGGCGGTTGCTATCTGGATTTCATCTTGTATACCAACAGGGATCCAGAATATGACAGCAATGACAGGACAGGGGTTGGCCGCGTGGCAGCAGTATATTCGCCAGCACAGCGACGATCTAATTTCACTTCTTGAGGCGTATGCCGGATCCCTGTCGACAGAGGATAACGCTTGGATCGCCATTGCCAGCGCCACGCAGATCCGAGATCAGCTCGAACCCTTACTGACGCAGTATCAGCAGACGCCGGATGCGCTGCCGTTATTCGGCATTCCGTTTGCGGTGAAAGACAATATTGATGTCGCGGGCTGGCCGACCACTGCCGCCTGTCCGGCCTTCGCTTATCTCGCTGAGCGCGATGCCTTCGCCGTGGCAAAACTCAAAGCGGCGGGCGCGATTGTTATCGGCAAAACCAACCTGGATCAGTTCGCCACCGGGCTGGTGGGCACGCGCTCACCTTATGGCGCGGTCAGCAATACTTTTAACGCCGATTACGTCAGCGGCGGCTCCAGCTCCGGCTCGGCGTCGGTGGTGGCGCGCGGTCTGGTGCCGTTCGCGCTGGGCACCGACACCGCCGGATCCGGGCGCGTCCCGGCGGCCTTTAACAATATCGTCGGACTGAAGCCCACCAAAGGCTGGCTCTCCGCGCAGGGCGTGGTGCCTGCCTGCCGCCTGAACGACACGTTATCGGTATTCGCCCTGACGGCTGAAGACGCGTTTTATATCACGTCACTGGCTGCGGGCTATGACGCCGGGGATGCGTACTCCCGCGTGCATCCGGCCACCGCGCCTGCCGCGATCCCCCAAAATCCGGTGTTTGCCATCCCGGCAACCCTGACCTTCTTTGATGATGCCAAGGCGGAAGCCGCGTGGGAACAGGCGCTGGCAGCGCTGCGCGAAAGCGGCGCAAGCCTGAAGCCGATTGATTTCTCGGCGTTTACCCGCCTCGCAGAACAGCTGTATCAGGGGCCGTGGGTGGCGGAGCGCACCGCCGCGGTGGGCGCTCTGTTGAATGCCCCGGAGAAAATGGATCCCACCGTGCACGGCATTATTTCTGCCGGACGCAAGTTCAGTGCCGTGGAAGCGTTTCAGGCGGAATACCTGCGCGCCGAGCTGGCGCAGCAGATCAACGCCGCCCTGCGTGAAGTGGATGCGCTGGTGGTGCCGACCTCGCCGACCATTCACACCATTGATGAGATGAAGCAGGAGCCGGTGCGCTTTAACTCGCAGTTTGGCACTTATACCAACTTTACCAATCTGGCGGATCTCGCGGCGCTGGCGCTGCCTGCGCCGTTCCGCGCCGACGGCTTACCGGCCGGGATCACGCTGATCGCCCCGGCCTGGCACGATCGCGCGCTGGCGGATTTTGGGATCCGCTGGCAGCAGCAGCTGGCGCTGCCGCGGGGAGCGACGGGCCTCGCGTTTACGCCATCGACAACAGCGCTGCCGGTATCGGCGCAGCATGTGCGGGTGGCGGTGGTTGGCGCGCATCTGCGCGGTATGCCGCTCAATTTCCAGCTTGTCAGCCGCCAGGCGGTATTTGTGGAAACCACGCAAACCGCCGCCTGCTACCGGTTGTATGCGCTGGCGAATACCCAGCCACAGAAACCCGGTCTTGCCCGCGCGGATGAGGGCGCGGCCATTGAGGTGGAGCTGTGGGACATCCCGCTGGCCCGCTTCGGCGAATTCGTTGCGGAGATCCCGCCGCCGCTCGGCATCGGCACGCTGGAGCTGAGTGATGGCCGTCTGGTGAAAGGCTTTATTTGTGAACCGGCAGCGCTGTCTGATGCCACGGACATTACCGCATTTGCAGGCTGGCGCAACTGGATCGCCCGCAAGGAGACCCGCCATGTTTAATACCGTTCTTATCGCTAACCGCGGCGAAATTGCCTGCCGCGCTATCCGCACCCTGAAGCGCCTCGGCATCACCAGCGTGGCGGTATATTCCGACGCCGACAAAAACGCCGAACACGTCAAACAGGCGGATGTGGCACTGCCCCTCGGCGGTGAAAAAGCCAGTGACAGCTATCTGCGCATCGACAACATCATTGCCGCCGCGCAGGAGAGCGGGGCGCAGGCCATCTGGCCCGGCTACGGTTTTCTCTCCGAAAGCCTGGCGTTCGCCGCCGCCTGCGACAGCGCCGGGATCGTCTTTATCGGCCCGACCGCAGAGCAGATCGGCGAGTTCGGCCTCAAGCACCGCGCCCGTGAACTGGCCGCCGCCGCAGGCGTGCCGATGACGCCGGGCACCGGGCTGCTCAATTCCCTGCCGGAGGCGCAGAGTGCTGCGGCGATGATCGGCTATCCGGTGATGCTGAAAAGCACCGCGGGCGGTGGCGGCATCGGCCTGACGCGCTGCGCCGACGATGAGGCGCTGGCGCAGGCGTGGGAAAGCGTGCGCCGTCTGGGAGAACAGTTTTTCAGTGATGCGGGGGTGTTCCTCGAACGCTGCATCGATCGCGCGCGCCATATCGAAGTGCAGATTTTTGGCGATGGCAACGGCAACGTGGTGGCCCTCGGCGAGCGCGACTGCTCCCTGCAACGCCGCAATCAGAAAGTGGTGGAGGAGACGCCCGCGCCGCATCTGCCGCCAGCCACCCGCGAGGCGCTGCTGAACGCCGCCGTACAGCTGGGTAAACAGGTGAACTATCGCAGCGCGGGAACGGTGGAGTTTATCTATGACAGCGCGCAGGACGCCTTTTATTTCCTCGAAGTGAACACCCGCTTACAGGTGGAGCATCCGGTGACCGAGTGCGTCACCGGGCTGGATCTGGTGGAGTGCATGCTGCGTGTCGCCGCCGGAGAGTCCATCGACTGGGCGCGACTGGCACAGGCGCCGCAGGGTGTGGCCATCGAAGTGCGTATTTACGCGGAAAACCCGCTGAAAAACTTCCAGCCCAGCCCCGGCGTGCTGACCGAAGTGGTGTTCCCGCCGGACGTGCGGATTGATACCGGTGTGATCACCGGCAGCGAGGTCTCGGCGTTTTACGATCCGATGATCGCCAAGCTGATTGTCCACGCGCCAACCCGCGAAGCGGCGCTGGCAAAACTTCAGCAGGCGCTGAACGCCACGCGCCTGCACGGTATCGCCACCAACCTCGATTATCTGCGGCAGATCACCGCCAGCGACGCCTTCGTGGAGGGCAATGTCTGGACGCGGATGCTGGACAGCGTAACGGTGGAGAGCGCGGTGATTGAAGTGCTGCAACCCGGCACCTGGAGCAGCGTGCAGGATTATCCGGGACGCCTCGGCTACTGGGACATCGGCGTGCCGCCCTCCGGCCCGATGGATGATTTTGCTTTCCGGCTGGCGAACCGTATTGTCGGCAACCACGACGCGGCGGCGGGGCTGGAGTTTACCCTGCAAGGCCCGGTGCTGCGTTTTCATGCCGCGGCGGTGATTGCGCTGACTGGCGCAGACTGTCAGGCCACGCTGGACGGCGACGCGGTTCCCCTGTGGCAGCCGGTAACGGTGCAGGCGGGGCAGACGCTGACGCTGGGCCGGGCGCAGAGCGGTTGTCGCGGTTATCTGGCCGTGCGCAATGGCATCGACGTGCCGGAATATCTCGGCAGCCGCTCCACGTTCGCGCTGGGGCAGTTTGGCGGTCACGCCGGGCGCACCCTCAGCGTGGCGGATCTGCTGCCCATTTCCCGTCCGGCGCTGATCGCCTGCACCACCCCCGCGCCGGTGAGCGAGCCGCAGGGGCTGTCACCGGTGCTGATCCCGACCTATGGCGATGAGTGGCGCATCGGCGTGCTTTACGGTCCGCACGGCGCGCCGGATTTCTTCACCCAGGCGTCCATCGACGACTTCTTTGCCAGCGAATGGCAGGTGCACTACAACTCCAACCGCCTCGGCGTGCGGCTGGTGGGGCCTAAACCCGGCTGGGCACGGCCCAACGGCGGCGAGGCCGGGCTGCATCCCTCGAACGTGCACGACTGCGAATATGCCATTGGCGCGATTAACTTTACCGGCGATTTCCCGGTGATCCTCACCCGCGACGGGCCGAGCCTCGGCGGTTTTGTCTGCCCGGTGACCATCGCCAAAGCCGAGCTGTGGAAAGTGGGCCAGGTGAAACCCGGCGACCGCATCCGTTTCTGGCCGATGAGTATTGAGGAAGCGGTGGCGCGGGAAAACGCCATGGATCGCATTATCGACTCGCTGCAAACCAGCCCGCTGCCTGCGTTTGAGGTGCCGACGCTGGCGGAGCGCAACGGCGTGTCAGCGGCAGCGCTGGTGTCGCTACCGGCATCCGCGGGTGCTCCGGCCATTGTTTATCGCCAGGCGGGGGATAACTACCTTCTCATCGAGTATGGCGACAACGTGCTCGACCTGGCGCTGCGTCTGCGCGTGCACCTGATCATGGCGCAGCTGCGTGAGCTGGCCCATCCGGGCATTAAAGAGCTGTCGCCGGGCGTGCGTTCTTTGCAGGTGCGTTATGACAGCAAGCTTATCAGCCAGCAGGCGCTGGTGGCGCTGCTGCTGGAAACCGAATCGCGTACGGGTGACGTCAGCCAGATGAAAGTGCCGTCGCGCATCGTGCATCTGCCGATGGCCTTTGAAGATCGCGCCACCCTTGATGCCGTCAGCCGTTATCAGGATACGGTGCGCGCCAGCGCCCCGTGGCTGCCGAACAACGTCGATTTTATTCAGCGCATTAACGGCCTCGACAGCCGCGAAGCGGTCAGAGAGACGATTTTTGACGCCAGCTATCTGATCCTCGGCCTCGGCGACGTGTATCTCGGCGCGCCCTGCGCGGTGCCCGTCGATCCCCGTCACCGGCTGTTAAGTTCCAAATACAACCCGGCGCGTACTTTTACCGCCGAAGGCACGGTGGGTATCGGCGGCATGTATATGTGCATCTACGGGATGGATTCCCCCGGCGGTTATCAGCTGGTGGGGCGCACGCTGCCGATCTGGAACAAGTTCCTGAAAAACGACCAGTTCAACGCCGGCGAACCCTGGCTGCTGCGCTTCTTCGACCAGGTGCGTTTTTACCCGGTCAGCGAAGAAGAGCTGGATCGGCTGCGGGAGGATTTCCGCGAAGGCCGTGCCACGGTGCGCATTGAAGAAACGGTGTTTGATTTCCCGGCCCATCTGCAATTCCTGGACGACAACGCCGATGACATCAGCCGTTTCCGCCAGCATCAGGCCGCTGCTTTTGAGGCGGAAGTGGAGCGCTGGCAGCTTGATGACGACAGCAATCAGGAAATCGCGCCGGTCGCCGAGGAGGTCATTGACGACGACGCCCAGCCGGTGATGGCCGACATGAGCGGCAACATCTGGAAAGTGCTGGTGCAGCCGGGCGACGAGGTGACCGCCGGGCAACCGCTGGTCATCGTCGAAGCCATGAAGATGGAACTGGCGATCGTCTCCCCGCAGGCGGGCCGCGTGAAGCGTCTTGGCTGTAAGCCTGGCCGTCCGGTCAATCCCGGCGACACCCTGCTGTGGCTGGAGTAACTCACGATGCAAATGGCGGCGAGCGGTAAAAACGACAAAACGCGCAGCGCGGGGCTGGCGGAGCGCATCTATCAGGCGTTGAAAAACGAGATTTTCGATTTCCGCCTGATGCCCGGCGAGCATTTCAGCGAAAGCGAGATCTCCGCCCGCATGTCCGCCAGCCGCACGCCGGTACGTCAGGCGCTGTTCTGGCTGGAGCACGAGGGCTATGTGCAGGTCTATTCCCGCAGCGGCTGGCAGGTGCGGCCGTTTGATTTTACCTACTACGAAGCGCTGTATGACTTTCGCATCGTGCTGGAGCGGGAAGCGGTGCGTCGCCTGTGCGGCATGCCGCCGGGACGCTGTTCAGAGCATCTCGCGCCGCTCACGGCGTTCTGGATCGCCGCGCCGCGTATGACGCCAGGCAAAGCGCTGTCGCTGATGGACGAGCAGTTTCACACCACGCTGGTGCAGAGCACCGGCAACAGCGAAATGGTGCGGGTACACGTTGAGCTGACGGAGAAGATGCGCATTATTCGTCACCTCGATTTCACCCGCGAGGATCGCGTCGACGCGACCTACAACGAGCACGCGCGCATTTTGCAGGCCATTGAGGATCAGAACACCGGGGAGGCGCAACAGCTGCTCACCGCACACATTTCCCAAAGCAAAGCCGAGGTCAGAAAAATCACACTACACATGCTCCAGCAGGCCAGTTTGCAACCCGTTTCACCGTAGCCAACAACAACACTCACTCAATACCATTTAGGGGTTTAGTTATGAAAAGACGTTCGTTACTGAAAGCATTTGCCCTGTCCGCCACCTTTTTGAGCATGGGCTTTTCTCTACAGGCATACGCAGCAGACACCATTAAAGTGGGGATCATGCACTCCCTCTCCGGGACCATGGCGATCTCTGAAACGCCGCTGAAAGACATGGCGCTGATGACCATCGCCGAGATCAACGCCAAAGGCGGCGTGCTGGGTAAACAGCTGGAGCCAGTGGTGGTCGATCCGGCCTCCAACTGGCCGCTGTTCGCGGAAAAAGCCCGGCAGTTACTGACCCAGGATAAAGCGGCGGTGGTGTTTGGCTGCTGGACGTCGGTATCGCGTAAATCGGTGCTGCCGGTCTTCGAGGAGCTGAACGGGCTGCTGTTCTACCCGGTGCAGTATGAAGGCGAAGAGATGTCGCCAAACGTCTTCTACACCGGTGCCGCGCCGAACCAGCAGGCGATCCCGGCGGTGGAATACATGATGAGTGAAGACGGCGGCGGCGCGAAACGCTTCTTCCTGCTCGGCACCGATTACGTCTATCCGCGCACCACCAATAAGATCCTGCGTGCTTTCCTGCACAGCAAAGGCGTGAAGGATCAGGACATCGAAGAGGTCTACACGCCGTTTGGCTACAGCGACTACCAGACCATTGTCTCCAACATCAAAAAATTCTCTGCCGGTGGCAAAACGGCGGTGATCTCCACCATCAACGGCGACTCCAACGTGCCGTTCTACAAAGAGCTGGCGAACCAGGGCATCAAGGCGACGGACGTGCCGGTGGTGGCCTTCTCGGTGGGTGAAGAAGAACTGCGCGGGATCGATGCCAAACCGCTGGTCGGGCATCTGGCGGCGTGGAACTACTTTGAATCGGTCAGCAATCCGGTGAACACCAAATTTGTTGCCGATTACCGGGCGTATGCCAAAGCGCACAAGCTGCCGAACGCCGATACCGTCGTGACCAACGATCCGATGGAAGCCACGTATGTCGGCATTCATATGTGGGCGCAGGCGGTGGAAAAAGCAGGCACCACCGATGTGGATAAAGTGCGCGCGGCGATGGCGAACCAGTCGTTCGCTGCGCCGAGCGGCTTTACCCTGACCATGGACGCCACCAATCATCACCTGCACAAACCGGTGATGATTGGCGAAATCGAAGATAACGGTCAGTTCAATGTGGTGTGGCAGACGGAGCAGGCGGTTCGCGCCCAGCCGTGGAGCCCGTACATTGCCGGTAACGACAAAAAGCCGGATCACCCGGTGAAAACCGGCGGGAAATAATTCCCGCAGGCCCGAGGCGCGGGGCAAGACGAGTAGCCCCGCGCCGTGGCTGAACTCATCCGGAAAACAGTGACATGATGAAAATTCTCCCGGCTTTGGGCTGTCTTCTTTTAAGCGGTCTGCTGATGGCAATCCCCGCGCACGCCGGGCCTGCCGCTGATTACGGTCAGGCCAGCCGCGCACAGCAGATCCAGTTGCTCCAGCAGTGGGCCGCCGCACCTGATGCCTCCCGGCTGGCGTTCCTGCAAACGCTCAATGAGGCGGAGGTGGTGACGGATACGCGCGGTCAGCTGTTTACGCCTGCGGGTGACAAATTTATCCCGCTGGAAGGCGATGCCGCCCCGGTGGGCAGCGTCAAAAAAATCTTCCTCAATAACCGGCTGCGCGGGCTGATCAAAAGCGCGCTGGCCTCGCATCAGTTAGTCAGCCCGGACGCCTCCGTGCGACTTCAGGCGGCGCTGACGCTCCAGGCCAGCGCGCAGGCCGATCAGTTGCCGCTGCTCAGCGCACGGCTGGCGGCCGAACAGGATGCGCGGGTGCATACTGCGCTGGCGATTGCGGTGGCGAATTTACAGCTGGCGGACAGTCGGGCAGAAAAACGACTGGAAGCAGTCACGCTGCTGGGCGAAGCCAGCGATCCGCAGGTGCAGGCCAGTCTGATGCGGCTGACGCAGCCGCAGGCAGAGCCTGATCCCGCCGTGCGCGCCGCAGCGGCGGAAAGTCTGGCACAGGTACAGCAGCGACTGAAATGGGGCGAGTGGCTGGGGCAGGCATTCAGTGGTATTTCGCTCGGCTCGATCCTGCTGCTGGCGGCATTAGGACTGGCGATCACTTATGGCCTGCTCGGGGTGATCAATATGGCCCACGGCGAGATGCTGATGATCGGCGCGTACTCCACCTGGCTGGTGCAGGATCTGTTTTCGCGCGTGGCCCCGGAGTGGCTGGCGTTCTATCCGCTGGTGGCGCTGCCGGTGGCGTTCTTTATCACCGCCGCGGTGGGCATGGTCCTTGAGCGCACCATTATCCGCCATCTCTATGGCCGACCGCTGGAAACCCTGCTCGCCACCTGGGGGATCAGCCTGATGCTGATCCAGTGCGTACGCATGTTGTTTGGCACGCAAAACCTCGAAGTGGCGAACCCGGCCTGGCTCTCCGGCGGCTGGGTGGTCCTGCCGAATCTGGTGCTGCCGTACAACCGGCTGGCGGTGATCCTCTTTGTGGCGGGCGTGTTGACCCTCACCTGGCTGCTGCTCAACAAAACCCGTCTCGGCATGAACGTGCGAGCGGTGACGCAAAACCGCCGCATGGCAGATTGCTGCGGCGTGCCGACCGGGCGCGTGGACATGCTGGCGTTCGGCCTCGGCTCCGGCATTGCCGGGTTGGGCGGCGTGGCGTTATCCCAGTTGGGCAACGTTGGCCCGGAACTGGGGCAGGGCTACATCATCGATTCCTTCCTCGTGGTGGTCACCGGCGGCGTCGGTCAGCTGGCGGGCACGGTGGTGGCGGCGCTGGGCCTGGGCGTGCTCAACAAAGTGCTGGAGCCGCAGACCGGCGCGGTGCTGGCGAAAATCGCCATTCTGGTCCTGATCGTGCTGTTTATCCAGAAACGGCCGCAGGGGTTATTTGCATTCAAAGGGCGGGTAATTGACTGATGAGCCAACCACTAACGCTGACCCTGGCCCGACGCGCGCCACGCCTGACCGGGCTGCTGTCCGGGCTGATTTTAATGGCGCTGCTGGCACTGCCGTTTCTCGCTTTGCTGCCTGCCACGCACCCGCTGGCGATCTCCACCTACACGCTGACGCTGATCGGTAAGATCCTCTGTTACGCGGTGGTCGCGGTAGCGCTGGATCTGGTGTGGGGTTATGCCGGAATGCTGTCGCTGGGGCACGGGCTGTTTTTCGCCCTCGGCGGCTACGCGATGGGCATGTATCTGATGCGCCAGGCCACCGGCGACGGGCTGCCGGCCTTTATGTCGTTTCTGTCGTGGACGGAGCTGCCCTGGTTCTGGGCGGGTACGCAGTATTTTGCCTGGGCGCTGTGCCTGGTGATCCTCGTACCGGGGCTACTGGCGCTGGTGTTTGGCTGGTTCGCTTTCCGCTCGCGCATTAAAGACGTCTACTTTTCGATTATGACGCAGGCGCTGACCTACGCCGGGATGCTGCTGTTTTTCCGCAACGAAACCGGCTTTGGCGGCAACAACGGCTTTACCGGTTTCACTACGCTGCTGGGCTTTCCGGTGTCGGCTACCGGCACGCGCATCGGGCTGTTTATCGCCACCGTGCTGTTGCTGGCCGCCACGCTGCTGGTGGGCGTGCTGTTAACCCGCAGCAAGTTTGGCCGTGTGCTGACGGCGGTGCGTGACGCGGAGAACCGCCTGATGTTCTGCGGCTACGATCCGCGCGGCTTTAAGCTGTTCGTCTGGACGCTGTCAGCGGTGCTCTGTGGGCTGGCGGGGGCGCTGTATGTGCCGCAGGTGGGGATCATCAACCCCGGCGAAATGTCGCCGACCAACTCCATCGAAGCGGCGATCTGGGTGGCGCTGGGCGGGCGCGGTTCGCTGATCGGCCCGATCCTCGGCGCGGGGATCGTCAACGGCGCGCGCAGCTGGTTTACCGTGGCCTTCCCGGACTTCTGGCTCTTTTTCCTCGGCCTGATGTTTATTCTGGTTACGCTGTTCCTGCCGCGTGGCGTGATCGGCCTTATTCAACGGAGGAAGCATGACTGATGCGCTCTTTACCCAGCCGCTGCCGCAGGATCGCTATCGAAAGACCACCGATCCGGTGTTGCAGCTGGAAAAAATCAACGTCACCTTTGACGGTTTTCGCGCGTTGACGGACTTATCGCTGTCCATTGGCGTGGGCGAACTGCGCTGTGTCATCGGCCCCAACGGGGCGGGAAAAACCACGCTGATGGATGTGATCACCGGCAAGACGCGGCCGCAGAGCGGACAGGTGTTTTACGATCAGACCATCAGCCTGCTGGACCTGTCGCCGGTGGAGATCGCCCGCGCGGGTATTGGCCGTAAATTCCAGAAACCGACGGTGTTTGAAGCGCTGAGCGTGCTGGAGAATCTGGAGATCGCCCAGAAAACCGATAAATCGGTGTGGCACAGTTTACGGGCGAAACTGAATGGCGAGCAGCGCGATCGCATTGATGAGGTGCTGGAGCTGCTGCGTCTTAGCGTGCATCAGCAGCGACCGGCGGGATTGTTGTCCCACGGGCAAAAACAGTTTCTGGAGATCGGCATGCTGCTGGTGCAGGAGCCGCATTTATTGCTGCTTGATGAACCCGCCGCGGGGCTTACGGATGCGGAAACCGAGTATATCGCCGGGGTGTTCCGGGCGCTTGCGGGCAAGCATTCGCTGATGGTGGTGGAGCATGATATGGGCTTTGTGGAAACCATTGCCGATCATGTGACCGTGCTGCATCAGGGCCAGGTACTGGCAGAAGGCTCGCTCGCGCAGGTGCAGGCGAACGAGCAGGTTATCGACGTTTATCTGGGGCGCTGATCATGTTGCAGGTTAAAGACTTACAGCAGTACTACGGCGGCAGTCATATTCTGCGCGGCTTATCGTTCGACACCCCGCCGGGTGAAATCACCTGTTTGCTGGGGCGCAACGGCGTGGGGAAAACCACGCTGCTGAAATGCCTGATGGGGCTGATCCCGGCGAAATCCGGCACCATTCACTGGCAGGGCACGCTGATTAATAACGCAAAGCCACATCAGCGCGTGCAGCAGGGGATTGCGTATGTGCCGCAGGGACGGGAGATTTTTCCGCGCCTGACGGTGGAAGAAAACCTGCTGATGGGGCTGTCACGCTTTTCCGGCAGCGACGCGAAATCCGTACCGGATGAGATTTATTCCCTGTTCCCGGTGCTGCGGGAAATGAAGCAGCGGCGGGGCGGCGATCTTTCCGGCGGGCAGCAACAGCAGCTGGCGATTGGCCGCGCGCTGGCATGTCGCCCGCAGTTATTGATCCTTGATGAGCCAACCGAGGGGATCCAGCCGTCGGTGATCAAGGAGATCGGCGCGGTGATCCGCGGGCTGGCGAACCGGGGCGATATGGCGATTTTACTGGTGGAGCAGTTTTACGATTTTGCCGCCGAGCTGGCGGATAATTATCTGGTGATGTCGCGCGGGGCGATTGTTCAGGCAGGGAAAGGGCATGAAATGGAGGCGCAGGGGGTAAGGCATTTAGTGGCGATTTAGTGTTGTGGGAAGGTGCCCGGCGGCGCGTTGCTTGCCGGGCCTACGGCTGAAACCTGTAGGCCGGATAAGCGGCAGCGCCACCCGGCACAACTGAAACCTGTAGGCCGGATAAGCGGCAGCGCCACCCGGCACAACTTAAACCTGTAGATACTGTTATGCCATGCAAGCATTTTCCTCATGCAGCGTGGCATCGAACGGGCGTCCTGATTTCAGGACGCCATACGCCACCTGGGCAAGTTTACGCATCATCGCCCCGATTATCAGCTTCGC